>NZ_ATXG01000005.1 GCF_000421565.1 Agromyces subbeticus DSM 16689 | reverse complement strand
GCGGAGAGTTATGCGCCGGGTGTCGATGTGGTGTTCGTCGCGAACGGGTTGAACTTCCCGGATGCGTTGGCTGGTGCTCCGGTGGCTGGTGCGCAGGGTGGTCCGTTGCTGTTGGTGGCGGACTCGATGATCCCGGCGGTCGTGGCGGCGGAGTTGGATCGTCTGGATCCGAAGCGGATCGTGGTGCTGGGCGGGGCGGGTGTGGTGCACGAGTCGGTGGTGCAGGAACTGGCGGACTTCATCGACTAGGCCGGTCGACGAATGAATCGAGCGCCACGGGTCGTGATCGACTCGTGGCGCTCGTGCCGCTGCTGATCCGCGGCGCTCGACGCTCGCGCGCGGCTGCGCTTGCTCGTTACTCGCCGACGAGCACGAGCTCTTCGAGGGACTTGCGCAGGCGCGGTGCGCTCTCGCGCTCGCGGAGCGCCTCGGGCAGGGCGTTCACGTCGCCGAGTACGCCGATCGCGGTGATCGAGACGACGTCGAGGCCCTCGGCGAGCCCGAAGGCCGCGCGGATCTTCTCGCCCTCGAAGCCGCCCATCTGGTGCGTGTGCAGGCCCTCGTGCTGCGCCTGCACCGAGAGATGGGCGACGGCCTGGCCGAGGTCGTAGCGCGCCCACGGGCGGGGCTTGCCCTCGGCGTCGACGGTCTCGGCGATGTTCGCGATCAGCACGGCGGCCGAGTCGGCCCACGCCTGGTTGAACCCGAGCATTGCGCCGTGCACCTTCGTGAAGGCGGCGGTGCCGCGGCGGGCGACGATGAAGCGCCAGGGCTGCACGTTGTTGGCCGAGGGCGCCCAGCGGGCGGCCTCGAGGATCGTGCGGATGACGCCCGGCTCGATCACGGCCGTGGGGTCGTAGGCCCGGGGGCTGAAACGCTCGATGAGCGGCGTGATGAGCGGGGCGTCGGTCTCGGCGCGGCGCGAGGTGATGTCGGTGATGAGCGTCATGGGTTGCAGCTTTCATGCATTGGGGCGGATGCCGGGGCATCGTCGACCCACGGGGTGCAACGTGCCGCGGCATCCGTTATTCCATGCTTCTGCATACTCCCAGCGATGGCTCAGACGCGCGCGAGTTCCTCGCGGATGCCGACGACGAACGCATCGATGTCGGCTTCGCTCGTGTCGAACGAGCACATCCACCGCACCTCACCGCGCGCGGCATCCCAGTCGTAGAAACGGAACCGCTCGCGCAGCCGGTCGGCCACGCCCGCCGGCAGCGTCGCGAAGACGCCGTTCGACTGCGTCTGCTGCGTGAAGCCGAGGCCCGGCAGCTCGCCGGCAGCGATGCCGGCGTCGAGCGCGTCGCGCAGCCGGCGCGCCATCGCGTTCGCGTGCCGTGCGCTGTCGATCCAGAGCTCGCCCCCGTAGAGCGCGATGAGCTGCGCCGAGGTGAAGCGCATCTTCGAGGCGAGCTGCATGTTGAGCTTGCGCAGGTACTTGAGACCCACGGATGCCTCGGAGTTCAGCACCACGATCGCCTCGGCGCCGAGGGCGCCGTTCTTGGTGCCGCCGACGCTCAGCACGTCGACGCCGACGTCACGGGTGAAGGCCCGCAGTGGCAGGTCGAGCGACGCGGCGGCGTTCGACAGGCGCGCGCCGTCCATGTGCAGGGTCATGCCGCGCTCGTGCGCGTGATCGGCGATCGCGCGCACCTCGTCGGCGGTGTAGGCGGTGCCGAGTTCGGTGGTCTGCGTGATCGACACGACGAGCGGCTGGGCGCGGTGCTCGTCACCCCAGCCCCACGCCTCGCGGTCGATGAGCTCGGGGGTGAGCTTGCCGTCGGTCGCCGGCACGGTGAGCAGCTTGATGCCGCCGACCCGCTCGGGCGCCCCGCCCTCGTCGACGTTGATGTGGGCGGTGCTCGCCGAGATCACTGCGCCCCAGCGCGGGAGCATCGACTGCAAGGCGGTGACGTTCGCGCCCGTGCCGTTGAAGACGGGGAAGGCCTCGACGCCCTCGCCGAAGTGGCCGGCGAACACCTGTTGCAGGCGCTCGGTGTAGACGTCGTCGCCGTAGGCGACCTGGTGGCCGTCGTTCGCGGCGGCGATGGCGGCGAGCACCTCGGGGTGCACGCCGGAGTAGTTGTCGGAGGCGAAGCCGCGGACAGAGCGGTCGTGGAGCTGTTCAGTCACCGAACCATCCTCCCATTCCCGGCTGTGCGCCGGGAATGGGAGGCCTGCCCCAACCCGCCCTCTCGGTGGGGTGAGCGCGCTCAGCCTCGCAGCGCCTCGGCGAACGGCACCCGCGCGCCGGTCTTCAGGAGCGAGTTGCGGTAGATGCGCTCGCCGATCACGACGGCCAGGGCCGTGCTGGCCACGAGGATCACGAGCGACACGATGGGCTCCCACCACTCGGCCTGCCCGAGGAAGATGCGCATCGGCATGCCGACGGGCGCCGAGAACGGCACGTAGCTCATGATCGCGAGCACGACCGGGTTGTCGTTGAAGAAGATCACCAGGAAGTACGGGATCATCACGAGCATCGTCACCGGCGTCGTGACCGAGCCGATGTCTTCGGCGCGCGACACGAGGGCTGCACTCGCGGCGAAGAGCGCCGCGAGCATCACGAAGCCGATCGCGAAGAAGACCACGAACCAGATGACGGATGCCCCGAGCACGCCGAGCAGCACCTGCTGGTCGGTGAGCATCAGCCCGAGGATCGCGAGCACAGCGATCGCGAGGATCTGCCCGAACGCGAGCACGCTGTTGCCGATCACCTTGCCGGTGAGCAGGGCCCGTGCCGACACGGCGGAGAGCAGGATCTCGACGACGCGGGTCTGCTTCTCCTCGACGACCGACTGCGAGATCGTCGAGCCGAACGTGATCGCCGACATGAAGAACACGATGCCGAAGCCGAACGCCACGAGATAGGCGATGCCGGGGTCGACCGCTGCCGGGTCGAGCAGTTCGACCGTCGGTGCAACGGAGAGCGCCGAGACGACCGAGTTCGGGGTCGATTCGAGGCCGTAGACGATGACGCCGAGAGGTTCGGATGCCGCGGGGGCGACGATCGCCTCGACCTCCCCGTCGCGCAGCAACTGCTCGGCGGCGGCGAGATCATCGACCGGCTGCGCGTCGAGCGCCTCGTTGCCGGCGACGACGTCGGTGGCCCCCGCGACCACGGCGACCTTCGGTACGTCGGACTGGCCGCCGAAGATGCCGCCCAGCACGATCGACGCGAGCACGGCGAGCATGAGGATGCCGGTCGAGACGAGGAACGCCTTGCTCCGCATGCGCATCGTGATCTCGCGCCCTGCCACGAGGGTGACGCTGTCGACGAACGTCGGCGTGCGGCGCTCGTCGCCGGGTGTACGGGTGGCGCGCGGTGCTCTGGTGTCGGTGCTCACAGCACGACCTCCTTGAAGATCTGGGCGAGCGTGGTGTGCTCGCGGGTGAAGTTCACGACCTCGCCGCGAGCGACGGCCTCGGCGAGCGCGGCCTGCCGCGCGGCATCCGATTCGGCCTCGAAGACCGCCCAGCCGCCGTCGAAGTCGGCGACCCGGATGCCGGGCTGCTGCCGTAGCCAGCCGAGGTCGCCCGAGGTGAGCAGCTCCCAGCGCTCCGAGCCGTGCTGGGAGCGCAGGGTGTCTGCGGTTCCCGAGGCGGCGATGCGCCCGCCCGCGATGATGACGAGGTCGTCGCAGAGGCGCTCGACGATGTCGAGCTGGTGCGAGGAGAAGAGCACCGGGGCGCCGGATGCCGCGGCATCCGCCAGCACGCCCTGCACCGTCTCGACGGCCATCGGGTCGAGGCCCGAGAAGGGCTCGTCGAGCACGAGCACCTCCGGCCGGTGCACGAGGGCCGCGGCGATCTGGGCGCGCTGCTGGTTGCCGAGCGAGAGCGACTCGATCGTGTCGTCGCCGCGCTCGCCGAGGCCGAGTCGCTCGAGCAGCTCGACCGCGTTGCGGTGCGCTGCTGCGGCGCTCCAGCCGTGCAGCCGGGCGAGGTAGACGGTCTGCTCGAGCACGCGCATCTTCGGGTACAGACCTCGCTCTTCGGGCATGTAGCCGAAGCGGCGCCGATCGGCGGCGGTCAGTGTGTCGCCGCCGAGGGTGACGGTGCCGCCGTCGGCGGCGAGCACGCCGAGCACGATGCGCATCGTCGTGGTCTTGCCGGCGCCGTTGCCGCCGACGAAGCCGGTGAGCCGGCCGTCGCCGACGGTGAAGCTCACGTGGTCGAGGGCGAGGCGCTCGCCGTAGCGCTTGGTGACATCCTGGAGTTCGAGCATGGCTTCACGCTACGGATGTCGCGAGCCCCGCGGCATCCGCCGCGCGACGGGTTTCACGGCCTGCCGCAGCCGGTGACTCCGCCGTACGGCGGAGGGGGCTACCGGATGTCGGGGGCGCTGGTTACGATCGCACGGTGACCAACGGATCAGGGGAGTCCGAGACGCAGCAGGTGCCCGGGTCGGCACCGCCTCCCGCGGTGCCCGCGTCCACGGTGTCACCGCCGCCGAACGGCATGCGCACCTTCATCCAGGTGCTCGCGAACACGATGATCGCGAACGTCACCACGAGCTTCCTCTGGTTCGCGCTCACGTTCTGGGTCTACCTCGAGACCCGCTCGGTGCTCGCGACGGGCATCATCGGCGGCGCCTACATGCTGCTCATCGCCGTGTTCTCGATCTTCTTCGGCACGATCGTCGACCGGCATCGCAAGCATCGCGTCATGGTGTTCTCGAGCCTCGTGACCCTCGGGTCGTTCGTGATCGCCGGAGTGCTCTACGCGACGCAGCCCGAGGCAGCGCTGCTCGACCTCGGCGGACCGTGGTTCTGGCTGTTCTCGGGCATCATCCTGTTCGGCTCGGTCATCGAGAACATGCGCAACATCGCGCTGTCGACGACCGTCACGCTGCTCGTGCCCGAGCCGCGGCACGCCAACGCCAACGGCATGGTGGGCACCGTGCAGGGGCTCGCCTTCATCGTCACGAGCGTGTTCAGCGGTCTCGCGATCGGGCTCGCCGGCATGGGCTGGACCCTCGTCATCTCGATCGCGGCGACCCTCGTCGCCCTCGTGCACCTGCTCTTCGTGCGCATCCCCGAAGACCACCCCGTCGTCGACGGCGATCACAGCCCGGCGATCGACCTGCGCGGCAGCATCGCCGCGATCAAGGCGGCGCCGGGCCTCTTCGCGCTCATCCTGTTCTCGACGTTCAACAACCTCATCGGCGGCGTCTACATGGCGCTCATGGACCCGTACGGCCTCACGCTGTTCCCGGTCGAGGCATGGGGCGTCGTGCTCGGCGTCTCGGCCACGGGCTTCATCGTCGGCGGTCTGGTGATCGCCAAATGGGGGCTCGGCCGCAACCCGATCCGCACGATGCTGCTCGTCGTCGTCGCCATGGGCCTGCTCGGGGCGCTCTTCACGATCCGCGAGTGGTGGGTGCTCTACGGGGTCGGCATCTGGGTCTACATGACCCTCATCCCGGTGGTCGAGGCGGCCGAGCAGACCGTGATCCAGAAGGTCGTGCCGTTCCGGCGGCAGGGGCGGGTGTTCGGCTTCGCCCAGGCGTTCGAAGCGGCGGCGGCGCCGATCACCGCGTTCCTCATCGCGCCGATCGCGCAGTTCTGGATCATCCCCTACATGGAGTCGAACGAGGGCCGGGCGACATGGGGGTGGCTCCTCGGCGACGGCGATGCCCGCGGCATCGCACTCGTCTTCCTGTTCAGCGGGCTCGCGATGGTCGTGCTCGCGCTCATCGCCTTCGGCACGCGCTCGTATCGCATGCTGTCGGCGGAGTACCAGCAGGGCGGTGCAGCGGGCGATGCGGGGGAGCCGGATGATGCCGACGAGTCGGATGCCGCGGCATCCGACCCCGCTCGCGCTCAGCGCACGACGTAGCGGAGGCTGACGACGCCGCCCGGCCGTTGCGTGACGCGGTCGAGTTCGATCGAGCGGTCGCCGAGCTCGGCCGGGGTGAACGATCGGCCCGCGCCGAGCAGCACCGGCACGACGCGCAGATGCAGCTCGTCGACGAGTCCGGCGCGAAGCAGGGCATCGGTGAGCGTGAGGCTGCCCCACACGATGACCGTGTCGAACCGCTGCTTCAGCGCCGCGGTCGCCTCGACGCCGTCGCCGTGCAGCACCCCGATCTCGCCATCGCCCCACGGCGCTTCGGTCAGCGTGTTCGAGATCACGAACTTGGGCAGCCGGTCGATGAGCTCGGCGACCCGCTCGACCTCGGGGTCGACGCCCGGCCAGTAGTCGGCGAACATGCGATAGGTGGTGGCGCCGAACAGGATCGCGTCGGCCCGTGAGACGTAGTCGAGCTGTTCGGTGTCGTTGAAATCGACCTCGCCGTTCTCGCCCGGCTGCACGAGCGCGTCGAAGAAGTCGATGCCACCGTCGAGCTCGGCGGCGTAGCCGTCGATGCTCACGATCTGCTCGATGATGAGGCGGCCCATCAGCTTGCCCCCTGCTCATCGAGTCGCCCGTGCTCGTCGAGGTGCTCGACGAGCACATCGAAGGCCGAATCCCAGCCGTCGTAGACGTTGTCGTCGCCGGGGGCGGCCTCGATGCCGAGCACGTGGAACGTCATTCGCGTCTGCTCGCCGCGCTCGCCGTGTTCGGCGAGCTCGATCGTGAGCACCGGCGCGATCTCATCCGGGTCGCCGGGCGAGCCCCACGTCATGACGAGCCGTTCGGGCGGCGTGATCTCGCGATAGACGCCGGCCGTCGGATACTCGGTGCCGTCGGGCGCGATCATCGTGTAGCGATAGCGCCCGCCGGGTCGCACGTCGAGCACGACGCTCTCGCGCGGCGTGACGATGCCCCGGGGGTGCCACCAGACGGCGGCCTCGTCGGGGTCGGTCCATGCGCGCCACACGACGTCGCGGGGTGCGTCAAAGATGCGCGTGATGGTGAACTGCTTCGTTGCTGCGGCGGTCTGCTCAGGCATCCGTCTGTCCTTTCAGTTCGCGGAGTCGTTCGTCGAGCAGGTCGAAGCGCTCGTTCCACTCGTCGCGGTGCCGGTCGACCCAGGCGGATGCCTCGTCGAGCGGCTCGGTGCGAAGGGTGCAGGTGCGCCACTGGGCCGTCGCGGTGCGCTCGATGAGCCCGGCGCGCTCGAGCACCCTGAGGTGCTGCGAGATAGCGGGCCGGCTCATCGCGAAGGGCTCGGCCAGTTCGCCGACGGTCGTCGGCCCGCCGCGAAGTCGCGAGAGGATCTCGCGCCGGGTCGGATCGGCGAGCGCCTGGAACACGAGGCTGAGCGCATCGGGCCCGTTCTGCATGTAAGCAACTCCTTAATTAATACATTGCTTACGTTAGGCAGAAGTGCGCGCGGTGTCAAGGGAGCTGCTGCAGAAATTCAGGAGATCCCGCTCTGTAGGTCGCCATGCGGGGTCATAGCCGCACATCTCCTGAATTCTGCGCGCCCGCGCGCTCGGGCGCGGGCCGTGTTGCAGGCGCCTGCCCCTCGCGCGACATCCGTAAGCTGGATGCCGTGTTGCGCACCATGCTGAAGTCGAAGATCCACCGCGCCACCGTGACGCACGCCGACCTGCACTACGTCGGCTCCGTGACGGTCGACCGCGAGCTCATGGACGCCGCCGACCTGCTGCCCGGCGAGCAGGTGTCGATCGTCGACGTGACCAACGGCGCCCGCCTCGAGACCTACGTGATCGAGGGCGAGCGGGGGTCGGGAGTGCTCGGCATCAACGGAGCCGCGGCGCACCTCGTGCACCCGGGCGACGTCGTGATCCTCATCGCGTACGGGCAGCTGGATGATGCCGCCGCCCGAACCTTCCGCCCGCACATCGTGCACGTCGACGCGTCGAACGCGATCGTCGCGCTGGGGTCGGATGCCGCGGAGCCGGGTGTGACCGGCGTGCAACGCTCACCGCACGCGGCCTGAGCGAGCGTCTGCCGCAAGGCGTCCGCAACACGGCGTCAGCCGCGTGGCCGCACGATGCCGTGCTCGTAGGCGTAGACCACGGCGTGCACGCGATCGCGCAGTCCGAGCTTCATGAGGACCTTCGACACGTGCGTCTTCACGGTCGCCTCGCCGACCCAGAGCCGTTCGGCGATCTCGGCGTTCGAGATTCCCGCGGCGAGATGCTCGAGCACCTCGCGCTCGCGGTCGGTGAGGGTGTCGAGCGCGGTCGGCTGGGTTTCGAGACGACGATGGCGCGCCTCCTCAACCCGCGGTGAATGGGTGGGAGGGGTTTCGACCCGCGCGGCGCCCGAGACCGCCTCGATGACGCGGCGCGTGACGTCGGGCGAGAGCAGCGCGTCGCCCCGGGCCACGACCTGCACGGCCTCGATCAGCTGCTCGGGGCTCGAGTTCTTCAGCAGGAACCCGCTCGCCCCGGCCTCGAGGGCGGCGAAGAGGTAGTCCTCGCGGTTGAAGGTCGTGAGCACGAGCACGGCCGCACCGGATGCCGCGTCGGCGGTGATGCGACGCGTGGCCTCGAGTCCGTCCATGCCGGGCATCTGCACGTCCATGCAGACGACATCGGGCGAGAGCTCGGCGACCTTGGCGATGGCGTCTTCGCCGTTCGCCGCTTCGCCCACCACCTCGATGCCGTCTTCGGAGTCGAGGATGGTGCGGAAGCCGCCTCGCACGAGGCTCTGGTCGTCGACGACGAGCACGCGGATGCTCATGCGCGCACCTCCTCGACGCGCCGGAGCGGGAATTGCGCGCGCACCAGGTACCCGCCCCGCGCCCGTGGGCCGAGTTCGAGGTGGCCGCCTGCCGCCGCCACCCGCTCCTGCATGCCCAACTGGCCGAGACCTCGGCTCGCGGCATCCGGTGCCGAATCGCTTCGTGACCGGCGCACGGCACCGGTGTTGGTCACTTCGACCTCGACCGATTGATCGGCCCAGCGCACGCGGACCTCCGACGTCGCTGCGGCGCCGGCATGCTTGCGCACGTTCGTCAGGGCCTCTTGGACGATGCGGTAGGCGCTGAGGTCGACGACGGCGGAGACCGGGACGGGCTCGCCGATGATCTCGAGCGTGGTCGGAAGGCCGATGGCCGAACTCTCGGCGACGAGTTCGTCGAGACGCTCGATGCCGCGGGTCGACGTGCTGGTGGCGGCGTCGGTGACGTCGGCCGAGCGGTGCAGGGCGGCGTCGAGCACGGCGGATGACCCGGTCTCTGCATCGCCGCGAAGGGTGCCGAGCAGGCCGTGCAGTTCGTCGACGGCGTCGCGGGCGCTCGACTCGATCGACGAGAGCGCCGTCGACGCTGCCTCGGGGTCTTTCGCCAGCACCCGGCGGGCGGCGCCGGCCTGCACGCCGATCACCGAGACGTGGTGCGCCACGACGTCGTGCAGCTCGCGCGCGATGCGCAGCCGCTCGATCGCGACGGCCTGCGCCCTGGTGCGCTCCCGCTCGGAGGCGAGCTCTGTCGTGCGCTGCTCGAGTTCGGCCCTCGACCGTGCAGAGCGGTAGGCGGTATCACCGAAGTACCATGCGCCGCCGAAGTACAGCAGGTTCGTGAGCACGTTGATGAGGCCGTAGGCGAGGTACGGCGAGATCGCCCCCTCGCGGGACAGGTCGGGCAGGTGGTCTTCGATGGTCGCGAAGTAGATGAGCCCCCAGAAGAGCCACGCGAACATGCCCACCACGATGAGGCCGCGCACGATCGTCGCCCGCCGCCGACTGCGGCTCCACGCGCCCACCGTGTAGATGGCGATGAAGAGGGCGATGTTGGTGAACAGGACCTCGCCGATCTCGACGACACCGCCGACGACGAAGGCGACGGATATCGTGACCGCCACGACCTCGGGCCAGCGCCGTCGCACGGCGAGCGGCAGGGGCACCGCGACGATCCAGATGGCGGTCGCCCACCACGGCGTCGTCTCGCCCCAGCCCGTGACGCGGTAGAGCAGCGTGCTCGCGACCGTGCCCGCAGCGAGCACCAGGGCGAGCACGAGGTCATTGCGGAACGCACGCCGGCCCGGCCGCGGGCGAACCCACTCGACGCCCTCGACCACGGGCGGTTCTGCTGCATCGGCCATGCCACCACGCTAGCGAGGGAGTCACGCCGATGAATCCACCGCGCGGCGGAGATCGTCAGCGCAACGCTGCAGCTCCGATGCTTCCGGTGCAACGACTCAGCAGTGATGCGCGCTATCGAGCTTCCATGGCGTGCTTTTCTGGTGAGCGGGTCGCTCGTTCGAGGTCAGGCGCGAGCGCCCCGCCGCTCGCCCGCTCGCTGCTTCAGGAACACGAGCGGTAGCAGCCAGGTGCCGAGCGCCGTGACGAGCCACACGATGAGGGTCGCCAGCACCCAGGTGAGCAGGCCGTCGATCTGCAGGCCGTTGCCGATCCAGTGCGCGAGCAGCAGCGCGACGAAGGTCGAGATGAGGCCGACCCCGCCGAGGATCGCCGGAGCATGGCGGGCGGCGAGCTTGGAGATGAGCGGGCTCAGAAGCGATTGCGCGATTGCGAAGATCAGCATCGCGACGATGAAGCCCGCCCAGTTGATGTCGAAGCCGGGCAGCAGCCACCAGGCGATGAGGAGTCCGAGGGCGGCGGTGCCGAGGAAGATCGCCGCGCGGATCAGGAAGCGCACCATGTCGCGAGCGTAGCGGCTGCCGCGGCATCCGCCGTTGCATCTTGGCGGCGGGCCGAGGAGCGAGCATGATGAGCACATGGCCGAACGTGCGCAGCGCAATGCCTCGCAGCCGGCGCCGAATCCGGCGGCGCAGCGAGTGCAGGCGGCGTACTTCACCCTGCTGATCGGCAACACGCTCGCCGCGTCGTTCATCTGGGGCGTGAACACGCTGTTCCTGCTCGACGCCGGGCTGACCAACCTCGAGGCGTTCGCGGCGAACGCGTTCTTCTCGGTGGGCATGGTCATCTTCGAGGTGCCCACAGGTGTCGTCGCCGACACCATGGGCCGTCGCGTCTCCTATCTCCTGGGCACCGTCACGCTCGCCGCGACGACCGTGCTCTACTACCTGCTCTGGGTCGCGCACTCGCCGTTCTGGATGTGGGCGGTCGTCTCGGTGCTGCTCGGCCTCGGCTTCACCTTCTTCTCGGGTGCGGTCGAGGCGTGGCTCGTCGACGCGCTCGCGGCGACGGGCTACACCGGCGGCCTCGAGCGGGTGTTCGGCCGGGGCCTGGCGCTCTCGGGTGCCGCGATGTTCGTCGGCTCCATCGCCGGCGGCGTCATCGCGCAGGCGACGAACCTCGGCGTGCCGTTCCTCGTGCGCGCCGGCATCCTCGTGGTGATGTTCGTCGTCGCCGCGATCGTGATGCGCGACCTCGGCTTCACGCCGGCGGGTCGCGCGCACCCGCTGCGAGCCACGAAGGAGGTGTTCCAGGCCTCGGTGAAGTACGGGCTCGGGCGAAGGCCGGTGCGCTACGTCATGTTCGCGTCGTTCTTCACGACCGGCGTCGGCTTCTACGTCTTCTACGCGCTGCAGCCCTACCTCGTCGAGCTCTGGGGCGACTCCGGTGCGTACTCGATCGCAGGCCTCGCCGCGGCGATCCTCTCGGGGTCCCAGATGATCGGCGGACTCGCCGCGCCGTGGGTGCGGCGCAGGTTCCGCAAGCGCACGACGACCATCATCGCGAGCCTCATCGTCTCGACGCTCGTGCTGCTCGCCCTCGGCGTGAATCAGAACTTCTGGATCGCCCTCGTGCTGCTCACGGTCTGGGGCCTCGTCGATGCCGCGGCCGGGCCCGTGCAGCAGGCCTACCTCAACGACATGATCCCGTCGCAGCAACGAGCAACCGTGCTCTCGTTCGACTCGCTGCTCGGCAGCACCGGCGGCGCCGTGATCCAGCCGGTGCTCGGGCGATCGGCCGACATCTGGGGCTATCCGGGTTCGCTGCTCGTCAGCGGCGGCATCCAGGTGCTCGCGGTGCCGTTCCTCTGGCTGAGTCGCCGACAGGGTTCGCCGGCGGATGTCGCGACGGGCGATGACGCCGTGGCGGCCGATGGTTCGTCGGAGATCGCGGGGCCGGCGGCCGGGTGAGTCGGCGTGGTGGGTTGGTCTCAGGGCTAGCCCTCAGTCCTTCGAACCGATCGAAGCGATACAGTGTGCGCACGCGATCACCCATGCCAGGAAGGCGGACGCCATGCGACGAGGTGCACTGGTCGGCGCAGCCGCCGTTCTTGCAGCGGGGGTGCTGGTTGCCGGAGTCGTCACCGCGTCGGCATTCCAGCGAGTCGAGACCGGTGTCGACGACGCGTCTGTCGGCAGCACTGGCGGGGAGACCGCCGTCACCGATGTGACGTCGCGTGAAGACGAGGAGCGCCGGGTCGCGCCTTCGAGCGCTCCCGTGATCCTCGAGGCCCCGCATGCCGTGGCGCCCGCAGAGTTGCCGGTGCCGCCGGAATCCGCGGAAGACGCCGTCGTCGACGCGACGGCCGACACCGACGCCGACACCGGATCCAGCGACGTGCCGGTCGAGGGCGAGGACGACTGGAGGCCGACGCTCGAGGAACAGCAGACGTGGCTCGCGTTCCAGCAGACCGTCCGAGACTGCATGGCCGAGCGGGGCCAGGAGTACCTGTATTGGGAGTGGTGGAGCGGAACGTCGGCGATGCCCGTCGATCTCTCCGGTGAGGAGCGCGCCGCATGGGATTTCGCCCTCTACGGCGATGACCCCGGCGGCGAGGCCTACCGCTGGCAGGACGCGGGGTGCTGGGGCGCCGCGGCCGAGGCAGCCGGCAACACCCACTGATCTGGGCTCGTCCCCCACTCACCGCACTGAGTTGCGCACTTCAAGCCCCCGTTCGGGGGCATGTAGCATGGATCGGACACCCCGAGCGGCCAGCGGTCGTTCCCGATCGCGGCGGGAGGTGCCCGATGCGCAAGGCGCTGGTCATGAGTGGCGCGATCGCGGCCCTCTTCGTGGGTTCGATCTTCGTCGGCGTCGCCGTTGCGACGACCGGGGCACCGGTGCTCTACGACGCGAGGTCGCCGCAGCCGGTCGCGACTGAATCCGGCGGCTTCGGGGTCGAGGCGGGCGAGGCCACGGGCGATCCGCAGGTTCCGGCCGACGGTGCTGACGACGATGGTGAGGCACCGCTGCCGCGCACGCACTCGAACCCTCCAATCGCGAGCCCGAGCCCAGCACCGAGCGCGCCGCCGGTGCCGTCTCCCGCGCCCAGCCCGCCGCCGGCCGATCCCGTGCCCACCGCCGATGAGCAGCAGGCATGGCTCGCATTCCAGCAGCTCGTGCGCGAGTGCATGGCCGGAGCCGACCAGGAGTACCGCTTCTGGGAGTGGTGGAACACCGAACCGCGCAATCCCACCTCGACCGCCCCGGCGATGCCCGAGGGGCTCAGCACCGAGCAGCAGCAGGCGTGGCGCCTCGCGCTCGAGGGCGACGGCGATGACGGATGCATCGGCGAGGCGACTCGCGCCGATCAGCAGCCACCGGCCTCCGGCATGCCGCCGCCGCCAGCACCGCCGCCCGCCGAGAGCGTGGCGCCCCCTGCAGAGAGCGGCGCTCCAGCGGTCGAGAACGAAGCACCCGCGGCCGGGACCGAGGCCCCGCCCGCCGAACTCAGGCAGTGAGTTCGACGACGGCACCGTTCAGCTCAGCGGCATCCGTGCCCCAGAGGTCGACGACGGATGCCGCGAGCCGACCCTCAAGCCCCGCGAGTGACTGCACGCGGAACGTGACCGCCGCTGCGGTGTCGCCGGCCTTGCCGAAGCCCTGCGCGAGAGAACGCATCCACGACTCGCTCGCCGCCTTGATCGCCGTGTAGTTGGCGCCGCCCGCGGTGGGGCGATCGACGGTCGTCGACGAGACGATCGCGATGCGGCCGGCGGGTGACGCCACGAGGTCGTTCCAGAAGGCGCGGCTGACGTAGCGCAGCGCCGTGAACGAGCGTTCGAGCACGCGGTAGTCCTCTTCGGTCTGCCCGGCGATGCCGCCGCCGCCGCGCCAGCCGCCGACGAGGTGCACGACGCCGTCGACGTCGCCGACGCGGGCGTGCACGCGCATGGCGAGCTCGAGCACGTCGTCGCCGTCGGTGAGGTCGGCACGCTCGCCGACCACGCCAGGCAGCTCGGCCTCGAGGGCCTCGATGCGCGACTGGTCGCTGCCGACGGCGATCACTCGCGCCCCGGCGTCGAGGAGCGCGCGGGCGACGACGCGACCAGAGGTGCTCGTCGCTCCCGCGATGAGCACGGTGCGATTCGCGAGATCGGTCATGAACTTGCTCCTCTTCGAGTTTCGTCGGTCGAATAGCGAAGCGTATCGAGACCCACGTTACGGGGTCTCGATACGCTCCTTCGTCGCTCCTCGACCGGCGGGGTTGCTACTCGGCCGCCGAGTGCGCCGTGATGCCGACGGTCGACTCGATGACCGGCTTCATCTTCTTGTCGAGCGCCTCGTAGAACATCGAGAGCGGGAACTCGTCGTCCATCACGAGGTCGGTGTAGCCCTTCGGCGCCCCGGCGAGCACCTCGCGCGGCAGGCCCTGCGCCCACACCGACGCCGGGTTCGGCGTCACGACGCTGGTGACCAACTCGTAGGCGGCGAGCCAATGCGCCGTCTTCGGCCGGTCGATCGACTTCCAGTAGAGCTCGTCGATCGCATCGCCGAGCTCGACGACCGCGTCGGGCACGGCGTCCCAGTCGAAGCTCAGCGAGACGTCGGTCCACTCGAGCACGTGCTTCTGGTGCAGCCACGCGAACAGCAGCTGGCCGCCGAGCCCGTCGTAGTTGCGCACGCGCGAGCCGGTGATCGCGAAGCGGAAGATGCGATCGAAGATCACCGCGTACTGCACGAGCTTGCCGTGCTGGAGCAACTGCTGCTCGACGGCGGTCAGGTACTCATCTGCCCCTCCCGTATGCTCGGTCGCTCGCTTGCGCAACTG
This sequence comes from Agromyces subbeticus DSM 16689, assembly GCF_000421565.1. Classification (GTDB taxonomy): domain Bacteria; phylum Actinomycetota; class Actinomycetes; order Actinomycetales; family Microbacteriaceae; genus Agromyces; species Agromyces subbeticus. The sequence goes on along the minus strand of NZ_ATXG01000005.1, from coordinate 198,667 downwards.
CCGCTCGATCTTCACCGACTCGCGGAACGCGGTGAGGTCGCACCGCAGTTCTTCGAGCGAGTAGAGGAAGAACGGCATGCGCTGCTTGATCATGAACGGATCGAACGGCAGGTCGCCGCGCATGTGGGTGCGGTCGTGGATGATGTCCCACATCACGAAGGTGCGCTCGGCGAGCTCTTGGTCGTCGAGCAGCGCCGCCGCGTCGGCGGGCAGTTCGAGCTTGGTGATCTCGGATGCCGCGCGCACGACCTTGCGGTATCGCGCCGCCTCACGGTCTTGGAAGATCGCGCCCCACGTGAACTGCGGGATCTCGCGCATCGCGACCGTCTCGGGGAAGAGCACGGCCGAGTTCGTGTCGTACCCGGGCGTGAAGTCGACGAGCCTCAGGCTCACGAAGAGCTTGTTGCCGTAGTCGCCGGCTTCGAGCGCCGCGATGAACTCGGGCCAGATCGTCTCGACCACGAGGGCCTCGACGTGCCGTTCGGTCGAGCCGTTCTGCGTGTACATCGGGAAGACCACGAGGTGGCGGATGCCGTCGACCCGGTGCCGCTGCGGCTGGAACGCCACGAGCGAGTCGAGGAAGTCGGGCACGCCGAAGCCCTCGGACTGCCAGCGCCGGAAGTCGACGACGGATGCCGCGAGGTACTCGGCCTCGTGCGGGAACCGCGGCGCGAGCGCCTCGATCGACTCCACGATGGCATCGACGAGCGCGGATGCCTCTTCGCGGTCGCTCGCCTCGGGCACCGAGCCGTCTTTCACCTGCAGCCCGTGCAGGGCGGTCGCCGATTCCTTGAGGCGCAGCCACGCGGCATCCGTCTCGACGCCGTCGGCGAGCGCGAGGTCGGCGGCGGTCACCTCGTCTTCGAGAACCTCGGGTTCGCCGATGATGGCGTCGATCATGGTGTTGCTCGACATGTGAACCTCCGTTCCTCGGTGAGGGTGCGCGATGCGCGGGTTTGGCGCGACGGGATTCGCCGGCTCATCCAAGGCTACGAGGCGAGCGTCTGCGATTGGTTGTGCTCCGACGCGGGATCATTGCGTCGCCGTAAGAATTCGCGACGAAGATCGCCGTGGCGCGCACATCGTCTCGATGCGTCGTTCCGAGTCGCTCTGCGACCCGGCGTGGCGCGGCGAGTCGAAACGGGGAGTGCTGTCCATTGACACCGGGCGACGGGCGCTGTCAAGATGCGTTCGGCAATCCGCCGCTTCCCAACAGCAAGGAACCCTCACACATGACCACTCCCGCTCCCGCCCCCGTGCCTGCGCAGCCGGCGTCCGCTGAGAAGTGGAACGTTCTGTCGATCGTCGGCTTCGTGCTGTCGCTCATCGGCTTCAACGTCGTCGCGATCGTGCTCGGCTTCATCGCCCTCAACCAGGTCAAGAAGACCGGTGAGCGCGGCCGTGGCCTCGCGATCGCCGCGATCATCATCGGTTTCGTCTACATCGTGATCGGCATCATCTTCTTCGTCGTGTTCGCGTCGATCATCGCCTCGAACCCGAACATCACGACGACCTACTGAGTCGCTCCTGAACCACGAAGTCCCCGCCCGGCTCCGGCCAGGCGGGGACTTCGTCGTCGAGGGGTGCTCAGCGCGCGAGCTCGGGCTCTCGCTCCTCCTCATCGACGATCGACTCGACGGCGGCATCCGCGGATGCGGGTGCTGGTGCCGTCGCCCGCCCGGCCGGCAGCAGCATCGCGATCAGCCCCGAGACGAGCAGCACCGCGGCACCCACGACGACGGCGGGCTGTGCGCCGACGCCGTACTCGGTCGGTGTGAGCGCGCCGCCGGCACCGGTGAACACCGCGGTCGAGACGGCGATGCCGAGCGCGACGCCGACCTCGCGCAGCATCGAGTTCGTGCCGCTCGCCTTGGCGTGATCGTCGGGCGCCATCGTCGCGAGCACCGCGGTCGCCGACGGGGCGAAGACGAGTCCCATGCCGATGCCCGCGATGATGAACGGCGCGATGAAGGCCGAGTACTCGGTGCCGGGCTCGAGGAGTTGCGTGAGCCAGAAGAGCGCACCCGACAGGGCGAGCAGGCCGGCCACGATGAGCGTGCGGGTGCCGAGGCGGCCGGCGAAGACTCCGGCGAGCGGTGCCACGATCATGGGAGCGAGGGTCCACGGCGAGGTCTGCACAGCGGCATCGAGCGGGCTCGCGCCCTGCACGACCTGCAGGAACTGGATCAGGATGAAGATCGACCCGAACGCTCCGAAGCTGAATCCGAAGCCCGCGAGGTTCGCCACGGTGAAGCTGCGGTCGCGGAACAGGCGCAGCGGCAGCAGCGGCGCCGAGGTGCGCGACTCCCAGGCGACGAAGGCGAGCAGCAGCGCGCCGCCGGCGATCAGGCTGCCGAGCACCTCGACGCTCGACCAGCCCGCGTCGTTGCCGCGCACGATGCCGTAGACGACGCCGAGCAGTCCGACGCCCGAGAGTACGAGGCCGACCACGTCGGCGCGAAGGCGGGCGCCGAAGCTGTTCGGCAGGGCGGCGAGGGCGAGGGCGATCGAGACGACGCCGACCGGCACGTTGATCCAGAAGATGGCCTGCCACGCCCAGCCCTCGATGACCGCGCCGCCGATGAGCGGGCCCGTGGCGACGCCGAGTCCGGCGACGCCGCCCCAGATGCCGATGGCGAGCGGGCGCCGGGCGAGTGGCACGGCACCCGCGAGCAGGGTGAGCGAGAGGGGCATGATCGCCGCGGCGCCGAAGCCCTGCGCGGCTCGGGCCGCGATGAGCTGCGTCGGGTCGGTGGCGAGCGCCGCGAGCGCCGAGCTCAGCGTGAAGACGACGATGCCGATCACGAAGAGCGTGCGCCGGCCGAAGCGGTCGCCGAGGGCGACGGCCATCAGGATCGTGCTGGCGAAGGCGAGCGTGTAGGCGTTCATGAACCACTGCAGCTCTTCGACGGATGCCCCGAACTCCGAGTGCAGCACCGGCAGGGCGTTCGTCATGACGAGGTTGTCGAGCGTCGCCATGAACATCGGCAGCGCCGTGGCGATGAGCACGAGCCAGAGCGGGCTCGGTCGGCGGGTGCGCAGCGGGACTGCTGCGTCGAGCGTGGTGGACACGGCGTGCTCCTTGTTTGTAATCGAATGATTACTTGGACTGTAGTAATCGACTGATAACATGTCAACCATGACGGTCGAAGAAGTCGCACCCGCTCCGCGAATGAGGTCGGCCGACCGGCGCGAGCAGATCCTCGTCGCGGCCACCGCGGTGTTCGGCGCCAAGACCTACGTCGGCACCACGACAGACGAGGTGGCCCGCGCAGCCGGGGTGAGCCAGCCCTACGTCGTGCGGCTGTTCGGCACGAAAGAGAAGCTGTTCGTCGAGGTCATCGAACGCGCCTATGCCCGCCTGCTCGCCGAGTTCCGCGCCGCGCTGCCCGGGTCGGTCGAGGGCCGCGCCGAACGCATGGGAACGGCGTACACGAGCCTCCTCGCCGAGCGGGGCATGCTGCCGGTCATCGCGAGTTCCACGGCGCTCGGCGGCGAACCGGTGATCGGGCGCGTTGCGCGCAAGGGCTTCAGCGAGATCTGGCGCTTCGTGCGCGAAGACGCCGGATTCACCGAGGAGCAGACCCGCCAGTTCATGGCCACCGGCATGCTCATCAACGCGATCGTCGGGCTCCGCCTGACCGGTGACTACGGCGACGAGCTCTCGGCGACCGAGATCTTCGACGCCTGCTTCCCCGACGGCGTGGCCAAGTTGCGCACGTTCATGCCCGGTACCGACGAACCCTGGTGATGGTGCTGCGCTGAGCGAGCGGATGCCTCGGCATCCGCTCGTCTCGTGTGACAGGCTTCGCCCATGACCGCTTCGCTCCGACCGATCGACGTCGACCTCCTGCCCGCGTGGATCGATCGCAGCGCCGCCGAGTATGCGGCGGATCTCGTGGCGACCGGCAAGCCCGCCGACGACGCGGCGCGAGCGGCCGCGGAGGGCATGGCCGAGTCGTTTCCGAACGGCGAGCTCTCACCCGGCCATGCGGTCTTCGACGTGATCGACGACGGCGTCACGGTCGGCTACCTGTGGATCGGCCCAGACACGAGCGGCGACGAGAGTTCATGGTGGGTCTGGGACGTGCTCGTCGAACCCGATCAGCGCGGTCGTGGCCTCGGGCGCGAGGCGATGCGACTCGGCGAGGAGTACGCCCGGGCGCGGGGGGCGCACTCGATCGGCCTGCACGTGTTCGGGTTCAACACCGCGGCCCACCGACTGTACGAGTCGCTCGGCTACGAGACGACGTCGATCAGGATGCGCAAGCGCCTGGAGTGAGCGGCCGCGTCGGTCAGAGCGGCTTGCCCATGTGCATCGTTGCGACGGTGTAGCCGAGGCCCGTGTAGAGCCGGATCGCCGGCTCGTTGTATGCGAAGACGTTCAGGCGCAGGTTCGCGGCACCGTGCTCGCGCGCCACCTCCTCGGCGAGCTCCATCGCTCGCCGTCCGAAGCCGCGACCGCGGTGGGTCTCGTGGATGGCGACGTCCCAGACATACCAATTGGCAGCGTCGGTCATCGGGCCGATCCAGAGCCAGCCGACGTCTTCTCCGGCAGCCTCGACGGTGAAGAGCAGATGCCCGTCGACGAGACGGCCATCGGGGAAGAACTGCTCCTCGGATGCCCGGCGCGCGGTGGCCGCCTGCTCGGCGCTGTCGCCGGCGCTGCGCCGTGCCTGCTCATACGCCGCCATCGCGATCGGCAACCAGGCGGCGACCTCGGCGTCGGACTTGGGGATGAGGCGGACGTGATCGGTCATCGTTCCATGATGCCAGCGCGGCTCGTGCTGGAGCGATGCCGGCGGGCGCGGCTCACGCCCAGCGGCGCACCGCCCAGCGCTCCACGAGCGCGACGACGGAGTCGGTGAGCTTGCCGAGCACGGCGAGCAGGATGATCGCGAGGAAGATGCGGTCGATGCGGCCGTTCTGCCCAGAGTCGTTGAGCAGGAACCCGAGACCCATCGACGAGGCGATGAGCTCTGCGGCCACGAGGAAGAGCCACGATTGCGCGAGCGCGAGGCGCAGCGCCGAGAGCACCGAGGGCACCACGGCCGGCAGCTGCACCGTGGCGAAGAGGGCCACGCCGTGCAGTCCGAACGCTCGGCCCGCCTCGATCAGCTGCCGGTCGACGTGCCGCAGCGACGCCGACACGATCGTGTAGACCGGGAAGAAGGCGCCGATCGCGATGAGGATGACCTTCGAGTCTTCAGCGATGCCGAACCAGAGGATCAGGAGCGGGATCCACGCGAGCGAGGGCACGGCCCGGATCGCCCCGAGCGTCGGCGCGAGCAGGACGTCGGCGAGCCGAGACAGCCCGACGATCGCGCCGAGCGCCAGGCCGATCGCGCCACCGAACGCGAAGCCGATGAAGACGCGTTGGGTCGAGATCGCCACGTAGAGTCCGAGCAGCCCGCGCTCGGCGAGGTCGACCGCCGCGAGCCACACCATCTCGGGCGACGGCAGCTGCGAGAGCGGCACGAGGCCCGACGTCGAGACCCACTGCCAGGTGCCGAGCAGCAGCAGTGGGATGATCGCGCCGCCGGCGATGCGGAACCAGCGTCGGTCGACGAGACGACGGCGCCCGCTCGGCGTCTCGGGGCCAGCGGATGCCTCGCGGCCGGCCGCGATCGACGTCGTGCCGTCGTTCACGGCGACCCGCACGGCATCGCCGTCGTGGATCGCCGCGCCCGTGGAGAGCGCCGTGTGCGAGGCATCCGTCATGGTGTTCGCCTACTTCGCGAAGCGGGTGGCGTCGGCCTTCGTGACGAAGGTGTCGTTGATGATCGTCTCGAGCGCCTCGTCGACCTGCGCCTGCGTGGCGACATCGCCGAGCTCCACGAAGATCGGGCCGATCTTCTCGAGCACCTCGACCTGGGCGTCGCCGGGCACGGGGTCGACGTCGAGGTTCGAGCGCTCGGTGATGACCTTCGTGGCGACGGCGAGGTCGAGCCCGGCGACATCCGCGAGGATCTGCGCCGTGTCTTCGGGGTTCTCGGCCGCCCACGCGCGGGCCTGCTCGTAGGCGTCGACGACCGCCTGGGCGACCTCGGGCTTGTCGGCGATGAACGACTCCGTCGCGTTCAGGAAGCCGTAGCTGTTGAAGTCGACGTTGCGGTAGAAGAGCATCGCGCCCTGCTCTTCAGCGCCCGCCATGATCGGGTCGAGCCCCGACCACGCGTCGACCGAGCCGTTCTGGAGGGCGGCCCAGCCGTCGGCGTGCTGCAGGTTCTGCACGGTGATGTCGGATGCCTCGAGCCCCTCGGCCTCGAGCGACTGCAGCAGGAAGAAGTACGGGTCGGTGCCCTTGGTCGCCGCGACCTGCTTGCCCTTGAGGTCTTCGACCGAGGTGATCGCCGAGCCGTCGGGCGCGACGAGCGCGGCCCACTCGGGCTGCGAGTAGATGTCGATCACCTGGATGGGCGAGCCGTTCGAGCGAGCGAGCAGCGCCGCCGAGCCCGCGGTCGAGCCGACGTCGATGGCTCCGGCACGGAGCGCCTCATTGGCCTTGTTCGAGCCGGCCGACTGCACCCAGTTCACGGTGAGGCCGGCGTCTTCGAGCCAGCCCTGGTCTTTGATGATGAGGCTCAGCGGGTTGTACGTCGCGAAGTCGATGTTGAGGGTCTGACCCTCGAGCGAGACGGCCTCGCCGGCCTCGGTGGGCTCGGGCTCGGCGGCCTGGCCTTCGCCGGCGACGCAACCGGAGAGCAGCAGTGCTGCGGCGGCCGCGCCGGCGACGAGCGCGGTGCGGAAGAATGGGGGGCGGGACACGTGGACTCCTTCAGGGTGGTGGCGCGGGTGCTGTGGGCGCCGGTCAGAACGGGTAGTGCGGGATGGTCGTGGTGGACTCGATGCCGCGTGCGACACCGTGCCGGTCGATGCCGAGACCGTCGAGCAGGCGCCCGCGCAGCTCGGCGAGCTCTGCTGAGCCGCGATCGCGCGGGCGAGCACCCGGCACGACGACGACCTGGCGGATGTCGGCGCCCGGCGTCTCGCCGTCGCTGCCGAGCAGGATCACCCGATCGGCGAGCTGCAGTGCCTCATCGACGTCGTGCGTGACGAGCAGCACGGTCGTGGGCGCGGCGGCGTGGATGTCGAGCAGCAGGTCTTGCATCTTCAAGCGGGTGAGGGCGTCGAGCGCGCCGAACGGCTCGTCGAGCAGGAGCACGCCGGGATTGCGAGCGAGCGCACGAGCGAGCGAAGTGCGCTGGGCCATGCCCCCCGAGATCTCGCGCGGGCGGTGGCCGGCGAACTCGGCGAGGCCGACGAGTTCGATGAGCCGCGCCACCTTCTCGCGGCCTACGGCCTTCGAGGTGCCGCGCGGCAGGCCGAGGGCCACGTTGCCGGCGACGGTGCGCCACGGCAGCAGACGCGGCTCCTGGAATCCGACCGCCGACCGCGGGTCGTACGAGGTGACGGGCGTGCCGTCGACGCTCACCCCGCCCTCGGTGGCCCGGTCGAGCCCGCCGGCGATGCGCAGCAGCGTCGACTTGCCGCAGCCGCTCGGGCCGAGGATCGCGACGATCTCACCCGACTGGACTTCGAGGTCGATGTCGCGCAGCACCTGACGCGTGCCGCCGGCCGTGTCGAAGGCGCGCCCGACGCCGCGGAACGAGACGGGCACGGCAGCGGCCGACCCCGAGGTCTCGCGGGCAGTGGCGGATGTCGCCGACATGAGGGACTCCTCGGCAGCAGATACAGGGGGATTCCATTCGAAGCTATCGAGGTGCCGCCGCGCTGTCAGCCGGGCGCGACCCGCGACGTAACAGTGCCGGGTGCGTCGGGCTGTCATCCGAATGACATCTGGGACTCGATACGGTTCAGACGTGATCCGAATCCAGAACGCCACGTACCTCGTACACGACCATGACAAGGCGCTCGACTTCTTCGTCGGAGCGCTCGGGTTCGAGGTGCGTCAGGACGAGACGTTCGACGGCGGGTGGCGCCGCGTGGTCGTGGGCCCGGAAGGCGGCGGCACCGGTTTCGTGCTCGCTCTCAGCGCCGACCGCGATCTGCTCGGGAGGCAGGCGGGGACCGATGTTGCGTTCTTCCTCGAAACCGATGAGTTCGAGCAACAGCATGAGCGGATGCTGAGGCACGGCGTTCGGTTCCGAGAGGAGCCGCGTCGCGAGGCCTACGGGACGGTCGCGATCTTCGAAGACCTCTACGGCGCGCCATGGGATCTCATTCAGCCACCTGTGTAACGCCGGTCGGAACGCGCTGGGCCGACGCGTGGGCGAAAATGGGGGGATGACGAGAACCGCACGCGGCGCCAGGGTACTGATCACCGGGGCGGCCGGTGGCATGGGCCGCATGTACGCCCAGCGGGCCGTCGCCGAGCACGCGGCATCCGTCACGCTCTGGGATCGTGACGCGGCGGCGCTCGCGCGTACGGTCGACGAGCTCGGCGCCGTCTCGCAGGGTCGCACCCGCATCCAGTCGTTCGTCGTCGACGTGGGCGATGCCGGTGCGATCGCGAAGACGGCCCAGAGGGTGCGACGAGACGTGGGCAACCCCGACGTGCTCATCAACAACGCCGGCATCGTGCGGGGCAACCGCTACTTCTGGCAGACCGACAACGGCGAAGACACCCGGCCCACGATGCAGGTCAACGCGCTCGCGCCGATGTACCTCACCCGAGAGTTCCTGCCCGGCATGATCGCCGATGCCTATCGACCGGCGCGTATCGTCAACATCGCGAGCGCCGCCGGAACGCTCGCGAACCCGCGCATGGCGGTCTACGCGGCATCCAAGGCGGCCCTCATCGCCTGGAGTGACTCGCTTCGGCTCGAACTCGAGCAGGCCGACCACGGCAACGTCAAGGTGACCACCGTCACGCCGAGCTACATCTCGACGGGCATGTTCGCCGGTGCGCGTGGCCCGGTGCTCACGCCGGTGCTCGAGCCTGAGTACGTCGTCGATCGGGTGTGGCGGGCCATGCTCGACGGTCGCCCGCTGCTCGAGTTGCCGTGGAGCGTCGGACTGTCACGCGCGTTGCGCGGGCTGCTGCCGACTCGCGTCTTCGACCGGGTCGTCGGCGAGGGGTTCGGGGTCTACCGCTCGATGGATCGGTTCACCGGTCGTCGCTGAGCCTGCACCCGCACGGGCACAGGCTCGGGGCGACGCCGGCGCGCGGCGAGGCCGAGGAGCAGTGGGCCCACGGTGCCGGAGATGCAGATCGCGGCGAGCCAGAGTTCGGTGGTCATTCGACGACGGTAGCCCTCGAGCCTGAGGGCCCGCTCCGAATCCGGCGATTCAGCGGGCGGCTCAGAGTGCGTGCTCCCGGAGCCAGTCGAGCAGCACGCGGGTGAACTCCTCCGGCCGCTCGACGCTCGGCAGGTGCGCGGTGCCCGCGATGCGAACGCCCGTCGCGTCGGGCAGTTTCGCGAGCAGGTGGTCGTGCGCCGCGAGCTCTTCGCTGAGGTCGTGCTCGCCGACGATGACGAGCGCGGGCGAGCGGATGTCGCCGAGACGCTCGCAGGCCGGCGGTTCGAGTGGAAGCACCGTGCCGTCGTCGTGCACGTGCCCGATGTTCAGCGCGTTGAGCTCGCGTGCTCGCTGCAGGAACCGCGGGTCGACATCGGCCGCGCTCCGCCCGAACCCCACCGCCCAGACCTCGGCTTCGAGCCGCAGGTACCGCGCGGCATCCTGTGTCAGGTCGATCGCCTCGATCTCGTCGAAGCTGCGCTGCTCCTCGTCGGTGAGGGGCTGGTCGGGCGTGCCGCCCGGCACCGAGCCGACCGTCGCCACGCCGCGCACGCGATCGGGCGCCGCGAGCGCCGTGTCGAGTGCGAGCCGACCGCCGCGGCTCGCGCCGATGACGGTCGCCGCCTCGATGCCGAGGTGGTCGAGCAGGGCGACGGCATCGGCGTGATTGGCGAACGGCACGGCCTCATCGTGCCGAGTGCCGCCGAACCCTCGCGGGTCGTACCTCACCACGAGATGCTCTTCGGCGAGGGCGTCGACCTGGGCATCCCACATGCGCAGCGTGGCGATGCCGGCGGGCAGGAGGAGGAGGGCGGGTGCGGACGCGGGTCCGGCGGATTCGTAGCAGAGCTCGGCGCCGGGAACGGAGAGGGTGGGCATGCTTCGAGCGTACGCAATCGGCTGCGCCGGCTCAGTCGTCGCCGTTGCCCTTGCCGCCGTTGCCCTTGTCGTTGCCTTTGTCGTCATTGCCCTTGTCGTCGTTGCCCTGGTCATCGTCGCTGTTGCCGGGGCCGCTGTCATCGCCCTCATCGGGTGCCGGCTCGGGCTCGGGGGTCGGCGTCGTCGCGGCTTCGGCGGCCTCGAGGTCGACCTGAACGAGGGCGAGCGCCTCGCGGATCTCCTGAGCCTGCTCCGCGTCGATCGTGCCGTTGTCGACGGCCGCGGTCACGTCGTTGTCGAGCAGTGCGAGCTCGGCCAGCGCGCCGAGGTAGTCGCCGGCCTGGGCTCGCGTCGCGACCTGCACGACCGAGGCATGCAGCTCGCCGGCGACCGATTCGGCCGACGGGCTGCAAGCGGCGAGGCCGAAGACGAGCGAGGCCGCGATGGCGCCCGCGGCGAGGGCCGAACGGAATCGGGTGGGAATCATCGGGTCACCGCATCGTCGAGGCGTTCGAGGTGCACGCCGAGCTGGCCCGGCAGGCTCGGCAGCGGTTCGACCGGCGCGGTCGGGGTCGGGTCGAGACTCGCCACCACGGGGGGAACGAGGTGAACCGCCCCGACCGCGATGAGGGCGAGCAGCGCGATCGAGATGACCGGGCGCAGCCATCGGCGCGAGTGCGGCTGTGATTGCGACTGCGCTCGTCGCTGCGGCCGTGACCGTGGCCGTGACTCCGGCCCACGCGTCGCCGCCGTGACCGCGCGTGCTGCGACGGCGTCATCGCTCTCCGCGCCGCCGCGGGTCATCACCCGGGTCGTTGCCGTGGATTGGTGCTCCGCGCCGTCAGCCGATCGATCGACCGGCAGCACCTTGGTGGGGTCGTCGGATGCCGCGGCCGACACACTCGTCGTGGCATCCGGCAGCGCATCGGAGACTTCGAGCCGGCCCGACGCCATCGCGATGTCGAGCGCGAGCGGGCGGGCGGCCGGGTCGCGGTCGGTCATCGCGCGCAGCAGCGCGACCCACTCGGAGCCGAGCTCGTCGGGGATCTCGGGATCGCGCACGAGGCGCGCAGCGGCGGATTCGGTGGCCGGCCCGGGGAAGGCCTGCTGCCCGGTGCGCGCTTCGAGCAGCACGAGCCCGAGGCTGTACACGTCGGCCGCGGTGCCAGGGGCGTTGCCGCTGACCTGCTCGGGGCTGAGGTAGCCCGCCGTGCCGACGAACGCGCCGGTGCGGGTGAGGCGGGCGTCGTCGATGAGCCGGGCGATGCCGAAGTCGGCGAGCTTCGCGTTCCACCTGCGGGTGGGCAGGTGCGCCGCCGAGAGCAGCACGTTCGCGGGCTTCACGTCGCGGTGCACGATGCCGCGCTCGTGGATCACGTGCAACGCCTCGGCGAGGTCGGCGGCCACGCCCGCGGCATCCGCTGGGCTCATTCGACCGAGGCGCAGCGACTGGCGGAGGTCGCGGCCGTCGACCAGCTCCATCACCAGGTACTCGCGACCGATCGCGTGGTCGTAGTCCGCGTCGTAGAGCCGCACGAGGGCGCGGTGTTCAACGCTCGCGAGCAGCGCGATCTCGGATTGCCGTCGAGCCGTGTCATCGATGCCCTCGGCCGCGGCGGCGAAGATCTTGACGGCGACGGAGCGACCCAGGCTGCGATCGACGCCCCGGTAGACGCTCGCCATGCCGCCGCGCCCGATGAGCGCATCGAGACGGTATCGCCCACCGAGGGTGGTGCCCGTGAACGGGTCGCCCGTGGCTCGCTGCTCGGTACTGGTCACCTCTCGAGCGTAACGTCGCCGGCTGGGAGCCCGGCGATTCCGGGCATGGGGTTGCGTCTGTCCGCGGCGGGGGTCAGCCCGCGTCGGGCGCCAGTCCGTCGAGGATCAGGGCGAGACCGAAGAGGAATTCGTCGTCGACGCCGGGCGCGGCGGATCCGGCCCCCGCGCGCTCGAGCGCGATCTCGGCGAGATTCGGGTAGTCGGCGGCGGAGAGCTGCGCGAGCAGCTCAGCCGCTGCATGACCGGCGTCACCGGCGTCGTCGGCATCACCGTTTTCGCCGAATGGCAGGCTGCGTTCCTGCAGCAGGCTGCCGTAGACGTAACTGTCGAGCACCGCCATGGCGTGCACCGACATGGTCGTCGAGAATCCCGCACGGCGCAGGGTGCCGAGCACGCTGTCGTGATGGCGCAACGTCGCCGGCCCGGGGGTGCTGCGCGAATCCATCATGCCGATCGCCCACGGGTGGCGCTGCAACGCTGCGCGGGTCGAGACGGCGAGCACGTGCAGCTCGTCGCGCCACGGGGCTGCACTGTCGGGAAGCGCGATCTCCGCGAACACCGCATCGATCATGCCGTCGAGCAGGCCGGCGCGGTTGGCCACGTGGTTGTACAGCGACATCGCTTCGACGCCGAGGCTGCTGGCGACCGCCCGCATCGTCACCCCGGCCGAGCCGGAGTCGTCGGCCAGTCCGACCGCGGCCTCGACGATTCGCGATCGACTCAACGGTGACCGCCGTGCCGCGATCGGCTGCGCGCTGCGCGTCGTGCTCATTTCGCCTGCCCCCGAGGTTGCACATGCTTACAACGTAAGTGTAGGGTACTTACATTGTAAGTAAGAGTGAACGGCGCGAAGAAGAAGGCATGAGCACGTCGGGCATCCAGAGGGTCTGCGTCATCGGCGCATCGGGCAAGCTCGGCCAGCACATGGTCAGGCTCGCCCTCGATCGGGGCTACGACGTGGTCGGTGTCTGCCGCGAGCGCAGCGTCGGCAAGCTCGGTGAACTCGCGAATCGCATCACCGTGGTGCCCGGCTACACCGACGACCGGCGCGTCATCGAGCAGGCCGTGGCCGGCTGCGACGCGGTGCTCACCGTGCTGGTGCCGTGGGGCACCCGGCACTACTCATCGGGCACGGCGCAAGCGGTGCTCGACTTCGCCGAGCCCGGCGCACGGCTCGTCTTCTCGTGCGGCTGGCACGTGCCGCGCGACGAGCACGATGTGTACCCGCCCGCGACCCTCCGCGCGCAAGCGGTGATGACGAAGCTCATGCGGGCGCTTCGCGTCATGGACATCGACGATCAGGTCGAGGCCGCCCATCGCATCTACGCGAGCGGCACCCGATGGACGCTCGTGCGCGGCAGCACCCTCGAAGAGGGCGAGAGCCAGGGGCTCCCGGTCTGGGCCGAGCACGTCGGCGACCCCGTGCTCGCGAGCGACCGAACGCGGCGGGTCGACTACGCCCTCTTCATGCTCGACGCGCTGACGAACGACGAGCTCGTACGAAAGGCGCCGGCGATCGTCGGCCGCCTCTCGCCGAGCGCGCTGGCGCACGCGGGCACGCAGTGACGTCGCGCGCGCATCCGCAACTGATCCATCTCAGAGAGGGACACACCGCCATGACCGAATCCGGAATCCGACCACGGCTCGCCACTTCGCACGACGCCGCAGCGATCGTCGAGCTGTGCGCGTCGGCGTTCGACGACGATGCGCTCACCGAGTGGATCCACCCCGATCAGGGCACCCGCCTCGAGATGCTGCGCTTCATGTTCGACGCATCACTGGGCGAGGCGATCGCGTCAGGCAACGTGATCACCGCGGCGGCATCGGATGGCGTACCGCTGGGTGCTTCGATCTGGCAGCACTCGTCGACCGTGCTCACGAGTGAGATCACCGGAGATGATCCGCTGTCGCAGCGAATGCGCGCGCTCCAGCACGCGACCGATGCGCGGCGCCCGCGATCGCCGCACGTCTACCTGCCGTCGATGGCGGTGCACCCGGCACGCCGGCGCGGCGGCATCGGCGGCATCATGCTCGCAGCCGGCATCGAAGCCGCCGCAGAGCGAGGCCTGCCCGTCTCCCTCGAGGCATCATCGCCCGAGAACCGCCGCTTCTACCTGCGCCACGGATTCGACGACCTCGGTGGCCCGATCCGGGTCGCCGACGACGCCCCGACCCTGCAACCGATGTGGCGCGACGCCCGCTGACGCGCGAGCGGCCTCAGAAGATCATCGGGCGATCGTCGTCTTCGTCGCCGAGCGCGAGCTCGACGAGCACCGGCACGTGGTCGCTGGGAACATCGCCCTTGCGCTCGTTGCGGTGGATCGTGGCATCGGTGACGGCCTCGGCGAACGCCGCCGAGCCGAGCACGAAGTCGATGCGCATGCCCTCGTTGCGCGGGAACTTCAGTTGCTTGTAGTCCCAGTAGGTGAAGCCCTCGGGAACGCGTGGGCGCACGACATCGGTGACGCCGGCGTTCTCGAGCGTGAAGAACGCCGCGCGCTCGGGCGGCGAGACGTGCGTGCTGACGCCCTCGACGACCATCGGGTCGCCGTTGTCGGAATCGAGCGGTGCGATGTTGAAGTCGCCCATGAGCGCGAAGGGCACTTCAGGCCGAGCGGATGTCTCGGCGCGCGTGTAGTCGGTGAGCGCCGCGAGCCAATCGAGCTTGTAGGTGTAGTGCGGGTCGCCGAGCGAGCGCCCGTTGGGCACGTAGAGGCTCCACACCCGCACGCCGTCGACCGTCGCGCCGATCGCGCGAGCCTCTTGCGGCTGGTCGGGGCCCTCGAGTCCCTTGAGGAAGCCCGGCATGCCCGGGAACGCCGTCTCGACCTCGCCGATGGGCGAACGGCTCGCGATCGCCACGCCGTTCCACTGGTTCAGACCGTGGATCGCCACCTCGTAGCCCGCCGCTTCGAACGCCTCGAGCGGGAACTGCTCGGGCTTGCACTTGATCTCCTGCATCGCGAGCACGTCGACGTCTTCGCGCACCATCCAGTCGACGGTGCGCCCGACTCGGGCGCGGATCGAGTTGACGTTCCAGGTGGCGATGCGCATGCATCCAGCGTATGGCAGGCGTCCGACGCGTCTGCCCTCACGCAACGGATGCCTCGGGTGCGCGTGCACCCGAGGCATCCGTTCGTTCAGTTGCAGCGGCTCAGCAGTGTTTCAGCGGTTCGTCGAACGAGATCTCCGAGAAGTAGCCGAGCAGGTACGTCTCGTAGACGTGGAGCGCGGCGATGTGCTGTTGCACGGAGTCAGGCACGCACGTCGGGGGAACGGCGTACAGCGGCGCGCCCCACCTGCCGCCCGCGAGGGCGGCACCCGAGAGCGCGTCGGGGAAGTTGGTTCCGTTGGTGACGAATGCGTAGACCGAGGTGGCGCCGTCGGGGGTGTACCAGTTGAACTCGTTGATCACGAGCGACGTGCCGTAGCGGTCGGCACCTGCCAGTCGGTTCGTTGCATACTGCTGCGCCAGCTGGGCTTGGATGCCTGTCGACACGACGCCGGTGCCGCCGGCGATGAGCACCGCGTCAGGCTCGAGCCCGGCGATCGTGGTCATCGTCGCACCGTCGAGCGAAGGAGCCGCTCCCGGAACGATCAGCACCGGTTCGCCGTAGGAGGCCGCCCCGTTGCTCGCGGAGAGCGCATCGGGGAAGTTCATGCCCGTCGCGATCCAGGCGAACCCGCCGGTCCCGCCGGTCTCGCCGAAGGCGTGGTCGACGATCGCCCGCGAGGTGGCGAACCGATCGGAGCCGGCGAGTCGCTGCACATTGGCATCGGCGACGATCTGCTTGACGGCGGACTCCACACCCGCGGAGACGGCACCGGTACCACCGGCGATGAGGATGTTCGCCGGGCTCAACCGGCCGAGTTCGGCTTCGATGGCCGACGGTACTGCCGTCGGCGCCACCAGCAGGAGCGGACCGCCGCACGTGGCTGCAGCCGGAGCTGCGCTCAACGCATCGGGGAAGTCCGCCCCTGAGGCGAGGTAGACGCAGTCGACGTTCGCGGGGAAGTCCGCCGCGATCGCGGCCGAGGTCTCATAGCGCGACGCTCCCGCGATGTAATCGCTCAGCAGCGGAGCAAGCACCTCGTCGATGCCGGCGGAGTCCTGTCCGTCGGTGACGACGACCGCATCGGCCTGCGAGGCATACGCCGCATTCGGGTAGAAGTCGGGCAGGAGTTCCGATCCCGATGCCTGGTCCTGAACGAGCACGACGTACGATCCGGTGTCGAGACCGGTCAACGTGTAGGTGCCGTCGGATGCGCTCGTCGCGGTCGCAAGGGACCCCGACAGCGTGTTGTTTCCCGAGTCATAGGTATGGGCGGTGATCGTGGCTCCCTGGAGCGGCACAGACACTGCGTAGTCGACGAGCTGATCGACGACGCCAGAGATCGAACCGGTGCCGACGGCCATGCGGGCCACCACGTCGTCGCCGAGCTCGGCAGAGGCGGTCGTGGCCGAGACGCCGAGTGTCAGGCCCCGCGGTGCGAGCGGATCGCTCGCGGATGGGACCGACGTTGAGAACGCCGGCGGCACGTGGCCGGGCCCTTCGGCGCCGTCGCTCGATGAGGCGTGGGCGGGTGTTGCGCTGATCACGGTGACTGCGACGCAGGCCGCGAGAGCGAATGCAGTGCGCCAAGGCATTGCACTGGGGGAGCGGGACATATGGTTCCTTCGGGGAGATGACCTCAGGGATGAGGGCAGACTGCACGATACGGAGCACGCTCTCCGAAAGCGATGCCCCCATTCGGGGGGTGATCCGATGCCCGGGTGCGGCAGGCGCGCGAGCGCGAAGGGCACTTCAGGCTGAGCGGATGTCTCAGCGCGCGTGTAGTCGGTGAGCGCCGCGAGCCAATCGAGCTTGTAGGTGTAGTGCGGGTCGCCGAGCGAGCGCCCGGTGCGCCCGACTCGGGCGCGGATCGAGTCGACGTTCCAGGTGGCGATGCGCATGGGTCAAGCGAAAGACAGGCCGCCCACGCGATCAGTCGTGTAATTGCCCGTTCGAGAAGCGTTCGCCGGGCCGCACCGGCACCCGGTCGGCCGAGAGCCGTGGCACCGCGAGCCAGAGCAGCGCGACCGCGACGACCCCGGCGCCGAGGGCGACGAACCCGGCGGCCCGGCCGAGCGCAACGTCGAAGACGAGGCCCGCGACCCCGGCGGCGAGCAGCGAGACGACGACGAGATCGGCGACGAGCAGCGCGCCGCCGACATGCACGACGCGGTCCTTCTGCAACTGGCCGAACAGCAGCCGGTGCAGGATTACCGGACCGAGGCCGATCAGCGTGGCCGCGCACGCCAGACCGACGAGCACGAGGTAGAGCGTGAGCTGGTAGCCGTCGAGTTCGGTGAAGCGCGGCTGGAACGCCGCGGCGAGCAGGAATCCGCTGATCACCTGGGTGCCGGTCTGCACGGCTCGCAGCTCTTGGAGGATGTCGGTCCAGTTGCGATCGAGGCGTTCGACCCGGGTCTCGTTGCGACCGTCACGGCGGTCGTCGCGCGAATCATCGGTGACCATACGCGATGCTACCGCCGGGGGCATCCGTCTCTTCAAGGGGTGGACACGGCGCTTCGACGTGCAACTGGCCGCGCGGGCCGCGGAACTGCGATGATTCATGCAGACCGATGAGCCGGGGGTGGCCGTGAGATACAGCATCGAAGGAGTCGAGGGGCTGCCCGAGATCGGCAAGGGCGACGATCTCGCCGCACTCATCGCCGAGGTGGTCGCACTCGACGACGGCGACATCCTGGTGATCACCTCGAAGATCGTCTCGAAGGCCGAGGGCCGCATCGTGCAGGCCGCCGACCGCGAGCAGGCGATCACCGACGAGACCGTTCGCGTCGTCGCGAGCCGCACGTTCGACGGCGGCGTGACCCGCATCGTCGAGAACCGGCAGGGCATCATCGGTGCCGCGGCGGGCGTCGACGCGTCGAACGCACCGCACGGCACGGTGCTGCTGCTGCCGGTCGACCCGGACGCCTCGGCCCGGGCGCTGGCCACCGGCATCCGCGCCCTCACCGGCGCCCACGTCGGCGTCATCCTCTCCGATACGCTCGGGCGCCCGTGGCGCGAAGGCCAGACCGATCTCGCGATCGGCGCGGCCGGCGTGCTCGTCTTCGACGACCTGCGCGGGTCGACGGATGCCTCGGGCCAGCCGCTCTCGGTCACGATGCCGTGCGTGGCCGACGAGCTCGCGGGCGCCGCCGAGCTCGTGAAGGGCAAGTCGTCGGGGGTGCCGGTCGCCGTCGTGCGCGGACTCCGGCGCCTCGTTGGCGACCTCGACCTGCCAGGGGCGCGGTCGATCCAGCGGCCGGCTGAGCGCGACCTGTTCCGGGTCGGCGCCGATGAGGCGTACAACGAGGGGTATCGCAACGGCTTCGACGAGTCGCAGGCCGAGGGACCGCTCGCCCCGCGTGAGCCCCTCCGCTGAATTCTGGATCCAGAACCGGTCTTCGGCGCCGGATTTCCGCTAAGTTCGGGTTTCATGAGCACACGCAGTGCAAGTGCAGGCGACGCCATCGAGCCGATCGCGGCCGGATCCGACGGCGGGGCAGCAGCCCTGCAGCAACTGGCCGGTCGTCATGCCACCGGCTACCGCTCGGTCGGCGTGATGGTCTACGACATCCTTCGCGACGCCATTCTGGGCGGCGCGCTCGTGCCGGGCCAGAAGCTGCGCCAAGAGACGCTCGCCGAGCTGATCGGCGTCTCGCGACTGCCGGTGCGCTCGGCCCTCATCCAACTCGAGGCCGACGGGCTCGTCGAGTTCCACGACCGTCGCGGCGCCGTGGTGAAGTCGCTCTCGCCGGCGCAGGCGAAAGAGGTCTACGACATCCGCACCCTGCTCGAGATCGAGGCGCTACGGCTGTCGATGAGCGAGATGACGCCCGAGCGGGTGGAGCGGTTGCGCGAGCTCGGGCAGATCGCCGACGAGCAGCAGGAGGGCGCCGATTTCGTCGACGCCCGCACGGCGTTCTACGCCGAGCTGTACGACGCCGAGCGGCACCCGGTGCTGTGGGAGATGATCGAGCAGTTGCGCCTGAAGGTCGGGCGCTACGTGCTCGGCTGGCGGCTGGTCGGCGGTGCCGAACACGGCCATTCGCACGAGAAGCTCATCGAGGCCGTCGCCGCCGGCGAGGTCGAGCCGGCGGTGACCGTGCTGCGCGAGCACCTCGAGCGCGTGCGCGACGCCGTGCTCGAGCTGCTCGACGCCGAGGCGACGGCTGCCGAGGCCGGGGCCGTCTCCGCGCGCCGTTCCGGTCGTCGCTGAGCGGAACGACGACCCGACGCTCAGTCGCGCGGCTTTCGCGGTTGCATTTTGGATCCAGTATCCGAGATAATGACAACGGTCACTCGCGTTCGCGGGCGGCCCGGCTCGCACCCGCATGACACGGGTGCTCGCGACCCGTCAGGATGGAGGGGTGTCAGTGCACATCGGCTACGCCGCGATGCTCGAGCAGTTCGCCCCCACCGAGGCGGTCGCGCTCGCCGCGCTCGCCGAGCGCCACGGGTTCACCGGGGTGATGGCGTCCGACCACTTCCAGCCCTGGCTGCCGCGTCAGGGCGAGTCCTCGTTCGTCTGGAGCGTGCTGGCGGCGCTCGGCGAGCGCACCTCGGGTGATCTCGGGCCCGGCGTCACGACGCCGAGCTTCCGCATGCACCCGGCCGTCGTCGCCCAGGCGAGTGCCACGCTCGCGAGCATGTACCCGGGTCGGCACTGGCTCGGCATCGGCTCGGGTGAGGCGCTCAACGAGCACATCGTCGGGCAGTACTGGCCAGAGGCCCCCGAGCGCATCAACCGCATGTTCGAAGCGGTCGAGATCATCAAGAAGCTGTTCTCGGGGTCGATCGCGGGTCGCGACGTGCGGCACTTCGGCCCGAACTTCAAGCTCGAGACCACCCGTCTCTGGACCATGCCGGCCGTCGCGCCCGAGATCCTCGTGGCCACCGCCGGCCCCGTCACCGCGCGTCGCGCCGGCAAGCAGGTCGACGGCCTGATCACGACGAGCGCGCCGATCGACCGCGTGGCACCGCTGCTCGCGCGGTTCGCCGAGGGCGCTCGCGAATCCGGCCGTGACGCATCGACGATGCCGAAGGTGCTGCAGCTGCATCTCTCGTGGGCGAGCACCGATGAAGAGGCGATGCGCAACGCGCTCGCCGAATGGCCGATCGGCGGTCTGCGGTTCGGCCGCAGCGACATCCGATCGCCCTTCGAGTTCGAGCAGATCGCGCGCACCGTGCGCCCCGACGACTTCGAGGGCCGCATGATCGTCTCGGCAGACCCCGACGCGCACCGGGCGCACATCCAGCACTACCTCGACCTCGGCTTCGATCGCATCTACCTGCACAACGTGGGCCGCAACCAGACCGAATTCATCGAGATCTTCGGGCGCGACGTGCTGCCGGGGCTGCACCGATGACGCGCACGGCGCTCGAGGCGGGTGCAGCCCTGGGCGTGCGCGCGCTGGCCGGGATTCCCGAGATCGAAGCCGGCGACGACCTCGTCGAGCTCATCGTCGCGGCAGCGGCCGGCACCCTGCGCGACGGCGACATCCTCGTCATCACCTCGAAGATCGTCTCGAAAGCCGAGGGTCGCGTGCGGGTCGCCGACGGCCGCGAGCAGGCCATCGCCGACGAGACCGTGCGTGCCGTCGCCACGCGGGACCACGCCGGCGGGGTCACGCGCATCGTCGAGAACCGGCTCGGCATCGTCGCCGCAGCGGCCGGCGTCGACGCGAGCAACACCGCGCCCGGCACCGTGCTGCTGCTGCCCGTCGATCCCGACGCTTCGGCCCGAGCGCTGGCCCGCGGCATCCGAGCCCGCGCGGGCGCCGAGGTCGGCGTGATTCTGAGCGACACGCTCGGGCGACCGTGGCGCGAGGGGCAGACCGATGTGGCGATCGGCGCGGCGGGGGTACGCGTCTTCGACGACCTCCGTGGCACGAGCGACAGCGCAGGGGCGACGCTCGCGGTGACGATGCCGTGCCTCGCCGATGAACTGGCGGCGGCAGCCGACCTCGTGAAGGGCAAGACGAGCGGATGCCCCGTGGCCGTCGTCGGCGGACTCGCCCGCGTCGTCGGCCCGCTCGACCTGCCGGGGGCCCGCTCGATCGTTCGGCCCGCCGAACTCGACCTCTTCCGTCTCGGCACCGATGAGGCGCTCGTCCTCGGCCGGGAGCAGGGGCGCGCGGCCGGCTACACCTCGGGCCGAGCCGCCGGGCATGCCGAGGGCTGGGCTGCCGGCTTCGCCGAGGGGCGCGCCGCCGCGGCCGCCGATCGGTTGCTCGCATGAGCGCCTGGACCGTGGTGATTCCGGTCAAAGAGCTGCGGCAGGCCAAGTCGCGCCTCGGCACCGGCATCACCCCGCCGGCGCGGGCGGCGCTCGCCCGAGCCTTCGCCCTCGACACGATCGCCGCGGCCGTTGCGACGCCGTCGGTGCAGCGGGTCGTGGTGGTGGGCGCCGCGTCCGAACTCGCCGCGCTTCGCGAGTTGGCCGGTCCGGAGCTGGCCGGCGTCGAGATCGTCGATGAGCGGCCCGGGGCAGGGCTGTCGGCGGCGATCCGGCTCGGCATCGAACACGCCCGCGAGCGCGACGAGCCCGCCGTGGCCGTGCTGCTCGGCGACCTGCCCGCCCTCACCCCGGCCGAGCTCGGCACCGCCCTCGAGGCGGCCGCGCGGCATCCGCTCGCTTTCGTGCCCGACGCGGACGGCACCGGCACCACCCTCGCGACCGCGCTCGCCGGCGAAGCGTTGCTGCCGCAGTTCGGCGCCGATTCGGCGTCACGGCACGTCGCATCGGGGTTCACCGACCTGACCGCCGTCGTGCCCGACTCGGTCGGCACCGGCCTGCGACGCGACGTCGACACCATCGAAGCCC
The DNA here is from genome assembly GCF_000421565.1 of Agromyces subbeticus DSM 16689. Lineage (GTDB taxonomy): Bacteria > Actinomycetota > Actinomycetes > Actinomycetales > Microbacteriaceae > Agromyces > Agromyces subbeticus. The sequence goes on along the minus strand of NZ_ATXG01000005.1, from coordinate 176,929 downwards.
TCGAAGCCGTGCTCACCGTCGGCGTCGGGGCGCACACCGCCGAAGCCGTCGCCGCGCTCGCCGACGGGTCATTGCCTCACGACCACGCATCCTTCGCGTGGACGGGAACGTCGAACAGAAAGGGAACACCGTGACGCTCACTCTCGGATACAAAGCCTCAGCGGAGCAGTTCGCGCCCCGCGAGCTCGTCGAAATCGCGGTCGCCGCCGAACAGCACGGCATGGAGTCGGTGTTCACGAGCGACCACTTCCAGCCGTGGCGGCACACCGGCGGCCATGCCCCGTTCTCACTCGCCTGGGTCGCAGCTGTCGGTGAACGCACGTCGACGATCAAGATCGGCACCTCGGTGCTGACACCGACCTTCCGGTATAACCCGGCCGTGCTCGCTCAGGCGTTCGCGACGATGGGCGTGCTCTACCCAGGCCGCATCATCCTCGGCGTCGGCTCCGGCGAGGCGCTCAACGAGATCGCCACGGGCTTCCAGGGCGCCGGCGAGCAGGAGTGGCCCGAGTTCCGCGAGCGTTACGCACGCCTGCGCGAATCGGTGCGCCTCATGCGCGCGCTCTGGAGCGACGAGGGCCAGGTCAGCTTCGACGGCGAGTACTACTCGACCCACGACGCTTCGATTTACGACCGGCCAGAGGGCGGCGTGCCGATCTACATCGCCGCCGGCGGCCCGCAGGTCGCGAAGTACGCCGGCCGCGCGGGCGACGGCTTCATCTGCACGTCGGGCAAGGGCGCCGAGCTCTACGCCGATCAGCTCATGCCCGCAGTGAAGGAGGGCCTCGAGGCGCGCACCGACGGCCGCACGTTCGAGCAGTACGACCGCATGATCGAGATCAAGCTCTCGTACGAAGAAGACCTCGACACCGCCCTCGACAACACCCGATTCTGGTCGCCGCTCTCGCTCTCGAAGGAGCAGAAGCACGACATCACCGACCCGGTCGAGATGGAGCGGGCCGCCGATGCCCTGCCGATCGAGGAGATCGCGAAGCGTTGGATCGTCGGCACCGACCCCGACGCCGTCGTCGAGCAGATCGGCCAGTACATGGATTGGGGCTTCAACCACCTCGTCTTCCACGCACCCGGACATGACCAGCGCCGATTCCTGGAGCTCTTCGAGCGCGATCTGGCACCGCGACTGCGAGCACGCTGAGCGTCGCACTGCCCCGTCGATCGAGTAGGCCCGCCAGGGCCGTATCGAGATCTCGCACGAGGTCTCGATACGCTCCTTCGTCGCTACTCGACCGGCGAGGCGCGCGGGCTACGAAGCCGGCTCGACCACGAGCCCGGTGCCGCCCCCGCGCCGCACGGGTTCTGCCACCGCGGTCATGAGCCCGTCGGCGCCGACCTCGATCGCGGCCACCGCCCCGATCTCGGCCGGTGGCCCGAACGTGTGGCCGTACGGCGTGAGCTCGGCGGCGTACGCATCGAGGAACGCCTGCTCGGCCGAGACGTTGACGGTGTTGCGCTGCGCCGCCCGTGGTGCCGCGACCGCGTCGGGCAGGCTCATGCCGAGTTCGATGCGGTTCATGAGCACCTGCGTTACGGTGGTGATGATCGTGGAGCCGCCGGGCGAGCCGACGACGTAGCGCACGTCGCCGCCGTCGAGCACGATCGTGGGTGACATCGACGAGCGCGGCCGTTTGCCGGGTTCGACGGTGTTCGGGTCGGCGGGGTTCGGCACGAAGTTGAAGTCGGTGAGCTCGTTGTTCAGCAGGAACCCGCGCCCGGGCACGGTCATGCCCGAGCCGCCCGTCTGCTCGATCGTGAGCGTGTAGGCGACCGCGTTTCCCCACTGGTCGACCACCGAAAGGTGCGTGGTCGAGATGTTCTCCGTGTCGACGGGGTCGGCGGCGGCGGCGAGCTCGCAGCCCGCCGCGTCGAGCGGCGCGGGCGCCACGGGCTTGACCGACGCGGCATCCGGATCGATCACGCAGGCTCGTGCGTCGGCGAAGTCCTGACTCAGCAGGGTCTCGGTCGGCACGTCGACGAAGGCCGGATCGCCCACGTAGGCGTTGCGGTCGGCGAAGGCGTGCGCTGTGGCCTCGAGGAAGAGGTGCAGCGCCTGCGGCACCGGCTCGCCTGCGAGATCGTAGTTCTCGAGGATGTTGAGCGATTCGCCGACCGTCGTGCCGCCCGACGACGACGGGGCCATGCCGTACACGTCGAGTCCGCGGTACTCCACGTGCGTCGGGGCCTGCTCGAGCACCTCGTAGTCGGCGAGGTCGTCGGCCGTCAGGTAGCCCGGGAACGCGGGCAGCGTCGTCGCCGGATCGGTCTGCGGGTCCTGTGCGATGGCGGCGATCTCGTCGGCGAGGGCGCCCTCGTAGAAGACGTCGGTGCCGTGCACGGCGATCTGGCGAAGCGTCTTCGCGAGGTCGGGGTTCTTGAAGGTCGATCCGACCACCGGAGGTGCGTCGTTCGGCAGGAACAGTTCCGCCGTTGCCGGGAAGGCTGCGAACCGGGCCTGGTTGGCGGCCGTCTGCTGGGCGAAGGTCTCGTCGACTCGGAACCCACGTGTGGCGAGCAGGATCGACGGCTTCAACATCTTGTGCAGCGATTCGGTGCCGAAGCGGTCGAGCGCCGTCTCCCAGGTGGCGAGCGTGCCGGGCACGCCGACCGAGAGTCCCGATGACACGGCGGCGGCGAAGGGGTACGGCTGGCCGGTGGCGGGATCGATGAACGCATCGACCGGCATCGCCGCGGGCGCGGTCTCGCGCCCGTCGATCGTGGTGACCTCGCCGGTCGCGGCGTCGAAGTACACGAAGTAGCCGCCGCCGCCGATGCCGGCGCTGTAGGGCTCGGTGACGCCGAGCGCGGCCGCCGTGGCCACGGCGGCGTCGACGGCGTTGCCGCCCTTGCGCAGCACCTCGAGGCCCACGGCGCTCGCTTCGGAGTCGACGGATGACACCGCGCCGCCGTAGCCCGCCGAGGTCGACGGCGCCGGTGGCGCCGGGCGCCCGGCGGCGAACAGGCTCGAAGCGGCGGTGAGCGGCTGCGCGGAAGCCGGGGCGGCAGCCGCGAGAGCTCCGACCGCGAGCGTTGCGGCGAGTGCTGCGCTCACGCGACGAAGCGCGGCGCGGCGGACGACGTTGACCATTTGGGACCCCCCGAATCGGGTACAACCTGCTGGATGCCATCACCGTAGACCTCGACGCCTTCGACGGCAACGGGTGGCCTCGGATCGGATCGGATCCGATCGGGTCGCGCCCGGCGGGTCAGCGCAGTCCGGGTCGGTTCACGCTCGGCGGCAGCGCGCAGTAGTCGTAGAAGAATCGGCTCGGTGCGGCGTCGTCGGTGACGTCGACGATGACGGATGCCCCCGAGTGCGGCAGCTCGTCGCCCGCCTTCAGCCACACCGAGAAGTGCCAGATGCCGCGCACGGCGTCGTCGAGCAGGCCCCGCCCGTCGACGACGAGCACCGAGTCGTCGGATGCCCCGGGCGTGGTGCCCGCACGGAACGGATCGACGACCTCGGCGCGGAGCGCGGCCTCGTCGATTCGATGGGCCCCGCCGGTCTCGTCGGCTCCGCCGACGGATGCGCGCACGACCGACTGCCCGCGCCCTCGGAGCACTGCTGCGAGGTCGTCGGCGAAGCGCGCGGTATCGACCGTCGCGGCGCCGTCGACCGCGATGAGCCGGCGGCCGCGCGGAGCATGGTGGAGGAACTCCTCGGCGATGCCCTCGAGCAGTTCGTCGCGAGGCTGCGCCTCGTAGGCCGTTCGCGTCATCCCCTCAGGCTACGCGCGCCCGGCGGAGGGCGCTGGCGCGTTCGTCTACACGTGCACATCGGCCGATGCCATTCGGCCACGGTTGTCGAAACGTCGCAGAGTCGAGGTTTCGACGGCCTGCCCTGGATCGTGAGTTCTGACCCACCGAACGGCTGGGTTCTGACCACCTAGTGATCGGTGTTCAAGAGCTCGCCAGCTGACCGCTCGCGGCCGTTGGAGGATCCGCTTGGGGGAATGCGGCGTCAGTGCCCGTCGGAATGGATCTCGCGACCAAGCACCTCGGCGAGTCTTCCGCGCGCGATCTCGAGCTTGTCGCTCGAGAGTGCTCCGCCGTGGGTCGTTACGGTAAGCAGATCCTCGGCAATCTTCCAAGTGCCTTCGACCCGACCGTCGATCAGTACCGGATTGGCGCCGCGGGTGATCTCGCCACGCCGGTCAGGCGGGACGATGTGCACGTCTGCAGTGCCCGCGCCGAGGAGCCACGGATCGAGTCCTGGCAGCAGATGAATGACGCCCGATGCCGGCTCCGACGCCAGCTCGTCGACATGGTCTGCAAGACAGAGCAGCTCATCGCCTTCGACGTCGATCGTCACGATCTCGTCCTCTAGCATGCGTGCGATCCAGCCCGCGATGCGCTTGCGGCCGGCGCTGAGGCCATCGCCGAGCCAGTATTGCAGGTGGTCGGCAGACGCGGGCCCGTAGGCGGAGAGGTACGCGCGGACAGCCTGCGGCCCGGCATCCTCGGGTTCCGGAATGCCCGACCAACCGAATGCGACCGTCGGTGACTGCAGCATCAGCACGCCCTCCCGCGGTGGGGCAATACTGAGGTCGCCCTGCCATGCGAAGGGCTTGAGGAACGTGCATGACTTATCAGTGAGTGCCCCGGTGAGGTGCGAGAATCGCGCGTCACGAACGACCACGTCGGCCAAATCGCACTGGTTGAGAGGACCGGATGACAGTGCATCGCGCACGACCGCGCGGAGCACCGGCCAGTCCGCGGGTTCGAGGCGGTAGAACTCGCGCCAGCTCTTCAGTTCCCACTGTCGCCCAACCGCTCGGAGCGCGAGATAGATTCCAGCGTCTTCGGGAACGAGGTAGTTCATCGCTCCACGGAACGCAAATGTCTTGACGAGATGTCCCTCCGCGAACGCAGCCGCTACAGCTCCCAGATGCGGACGTAGCATTCGCGACCCGATCGCGAGCTCGGCGTTTCCCGACCATGACGGCACCGCAACCAGCCGTCGAACCACTTCCCCTACGGAGGTGGCGCCTGGACCGTTCAGGAACTGACGCCGCATCCGCCACGAGAGGATCTCCTGCCATCCGATCGCCCCGACCATGACGACAAGCTAACCACCGCTCACGAGCAGGTAACGTGTTCGCATCGCGCCACAGACGACAACCGACGTCGCGTTGTATCGGTGCCTGGACAACCGATTGCCGGTTCGCTCCCGCGGCAGCCGATGTCGCGTGGGCGGATCGATCATCGGGCGGCGTCACGCAGTCGATGATCGCCTCCGGCTGTCGGTCACGCGCGCAGAGACCGACGGGGAGCGCCAATCGCCCCCTATGCTCGCCCCATGGAGTTCTTGATGATCGCGTTCGCGCTCTTCCTCTTCTTCGCCGTGATCAGCATCATCGCCGCGCTGCGCCGGATCGCGGACGCGACCGAGGAGATCGCACGCAATGCCCGCGAGCGTGCAGAGGTCGACGCGCCGCAGTAGGTTCGCGGGTGCCCGGCACCCGGACTCGCCGGTGCCTCACGTGCGCGGGTCGAACGCGACCTCTGGCGTCTGCGCCGACGAGACGCCCGCGTAGGCGATGATCGGCCGCCCTGTCGAGGGATGCGAGAGCACTTCGGCCTCGACGCCCCAGACCTCGCGGATGAGGCTGGGTTCGAGCACCTCGGCCGGCGCTCCGGATGCCACGACCCGGCCGCCGTCGAGCACGATCACGTGATCGGCGTAGGACGCCGCGAGTCCCAGGTCGTGCAGTGCCGCGAGCACCGTGCGCCCCTGTGCGGCGAGCGAGCGCAGGAGTTCGAGACTCGTGAGCTGGGCGCGCACGTCGAGGTGGTTGGTCGGCTCGTCGAGCAGCAGCAGCTCGGGCTCCTGCGCGATCGCCCGCGCGAGGTTCACCCGTTGACGTTCGCCACCCGAGAGCGTCGAGTAGTCGCGACTCGCGAGCGGCTCGAGACCGAGCACGGCGAGCGACTCGGCCACCACGGCGCGGTCGCGCTCGCCGAGCCCCGACCACGCGCCGAGGTGCGGCGTTCGGCCGAGCGCCACGACCTCGTCGACGCGCAGCTCGGGTGCGTCGTGCGTCTCTTGCTCGGCAAGGGCGATGCGCCGGGCGCGGTCGCGTCGGCGCAGGGCGGCGAGGTCGGTTCCGGCGAAGGCGAGCGCACCGGCATCCGCTCGCTCGATGCCGGCGATGAGGTGCAGCAGCGTCGACTTGCCGGCGCCGTTGGGGCCCAGCAGGACCCCGAACGAGCCCTCGGGCACGGTGGCGTCGACGCCGTCGATGATGAGCCGGCCGGTGCGCGAGAAGCGCACGCGTGAGAGGTCGAGCCCGTCGCTCACGAGACCCTCCTTCGCATCAGCAGCACGGCGAACACGGGGCCGCCGACGAGCGCCGTGATGATGCCGACCGGCAGCTCACGCGGATCGAACAACGTGCGGGCGGCCGTGTCGGCCCACACGAGGAACAGGGCGCCGGCGAGCGCCGAGAGCGGCAGCAGGGCGCGGTGACGCGAGCCGACGAGCAGGCGCACGGCATGCGGCAGGATCAGCCCGACGAAGCCGATCGAACCGCTGACCGCCACGAGCGCACCGGTGAGCAGGGCCGTGCCGCCGAGCAGCAGCATGCGGCTGCGACCCACGTGCACGCCCAGGGCGGATGCTGCGGCGTCGCCGAACGCGAAGGCATCGAGCGTGCGGGCGCTCGCGATGAGGGGGATGCCGATGACGAGGAGCGCCCCGCCCGCGATCGCCACCGAGACCCAGTCGGTGCCGGCGAGCGAGCCGAGCAGCCAGTTCAGGATCTCGCGGTAGCTGTCGCCGGTCGCGCTCCAGAAGATCACGAGGCTCGTGAGCGCTCCGAACACGGAGGAGACGGCGAGGCCCGCGAGCACGGTGCGGGTCGGAGTGAGCCCGCCGGTCGTCCCGCCAACGCCGCCGCGACCGGCGGCACCGGCGAGAGCGAGGGTCGCGGCGAGGGCGGCGAGGGCGCCCGCGAATGCAGCGAACGGCAGCAGCAGCCCGACGCCGAGCACGATGACGACGACCGCCCCGACCGAGGCACCCGATGAGAGTCCGAGCAGGTAGGGGTCGGCGAGCGGGTTGCGGGTCAGTGCCTGCATGACCGCGCCGCAGAGGGCGAGGCCCGCGCCGACCGCGGCGGCCGTGAGCACGCGCGGCATGCGCAGTTCCCACACGATGCCGTCGCGCAGCGGGGTGAGGGTGGGTTCGCCGAGCCCGAGATGGGCTGCGACGCTCGCGATGACGTCGGCGGGCGCGAGTCCGGCCGGCCCGATGGTGACGGCGACGACGACGGATGCCGCGAGCAGCACGCCGAGCGTGACGGCCCACGCCGCCGTGCGCCCGCGCCCTCCCGTCGGTCGAGATCCCGTCGGTCGAGCAGGGCGCCCAGCGCCCGTATCGAGACCCGGTGACCCGAAGCTCGGAGTGGAGGTCTCGATACGCTCGCTGGCGCTCGCTCCTCGACCGGCGGGGGTGGGGGACATCAGCCGAGCGCCCCGAGCTGGTCGACGAGCGAGGCGACGGCCGACACGTTGCGCACGCCGGCCTCGGTGGCCGGGAAGTCGACGATGACGTAGCGCTGCTGCTGCACGGCGGGCATGGCCGCCGTGGCGGGGCTCGATTCGAGGTGCGCGATCTTCTGCTCGGCGGTGTTCCACGCGGCGTCGACGAGTACGATCACGTCGGGGTTCGCGGCGACGATCGCCTCCCAGCCCATCGAGGTCCACGTGTCGGCCACGTCGCCGGCGATGTTCTCGAGACCCGCGGCCTGCATGATCATCTGGGGGGCGCCGATGCCGGCGCCGACGAACGGCGTGTCGTCGCCAGAGCTGTACCAGAGGGCGGTGAGCCCGTCAGCGTTCGGCTCGATCGCGTCGAGTTCAGCTCGCTGCGACGTCACGAGGGCTGCCGCGGCATCCGGAACGCCGAAGATGTCGCCCGCCTCCTCGAACTCGCGGAAGACCTCGTCGAAGGTGAGCGGATTCGGCATGTAGCCCTCTCCCTTGCACGCTGCGGGGGCGACGTAGGTGTCGACGCCGAGCTTTGAGAGGGTCTCGCGGTCGCCCGCGCCCTCGGCCGAGAGGTTCGACTCCCAGCCGGCGAAGACGAGGTCGGGCTCGGCCGCGAGCGTGACCTCTTGCGAGGGCACCTTGTCGGAGAGCACGTCGATCTCCGCTGCAGCGCCCTCGAACTCGTCGGGCACCGGCCCGTCGCTGAAGGCGGTGCCGACGACGCGGTCGCCGACGCCGAGGGCGAGCAGCAACTCGAGGGTCGAGGACTTGATGGTGACGACGCGCTCGGGTGCTGCGTCGAAGGTGACCTCGGTGCCGCAGTTGTCGACCGTGACGGGGAACGATGCACTCGCCGCGGCGGATGGCTGGGGCTCGCTGTCGGCCGTCGAGGCGCTCGCGCAGCCGGCGAGCAGCAGGGCGGCGGCGATCGGCGTGATGACGGCGAGCGCGGAACGGGTGGGTGAAGTGGGCATGAGGCCTCCGGGGGTGCGTGCGAATGGATCCGACGAGGTCGGCGACACACGGCCCAAGCCCGGGCCATCACGACCGGTGAAAGCCCACCGGCGGTCGTCCTCATCCTAAGCCGCGAGGCCATTCGAATTCAATACTGGATTCTGGATCCAAAATAGGCCATGATCTCCGTAGCGAGTTGCGGCTCGCGACATGCAAAGCAGCATTCACAACCCGAGAGGACCGCGAGACATGCAGACGACGCCGGTCGAGTTCTACAGCGAAGGGGATCGCATCGCCGCGCTCTGGCGCACGCCCGACGCCCCCGGTCCCTTCCGCGCCATCGTGCAGGGGCCGGGCTGGCTCGGGCTGAAAGACGCCAAGCTCTACGTGCGCTACCACGAGGCGCTCGTCGCGGCCGGCTTCGCGGTGCTCATCTTCGACTACCGCGGCTTCGGCGACTCGGCGGGCGATCGCGGCATCCTGTCGCCCGGTCGCCAGTTGCAGGACCTCGTGAACGCGGTCACCTACCTGACGACGCGCGACGACGTGATCGCCGACGCGATCGGCACCTTCGGCACGGGCGGCACCGGGGGCGGCAACGCCGTGCTGCTCGCCGGCACCGACTCCCGCGTCAAGGCCGCCGTGAGCCAGGTACCTGTCGCCGACGGCACAGACTGGCTGCACCGCATGCGGCAGGAGCACGAGTGGCTCGCCTTCCTCGCCGCACTCGACGAAGACCGGCGCCTTCGGGTCACGACCGGCGCCGGCCGTCTCGTGCACCCCCGCGAAGAGATCATGGTGCCCACGCCCGAGCGGCGGGCAACCACGATCAAGGCCGACGTCGACGACCGCATCCCGAGCGCGATCTCGCTCTCGAGTGCCGAGGAGATCCTCGCCTACCGGCCGATCGACGCGGCCGCGACGCTCGCCACCCCGCTGCTCGTGATCGGCGTTGAGGGCGACGCGACCACGCCGACCGACCACGCCGAGGCGCTCTATGCCGCCGCGAAGGGCCCGAAGCAACTGATCATGCAGCGCCACACGACGCACTACGCGGCGTACGACCGCTACTGGGAACAGACCACCCCGCGCATCGTCGACTGGTTCGACCGCCACGTGCAGCCGAGCGACGTCGAGATCCGCACCACCCCGTCGCCCGGCCAGGGCGAGACCGAAGAACGCCTGGAGGCACCGCAGTGAGCATCGACCTGAGAATCGCCGGCGGCACCGTCGTCACCCCGAGCGGCCCGGTCGTGGCCGACCTGCTCGTCGACGGCGGCCGTGTGGCCGGCATCGTGGCGGCCGACGTCGCCGTCGAGAGCGCCCGCATCATCGACGCAACCGGCCGCCTCGTGCTGCCTGGCATGGTCGACGTGCACGTACACACCCGTGAGCCGGGCTACGAGCACAAAGACGACATTCTGACGACCACGCGGCAGGCCGCGGCCGGTGGCGTCACCACGATCTTCGGCATGCCGAACCTCAAGCCGCCGACCGTCGACGTCGCGACCCTCACCGACGTCTTCGATCGCTACGCATCGAGCTCGATCGTCGATTGGAACCACAACCCCGCCCCCACGAAGTTCGACCAGATCGGGCCGATGGCCGCGATGGGCATTCGCGCGTTCAAGATCTACATGGTCGTCGACACGGGCCGCAGCTACCCGCACCCCGCCGGCACGGGCATCCACGACCACGGCCACCTGCTGCAGATCATGGACGAGATCGCCAAGACCGGCATCCGCTTCATCGTGCACCCGCACGACCAGGCGCTCATGGACTACATCGAGGGCGAGGTGCTCGCCCGTGGCGACAACACCCCGCAGGGCTACGCCTCGGCGTACGCCGCCCGCGAAGGCGTCATCTGGGACACGGCGATCGATGTCGTGCTGCGGCTCGCCGAGGCATCCGGTTGCCCCGTGCACATCGCCCACATCCAGACCCGTCGATCGATCGAGGCGGTGCGCCGGGCGAAGGAGCGCGGCGTCGACGTCACGTGCGAGGTGAACCACTGGGCGCCGTTCCTCTCCACCTGGAACGACGTCGAGACCCTCGGGCCGTACGCGCTGAGCTACTGGGTGCCCGACGACAATCGCGCCGCCATCTGGGAGGGCATGCGCGACGGCACCATCGACATCGCGAGCTCCGACCACGCGCCGCACACGCGCGAAGAGAAGGAGATCGGGTGGACCGAGATGTGGAGCGCGCACACCGGCACGCCCGGCATCCAGTACTACTACGAGCTCATGCTCGACGCCGTGAACCGCGGTGAGCTCACGCTCGACCGCGTCGTGGAGATGGTGGCCGAGGTACCGGCCGCCAAGTTCGGCCTCGCGGGCGTCAAGGGCATCCTCGAGGTCGGCGCCGACGCCGACATCGTGATCGCCGACCTCGACCACGAATGGACGATCACCGACGACGACGTGCTGTCGAAGATCGGCTGGACGCCGTACAACGGCCGCACGATCAGCACCCGCATCGAGCGCACGCTCGTGCGCGGCCGGGAGGTGTACGCCGACGGCGCCGTCGTCGGCGAGCCCGGATATGGAAAGCTCGCGGCCGCTCCGGCCGAACGCACGGCCGAACTGGCCGCAAAGGAAGGGAACTGACCATGAAGTTCGGTCTGCTGCTGCCGCATTTCGGCGAAGAGGCGAGTCGCGACAAGCTGCTCGAGGGGTCGAAGCTCGCCGAGAAGATGGGCTTCGACTCGGTCTGGGTGCGCGATCACCTGGTCTTCGAGCCGCACGGCGAGATGGAGAAGCCTAACCGCACCTTCTACGACGCGCTCACGACGCTGACCGCGATCGGCGCCGTGACCGAGAAGATCGAGCTCGGCACCGGCTCGCTCATCCCCTTCCGGCACCCGCTGCTCACGGCGCTCATGGCCGGCACGATCACGCAGCTCGTGGGCCCCCGCCTCATTCTCGGCTTCGGCGCCGGCACCTTCGATCACGAGTTCGAGGCGGTCGGCTGGGGCGACATGGATCGCGTCGAGGCCGTGCGCTCGAACGCCGAGATCCTGAAGCGCGTCTTCACCGAGAACGACGTCAGCTACGACGACGGCATCTTCAAGTTCGACAATGTCACGATCGAGCCGAAGCCCGTCGGCGGCCGGGTGCCGTTCTGGTACTGCGGTGCGACGCCACGTTCGGCCCGCCTCGCCGCCGAGTACGCCGACGGCTGGATGCCAGGCCGCATCTCGCTCGCGTCGATGGCCAAGCGCATCGGGGTCATGAAGGAGATGACGGATGCCTCGGGCCGCCCGATGCCGACCGTCGCCGTGATTCCGCCGACCTCGATCGAGGAGACGCGCGAAGCCGCGCTGAAGGACGTCAACGTGCCGGGCCTGCTCGCGTGGGCCAACAAGGCGAAGTTCGCCGTGAAGCCGCCGTCGGGTAGCTTCGAGACCGTCGAAGACCTCGAGGGCCAGCTCATCGTCGGCAATCCCGAACAGGCCGTTGAAGAACTCAAGAAGTTCGAAGCCACCGGTGTCGAGCACCTCGTCTTCGACTTCCGTTTCAAGTTCGATCGCTTCTTCGAGCAGATCGAGCTGCTCGGCAGCGAGGTGCTGCCGAAGATGCGCTGACGGGGCGACGAGGCTTCCGTGACGGCGAGAGAGAGTGCAACGATGACGACGACGACCATCGAACGACCCGAGCCCGGGGCATCCGCGCCGCTGATCTCGGTTCGCAACCTCACCGTGAGCTACAACGTGGCTCGAACGGGCAAGACCCTCACCGCGATCGAGGGCGTCGATCTCGACGTGCGCGAGGGCGAGTTCGTGACGGTGCTCGGTCCATCGGGCTGCGGCAAGACGACGTTCATGAACGTCATCGCCGGGCTCGTGAAGCCGACCTCCGGCGAGGTGCTCGTCGACGGCCGGCCGGTGACCGGCCCCGGCCCAGATCGCGCCGTCGTGTTCCAGGACTACGCGCTGCTGCCGTGGCGCACCGTGTTCGACAACGTGAAGTTCGGCCTCGAGATGCAGTCGCGCCTGAAGGGCGACGGATGGCGCGACCGAGTGCAGGAGGCGGTCGAGCTCGTCGGCCTCAAGGGCTTCGAGTCCTCGTATCCGCGCGAGCTCTCGGGCGGCATGCAGCAGCGCGTGGGGCTCGCGCGGGCGATCGTCGCCGAGCCCCGCATCCTGCTCATGGACGAGCCGCTCGGCGCCGTCGACGCGCTCACCCGCGAGGTGATGCGCGACGAGATCGAGAAGCTCATCGCCGCGACCGGCAAGACCGTGCTCTTCATCACGCACTCGATCGAGGAGGCGATTCTGCTCGGCGATCGGATCGTCGTGTTCAAGAGCCACCCCGGCGCGATCAAGGAGGTCATCGAGACCGGCCTCGAGCGCCCGCGCAGCGAACGCAGCGTGCAGAGCGAGCCGCGGTTCCTCGAGCTGCGCGACCACCTCTGGGAGGCGCTGCAGCACGAGGCGACCGCGGCGGCGAGGGTCGCCGGCTCATGAGCGCGATGAGCGCGATCTTCGCGAGCGGGCCGAACATCGGTCGCCGCGGGCTCGCATCGTGGCTGGCCGGCCTGAGCGCCGGCGGCCGCGCCGCGGTGCTCGCGGTCGAGGTGCTGCTGCTGCTCGTCGTCTGGCAGCTCGTGGTCGGCGTGTGGGGGCTCGTCAACCCGGTCTTCTTCCCGGCGCCGCTCGACATCGCACGCGGGTTCGGCGAGCTCGTCGCGAGCGGCTCCCTCGCCGCCAATGCTGCCATCTCGTTGCAGGCGTGGCTCATCGGCTTCGCGCTCGCGGTGGTCGTCGGCATTCCCGTGGGCCTGCTGATGGGCGGCTCGCTGCCGGTCGACAAGGTCGTCGGGCCGATCGCCTGGACCATCTACGCGACGCCGACGATCGCCTACCAGCCGCTCAGCAAGGCGTGGTTCGGGTTCGGCATCGGGCCCGTGATCTTCCTCGTGACGGTGAGCGCGCTGTTCCCCATCCTCTTGAACGTCGCCGCCGGCATGCGCACCACGAGCCCCTCGCTGCTGCGGGCCGGGCGCGTGTATGGGGCATCCCGATTCGAGCTCTACCGCAAGGTGTTCCTGCCCTCGACGGTGCCGTTCCTCTTCGCCGGCCTGCGGCAGGCCGTCGTGCTCGCCACGATCGGCATGGTGGTGGCCGAGATGACGGGCTCGTCATCCGGCATGGGCGCGCTCATCATCAAGGCCGCCAACACGTACCAGACCGACCAGGCGTTTGCCGCGATCTTCGTCGTCGTCATCTGGAGCGTCTCGATGACCCAGGTCGTGAGCCTCGTCGAGCGCTGGACCGCTCCCTGGACCCGGAAGGCACGACGATGACGACCATCTCGATCGAGGCCGTGAACGCACCGCCGCTGCGGCGCCACCGGCGCCTGCCCGACAAGTGGGCCTGGCTCCTGATGGCGGTCGTCGCCGGAATCCTGCTCGTCTGGGAGGCGGCGGTCAGCTGGCTGCACCTCGTGCCCGAGTCGTTCCTGCCGCCGCCGACTGCGGTCGCCGCCGCGTTCGTCGAACTGCTCGGCCGCCCCGACTTCTGGCAGGCGTTCGTGTTCAGCCTGCAGAACCTCGCGATCGGGCTCGTGCTCGCGGTCATCGTCGGCGTGATCGTCGGCCTCGCCGTCGGCTGGTCGCCCGTGCTCCGCTTCACGGTCGCGCCGTTCCTCTGGCTGCTGTACTCGACGCCCAAGGTGGCGCTCGCGCCGCTCTTCATCCTCGTGCTCGGTCTCGGCAACGAGTCGAAGATCGCGCTCGTCTTCCTGCTTGCCGTGTTCCCGATCATCCTGAACACCATGGAGGGCGCGGTCACGGTGAACGCGTCACTCGTGAACGCCGCGCGGGTCTACAACGTCAACGGCGTCGCCCTCGGCTGGAAGGTCATCTTCCCGGCGACCCTGCCGTACAGCCTCGCCGGCATCCAGCGCGGCGTCGCGCTCGGCTTCACCGGCGAGGTGCTCGGTGAGTTCCTCGGCGGAGCGGGCGGCCTCGGCCACTTGCTCGAGTTCGCCGCGTACCAGTTCGAGATGGCCGAGGCCATCGCGATGGTGTTCGTGATGGTCATTGTCGCGAACCTGCTGCTGGCGCTGATCTCGGCGCTGCGCAAGCGGCTCGCCCCTTGGTACGACGACCGCCAGGTCATGTACGGGGCCTAGGGCGATGCAGAAGCAGGTCATCGTCGCCGACGGCGTCTACCCGCCCACGGCCGAGTTCAGCCAGGCGATCCGGGTATCGGGCGGCGACCTGCTGTTCGTCAGCGGCATTATCGGCATGCGAGCGGATGGGTCGATGCCGGCGTCGACCGTCGAACAGGTCGAGCTCGCCTTCGAGAACCTCGCGAGGGTGCTCGTCGCCGCGGGTGCCGGTCTCGCAGACGTCGTGAAGGTCAACGTGTTCGTGCGCGACGACTTCCGGTTGTTCCGCGACGAGATCCGTGAGATCCGCGCCCGGTACTTCACGGCCGACTTCCCGGTCTCGACGCTCGTGCAGGTCGCGGGATTCGCCTCGCCCGACTACCGCTTCGAGATCGAGGCGATCGCGGCCGTGCCGACCGGGCAGTCGCCGCCGCACTGCAGTTGATTCGGCCTCACCGCCGACCCGAAGCCGCCGGTCCCCGTCTCATGCGCGATGACGGGGGCCGGCTTTCGCTGTCGCCCGCAGCGGGCACGCATGCGAAAGGGCCCTCGCCGCCATGCGCTGCGGTGAGGGCCCTTCGTCATGCCAGGTGCTCAGGGATAGGGCAGCGTGACCGGCCCCTCGTTCGTGAGGTCGAGCAGCTCCTGCGCCTTCTCGAGGTAGACGAGCTGTGCGTCGTCGAACTCGATCGGCTCCAGTTCCTGCGTCTCGATGGTCGTGTCCCAGGCCTCCGCATCGAAGTAGAGGTTGGGGCACGCGAGGTGCGCGTCGAGCACCCAGGGGCTGTCGAGCTCGCGCAGCGCCGCCACGTCGAAGTCGTTGGCCTCGTAGATGTCGAGCACCTGGTCGACGTTCTCGGGGAACTCGCCGGGCGCGGGTGCGGTCATGAAGTCGACCGCCTTGATCGTCGCCCGCAGGAACCGCACGAGCGTGTTCGGGTTCTCGGCAGCCCAGCCGCTGCCCGCGACCTGCACGTCGTTCGCCCAGTTGCGCAGCGTCTCGACCACGATGTTCGCGTCGTGCTCCTCGAGGGCCGGCAGGTCGTCGCCGTAGAACGGCTGCAACGAGATCTTGTCGTTGACGAAGAACTCGGTCCACGACTCCGAGCCCGGGCCCGGGTAGACGACCTCGACGTTCACCGTGTCGAGATCCCAGCCCTCCTCCTTCAGCACGCGCTTGCGCTGGAACTCGGCAGGGTCGCCGGGCGTGCCGGCCAGCACGACGGAGGTGCCGTCGAGCTGCTCGACCGAGGTGATGCCGCTCTGCGCCGCGAAGTCGAAGTTCTGCCGGCAGTAGTGACCGCCGACGAGCTCGAGCTCGACGCCGCCGCGAATGGCCTCGATGACGGTGCCGGTCGAGTCGACGCCGATGTCGGCGCTGCCGCTCGCGACGGCGGCCGTCACGTTGTCGGCGGTGATGACCTCGACGGTGAGGCCCTCCTCCTCGTAGTAGCCGAGGTCGGTCGCGAGCACGTACATCGAGTACATGGTGATGTCGGGGAAGGGGATGGCCACCGTGATCTCGGTGTCTTCGGCGGCGCCCACCTCCCCGTCGGGGAAGCTGACGGATTCTGGTTCCGCGCCGCCCCCGGCGGCGGCGCAGCCGGTGAACAGCGTGAACGCTGCCACTCCGGCGGCCGCTGCGAGGCCGTATCGTCGGATGGATCTGCGCATGACTCTCCATTCTTGGCGGGTGACTCGCAAGCCGGCTCCCGCGGAGAACGGATGCCTCTCGCGAATTGATGGATACCGTATCCAATTTGCGCACCGGTGTCCACGGTTTTCTTCCGACCGACTTCGGGAGACGATTGCTGCACCTCTGGACGCGGTGTCTCATTTTGGATACCGTATCCAGAAGTAGATGGCACGGATGCCGTCGACCCGACGAATCGAGGAAGCACGTGCGCGCAGCCCTGCTCACCTCGCATGGCCTCGACGGCCTCAGCGTCGTCGACGACCTCGATCGCCCGGTCCCAGCAGCGGGCGAGGTGCTCGTGCGCGTGCAGACGGTCGGCGTCAACCAGCTCGACCTCAATGTCATCGCCGGTCTCGGTCCGGGCGCCGCAGCCCGACTGCCCCGAGTGCTCGGGCTCGACCCTGCTGGCGTCATCGAGGCGGTCGGTTCCGGCGTGAGCCCGGCCCGCGTCGGTGAGGCCGTCGTCGTGAAGCCCAATATCCCGTGCGGCAGTTGCGCGGCGTGCGCCGCCGCGCGCGAGGCCGATTGCGCCGCGCAGACCGTCGTGGGCGTGCACCGCGAAGGCGGTGCGGCCGAGTACGTCGCCGTGCCTGCAGCGAGCGCCTTCGCCCGCGGCCGGCTCGCACCCGAGCTCGCGACCGCAGCCGTACACAGCCTGCCGATCGTCATCAACGCCCTCGACACCATCGGGCTCGTCGCCGGCGAGCGCGTGCTCGTCACCGGTGCGGGCGGCACACTCGGGCAGGCAGCCGTCGACTACGCGCGTCACCTCGGGGCAGAGGTGACCGCGGCATCCCGCCGGCCGATCGAAGCCGCCGACGGTGTGCGTCGTCTCATGGCGACGGATGCCGCTGCGCTCGCCTCGGCGCTCGAAGCGACCGGCGCCCCGGGGTTCGACGTCGTGCTCGACGTCAGTGGCCACGCCGCGCTGCTCGGTGCCGGCATCGCCGCGCTCGCCTGGGGCGGCCGTGCCGTGTTCTGCGCGGCCTCGATCGACTCGCGGCTCGAGATCGACGCCCGCGAGTTCTACCTCCGTCGCAAGCGCCTGCACGGCGTCGCGAGCGCCGACCTCGAGCAGGTGCGCCGCGCCCTCGAGCTCGTGCAGCACGGCGAGGTCACAGTTCACGTCGGCTCGCGGCATCCGCTCGACGAGATCGCGACCGCCTACCGCGACTTCGCCGTTGCGCCGCCCGGAAAGGTGATCATCGATGTCGCCTGACCTCGTCGACCGCACCCGCCTTCGCGCGTCGCTCGAGCGCATCGCGAGCGAGGCGGCGAACGACCGCGCCTCCCACGTCGCGCGGCCGTGGGTGTCGGCGCGGCTCGAGCGCGACACGATCGCCGTGTCGAACTTCACGCAGTTCCGAGTCGAACACGAGTTCCGCGCCGACGAATCCGTCGAGCGGGGCGGCCACGACTCGGCGCCGAGCCCGCTGCGCTACCTCCTGAGTTCGATCGCGTTCTGCGTGCTCGGATGGTGCGCGAAGACCTGGGCGGCGGCGGATGTGCCGGTGCATCGCCTCGAGGCGGACGTGCGTACTCGACTCGACCTGCGCGGAGAGCACCGGGTCGGCGAGGTGCCGCCCCACCCGACCTGGTTCGTACTCGAGCTGCGCGTCGATGACGAGACGGACGCCGACCACGCGACGTCGCTGGCACGCGAGGCGGTCGACCGCTGCCCGGTCAGCGCCCTGATCGCGCGGGCGGTGCCCGTGCACCTGATCGTCGTGCATCACGGTGCCACGGTGCTCGACGAGCGACCCGACGAACTCCGATCCGAACACCGAGAGGAACAGACCAGATGAGCACTACGACGACCGGCCGCGGAGGCCCGCTCGCCGGCATCCGGGTGATCGAACTCGGCCAGTACATCTCGGGGCCGTTCGCCGCGAAGCTGCTCGCCGACCTGGGCGCCGACGTCGTGAAGGTCGAGTCTCCGGGCGGCGACCCGATGCGGCGCTGGGAGGGCGGCGGCGACTCGAGCCCGCAGTTCGCGGCGTACAACCGCAACAAGCGCGCCGTCACCCTCGACCTGAAGACCGAGGCCGGCCTCGCCGACCTGCTGGCCCTGGCCCGCGACGCCGACGTGCTCATCGAGAACTTCCGGCCGGGGGTCGCTGCACGGCTCGGTTTCGGTCGCGACACGCTTGCCGAGCTCAACCCGCGGCTCATCACATGCTCGCTCACGGGGTTCGGCCCGACCGGGCCGCTCGCGGCGCGGCCGAGCTACGACACGGTGATCTCGGCGATCGGCGGCATGTACAGCCAGGTCGTGCCCGCCGACGTGCTGCGTCCGCTCGGCCCGGCCTTCTCCGACCTGCTCTCGGGCATGTCGGCCGCGCAAGCGGTGCTCGCCGCCCTGCACGCCAGGGGCGACGGCCCCGGCGAGCACATCGAGGTCTCGATGGTCGGCTCGCTCATCGACTTCCTCACCGAGGCGGCATCGACGTACCTCGAGACCGGGCAGGTGGCGGGCCCCGATTCGCGGCCGCGCCGGGCACAGGCGTACGCCTGCGAGGGCTCAGACGGTGGCGCGTTCGTGATCCACATGTCGGTGCCCGAGAAGTTCTGGATCGGCCTGCTCGAGGTGCTCGAGCGGCCTGACCTCGCCGCGGACCCCCGGTTCGCGACCCGCGAGGCCCGCGTGCGCAATTACGACGAACTCGATGCCGAACTGAAGGCGATCACCGCGCGGCATCCGCGTGCCCACTGGCTGGCCCGGCTCGAGGCGCACGACATTCCGCACGGCCCGCTCAACACCGTGGCCGAGCTCTTCGACGATCCGCAGATCGCCTCGATGGGCCTCGTCGAAGAGCTCGAGCGAGCGGATGGCTCGACGGTGCGGGTGCCCGTGCACAGCACGTCGTTCAGCCGCAGCGGCCGGCCCGTCTACCGCGCTGCGCCCGGGCTCGGCGAGGGCAACGCCGAACTCCTCTCGACCGCGGGCGAACCGCGCTCGACCGCCGACGAAGGGATCCACGCATGAACCGGCCTGACGACCTCGTCGCGATCGACGTGCACACGCACCCGCAGACCGAGGAGTTCCTCGCCGCGATGGGCGGGCGCCACCAGCAGATGTCGGCGCACTTCGGGCGCGAACGGCCCGTGGTCTCGTTCGCAGAGCAGGCCGACCAGTATCGCGAGCAGCGCATGATGGCCGTCATCGTGAACTCCGACTCCGAGACGACCTCGGGCATTCCCGGTGCCCCGAACGACCTGCTCGGCCGGGCGCAGGCCGACCACCCCGACGTCTTCATCGCCTTCGCGGGCATCGACCCGTGGAAGGGCGAGGCAGCCGTCGCCGAGATCCGTCGCATGCACGCCGAGTACGGCATCAAGGGCGTCGGTGAGCTCAACCCGTCGCGGCAGCAGTTCCTGGCGAACGACCGGCGCTTCTACCCGATCTGGGAGACCTGCGCCGAGCTCGGCCTCGTCGTGATGTTCCACTCGGGGTTCCCCGGCGCGGGTGCCGGCACGCCGGGCGGCGGCGGCTACCGGCTCGAGAACGCGCGGCCGGTGCCGTACATCGACGATGTCGCCGCCGAGTTCCCCGAGCTCAAGATCATCAGCGCCCACCCGGCCTGGCCGTGGCACCTCGAGAACCTCGCGATGGTGTGGCACAAGTCGAACGTCTACCTCGACCTCTCGGGATGGGCGCCCAAGTACCTGCCGCCGGAGGTCGTGCGCTACGCCGACTCGCTCATCACCGATCGCGTGCTGTTCGGCTCCGACTGGCCGGTCATGACGGCCGAGCGCTGGATGGGGGAGTTCGCCGAGCTGCCCTTCAAAGACGAGTCGCGGCAGAAGATCCTGCTCGAAAACGCCCGCACGCTCTTCGGCATCTGACCCGCGGCATCCGACGCATCCGATGCATCCGATGCATCCGATCCGGACTCATCCGACCTCGACGAACGGACCGACATGGCTGAACTCGTGATGGCGGCGGCGACGCCGCACAACCCCCTGCTCTGGCGGGCGATGGTGGAGCCGATGCCCGATGACCTCGTCGGCGTCGCGGCGAACTTCCGTCGCATCGGTGACACGATCGTCGAACTCGGCGTCGACGTGATCATCGAGGTCGGCACCGACCACATCCGCCAGTTCTTCTCCGACAACGCGCCCGCGTTCGTCGTCGGCAAGGCCGAGCGCTATCACGGCACCTACGAGAACGAGGTGCGCACCTTCGGCATGGAGTACGTCGAGGTGGCCGGCCACCGCGAGCTCGCCGACCGCATCGCGGGCCGCGAGGTGCTGCCCGAGGCGATCGACTTCGCGGTGAGTCACGAGTGGCGGCTCGACCACGGCTTCATCATTCCGCTGCAGTACCTGACGCCGGCGCTCGACATCCCCGTCGTGCCGATCCACGCGAACTCCACCCTGCCGCCGTTGCCCAGCCCGCGCCGGTTCGCGGCACTCGGCGAGCACTTGCGCGACACGGTGGCGGCGTGGGAGTCCGACGCGCGGGTGGCGCTCATCACCTCGGGGCACATGGCCACCGACATCGGCGGCCCGCGGCAGTTCCTCGGGCAGGGCTCGCCCGACCCAGAGTTCGACGAGATGGCGGTCGGCTGGATGCGCGACGGCGATCTCGAGGCCGCGATCGAGGGATGCCGCTACGACCGCATCATGGCGGCGGGCAACGTGACCTATCAGTACGTGAACGTGATCACCGCGCTCGCCGCGATGGGCGGCCGCCCGGCCGAGCTCGCCGAGGCGACCGAGTCGCGCTTCGCGTCGAGCCCGTTCTTCATGTGGAGGGCCGGATGAGCAAGTACATGGTCGACAAGTTCATGCGGGCGGTCGAGATGAGCGACGCCGAGGTCGCGGCATACGTCGCCGACCCGGCGGCCTATGTCGACGTCTGGCTGGCTTCGGGGGCAGCGGCGTCGGCGCCGGATCGCCCGAGCGACGACCACGAGCTGACGGCGGCGGAGCGCGATGCCTTCGCCGCTCGCGACATCGGAGCGCTCTACGCCCTCGGTGCGCATCCGTACCTGCTCTGGCACTTCATCGAGGCCGTGCACTCGCACGAGTTCGCGGCCGGGTTCGGCTGGCGCGATCTCGTCGAGCGGTACCGGGCCGCCGTGCTGCCGCACGGCACGCCCGATTACATCGCCTGAGCTCGCGCCGCGCGCCGCGCCGCGTCAGCTCACGCTCAGCGCTGCAGTTGCCGGCCGAGGTCGATGGCGGCGCCGGCGAGTGCGGCCGAGGTGTCGAGGTCGTGCATCCAGAGCGGGGCGGATGCTGCGTGCAGCCCGACGCCCTCGAGCGCCTCGAGCGCCGGGGTATCCGCGTCGTCGACGAGCCAGGCGTCGAGCAGGCCGCCCCCGCTGCGGGCGCCGTAGTGGCGTCCGACGGCTTCCGCGGTCGTCGCGACGCCGATCGCGGTGAGGCACGCGTCGGCCATGCCGCGCACGACCTTGCCGCCGATGATCGGCGAGACGCCGACGACCGGGGCCGAGGTCTCGGCGAGTGCCTCGCGGATGCCGGGGATGGCGGTGATCGTGCCGATCGACACGACCGGGTTCGAGGGCGCGACGAGCACGACGTCGGCACCGACGATGGCCTCGACGACCCCGGGCGCCGGTCGGGCCGACTCGAGGTCGCGCTGGCGGAAGGCGAGTGCCGGCAAGGTGGCGCGATAGCGGGTCCACCACTCCTGGAAGTGCATCTCGCGCTCGCCGCCGAGCTCGTCTGGGTCGGCCACGCGCACGTGGGTGTCGACCTCGGCGTCGGTCGCGGGAATCAGCTGCACGCCGAGCGGCCAGCGCCGCTGCAGGCGATGCGCGACCTCGCTCGGCGTGAGTCCCCCGCGCAGCCAGGCCGTGCGCGCCAGGTGCGTGCCGAGGTCGAGATCGCCGAGCGTGAACCACGGCCATCCCACGCCCCACTCGCGGAGCTCGGCCGCGACGCGCTCGGTCTCGCCGGCCCGCCCCCAGCCGCGCTCGGTGTCGTTGACGCCCGCGAGCGAGTAGAGCAGCGAGTCGAAGTCGGGCATGAGGCGCACGCCCGCGAGCCAGAGGTCGTCGCCGGTGTTCACGACGACGGTGACGGATGCCTCGGTGCCGCCCTCGCCGTCGGGCCAGCGCCGCGCGCACTCCTCGCGCACGCCGCGCACGAAGCGCGAACCTCCGACTCCGCCCGCGAGCACCGTGATCTGCACTCTGCAACCCTACGGCCGCGCAGCACGAGCGGAGCGGGCGGGGCGAGGCGGAGGTCAGGCGGCGATCGAGGGGATCTCGTCGATCGAGCGGTAGACGGGGATGCCCCGGGCCTCGGCGATGCGCACGTCTTGGTCGGCCCCCTGCGAGGCGCCCTCGAGCCGCAGCACGGCGTCGCAGTGCTGCAGTAGGCGGTGGGCGGTCGCGTACATCACGTCGCCCTCGGGGCGCGGCTCATCGCCCGAGGTGCCCGCGCTCGCGGCATCCGGCGCTGCGACCGCTGCTTCCGCCGCCACGCGAAGAATGGGCAGCGCGACCCACTCGCCGATCATGGGCACGTGGCCGCGCTCGTAGATGGGCAGGGAGGCGGCTTCGAGTCGCTCGAGGTTGCGGGCGATGCGGGCGGGGTCGCCGTCGGTGCCGGATCGGTACGGGCCGGCGATGAGAATGAGCAGTGGTTTCGACATGCCGCCCACCATAACGTGCAAGAATGTAAATAACCAAGGAGGAACGTGCATGTTGACCGCACAGCGCCGTGAACTGTTGCTCGATCGGCTGCGCCGCGACGGGCGCATCGTGGCCGCCGAGATTGCGGGCGAGCTCGACATCTCCGAAGACACGATCCGCCGCGACCTGCGCGAGCTCGCCGCCACCGGACTCCTGCAGCGGGTCTACGGCGGCGCCCTCCCGGCCTCGCCGGCGATTGAACCGTACGACGCGCGCACGCGCATCGAGCCGGCGAGCAAGCACCGGGTCGCGGCCGCCGCAGCGCGGCTCATCGAGCCCGGCGCCACCGTGCTGCTCGACGGCGGCACCACGGCGCTCGCGCTCGTCGACGCACTGCCGCGCACGTTCCGCGCGACCGTCATCACGCACAGTCCGACGGTGGCCGTCGCCCTCGCCGAACACGAGCAGATCGAGCTGCAGCTCATCGGCGGCAAGATCTTCCGGCACTCGATGGTGGCGAGCGGCGCCCTCGCGATCGAGTCGCTGAGAGACGTGCGCGCCGACCTCTTCTTCCTCGGCGTCACTGGAGTGCAGGCCGAGGCGGCGCTCACCACGGGCGATGCCGAGGAGGCGGCGATGAAGCGAGCGCTCGCTGGCGCGGCTGCCGAGACCTACGTGCTCGCGAGCATCGAGAAGATCGGCGCGGCATCCCCCTACCGGGTGCTGCCGCTCGACGCGGTGACCGGAATCATCGCCGACGCCGATCCCGAGAGCGCGGCGATGCGTGAGCTCGCCCGCGCCGGGGCCCGGCTCGTCGACGCCCGCTGAGCTGCAGGGCCGAGACCGCCGTCAGTACCCGCCGGCGGCGAGGTGGTGCGCGGCGGTGGCGAGTGCATCCGCCATCTCGTCGGTACCGTCCCGCAGCATGCCGACCGTGACCCGAACGAAGTCGCCGTCAGCTCTGGCGCGGGCACCGTTCGCGGCGTCCGCGGCGTCGGATGCGGCCAGGAACGGCGTGCCAGCCGCGACCCGGATGCCGGCGGCCGCGAGCTGCACGAGCGCCGAGCGCTCGCTCAGCACCGGCATCCAGAGGTTGATGCCGTCGGCCGGCGCGACCTCGACGCCGCGCGAGCGAAGCGCGTCACCGAGGGCGCGCTGACGCGCGGCGTACTGACGCCGTGCCTCGGCAACCGCATCGATCGAGGCGCGCCCGGTGAGCAGGTCGAGCAGGATCGTCTGCACCATGCGCGAGGTCCAACCGGGCCCGAGCATGCGCCGAGCCACGACCCGCTCGACGAGATCTCGAGGGCCGCCGAGCGCCGCGATGCGCAGGTCGGGGCCGTGCGACTTCGAGAAGCCGCGCACGTGCACCACCCTGCCCGGCAGCGAGGTGCCGAGGGTGACGTCGCCCTCGGTCGAGATGAGGCCCGAGTGGTCGTCTTCGATGACGACGAGATCGTCGACGCCGTCGGCCGAGCGGATGACGCGGGCGAGCGCCGCGGCTCGCTCGGCGTTCATCGAGGCGCCGGTGGGGTTCTGCGCGCGCGGCTGCAGCAGCACGGCGACCGGGCGACGGTGCAGTGCCCGGGCGAGCGCCTCGGGCACCATGCCCTGCTCGTCGAGCCGCACAGGCACCGCCTCGGCGCCGAGCACGTCGAGCAGGTCGAGGAACGGCGGGAACCCGGGGCTCTCGACGACGACCCGGTCACCGAAACGCACGAGCTGCTCGAGCGTGCGCGTGATCGCGTCGAACGCGCCGTCGACGACCATGATGGTGTCGACCTCCGAGGGCCAGGAGTCGGCGAGCACCGTCGCGAGTGCCGGAATCACCGGCTCGGCCTGGTAGCTGCCCGTCTCGGCGTGCGGCGAGACGCGTGAGAGCGCCGGGCCGAGCGCGGGCAGCAAGAGCGGGTCGGGCGTGCCGCGCGAGAGATCGAGCCGTACGGGGTCGTTGGGGGCGGCCATGCCGCGCATGCGCGGGGCGAGCCAGCCCTGCGAGAGCGGCCGCACGAAGCTGCCGGCGCGGCCACGCGACTCGATGAGGCCGGCGCGCGAGAGCGCCTGCCACGCCTGGCTCACCGTGGCCGGGCTCACGCCGAGGGCGCCGGCGAGTTCGCGCACGGTCGGCAGGCGCGAGCCCGTGCCGAGTTCACCGGAGTTCACGAGTCGGGCGATGACCCCCGCGATGCCGCGAGGGCTCGCATCGGGGAACTCGGCGACCGCGAGAAGGGTGGCGGCGTCGAGTCGTGCACCGGGCGTGTGGCGAGCATTCACATGAATACCTGACACGACCATTGCCTCCTCACGCCGCAAGGGACAGGATAAGTAACCACAACGTCACAGTGTGAAACACAAGAGAAATGTTCACGCCGAAGAATAACAGAACGGCGACGGCAACGAAGCCGACCGACGTAGGAGGCACCATGACGATCGTCCGAGCGGCCATCACGCAGACGACCTGGACCGGCGACAAAGAGTCGATGCTCGACAAGCACGAGCAGTTCGCGCGGGATGCCGCGGCGCAGGGCTCGCAAGTCGTCTGCTTCCAAGAGCTCTTCTACGGCCCGTACTTCGGCATCACCCAAGACCAGAAGTACTACCGCTACGCCGAGCCGGCCGATGGGCCCATCGTGCAGCGCTTCGCCGACCTCGCGAAAGAGCTCGGCACGGTCATGGTGCTACCGATCTACGAAGAAGCGCAGACCGGTGTCTACTACAACTCCTCGGTGCTCGTCGATGCCGATGGCTCGATTCTCGGCACGTATCGGAAGCACCACCTGCCGCACCTCGACCGATTCTGGGAGAAGTTCTACTTCCGGCCCGGCAACCTCGGGTACCCGGTCTTCGACACCGCCGTCGGCCGGGTCGGCATGTACATCTGCTACGACCGGCACTTCCCAGAGGGCTGGCGCGAGCTCGGCCTGAACGACGCGCACATGGTCTTCAACCCCAATGCCACGAAGCCCGGACTCTCGAACCGCCTGTGGGAGGTCGAGGGCCCGGCCGCGGCGGTGGCGAACGGGTACTTCGTGCTGCAGCCGAACCGCGTCGGCCGCGAAGACAACGAGTACGGCGACCTCGCCGTCGACTTCTACGGCACGAGCCAGGTGATCGACCCGCGCGGCAACTTCGTCGGCGATCGCGGGTCGAGCGAGCACGAAGAGGTGCTCGTGCGCGACCTCGACCTCGACATGGTGCAGCAGATGCGCGACGACTGGCAGTTCTACCGCGACCGCCGCCCCGACTCGTACACCCAGATCGCGAAGCCGTAGCCCTTCGACAAGCTCAGGGAGCCAAGCACATGACCACCACCCTCATCACTGGCGGCACCGTCGTGAGCGCGACGGGCCGGGCCCCGGCCGACGTGCTCGTCGACGGCGAGACGATCCGGGCGGTGCTCGAGCCCGGCAGCACCATTCTGGGCACGGATGTCGCGGCATCCGTCGACCGGGTGATCGACGCAACCGGCAAGTACGTCATTCCCGGCGGCATCGACGCCCACACCCACATGGAGCTGCCCTTCGGCGGCACCGCCGCGATCGACACCTTCGAGACCGGCACCCGGGCGGCCGCATGGGGCGGCACGACCTCGATCGTCGACTTCGCGGTGCAGACCTACGGGCAGCGCATCGAAGACGGCCTCGCCGCGTGGCACGAGAAGGCCTCTGGCAACTGCGCCATCGATTACGCGTTCCACCAGATCGTCGGCGACGTCAACGAGGCATCCCTCGCCTCGCTCGCGAAGCTGCCCGATGAGGGCATCACGAGCTTCAAGCTCTTCATGGCCTACCCGGGCGTCTTCTACTCCGACGACGCACAGATCTTGAAAGCCATGCAGGTCTCGCGCGACACGGGCATGCTCACCATGATGCACGCCGAGAACGGCCCGGCGATCGACGTGCTCGCCGCACAGCTCGTCGAGCAGGGCAAGACCGATCCCTTCTATCACGGCGTCGCGCGCGCTTGGGAAATGGAGGAGGAGGCCACGCACCGGGCGATCATGCTCGCGAAGCTCACCGGCGCCCCGCTCTACGTCGTGCACGTGTCGGCCAAGCAGGCCGTCGAGCAGCTCGCGTGGGCGCGCGACAAGGGGCAGAACGTCTACGGCGAGACCTGCCCCCAGTACCTCTACCTCTCGCTCGAAGACCAGCTCGGCGCGAAGAGCGACGAGTGGGGTGCGTTCGAGGGCGCCAAGTGGGTGTGCTCCACGCCGCTGCGCAGCCGGGCCGAGGGGCATCAGGACTCGATGTGGCAGGCGTTGCGCACGAACGACCTGCAGATGGTGTCGACCGACCACTGCCCGTTCTGCATGAAAGACCAGAAGGAGCTCGGCCGAGGCGACTTCCGCAAGATCCCGAACGGCATCGGCTCGATCGAGCACCGCATGGACCTCATGTACCAGGGCGTCGTGACGGGCGAGATCACGCTCGAACGCTGGGTCGAGCTCACGTCGACGACACCGGCGCGCATGTTCGGGCTGTACGGGCAGAAGGGCGTCATCCAGCCGGGCGCCGACGCCGATCTCGTGGTCTACGACCCGAATGGACACACGTCGATCGGCGTCGGGCTCGACTCATCGGGCGCCCCTACGGGCCGATCGCACCACATGAACATGGACCACTCCGCGTGGGAGGGCTACGAGATCGACGGCCACGTCGACACGGTGCTCTCCCGGGGCAAGGTCATCGTTGACGGCGACGAGTACCTGGGCACCAAGGGCGACGGCCGCTTCCTCAAGCGCGGCCTCAGCCAGTACCTCATCTGACGCGGCAACCACAGAATCGAACGGAGCACGGATGGAATTCGGAGCGGTCCTGCAGACCAACCCACCGGCATCGCGAACCGTGCAGCTCGCGAAGCTCGCGGAGAACCACGGCTTCTCGCACGTGTGGACGTTCGACTCGCACATCCTCTGGCAGGAGCCGTACGTCATCTACAGCCAGATCCTCGCCGAGACCCGCAAGATCACGGTCGGTCCGTTCGTCACCAACCCGGCGACGCGCGACTGGACGGTGACGGCATCGGTCTTCGCGACGCTCAACGAGATGTACGGCAACCGCACGATCTGCGGCATCGGCCGCGGCGACTCGGCCGTGCGGGTCACCAACGGCAAGCCCACGACGATCGCCGAGCTGCGGGAGTCGATCCACGTGATCCGCGAGCTCGCGAACTCACGGCCGGTCGAGTACCACGGCTCGACGATCCAGTTCCCGTGGAGCCGCGGCTCCGAGCTCGAGGTGTGGGTCGCGGCCTACGGCCCGATGGCGCTCAAGGTCGCGGGCGAGGTGGGCGACGGCTTCATCCTGCAGCTCGCCGACCTCGACATCGCCAAGTGGATGATCACGACGGTGCGCAACGCGGCCGAGGCCGCCGGGCGCGACCCGATGTCGGTGAAGTTCTGTGTGGCAGCACCCATGTACATCGGCGACGACGTGGCGCACATGCGCGAGCAGTCGCGCTGGTTCGGCGGCATGGTGGGTAACCACGTCGCCGACATCGTCGCGAAGTACGGCTCGCACGGCACGGTGCCCGACGCGCTCACCGACTACATCGCGTCCCGCGAGGGCTACGACTACAACGAGCACGGCCGCGCGGGCAACACGCACACGAGCTTCGTGCCCGATGAGATCGTCGACCGGTTCTGCGTGCTCGGCACCGCCGAGCAGCACATCGAGAAGCTGCAGGCGCTCGCGGAGCTCGGCGTCGACCAGTTCGCCGGCTACCTCCAGCACGACAATAAAGAGGAGACGCTGCGGGTCTACGGCGAGACCGTGATCCCGGCGCTCAGCGAGCACGTCACGGCGAAGGCATGACCGACACCCGCCGGTCGAGTAGGCCCCCCGGGGCCGTATCGAGATCTCGTGAGGCAGCTCCGGAGGTCTCGATACGGCGCTCCGCGCCTACTCGACCGGCGAACAACTCCGCCCCTCGGCGAGAGCTCGCTCGCTGGGGCTGGGGCCTCGCCGGCATCCTCGTCGTCGCACTGCTCTGGGAGGGCTACAAGGCCATCGGCCCCGCCGACGGCGTCGTGCTCGGCGAGACCCGAGTGCTGCCGCGCACGACCGACCTCGCGATGCCGCACATCTGGGAGATGCTCGCCCGGCTCGGCGAGCCCGTCACGCGCGCCGACGACGCGCTGCCGCTTTGGGCCGTCGTCGCGCTCGCGGCACTCACGACGCTCGGCATCGCCGCGGCCGGATGGCTCGTTGGCGTCGTCGTCGGCATCGGCTTCGCGCTCATCATGCAGCGGTGGCGGCTCGCCGAGTGGGGACTGCTGCCGTGGATCGTGATCAGCCAGACGGTGCCGCTCATCGCCTTCGCACCGGTCGTGAAGAGCTGGGGATCGCGGGTCGAGATCGGCGCGTTCGAGTGGCAGGACTGGATGTCGGTCGCGCTCATCGCGAGCTATCTCGCGTTCTTCCCGATCGCGATCGGGGCGCTCAAGGGGCTGCAATCGCCCGATCGCATCCACGAGGAACTCATGCAGACGTATGCGGCCGGCTACTGGCAGACCCTCGTCAAGCTCCGGATGCCGGCGGCCGTGCCGTACCTGCTGCCCGCGCTGCGGCTCGGAGCGGCGAACGCCGTGATCGGTGCCGTGGTCGCCGAGGTGTCGACCGGGCTGCAGGGCGGCATCGGGCGCATCCTCATCCAGTTCGCGGGGCAGGCGTCCGGCGACCCGGCGAAGGCGTGGGGCCCGATCTTCGGCTCAATCGTGCTCGGCCTCGTGGCAGCCGGCTCGGTCGCCCTGCTCGGCGTGATGCTCAAGAACTACCGACGAACCGAGGAGAGCGCATGACGCAGGAGCAGGGCGTGCAGATGACGGCGGTCGAGATCAACGGCGTCGACAAGGTGTTCGAGACCCGCACGGGGCAGGTGCAGGCGCTCGACTCGATCGACCTGACCGTCGCCGCCGGGGAGTTCGTCTCGCTCATCGGTCCGAGCGGATGCGGCAAGTCGACCCTGATGCGGCTCGTCGCAGACCTCGACGAGCCCACGGGCGGCACGATCTCGGTCTTCGGCAAGACCCCGAGAACGGCGCGCCTCGACCAGGAGTACGGCATCGCGTTCCAGCAGGCCGGCCTGCTGCCGTGGCGAACGGTCGCGGGTAACGTGGCTCTGCCGCTCGAGCTGCACGGCGTAGCATCCGCTGCTCGAAGCGCTCGCGTCACCGAGCTGCTCGACATGGTGGGGCTCTCGGACTTCGCCGACCGCTACCCCGACCAGCTCTCGGGCGGCATGCAGCAACGCGTGGCGATCGCCCGCGCGCTCGCCGAGCAGCCGCGGCTGCTGCTCATGGACGAACCGTTCGGCGCGCTCGACGAGATGACGCGCGAGAAGATGCAGACCGAGCTCGTGCGCATCTCGGCCGAGACGGGCGCGGCCGTGGTCTTCGTCACGCACTCGATCCCCGAGGCGGTGTTCCTCTCCGACCGGGTGGTCGTGATGTCGCCGCGGCCCGGACGCATCCAGCAGATCGTGCCGATGCGACTCGGCGTCGACGCGCAGCGTGCGGCGCGCACCGAAGAACTCCGCGAGGAGCGCGGCTTCTTCGAGATGGTCACGGCCGTGCGCGAGGCGCTGCACGGCGGCTCGCCGATCGCCACGGGCGCGCGCGGAGTGGAGAACCGCTGATGTCGGCCGTCACCGCGGGTTCGGCGCAACGCGGCATGAGTCCGCGCACCGAGACGACGCTGCGCATCGTCGCGCCGATCGCCGTCGGGCTCATCGTGCTCGGCGTGTGGCAGTTCCTCGTGAGCGTCGTCGGCGTGAGCGACTACCTGCTGCCGAGCCCCGCCTCGATCGTCGAGGAGCTCGTGGCCTACTGGCCCTCGGTCGTGCAGGCGACGCTGCTCACCGGCACGAACGCGCTGCTCGGCCTCATCGTCGGCTCGGTGCTCGGCATCGCGCTCGCCGCGCTCGCCGCGAGGTGGCGCGGCATCGACCAGATGAGCGCGCCGGTCGTGGCCTCGCTCGCGGTCATCCCCATCGTGGCGCTCGCGCCGGTGCTGAACTCGATGTTCGGGGCCGACAGCCAGTTCGGGCGCCAGGCGATCGCCGCGCTCGCCTCGTTCGTGCCGGTCTTCATCAACACGCTGCGGGGCTTCCGCCAGACGACGCCCGTGCACCGCGACCTCATGAAGGCGTACGCCGCGAGCTCCGGCCAAGTGTTGCGCACGCTCACGCTGCCCACTGCCAGGCCGTTCATCCTCACCGGCATCCGCATCGCCTCGTCGCTCGCGGTGATCTCCGCACTCGTCGCCGAGTACTTCGGCGGCCCGCGCGGCGGCCTCGGCGGGCTCATCTCGACGTCGGCCGCCTCGAGCGCCTACGCGCGGGCCTGGGCCTACGTCGTGGCATCCATCGCCCTCGGCCTGCTCTTCTACCTCGCAACGCTCGGCCTCGAACGGCTGCTGCAGCGTCGCGCTCCCTCCACCACCGCACCGCACCGCACTACGAAAGGACCGACATGAACCACAGCAGACGTCGCTTCGCGACGATCGGCGGCGCGCTCGCCATCTCGGCGGCGCTCGTCCTCACGGCCTGCTCGGCATCGGGCGACGGGTCAGGCGGCGATGCCGCAGACGGCGGCGACGGGGGCGATCTCACCTCGGTGAAGCTCCAGCTCCAGTGGCTGCCGCAGGGCCAGTTCGCCGGCTACTTCGCCGCCGTCGACCAGGGCTTCTTCGAAGAGGAGGGGCTGGACGTCGAGATCATCCCCTCGGGCGGCGACATCGTGCCCCAAGACGCGCTCGCCAACGGCGACGTCGACTACGCGATCGCCTGGGTGCCGAAGGTGCTCGGCTCGATCGAGCAGGGCGCGAACCTCACGAACATCGCCCAGATCTTCCAGAAGTCGGGCACCCTGCAGGTCTCGTGGGCCGACTCGGGCATCGACTCGGTCGCCGACTTCGAGGGCAAGAAGATCGGCTCGTGGGGCTTCGGCAACGAGTGGGAGATCTTCGCGGCGATGGCCGCCGAGGGGCTCGACTCCTCGACGGTGCAGATCATCACGCAGGACTTCAACATGAACGCCTTCCTGCAGGGCGACATCGACGCGGCCCAGGCGATGACCTACAACGAGTACGCGCAGTTGCTCGAGACGCCGAACCCCGACACGGGCGAGCTCTACCAGGCCGAGGACTTCAACGTCATCTCGTATCAAGACACGGTCGGCGCCATGCTGCAGGACGCGATCTGGGCCGACACCGAGCGGCTCGAGAGCGACGAGGCGTACCAGGAGACGACGGTCGCGTTCCTCAAGGCCGTCATCAAGGGCTGGATCTATGCGGCCGAGAACCCCGAGCAGGCATCGGAGATCACGATCGCCGAGGGCTCCGGCTGGGGGCCGAGCCACGAGCTCTGGATGGTCAACGAGACCAACAAGCTCATCTGGCCCTCGCCTGACGGCATCGGCATGATCGACGAGGCCGCGTGGGACGCGACCGTCGCCGGAGCACTGTCGGCCGTCAACGAATCGGGTGCGAGCCCGATCACCGAAGAGCCGCCGGCGACGGCGTGGTCGAACGAGTGGATCACGCAGGCGCTCGACGAGCTGAAGGCCGACGGCGTCGACGTCACGGGCGAGAGCTTCAAGCCCATCGACGTCGAACTCGCCGAAGGCGGCAACTAGGCACCAGGCAACGGATGCCGCGTGGCCGGCGAGTCCCGGCCGGCCACGCGGCATCCACTCGACAGAAAGGCAGCGTCGCCATGACCGACACCACCCTCACCGACAGCCTCGACGAGCGGGCGCGCGAGCTCGATCGCGAGCACGTCTTCCACTCCTGGTCGGCGCAGGCCAATCCGTCGAGCCTCGTGATCGCGAGCGGGCGCGGGGCCCGGGTGTGGGATCACGCCGGCCGCGAGTACCTCGACTTCTCGAGCCAGCTCGTGAACGTCAACATCGGCCACCAGCACCCATCCGTCGTGCAGGCGATCCGCGAGCAGGCAGAGCTGCTCACGACGATCGCGCCGTCAACCGTGAACCTCGCCCGCGGCGAGGCGGCGAAGCGCATCGTTGCCCACGCGCCCTCAGGGTTCCGCCGGGTGTTCTTCACCAACGGCGGAGCCGACGCCAACGAGAACGCCATCCGGATGGCGCGGTTGCACACCGGGCGCGACAAGATCCTCTCGACCTACCGCTCGTACCACGGCAATACGGGCGCCGCGGTGGTCGCGACGGGCGACTGGCGGCGGGTGCCGAACGAGTTCGCCCGTGGCCACGTGCACTTCTTCGGCCCGTACCTCTACCGTTCGGAGTTCTGGGCCGAGACCCCCGAGCAAGAGGGCGAGCGCGCCCTGCAGCACCTGCGCCGCGTGATCGAGGCCGAGGGGCCGTCGTCGATCGCGGCCGTGCTGCTCGAAACGATCCCCGGCACCGCGGGCGTGCTCGTGCCGCCGCCGGGCTACCTTGCGGGGGTGCGTGAGCTGTGCGACCGGCACGGCATCCTGCTCATCCTCGACGAGGTGATGTGCGGGTTCGGCCGCACCGGCCGGTGGTTCGCGTTCGACGGCCACGACGTGCGGCCCGACCTCATCACCTTCGCGAAGGGCGTGAACTCGGGCTACGTGCCCGCGGGCGGCGTCATCATCGACGAGCCCATCGCGGCGACGTTCGACGATCGGGTCTTCCCGGGCGGACTCACCTATTCGGGGCATCCGCTCGCGATGGCCTCGATCGTCGCGACGCTCGACGCGATGGCGTCAGAAGCCATCGTCGACAACGCCCGCGACATCGGCGACACGGTCATCGCGCCGGCGCTCGCCGATCTCGCCGATCGCCATGAGGTGATCGGCGAGGTGCGCGGCGAGGGCGTGTTCTGGGCGATGGAACTCGTCGCCGACCGCGGCACGCGAGAACCGCTGCCCGCAGCGGCGATGGGCCGCATCAAGTCGGCCCTCATCGAACGGGGCGTGCTGCCGTTCGTGCAGGACAACCGCATCCATGTCGTGCCGCCCTGCGTGGTCACGGCCGACGAGGTCGCCGAAGCCGTGGCCGCGTACGACGAGGTGCTCGGCACCGCACTCGAAGGAGAGAACTGAAATGACCGAGTTCATCGAGCACTGGATCGACGGGGTATCCCTCGCCGGCGACCCGAGCCGCAGTGGGCCCGTCTACAACCCGGCCCTCGGCACCGAGCAGAAACGCGTGCACTTCGCCTCGACCGCGGATGTCGACACCGCCGTGCAGGCGGCCGCTCGGGCCTTCCCCGGCTGGCGCGACACCTCGATCGCGAAGCGCCAGCAGGTGATGTTCGCGTTCCGCGAGCTGCTCAACGCGCGCAGCGGAGAGCTCGCCGCCATTCTCACGAGTGAGCACGGCAAGGTGCTGTCGGATGCCGCGGGCGAGATCGCCCGCGGACTCGAGGTCGTCGAGTTCGCCTGCGCGATGCCGGGCTACACGAAGGGCGAGTACTCCGAGAACGTGTCGACCGGCATCGACGTCTACTCGACGAAGCAGCCCGTGGGCGTCGTCGGCATCATCAGCCCGTTCAACTTTCCGGCGATGGTGCCGCTGTGGTTCTTCCCGCTCGCGATCGCGACCGGCAACACGGTCGTGCTGAAGCCCTCCGAGAAGGATCCGTCGGCCGCGATCTGGCTCGCTCGGCTCATGCAGGAGGCCGGCCTGCCCGACGGCGTGCTGAACGTCGTGCACGGCGACAAGGTGGCCGTCGACGCGCTGCTCGAGCACCCCGTCGTGCGTTCGATCTCGTTCGTCGGATCGACGCCGATCGCGAAGTACATCTATGCGACCGCCACGGCCAACGGCAAGCGTGTGCAGGCGCTCGGCGGTGCGAAGAACCACATGCTCGTGCTACCCGACGCCGACCTCGACCTCGCGGCCGACGCCGCCGTCAACGCCGGCTTCGGTTCGGCGGGGGAGCGCTGCATGGCCGTCTCGGTCGTGCTCGCGGTCGACACGGTCGCCGACGAGCTCGTGACGAAGATCAGCGAGCGGATGTCGCGGCTCACCACCGGCGACGGCACCCGTGGCTGCGACATGGGGCCGCTCATCACCCGCGAGCACCGCGACAAGGTCGTCGGCTACCTGGATGTCGCGGCATCCGATGGTGCGACCGTCGTGGTCGACGGCCGCTCGGTCGAGATCGACGGGGACGCCGACGGGTTCTGGCTCGGCCCGACCCTCGTCGACAAAGTGCCGCTCGAGTCATCCGTCTATCGCGACGAGATCTTCGGGCCGGTGCTCTCGATCGTGCGGGTCGACGGCTATCAGGCGGGCCTCGATGTGATCAACGCCTCGCCCTACGGCAACGGCACGGCGATCTTCACGAACGACGGCGGGGCCGCGCGGCGCTTCCAACGCGAGGTGACCGTGGGCATGATCGGCATCAACGTGCCGATTCCGGTGCCGGTCGCGTACCACTCGTTCGGCGGTTGGAAGGACTCGCTCTTCGGCGACGCCAAGGCCTACGGTCCGCGCGGCTTCGACTTCTTCACGCAGGAGAAGGCGGTGACGTCGCGCTGGCTCGACCCGAGCCACGGCGGGCTGAACCTGGGGTTTCCGCAGCACGACTGAACGCCATCAGGAGAACGTTCGCTGATCAGGACGTGGCCGCCGGTTTCGTCCTGAACTGGCGTCGACCACCTGATTTCGTCGTCGCATGCAACGCGGCAAGATGAGCAGAGCGTGCACGGCCGCTGCGCGTTGCGCGGGCGTCGAACGGGCGAGCGTGGCGGGCCGGAGGCGTGCACGGCGAGATTGCGCGCAACGGCCTCGATGCCTCCGCGCTCAGTGGGGTTGATCATTCCCAGAATGTTGATGCAACGGCGCTCGCTGGCGCCGAATCTGACTCTTGACGACGTTTCATCGATGCGACATGCTCGGGCAAAACTGAAAGAACCTGCGCGCTTCGGCCAGATTCGATCAGTACAAGTCATTGTCGATGAGCATTCGTCAACCCGGAAGGAACGGCATGTCAGCCTCCCTTGGATCACTCCGTCGGAAAGTGGCGATGCTCGTCGCGGTCGGGCTCGCGGTGCCGTTGGCGCTGATTGCCGTGCCCGGCGCAGCGACCGCCGAGCCCGCGACCGTGATCGTCGACGATTCCACGACGAGCGGCACCAACCGGTTCGAGTTCGGCGCGGGCTGGAACGCGGGCACGGGGCTCGACCTCGCGAAGTGGAACGCCGGCACTGAACACTGGGCCAAGAGCGCTGATCGCTCGGCGTTCACCTTCACGTTCACCGGCGAGCAGGCTCGGCTCTTCGGCATCAAGGACGTGCCGCACGGCAAGTACGCGATCTCGGTCGACGACGGCACGGAGGTCGTCGTCGACGCCTACGCCCCCACCCGCTCGTTCAAACAGCTCCTCTTCGACACCGGCGCCCTGCCGACCGGAACCCACACCGTGAAGCTCCGGCTCACGGGCGAGAAGAACGCGGCGGCCTCCCGTGCCGACGGCCAGATCGACTTCGCCGAGGTCATCGCCCAGCGCGTGCCCGTCACCGGCGTCGAGATGGACGAATCGCCGATCGAGCTCGTCGAATCCGCGACGCGGCAGCTCGAGGCATCCGTCGTGCCGGCCGGAGCGACCGACGCCTCGCTGCGCTGGTCGTCGTCCGCCGAGTCGGTGGCGACCGTGAGCGCGACGGGCTACGTCACGGCGGTCGCCGCGGGAACCGCGACGATCACCGCCACCACGGTCGACGGCGGGTTCACGACCTCCCGTGACGTCACGGTGACGGCCGCTCCGACGACGCTGAGCGGCGCCGTCGGCGAGACGAACTTCCACTACACGACCACGAAGTACTTCGACGACTACCGCCGCAAGTACCTTAGCGACGTCATCGGCATGACGGGTACCGAATGGAGCGACACGGCGTGGCGGAACGACCGCGTCAGCGGGCAGTTCGTGCTCTGGACGGGCGCCGAGGCGAAGACCGGCGTGCGCGTCGAGAGCGCCACGCTCGTGGGGGCATCCGGCGTCGCACTCGATGCGAACGGTCTCGACGTGAACTTCGTGGACGCGGTCATGGCGGGCCGGGGCCGCCCGTCGCTCGGCAAGCCCCAGGAGCCGATCCCCGACGTGCTGTCGACCGTCGCGAGCGTCGACGTCGTCGCGCACACCGTGCAGCCGCTCTGGCTGATCGTCGACGTACCGGCGGATGCCGCAGCCGGCCAATACACGGGCGAAGTCGTCGTGGTCGACGACCAGGGCGAGCGCATCACGTTCGACCTCGGACTCGAGGTGCTCGACCTCGAGCTCCCGGCTGCGGGCGACTGGGACCAGTTCATCGACCTCTGGCAGAACCCCTACGCCGTGGCTCGCGTCTC
Organism: Agromyces subbeticus DSM 16689; assembly: GCF_000421565.1. Classification (GTDB taxonomy): domain Bacteria; phylum Actinomycetota; class Actinomycetes; order Actinomycetales; family Microbacteriaceae; genus Agromyces; species Agromyces subbeticus. Next base: position 139,750 of record NZ_ATXG01000005.1, on the reverse strand, counting down.
CGGCATCCCGGCGAACCAGCTCTGGACGCGCGCGCACTTCGACGCGATGCTGCCGCACTACCAGCGCCTGCGCGACGCCGGTCAGGACGTCATCACGGCGACGGTCGTCAACGACCCCTGGGCCTCGCAGACCTACGACCCGTACGGGTCGATGGTGAAGTGGACCAAGAAGACCGACGGCACGTGGGCATTCGACTTCACCGTGTTCGACCAGTGGGTGACGTTCATGATGGACGAGGTCGGAATCGACGGCCAGATCGACGCGTACTCGATGGTGAACTGGGCCAGCAAGGTGCAGTACCTCGACGCCGCGACCGGGCAGAAGATCACGGCGAGCGTGCCGGTCGGCTCGGCGATCTGGACCGAGATGTGGAGCGCCTTCCTCGAGGCGTTCGGGCCGCACCTGCAGGAGAAGGGTTGGTTCGACCGCACCTACATGGCGATGGACGAACGTGCGCTCGGCGACCTCATGTACGCGGTCGACCTCATCGATGCCCACGCCCCGGGCCTCAAGGTCGGCGCCGCGATGAACTACAACAGCCTCACCGACCCGCGGCTCGACCGCATCGACAAGATCTCGGTCTCGTCGGATCACGTGCTCGTCGGCGACGAGGTCTTCGAGGCGACGATGAAGCACCGCCGCGAACTCGGCCTCATCACGAGCATCTACTACTGCGTCGGCATCTACCCGAACACGTTCATCCGCTCGAACCTCGCCGAGGCCGCGTGGACCCAGTGGAAGACCGTCGCGACCGACTCCGACGGCTACCTGCGCTGGGCGTACGACAGCTTCGTCGCCGATCCGTTCGCGACCACCGACTTCAAGACCTGGGAATCGGGCGACACCGCGCAGGTGTACCCCGGCAACGTCTCGTCGGTGCGCTGGGAGCGCATGAACGAGGGCATCCGGGATGCCGAGAAGGTGCGCCGGCTGAGCGAGCAGTCGCCCGAGGCGGCCGCCGAGCTGAAGACGGCGCTGCTGGCGATGGGCAACCCCGGGGTGAAGAAGGACCCGTTCGGCGGCGTCATCGACCCGGGCGACGTCGACATCCCGGCCGAGGTGGATCGACTCGAGGCCGCACTCGAGCAGGTCACGCGGGAGTTCCTCGAGGCGCGGAACCCGCTCGAGCTGACGGCGACCGCGCAGGCGCGCTGCATCGGCTCGAAGGCCGTGCTCGCCGTCACGGCCAGGAACGACGAGGCCGTACCGATGTCGATCACGTTCACGTCGACGTTCGGCAGCAAGTCGTTCGCGACCGTCGCGGCCGGCAAGAACGCGACCCACGTGTTCACGACCCGCTCGGCGAGCATTCCCGAGGGGACCGTCACGATCGACGCGGTCGCGACGATCGACGGGTCGGAGACCTCGTCGACCAGCACCGCGACGTTCGCGGCGAAGTCCTGCTCGAACTGAGCGCACGCGACGTTCCCGGCGACCCCGGCATTCCCGGTGAACCCGGGATCCCCAGCATCTCGAAGGAGAGAACATGAGCATCAGAGGTCGTTCGAACACCGGGGGCCGCGCCGTGGCCGCCCTGCTGCTGGGCGCGGGCGTGATCGTCTCGACGCTCGTGCCGGTCGCGGCTCATGCCGCCGACAATCCGGCCCCGCGCATCATCCCCGAGTTGCAGACCTGGACCGGCGGCACCGGCGCCTTCACGCTCGACGGTTCGAGCCGCATCGTCGCCGACCCCGAACTCGCGGAGGTCGCGACGCAGTTCGCCGCCGACCTCGAGGCGACCACCGGCATCGCCGTGGAGGTGGCCGAGGTCGCCGAGGGTGCTCCGGCCGCGGGCGACCTCGTGCTCGACTACGACGAGTCGCTCGCGCACGAGGCCGGCGGAGAGCTGTTCCGCACCGAGGGCTACCGCCTGACGATCACCGCCGACGGCGTCGAGATCGCCGCCCCGAACACGGATGGCGCGTTCTACGGCACCCGCACCGTGCTGCAGGCCCTGCTGCAGTCGCCGGGGCGCGCCGAACTGCCGATCGGTCAGAGCATCGACTGGCCGAACCACGAGGTGCGCGGGTTCATGCTCGACGTCGGGCGACGCTTCTTCACGCCCGAGTTCGTTCGCGACTACATCACGATGATGAGCTGGTACAAGCTCAACGAGTTCCAGATCCACTTGAACGACAACGAGATCCAGCGACCGGCCGGCGGCTGGGTCGACGCGTACGACGGGTTCCGGCTGAAGTCCGACAACCCGGTCTTCGCAGGACTCGCTTCCGAAGACGGCGCCTACGACCGGGCCGACTGGCAGAGCTTCGAGGATGCCGCTGCGGCCCACGCCGTCACGATCATCCCCGAGATCGACGCGCCCGCGCACTCGCGCTCGTTCATCAGGTGGAAGCCCGAGATCGGGTTCGACGGCGGCGACTCCGACCACCTCGACCTCTCGAAGCCCGAGTCGACCGAGACGATCAAGGCCGTCTTCGACGAGTTCACGCCGTGGTTCGAGGGGCCCGACGTGCACATGGGCACCGACGAGTACCCGCGTGACGGCAAGGACGACTACCGCACCTTCTTCAACACCATGGCCGAGCACATCAGGGGCCTCGGCAAGCAGCCGCGCGCGTGGGGCAGCATGACCGTGATGCACGGCTCCGCCGCCGGCTACGACCGCGACGTGACGATCAACGCGTGGAACAACGGCTGGTACGGCATGGCCTCGGCGCTCTCCGACGGCTACGAGTTCATCAACACGAACGACGGCGATCTCTACGTCGTGCCGTTCGCGAACTACTATCACGGCAACGGGCTGAACAACTCGTCGCTCTACAACTCCTGGCTGCCGAACAAGCTCGGCAGCGCCGAGGTCGTGCCGGCCGGCACACCGAAGGGAGCGATGTTCGCCGTCTGGAACGACCTGGTGCATCGCGAGTACACCGAGCTCGACGTGCACGGTCTCATGCGCGACTCGTTCCCGGTGATCGCCCAGAAGACCTGGAAGTCGACGACGCCGACGCTGAGCTACGGCGACTTCACCTCGCTGCAGCGCCGCATCGGTGCGGCCCCCGGACTCACGACGATCGACCAGGGCAACGGCGCAGCCGCCGCAGGCGAGCGTTCCCTCGGCGCCGTCGTGACCGCCTCGTCGAGCACCGAGGGCACCTCGCCGTCGGCGCTCACAGATGGGCGTTCGCTCACCCGCTGGTCGACGTCCGAGCCAACCGCCGACGTGGTCATCGACGTCGGCGCGTCGGCGCCGACCGGTCGACTCGAGATCGACTGGGCCGGGGCCACGCCGGCGAGCTACGACGTGCACGTCTCGACCGACGGGCGGTTCTGGCAGCACGCCGCCGACGACGTCGACGGTGCGACCGGCACCTTCGACCTCGCCGGCCTGCCGGCGCGATACGTCGCCGTCCGCGACATCCGCGCCGGCGACGGAGACATCGCCGCCTGGCGCATGTCGGTCTTCAGCCCGGCGCCGCTCACGACCGGCGCGACGGCCATGGCCTCGGGCGTCGAGGCCGCCTCGTTCCCGGCGAGCCTCGCCATCGACGGCAACGATGCCACCCGCTGGTCCGCCGACTACAGCGCTCAGCCTTGGATCGCGGTCGACCTCGGGTCGGCGCAACGCTTCGGCGAACTCTCGCTGAAGTGGGAGGGCGCCTCGGCGAAGGACTACACCGTCGAGGCGTCGAACGACGGGCAGACCTGGAGCCCGGTGGCCACTCGCACCGGCATGGCCGCCGGCGCACGAACCGACGCGCTCACCTTCGACCCGGTCACCGCGAGGCACCTGCGCGTCACGATCACCGCGAAGAACCTGAGCCCGTACCTCAGCCTGTTCGAACTGTCGATCCCGTCGTCGGCCGGGCCTGAGGCGGCGATCACGGCGCAGATATCGCCCGCGGAGCCCGACGGACCCGACGGCTCGTACGCGACGCCGCCGACTGTGACGGTCGTGGCGAGCGGTAGTGCCGGCGCGGCCTCGGGCATCGAGTACCGGGTGAACGACGGCGACTGGGCGGATGCCTCCGGGCCGATCGTGCTCGACGGCCAGGGCGAACTGCGCGTCGACTACCGCGCGACGGTCGGCGGCATCCCGGTCTCGGGACACGGCGTCGTCGCTGTCGCGGCGGCGCCCGAGCTGAACGTCGAGGCCTCGGTGACGAGCCGGTGCATCGGCGGCAAGGCGTCGCTCTCGGTGCGGGCGCTGAACGGCGAATCGCTGCCGCTCGACATCGCGATCACGACCGACTACGGCACGAAGTCGTTCACCGCCGTGGATGCGGGGAAGAGCGCGTTCCACGCCTTCTCGACGCGACTGGCTGCGCTGCCGGCCGGCGAGGTCGACGTGGCGGCGACGGCGCAGGTCGACGGACACGCGGTGTCGTTCACCACGGCTGTGCCCTACGATGCCCGGTCATGCGGCTGACGACGGCGTAGCGGATGTCGCGGCGGTGATCACGCTCCCCGGGCCTCGAGCTCGGGGAGCGCGTCACGCAGCAGCTCGAGCGCGGCGCGCACCGTCTGGTGCACGACGACCGACGGGTCGTCGGCGCTGAACGAGAAATGCGCATCACGGATGTCGCCGCGCACCGCGACCGCGGCGTACACGCTTCCGGCGGGCTCATCGCCCTCGGGCTCGGGGCCGCCGACACCCGTGACCGACACGGCGGCCTCGGCGTCGAGCAGGCGGGCGACTCCCGTGGCGAGTTCGCGCGCGCACTCCCGCGAGGTGATGGAGGCGGCCGTGACGCCGAGCACGTCGCGCTTGACCGACTCGGCGTAGGCCACGACGCCGCCCGTGAACCACTCCGAGGCGTCCGGTGCCGCGCCGAGGGCGTTGGCGATCGCCCCGCTCGTCAGCGACTCCGCTGTCGCGACGCGAATGCCGGCAGCCTGTGCGCGCTCGGCGATCTCGCTCGCGATCGCGGCGAACTCGTCAGCGGGATCCTGCATCTGCGGCCTCCTTCGAGGCGGCGGCCCTCGCTCCGAACGCGGCGATCGCGGCCTGCGCCTGCGGGCTTTCGAACGCCGCACCGATCGTGCGGGCCTCGTCGTCGAGCGCCTCGGCGAAGGGGCGCTCGAGGCCCGAGCGCACGAGCCGCTTCGCTTGCCCGAACGCGCCGGTCGCTCCGAGCAGCCACGACTCGGCGATCTGCCGCGCGCGAGCCGCGAGCGCCTCCGCCGCGACCACCTCGGTCACGAGTCCCCACTCGAGTGCCTCGGCGGCCGACAGGGTGCGTGACGTGAGGGTCAGTTCGAGCGCGCGTCGCGTGCCGATCGCCTCGGGCAGCAGCGTGCTGACGCCGCAGTCGGGCGTCAGCGCGACATCCGCATATCTGCTTGCGAAGGTCGCCCGCTCTGAGGCGACGATGAGGTCGGCGACGAGCATGAAGCCGAGACCGCCGCCCGCAACCGGGCCCTGCACCGCCGCGACGATCGGCTTCGCGCTCTCGCGCAGCGTGCGGTGCCCGTCGTGGATGCGGTCGGCGAGGCCCGTGATGACCGCGCCGGCATCGGCTTCGCCCGCGGCGAGCTGCGACATCGCGATGACGTCGCCGCCCGCGCAGAAGGCCCGGCCGTTCGCGTCGAAGAGCACAGCGCCGATGTCGTCGCGCTCGGCGATCTCGTGCGCGAGCGACTGCCAGCGGGCGATCGCATCGGGATCGACGGCGTTCAGCCGGGCCGGTCGGTTGAGCGTCACCCGGGCGAGCCCGTCGGTCACCTCGAACAGGATCGCGTCATCGCTCATGAACGTGGAGTCTACTTCGCCGTCGCGGATCGAGGCTCCGACGACCCTTTGCGGCATGGAGGACGAGCCGCCGAAGCACTCCAGGGCGCAAACCGTCGTGGCAAGGAGGGTTCAGCCCGCGGCGTGCGCCTGCTCGAGGCGCGACGCACGCGCCACGAGCACGTCGAGCACCGTGCGCACGGCGAGCCGCTCGGCGACGTCCGGCCGCACGAGGGCCACGATCTGACGAGCGGATGCCACGCCGCGCAGCGGCTTCAGCACGATCGACTCGGGCACGGCGCCACTGGTGAACCGGGGCACGAACGCGATGCCGAGGCCGGCTTCGATGAACGCCTCGATGATGCGCATGTCGCTGAAGCGCTGGCTCACCTTCGCCCGCTGGCCGGCCTGCTGCTCGATGGCGTGCAGGATGCGCTCGAACGGGAACCCGGGCGGCACCCCGAGCCAGGTCTCGTCGACGAGGTCGGCCGGGGTGAGGTGCGCCCGGCCCGCGAGCCTGTGGTCGGCGGGCAGCCCGATGTCGAGCGGCTCGGTGAGCAGCGGCACGGCCTTCAGGCCCCGGCCGCCCCACGGCAGCACCCCGGGCATGGTGTGCGCGAGCACGATGTCGTAGTCGCTCGTGAGGTCGGCGAACTCGGCGAGCTCGGGGTCGAGGTCGGTCGCGCGCACGACGAGGCCAGCGACCTCGGCGAGGTCGGTGAGCACTGCGGGCAGCAGCGTGGCACCGACGGTCGGAAAGGTGAGCAGTGAGACCTCGCCGCTCGGGTGGTTCCGGAACTCGTCCCACAGGGCGGTGGCGTGCTCGAGGGCGATCGCGACATCGGCCGCGCTGCGCGCGAGCGCGTGCCCGGCGCTCGTCAGCACGACACCACGACCACTGCGCTCGGTGAGCGGCATGCCGGCCTCGCGCTCGAGCACCTTGAGTTGCTGCGACACGGCCGAGGGCGTGCGGCCGGTGGCCTCGGCGACCGCGGTGACGCTGCCGCGCTCGGCGAGCTCGCGCAGCAGGTCCAATCGACGAACGTCCATGTAGCCAGGCTACATCGTCATTGTAGAATTGTGAGCTTGTGCTGAAGAGTTTGCAGCGCGAGAATTGAGGTGTCGAACACGTGCAATGGGGCATCGACTGCTCGATCACCCGCTCGTTCTTCGAAAGGAATCACCATGGTCTTCGTACTCCTCGGCGTCGTTTCCGTCGCCGCCGTCATCGGCTCGATCGTCGTCACCGCGCGTGACGGCTACCGTCGTCAGCCGCGAGAGACGTTCGCGCGCACCGTCTAGGCGCCGTCGCGAGACCGGGGGCTTCATTCCCCCGGATTGCAGGGCCGCTGCGCCGGGGAGGGACACCCGGCGGAGCGGCCCTTCGTCATGCGTATCGGGATGCGCTGGGGGAGTCCCGATCCGCGATGGCATGTCTCTCGACACGGCTGACCGTCTGCCGCTAGCGTGTGCCGAAGGGCGAGACGTTTGGGGGAACGATGGCGCACGTGGTCGCAACCGGTGCCGGCAAGGCGATGATGGAGCGGCGGGCCGACCCGACGCACGACTACATCCTGAAGCTCACCGGCAAGGAGCGCCCGCGCGTGCTCTTCGTCGGCACGGCGACCGGCGATGACGCCGCCTACGTCGTGAGTTTCTACACGACCTACGACTCCGACCGGTGCGCACCGCATCACCTGCCGCTGTTCCATCGTGCGGTCGACGACCTCGCAGGCTTCGTGAAGGGCTTCGACGTGATCCACGTCGGCGGCGGCAACACCGCCAACATGCTCGATGTCTGGAAGCGACAGGGCCTCGACGAGATCATGCGCGAGATGTGGGAGGACCCGAACTCGAACACGGTCTTCACCGGCGGCTCGGCCGGCGGCATCTGCTGGTTCGAGGGCGGCACCACCGACAGCTACGGCCCCACGCTGCAGGTGCTGCCCGAGGGGCTCGGGTTCCTGCACGGCAGCTTCTGCCCGCACTACGACGCGGAAGACCAGCGGCAGCCGCTCTTCCACGCCTCGCTGCTCAGCGGTGAGCTCTCGACCGGCTACGCCGTCGGCAACCTGCAGTCGGTGCACTTCGAGGGCAGCGAGTTCGTCACCGCGATCAGCCCGGTCGACGACCCGCTCGCCCTCAAGGTCGAGGCGGTCGACGGCGAGATCGTCGAGACGCCGCTACCGGTGCAGGTGCTCGCGAGTACCGGCCCCATCGTGAAGGGCCCGTCGTCGTGAACGACAACGTCTGGATCCTCGTCGCCCAGCTGGTCGTGGTGGTGCTCGCGATCTTCATGGGTACCCGCACGAGCGGCATCGGGCTCGGCGTCTGGGGCCTCGTCGGCGTCGCGGTGCTCGTCTTCGGTTTCCAGACCGCACCCGGCAATGCGCCCGTCGATGCCGTCTTCATCGTGCTCACGGTCATCACCGCGGCATCCGTCATGCAAGCGGCGGGCGGCATCGACTGGATGGTGTCGGTGGCGGCGAAGGCGATCAAGTCGAGGCCGAAGAGCGTCGTCTTCCTGGCGCCGGCGATGTCCTTCCTCTTCACGGTGGGCGCCGGCACCGGCAACATCTTCTACCCGCTCCTCCCGGTGATCTACGACGTCTCGTACCAGCAGAAGATCCGGCCCGAGCGGGCGCTGTCGGTCTCGGCCGTGGCATCGCAGGTCGGCATCCTCTGCAGCCCGGTCTCCGCCGCGACCGCTTCACTCGTCGTGCTGCTCAGCCCGAGCGGTGTGGACCTCGGGCAGATCCTGCTCATCATGTGGCCGGCCTCGATCGTGGGCCTGTTCCTCGCCGCCCTCGTCATGGTGCGGCACGGAAAGGACCTCGAAGACGACCCCGAGTACCAGCGCCGCCTCGCCGAGCACCTCATCAAGCCGCCCACCGAAGACGCGACCACGAAGAAGCTGCCTCGCACCGCGGTGCTGTCGGCGTCGATCTTCCTCGCCGGGGTCGCGTTCATCGTCGCGATGGGCCTGTTCGAGGGCATCCGGCCGATCATCGGCACCGATGACGACGGCGACCCGGTTCGCGTCTCGGTGACGATCATCATCGAGGTCACGATGGGCGTCATCGCGGCGCTCATCTTCGTGTTCTGCAAGGTCAAGTCGGCCGACGTGCCGAAGCAGTCGACCTTCCCTGCCGGCATGGTCGGCGCGTTCGCGCTCTTCGGCATCGCCTGGCTCGCCAACACCTTCGTCGCGAACAACAACCAGCTCATCGTCGACGGGCTCGGCTCGCTCGTGTCGGGGTCGACGGCGTTCGTGGGAGCGTTGCTGTTCGCGCTCGCGCTCTTCCTCGTCGCCATGCTCACGACGAGTCAGTCGAGCGCGACGAACGCGATCGTGCCGATCGGCCTCGCGATCGGCCTGCCCGCTCCGCTCCTGGTCGGTCTCTGGCCATCGGCGATGGGCATGTACACGCTGCCGGCCAACGGCTCGCAGGTGGCCACAGCTGCGTTCGACCAGACGGGCACGACCAAGCTCGGCAAGTTCGTGTTCGACCACTCGTTCCAGCTACCGAACCTCGTCTACGTCGTCTCCGCCATGATCGTCGGCGTGCTGCTCTCGTTCGTGATCGTGTGATGCGGTCGACGTGATGGCAGAAGCGGCCGATCGCGCACTCCTCCGCAGCTTCCTGCTCGGTCTCGCGGAGGGCATGAACGCTGCCGCCGACTCGGTCGACAAGATCCGCGACACGCTCGTGCAGGTCTCGCGCGCCTACGGGCGCGACGACACCGACTTCATCGTGCTGCCGACGGTGATCATCATCCAGACCGGATCGGGGGAAGAGGGCCGCGTCGCGATCCGCTCGGCCGTGAACGCCTCGTTCCGCTTCGACCAGATCGCCGCGCTCTACCGCCTGATCGACGACGCGAAACGCGCAGAGATCGCCCCGATCGACGGCATCGCGCGCCTGAACGAGATCGGCGTGATGAAGCCGTCGCACGGATGGCTCGTGCGCACCTTCGGGCACGCCGTGCTGACGACGGGACTCGCGCTGCTGCTCGCGCCGAGCTGGGAGGGCGCGCTCGTCGCCTTCGTGCTCGGCGCCTTCCTCGGGGTCGCCAAGCTCGTGCGTTCGCCGACGCTGCAACTCGTCTTCCCGGTCTTCGCGGCCTTCGTGTGCGCACTCGCCGTGTTCCTGATCGCTCCGCACTTCCCGATCGGCGACCCGATCCGGTTGCTCATCGCCCCGCTCGCGACCTTCCTGCCCGGCGGCGTGCTCACCACGGCCGTCGTCGAACTCGCTGCCGGGCAGATGCTCGCCGGAGCATCGCGCCTCGTCTTCGGGTTCGTGCAGCTCTCGTTGCTCGCCTTCGGCATCCTCGCCGCCGGCACCCTGGTCGGTGCCGGAAGCTCGAGTTACGTGCCGCTCGAGACATCCGCTGCCCTTCCCTGGTGGATCTCGATCATCGCCGTGCTGCTCTTCGCGATCGGCAACTACCTGCACTTCTCGGCGCCCGCGCGCACGTTCGGCTGGGTGCTGCTCGTGCTGCTCGTCGCCTACGGCGGGCAGGTGATCGGCGGCGCCCTCCTCGGTGCCACCGTGAGCGGCTTCATCGGCGCGCTCGCCATGACTCCCGTCGTGCTCTGGGTCGCGACCCTGCGGCATGGAGCACCGTCGCAGCTCACCTTCCTGCCGGCCTTCTGGCTGCTCGTTCCCGGTGCGGCCGGGCTCGTCGGACTCACCGAGGCGATCGGCACGACCCGCGGCTACGAGGACTTCGCCGAGGCGATCATCTCGATCATGTCGATCGCGCTCGGCGTGCTCATCGGCACCGCGCTCTACCGGGTGGTGCACCATGGCGCCGAGGAGCTCGCGGACTTCCACATCGAGGTGCCGGCGGCGCTCACCGATGAGCAGCGACCACCGTTCTGGGCGCGGCTCGTGCCCGGCACTCCGCGCTCGTTCTGGGGGAGTCGTCGGCGGCCGCCGCCGACGCGAGATCGAGCGGATGTCTCGTCGTCGCCGCTGCACGCAGCAACATCCGCCCCTTCTTCTCAGGCAACCGGGTCGTAGAGTATTCGGGTGACCCTCCGTGACCCTCAGCCCATCGACGCCGTGCGCGCCCAATTGATCGACTTCATCGCAGCCGAGGCGGTCTTCCACGGGGACTTCACCCTGACGAGCGGCAAGAAGGCCACGTACTACGTCGACCTCCGCAAGGTGAGCCTCGACCACCGGGTCGCGCCGCTCATCGGCCAGGTCATGATCGACGTCATCAAAGACGTGCCCGATGTGTTCGCCGTGGGCGGCCTGACGATGGGCGCCGACCCGATCGCCGCGGCCGTGCTGCATCAGGGCGCAGCACAGGGCCTCGAGTACGACGCGTTCGTCGTGCGCAAGGAGCCGAAAGACCACGGTCGCGGCAAGCAGGTCGAGGGTCCCGACCTCGCCGGCAAGCGCGTCATCGTGCTCGAAGACACCTCGACGACCGGCGGGTCGCCACTGAAGGCCATCGAGGCGCTGCGCAACGTCGGTGCCGAGGTCGTGGCCGTCGCGGTCGTCGTCGACCGGGCGACGGGTGCTCGCGAGATCATCGAGGCCGCCGGTGTGCCCTACCTCTACGCCATCGGCTTGGAAGACCTGGGGCTGGCCTGATGAACCGCGACGGGAACGACTTGGGCGGCGACGGGGCCGATTGGCTCCTCGCCCAGCTGGCGGGCGGCGCCCAGCCGCAGCGTGACGACCAGCCCGAGCCACCCGTCGAGCCACCCATCGACCCGCGCCGCGCCTCGTCGGTGCCGCCTGCCCACCTGCCACCCGTCACGCCGTCGCCGCTCGCGCAACAGCCGAGTGCGCCGCGTTCGCCGGCACCGCGCCGCGAAGAGGTGCTCGACTGGTTCTCCGAGGCCCCGGCCCCCGCCCAGGCCGATGTCGATGTCGAGACCCGGGCGCTGCCCGTGATCGGTGCACCGGCACCGCAGATGCCGGTCGTGCCCGCTGCGCCGTTCGCGCCATCTGCCTCCTCGGCGCCAACGACACCGTCTGCTGCCCCGAGCGCGCAGCCGGGTCCATCGTGGACGCCGCCGTTCGCGGTCGATCAGCCGAGACCGCCGGTGACGCCACCGGTCGCGCCGGTCTACCTGACGCAGGTCGAACCTCCCGTCGGCGTTCCGGCACCGGCGCCGCTGCCGCCCGTTGCGCCGGTGACTCCCACCGCGCCGGTGCCCCCCGGCCCCGTTACGCCCACTGCTCCGTTCGCACTGACCTGGAACGACGATGCGCTCGAATCAGAAGATGCGATCCGCGCCGCGTTCCGCAATCTCGCTGAGCCAACGCCGTCGCATGCGTCTGCGGCGGTACCGGGGCCTGCGGCTGCACCTGAGCCTGCGGCTGCACCTGAGCCTGCGGCTGCACCGACCGCATCGCCGTCGACTGCCGCGGCATCGGCCGAGCCCGAGCCGCCCGCCGACGCCGCCTCTCCGTTCGCGGGCTACGCCCCGCCGCCCGTCGCCCGCCAGTCATTCACCCCGGTGCCGACGGCCGCCCCGACACCGCCGGTGGCGCCGCATCCGACTGCCCCGGTGGCAGCACCCGCCGGCTGGGACGAGCGCCGACCGCCCGCACAGGCGCCGGCTGCGCCGTTTGACGCCGAACTGTGGGCAGCGCTGAACGAGGCCGAACCGACCGCAGCATCATCGACCCCTGCAGCTTCGACCGCTGCAGCCTCGACCGCCGCAGCATCGACCCCGTCTGTTCCGGCAGCACCGGTGGCGCCGTCCGTTCCGACGGCACCGGTCGCGCCCACGACACCGGCTGCACCCACGGCACCGGTCACGCCGACGCGCGCAGAACCTGACCGGTTCGCCGCCTTCGCGGCCGAGGCGTCCGACCCCTTCGCAGCGCTGACCAGGGCCGTGCCCGTGCAGCCGCCGGCAGCGGCACCGTCGCCGACCTCGGCACCGGCGCCGACCCCTGAACCTGCCTCGCATCCCGCGCCCGAGTTCCATGGAGCTGACGCGCCCACCGCCGCGGCCGCGGTTGCTGGCTCAGCAGCAGCAGCAGCAGCAGCAGCGGCGGCCTCGGTCGCAGCTACCGGCTCCGCCGCAGTGCCCGGGGCGGAGGCACGCGGCGGCTTCCCGTTCCTCGAGGTGCGCGGCGCCGCTGAGGAGCTGCGTGGTGCACCGGTTGGCGCTCCGGCACGCGAAGCGAGTGCGTTCAACACCACGCCGTTCCCGGCGTTCGCATCGGGTGCGAACCGCGGTGACGACGACCCCACCCGGCAACCTCCCGCTCCCGTCGACGACCTGCTCGCCTCGCTCGGCGGCGGCGGCGGCGGCGGTGGTGGCGGCGGAGCTCGCGGAACGAACGGCGGCGCAGACCGGGGCCACAACGTGCTGCCACCCGCGCAGCACGCGGCATCCGGCGGCGGTGCGACTCCGCCGACCGGCCCGGTGCCCTCAGGGCTCGACGCCCTCGGGCTCGGCTTCGATGATGATGCAGATGACGAGGCAGACGGCGAGGGAGCCGAGGACGCCTCGACCCGCGAGACGGCATCGGGCACCGGCATCCGTGGCCGCTTCTTCGGTCGCGACCGCGTCGGAGGCGAGGCCGCACCCGACGCCGACGCCGGCGACGACGAGTCCTCGATCTCGCGAGAGATGAACGAGGCCGGGTACTTCTGGAACCTGACGCCCGACCCGAACGCCGAAGACCCGAAAGACCGCCCCGAGGCGGTGGCGACGTCGTTCCTCCCGGCGGCCGACGCCTCCGACGGCGCAAGCCCCTTCACTGAGGCCGGCGCCGACGAGGAGTGGCCGAACGAGCCTGAGGCGCGATTCGCGGAGCCCGTCGCCGACGAGGCGTGGCCGAACGGGCCCGAGACTCGATTCGCAGAGCCCGGTGATGATGACGCGACGACGGATGTCGCCACGCGGATGTTCCCCGAGGTCGGAACCGAGCCCGGGTTCGGTCAGCCTGCGTTCGGTCAGACCGCGGGCCCCCATGAGGCATCCGACGACGACTCGCTCGCGGCGCTCTTCGGCGGCGCAGGGCTCGCCGGTGGAGCCGCCGGCAGTGGGGGCGCCGGGTTCGATGCCGCTGGGGCGTTCGCCCCTGCGGCCGCGAGCGCGCCTCAGCCGCCCACTACTTCGAACCCGCCGTTCGGCGCCCCCGTCGTGGGCGCCGCGCCGCGCACGACCAGCGCCGCCGCAAGCGGCGGTTCCGGTGCGGCTGGTGGACCCGGCTCCGGCAGTTCAGGCGGCTCCGGCGGCAGCGGTGGTCGCGGCGGCGGCGCTCTGGACGCTGCGAAGGGCGGCAACCGCACGGTGCGCACCCTGATCTGGGTCGCCGGCGGCCTTGTCGTGGTGCTCGTGATCGCCGGACTCTACTTCCTCGGCACGCAGCTGACGGGCGGCGGCGGTGGCACCGAGCAGGCGTCGAGCAGCGCCTCGGCGAGTGCGTCCGAGACGCCCGTTCCGGCGCCGACCGCGCCCCAGCCTGCCGGTGTGCACGCGTGGGACACCCTGTTCGGCGGCGAGTGCATCGACCCCTTCGTCAATGCCTGGGCCGGCGATTTCACCGTCGTCGACTGCGCGGCGCCGCACGCGGCCCAGCTCGTGTACCGCGGCACCCTGCCCGGCGACGCCGCTGCCCCGTATCCGGGTGAGGCCGAGCTCGCGGCGCAGATGCCGATCCTCTGCCAGGCCGCCGGCGTCTTCGAGCCGACGCTCGTCGCGGGCATCGGCGACCTGCAGGTGCAGGGCGCCTACCCGCTCGAGGCTCAGTGGGCAGAGGGTCAGCGCAATTACTTCTGCTTCGCGAACCGCGCCGGCGGCGAGCCGCTGACGGGACCGATCAACGGCCCCGGCCCGGCGGTCTGACCGGGTGACCGGCGTGCCGCGGGCGACGAGCACGCGCGATGCAGCCGGCACTGTCGGCGCGCTCGGTGCCGTCGTCGTGTTCGGCTCGCTGAACGTGGATTCGACGAGCTACGTCGAAGCCTTCCCTGCACCGGGGGAGACCATTCGCGCCCATGGCTTCCAGATCGCACTCGGCGGAAAGGGCACGAACCAAGCCGTCGCGGCGCACGTCGCGGGGCTTCCGGTCGAGCTCGTCGCCCGCGTCGGCGACGACGCCAGCGGAGCGTTCGCCCGGGTGGCGCTCGAGCGGCTGGGCCTGTCGCTCGCGGCGATGCGAGAGGTCGCCGGAACCACGACCGGCGTCGCGCAGATCACCGTCGCGGATTCGGGCGAGAACACCGTGATCGTGACCGCCGGCGCCAACCTCGCCCTCACCGCCGGCTCGGTCGACGACGAGCGGGAACGGGTCGCCGCGGCGGCCCTCGTGCTCACCCAGGGCGAGCTGACCGTCGACGCCATCGACCGGGTCGCCTCACTCGCCGATGAGCTCGGCGTGCGCTTCGTGCTCAACCTCGCACCGCCGGCCGCCGTCGCCGCCGCGACCCTGCGCACCGCGGATCCGCTCGTGCTGAACGAGCACGAGGCGAGAGCCGTCGGACTCGGCACGGATGCCGCCCCGGGCGCGCTCCTCGACGAGTGGCGCGGGATCGCGGCATCCGCTGCCGGCGGCATCGCCCGCTCTGTCGTCGTGACGCTCGGGGCTGCCGGTGCCGTCGCTGCCGATGCCACCGGCTCGTGGGCGGTCGCGGCGCCGCGCGTGGTCGCGGTCGACACGACCGGAGCGGGAGACGGCTTCACGGGCACGCTCGCGGCCTTCCTCGCCGAGGGCCGGCCCTTGCCCGAAGCGCTGCGGATCGCCGTCGCCGCCGGCGCCCTCGCCGTGCAGTCGCGTGGCACGGTCGACTCCTACGCGCCGCGCGACGAGGTGCTGGCGACAGCCACGGCCGACGCCGCTGCGGTCACCCCGCCCGCAACCCCGACGGAACGAGGGCCCGAATGACCATCCCCGTCATCATCGACTGCGACCCCGGCCACGACGATGTCTTCGCCCTGTGGCTGGCTGCGGGGCATCCGGCGCTCGACCTCGTGGCGGTCACGACGGTCGGCGGCAACGTGCCCCTCGAGCACACGAGTCGCAACGCCCGCATCGCGCTGACCGTCGCGGGCGTCACCGACGTGCCGGTCGCCGCCGGTGCCGACGGCCCGCTCGTGCGTCAGCTGCAGACCGCCGAGTGGATCCACGGCGAGAACGGCCTCGGCGGCCCGGAGCTGCCCGAACCCACGGTGCCGCTCGACGCCCGCACGGCGACCGAGCTGATCGCCGATACGCTCATGGCGTCGGCCGAGCCGGTCGCGATCGTCGCGACGGGGCCGATCACGAACGTCGCGGTGCTGTTGCGCGACCGGCCCGAGCTGGCCGAGCGCATCAGAGAGATCGTCTGGATGGGCGGCTCGACCGATCGAGGCAACGTGACGCCCTACACCGAGTTCAACGCGTGGGTCGACCCCGAGGCGCTCGACCTCGTGGTGCGCAGCGGCATGCGGTTCACGATGGTCGGGCTCAACGTGACCCACCGGGCCCTCGTCACGGCCGCCGTTCGCGAACGGATCGCCGCCGTCGGCACCGCAACCGCGGCCTTCGGCGAGGAGTTGTTCGAGTTCTTCTGCCGCACGAACGACGAGGTGTTCGGCATGCCCGACGGCCCGTTGCACGACCCGGTCGCCGTCGCCGTGCTCGCCGACCCCGGCTGCGTCGGGCTCGTGCGCACGCGGCTGGACGTCGAACTGTCGGGGGCCGAGACGGCCGGCGCGACGAGCGTCGACCTCGACGGCATGCTCGGGCGCGAGCCCAACGCCTGGGTCGCGACCCAGATCGACGTCGACCGGTTCTGGGCCGGCGTCGAGGCATCCATCGCCCGGCTCAGCTGATCGCTCTGGCGCGATCCGCGCCGAGGCGGCGGTACTGCTCAGCGACGGCTCCGCGCGGTGAGCGCGACGAACCAGGCGATGCCGGCGACGGCGTGCATAGCGGCGAGGGCGAGGGCCGTCGGCAGATCGGATGTCGCGGAGAACGGCATCGGGGCGGACAGCACGCCGAACGCGAGGCCGATCCAGGCGATCCAGCGCACGAGCGCGGGTCGGCTGCGGCCGAGCCACCAGAGCAGGGCTCCGACGATGAGCATCGGCATCGCGAGGGACACGACCACCTGGCCCGCGTTGATCTGCAACGGTTCGGGGGAGCCCGGCGTGGTGACGAGCATGGTGGCGCCCGTGGCCGAGGCGATGCCGAGGGCCACGAGGGCGATCGCGATCGAGGCCACGAGCGCGGCGAGCACCCGCACCGGGATGCTGCGGCCGGCGCGGGCGTTTTCGGCGCTGACGTCTTCGGTGCCGGCGTCTTCGGTGCCGGCGCCTTCGGGGGCGGATGCCTCGGTGCCGGTCGTGGTGGTCGGGCTGCTGCTCATGTTGTACTCCTCAATGGTTGAGTATTCAAGTAATTGTCACCACCTTGCGCCAATTGCTTGAGTAAGTCAAGTGTTGAGCCGATCACGCGTAGACTCGTGGCATGTCGGAACCCGAGGTGCAGTTCGCCGAGGCCCAGCACCTCACTGGCCTCATCTTCCGAGTCGCCGAGCGTGCCAAAGACGACTTCGCCGTGGCCGTCGCCGAGTGCGGTCTCTCGCTGACGCTCGCTCGCGCGGTGCTCATCCTCGGTGAGCCGGCGCCGATGCACGAGGTGGCCGATCAGCTCGCGTGCGACCCGTCGTACATCACGAACCTCGCCGACCAGCTCGAGGCGCATGGGCTCGCCGAGCGTGCCGCCGGCACCGATCGACGTGTGAAGCTCCTGCAGCTGACGCCCGAGGGCCTCGAGATGCGCGAGCGTCTCTCCGCCGCGCTCGAGGAGGGCGCGACCGTGACCCGCGCCCTCACCGCTGCCCAGCGCACCGACCTCGGCGAGCTGTTGCAGCAGATGCTGCGGTGATCGCACTGTGCAGCGCGAGCAGGGTCGCTACTGGTCGAGCTTCTGACCGGCCCGCCCGTTGCGCCCGTGACGTCGCAGAATCGGCTCGTACCCGGTCAAACGTGCGAGCGGATGGCCTGCGCGAGCCGTGCCACGGCTTCGTCGACGAGCGCATCGGAGAGGTTGCCGTAGCCGATGACGAGGGCCTCGGTCATTGGGGTGGCGCTCGACGCGCGATACCCCGTCAGGTCGGTGACTGACACATCGAGATCGGATGCCGCGTCGCGCACGCGGCTCGCGCTGACATCGGCCGGCAGCTCGAGCACCGCGTGCATGCCCGCGGCGATGCCGGTGATCGGCAGGCCGGGCAGGTCCCGATCGAGCGCCGAGAGCAGCGCGGCGCGGCGACGGCGGAACCGCCCGCGAGCTGCGCGCAAGTGTCGTTCGAGGTCGCCGGCGGTGATGAATTCGGCCAGCGCGACCTGGTCGAGCGTCGACGGCCGCGACCGGTCGGCAACGGGAATGCGGCGGCGAAGCTCGCGGGGCATGACAGTCCAGCCGAGCCCGAACGCCTGCGCCATGGATTTCGACAGCGACCCGATGAGCACGATGCGCTCGGGAGCGAGGCCCTGCAGTGCCGCGATCGGTCGGCGGTCGTAGCGGAACTCCGCGTCGTAGTCGTCTTCGATGAGCACGCCGTCGACCTGACGAGCCCAGCGTACGATCGCCTCTCGCCGGCCCGGTGACAGGGCCGCGCCGAGCGGGAACTGATGTGCCGGTGTGACGAGCGCCGCGCGGGCGCCGGTGCGCGAAGCCGCGGCGACGAGGGCGTCGACGTCGACGCCCGACCCGTCGACCGGGACCGGAACCGGTGTGAGCCCGGCAGCCGCGGCGATCTCGCGAAGACGTGGCCAACTCGGATCCTCGACGAGGATCGCCGTGTGCCCGGTCGCGCGGAGCCCGGCGACGACGCCCGCCATGCCGTCGGTCGCGCCGTGAGTGATCACGACATCGTCGGGCGCGGCCAGCGCGCGGCGCGACCGGGAGAGATAGTCGGCGACGGCGACGCGGGCGAGCGGATGTCCCAGACGATCCACCACGGCGAATTCTCCGTCGGGCAAGCGCTCGAGAGCGCGTCGCACCGCTGCGGCCCAGCGAGCACGTGGCACGTGCCGGAGGTCGGGCACGCCGGGGCCGAGGTCGAAGCGCGGCCGGCGGAACTCGGCGCGAAGGGGAGTTGCGGGGAGTTCTGCGGAGCCGGAGCCGTCACCGGTCTGGGGCGACGTGCCGCCCGTGCGATGCTCGCCGCCAGGGCGCCATTCCGGTCGCACACCGGAGGGAACTCGCGTGCCCGAGCCGACCACGGCCTCGAGGAACCCCTCGGCGACGAGCTGACCGTATGTCTCGGTGACCACCCAGCGCGACACGCCGAGCGTCTCGGCGAGTGAGCGGCTCGGCGGGAGGGCGGCGCCCGCGGGCAGCCGCGAGGAGTGCACGGCATCGCGGATCGCGGCCTCCAGCCGGTCGCGCAACGGTGCCGGGCCGTCGCCGAGGTCGAGCAAGGTCTCCCACGCCAGCCTGGTCGAGATGCGGGGACTGCTGGGGAGGGGTGGGTTGCCGGAGTCGCCGGGCCGGGTGCCCGACCGAGTGTCGTCTGCTCGAGGCATCCGCCCCCGCTCCCTGCCGTCCGGCATCGTGTCGGTCCGTGAAATTGGTCTGGTCAAAGTTCTGCTGATTGGAGTGTATGACCAAACCGAAGGCTTCGTACGCTCGGTTCTGTCACCCACCACTCCACCGGAGGAACTCATGCGCTACCGCACGATCGGCAATGGCCGAACCAACTTCGACGTCTCGACCATCTGCCTCGGCACGATGCAGATGGGAACGAAGATCGACGAGGCGACCTCGTTCGAGATCCTCGACCGATTCGTCGAGGCGGGCGGCACGTTCATCGACACGGCCAACAACTACAGCTTCTGGGACAACGGCTACGGCCGTGACAGCGAAGACCTGATCGGGCGCTGGCTCGCGAGCCGCGGCGGCCGCGACCGGCTGCGGATCGCGACGAAGCTCGGAGCCGCCAAGAAGGACCCAGCGCTGCCGCTCTCGAACACGGAGCCGACGAATTTCCAGGGTCTCGGAGCCGACGTCGTCACGCGGGAGGCGCGCGAGAGCGCGAAGCACCTGGGCGTCGATCACCTCGACGTCGTCTACGGTCACGTCGACGACCTCGAGACCCCGCTCGCCGAGACCGTCGGCGCATTCGGTGCGCTGCAGGACGAGGGCCTCATCGGCATCTCGGGCATCTCGAACGTGGCAGTGTGGCGGGTCGTCGAGGCGCGCGAGGAGGCGCTGCGCCTCGGGATCGCGCCCTACGGGCTCGTGCAACAGCAATACAGCTACATCTACCCGGCACCGAAGCTCGGCCGCCAGAACTTCGTCACGCCCGAGTTGCTCAGCTACGCGGCATCGACCGGGGTCGACGGCCGCCCTCCGCTTGCCGTCACCGCGTACTCGCCGCTGCATCAGGGCGCCCTGAGCCGACTCGACAAGCCGCTCTGGGGCGGGGTGAACCATCCCAGCACGCTGGCACGGCTGCAACTGCTGCACGACGTCGCGCGCGACATCGGTGCGACGCCGAACCAGGTCGCCCTCGCCTGGCTCCTCGGGCGCGAGGTGCCGGTGATCCCCGTGGCGGGGCCGTCGAGCGTCGCGCAGCTCGAGGAGGTGCTCGGTGCCGCCGAGCTCGATCTCGACCCCGAGGTGCGCGATCGACTCGACGCCGAACCCGAGGAGACGCTCCGCGCCGCGTAGGCGGCAATTCCGCCGGGAGGCGCGTCGCCGAGGGTGTCGAGTCAGTCGAACTCGACGGTCTCGACCTCGTCTTCGTCGTCGTCCTCGACGTCGTCGGCGACGCTCAAATCGTCGATCGCGAGATGCTCGTCGAGCTGGCAGTAGATGACCATGTCGGGGTACTGGCTCGCAGCTTCGTAGATGAGCACGAGCGTCGCGTCGGGCGAGACGATCACGCCCTGCAGCTCGAGCTCGCGTGCAAGCAGCGCGTAGTCCTCGGCGGCGACCACATGGCCCGTGCCCTCGTAGGCCGAATCGGTGAGCTCGTGCACGACCTCGTCGTCGATGCGCGCGAGGTCGTCGGCGGTCGGGCGCCTGAGCGCCCGCTCGGCGATGGCGCGCATCTCGGCCTGCTCGACGGGCTCGTCGTCGACCGCGAACAGCACGGCGACGTGACGGTCACCTGGCAGCACGGTTGAGGCGACTAGCTCGCCCTCGTCGTCGTATTCGACGTCGGTCAGTTCGATCATCATGGCTCCCTACAGCTCGGTCTCGGCCGGCGCCTCGCGCACGAGCTCGCTGACGCCCGAGAGGATCTCGTCGGGCCGGAACGGGTACTTCTCGATCTCGGCCTCGTCGCTGATGCCGGTCATCACGAGAATGGTGTGCAGCCCGGCCTCGATGCCCGCGACGATGTCGGTGTCCATGCGGTCGCCGATCATCGCGGTGTTCTCGGAGTGCGCCCCGATCTTGTTGAGTGCCGAGCGGAACATCATCGGATTCGGCTTGCCGACCACGTAGGGCTCCTTGCCCGTCGCCTTGGTGATGAGCGCGGCGATCGCGCCGGTGGCGGGCAGCGGGCCGTCGGCCGACGGTCCGGTGGCGTCGGGGTTCGTCACGATGAAGCGCGCGCCGGCGCCGATCAGGCGGATGGCCTTCGTGATGGCCTCGAACGAGTAGTTGCGCGTCTCGCCGACCACCACGAAGTCGGGCGCCGTCTCGGTCATCACGAATCCGGCATCGTGCAGCGCGGTGAGGATGCCCGCCTCGCCGATGACGAACGCCGTGCCACCGGGCACCTGCTGCTTCAGGAAGTCGGCGGTGGCGAGGGCGCTCGTCCAGAGTCGGTCTTCGGGCACGTTGAGGCCCGAAGCACGCAGCCGCGCCGACAGGTCGCGGGCCGTGAAGATCGAGTTGTTCGTGAGCACGAGGTACGGCGTGCCCGCGTCCTCCCACTGCTGCAGCAGCGCGCCGGCGCCTGGCAGCGCGTGATTCTCATGCACGAGCACGCCGTCCATGTCGGTCAGCCAGCACTCGACGTCGTCACGATGTCTCATTGCTCCAGCGTAGGGGCGGATGACGCGGCGTTGCGAATGACGGATGGTGGATCGAGCAGGATCACGGCGCGTCGAGCGCCGCGCGATTCGCCCCGATCGCCTGCGGGGAGCGCTCAGGCGGTGACCCAGACGTCGGCAGCGACATCGGCGCCGAGCGCGTGCCGGTTGTCGGCGATGCCCACGTGCAGCCCGGAGTCCGAGACATCCGTGACCGTGATCTCGGCGCCGGGCCCGACGCCGATCTCGTCGAGCCGCCGCAGCACCGCCGCGTTGCGATCGGAGATGCGGATGATGCGGCCGGAGTATCCGGCCGGAGCGGCGTCGAGGCGCAGGAACGGCTCGTTGACGAGGGTGCCGTCGGCGGCGGGGATGGCGTCGCCGTGCGGGTCGCGTGACGGACGGCCGAGGCGGGAGTCGATCGCCTCGAGGAGCCGGTCGGAGATGGCGTGCTCGAGGATCTCGGCCTCGTCGTGCACCTCGTCCCAGCGATAGCCCATCTCGTCGACGAGCCAGGTCTCGATGAGTCGGTGCCGCCGAACGACCGCGAGGGCGCGAAGCGTGCCGGCGTCGGTGAGGCGCACGGCGCCGTACGGCACGTGCGACACGAGCCCCTGCGCCGCCATCTTCTTCACCATCTCGGTGACCGATGAGGGGGCCACGCCGAGCCGCCCGGCGAGCACCGAGGGCGTGATGGGCTCGGGCTGCCACTCGGTGTGGGCGTACACCGTCTTCAGGTAGTCCTCGATGGCGGGGCTCTGGCTGCTGGGCATCGGCTTCAGACTATCCGGCGACGCCCGATCGCGGCCCGTCGGCGAGCCGTGGCGAACCACCGGCCGATGACGCCGTGCTTCGGGGCGAAGAGGTAGACGAGCGCGAACACGGCACCCATCACGAGCACGACCATGCCACCCGACGAGGTGTCGAGGTAGTAGCTCAGGTAGATGCCGAGGAGCGAGCAGGCGCCGGCGATCGCCGGCGAGATGACAAGCATCTTGGCGATGCGGTCGGTGAGGAGGTAGGCGGTCGCTCCGGGGATGATGAGCATGGCGACGACGAGGATGACTCCGACCGCCTGCAGCGCGACCACCACCGTGAGGGCGAGCAGGCCGAGCAGTAGGGCCCCGAGCACCTTCGGGTTCAGGCCGATCGCGTTCGCGTGCGTCGGGTCGAACGCGTAGAGCGTGAGGTCGCGTCGCTTGAGCACGAGCGTCGCGAGCGTGACCGCACCGAGCGCGAGCACCTGCACGAGGTCGGCGACGCTGACGCCGAGCAGGTTGCCGAAGAGGATGTGGTTCAGGTCGGTCTGGCTCGGAATGACGGAGATGAGCACGATGCCGAGGGCGAAGAGCGTCGTGAAGACGACCCCGATCGCTGCATCCTCTTTCACCCGGCTCGTCGACCGCACGATGCCGATGAGCGCGACCGCCGCGATGCCGAACACGAGCGCGCCGACGGCGAACGGCGTGCCCAGCACGTAGGCGAGCACGACGCCGGGCAGCACCGCGTGCGAGACGGCATCGCCCATGAGCGACCACCCGATGAGCACGAGCCAGCAGCTCAGCACCCCGCACACGATCGCCGCGGTCACGGTGACGAGGAACGCCCGCTGCATGAAGTCGTAGCCGAGGGGCTCGAGCAGGATGTCGACGAGATCCATTCGCTATGCCGCCTCTCGCGGACCGACGCCGAAGGCTCGAGCGAGGTTCTCGGGGCGCAGCACCTCAGCGGGTGATGCGTGCATGAGCACGCGGCGCATCAGGAGCACGGCCTCGTCGGCGAGGCCCGGGAGTGCGTGGAGGTCGTGAGACGAGACGAGCACGGTGCGGCCATCGGCCGCGAGCTCGCGGAGCAGCTCGGTCACCGTCGCCTCGCTGCGCTTGTCGACGCCGGCGAACGGCTCGTCGAGCAGGAGCACCTCTGCCCCCTGTGCGAGCCCGCGCGCCACGAAGGCGCGCTTGCGCTGCCCGCCCGAGAGCTCGCCGATGCTGCGGTCGGCGAGGGCGGTGAGCTCGACCCGCTCGAGTGCGGCATCGACGGCCTCGCGGTCGGCGGTGCGCGGGCGCCGGGTGAACCCCTGGAAGCCGTAGCGGCCCATCATCACGACGTCGCGCACACTGACCGGGAACGCCCAGTCGACGTCTTCGTTCTGCGGCACGTACCCCACGGCGCCGACCTTGCGCGCCTCCTTCGGCGAGCCGCCGAGGATCTGCACCGACCCGCGGTCGGGCTTCACCATGCCCATGATCACCTTGAAGAGCGTCGACTTGCCCGAGCCGTTCATGCCGACGAGTCCGCAGACGATGCCGCGTTCGAGCCGCAGCGACGCCCCGTCGAGCGCGAGCACCTCGCCGTAGTGCACAGTGACGTCGCGCACCTCGAGCGCAGCGCCGGGCGTTGCGGGCTCGATGGTCGGCGAGGTCATCGCTCGACCCCCGTGAGACCGGCGACGATGAGCTCGGCATCGTGCCGGAGGAGTTCGAGATAGGTGGGCACCGGGCCGTCGGCGGTCGAGAGCGAGTCGACGTACAGCGTGCCGCCGAAGTCTGCGCCGGTCGCCCCGACGACCTGCTGCATCGCCTTGTCGGAGACGGTCGACTCGCAGAACACGGCCGGAACCTCGTTCGTCTCGACGAACTCGATCGTGCCGGCGACCTGCTGGGGGGTGGCCTGCTGCTCGGCGTTGACCGCCCACAGGTACTGCTCGGTGAGTCCGGCGTCGCGAGCGAGGTAGCTGAACGCGCCCTCGCAGGTCACGAGCGCCCGCTGGTTCTCGGGCAGGGTCGCGAGTTCGGCGACGAGCTCGTCGTGCACCGACTGCAGCTCGGCCTGGTAGGCGGCACCGTTCGCGGCGAAGTCGGCGGCGTTCGCCGGGTCGAGCTCGCTGAACGCCTCGACCATGTTGTCGACGTAGCGCTGCACGTTCAGCGGCGACATCCAGGCGTGCGGGTTCGGCTTGCCCTCGTAGGCGTCTTCGGCGATCGGCAGCACGTCGACGCCGTCGCTGACGACGACGTGCTCGACATCGATGCTCTCGACGAACTGCGCGAACCACGCCTCGAGGTTGAGGCCGTTGTCGAGGATGAGGTCGGCCCCTGCAGCACGGCGGAGGTCGCCCGGTGTCGGTTCGTAGCCGTGGATCTCGGCGCCGGGCTTGGTGATCGATTCGACGCGCAGGTGATCGCCGGCCACGTTCTGCGCGATGTCCTGCAGCACGGTGAAGGTGGTCAGCACGACGGGGCGGTCGTCGCCGGCTGCGTCGCCCGCGCCTCCGGAGCACCCCGCGAGCATCACGGTGGCGCAAGCGAGCAGCATGGCGACGAAGGTTTTCGGCATACCGAAAACATAGCAAGATTTCGGCACACCGAAAAGCGTGCCGGTCGATCCTGTCGCCGCGCGAGTGGGTAGCGTTGCAGCGTGGAAGAAGAGCCGAGCGAAGCGGATGCGCCCGCCGCCGATCCCGCGCCGACGCACGGCGTCGGCCCCTGGCCGGGCGGCGAGGCCGAGTGGCCCGACGACGAGCACTACGACCCCGAGCTGCTCGAGCACGGCGACTCCCGCAACGTCATCGACCGCTACCGGTACTGGCGCATGGACGCGATCGTCGCCGACCTCGACGAGCACCGGCACCCGTTCCACGTCGCCATCGAGAACTGGCAGCACGACATGAACATCGGTTCGATCGTGCGCAGCGCCAACGCCTTCGCCGCCGACACCGTGCACATCATCGGCCGCCGCCGCTGGAACAAGCGAGGCGCAATGGTCACCGACCGCTACCAGCACGTCGTCTACCACCCGGATGTCGCGGCATTCGCCGAGTGGGCCCACGAGGCATCCGTGCCCATCATCGCCGTCGACAATGTCGAGGGCGCGGTGCCGATCGAGGCGTTCGCCTGGCCGACGCGCTGCGTGCTGCTCTTCGGGCAGGAGGGGCCGGGGCTCTCGCCCGAGGCGACCGCTGCGGCCGACTCGGTCGTCGAGATCACGCAGTACGGCTCGACCCGCTCGCTGAACGCGAGCGCCGCGGCCGCCATCGCGATGCATTCGTGGGTGCTCACCCACGCCGTGCCGCCCACCTCGCCCGGATGAGCCGCCGCGGTCTGGCACACTGGCACCGATGACGGTCATCGACAACGCGATCTACCGCGACGGCGCGCGCGTCGCGACGCCGGCGAGCCTCGACGAGACGTTCGAGTCGCGGGCCGAGCACGGCGGCTTCGCCTGGATCGGCCTGTACCGCCCCACCACCGACGAGCTGGATGCCGTCGCCGCGGAGTTCGGGCTGCATCCGCTCGCCGTCGAAGACGCCCGCAAGGGCCATCAGCGGGCGAAGCTCGAGCGCTACGGCGACGCGCTCTTCGTCGTGCTGCGGCCGGCCCGTTACCTCGATGCGGAGGAGAAGGTCGAGTTCGGCGAGCTGCACCTCTTCATGGGCGCCGACTACGCGATCACGATCCGCCGCGCCGAGTCGCCCGACCTCGCGAAGGTGCGCCACCGCCTCGAGAGCACGCCCGAACTGCTCGCGAAGGGGCCCGAGGCGGTGCTCTACGCGATCCTCGACGAGGTGGTCGACGGGTACGCCCCGGTGCTCGCCGGCCTCGAGAACGACATCGACGAGATCGAGGAGCAGCTCTTCGACGGCGACCCGATGGTGACCCGCCGCATCTACGACCTCGCGAGCGAGGTCATGGAGTTCCAGCGGGCGACGCGCCCGCTCATCGAGATGTTCCAAGCGCTCGAGCGCGGCTTCGAGAAGTACGGCGTCGACGTCGAGCTGCAGCGCTACCTGCGCGACGTGCTCGACCACGTCATCCGCGCGGTCGAGCGGGGCGAGTCGTTCCGGCAGCTGCTCCAGAACGCGCTGACCGTGCACGCGACGCTCGTCGGGCAGCGCCAGAACGAGGAGATGAAGCGCCTCACCGAGACGAGCCTCGCCCAGAGCGAGCAGACGAAGAAGATCTCGAGCTGGGCGGCGATCCTCTTCGCGCCCACCCTCGTCGGCACGATCTACGGCATGAACTTCACGAACATGCCCGAGTTGGGATGGGCGTTCGGTTACCCGCTCGCCGTGTTCCTGATGCTGGCGATGGGCTTCGGGCTCTACGTCGTGTTCAAGCGGCGCAACTGGCTCTGAGCGAGCGGATGCCGCGAGCCTGCGACTCGACGGCCGGGGCCCTTCCCGCGGCATCCGATCGCCGTTAGCGTTGGCTCATGACCGAGATCACCGATGATCTGCCCGCTCGACTCATGCACGAAGAGCACGCCGGATGGCGGGCCATCATCGAGGGCCGGGGCGGTGAGCACTACCAACGCGTCATGACCCGCGACGCCCTCATGATCGTCGAGGGCGCCGTGCTCGGGCGCGACGACATCCTCGCCTCGTTCCGGGGCGTGCCGCCGTGGGACGAGTACCACCTGCACGAGCCCGCCGTCATCCGGCTCGGCGATCGCGCCGGCATCCTCGTCTACCGAGCGGTCGCGCGCCGTGGTGACGACAGCGTGAACCTGCGCATGTCGACGACGTACCTCATCGAAGACGGCGCCTGGCGCGTCGCGGCGCACCAGCAGACCGCCGCCTGACTGCTCGCCCGAGTGATCTCTCGAACCTGCGCACTACTCCTCGACGTGCGCGGTGGCCTCGCGGTACCTCGCGGTACTGCGCGTCGTCTCACACCGACGCCGTGGCATCCGCCGTCGTCCAGAACGAGCGCAGGCGCGTGGTGAGGGGTACGGGCACCTGCATCGGAAGCGAGTGCGTCGTGTCGGGCCAGATCTCGACGGCGGCATTGGGCAGGTGCGCTTCAGCGCGAGTCGCCGCCGGCGTGCCGCCGGCGAGCGAGCGACTTCCGGCGATCGCGACGTACAGCGGCATGCGCAGCATCGCCATCTGGGCGGTGGTGAGGGGCCGCGGAGTCGGGAGCCTGCTGACGAAGGTCTCGGATGCGACGGAGATGAGCGTGCCCGTCGGCCCGGCAGTATTGACCTCTTCTGGCGACACTCCGCCGATCGACGCCAATGCGTGCTCGCGCCACCGCTGCGGCACTGGCAGGGTCGTCAGCGCCGCCCAACCGAACAGCGACGGCGGCGGCCACCCGAACGTGAACACCGGTTCGAGCAGCGTGAGAGATGCGAGCCGCTGAGGATGCCGCACCGCATGGTTCGCCGCGGTCGCGCCGCCGAATGAGTGCCCGACCGTGTGTACCAGGTCGTGGCCGAGTGCGGTGATCGCCTCGTCGAGCCAGAGCGCCTGGTCTGCCGGGGTGCGGAGCGGGACGCGTTGCACCGAGAGGCCGGCGTCGCCGAGCGCGTCGAACGCGATGATCGTCCGTCCGGTCGTGCGGAAGCCGGGAAGGTTCTCGGCCCACATCGGCGCGCCGGCGGTCTTGCCCGGCAGGAGCACGAGCGGCGGCGCGGTGGTGTCGTCGCCGCGCCAGGTGTACGAGCGGACGCGCCCGAACGAGGTCGGCACGTCGGCGACACGGTCGGGCGTCTCGAGCTCGGCCATCGCGGCTTCGTAGGCGGCGATGAACCGCGCCCGGCTCTGTTCGGTGCGGAACGTTCCGAGTCGCACGGGTGCCTCCAGTTGCAATACGATCGTATTGTCCAGGGTAGCAAGACGCGCAACGACACGGAGGAAGGCCCGGATGGACCGACGCATCGACATCATCCACGGCGTCTGGCACATCATCCTGCAGCGAGGCATCGCCGGCGTCTCGTTCCGCGCCGTCGCAGAGGCTGCCGGAGTCTCGGTCGGCCTCGTACAGCATTACCATCCCACCAAGGGCGACCTCGTCCGCGCGAGCGCGGCGGCGATGATCGAGGGCTCTTCCACCGCGTACCGTGCCGCCAACCGGTCGCCGCTGGAGACGATCCGCCATCTCGTCGCCCACGCCATCCCGACTTCGGCACCGGCACGTGATGGCGTGGTCATCTGGCACGGGTACCTCGCGGCATCCGTCGGCGACGATGAACTCGCCGCGCTGCTGCGAGCGGCCAAGGCCGGCCAGGAGCGCGAGTTGTCCCAGCACCTGTCGGTCGTCGTGCCGTCGACCAGGCTCGACTTCATCGCCCGCAGCCTCATCGCTGTGGCCGACGGGCTCTCGGCCCGTGTCATCACCGGTGAACTGAGTGGAACGGATGCCGTCGACACGGCCGAGGCCGCGATCGACGAGTTCATCGGCATGACGACGAAGCGGTCACCCTCGATGTGAGGGCGACCGCATGGTCGTCATGCCGGGCGATCAGTCGGTGCCGAGGTCGAACGCGGCGGCTTCGTTCGCGGCATCCGTCGCGGCCTCGAGGTCGGTCTCGACCTCGCCCGCGCTGATCTCGGTCGACTCGCCAACGGTCAAGTCACCCACGAGCTTCGCGGTCTCGCCGCCGACGATGCCCTGCTTCGCGTACAGCTCGAGGCGAGCGCGCGAATCGGCGATGTCGAGGTTGCGCATGGTGAGCTGGCCGATGCGGTCGAGCGGGCCGAAGGCCGCGTCGCCGACGCGCTCCATCGAGAGCTTGTCGGGGTGGTAGCTGAGCGCGGGGCCGCGGGTGTCGAGGATCGTGTAGTCGTCGCCACGACGCAGACGCAGCGTGACCTCGCCCGTGACGGCCGAGCCGACCCACTTCTGCAGCGACTCGCGCAGCATGAGCGCCTGCGGGTCGAGCCAGCGGCCCTCGTACATGAGGCGGCCGAGGCGGCGACCCTCTTGGTGGTAGCTCGCCACGGTGTCTTCGTTGTGGATGGCGTTGAGCAGCCGCTCGTAGGCGATGTGCAGCAGGGCCATGCCGGGCGCCTCGTAGATGCCGCGGCTCTTGGCCTCGATGATGCGGTTCTCGATCTGGTCGGAGACGCCGAGGCCGTGACGGCCGCCGATCGCGTTGGCTTCGAGCACGAGGGCCACCGAGTCGGCGAACTCGGCGCCGTTGAGCGTGACCGGTCGACCGGCCTCGAAGCCGATCGTGACGACCTCCGGGGCGATCTCGACGTCGTCGCGCCATGACGCCACGCCCATGATGGGCTCGACGATCTCGACGCCGGTGTCGAGGTGCTCGAGGGTCTTCGCCTCGTGCGTGGCGCCCCAAATGTTCGCGTCGGTGGAGTACGCCTTCTCGGCCGAGGCGCGGTAGGGGAACCCGCGGGTCACCATCCACTCGCTCATCTCGGTGCGGCCGCCGAGCTCGGTGACGAAGGCCTCGTCGAGCCACGGCTTGTAGATGCGCAGGCGCGGGTTGGCGAGCAGGCCGTAGCGGTAGAACCGCTCGATGTCGTTGCCCTTGTAGGTCGAGCCGTCGCCCCAGATCTCGACCTCGTCGTCGCGCATCGCGCGAACAAGGAGGGTGCCGGTGACGGCGCGGCCGAGGGGCGTCGTGTTGAAGTAGGTCTTGCCGCCCGAGCGGATGTGGAAGGCACCGGTGGCCAGGGCCGAGAACCCCTCTTCGACGAGCGCGGTGCGGCAGTCGACGAGGCGGGCGATCTCGGCGCCGTACTCCTTGGCACGGTCGGGCACGGCCTCGACGTCGGGCTCGTCGGGCTGACCGAGGTCGGCGGTGTAGGTGCAGGGCACCGCGCCCTTCTCGCGCATCCACGCGACGGCGACCGACGTGTCGAGCCCCCCGGAGAAGGCGATGCCGACACGTTCGCCGACGGGGAGGCTGGTCAGGACTTTCGACATGCCCTCCAGCCTACTTGGCGGGATGACCGTGTTTCGCGGCCTCCCGGGCCTCCAAGCGGCCCCGCGATAAGGTTGAGTGTGACTGCAGAGCAATCAGCACCGGAGCCGGAGGCGTCCCTCGTCGACGAACCCGAGGTACGGCAGGCCATCGCCGACGGCGATCGCGCGTCGGTCTCGATGATCGTGGCGGAGCATCCGTCGTCGCCGCTCGCCTGGACCGAGCTCGCCGATCTCGCCGACTCAGAGGGCCGGGCCATCGAGTCCTTCGCCTTCGCCTCGGTCGCGGTCGACCTCGCCCGCGAACAGCTCGCCGCAGGCGGTTGGCAGCCGGGCCACCTCGTGTCGTGGTCCGACGAGCCCAACCGCGCCTACCTGCGCGCCCTCGACACCCAGCGCCGCGCAGCCGAGAGCCTGGGCCTCGACGAGCGCGCCACCCGCCTCGCCGACGAGCTCGCCACCGCCGACCCCGAGGCTCCGGCGCGCATCGCGTCCGAATTCACGCCGACCCAGCTGATCACGATCGTGGGCGGTGCTGCGATGCTGTTCGAGCCCGCGGCATCCGCTGAGGCGATCGTCGGCGACCCGATTGCAGAACCCGCCGCGACCGACGCGGCGGCAGGAGAGGACTGACATGCCCGCAGCCGTACTGATCGGTGCACAGTGGGGCGACGAGGGCAAGGGCAAGGCGACCGACCTGCTCGGTTCGCGCCTCGACTACGTCGTCAAGTTCAACGGCGGCAACAACGCCGGCCACACCGTCGTCATCGGCGACGAGAAGTACGCCCTCCACCTGCTGCCCTCGGGCATCCTCACGCCGGGCGTGACGCCCGTCATCGCGAACGGCGTCGTCGTCGACATCGAAGTGCTCTTCGAGGAGCTCGAGGCGCTCGAGGTTCGCGGCGTGGATGTCTCCAAGCTCCGAATCTCGGCGAACGCGCACCTCATCACGCAATACCACCGCACGCTCGACAAGGTGACCGAGCGCTTCCTCGGCAAGCGCCAGATCGGCACCACCGGGCGCGGCATCGGGCCGGCCTACGCCGACAAGATCAACCGGGTCGGCATCCGCATGCAAGACCTGTTCGACGAGAACATCCTGAGGCAGAAGGTCGAGGGCGCCCTCGACCAGAAGAACCACCTGCTCGTGAAGGTCTACAACCGTCGCGCGATCGGCGTCGACGAGGTCGTCGAAGAACTGCTCGGCTACGTCGAGCGGCTGCGGCCGATGGTCACCGACACCTCGCTGCTGCTGCACCGCGCGCTCGACGCCGGTGAAACAGTGCTCTTCGAGGGCGGCCAGGCCACGATGCTCGACGTCGACCACGGCACCTACCCCTTCGTCACGTCGTCGAACGCGACGAGCGGCGGCGCCGTCACCGGTTCGGGCATCGCGCCGAACCGCATCGACCGGGTCATCGCCGTCGTGAAGGCCTACACGACGCGAGTCGGTGCCGGCCCGTTCCCGACCGAGCTGTTCGACGAGTGGGGCGACTTCCTCACCGAGCAGGGCCACGAGTTCGGCACCACGACCGGCCGCAAGCGCCGCACCGGCTGGTACGACGCCCCGATCGCCCGCTACGCGGCGCGCATCAACGGCGTCACCGACTTCGTGCTCACCAAGCTCGACGTGCTCACGGGCATCGAGCGCATCCCCGTCGCCGTCGCCTACGAGGTCGACGGCGAGCGCGTCGACGAGGTGCCCGTCTCGCAGTCCGACTTCCACCACGCGAAGCCGATCTATGAAGAGTTCCCCGGCTGGTCCGAAGACATCTCGGGTGCCCGCGAGTTCGCCGACCTGCCCGCGAACGCGCAGTCGTACGTGCGCGAGCTCGAGGCCATGAGCGGCTCGCGCATCTCGGCCATCGGCGTGGGCCCCGGCCGCGACGAGATCGTCACGCTGCACGACCTGCTCGGCTGAGGTCGACCTCGAGCCCTTCCCTCCCGCGGCGCTCCTCGATAGTGTCGAAAGTGGGGTGACCCGTTCGAGGGTCCGTCCGTAGCGGCCGGGGGGCCGCGGGCAGGGGGCCTGAATGTCGATCGTCCGTCGAGCACTCACTGGGGTCGTCGCAGCGATCTTCGCAGTCGGACTCACGGCGCCGTCCGTGGTTCCCGCCTTCGCGGCACCCGATGACGCCGAGTTCACGACATTCACGAAATCGGTGACTCCACCCGATACCTCGCCGTACGAGGCGGGCGAGAAGTTCAGCTACACGATCAGTCTCACGTGCAACAGCCCCATCGTCGACATCTGCGTCGGGGCACAGGTCAGCGACACCCTCCCCGCCCCGTTGGTCTTCGACCCCGCGGTGCCGAATCCGGTCGTCGTCTCGCCGAGCACCGGCAGCGCAGTCACCGTGAACGGCAGCGACGTCGTGGTCGACTTCACCCAGACAGGTACGGCCGGAACCGGCCTCACCACCGGTCAGCAGGTCAACATCACGGTGTTCGTGCAGGTGCCCGCCGACGTGAGCGCCGACTTCGACGGCGAGATCACGAACACGGCGGATGCCACGGCCGAGAACGCCTTACCGAAAGAAGCGCCGGCGACGGTCATCCTCGACATCCCCGAGGTGCTCGACTCGACCGTCGTGAAGTCCGTCGACGACAACGTGCCCGACGGGCAGTCCATCCCCTCGCTGCCCGACCAGCCGGTCGACTACACGATCGGCGGCGGCAACGCCTCGAACCGTTCAGTCGACACCGTCGTGGTGCAGGATCCGGCCGACGGCACGGCCAGCCCGTACGACGAGTACCTCGACTTCACGGGCATCACGTCGATCGCGCCGCCGCCCGGGGCCGACCAGGTGCAGATCGAGTACCAGGACCCCGACGGCAACTGGGTCGTGGCGTACCCCACCGGCCCGATCCCGACCGATTTCACCGACATCCCCGATGTCGAACCTCTCTCCGTTGTGAAGGGTCTGCGGTTCACCTTCTCCTCCTCGACAGGCCAGATCCCGCCGACGCCGCCGGGTCAGGAGGCCGCGATCGGCATCTCGTCGGAGACGAACGACGGCGTGCTGGATATTCCATTGGACGAGTCCGTCACCGTGCCCAACACGGCGTCGTCGATCGTCACGGTCGACGATCGGTCGACCGATCCTGAGACCGCCGACGGTGAGGTCGTGATCAGCAACTCCGGTCCGACGGTCGACATCGAGAAGTCGTTCGCCGACCCCGTGCTGCTCGCGGGCGACTCGACGACCGCGACGATCGAGTCGACGAATGGCGGCCGGCCGGTCACGTCGATGGTCATCGAGGAGCCCACCCCCGGGTCGCCGAGCCTGGCCGATCAGGGCCTCACGTTCGACGGGTTCGGCGACATCACGTGGCCGCAGAACGCCACGAATGCGACCGTCACCTACACGTACACCGACGGCGCCACCGAGACGCTCGAGACGACGGATGTCAACACGCTGCCCGCGCCGACCGGCGACGTCGCCGGCTTCACGGTCACCTTCACCGGTCCGATCGAGCCGAACTCGACCGCCGAGATCCCGTTCGACGTCACGGCGCAGAGCGTCCCCGGGCAGGCCGACATCGTCAGTACGAACGACGCGACCTCGACCGTGACCGATACGACCGGCCAGACCGGCACCGACGAGGCCTCGGCGGATGTCACCCGCCAGCCGGTGCGGATCTCGACGGTGATCGACAAGAACATCGTGCGCGACGAGGCCTGGGCAGTGCCGGGCAGCCCGACCGACGTCACGTTCCTCGCCTCGGTCAACGACCAGGGAGAGAACGCCTCGACCATCGGCGCGACCGACCTGACCATCAGCGACCCGGCGGATCCGCAGCCCGGCGACCCGCCGTCGCAGTTCTGGAACACGTTCGACGCTCGACAGATCACCGCGGGCGTCCCCGCCGATGCCAACCTCACGGTGCAGTACTGGAACGGCGAGGAGTGGGTCACCATTCCCGGCGCTGAACTCATCGCGGGCCCGACCACGTGGACCTACTCGGTGCCCGCCGACCTGCAGGACGACGTCCAGGGCATCCGTTTCATCTACACGCCGCAAGCACCGGCCAAGACGCTGCCGCCCGGGTTCCAGGTCGCGCCGACGATCTCCGTCGCCACGCGCGAGAACTTCCGCGACGGGTCGGGCAGCGTCGAGGACGCCGCCCAGGCCGCAGATCCGCTGGTCGTCGCCAATGACGCGTCGTCGACGGTCAATCCCGCCGATGACACCCCCGAAGACAACACCGCGACCGCCGGCGACCAGATCGACGTGAACCCCTTGAACCCCGATGACGGCGTCCTCCAGCTCGAGAAGACCTGGCTCGAGGAGAACGTGAACGCGTTCAGCGACGATCGTCGCACTGCGAGGGTCTCGTGGTCGACCGAGGGTGTGCCGTTCGACACCGTCGCGCTCACCGACGACCCGACGGCCGGCGCGGATTTCTCGGATATCGCGGCATCCGCCTTCGACGCGTGGGACCTCGCCGTCATCGAGGAGATCGATGGGACGGTCGATCCCGCCATGGCGTACGACCGCATCTCCGTCGTCGAGCTGTACGACGGCGACGCCGGCGGATGGACGGACATCACGGCCGACGTCTGCGGCGCCGCCGACACTACCGGGACCTCATGCGACGGCGCCTTCCCGGGCTACGAACTGACCGAGACACAGCGCGACACGACGCTCGCCGTGCGCCTCACCTACGCGGAGGGCTCAGCTCGGGGCGGAGCCGGCGAGCCCCCGATGGGAACCGGTGTGGCGCCATCGTACGACTTCGAGCGCAACCTCGACCTCACCTTCGAGCTCCGCGAGACGAAGCGCAGTGACGGCGGGCCGGTCGTGGGCAGCCTCCACGACGAGACGTACAACTCGGGCCAGAACGGGGTGGTGACGAACACCGTCGACATCACCGGCGACGGGCCGGTGCCGATCTCGCAGGACGCCGCCGACGACATCACGATCCTCGACACGGTGATCAACACATCGATTTCCAAGACCTTCGACCAGGACACCCTGCCGGTGCCGCCCGAGAGCGCATCGCAGGCCGATTACCCCCTCGTGAGCGCGACGCTGTTCGCGACCAACGAGACCGAGGCGAGCGTGGCAGAGCTCCGGGTCGACGACCCGGCTGCGATTCCGGCCCCGCCGATCCCCCCGCCCCCCGCGACGACCACCTACGACTACCTGAACCTCTCCTCCATCGACTCCATCAGCGTGCCGGCGGAGGCGACGCTCTCGACCGTCACGCTGACCCGCGAAGGGGGCGCGACCACCGACTACACCATCGACGAGGCCAGCGCGCTCACGGCCGCCGAGCTCGCCGACGTCATCGGATTCACCGTGGTGCACACCGATCCCGATGGGGTGTCGATTCTCTCCCAGGAGTCCACCGCCGTCGTGCTCACCTTCCAGCTGCGCGAGTTCCTGCGCAGCCAGCCGAGCGTGAGGCCCACCGAAGGCGACATCGTCGACAACGTGGCGTCATCGAGTGCGAGCCGACCGGGCGGCGACCCCGCCCTCGACGAGGCATACGCCACCGACGACGACTCCCTCACCTTCGCGCCCGCGGAGTACGGCGTGAACGCCGGCAAGGGGATCTCGCCGGCGTCGCGATACGAAGACGAACCGAGCGACGGCTACACAGTGACGATCGGCGGCCAGCCCACCGGCAACGTGCGCACTACCGTGCTCACGCTCACCGACGACGAACCCACGTTCTGGAATGCCTTCGAGTTCGCCTCGTTCCCGGTGGCGACATTGCCGCCGAACCTGGGCCAGATCCGGGTATCGGCGCTCGCCGGGGTCGACTACGCGATCGACGGTGGCACGGGAGCGCTCGTGCAGACGTGCGCTGGCAGCACAGATCTGACCGCCTGCTGGCTGGTCGGCGAGTGGCAGGATGTCGCGGCCGATCGAACCGTCACGCCCGCGCTGCCCGATGGGGCGGTGCCGACCGACGTTCGTGGCCTCCGGTTCGAGGTGCGCCGCGACGCGGAGGAGACCAACTGGGAGCAGCCGAGAAATCCCATCGTGACCTTCGCCTTCCTCGCCGACCGGCTGGAGAACCTGCAGTACGGCCCGAACGGCGAGATCGATGCGTACCCCGTTCCGTCGACCCTCCCCGGGCTCGAGACCGCACCGGGCGAGCCCGTGCAGGGCACGACGACCGATGTGGTCGACGTCAACGGCGTCGGGTCGTGGGAGACGCCTGGTGGCACGGTGTGGGAGGCGGATGCCGCGGCATCCGACACGACGCAGTTGCTGCACCGCGTGAACTCGATCAGCGTCACCAAGTCGCCCGGCAACGGCTCGGGCGGCAGTGCCGCGCAGCAGTTCCCGCCCGCCTCGCCGATCCCCTACACGATGACCATCACGAACACCGGCGAATGGGCGATGACCGGGCTCGAGCTCACCGACCAGGTCGCCACCGACGCTGAGGGCTCGTACCTCGTCGCCGACCCCGACGCTGATCCGGTGTTCGCCTTCGCGCTCACCGACGCCGAGGGCAACGCTCTTCCGACCGACGGATTCACGGGCGAGCTCGACGAGACCACCGGCGTGGTCACGATCACGGTGCCCGAGGGTTTCGTGTTCAACCCGGGCGACGTGCTCGTCATCACGGCGCAACTCGAGTTCAGAGCCGCACTGCCCCCTGGCACACCGGTCGGCAACACGATCACGGCCACGAGCGACCGCGACTTCGAGACGTGCGAGCACACCTCGAACAACGTCGACGCGCCCGACACCCAGAATGTCGCGGAGTGCGCGGCCGACACGACGGTGACGCCGGCCCCTGCGGCGCCGATCGGCATCGTCAAGGCGGTCAAGGGCACGGGAGCCGGCGTTCCGGGTGTCGATCCGTCCGATCCCAACTACGACGATCTCGGCGTGCTGAACACCGCAGCGGACCCGTCGGCGGTCGCGTGCGCGGCGCCGAACGGAGGCGGCGGGTACTACGTGAACGAGTGCGTGCCGATCACCCGCCCTGGCGGAGTCGAGACGTGGCGCATCAGCTTCACCAACCGCGGCAACGTGCCGGCCGACTCGATCGCCGGCATCGACGTGCTGCCTGCCGTCGGCGACACCGGTGTCGTGGTCGGTTCGCCGCGCGGTTCGCAGTGGCAACCGGTCTTCATCGGCAATGTGGTGGTGCCGCCCGTCGGAACGGCCACCGCTTACTACATGGCGAGCGTGCCGAACCAGGCGTGCAACGCGGCGGACATCCAGTACAGCACCCTCGGCCAGCCGATCCCCGAGACGGATCCCTGCTTCGCCGACGTGTCGACGCGGCCATGGATCGAGTACGACGAGACGACGCCTCCCGCTGAGCTGGCCACCGCGCGGGCGCTCAAGCTCGTCTTCGACTACCCCGAGGGCGGGGGCCTACCGCCGGGTGCCACGGGCACGGTGACGTTCGACACGCGGACGCCCGCGATCGTGCCGGATGCGTACGACGACGGCCTGCCCATCGCCTGGAACACCGTCGCCGCCGGCTCGCGCGCGACGTTCGAGAGCCAGGAGATCTACCAGGGCCCGGTGGAGCCGGTTCGCGCCGGCGTCGCTGTGCCGACGGGCGAAGTGCAGTTGCAGAAGTCGCAGGTCGCCCCCGCCAGCTGGACGTTCCCGCTGCCCGATTCCTACCAGTTCGACGTGCAGTGCGACTCTCTCGAGGAACCGGTCGACTTGGTCGACACCGACGGCGCTCCGGTGTCCCCGATCGACGTGCCCGCCGACGGATCGCTCGTCGCCGTCGGAACCGGCACCAACCTGCCGCTCTTCTCCGGATGCACCGTCTCGGAATTGTTCGCGCAGGGATCGACCGTCACGTACGACCCCGAGGGCACCGCAGACCGGTCCGGTGAGGTGATCGCGACACGCGATCTCACGGGACGCACCGACATCCACCACCCGTTCCCGCCCGACCCCGTCGAGGAGATCACCCTCCAGGTGACCAACACCTACCAGATCGGCGGATTCAGCGTTTCGAAGGAAGTCGAGCGCAGCACCGCGGTCGACCAGGATGGCAACGAGATCGCGTTCGATCCCGAGTTCATGTTCGAGGCGAGCTGCATCTTCCTCGGCGAGGAAGTCATTCCCGAAGACGAACGCGAGTTCGCACTGGGCGAGGGCGATTCCGTGGACTTCGGTCCGCTGCCCGTCGGGGCCGACTGCACGGTCAACGAGACGGATGCCGCGGGCTCGACCTCGACCGAGATCGTCGTCACCGAAGACGGCACCGCCGGCGAGCCGATCGACGGCGCGTCGGCGTCGTTCACGATCCTTCCCGACGAGCAGGACGGCACCCACCTCACCACGCTCGCCGTGACGAACACCTACACGGTCGGCGGCCTCGAGATCACGAAGGACGTGACGGGCGCGGGCGCCGCCGACTGGGCACCCGATTCGTTCGAGGTCCGGCTCGTGTGCGAATGGGACGAGGCGACCACGAACCCCGTCTACGACGACGTGGTCACCATCGCAGCCGGTGAGACCGTGACGATCGAGGACCTGCCGACTGGGGCATCCTGCACCGTGACCGAGCCCGACGACGGCGGCGCGACTGGCGAGCCGGTGATCACGCCGGCACAGCCGGTCGTGGTCGGCGTCGACGGCGCGGAGGGCGACCCCATCGCCGTGACGGTGACCAACGACTTCCGGGTCGGCGGCTTCCAGATCGAGAAGGAGATCACCGGGCCGGGCGTTCCCCTCACCGACGGCACGGTGTTCACGTTCACCTACGTGTGCACCTACGAGGGAGCGACCGTCGGGGAGGGAACACTCACGATCACCGGCGACGGCACCGCCGGCCCCCTTGTCTCGAATAGCGTGACCGGACTTCCGGTGAATAGCGTGTGCGTCATCACTGAGACGGATGACGGCGGGGCGGATGGCACGCCCGAGCCCGTCACCGTCTCGATCCCCGACGAGCTCGAGGGCGTCGCGCAGGTCGAAGTGGCCGACATCGAGAATCCGTTCAGCGCCGGAACGATCGCGGTCACGAAGGAGCTGAACGGCACTGCGGCCGAGGTTCCCGAGATCGCCGGCGCGACCTACACCGTGCACGTGACTTGCGCGCTCACCGCTGACGGCGATCCGATCTTCGACGGCGACGTGCAAGTGACCGGCGAGTCGACCGTCACCGTGATCGACCCGGCGACGGGTGAGCCGCTGCTGCTCCCGCTGGGCACCCACTGCTGGGGCGAGGAGACCGATGACGCGGGTGCGACCGAGTCGAGCGTCGACTTCGACTCGTTCGACAACGCGGCGATCGTGGTCGCCGCCGACGGCGAAGAGCCGCAGACGCTCGAGCTCACGGCGACGAACACCTTCGAGTTCAGCGAGGTCTCGATCGTCAAGGACGTCACTGGCAACGCGGCGCATGCCGAGGGGGTCACCTTCGAGATCCTCGTAACCTGCACCTTCAAGCGCGGCGACGGCAACCCGCCGATCGTCGTCTACGACCAGGAACCGGTGGAGCTCGAGGACGGCGAGCTCGTCACCCTGTTCGAAGTCCCGATCGGCTCGGAGTGCTGGGCCGAGGAGCCCGACGGGCAGGGTGCCTACGAGATCGAGATCAGCGCGACCGAGCAGAACCCGGTCGTCGTCACCGGCGGGGCAAATCCGATCACCATCATCGTGACGAACGTCTTCCCCGACGCGGGCTTCACGGTGAAGAAGACCGTCGACAACGGCGGCGCCGTGAATCAGGACGGCACGCCCATCGCCTACGACACGGTGTTCTCGTTCACCGCGACCTGCGAGTTCCAGGGTGAGACCGTGCTCGACGAGTCGTTCGAGCTCACCGACGGCGGCACGCAGACGTTCGACCAGTTGCCAGCCGGCAGCGACTGCACCGTGACCGAGACCGACCAGGGCGGCGGCACCACGTCGATCGTCGTCACGCAAGACGGCGTCGACGACGACCTCGGCGAGGCGACCTCGGCCGAGTTCACGCTGCTGCCCGATGAGGATGCCACGGTCGTGACGTCGGTCGCGGTGACCAACGCGTACACGGTCGGATCCATCGAGCTCACGAAGGCGGTCACCGGCACCGGCGCCGACGTGTGGGGCGGCACATTCGGCGACTTCGAGGTGCAGGTGGTCTGCACGCTCGAGGCCGCCGATCCCGACACGGTCTACGACGAGACGATCACCCTCACGAAAGACGCCCCGGGCAACGTCGCGGTGATCGAGAACCTGCCGACCGGGGCATCCTGCACCGTCACCGAGATCGACGACGGCGGGGCGACCGAGTCGACCGTTACGCCATCGACGTTCGTGGTCGGTGACGACACGACCGACGAGCCGATCGCGGTCGAGATCGAGAACGAGTTCCGAACCGGTGCACTGAACGTGCTGAAGACGGTCGACGGACCGGGCGTGCCCGAGTTCTCGCAGGGGCCGTTCATCTTCACGGTCGTCTGCACCTACGAGGGGCAGGCGGTCATCGACCAGCGACTGGTCGTGGTCGGCGACGGAACCGAGGGCCCGTTCACGAGCGAGACCATCACCGGGATCCCGGTCGGCTCGGTCTGCGTGGTCACCGAGGTCTTCCGGGCGGATGCCGATGAGACACCGCCGCCGGTGACCGTGACCATCCCCGACCAGGAACCGGAGGGCGTCGAGACCGTCGTCACCGCCGGCTTCCTCAACGTCTTCTCACTCGGCGAGATCCAGGTGGCGAAGGAGGTCGACGGAGCGGCCGCCGAGCAGCCGTTCGTGCAGAACGCCGTCTTCACGGTGCACGTGACCTGCCAGCTGTCCATCGCGGGTGTCCCCGTCACCGTCTTCTCCGGCCCGGTCGAGGTCGGCGCGGGCGAGACGGTGCAGGTGCTCCGCGCCGACGGCACTCCGCTGAAGTTGCCGTACCAGACGCGATGCTTCGGCGAGGAGGCCGACGCGGCGGGCGCGACCGCGAGTACGGTCGACTTCGACTCGTTCGAGAACGCGGCGGTGATCGATGTCGAGGACGAGCCCCAGATGTTGACGATCACCGCGACGAACACGTTCGAGCTGGGCTCGCTCGCGCTGACGAAGACCGTGAGCGGCGACGTCTCGCAGGCAGCCGGCAAGACGTTCCGGATCGAGGTCACCTGCGTGCTCGAGCAGGGGGCGAACGAGCCCTACGTCGCGCTCGACGCCTCGCCGGTGATGATCGCGGGCGGTGAGACGAGCGTCATCGAAGACCTGCCGATCGGTGCGGAGTGCTGGGCGGCTGAGCCCGACCCGGCCGGCGCGGCAGCCGTGACGATCAGCGCGACGGAGGCGACACCGGTGACCGTCGGCCTCGACGACGTCGTGACGATCACGGTCGACAACCGATTCGACCCGCCGATGCCGGCGACCGGGGTCGACGGCGCCGAGCTCGCCGCCCACCTCACGTGGGCGCTCGGCCTCATCGGCGGTGGCCTCGCCGTCATCGCATTCGTGCAGTTCCGCCGGCGCCGCCAGGTGGGGTGAGCAGGACGAACACGACGAAAGGGGCGGATGCCGCGACAACGCGGCATCCGCCCCTTTCGGCTCGAAGACTACTTCTCGGTGCCGATGGCCCCGTCGACGTTGCCGCGAACGTCGTCGATCTTGTCGTGATGCTCCTCGGGCACGACCTTCTTCGCCGCTTCGGAGACGCCGTCGAGCACCTTGTCGCTGATGTCTTCAGCCTGCTCGCTGTTCAAGACCTCGGAGATCTTGTCTTTGTTTTCCTCGATGAAGTCCTTGGCCTTGTCAGTCAGATCGTCAAGAGCGCCCATGGCCCCCCGCCTTTCGTTTCGAAGTAGTCGTGCTCCCGTCATCGTAGGGGCGGCACTCGTCGAGGGGAAGGGCTGCGACGCTCGACGACCATCCCGTCGCCCGCTCGTCATGTGCGCGCCACCAGGCCATGCGAGTCTTGAGGGGTGACTGCGACTCGACCCGCCGACGAGGAACTCGTCGGCCGATTCATCCGACTCAGCCCGTTCACGCACGCCGACATTCCCGAGCTGCATCGCGCGATCGGCCGGCCCGAGGTGTTCGCCGGCGGCTACGGCGGTGGGCCGGCCGGGCTACCGGCCGACGCGGCCGCCTACGACGCGTTCGCCCGGTCGTACTACTCGGGCGGCGAGGAGGCCATGCCGTGGACGATCCGGCTGCGCGGCGGCGCCGACGACGGCACGGTGATCGGGGCGACGAAACTCGGCGACCTCGACCTGCACAACGAGTCGACGCACATCGGCTGGAC
Organism: Agromyces subbeticus DSM 16689; assembly: GCF_000421565.1. GTDB lineage: Bacteria > Actinomycetota > Actinomycetes > Actinomycetales > Microbacteriaceae > Agromyces > Agromyces subbeticus. Next base: position 97,244 of record NZ_ATXG01000005.1, on the reverse strand, counting down.
GGCTTACCACCCGGGCGTGTGGGGCACCGCCGTCAACCCCGAGGCGAAGCTGCTGCTGCTCGACCTCGCGTTCCGCAACGGCTTCGGCCGGGTGAAGATCCAGGCCGACGCGAACAACGCGCGGTCGCGCGGAGCGATCGAGAAGCTCGGCGCCCGCCTCGACGGCGTCATGCGCCGGCACAAGCGCCGCGCCGACGGCAGCTGGCGCGACAGCGCGGTGTACTCGGTGATCGTCGACGAGTGGCCTGCCGTGCAGGCGGGTCTCGAGGGGCGCCTCGCGGCCTGGGGCGATCGCGCGGTCGAGCTGCGTGCGGAGCAGTCCCGCGGCTGAAGCGGGTGCGGGTGGCGGTGCCGCCGCGGTCGCGCGTGCGGGCCAGCTCAGCCCCAGAGTTCGGTCGCGCCGTCGATGATCGCGGCCGCTCCGCCGACGTAGGCGATCACGATGACCGCGATGCGCGCCGCACGGTGCGGGATGCGGCGGTGGAGGAGTTCGCCGAGCGCGAGGCCGACGAGCAGCGCCCCGATGACGAACGGCCAGGATCCCGGCTCGAGTTCGGGCAGCGCCCACCCGGTGGCGCCGAGCTTGCCGACGAGCGATGCGACGCCGATCACGACGAAGTAGGGCTGCGCGGTGGCGGCGAAGGCCACCTGCGGCCACCGGGTCGAGACGGCGTAGACGCTGAGGGCGGGCCCGCCAACGCCGGCCGCGGCATTCATGAACCCGGATGCCGCGCCGGCGACGATCGCCGGGGTGCGACCGGTCGCGACGTGCTCGGTGCGCGTCACGATGAGCGAGACCGTGAGCGCCACGACCACGAGCACGCCGACCCCGAGCTGCAGCACTGGGCCAGGCAAATGGGCAGCGACGAGCGCGCCGGCCACGGTGCCGGCGAGCGCTGGAACCACGAGCCAGCCGAACCGCGACCACTCGATGTGACTCCACACGCGAGGCAGGATCAAGAGCGAAGACAGCACCGCGCAGAGGTTCACGAGCACGACGCCGTCGAAGGGACCGAGCAGGATGACGAGCGCCGGAGCGGCGATGAGGGCGAAGCCCATGCCCGTGATGCGCTGGGCGAGGGCACCGACGAGCACGGAGACGACGACCGGCAGGAGCACCGACCGAGTCTACCGAGGCGCCGGCCGCGAGCCGGGGTCAGCCCCCGACCCGGGGCCAGCCGGGAACGCCGGAGTCAGCCCGTGACGCCGGGGTCAGCCCGTGACGCGACGCCGACGTGCGGTGACGGCGACGAGCGCCGCTCCCGCGAGGGCGGCGAGCAGGCTCGCGATCGCGATCGTGCCGGTCGCCGGGTCGACACCCGTCGCCGGCAGGGTTCCCGCGGGTGCCGTGCCGCTGCCACCGGGCGTCGGTGTCGGTGTCGGCGTGGGAGCCGGCGTGTCGGCCAGCAGCACGAAGTCCTGGTCGAAGATCGCCTCGCCGGCGGCGGTGATCGTCACCGTGCGCGTGGCGGGGCCGACGGCGGTGTACCCGGCCGGCACGGTGAGGGTCATCGTGTACTCGCCCGGAGGCAGCGTGCCGAGGGCGTACCCGCCGGTCGCGTCGGTCGTGAGCACGCTGGAATCGCCGGCTCCGCTCACCGTCACGGTGGCAGCGGGGAACGGGGTGCCGTCGTCGAGGAACACGGTGCCCTCGATGCTGCCGAACCGGACGAGCTCGAAGTCGACGTTCTCGACATCGCCGTCGGTGACGGTTTCGGCCCGAGTGGGCGAACCCACGACGCTCGTGCCATCGGGGGCGGTCACCGTCACGGTGTACTCGCCCGACGGCAGCAGTGGGAAGCTGTAGGTGCCGTCGGCCCCGGTGACCGTCGAGAGCGTTCCGTCGGGCCCTTCGGCGGTGACGGTGACACCGGGAACGCCGGTGCCGGCCGCGGTGACGGTGCCCGAGAGGGTCGGGTTCGCGGCCACGACGAAGTCGATGCCGGTGATGGGCTCGGTATCACCGACCTCGATCGTGAACGACGGCAGCGGATCGGTCTCGAGGCTGTAGCCGTCGGGCGTCTGGATGGTGGCAGTGTGCGAGCCGACGGGCACCTCGTCGAAGAGATAGTTACCGTTCGAGTCGGTCGTCCTCGTAACGCCGCCGATCGTGACCTCGACACCGGGCATCGGGTTGTTGTCGGCATCGGTGACGGTGCCTGAGACCGCGACGGGCACGATGTCGCGGATCGAGAAGTCGACCACGGCGTCGTCGGTCGTCAAGTCTGCGGGCTTGCGATTCGCGTCGACGGCTATCTTGCCCGCGGGGAGCACGGCCTCGACGATGTAACCGTCGGTCGCGAAGAACCCCTCGAACGAATACAGCCCGCCGCCGGCTGTCGTGGTCGTGCCGACGATGTCGCCGTTCGCGTCGATGAGGTTGACGGTGACCCCGTCGGCCGGGCCGGTGCCCGCATCAGTCACGGTGCCGGTGATGTCGCGCGCGAGCGAGGCGAACCAGGTCTGGTAGACGGGGAAGCCTGCACGGCGGGTGAAGACGAAGGTCAGCGACGAGATGGACGTCTGCGGTTCGAACCAGGCCGCGGCGCCGCTCGTATCTTCGGCCGCGTCGTTGCCGGTGAGGGTCATGGCCGCCGGGTCCCACTCGGGCACGTCGAGGGCGTCGCCGTCGCACGAGGGCTTGCCGACCACGCCGTCGGCGCAGTAGTTGAACCCCTCGCGGAACCCGAGTTCGGTCGCCGTGAGCGGTGCGCCGTCGGCGCCGATGGCCTGGATGCGCACCTGGTCGGCGTCGATGTCGCCCAGCACGAAGGTCCAGCCCGACGTCGGCGTCGGTGACGCGAACGAGTAGGTCGTCGTCGACGGCGCGGTGGCGCTGTCTGCCTTCGGCCGAAGGTTCAGGTACGGCTGGTCGCGGCTCGAGCCGTACTTCTCGCCGACGGGCGTGCCCTCCGAGAGCCACATGGATGCCCCCGAGACGACAGCAGCCGCGCCACGCGAGTCGCTCGACACCTGGGCCGTGAGCGCCGGTTGTCCGGCGAGCGTCATCGACGTCGCATAGGCACCGCCCGAGCCGGTGAGCGGAGCCCACGTCGCCCAATTGGCGGTCGTCGCCGCCGACGCCGGTGTCGCGGCGATGGTGACGGTGAGAGCTGCGGCCATCAGGCCGGTGAGCGCGGTGAGCAGTGTGCGATTCCCCCGAAGCATTTGCTCATGCTAACGGCGGTGCTCGTTCGCCGCACCCTTCGTGCGAGAACAACACCCGTCGATCACTCCTCAGCGAACCCGCTGCTCGGGCACGTGCAGCCTGGTGAGGAACGCATCGGCCCCGCGTGGAATGCGGTGCCGGTCGGCGCGCGACACGAGCACCGTGACGGTGATCGCGATGGGCACCGTCCACGCCGCCGGCTGCTCGAGGAACGGGCGAAGCGCCGGCGCAGCCGCCGAGAACAGCGGGCCGCCGAGGATCGCCGCGCCGGAGAGCACGGCCCCCGCGACCATGCCCGCGATCGCGCCGCGGGCGGTGAGACCTCGCCACCAGATACCGAGGATCAGCATGGGGCAGAGGGTCGATGCCGTGAACGCGAAGACGAGCCCGACACTGCCGGCGAGCCCGGCCGACTCCGTGGTGAGCGCGACCAGCAGGGGGATGAACGAGGAGGCGATCGCTGCGATGCGGAAACCGCGCACGCTGCCGCCGAGCAGATCTTGGCTGATGACGCCCGCGAGCGAGACGACGAGGCCCGACGACGTCGAGAGGAATGCGGCGAACGCCCCGGCGATCACGAGCGCCGTCAGCAGCTCGCCGCCGATTCCCGGCACGAGGCGCCCTGGCAGCAACAGGACCAGCGCGTCGGCTTCGCCCGAGGCGGCGAGGTCGGGGGCGAACGCCCGGCCGAGCAGGCCGAACGCGGTCGGGAAGAGGTAGAACACCGAGAGCAGTACGAGCACGATCACCGTCGTGCGACGAGCGGCCACGCCGTCGGGGTTCGTGTAGAAGCGCACGAGCACGTGCGGCAGCCCGAGGGTGCCGAGCAGCAGCGCCACCATGAGCGAGACGGTGCGGTAGGCGTCGAGTTCGGCGGGGCCGGCTGCTGGCGGGAACGCCTCGGCCGGGGTGAGCTGGGGCGCGGGCTCGCCGCCGCCCAGGATGAGCAGCAGCGCCACCACCGGCACCGCCAGGGCGGTGAGCTTCAGCCAGAACTGGAACGCCTGCACGAAGGTGATCGACCGCATGCCGCCTGCCGCGACGATGACCCCGACGATGATCGCGACGGCGACGGAGCCGACCCACGACGGCAGGCCCGTCGTGATGCGCACGGTGAGTGCGGCCCCCTGCAGCTGCGGCACGATGTAGAACCAGCCGACGACGATGACGAGGGTCGAGGTCACGCGTCGCGCCCAGATCGACTCGAGCCGTGCCTCGGTGAAGTCGGGGATCGTGAACGCGCCCGAGCGGCGCAGCGGCGCCGCCACGAAGAGCAGGAGCATGAGGTACCCGGCGGTATAGCCGATCGGGAACCACAGCCCGCCGGCGCCCTGTAGCAGGATCAGGCCGGCGATGCCGAGGAACGACGCCGCAGAGAGGTACTCGCCCCCGATCGCCGAGGCGTTCCACCACGGGCGTACGGTGCGCGAGGCGACGTAGAAGTCGCTCGTCGTGCGCGAGATGCGAAGCCCGTAGAAGCCGATCAGCGCCGAGGCGAGCGCCACGGCGGCGATCGCGGCGTAGCCGATGACGGGGTTCACTCCTCCTCCGTGAGCGAGCGATAGCGCGCCTCGTTGCGACTCGCCGCTCGCACGTACAGGCCGCCGACCGTGATCGTGAGGGGGTAGACGCCGATGCCGAGCAGCAGCCACGACACCGGCACCCCGAATACGAACGAGTCGTCGAGCCCGGGCACGAGCACGATCGCGAGCACGAAGAGGGCCGTCGCGGCGACGAATCCCACCGCGAACACGATCGCAAGCCGCAACTGCGAGCGGATCAGCGAGCGCGCGTAGACGCCCGCGATGTCGCTCGTCGGTGCGCCGGCTCCCACGTGCGGCAGCGCGCGATCGACGGTCCCAGTCGCAGGTGACGCGGCTCCGCCCGGCCGCGGAGCCGTGACGCGCACTCGGGCCGGTGGTGACGCTCCTTCGTCGCTCATGGCCTCGGCCGGATCATCGCCTGGTCGAGTCGCTCGCGCAGCGCCGGCAGCAGCCGCCGGCTCACGGGCAACTCGGCCTGGCCGACGGTCACGCTCGGGTGGTCGGAGCCGAGCCGCAGGCGACTGAGATGCGCGAGCGACACGAGGTACGAACGGTGAACCCGCACGAAACCGGCATCCGCCCACTGCCGTTCGAGGTCGCTCAACGGCACCCGCACGAGGTAGCTCGCCTCTTCGGTGTGCAGGCGCGCGTAGTCGCCCTGCGCCTGCACGTAGCGCACGTCGTCGCGGCGGATCATGCGGGTCGTGCCACCGAGCGTGACCGCGATCAGCTCGGGCGCAGCGGATGCCTCGACGGCCGTGTGGCTCGATTGGCCGGCCTTCAGCGCCTCGACGATGCGGCCGACCGAGCGGTGCAGCCGCTCGGTGCGCACGGGTTTCAGCAGGTAGTCGACCGCGGCGAGGTCGAAGGCCTCGAGCGCGCCCTCCTCATCGGCCGTGACGAAGACGAGCACCGGGCGCTGCTCGAATCGCGCGAGCGCGCGGGCGAGGTCGAAGCCCGTGAGACCCGGCATGTGGATGTCGAGGAAGGCGGCGTCGACCGGTTCGCGCGTGAGCAGGCGGATCGCCTCGGCGCCCGACGACGCCTGGTGGATCACGCCGACCCGAGGGTCTTGCCCGAGCAGGAAGGCGAGCTCGTCGACCGCGGGCTGCTCGTCGTCGGCGATGAGCACGGAGATCATGGCTCAAGTCTCCCATCGGGGCTCGTTGCCGCGGTGGGGCGCCTCGGCCCGGCCTTCGGCACCCGCATGCGCACGAGGGTGCCCGCACCGACGTTCGTCTCGACGACGAGGCCCAGCTCATCGCCGTAAACCTGACGCAAGCGCGCATCGACGTTGCGGAGGCCCACGTGCTCGCCGCCGGGCGTGCCTCCGGCGAGCACCGCCGCGAGGGTCTGGGGGTCGATGCCGACGCCGTCGTCTTCGACGCTGATCTCGGCGAATGCGCCCGAGTCGGCCGCTTCGATCGTGATGGTGCCGCCGCCCTCCTTCGACTCGAGGCCGTGCCGCACCGCGTTCTCGACGAGCGGCTGGATCGAGAGGAACGGCACCACCGTCGAGAGCACCTCCGGCGCGATCTGCAGGGTGACCTTCAGGCGCTCGCCGAAGCGGGCGCGTTCGAGCCGCAGGTAGCTGTCGATCGAGCGCAGCTCTTCGGCCACGGTCGTGAAGTCGCCGTGCCGGCGGAACGAGTAGCGGGTGAAGTCGGCGAACTCGAGCACGAGCTCCCGCGCCTGCGCCGGGTCGGTGTTGATGAACGACGCGATGGCGTTCAGCGAGTTGTAGATGAAGTGCGGGCTGATCTGCGCGCGCAACGCCCGCACCTCGGCCTCGGCGAGGGCGGCCCGGGATGCGTCGAGCTCGCCGAGTTCGATCTGCGCCGCGACCCACTCCGCGACCTCGCCCGTGGCACGCACGAGCCCGGACCGCACGGGCGAGGCGAACGCCACGATGGCGCCGAGCGGACCGGCCCCGAGCGGCCCGGCGCCGCCGAGGATCGGCGCGACGACGGCATCCGTCTCCCACGCCCCGATCGGGATGCGCCGCTGCACCTGCTGCCGACCGCTCGCGAGCGCCGCCGCGGCGAGTCGCTCGGCGACCGGCCGCACGGCGTCGTCGCCGTCGATGGCGATCGTGCCGGATCGGTCGACGATCGCGAGGCTCTCGCAGCCCAGCAGTGCGCGCAGGTGCTTGCCCGCGCGCAGGGCGTCGAGCTCGTCGATGCCCCCGCGCAAGTGCTCCGCCGCTCGCGATGCGAGGTGCAGCGTCTGGTACGTCGCCTGCTCGGCGTCGGTGCCGAGCTCTTTCGAGGCGAGCACGATGCGCCGCAGGAAGAGCACGAGCCCGACCGCGAGGGCGCCGCCGACGACGCCGAGGGCGGCGGCGAGCAGCGTCGACTCGGGCATGCACGACAGCGTAACCCCTTGGTTCCCTCCGCTCGTTCGTCGTCGCCGACCCGCCGTTCGTCGCACGGTGAGCGCCGTTCAGCGACGACGAACGGCGGGTGCCCCATGCCGTCGGCCGAGCGCGCGAGAGTGGGCCGACCGAACATTCGATGCGGCGAACGATGCGTTCACCGCGACCCCGAAGGAGACGCGATGGGCAACGACGCCCTGAGCGCGGAGACCGAGACGGCCCCCGTCGTCGATTACCGCGCGGTGCAACAATCCGAAGAGTTCCAGCGCCTGCGTTCGAAGCACCGGAGGTTCGTCTTCCCCGTGCTCGGTGCCTGTCTACTCTGGTATCTCGCCTACGTGCTGCTCGCCGGCTACGCGCACGACTTCATGTCGACGCCCGTGTTCGGCAGCATCAACATCGCCATCCTGCTCGGTCTCGCCCAGGTCGTCACGACCTTCGCCGTGACCATGTGGTACGTCAGCTACGCCAATCGCGAGCTCGACCCCATCGCCGCGAACCTGCGTGACGAGATCGAATCGGGCACCTCGGTCGCCGCCTTCTCGGGCGCGGCCCGATCGGAGGGAGACCGCTGATGCTGCATTTCGCTGCCGCCCCCGCCGCCTCTCCGGGCGAGCCGTGGCTGAACATCGCCATCTTCGGCGCGTTCGTCGCGATCACGATGATCATCGTGTTCCGCGCGAGCCGAAACAACAAGACCGCCGCCGACTACTACGCCGCCGGCCGCTCGTTCACGGGCGGGCAGAATGGCTCGGCGATCGCCGGCGACTACCTCTCGGCGGCGTCGTTCCTCGGCATCGTCGGAGCGATCGCGATCACGGGCTACGACGGGTTCCTCTACTCGATCGGCTTCCTCGTGGCCTGGCTCGTCGCCCTGCTGCTCGTGGCCGAGCTGCTGCGCAACACCGGCAAGTTCACGATGGCCGACGTGCTCTCGTTCCGGCTGAAGCAGAAGCCCGTGCGCATCGCCGCGGCCACCACGACCCTCGTCGTCTGCTTCTTCTACCTGCTCGCCCAGATGGCGGGCGCGGGCGGTCTCGTCTCGCTGCTGCTCGGCGTCGGCGACCAGCTCGGCCAGGCCCTCGTCATCACCGTCGTCGGCGCGCTCATGATCCTCTACGTGCTCATCGGCGGCATGAAGGGCACGACCTGGGTGCAGATCATCAAGGCCGTGCTGCTCATTGCCGGTGCCGGCGTGATGACGGTCTGGGTGCTCGCGCTCAACGGCTTCAACTTCTCGACCCTGCTCGACAACGCCGTCGCGGTCGCGGGCAACCCCGAGATCCTGAACCCCGGCATCAAGTACGGGGTCTCGGATGTCGCGAAGGTCGACTTCCTCTCGCTCGGCCTCGCCCTCGTGCTCGGCACCGCGGCCCTGCCGCACGTGCTCATGCGCTTCTACACGGTGCCCACGGCGAAGGAGGCGCGCAAGTCGGTCGTCTGGGCGATCTGGCTGATCGGCATCTTCTACGTGTTCACGCTCGTGCTCGGCTACGGCGCGGCGGCCCTCGTGGGCGCCGATGTCATCGCAGCCGCACCCGGCGGCCCGAACTCGGCGGCCCCGCTGCTCGCGTTCGAGCTCGGCGGACCGGTGCTGCTCGGCCTCATCTCGGCGATTGCCTTCGCGACGATCCTTGCGGTGGTGGCCGGCCTCACGATCACCGCCGCTGCGTCGTTCGCGCACGACATCTACGCGAGCGTTGTCAAGAAGGGCAAGCCCGAGCCCGGCGCCGAGGTCAAGGTCGCACGTCGCACCGTGGTCATCATCGGCGTCGTCGCGATCATCGGCGGCATCGGGGCGAACGGGCAGAACGTCGCGTTCCTCGTCGCGCTGGCGTTCGCGGTCGCGGCATCCGCCAACCTGCCGACGATCGTCTACTCGCTCTTCTGGAAGCGCTTCACCACGCAGGGCGCCCTCTGGAGCATGTACGGCGGTCTCGCCTCGGCGATCATCCTGATCATCTTCTCGCCCGTCGTCTCGGGCTCGGTGACCTCGATGCTCAAGACCGAGGAGATCAACTTCGCGATCTTCCCGCTCTCGAACCCCGGCATCGTCTCGATTCCGCTGGCGTTCTTCCTCGGCTGGCTCGGCACGGTGCTCGACAAGACCAAGGAGGACCCGCTGAAGCAGTCGGAGATGGAGGTTCGTTCGCTGACCGGCGTCGGAGCCGAGAAGGCGACAAGCCACTGAGAATTCCCGGCGGCGGGAGGTCTCACCCGCCGCCGGGAACACTTCGACCCGGCGGCATCGCCTGCCCAGCCGGGTCGGATGAACACCGAGGGGCGGATGCCGCAGCAGCACGCTGCGGCATCCGCCCCTCGTGTCGTCGGCGGGTCTCGATACGGCTGCTCCTCCGTCGCGGCCTACTCGACCGGCGGGAACGCCGGTCGAGTAGCGACGAAGGAGCGTATCGAGACCCCCGTGGGCAGGCTTACATGTTGATCATGTGGCCGGCGAGGCCGTGGAACGCCTCTTGCAGCGCCTCGGAGAGCGTGGGGTGGGTGTGCACGTTGCGGCCGAGCTCGAGGGCGCCGAGATCCCACTTCTGGGCGAGGGTGAGCTCGGGCAGCAGTTCCGAGACATCCGGCCCGATGAGGTGCCCGCCGAGCAGTTCGAGGTGCTCGCCGTCGGCGATGAGCTTGACGAAGCCCGTGGGCTCGCCGAGTCCGTGCGCCTTCGCGTTGGCCGAGAACGGGAACGTCGACACCTTCACGTCGTAGCCCTCGTCGCGCGCCTGCTGCTCGGTGAGGCCGAAGCTCGCGACCTGCGGCGAGCAGAAGGTCGCGCGCGGCATCATGCGGTAGTCGCCGAGCGACATCGTCTCGGCGCCGCCGATCGTCTCGGCCGCGACGACTCCCATCGCCTCGGCGACGTGGGCGAGCATGAGCTTCGCGGTGACGTCGCCGATGGCGAAGATGTGCGGCACGCTCGTGCGCATGAACTCGTCGATGCCGATCGCACCGCGGTCGGTGAGCTCGACCCCGGTGGCCTCGAGGCCGAAGCCGTCGACGTTCGGGGCGAAGCCCACTGCCATGAGCACGCGGTCGACCTCGAGCGACCCGGGCTGGCCGTCGGCACCGGTGTAAGCCACCGTGACCGAGGTGCCGTTGTCGGTGACCGTCTCGACCTTCGTCGAGGTGAGGATCGGCACGCCGAGCTTGCGGTACTGCTTCGTGATCTCCTTCGACACGTCGACGTCTTCGTTGGGCAGCGCCCGATCGAGGAACTCGATGATGGTCACCTCGACGCCGAAGTTGCGCACGATGTACGCGAACTCCATGCCGATCGCGCCGGCGCCGATGACCGCGATCGACCGCGGCAGGTCGCGGTCCATGATCTGCGTCGCGTACGTGACCACGTTCGGCGAGAGTTCGACGCCCGGCAGGAGCTTGACGCGGGAGCCGGTCGCGATGATCGCGTTGTCGAAGGTGAGCGTCTCGGTCGATCCGTCAGCCTTCGCGACGTCGATGGTGTTCGCATCGCGGAACGTGCCGCGACCGTCGACCTCGGTGATCGCGTTCTTCTTCATCAGGTAGTGCACGCCCTTGACGCGCCCCTCGGCGACCTGGCGGCTGCGTTCGTAGGCGACGCCGTAGTCGAAGCTCACCTCGCCCGACATGCCGAAGGTCGCGGCCTGCGTGGTGAAGATGTGGGCGAGCTCGGCGTTTCGGAGCAGCGCCTTCGAGGGGATGCACCCGATGTTCAGGCACACACCTCCCCAGTACTTCTCCTCGATCACGGCCACGCGGAGACCGAGCTGGGCGGCGCGCACCGCGGCGACGTAACCGCCCGGGCCCGCGCCGAGAACGACGACATCGAAATGGGTGGTCATGTCGCCAGCCTAGGCGCGGCGGCCGGGCGAGCGGGAGAGGGAACGGGGCATCCGATGCCGTCACGGCGGGTTCCGGACAGGCACCCCGGCGGGCGTATCGGGGTGTCGGCGGCCGGGCATACGCTCGAGCAGTGAACACCAGCACCGCACCGAATCGCGTGGCCGCGGCATCCGCTTCGTCGCAGCCGTCGAGGCTCTCGACGTGGGTGCAGTTCCTCGCCATGGGCATCGTGTGGGGTGCGAGCTTCCTCTTCATGAAGGTCGCGCTCGACGGGGTCTCGTTCGGCCAGGTCGCGTGGTCTCGCACGCTGCTCGGGGCGCTCGCGCTCGGCGTGATCGTGCTCGTCATGCGGCCGAGAGTCGTCGCGCCCGACGGAACGCGGGGCCCGGTGCTGCCGCGCGAGCGTGTGGTGTGGCTGCACTTCCTCGTGGTGTCGCTCACGACCTGCGTCATCCCCTACCTCTGCTTCGCGTGGGCCGAGCAGTACGTCTCGTCGAGCCTCGCCTCGATCTACAACGCGACCACGCCGATCATGACGGCGCTCATGGCGACCCTCGTCTTCCGGGTCGAGCGGCTCGGGCTGAGCCGGTGGGCGGGCGTCGGCGTCGGCATCGTCGGCGTGCTCGTCATCATCGGGCCGTGGCAGTACTCGGCGCTCACCGGCAGCCTCGCGGGGCAGCTCGCGTGCCTCGTCGCGACCGTCTGCTACGGCTTCACCTTCGGTTACCAGCGCCGCTTCCTGAGCCAGCGCCCGATCGCCCCGGCGACGTTCGCGTTCCTCTCGATCGGGGTCTCGGCGGTCGTCATGCTCGTGCTGACGCCCTGGGTCGCGCTGTCGCCGGTCGACCTCGACTTGGCCGTCGTGGGCTCGCTCCTCGCGCTCGGCGTGCTGGGCACGGGGCTCGCGTACATCTGGAACATCAACGTGCTTCGCGCATGGGGGCCCACCGGCACATCGACCGTCACGTACGTCACGCCCGTCGTCGGCGTGGCCCTCGGCGTGCTGTTGCTCGGCGAGCGCTTCTCGTGGCACGAGCCGCTCGGCGCGGTGCTCGTGCTGCTCGGCATCCTGCTCGCGCAGGGCCGTCTGCGGCTGCCGCGGCGATCGTCGGTCGAGTAGCGACGAAGGAGCGTATCGAGACCTGTCGCGTGGTCTCGATACGGCGCTGGTGCGCCTACTCGACCGGCGGGCACTTGACAACGGTACGCGCACATGGTTGGTTAGTTACACAAGTAATGAACCAACCAAGGTTCAGCCGGAACAGATGGGCGGGTATGGACGACTCACGTCCGATCTTCATCCAGATCGCAGAACAGGTCGAGAACGACATCATCGACGGCTCGCTGCCCGAGGGCGGCCAGATTCCATCGACGAACGAGTTCGCCGCCTTCCTGCGCGTCAACCCGGCCACCGCACTGAAAGGGGTGACCCGCCTTGTCGACGACGGCATCGTGGAGAAGCGAAGGGGAATCGGCATGTTCGTGACGATCGGGGCCCGTGAGCGGCTCGTCGAACGACGGCGGGCGGGATTCGCCACCGAATACCTCAGACCACTCATCATCGAGGCCGAGAAGCTCGGCATCGGCATCGACGAACTCGCGGGCATGCTCCGCGCGGAAAGGATCGAATCATGACCCGCACCGTGGTGCACGCCACCGGGCTCACGAAGCGCTACGGCTCGTTCACGGCCGTCGACGCGGTGAACTTCTCGCTCGAGGAGAACCGCATCTACGGCCTGCTCGGACGCAACGGCGCCGGCAAGACGACGATCATGCAGATGCTCACCGGGCAACTCTTCCCCGATGCCGGCGAACTCGACGTCTTCGGCCGCGAACCCGCCGAGCACGCCGACGTGCTGCGTCGCATGTGCTTCATCGCCGAATCGCAGCGCTACCCCGAGGACTTCACGCCGGCCCACGTCTTCAAGGCGGCACCGTGGTTCTTCGAGAACTGGGATGCCGCGTTCGCCGAGCAACTCGTCGCCGACTTCCGGCTGCCCCTGAAGCGCCGCATCAAGAAGCTCTCACGCGGCCAGCTTTCAGCGGTCGGTGTCATCGTCGGTCTCGCCTCCCGGGCACCACTCACCTTCTTCGACGAGCCGTACCTCGGGCTCGACGCCGTCGCGCGGCACATCTTCTACGACCGGCTGCTCGAGGACTACGCCGAGCACCCCCGCACGATCGTGCTGTCGACCCACCTGATCGACGAGGTCGCGAACCTGCTCGAGCACGTCATCCTCATCGACCAGGGCCGCATCCTGTTCGATCGCGACGCCGACGAGCTGCGAGGCTCGGCCACCACGGTCGCCGGCCCGCGCGCCGCCGTCGAGTCGTTCGTCGCCGATCGTCCCGTCATCGGTCGCGAGGGCCTCGGTGGGCTGGCATCGGCCACCATCGACGGCCGACTCGACCAGGCCGACCGCATCCGGGCGGCCGAGGCGGGGCTCGAGTTGGCACCCGTCTCGCTCCAGCAGCTCATCATCCACCTGACCGGCACCGACCTGCGTGCCGATTCGACCGAACAGGAGGTTGCGGCATGACCGCCGTCATCGAGCAGTCGATCCCGCGTACCGAGGCCCGGTCACGGGCCCACGAGATCTGGCGCATCGTGCGCCTGCACGCCGTCAACCCGTCGATCTTCTTCGGAGTGCCCTGGCTCATCCTCGGCTCCGCCTGGGCGATCATGATGATCATCGGGCTCATCATCACCGGCGCGGGCGGGCCTGTCGACGACATGGCCAAGGGCATGCGCTACAGCTGGGCCGTGCTCTCGCCGCAGTGGTATCTCGTCGTCGTCGGCGTGCAGGCGATCGGCCTGACGTTCTCGTTCGCACTGGGCTTCGGCACCACTCGCCGCGACTTCTGGATCGGGACGAGCATGATGTTCGGCCTCGTCTCGCTGCTGAACGCCGTTGCGATCGCCACGCTCGTGCAGATCGAGAAGGCGACGAATGGCTGGGGTGTCGGCATCGCCATGTTCGACTCCCTCTGGTACGGGCAGCAGGGGTGGCTCGTCGACTTCTACACGACGCTGGCGCTGCAGCTCCTCGTGTTGTTCGTCGGCGCGAGCGTCACGACGGTGTACATGCGGTGGCGCATGCGGGGCATGATGATCGTGATGTTCAGCGCGATCGCGCTGCTGCTGGTCTTCGTCGCATACCAGACGTTCAGCGGCGGCTGGATGGCCCTCTTCGAGTGGTTCGGCAGCATCGGCGTCGTGGGCGGCTTCACCATCGTGCTCGGTTTCGCGGTGGCCTTCGCCGTCGGCGGGTACCTCGTGATCCGGCGGGCGACACCCCGCTGAGTCGCAGCTCCGCACGGCACAGAGGGCGTCATCCGCGAGGATGACGCCCTCTTCGCGTGAATGCGACCTCCGCCCGACGCGCCGGCCCGCCCCGCCCCGGCAGGCTCGAGGCTATGAGTTCCTTCGTGATCGAGGCATCCGGCCTCAGCAAGTCCTTCGGCCAGACGCACGCGCTTGCGGGCGTCGACCTCCAGGTGCGAACCGGCGAGTCGCTCGCCATCATGGGCGCCTCGGGATCGGGCAAGACGACGCTGCTCCACTGCCTCGCCGGCATCACCCGCCCCGATACCGGCACCGTCGCCTTCCAGTCGGGGGCAGGCCGGGTGGACGTGACCGCGCTCAGCGAGCGCGAGCGCTCGCGGCTGCGGCGGGAGGCGTACGGCTTCGTCTTCCAGCAGGGGCTGCTCATTCCCGAGCTCACCGCCGTCGAGAACGTCGCGCTCGCCCTCATGCTGAACGGCATGCCGCGCCTGCGCGCCGAGGAGTACGGCCGCGGCTGGCTCGCGGCTCTCGGCCTCGCCGGCATGGAGGACCGCCGCATCGGCCAGCTCTCGGGCGGCCAGGCGCAACGCGTCGCGATCGCCAGGGCGCAGGTCACCGGGGCATCCGTCGTCTTCGCCGACGAGCCGACCGGTGCGCTCGACTCGACCACCTCGGCCGAGGTCATGCGCGCGCTGCTCGATTCGACGACCGGCCAGGGCCGCACGCTCGTGGTCGTCACGCACGACGCGGATGTCGCAGGGCGCTGCAGCCGCATCGTCGACATGCGCGACGGGCGCATCGTCGGCGAACGGGTGCCGGGGGTGTCGGCATGATCGGCCGGGTGGCCTGGCTGCTCGCCCGACCGGGCACGGCGGGGGCCGCCGCGAGCGCGCTGCCGATCACGGCGTTCGCGATCGTCACGGCGCTGCTGCTCACCGTGCTCGGCGGCGCGCAGTCGTTCTGGAGCTGGTCGGGCGATGTCGGCGTGACGTACCAGGCGCTCGCCGTCGTCGCGCTCGTGCTGCTCGTCGTGCCGCTCGCCTCGCTCGGCGGCGCAGCGGCCCGGCTCTCCGCACGCCGGCGCGACGACCGGCTCGCGACGCTGCGACTGCTGGGCGCGACACCGGCCACAGTCTCGGCACTCGCCGTGATCGAGTCGGTCGTGCTCGCGGTCGTGGGCGCCCTCGCCGGCGTAGCGCTCTACTTCGTGCTCGTACCGTTGCTCGCGCTGATCCCGTTCCGGGGGGAGGCACTCGGCATCGAGGGCGTCGTGCTCGCACCGCTCACGATCCTCGGCGTGGTGCTCGGGGTCGCGCTGCTTGCCATCGTGAGCGCCGTGCTCGGCCTGCGCCAGGTCGTGATCTCCCCGCTCGGCGTGCGCACGAAGCAAGACGCGCCGAAGCTGCACTGGCTGCGCATCGTCATCGGCGTCGCGGTCATCGCCCTCGCCTTCCTCGTGATGAGCGTGCTGCAAGTGGCCGGTTCGGCGATGCTCATCCTCGCGATGCTCGGCGCCGCGTTCGGCGGCAGCATCGCAGTGCTCAACCTGATCGGCCCGTGGGTCATCCGGCTCGTCGCGCAGTCGCAGGCCAAACAGGCCAAGGTGCCTGCCCGGCTGCTCGCGGCCCGTGCGGTGCTCGAGTCGCCCAAGGCGGCGTGGCGACAGGTCTCGGGGGTGGCGATGACGAGCTTCATGGCCGTGTTCGCGGGCGTCGGCATCGCGCTGCTCGGCTCGTTCGGCGAGGCGGCGGACGCCGAGTCGCAAGAGCTCTTCGCCGACATCCGCACCGGAATCCTGATCACCGTGGTCGGCTCGTTCCTCATGGTGGCGTGCTCCGTCGGGGTCAACCAGGCCGCCGGCATCCTCGATCGCGGCGAGCTGTACCGCTCGCTCGGCATGCTCGGCATGCCGACGCCGACCATGGATGCCGCCCGTCGCCGGGCGGTCATGTCGCCGCTGCGCATCACCGCGATCGGCTCCGCCGTGACCGCGGCGATCGTGATGCTGCCGCTCACCGGGCTCACGATCATCGTCGCGCCGCTCTCGCTCGCGGTCATCGCGGGCGTGCTGGCCGCGGGCATCGGCGTCGTGTGGCTCGGGCTGCTCGCGACGAGGCCCATGCTCGAGCGGGCGGCTGCCACGAACTGAGGCCGGTTCGCCGACCTCTGCGGGTCGAGCCCGTCGAACCCCTGCCGGGAAGCGGTCGGGTTCGGCGGGCTCAACCCGCTTCGACATCCAGTGCCGCAGCGGTCAGGCGCGCGTCATCGTCGAGGGGTACCCGCCGTCGCCCGGGTAGACCCAGGCACCGTCGACGACCTGATCGTCGGCGCTGAACTTGCCCTGGAAGTACGCCGGGCTGCCCTTCGCGCCGCCCCAGATCGTGAGGGTGTCGCCGACGAGTTCGTAGACGTAGTCCAGCGTGTTGCCCGCGGAGTCGTAGAAGCGCGAGACGACGTCGGCGCCGACGGGCTCGCCGAACGGGTGGAGATTGCCGATGACCTCGAAGCCGGTGATCTGCTGCTCGAATTGGGTGAGTTCGACGTGCTGCAGCAGGAAGTACCCGCCCGGCATCCACTCGTACCGCACGGTGCCCTCGGCGCCGCCGGTCACCGTCCACGATCCGACGAGCCGGTCGAGCGCACGCAGCTCAGGGGTGGGATCCGGCTGCTCGCCGAGGCCGTAGGCGTCGACGTCGTTCGCGGTGTCGCTCGCGGTGACATTCACGGTTTCGATTCGGTCGTGCATGGTCGGTTCCTCTCGTTCGCGGTGCCTCGGTCGGCGCCGTCATGGATACCTCGGAGCCACGACCGCGTCCTTGACATCGAGCAGCAGAAATCTCGAGCGAAGGAATTTCGGTCCGCGATGTCAAGACGGCTCAGGCAGCTCCGAGGTAGCTGTACAACACCGAACCCACACCCCCGGGAGGAAAAATGACCGCACACACCACCACTCCGGGCGCGGCCGGCGAGCTGACCGCACCGCCGACCACGTCGTCGAGCCGCCGCCGCTCCACTCGGCGCCTGGCGCTGGCCGCCGCGCTCGCTGGCCCGCTCTTCTACGGCTCGGCCATCGCCCAGATGCTGACCCGCCCGGGCTTCGACCTGCGCAAGCACCCGCTCAGCCAACTCTCCACCGGCGAGCTCGGCTGGATCCAGATCGCGACATTCGTGCTCACCGGGCTCGGCGTGCTCGCCCTCGCGATCGTGCACCGGCGGGTGACGCAAGGCCTCGGCCGGCGAGCGGCACCACTGTTCATCGGCATCTTCGGTGCGGGCCTGATCGCAGCAGGCTGCTTCGTCATGGATCCGCAGTTCGGCTTCCCGCTCAGCGCACCCGAAGGCGCGGTGCCGATGTCGTGGCACTCGATCGTGCACTCCGCCGCTGCCGCCATCGCCTTCACCGCCCTCGCGGTCGCCTGCATCGTGCTTCTCGTACGGGACATCCGTCGCCGGGCGCTGTGGCCGGCGATCGGCAACGGTGTGACGGCCCTCGTGATGCTGCTGCCGGTCTCGCCCGAGAGCGCGAGCGTGCAAGTCGCACTCACCGGGATCGTCGCCTTCACTTGGACGACGGTGGTCGCGCTGCGACTCCGCCGGGCCGCCTGAAAGCCCGCTCCATTCATCGAACCCGAATAGCGTGGCAACGACCGCGCCGTCTGGAAGGAAACACCATGAAGTTCCTCGTGCTCAGCTACACCCCCGCCGCGGCTTGGGATGCCGCGACAGCAGACACCCCGTCGGAAGAGGCGCTGGCAGCATTCGCCGCCTACCAGGAATTCGAGGCGGAGCTTCGTGCCACAGGCGAGTTCGTGACGAGCGAGGGCCTCGGCCACCCGGCCGTGACCACCACGGTGCGCAAGGCCGAGTCGGGCGTCGTCGCCACCGACGGGCCGTTCGCCGAGCTGAAGGAGGTGCTCGCGAGCTTCGCGGTGATCGACGTCGCGAGCCTCGAACGCGCCCGCGACATCGTCTCGCGCATGGTCGCCGTGCTCGGCGAGCCGATGGAGATCCGTCCGATCATGGGCGACGACTTCGCCGCCTGATGCCCGGCGCCCGCGACACGACCGTCGAACACCTGCTGCGCTCCGAGGCGCCTCAGGTGCTCGGCGCGATCGTGCGCCGCTTCGGTCGCTTCGACGTGGCCGAAGATGCGGTGCAGGAGGCACTCATCGCGGCCAGTCGCCAGTGGCCGGCCGACGGCGTCCCGGCCGAACCGCGCAGTTGGCTCATCCGCGTCGCCTATCGCAAGATGATCGACCTGCTGCGTTCCGAGCAGGCCGCCCACCGCCGCGAAGCGGAGGCCGCGGCATCCGACCCATCGCTCGTCGATCCGACAACACCGGGCCCGACCGTCGTCGACCACGACGACAGCCTGCACCTGCTCGTGCTGTGCTGCCATCCTGCGCTCCGTGCCGCCTCGCAGATCGCGTTGACTCTGCGCGCCGTCGGCGGTCTCACAACCGCGGAGATCGCTCACGCCTACGGTGTCAGCGAACCGACCATGGCGGTGCGCATCAGCCGGGCGAAGCAGCAGCTGAAGAAGGCGGGCGCGCGTTTCGCGTTGCCGCTCGAGGGCGACCTGCGGCCGCGCATCGAGGCGGTCATGCGGGTGCTCTACCTGGTCTTCAACGAGGGGTACACCGCGACTTCCGGCGATACGCTGGCGCGTCGCGATCTCACCGAAGAGGCGATTCGGCTCGCCCGGTTGCTGCAGCGCATGCTGCCGGACGACCCGGAGCCCCAGGGCCTCACCGCCCTGATGCTGCTCACCGAGGCCCGGCGAGGCGCGCGAACGGATGCCTCGGGAGAGCTCGTGCCCATGGCGGAACAGGATCGCGGTCGGTGGGATGCCGCACTCATCGCCGAGGGCAGCGCCCTCATCGAGCGGGCCTGGCGTCAGCGCAGCGTCGGCACGTATCAGTTGCAGGCCGCGATCGCGGCCGTGCACGCCGAGGCCGTTGACGCGGCTGAGACCGACTGGCCGCAGATCGCCGCGCTCTACCTCGGCCTGGAGCAGCTCGAGCCGACCGCCCCCGTGCGGCTCGGCCGAGTGGTCGCCGTCGCTCACGCCTACGGTGCGCAGCGCGGGCTCGCCCTGCTCGACGACCTCGACCGGCAGCACGATCTCTCCGCCGACGCGCTTGTGAGCGCCCGCGTGCGGGCCGTACGCGCCCACCTGCTGGGGCTCACGGGAGACCACGGGCTCGCGAGCACGGAGTTCAGGGCGGCGGCGGAGATGACCGGCAACCTCATCGAGCAGCGCTACCTGCACGAGCGCGCTGTGCGGATGGAAGTACGCTCGTTGCATGACTGACGGGCCCTTCGACGAACGGGATGCCGCGATGAGCGAGCTGCTCGGCATCCGATCGAGCATCGACAACATCGACGCGGCCCTCATCCACCTGCTCGCCGAACGCTTCAAGTTCACGCAGCAGGTCGGCCGGCTGAAGGCCACGCACGGCCTGCCGCCGAGCGACCCCGATCGCGAGCGGCGCCAGCTCGCGCGGCTGCGCGACCTCGCGATCGACGCGCACCTCGACCCGGCGTTCGCCGAGAAGTGGTTCAACTTCGTCGTCGCCGAGGTGATCCAGCACCATGAAGAGCTCGCCAACAACGCGGGCGGCACGGCCGGCATCGGCAACGCCGGCGAGCTGTGAGCTGGTACCCGATCGCGCTCCCGTCGCAAGCGGGCAAGCGCTACCTCGTGACCGGCGGCAACCGCGGGCTCGGATTCTTCACTGCGGCCAGGCTCGCGGGTGCCGGCGCGCATGTCGTGCTGGCCGGGCGCAGCCCTGAGCGGCTCGAGGCGGCGCTGTCCGCCATTCGCGGCGCTCGCCCAGAGGCATCCGTCGAGCCTCTCGTCATCGACACGGCCTCGCTCGACTCGGTGCGCGCCGGCGCTGCGCGGCTGCTGCACCGGCCGCCGCTCGACGGCATCGTCACGAACGCGGGCATGGTGCACACGCCGGGAGTGCGCCTCGAGTCGCCCGACGGCAACGAGCTCGTGCTCGCCACCAACGTGCTCGGCCATTTTGCCCTGCTGGCCCGGCTGCTGCCGCATCTCGCACCGGGCGCTCGCGTCGTCGCGCTCGGCTCGTTCTCGACGCTGCTCTCGACGTTCCGCATCGACGACCTGCAGCTGACGCGCGGCTACGACTTCTGGCGGGCGTACGCCCAGTCGAAGATCGCGACCCAGGTGCTCGCCTTCGAGCTCGACCGGCGGCTGCGGGCGGCGGACTCCACGACGATGAGCGTCGTGGCCCACCCGGGATACGCGATCAGCGGTCGCACGCCACGGGTTCCCGGGGTCAACGAGCCGACCGCCGGTGCGCGCTTCGCCGATGCGCTGCAGACGCCGTGGGCGCAGGGCAAGCATCGCGGGGCCGAGGTGACGCTGCATGCGCTGACCGCGCCCGGCGTCGAGGGCGGCCAGTTCTGGGGTCCCCGGTTCCTGACGAAGGGCGCGCCGAACCTGCAGACGCCGACGCGAACGACGAAGAATGCCTCGATCGGCGCTCGCTTCTGGGCCTTCGCCGAAGCGGCCACCGGCGAGACCTTCGGCGTCGCATGACCGAACCGACCGAGAAGCCGCGGTTCTTCGCGCGGCCGAAGGTGCGGCGCATCCTCTCGCGCACCGTCGTCGCGATCGGCATCGTGCTCGCGGTCATCGGCGTCGTGTCCGGACGCTACGGCTGGCTCTTCGCGGGCATCATCGCGACCGGCCTCGGCGCCGCGATGGGGCCGGGGCGCATCCGCCGCTGAGCCGAGCGACCCCCGCGGCTCACGCGGTCAGGGTCGTCGGTTCATGGAGCACCGCAAAGTTCACCGAACGCGCGATGAAGCAATAGTCGCCGACGCGCTCGTGCAGTTCCTCCGCCAGGTGCGGGTCGCTGTTCGCGTCGATCGTGACCCGCGGGCGCAGCGTGACCTCGCTGAACTGCCCGCTGCCGTTCGGCTCTTCGAGCATCGCGCCGGTCGGGGTATCCGCGTAATCGGTGACGACGACGCCCGCACCCGCAGCGAGGTGGAGGTACCAGAGCATGTGGCACTGAGCGATCGAGGCGACGAGCAGCTGCTCGGGGTTCCAGCGCGCCGGGTCGCCCCGGAACGAGAGGTCGGACGACCCGGGGATCGGCGGGAGACCGTCGGCGGTGACCTCGTGGTCGCGGCCGTACCCGCGATACGTCGCGGTGCCGGTGCCGAGGTTGCCGGTCCAGTGCAGCCCGAGGTCGTAGTGGTGGGTGGTGGTCACTTCGTGCTCCGTTCGGTGGCGATGCGGCGGGTCGTGAGGGCGTGATCTGCGGCGGCGAGGCGTGCGCCGTCGGCGTCGCCTGCGGCGATGCGGGCGAGGATGTCGCGGTGTTCGTCGTGCACGGATGCCACGCGCTCGCGTTCGCCCAGGCGATGGCGGGTCGAGACCACGATCTGGTCCCAGTAGCGGTCGAGCGTCGCGACGACGACGGTGTTGCCGGCGAGCTGGGCGATGCGCTGGTGGAAACCGCGGTTGCGCTCCGTCGCAGCCGGGAGGTCGCCGCTGCGCGTGAGCGCATCGGTCTCGTCGGCGATCGCGTCGAGTTCGGTGAGTCGGGCGGGCGCCATCTCGCCGCGACGCACGAGGGTCGCGAGAGCGGATGCCGCGTGGCCGTCGAGCGCCGAGCGGGCCTCGTAGAGCTCGGCGAGCTCGTCGGCGTCGCGCATGTGCACCCGCACGCCGCGGCCCTGGGCGACGACGAGCCCGTCGGCCTCGAGCCGCTGCAGCGCCTCACGCACCGGCGTTCTGCTCACGTCGAGTCGCTCGGCGAGCGATGACTCGCTGAACCTCGTGGCCTGATCGAGGGCGCCGCCGAGCACGAGCTCGCGCAATTCGTCGTAGACGGTCATGCGAGAGATTATTGCATGCAATACGCCAACAATGCATACATTGATCCTTGACACCGGGCGGGCGCATGCCACCGATGCGTCGAGCGTGCAGTGGCCGCCGGTTCCGGGGTGGGGAGTGCACTCTCGATGAGAGCCAAGCGCGACGCGGACGCGCAACGGCTCGATGCGCGCGGTTCACCTTCCCGTAACCACGAAGCAGTCCCGCGTTGGCGGCGGCTGCTTACGTTGGGGCAACGGAACACACAGCATGCGCCTGCACCGGGCGCAGCGGTCACGAAAGGTTTCCGATGAGACTCTCCACCAAGGCCTGGCCCGCCATCGCAGCGGCGGCCCTGCTCGCCGTCGGCCTCGCCGCCTGCTCGTCGCCCTCTGCGGCCGACGACGCGGCAGCGGATGCCTCGGGCGATGTGACGTTCGCGGTCGACGAGAACACGCTCGTGTTCGGTGTCGTGCCCGACTCGGTCGACACCGAGACGAACTACCAGCCGCTCATGGACTACATCGCCCAGGAGACGGGCAAGACGGTCGAGTACCACGAGTCGACCGACTACGCCGCGCTCATCGAGGCAGCGGTCGCCGGCAAGATCGACGTCGCCTCGTTCTCTGGCTTCACCTACGTGACGGCGTCGAACAACGGCGCGGCGCTCACGCCGATCTCGTCGATCATCACGGAAGAGGGCCAGGAGCCCGGCTACTTCTCGCAGGCGATCGTGCCCAAGGGCAGCGACATCACCGACCTCGCCGGCTTCAAGGGCAAGAAGGTCTGCTTCGTCGACCCGTCTTCGACCTCGGGCTACCTGTTCCCGAGCTACAACCTGCTGAACGAGGGCATCGACCCCGAGACCGACGTCACGCCGGTGTTCGCGGGCAAGCACGACGTCTCGGTCACCAAGACCGGTGAGGGCGTCGAGTGCGAGGCCGGCTTCGCCGAAGACAGCGAGGTCGAGAAGAGCGACAAGGTCGAGGTCGTCGCCGAGACCATGGTGCCCGGTGCGCCGATCGTCATGTCGAACACCCTGCCCGAAGAGCTGAAGACGCAGCTCGTCGGCATCCTCGGCGAGGTCACGATCGACGACATCATCGCGGCCGGTATCGACAGCGCCGACAGTGACGCCTTCCGCAGCGCGTTCTTCGCCACGTCGCCGGTCGACGACGCGTACTACGACACCATCCGCGACATCTGCGAGAAGACGAACGCGGAGCAGTGCCAGGGCTGACGCCCGGTCACTGACCAGCACGGCAGATCGAACCACGCAGGAACACGGAGCAGCAGATGAACGAGTCAGCTCGGATCGACGACGCGAACGCCACCGATGAATCGGTCGTCATCGACGTCACCGGACTCACGAAGGAGTTCGGCCGCACCGTGGCGCTGCAGGGGGCATCGCTCACGGTCTCGCGGGGCGAGATCGTGGTGCTCCTCGGCCTCTCGGGCTCGGGCAAGTCGACGTTGCTGCGGCATCTCGACGGCCTCGAGACGCCGACATCGGGTTCCGTGCGCGTGCTCGGCCAGGAGGTGCCGCGCCTGACCGGCCGGCGCCTCCGGGCCCTGCGCAGCCGCATGGGCTTCGTGTTCCAGCAGTTCGACCTCGTGCCATCGCTCACGGTGCTCGAGAACGTGCTGACCGGGGCGCTCGCCGAGCTCCGCGGGCCGCGCATCGGGCTCTGGAGCTACCCCAGGCGCTTGAAGCTCACGGCGCTCGGACACCTCGACCGGGTCGGCCTGCTCGATCGTGCGTACCAGCGCGCCGACACCCTCTCGGGCGGGCAGCAGCAGCGCGTCGCGATCGCGCGCGCCCTCATGCAGAACCCCGAGATCCTCCTCGCCGACGAGCCCGTCGCCTCACTCGACCCCGAGTCGAGTGAGCAGGTCATGGCCCTCATCCGGGAGATCGCGATGGACGAGGGCCTCACCGTCGTCTGCAGCCTCCACCAGGTCGACCTCGCGCTCTCGTGGGGCGACCGCATCGTCGGCCTGCGCCACGGCGAGGTCGCGCTCGACACACCCGTCGAGGGCCTGTCGAAGGCCGCCGTCATGGAGATCTACGGCCGCGTCGCCACCTCCACCACCGAACTCTCCGCCATCGAGGTCGAGCTCGCGGATGCCGCGGCTGCTGCAGATCTCGACAGCGCCGATCTCGACAGCGCCACCCTCGTCGACGGCTCGCTGCGATCATGACGCTCACCGCGCCTTCCGCCGCATCGCCGAGCCGGCAGAGTCCGACTCCGCCGCCCTCGATCCTCGAGCGCGCACCCCGCCGCCGCGTCTCAGCCGAGCGGATCGCGGCGACCCTGACCCTCGGCGCGATCGTCGTGGCATCCGTCATCGCCCTCGCCGACTCGGGCATCTCGATTCCGAGCATGGTCGAGAGCTGGGGCAACGCCGAGCGGTTCTTCGCTCGGGTTGGCCCCATCACCTTCCCCGAGCCGGCGGAGCTCGCCTACCTCACGGCACTCACGATCGGGCTCGTGCTCTGCGGCACCCTGCTCGCCGCCGTGATCTCGGTGCCGGTCGCCTACCTCGCGGCCTCGAACACGACGCCCGGCCCCGGGTGGCGGGCCTTCGGCCGCTTCGTCGGCGTCTTCACCCGCGCAGTGCCCGACGTCGTGCTCGCGATGGTCTTCGTGCTCATGTTCTCGCTCGGCTCGCTGCCCGGCATCCTCGCCATCGGGCTCCACTCGATCGGCATGATCTCCAAGCTGTTCGCCGATGCCATCGAGCAGATCGACGAGGGCCCGCGCCTCGCCATTCGCGCATCAGGCGGCTCGAAGCTGCAGGAGTTCACGAGCGGAATCCTGCCGCAGGTGCTGCCCTCGTGGGTGGCGACAGTGCTGCACCGCAACGACATCAACCTGCGCGGCTCGGTCATCCTCGGCTACGTCGGCGTCGTCGGTCTCGGCATGGAGATGTCGTTCGCCTTCAAGTCGCTGAACTACTCGGAGGGCCTCGGCATCGCGATCGTGATGTTCCTGCTCTGCGTCGCCATGGAGATCGTCTCGAGCGTCGTGCGTCAGGCGATGCTCGGCATCGCTCCGACGGGTCGCGGCCTCGGCGACCGCGTGGTGCGCGGTGTCGCGAACGCCAGAAACCGCGCGGCCGCCGGTCGAGTAGCGAGCGCCAGCGAGCGTATCGAGACCTCGTCGGCTGGTCTCGATACGCCTCCTTCGTCGGCTCCTCGACAGGCGGTGTCCCACGACCTCCACGCGGCGCTCCGTCGCCCGTGGGATGCCGTGCGCATCCGCAACACCGCGTGGGGCTGGATCGCGCTCGCCGTCGTCGTCGGCAGCGTGCTCATCTGCAACATCCAGTGGGGCGACCTCATCACCTTCTGGGCGAAGATCCCCGCGATCGCCGTGCAGTTCTGGCCGCCGAGCTTCGGCAACTACGACATGGCGACGATGGTCGGCGCCATGATGCAGACGATCGGCATCGCGCTCGCCGCGACCCTGCTCGCCTTCGTGTTCTCGGTGTTCGTCGGCTCCCTCGCCGCGCGCAACGTGGCGCCCAACGGCACGGTGCGCTCGTCGATGCGCCTGCTGCTCGTCGTGATCCGCGGCATCCCCGAGGTGATCCTCGCGATCGTGCTCATCGTCATCACGGGCCTGGGAACGCAGGCCGGCACGCTCGCACTCGCGTTCGGCGGCATCGGCCTGCTCGGAAAGCTCATCGCCGATTCCTTCGAAGAGGTGCGGTCGGGGCCCGAGCGTGCGCTGCACGCCACGGGCGCGAGCCGCACGCAGGTCTACGCCTCGGCGACGCTCCCGCAGGGCACCCGCGCCCTCATCGGGCACAGCTTCTACCTGCTCGACACGAACATCCGGGCGGCGACGATCCTCGGCATCGTGGGCGGCGGCGGCATCGGCTACTACCTGCTGAACGCCGGGCAGGGCTCGAACTACGCCGCGGTCACCGCGATCGTGCTGATGATCCTCGTGACGGTGCTCGTCGTCGAGGGCGTCGCCGTGTGGATGCGGCGGGTGTTCCGATGAGCACGAGCCCGATGAGCATGAGCCCGATGAGCACGAGCCCGATGAGCGGCTTCGACGTCGCCGTCGTCGGCTCCGGCATCATCGGCCTCGGTGCCGCACTCGCCGCGCACCGGCGCGGTCAGCGGGTCGTCGTGATCGAGCGGGGCAGCGAGGCCGCCGGGGCATCCGTGCGCAACTTCGGCCACCTGTGTTTCACGCCGCAGGCCGGTCTCGCCCGCGAGTTCGCCCTCGCCTCGCGCGAGCTGTGGCTCGGGCTCGCGAGCGACGCCGGCGTGTGGATCCGCGAATCGGGCACCCTCGTGGCTGCGCGCCGCGAAGACGAACTCGCCGTGCTGCAGGAGCTCGCGGCGGCGCGCGGCGGCGCAGAGGTCGAGCTGCTCTCCGCCGCCGAGGCGAACGAGCGGATGCCGCTCGCCCCGGGTTCAGCCGTCGGCGGTGCGTTCCTGCCGCAGGACCTGCAGGCGAACCCGCGGCAGGCGATCGGCGCGCTCGCCGCGTATCTCGAGCGCGAGGGCGTCGAATTCCGCCGCCGCACCGCGGTCGGCGCAGTGCGACCGGGCCGGGTCGAGACGAGTCGCGGTCCCATCGACGCGGGCCGGGTCGTCGTCGCCGTCAACCACGACATCGACCTGCTCTACCCCGAGGTGGCCGAGCGGGTCGGCATCGTGCGCTGCGCCCTCGACATGCTGCGCGTCTCGACCGAGCTGCGGATCCCGCTCGTGGCACCGCTCCTCACCGGGTGGTCGCTCGTGCGCTACGGCGCCTTCTCGGCGACGCCCGCGGCGGTCGCGCTCCGCGAACGGCTGCACGCCGAGTCGCCGGCGCTCGCCGCGCTCGACCTGAACCAGATGTACACGCAGCTGCCCGATGGCTCGCTCATCGTGGGCGACACGCACGTACGCGGCGTCAGCGTCGCGCCGTTCCAGGCCGAGTCCGCGTTCGAATCGCTGCTCGAGGTCACCCGCGAACTGTTCGGACTCGAGCACCTGCGCGTGATCGAGCGCTGGCAGGGCGTGTACGCGAGCGGCCCGAACGACTTCCTCATCGAGGAGGTCGAGCCCGGCGTGCACCTCGCAAGCGCGACCACCGGCATCGGCATGACGACCGGGCTCGGCCTCGCCGACCACGTCGTCGGAGCATTCGAACCCGCAACGACCACCCCGCAGAGAGGCGCATCATGACCACGAACCCACCCGTCGGCATCTCCGACGACGAACTCGCCGAGCTCGACGAACTGGCCGAACTCACCGAACCGAGCGAGACCGGCGCTCGCGAGTTCGAGGTCGACGCGCTCGACGAGCAGCTCGACGACCTCGACGACCTCGAGGAGTCCGACGACCCCGATGAGGGCGACATCGAGCTCATCGTGCTCGACATGGCGGGCACCACCGTCGCCGACGACGGTGTCGTCGAGCGGGCGTTCGCACTCGCCGCCGAACGCAGCGGCATCGCGAGCGGCGACGCCTTCGAGTCGGCCGTGCGGTACGTGCGCGACACCATGGGACAGTCGAAGATCGCGGTCTTCCGGGTGCTCACCGACGGCGACGAAGACGCCGCGCAGCGGGGCAACGCCGCGTTCGAGACGGCCTACGCCGAGCTCGTCGCGAGCGAGGGCGTCGCCGAGATCGCCGGCGCGGCCGACGTCATCAGGGAGCTGCGCGGAGCCGGGGCATCCGTCGCCCTCACGACCGGCTTCGCACCCGCGACGCGAGACGCACTGCTCGACGCGCTCGACTGGCACGGCCTCGCCGACGTCGTGCTCTCGCCGGCCGATGCCGGCCGCGGTCGCCCGTACCCCGACATGCCCCTTACCGCGCTGCTGCGCACGGGCGCCAGCGCGGTCGACGCGATGGTCGTCGTGGGCGACACCGTCAGCGACATGGAGTCCGGCGTGAACGCCGGCGCCGGGTTCGTCGTCGGTGTGCTGAGCGGGGCGCACGACCGCGACGCGCTCACGCTCGCGGGCGCCGACGCCGTCATCGACAGCATCGCCGAGCTGCCCGCGCTGCTCGGCCTCCGCAGCGAGTAGGGGAGTACCGGTGCACACCGTGGAACGAATCGGCGAGCTCGACGTGATCGTGAAGCCTTCGCCCGTGGCCATGGTCTGGAACGAGCCCGGCCGACCGCACGACGCCCTCGCGGCGCCCGGCGTTCGGCTCGCGGCGGGGGAGGCGCTCGTCGAGATCGAACTCGCGACGATCTGCGGCTCCGACGTGCACACGGTGCGCGGCGATCGCTCGGCCCCGGCCCCGCTCGTGCTCGGTCACGAGCAGGTCGGCCGGGTCATCGCGGTGGGCGAGGGCGCCGTGCGCGCCGACGGTCTGCCGCTCCAACTCGGCGACCGCGTGATCTGGTCGGTCACCGTCAGTTGCGGCACGTGCGATCGCTGCAGCCGCGGCCTCACCCAGAAGTGCCGCTCACTGGCGAAGTACGGGCACGAGCGGGTGCATCGGGGCTGGGAACTCTCGGGCGGCTTCGCCACGCACGTGCAGCTGCGCGCGGGCACCGCGACCGTTCCCGTGAGCGAGACGCTGCCCGCCTCGGTCGCGGCGCCGGCATCGTGCGCCACGGCCACCGCGGTGGCGGCGCTCGACGCGGCGACGGCGCGCATCGACCTCGACGGTGCGCTCGTGCTCGTGACCGGCGCCGGCATGATCGGCCTGACGGTCGCGGCGATGGCCGTCGAGGTGGGCGCCGAGGTGATCGTCTCCGATCCGGATGCCGCGCGGCGTTCGTTCGCCCGTCGGCTCGGCGCCGTCACGGCCGACCCCGCCGCACGCGGCGCTTCGGACGACCGGCTCGACGCCGTGCTCGCCCGCTTCGAGGCGCGGGGGTTCCGAGAGGTGCTCGTGGCGATCGAGGCATCCGGATCCGCCGCCGGTGTGCGCACCGTGCTCGACACCGTCGGCGTCGGCGGCGTCGCGGTGCTCGTCGGCAGCGTCTCGCCCGGCCCCGAGGTCGGCATCGACCCCGAGTCGATCGTGCGGCGGCTCGTCACCGTCACTGGCGTGCACAACTACGCGGCATCGCAGCTCGTGCGTGCCGTCGAGTTCCTCGAGCGGTCGTGGCGGGAGCTGCCGCTCGATGAACTCGTGGGCGCGACGCATCCGCTCACCGAACTCGATCTCGCGATCGACGAGGCCGGGACCGGGCTGCACGTGCGGGTCGGCGTGGCGCCGGGGCGCCGGCCGTTCTGATCGTGGAGGTGCGGTGCGGCGGTCCACGGCCGAATTCTGTGCCAGTCCGGAGCCAGGCGACGTAGGCTGATTCGATCATGCGTGTGATCAGCTACAACCTTCGCAAGCACCGGGCGAGCGGGGAGCTCGTGGGCATCGTCAAGCGCTATGCGCCCGATATCCTCTGCCTGCAGGAATGCGACACGCAAGACCTGCCGCAGCAGATCGGCACGCTCGAGCTGGCCGACGCCACCCAGCGCAACCGCCTCGGGCTCGCCCTCTACTACCGAGCCGACCGCTTCACCGCGCGGCGCGTGCAGGCGTTCGTGCTCAAGAAGTCGCTGCACGACCGCTTGCTGCGCCCCGCACATGAACGGCTCATCGGTGTGCGCCTGCTCGACCTCGAGGCGCAGCGCGAGCTCATCGTGGCGTCGTTCCACGCGGCGCCGCTCACCGCGCTCAACTCGCTGCGTCGCCACCAGATCAAGACGGCGCTCGGTGAGCTGCAGTTTCTCGGGCCGGGCCTGCCGACGCTCATGGTCGGCGACTACAACTACCCGATCTTCAAGGAGAACCTCGGCGAGAAGGTGCGCGACTCGGGCTACGACCTGACGCTCAGCGACAAGCGCACGTATACGCGGTACAAGTTCTTCCGCGGGCACTTCGATCTCGCGACCTCGGTCGGGTTCGACATCGTGGGCATCGAGACGCTCGAGCGAGGGTCATCCGACCACATGCCGATCCTCGTGAACGCGGACTACAGCGCCTATGGCGCGCATGCGGCGTATGTCGACGACGCCGACGAAGCCGATGACGAGGCTGCGGCGGGCATTTCAGACACGGCCGCGGACGTGCCATGATCAGCCGCGAGCTGGCGCTCGCGCTGCGTGAGGCGGGGCTCGTCTGGCACCCCGAATCGGGCGACCGGTTCCAGCTCGACCTGCCAGACACCGTCGAGGCCGAGGTGGAGGCCGACGTCTTCACCGTGAGCGAGATGACGATCGAGGCGCACCGCTTCCCGACGGGAACCATCCTCGGCTTCAACGGCACGACCGAGTGGGCGCTCGATTCCGTCTCGATCGGCGACGCCGTGTGGCTGCCCCGCGAAGACCAGTTGCGTGAGCTGCTGCGGTCGACCTTCCGTGCGCTGCGGCGGCTCGACGACGCGTTCGAGGTCGAGATCGAGCTGGCCGGAGCGCGGCGGCGCTTCGAGCATCCGGATGTCTCCGAGGCCTACGGTCTCGCCATGCTCGAGCTCGTCGGACGATCGCGATGACGGATGCCTCGGGCGCGGAGCCTGCGCCGGTCGAGCCTGAGTCGATCGAGCCTGCGTCGGCCGCGGCCGGCCGCGCGGTCGCGCTCGTGGCGGAGCTCTTGACCGGGCCCGTCGGCAGCGCGGTCGCCGAGCTGGAGCGGCACGGTGCCCGTGACGAGACCCTCGCCGACTATGTGGCAGAGCGGCGCACGCTCGGCATTCCGCGTGCCGCCCGCATGGTTCCGCTCGGCCGGGTGTGGCGGCTCGGGGTGCTGCTGCTCACCGCCGACGGCCGGTTGTTCGCCACTGGTCGAGCGGTACGCGCCGAGCGTCCGGCCCGACGCAGCACCCCCGCGGCGGCGATCGCCGAACAGCGCGCCCTTCGCGCTGCCGCCGTGAAGGGCGGCATCGCCGAAGGAGAGACGGTGAACTTCGGTGCGGCGCCGATCGACCCGGCCGAGCTCGCCCGCACCGGGGCATCCGGCCCGCTCGTGCTCGTCGGCGACGCCGTGGTGGTGCGCTGGAACCCGGCGCAACCCGACGCGCTCACGCCCCTCGACCGCTACCTCGGCGAGCGGGTCGAGTTGCTCGCGCACCCGACGGGCGCCTGAGCGGATGCGTCGTTCGAGCGGGTTTGCTAAGGTCGACGATCGTGTGTTGTAACTCCACGGCAATGATCATTCGGCCCCGCACCGCCTGAGGCGGAGCGACCGAACGTTCTCGCGTCCCTCCGCCTCGGCCATGACCCTGGCCGCGGTGCGGTTCGGCGTACCCGGCTGACGATTCTCGCCAGCGGAGCTTTCATTGCGTACTCACGCGTCTTCTTCTTCTTCTTCTTCTTCACGTTCTTCACGTTCCTCCCGTTCCTCCCGTTCCTCCCGTTCCTCCCGTGCCCGTTCACCTCGTGCCGGTTCTTCTCGCGGTTCGATGCCATCGCCATCGCCATCGCCATCGCCATCGCTGTCGTCGCCGTCGATCGTGGGCGGTCGCCACGAGCTCGGGCAGAACTTCCTGACCGACCGTCGGGTGATCGACGGCATCGTCGCACTCGTCGCGGCGACGTCCGGCCCGATCATCGAGCTCGGCGCCGGTGGCGGTGCGCTCACCCGACCGCTCGCGCAGCTGGGGAGGCCGCTCACCGCACTCGAACTCGATCCGCGGCGGGCCGATGCGCTGCGCCGAGAACTGGGCCCCGACGGCGATCACGGCCGTCGCGTCACCGTCGTGCAGGCCGACGCGCTCGTCTGGCGGTATCCGTCGTCGCCGCACGTCGTCGTCGGCAACGTGCCGTTCCATCTCACGACGGCGATCATGCGGTCGCTCCTCGCGCGAGGCCACTGGACCGACGCGGTGCTGCTCACGCAGTGGGAGGTGGCTCGGCGGCGCTGCGGCGTCGGCGGCTCGAGCCTGCTGACCGCCCAGTGGGATCCGTGGTTCGCGTTCACCCTGCACGAGCGGGTGCCGGCGCGTGCCTTCCGGCCGATGCCGTCGGTCGATGGCGGGGTGTTCGGTGTCGAGCGGCGGCGCGACCCGCTCGTCGATGTCGCAGAGCGGGCGGCGTTCCAGGCCTTCGTCGGCGAGGCCTACCAGGGGCGCGGCAACGGCATGGCGCAGATCCTCGCACGCACGTCTCGCCCGTTGCCCGTCGAGCGGGGCCGGCGAGTGCTGCGCGCACTCGGCCTGCCGGCTCACGTGCTGCCGAGCCGCCTGACGGGGGAGCACTGGGCCACGGTCTGGTCGGCGGTGCGCGAGACACCGCGCACGGTGCGGCGTCGCGGCGCTAGCGGAGGTCGCGACTGATGCGGATGCCGAACGGATGCGGCCCGGCAGCGAACCACACGATGGAGCCGACGAGCGGGAAGCAGAACACCGCGATCGCCCACACCCATCGTTCGAGTTCGTTCAGCTCGTTGGTACGGAAGATGCGCGAGATGACCCAGATGATGATGGCGAGGTATGCGACGCCGATGAGCAGGCCGACCAGATGCCAGCCGAAGAATCCATCCATGGTGCCGTTCCGCCCGTCGCAGTCTGATTCCGTGCCGACTCGTGACGTTCAGGCTACCGCGAGCGATCGGTGGCGGTCGCGTCGTTCGACTGATGATCCGCGCCGTCACCGGTTCCGTCACCGGCCCCGTCACCCGTGCCGTTGCCCGACCCGCGCTCGGAGCCCTGCGACTCCTGTTCCTGCACCGCCTCGATGATCGAGTCCTGCAGGCCGCGCTGGCCGGTGTGCAGCTCCTGGTACTTCTCGCCGGCGCTCATGAGCGGCCCGAGGGCGTGTCGCAAGCGCGAGCGAGCACCCTTCGGAGCGCGGATCCACCGCACGACGATGCCGATCACGATCGCGAGTGCGAACACGGCGACCGGCACCCAGACGAGGGAGAGCGGCCACGATGCAGGGCTCATGATCAGAACCCGTGGGGCGTGATCGGGGCGAGCCGGTCGTCGCGCAGCGCCTCGAGCACCTCGAGCTCGTGCGGCACGACCGGCTCGGGCAGGGCGTCGAGCGCGAACCAGCGGAGCTCGACCGCCTTGTCCTCCATCAGCGTCGGTTCGCCCTGCCATTCGGTGGCGCTGAAGAACACATCGATGCGCTCCTCGATCGCCCGGTGCGGAGCCCCACCAGTGCGGTGCATGACGGTGAGCACCGTGAGCGCCGACTCGTCGAGTTCGACCCCGAGCTCCTCGCGGGTCTCGCGAGTGGCCGCGGCGAGCAGCGACTCGCCCTGCTCGACGTGCCCGGCCGCGCCACACGCCCAGTGCTCGTCGAAATACCCGGTGCCACGCCGAAGCTGGAGCAGCACCTCGTCGCCGCGCCGCAGCACGACGTACGCCGCCGGAATGACCGCGAAGCGTCCGTGGGACGCCGCGTACGCCTCGGAGTACGCGGTGCCCGCACCCGCACCCTCGATGCTCACGCCATCACCGCGGGGTCGCCAGAAAACGCGCTTCCGACGCGGTCTTGCATCGGTTTCTGGCGACTCGATGCCAGGTCGTGGCGGGTCACGGCGAGTGCTGCGCGACAGCGGATGTCAGTACCCGACGATGGGGCCGAACGCATCGGCGAGCGGGGCGCGGTTGATGCCGCGCAGCTCGTCGATCGAGACGGTGAAGAGGCCCTGCACCTCGAGGGCTCCGGATGTCGCGTCGGTCACGCCGATGCGACGCACCGGGTAGTCGCGGCCCTCGCAGAGCCCGCGGAACTTCACGTCGTCTTCGCGCGGCACGGTCACGATGACGCGGCCCGTCGACTCGGAGAAGAGCGCGGTGGCGAGGTCGATGCCGGCGTCGCCGGCGACCTCGTCGAGCACCACGCGGGCGCCGAGGCCGAAGCGGCCGACCGCCTCGGCGAGGGCGATCGCGAGGCCGCCGTCGGAGAGGTCGTGCGCCGAGTCGATGAGGCCCTCGATCGCCGCGGCGTTGAGCAGCTCGGCGAGGCGCTTCTCGCCGGCGAGGTCGACGGCCGGCGGGCGACCGCCGAGGTGGCCGTGCACGACGCCGGCCCATGCGGAGCCGTCGAGCTCGAGCGCGGTGTCGCCGAGGAGGTAGATGTTGTGGCCGTCGTCTTGCCAGCCGCTCGGGATGCGGCGGGCGATGTCGTCGATCACGCCGAGCACGGCGATGACGGGCGTCGGGTGGATGGGCACGTCACCGGTCTGGTTGTAGAACGAGACGTTGCCGCCCGTGACGGGGATGCCGAGCTCGAGGCATCCGTCACTCAGGCCCTCGACGGTCTCGGAGAACTGCCACATGACCTCGGGGTTCTCGGGGGAGCCGAAGTTCAGGCAGTCGGAGACGGCGGCGGGCACCGCGCCCGAGACGGCGACGTTGCGGTAGGCCTCGGCGAGGGCGAGCTTCGCGCCCTGGCGCGGGTCGAGCTGCGAGTAGCGGCCGTTGGCGTCGGTCGCGATGGCGACGCCGAGGCCCGACTCCTCGTCGACGCGCACCATGCCGGCGTCGTCGGGGTAGCTGAGCGCCGTGTTTCCGAGCACGTACTTGTCGTACTGGTTCGTGACCCACGCGGCATCCGCCTGGTTCGCCGAGCCGATGAGCTGCAGGAACTGGGCGCGGATCTCGTCGGGCGTGGCCGGGCGGTCGAGCTTCGCGGCCGTGTCGGCCTGCAGGGCGTCGATCCACGTCGGGTAGGCGACGGGGCGCTCGTAGACCGGGCCGTCGACGGCGACGGTACGCGGGTCGACGTTCACGATCTCCTGGCCGTGCCACATGATGCTCAGGCGACCGGTGTCGGTGACCTCGCCGAGCACGCTCGTCTCGACGTCCCACTTCTTGACGACCTCGAGGAAGCCGTCGAGCTTCTCGGGGCGCACGATCGCCATCATGCGCTCCTGGCTCTCGCTCATCAGGATCTCTTCGGGCGTGAGCGTGGGGTCGCGCAGCAGCACGTCGTCGAGCACGATCGCCATGCCGCCGTCGCCGTTCGACGCGAGTTCGGAGGTCGCGCACGAGATGCCGGCTGCGCCGAGGTCTTGGATGCCCTCGACGAGGTCGCCCGCGAAGAGCTCGAGGCAGCACTCGATGAGCACCTTCTCGGCGAAGGGGTCGCCGACCTGCACCGCGGGGCGCTTGGTCGGGCCGCCCTCGTCGAAGCTGTCGGAGGCGAGGATCGATGCGCCACCGATGCCGTCGCCGCCGGTGCGGGCGCCGAACAGCACGACCTTGTTGCCCGCGCCCTTGGCGTTGGCGAGGTGCAGGTCTTCGTGGCGCATGACGCCGACTGCGAGGGCGTTCACGAGCGGGTTCGCCTGGTAGACCGAGTCGAACCAGGTCTCGCCGCCGATGTTCGGCAGGCCGAGGCAGTTGCCGTAGAAGCTGATGCCGCTCACCACACCGTGCACGACGCGAGCGGTGTCGGGGTGGTCGATGGCGCCGAACCGCAGCGCGTCCATGACGGCGACCGGGCGGGCGCCCATCGAGATGATGTCGCGCACGATGCCGCCGACGCCCGTCGCGGCGCCCTGGAACGGCTCGATGTAGCTCGGGTGGTTGTGGCTCTCGATCTTGAAGGTGACCGCCCAGCCCTCGCCGACGTCGATGACGCCCGCGTTCTCGCCCATGCCCACCATGAGGTTCTTCTTCATCTCGGGCGTGACCTTCTTGCCGAACTGGCGAAGGTAGATCTTCGACGACTTGTAGGAGCAGTGCTCGCTCCACATGACGGAGTACATCGCGAGCTCGGCGCTCGTGGGGCGGCGGCCGAGGATGTTGCGGATGCGCTCGTACTCGTCGGGCTTCAGGCCGAGGGCAGCGTAGGGCTGCTCCTTCTCGGGCGTGGTCGCGGCGACCTCGACGGTGTCGAGCACGGCCGTGGCGGCGCCCCCTGAACCGGTCGACGGGGCAGCGGTGTTGGCGGGGGCTTCAGTGGTCACGAGTGGCGAGCTCCAGAGAGGGCGACGATGGGATGCCGCGGGCGGATGCCTGACCCGATCAGTCTACCGGCCGCGGGATGGCCGCGACCTCGGGCGCCTCAGTGGCGGGCGGGCGGGCGGGCGGACGGATCTCGGATCTGCGGTCGTAGATGCCGGGGGCGCGCGGCTCTGGCGTCGGCACTCTCTCGATGAGCGCGAACCCGGAGCGCATCGAGGCGTAGCGAGTATCCGCGTCGCTATGCGGCGGCCGTGCGTGGTTGCGCTGACGGTGGCCCCGAATCTGCGGAAGGGTGCGTGGCGGACCGTCGCGCGAGGTGGAGCCGAGGCGCGACGTTGCCCGGCCGCGGGCGTTGTTCGGGATCGAGGTGCACCGGCGGCACGAACCAGCTGCGGCCGTCGCGGATGCGGATGCTCCAACCGTCGTCGTGCACGCGATGGTGGTGGAAACTGCAGAGCATGATGCCGTTCGACAGCTCGGTGCGCCCGTGATGACGACCCCACCACGCGATGTGGTGTGCCTGCGCGTGCGACGGGGGCCGCTGACAGGCCGGCCATGCGCACCCGCCGTCTCGTTCGACGAGAGCGAGCTTCTGCGCGGGAGAGAACAGCCTCGCCGCACGGCCCAGGTCGAGCACTTCGCAGCCGTTTCGCATGAGCATCGGGGCGACACCGGCGGATTCGGCGAGCTCGCGGGCGGTCGCGACCGACACGGGCTGATCGACGCCGTCGATGGTGGCGTGCCCACGCCCGCTGACCAGCGCCTCGACATCGAGTCGAGCCACGACGGTCACGCTGCGAAGCGCCGGGGGTGCGCCCGCGCTCGAGAGTGAGAGCCGGGCGATGTCGGAGAGCGCATCGGCATTCAACTGCGCGATCGTGCGCTCTTCGCGGAAGAGCGGATCGGCACCGGTGTCGCGCGCCTCGGCACCGGCACCGGCACCGGCGCCGGCGCCGGCGTCTGCGTCGCCGCGCTCGCCGAAGCCGCGCTTCGCGTCGCGAGCACGGTGCAGCTCTGCACTCACGAGCGCTTCGATCGCGAGCTTGATCGGTGCACCGTTCGCCGGGTCGAACGCACCCTTCAGGTTGATCATGCCGGCCGCGTCTTGCCAGACCGAGAGGCCTCGGCGAGCTCGCAGCTCGTCTTCGCTTGGCTTCACGCCGTCGGGGTCGAGATGCGCTTCGAGCTGCCTGATGAGCCGCACGAGTCCGTCGACTCCGACGGCCGGGGCGCGGTCGACGAGCAATTGCTCGGCGGCATCGAGCTCGTCGCGCGCAGCGCTCGGCGGAAGGTGGTCGAGGAACCGGCGGATGACGTCGGCGGCGGCGACCCCGAGCGTGCCGGCATCGAGCGCCTGCGCCACGTGAGGATGCCGGGGTGGCAGCGCCTCGCCGGTGAACGATGCACGGCGGCTCGTCGCCTGGCCGACGGCGACGAGCCGAGCTGCGTCGGTGTAGCGACCACCAGTGGTCTGTGCGATCAGCCGCTCGGGTGAGGCGAAGCCGTGCTTGCGAGCCAGGTCGGCGCCGTCATC
Organism: Agromyces subbeticus DSM 16689; assembly: GCF_000421565.1. Lineage (GTDB taxonomy): Bacteria > Actinomycetota > Actinomycetes > Actinomycetales > Microbacteriaceae > Agromyces > Agromyces subbeticus. The sequence continues at coordinate 59,813 of NZ_ATXG01000005.1, read as the reverse complement.
GACGCCGCGAGAGCGCTCGGCGATGCCCGCCGCGCACCTCGCCTGGAGCGCCTCGACCCGCCGACACAATTGCGCCAGCGCCTCGGTCGCCCGCACCAGCCCGTCATCGTTCATGGCGCGGATGTCGGTTTCGGCGTCGCTCGAGGAGCCGAGCAACGCGCCCGCCCACTGCCGAAGCACCGCGGCGCACGCAGCCTCGAGTTCGAGGAGGGCTGCTGGGGCTTCGGGCATGGTTCGATTCTAGCGGAATACGGACGCAGATTCGAAGAAATGTTCGAATGTGGAGAACTCGCTCGACACCGCTCCCGGGTCAGGCCGTCGCTCGGCCCACGACCCCGCCACGCGGCATCCGCTCGCGGTAGACTCGACCCTGGTCGTCGCATTCCCGACGGCCCTGGGCGCGCACAAAGCGCGTAGTCGACCCGCCGTAGCGCTCGCGGAGCCCCGCCCCGCGCCCGCGGGAACGCCCTTCCTCAGGTATCCCCATGACGCCGTCCACTCCCTTCTACTCCACGTCCTCCACGCCGGCCGTGATGCCGCCCTTCCCGTGGCTGGGTCTCATCGTGCTCGCCGCGGCCGTCTTCCTCTCGGTCACGATCGAGATGATCCCGACGGGCCTGCTGCCCGACATGAGCCGCGAGCTGGGCGTGAGCGAGCCCCTCATCGGCCTGCTCGTCACGGTGTTCGCGGCCACGGTCGTGGTGCTCACCGTGCCGCTCTCGAGCCTCACGAAGCGCGTTCCGCGGCGCACGCTCATCGTGATCAGCCTCGCGGTGCTCGCCGTCAGCTGCGTGCTCAGCGCGCTCGCGCCGAACTACGGCACGGTGCTCGCCACGCGCGTCCTCGGTGGCGCAGCACACGGACTCTTCTGGTCGGTCGTCGGAGCGTACGCCGGCCACCTCGTGCCCAAGGAGCAGCTCGCCCGCGCCGTCTCGATCAGCGTTGCCGGCGGCTCGCTCGCCTTCGTGCTCGGCGTGCCGCTCGGCACCGCGCTCGGCCACGCGTTCGGCTGGCGACTCGCCTTCGCCGGCATCGGCGTGATCACCCTGCTCGGTGCGCTGCTCGTCTGGCGCTTCCTGCCGCCGGTGCGCCACCACGCCGGTGAAGCGGATGCCGCGCCGATCCGCCTGCGCGGAGACCCCACGTTCGTGCCGGTGATCGTCGTCTGCCTGGTCACCGCGGTCACGATGGTCGGCGCGTACACGTTCTACACGTACATCGCGCCCTACATCACCGACGTCATGGGCCTGCCGGCGAGCGCGATCAGCCCGATGCTGCTCGCCTACGGCATCGCGGGGGCAGCCGGCCTGGTTCTCGCCGGCACCGTGCTCGGTCGTCGGCCGACCGCGGGGCTCGCCGTCGCACTCGTCGCGACGGGCCTCGGCGTGGCCGGGCTCGCGCTCTTCCCGCAGGTGCCGATCGTGAGCATCGCGAGCTTCCTGCTCTGGGGCATGGCGTTCGGCGCGTTGCCGCCGATGCTCAACACGCGCCTGCTGCACTCGGCGTCGTCGCGCATCCGCGATGCCGCGGCATCCTTCTACACGACCGCGTTCAACACGGGTATCGGTGGCGGTGCCCTGCTCGGTGCCGTGCTCTACGGCGTGGTCGGGCTCGCCGGCCTGCCGTGGGTGTTCGTCGCGCTGCTCGCGTGCTCGACGACGGCGCTCATCTGGACCGCGATCGTCAACCGCGTGCAGCACTGACGAGCAGCTACTCCGCCCGTGAGAACGCGGCGGCGCGCGCGATCTGCTCGCGTGTCAGCGCCACGCCCGTGTAGCGCTCGAACTGCGCTGCGGCCTGCATCGCGTGAACCTCGGCGCCGCTGATGACGAGCTTGTCCGCCGCACGGCCGGCCGAGACGAGCGGCGTCTCCGCGGGGAACGCGACGACGTCGAAGACGACGGATGCCGCGGCGATGTGCGCATCGGAGAACGAGAGCGCCGAGGCATCCGCGCCCTGCATGCCGAGCGGGGTGACGTTCACGATGGCCTCGGCGCCGGGCGCAGGGTCGACAGCCGTCCACGTGTAGCCGTACTGCTCCGCGAGCGCCGGGCCGAGCGACGCGTTGCGCGCGAGCACCGTGACGTCGTCGAATCCCGCACCGCGGAACGCCGCGACGACGGCCTTCGCCATGCCGCCCGACCCGCGCACGAGCACCGACTGCACCGGGTCGAGCCCGTTCTCCGCGATGAGCTGCGCGATCGCTTCGTAATCGGTGTTCGACGCCGTGAGCACCCCGCCGTCGTTCACGATCGTGTTGACGGACTCGATCGCCGCGGCCGAGGGCTCGACGACATCGACGAGGGGGATCGCCGCCTCCTTGAACGGCATCGAGACGGAGCATCCGCGGATGCCGAGCGCCCGGATGCCGCGCACGGCGCCCTCGAGGTCGTCGGTCGTGAACGCCTTGTAGACGAAGTTCAGCCCGAGCTCGTCGTAGAGGAAGTTGTGGAAGCGGGTGCCGAGGTTCGACGGCCTGCCCGCGAGCGAGATGCAGACCGACATGTCCTTGTTGAGAATGGGCATGCCACCAGTCTGCGCGCTCCGAACGGATCAGGCCTCACGGCCCCCGGGCGGACCGATCACGAGCAGCGCTGCGAACACGACGGCGATGCCGACGACCGCGACCGAGACGAGCAGCACGGGTCGGGCGAGGAACCAGCGCAGCAGCCCGTTGACCCAGTTCGAGTCGGCGGGGTGGTCGGTCTTCTCGCGGCGCCAGTCGCCCTCGAGGTGGCCCTTGCGCACGAGCCACAGCTCGAACGGGATGGTGGCGTACGGCACGATCGCGGTGAGCACGGCGAACGCGACGCGGCCGAGGTTCCAGCGCTGGTTGACGCCGATGATGACGGCGGTGAGTGCATAGGCGAGGAACACGAACCCGTGGATCGATCCGCCCACGAGCACCGCCCACTCGACGCCGGCCGCGTATTTCAGGATCATCGCGACGATCAGGATCGTCCAGGTGACGGCCTCGGCGAAGGCGAGGGCGCGGTAGAGGCGTTTCGGTGACACGGATGCTCCAGGGTTCGGGTGCTCCCATCCTCGCAGCCGCCGCTGAGCGCACGCATCGAACGAACGATTGACGGTGCGCGGGTGGTAGCGTGTGCCACCGAACCGGGAGGTCTGATGAAGGACAGCATGCCGAAGATCACGCTCTGGTCTGGCATCGGCCTCGCGCTCGCCGGTGGCGTGCTCGCGGCCTTCGTGCAGCCTGCGCTGTATTCGAGCGCGTGGCTCAACACCGAGCCGGGTCAGACCTTCCTATACCTCGGTCTGCTCCTACTGGACCTGCTGAACACCCTGGTGATCCCGCTCGGCACCGCGCTCATCGCGGCATCCCTCGTCATGTTCTATCTCAGGGGGCGTTCGCTGCCGGCCGAGGCCGATCGCCCGAAGCGTTGGGTACTGCCCGACCCGCTCGAGCGCCGCGCCGAGCGCTGAACCCGGCTCGCATACGTCACTCGGAAACCGACGACGGGCCCACTCAGCTCCGTGGTCGCACCTCGTCGAGCCCGAGCAGGTACGCCGCGTTGCCGCGCAGCGCCGCCTCGTAGCGAAGCACGTCGGGCGTGCGAACCTCGTCGGCGGCGAACGCCAGCAGCGAGCCGACGGCGGCGTCGCTGCGGCCCGAGGCGTGCAGCCCGAGCGCGTGGAAGAGCCGCACCGACGCCGAGTCGGGGTACTCGGCGCGTGCCCGATCGAGCGCCGCCATCGAATCGTCGAGGCGACCGAGAATGCGCAGCGTGCTGCCGTACTGCAGCAGGCAGCGGCGCAAGGCATCGCCCGCAAGGCCCGCGGCCATCGCCCGTTCGTAGTAGCCGAGCGCGGTCTGCTCCTCGCCCGCCGTGTCGTACGACCCGCCGACCTCGTAGAGCACCCACGCGTTGCCCGGGTGGCGCTCGAGCACGGCGAGGAACTCGTCGATCGTCGGCTGCATGTTCGCCCGGTCGCGGCGGTCGAAGATCTCGCGCAGCGTCGCGTCGAGTTCGGGGCTGAGGGCGGTGTCGGTCATCGTTCCATCATGCAGGAGGGAGGCCGGGCGGCGGCTCACCCGCAGGAGCTGCGGCCCGCGGCATCCGACTCGCCCTGAAGTTGTTTTGACACAATCAAAACAAGCGATAGGGTCGAGTCATGACCTCGACCGGCACTGACGCAAGCGAACGGCTCGCCGCCCGCGTGCGCGCCGCCGGCCTCAAGGTCACCGACTCGCGCATCGCCGTCTTCGACGCGTTCCGCCCGGGTGAGCACCTCGACGCCGATGCGGTGCACGCACGCGTCGCAAGCGTGCTGCCGAGCACCTCGCGGCAGGCCGTCTACGGCGTGCTCGGTGCGTTGTCCGAGGCGGGGTTGCTGCGCAAGATCGAGCCGGCCGGCTCGCCCGCGCTGTACGAGACGCGCACGGGCGACAACCACCACCATCTCGTGTGCACGACCTGCAGCACGGTCTTCGATGTGGCCTGCATCGTCGGCGAGGCCGCCTGCCTCACACCGAGCGAGACGCACGGCTTTCGCATCGAGACCGCCGAGGTCACGTTCTGGGGCGTCTGCCCCGACTGCAGCGCCGGCCGTGCGAGTACCGCGCTGAGCTGAGCCGGCAGGGGCCGTACCGGTCCCATCCATCGCGCCGGGTCGATCCGGCGACCGAGACTCGGGCGCGCCCTACTGCGCCCCGTCGACCCCACGGTCGGCGACCCCAGAGAAAGAACGAAGAGAAACAGAGAGAAGGACGCATGTCGGAACTCACCAACACGCCCACCACGACGCAGACCGGCACCCCGGTCGCGAGCGACGCCCACTCCCTCACGGTCGGCGCCGACGGCGCGACGGTGCTGCACGACCGGTACCTCGTCGAGAAGCTCGCGCAGTTCAACCGCGAGCGCATTCCCGAGCGCATCGTGCACGCGAAGGGCGGCGGCGCGTTCGGCACCTTCGAGGTGACGGCGGATGTCTCGGCGTACACGCGTGCCGCGGTGTTCCAGCCCGGCACGACCGTCGAGACCCTGATGCGCTTCTCGAGCGTCGCGGGAGAGCAGGGCTCGCCCGACACCTGGCGCGACGTGCGCGGCTTCTCGGTGAAGTTCTACACGACCGAGGGCAACTACGACATCGTCGGCAACAACACGCCGGTCTTCTTCATCCGCGATGCCATCAAGTTCCCCGACTTCATCCACTCCCAGAAGCGGCTGCCGGGCTCGGGCCTGCGCAACTCCGACATGCAGTGGGACTTCTGGACCCTTTCGCCCGAGTCGGCGCACCAGGTCACCTACCTCATGGGCGACCGGGGCCTCCCGAAGTCGTGGCGAGAGATGCACGGCTTCGGGTCGCACACGTACCAGTGGATCAACGCCGCGGGCGAGAAGTTCTGGGTGAAGTACCACTTCCGCACGCAGCAGGGCGACCTGCACCTCGACCCGGCCGCCGCCGAGGCGATCGCCGGTGCCGACGCCGACTTCTACCGCCGCGATCTGCACGACGCGATCGAGGCCGGCGAGCACCCGAAGTGGGACCTCCACGTGCAGGTCATGCCCTACGACGACGCCAAGACGTACCGCTTCAACCCGTTCGACCTCACGAAGGTGTGGCCGCACGCCGACTATCCGCTGATCCCGGTCGGCACGCTCACGCTCGACCGCAACCCGCAGAACTTCTTCGCGGAGATCGAGCAGGCGGCGTTCTCGCCGGCGAACACCGTGCCGGGCATCGCGATCAGCCCCGACAAGATGCTCATGGCCCGCGTGTTCAGCTACCCCGACGCGCAGCGCTACCGCGTGGGCACGAATTACAACCAGATTCCGGTGAACGCGCCGCACGCGGCATCCGTCGCCAACTACTCGCAAGACGGCGCGCAGCGTCACGGCTTCAACGCGCCGAACACGCCGGTCTACGCGCCGAACTCGTTCGGCGGACCCGTGGCGTCGGCTGAGGCCGCCGCCGAGGGCGGCTGGGAGAGCGACGGCGAGCTCGTGCGTTCGGCGTACACGTTGCGCGCCGACGACAGCGACTTCGGCCAGGCCGGCACGCTCTACCGCGAGGTGCTCGACGACGCGGCGCGCGCCCGCCTGCTCGAGACCCTGACCGGCCAGGCCGGCGCGATCACGATCGACGAGATCCGCGAGCGCTTCTTCCAGTACTGGACGAACGTCGACGCCGGCCTCGGCGTCGTGCTTCGAGCGGCGCACGCGACGGCTGCCGCCGACGGCGCCGCGGCGTAACCAGTCGCACGAACGGGCCCGGATGCTACTGGCGTCCGGGCCCGTTCGGCGGTGCGGGGTCAACGGAGGAATCGATGGATCGCCGAGACGGCCGAGCCATCGCTCGATGCAGTGACCATCAGCAGCCCTCGGTCCTGCCCGCCGAGCAGGCACCGGTACGTCGGATGACCGCCGGCCCAGCCGGCCGATGCGAGGGTGTAGCGCCCGCCGCGTCCGGCAGCGCTGGACCGGAGGAAGCCCGCGAGCGCTCGGCGGCTACGCCTCGACGAGGGCGCGGCGGATGACGCTCGTGAAGAAGCCGAGTCCGTCGACGCCCGAGCGCATGGCGGCAGCGGTGTCGGGCCCGAAGCCCGGCTCGACGGCGTGCTCGGGGTGCGGCATGAGGCCGACGACGTTGCCGCGCTCGTTCGAGATGCCGGCGATGTCGCGCAGCGATCCGTTGGGGTTCACGCCGACGTAGCGGAACACCACGCGACCCTCGCCCTCGAGCCGGTCGAGTGTCTCATCTGAGGCGATGAACCCGCCCTCGCCGTTCTTGAGGGGGATCGTGATCTCTTCGCCCGCCGAGAACTCGCCGGTCCAGTCGGTCGACGCGTTCTCGATGCGCAGCACCTGGTCGCGGCAGATGAAGCCGCCGTGGTCGTTGCGGATGAGCCCGCCTTCGAGCAGGCCCGCCTCGGTGAGCATCTGGAAGCCGTTGCAGATGCCGAGCACCGGCATGCCGGCGTTCGCCGCAGCGACGACCTCGGTCATGATCGGGCTGAGCGAGGCGATCGCGCCGCAGCGCAGGTAGTCGCCGTAGCTGAAGCCGCCCGGCAGGATCAGGGCGTCGACGCCCTCGAGGTCGTGCGAGCCGTGCCAGAGCGCGACCGGCTCGCCGCCCGCGATGCGCACCGCGCGCTGCGCGTCGCGATCGTCGAGCGAGCCGGGAAAGGTGATGACGCCGATGCGCATGGTCGGACCCCGCTCAGTGCGTTTCGCCGGCTGGGGCGCCGAAGCCGTCTTCGGTGACGGATGCCGCGTCGGAGGCCTCTGCGGCGAGTTCGGCGTTCGTCACCTCGTAGTGGATGCCGACGACGTCTTCGATCACGCCGTTGGAGAGGATCTCTTCAGCGATCTCTTGGACACTCGCCTTGAGGGCGTCGTCGACGGGACCGTCGACGGTGAGTTCGAATCGCTTGCCGATGCGCACGCTGCTGAACCCGGTGCGACCCGTGCGGGCGAGGGCGCCGGCGACGGCCTTTCCCTGGGGGTCGAGCAGTTCGGCTTTGGGCATCACGTCGACGACGATGGTGGGCACCGCGGTTCTCCGTCCGGTGTCGAAAGTGTGGATGCGTCGATTCTACCGGGGAGAACTGCGGTGCCCGGCACGGCGGTCTGCCGGGCCGTTCGGGGGTGCAGTCGTCAGTGCCGCCGCAGCCCCTTGATGATGAGGCCGAGGGCGACGACGGCTGCCGCGCCGACCGCGATGACCCGACCGGGGTTCTCCCGGTACTGCGCCTTGACATAGGCGACGCCGTCGTTCGCGGCTTCCTTCGCTGCGGTCGCCGCGGTGCTCGCCTGCTCCGCGATGGCATCGATCGCCTCGGTGGCGTTGCCTTTCGCATCGCTCAACAGGTCGTGCGCTGCGTCGGATGCCTTCGCTGCGGTGTCGCTCACGGTGTCGGCAGCGTCGGCCGCGGTACTCGAGAACTTCGTCGAAGCATCGGCTGCGGCATCCGCTGCTCGCTGGGCGGTGTCGTTCACGGCATCGCTCCCTCGCGCTGCGGTGTCGCTCATGGCATCGCTCGCTCGTGCTGCGGTGTTCTGCGCGGCGGTCTTCGCGTTCGTGATGTTTCGGTCGGTGTCGGACATGATGCTCCCTTCGCCGGTGATCGAGTCATCGTACGCTCGCCGGCCGGGAGAGGCCCGGATCGCCCGGTGGGCTTGTCACGAGCTGGTGCGGGTGGTAACGCGGCCGCCGGCCACATGACGAAGCTGCACCTCAGGCGAGCCCGGCGCGCTCCAGCAGCACGGTCTTGAGGGTGTCGCGGGTCGCGGCGAGCCCGCGGTGCACCTCTTCGAAGCTCGTCGACAGCGGTGACAGCCCGATGCGCAGGCCGCCCGGATCGCGGTAGTCGGGGATCACGTCGCGCTGCCAGAGCCGGGCGGTCACCTCGCGCATCGCGTTGTGGTGGAGCGTCACGTGGCCGCCGCGCTCCTCGGCGTCGGCCGGTGAGGCGAGCGTCACCCCGAGCGGGGCGAGCCAGTCGCCGGCGAGCGTGATGGCGTACTCGGTCAGTGCGACCGACTTCGCGCGCAGCGCCGGCATGCCGGCCTCCTCGATCATCGCGAGGGTCTCCTCCATCGCGAGCATGCCGACGATCGGCGCCGTGCCCGAGAGGAAGCGCCTGATGTCGGGCACGGGCTCGTAGTCGGGCCCCATCGCGAACATGTCGGTCGTGCCCCACCAGCCCTGGATCGGCTGGGCGAGCACGGCCTGCAGGTCGTCGCGCACGTACGCGAAGGCGGGCGAGCCCGGGCCGCCGTTCAGGTACTTGTAGGTGCATCCGACGGCGAGGTCGAAGCCCCAGAGGTCGGCCTTCACGGGCACTGAACCCGCCGAGTGGCAGAGGTCCCAGAGAATGAGGGCACCGGCGTCGTGCGCGATGCGGGTGAGCTCGGGAGCATCTGCGAGGTAGGCCGAACGGTAGGCGACGTGCGAGACGACCACGAGCGCCGTCTCGGGGCCGACCGCTTCTGCGAGCTGCTCGGGCGTCACCCCGGCCGTCGTGTTGACCTCGATCCAGCGCAGCCGCATGCCGCGCTCCTTCGCGATGCCGTCGAGCACGTAGCGGTCGGTCGGGAAGTTGTCGGTGTCGACGATGATCTCGCGGCGAGCGGGGTCGCGCGCGAGCTGGGCGTCGACCGCGGCGCGGGCGAGCTTGTAGAGCAGCACCGTCGTCGAGTCGCCGATCACGGTCTGTCCGGCCTTCGCCTCGATGACGGCCCGGCCGATGCGGTCGCCGATCTCGGTGGGCAGCTGCAGCCACGCTTCATCCCAGCCGCGGATCAGGCGGCCGCCCCAGTCGTCGCGCAGGAACCGCTCGACCCGTTCGATCGCCGAGACCGGCGGCCGCCCGAGCGAGTTGCCGTCGAAGTACACGAGGTCGGTCTCGGCACCTGCGAACCGCTTGCGATAGTGGGCGAGCCCGTCGGAGCGATCCATGCGGCGGGCGAAGGCGAGATGCGGGTCGAGCGTCACTGGGGCTCCAGGTGGTCGGTGCGGATCTGTTCGGGTGCGGTGCCTGGCGGTTCGGGTGCGGTGCCTGGCGGTTCGGGTGCGGTGCCCGGCTGTTCGGGTGCGGTGCCCGGCTGATCGGAGGCGGCTCGATCGGAGGCGGGCCGGCCGGCATAGGGCTCCAGGTCTTCGACCGCCACGACGCGCGCGGTCGCGAGCCAGCGCGGCACGTCGTCGACCGAGACGGGCGGCGGCCCCGGCACGAAGGTCGCGATGCCGTGGCGATCGGTCGCGACCGCGGCGGGCCACACCTCGGTGATCGAGGCGATGAGCTCGGATGCCGCGAGGCCGGCGTCGACCAGCAGCTCGAGTTCGGCCGGGTTCACGCCGAGCGGTTGCTCGCCGTTGCCGAGGTCGGTGCCGTAGAGCACCCGCCCGCCCGCCGCGCGGAACCGTGCCAGGTTGTCGACCGCGATCGCGGTCGCGGGTGTCGGCTCGCCGTAGCCGGCGACGAAGAGCGTCGAGATCCAGCGCTGGCCCGCCGCGACGGCGCTGGCGACGAGCGCGTCGTCGAGGCGCTCGGTGAAGGGCGTGTGCGCGAAGGCGTCGACGCCGGCGTCGATCGCGAGCCGCGACATCCCCTCGCCCTCGACGTGGGCGACCACCGGCAGCCCGTGCGCGTGCGCGCTCGCGACGATGGTCTCGAGCGTTGCACGGTCGAACACCGGGCCCGTCGCCGAGTTGAGTGCGACCTTGATGACGGATGCCCCGAACGCGAGCTGCTCCGAGACCGCAGTCTCGACCGAGCTCGGCAGGGCGGCGCGCCCGTCACCCGCATCGGCGGCGATCTCGCGGGCGCTTCCGGGTGCGGCCCATGAGCGGCCGACCGGGTAGCCGCCCGGCGCCGTGAGGAAGCTGCCGGCGAACGCGACCCGGGGCACGCCGCTGCGCCGCGCGTACGCCGAGATCGTGTCGAGCGGGCCGCCGAGGTCGACGACGCCGGCGATCGCCGTGTCGCGCAGCGCATCGGGCCCGATGATCATCAGGTGCACGTGGTGGTCGATGAGCGGCGGCAGCATCGTGCCGACCTCGCCCGGGTGCTCGCCGTTCAGCGAGCGGCGCACGGGGCGAGCCAGCGGTCCGAGGTCGAGCGGCGGCGCCATGGTCAACCCGGGATCTCGGTGCGCACGGCGTAGAGCTCGGGAAAGAAGGTGAGGTCGAGCGCGCGCCGCAGGAAGGTCGCGCCACTCGAACCGCCCGTGCCGGTCTTCGACCCGATGATGCGCTCGACCGTCTTCAGGTGTCGGAACCGCCACAGCTGGAAGTTGTCTTCGAGGTCGACGAGCTCTTCGCACGTCTCGTAGGCCGCCCAGTGCTCGGAGGTGTCGGCGTAGATCGTTGCGAAGACCGGCACGAGCTCGGGCGCGAACGTCCACGCCTGGGTGACATCGCGCTCCAGCAGTGACGCGGGGATCGGGTAGCCGCGGCGGGCGAGCAGGCGCAGGAACTCGTCGTACAGGCTCGGAGACTCGAGCGCGTGACGCAGAATCACGCTCGCCGCGGCATCCGATTCGAAGACCTGCATCATCTTCGCGTTCTTGTTGCCGAGCACGAACTCGACCGCGCGGTACTGGTACGACTGGAACCCGCTCGCGTTGCCGAGCACCCCGCGGAACTGGCCGTACTCGGTGGGGGTGAGGGTCGCGAGCACCGACCACTGCTCGGTGAGGGTCTTCTGGATGTGCTTCACCCGGGCGATGCACTTGAGCGCGCGGCCGAGCTCGTCGGCGCGCAGCAGGTCGCGGGCGGTCTCGAGCTCGTGCAGCACGAGCTTCAGCCAGAGCTCGGTGGTCTGGTGCTGGATGATGAACAGCAGCTCGTCGTGGTGCTCGGGCCGGCTGATCGGGCGCTGGGCGCGGAGCAGCGTCGGCAGGTCGAGGTAGCCGCCGTAGCTCATGCGATCGCTGAAGTCGGTGACGACGGATGCCTCGATCGTGCGGGTGTTCGCTTCGACGCCGTCGATCGCGTCGTCGCCCGGTTCGGTTGGCTCAGGAGTCACGGCACCAGCCTAGCCACGCGGCATCGGCCGCCAGTGGCTCGCGAGCCGGATGGCCAGCGGGACGAGTCGACGCTGCGCAGGCAGATGGCGCCGGCGGGACGACGGCAGCTGCACTGACGCGGCGGGCGCCCCCGTCCCGGACGAACCGGCTCGTTGCCCGCCGCGCAGCGTGTCCCTCTCCCCGAGGGAAATCGACCCCGCTCGGGTAAACGGAGACGACCCTCCGAATCATACCCGAGCTGCGCGCGTACAGTGAAAGCGTGAGCTCGTCGACCTCGTCTCGCCGCGATGCGCGGCGGAATCATGCACGCCTGCTCGACGAGGCGCGGCAGCTCTTCGCGGAGCGCGGCATCGACGCGCCGCTCGACGAGCTCGCCGCCCGTGCCGGTGTCGGAGCGGGCACGGTCTATCGCCATTTCGCGAACCGCGACGCGCTCGTGCGAGAGATCTACGACGCTGCCGTGGCCGAGTTGCACGACCTCGCCCCCGAGATCCTCGGCGCCCAGACGGCATGGCGATCCGTCGAGCTCTACGTCGAACGGCTCGGCGCCTGGGTGGCCGAATCGCCGTTCCTGCCCGCCGTGATGCGTCGCGTCGCCGAACTCGATCCCTCGTATCGCCCCGGCGCAGAGTTCGAGGAGGTCGTCAACGGCCTCGTGGCGAGGGCGCAGTCCGAGGGCGCCCTTCGCGACGACGTCACCGCGGTCGATCTGGGCATCCTCGTCGACATGCTCGGCTCGCTCGGCCAGTACGGCCGCGAGTACCTGCCGTTCTGGCGGCGCCAGCTCACGATCGTGCTCGACGGGCTCCGGGCGCGGCCGGGCACCACGCCGATGCCGGCGCCGGCGCAGGCCTTCGCCGCGTTCCACGACATGTCGCACGCGAAGGGGCCGAAGCCCGCGCCGCGCTGACGTCGCGGTGATCTCCCGGCTGTCCTGCCCCGCGCCCGACCGCACGCGACGTGACGCGAATCGACCCCGAGCGGCCGCTCGAAGGTCGATTCGCGTCACGTGAGCGAGTGGTCAGCTGGTCAGGCGCGACCCTGCAGGCGGGCCTCACCGGGGGCGCCCGCCGGGCGAATCGTCACCACGGCCACCGCTGCGAGCAGCGCCGCGACTCCAGCACCCACGAAGATCGCACGGAACCCTCCTGCCGCGACGACCTCGGCGCTCGCGCCGCTCTCACCGAGCGCGGCCGAGACCGCCCCGCTGACGGCGCCGAGCACCGCGAGCCCGAGCGCGCCGCCGATCTGCTGGCTCGTGTTCACGAGGCCGCCCGCGAGGCCCGACTCCCCGCCGTCGACCCCGTCGACCGCGAGCTGGGTCGCCGTGACGAAGGCGCCACCGAGTCCGACCCCGATGGCGAGGCTCGGGCCGAGCACGTGCACGACGAACTCGGCGCCGCTCGGCGCTGCGGCGAGCCATGCGAGCCCGCCGGTGAGCACGAGCAGCGAGGCGGTCAGCACGGGGCGGATGCCGAATCGGGCGACGAAGGGCGGCACGATGCCGGCGATCACGACGAGTGCCCCGGCGAGCGGGAGCTGCGAGAGGCCGGCGGCCAGCGCATCGAAGCCGAGCTGCTCCTGCAGGAACACGGAGAGTGCGAAGAACAGTGCGACCATGGCGGCGCCGACGAGCAGCATCACGACATTTCCCGCCGTGACCGCCCGATTACGGAAGAGCTCCATCGGTACGAGCGGCATCGTGGTGCGGCGCTCGATCGCGACGAACACGGCGAGCAGGGCGGCGCCGGCTGCGAGCAGCGCGATGACGAGCGGATGCCCGAAGCCGAGCGCCTCGGCGTTCGACAGGCCGGCGACGAGCGCGACGAGGCCGGCGGTGACGGTTGCGGCACCGGGCAGGTCGAGGGTCGTCGTGGCGCCGCGTCGGTCTCGTGCCACGAGGAAGGGAACGGCGACGAGCACGATCGCGCCGATGGGTGCGTTCACGAAGAACACCGCCTCCCAGCCGAACGCGCCCGTGAGCAGTCCGCCCGCGAGCACGCCTGCGGCACTGCCGATTCCCGCCACGGCGCCCCAGATGCCGAGCGCCTTGGCGCGGTCGGCCGACGTCGTGAAGAGTCGGGTCACGAGTGCGAGCGACGCGGGCGCGAGCAGGGCCGCGGATGCACCCTGCACGGTCCGTGACGCCAGCAGCCAGGTGCCGTCAGGGGCGAGGCCGGCGGCGACGGAGGCCGCGACGAAGCCGACGGTGCCCACGAGGAAGACCTTGCGGTGACCGAATCGGTCGGCGAGCCGGCCCCCGAGCAGCAGCAGGCTGCCGAAGGGCAGCACGTAGGCCGTGATGACCCAGGCGAGCGCGCCCTGGTCGAGGCCGAGGTCGGTGCCGAGGCTCGGGATCGCGATGTTCACGATCGAGGCGTCGAGCACGACGAGGAACTGGGCGAGTGCGAGTGCGCCGAGGGCCCACCAGCGCAGGTGGGTGCGGTCGGGCGAGGTCGGGGCCGCGGCGCCGGTCGCAGCGAGCTGCTGCGACCGGGCCTCGGAGAGGCGGGTGGTGTTCATCGGAGTGTCCTTTCGATTCGATGACGGATGCCCCGAGGAGACCCGTCGGGAGGGGAGATCAGTTCCAGAGGGAGAGCATCGCCAGTGCGGCGAAGGTGAGCACTCCGAAGGCGACCCACCAGAGCACTCGCTCGGTCGAGTGGCCGCCCGGGCTGGCTGCGGTCGGGCCGGTGGCGGTGGCGGTGGCGGGATTCGTGTCGTTCATGGAAAACTCCGATTCGTTTGTAATGAGTGACTAGTCAGTCACTATCGAGGTGGAACAATTGCCCACGGCGACGAGACGCGTGGGCGATGGCGGCGACGGCGGCTACGACCAGGCGGAGAACATCGCGAGGTCGAGGAGCACGAGCGGGATCAGGGCGACCCAGCGCATGACGCGTTCGGACTTCATGGAGCACCTCCCTTCGGCGTGACGGGTTCGGGCGGTCGGTTCACGCGGCGTTGCCGCCGGTACTCGAGCCGGCCGCGGAGCCGGGCGCCGCCGCGGTGAAGTCGGGGTGGCGAATGCCCGCGGCGAGCGTGGCCGCCCAGGCCTCCGAGGAGTCGTCGATGCCGAGCGTGGCTACGAGGTGGCAGAGTTGGCCGAAGGCGATGAACCGCTGCACCGCGGCATCCGTCGCGCCCGACCTCGTCGATGCGAACTCCGTCACGCGCCGGTAGCCGCGCCGGAGGGCGGCTCCGATCTCGGGCACCTCGACCGCCGACTGCGCGTGCACCTGCAGCATCAGCAGGTCGCGGTCGGCGATGAGCTCGGCGTACGCGCCGCCCATCGAATCGAGGATGCCGTCGGGGGTGGGGTTCGTCGCGTGTTCCACCCCGTGGCCGAGTGACTCGACCACGCGGTCGTAGCAGGCGTCGAGCGCGCCGACGAAGAGCTGCTCCTTGCTCGGGAAGAGCTTGAAGACGTATGCCGACGAGATGCGAGCCTCGGCCGCAACGTCGGCCACCGTGGTGCCGCGGTAGCCCGTGCGGGCGAATGCGGTGATCGCGGCGGCGATGACGAGCGGTCGCCGTTCCTCTGCAGTGGAGAGCTTGATTGCCATATGAGTGACTGTACACTCACTCATGGTCGAAGCGCAAATGTCTGCGTCTGCGCGCTTGCCGGCCGGCAACAGCGAACGTCGTCGTGACTCAGCCGGCCGAGCGCACTTCGACGAGATTCGCCCACGGGTCGTCGAACGCGAGGGTGCGACCGTCGTCGCGGGTCGGCACACGGTGGTGCGCCATGCGCTCGCCGAGCGCGCCGAGGTCGTCGGCGCCCGGCACCACGATCTCGACCTTGCCGAGTCCGAGCGCGAGGCCCCGGCGGCCGGCGCCACGGCTGTTCCACGTGTTCATCGCCATGTGGTGGTGGTAGCCGCCGGCCGAGACGAAGAGCGCGTGGTCGCCCATGCTCGCCGTCGTCTCGAAACCCAGCCGGTCGACGTAGAACTCGCGCGCGCTCGCGATGTCGCCGACCGAGAGGTGCACGTGGCCGACCACGGCGTCGCCGAGGCGGGAGGTGGCGTCGGCGGTGACGGATGCCGCGGCATCCGCTGCCCGTTCGGTGAGGTGCTCGCGCAGGTAGGTGTTCGGGTCGAGGTAGAGCGTGCCCATCTCGATGGTGCCGTGCACCCAGCTCCACTGCGAGCGGTCGCGGTCGAAGTAGAGCTCGACGCCGTTGCCCTCGGGGTCGGTGAAGTAGAACGCCTCGCTCACGAGATGGTCGGCGCTGCCGGTGAAGGTGCCGGGGTGCTTGGCGGCCACGGAGTAGATCGCGGTCGCGAGTGCCTCGCGGGTGTCGAAGAGGATCGCCGTGTGGAACAGGCCGGCGTCGCGCGGCGAGGCGTGCCTGAGCTCGGGCGCGTGCTCGAGGATCACGATCGGCGTCGCGCCGCGGCCGAGCACCGCGACGGGCCCGTCATGGCTCAGCAGGTCGAGCGTGACGCCGTCGCGGTAGTAGCGGATCATCGCGTCGAGATCACCGACGCGCAGCGTCACCGCGCCCATGCCGGTATCGGCGGCGAGCAGTCCCGCGCCGGCGGGCTGGCCATTGGTTGTAATCACAACTAATAGTAACGGATGCCTCGGCGACGGTATTCCGGGAGGCCTCAGGCGCGCAGCGTCAACCGCTCGAGCAGCTCGCGGTAGCGCGCGGCTGTCTGCTCGACGATCTCGTGGGGGAGCGTCGGCGGCTCCTCGGTGACATCCTGATCCCAATTGGCGGTGAGCCAGTCGCGCACGATCTGCTTGTCGAAACTCGCCATGCGCAGCTCGGGCGTGGCCGCGGTCGCGTATGCCTCGGCATCCCAGTAGCGCGACGAGTCGGAGGTCAGCACCTCGTCGGCGAGCGTCACGATGCCGGTCGCGCGGTCGGCGCCGAACTCGAACTTCGTGTCGGCGAGCACGAGGCCGCGGGTCTCGGCGATCTCGGAGGCGCGAGTGAAGATCTCGAGCGAGAGCTCGCGCAGCTGCGCGGCGACGACCTCGCCGACGAGCTCGACCGTGCGCTCGTACGACACGTTCACGTCGTGCTCGCCCATGGGGGCCTTCCACGCGGGCGTGTAGATGGGCTCGGGCAGCCGGTCGCCGTTCGAGAGCCCCTCGGGCAGCGGGATGCCGCCGATCGCGCCCGTCTGCTGGTACTCCTTCCAGCCGCCGCCGGTGATGAAGCCGCGCACGACGCACTCGATCGGGAACATGTCGAGCGTGTGGCAGAGCGTGCCGCGCTCGGCGAACTCGGCCGGGACCGGAGGCAGGTCGAGAGCCTGCAGGCGGTCGTCGAGCGGCTGCGCCAGGTGGTTCGGCACCTCGGGCAGCTGGTCGAACCACCAGCGCGTGAGGCTCGTGAGCATCGCGCCCTTGCCCGGGATCGCGGGGGAGAGAACGCTGTCGTAGGCGCTCACTCGGTCGGTCGCGACCACGAGCACGACGGGCGAGAGGCTCAGGGGGTCGCCGGTCCAGCTGTCGTCATCGACGAGCAGTGCGGTGGGCACGTAGAGATCGCGCACCTTGCCCGAGTAGACGTGGGTCCAGCCTGGGTGCTCCTGCGATTCGCTCACCGCCCCAGTTTACGAGCGTCGCGCTGACGCTGGAGTACCCGATGTGCCCACGAGGACCCGTCGTGCACGCGCGAATCGACCTTGGGCGCACGTCGGGTACTCGGGCTGGTGCGCAAGCTTCAAGCACTCGCTATTCGGTGACGCGAGCCGCGATGTCGGTGCGGTACTGGCCGCCGTCGAGCCTGAGGTGCGCGAGGGCCTCGTAGGCCCGGCGGCGCGCCTCGGCGAAGCCGTCGCCGACGGCGACCACGTTGAGCACGCGGCCGCCGGTGGCGATGAGCGGCAGATCATCGGTCGCCGTGCCGGTGGCACTCGCCGCACCGATGGCCGTCGCGGCATGGGCGAGGTGCACGCCGGCCACGGATGCCGCGGCCTCGATGCCCTCGATCGGCCGCCCGGTCTCGGGCGCCTCGGGGTACCCCTCACTCGCGAGCACGACCGTGACCGCGGCATCCGGCCGGAAGACCGGGCGCGGCAGCGAGCCGAGCCCGCCGGTCGCCGCGGCGTAGAGCAGGCCCGACAGGGGGGTCTCGAGCCGCGGCAGCACGACCTGCGTCTCGGGGTCGCCGAACCGGGCGTTGAACTCGATGACGCGGATGCCGCGAGTGGTGAGGATGAGGCCCGCGTAGAGGAGCCCGATGAACGGCGTCTGCTCGGTGGCGAGCTGGCGCACCGTGGGCAGTGCGATCGTCTCGATGACCTCGTCGACGAACGCCTGCTCGCTGCCGAAGCGACCGCCCCGGCCGTCGTCGGCGTCGGCGAGCCACGGCAGGGGGGAGTAGGCGCCCATGCCGCCGGTGTTCGGGCCGGCGTCGCCGTCGCGCAAGCGCTTGTAGTCCTGCGCCGGCGAGAGCGGCAGCACGTTGGTGCCGTCGGAGAGCAGGAAGAGCGAGACCTCCTGGCCGTCGAGGAACTCCTCGATCAGCACGGGGCCCTGCTGCAGGTAGTGGGTGGCGTGCGCAACTGCAGCGGCGCGGTCGTCGGTGACGAGCACGCCCTTGCCCGCTGCGAGTCCGTCGGCCTTCACGACATAGGGCGAGCCGAACTCGTCGAGGGTCGCCTCGACGGCCTCGAGCGTCTCGGCGAGGTTCGCCCGCCCGGTGGGCACGCCGGCGGTCTCCATGATGCGCTTCGCGAACGTCTTCGAGCCTTCGAGCGCTGCCGCGGCCTTGCCCGGGCCGAACACGGCGATGCCGCGGGTGCGCAGGGCATCGGCGACGCCGGCGACGAGCGGCGCCTCTGGGCCGATGACGACGAATTCGATGTCGTTGTCGAGGGCGTAGTCGGTGACGAGGCCGGGATCGGCGGCATCGAGGGCGATGGTCGTGACGCTGCCGCGGGCCGACGAGGTGTGGGATGCCGCGATGCCGGCATTGCCGGGAGCGGCGATGATCTCGTGGCCGGCCTCCTCGTCGAGGAGCGCGAGGATGATGGCGTGCTCGCGCGCGCCGGAGCCGAGGACCAGGATTCTCACCGGTTCAGGCTACCCCTTCGGCCACCGCGATGACGCGCTGCATCGGCTCGACGGCCCGGCGCGCTCGAGCGGGCTGCGAGAATGGTGCGGGTGACCTCAGTGAGCCCCGGCGCCGACGACGCGCGAGACCTTCCCAGCACCGGCCGGCACCGTCTCTTCTGGTGGGTGCTCGCGATCGCAGTGGTCGTCGTGCTCATCGACCAGGGCAGCAAGTGGTGGGCCGAGGCCGAGCTCGGCGACGGCCGCACCATTCCCGTGATCGGCGAGCTCATCCGGTTCGTGCTCGTCTACAACCCGGGCGCCGCGTTCTCGATCGGCACCGGCTTCACCTGGATCTTCGCGATCCTCGCCGGCATCGGCGCGATCGCCGTCGCGTGGTTCGCCTGGCGGGTCGGCTCCATCGGCTGGACGATCGCGTTCGGACTCCTGCTGGGCGGCGCGATCACCCACCTCGGCGACCGGCTGTTCCGCGAACCGGGCTTCGGCCGTGGGCACGTCGTCGACTTCATCGGCTACGGCAACCTCTTCATCGGCAACGTCGCCGACATCGCGATCTTCGCCGGCGCCGTGATGATCCTCGTGCTGACGTTCATGGGCATCACGATCAGGGGCGGGCGCGCGGCCGATGCCGAGACAACCGACCCGGCCGACACCGATCCCGGCACCACGGATTCGCCGGCCTCCGCCGCTTCCTGAGCGCGGCTCGCCCACGGGTGGGAGAATGGTGGGCATGGCACGCGTGAGGATCGGCGACGACATCGGGCGGGCGGCGATGACCGTCGTGCAGTTGGTCACCGCCGATGGGGCGGATGCCGCGACATCCGTCGATCGGTCGACGCTCGCGCTCGCGGTGCGCTACTCGCTGCAGCTGCTCGCCGAGCAGGCGCCCGGCGGCACCGTCGAGGTGCGCGTGCCGCCGTTCGGCGCGGTGCAGTGCATCGAGGGGCCGAAGCACACGCGGGGCACACCACCGAACGTCGTCGAGACGGATGTCACAACGTGGCTCGCCCTCGCATCGGGCGACCTCTCCTGGGCCGACGCCCGTGCCAACGGTCGCGTGCACGCCTCAGGGCAGCGGGCCGACCTCACCGAGGTGCTGCCGATCGTTCGCTGAGCCATCGCGTCACCGCACCGGCAGCACGAGTGGCGCCCCGGTGCGCGGGTGCGGCACGACGTCGACGGGCTGCCCGTAGACCGCCTCGATGCGCTCGGCCGTGAGCACCTCGGCCGGTGCGCCGGTCGCGACGACCCGACCGAGTCGCAGCAGGGTGACGTCATCGGCGTAGGCGGCCGCGAGATTGAGGTCGTGCAGCACGACCACGACCGTGGCGCCCGCTGCGGCGTGCGCGCGGGCGAGGCGCAGCACGTCCTCCTGGTGCTTCAGGTCGAGCGCCGCCGTCGGCTCGTCGAGCAGCAGCACAGGTGTGCGCTGGGCGACGATGCGCGCGAGGGCGACGCGCGCCCGCTCGCCGCCCGAGAGCGACGGCACGGTGCGGGCGGCGAGGTGCGAGACGTCCGTTGCGGCCATGGCCGCCTCGATCGCGAGGTCGTCGTCGTCGGCGGCATCCGTGCCGGCCCACGGGTGGCGGCCCATCGCCACGATCTCGCGCACCGGAAACGGGAACGAGACCATGTGCTCTTGCGTGAGCACGGCACGCAGCCGTGCGAGTGCCTTCGGCGCATGCTGCGCGACGGGCGTGCCGTCGAGCAGCACGGTGCCCGCCGCGGTGGCGCGATCGCCCGCGAGCGCCGCGAGCAGGGTCGACTTGCCCGCCCCGTTCGGGCCGATGAGCGCGTGCACCCGGCCCGGGGCTGCGGTGAAGTCGACGCCCTCGAGCAACCGTGCGCCGTCGATCTCGACGGCGAGGCCCGTGGCAGTCAGGGCGAGCCGGGCCGAGGCATCCGTCACGGCGCCGGTGCCTGTGGCTGCGCGCGCTTCCTGCTGCTGCCGGCTCATCCCCAGCCTCCCGAACGGCGGCGCGTGCGGCGCAGCAACCAGAAGAAGAACGGGCCGCCGATGAGCGAGGTGAGCATGCCGATCGGAAGGTCGGCCATCGGCACCATCGTGCGGGCCGCAAGATCGGCGAGCAGCAGCAGAAGGGCGCCGCCGAGGGCGCTCGCCACGAGCAGCGGGCGGTGGGCGGGGCCGATCACCATGCGCATGAGGTGCGGCACGATGAGCCCGACGAACGCGATGATGCCCGCGAAGGCGACCGCCGAGCAGACGAGCACGGCCACGACGACGATCGCGATGATGCGCACCGCCTCGACCCGCACGCCGAGATGACGCGCGCCGCGCTCGCCGAGCGAGAAGAGGTCGAGGGTGCGGCCGAGCACGAGCGCGGCGGCGCCCGCGGTGACGACGAGCGGGAGCATGACCGCCACCTCGGGCCAGCGAGCGCCGTTCAGCGAGCCGAGCTGCCAGAACACGATCTCCTCACGTGAGCCGGTGTCGCCGATGAAGGTGAGAAACGCGAGCGCGCCGCCCGCGAAGGCGTTGATCGCGATGCCGGTGAGCACCAGGGTCACGATCTCGGTGCGGCCGCCGGCGCGGCTCGCGAGGTAGACGACGAGCGTCGCACCGAGCCCCGCGACGAATGCGGCGGTCGCCGTCACCCAATCGCCGAGGGCGGTCCAGCCGAGCACGATCGCGGCGGCGGCGCCGAGCGCGGCGCCCGAAGAGACGCCCACGACACCGGGTTCGGCGAGCGGGTTCGCGAAGATCGCCTGCATGACCGTGCCGGCCATGGCGAGTGCCGCGCCGATGAGCAGTGCCATCGCGATGCGTGGGAAGCGGATGTTCCAGAGCGCCGAGTCGGTGTTCGGCAGCGCCTCGGGCGCATCGCTCAGGCCGAGCCCGCGCAGCAGCGACGTCCAGACCTCCGCCGGTGCGACGGGCAATTGGCCGGCGCCCGCCGAGACGATCACGCACGCCCCGAGCGCGAGCGCGAGCCCGCCGAAGAGCACCGCGTGGCGGAGGCGCAGGCCGCCTCGGGGCACAGTCGGTCGCCCTCTCGTGGCGCCGAGCATGGGCACCACATCGTCGGCCGGGGTCGTGACCGTGCCGGTGCCTCGCACGCTACTCATCGAGGAACCCCGACTGCGCCGGTGCCCACACCGCCCGGGCGAGGGCCTCGACCACCTGCGGTGCGCGGGGGCCGAAGCTCAGGATCTCGGTGTCGGCCATGTCGACGAATCGTCGATGCACGCCGGCGGGGGTCGAGGCCAGCGCCGGAACCCGCTCGAGCAGTCCGTCGACGCCGCCCACCGAGTCGAGCCCGCCGCTCATCAGCAGCACGAGATCGGGCTGGGCCGCCACGAGTGCTTCGGCCGTGACGGGCCGCATGCCCTGCCAGCCGATCTCGCTCGCGATGTCGACGCCGCCGATGGACTCGATGAGCGAATCGGCGCCCGACTCGGCGCCGAAGAGGTAGTAGACGTTCGCCGAGCCGCGCACGTAGAGGAACGCGATGCGCGGCCGCACGGCCGGGTCGTCGGGGACTGCCGCGTCGATGTCGGCGAGCACCCGGGCGAGGTCGGCGTCGACCTGCTCGGTGAGGAGCCGCCCCCGCTCGGGCACGCCGAGGGCAGCGGCCACTTGCCCGATGAGCTCGTCGATGTTGTCGAGGCTGCGCTCCGACGTGGTGATCACGACGGGGATTCCGCTGTCGCGGAGCTGGTCGAGCACGTCGAGCGGGCCGAGGGTGGTGTCGGTGATCACGACGCTCGGGTCGAGCGCGAGCAGCGCCTCGGCGGTCAGGTTGTGCCCGCCCTGCGTCACCACCGGCAGAGCGGATGCCTCGGCGAACCCGGTCGAGCTGTCACGCCCGACGACGCGGTCGCCGAGGCCGAGTCCGAACACCGTCGCCGCGAGCGAACCTGCGACATCGAGGGCGAGGATGCGCGACGCATCCGTCACCGTGACCTCGGTGCCCTCGTCGTCGGTGACCGTCGCCGGGAGTTGCGGCGACTCGTGGGACGTGATCGTCGGCAGCGCGGCGTCGGCGAGACACGCGGTCGACGGACCCTCGACGGCGCGCGGAGCCTCGTCGATCGCGAGCTCGGCGAATGGAAGCGCACTGGCCTCGCAGTGCGGCTCGGCGGCGGATCCGGATGCTGCCGCGGCGCAGCCGCTCGTGAGCAGCGCGGTTGCGACGAGCAGGGCGACGTACGCATGGCGCGATGAACGACGGGAGGCGATGAAGGTAGCCAAGTGAGGTAAGCCTTACCTTAAAGTTGACAGGGCGGCGTGATCACTCTAGCTTCATTCTTAGTTGAGCCTTACCTAACTCGGCTTTCCCTCGATCACCCCTCGCGATGCCGCGGAGCGCCCTGTGCGCGCCGCGGCTTCGCCATGCCTGGAGGACCGCGTCGTGAAGACACCGTCATCGATATCCACCCGTGCGGGAGGGCGCTGGCTCGCCGCCGCCCTCGCGGCGCTGCTCGCCCTCGGCGGCTCGACGCTCGCGACTGCACCGGCGTTCGCCGAGGAGTTCGCTCCGCCGGCGGCCGTCTCGCAGGAGCCTGCGCCGCAGGATGCCGCGCCGACGCAGGAGCCCGTCGTACCAGAGGCTGCGCCGGCGGATGCCGCGCAATCGGCCGGCCCCCAGGCGCCTCCGGCGTCGGCATCGGCAACCGCATCGGCTCCGGCGGAGACCGAGCCGACGACGGAGGCCGCGTCCGGCATCGCCGCGCCGGCCGAGACCGCGCCGGCCGCGGCAGCCGCCGCGATCGAGCCGACGCTGTCGATCTCGCCGGCCACCCAGGTCGACCCATCGATCGAGAACACCTTCACGGTCTCGGGCACCGGCTACGTCGGCCCGGGTGCCGCGAACGGCGCCTACGTGCTGCTCGGCGACGCGAGCATCTGGAACGGCAGCGGGCCGCTCGTCGCGACCGGCTGGCTGGCGCTCGCGTGGGTGCCGGCGTCGAAGATGGTCGACGGGGCGTTCACCACGACGCTGAAGGTTCCCGTGGGCAGCTTCGATCCGGCGAAGCAGTACGTCGCCGCGACATCCGCCGCCCATGGCCTCTCGGTCACCGATCGCTCGCTCGACGCCTTCGCCCCGATCGCGATCGCCCAGCCGAAGCCCGTCGCAGACCCGGTGCTGAGCGTGACGCCGGCGACGGACGTCGACCCCGCAGTCGAGCACACTTTCACGGTCTCGGGCACCGGCTACGTCGGTGACGGCGCGAAGAACGGCGCGTACGTGCTGCTCGGCGACGCGAGCATCTGGAACGGCAGCGGGCCGCTCGTCGCGACCGGCTGGCTGGCGCTCGCATGGGTGCCGGCGTCGAAGATGGTCGACGGTGCGTTCACGACGACGCTGAAGGTGCCTGCCGGATCGTTCGACCCGGCGAAGCAGTACGTCGCCGCGACATCCGCGGCCCACGGCCTCTCGGTCACCGACCGCTCGCTCGACGCCTTCGCCCCGATTGCCATCGCGAAGCCGAAGCCCGAGCCAGTGACGCCGACCGTCACCGTCTCGAAGACGAGCAAGCTCAACGCCTCGGGTGAGACGGTCACGGTCACGGGAACCGGGTTCGTTCCCAACGCCCCAGCGACCGATGGAGTGCGACCGCCGCTCGCGGGCAGGTTCGCCGGGGCTTACGTTGTCTTCGGCTCGTTCCTCGAGAACTGGAAGCCGAGCGCGGGCGCCCCATCGTCAGCCCGCGTCGCCGATTCGCAGAAGTGGGTCGTCGATGCAGCGGATGTCGCCGCCATCGGCGGTGCTCCCGCCGGTGCGGTCGCGATCGGCGCCGACGGCTCGTTCGAGGTCGAGCTGACGGTGCGCGAGTTCGACAAGGCCCTCGACGACGGCCACTACGGCGTCTACACGTACGCCGGCAGCGGCGCCAAGGTCGCGGCCTTCGAGACCTCCACGCCGATCTCGTTCGCCGACGAGATCACGCCGCCGACGACCCCGCCCACCACCCCGCCGACGACGCCCGCGCAACCCGGCACGAGTGTTCCGGTCGCGAGCGGCTCGCTCTCGTGGGGAGTCTCGGGCGACTTCCGCCGGTACATCGCCGGTGACACTGCGAAGGGCTCGATCTCGGTCGGCGGTGGCGCGACGCAGTCGGGCGGTGCCTTCCAGTTCGGCCAGACCGGTGGCACGTACAGCCCGATCACCGGAACCGGCACCGCCGGTTACGCCGGCTCGGTGCGGTTCACGGGCCACGGCGGACTGCTCGACCTGACGTTCGCGAATCCGACTCTGCGCGCCACGACCGCGACGAGCGGAGTGCTCGAACTCACGGTCAACGGCTCCCGGGTCGACTTCGCGACCGTCGACCTCGGCGCAGCGTCGAAGTCCATCGCGAGCGGTGCCACGAGGTTCGCGGGTGCACCGGTGACCCTCACGGCCGCCGGCGCGACGGCTTTCGACGGCTACTACTCGGCGGGCAAGACCCTCGATCCGCTCACTGCGGTGATCGGCACGCCGGGAGCAGCGCCCGCCGGTAATTCGGGAACAGTGGCGGCTGCGGCGCGGGCGACCCCGCTGGCCGTCGTGCCGCCGGCCCCGCCCGCCACGACCGGCATCGAACTCGACACCGCGACCCTCGCCGCTCTCGTCGAGGGCAAGACCGTCACGGTCACCGCCGACGGCTTCCAGCCCGCTGAGACCGGCATCATGGTCGTCGTCTACTCGACGCCCACGGTGCTCGCACGAGACCTGGTCGCCGACGCGAACGGCGTTGTCAGCTGGACGGGCAGCCTGCCCGCCGGCCTCGAGGCGGGCGAGCACACGCTCACCTTCCAGGGCTCGATCGCCAAGGGTATCCGATTCACGATCGCGGCGCCCGCCGGCCTGTGCACCGTCACGGCCGCGACGCTCCACTGGGGCTTCAAGCAGTCGTTCCTGCAGTACCTCGAGGGCGGCATCGCGAACGGCGAGTGGACGGTGACCGGCGCAAGCGAGGCCGACGGCGTCTTCTCGTTCACCGGTGGTGCCGGGTCGGTCGAGGCGGCCACCGGCCGCGGGCTCGTCACGTTCCCGGGTTCGGTGAAGTTCACGGGTCACGACGGTGCACTCGACACGACGATCGCGAACCCGTCGATCGAGCTCGTCGGCGGTGATGAGGGCTACCTGCGTCTCGACGTGACCGGTACGACCCAAGACGGTCAGCCCGTCACGGCGCAGTCGGTGCGGTTCGCGAAGCTCGACCTCGGCGACGTGCTCGCTCGCGACGGCGACGCGCTCGTGGCGACGGCGGCCCCCGCCGTCTTCACCGAGGAGGGTGCCGCCGCGTTCGGCACGTACACCGCAGGCGAGGAGCTCGACCCGGTCTCGTTCTCGATCGGCGTGCCGGCCGATTGCGGCATCGAGGCCGAAGCCGCGGCTGCGAAGCCCGAGGTGAAGCCGGCGGCGGCCACGCAGCTCGAAGCGCAGAACACCGCGGCCGACAGCCAGGCGACCTGGCTCATCTGGCTCGCCGCGGCACTGATGGTGCTGGCGATCGCCGCGATCACCGTGTTCGTGGTGCAGCGGAAGCGCCGCGCGACCGCCTGATCCGTTCCGACTCGCCGGAACGTCGAGTGACGGGAGGCTCACCCAGCTGGTGAGCCTCCCGTCGCCGTTTCAGCACGGGTGCGGGAGAATGGAGGGGTGACCGACCCATCGAATGCACCTGAGCCCGTCGACCCGCGTGAGACCGAGATCGCGCGTGACACGGTGACGGTGCGGCGCGCCCCGCGCTACTCGCGGTTCATCATGCTCGGCGCGCTCGTGGGCGTCGTCGTGGCGCTCATTCTCACCGTCGCCTTTCCCGACAACGACGAGTTCGACAAGGGCCAGATCTTCGGCTTCCTGCTGCTTGCGTGCGCCACGGTCGGCGTCGCGCTCGGCGCCGTCGTCGCGCTCGTCATCGACCGGGCGACCGCGCGTCACGCAGCCTCGGTGACGGTTGAGCACGAGACGATCCACCCGCCGGTCGACGAGTAGCCGGCGGAGCCGGCCGAACGCTCCGCCGCGGCAGCCGCCTCAAGTGACGATGAGACTCGCGACCGCGTCGGCGAACTCGCGCGGCGCCTCTTGCGGCAGGTCGTGGCCGATGCCCGGCAGCTCGCGAAACGTGTACGGCCCGGTGAACGCATCGCGATCGTCTGACGCATGCGGCCCGCCGATGCCGTCGGCGCCGCTCTCGAGTACGACGGTCGGCACGGTGATGGGCGGCTCGGCGGCGAGCGCGGTCTCGGTGGCCGCGTATCGTGGGTCGCCCGCCACGAGCCCCGAGCGGTGCCGGTAGGAGTGGATCACGACATCGACGAAGTCGGGGTTCGACAGGCTCGGGGCGCTCGCCCGGAATGCGTCGGCGGCGCCGGCCCACTCGGGTGACCAGCTCGTCCAGAGCAACTCGCAGAACTCGTCGCGGTAGCGCTCCAGCCCGCGCCGGCCGGCCTCGGAGTGGAAGTAGTACTTGTACCAGTACGTGCGCTCCCACTCGGGCCGGGTGGGCTCTTGCGCGAACGCCGGGTTGAAGATGTTGTAGCCGCCCACCGTGACGAGACCCGCGACCCGCTCGGGATGCAGTGCCGCGACGATGCACGCAGCACGCCCGCCCCAGTCGAAGCCGCCGACGACCGCGCGTTCGACGCCGAGACCGTCGAGCAGGTCGAGCAGGTCGTGCGCGAGGGCGGCCTGCTCACCCGAACGCAGCGTCGTGGCGTCGGTGAACCGGGTCGGACCGTACCCGCGCAGGTACGGCGCGATCACGCGAACGCCGGATGCCGCGAGCATTTCGGCCGCTTGGTCGAACGCACGAACGTCGTAGGGGAAGCCGTGCGCGAGCACCGCGACCGGCCCGTCTGCAGGGCCGGCCTCTTCGTACGCGATGTCGAGCACCGAGGTGCGCACAGTGCCGGTGCGAGTGAATCCCATGCAGGCAGTCTGCAGCACCACACCGACATGCGGAGGACCTCAGCGTCGGGTGGAGGCGCGCTCGACCAGGCTCGTGTCGAACTCGTGGCGTCGTTCCTCGAGCTGTTCGCCTTGGATGCGGCGAAGCAGCAACTCGACGGCGAATCGGCCCATCTCGGCGTAGGGCTGGCGCATCGTCGTGAGTTGGGGGTCGATCAGCACCGCGGCCCGCTCGTCGTCGAAGCCGACGAGCGCGACGTCGTCGGGCACGCGCAGCCCCCGAGCTCGCAGGGTGCGAACCGCCGGCGCGGCCATCAGGTCGGCAAGGCAGAAGACGGCGTCGATGTGCACCCCGCGCTCGAGCGCGGCGTCGAGCTCGGGCCAGATCTCGCGCGATTCGTCGAACGGGTCGGCGCAGTCGATCAGGAGCGATTCGTCGACCGCGATGCCGGCCGCCTCGAGCGCTTCGCGGTAGCCGATCGTGCGCTCGTCGATGAAGAGTCCGTCGCCCCAGTCGGTGGGGGAGTCGCCGAGTTCGGCGCGAAGCAGCGCGATCGATCGCCGCCCCTGGGCGATGAGGTGCTCGACCGCTGCCCGCGCACCCTCCCGGTTCCGTGCGGAGATGGTCGGAAACCGGACCGCGCGGCTCGTGTCGTCGACCGCGATGGCGGGCAGCGCGATGCGATCGCACGCGTCGCGAACGGCATCCTGGTCGGGCATGCTGATGACGATGACGCCCTCGGTGGGCACGTTGGCGAGCCCTTCGACAACGGCCGCCGTGCCACCGTCGATACCCGCCACCGGGTGCACCATGAGTTGGTACCCCTCGTCGGATGCCGCCCTGAATGCCGCGCGGATGACGGGCTCCCACCATCCCCAACCGGCATCGGGCACGATCACGCTGATGGCGTGATAGCCGCCCGAGCGGAGCGCACGAGCCGTGACCGACGGGCGGTAGCCGAGCTCGCGCGCCACTGAGCGAACTCGCTCGCGCGTCGCCTCGCTGACATCGGGGTGGTCGCCGAGCGCCCGCGACACCGTGGCGATGCCCACGCCTGCAGCGCTCGACACATCGATCAGGGTCACTCTGCGTGCCATCTCGCCCCTCGTGATCGCCGCTCGTTCGAAGTCGGGCTTGACGCGTGACCCGACCTGGCCTATCTTAGCGGAAGCGTTACCGGAAACGTTTCCGGTAACGCTTCCAGAACAACCATCCACTAGTCTCAATGATGAGGATCCCCCAATGTCTGCATCACTCAGTTCCCCCGGAGTGCTGGCCCCGGCCACCCGTAAGCCGGTCGGGCCGCTGTTCATCGCGGTGTACGCACTGGTCATGTTCGGCATCTGGATGTCGATCATGCTTCCCGCATCGGTCACGATCGCCCTGCGCATCTCCGAGATCGATCCCGACAACAAGACGACGAGCTACTCCATCGCCGCGGGCGTCGGCACGCTCGTCGCGCTGCTGGCCAATCCGTTCTTCGGCCGGCTCAGCGACCGCACGAGAAGCCGCTTCGGACGTCGCCGCCCCTGGATCGTGATCGGCCTCGCCGGCACGATCGCCGGCGCCGCCATCATCGGCCTCAGCAACTCGATGCCGATGCTCCTGCTCGGCTGGATCATCATGCAGGCGTTCGTGAACGCGGCCATCGCCGCGGCACTCGCGATCGTGCCCGACCGCATCCCCGAGAAGCAGCAGGGTCTCGTCGGCTCCCTTTCGGGCACGGCCTCAGCGGCGGCCCTGCTGGTCGGCGTGTTCTTCGTGCAGTGGTTCCCGTCGAACATGCTCGCCCAGTTCGGCCTGCCCGTGCTCGTCGCCATCGTCTTCTCGGTGGTGCTGATCGCCATGTTCCGCGATGACACCCCGGCGCCCGCCGACATCGAGCCGTTCAGCCTGCGCGAGTTCATCGGCAGCTTCTACGTCAACCCGCGCACCTCGCCCGATTTCGCCAAGCTCCTCGCCGCGCTCTTCCTGATCTCCTGCGGGCTCGGAGTCATCGCGACCTACACGGTCTACATCCTCCAGGACCGCATCCAGGCGAGCGAGGCCGAACTGCCCGGGCTCATCACGCTGGCGTACGTGTCCCGGGCATCCTCGCGGTTGCGATCGCTCCGGTCGCCGGCTGGCTCAACGACCGCACCGGCCGCCGAAAGCTGGTGCTCGGCGCAGGCGCCGTCGCGATCGCGGCGGGAATCCTCGTGATCGCGTTCGCCGGCACCGTGCCGGTCTTCCTGCTCGGGGTGTGCCTCGTCTCGGGTGTCGGCACCGGGTTGCTGTACGGCAGCTACATCGGATTCGCCGTGGCGACGATGAACGACCCGGCGACAGCCGCGCGCGACCTCGGCGTCACGAACATCGCGATCACCCTGCCGTTCTCGATCATGCCCTTCGCGGCGCCCCTCCTGCTCGGCATCGGCGGCGCCGCGCCGAACTACCCGGTGCTGCTCGTCGTCAGCGCCGTGCTCACCCTGCTGGGCTTCGTGCCGATGCTCGCCATCCGCTCGACGCGCTGACCGGCCGACGCCCTGACCTTCAGAAAGAGAACACCCATGAACGACTACCGTGACCCCGCCCTGCCCGTCGACCGCCGTGTCGACGACCTGCTGGGCCGCATGACCGTCGCCGAGAAGGCCGCGCTCATGTTCCACCCCTCGACCGCTCCGGCGGGCGACGGCCTGAGCGAGGCCGACGCCATCGCCGCGGCCGAGCGATTCGCCGGTGAGCGGGGCATCAGCCACTTCAACGTGCTCGGCGGGCAGGACAGCGCGGCCGTCGCGGCATGGCACAACACGCTTCAGGAGATCGCCGAGGCAACCCGGCTCGGCATCCCGGTGACGTTGTCGACCGACCCCAGGCACGGGTTCCGCAGCAACCTCTTCACGGGGCAGGCGCTCGACAGCCTGTCGCGCTGGCCGGATGCCCCCGGCATCGCCGCGATCGGCGGCCTCGACGCTGCGCGATCGTTCGGCGACACCATGCGCCGCGAACTGCTCGCGATGGGCATCCGCGTGTTCCTCGGCCCGATGGCCGACCTGTTCACCGAGCCGCGCTGGTCACGCGGCTCCGGCACGTTCGGCGAGCACCCCGAGCGGGTGGCCGAACTGACGGTCGCCTTCATCGAGGCGTTGCGCGGCGGCACCGAGCTCGGGCCCGACTCGGTCGCTGCCGTGGTCAAGCACTTCCCGGGCGGCGGCCCGCAACTGAACGGCGACGACGCGCACGACCCGCGCTACCCAGAGCAGGTGTACCCCGGCGGAATGCAGGAGCTGCATCTCGAGCCGTTCACGCGCGCCTTCGCAGCCGGCGCCACGCAGGTCATGACGTACTACGGCAAGCCCGTCGGCACCGAGTGGGAAGAGGTGGGCTTCGCGTTCAACGCGCCCGTCGTCCGCGACATCCTTCGCCGCCGCCTCGGCTTCGACGGCATCGTCGTGACGGATTGGAATCTGCTCGAGAGCGAGAGCGTCGCCGGGCTCGAGTTCGGCCCCAACGGCTGGGGCCTCGAGCACCTCACGCCGGTCGAGCGCGCCGCGATCGCTATCGACGTGGGCGTCGACCAGTTCGGCGGCGACCGGAACCCGGCGCTCGTCGAGGAACTCGTCGATTCGGGCCGCATCACCGAGGCGCGCATCGACGAGTCGGTGCGTCGCCTGCTGCACGAGAAGTTCCAGCTCGGCGCTTTCGAGCACCGCCGGGTCGACACCGAGGCCGCGCGTGCGGAGTGCGGTTCGCCCGTGTTCTTCGAGCGCGGCGTCGCCGCCCAGCGGGCCTCACTCGTGCTGCTCGCAGAGAACCACGGCGCGCGTGCGCTCGCTGCCGGCTCGCGCGTGCTGCTCGACGGCGTGTCGCCCGATGCGCTGCCGGCCGCCGATCTCGTCGCGGTCGACGAGCTCGATCAGGCCGACGCCGTGCTCGTGCGACTCGACTCGCCGTTCGAACCCGGGCGCGGATCGCTCGGCGACTTCTTCCGCGGCGGCAGCCTCGCCTTCACCGGCGAGGTCGTCGAACGGATGCGCCGCTATGCCGAGCACGCGCCGGTGTACGTGTCGGTCTACCTCGAGCGACCGGCCGTGCTCACCCCGTTGCTCGACATCGCGGCGGTCGTCGTCGGCGACTTCGGTGCGAGCGACGCCGTGGTGCTCGACGCGTTCACCGGGCGGGCGGCATTCAGCGGCACCCTGCCGTTCGACCTGCCGTCGTCGATGGCTGCGGTCGAGGCCTCGCGCGAGGACGTGCCGTTCGACACGGCGGACCCGCTCTTCCGCACCGGGTTCGGGCTGCAGCGCACGCTCGGCCTCGAGGGCACCACCGAGGGCCGCCTCACGGCCTGAGTCGCGCCGGCCGGCGCGCCGACGACACGGCGCGCACAACGGCGAGCGGATGCCGCGGCATCCGCTCGCCGTTTCGCGTCAGCTGAGCTGCGTGCGCTCCACCCAGCCGAGGTACTCCTCGGTGACGGTGCCGGTGACGTACTCGCCCGTGAAGCACGAGAGGTCGAGCTGCTCGATCGAGGTGCCGTCGGTGATCGCGGCCTGGAGGTCGGCGACCTCTTGGTAGATCATGTGGTCGGCGCTCAGCTCGGCGGCGATCTCGGGGATCTTGCGGCCGTAGGCGATGAGCTCTTCGCGGCTCGGCATGTTGATGCCGTAGACGTGCGGGAAGCGCACGGGCGGTGCTGCCGAGGTGAACGTGACCTTGTTGGCGCCGGCGGCACGGGCCATCTCGACGATCTCTTTCGAGGTCGTGCCGCGCACGATCGAGTCGTCGACGATGAGGATGTTCTTGCCCTTGAACTCGGTGCCCATGGCGTTGAGCTTCTGGCGCACCGAGCGCTTGCGCTCGGCCTGGCCGGGCATGATGAACGTGCGGCCGACGTAGCGGTTCTTGTAGAACCCCTCGCGGTATTCGATGCCGAGCTTCTGCGCGACCTGCATCGCGGCCGGGCGCGATGAGTCGGGAATGGGCATGACGACGTCGATGTCGCCCTTGTCCATGTACGTCTCGATGGTCGTCGCGAGCCGGTCGCCCATGCGCAGTCGCGCCTCGTAGACCGAGATGCCGTTCATGATCGAGTCGGGGCGGGCGAGGTAGACGTACTCGAACGAGCACGGCACGAGCTGCGCGTTCTTCGCGCATTGCCGCGAGATCATCTGGCCGTCGAGGCCGATGAAGATGGCCTCGCCGGGTCGCACGTCGCGCACGATCTCGTAGCCGCCCGATTCGAGCACGAGCGATTCGGATGCCACGATCCACTCGTCTCGGCCGTTGTCGGCGGTGCGCCGGCCCAGGATGAGCGGGCGGATGCCGAACGGGTCGCGGAACGCGAGCAGGCCGTAGCCGGCGATGAGCGCGATGACGGCGTAGGAGCCCTCGACGCGCTCGTGCACCTGCTCGACCGCCGTGAAGACCTGGTCGGGGTCGAGGTCGAGGCCGGTGATCTGGGTCTGCAGCTCGGTGGCGAGCACGTTGAGCAGCATCTCGGTGTCGCTCGTCGAGTTGACGTGCCGGCGGTCGATGCGGAACAGGTCTTCTGAGAGCTCGCGGGTGTTCGTGAGGTTTCCGTTGTGCACGAGGATGATGCCGTAGGGCGCGTTCACGTAGAACGGCTGCGCCTCTTCTTCGCGCTCGGCGGCGCCCTTCGTCGTGTACCGCACGTGACCGAGGCCGATGTTGCCGATCAGCGAGCGCATGTCGCGGGTGCGGAACGCCTCGCGCACCTGGCCGCGCGCCTTGGCCATGTGGAACACCGGCCCGTCGGCGGTCGCGATGCCGGTCGAGTCCTGACCGCGGTGCTGCAGCAGGAGCAGGCTGTCGTAGATCTGCTGGTTGGCCGGTTCAGTGGAGACGATGCCGACGATGCCGCACATGCGAGCGATGGCTCCTCGAAGGTGGGGGAAGTGTCCGAGCAGGACAATCAATCCTCCCATACCTCTGATGGGTGAATGCCGGGCGCGGTCTCGCGTGCGGATTCGCCGCGAGGTCTTGCTTCTGGGGTTTATTTAGGTCTAAATTAACTCACATCTGCACGACCGAACACTCCGAGGACTCAATGGCGATCCGCTCCACCTTGCGCACCGATCTGAACCGCTCGGCGATCCTCGCGCAGCTCGGTGCCAACGGCCCCGCCTCCCGCGCCGATCTCGCCCGCGTGCTCGCCGTCTCCCCGGCCCTCATGACCCAGCTCGTGAAGGACCTCATCGTCGACGGACTGGTGGTCGAACTCGAGCAGGCGCCCTCGAACGGCGGACGCCCTGCACGGATGCTCGGCCTCGCGGCGTCATCGGGCCGCGCCATCGGGGTGAAGGTCGTCGCCGATCATGTCGCATTCGTCGAGGTGGGTATCGACGGGCGGGTCCTGCGCTCGGCGAGCGTGCCGTACGACGCCGCATCGAGCGTCTCCCTCGCCGAGCTGATCGCACGCATCCAGGCGTTCATCGCCGACGGAACGGGCGCGACGCTCCTCGGCATCGGCGTCGGCGTGCCCGGCAGCGTCGACCTGCCGGGAGACGGCATCGTCGACGCGCCACAGCTCGGCTGGTCGGGCGTCGAACTCGGCCGCGCGCTTCGCCGCGCCCTCGACCTGCCGGTGATCGTCGAGAACAATGTCAACGCGCTCGCCGTCGCCGAGCGTCTCTTCGGGCTCGGTCGCGCACACGACAACTTCCTCGTGGTCACGATCGGCACTGGTATCGGCGCAGGCATCGTGGTCGACGGGAGCGTGCTCCGGGCCGCCTCGGGCGGCGCAGGCGAGATCGGGCACATCCCGATCAGCGACGACGGTCCGCGCTGCAGCTGCGGCAACGACGGATGCCTCGAGGCCTACATCGGCGAAGCAGCTCTCGTCGCCCGTGCCCGCGAGCTCGGCGTGATCGCCGCCGATGACCGCATCGCCGAGCTGCACGCGGCCGCAGAATCCGGTGACGATCGCGCGCTCGCAGTCTTCGATGACGCCGGTCGGCTGCTCGGCCGCACCCTCGCCGGCGTCGTGCACATGATCGATCCAGCGCTCGTCATCGTGCTGGGCGAGGGAACGACATCGTGGCGTCACTGGGCGCACGGCTTCGAGCCGTCGTTCCGCTCGCACCTCCTTCGGCACCGGCGCAGCCTCCCGGTCGAGGTCGAGACCTGGCAGGACGAGAGCTGGGCGCAGGGAGCCGCGGCGCTCGTGCTCGCGACGCCGTTCGACTCGGCCGGCGCCTCGGGCGACCAGGGCCGGCTGATCCGCGCCCGGCTCGTCGAGCAAGCGGGCAGATCATGACCGCCCTCGTCGGAGCGGCGGCCGCCGAGATCGACGGTGGATCATCGTCTTCGGCGACCGGCGTCGCTCCGCGACATCCGTCGGCCCGTGGGTCGCGGCGTCGCTACGCGCTCACAGTGCTCGCCTTCATGCTGCCGAGTGCCATCCCGCTCGTGCTCTTCGTGCTCGGCCCGATGGTGGCGGCCGCATGGATCAGCCTCACCGAGTGGAACCTGCTCTCGCCGGCGAAATGGGTCGGGCTCGACAACTACGCGACCCTGCTCACGGATCCCGCGACGGGCGACGTCTTCCTGCACACCGTGTACTACATCGTCGGCTATCTGCCGCTCGTGTACGTCGGCGGTCTCGCGATCGCGCTCGCGCTGAACACGGCGCTCCGCGGCCGCACGCTGTTGCGCGGGATCTACTTCCTGCCGGTCATCACGAGCTGGATCGTCGTCGCCCTCGTCTGGCGATGGCTCCTGAACCCCAGCAACGGCGTGGTGAACACGGTGCTCGGCTTCTTCGGCATCGAGGGGCCCGGATGGTGGTCGGATCCGGCATGGGCGATGCCGTCGATCATCCTCGCTTCGGCGTGGAAGGATCTCGGCTTCGTCATGGTGATCCTGCTCGCCGGGCTCCAGGCGATCGACCCCGGACTCGTCGATGCGGCACGCGTCGACGGCGCGGGCTGGTGGCGTCGGCTCTTCTCCATCACCCTCCCGCTCTTGTCGCCTGCCACGTTCTTCGTCGTCGTGATCTCGCTCATCAACGGGTTCCAGGTCTTCGACCAGGTCTACGCGATGACCGGGGGCGGGCCGGGTGGCGCGACCCAGGTGGTCGTGCAGCAGATCTACGACCTCACCTTCCGGTATGGCAAGGCCGGCGAGGCATCCGCTCTCTCGTGGCTGCTCTTCATCGTGATCCTCGCGGTCACGGTCGTGCAGATCCGCGGCCAACGCAAGTGGGTGAACTATGGCTGAGACGACGCTTCGAGCGACCGGGCCCCGCACCGTCGCGGCACGCACCGTCGCGGCACGCACCGCCGCGGCACGTGCCGCGATGGGACGCAGCGTACTGCTGCACACCGTGATGGTGATCGGCGCGCTCGTGATGTTCTTCCCGTTCTACTGGACGCTCGTCACCTCGCTGAGCCCGGGCAGCGGGCTCGGCTCGACGCCGTCGCTCCTGCCGGCCGACCCGGGCTTCGACGCCTACGTGCAGCTCTTCCAGCAGGTGCCGTTCGCGAGGGTCGTCGGAAACAGCATGCTGCTCGCCGTCGTCACGACCCTCGTGCAGCTCTTCACGAGTGCGACGGCCGCCTACGCCTTCAGCCGTCTGCCGTTCCCGGGCCGCACGGTCGTGTTCGGCGTGTACCTCGCGACGATGATGATCCCACTGCAGGTGCTCGTCGTGCCGCTGTTCGCCGAGCTGAAGGCGTTCGGACTCGTCGACACCTACCTCGGCGCGCTGCTGCCGACATTCGCGGCCGCCTTCGGCATCTTCCTGCTGCGGCAGGCGATGAACCAGGTGCCGATCGAGCTCGATGAGGCCGCCGCCCTCGACGGCGCCGGCCACTTCCGGATCTTCTGGACGGTGATCCTCCCGAACATCCGGCCGGCCCTCGCCACCCTCGCGGTCTTCGCGTTCATGGGCAGCTGGAACAGCTTCCTCTGGCCGCTCGTCGTGCTGCGCTCGCCGGAATTGCAGACGCTGCCGGTTGCACTCGCCGGCCTGCAGGGCCAGTTCACCACGCAGTGGGACATCGTCATGGCCGGTTCGGTGATCAGCATCCTGCCGATGCTCGCCATCTATCTCTTCGCCCAGAAGTACGTGATCCAGGGTGTCGCCAATGCCGGCTTGAAGTAGTCGGCCGGCGTCGGTCGCCACCCGACCCATGCACCGCACCATCCACTCCGCCTCACCCATATCGAAGGAGATACCCATCATGAGGACCACAGCACTCGCAACGGTCGGCCTCGCTGCCGCCGTCGCGCTCACCCTGAGCGGTTGCGCCGCCGGCGGGGACCAGGAGTCCGGTGACGTCACGATCACCTACACGAACTTCATCTCCAACGACGGCAACGAAGAGAACCTCGAGAAGATCGTCGCCGCGTTCGAAGAGGAGAATCCCGACATCACCGTCGAGGTCACCACGCTCCCGTACGCCGACTACGGCACGGCGCTGCAGACCGACCTCGCAGCAGGCACCGTCGCCGACGTGTTCGACATCGAGTACTCGAATTACGCCCAGTACCAGGCCAACGGCGTTCTGGCGGAGCTGCCCGTCGAGGCCCCCGACGCGTATCGCCAGAGTGTGCTCGATGCCTATCAGACCGATGGCGTGCAGTACGCACTCCCGAGCTCGTTCTCGACCGTTGTGCTGTTCTACAACCGCGACCTCTTCGACGCGGCGGGGCTCGAGTACCCGACCTCCGACTGGACCTGGGCCGAGGAGCAGGCCGCGGCCGAGAAGCTCACCGACGCCGCGGCAGGTGCGTGGGGCGACCACCAGCCGGTGAGCTTCTACGAGTTCTACAAGGTGCTGGCGCAGAACGGCGGCGAGTTCCTCGACAAGAGCGGCACGAAGACCGCCTTCAACTCGCCCGAGGGCATCGAAGCCGCCGAGTGGCTGGTCGGCAAGAGCGGCACCGTGATGCCGACGATCGAAGCGGGGCAGGGCACTCCCGACTTCGACACGACCCTGTTCACCGACGGCAAGCTCGGCATGCTGCACACCGGAATCTGGATGTTCGGCGCCTTCGCCGACGTTCCGTTCGGCTGGGACATCGCCGTCGAGCCCGGCAACACCGAGCAGGCGAGCGCCCTGTTCTCGAACGCCGTCGGCGTCTCCGCCGAGTCCGACCACGTCGAGGCGGCCGCGAAGTTCGCCGAGTTCCTCACGTCGAGCGAGGTCATGGTCGAGGCTCGCCTCGAATCCGGATGGGAACTGCCGGCGACGTCCGACGAAGCAGCGCTCGCGAGCTACCTCGAGCTCGGCACCCCCGAGAACCGGCAGGCCGTCTTCGACTCGCTCGAGCAGGTCGCGCTGCCGCCCGTGGTGGCTGAGGGCCAGCAGGAGATGCAGGACATCATGACCGAGGAACTCGTGGAAGCGCAGTCGGGCCGCAAGTCCGTCGAAGAAGCGCTCAGCTCGGCCGAAGAGCGCATCAACGCCGCCATCGGCGGCTGAGAAGCGTCGGGCCGGGGCGCAGTGCCGGCCTCGGCCCGACGAAGCACAGGACCACCCACGAACGAGCATGAAAGCAGCAGACGGATGACCCTGCCGAAGATCGACCAACCGGCACCGACCGGCGCGCCAGCGGCGCGCACCGCGAACACCGCGATCGCCGCGCTCGCCGAATCGAGCGCCGACCTCATCGCATCGCTCCAGCATGCAGGGGGTGCCTATCCGGCGAGTCCGACCTTCTCGGCGTACACCGGCTACAGCTGGTTCCGAGACGGCGCGTTCATCGCCGACGGCATGTCGAGCTACGGCCGGGCGGAATCGGCGGCGCGGTTCTT
Organism: Agromyces subbeticus DSM 16689; assembly: GCF_000421565.1. Taxonomy (GTDB): domain Bacteria; phylum Actinomycetota; class Actinomycetes; order Actinomycetales; family Microbacteriaceae; genus Agromyces; species Agromyces subbeticus. The sequence goes on along the minus strand of NZ_ATXG01000005.1, from coordinate 21,656 downwards.
CGACTGGTGCGCCGCGGTGCTCGACGCACGCGCCGCCGACGTGACGGCGATCGTCGAGGCCGCCCGGGCCGGCGTGCCCGTCGCCGACACCGCGATGCTGTCGACGCGGTTCACGTTCGACGGCCAGGCCGGCGACGACGAGTGGTGGGACTTCCAGCTCGACGGGTACGGCACGTGGCTCTGGGCGGTGGGGCAGCATGTGCGCCGGCACGGCACGGATGCCTCGCGCTGGGCCGACGCGATCGCCCTCACCGTCGACTATCTCTGCGTCTCATGGCAGCGCCCGTGCTTCGACTGGTGGGAGGAGCACGCCATGCACGTGCACGTCTCCACGCTCGGATGCATCGCGGCCGGACTTCGCGAGGCCGTCGCCGTCGGAGTGCTCGATGCCGAGCGAGAAGCCGCGGCCGTCGCGGCCGAAGCGGAGATCAGCCGGATGCTGCTCACCGACGGCGTCGTCGACGGTCATCTCGCCAAGTGGGTCGGCTCCGCCGCCGTCGATGCGAGCCTTGCAGCCGTCGTCGGCCTGCTCGACGTCGTTCCGGCCGGATCCGATCTGGGTCGCGCCACGATCGCGGCGATCGAACGCGACCTCACGGTCGACGGTGGGGTGCACCGCTATCGCGAGGACACCTTCTACGGCGGCGGCCGGTGGCCCTTGCTGTCATGCGTGCTCGGGCTCGCCCAGCTCCGCTCCGGCAACGCCGACCGCGCGCGCGAGCTCCTCGATTGGGCCGTGGCGACCGCAGGCGACGACGGCTCCCTGCCCGAGCAGGTCGGCGGGCATCTCCTCGCACCCGATCGTGTCGACGAGTGGGTCGAGCGCTGGGGGCCGGTCGCGCAACCCTTGCTCTGGAGCCACGCGATGGTGATGCGCCTCTCGGTCGAGTTGGAGGCATCGGCATGATTCGCCATCGCCCGTTCGGATCGGGGCACCCGTACTCGGTCGACACCGAGCAGCGCTGGCCGATCGACCCGGTCGCCGGCGAATCGCTGGCGATCGGTGCACGTGCGACCCCCGACATCGTCGAGGTCGAAGCTGAGCTCGTCGTCGTCGATCCGAGCGGCGAACGACACCGCGAGCGGATGCCGCTCGACCGCATCGCCCGCACCTCGCGCGGCCAGACGGTCGACGGCGGCCATCTCGCCTCCGCTCAAGCGCGGCTCGCGCGCGCCGCAGGCGGCTGGGCGCTCGCGATCGATGCCCCAGAGGCGGGCAGCCACCTCCGTTACCGACTGAGCGGGCGCACCGCCGAGGGCGCAGCGCAGCACACCCGCTGGTTCGAGACGCCCGTCTTCGGCTGGCAGCCCGCACCCGACGACGTCGTCGCGTCGACCGGCACCCGCCGTATCGTGGCGGGCAGCGTCGCCACGCTCACCGATGGCGAGCGCGTGCGCCGAGTGCGGTTCGCGGTCCCGCTCGAGCCGGGCGAACACGTCACCGGATTCGGCGAGCGGTTCGACGCCCTCGACCACCGCGGCAGCGAGCTCGACTCGGTCGTCTTCGAGCAGTACAAGAGCCAGGGCGCCGAGCGCAAGACGTACCTGCCGATGCCGTTCGCGCACGTCGTCGGCGGCGATGGCTGGGGCTTCCACGTGCGGACCTCGCGCCGGGTGCAGTTCGACCTGGGGGCGAGCGCCACCGACACGATGTTCGTCGAGGTCGAGACGGATGCCCCGATCGGCGAGCCGGCGGTGACGACCGCGTTCTACGGCGGCACGCCCACCGAGGTGCTCGACGCGTTCCTCGACGAGGTCGGTCGCCCCGAGCAGTTGCCCGACTGGGTGTTCCGGCTCTGGGCGAGTGGCAACGAATGGAACACGCAGGCCGAGGTCATGCGGCAGATGGACCTGCACCGCGGGCACGACGTGCCGGTCGGCTCGGTCGTGATCGAGGCGTGGAGCGACGAGAGCACGTTCACCGCGTTCCGCGATTCCCGCTACGCCGTGACCGAGGACGGTGCCCCGCATCGGCTCGCCGACTTCGAGTTCCCCGAAGACGGGGCGTGGCCCGACCCGAAGGGCATGGTCGATGAACTGCATGCCCGCGACATCCGGGTGCACCTCTGGCAGATTCCCCTCATGAAGCTCCGACCACACCCTGCGGGGCAGGCGAAGGCCGACGCTCGCGCGGCCGTTCGCGAGGGGGTGCTCATCAGGGAGCCCGACGCTCGCGGCGCGCTCCGCCCGTACCGGAACCGCGGCTGGTGGTTCCCGCTGTCGTACATGCCCGACCTCACCGACGATCGCGCAGCGGCTTGGTGGACCGAGAAACGGCGCTACCTCGTCGACGAGGTCGGCATCGACGGGTTCAAGACCGACGGCGGCGAACACGCGTGGGGCCGAGAGCTCGGGTATCTCGACGGCACGCGCGGCGATGAGGCGAACAATCGCTTCCCGGTCGCCTACGCGAAGGCGTACGGCGACCTGCTCCGTTCCTCGGGCAAGGCGCCCGTCACGTTCAGTCGCGCCGGGTTCGCCGGTTCGCAGGCGCACGGCGCGTTCTGGGCCGGCGACGAGAACTCGACGTGGGACGCGTTCCGCTGGTCGATGTTCGCGGGGCTCTCGGCGGCGGCGAGCGGAATTCTCTACTGGGGCTGGGATCTCGCCGGATTCTCGGGTGACCTGCCCGACGCCGAGCTCTACCTGCGGGCGACCGCGGCATCGACGTTCGTGCCGATCATGCAGTACCACTCGGAGTTCAACCATCACCGCACGCCGTCGCGTGACCGCACGCCGTGGAACATCGCCGAGCAGAGCGGCGACGAGCGCGTGCTCGGGGTCTTCCGCGAGTTCGCGCAACTGCGCGAGCGGCTCGTGCCGTACCTCGCGGCCGAAGCCGCCCAGAGCATCCGCACGTCATCGCCGCTCATGCGGCCCGTGTACTTCGACCACCCGGCGCTCGACACCGCATGGACGCACCCGCTGCAGTGGATGCTCGGGCGCGACCTCTTCGTCTCGCCCGTGCTGGTCGCGGGGGAGGCGGAGCACGAGGTCGCGCTGCCGCCGGGGGCGTGGCGCGATGCGTGGACCGGCGAAGCGGTCGAGGGACCCGCGGTGCTGCGACGCGAGGTGTCGATCGACCGAGCGGCGGTCTACATCAGGGCCGCTGCGTGGGACGACCTCGCGCCGGTGTTCACCGGCTGAGTTCGTGCCCGAGAGTCCGGGTGCCGCAGGCTCAGTACTCGGAGGGTTTCGCGAGCACGGCCATCGTGCATCGCGAGACGCACACGAGCTTGCCCGCGGCATCCGTGATCCTGATGTCCCAGACCTGCGTGGTGCGGCCGCGCGTGAGCGGAGTGGCCTCGCCGTAGACCCAGCCGTCGGCGACGGGGCGCATGTGGTTCGCGTTGATCTCCATGCCGACGCAGTAGTTCTTCTCCGGGTCGACGGTGAAGCTCGCGCCCCAGCTCGCGAGCGTCTCTGCGAAGGCGACGGATGCCCCGCCGTGCAGCACCCCGCCGGGCTGGCGGGTGCGGTGGTCGACCGGCATGCGCCCCTTGAGCGAGTGCTCCGTGACCTCGGTCATCTCGATGCCAATCGCCCGGATCATGGTGTCGTCTCGTGAATTCGCCCACTCCAACGAGGGCTCGCCGAACCAGATGCTCATGGGGTCGAGTCTGGCACGACCGATCACACGGGCGCGGCTCCCGTGATGTGACCCCGCGTGCGACCGAAGCCGACGAGCGACGCGTCGAGCGCGTCCATCATGCGACGGTGCAGCTCGTGCGAATCCACGGCCTCATCCGCGCCGACGAGGCCAGCGGCCTCGACCGCTCCGATCGCCGCCCCAACCATCGGTGCGACATCGGCAGCGGGCGATGCAGTTCCGCGGGCGACTCGGAGTGTGAGCTCGCTCGCCAGCTCGACGAGCTGTCGTGCGAGGGAGGCGGGGATCAGGCCGTTGAGGCTGAGGGCCGCGCGCGCGCTGGCTTGGTCTCGGAGTGCCTCGTCCGTGCACGCCGCGTCGACCAGCGCGGCGACGGCAGCCCTCACGCGATCGACCGGGTGCGGCGAGGGCGTCGAATCGGCAACCGCCCAGGCAACCTCAGCGAACTCGTGCACGTGGGCGAAGAGAAGGTCCTCTTTCGACGCGAAGTGCACGAAGAAGGTCCGTTCCGAGACGTTCGCGCCGGCCACGATCTGCGCGACCGTCGTGCGTGCGTAGCCGCGATCCGCGAAGAGACGGGCAGCGCTGGTCCGGATGGCGTTGCGGGTGCGCGACTTTCGGGCTGCATAGTGATTCATGGTCGCCATCCCGGCAGTCTACGGCCGCATATTGCAGAACTGCAATATGGCATGCAAGAGTGGGAAGGTGGAGACCTCAGACGAAGCTCGAACGTACGTCGTGACCGGCGCAGACTCGGGGCTGGGCCGGGCAATCGCGCACGAACTCGGCAACGCCGCTCGTGTGATCACGTGCGGTATCGGCGAATCGGTGGATGTCCGGGCGGACCTGGCGACACCCGTGGGTCGAGCCGACCTCATCCGTCAGGTGCGCGATCGCACTGATGGTCGAATCGACGCGGTCATCGCCGTCGCCGGAATGGACGATCGAGGGCCGAACACGGTGGCGCTCAACTATTTCGGCACCATCGCGGTACTCGATGGGCTCCGTGACTGCCTGGCCGCATCACCGGCGGGTGCCGCGGTGGTGATCTCTTCCTCGTCGACCCTCAACCGGGGCAGCGGCGCCCTGGTTCGGGCCTGTCTCCGCGGCGATGAGGAGCGGGCCGGACGCGTCGCTCGACGGCTGGTCAGCACGCGGCGGGGAAGCCAGATCTACCGATCGAGCAAGATGGCGCTCAACCTCTGGGTGCGTTCCGCCGCGGTGGCGGCCGAGTGGGCAGGCAATGGCATCGTCCTGAACGCGGTGGCTCCCGGGATCATCGCCACCGAGCAGGTCGTCTCGTCGTGGCACCGGCAGCAACGGCTCTTGCAGACGGCGCTCCCGCAGCCGTTGGGGTCGCCGGGGCCGGTGGAGCCCGTGGCTGAACTCGTCGCGCATCTCGCCTCGCCCCGGAACCGGTTCATCACCGGCCAAGTCATCTACGGCGACGGCGGCACGGATGCACTCATGCGCAAGGGGCGACCGCAACGCGTGTATCTCCGCTACCACCCCCGGGACGTGCGTGCGATGGTGGACGCCTCCCGAGAGCTCGCGCGGTCGTAGCGGATCGCGTGGACTACGCGAGCTCGGCGATGATCGGGTGCATCGCGTCGTCGAAGGCGGCGGCATCCGACCGCAGCGAGTCGGTGACCGCGACGGTCATCGCGCCGATCCACCACACGCCGGGCGCCGAGAGGGGCACCACCTCGACGTTCAGTTCGAAGGAGTGGGCGCGGCGGCCCACCTCGCGCTCGTGTTCGGCGATCGTGCCGGCGTAGGCGCGATACGAGTCGCCGCGCCGCGTCGCGGATGCCTTGCGGTACCCCTCGTGGGCCCAAGCGGCCCAGGCCCGTGCGGCCTCGGCGTGCGGCACGATCGCGGCGGCGAGCACCTCGGCCTCGCCGGTCGGCAGTGCGACGTCGGTCTCGAACGCGTCGACGAGCTCGAGCGGCACGGGCGACGGATGCGCCTCGGGTTCGACGGTCATCGCCCACCAGGCACGCCACTGGCGTTCGAGCAGATCGTGCTGGTCGATCTCGAGTCGATCGCCGAAGGCACCGACATCGCGCAATCTCGGGAGCTCGACGGGGGAGGCGATCGCGAGCACCTCGCGGAGATAGAGGGCGAGGAGCACCGGGCGACTCGCGTTCTCACGGATCACCCACGACGGTGTGCCCTCAGGCTGCATGGCTGTATTTTAGTCCGCCGGCACGAGAACGGCACGGTTCGGCACGCGGGGCGCGGGTACGCTTGACAGGTGACCTCGAACTCGTCCTATGCCGCTGCCGGAGTCGACACGCGGGCCGGTGATCTCGCGGTCGAGCTCATGAAGTCCGCGGTGGCCGCCACGCACAACGCCAATGTGCTCGGCGGCGTCGGCGGTTTCGCCGGCCTCTTCGACCTCTCGTTCGCGAAGGACTACACGCGGCCGCTGCTCGCGACCTCGACCGACGGCGTCGGCACGAAGATCGCCATCGCGCAGGCGCTCGACAAGCACGACACGATCGGGCAAGACCTCGTGGGCATGGTCGTCGACGACATCGTCGTGGTGGGTGCGAAGCCGCTCTTCATGACCGACTACATCGCGTGCGGCAAGGTCGTGCCCGAGCGCATCGCCTCGATCGTCACCGGCATCGCCCGCGCCTGCGCCGACACCGGCACGGCCCTCGTCGGCGGCGAGACCGCCGAGCACCCGGGGCTCATGGGTGCCGACGACTACGACGTCGCGGGCGCAGCGGTCGGCGTGGTCGAGGCCGACCGCCTGCTCGGCGCCGAGAAGGTCGCATCGGGCGACGCCGTCATCGCGATCGCCTCGAGCGGCCTGCACTCCAACGGCTTCTCGCTCGTGCGGCACGTGCTGTCGACCGCCGGCATCGGGTACACCGATTCCTCGACCGAGCTGGGTTCCACGTGGGGCGAGGCGCTGCTCGAGCCCACCCGGCTCTACACCGGACCGCTCGTCGAACTGCTCGCCGGCCCGCACGGCGATGCCGTGCACTCGCTCTCGCACGTCACGGGCGGCGGCATCGCCGCGAACCTCGCCCGCGTGCTGCCGCTCGGTTCGTGGGTCGAACTCGACCGGTCGACCTGGTCGCCCGCGCCGGTGTTCCGCGTGCTCAACGAACTGGCCGGCACGACGCTCGAGTCGACCGAGGGCACCTGGAACCTCGGCATCGGCTTCTTCGCCGTCGTGCGAGCGGATGCCGCGGCATCCGTCATCTCGGCCCTCGACGCCCTCGGCCTTCCGGCCTGGCAGGCGGGCACCGTGACGATCGGCGAGACCCCCGCCGCCCTGGCCGGGGTTGATGCCTGGGAGCAGGGCGCCAAGGGCGTCGACGGCGGCGCCGTGCGACTCGTCGGTTCGTACGCGGGCTGACGCTCATGCGGGCGGCGGTCTCGATCGGGCTCGCGGGCAGCACCGACGCCTCGGTCGTGCGCTCGCTCGCTCCGCGCATCGAGCGGCTCGGGTTCTCGGCGCTCTGGCTGAACGACATCCCCGGCGGCGACTCGCTCGCCGGGCTTCGCGTCGCGGCCGGCGTGACCGGCGGGCTCGGGCTCGCGACGGGCGTGATCCCCCTCGATCGACGGCCCGCCGAGACGCTCGACCTCGCGGGCCTTCCGGTCGAACGCACCACGATCGGCGTGGGCTCGGGGCGAGTGGCGCACCCGCTCGCACTCGTCGAGCGCGGCATCGAGGCGCTCCGCGCCGTGAGTGAGGCGGCGATCGTCGTCGGCGCGCTCGGGCCGCGCATGCGCCGGCTCGCTGCCGAACAGGCCGACGGCGTGCTCTTCAACTGGCTGACGCCGGCGGCGGCGGCCGAGGCGACCAGCGAGCTTCGCGCTGCGGCCGGAGCGCGCAGCGGGCCCGGCCCGCGCAGCGTGCTCTACGTGCGCACCATCACCGACGCCGACGCGCAGCCGATGCTCTCGCGTGAGGCCGAACGCTACGAAGCGGTGCCGGCGTATGCGGCGAACTTCGACCGGCTCGGCATGCGCGCGCTCGACGCGACGCTCGCCGACGGCGAGCACCTCATCGACTTCGACGTCGTCGACGAGGTGGTGCTTCGTGCGATCACGCCGACCGGATCACTCGCCGAGCTCGAGGCCTTCGTCGAGCGCACCGCCGACTGGCTGGCGCACGCCGAATGAGGTCGGTGCGAGAAGGGTGATGAGCCCGAGATCGGCGATGAGAAGCGCGCGCTCAGGCGCGCTGTTCATCGCCCGCGACGTAGGTGTCGTCATCGTCAGCGGAATACTCCGCCCACTTCGACGCCTCTTCGCTGTACTCGTCATGCGGCGAGCTCGTGGTGAGCTCGCGCTCAAGCGCGTTGTAGTCGGTGTTCGGGCTGAAGTACTTCAGCTCCCGAGCGACTTTGGTGTGCTTGGCTTTCTGACGGCCGCGCCCCATGCGTGACCCCCTTACGACATCTGGCCGGGTGGGATTGTGTCTTCACCCGGCGCTCATCTGATAAATGAATTCGTCCGACCGCCAGTTTAGCACCGCGATCGAGAGCGAACGGCGCCCTCCACAGGCGCGCCCGGGGCGCCGCGACGGAGTGCGCCCAGGGCGCCGCGGTAGAGCGCGGGCGGCACGCTCCATAGGGTGTGCCCGGGGCGTATGGTGGGCGTTCGGCTGGTGTGCTGCGAGCACACAGCAACCCATGCTGAGATTGTCAGGTGATGACGAGCCCCGAACGCGTGAAGGTCGTGGTGATCGGCGCCGGTCAGGCCGGTTTGTCGGTCGCCTTCTATCTGCGCCGATTCGAGCTCGTGGCCGATGAGGACTTCGTCATGCTCGACCGCGCGCCCGGCCCCGGCGGCGCCTGGCAGCATCGCTGGTCGTCGCTGCGCCTCGGCACCGCGCACCGCGTGAACGACCTGCCCGGCATGACCGAACTCGGCCTCAGCTTCGACACCGCCGACCGCAACCTGCCGGCGAAAGAGGTCGTCGCCGACTACTACAGCAGGTTCGAGGAGCACTTCGACCTGCGTGTGCGCCGCCCGATGAACGTGCGACAGGTCGTGAACGCCGGCGTCGACCTGCTCGTGCGCTACGAGGACCTCGCCCCGCAACCCCTCCTCGAGGTGCAGAAAGAGGCGCGCGGCCTCTTCGGCCGTCGCCGCAAGACCTTCGAGGAGCCCGCGGCGCCGGTCGTGCCGCAGCACGAGATCGCCACCCAATTCCTGGTGAACGCCACGGGCACGTGGGGGTCGCCGTTCGTGCCGTACTACCCCGGCATGACCGAGTTCGCGGGCCGCCATCTGCACACGTCCGACTTCACCGATGCCGAAGACTTCCGCGACAAGCACGTCGTCGTCGTGGGCGGCGGCACCTCGGCGATCGGCTTCATGCTCGAGCTCGAGGATGTCGCGGCGGGGCTCACCTGGGTCTCGCGACGCCCGATCGACTGGCTCGATCGTCAGGAACTCGACCTCGAAGGGGCATCCGCTGCCGTCGCGATGCAAGACGAGGCGGCACGATCGGGTCGCGCACTGCCGTCGATCGTGAGTGGCACCGGGGTGCCGCGCAGCCGCCGCATCTCGGCCGGCATCGAGCGCGGACTGCTCGTGGCGCGCCCGATGTTCGATCGCATCGAGGGAGACCGGGTGGTCTGGCAGGGCGAGGACTCGGGCCTGGCCCGCGCCGACGTGATCATCTGGGCCACCGGCTTCCGCCCCGATCTGCGGCACCTCGCGCCGCTGAAGCTTCGCGAGAAGACCGGCGGCGTGACCGTGGGACAGGGCGCCGCGTGGAACGACCCGCGCGTGTTCCTCGCCGGCTACGGCCCGCAGGCCTCGACGATCGGCGCGAGCCGCGCCGGGCGCATGATCGCCCGCCAGATCATGGCGATGCTCTAACCGGGATCGCCGTCGCGGGCGCGCTGCCCGAAGGTGCCGGCGGTGACGGTGCGGTACGAATCGCGCACCATCGACTCGAGCACGCCCAGGTCGATGTCTTCGAGGTTCTTGAGGTAGAGGCATCCGACGCCCCTGGTGTGCGGTCCGAGCTTCGCGAGGGCCTCGGCATGCGCGCCGACGCCCTCGGGGAAGTAGATCGTCGTCGCGGCCTTGCGCGGCGAGAACCCTGCGGCGCCGGCACTGCCCTCGCGGCCGCTGTCGTACTTGTAGTGGTACTCGCCGTACCCGATGATCGACGGCCCCCACATGCGCGGCGGCTCGCCCGTCACGCGAGAGAAGAGCTCGAGCAGCGTCTCGGCGTCACGGCGCCGCACCGGGTGCGCGACCCGGTCGACGAACTCGTGCACCGAGGCATCCGTGTAGTCCGTGGCCATGCCGCGATGCTACCGCTTCGGCTTCTGCGCGCTCTCGGCGAGTGGGCGTCGCGGCACCGGGCGCACGGGCTCGCCGCGACGATCCTGCCCGGGCAGCGGGCGCGAGCGCCGGCCGTAGATGAGGTCTGAGGAGTCGAGCAACCAGGGCACGAGCGCGACCGTGACGCCGTGCACGAGCAGCAGCTTCTGGCGGATGCGACGCGCCTTGTGGTTGTGCAGCATGCTCTCCCACCAGTGCCCGACGACGTACTGCGGCATGTACACCGTGACGACCTCGGAGCCGTGCTCCTCTCGGCGCGACTTGATGTAGGTGATCAGCGGGTAGCTGAGGTCGCGGTAGGGCGAGGAGAGAATGCGCAGCTTCACATGGATGTTCTGCTTCGCCCACTGCTTCTTGAGCTGCTTCGTCTGCTCGTCGTCGAGCGAGACGTGCACCGCCTCGATCGAGTCGTGCCTTGCGGCGATCGCGTAGTCGAGGGCCTTCAGCGTGGGCTTCTGCATGCGACCGACGAGCACGATGGCGTGGTCGCCCGCCGAGCCGAAGGTCGTCGTGGGGTCGACCTCGATCTCCTTCTCGACGTCGCGGTAGTAGCGGTTGACGCCCATCATGAGCAGGAACAGGATCGGCATGAGCAGGAACACGATCCACGCGCCGTGGGTGAACTTCGTGACGATGACCACGATGAGCACGACGGCGGTCATCGCCGCGCCGACCGCATTGATCACGAGTGCGCGCCAGATCGCGCCCCTCGTGAGCGGCGCGGCATCGTCGTCGTCGGCGTGTCCCGATCGCTTCGGGGAGCCCGGCTTCGGTCGACGCAGCTGCGAGAGCGCGCGCAGCCAGTGCCGCACCATGCCGGTCTGGCCGAGGGTGAACGAGACGAACACGCCGATGATGTAGAGCTGGATCAGCACCGTCAGGTTGGCCTGGAAGACCAGCAGAATGACGCATGCCGCGGCGGCGAGGATCACGACGCCGTTCGAGTAGATCAGGCGGTCGCCGCGGGTCGAGAGCGACTTGGGGGCGTAGCCGTCGCGCGCGAGCACCGAGCCGAGCAGCGGGAAGCCGTTGAACGCGGTGTTCGCCGCGAGCAACAGCACGAGCGCCGTTGCCGCCTGGATCAGGTAGAAGAAGACCGTGGCGTCGCCGAACGTCGCCGCGGCGACCTGCGCGATGAGGCTGCGCTGCGGCTCGGTCGCGCACTCGGCCCACCCGATCAGATGGCACGGGTCTTCGGCGTAGTGCACCTGCGAGACGAGCGCGAGCGTCGTGAGCCCTGCGAAGAGCACGATCGCGATGCCGCCCATGAGCACGAGCGTGCGCTGCGCGTTCTTCACCTTGGGGCGGCGGAACGCCGGCACACCGTTCGAGATCGCCTCGACGCCCGTGAGGGCGGAGCATCCGCTCGCGAAGGAGCGCAGCAGCAGCAGGATGATGCCCGCTTGCGTGAGCGACTCGGCCTCGACGCCGAACGTCGCGGACTCGGCGACCGGCGGATCGCCCATGAACGTGCGGGTCAGGCCGACGACGACCATCACGAAGACGCTGCCGATGAAGAGATAGGTCGGCACGGCGAAGGCCTTCGACGACTCGGAGACGCCGCGCAGGTTGATGGCCGCGAGGATGATGACGAAGACGATCGCGAGCTGGACGCGGAACGGGTTCAGCTCGGGAATGGCCGAGATGATGTTGTCGACGCCCGAGGCGACCGAGACGACGACCGTCATCACGTAGTCGACGAGCAGGGCCGAGGCCACGACGAGCCCCGACTTCTCGCCGAGGTTGCGATGTGCGACCTCGTAGTCGCCGCCGCCCGAGGGGTAGGCGCGAATCAGCTGCCGGTAGCTCGCGACGACCGTCACGAGCAGCACGACGACCGCGAGCGCGACCCACGGCGCGAAGCTCAGGAAGGCCAGGCCGCCGACCATGAGGATCATCACCAGCTCTTGCGGCGCGTACGCCACGGAGGAGAGCGGGTCGCTCGCGAAGATCGGCAGCGCGAAGCGCTTGGGGAGCAGCTGACCCTCGAGCTTCTCGGTCGGCAGCGGGTCGCCGATGATCCAGTGCTTCGGCGATTTCAGTTCGGCCGGCGGGGCATCCGCCTCATTCGTCACGGCGCCTGACACTACTCTTGCGGCGGGCGGTGTCAAGTCGGACCCGAGGGAGTCTCAGGCGCGCCTTGTAGAGTTGTGGCGATTTCGCCGATCGTTCGAACCTCTGGGGGCACGCCGTGAACCGTGCGACGCAGCTCGCGCGTGGGGCGGCCATCGCGGCCGTCGCCGTGCTGCTCGCTGGGTTCTCGCACGGGGTCGCCGGGGGTGAAGCACCCGGTGGGGCAGGGGTCGCACTGGCGGCACTCGTCGCGCTCGCGGCATCCGTCGCCCTCATCGGCCGCCGAGCGACACCGGTGCGCACCACCCTCGCCGTCGTCGTCAGCCAGGCGGCATTCCACCTGCTCTTCGGCGTCGGTGCCGGCACGTCGACCGGTTCGGTCGTCGTGAGCGGGGGCGGGCACCACTCGACCGTCGCGTTCATCGACGGTGCGCGGTCGGCCGGTGACCACGCGCACGCAGACGGTGCCATGCTCATCGGCCACACCATCGCCGCCGCGCTCACGATCGTGTACCTCGTCGCCGTCGAGCGAGCGGCCTGGCGTGCGGTCGGTGCTGCGACGCGTCGCCTCGTGCTGCGGCTCACCGCGTCGAATGTGCTGCCCGTCGACGTCGCCCTGCCGCTGGCCCGTCGCGCCATCGGCTCGCCGGCGCCGCGGCTGCGGTCGAGGCTGCGCTTCACGGCGTTCGGCTATCGCGGACCGCCGGCTCTCTTCGCCTCCGCGTAAGCTCCGCCGACCGGCGGAACCAGATCGTTCCGGATGCCGCTGCGCACGCGCTCGTCGCGGGCTCGCCGGCAGCCGGACCCGAGGAGAGAGACTCCCATCGCAATGACCAACACCAATTCCGCCACCATTTCGGCAGGCGGCTCCGCTGCAGGTTCTGCTGCCGTGTTCGCTGCAGACGACGCGTCGTCGGCCCGCACCCATCGTCTCCGCACCGCGGTGCTCGCCGCTGCGGCGCTCACCTTCGCCGCGGGCATCGCCTTCGCGGGCGCATCGCCCGCCTTCGCGCACGACGAGCTCCTCGGCTCGAGCCCCGAGCCCGGCCAAGTGCTCGACGCCGCGCCGGCAGAGCTCTCGCTCGAGTTCTCGAACGACATCATCGAGGTCGGCACCGCCGTCGAGGTGGTCGACCACCACGGCGGTGAGGTCGCCGTCGGCGAGCCCGTCGTCGTCGGCCCGCGCGTCACCGCGTCGCTCCCCTCCGATCTCGAGGGCGACTACCAGGTGCGCTGGCGCGCGGTGTCGAGCGACGGCCACCCCATCGAGGGCACCATCGACTTCGGCGTGGGGGCCGACGCAACCGGCGTCTGGACCGAGGAGGCGCCGCACGATGCGCCTGCGAACGAGGGCGAGCAGGCCGACGAGGGCGAGGACGCAGGTGAGGCCGGCGACGCCGAGGAGACCGCGTCGAGCGGCCCCGACGGCTGGGCGGTCGCCGGTTTCGTCGTCGGCGGGCTCGGAGTCCTCGCGCTCATCGCCGCGGTCATCGTGAATGCGATGCGCAAGAGCGCCGGCCCGGGCGCGGGCCCGGGTTCCGGCACGGATGGCGGCGCCGGCGATGGCACTGGCACGGGTAACGGCACGGGCACGGGCACGGGAGGCGACGCGGCCTGACGCGCGAACGACCAGCGAGCGGATGACCCCGACCCCGAGGCATCCGCTCGCAGCGTTCTGGCGTCAGCGCACGGCGAGGTACGCCGCTGCCGCGGCGCCGATGCCGAGCACGAGTGTCAGGCCCACATTGAGCACCGCCGCGCGCCACCGACCGCCGACGAGCAGCTCGATCGTCTCGACGCTCCAGGTGCTGAACGTCGTCAGGCCGCCGCAGAACCCCGTGACGAGCACGAGGCGCAGTGCGCCGTCGATCGCCGCGACCTCGGCGAGGCCGATGAGTGCACCGGCGAGGCCGGAGCCCACCACGTTCACGAGCAGGATGCCGCCCGGCAGGTGCCCTGGCCGTACGGGGAAGGCGCGCGACAGCGCGAAGCGCAGCACGGCGCCGACCGCTCCCGCGACGAGCACGGCGGCGATGACCAGTGGGCTGAGGGCCATGCTCGTCACAGGGTCTCTCCGGCATCGCTGACGTCGTGCGGAAGCGGCCGGTGCGCGAGCGTCGAACCGAGTTGGAGTCCGGCCGCGGCGAGGGCGAGACCGCCGACGACGGAGACGAGCAGGGAGAGCGCGGCGAGCCACACCTCGCCCTCGCGAGTCAGCGCGAGCAGCGACGCGATCACGGCGGAGAGTGTCGTGAACGAGCCGATGACGCCCGCACCGAGGCCGGCCTTCAGCCAGACAGGCGTTGCCGGCCGGGTCCAGAGCCCGCCGACGAGCCAGCCGAGCGCGAGGCAGCCGAGGAGATTGACCACGAGGGTCTCGATCGGGAAGGCGTCGTCGGAGTGCGGGAACGCGAGGTCGCAGACGAGGCGGAGGCCGGTGCCGATGAGGCCGCCGACGGCGACGGCGAGATACGAGCGCACTCCCAGAGGTTATGCCCGCGACGACGCCGCGAGGTCGAAGACCCAGTCGTTGGTGTGCAGCACGAGGCCGGGCTTCGCCTCGAACTGCTCTTCACCGAGCAACCGGAAGCCCGCCTTGCGGCACACGGCGTTCGAGGCCGGGTTGTCGACTCGCGGGTAGGCGTGCACGGGCAGGGTCTCGCCGGTCGCGCGTGCCGTCTCGAGCATCGCGACGACGGCGGTGGGTGCGATGCCCTGGCCCCGGAACTCGGCCTCGACCGACCAGCCGCTCTCGAGCGCGGGCTCGCCGTGCCAGTCGTGCTGCCAATAGCCGACCATGCCGACGCCATCGGGATGGCCGGGAATGATGATGCGGAACTGGTGGGCGGTGCCCTCGCGCTGCAGGCGGAGGTACCGCTCGTGCCGCGCGAGCACCTGCTCGTCGTTCTCGGGGCCGCCGAGCTGGTCCATCAGCTCGTGCGTGTTCGCGCGATGCAGCAGCGCGAGATCGTCTTCGGACCACGGACGCAACTCGATCTCGGGCATGCGCTCATCGAATCATCACCCGCCCACATCGCCGTCGCTGTGCACTACTCCGGATGCCTCGGCGGACACGCCGGGGCGGAGACTCTCTGTGCGGCGTGTCGCACGAGGCATCCGGAATTGCGCACAGCGTCACGTCGCCCGGCTCCGATCGCGCCGGAAGACGACGAAGGGCGGCGCCCCGGGGGAGGCGCCGCCCAACTCTCTGGGGCCGATTCGGCCCGGGTCAGTGGTCGGTGAGCGTGGCCATGACATCGGCTCGCACCTGGGCGAGGCGAGCGCGCAGCAGGGTGACCGACTCGGGCGTCACCCGCCCGTGGCTCGCATGCGTGCGCAGGTCGGTGCGCAGCTGCTGGCGGAACTCGCTCAGCACGAGGTCGATCTCGTGCACCGCGCGACTCGACTCGGCGCGAGCGTCACCGCCCCAGCCGGTCGACGAGGTGCCACCCGACGCCGACGCCGGTGCCTTCGTCGCCGACCGCTTGGCCTCGCGAGCCGCGCTCGCGAGCTCGGCGCGGAGCGAGCGCATCGCCCCGTTCACCTCGGCGCGCACACCGTCGGCGAGTCGACGCACCGAGTCGGTGACCTCGTTCTCGATGCCGTCGAGCTCACCTCGGCGTGCGTCGAGCTCGGCGCGACCGGCATCCGTGATCTCGTAGACGGTCTTGCGGCCGTCGGTCGACTTGGAGACCAGGCCCTCTTCCTCGAGCTTCGAGAGACGGGGGTAGATCGTGCCGGCGCTCGGGCTGTAGGTGCCGCCGAAGCGATCGGAGAGCGCCTGGATCAGCTCGTAGCCGTGGCGCGGCCGCTCTTCGAGCAGCGCAAGCAGGTAGAGGCGCAGACTTCCGTGGGCGAAGACCGGCGGGGTCATGCGGATGCCTCGTGGTCGGCGGTGCTCGTGGCGCCCGTCGTGCCCGACTCGTCGTCGCGGCTCGAGCTCGAGGCATCCGTCGCCCGATCGCCGGGCTCGCGGCGCATGACCGAGATCGAACCCGAGACGCTGTTCGCGCCGAGGTCGAGCCAGGTGCCCGAGAGCTCGCCCGTGGTGCGCTCGAAGCCCTTGCCGAGCATGCCCTTGATGGTCGTGTCGTCGAGCAGCACGGTGCCGCCGACGGTGTTGATGCGGTAGCGCGCGCCGGTGCCGGCGTCGAAGCGCACGGTCAGGTCGCCCGCGACCGTGTTGGTGTCGACGCGGTCGGGAGTGCCGAAGGCGTCGAGGATCATGTTGCCCGACACCGTGTCGACGTTGAACGAGCGCACGTCACCGGTGGCGACGACGTCGCCCGACACCGAGTGCGCCGTGATGCGCCCCGTGTGGTTGCCCGCCGACAGCTCGCCAGAGACGGTCGACAGCTCGACGTCGCCCTCGTGGTTGTCGAGAACGAGGTCGCCCGAGACGGTGCTGAGCTTCGCGTCGGTCGCGAAACCCGAGATGAGCGCATCGCCCGAGACGACGCCGAGCTTCAGCAGCACGTGACGCGGAGCGAGGATCGAGACGTCGGCTTTCGCCTGACCCATGAAGCCCTTGAAGACGTCGACGAAGTTGTCCCACCGCAGCTGCGGGTGATCGATCTCGAGGGCGTCGCCGTCGATCTCGACCTTCAGGTCTTTGCCGGTGACGTTCGAGATCTCGATGCGAGCGCCCGGCTCGTCGTGGGCGATCACGTCGACCTTGCCGCCGATGAGGCCGACCTTGAGCTTGCGAACGAGTTCGAGGTCGATGACTCGTGTCTCGCCCGGGTTGACGACCCATTTCTCGATGGACATGTGGTGCTCCTTCTGTCGCGGTTGCGTTCGTATGCGAGGTGCGGATGTCGCGGCATCCGCTGCTCTCGAAGTCTGTGACGCGATATATCGCGTGTGCGATATCAACACGATATATCGCGTCTGCCCGTGATGCAAGTCGACGCACCATCAGCCGTCAGCGAGTCGGCGGATGATCGAAGCGACACGCCGGCGCACTCCGGCGTGCCGCTCGGATGTTCCGCCGACGCCGAGGTCGCCGCTGCTTGACATTGACGTCACGTCAACCTCTACCGTTGCAGACGTGGGCCAGAGCGCCCCGGTCACGAGAGAGGAGCACGACGTGGACTGGTCGATTCAGGAGATCGCGAAGCTCGCCGGCACGACGAGCCGCACCCTGCGTCACTACGACGACATCGGGCTGCTCGCGCCGACGCGCATCGGCTCGAACGGGTATCGCCACTACGACGATGCCGCGCTCGTGCGCCTGCAGCGGATCCTGCTGCTGCGGGAGCTCGGGCTCGGGCTCCCCGCGATCGGCGAGGTGCTCGACCGAGAGGTGAGCGCCCCGCATGCCCTGCGCAGTCACCTCGAGTGGCTGCGGGGCGAGCAGGATCGGCTGGCGCGGCAGATCGCGTCGGTCGTCAGCACCATCGGAGCACTGGAAGGAGGTGAACAACTGATGGCAGAGAACATGTTCGACGGCTTCGACCACACTCAGTACAAGGAGGAGGTCGAGGAGCGTTGGGGCAAGGACGCGTACGCGAAGAGCGACGCGTGGTGGCGCTCGATGAGCGCCGATGAGAAGGCCGCCTGGCAGCAGCGCGTGTCGCAACTCAGCAGCGACTGGGTCGCGGCGTTCGAGCGGGGCGTCGACCCCGCGGGCGACGAGGCGCAGGCGCTCGCGCAGCGGCACTTCGAGTGGCTGCGCGGCGTGCCCGGCACGCCGGGTGGCGGTGGTGCAGGGCCGAGCAAGGAGTACTTCCTCGGCCTCGCCGAGATGTACGTGGCCGACGAGCGTTTCGGCGCGAACTACGGCGGCCAGGCCGGTGCCGAGTTCGTGCGCGACGCGATGACGGCGTACGCCGAGCGCGAGCTCTAGAGCGAGCTGCACATGCAGTCGCCCCCGAGGTGTCCCCGCCTCGGGGGCGACTGCGGTCTCTGGGTCAGGCCGGCGACGCTGCGGATGGCGTCGGCTCGGGCGTGGTGGCATCCGCTCGGCCGGTGCTCGGAACGACCGGGCTGCGCTTGATCGCGAACAGCGGGATCGTGTAGCCGCAGAGCGGGCCGATGAGCAGTGCGAAGGCGACGGTGCCGATGCCGACGTTGCCGCCGAGCAGCCAGCCGGCGGCCAGCACGACGAGCTCGATGCCGGTGCGCACGATCCAGATCTTCCAACCGGTGACGCGGTGCAGGCCCGTCATCAGGCCGTCGCGCGGCCCGGGGCCGAAGTGCGCGCCGATGTAGAGGCCGGTCGCCGCGGCGAGCACCACGATGCCCGAGGCCAGCAGGACGATGCGCACCCAGAGGTCGAGCCCCGATGGGATGAGCCACAGGCCCACGTCGGCCGCGGGGCCGACGAGCAGCGCGTTCATCACGGTGCCGAAGCCGAGTCGCTGGCGGATGGGGATCCACAGCAGCAGCACCACGCCGCTCATGAGCACGGTGATGAGGCCGAAGCCGAGGCCGGTGTGCTTCGAGATGCCCTGCGTCAGCACATCCCACGGGCCGACGCCCAGTTCGCCGCGCACGATGAGGGCGATGCCGATGCCATAGAGGAAGAGACCGACGAAGAGTTGCACGAACCGACGCACGAGGACGGGCGTCGAATCGGCCGAGGTGAAACGGATGGAGCGGGGCATTCTGCAATCCAATGGCACGATTGGCCTGTTCGCAAAGAGCCAATTCGTCTAAAGTGGCTCGAATGGCGGAGTCCACACTGAGCGCACGATCGCTCGAGAACCTGCTCGGCGACTGGCGCGCGGGCGCAGGCAGCGCGTACCACGCGCTCGCCGAGCGCATCAGGCTGCTCGTGCTCGACGGCCGGATTCCGGTCGATACCCGGCTGCCGGCCGAGCGCGATCTCGCCGTTCGCCTCGGGCTCAGCCGCACGACCGTGACGGCGGCTTATCGCCATCTGCGCGAGCAGGGCCTCGTGCTGAGCGTGCGCGGTTCGGGCAGCGTCGCGCGGCTGCCGGGTGCGCCGACGATGCTGCCGGCACCCCCCGCGGCCGACTACATCGACTTCTCGAAGGCCGCGCCGCCCGCCCTGCCCTGGCTGCCCGACCTCGCACGGCAAGCGCTCGACGAGCTGCCGGAGCATCTCGGCGACGCCGGCTTCGACCCGATCGGCACGCCAGCCCTGCGGGCCGTGATCGCCGACCGCTACACCGCGCGCGGATTGCCGACGATGCCCGAGCAGATCATGGTGACGATCGGCGCCCAGCATGCGATCGCGCTGCTCTCGCGGGCACTCATCGGCCGCGGCGACCGGGCCGTCATCGAGGCGCCGACCTACCCCCACGCCTATGAGGCACTGCGCGCCGCGGGCGCCCGGCTCGTGCCGGTCGGCGTCGCCCCGCACGACGAGCCGGAGTGGAGCGGCGAGGCCGAGACCGAGGCGCTGACTCGCGCGATCGGCCACTCGAACCCTGTCGCCGCGTATCTGATGCCCGACTTCCAGAACCCGACCGGGCGCTCGATGAGTGCGCAGACCCGCGAGCGGGTGCTCGATGCCGCCGCCCGGCAGGGCACCGCGATCATCGCCGACGAGACCACGGGCGAGCTCGACATCGATCGCCCCGAATCGCTCCTGCCGATGGCCGCCTACGGGCCGGCGATCATGGTCGGCTCGGTCGGCAAGACGGTCTGGGGCGGGGTGCGCGTCGGCTGGATCCGCGCCGACCGGCCGCTCATCAGGCGGCTGCTGGCGGTGCGTTCGCCCGGCGATCTCGGCACTCCGATCATCGAGCAGTTGCTCGTGACCCGTGCCCTGCCGCACATGGACGACATCCTCGAGCTGCGCCGCGAACAGCTTCGTTCCGGGCGCGACCGCCTCGAGCAGCTGCTCGCGCAGTTCCTTCCCGAGTGGCGGGTGCCGCGCGTCGATGGCGGCATCGTGACCTGGATCGGCCTCGGAGCACCGGTGAGTTCGCAGCTCGCGCTGGCTGCCAGGGCGCAGGGCCTGATCGTCGCGGCGGGCCCGAGATTCGGCATCGACGGAGCGTTCGAGCGGTTCCTGCGACTGCCGATCTGCTACCCCGCCGAGACCACGGATGCCGCGGTGCAGGCCCTGGCCAGGGCGTGGCGCTCCCTGTCGGGAGCTGCGCCGGCACCCGAGCAGAGCCTGATCGAGTCGGTGGTGTAGCTCCGCCACCGGGCGGAGGAATGCGGGACGGCGGACGTCTGCGTTCGCCCGCCGCCCCCATCGGCCGCGGCGCCCCAGCCGCGGCCTGGCCGTGCCGAACGGGTTGCCGGCACGGAGCTCTGTGGAGCAGGTGGAGCGGCGGACGACTGCGCTCGTCCGCCGCCCCTCGTGGCCGCCGATGGGGCAAGCGGCCTGCCGTGCCGAACGGGTCGACGGCACGGAGCGTTTGGGGCAGTGAGAACTGCCGGGGGATGGGCCCGGCGCCGGGTAGGTCGGCGCCGGGCGCAGCCCGGTGTTACCGGCTCATCGCGAACCGGCGGAAGCCGACGAGCAGCAGGCCCGCGAGAAACGCGAGTACTGCCAGCCCGAGGGCGCCCAGGTCGACTCCCGTCGACGCGAGCGTCGTGGAGTCCGCGGCGCTCGATCCGGCGCCGGAGGCGACCGTCGCGCTCCCGCCGGCACCTGCGGGCGTCGTCGGGTTCGTCGGGTTCGTCGGGTCGACCGGGTCAACGGGGTCGACCGGGTCAACCGGGTCGACAGGGTCGACAGGGTCCACGGGGTCGACCGGGTCCACGGGGTCGACCGGGTCGACGATGGTCGTCGATCCGTCCGTCTCGCTGTCGCCGATCACCGAGATCGCGTTGCCGCCGATCGTGATGGGCAGGGACAGGTTCGGCAGCAGCTGTGTTCCTCCGAGCAGCCCGCCGTCACCATCCGTCGTCGCCGAACCCACCCCGGTTCCTGGCGTCACGACCGTCTCGGAATCGGTCGACGTGCTGTCGCCCACTCCCGAGATCGCATTGCCTCCGACTGTCACCGGCAGAGCGAGCGACGGCAGCAGCTGCGTGCCGCCGAGGACCGAGTCCTCACCGCTCGTCTCGGCCGAGCCACCCGAGCCGGAGCCCGATTCGACCACGGTCGTCGCGTCGGTGCTGGTGCTGTCGCCGATGCCGGAGATGGCGTTGCCGCCGATCGTCACCGGCACGGAGCCGCCCACGATCGCCTGCGTGCCGCCGAGGATGGAATCCTCGCCGCTGGTCTCGGCCGAGGATGCCCCGCCCGATGCCGTGCCCGATTCGACGACGGTCGCGGCACCGCTGCTGGTGCTGTCGCCGATGACCGAGATGGCGTTGCCGCCGAGCGTGATCGGAATGCCGATGCCGCCGAGCACCTGGGTGCCGCCGAGGATTCCGTCGTCACCCGAGGTCGACGCGCTGCCTGCGTCGTTCGAGCCGCCCGATGCCACCGCGGTGCTCGCGTCTTCGGTCGACGAATCGCCGATGACCGAGATCGCGTTGCCGCTGATGGTGATGGGAACCGACACGTTGACGAGTCCCTGTGTGCCGCCGAGCAGCGAGTCCGACCCGCTGGTCTCGGGTGCCTCGGCCGCGGCGGGTGCCGGTGCCGGTGCGACCTCGGTGGTCGCGCCCTCCGACGACGAGTCGCCGATGACCGAGATGGCGTTGCCGCCCACGGTCACGGGAATCGACACGTCGATGAGCGCCTGGGTGCCGGAGCCGACACCGT
>NZ_ATXG01000004.1 GCF_000421565.1 Agromyces subbeticus DSM 16689 | reverse complement strand
GGTGACGGCGGCGGGCTCGGCGGCGTCGCCGCTCACGACCTCGGTGGTCGCGTCCTGCGACGACGAGTCGCCGATGACCGAGATGGCGTTGCCGCTGAGCGTGATCGGCAGGTCGAGCGAGAGACCCGCTTGGGTTCCCGACAGGATGCCGTCGTCGCCCGTCGTCTCCGACGCGTGGGCGACTCCGGCGCCGAGGAGCGTGAGGCCCCCGGCGAAAAGGGTCGCGTACAGCGCCCTCAAGAGCAGTTTCTTCATGATCCAGTCCTCCTGAACTGATGGGGAATGTCGCTCCCGCGCAGGGAGCGATGACCGTCTTCCGCCTCACGTGCAGGCGGAACGGCCCCCGTCAGTCAGGGGTGGAGTCGGTGGGGTAGACCGGCGACGACGGCAGCTCGTCGTCGACCGAGTGAAGTGCGAGCGACGCGAGCGCGTCGAGTTCGAGGGCGGCGAAAGCCGCGTCTGAAGTGCCGGATGCCGCGCCGCCGGCGCCGGATCCTGATGCGCCCGAGCCGGAGCCGGTGCTGCCGGCGGGCGTGCTGGGCGCTGGCGAGCTGTCGCCGGGAGGCGCCCCGCCGTCACTGGGCAGGACCGTGCCCGACGCACCGAGAACGGCAGTGCTCGCCGCGGCGGTTCCGAGCGCGACGGAGCCCTGGGATCCGCCGAACGCCGCTGCGCCCGGTGGCGCACTCGACGATGCACCCGGCGAACCGCCGGGCTCGGGAAGCGAGGGAACGCCGGGCAGGCCCGGCTCGGAGCCGTCGGAATCGCCGGGAAGCAGCGGGATCGACGGAAGCTGTGGGAGCACGCCGCTGCCGTCGGTGGGCAGCGTTGGTGCGGTGCCGACGACCGCGCCGAGCGTGTCGTCGACGAGGCCGGTGACCGGCCCGAGCACGCCGCCGACGGTGCCGGCCGGAAGCAACTGGCCGACGATCGGCAGGCCGCCGACGAGGCCGTCGACGAGACCAGTGACGGGGGCGGTGATGCCGCTGACGGTGCCGCCGCCGGCGATGCCACCGCTTGTGACGGCGCTGAGGGTGCCGGTGACGCCGTTCACGACCGAGCCGACCGTGGTGTTCACGCCGCCGACCGCGGTGTTCGCGGTCTCGGTGACGGTGTCGACGGTGGCGGGAACGACGACGGCGACGGGTTCTGCGACCGGCGCGGGCAGCACCTCGACGACGGGTTCGACGACCTCGTTGACCGGGGTGACGACCGTCTCGACGACGCCGCCCACGAGACCGCCGACGGCACCCGTGACGTCGGTCACGCCGCCGAGCAGCGAGCCGACCGTGCCGAGCAGCCCGCCGCCGGAATCACGTTCGTCGGCCGAGGCGCTCGGGGCGCTCGAGAAGAGGCTGATCACGAGCCAGGCGGCCGAAAGCGCCGAGGCGAGGAGGGCATAGCGGAGCCACGGCACGTGCCGTGCGGCATCCGCGGAGCTCATGGCGACCACCTTCGTTTCCCTGCTCGCAAGACTACGGGGCGGTCTGCGCACGAGTCGACCCCCCGGACGGGGGTCGATTTCGACCGCGACACCTGACTGGATGTCGACCGGATTTCACCGGTTCGTGATATCGGCGACGGTCGTGCCTGCGAGAATCGTGCAATGCACCTGCTCGCTGCGCTCAGCATGAAGAACCGCGCGCTCATCGCCCTCATCACCGTCGTCGTCGCGATCTTCGGGGGCATCTCGCTCACGAGCCTGAAGCAGGAGCTGGCGCCGTCGATCGAGTTCCCGCAGCTGTCGATCGTGACGAGCTATCCGGGCGCGTCACCCGACATCGTCAACGCCGATGTCTCGACGCCGATCGAGACCGCGATCCAGGGCATCACCGGGCTCGAGTCGACGTCGACGACGAGCTCGACGGGCGTCTCCCGCGTCGTCGCGAGCTTCACTTACGGCACCGACCTCGCCTTCGCCGAGCAGAAACTGCTGTCGGCCGTCAACCGCATCGCCGGCCAGCTGCCCGACGACGTCGAGCCGCAGGTGCTCGCGCTCAGCCTCGATGACTTCCCGGTGCTGCAGATCGCGGTCACCGGCGTCGACGACATCAGCGCCCTCTCCGACGAGATCGAACGCACGACGCTCGGCGAGATCACCGATGTCGACGGCGTGCGCGATGCAACCCTCGTCGGCGAGGTCGGCCAGAGGGTGACGATCACGCCCGATCCCGCGAAGCTCGCGGCCCTCGGGCTGAGCCAGCAGGCGATCCGCGATGCGCTGCAGCAGAACGGCCTGCTGGTGCCGGCCGGCACCATCACCGAGGGCGACTCGACGTTCGCCGTGCAGACCGGGGCGCGCCTCACGAGCGTCGACGACATCGCGGCGTTGCCCGTGCTCGGCGCGACCGAGCAGCAGCTTCCGGATGTCCCGGTCGAGACGCCCGCCGAGGGCACCGAGCCGCCCGGCTCTGAAGATCCGGCGGCCGAGCTGCCCGGTGGGGCAGACCAGGGTGCGCAGGCGATCGCGGCCCCGACCGCGGTTCCCGTCGCGGCGACGATCGCCGACGTGGCATCCGTCGAGCTGACCGACAACCCCGTCTCGAGCATCTCGCGCGTCGACGGCGAGCCGGCCCTCACGATCTCGGTCACGAAGCTGCCGGCCGCGAATACCGTCGAGGTCTCGAACGCCGTGACCGCGCTGCTGCCCGACCTCGAGTCGTCGCTCGACACCACGAACGCGGGAGCAACGTTCACGGTCGTCTTCGACCAGGCGCCCTACATCGAGCAATCGATCGAGTCGCTCGCCACCGAGGGGTTGCTCGGCCTCGCGTTCGCCGTGATCGTGATCCTCGTCTTCCTGCTCTCGATCCGCGCGACCATCGTCACCGCGATCTCCATCCCCACCTCGGTGCTCATCACGTTCATCGGGCTGCAGGCGGCCGACTACACGCTCAACATCCTGACCCTCGGTGCGCTCACGATCGCGATCGGCCGCGTCGTCGACGACTCGATCGTCGTCATCGAGAACATCAAGCGCCACTTCGTCGAGGGCGTCGACCGGGCCTCGACGATCGTGCGCGCGGTGCGCGAGGTCGCCGGCGCCATCACGGCATCGACCATCACGACGGTCGCGGTCTTCCTGCCGCTCGCGCTCGTCGAGGGCGTGACGGGCGAGCTCTTCCGCCCCTTCGCCCTCACCGTCACGATCGCGCTCGCCGCGTCGCTCCTCGTCTCACTCACGATCGTGCCCGTGCTCGCGTACTGGTTCCTGAAGCCGGCGAAGCTCGCCAAACACGAAGATCCGGCCGAGGTCGCCTCGGCGGCGTTCGTCGACGACGTGTGGCTCGCCCCCGAGCTGCGCGACGAGTCGGGCTCGAGCGGGCTCGTTCCGGCCGGCTCGACCGCGGCCGCGACATCCGCTCGCCCGACGGCCGCTGCACCCGGCGCTGCCGCCGCGGTCGACGAGCTTGAGCACCCGTCGCGCCTGCAGCGCGGCTACCTGCCGATCATCGAGTGGACCCTGAAGCACGGCGCGGTCACCCTCGTCATCGCGGTACTCATCCTCGGTGGCACGGTCGCCCTCACGCCGTTCATGAAGACGAACTTCCTCGGCTCCTCGGGTCAGAACACCTTCCAGGTGACGCAGCAGCTGCCGGTCGGCACGAGCCTCGACGCCATGGATGCCGCATCCGAACCGGTCGAACAGGAGATTCGCGGCACCGAGGGCGTCGAGACCGTGCAGACGTCGATCGGCACCGGGCGGGGCCTCACCGCGGCCTTCAGCGGCGGCAGCTCGACCATCAGGTACTCGGTCACCACCGACGAGGGTGCCGATCAAGACGCGCTGCAGGCGACGGTGCGCTCCGAGCTCGACGAGCTCGACGACGTCGGCGAGGTGACCCTGGCGGCCTCGAGCGGCTTCGGCGCCTCGAGCGACATCGAGGTCGACATCACGGCGTCGAACGCCGAAGACCTGCAGGCCGCGACCGACACGGTCGTCGACGAGCTCGAGGGCATCGACTCGCTCGCGCAGGTGTCGTCGAACCTGTCGGAGTCCCAGCCCTACGTGGCCGTCGAGGTGAACCGAACGGATGCCGCGGCCGCGGGCTACTCCGAGGTCGCGCTCGGCGGCTTCGTGTCGGCCGCGATGCAGCCGCAGAGCGCCGGTTCCATCGTGATCGACGAGAAGACCCTGACGATCTACCTCGCCGCCGACAATCCGCCGACGACCGTCGAGACGCTCTCGGCGCTCGAGGTGCCGACGCCCGCCGGACTCGTGCGGCTCGATACCCTCGCCACGGTCGAGAACGTCGACGGGCCGGCATCCGTCACGACGGTGCAGGGACTGCGCAGCGCGACCGTCTCGGCGACGCCCTCGGGTGACGACCTCGGCACCGCGAGCGGCGCGGTGGCCGCCGCCGTCGACACGGTCGACCTGCCGGCCGGCACCACGGCGTCCATCGGCGGCGTCACCGCCGACCAGCAGGAGTCGTTCTCGCAGCTCGGTCTGGCGCTGCTCGCGGCGATCCTGATCGTCTACATCGTGATGGTGGCGACCTTCCGTTCGCTGCTGCAGCCGCTCCTGCTGCTCGTATCGGTGCCGTTCGCGGCGACCGGCGCGATCGCGCTGCAGGTGATCACCGGCATTCCGCTCGGCGTCGCCTCGCTCGTCGGCGTGCTCATGCTGGTGGGCATCGTCGTGACGAATGCCATCGTGCTCGTCGACCTCGTGAACCAGTACCGCGATCGCGGCATGAGTGTGCGCGATGCGCTCGTGCACGGTGCGTCCCGACGTCTCCGCCCGATTCTCATGACGGCGCTCGCGACGATCTTCGCGCTGCTGCCGATGGCGCTCGGCATCACGGGTCACGGCGGCTTCATCTCGCAGCCGCTCGCGCTCGTGGTGATCGGCGGCCTCGTGTCGTCGACCGCGCTCACGCTCGTGGTGCTGCCCGTGCTGTACGACCTCGTCGAGGGCGGGCGCGAGCGTCGCCGGGCGAAGCGTGCGGCGAAGGTCGTTGGCGGGTCGGAGGCGGCGGTGCCGCGGGAATCCGCGACGCGAGCGGCCGCCGATGCCGAGCCTGAACCCGGCGCAGATATCTAGGCCGGGCTCACCGCCGATGTCGACGTACGTGCTGATCCCCGGTGCCGCGAGCACGCCCTGGCACTGGCACTTGGTGGAGGCCGAGCTTCAGCGCCGTGGCCACGGGGTGGTGGTCGTCGACTTGCCGATCGATGACGACTCAGCCGGGCTGGCGGAGTACGCCGACGCGGTCGTCGATGCCATCGGCGATCGCGAGGGGGTCATCGTGGTGGCGCATTCCTTCGCGGGGTTCACGGCGCCGCTCGTCTGCGAGCGCTTGCGTGTGGAACGACTCGTGCTGGTCACCGCGATGATTCCGTCACCGGGGGAGTCGCCGAGCGACTGGTGGTCGAATACCGGGTACGAGCAGGCGCGACGCAAGCAGGAAGCGCGCGACGGCGGCACGTCCGACGAGATCGGCCTGTTCTACCACGACCTGCCGGCCGAGCTCGCCGCCGAGGCGTTCGGGCGACAGCGGCGGCAGTCGGGCACCCCGTTCGAGCAGCCGTGGGCGCTTGCAAGGTGGCCTGACGTGCCGACGACGTTCCTGTTGTGCCGTCACGACCGGTTCTTTCCCGCCGAGTTCATGCGCCGGGTCGCCCGCGACCGACTGGGAATCGTCGTCGACGAGATCGACGGCGGCCACTATGTGATCCTCAGTCGCCCGCTCGAGCTGGCCGACCGTCTGGAGTCGTACGCGGCCTG
This sequence comes from Agromyces subbeticus DSM 16689, assembly GCF_000421565.1. GTDB lineage: Bacteria > Actinomycetota > Actinomycetes > Actinomycetales > Microbacteriaceae > Agromyces > Agromyces subbeticus. Next base: position 216,581 of record NZ_ATXG01000004.1, on the reverse strand, counting down.
AACGGCGGGTTCATCTCGCAACCGCGCGGCGCGCGGACCAGACCGTTGGACGCCCGGCTACTCGGCGTCGGTCGACTGGTCCATCACGTAGATGGTCATGCCGCCGGCATCGCTGTACGTCGCGGAGTAGCCACCCGGGATCTCGGACGGCTCCTCGACGACCGTGAGGCCGCTCGGTCGGCCCTCGTGGAACGCGAGCACGTCGTCGACGATGAACAGTGGGCCGGCGGGCGCGGTCGGGTCGTTCGCGTCGAGCATCAGTTGCACGTCGGTGCCCGGCATCGTGAGCGCGATCGTCGTGTCGCCCTCGCGCCAGATCTCGTCGCACCCGAACCCGTCACGGTAGAGCGCGAGCGAGGCCTGCAGGTCGGACGTCGGCGCAAACAGGAATTGCAGTTTCATGAGCGGCCCTTCGTGTCGTAATTGCGTTTTGGCACAGCATAACGCCATTATGTAACCATGCGCGAGTGGATTCCGGTACCGACCTCGGCCAAGGGGCGGCTCGCGCTCGCCGCGGTGCGCGCGTTCGGAGCGCGCCCGTTCGACGCGGTCTCGGTCGGAGACCTCGCCGCAGAGGCGAATGTGACCACGGGCGCGATCTACCATCACTTCGGCAGCAAACTCGGGCTCTACGGGTTCGTGCGCGCCGACGTCGAGCAACGACTGCTCGATCGCATGGCCGGAGCGGCGAGCTCGGTCGCCGGCGACCGGGACTCGATCGCCGCGGTGCTCGGCGTCGGATTCGACTTCGCCGTGCGCCTGGAGTTCCAGCGGATACTGGCCGACGCGCCCACGGCCGTCGCGGGCGATGCCCTGGCCGACCTCCTCGACACGCTCGTCGCGCCTGCGGCGCCGCCACTCGGGCGCGTGCTGGCCGCTGCCTGGCGTGCGGCGGTGCTCGCGACGTGCGATGGCGGCGACGTCGAGGCGGCCCGCGCGGCGCTGCTCATGCTGCGCCTCGCGAGGTGAGCGGGGTCGGCGCCGGCTGCTCGCTGCTCGACGTGCTGCCCTAGTCGGTGCCCGACTCGGGGGATGCAGCGAGCCCCGCGATCTTCGCGAGCAGTGACGCGCGCTCCTGCTCGTTGCCGGTCAGCCGAACGGCGGTCTCGAGCTCGCCGCGAGCCTCGCCGGTGCGCCCGAGTCGGCGCAGCAGCTCACCGCGCACCGCGGGCAGCGGTGCGTAGCCGGCGAGCCTGCCGCCCTGCACGAGCTCGTCGACGATGCGCAGCGCGCTGGCCGGCCCCGTCGACATCGCGACGGCGACGGCCCGATTGAGGTCGACCACGGGTGACGGCGCGAGCCGCCCGAGCGCCTCGTAGAGCACGACGATGCGCGCCCAGTCGGTGTCGTCGACGGATGCCGCGACCGCGTGGCACTCGGCGATCGCCGCCTGAAGGCCGTAGGCGCCGCGGCCGCGGCCGACGCGATCGGCGCGTTCGAGCGCCTCGCTGCCCCGGGCGATCTGCGAGCGGTCCCAGCGCGAGCGATCCTGCTCGTCGAGGGAGATGGGGGTGCCGTCGCGCCCGGTGCGCGCAGCGAAGCGCGACGCGGTGAACTCCATCAGTGCGACGAGCGATTGCGCCTCGGGCTCGCGCCGCATGAGGCCAGCGACCATGCGCGCGAGGCGCAGCGCCTCGGCCGAGACATCCGGTCGCACCCAGGCCTCGCCGGTGGCCGGCAGGTAGCCCTCGTTGAAGATCAGGTAGAGCACCTGCAGCACCGAGGCGAGCCGCGCGGCGTACTCGTTCGGCTCGGGCACTTCGAACGGCACCTTCGCGGCGGCGAGCGTCTTCTTGGCGCGCACGATGCGCTGCTGGATCGTCGCGGTCGGCACGAGGAAGGCCCGCGCGATCTCTTCGCTCGAGAGGCCGCCGACGATGCGCAGGGTCAGTGCGATCTGCGCCTCTCGCGAGAGCACCGGGTGGCACGACACGAAGATGAGGCGCAGGATGTCGTCGTCGATGGTGTCGGGGTCCCAGAAGGTATCGGATGCCGCGGCGCCGTCGCGCTCGAGATCGTGCGCCATCGCGGCGTACCGCTCGTCGAGCCGCTCGCGGCGGCGCCAGCCGTCGATGGCCCGGCGCTTCGCCACCGCCGTCAGCCACGCGCCCGGGTTGTTCGGCACACCCTCGACTGGCCACTGCCGCAGCGCCTCGACGAGCGCCTCCTGCGCGAGATCCTCGGCCTGCCCGACGTCGCCGACGAACCGGGTGAGCGTCGCGACGATGCGCGCCGATTCGATGCGCCAGACGGCGGCCACGGCGCGCCGGGCCCGGTCGGCATCGGCTGGTGCCGAACCGACCGTGCCCGGGGCATCCGTCTCGTTCATCTGCTCACGTCTCGTTCGGCGCTCGTGCGGTCTCGGGGGGCGGTCACTCGGCCGGGGTGCCGAGCTTGCCTTCGGCTTCGGCGCGCCAGCCGGCCTCCTTCTGGATCCACTCGTTGTCTTGCGGGAAGTCCTCGAGCTCGGTGATTCGGCGCACCTCGAGCTTCGAGCCCGGGCCGAGGGGGCAGCGCTTGGCCCATTCGGCGGCCTCTTCGGGGCTCGAGGCCTGGATGATCCAGAAGCCGTTGAACAGCTCCTTCGTCTCGCCGTAGGGGCCGTCGGTGACGACGGGCGGGGTCGAGTCGAAGTCGACGACGAAGCCCTCCTTCGCATCGGTGAGACCCTCGCCGGCGAGCAGCACGCCCGCCTTGATGAGCGACTCGTTGTAGGCACCCATCGCGGCGATGACCTCGGTGAAGTCGAGGTTCTCGTATGCCTCGACGGCTGCGTCGTTGGACCGCATGATCAGCATGTACTTCATGGTGGTTCTCCTTCGTGGGAGGGGGCCGAAGTGCCCGCCTCACTCTGGCGTCGAACGAGCGGGGGCCGGATCGACATGTCGTGAGAATTTTCTTTCTCATGCTGCCAGTGCGCGGGTGCCCTCGTCATCCCTTCCGGAAGCGGGACGCGGATCCTGAAGCCGGCATCGGTGCCGGGCGCGCCTCTCGGGGCCGCCGAGAGGGGTGTGCTGTCATGGCGGAGTGACCGCGCCGAACCCCACTCAGTTCGACGGCGTCGCTGCCCCGTCGCCGTTCCCGCCGATCGCGGACTTCGCCTTCCTCTCCGACTGCCACACCGGCGCCCTCGTCGCGCCCGACGGGGCGGTCGGATGGCTCTGCGCACCGCGCTTCGACGCACCGAGCGTGTTCGGCGCGCTGCTCGACCGGCAGGCCGGTTACTTCAAGGTCGGTCCGTTCGGGCTCGACGTGCCCTCGGCCCGCGCCTACGAGCCCGGCACGAACACGCTCGTCACCACCTGGCGCACCTCGACCGGGTGGATCGAGGTGCGCGACGCCCTCACGATCGGGCCGCGACTCGGCCCCGACCTGACCACGCCGCACACGCGTCCGCCGACCGACGACGATGCCACCCACTCTCTCGTGCGCACGATCGCGTGCCTCGAAGGACGCGTCGAGGTCGAACTCGTCTGCGAGCCGGTGTTCGACTACGGCCAGACGGCCGCCACGTGGACGAGCGACGACGAGCATGTCGCGACCGCCACCGGCGGCGAGCAGTCGCTGCGACTGCGCACCGACATGTCGCTCGGCATCGAGGCCGGCCGGGCCAGGGCCAGGCACGTGCTGCACGCCGGCGAGCAGGTGTACAGCTCGCTGTCGTGGGCGGCCGACCTCGGCGGTGCGGCGAGCCTCGACGAGGCGGTCGCGCAACTCGACTCCACGACCCGGTTCTGGCGCGAGTGGCTGAGCGCCGCCCGCGTGCCCGACCACCAGTGGCGCGAGGCCCTCGAGCGATCGGCGCTCACGATCAAGGGGCTCACCTACCTGCCCACCGGCGCAACCGTCGCTGCGCTCACAACCTCGCTGCCCGAGACGCCCGGCGGCGAGCGCAACTGGGACTATCGCTACAACTGGATCCGCGACTCCTCGTTCACCGTGCAGGCCCTGCACTACCTCGACCTCGATTGGGAGGCCGACGAGTTCATCCAGTTCATCGCCGGGCTCGAGCCCAACGAGAACGGCGCGCTGCAGATCATGTACGGCATCGACGGCCGGCGCGACCTCACCGAGTCGACGCTGCCGCACCTGTCGGGCTACGAGGGGGCCAGCCCAGTGCGCATCGGCAACGGGGCGTTCGACCAGCGGCAGAACGACGTCTACGGTTCGGTGCTCGACGCCATCCTCATGCACACGCGGCGCAGCGGGCGTCTGCCGCGTGCACTCTGGCCGGTGATCCAGGCGCAGGCCGAGAACGCCGCCGCGGTGTGGCGCGACCCCGACCAGGGCATCTGGGAGGCGCGCGGCGAACCGCGCCACTACGTGTCGTCGAAGCTCATGTGCTGGGTCGCGCTCGATCGGGCGTCCAAGCTCGCCGAGATCCGCGGCGATGCCTCGCTCGTCTCGGCCTGGCGCGCGGTGGCCGACGAGATCAGCGCCGACATCCTCGCGAAGGGCGTGACCGAAGCCGGCGTGCTGCGACAGCACTACGACACCGACTCGCTCGACGCCTCGACCCTGCTCGCGGCGATCCACGGGTTCCTGCCCGCGAGCGACCCGCGACTGCGTGCCTCGGCGCTCGCCATCGCCGACGAGCTGACCGACGACGGCTTCGTGCTGCGCTACCGCACCGACGAGACCGACGACGGGCTGTCGGGCCGCGAGGGCACCTTCCTCATCTGCTCGTTCTGGCTCGTCTCGGCGCTGACGATCATCGGCGAGGGCGTTCGCGCCCGCGCGCTCATGGAGAAGCTGCTGCGCATCGCCTCGCCCCTCGGCCTCCTCGCCGAAGAGCTCGACACGAGCAGCGGCCGGCACCTCGGCAACTTTCCCCAGGCGTTCTCGCACCTCGCGCTCATCGAGGCCGCGCGGCGCATCATCGCGATCGAGCGGCTCAACGAGTTCCGCTGAGCGGCGCGGCGCGCGGATGCCTCAGCTCGCGCGTTCGAGCACGGCCCGCGTCGAGGCCTCGGGCCGAAGATCGAGGCGGCGCAGCAGTTGCGCGTTCGCCGCGACGATGACCGTCGAGAGCGACATCAGGATCGCCCCGACCGACATCGGCAGCACGAATCCGATGGGCGCCAATACACCCGCGGCGAGCGGCACCGAGAGCAGGTTGTACCCGGCGGCCCACCAGAGGTTCTGCTGCATCTTGCGGTAGCTCGCCCGCGACAGCTCGATCACCGAGATGACCGAACGCGGGTCGGATGACGCGAGGATCACGCCGGCCGAGGCGATCGCGACGTCCGTTCCGGCGCCGATCGCGATGCCCACGTTCGCCTGCGCGAGCGCGGGGGCATCGTTCACGCCGTCGCCGACCATCGCGACGCTGAGGCCCTCGGCCTGCAACTCCTGCACCTTCGCGGCCTTGTCTTCGGGGCGCACGCCCGCGTACACGCGGTCGATGCCGAGCTTCGCGGCGACCGTGCGGGCCACCGGCTCGGCGTCGCCCGTGATCATGACGACCTGCACGCCGAGCGCGTGCAGCGCGTCGACCGCCTCCTTCGACTCGGGGCGCACCTCGTCGGCCAGCGCGATCGCACCCGCGACCTCGCCGTCGACGAGCACGTGCAGCACCGTCGAGCCGGCTTCGGCCCAGGCGACGGATGCCTCGAGCGGCTGCCGCCCTTCTCGCTCGAGCATGCCGGGGCCGCCGACCTGCACGGCGCGCCCGTCGACGGTCGCGCGCACGCCGATGGCGGCGGACGCCGTGAAGTCGCGCGCGGCGCGGGCGCGGAAGCCGCGGCGGGCGGCGTCGGCGACGATGGCCTTCGCGAGCGGGTGCTCCGAGTCGCCCTCGGCCGACGCCGCGAGCCCGAGCACCTCGTCGAGGTCGTGGCCAGGTGCCGCCGCGGCATCCGTCACTGCAGGTTCGCCCTTGGTGAGAGTGCCGGTCTTGTCGAAGAGCACGGCGCCCACCGTGCGCATGGTCTCGAGGGCGAGACGATCGGTGACGAGCACGCCGCCCTTCGCCGCCCGCTCGGTCGCGATCGAGACGACGAGGGGGATGGCGAGGCCGAGGGCGTGGGGGCAGGCGATGACGAGCACCGTGATGGTGCGCACGACGGCGTCGTCGGGGTTGCCGAGAAGTGTCCACGCGATGGCCGTGATCACGGCCGCACCGAGCGCGAACCAGAACAGCCAGCCCGCGGCCGTGTCGGCGAGGCGCTGCGCCCGCGAGCTCGAGGCCTGGGCCTGTGCGACGAGGCGCTGGATGCCCGCGAGTGCGGTGTCGTCGCCGACCGCGCCGACCCGCACGCGGATCGCGGTGTCGGTGGCGACTGTGCCGGCGACGACGTGGTCGCCTGGCGCGCGGCTGACCGTCGACGACTCGCCGGTGATCATCGACTCGTCCATGGCGGCGGTGCCGTCGACGACCTCGCCGTCGGCCGGCACCCGGCCGCCCGGGCGAACGATCACGACGTCGCCGACCGTGAGCTCCGAGGGGGAGACGGTCTCGGTGCCCGACGGCGTCACTCGCTCGGCCTCGTCGGGCAGCAGCGCCGCGAGCGCCTCGAGCGCGCTCGAGGCCTGCATGATCGAGCGCATCTCGATCCAGTGGCCGAGCAGCATGATCACGATGAGGAGCGCGAGCTCCCACCAGAAGTCGAGGTGGTGGCTCAGCAGCATGAGGCTCGCGCCGAGCGAGGCGAAGTACGCGACGGTGATCGCGAGGCCGATCAGCAGCATCATGCCGGGCTTGCGCGCCTTCAGCTCCGACCAGGCGCCGGTGAGGAAGGGCTTGCCGCCCCAGAAGTACATGACCGTGCCGAGCACCGGCGAGATCCAGGGGATCACCGGATTGTCGGGGAGGGTGTAGCCCAGGATCGACGCGAACATCGGGCTGAACGCGATCGTCGGCACGGCGATCACGAGCATGATCCAGAAGAGGCGGCGGAACTGGCCGACGTGGTCGCCGTGGCCCGCGTGCCCACCGTGCCCCGCGTGATCGCTCGTGTCGTGGCCTGCGTGGTCGCCGTGCGCGCTCATTTCGTGGTTGCCGTGACCGTCGTGGGCCGCGGCTCCATGGCCCGAGTGGCTGCGCATGTCGTGTCCGGCGTGCGGGCCGTGGGTGCTCGTGTCGTGTCCGGCGGCCTGGTGCGCGGAATGATCATGAGCCGCCTGTGCGGGCACGGGCTCGTGCTCGGCTTCGTTGCCTGAGTCGTGGTGCTCGTGGCCACCGTGCGTCGTGCTCATCGTTCTCCTCCGTCTGCTGCTCTGGGTGAGCCTATACCCCAGTGGGGTATCTGTCATCTGGTGGAACGCGTGATGGCCCGCACTATTCCCGGCCCGGGCCGGCGACCGTTCGGTTTCGACGCTAGCAGTCGTGATCATGCGGTTCGCGGTGCGAGAACACGCGTGCACGCGGCATCCGTCTCGTGCTGTGATGGCCGCATGGACATCTTGGTGCTCGGCGGAACGCAGTGGTTGGGACGCGAACTCGCGGCGGAGGCGCTGCGCCGCGGCCACGCCGTGACCTCGCTGGCTCGCGGTGAGGCCGGCGCGGTGGCCGAGGGCTCACAACTCGTCGTCGCCGACCGCTCGCAGCCGGGCGCCTACGACGCCGTCGCCGATCGCGAGTGGGACGCCGTCATCGACGTGACCCGGCAGCCGGGGTTCGCCAAGCGCGCGGCCGCCGACCTCGCGGGGCGTGCAGCGCATTGGACCTTCGTCTCCTCCGGAAACGTCTACGCGGCGCAGAACGAGCCCGATGCCGACGAATCGGCAGAGCTGATGCCGCCGCTCACCGACGACGAAGCGACCGCCGAGACCTACGGCGAGGCGAAGTCGGCGATCGAACAGGTCTACCGCGACGCCCTCGGTGACAGGCTGCTCGTCGTGCGGCCCGGTCTCATCACCGGGCCGGGCGACCCCTCGGGGCGCGGCGGATACTGGGTGGCGCGTGCCGCGCGCGATGACGAGCCGATGCTCGTGCCCGACATCCTCGATGACCCGGTGCAGGCGATTCACGTCGACGACCTCGTCGCGTTCACCCTCGACGGCATCGAGCGGCGGCTCACCGGAGCGTTCAACGCGGTCGGCGATCGCACGACCTTCGGCGACTGGCTCGAGCGCTCGCGTGCGATCGCCGGGCACACCGGCGAGGTCGTCGCGGTGTCGCCCGAATGGCTCGCCGAGCAGGGCGTCGCCGAGTGGTCGGGCCCCGAGTCGCTGCCGCTCTGGATCATCGACCCCGAGTGGAACGCCTTCCTCGCCCGCTCGAATGCCGCGGCCGTGGCCGCGGGGCTGCGCCTTCGCCCGCTCGACCAGCTGCTCGCCGAAGTGCTCGAGTGGGAACGCAGCCAGGGCCTCGACCGCGAGCGCGGCGCCGGGCTGAGCGCCGACCGCGAACGCGAGCTGCTCGCGGCGCTCCGCGGCCCGTCGATCGAGTAGCGACGCAGGAGCGTTTCGAGACCCGGCGCGTGGTCTCGATACGGCGCTGGCGCGCCTACTCGACCGGCGAGCACCGTCTGGCATCGCAGACGGCGGTGATGACGGATGCCTCGGTTCGCGGCATCCGTCATTGCTAGCGTCGGGTCATGGGCACCGCTGCGCTTCCGAACGATCCACTCTGGCCCCGGGCCGGTGACTGGCCTCCGCTCGACGGGCTCGCCGCTGGCGAGCGCGCCGACCTCGCGCTGCTCGGCGTGCCGGCCTTTCGCACCTCGCTCTCGCCGACCGGTGCGCACGAGACGCCGGCGGCGATCCGTGCGGCGCTGCGCCGGTACAGCCCGGCGATCATGGCCGACCGTGGTGTGGGCGGTCGAGCCGACGCGCGATCCCTCGATGAACTCGTGCTCGTCGACGCGGGCGATGTCGCCGAACCCGACGGTGCCGAGGGCGAGTGGCGCGTGCGCGCGGCGGTCGCCGCGGCATCCGCTCGCTCGCGGGTCGTCGTCGCGCTCGGCGGCGACAACTCGCTCACCTCGCCGGTCGCGCTCGGCGTCTGGGGCGAGCGGCTGCCGACGGCCGGACTCATCACGCTCGACGCCCACTACGACCTGCGCGATGGCGTCAGCAACGGCTCGCCCGTGCGCCGTCTGCTCGAGGCGGGCCTCGACGGCCGCCGCATCGTGCAGATCGGAATCGCCGACTTCGTCAACTCGCGCGAGTACGCCGATCGAGCCCGCGACGCGGGCATCACCGTCGTGCACCGCGACGAGCTGCACCGCCGCCCCATGGCCGACGTGTTCGCCGAGGCGCTCGAGATCGCGGGTGCCGGCGGTGGCCCGATCCACGTCGATCTCGACGTCGACGTCTGCGACCGGGCGGTGGCGCCGGGCTGCCCGGCATCGGTGCCCGGGGGGATCTCTGCACACGAGCTGAGGCAGGCCGCGCGAGCGGCTGGAGGCGACCCGCGAGTCGAATCCGTCGACCTCGCCGAGGTCGATGCGACCGCGGATGCCCCAGACGGGCGTACCGTGAGACTGGCGGCGCTCTGCGTGCTGGAGGTCGCTGCGGGCGTCGCACTGCGCTGATCAGGCTTGGTGCGAGACCCTTCGACGGGAAGGACGCGATGTGAAGACCCTCGTGCTCATGCGCCACGCGACGTCGAGCTGGGACACCCCGGGCCTCGCCGATCACGACCGGCCACTGAATGAGAGCGGTGTGCGCGACGCACCGCGGATGGCCCGCCGCCTCGCCGACCGCGGCATCCAGCCCGACGTGATCCTCACCAGCACCGCCGAGCGCGCACGGTCGACGGCGGCCCTCGTGGGCGCGGCGCTCGGCACGAGCGTGCGGCGCATCGTCGCCGACGACCGGCTGTACTCGGCATCGGTGGATGCGCTGCTCAAGGTCGTGCGCTCGCTCGACAACCGCCTCGCGTGCGCGATGCTCGTCGGCCACAACCCCGAGATGACCGAGCTCGCCACGCGCTTCTTCCGCGATGCCGAGGCCATGCCGGCGGCCGCGGTCGCCGTGTTCCGCTTCGACACCGCCTCGTGGTCCGACGTGCGCATCGCCGCGTATGCCGGGCACAGCGCAGCGCCGCCCGTGAGCGTCACCTTCGACGCCCCCGACCGGCCGCACGAGCCCGGCCGCTGATCGCGGGTCGGCGCGGGCCCGGCCCGTGGCAGACTCGGGCACATGAAGACCCTGCTGCTGGTGCGCCATGCCAAGTCCAACTGGGAACAGCCGGACGTCGCCGACCACGACCGTCCGCTGAACCACCGGGGCCGCCGCGACGCGCCCGACATGGGCCGGCGCCTCGCCGCTCGCGGCGTCGCACCCGACGTGATCCTCTCGAGCTCGGCGGTGCGGGCTCGCACCACCGCGGCGCTTCTCGCCGCCGAGCTCGGCTACGACCCCGAGCGCATCGTCGGCGATGAACGGCTGTACGCGGCATCCGTCGACCGGGTGCTCGAGGTCATCGGCGAGCTCGGCGACGAGGTGTCGTGCGCGATGGTCGTCGGGCACAATCCAGAGACCGCGGCGCTCGTGCACCGGCTCTCGGGTGAAGATCACGAGATGCCGACGGGCGCGGTCGCCGAGTTCGCGTTCGACGTCGCGTCGTGGGCCGATCTCGGCGAGGCCGGACCGGTCGCCGCCCGCGTGGAGACGCCGCGCAGGTGACTGTCGATTCCGCCGGTGACAGCACGCGCCCGCGTCACTAGTCTCGATTCCAACGGGGAGGGATGCCATGTCGTTCATCACGCGGGGATTCAGCGGGCGCAGTCGTGAGCGCGACGAGCGGCTTCCACCAGGGCAGACGCTCGTGCACGACTTCCCGGTGCTGTCGGCGGGGCCGACGCCCGAGGTCGACACGGCCGAGTGGGAATTCTCGATCGTCACCGAGACCGGGGGTGAGCATCGCTGGAACTGGGACGAGTTCATGGCGCTCGAGATCGAGGAGATCGAGACCGACATCCACTGCGTCACGCACTGGTCGAAGCTCGGAACCCGGTGGCGCGGCGTCTCGCTCGACACGCTCTTCGAAGACGTCGAGACGCAGTACGACTTCGTCATGGCGCACAGCTACGGCGGGTACACGACGAACGTGCCGCTCGACGAACTGCTCGACGGCAAGGCCTGGATCGCGTTCGAGTTCGACGGCGAACCGCTCGATCCCGAGCACGGCGGACCCGCGCGGCTGATCGTGCCGCACCTGTACTTCTGGAAGAGCGCCAAGTGGGTGCGCGGCCTCGTCATGCAGGGCGAAGACGAGCCCGGCTTCTGGGAGCAGAACGGCTACCACCTGCACGGCGATCCGTGGAAGGAAGAGCGGTACTGGTGAGCGATCGGCCGAGTCTGTCGACGGATGCCGCGGCGCGTGCGGTGCCCGGCGGTGGCGCGCTGACGCCGGCGGCAACGGGGGCAACGGCCGCGCCGGCCGCGCCGGCCGCGCCGGCCGCACCGCCCGCGCGAAGCGCCGTACCGCGGGCGGCCTGGCACTCGGCCGCGGTTGTCGCCGTCACTCGCGAGACGCCCACCGCCGCACGCCTCGAGCTCGAGGTCGACGGCTGGCCGGGCAACGCCGCGGGCCAACATCTCGATGTGCGGCTCACCGCCCCCGACGGCTACACGGCGACTCGCTCGTACTCGATCGCGTCGTCGGGGCCGGGCAGCCGCGTGGTGCTCGCGGTCGACAAGCTGCCCGACGGCGAGGTGTCGCCCTTCCTCGTCGACGAGTTGCGCACGGGCGACCTGCTCGAGGTGCACGGGCCGCTCGGCGCCTTCTTCGTGTGGAGGCCGGTCGAAGAGCGCTCGCTCGCCCCCGCGAGGCCCGTGCAGCTCATCGCCGGCGGTTCGGGCGTCGTGCCGCTCTTCGCGATGGCCCGGGCGCACGCCGACGCCGAAGACCTCACGCCGTTGCGAATGCTCTACTCGGTGCGCACCCCCGACGACGTGTACTTCGCCGACGAGTTGATGGCGCTCGCCGAGGCATCCGACGCCTTCCGTCTCGACCTCGTGTACACGCGACGCATCCCCGCGGCGTGGCCGACGCCGCCCGGGCGCATCATGCGCGAGGCGCTCGCGGCCGCCGTGATCCCCGCCGCCGAGCGGCCGCTCGTCTACGTGTGCGGCTCGACCGGGTTCGTCGAACGGGTCGCGTCGTGGCTCATCGAGCTCGGGCACGATGCCGGCTCGATCCGCACCGAGCGATTCGGAGGCACCTGATGCAGCACCTCGACGGCAATGCCGTGGCCGGCCAGCTCGCCGACTACTTCTCGTTCGACGTCACCGCGGCGACCGCGCGCTGCAACGGCTGCGGCAGCATCGCGGAGTTCGCCCGTGCGATGGTCTACCGCAGCGGAGCCGGCACGGTGGTGCGTTGCGGCTCGTGCGACCAGGTGCTGGCGACCATCGTCGAGGCGGGCGACCGCGCCTGGATCGGGTTCAGCGGCGTCAGCGCGATCGAGGTGCGGCGAGGCTGAGCAGCATCGCGGTCGCGGTCGCGGCCGCGATCGCGAGTGGCGCTGCGGAAGGCGGTGGATTCATGTGGATCGGCTGGATCGAGTTCGACGTGCTGCTCGGCGACGTGCACTCGCTGAAGGGCAAGCGATCGGTCATCCGTCCGATCCTCGCCGAGCTGCGACGCGCGACCGAGGCGAGCGTCGCCGAGGTCGGCGAGCAGGACTTGCACCGGCGCAGCGTGATCGGAGTCGCGGCGATCGCCTCGGCCGCCGACCGGGTGACCGAGACGCTCGATCGAGCCGAACGACTCGTCGCCGAGCGGCCCGATATCACGCTGCTGTCAGCGCGTCGCCGCATGCACCACAGCGACGACGACTGAGGTCACGAGACGACCGAGCGGATGCCGCGGCTCACGCTCCGGCGACGACGGCGCCGTTCCTCCAGACCCGCGCGACGAGCGGCACCCCCGGCCGATAGGCGAGGTGCACGTGGCTCGGCGCGTCGAGCAGCACGAGATCGGCGCGCGCGCCGGGTCGGATCGCGCCGACATCCGTGCGCCTGAGCGCAACCGCACTGCCCGCGGTCGACGCCCACAGCGCCTCGGCCGGGGTCATGCCCATATCGCGCACGGCCACCGCGATGCAGAACGGCATCGAGCTCGTGAAGCTCGAGCCCGGGTTGCAGTCGCTCGCGAGGGCGACGGTCACGCCGGCGTCGATCAGCCGGCGTGCGTCGGGGTACGGCTGGCGGGTCGAGAACTCGACACCCGGCAGCAGCGTCGCGACGGTGTCGGATGCCGCGAGCGCCGCGACATCCGCATCGCTCAGGTAGGTGCAGTGGTCGACCGAGGCGGCGCCGAGTTCGACCGCGAGGCGCACGCCGCCGCCTTCGCTGAGCTGGTTGCCGTGCACCCGCACGCCGAGCCCGGCGGCGGCCCCGGCTTCGAGCACGCGACGCGACTGCTCGGGTGAGAAGGCACCGCGCTCGCAGAAGGCGTCGACCCAGCGGGAGTGCGGTGCGCACGCGGCGAGCATCTCGCCGATGACGAGGTCGACGTAGGCCTCGGCCGCGCGCGCGGTGGTCTCGGGGTCGTCGGCGGGGCCGTACTCGGGATTCTCGCGGAACTCGGCCGGCACGACGTGCGCGCCGAGGAAGGTCACCTCGTCGGTGACTTCGCGCGCGAGCCGCACGAGTCGCTCCTCGGCCTCGACCGAGAGTCCGTAGCCCGACTTGATCTCGAACGTCGTGGTGCCCTGCGCGTGCAGCTCGCCGACGAACCCGGCGAGGCGCTCGCGCAACTCGTCGTCGGTCGCCGCTCGCGTCGCCGCGACGGTCGAGCGGATGCCGCCGGCCTCGTACGGCCGACCGGCCATGCGCGCCGCGAACTCCTCGGCGCGGTCACCGCCGAACACGAGGTGCGTGTGGCTGTCGACGAATCCGGGAATGACGGCGCGGCCGCCGGCGTCGACGATGCGCGTTCTCACGGCATGGGGAACCGCCGAGGCGGCGCCGACCCAGGTGGTGCGGCCGCCCTCGACCAGCACAGCGGCGTCGCGGATGATGCCGAGCGGCCCGCCATCACGATCTGGGGCTGGGTCGTTCGTGACGAGCTCGCCGATGTTCGTCAGCAGCATGTCGACGTCGACGCCGACGCCCATGCCCACGCTGTCGCTCACGCGCTCCACCCTTCCACGGGCTCAGCCCTCCATCATGGGCACGCGCAGGCCGCGCTCGCGGGCCACCTCGACAGCGCGGTCGTAGCCGGCGTCGACGTGCCGCATGACGCCCGTGCCGGGGTCGTTCACGAGCACCCGGGCGATCTTCTCGGCGGCGAGCTCGGTGCCGTCGGCGACGATCACCTGCCCGGCGTGGATGGAGCGGCCGATGCCGACGCCGCCGCCGTGGTGGATCGACACCCACGTCGCGCCCGACGCGGTGTTCAGCAGGGCGTTCAGCAGCGGCCAGTCGGCGATCGCGTCGGAGCCGTCGGCCATGGCCTCGGTCTCGCGATAGGGGCTCGCGACCGAGCCCGAGTCGAGGTGGTCGCGGCCGATCACGACCGGAGCGCTGAGCTCGCCCGACGCCACCATCTCGTTGAACTTCAGTCCTGCGAGGTGACGCTCTTTATAGCCGAGCCAGCAGATGCGGGCGGGCAGGCCCTCGAAGTGCACCTTCTCACCGGCTTTCGTGATCCAGCGGCGCAAGTGCTCGTCGTCGGGGAACAGCTCGAGAATGGCGCGGTCGGTCGCGGCGATGTCGGCCGGGTCGCCCGAGAGCGCGGCCCAGCGGAACGGACCCTTTCCCTCGGCGAACAGCGGGCGGATGTAGGCGGGCACGAAGCCGGGGAACGCGAACGCCCGCTCGTGCGCGAGCCCGCCGAGCTCGGCCTCGCGGCGGATCGAGTTGCCGTAGTCGAACACCTCGGCGCCTGCATCCTGGAATCCGGTCATCGCCTCGACCTGCTTCGCCATGCTCGTGCGGGCGCGCTCGGTGAACTGCTCGGGGTCGGATGCCGCGAGCTCGTGCCACTCGGCGAGCGACACGCCCTCGGGCAGGTAGCTCAGCGGATCGTGCGCGCTCGTCTGGTCGGTGACGATGTCGATTGCGACGCCGCGCGCGAGCAGTTCGGGGAAGACCGTCGCGGCATTGCCGACGAGCCCGACCGAGAGCGGTGTGCGCGCCGCCTTCGCGGCGAGCACGCGCTCGACCGCGTCGTCGAGGTCGGCCGTGTACTCGTCGAGGTAGCCGTGCTCGACGCGGCGGGCGAGCCGGGTCTCGTCGACGTCGACGATGAGCACCACGCCCTCGTTCATCGTGACGGCGAGCGGCTGCGCGCCGCCCATGCCGCCGCAGCCGCCGGTGAGCGTGAGCGTGCCGGCCAGCGTGCCGTCGAACGATGCCCGTGCGATCGCGCCGAACGTCTCGTAGGTGCCCTGCAGGATGCCCTGGGTGCCGATGTAGATCCACGAGCCCGCGGTCATCTGGCCGTACATCGTGAGGCCGAGCTGCTCGAGCCGGCGGAACTCGGGCCACGTCGCCCAGTCGCCCACGAGGTTCGAGTTGGCGATGAGCACGCGCGGCGCCCACTCGTGCGTGCGGAAGACACCGACGGGCTTGCCCGACTGCACGAGCAGCGTCTCGTCGGCCTCGAGGCCCTCGAGCGTGCGCACGATGGCGTCGAACGCCTCCCAGTTGCGGGCGGCCTTGCCGGTGCCGCCGTAGACGATGAGGTCTTCGGGGCGCTCGGCGACCTCGGGGTCGAGGTTGTTCATGAGCATGCGCAGCGGCGCCTCGGTCTGCCAGCTCTTCGCGGTCAGTTCGGTGCCGCGGGCGGCACGCACGGTGCGTCGGGTGGTGGATGCTTCGGTCATGCTCCGATGCTCGCCCACCTGATCGGCAGCGGCAACGGATGTCGCTGCCGAGTTGTCTGGGATGCCAGACGCGGGCGCTCAGCTGAAGGGGCTCAGCCGACCGCGACGCCGCGAGCCGCCATGAACGGCTGTGCGTCGACTGCGGTGCCGTCGATGCGCACCTCGAAGTGCAGGTGGCATCCGGTCGAAGCGCCCGTGCTGCCGACCGCGCCGATCAGTTGCCCGGCGGCGACCGAGTCGCCCGGGGCGACGAAGATGCCGCCGTCGACCAGGTGCGCATAGCCGGTGGAGACGCCGGCGCCGTGCTCGAGCAGGATCCAGTTGCCGTAGCCGCCGTTGCCTCGTGCCTCGACGACGATGCCGCTCGTGGCCGCGAAGACAGGAGTGCCGCAGCTGGCCGCGACATCGGTGCCGCGGTGGAACTCGTTGACGCCGGCGAGCGGCTTGTTGGGTCGCGGCCCGTAGCCGTCGGTGCGCTTGCCCGCGACGGGGGCTGCCCAGCCCTGCTCGCTCAGCTGGCCGGCATCGCGCGGCAGCGAATCGATGAGGGAGACGCTCGTGGCTGCCACGCGCGTCTGCAGCCCCGAGAGGTCTTGGCGAGCGGCTGCCACGGCGCGTTCCACGTCGGCGACCGCGTCTTGCGCGGCCTCGACCGGCACGGCGTCGACGTCGGCCCATGCGGCGGCGGCCTGCTCTTCGGCCACGACGGCTTCAGCGTCGCGCTTCTCGGCGAGCTTCTGCAACTTGTCGGCGTCGCCGGTGATCTGCTCGACGCGAGCGACTCCGCCGAGGCCGGCGAGCAGGTCTTTGCCAGAGCCGAAGGCCGCGGCCATCGAGTTCAGGGTGGAATCGCCGCCGCGGGCCGCAGCGAAGGCGAAGTCTGCCGCGGTGTCGGCGTCGTGGCGCGCCTCATCGGCCCGTTCCTGCAGGTCTTCGGCGAGAGCGCGGGCGATCTCGCGTGTCGAGCGCGCCGTCTCGAGCTCGGCCTCGGCGGTGCGGAGGTTCGCCGTCGCCCGATCGAGGGCCGTGCGTGCCGTGAGCAGCGAGCTGAGCTGCGGGTCGGTGCCGTTCGAGACGCGGGCGTACGGCCCTGCCCCGACGAGCACCTGGCCGCGCGGGGCGGCGACGGGTGCGGTCGGTGCCGGTGCCGCCGGCGTTTCGGTGGTCGGCGGCGCGGGTGTCTCGGTCGGGGTGGGGGTCGGTTCCGGAGTCGGCGTCGGGGTGGGGGTCGGTTCCGGAGTCGGAGTCGGAGTCGGCGTCTCGGTCGGAGTCGGCGTCTCGGTCGGAGTCGGCGTCTCGGTCGGCGTCGGCGTCTCGGTCGGCTCCGGCGTGTCGGTCTGCTCCTCGGTCGCGGGAGTTTCTGCCTCGCCGGTTGGTTGATCGCTCGACTCGCTCGGGGCAGCCGGTGCATCGTCGGTCGCCGGCTCGGACGGCGCGACCACGGCATGGGTCGCCGGCACGATCTCTTCGGCCGTGGCCGGGCCGACGCCTGAAATGCCGAGCAGCACCGCGGCGGCAGCAGCCGCGAGGGCGAGACCATCGGGCCGGGCGCGGCCTACGCGAAGGGGCGTTTGCAGGCCACGGGGGCTTCGTTTCAGCGACATGGCTTCCGTTCGTCGTCGGCTTCGGGGCCGACGTCTCATTCAGTGTCTCAGGGCCGGCGCGACCGCACAACACCTGATAGTACGGCCGTCGAGCCCTGTTCGGGTGACAAATCTACGAAGTGTGCGCACCGCAGCGCCGGTCCGCACGAACTCGACACCTGTCGGCCACCTCTCCTTCTTCATCGTCACCCCGATCGCTCACCGGATCGCTCGATGCTGACCACGGCATCGCAGGATGCAGCGCTGCATCGAGATCCTCGCCGCGCTTCCGACCCGACGCCACACGGATGTGGGAGCCCATGCACACGTCACCGAGGATCGCCTTCTCGCAGTTCCGCTCCGGCGAGGACCCCATGCTGCTCGCGTGGGCCCGGTTCCGAAGCCGGCTGGCGCCGGCCCCCGACGTCGCATCGATCGGCGACCGGCTCGGCAGCGTCGCGAAGGAGCCGCTCAGTATCGAGCGCACGATCTGGCGGCTCTTCGCGTCGAACAACCGTGAGGTCGCGCGCAGCGCCCGCGTCTACGGTTCCTTCCTCGCGGCGCGCGAGCACGTCTTGATGCTCCAATCGCGAGTCGCCGAACTCGACGTGCAGTTCGTGCGGGGCCCGGAGACGGGGTCGTACGGGTGGACCGTGGCGCTCGATGATCGCGCCGCGGCGACCTGCGCTCGGTGGTACCCCTCGTCGGCGTGCACCGAAGCCGTGACGAGCGCCCTCGTCCTGCTCGATCACGCGGACGTCGCGAAAGAGTGGCGGTGGGCCAGTGGCGGCGGTGGTCAGAGGCCGGTGGCCGAGACGTCGACGTGGAGATGAGGTCAGCGCGCAGTTCGGCCGCTGGCACCGCCGGCATCGCCGGTGCGGCGCCGCGATGATGGACCCTCCAGGCCTCATCGCCGGGCGGTACCGGCTCGGCGAGCTGCTCGGCACGGGCGGTTCGGCATCCGTCTTCGCTTCGGTTGACACGATGACCGGGGGACACGTCGCCCTCAAACTGCTGCATCCCCACCTCGCTGAGCGCCCGAGCGCCCGCGATGCGTTCCTCGAGGAGGCTCGACGGGTGCGGCGTCTGCGCCACCCCAACATCGCCGGCGTGATCGATGTCGGAGTCGAGACCGCAGCAAGCGGCCCGGTCGCCTGGATCGCACTGGAACGCGCCGCCGGACGCAGCCTCTCCGAGCACCTCGGCGAGCATGGTGCGCTGAGCATCGTCGAAGCGGTTGCCGTGCTCGACGGTGTGCTGCGTGCACTCGAGGCTGCGCATGAGGTCGGCCTGGTGCACCGCGACGTCTCTCCTGCCAACGTGATGGTCGGTCGAGATGCTTCCGGGGTGATCGCGGTCGACGGGGTGCGCCTCCTCGATTTCGGGCTTGCGGATGCCGCGGGCAGGGCTGCCATCGGCACCGACATCCTGCGCAGCGAGGCCGAGGTGAACGGCGGCAGCCGTGTGGGTGTCATCGGCAACGTCGACTACATGTCGCCGGAGCATGTGCGCGGACTCGCCGTCGACGAGCGGGGCGACGTGTACCAAGCCGGGGCCGTGCTCTACTTCGCCGTCACCGCCCGCTCGCCGTTCCCGCGCCCGACCGCGGCGGCGACGATGCAGGCGCACCTCGAGAGCCCGCCACCGGTGCCGTCGGTGGTGGACTCGCGCATCCCGCGCGAGATCGACCGGATCGTGGTGCGCGCGCTGCTGAAGGATGCCGGCGACCGGTTCGGTTCGGCAGCCGAGATGCGGGCAGCGCTCGGCACGATCGGCGAGTCCCTCAACGCGACGCCGGTGACGAGAGTGCTCGGAGCGACGAGGGCGCCCACTCGTCTGCCGGTGAATGAACGCACCAGGGTGCAGCCGACGCGGGGCGTCGCACAGGCCGGCGGAACGACAGGGCGGCCGCGTGCTGCGCGGGGAGGCGGCACGATCGGCGCCTGGATCTCGGGCGGCGGGCTCCTCGTGATCGTTTCCGCGATCCTCGCGTCGGTGGCGGCCGGTGCCCCGGCGGTTCCGATTCCGACGCCCCCATCGCAGCAGCAGGTGGTGCAATCGCCGGCGCCATCCGAGGTGCCGCCGCCGTCGAGTGAGCCCGAGGCGCCGCCGGCGGTCGCGCGGGTCGCCATTCCGGATGTCACGCTCTCGAGCCTCGCCGACGCGCAGCGGGCGCTCGCCGATGCCGGTCTCGAAGTGGGCGAGCTCCTGGTCGTCGAATCAGAGCACCCGGGCGACACTGTGCTCGGGTCATCGCCGTCGGCAGGTGCATCTGCCGACGAGGGCTCCGTCGTCGCACTCACGGTCGCGTCGGGCTTCAACCGAATTCCACGCGTCATCGGGCTCTCGCGCGCCGAGGCGCTCGCCGCTCTGCAGAACGCGGGCTTCACGGTCGCGATCGGCACGACGCGCACCGCCGCGGTCGCGCACGGCACGATCGTCGGCACCGATCCGGTGGAGGGCGCATCGTTGATGTTGAAGACGACGGTCACGCTCCTCGAAGCCGAGCCGCCTCCGCGCGTCACGCCGTCACCGCCGCCGCCGACCGCGACTCCGCCGTCGTCCCCCGAACCGGGGGTATGAGAATCTCGGTGGCCGTTCCCAGTCCAGCCGTCCTTCGCGCAGGCGCCACCGATCGTTCACATCACGCGGCGACGGTGAACGCGTGAACCGGCGCTTCCGCGCCGATACCGGAACCCAGCACCCGAGCCCGAGGTCTCAGATGTCCCCGTCGTCAATTCGATCGGCGCGATCGTGAACGATGATCGCACCGCCGGCGGCACCACGACCACCGTGTTCTTCGCCGATCAAGAACCGCAAGCGCACCCGCCGGCCGAGGCGAGGGAGCTGAAGCCTCGCCAGTCGCGCTCCGACGCGGTCTTCCGTGCCGTCAGTTTCTCGGCCGGTGGCATGACAGTGGCCATCATGTTGTCCGTCGGCGTGTTCCTTTCGCTGCGCGCGGGCTCGGCGATGCAAGTGGCGGGCCTCGACTTCCTGTTCGAGCAGAAGTGGTCGCCCGAGACCGGGGAGTTCGGCATCGCCGCCGTGCTGTTCGGCACCGTCACGATCGCCGTCATCGCGATGTGCGTCTCGGTGCCCTTGGCACTCGGCACCTCGCTGCTGATCTCCGAAGTGCTCATGGGCCGGCTCAAGCAGTGGTCGATCACTCTCGTCGACCTGATGGCCGCGGTACCCAGCGTGGTGTTCGGACTGTGGGGGCTCTTCTTCCTGCAGGAGAGCATCATCCCGGTCTCGCGCTGGATCTCGACCTACTTCGGCTGGATCCCGTTCTTCGCGGTGACCGACGAGACCGGGGCGGCGATGACCGACGCGAGTGCGTTCACCTCGTCGGCGTTCATCGCGGGAATCGTCGTGGGGCTCATGGTGGTGCCCACGCAGACCTCGATCATGCGCGAGGCGTTCATGCAGGCGCCGGCCGGCGAGCGCGAGGCGGCCTACGCCCTGGGGTCCACGCGCTGGGGCATGATCACCGCGGTCGTCCTCCCGTTCGGCCGGGGCGGCATCATCGGCGGCACGATGCTCGGCCTCGGGCGGGCGCTCGGGGAGACGATCGCGGTCTACATGATCATCTCGCCGATCTTCGCGATCAACTGGCAGGTGTTGAAGACCGGCGGCAACTCGGTGTCGGCGCTCATCGCCCTGCGATATGGCGAGGCGAGCGAGTTCGCGCTGTCGGCGCTGATGGCAGCCGGCCTTGTGCTCTTCCTCATCACTCTCGTGATCAACTTCGCGGCCTCGTCGATCGTCGCCAGGTCGCGCTCCGGCGCCGAGAGCGAGGTGTGATGTCGCTCACCACGTTCGAACCCGCGCTCGCCGGTGAGCAGGAGACCGAGCCCCGAGCCGCGGTCCGCACGAGCCTCCCGGTGCGCGAGGGCATCGAGATCGGCCCGCGCCGCCGCATCCGCTCTGCCCGCCTCGACGACCGTTACGCACTGTTCGGCGCGGGCGCGGCCGCCCTGGCCATCGCGGCACTGCTCTTCGGCTGGATCGCGCCGCTCAGCGGCGTCGTCGGGTTCTTCGTCGTCGCGTTCCTCGCTTTCGTCGCGATCTACGCCCTGCTCGTGAGCAGCACCGGCGATGGGCGCGAGGTGACCGACCGGGTCATGACGGTCATGCTCGCGAGTGCCGGTGTCATCCTCTGCGGCGCCCTGATCTTCGTCGTCGTCTTCACGCTGCTGCGCGGGCTTCCAGCCCTCGTGCACGCGAACTTCTTCTTCCAGGACATGGAGTTCGCGGGCCCTCTCGACGGGCTCGACCTCGGCGGCGTCGCCCACGCGATCGTCGGCACTCTCATCCAGATCGGCATCGCCCTGGCGATCTCGATCCCGCTCGGCATCGTCACGGCGTTGTTCCTGAACGAGGTCGGCGGTCGCTTCGCACGCTTCGTGCGCACGATCGTCGACGCGATGACGGCGCTGCCTTCGATCGTCGCGGGCCTCTTCATCTACTCGGCGATCATCCTCGGCCTCGGGCTGCAACGGTCGGGGTTCGCGGCCGCGCTCGCCATCACGGTCATGATGCTTCCGATCATCGTCCGCGCGTCCGACGTGGTGCTGCGCCTGGTCGCCGGCAATCTGCGCGAGGCGTCGTACGCCCTCGGGGCGTCGCGCTGGCGAACCGTGTGGCACGTGGTGCTTCCCACGGCGCGCTCGGGCCTCGTCACGGCCGTGATCCTCGGCACTGCCCGCGGCATCGGCGAGACCTCGCCCGTGCTGCTCACCTCGGGCGTCACGAACGTCATGAACACCAACCCGTTCGAGGGCCCGATGATCTCGCTGCCGCTGCAGGTCTTCACCTTCGTGGGTTCGCCCGAGCCCAACATGATCGCGCGCGGCTTCGGCACGGCCGCCGTGCTGCTGCTGCTCGTGCTCGCGCTCTTCGCGATCGCGCGGGTCATCGGCGGACGAGGCCCCGCCGACCAGTCGCCGCGCAGCCAGCGCAGAGTGCGGGCCGCGTCGGTACGCGACGTCGAACGTATGGATGCCGCGTCCGCCCGCCGCGAGGCATCCGCTCAACCGCAGGAGGAACCGCAATGAGTCTGCTCACGCGTCGGATGACCAGACTGGTCGCCGTACTCGGCGCACTGGTGGTGGCAGTGAGTATCAGCGGCCCCGCGAGCGCCGCGGGATGGGAGCCCATCAACGGCACCGGGTCGACCTGGTCGCAGAATGCGCTCGACCAGTGGCGCAGAAACGTCTCCGCCAACTACGGCATGCAGGTGGGGTACACCGGGAGCGGCTCATCGGCCGGCCGCACCGACTACATCAACGGCGCCGTCGACTTCGCCGTCTCGGAGATTCCGTTCCAGTCGAACCCCGAAGACGGGTCGCCTCCCGAGGTGCCGCCGCGCGGGTACGCGTACATGCCGATCGTCGCGGGTGGCACGGCGTTCATGTACCACTTGAACATCGGGGGCAAGCGGGTCACGAATCTGCGCTTGTCCGGCGCCGTGATCACGAAGATCTTCACGGGCTCGATCACGAAGTGGAACGACCCCGAGATCCAGTCCGACAATCCGGGCCTCGCGATGCCCGACAAGGCGATCGTGCCCGTCGTGCGCTCCGACGGCTCGGGCTCGTCGGCGCAGTTCTCGCTCTGGATGTCGAAGCAACATCCCGACCTGTGGACCGCGGGCATGCGATCGCAGTTCCCGATTCCGGCCAACGGCAAAGGGCAGGCCCGCTCCGACGGCGTCGCCGGATACGTGAGCCAGGCCTACGGTGAGGGCGCCATCACCTACGTCGAATACTCCTACGCGATCGAATCGGGCTTCCCGGTCGCCAAGGTGCTGAATGCCGCCGACTACTACGTCGAGCCGACGGCGAACTCGGTGGCCGTTGCCCTGCTGCAGGCGCAGATCAACACCGACGCGGCTTCTGCCGAGTACCTCACCCAGATTCTCGACGGCGTCTACAACAATGGCGATCCACGCACCTACCCGCTTTCGAGCTACTCGTACATGATCGTGCCGACCGTCGTCGGCGGCACCTTCACCGAGGCGAAGGGCGCGACGCTCGGCGCGTTCGGAAGCTACATGCTGTGCGAGGGGCAGCAGCAGGCGGCCGATCTCGGGTACTCGCCCCTGCCCATGAACCTCGTGCTCGCGGGCTTCGACCAGATCAAGCGCATCCCGGGCGCGGGCTCGGCAAGTGTCGACCCGAACGCGTGCAACAACCCGACGTTCAAGCCGGGCGACTCACCGAGCAGCAACCAGCTCGCGCTCACAGCAGCGCAGCCTGCGGAGTGCGACCGGCGTGGTCCGAACCAGTGCACGACGGGCACGGCCGGTGCGAAGGAGGACACCCCGGTCACGGGCACTGGCGGAGGCGGCTCGGCTGCCGGCGGCGCTGCGGGCCCGGGTGCTGCCGACGCACCGGTCGCAGGAGGGCCCGCCGCCGCAGGCACAGCCGTCTACGACGAGTTCGGCAACCTGATCTCGGGCGATGGGGCCGTGGCGGGTGTCGCGACCGCTTCGCCGTTCACGATCGGCGACGACGGCTGGGGCTGGGAGGAGTCCGTCATGCTCGGTGCGGTCGTGCTGCTGCTCGGCGCGGTCATCCTTCCTCCATTCCTCTCGCCGAGGTTGCGGCGGGCCAACGGCCCAGGCGACACGTCGACGACAGGTGCGGCCCGATGAGCGAGCAGATGACGGATGCCTCGCGCGGCGCGGTCTGGACTCAGGCGGGCTTCTCCGGGCTCGTCGTCGGACTTCTGGTCGCGGGCGTCGTCGGATTCGGGAGCGCGGTGGTGCCGGCCGATCCCGCAGTCGCCGCCGACGAGCCCACGTCGAGCGCGGTGACCGTGACGAACGCCGCCGACGCGCTCGTGCCCGAGGGGGCACCGTTCCCCGATCTGTCGGTGACGGTTTCACAGACCAGCGACCTGGTGTCGCAGGGCATCCGGGTGAGCTGGACGGGCGGGGAGCTCTCTTCGGCGCCCGGAGGAACGGTCGGCGGGTCGAACTTCCTGCAGATCGCGCAGTGCTGGGGCGAGGATCCCGAGCACCCCGGGCACCCCGACCGGCGTACCTGCCAATACGGCGGCACGCTCGGGTGGGGCGCCATGCGCGATGGCTTGAGGTCGTTGGAGAGCATCGCCACTGAGGACGTGCAGTACAGCGGTGATCTGGGCGGCTTCGCCTATACCGGCATCCCGTTCGTCGCCTCGAATCCGGACGGCATCGTCGATGAGCGTGCCGCCCCGGCCGACCGCGTGCTGAACAACTTCACGACGAACGCCGACGGGCAGCCGGTCAAGAAGCCCGACGCCGAGATGTCGAACCTCAACACGAACCAGTTCTTCACGGCGTTCACGACGAATGAGGTCAAGTGGGCGGCGTCCGGTGCCGACGGGTCGGGCTCGGTGCCCTTCGAAGTGCAGACGGCCATGCAGTCCACCGCGCTCGGTTGCGGCTCTCCCGCCCCTCAGGCTGACGGAAGCGTCGTCGGCCAGTCGTGCTGGCTCGTCGTCATCCCGCGAGGCACCGGCGACTCCGGTGAGGCCGAGATCAAGCAATCGGGACTCTGGTGGGACGCCTGGGAACACCATCTCGCCGTGAAGCTCGACTTCAAGCCGCTCGGCGTACGCTGCGAGATCGGCGCCGCGGAACGACAGTTGGCGGGCAGTGAACTCGTCGCCGGGGCGATCGCGTCGTGGCAGCCCGAGCTCTGCCTCGGCGAGAACGGGTCGCCGTTCGTGCTCAGCCAAGGCAGCGAGGCCGACGCACTGGCGAAGGCGGCCGGCACGACGCCGAGTCCGCTGGCGTTCACGTCGCGCCCGCTCGATCTGAGCCGTGTTGCAGACACAGCCGACCCCGTCGCGTATGCCCCTGTCGCGCTGTCGGGCATCGCGATCTCGTTCTCGATCGACCGCCAGCCGCATCCGCAGGAGGCGACGCCTGAGGAGAAGGCGCGAGCGGGGCTGCCGATGACCGACTTGAAACTCACGCCGCGACTGGTGGCGAAACTGCTGACTGCGTCGTACACCGACTCGCTGCCGTCGGGCGCCGACAGGTCGCATATCGGCTACAAGAGTTTCGCCGAACCTGGGAAGAACTCACGCACGATCATTCAGGACCCCGAGTTCCGAAAGATCAACGACGACGAATGGTCGTCGCAGATCATCGTGTCGGCCTCGGTCGCCGACATGCTCACGCCGTCGGGCAGGTCCGACCTCGCCGTGCGCCTCTGGGAATACGTGCTCGCTGACCCCGAGGCGAAGGCATGGCTCGACGGCGCGCCCGACGAGTCGGGCATGATCGTGAATCCTTGGTATGCCACCAATCCTGAGGTGAATCCGACGGGTCAGGCCCTGGCGCTGCCGACCGAGAGCTTTCCCAAGGCCGACCCGATCGAGAAGCCCGACACCACCGTCAGCGACCCGGCGAACGGCAGCGGCCCGATCAACCTCGTGACCTGGCGCCCGTACAGCGGCAGTTACGCAGACGGCGCCTATCATGTGCTGCGCGGCGACGGAATGCTGCTCGGCGGTTGGGACAACGTCGCCGTGCCGCCGAAGTACGCCAAAACGGTGCGCGAGCTCTTCGGCAGCCAGAAGGTGATCGGGCTCACGACGTCACCCGCGGCCGAGCTGTACCAGACCGTGACGGCGTCACTTCGCAACCCTGCCGGGCAGTTCGTGCAGCCCACGCAAGCGAGTCTGGCCGCCGCCGCAGCCGCCATGACGCCCACCGCAGCACAGCCGAAGGTCGTCGCGTACGACCCGTCGGCCGCCGTCGCGAAGGCGGCCTCCACGTCGTACCCGCTCGCGATGCCGGTGTATGCGGCGCTGAATCCGAAGCAGACCGACGCCGCGCTCCGCGCGGTCTACGCGAACCTGATCCGCTTCGCGGCTCGAGATGGGCAGACGCCCGGGACCGATGTCGGCGAACTGCCGCCCGGCTATGCACCACTGCCGCAGCCTTGGGTCGACCAAGCGCTCGCCGCCGCGGACGCCATCGAGACCGGTGCGCTGCCGAGTTCGCCGCCGGCCGCAGGAAGCACCCCCACGGCTCGCGGTCAGTCCCTGACTCCGACTCGCTCGTCGCAGCAGCAGGCCCCGGCGGCCACGGATCTCGTCGCCTCGCCGACCGCGACTGGCGAATCCGCCGGCGACTTGATCGGTACCGCAACGCCCGACGACCCCGAGTTGGGCCTCTCGGCCGCGGCCGTGCCTGCGGGGCTCCTCGCAGGCCTCGGCACGGCGTTGGCGGTTCCGTTGATGACGCGCTTCAGGAGGCGATCGTGAGTGCCGCTGCACAGCCCACGTACAGCCGTCCTTCGCTGGACCAACGCCCGCTGTTCACTCTGCAGGCCCAGCCTCAGATCGGGGCGCGGGCGCCCCAAAGACTTGGCGGCCCCCCAATGGAGAGCCGCCAAGACGACCGCTTGTCAGAGCGGACGTTTGTCACACCACATCCCTCGAGAAAAGGAAAGTTGTGAACAAGAAGAAGGTTATCGCAGCCGCCGCTGCCTTCGGCGTGGCTGCTTCGCTCTTAGCTGTCGCTTCGCCGGCGAACGCCGAGCCGGTGTCTGGCAGTTACGTGGTCGTCGGCTCCGACACTCTGCAGGACGTGATCAACGCCCTGGCCAACGGCACGGGTATCACGGGTGGAAACGTCCGTTCGCTCGCGGGCGACCAGCCCATCGGGTCGTTCGACGCCACGGGCTCTTCCTCGATCCAGACCAAGCCGAACGGCGTTCGCTTCGGTCGTCCGAACGGCTCGAGCGACGGCGTGAAGGCGCTCAGCCGCTCGATCGACGGCGCGAACTACACGTCGCTGACCCCAGGTGGGCCCGCGAACGTCAACATCACCGGCCAAGTCGACATCGCGCGCTCGTCATCGGGTGCGACGCAGGTCGTCGACGGTGCACTTCGGTACATTCCGTTCGGGCGCGACGCACTCTCGTACGCGCACTCGGGCGGCGCGAACGCGGCGTTCGACAATATCGACCAGGCGACGCTCAAGGGCCTGTTCGAGTGCACGATCACGCAGGTCGGCGGTGTCACGGTCACCCCGGTGATCCCGCAGGCGGGCTCCGGCACACGCAAGGACTTCCTGTCGAAGATCGGCTCTTCCGAGTCGGGCATGCAGGAGGTGTCTGAGGGTGGCTGCGTCAAGGTCGGCCAGGAGCACGACACCAACAGTCTCGCCGACGGCTCGGCCTTCCCGGCGAACGCCGTGACCGCGATGTCAGCCGCTCAGTGGGTAGCGCAGAACACCGGTGCGGGCATCGACCGCCGCGGGACCGGCGTCAAGATCGGCTCGCCGATCGCCGGCACGCCGGCCGTCACCGGCACCGGCGCCTCGATGGTGCCGAACCCGGCGTTCTACTCCAACAGCACCTGGGGACGTGACGTGTACCTCGTCGTCGAGAACGCCCGCATCACAGTCGGCGACCCGAAGTACGACGCGGGCCTCGCCAACGTCGTGAGCAATGCCGCCGCCAAACTCAGCAACACCCAGAGCACGCTGCCCTCGCAAGCTGGCTCGGTCAAGAAGAAGTTCGGCTTCCTCGCGCCGTCGACCACGACGCCGTTCCGGGCGAACCTGTCCGCTTAGTCCCGCACCACATCGATTCCCCTTTCAATACTCGTAGAGAAGGAATGCAATGAACATCAGCAAGAAGTGGAGCGTGGCTGCGGCCACGGCTCTCACCCTCGCCATCGTGGGCGGCGGCGCGGTCTCCGCGAACGCGGCCCCTGGCGACCCCGTCAACCCGCAGCCGAACGGCTCGAAGGGCTCGTTCTTCCTGTACAACGCCGACACTGGAGAACTCGCCGACGGCGACACGACCCGCGTCTACACGCGGAGTGAAGGCCTCATCGCCTCGGCGAGCTCGACCGACGTGCTCGCCGAGATCAACCCGGCGCCCGCTCGGCCAGTCACGGGCGCGACGCCCTTCACGGGCGTGTACCGCTTCCTTTCGACGACTGACGCCGCCGACCGCGACGGTGGAACCAACACTTGGAACGCGTTCGCGACTGACGCGGCCGCGGGCCCCAACGGCGGAACCATGGTTCCCGACTTCACCCTCGACGCGATCTTCTCGGGCCCCGGTGGCATTGCGGATGACATCGCCGCCGGTGGCACCTACTGGTATGGCGTCGCCTACACGATCAACAGCGGTGTGACCGTCGTCGGCACCGTGTACCGCGAGATCAACATCACAGCCGGCTCTGGCAACTACACCGTCGGTGCGGTCGAGGTCGAGGGCGCTGCGCCTGCAGATCTGATCACCGAGGCCGACCTCGTCACGGCGAACCCGGCGCTCGTCACCGAGACCGTCGACAGCAAGCAGCTCGCGATCACCGCGGGTGCGGCGAACGCCAACAAGACCCTGAGCGTGGGCGTCTTCTCGGCGGGCGCGCGCAGCGAGCTCGGCACGGTCGTTCTCGATGCGAACGGTGCGGGCACCGTCGACGCGTCCGCCGTCGCGGTGGGCGCGGCGAGCAAGTTGTTCCTCTACGAGCTCAACGGTCCCGACGAGGCACTCGCAGCGTGGGACAACTTCACGCTCACGTCGACGGCGCCCGTGTACGACACGAGTGACACCACCGATCTCACGGTCACGGTGACCAACTCGGGTCGCTTCGAGCTGGTGGCTCCCGCCGCCACGCTGATCGACCTCGGCAACGTGCGTCGTAACCAGACGACCGTGCCGGTCGCGCTGGGTCAGTTCACGGTGTTCGACGACCGCGACGTGCTGAGCGGCTGGAACCTCAACGTCACCGCCGCGGACTTCGCGGGTGCGGGCAACACCACGGTCGCCAAGAACGCGCTGGGCTACGCCCCGCGCGCGGTTGCGCTGACCGACGGCGTCACCCTCGGCGCTGCCAAGGCCGCGGGTGCCGGTGCGTTCGGTGTTCTCGCCGAAGGCATCGCCGGCTCGTCGACCGCTGAGGTGGGTGCCGTTCTCGACACCGACCTGACGTTCAAGGCTCCGATCAACGCGGCCAAGGGCGTGCACACCTCGACCCTGACGCTCGACCTCGTCTCGAAGTAGTCCTCGAGCGGTCGTCAGGCAGATGACACCCGTGTGGGAAAGGCGCCTCGTGCGTCTTTCCCACACGGCGTGCGCATCTCCAACGATTTCACCCCGCCTCACGCGAGGCGCCTGAGCGAAATGCACAGCCCGTGACTGCAGTCCTCTTGCCCCAACTTTTCGCCCGTCGTGCCGCCCGAGGCATCCGTCGGGTCGTCGTCGTCGCTTTACTCGGCTGCATCGCCCTCGTGGCCGTGATTGCAGGCGACCCCTCGGCAGCCAGGGCCGACGACACCATCGGCATCTCGGGTCAGCCTGCCGGTGCCGACGGCACGCCAGACGGCCGCACCCGGTTCAGCTACAGCGCCGACCCGGGCCAGCAGGTCGCCGACCAGTACCTCGTGCGCAACGCCGGCTCGGTGACGCAGTCGTTCACGGTGCTCGCGACGGATGCGTTCAACGACGAAGACGGCAGCTTCGGTCTGCTCGAGACCGGGGCGGAGGCGACGGATGCCGGTGCCTGGGTGCACTTCGAGAGCGGAGCGAACCGGCTGCAGTTCGACCTCGCGCCAGGGGAGTCGCGACTCGTGCCGTTCACCGTCGATGTCCCGGCGGACGCCGGCCCAGGCGATCACGCCGGCGGCATCCTGGCCTCCGTCGTGACTCCGGGGGAGCAGGTCAACGTCGACCGGCGCCTCGGCACTCGCATGTACTTGCGCGTGTCGGGCGAGATCCAGGCTGCGCTGACGATCTCGAGCGTCGACAGTCAGTACGTCGGCGACTGGTGGAACCCGTTCAGCGGTGGCGTGCGGGTGCTCTACACGATCCAGAACACCGGCAACGTCGCCCTCGCCTCCAACGTCTCGCTCGGCGTTCGCACCTGGTTCAGCGCCCCCGCGTCGGCGAAGCAGGGCGACGGCAAGCCCGAGCTCCTGCCCGGGTTCACCCGGACCTTCGAAACCGAGGTCCCCGGCGTTGCGGCCTGGGGCTATCTCAACCCGTGGGTGACCCTCAATCCGTTCGTCGAAGGCGACGATGCGAGCAAGAAGATGCCGGTCTCGGCAATCTCACGCGACACCGTGCTCATCGCCCCGCCGTGGCCGCTCGTGATCGCCGTCGCACTCGTCGGCCTGTACATCGTGTTCAGCAAGTGGCGCCGCCGGGCCGACGCGAAGCGTGCCGCGGCGTGGATCGAACACACCGAGCGGGAGACGCGACGCAAGATCGAGGCCGAACGTGAGCGAGAGCTCGTGGGTGCCGCTGGACCGGCAGGAGTGAACCGTGATCGATGAGCGGCGTACGGTCGTCCGGCGAATCGGGACCCTCGGCGGCATCCTGCTCGTCGCGTCATTCGTCGTTGCCGGCTTGGCGACGGCAGATCGCGCGGCGTGGGCTGAAGAGACGGCGCCGGGCGAAAACCTGACGGTCGACGTGAGTGACGGGGTCGTGCCGCCGACGGGTCGGCCGACCGCGCCGCCGAAGGGGCCGCCCATCACACCGCCCGGTCGGCCCGGCGCGGGCCAGCAGGGCTCCGGCGCGTTCGTCGACACGGCCGGCGCACCGGCAGCCGTCCTGGCCGCTCCACCGGCGGCCGACGAGGTCAGTCTCGGCGGCGTGCTCTTCGTGGGCGGCCTCGCCGGTGGGTACTCACCGTCACTCGACCCGCTCGCCGGGCAACTGCAAGTGTGGTTCACCGTGCGCAACGCGTCGAAGTCGACGATCGACGGCTCGGCCGACTTCTGGCTCGAAGGGCCGTTCGGCAACCGCATCAGCCAAGTCGACGCCGTCGAGGTCGCCGCACTGGAACCCGGCGAGAAGCGAACGATCAGTGCCACGCTGCCGGGCGTGGGTCAGTGGACGTTCGTGACGGTTCACACCCGATTCACGCCGCCTGCGCAGGTCGACAACGCCGAACTGTCGCCGTTCACTCGCGACGCGAACGTGTTCGCGCCACCGTGGCTGATCGGTGTCGGAATCGTCGTCGGACTCGGATTCGCCGCGATCGGCCACTTCCTCCGACGGGTCGGCGCGCCGCTGCGATTGGGCGAGGCGGCGTGACGCTCACCGAACGGGATGAGTACGGGTTCGAGAGTTCCGACACCGACGGGGGCTTCTCGACCATTCCCAGATCATGGCCGACGCCACCAGCCAAGCCGCCGAAGCCGCCGAGAGTTCCGAAGCCCCCTCGCCGCATGCCGACGGCACCACGCCCGCCGATCGTGCTGTCGCCGCGTGAGCAGTTCATCCGTGGCGCACTCATCGTCTGCTCGGTGCTGCTGCTCGCACTCGTGCTCAATGTCATGGTCATCGGTCAGGTTCGCCATTTCGTGACGCAGCAACAACTGAGCGACACCTTCCGTGCCCAGCTGGAGGAGGGGGTCGCCCCGGTGAGCGAGGGCGACGTGCACGACGTGCTGTTGCCCGACGGTGCGCCGGTGGCACTGCTCGAGATTCCGCAACTCGGCATCAAGGAGATCATCGTCGAGGGCACCGACTCCGCCACGACGGAACTGGGCCCCGGCCATCGACGTGACACGGCGCTGCCCGGCCAGGCCGGCGTGAGCGTGCTGCTCGGCCGTGCCGCAGCGTACGGCGGGCCGTTCGCGCGCATCCAGGAGCTTGCTCCCGGCGATGAGTTCACGATGATCACCGGGCAGGGCGAGCACACGTTCGAGGTGATCGGGCTGCGCTACGCGGGCGACCCTGCACCCCCGCGCCTCACCGCCGGCGAGAGCCGGGTCATCCTCACGACCGCGCGCGGCGCGCCATTCTGGCCTTCCGGCATCGCGCGCGTCGACGCCCGCCTCACGAGCGAAGCACAGCCGAGAGGCGTGCGCCTGACGAACTTCGTCACGCTGCCCGAGTCCGATCGCGAGTTGCACGGCGACACGTCGATGCTCTGGGCGCTGGTGTTCGGCCTGCAGTTCCTCCTGATCGTCGAGTTCGCCGCAGTGTGGTCGTACCGGAACGTCGGGCCGCGCCGCACCTGGATCGTCTTCATTCCGCTCACCCTGCTCGCCGGCCTCTGGGTCACCGGCGAGATCGTGCGGCTGTTGCCCAACCTGCTCTGACCAGCGATCCGCCGACCCGCGACCCCCCTGACCCCGCGCCCCCTGACCCCGCGCCCCCTGAAGGAAGCCGACCATGACCGAAGACCTGACCACCGTCGAGGCGATTCCCGAGAGCCGCATCGGATTCCGCGGCATCCGACTGCCGAGCTTCACTCGTATCATGAGGCCCGAACCCGCCTCGAACGGCCTCGTCACGGCGCCGACCGAGCTCGCCACCCTCGAGGGCCGCAACATCTCGGCGTGGTTCGGCGATCACCAAGTGCTCGATCGGGTGTCGCTGACGATGGAAGCCGGCGTGATCACGTCGCTCATCGGGCCGTCCGGATGCGGTAAGTCCACGTTCCTCCGCATCCTGAACCGCATGCACGAGCTCGTGCCGTCGGCGTCGCTCGCCGGTGAGGTGCTGCTCGACGGTGAAGACATCTACGACCCGGCACGCAAGCTCGTCGAGGCGCGCAAGCACATCGGGATGGTCTTCCAGAAGCCGAATCCGTTCCCGGCCCAGTCGATCTACGACAACGTCGTCGCGGGTCTCACGCTGACCGGAACGCGTGTGTCGCGCGATGAGCGCGACGAGCTCGTCGAATCGTGCCTCACGAAGGCCGGCCTCTGGAAGGAGGTCAAGGACCGTCTGCGTGCGCCGGGTGCCGGGCTCTCGGGCGGCCAGCAGCAGCGGCTCTGCATCGCGCGATCGCTCGCGGTGCGACCGCGCGTGCTGCTCATGGACGAGCCGTGCTCGGCACTCGACCCGACGTCGACGCGCGTCATCGAGGAGACGATGCTCGAGCTGGCGGACGAGGTCACGATCGTCATCGTGACGCACAACATGCAACAGGCGCAGCGGGTCTCCCAGCACTGCGCGTTCTTCCTCGCCTCGCAGGGCACACCCGGCGCGATCGTGGAGCACGGCGACACCGATGCGATGTTCGCCGACCCGATCGACCCGCGAACGTTCGACTACGTGAACGGGCGGTTCGGGTGACGCCGGCACCGTGAGCCGAACCGCCCGGCAACCCGGCGGCGAGCGCCGCCTCAGCGTGCGCGGCTCACGGTCGACTCAGGCGAGCAGCCCCGCTGCATCCGCTGCACGCGACACCACCGCACCCGAGGCC
Organism: Agromyces subbeticus DSM 16689; assembly: GCF_000421565.1. Taxonomy (GTDB): domain Bacteria; phylum Actinomycetota; class Actinomycetes; order Actinomycetales; family Microbacteriaceae; genus Agromyces; species Agromyces subbeticus. The sequence goes on along the minus strand of NZ_ATXG01000004.1, from coordinate 183,082 downwards.
ACGAGCCCCGAGATCGCCTCGATCTCGGGGGAGAGGTAGCGATCGGGGCCGGGCACCGCGCCCGTCTCGGCCACGAGCGAGACGACGGCTCCCGTCGCGGCTCCCGGCACGAGCGGTGCCCGCAGCGCGAGCCCGCGGGCGGCGGTCATGACCTCGATCGCGAGCACGCGACCGAGCCCGTCGATCGCCCGACGGAGCTTGCGACCAGCAGCCCAGCCCATCGACACGTGGTCCTCCTGCATGGCCGACGACGGGATCGAGTCGACGGATGCCGGAACCGCGAGCCGCTTCAGCTCGCTCACGATGCCCGCGGCGGTGTACTGCGCGATCATCAGGCCCGAGTCCACGCCGACCTCGTGGGCGAGGAATGGCGGCAGGCCCTGGTTGCGCGCGCGGTCGAGGAACCGGTCGGTGCGGCGCTCGCTCATCGACGCGACATCCGCCACCGCGATCGCGAGGAAGTCGAGCACGTACCCGACGGGCGCCCCGTGGAAGTTGCCGTTCGACTCGACGCGTCCGTCGAGGGTGAGCACGGGGTTGTCGATCGCGCTCGCGAGCTCGGCGTCGGCGACGGATGCCGCGTGGGCGAGCGTGTCGCGGGCGGCGCCGTGCACCTGGGGTGCGCAGCGCAGGGAGTAGGCGTCTTGCACGCGAGTGCATTCGGGTCCCTTGTGGCTCGCCACGATGGGCGAGCCGGCGAGCAGCGTGCGCAGGTTCGCAGCGGATGCCGCCTGGCCGGCGTGCGGCCGCAGGCGGTGGAGGTCTTCGGCGAACACGGCGTCGGTGCCCATGAGCCCTTCGACGCTCATGGCCGCCGCGATGTCGGCGGTGGTCAGCAGCATCCGCAAGTCGTCGATGGCGAGGGCGAGCATGCCGAGCATGCCGTCGGTGCCGTTGATGAGGGCGAGGCCCTCCTTCTCGCCGAGGCGCAGCGGCGTGATACCGGCGGCGGCGAGGGCTTCACTCGCCGGTCGAGTAGCCGACGAAGGAGGCGTATCGAGACCCGGTGCGCTCGAGGTCTCGATACGCTCCTTCGTCGCTACTCGACCGACGGTATCGACGCGAACCTCGCCCTCGCCCATCGCCACGAGCGCGCAGTGCGCGAGGGGGGCGAGGTCGCCGGAGCATCCGAGCGAGCCGTACTCGCGCACGACCGGCGTGATGCCCGCGTTGAGGATGGCCGCGTAGGTCTCGGCGGTCTCGCGGCGCACACCGGTGCGACCGGTCATGAGCGTCGAGAGGCGCAGCAGCATGAGCGCGCGCACGACCTCGGTCTCGACCTCGGCGCCCGAGCCGGCGGCGTGCGAGCGCACGAGGCTCGACTGCAGCTGGGCGCGGCGGTCTTCGGCGATGAAGGTCGTCGCGAGTGCGCCGAAGCCCGTCGAGATGCCGTAGTGCGGCTCGGGGTCGGCGGCGAGGCCCTCGATGATCGCGCGGCTCGCGGCGACGGCGTCGAGCGCGGCGGGGTCGAGCACGACGGGTGCCCCGTGGCGCGCGACCGCGACGACGTCGTCGATGCCGAGGGCTCCGGTGCCGACGGTGACGGATGCCGCGGCGCGGACGGGTGCGGAGATGCTGCTGCTCATACCTCCGATTCCACACCGCGCTCGCGCGCGCGGGAAGCGTGCGCGCAGGGTCATCGTCCGGTATCCCAGATCTAGACTGAGCTCGGAGGAGAGATGACCGAGCAATCCAAGGTGCCCGCGGCCGACCAGACGCTCGCGATCCTCACCCACCTCGCGGCGCAGCGCGGGCCGGTGCCCGCCGCGACGATCGCGCAGGCACTCGCGATTCCTCGTTCGACCGTCTACCACCTGCTCGCCGTCATGCAGGAACGCGGCTTCGTCGTGCACCTGCCCGAAGAGCGACGCTACGGGCTCGGCGTCGCGGCGTTCGAGCTGTCGAGCGGCTTCTCGCGGCAGCAGCCGCTCGCCCGCCTCGGCCGGCCGCTCGTCGCCTCCCTCGTCGACCGGCTCGGCGAGAGCGGCCACCTCGCGGTGCTGCACGGGCGCGACGTGCTCTACCTCGTCGAGGAGCGCGCGCCGCGCCGCCCCTCGCTCGTCACCGACGTCGGCGTTCGCTTGCCCGCCCACCTCACCGCCACGGGCCGGGCGATGCTCGCCGAGCTGCCGCCCGCGCAGCTGCGCGCCCTCTATCCCGAGCGGTCGGCGTTCGCCGCGCGCGTCTCGGCCGGTGAAGCGGATGCCGCGGAGTGGAGCTACGGCCGGCTGAAGCGCGTGCTCGCGGCGGTGCGCGAGGCCGGGTTCGCCGCGGAAGACGGCGAGGTCACGGGCGGCCTCGCCTCGGTCGGGGTCGCGGTCGTCGACCATCTCGGCTGGCCGGCCGCGGCGATCGCGGTCACCTTCCCCGACGATGCACGGGCCGAACTGCAGGAGCAGGCCGTCGCCGGGGTGCGCGACGCGGCGGCATTGCTGTCACGGCGTATCCGCGGCATCCGCTGATCGGGTCTCCCTTCGGGACCACCCGTATCGCACCGGACCACCGACATCCGGGGTCCCGCGCGAAACGAGTGGTCCCGAACCCGGCGCGGGGTCACCGCGGGGTCAGCGCGCGGTCGGGGCGAGCCAGCGACGCAGCAGGCGGGTGATGAAGGGCAGCGCCCAGAATGTCATGACCGGGGTGAGCAGCAGTGTGGTGACGAGCACCTTCAGGGCGACGGCGAGGTCGTCCCAACCGGGCACGAACGAGGTGACGAGCAGCGTGAAGACGAGGTTCACCGGGAAGAAGCCGAGCCAGATCGTCACGGCCTGCTTCCAGCGCGGCGGCGCCGGCGGCAGTTCGTCGAGCGAAGTGGATGCCGCGGCATCCGCCACCGGAACCGAACCGGTCGCCGGGTCGTCGAACCAGCCCTCGATGCCGCTGCGTCGACGGCTGCGCTCGGAGCGCACGAAGCCCTGGCCCATCGAGAGCCACCAGGTGCGTTCCGAGGAGCGCTCCCACGCTTCGAGCGTCTCTTCGCTCGCGAAGCGGTAGAGCATGTGCCAGACCTGCGAGCCCTCGCCGGCGCGCACCCAGCCCGAGCCGAGGAACCCCGGGTACTTCGCGGCGAGATTCACGCCGGTCTGCACCCACGCGGTCGCCTCGGCGATGCGCTCGGGGTCGACCTCGCGCCGGATCGAGACCGTGATCGGTTCACCGGCCATTCGCCACCCCCTCAGCTGTCTTCGAGTGTAGGTGAGCGGCCGATTCAGCGGCGTCCGAGCGGTCGGTTCAGAGCTGGTCGGCGACCACCGCGGCAGCCCGCAGCCACGCGTCGTTCGTCTCCGACGACAGCGCGTCGAAGTCGATCGTGCCGCCGTCGACGAGCGCGTCGTCGTAGGGGATGGTCGTGACCGCGGCGGTGAGCGCACCGAAGTGATCGGTGAGGCGCTGCTCGAGCTCACGGTCGGGCTTTTCAGAGGGCGAGGTGAGAATCGTCACGGCCCGCTCGACCTTGTCGCCGAAGCCCTTCTCGGCGAGCCCGTCGAGCAGCCAGGCGGCACTCGCGGCGGTGTCTTCGCGCACCGTCGAGACGATCACGAGCTGGTCGGCCGCCGCGACGGCCGCCACCCAGTTCGAGGCGCGCATGTTGTTGCCGGTGTCGACCACGAGCAGCCGGTAGTAGCGCGACAGGGTGCGATGCAGGCGGTCGAACGCGGCGTCGTCGATGGTCGAGGTCGCCGCGGCATCCTCGTCTGAGGCCAAGACGTCGAAGCGGGCGTCGACCTGCGTGCGCACGTACTCGTCGAGCTGGCTGAGGCTCGCGACGCTCGGGTTCTCGAACCGCTCGAGGTCGTTGAGCAGGTCGACGGCGGTGCGGTGGTGGGGCGAGTGCTGGGCACGCCAGCCGAGCGTGCCTCGGGTCTCGTTGTTGTCCCACGCGAGCGTGGAGCCGCCGCGAAGCCGGCCGAAGGTCGCCGCGAGCAGCAGCGTGCTCGTCGTCTTGTGCGCGCCGCCCTTGGGGTTCAGCACCACGATCGTGCGGGGGCCGTCGAGCCGCTTCTGCACACGGGTGGTCTGCTCGTGCTTCGACTGCTCGGCCGCGCTCGGCTTCGGCGAGATGAGGCCGCCGCTGAGCCGGCGCACCCGGCCCTGCCAGCCGGTGGTCGCGCGCAGCGGGCGCACCCGCGGGCGGCTCGAAAGCAGGTCGTCGACCGTCGGGCGGTGCGGCTTTGCGCCGGCCGCCGTCGGGGACGAAATGGGCGTCGGTGCCGGGGGCACAAGCGCTGGTGCTGCTGCCGGGGCCGGTGTCGGGCTCGAGACCCGTGCCGGCGCCGCCGAGACGGGCGGCGGGGCGGATGCCACGGGGATCGAGAAATGCGGCGGCACGACGGGAATCGGAGCGGTCGAGGTCGGCGCGACCTCCGCGAACTCCTCGGCTGCGAGCGCCGATGGCGCCTCGGTCACCCGGCCGTCGGGTTCGACGGTCAGGGTCCAGTGCGACGAGTCGTCGATGAGCGAGGCCGTGGCGGCTGCCCCGAGGCGCTGCGCGCGATCCTGCACGAACGCGACGACCTGGTCGCGAAGTGCGCCGCCGTCGGCGGCTTGGATGCCGGTGACAGTGCCATCGGCGTGCACGTCGGCCTGCGTGGCGGAGGTCAGGAAGACCGTGACGCCATCCTGCGTGTTGGTCGGTGTCGACAAGACGTTCCCCTCGGTTGGTGCGCGTGGAGCGGAGTCGATGCGCAGCTCTGATGCAGTGTGCACTGCGTCTCGCTTCGGCGGTATGCGCGCATTCCGCCGCCCCGGCGCGTCGACGATCCCCACGATCAGTGTACGGGGATGCCTTGCATGGGCCCGATCGGGCCGCCTACCGCCCGCCGGCCCGGTTGGCAAGGGGTTCCCGCTCGACCGTCGCAGGGCATAGCTTCGCGGCATGGATCGGACTGGAACCGGTGACGGTGGATTGAACGACGACGAGCTGACCGAGAAGGACACGAGCTACAGCCCCGCGAGCGAGGCCGAGACCCGGGCCAAGCAGGCCGACCCGGTGCCCGACTCGCTCGAGCCCGACGTGGCGGAGCGGGTCAGGCTCGCTCCGGGCACCGGCGGGCCAGACGACCCGGGCGACGTCGAGATCGATGCCGGCGAGATCGATGCCGGCGAGATCGATGCCGGCGAGATCGACGTCGACGACGGCTCACCGCCTCGAGACTGAACACGTCGACCAATCCGCCGGCCCGGCTGCTCCGAACTTCCATATGCACGGCGATCGCCGTGCCTGAGAAGGAGGAATCTCATGCGAAACTCTCCGAACCGCATCGTTGCGGTCATCTTCGGTGCGGTCTACCTGCTCGTCGGGCTGCTCGGATTCGCCGTCACCGGCGGGGTCGGCTTCGTCGCGACTGAAGGAGGACTCGTCCTCGGCCTCTTCGAGGTGAATCCGCTCGCGAACGTGGTGCACCTGCTCATCGGTGCGGCCTTCCTGATCGGCGGCATCGTCTCGGCCGCCGCCGCGAAGGCGGTCAACGGCACGGTTGGCGCCACCTACCTGCTTCTCGGCATCGTCGGCTTCTTCATCGCCGACACCGCCGCCAACATCCTGGCGCTCAACACGGCCGACCACTTCCTGCACCTCGCGAGTGCGATCCTCCTGCTGGGTGTCGCCCTCGGCACCGAGCGTTCCGGACGCGTGGCGACGGCATAGGGGCCGGTCATGCAGGCACTGGTTGTGGCCACGCGCAGCTGGCCGATGCTCGCCGCCTTCGGCGCCGGACTCGTGCTGATGGCGCTCGCCGCCGGTGCCGGGGGAGCGGCGCAGCCCGCCCTGATCGTGCTCGGCATCGCCGCGCTCGGTTGGGGTGTGCTCGCGCTTCGGGCGGGGCGAGTGCTCGTTCCGTCCGTCGTGCTCGTCGCGACCGCCGTCACCCTCGTGGGGATGGCGGCGGCGGTCGCGACGGGCGCGTCAGTGGCGACGGATATCCCGCCGGGGCCACTCGCCGCGGCATCCGTGTTCATCGTCGTGATGGCACTCTCAGCAGGGCTCGAGCTCCGCGGTCGCACCCGCCGCGCTCGTCGAGACGAGCCCCTTCCCGCTGGTCGAGGAGCCAGCGCGCCCCGTCCCGCTGGTCGAGGAGCGAGCGAAGCGAGCGTCTCGAGACCCGCCCGCCGCGAGGCATCCGTCGCCGCACGGCTCATCGGCCTCGCCTCGGGCGCTGCACTCGTGGCCGCGCTCGCGACCCCCGCTCTCGCCGCAACCGAGGCGGGCGAACAGGCGGTGCCGCACGGCATGCATCAGCTCGACCCGATTGAGCAGCCGGGCGGCCACGGGCACTGAGCCTCACGCGCCGCCGGGCGCTCCGCCGTCGGCCGGCATGAGCGCCGTCGCGAGGATCACGGTGCGACGGCCATCGTGGCCGGCATCGGCGGCGATGTAGGGCGCGAGAAGTTCGCCGAGCCCCGCCTGGATCACCGCGAGGTCATCGCGAGTGACGTGCAGCCGCATCTCGCCGAAGCCGAGGAACTCGCGGAAATCAGGGTCTTCAGCCGCGCTCGCCCGGTCGAAGTTCTCGCCGACATGGGCGAGGAACGTGAGGAAGGCCTGCTGCAGTTCACGGCTGCCCATCTCGCGCAGCTCCGCGTGGTCGACGTGGGCCATGCGCTCGCCGAGGGCGAAGGTGCGCTCGACTGCACCGCGCACGCGGCGCTCGTCGACGACGGTCAGGATGTCCGCGTCGACGAGCGCGGCGACATGACGGTAGAGCGTCGCCTGCGGGATGTCGGGCAGGGCGCTGCGCAGGTCGGCCGTTGTGACCTCGCGCGCGCCGAGTTGCTGGATGATGCGCAGCCGCACGGGGTGCATGACGACATCGGCGATCGGCGACGGTTTGCGCATGGGCCCTCCGGCTCACTATTCTCAACGTGAGAACATTCTCATTGCTCTCGTTCGAGTATGCCACCGAAGGGATCCCGACATGATCACCGCATCGAGCGACACCGCGTCGCCGCAGACCGCCGGCGCACGCCGCACGACCACTCGCCGGGACCGGGCGATGAGCGGGGTGCCGATCGAGGTCGCCGGCCTCGCCAAGCGCATCAGCGGTGTCGACGCCGTGCGCGACGCGAGCTTCGTCGCGGCGCCCGGTCGGGTGACCGGATTCCTCGGGCCGAACGGGGCGGGCAAGTCCACGACGCTCCGGATGCTGCTGGGCCTCACCCGGCCCGACGCCGGCACGGCGCTCATCGGCGGCATCCGATACCAGGAGCTTCCCGACCCCACGGGCACCGTCGGCGCGGTGCTCGACATCGCCGCGGCGCACCCCGCCATGACGGCGCGCGGGCACCTGCGGAGCTTCGCCGCCCTCGGCGGCCACGACGCCGCTCGCGTCGAGCGGGTCGCCGAACTCACGGGCATCTCCGAGTACCTCGATCGTCGCGCGGGCACCTTCTCGACGGGCATGCGCCAGCGGCTCTCGCTCGCCACCGCCCTGCTCGGCGACCCCGACGTGCTCGTGCTCGACGAACCGTCCAACGGCCTCGACCCGGCCGGCATCGTCTGGCTGCGCACGTTCCTCCGCGAGTTCGCCGCGAGCGGCCGCACGGTGCTGCTCTCGAGCCACGTGCTCACCGAGCTGCAGCACGGCATCGACGACCTCGTGCTCATCGACCGCGGGCGCGTCACCTGGAGCGGCCCGCTCGCATCATTCACCGATCGCGGCACGAGCCTCGAGGCGGCGTTCCTCGAGCTCACGTCCACCGCAGCATCCGACATCGAAGGAGTCCGCGCATGAGCCGGCTGATCCGCGGCGAGTTCGCCAAGCTCTTCGCCACCCGTCTGCCCCTCTGGTCGCTCGTCATCGCGGCGTGCTGCGGCGGCGGGCTCACCGGGCTGCTCGCCCTCGTCGGTCCCGAGAACGCCACGCCGCCGCTGCCCGGGCTCGACACCGCCGAAGGCGTCGGCATCGTCGTCGGCATGAGCGGCCTGCTGCTCTTCGTGCCCGCGCTCATCGGCACGATCGCGGTGACCGGCGAATACCGGCACCGCACGATCGGCACGACCTTCCTCACCGCGCCGCGCCGGGGCCGCGTGCTCGCCGCCAAGCTGCTCGTGTTCGGCGCGCTCGGCATCGCCTACGGGCTCGTCGCCTCGCTCTTCGCCGGCACTGCGGTCATGGTCGGTGCAGCACTGCAGGGCGTCGAGCTCGGCGTGCAGCTCGGCGCGCTCGCGGCACTCCTTGGGCGCCTCGCGCTCGCGGCGGCCGTGTACATGATCCTCGGCGTCGCGATCGGCGCGCTCGCGCGGCACCAGCTGCTCGCGGTGGGCATCGTGCTCGGGTACTTCTACTTCCTCGAGCACGTGCTGATGATCATCCCCGGCGTCAACGTGATCCACCCCTATCTGCCCGGCGGGGCGACCGCGGCGCTGACCGACTTCACCTTCCTCAGCGACGCCATCGCCGAACAGCTGCCGCTCGCCGCGGCAGCCACCACCTCGCCATTCGTCGGTGCGCTCGTGCTGCTCGGTTACGCCGCGGTCGCGGCGTGGGTCGCCATCGCCATCCCGCTCCGCCGCGACCTGCGCTGAGCGCGCCCGAGCAGTTCCCGCCGGGCCATTGCGGCCGACGAGACCCACCCCTAGCCTGTGAACGTCAGTTGCTCCAACACATCGAGAGCCAACGACGATGGCGTCACGCTCGTGCACCTCGGGGGAGGTCGCGTCATGACCGGTCCGCATCACATCGCGCTCGTCGCACACGACAACAAGAAGGCCGCCCTGCTCGACTGGGCGGACTTCAATCGCGGTTCACTCGCGCGACATCACCTCTATGCCACCGGCACCACCGGCGGCATGCTGTCGACGTCGCTCGGGTTGCCCGTGACCCGCTTCCTGTCCGGTCCGCACGGCGGCGACCAGCAGATCGGGGCGAAGATCGCCGAGGGTCACCTCGACGTGCTCGTCTTCTTCTGGGATCCACTGTCGGCGCAGCCGCACGACCCCGACGTCAAGGCGCTGCTGCGCATCGCGACGGTCTGGAACGTGCCCACCGCGCTCAACACGGCCAGTGCCGACATGCTCATCTCGTCGCCGCTGCTGACCAACGGCTACGCGCACCAGCGGCCGCACCTGTCGCGAGGTCACGAAGTGCACGACCTCGCATCCGGTTGAGCCGGGCGCTGCCGAGCAGCGCGATCGTGAGCAGCGAGAGTGCGATGACCGCCTGCAGCGGGCCGAACCCGGTCACGAGCACGACCGCCACTCCGGCAACGCCGCATACGGCGTCGATCGCGGTGAAGGGTGTCGAGGGAATCGGGCGGCGGAAGGATGCCGCGACGGACGCGCCGCCCGGCACGCTCGCGGTGCCGGACGCCCGTCGCGCACGCTCGAACCGGCTGAAGAGGAGGGTGACGGGCACCACGACGGCCGCTGCCACACTCAGCCACATCGGCCGGCTCGCCCACCAGTCGACACTGAGCGGCTCGGGCAGCGCGAGGCCGAACGTCGCGTTCGCGACGAGCAGCGCGCCGGCGAGGCCGACGAGCACGGGCATGTGCCAGAGATAGACCGTCATTGCGCGTTCGCCCACGGCCGAGACCAGCCGCGAGGCATCCGCTCGCTCGACCCACGCCCTGATGGCCGGGCGTGCCAGCTGGAAGAGCGCGAGCTGGGCGATGCCGAGCAGCACGAGGCACACGGTCGGCGGGTTCAGGTTGACGTACATGTCGACGGAGTACAGGCCGCTCGCGGTGAGCAGGGCGAGGGCGCCGAGGGATGCCGCGGCGATGCCGACGAGCGCCGTGCGCCCGAGCCGGTCGAGGCCGCCGTCGGCCAGGTGGAAGCCGAGCTGCTGCACGAGGAGCCACACGAGCAGCAGGTTCAGGAAGCCGATGCCCTCGATGCCCGTCGACAGTCGCAGCGCATCGACGGCGACGCCGCCGCCGAGGAGGGCGATCGGGGTGAGCGTGCGCGCTCGTTCATGCGCACGAACCATGAGCGGCACGAGCGCCGAGGTGGCGAGGTAGACGCCGAGGAACCAGAGCGGTTGGCCGATGCGGAAGCCCGCGGTCGCCACGAGCTCCGGCGCGAGGCCCGAGAGGCTGAGCGCGACGAGCGTGCCGCCGACGACCGCGACGAGGGCGATCGCGGGCCGCACGAGCCGCTCGACCCGCGCACGAATGTAGTCGCCGTCGCTCGCGCCCCGACCGCGCATCGAGCGCCAGTGGTGGAAGCTCGAGAAGCCGCCGGCGATGAAGAAGAGGGGCATGATCTGCAGCACCCAGGTGACCGGGCCGAACCAGGCCTGGTCTTCGAGCGCGTTCTGCAGCACGGGGCCGTCGGGGCCGACGCTCACGCCGACCATCATCGCGTGCAGGGCGAAGACGACGACGAGCAGCAGCGCCCGGATCGCGTCGACGCTCGAGTCGCGGGCGACACCCGACGGGCGGGGCGCGGATGCCGCGGGGCGAGCCGCGTCGCCGGCCCGACCTGATCCGGACGAGCGTACGAGTGAGTCGGTCATGACCAGCCCCTTCCGGGCGGCCCATCCGCCCACGCAGGCAGGTTAGGAACGCGGCGGCGAGGTGATCATCACCCGGCGGAGCGGTTCCGTGCCCGTACTGCGGTAGGGGTGGCGCCGGAACGGCTCAGGAGCCGGGCTGCACGAGCCCCGTGTCGTACGCGAGCACGACGGCGTGCACGCGATCGCGCAGCCCGAGCTTCGAGAGGATCTTGCTGACGTGCGTCTTCACCGTCTGCTCGGCGATGAAGAGGGCGGCGGCGATCTCTGAGTTCGAGAGCCCGCGGCCGACGAGGGTGAGCACTTCGCGCTCGCGCTCGGTGAGACCGGCCAGTCTCGTGCCTGAGGGGCGTGGCGGCGGGCCCGAACGGGCGAAGTCCTCGATCAGCCGCCGCGTCACGCTCGGCGCGAGCAGCGCGTCGCCCGCTGCGACGATGCGCACGGCGGCGACGAGCTCTTCGGGCGTCGCATCCTTCAGGAGGAACCCGCTCGCGCCCGCGCGCAGCGCCTCGTAGACGTAGTCGTCGATGTCGAATGTGGTCAGCATCAGCACGCGCGGCACGTAGTCGCTCGATCGAGGCGGCGTCTGCAGCGCCTTCGTCGCCTCGATGCCGTTGCGGCCCGGCATGCGCACGTCCATCACGACGACGTCGGGTCGCAGCTCATGGGCCATCGACACGGCTTGGTCGCCGTCGGCGGCCTGCCCCACGATCTCGATGCCTGGCTGGGCCGCGAGAACGGCCGCGAACCCCGCGCGCACCATCGCCTGGTCGTCGGCGATGAGTACCGAGATCGTCACACCGTGCCTCCATCCGACCCGAGTGGAAGGGTCGCGAGTACACGGTAGCCGCCGCCGCGCCGGTGACCGTACTCGGCGCGCCCGCCGAGCAGCGTCGCGCGCTCGCCGATGCCGATGAGACCGTGGCCGCCGCCCTTCGCGTCGGGCCCCGGGGCATCCGCCGCCGCCTCGTTCTCGATGCACACGACGAGGTCGTCGCCGAGCACTTCGACCGAGACGAACGTGGCGGCACCGGGCGCGTGACGCACGACGTTGCTGAGCGCCTCCTGCACGATGCGATACGCGGCCATCGAGGCGAGGCCGGTGTCGGGCAGCGACTCGGCGACCGTCAGCGTGACCGGCACGCCGGCGCGTTCGACGGATGCCGCGAGCTCGGGCAGTTCGGTGAGCCCGGGCTGCGGGGCGGTCTCGGCGGCGGCGTCGGCGCTGCGCAGCACGCCGAGCAACTGCCGCATCTCGGTCATCGCCGAGCGTGCGGATGCCGCGATCTCGCCGAACTCGGCCTTGGCTTCTTCGCTCAGCCCCTCGACGCGATACGGCGCGCTCGTCGCCTGCACGTGGATGATCGAGAGCCCGTGCGCGACGACGTCGTGCAGCTCCCGGGCGATGCGGTTGCGCTCCTCGACGAGCACGCGCCGCTGCTGCTCGGAGGCTGAGTGCTCGCGCTCGCGGAAGAGCTGAACACCGATGAGCCGCCACTGGGCGAGAACGACGGCCACGGCGAAGGCGAGTGCCGTGACGACCGCACCGGTCACCATGCTGGAGGCCGCTCCGGCGTCGACGAATGCGAACGGCATCGTGACGGCGACCGCTGCCGCCCAGGCGACGACGCCCACCTTCCAGTCGTGCATGAGTCCGAGCACGATGAGCAGGGCGCCCTGGGCGATGATCGACGTCACGGGCCACGGCCACGGCGCCCCGTCGGAACCGGCCGAAAGCAGTGCGAAGACGAGCAGGCTCGCGGAGGAGAGCCCGGCGGCGAGCCATGGCCACCGCACCGAGATGGGCAGGGCGCCGGCGAGCGCGAAGCTCGTGGCGAAGGCGGCGAGCAGGTGCACTCCGTAGACGGTCGCGCCCAGCGGGATCGACACCGTGAGCAGCATGAACGCGAGCAGGGAAGTGCTCACGAGCATCCACGCACGGAACTGGCGCTCGTCGGCGCCGGGGCCGGGCAGTCCCCGAATGCCGCGGGCGACCGACGCGTCGCCGACCGCTGCGGTCGCCGCGGTGACCGTGACGGCGGGTGGCGCCGGCGGGCGGGGCGGTTCGCCGTTGGCGGTTCGATGGGTGCTTCGAGTCTCGTCCATTGTGTCCGTCACTCTGCCAGCGTCGCCGCGTCGTGGCATCCCCCTGAAGAGCGATTGGCCGCCCGTACCCGGGTAGGGGAAGCTGAGCGAAGTGGGCGGGTCAGCCGTGCGGCGCCCGGCCGGGCGGCGGCGTCACGCCGTCGTTCACGGAGTCGGGTCGCTGCCTGACCGAGTCGCGTACATCGCGCTGGCGCTGCTCGCGGTTCTTCGCGATGAGGCGATCGTCGCGAAGCGGGAGCTGCACCTGCTCCTCGGCGGCGATGCCAGAGCGCAACTGACGCGTGCGCTCCACTTCGGTGTCGAGCACGGCGCCGAAGATCAGGGCGAGTTGCGACAGCCAGATCCAGAGCAGGAAGGCGATGGCACCGCCGAGCACGCCGTAGGCCCGCTGGTAGCTGCCGAAGCCGAGCACGTAGAGCGCGAAGAGCGCCGTCGTGATCGCCCACGCGAGCAGTGCGCCGATCGCGCCGACGCTGATCCAGCGCACGTTGCGGCGCTTGACGTTCGGTGCGGCCCAGTAGAGCAGTGCGATGACACCGATGCCGATGGCGGCCAGCAGCGGGAGCTTGCCGAGGTCCCACCACACCGCCACGCCCTCGTCGAGGCCGAGCACCCGCGCGGTCGCCTCCGCGACCGGCCCAGTGACGACGAGGCAGACGGCGGCGATCGCCCCGAGCACGAGGAGCGCCGCGGAGAGGAGGAGGGTGATCGGCCGCATCTCCCAGAACGGGCGGCCCTCTTCGACTTCGTAGATGCGGTTCATGCCGCGGCCGAACGAACCGACGAAGCCCGACGTCGCCCAGAGCGCGCCGGCGAGCCCGGTCGCGAAGGCGAGCCCGGCGTGCGAGGCGTTCAGCAATTGGTCGATCGGTTCGCTCAGCGCATCGACGACGGACCCGCCGCCGAGCTCGGCGACCACCTTCAGTGCGTCGCCGACGACGGCCTCGGCGCTGCCGAAGATGCCGAGCATCGCGAGGGCGGCGAGCGTGGCCGGCAGCGAGGCGAGCACCGTATAGAAGGTGAGTGCCGCCGCGATGTCGTTCACCTGGTTGATGCGGTACTCGTGCACGGTGCGCCTGAAGATGACCCGCCAGTCGTCGCGCGAGAGCCGGATCGGCGAGTCGTGGCGAGCCGTGGCGTCGTCGTGCGCCGCATCGTGCGCGGACGGATGCACAACGCCCCGCGCAACGTGATCGTGGCGGGCTCCATCGTGCTCAGGCATGCCGCCTCCCATCGGGAACGCCCCCGAGCCTACGACGACGGCCTGCTGCAGCGCACGGGCTTGCCGGAAGCGCCGAGCGGCGGTAGGCGGCAAGCGGTCAGGCGAGGTGGGCGTGCAGGAATGCGGCGACGCGGGCCCGCCACGATTCGTCGAGGATGCCGATCGAGTGCTCGGCGCCGGGCGCCACCGTGAACTCGACCGGCACGCCGGCCGCCGCGAGCTCGGCGGCGAAACGGGCTGACTGGCCGAGTGGCACGACCTCGCCCTCGGCATGGCCGATCAGGAACGGCGGGTCGCTCGCGTCGGCGTGGTGCCCAGGCGAGGCATCCGCCGCCTGCTCGCAGCTCTCGTCGCGCTCGCGGGGCTCGCAGTCGAGGTACTCGCCGACGATGCGGCGCAGCCAATCGGATGCCCCGTCGGCGTCGAGCTCCTCGGCGCCGAGTGCCAGGGGGCCCGACAGCTCGGCGACCGCCGCCACCCGGGAGCCCTCGTCGAGCGGCCCGTCGCCCATGGTGCCGAGCAGCGCCGCGAGGTTGCCGCCCGCCGAGCCGCCGAACGCGCCGATGCGAGCCGGGTCGATGCCGAACCGCTCTGCCTGCTCGGGTGCGCGCAGCCACTCCACCGCGAGCGCGACGTCGTCGATCGCCGCCGGGAACCGTGCCTCCGGCACGAGCCGGTAGTTCACGGATGCCGCGACGAAGCCCTCGCTCGCGAGCCAGAGGCACACGTTGCGCCAGTCGGCGTTGGCCTTGTCGCCTCGCGCCCAGCTGCCGCCGTGGATCGAGACGACCGCCGGGAGGAGCGTCGAGGAGAGGTCGGCGCCGGCCGGGGTGCAGATGTCGAGCGTGAGCAGCGTGCCGTCCTCGCGCGCGCCGTACTCGAGGTCGGCCTCGACGCCGACGCCGGCCGGAGCGGTGAAGGTGCGGATGCCGACGATCGCGGTGCCTGCCAGCTCGCTCGCGGCATCGGAACCCCCGGGATCGATCTCGCGGAGCTGCGTGTGGAATCCCGAGAGCGCGCCGATGCTCGCGATGGCGGCTGCAGCGGCCGTGACGGCCCACGCGACCCGCTTGGCGCGGGTGCCGGAGCCGCCTGTGCTTCGGGTCGAGGTCACACCGGGCTCCGGTTCAGGGGTGGAGTGATGCTACCTCAGGTTCGCGAGCGATGGAAACGCTTACTCGAGCGCGGAGAGCGACTTCGCGAAGCACACCGAGTGCGCCTCGCCGACGTACTGGCCGAACTGCGGGATCTCCCGGTAGCCGTGGCGCGTGTAGAGCGCCTGAGCGGCGTCGTGCAGGTCACCGGTCTCGAGCACGATCTCGCGGATGCCGCGGCTCGCGGCATCCGTCTCGATATGTCCGAGCAGTGCGCCGGCGACTCCCATGCCCCTGGCCCCGGGATCGACGAACATGCGCTTCAGCTCGCCGCTCTCGGCATCCGTCTCGGCGACCAGCGCGGCGATGCCGACGGCGCGCTCGCCGTCGCGCGCGACGTAGAACGCCACCTCGGGCTGCTCGAGCGTGGTGATGTCGAGCAGGAAGTTGCTCTCGGGCGGGTACAGGCTCTGCGCGTAGGCGGTGCTGCCGTCGAGCAGGAGCTCGATCTCGGGCTGACGGGGGGATTCGACGGCGACGGTCACTGGGTGGCTCACTCGGCGAGCGTACGACTGGCGCATTTCGCCGGTGTTACGCGGTTCGCCGGTCGAGTAGGCCCGCCAGGGCCGTATCGAGACCGTGACGGGCCTCGATACGCTCGCTGGCGCTCGCTACTCGACCGGCGAGCGCCGCTTGCGGGACTTTCCCAGATGATTCCGGTAATGTTGCCGAGTCGGTTCTGGACACCGCGCTGTGCGCGGATGGGTTTGTGAGTCCAAAGGGCCGGTTTCGAGGCAGAGGCCTCGAATAGTCACCGTATGTGAACGGCCCCGGTCGACGATGCTCCGGGTTCTCAGTGTGCTGCGCCTGCAGTGGCGCTGCCATGTACATGAGTACAACCCAGGAAGTCACCATGCCCAAGAACAAGAAACCCCAAGGCGGCAGGCCCGCCAAGAACTTCGATCCCTCGTACGCGAAGGGCGGCTCGAAGGGCGGCCCGGCGCGCGCCGGAGCTCCGAAGGCCGGATCGCGCAGCGAAGGCCACCGCGGCTACCGCGCCGAGCCGGTCGACGCTCCCCGCAAGGATCGCTGGTCGCGCGACGAGCGCGTCGCCACCGGCCGTGCACCGCACCGTTCGGAGCGCGACAGCCGCGAGGAGCGCCCCGCGCGTTCGTTCGACCGCAACGATCGCCCGGCTCGTTCCTACGATCGCGATGCTCGCCCTGCGCGTTCGTACGATCGTGACGACCGTGCTCCTCGTACCGGTGACCGCAACGAGCGTCCCGCGCGTTCGTTCGACCGCAACGACCGCCCGGCTCGTTCGTTCGACCGCAACGACCGCAATGACCGCCCGGCTCGTTCGTACGATCGTGACGACCGTGCGCCCCGTACCGGTGACCGCAATGAGCGCCCTGCGCGTTCGTTCGACCGCAACGAGCGGCCCGCGCGTTCCTTCGATCGCAACGACCGCCCGGCTCGTTCGTACGATCGTGATGACCGTGCGCCCCGTACCGGTGACCGCAACGATCGCCCTGCGCGTTCGTTCGACCGCAATGATCGCAACGACCGCCCGGCTCGTTCGTACGATCGTGATGACCGTGCGCCTCGCACCGGTGACCGCGATCAGCGCCCCGCGCGTTCGTTCGATCGTGACGACCGCGCACCCCGCTCGAACGACCGCACCGATCGCCCGGCGCGTTCGTTCGACCGCAACGACCGCCCGGCGCGCCCCGCGTACCGCGAAGACCGACCGGCGCGTTCCTTCGATCGTGACGACCGCGCCCCTCGCCGTGATCGCGACGACCGCCCCGCACGTTCGTTCGACCGCAACGATCGGCCCGCGCGCACCGATCGCCCCGCTCGTTCCTACGACCGCGACGACCGTGCCCCCCGCCGCGACGTCGATCGCGCCGGCTTCAACGATTCGGGTCGCCGCGAATCGAGCTTCTACCCGGCCAAGGATGCGAACCACCGCCACTCGGCGAACGACGACGTTGTGCTCGAGCGTCTCGAGGCCGACGCCATCCAGGCGACCGAGGTCGATGGCGTGAGCTTCGCCGACCTCGGGCTCGGCGGCAACGTCGTGCGCGTGCTCAAGGAGCTCGGCGCCGAGTCGCCGTTCCCGATCCAGGCCGCGACCATTCCCGACGTGCTCGAGGGCCGCGACGTGCTCGGCCGTGGCAAGACCGGCTCGGGAAAGACCATCGCGTTCGGTGCTCCGGCCGTCGAGCGCCTCATGGCGCTCTGGGCTGCTTCGGGCAAGGCCGGCGGCAAGCGCCAGATGGGCCGCAAGCCCCGCGCGCTCATCCTCGCGCCGACGCGCGAGCTCGCCCTGCAGATCGACCGCACGGTGCAGCCGATCGCGCAGAGCGTCGGCCTCTTCACCACGCAGATCTACGGCGGCGTGCCCCAGGGCCGCCAGGTCGGTGCGCTCCAGCGCGGCGTCGACATCGTGATCGGCACGCCCGGTCGCATCGAAGACCTCATCGAGCAGCGTCGACTCGACCTCTCCGAGGTCGTCGTCACCGTGATCGACGAGGCCGACCACATGTGCGACCTCGGGTTCCTCGAGCCCGTGCAGCGCATCCTCCGCCGCACCGCGGAGGGCGGCCAGAAGCTGCTCTTCTCGGCGACCCTCGACAAGGGCGTCGCGACGCTCGTCGACGAGTTCCTCGTCGAGCCGGCCGTGCACGAGGTCGCCGGCGAAGACCAGGCGTCTTCGACGATCGAGCACCGCGTGTTCGTGATCGGCAACCACGAGAAGCGCGACATCGTCGCCGAGCTCGCCAACCGCGAGGGCAAGACGCTCGTCTTCTCACGCACCCGCGCGTTCGCCGAAGACCTCACCGGGCACCTCGAGGACTACGGCATCCGTGCCGTCGCCCTGCACGGCGACCTCAACCAGTCGCGCCGCACGCGCAACCTGCAGCAGCTCACGAGCGGCAAGGTCAACGTGCTCGTGGCGACGGATGTCGCGGCACGCGGCATCCACGTCGATGACATCGACCTCGTGATCCAGGCCGACGCGCCCGACGAGTACAAGACCTACCTGCACCGCTCGGGCCGCACGGGCCGCGCCGGCAAGACCGGCCAGGTCGTCACGCTCATCCCGCGCAACCGCCAGCGTCGCATGGTGGAACTGCTCGACCGGGCAGAGATCGACGTCGACTTCGTCGACATGCGCCTCGGCGACGACTTCCTCGGCGAGCTCGAGCGCGGCGCGGCCTCGCCGGTCGACGAGCTGAGCTTCGTCGACGTCGCGGCTGAGGCCGCTGATGACGTCGAGGCCGACGCGATCGCCGAGGTCGAACTCGTCACCGAGACCGAGACCGAGTCGGAAGTCGAAATCGTCGAGGTCGTCGAGGTCGTCGAGACCGACGTCACCGACGAGCAGCGCGCCGGCTGAGACATCCGCTCGCTCTGAGCTGAAGCTCGCACGAGTCGCACGATGGCCCGCATCCCACCGGATGCGGGCCATCGTCATTTCCGGCCTCGCCGGATCCCGGCGACCGGTTAGGCTGGCGCTCCGAAGCGGCGACGATGGAGGGCGAACGTGAAGCTCGAAGATCCGGTCGCCGAACGGCGCGAGCGGCGTCGGCGCCTCGAAGGGCGGCCGGCCCTGCTCGCCCTGATCATCGTGGCCGTCGTCGTCGCGACCGGGTGCGCCGTGGCTCTCGGCATCATGATCGGCGCGACGGCCGAAGACATCCGGCACTCCATCATCGACAGCGTCTTCGACGATCGGGAGTCGGGGCCGGTCTTCTGGAGGCCGGCGACGCCCGCGGTGCTGTGGATCCTCGCGACATTCGGCCTGCTCGGTTCCGCGGCGTCGGCATCGTGGGCGATCGATGCCTATCGTGGCGGCGAACGCACCCCCGTGGTGCTCGCTCCCGCGCTGGCGGCGGTCGTCGTCACCGTCGTCGCCATCGACGCCACGAGCTGGCTCGAGCCGCTGCAGGTCGGCACGCGCGTCGATCCCGTCTTCCACCACGACGTGCCGTGGAACGCCGGGTCGTGGGTGGCGTACACCGCGAACGTCTGGCTCCCGGTGCTGCTCATCGTCGCGGTCGCGGCCGGCCTCGTCGTCGTCGCCGTGCACAACCGCCGACTTCGCGAACAGCGGATGCTGCGCACCCGGCTTCTGCGCGACGGCGAGGGCGACCGCGTGCCCGGCATGCTCGTCGGGGTGACGGCTCGCACGGCGACGAACGACGTCGGGCAGCGCTCGGTGGTCGGCGCGACGGTCGAGGTCCGGTTCACGGATGCCGCCGGCGTCGGGCATCGGATCAGTCGCTCGACCCGACGACGAGACGTGCTGTCAGGCGGCATCGCGGTCGAGGTGCTCTACGACCCGGCTCGTCCCGACGACGAGCGCGCGGTGTTCCTGGCGTTCGACCGCGATCCGACGCCCGCGGAGTGGGTCGGCGCGATCGAGTGAGCCAAGCGGCCGAGGCCCGCTTATCGCGACGGTCGGCGACTGGCAGCGGCTGCGCGCCACGCCCGACCAGCGGGTGAGCACTGAGTCGTGCGCTGCACTCGGCCAGCATGGCTCGCGCCATGCGCCTCGTCGTCTCCGGTGGTCTCTCCGCTGCAGCCCTCGTCCTCCTGTTGAGCGGGTGCGTCGCGCCCGCGCCGGAGCCGATCACCGAGCCGACACCCGTCGTCGGCCTGCTGACGTGCGACGATCTCGCTCCGGAGGGCCTGGTGGCGGGAGCAATGACCGGTGCCGACGGAGTCGCTCCCGAGCCCGTGCCTGCGATTCGCCCGAACGACACGTTCGCCGCCGTGCAACTCGCGGCGGCCGGCGGCCTCGAGTGCTCGTGGCGGGTCGGTGAGGCCCCGACGACGATCTACGACGGCGCCGGCGCCGGCGGCTTCGCCTATCTCACCCTCGAGGTGCTGCCGAACGCTGCCGAGCAGTGGCAACCGGCCTGGGCGGGCGACTCGCCGTCGGACGACATCCTCGAGGTCGGCGGCATCGAGGCGTCGACGGCGGTCGGGGAGTCGGGGTGGCAACTCACCGCCCCTGTGGCCGAGTCGTGGGTGGCGATGCGTCTCAGCGCACCGGGGCTCGGCACGACGGGCACCCGCTACGACGGGCTGGCGCCCGACGAGGTGCTCGCGCGCCTCGGCGCACTCGCCGAGGCGTCGTTCGCAAACCTGCAGCAGGCGTCTTCCGCGCAACTGGCCTGGCCCGGCGCGGAGTTGCGGCAGGGCGACGCGGTCTGCAACGGCGGACTCGACCCCCAGGGAATCGGGATGGCGCTCAGCGAAACGTACACGGAGGTCGAGGTCCAGGATCCGACCGCGAGCGCACCGCGGTCGTTCCAGGATGCGGTCGGCGCCGCAGCGCGGTCGTACGCCTGCGACTACCTCACCGACACGACACGAGGGCCGCACATCGCGGTCGTGTACGGCGCGGGCGAACTGTTCGAGTGCTCGGTCAGCCCGACGTCTCGTCGGCCTTCCAAGAGCTCGACCTCACGGCCGTGCCGGGCTACGCCGTCGGTGATGCCGCGATCGTCGCGCTCGTGACCGACGGCCCGGCCTCGCCCGTGCTGCTCAAGGTCGGCGACTCGATCTACTCGATCCACAGCAAGGACGGTGCCGCGTCCGTGGCCGAGGCGATCCTCGGCCAGATCCGCTGACTTCGGCCGACCCGCTGGAAGGCATCGACAGGCGGAGCGCGCCGTCGCCATCGACGCGACACTCACGGTTGCGACCCTGTGCGTGGCGAAGAAGGTCGTGGTGACCGCCGCGCTCAACAACGCCGCGCGAGTGCCCGGTCGGTGACCTTCGGGCCGGCTACGGAGGCACGATCATCTCGGCGGTGGACTGCTACCGGTCACCTGGAGTTAGATCGCTCCCGGGCCGCGGCTACTCTCTGAAGCGGTGCGGTGCGAACCGCCGTTGTCCTTTGGGAGGTCGCAGACCTCCCGGAGCCATAGAAGATCAGGCACTACAGTGCTCGCATCCTTGTATATGCTCATGACGCAACCCGCCCCGGCCGATGGATTCGCCAGCGCCAATGATCCGAAAAGAGATCCGCCCGGTGTCGACCCGATACATCCGCAGCCGCGTAGCTGCTGGCGCACTCTTCATCACCTGCCTCCTCACCGCTACGGTGTCGCCCACTCAGGCGGAGCCCCTGTCCGACCAGCCGCTCGAAGATGTCAAGTCTGTGGAGGGCCCGCTCCCTCGTTCGCTGTGGAGCGACCTCCGCGCTGACGATGAGCCAGCGGCTATCGACGGAAGGGCCCCTAACGGGGCGAGAGAAGCTACGTCGGAGTCGGATGGACTCGCCAGATCGGCCGCTGCGCCGATCAGTCTCTCCGGCACGGTCGTGCTGACCGACGCCGAGGGCAATCCTGTCGTCGATTCGAGCGCTCAGCTCTACGTCAGGGTGCGTGCGAGGGGCGTGACATGGGGCTTCCCAGGCGCCTTCGGTTCGACGTTCTCGCTCACGAATCTTCCTGCGGGCGACGACTACTTCCTCGAGGTCGAGGACCTATCCGGGCGATACGCCACGACGTTCTCGGGTGGAACCCCGTTCGAGGCCGATGCCGAGGAGTTCGATGCGAGCGCTTCTGGCATCGAGATCAGAATGCCACTGGCCGCACAAGTCTCAGGACGGCTCGACGTCACGACCCAGGGGTGGCGGAACGATTTGGTGATCGAGGCATGGCGAATCGACGAAGCGGACGGCAAGCTCCGTCTCGTCCTCACCATGTGGGACAACCCGATGGCCAACCCCGGGTTCAATCTCGCGCTCTTTCCTGGCGCATACGTCTTCCGAGCCCATTCCGGCGGGGAACGTGATCTGAGTGCCGAATTCTTCCGCGAGACCGAATACCTCGACGAGGCGGAGGTCGTCAACCTCGCACCGGGCGAGCAGTTCTCGGGCCTCGACTTCCTGCTCTCGGAGTTCACATGGAAGGTGTATCGGAGTTCGGGTCCGGATCGCTACGCCACGTCGGTTGCGGCGACGCAGGCCTTCGATCCCGACCTCCCTGTGCTCTACATCGCGAGTGGCGAGAACTGGCCCGACGCTCTGAGCGCCGGCCCGGCGGCTGCCGCCAGGGGTGGGGCGCTCCTGCTGACGCAGCCGGGTGCTCTGCCGGCCGTCGTGGCTCGAGAGATCGAGCGCTTGGCACCCCGAGAGGTGGTCGTCGCAGGCGGGGCGGGTTCGGTCTCTCCGACCGTGTTCGAGCAGGTCCGATCGATCGTTCCGACGACGAGGCGGGTCGGTGGCGCCGACCGCTATGAGACGTCCCGGAACCTCGTAATCGACGCCTTCGTTGAGAAGCCGTATGACAACGTCTTCGTGGCCACCGGCCGCGACTTCCCCGATGCGCTCTCGGCGGGTGCGGTCGCCGGTCGCCGCCACGAACCGGTTCTCCTCATCGATGGGGAGCGGGCGGGAATCGACGCCGCCACGAGCGCCGTTCTCTCTGACCTCGACGTGTCGGCCGCCTTCCTCGCCGGTGGAACGGGAGCCATCACGGCATCGATCGAAACGGAGCTCGTCGAGTCCGGCATGGTCGCCCGCGTCGCCCGTGCTGCGGGAATCGACCGGTACGACACGAGCGCCAAGATAGCCGATGCATTCCCAGCTTCATCACTGAACGACCTCGTGTTCATCGCACAGGGCACCGGGTTCGCGGATGCGCTTGCGGGCGGCCCGGTGGCAGCCGCAGTCGGTGCGCCATTGCGACTGTCGCGGCCCGAGTGCATTCCCGAGGGCACGCTCTACGCCATGTGGATTCAGAGTGAGGACGAAGTCGTGCTCCTGGGAGGAGAAGGCGCCCTGAGCGAGGATGTCGCCTCGCTGACTGTGTGTGGTTGATCCCGATCGGCTGAAGTGAAGGGTCGAAGGCCCGTGTGCGGTGACCGCGCCCCGCTCGACCTCCCGGCCGCGGCGGGATACTCAGGCGGCCATGTCCGCGGTGCGCTAGTCACCCATGGTCCGGCGTCGCCGGTCCTCATGCTGGTGGGCGACTCCGTCTACCTGATTCAGAGCAAGTCCGTCGGCGAAGCGGTGCTCATGCAAATCCCCTGAGGCCGCGTCGCGCATGTCGTGACTGGCGCCCGCGACATCCGTTTGCCATAATTACTTCCTGAACGGTCGGTCACTAATTCCGATCGACGGATGCCGCGAGCCCACGCCTACGCTGGGTGCAGCGTTCCACCACAGACAGTGCGGTCAGGAGTGGCAGTGCCCATCAACAGCAGCGTGGCCGAGGCCTACCTCGTCGGAGGCGTTCGCACGCCGGTCGGCCGCTACGGGGGCGCGCTCGCCGGAGTGCGCCCCGACGACCTCGCCTCGCTCGTCGTCGGCGAGGCAGTGCGACGCGCCGGGCTCGAGCAGGCCGCGATCGAGGCGGGCGCGATCGACGAGGTCATCCTCGGTGCCGCCAACCAGGCCGGGGAAGACAACCGCAATGTCGGCCGCATGTCGGTGCTGCTCGCCGGGCTGCCCGACTCGGTGCCCGGCATCACCGTCAACCGGCTCTGCGCATCGGGCATGTCGGCGATCACGATGGCGGCGCAGGCGATCCGGGCCGGTGACGCCGACCTCATCATCGCCGGCGGCGTGGAGTCGATGACGCGCGCGCCGTGGGTGCAGGCCAAGCCCGAGAAGGCCTGGGCCAAGCCCGGTGCCGCGTACGACACCTCGATCGGCTGGCGTTTTCCGAACGCCAGGCTGCTGGCCCGTGACAAGGCGACGTATTCGATGCCGGAGACGGCCGAAGAGGTCGCGCGACTCGACGGCATCACCCGCGACGAGGCCGACGCCTTCGCCCTGCGCTCGCAGCAGCGAGCCGCTGCGGCCATCGCCGCCGGGCGGTTCGAGGCCGAGATCGTCGGCGTGCCGACTGCTCGCGGTGAGGTGCTCGTCGACGAGGGCCCGCGACCTGAGACCACGATCGAGGCGCTTGCCGGCCTGCGTGCCGTCGTGCCCGGCGGCTCCGTCGTGACGGCGGGCAATTCGAGTGCGCTGAACGACGGGGCATCCGCCATCGTGGTCGCGAGCGCGGCCGCCGTCGAGCGCTACGGCCTCACGCCACGGGCTCGTGTCATCGTCGGCACCTCAGCCGGCTTGGCGCCCGAGATCATGGGCCTCGGTCCGGTGCCCGCGACCGAGAAGGCGCTCGCCCGCTCTGGGCTGTCGATCGCCGATCTCGGCTCCATCGAACTCAACGAGGCGTTCGCCACGCAGTCGATCGCGTCGATGCGCCGCCTCGGCCTCGACCCCGAACGAGTCAACGCCGACGGCGGGGCGATCGCCCTGGGGCATCCGCTCGGCTCGTCGGGGTCGCGACTCGTGGTGACGCTGCTCGGTCGCATGGAGCGCGAGGGGTCACGGCACGGACTCGCGACGATGTGCGTCGGCGTCGGCCAGGGCGCCGCCCTCATCGTGGAGCGCGTGTGATGCGCGCGGGTCGCGAGACCTCGCGCTCCTCGTCGATCGGCGATGAGGGCCCGCTCCTCATCGAGCGGCTCGACGACCGGGTCGTTGCGACGCTCAACCGACCCGAGAAGCGCAACGCCATCGATCAGGCGACGATCGATGCGCTGCACCTCCTGTGCGCCGAGCTCGAGGCGATTCCGCGCACGCTCATCCTCACCGGGGCCGGTGGCACCTTCGCGTCGGGCGCCGACATCGCTGAGCTTCGCGAACGGCGGGCCGACGATGCGCGCGCCGGCATCAACGCTCACGCCTTCGTGCGGCTCGCGCTGCTGCCGATGCCCGTGATCGCCGCCCTCGACGGCTACGCGCTCGGCGGCGGCGCCGAGCTCGCGTACGCCGCCGACATCCGCATCGCGACACCCGCGCTGAAGATCGGCAACCCAGAGACGGGCCTCGGCATCATCGCCGCGGCCGGGGCGAGCTGGCGGCTGAAGGAGATCGTTGGCGATGCGCGGGCGATCGAACTGCTGCTGACCGGTCGCACCGTGGGTGCGGCCGAGGCGCTCGAGATCGGCCTCGTGAGCGAGCTGCACCCGGCCGATGAGCTGCTGCCGGCGGCGCACGCCATCGCCGATCGAATCGCCCGCAACGATCGCGCTGCAACGATCGCGACGAAGCGCGTCTTCCGGGCGCGGCGCGACGCGCACCCCGCCGTCGATCTCGACGAGCAGGCAGTGCTCTTCGAGAGCCCCGAGAAGCTGCGGCGCATGACCGAGTTCCTCGAGAGGAAGCGCAGATGAACGACACCGCGACGGGCGCTCCCGCCGACGTCGGCGTGCTCGGCGGCGGGCGCATGGGCGCCGGCATCGCGCACGCGTTCCTGCTCGCGGGGTCGCGCGTAACGGTCGTCGAGCGCGATGCGGATGCCGCGGGCGCGGCGTCGGCCCGAGTGCTCGAGTCGGTCGCGACCTCCGTGGCCCGCGGCACGGCCGACGACGAGCAGAGTGCGATCGCCGCGCGCTTCGCCGCCTCGACCGAGGTGGGCGACTTCGCCGGCTGCGACCTCGTCGTCGAGGCCGTGCCCGAAGACCTCGAACTGAAGATCGATGCCCTCACGCGCGTCGAGGCGGTGCTCGCGCCCGGCGCGGCGCTCGCATCGAACACCTCGTCGATCTCGATCGATCAGCTGGCCGCACTGCTCGACCGGCCTTCGCGGTTCGTGGGCCTGCACTTCTTCAACCCGGTGCCCGCATCGTCACTCGTCGAGATCGTGCGCGGCGAGGCGACCGACGGCCTGCTCGTCGAGCAGGCGCGGGCATGGGTGCATGCGATCGGCAAGACACCGATCGTCGTCGCCGATGCGCCCGGCTTCGCATCGTCACGACTCGGCGTGGCCCTCGGGCTCGAGGCGATCCGCATGCTCGAAGACGGCGTCGCATCGGCGGAAGACATCGACGCCGCGATGAGCCTCGGCTACAAGCATCCCGTGGGCCCGTTGCGCCTCACCGACATCGTAGGGCTCGACGTGCGGCTCGGCATCGCCGAGTACCTCTCGAACACGCTCGGCGAGCGCTTCGCCCCGCCCGCACTGCTGCGCCGCATGGTCGCCGAGGGCAAGCTCGGCCGAAAGACCGGCGAGGGCTTCTACCTGTGGGATGCCCCGTGAAAGGAACACCGATGACCGAGATTCTGCCGAGCTACGTGAACGGCGCGTGGTGGACCCCCGATGCCACGGCCGCCGCAACTGCGAATGAGGTGCGCGACGCATCGACCGGCGAACTCGTCGCTCGCGTGTCGACCGAGGGGCTCGATCTCGGCGCCGCGCTCGAGCACGCCCGCACGGTCGGGCAGGCCTCGCTCGGCGAACTCACCTTCCACCAGCGGGCGGTGCTGCTCAAGCAGATGGCGCTCGCCCTCACCGAGCGCAAGGCCGAGCTCTACGAGGTCTCCGCTCGCACCGGCGCCACCAAGCAGGACTCGTGGGTCGACATCGACGGCGGCATCGGCGTGCTCTTCACGTACTCGTCGAAGGGCAGACGCGAGATGCCGAACTCGAAGGTCTACGTCGACGGCGCTGTCGAGAACCTCTCGAAGGACGGCTCATTCCTCGGACGGCATATCTACACGCGCCTGCCCGGCGTCGCGGTGCAGATCAACGCCTTCAACTTTCCGGTGTGGGGTTCGCTCGAGAAGTTCGCGCCCGCCTTCCTCGCCGGCGTGCCAACACTCGTGAAGCCCGCGACGCCCACCGGCTACCTCGCCGAGGCGTTCGTGCGCATCCTCATCGAATCGGGTCTGGTGCCCGAGGGCTCGCTGCAACTCGTCTCGGGCAGCGTGCCCGACCTCTTCGACCACTTGCGCCTCGGCGACCTCGTCGCCTTCACCGGCTCGGCCTCGACCGCCGAGAAGCTGCGCCGGCACCCGTCGGTGCAGACCGGCGGTGTGCGCTTCACGGTAGAGACCGACTCGATCAACGCGAGCGTGCTCGGCACCGACGCGGTCGAGGGCACGCCTGAATTCGACGCCTACGTGAAGCAGCTCGTCGCCGAGATGACGTCGAAGGCGGGGCAGAAGTGCACGGCGATCCGTCGGGCGATCGTGCCTGCGGCATCCGTCGACTCGGTCATCGACGCCGTGCGCGCCCGCATCGCCGAGCGCGTCGTGCTCGGCGACCCGCGCGCCGACGGCGTCACCATGGGGCCCCTCGCCTCGCTCACCCAGCGCGACGAGGTGCTGCGCCAGGTCGGAAAGCTCACGGCCGGTGGCGGCGAGCTCGTGATCGGCTCGACGGATGCCCCGAGCGTCAGACGCTCCGAGGGCAGCGGCGGCGAGACATCCGACGGCGCATTCGTGGCGCCCATGCTGCTTCGATTCGCGGATGCCTCGAGCTCGGCGCTGCACGAGGTGGAGGCGTTCGGGCCGGTCTCGTCGATCGTGGGCTACGACTCGATCGCCGAAGCCGTCGCCCTTGTGGCTCGCGGCGGTGGCTCGCTCGTGACGAGTGTCGCGACGCATGACCCCGCGGTCGCCGTGGAACTCGCCGGGGGCATCGCGGCGTACAACGGCCGCGTGCTCTTCCTCGATCGCGACGATGCGCGTTCGTCGACCGGGCACGGCTCGCCGCTGCCGAACCTCGTGCACGGCGGGCCGGGTCGGGCCGGCGGCGGAGAAGAGCTCGGCGGCATCCGCGCGGTGCTGCACCACATGCAACGCACGGCGGTGCAGGGGTCTCCCGAGATGCTGACCGCCCTGACCGGGGTGTGGCACACGGGATCCGCATCGCAACCCGGCGGCGTGCACCCGTTCCGCAAGTCGCTCGCAGAGCTGAAGATCGGCGACCAGGTCGTGTCGGGCTCGCGCGAGGTGACGCTCGACGACATCGAGACCTTCGCGGCGTTCACGGGCGACACGTTCTACGCGCACATGGACGAGGCGGCAGCATCCGCGAACCCGTTCTTCCCCGGCCGGGTCGCGCACGGCTACCTGCTCGTGTCGTGGGCGGCGGGCCTCTTCGTGGACGCCGCGCCCGGGCCGGTGCTCGCGAACTCGGGCCTCGAGAACCTGCGGTTCGTGACCCCGGTGTCGCCGGGCGACTCGATTCGGGTCGAGCTCACGGCGAAGCAGATCACGCCGCGAGAGACCGACGAGTACGGCGAGGTGCGCTGGGACGCGGTGCTGAAGAACCAGAACGACGAGCTCGTCGCCTCGTACGACGTGCTCACCCTGGTCGCGAAGGAGCTCGCTCCGGCGTAGGAGCGCCTCGGCCTCTTTAGGACGGAAACTGACCACTACGCTGCGTACCGTCGTGGTCATGGACAACGACACCGACATCCGGCCCTTCCGCATCGACATCCCCCAGGCTGACCTCGACCATCTGAACGATCGACTCGCACGAACCCGGTGGCCCGACGAACTGCCGGGCGTCGGGTGGAGCTACGGCACTCCGTCGAGCTACCTGAAAGGACTGGCCGAGTACTGGCGAACGTCGTACGACTGGCGTGAGCACGAGGCGAAGCTGAACGCGTTCCCTCAGTTCACGACGACCATCGACGGCCAGAACATCCACTTCCTGCACGTGCGCTCACCCGAGCCGAACGCCCTGCCGTTGATCCTCACCCACGGTTGGCCCGGCTCGATCGTGGAGTTCTTGGAGGTCATCGGGCCGCTGACCGACCCTCGCTCCCATGGCGGCGATCCGGCCGATGCGTTCCATGTCGTCGTGCCGTCGATGCCCGGATTCGGCTTCTCGGGGCCGACGCACGAGACCGGCTGGGACCTCTCGCGAATCGCGCGTGCCTGGGCGCAGCTCATGCAGCGTCTCGGATACGAGCGCTACGGGGCGCAGGGGACCGACAGCGGATCGGTGATCTCGCCGCTGCTCGGCCGGTTCGACACTGACCACGTGGTCGGAGTGCATGTCAACGGCAGCCTCGGATTCCCGTCGGGCGACCCGGCGGAGTTCGCGCGCATGACGGAGGCCGAGCAGGCTCGGCTCGGCGCGCTGCAGCAGGAGATGGACGAGAGCTCGGCGTACGCGATCCTGCAGTCGACGAGGCCGCAGACGGTGGGCGTGGGGCTCTCGGACTCGCCGGCCGGTCAGCTCGCGTGGATCGTGGAGAAGTTCAAGGAGTGGACGGATCCTGCCAACGAACTGCCCGAGGACGCGGTCGATCGTGATGCGCTGCTCACCGATGTGAGTGTCTACTGGTTGACGGGCACGGCCACGTCGTCGGCGCGGCTGTATCGCGAGGGCCGGGCGAGCTGGGGGCAGCAGACGGTGCGATCCGAGGTGCCATCGGGCGTTGCGGTGTTCCCGGGCGACTTCGGCATCCGTACGATCGCCGAGCGCGATGACAACGTCGTGCACTGGTCGGAGTTCGACCGCGGCGGTCACTTCCCGGCCATGGAGGTGCCCGACCTCCTCGTCGGAGATGTGCGGACGTTCTTCCGCGGACTGCGGTGACGCGTGGCGGCGCCGGGCTCGTTCCGGCGTCGCCGTGCCGCGTCGCGGTGTGATCGGCCAGCCGGTGGGCGGAGGTCAGCCGCGGAGGGCGAGCACGAAGGGCAGCACCTCGGAGGCGCCGGCCCGGCGCAGCTCACGGGCGGCGATGGTCAGGGTCCACCGGCTGTCGGCCTGGTCGTCGACGAGCAGCACACCGCCCGCGGGCACGTCGAGGCCGTCGGCGGTGAAGCGCTCCCAGAGCCCGGCAAGGCGGAAGGCGCTGTTGCCACCGGGCTGGCCGGTCGGGCCATCGCCGGCCGACGAGAGAGCGCCGAGATACGGCAGGCGCCCGACGTCTGCGAGACCGCGGGCGAGCGAATCGACGAGCAGGGGGCGTGAGCGCGAAGGCATCGCGACGACGGCGACCGGGCGCTCGGCCCAGCCCCAGTCGGCGAGCACGCGCACGCACGCGGCGAGCACCTGGGGCGACACGGGAGCATCGGGCGCGCCGGCGGCGAACAGCTCGCGCAGCGTGCCGCCCCAGCCGAGGTCGGTGAGGCGGGCCAGCGCCCGGCCCTCGCCCGCTTGCTCGGCGGGGGGGATGCGCCCCTTCACCGGCACGCCGAGTCGGTCGGCACCGGTGGGCCACTGACGTCGCGGCTCGACGGGCACGCCGACGCGGTCGAGCGACTCGGCAGCCGACGCAGTTGCCGATGCCTCGATCTCGCGCGGGAACCAGACGCCCGCGCAGTTGTCGCACCGCCCGCAGGGCGCCGCCGTCTCGTCGTCGAGCGATCGCTGCAGGAACTCCATGCGGCATCCGCCGCTCTGCTCGTAGTCGATCATGTGCTGCTGCTCGGCCTCGCGCTCGGCCGCGATGCGACGATAGCGCTCGGCGTCGTAGACCCACGGCTCGCCGGTCGCGACCCAGCCACCCTGCACGCGCCGCACGGCGCCGTCGACGTCGAGCACCTTGAGCAGCAGTTCGAGCGGCGTGCGGCGGATGTCGACCATCGCCTCGAGCGCCGGCGTTGAGACGGGCGTGTCGCCGAGCGCGGCGATCACCCGCTCTGCGCGGTCTTGGTCGGGCATCGACGCGGTGGCGAAGTAGTGCCAGATGGCGCCGTCTTCGGTGCCCGGCAGCAGCAGCACGTCGGCACTCTCGCTCGCACGGCCGGCGCGACCGACCTGCTGGTAGTAGGCGACGGGCGAGGAGGGCGCTCCCAGATGCAGGACGAAGCCGAGATCGGGCTTGTCGAAGCCCATGCCGAGCGCGCTTGTGGCGACGAGCGCCTTGACCTCGTTGCGCTTCAGCATGCCCTCGGACTCGGTGCGCTCGTCGGTGTCGGACTGCCCGGTGTAGGCGCGCACCTCGTGCCCGCGTTGTCGTAGCAGGCGAGCGGTGTCGTTGGCCGCCGCGACGGTGAGCGTGTAGATGATGCCCGAGCCGGGCAGGTCGTCGAGGTGGCTGAGCAGCCACGCCAGTCGGCTGGGCGAGTCGGGCAGTCGCAGCACACCGAGCCGCAGCGACGCGCGCGCGAGCGGCCCGCGAATGGTGAGCACCTCGCCGGCGGTGCCGAGCTGCTCGGCGACGTCGGCGACCACGCGGCTGTTGGCCGTCGCCGTGGTCGCGAGCACCGGCACCTCGGCCGGCATCTGCGCGATGAGCTCGCGCAGCCGCCGATAGTCGGGGCGGAAGTCGTGGCCCCAGTCGCTGATGCAGTGCGCCTCGTCGACCACGAGCATGCCGATGCGTCGCACCAGCGCGGGCAGTTGCTGCTCGCGGAACGCCGGGTTGTTGAGCCGCTCAGGCGACACGAGCAGCACGTCGACCTCGTCGCGGTCGAGCTGGGCGAGCACATCGCCCCACTCGTGTGCGTTGGTCGAGTTGATGGCCACGGCGCGCACGCCGGCGCGCTCGGCCGCGGCGATCTGGTCGCGCATGAGGGCGAGCAGCGGCGAGACGAGCACGGTCGGCCCGGCTCCCTGCTTGCGAAGCAGCAGGGTCGCGACGAAGTACACCGCCGACTTGCCCCACCCGGTGCGCTGCACGACGAGCGCGCGCCGACGGCCCTCGACGAGCGCGTCGATCGCCTCGAACTGCCCGTCGTGGAACTCGGCGTCGTCGCGCCCCACGAGTTCGCGCAAGGCGACGAGTGCGGCGGCGCGAGTGTCGGCAGGCGGTGCGTCGAGGGTCATGGGGTCCACTCTGCTGCACGCCGCCGACAGACGGCTGGGCGATCGGATGTCGGGTTCCCAGCGCACCCGTATCCGATGCTGTGGAGGCGCGGTCAGGAGTTTCACAGCTGAGCACACGTCATGAATCGCGTCATCCGCCATCTCTTGGTTGGTGGCAATGAACAGCCACCCGTCCTCACCCGAGAGGACCAGCCCGACCGGCGTGCACCGCACGTCACGCATCGGCGCCACCCGTGCGCCCCTGCACCGGCACGCTTGCGCGATACCCAGCGCAGGCGCTGCCGGTCGTGCCCGAACCTCCCGGATGTGGAGCCGACGCAACTGCGCCGCGCCCCACGTGAGACGTCCGTGGAGAAAGGGAAGCAACAGTGATGAACATCGCGATCGGGTCATCCCGAGATCGTGCTCGACGACTGCAGACGCTGCTGGTGTTCGCGATCTGCCTCGTGCTCGGTGTCGCCGCGAACGTGCTCATGATCGGCACGGCCGCCCATGCAACCGGAGGCACGCCGATCTCGATCGACGACGTCGCCTTCGTGCACGACGAGTTCGACGACGGCAGCCAACAGGAGATCACCGTCAAGTGGAGCGTGCCGGGCGAGGCCGCGAACCCGGTGAGCGTGACCGTCGACCTGCCCGACGGGCTCAGCGGCCATGAAGACCGTTTCGCCATGATCGACCCAGACGGCGAGGCCGCGGGCGAGTGCGTCGTCTCGAGCTCGAACATCACCTGCACGGTCGACCCCGCCTACATCGACGGGCACGAGTTCGACATGCAAGGCGAATTCACCTTCCGGGTAAACGTGTGGCTCGAGAACCTCGAGACCGAAGAGCGGGTCTTCGAGTTCGGCGACGTCAGCGACACCGTCACCGTCGGCCCGAACCCGAGCCGCTGCTTCGAGAACTGCGAGTTCGGCGGCTGGGGCGCGTCGAAGAGCGGTTCGTATCGCAACCTCGAAGACACCATCACGTGGTGGGTGGGCGTGCCCGGCGGAGCCGACGGCATCCCCGCGGGCCGCGACATCGTGGTGGAAGACCAGCTCGACCTCGGCGCCTTCGAACTCGTCGGCGCCCCCGTCGTGTACGAGGCCCGTTCACTCGCCTACGACTCACTCGGCCGGCAGAACCCCGTCTTCGCAGCGAAGCCGGCATCGGAGGTCAACGTCTCGGCCGATGGCCTTCGCGTCGACTTCACCTCGGTGCGCGGACTCGGCACCCGAGCCCCCGAAGGCCAGCAGGGCATCACCGGCTCGATGTACGAGGTCGTGTGGACCGTGAAGGTGCTCGACGAGGGCAAGGCCAAGACCTACCAGAACACGGCGAAGTACAGCGTCGAGGGCGTCGAGCCCGGCACCACGACCGGCACGGCGACCCGCGTGTCGGGCTCGGGCACCGTGGTCGGGCGCAACTTCGGCAGGTTCCAGCTGACGAAGGAGCTCGCGGGCGACACGTCGCTCACGCCCCAGTTCACGGTGAACTACACGGCGACGCTCGACGGAACCGTGACCGAGCAGCGCACCATCCCGCTACGCGCCGGCGAGTCGTTCCTCAGCGATGAGCTCTTCAAGGGCACCACCATCACGCTCGACGAGATCACGCCCGTCGAACCGTCGAACGTCACGTGGGCCGACCCGGTCTTCGTGCTGCCCGACGGCACCGAGAGCGAGCGACTCGAGCTCACCTTCTCGTCGGCCGAAGGCAACCTCGGCGCCGTCACGCAGATCCGGCTGCAGAACCGCGCGACCCTGCAGAAGGGCTCGCTCTCGGCCCACAAGACCGTGGTGAACGACGACGGCATGCGTATCCCCGATGACACGACCTTCACCCTGAACTACCGTTGGGCCGCTGACGCGGGGAAGGGCATCCCGCAGGGCGGTGGCTCGGTCGAGCTACCGCTCGACGGCGAGCGCATCGAGATTCCGAATCTTCCCATCGGGGCGGTCGTCGACTTCATCGAGAGCACGCCGACCGCCGTGCCCGGTGCGAGCTGGCAGGCACCGGTGATCGAGCCCGCCCGAATCGTCGTCGACGCCTCGAGCCCCGACGTCGACGTCACCGTGACGAACACGCTCGCACGCGACTTCGGCGACTTCGAGATCGTCAAGCGCCTCGACGGCAACGCCGCCGGACTCGTCGACGACCCGACCTTCACGGTCGAGTGGTCGTACCCGGCCGACCCCGAGCGCGGCGTCTACGAAGCCGGCAACGGCGTGGTCGAGGTCACTGCTGGCGGTGCGCCGGCCGTCGTCGAGCACCTGCCCGCCGGTGCAACGGTCACGCTCGAAGAGGTGCTCGAGCGAGTGGAAGGCGGCACGTGGGCAGAACCCGTGTTCAGCCAGAAGACGTTCACCGTCGTCGCGGGCAACCGCCTCACGATCGACCTCGACAACGAGCTCACGCTGAACGCGGGCTACTTCTCGGCGCGCAAGGCGCTCGAGGGCACCGGCGCGATGCTCGTGCCGGCCACCGACGCGTTCACCATCCACTACAGCTACGAGGCCGGCATCGGCTTCGCGGCCGGTGAGGGCGAACTCGTCGTGGGCGCCGACGGATCGACGGCCACGAGCGGCCCGCTGCCCTACGGCGCCGTGCTGCAGCTCGCGGAACTCGCTCCGCAGCCCGTGCTCGGCGCAACCTGGGGAGAGACACCTGAGTTCTCCACCGACACAGTGACGATCGGCGACGGCACGACGGTCGACGTCGTCCTCACCAACACGATCACCCGTGACGTCGGGGCGTTCAGCCTGCAGAAGCAGGTGGAGGGCAGCGGCGCGTACCTCGTCGGGGCCGACCGTGAGTACACGTTCACCTACGAGTACCCCGCCGGCCCGAGCTTCGACGCGCTCGAGCCGACCGAGGTCGCGGTGCCGGCCGACGGCACGACCGTGACGGTCGACGACATCCCCGCAGGGGCCGTCGTCACCGTGCGCGAGGTGACGCCGGAAGCCGTCGTCGGCGGCACCTGGGATGCGGTGGAGTTCAGCGAATCGAACACCTTCGTCATCGGCAACGGCCAGCAGGCCGACGTGCTCGCCGTGAACACCCTGCACCTGAACGACGGATTCCTCTCGGTGCGCAAGGCGGTCGACGGCTCGGGCGCTTCGATGCTGCCGAGCGATGCGACCTTCACCGTGCGCTACGAGTACCCGGCCGGCAACGGCTTCTCTGGCGGTGCCGGCCTCCTCACGCTGTCGGCCGACGGCGCTGCCATGACGAGCGAGGCGATTCCGTTCGGTGCGGTGGTGACCCTCACCGAGCTCGCCCCCGCCGCGGTCGACGGCGCCAGTTGGGCCGGCGCCGTGTTCAGCGATGACGTCGTCGTGATCGGCGATGGCACCGTCGGCGCGGTCACGCTGACGAACACCCTCGAGCGGTATCCCGCCCCGGGCCTAGCCTCGACGGGCGTCGAGGGGCTCATGCCCGCGGTGGCGGGCGGGGCGCTCGCGCTCGTGCTCGGTGCCGCACTGCTGCTCATGGCCGCGGTTCGCCGCCGCCGCGCGTAGCGGTCGAAGACTGAAGGCCGGGTCGCGCATCCCCGAAGCGCGGCCCGGCCTTCTTCATGTCGCCAGTGGCTCAGACGGCCGGGGCATCCGCTCATTCCCCACCTCAGAGGGCCGATGAGCTCCGCGTCGAAGAATAGGGCGATCTGCGGATGTCGCGTGCCCGCCTTAGGGAGGAATCTCGAGTCATATCAACACAGGAGTCGACATGTACATCGCAGAATCCAGCTTTCCCCACCTCGTCGCTGCGAACGACGAACGACTCGCCACCGCACTCGAGCGCCGCAGGGTCGCCACCGAGCGCCGGTTGGAGTCGGCGGCGGCTACGACCAGACGGCCCCGGCGGGCGACCGCGCGCTGGGGCACCCGTCACCAGGTCGTCGACCCGGTCGATGCCGCCTGCTGCGCGACGGCGTGACGAACGATCGATGGAGGTTGCGGCGCTAAATGTTAGTGACTAACATTTAGAGACGTGACCGACACGCCGCGCCTCGACCCTGAGCGCACCACGAAGCGACAGCGCACGCTCGCAGCGCTCGCCGATGCCGGGCTCGAACTGTTCGAACGGCAGGGGTACGACGCGACCACGGTCGGCCAGATCGCGCGGGCGGCCGGTGTCACCGAGATGACCTTCTTCCGCTACTTCGCTGCGAAGGAGCACCTGCTGCTCGACGACCCCTACGACCCGGTGCTCATCGTCGCCATTGCGGGGCAGCCGCGCGCTGATCCACCGTTCCTTCGGGCCGCGAGCGGAGTGCGCGCCGCCTGGCGTGCGCTGCCCGAGCCCGAGGCGCCCATGATCCGGCGGCGGGTGCGCATCATCGCCCAGACGCCGGCGCTGCGCGGCGCGATGTGGCGGTCGACGGGCAACACCGAACGAGCGATCGTCGAGCAACTGGTGGCCGACGGCGCGACGCCCGGGGTGGCACGGGTGGCCGCGGCATCCGTGCTCGCCGCCCTCGTCGCGGGGCTGTACTCGTGGGCCGAGGGTGAAGACGCCTCGCTCGCCGACGCGATCGAAGACGCCCTCGACGTGATCGTGGTTCGGCGATGACGGCGTCGGCCGCGTCGGTCGCTCCGGTCGCACCGCGGCTGGATGCGCGACGACTCGTTCGCGAGTTCCCCGGCGGGGCCGGCGTGCACGACGTCGACCTCGCCGTCGCGCCGGGCGAGATCCATGCGATCGTCGGCCTCAACGGCGCCGGCAAGACGACGCTCATGCGCCTCGCGCTCGGCATGCTCCGCCCGCAATCGGGCACTGTGCGCATCGACGGCGTCGAGATCGCGGATGCCCCGGCGTCGCTGTGGGCTCGCGTCGGGCAGCTGGTGGAGCATCCGCTCGCCTACGCCGAGCTCGATGGGAGGTCGAACCTCATCGTCGCCGCCCGCCTGCACGGCATCGACCGCCGCGCTGCCGGCGACCTCGTCGACCGGGCGATCGCCGAGTTCGACCTCGCCCGGTATGCGAGCGTGCGGGCGAGTCGGCTCTCGCTCGGCAATCGTCAGCGCATCGGCCTCGCCGCGGCGCTGCAGCACGATCCGACGCTCATCATGCTCGACGAGCCGACGAATGCGCTCGACCCGTCGGGGGTGATCCTGCTGCGCGAGTCGCTGCTCCGTCGCGCCGGGGCGGGCGCTGGCATCCTCGTCTCGAGTCACCACCTCGACGAGGTCGCGCGCATCGCCGACCGCATCACCGTCATCAACGCAGGCCGTGTGGTGGGGGCGCTCGACCCGGCCGGCATCGACCTCGAGCGGGCGTTCTTCACGATGCTGCACGCCGACGACCGCGAGCGGGATGCCGCATGAGCGCGCTCTTCGGCACGGCGGTGGCGGTCGAGGCGGGCAAGGCGCGCGCGTCGCGAGTGATGCTCTCGATCACGGTGATCCTCGTGGCCGGTGTCGCCGCGCTCGCGAGCGGCATGCTGTTCGGAGTGGCATCCGGCGACGAGCAATTGCTCGCCAAGCTCGGGCCGCTCGCCCGAGCGGGCGGCTGGGCAGGGCTCGTCGGAGTGGTCGCGCAGATCACGTCCGCCGGCGGGTTGCTCGCATTCGGTGTGGCGCTCAGTTGGCTGTTCGGCCGCGAGTTCGCCGACGGCACGGTCGGCGGCCTCTTCGCGCTGCCGGTTCGTCGCTCGACCATCGCGCTCGCGAAGCTCACGGTCTTCCTCGCGTGGGCCGTCGGCGTCGCGGTGCTGCTGACCACCATCGTCGCAGTGCTCGGGCTGGCGTTCGGCTACGGCGCGACCGATGCGGCCGGCACCGTCGAGCTCGTGCGCATTCCGGTGCTCGTCGTGCTCACCGCGCTCATCGCGGTTCCCGCAGCGTGGGTCGCCACCCTCGGCAGGGGGCTGCTCCCCGGCATCGCGGCGACGGTGGTGCTGCTGGTGCTGGCCCAGGTGATGGCGGTGATCGGCGTCGGCGCGTGGGTGCCAGTCGTGGCGCCGGCGCTCTGGGCGATCGACCCCGGCGCCGTGCCGGCGGCGAGCCTCGCCATCGTGCCGAGCGTGCCACTCGTGTTCGGTGCGCTCTGCGCGCTGGCCTGGTCGCGCCTGCAGCTCGATCGTTGAGCTCGGTCCTCGAGCTCGGTCGCTGTCGGCCCTATTCGGCCGGCGGGTACTCCGCTGCCCAGTTGATCGCCGCGCGCTCCTGGTCGAGCGGGAACACCCGGAAGCCGCCCGGCACGAGCCCGCCGAAGGCCGTCGCGACGCCGGCGAGCACGTCGTGGTCGGTCACGATCGCCGCACGGCCCCAGCTCGAGAGCGGCAGGCCGACGAGCTTCGCGTCCTGCCACATGGCGCCGACCGAGAGGTGGTCGAAGTCGTCGCCCAGCACGGCAACGACATTCACGTGCTCATGCTCGGCGAGCACGGCGTCGATCGCGGGAACGAGCACGTCGCGGTAGTCGGCCGCGTCGATCGTGCCGATTGCTCGAAAGCCGATCACGCCGTCGGGCAGGTCTACGAGCGGTTCGATCATGCCGTTCCCCCTTCATCGCGGGCCGCTTCGTCATCGCCGCGGCGCCGAGTTCAGCCGAGCAATTCCTCGACGCGGTTCGCCGTGGGCATGCGCAGCCCGTCGAGCGCGACCGCGATGACGTCGTCGGCGAGCTTGTCGGCGTCTTCGCGACCGCCGGGGCGATACCACTCGACGATCGAGTTGATCATGCCGAACAGCAGGCGCGAGACGACGCTCGCATCGATGTCGGAGCGCAGGGTGCCCTCGGCCTGCGCCTCTTCGACGAGGGCGGTGACGGCCTTGTCGAACGCGCGGCGGCGGGCGAGGGCGCGGCGCTCGACCTCGGTGTTGCCGCGCACGCGCAACAGCAGGGTGACGTTCGCGAGCTTCGAGACGAGCACGTGCACGGCGCCGCGCAGCACCTGGTCGACCCGGTCGGCGGCGCGGCCGCCCGCGGCATCCGCTTCGTTCAGCACGCCCTCGAGGGCGCTCAGCGCATCGTCGAGGGCGCGTTCGAGGATCTCGTCTTTCGAGGCGAAGTGGTGGTAGATCGCCGACTTCGACAGCCCCAGGCGGTCGGCGAGCACGCCCATGGAGGTCGCGTCGTAGCCATACTGGTTGAAGGCGGCGACGGCGACCTCGAGAATGCCCTGCTGGTCGTAGCCGGGGCGGCCTCGTCGAAGTGATCCGTTGTCAGACATCGCCCTCATCTTCGCATCCTCGACCTGCGCAGCCGCGAAGTGACGCGAATCGACGTTCCGCACGCCATGGTGCGTCGATTCGCGTCATCTCGGCGTTCCGCTCAACGCGCCGACGAACGCAGGTCGTAGACGCGCTGGTACTTGCCCTCGCTGCGGGGCAGCGCGCCCGGCTCTTCGAGCTGCACGGCGACGGATGACCCGATGCCCTCCTTGATGCGCTTGGCGAGCACGACCGTGGCGGCCTGGCAGACCTCGACGTCGAGATCGGGGTGCCGCTCGATGCGCACGGTCAGGTCGTCCATCGTGCCGGTGCGGCGGAGCTCGAGGATGAAGTGCGGCGTGAGCTGTTCGATGCCGAGCACGATCTCCTCGATCTGCGTCGGGAAGAGGTTCACCCCGCGCAGGATGATCATGTCGTCGTTGCGACCCGTGATCTTCTCGATGCGCCGCATGCCGGGTCGCGCGGTGCCCGGCAGCAGCCGCGTGAGGTCGCGCGTGCGGTAGCGGATGACGGGGAACGCCTCTTTCGTGAGCGAGGTGAAGACGAGTTCGCCCATCTCGCCGTCGGCCAACTGCGCGCCGGTCTCGCCGTCGATGATCTCGGGCAGGAAGTGGTCTTCCCAGATGTGCGGCCCGTCTTTCGACTCGAGGCACTCGTTGCCGACGCCCGGGCCCATGACCTCGCTGAGCCCGTAGATGTCGAGCGCGTCGATGCCGAGGCGCTGTTCGAGCTCGTGGCGCATCTCATTGGTCCACGGCTCGGCGCCGAGCACCGCGACCTTGAGACTGGTCGAGCGCGGGTCGATGCCCTGCTCGACCATGCAGTCGGCGATCGTCAGCAGGTAGCTCGGCGTGCAGAGAATGGCGTCGGGCTCGAAGTCGACGATGAGCTGCACCTGGCGCGCGGTCTGGCCACCAGACATCGGGATGACCGTGGCCCCGAGCTTCTCGATGCCCGCGTGCGCGCCGAGACCGCCGGTGAAGAGGCCGTAGCCGTAGGCGTTGTGCACCTTCATGCCGGGGCGGATGCCGCTGGCCCGCAGCGATCGAGCGACGAGCGTCGCCCAGCGATCGAGGTCGCCGGTCGTGTAGCCCACGACCGTCGGCCGCCCGGTGGTGCCCGATGAGGCGTGGATGCGGGCGACCTGCTCCATCGGCACGGCGAACATGCCGAACGGGTAGGTCTCGCGAAGATCGGCCTTCGTGGTGAAGGGCAGCTTCGCGACATCCGACAGCGAGCGGATGTCGCTGGGATGCACGCCCGCCTCGTCGAACTTCTTCGTGTAGAGCGGCACGTGCTCGTAGGCATGCTGCACGGTCTGCTGCAGTCGCTCGAGCTGCAGCGCCTCGATCTCGGCGCGCGACATCCGCTCTTCGGGGTCGAGCTCGTCAGGGGCCGCGGGGGAGAGGCCTGAAACGGTGGGGGAGGTGGTCGTCGTCGACACGTGGTGCTCCTGGATTCGGTCGTCGGTCGAGTAGCGCGAAGCGCGTATCGAGACCCTCGAGTTCGTAGTGGTCTCGATACGCTCCGCTACTCGACTGACGGGTGGCTGCGATTGGTGGAGATCGAGCGGCCGCGGAACTCGGCGACGGGTTCGCCGCCCTCGTCGACGACCGAGACGTCGTAGAGTCCGGTACGGCCGCTTCGGGTGCGGCGCACCGCGGTCGCGGTGAGCGTCTGCCCGGCGACGGTCGACTTCAGAAAGGTGATGTCGGCGCCCGCCGCGACGGTGACGGTGTCGTCTTCGTTGCAGGCGATCGCGAAGGCGGTGTCTGCGAGCGTGAAGACGAGCCCGCCGTGGGTGATGTGGAACCCGTTGGTCATGTCGTCGCGCACCCGCATCGAGACGATCGCGATGCCCGGCTCGTCGCGCTCGACGACCATGCCGAGGGCGGCGGAGGCGGCGTCTCGCTGCATCATGGCGCGGTTCGGCGCCGAATCGGCCGTCGAGGTCGTCGTCGGGGCATCCGGCATCTGCAGCTCCTCATCGAGTTCATGCGATCGGCACGCCGTTGCTGCGGCGCACGACTTGACTATATACTAACTGAACGATCGGTTAGTAATGTCGGATGCCACGAGCGCCCGCAGACCCGGCGCAAGCCGCACAACACACAGGAGTCGACGATGACCTCTCCCGCTGACCTCAGCGTGGTCGAACGAGAACTCTCCCCTGAGGAGGTGCAGTTCGACGACCTCATCGCCAAGGACTCGCGCATCGAGCCGCGCGACTGGATGCCCGACGCGTATCGCAAGACGCTCATTCGCCAGATCTCGCAGCACGCGCACTCCGAGATCATCGGCATGCAGCCCGAGTCGAACTGGATCACGCGCGCGCCGAGCCTGAAGCGCAAGGCCATTCTCATGGCCAAGGTGCAAGACGAGGCGGGCCACGGCCTCTACCTCTACTCGGCAGCGCAGACGCTCGGCATCACGCGCGAAGAGATGATGCTGCAGCTCATCGAGGGCCGCGCCCGGTACTCCTCGATCTTCAACTACCCCACGCCGACCTGGGCCGACATGGGCGCCATCGGCTGGCTCGTCGACGGCGCCGCGATCTGCAACCAGGTGCCGCTGTGCCGTGCGTCCTACGGCCCCTACGGCCGCGCGATGGTGCGCATCTGCAAAGAGGAGTCGTTCCACCAGCGGCAGGGCTTCGAGATCCTGCTCGAGCTCATGCAGGGCACCGAGGCGCAGCGCGAGATGGCGCAAGACGCCGTGAACCGCTGGTACTGGCCGTCGCTCATGATGTTCGGGCCACCCGACGACGAGTCGCCGAACTCGGCGCAATCGATGGCGTGGAACATCAAGCGCTTCTCGAACGATGAGCTGCGCCAGCGCTTCGTCGGCATGCTCGTGCCGCAGGCCGAGGTGCTCGGCGTGACGCTGCCCGACCCCGAGCTGCGGTTCGATGAGGAGACCGGGCAGTACGACATGAGCGAGATCGACTGGACCGAGTTCAACGAGGTGCTCGCCGGGCGAGGCCCCGCGAACGCCGAGCGCCTGCGCCGTCGTCGCGAGGCGCACGAAGACGGCGCCTGGGTGCGCGAAGCCGCCGCCGAGTACGCCCGCAAGCAGGCCGAGCGGAGTGCGGCAGCATGACCGCCGGTCGAGTAGCGAGCGCCAGCGAGCGTATCGAGACCCTGAGGAGACGACGATGAGCACACCCGGCGAGACCGGCACCGAGGCGTGGCCCCTGTGGGAGGTCTTCGTGCGCGCCAACCGCGGGCTCTCGCACGTGCACGTCGGTTCGCTGCACGCGCCCGACCCAGACATGGCCGTGCGCAACGCCCGCGACCTCTACACCCGCCGTGGCGAAGGCATCTCGATCTGGGTCGTTCCGGCAGAGGCGATCACCACGAGCGACCCCGACGCGAAGGGCGCCTTCTTCGAGAGCCCGGCCGGCAAGAACTACCGCCACGCGGTCTACTACACGAAGAGCGAAGGGGTGAAGCACCTGTGAGCGGACACGGCGACGAGCACGCGCACGGTCACGTCTCCGTCGACGAGCTGAAGCTCGCCGAGGAGTTCACCGGTGCGCAGGCGGGCGGTGAAGGGCAGGTCGCAACGGCGGATGCCGCGGAGTACGCCCTGCGCCTCGGCGACGACGCCCTCGTGCTCGCCCAGCAGCTCGGCATGTGGATCGCCCGCGCCCCTGAGCTCGAAGAAGACGTCGCGCTCGGCAACATCGCCCTCGACCTCATCGGGCACGCCCGCTCGCTGCTGCACTACGCGGGCACCGCGACCGGCCGCAGCGAAGACGACCTCGCCTACTGGCGCGACGAGCCCGAGTGGCGGAACGCCTGGCTCTTCGAGCAGCCGAACGGCGACTTCGCCCACACGATCACACGTCAGC
Organism: Agromyces subbeticus DSM 16689; assembly: GCF_000421565.1. Classification (GTDB taxonomy): domain Bacteria; phylum Actinomycetota; class Actinomycetes; order Actinomycetales; family Microbacteriaceae; genus Agromyces; species Agromyces subbeticus. The sequence continues at coordinate 140,640 of NZ_ATXG01000004.1, read as the reverse complement.
TCGCGGCATCCGTGTACCTCGTCGAGCTGTATGCCCGACTCGCGGACTCGACGGATGCGACGCTCGCGGCGATCGCCGCGAAGTCGCTGAAAGAGGTCGACTACCACCGCGACCACGCGACCCAGTGGGTGCTGCGGCTCGCCGGCGGCACCGACGAGTCGCGCCGCCGCATGATCGCCGCGATCACCGACACCTGGCCGTACGTCGACGAGCTGTTCCATGATGACGAGCTCGTCGAGCGGTTGACGGCCGACGATGTCGCGGTGCTGCCGTCGACGCTGCGCGAGCCGTTCGACGCCGTCATTGATGCCGTGCTCGCCGAGGCGGAGCTCGAGCTGCCGAGCGGCCGCACCGCGTTCATCGCCGCGGGCGGCGGACGCGAGGGCCGGCACACCGAGCACCTGGGGCCGCTGCTCGCCGAGATGCAGGTGCTCGCCCGCGCGCACCCGGGGGCGTCGTGGTGACCGCCACCGCCGGTCGAGTAGCGAGCGCCAGCGAGCGTATCGAGACCCTCGCAGGTGGCCTCGATACGCGTCCTCCTTCGTCGGTCGCTACTCGACCGGCGGAACAGGTCGCCCGGCCGGTGCCGACCGATCCCGCGGCTGCGCGCGCGTGGCACGTCGCCGCGACCGTGACCGACCCCGAGATCCCCGTGCTCACGATCGAAGACCTCGGCGTGCTGCGCGCGGTCGAGGTCGGCGACGACGGTGCCGTGCGCGTGCAATTGACCCCCACGTACAGCGGATGCCCTGCGCTCGACGCCATGCGCGACGACGTGCTGCTCGCGCTCACGCATGCCGGCTACGACGAGGTGCGCGTCGACCTCGTGCTCGCCCCGGCGTGGACGACCGACTGGATGAGCGAGGCCGGCAAAGAGAAGCTGCGTCGCTACGGCATCCAGGCGCCGACCGGGCACGCCGCCGTGCGCGGATCGGGCCCGGTTCGGGTGCAGCTCGCGGTGAAGTGCCCGCGCTGCGACTCGCTCGACACCCGCGAGCTCGCCCGATTCGGATCGACCTCGTGCAAGGCGCTCTACGAGTGCCGCGACTGTCTCGAGCCCTTCGACTACTTCAAGGTGCTCTGATGGCCGCCAAGAACCTCGGCTCGGTTGGTCGAGTAGCGAGCGCCAGCGAGCGTATCGAGACCTCGGGTCTCGATACGCGTCCTCCTGCGTCGGGCGCTACTCGACCGACGAGTGACCTCGCCGGCGCGGCATCCGTCGCCGGTGCGTTCCTGCAGAGCGCCGTCGGCGGCGAGCACGTGGCGAAGCGACGTCGCGCGCGGTTCCACCCGCTCACGGTCGCCGAGGTGCGCCCGCTCACCGACGACGCCGTCGAGGTCACGTTCGAGGTGCCCGACGAGCTCGCCGACGACTACAGCTACCTGCCCGGCCAGTACGTCGCGATCCGGGCCACCCTCGACGGCAAGGAGCTGCGCCGCAGCTACTCGATCTGCCGGCCGCCACAGCGCCCATCTGCCGGAATGGGGGGCAGCATCTCGGTCGCGATCAAGCGCGACCTCGGCGGGCGGTTCTCGACGTGGGCGAACTCCGAACTGAAGGCGGGCGACACCCTCGACGTGATGAGCCCAGAGGGCACGTTCACCTCGACCCTCGACGACCTCGACGGCAAGCACCTCGTCGGCATCGCCGCCGGATCGGGCATCACGCCGCTCATGGCGCTCGCGCACACGGTGCTCGCCCGCTCGGCGTCGGCGCGCTTCACGCTCGTCTACACGAACCGCTCGACGCGCGACGTGATGTTCCTCGAAGAGCTCGCCGAGCTCAAAGACCGCTACCCGGCGAGGCTCGCGCTGCACCACGTGCTCTCGCGAGAGCAGCGCACGGCGCCGCTGCTCTCGGGGCGCATCGACGCCGAGAAGCTCGAGCGCATGCTCGAGGTGCTGATCCCGCCCGCGACGGTCGACGAGTGGTTCCTGTGCGGCCCGTTCGAGCTCGTGCAGCTCGCGCGCGACACGCTCGCCGCGGCATCCGTGCCCGTCAAGCACGTGCGCTACGAGCTCTTCACGACCGACACCGCCGACCGCGTCGAGGGCGAGCGCGGTCGCCCCGTCGTCGTCGAGCGCGGCGAGCCGACTGTTGCGATCGAGTTCACGCTCGACGGGCAGTCGTCGACGGTCGAGAGCCCGGTGAGCGCGAACGAGTCCATTCTCAACGCGGCGCTGCGGGTGCGCCCCGACGTGCCGTTCGCGTGCGCCGGCGGCGTGTGCGGCACCTGCCGCGCCCGCCTCATCACGGGCGATGTCGCGATGACCGAGAACTACGCCCTCGAGCCCGACGAGCTCGAACGCGGCTACGTGCTCACGTGCCAGTCGCATCCGAAGTCCGACCGAGTCGTCGTCGACTACGACGTGTGACGCCGGTACCCTGCGAACGGGTCGAGGAAGACCCGCTGAACGGAGCATCATGATCGAACTGACCGTGACCGACGGCGTCGCCGAGATCGTGCTGAACGCGCCGGAGAAGCTCAACGCGCTCGACCCGGCGGCGATCGCCGAGCTGACGCAGGCCTACGTCGAGGCCGAGCGGATGTCGCAGCTCGGCGAGGTGTGGGCGCTCGTGCTGCGCGGCGAGGGGCGCGCATTCTGCGCGGGCCGTGACATCTCGGGCGTCGACCCGCGCGAAGACGACGTGCTGGGCTACCTCGGCGGCCTCGTCGAGCCGCTGCTGCAGCGCATGGCGGGGTTCCCCGCGCCGACGTTCGCGGTCGCCCACGGCGCGTGCCTCGGCGTCGGACTCGGCCTGCTCATCGCGAGCGACATCGTGTACGTCGCCGACACCGCGAAGATCGGCTCGCCGTTCGCGAACCTCGGGGCCACCCTCGACTCGGGAGGGCACGCCCTCTTCGTCGAGCGGCTCGGCGCGCACAAGACGATGGACCTCATCGTGACCGGTCGCCTGATGTCGGGCACCGAGGCGGTCACCGCAGGGCTGTTCTCGCAGGTGTTCGCCGCCGACGAGGTGACGGATGCGGCCCGCGCCGCGGCCCGAGCCGCGGCATCCGGAGCGACCCAGGCGTTCGTCGCCTCGAAGCGGCTCGTCGCCGCCCTTCGCGACGAGCGGCTCGGCCTCTGGGCATCGATGGCCGAGGAGAACCGCGCCCAAGCCGCGCTCTGCGACACCGCCGACTACCGCGAGGGCTTCGCAGCGTTCCAGGAGAAGCGCAAGCCGGTCTTCACCGGCTCACGCTGACCGCGGAGCCCTGCCCTGCGATCGACTCGAGATCGGCGTGCCCTCGAAGTAGTGCGTACCGAGTCCGACGGTGACTGCAGTGACGGCACCGGGCACCCACACGTCGGCGACGACGCCGTACGGCACCACGACCTCGAGCAGCACGCGACCCGCCTCGATGCGCCATGAACTCGTGATGCGGCCGTAGGGGGAGTCGAAGTCGACGCGGGCGTGCGAGAGCTGGCCCGTGACGAGCGGTCGCACGATGACGCGCCGCCAGCCCGGCGCGGCCGGAGCAAGACCTCCGACCGATCGGTGCAGCCAGTCGGCGACCGCTCCATAGGCGTAGTGGTTGAACGACGTCATGGTGCCCGTGTTCACGCTGCCGTCGGGCAGCATCGAATCCCATCGCTCCCAGATCGTGGTGGCGCCCATCGTGACGGAGTACAGCCACGACGGCGGTGCGGTCTCGAGCAGCATGCGATGGGCGACATCGGGGCGGCCGCCCACGCACAGGGCATCGAGGATGAGCGGTGTGCCGACGAAGCCGGTGGCGACGCGATACTCGGCGGCGATGACCAGTTCCACGAGGCGGTCGCCGGCGGCGTCGCGCGCGCCGGGGTCGGCGATGAGGTCCCAGCAGAGCGCGAGCGCGTAGACCGTCTGGCAGTCGCTGAGAACGCGCCCGCCCGGGGTGACGTACTCGTGGTTGAACGCACGGGCGATGCGCTCGGCGAGCAGTCCGTAACGCTGGGCGTCGTCGGCGCGGCCGAGCGTCGTCGCCGCGGCAGCGAGCAGGCCCGCCGACCGTGCGTAGTACGCCGTGGCCACGACGTAGGGGTCGGCCGCGGCCTTCGCCGGTTCCTCGGGCGGTGCCGTCGGGTCGAGCCAGTCGCCGAACTGGAAGCCGGTGTTCCAGAGGTGATCGTCGCCGGCGAGGCTCGTCACCTTCTCGACCCACGCACGCATCGACGGATACTGTCGTTCGAGCATGTCGCGATCGGCATACGACAGGTGCAGCGCCGACGGCACGATCGTTGCGGCGTCGCTCCACGCCGCAGCGGCGGGGTTCTCCTCGCGCAGCACGTCGGGCACCACGTACGGCACTCCGCCGTCTGGGCGCTGCTCTGCGGCGAGGTCCTCCAGCCACCCGGCGAGGAAGCCCGAGGTGTCGAAGAGCGTGGCGGCGGTGGGGGCGAACACCTGGATGTCGCCGGTCCAGCCCAGCCGCTCGTCGCGCTGCGGGCAGTCGGTGGGCAGGTCGAGGAAGTTGCCGCGCATGCCCCAGACGACGTTCTCGTGCAGTCGGTCGACGAGCGGGTCGGATGTCTCGAACCACCCGGTTCGGCGCAGGTCCGAGCCGAGCACGAGCGCCGTCACGTCGGCGGGTTCGAGCGCGGGCACTCCCGTGATCTCTGCATACCGGAAGCCGTTGAAGGTGAAGGTGGGATGCAGCACCTCGCGTTCGGCCCCGCTCAGCACGTAGCTCGAGGTCACCTTGGCGCTGCGGAGCGGACGCAGGGCGAGCTCGCCCGCCTCGAGCACCTCGGCATGGCGAACGGTGACCTCGTCGCCGGCACGGCCACCGCGCACGACGAGCTCCACCCAGCCGACGAGGTTCTGCCCGAAGTCGACGATCGTCGCGCCCGAGGGCGAGACCGACACCGCCGCGACCGGCACTCGCTCGGTCACGCGCACCGGGGGGCTTCGACGCGCCACGAGCCGCGCGCGGTCGCCCGGCACGATCTCGACGGGCTCGCTCGACGCGCGGTCGGGCACGTTCGGCACTCGCATGTCGCGACGCTCGCCGTCGTAGAGGTCGTCGAAGAGGATGCCGCTCGGGCTCGCCCGCCACGAGGCATCCGTCGCGATCACCCGGCGTGAGCCGTCGGTGAACTCGAGCTCGAGCTGCGCGAGCAGAGCGAGCCGGTCGCCGTAGCTCGAACGGTTGCCTGGCCAGACGAGCTGACCGCGATACCAGCCGTTGCCGATCATGGCGCTCAGCGTGTTCTGCCCTCGGCGAAGCTCGCCGAGCACGTCGTGCGCCTGGTACCGCAAGCGGCGCTCGTAGGCGGTCCAGCCCGGGGCGAGCACGTCGTCGCCGATGCGGGCGCCGTTCAGCGAGGCCTCGTAGACGCCGTGCGCGGTCGCGAAGAGCCGGGCGCGCACCGGCAGCTCGTCGAGGTCGAAGTCGGCGAAGACGAGCGGAGCGCCGTCGGCGAGCCCGCCGATCGACACCGGGCTCACGAACTCGGCCGACCAGTCGTCGACGTCGAGGAGGCCGATCTCGAGAGGAACGGAGTCGCTCCACTCGGTCCACCGAGGGCCGGAGCCGACGCGCACCCGCACGCGGCCGTGCTGCCGGGACTCGAGTGGGGCGAGCGGCCAGTCGACGAGCACGCTCTCACCGCTCGCGACGGCGGCGACGGATGCCGCGCCTGACGCATTCCGGAACTCGACCTCGTAGCGGTCGGACCGCCAGCCGGCGTCGACCGTGTCGAGCACCCACGAGAGCCGGGGCGCCGGGGTTCCGAGCGCAGCACCGGGATCGGCCTGCTCGAGCTGCAGGCGTTCGACCGTCGCGGTCGGCGCGTCAGGTGGTCGCGGCGGTTCTGCGGCGCCTGGTAGCACCGGGTTGTGCACTGTCATCTACTCGAGCCCGGTTCCGACGACGCCCTTGATGTACCACTTCTGAAGCACGATGAAGACGATCAGCACCGGGATCATGGCGATCACGGCGCCGGCCAGGCCGACGGCCGGCGAGATCGTCGAGTTCTCTCCGCCGGCGAGGGGCGCGAGCGCGACGTTGATCACCCGTTGCGCCGGGTTCGGCGCGACCACCAGCGGCCAGATGTACATGTTCCAGGCCGTCAGGAAGCTGATGGAGCAGAACGTCGCGAGCGCCGGCTTGGCCAGCGGCAACGCGATCGAGCCGAAGACGCGCGGCCACCCGGCACCGTCGATGCGGGCCGCCTCGATCAGGCCCGGCGGGAGCGTCGCGAAGAACTGGCGGAAGAGCAGGATGGCGAACGCGCACTGCGCGGCCATCGGGATGATGAGGCCGGCGAAGGAGTTCAGCCAGCCGAGCTGGAACGTCACGACGAAGAGCGGGATGAGCGTGAGGTTCGCGGGCACGAACATCGGCACGACGAGCGTCGCGAGGATCAGCCCCGTCCACTTGAACGGGATCTTGGCGAGGGCGAAGGCGGCGGGCAGCGAGATGAGGAGCTGGAGACCCACGACACCGAGACTGAAGATGAAGGTGTTGCCGATCACCTGCGGCGTGAGGAAGTTCCACGCGTCGGCGAAGTTCTGCCAGATGGGCGTCTCGGGCAGCAGCGGCTGCGGGAAGGCGTTGATCTCGCGTGCCGACTTGAGCGAGCCCGACACCATGAAGAGCAGGGGGATCGCGAGCACGAGTCCGCAGACGACGACGAGCGCGTAGCGAAAGGCGTTGTAGAGGCGCGGATGCATCAGCTGCGCTCCTTCCGGGTGCGGACGATCGCTCGAGAGAGCAGCACGATCACGATGATCAGTACGAGTTGGAAGAGGGAGAGCGCGCTCGCGTAGCCGATGTCGCGCTGCGTGAACGCGACCTTGTACGAGTACAGCGCGAGCGACTGCGTGGTGCCGAGCGGACCTCCGTCGGTCATGATCAGCGCGATCTCGAAGGAACCGCTGACGAAGCCGACGGCCTGCAGCACGGCGATGAGCAGGGTCGTGCCCCACACATTGGGCCAGGTCATGCTCCAGAGCTGACGCCACTTGCCGGCGCCGTCGAGCGACGAGGCGGCGTAGATGTCTTCGGGCACCCGCTGCAGGCCGGCGAGGTAGAGGATGATGACGATCGGCAGCGCGCCCCAGATCATCATGATCACGAGTGCGGGCCGCGCCCAGGTCGGGTCGGAGAGCCAGTTGGGGCCGTCGACGCCGAAGAGCGCGAGGAACTGGTTCACGAGCCCGCTGCGCCCGTTGTACAGGTTCACCCAGATGATGGCCGCGACCGCGGCGGAGGCGATCATCGGCGTGAAGTAGAGCACGCGCCAGGCGCCGATGCCGGGCATATTGCTGTTGACCACGACGGCGAGCAGGAACCCGATGATGATCGTGGGAATGACGCCCATGACGACGAACAGCACGGTCACCCCGAGGGCCTGCCACATGTCGGGGTCGGTGAACAGCCGGACGATGTTGTCGAGGCCGACGAAGACCGGTGTGCCGAAGAGGTCCCACTCGAAGAAGGCGAGCACGAGACCGCCGACGGCCGGCACGATCACGAAGATGAAGAAGCCGATCATCGCCGGCGAGACGAAGAGGGTGGCGGTGAGCGCGTCGACTCGGCGGTTGCGGCGACCCGGGGGGTGCGCTGCCGGCACGAGCGGTCGGGCGGCATCCGCGCTGGGCGGAGGGGTCTTCGTCAATGGTGGTGCTGTCACGGGTGGTTCCTCCGAACGGGATCCGGGTGCGGGAACCGACGTTCCCGCACCCGATTCTCGACCTACTTGGTTTCCTTGGCGATGGCGTCGTTCACGGTCGCCTCCGCCTCCTGGAATGCTTCGGCGATGTCGCGGCCCTCGAGGAGCACCTGCTGTGTCGCCTTCTTGGTCGCCTCGGACATGACGCTCGCGCTCGCGCCCGGCATCTGGGTGAGCAGCACCGCGGTGCGGGCGGACTCGCCGAAGATCGCGATGTTGGCGGGCGGGGGCGAGACGTCCTTCCAGGTGCCGTTGTCGATGCCGTCGTCGGTCGGCGGAATGACCCCGCCCACCTCCTGGGCGATCTTCATGCCGGCGTCGGTGTCGTAGAACCAGGAGAGGAACGCCCACGCGGCATCCTGGCTCTGGCTCGTCTGCGCGATCGAGAGGCCGTACGAGCCGCCGCCGGCCGTCGAGTTGCCGTCGATCGTCGGGAGCACCTGCACGTCCCAGTCGGCGTCGGCGAGCGTCGTCTTCGTCTGCGGCACGGCGCCGCGCGAGCCGATGCCCATCGCGATGCTGCCGGAATCGAACTTGAGCGTGGGGTCGTCGGCGGTCGTCGTGTACTCTCCCGACGCCGTGCCGTATGGGGCGAGCAGGGTCGTCCAGGCCTCGATGGCCTCGGGCTGCCCGATGCCCGACGTGCCCGTCTCGGGGTCGTAGACGAAGCCGCCGTAGGCCTGGATGACCGGACCGTAGACGATCTGCGCCGTGCCGTCGCCGAGCGGAGCGGCGAGCCCGGTGATCGCGCCACCGGACTTCGTCTGGATCTCCTCCGCAACCCGGTACATGTCCTCCCAGGTCCAGTCGGCCTCGGGGTACTCGGTGACGCCGACCTCGTCGAAGAGCGTCTTGTTGTAGAAGAGGCCCACGGAGTCGGCGCTCACCGGAAGACCGGTGACCTGGTCGGGGTTGTCGAGCGGGCGGTACTGCCCGACGAACTGCGGCAGGAAGTCGTCGATCGTCAGGTCGCCGAGCTTGCCGTCGTCGATGCCGGGGGCGAGATCGAGCGTGACGTTGTTCTTGGCGAGGGTGTCGGCGAGGAAGTCGACGTTGAAGAACACGTCAGGAAGCTCACCGCTGAGCCGGGCGGTCGCAAGCTGCTGCGCGTACTCGGCAGCGTCGTCGGTGGTGCTGCGCACCTCGACCGTGCGGTCGGGGAACGCCTCCATGTACGCGTCGGCGTATTCCTGGAACTGGGGCTCGAGGCCCGTGACGGTCGTGAGCACGATGGTGCTGCCCTCGACCTCACCGGCTGCGCCGGTGGCGTTCGAGCCGGCGCATGCCGCGAGCAGCGGCAGCACCGCGAATGCTGCGGTGGCGACGGCCAGTCGACGGTTGCGTGTAGGACGTGACGTCATTGTCCACATTTCCTTTCCTGTGGTGGGTGCAAGGGGCGGAGATGGCGTCGTCCGGGGGCAACACCGTTGTTGAAACCTTTCACTTCATCGTTCTTCACCCGCATGAGAATGTCAAGCGTCGATATCAAAACGTTTCAGAGCAGTGATCTGTCGCCGAGCAACCGGGACGGCGGCCACGCCAGCGTCGCAGCGCCGGGGTCATGATACGTTTCAACGATTCTCCGCACGAAAGGGACGTCGATGACGATGCAACCTCCGGGTCGAAGCGACGCGGCCGAACGCCTGGCGCATCCGAGTTCCAGCATGACGGCCGAGGGCTTGCGGGTCGATGCGCGCACGACGCTGCGCACCGATCGGTTCATCGCACTCGCGACGACTTCCCGCCCTCGCCTGTCGTGGACGGTGCCGCTCGTGCGCGATGGTCAGTCGCAGACGGCTTTCGAGGTGTGCGTGCTCGATGAGACCCGTTCAGCGACCATCTGGACGAGCGGGGTCGTCGAGAGCGGGGACCCATGGGTGCGGGTCGCCGTCGACCTGCCCGCCCACTCGCACCATCTCGCCACCGTGCGCACTCGGGACGAGCGCGACGAGTGGTCGGACTGGTCGAAGCCCGTGCCGCTCGAGACCGGACCCCACACGATCGCCGACTGGGGCGGCGCCGAATGGGTGTCCGCGCCGGCGCTCAGCGTGCTCCGCCGCGCCTTCGACGTCGCGAGCACTCCGCGCCGCGCGCGCTTGCACCTGACCGCGCAGGGACTCGTGCGCGCCAGCCTCAACGGCCGCCCGGTCAACCCCGCATCGAGCGATCCCTCGCGCGCCGATGCCGATCGCGCACTGTTCCGCAGCTACGACGTGAGCGATCTCCTTCGGCTCGGTGACAACGCGCTCGACCTCGCGATCGCGCATGGCGAGTGGAAGCGCACGGGTCTCGACCCGCGGGTGCTCGCGGTACTGGTGGTCGAGCACGGCGACGGCTCCCGCTCGTTCCACGGCACGGGCGAGGGCATGGTCTCGGGTGCCGGGCCGGTCACCATCGAGGACCCCTTCTACCTCGAGGCCCACGAGCCCGGTCGAGCGATCGAGTTCGCTGCGGCATCCGTCGCCGTGCTCGACGCGGCCGAGCGCCCTGCCGGGTTCGGCGAGCCGCCCGCGAACGTGACGCCCGACCCCGGCCCGCCACTGCATGTCGTCGAGACCATCATCCCCGCGCTGGTCGCCGCACCCGAGCCGGGCGTGCTGCTCTTCGACGTCGGGGTCAACGTGGCGGGGCGCAGCCGCCTGATGTTCGAGGCCGACCTGCCGGCAGGAACGGTGATCGAGACCGTGCACGGCGAGCACCTCGGCGCCGACGGTCGACTCGACACGACGAACCTGACGATGCCGTTCGATCTCGGGCGGGTGCGCCAGGCCGTGCGGTACACGATCGGAGCCGCGGACGGCGACGGGTCGAGCCGCGTGCTCGAACCGTGGTTCAGCTATCACGGGTTCCGCTACCTCGAGGTGCGTGGCGTTCCCGACGAGGCGATCGTGCGCGTGGAGGTGCGCACGCTGCACAGCGATCTGCGCCCGAGCGGCACGCTCGCCACCGATTCCGTCGCCGTCGACACGCTCATCACGCGCGGCCGACGAACCCTGCTCAACAACGTGCACGGCATTCCGGAGGACTGCCCGACCCGCGAGCAGGCGGGCTGGACCGGTGACACCGCGAGCGCCGCCGACTTCGACTTCTCGGCGTTCGACATGCAGGCCTTCTTCACCAAGTGGCTCGGCGACCTCCGAACGAGTCGGCAACCGAACGGCGCGATACCCGCGATCGCACCCGACGTTCGGGCTGAGCGCATTCCGTCCGATCCTGTCTGGGGTGCAGCGCTGCAGCGGGTGCTCGAAGGGCACTGGCTGCACTACGGCGACCTCGATGTCGTGCACGAGACACTGCCGACGCTGCGAGCATGGGTCGACTTCCAGCTCGGCTGCGCCACTGCCGACGGCATCATCGGGGGCTCGCCGATCAGCTACGGCCACGACTGGCTCGGGCTCGAGCAGACCCCGCCCGAGCTGCACCACACTGCGGCGACGCTCGATGCGCTGCGCGTGCTCGCCGAGTTCGAAGAGCTCGTCGGCGCCACGGATGTCGCGGCTGCGCGTCGTGCGCAGGGCGACGATCTTCGGCGGGCTGCGCGAGCGAGCTTCGTCGACTCGGCAGAGGGGCGCCTGTCGGTGGGCAACGGCTCTCAGGGCTCGCTCGCGATCGCGCTCGAGAGCGGATGGCTCACTGCCGCCGAATCGGTCGTCGCCGTCGGCCGGCTCGAACGCGACGTGCGTGCACGCGGCAATCGGCTCTCGTCGGGCTTCGCCACGACGCGCACCGTGGTTCGCGCGCTGGCGCGCCACGGTCATTCGCAAGCGCTCTTCGACGCACTGCACCAGCCGGCGGAGCCGGGCATCGGCGCGATGCTCGACCACGGACCCGGAACGTTCTGGGAGTGCTGGTGGATCGACCCAGAGAACACCGGCACCGGTTCCCTCGATCACATCGGTCTCGGCGGTCCATTCGCCGGATGGGCCTGGCAGTCCCTCGCCGGCGTGCGGCCCGTCGCGGGCGGATTCTCGCGATTCGTCGTCGAGCCGCGAATGGTCGACGGACTCACGACCCTCTCGCTCGAGACCCGTACGGTGCGCGGCACGATCGAACTGCACTTGCGCCGTGACAGGTCGAGACTCGAGCTCGACCTGGTCGTCCCCGTCGGATCGGAAGCGGTCGTGCGGCTGCCCGGCGCGGCCGAGGAGACGGTCGGATCCGGTCGGCATCGGTTCGTCGCCGCAGTGAGCGTGCCCGCGCGCGTGGCACCCGTGGTGCAACCGCCGTGGCGGCCGCCGGCGTGGGCGCCGTCGTCGACCGACGTCGACGGCGACGAGTTGCTGCTGCAGTCGGCGATCGCCGACCGGCGCTTCGAGGTGGCGGGGTCGGCCGAGTCGATCGCCGTGGTCGACCGATGTGTGTGCATGCCGGTGCCGCACGCGCAGCTCGAAGGGCCGCTCCTGCACGTGACCGGTGTGGAATCGCTCGCACCCGACGGCCCGCTGGCCAGAATCACCATGCCGGCTCCCGCCGACCTGTCGGACGCCCGATTCGTCTTCGCGATGTTCGACCTGTGCGCCGACGACTCGATGCGACCGGTCGAGACCGTTCTGCGCGTCGTCGCCGCTGATGGAACGACCCTCGAGACGAAACAGCGACTCTGGCCTGCGGGCTGGAATCGAACGACGCTCGATCTCGTCGGATGGGCCGGAGCGGCCTCGGTGGTAACGATCGAGGCCGGGCTCGACTACCTCGACGCAGTGGCGGAGGCCGGCTCCTCGGCATCGCCGCAGCGACCCGCTGCCTTCCACCTCGGTCGCGTCGGATCCTCCCGCGCGCGCCGCACCTGGCCGTAGGCACGCGGGCGTCTACACCACGGCACACGACGACGGACCGAGCTCACACGTCGAGGATCGCGACCGGGGTCGACTGGAACTCGCGCTCGTGCAGCACTGCCTTGAACCAGTGGGCCGACTTCTTGTAGGCACGGTCGCCCGTCTCGGGATGAACGCTGAGCAGACCGAAGCGCATCGTGTACGCGGCGGACCACTCGTAGTTGTCGAGCAACGACCACGCGTAGTAGCCCCGCACGTCGAGGCCCGACTCATGCGCAAGGACGGCGTTCTCGAGGAACGCGGCGAGGTACTCGATGCGCTCGTCGTCGACTTCCGCTCCATCACGCATCTCGCCCTCGAGAGCCGTGCCGTTCTCGGTGATGTAGATCGGCACGGTGACGCCGTACTCGTCGCGCACCAGACGAACGGCCTCGGTGAGGGCGTCGGGGTAGAGTTCCACCCCGTTGGAGAGGTAGTTCCCGCCCGGCTGATGGTTCTCGCCCTCGAATCGATCGGTCGCGTCCGTGTTCGAGTCGACCATCACGCGGGCGTAGACGTTGATGCCGAGGAAGTCGATCGGCTCGCCGGCGAGCCGGGCATCGCCGTCTTCGATCACGGGGAGCGTGCCCTCTGCTTCGAGCCGGTCCAGGATCCGCGGGCTGAGGCCGCCCGCGAAGAGCTCGTCGAGGAAGAACCGGAAGCTGTCGTCTTCATCGCGGAGTGCGATGCGGTGGTTCTCGAGTGTGTCGGCGACGACGTGACGCTTCCACACGTCGATGACGATGCCGATCTCGCCCGTTGCACCCGATTCGCGGAACGCGCGCACGGCCCTGCCGTGCGCGAGCATCGCGTTGTGCATCGCCTGCTTGCCCCGCTTGGGGTCGTCGAGCCCCGGAGCGAAGATCGGCATGCCGTACCCGACCCACAGCGCGATCGGCTCGTTCAACGTCGACCACAACGGCACGCGATCCCCGTACCGCTCGAATGCGACGCGCGCGAACTCCTCGAACCAGTCGGCGACGTCGCGATTCGACCAGCCGCCGCGGTCTTGCAATGCCTGGGGGAGGTCCCAGTGGTAGAGCGTGACATTGGGCTGGATGCCGGCGTCGATGAGGCCGTCGATGAGCCGGTCGTAGAATTCCAGCCCCGCCTCGTTCACCTCGCCGACCCCGTTCGGCAGGATCCTCGACCAGCTCAGCGACAACCGATACGAGTCGACGCCGAGGTCCTTCATGATCGCGATGTCTTCTTCGAACCGGTCGTAGTGATCGGCCCCTCGGTCGCCGGGCACATTGCCACGGGTGTTGCCCGGGGTCTGCGAGAACGTGTCCCAGATGGATGGACCCCGTCCGTCGCGGTCCACGGCTCCCTCGATCTGGTATGCGCTCGTCGCCACACCGAGAATGAACCCCTCGGGAATCCGTATCCGTGTCATCGTTCTCCTCTTCCTGGCGAGTCTGAGGTCATGGCGAATCCTGGGCGTGCAGGCGCGCGTACGCTCCCTGCGCCGCGAGCAGGGCGCCATGATTGCCCACCTCGACGATGCCTCCGTGATCCATCACCACGATGCGGTCGGCACCACGGATCGTCGAGAGCCGGTGCGCGACCACGAGTGAAGTGCGACCCTGCATGAGGGTGTCGAGCGCGCCCCTGACCTTCGCCTCCGATTCGCTGTCGAGCGCGCTCGTCGCCTCGTCGAGCAGCAGGATGCGAGGGTCGCGGATGAGTGCTCTCGCGATCGCCAGCCGCTGCCGCTGCCCGCCCGAGAGCCGGGCACCGCGCTGGCCGACCATCGTCTCGAGACCCTCGGGCAGCTCGTCGACGATCTCGGCGGCATTCGCATCGACGAGTGCTCGCCGCACGCGATCCTCCGAGACATCCGTCAGCCCATAGGTGACGTTCTCCAGGATGCTGCCCTCGAAGAGCACCGACTCCTGCGGAACGACTGAGACGAAACTCCGATAGGTGCGCAGGTCGAGGCGTTCCATGTCGCGTCCGTCGAGCAGCAGCCGACCGGCGGTGGGGCGGATGAATCCGAGCACAAGATTGATCGTCGTGGACTTGCCCGACCCCGACGCCCCGACGAACGCGACGGTCTCACCGGGCTGGATATCGAGGTCGATGTGATCGATGGTCGGCCGATCGGCATCCGGAAATGAGAACCCGACCCGTTCGAAGGTGATCTGGCCGACGACGCGGTCGACCACGGTCTTGCCCTCGTTGCGCTCGAGATCGGGATCCTCGAGCACCTCGGCGATCGACTTGATCGATTCGACGCCGCGCGAGACGATCGGGGTGAGCCCGACGAGCTGGGTGATCGCACTCGTCAGCGTCGCGAAGTACGTGCTGAGCAGCACCACTTGGCCGGCGGTGATCGGCACGATGCCCGAGATGGCCGCCCATCCCGCGAGCCCGAGACAGAGGGTCGACAGCACCTGGAACGAGACCCACGACATGCTCTCGAATCGGGAGTTCAGGCGGTCGAGCGCGAGGCCGGCCCGCTTGACGTTCTCCGCCGTCTCGGCCACGCGGGTCGAGGCGGTGCGTTCGAGCCCGTGCGCGCGCGTGATCGGGATGAGCGAGGCCATTTCGCCGACGCGTGCCGACAGGTCTTCCATCTCGCGCCGGAACGCCTCGTTGCGTCGGGCCGCGCGATGCCGCATGCCGGCTACGAGGCCGGCCGCGATCGGCACGGTGATCGCGAAGACCAGGAGGAAGGCGGGAGCCTGGATCGCCGTCACGGTGATCGAGCCGATCAGGATGCTGAGCGAGACTGCGACGACGGGGAAGACCTGCTGCATGAGCAGTTCGACGTTCTCGACGTCGCGAACGATCTTCGTCTGGATGATCGATGCGCTCTTGCGCGTGTGATAGCCGATGGAGAGGCCCTGCAAGTGGTCGGTCAGGGCATTGCGCAGGTCAGCGGCGACCGAGCGGTACGCCCTGCTGTACATCCGCACGTACCAGATGTGATTCGGGGTGTTCAGGAGCAGCACGAGCACCGTTCCGGCGACGAGGATCCAGAGCCGCCCGAAGTCGGCCCCGTCGCCCCCGCCTTCGGTACCGGCGACGACGGTGTCGATGATCTGCGCCGTGAAGACGGGCACGAGCCAGATGGGGCAGTCCTTGACGGCGTGGAACAGCACCGCCGCGACGACACGACCTCGATAGGGGCGAAGCATGCTGCCGATGGACCGGATGGGGTGACTTGCACGGACGTGCACAACAGCTCCGAAGCTCGGGGGCGGGTGCGGACCAGAGCGCGACGGCTCGTGATCGGTCACCTCGGGAAAGCGAGACTGAAAGGTTTCACTGACGAGTCATCATGGAGTGATGCTCCGGGGCTGTCAAGCACCGGTCAGCGTGGAGAGGAGCTCTCTCGCACGATGAGCTCGGGCGAGAGCTTCAACTGCTCGTGGCTGTGATCGGGGTCGTCGGCTTCGTCGAGCACGAGGCGGATGGCGTGCTCGGCGAGTAGACCCGTGGACTGGCGCACTGTGCTGAGAGGGACGATCGCGGACTCGGCGTAGTCGATGTCGTCGTAGCCGACGACGGCGATGTCGCGTGGCACGCTGAGCTGATCGGACATCACGAGCGCCTGCAGCACCCCGAGGGCGAGCAGGTCGTTCGCCGCGAACACGGCGTCGGGGCGCTCGGCGGCGGGCATCGCCTCGATGACCGCGCCGGCGGCGCGACCGTCGGCGATGGTCTGATCGTCGGTGTCGACGTGCGTGAGGCGCACGCCCTGGTGCTCGGCGCAGACCCGCTGCGCACCGAGCCACCGGTCTTCGACCTGATGCAGGGGCCCGCCGAGGAAGGCGATGTGGCGCCGGCCCGACTCGATCAAGTGGCGTGCGACGAGCTCGCCGCCGGCTCGGCCATCGAGTGTGACCGAGCAGAAATCGCGATCGGCGTGGATGTCGAAGAGGATGAGCGGCATGCCCCGGGCGCGCAGCCGCCGCATGCGCTGCGTGATGCCGTCAAGTGGCGCGACGAGCATTCCCCGCACCCGCTGCTCCTCGAAGAGATCGAGATAGCGATCTTCCCGGGCCTCGAGCTGGTCACTCGAGCCGAGCACGACGGTCTGGCCGGCCTCCTCGGCGGCCGCTTCGGACGCGTGCGCGAGGTCGGCGAAGAACGGGTTGGCCACGTTGAGCACGATCATGCCGAGCGTCGTGCCGGCGCCCATCTTGAGCTGGCGAGCGAGGTCGTTGCGCACGAATCCGAGTTCGTCGATCACCGCGAGCACTCGAGCGAGGGTCGTGGGAGAAACTCGATCGGGTTTGTTGAGCGCGTTCGAGACGGTGCCGACCGAGACTTGGGCCGCTTCGGCGACATCCCGTATGCCGACTGCCCTGCCCATCGCCCCTCCGACCGTTCGGTGTGAGCTCCATCCTAGGAGTCGGCCGGGCCGTGAACCGACCATTCGCCCGGCTCGATCTGAAACTTTTCAATTCGCAGCGGCGCTTCGGGTCGTCGACCACGCGCCCTGCATGTCCGCGCATCCGTGGCGGAACCTGTTGACAGTGGCCGGATTCTTGAATACGATGCGTGAAACGTTTCAGTATCACCGACATCGAGCAATGGAGCTATCCGATGGGCATGAGCAGCAACCGTTTCACGGCGAGTCGACGTTCGTTCCTCAAGGGGGCCGGTCTCGTCGCCGCCGCGACCACGCTGGTGGGGCGCACTGCGCAGGCCGAGACCGCAGCCGCGGCGGAGGCCGCGACCTATCGACTCGAGAACGGCTTCGTCAGCATCGCCGGCGCGTACGGCAAGCTGACCCGGCTGGCGTGCGATCCAACGGGCAATGGGCAGTACCAACCCACCGCATTCAGCTCGCTGTACATCGGCGAGTCCGACTTCTACGAGGCGGGCTTCAACGACGGCGTCGCGTGGACGGCGACCGAGACCACCCTGAACGTCACGGGCATCCAGATTCCGTCGGCGTCGGACCTTCGGCAGGCTCAGCTCAATGCGCCGGTGCCGCTCAACCCCGGACAGACGCTCGGCCAGACGTTCACGGCGTCGGCGCACCGCTTCTTCCGCGTGGGCGGCCAGTTCCCGACGTGGAGCAACCAGAACTCATCGATGAAGCTGACGCTCTACTCGGGTACCCCGGCGACCGGCCTGACCGAGATCGGCAGCACGGTCGTGAGCCCGGTGCAAGACAACGGCTGGGCCTACGTCGACGTGCCGGCCCAGCCGGCCGGCGTCTACTACCTCGAGGCGTCGGATGCCGCGGGCACGCCTGGGTGGTGGGCGCAGGGCGGCTCGACCACCGTCGATGTCGGCGGCTCGTCGTACGCCGATCGCACCCAACTAAGCGGGCGCACGATGACGATCGACGTCGTCGGCTTCAACGTCGATGGCCTCGCATCGTGGCAGTTCGAACTCAATGGTCCGACTCTGCAGCTGTCGTACGAGCTGGAATGGCAGGGCGACCCGCGCGCCGATCCGGGCCTCACGATGAACACCTCGTGGGTCAAGGACGGCTACTCGATCGACGCCGCCGACGGGGTGCTGTTCAGTCGCTTCATCGGTGACGACGGCTACTACATCCCGTCGCAGCAGTTGAAGCGCCGTGCCGCGTGGACCAACCCCGTGCTCGGCAACAAGTGGGTCGGAGCCACCGGAACCGGCCCGTACGACCTTCGCATCTCGGCGCCCGTGCCGATCCTCGACGGCACGATGGCCGCCGACTCGATGGCCCTCACGCTGAACACGGGCGGCACCGACGCCGCGACGGTGATCTCGCGTTCGATCGCCATCGAGGTGCAGCCTCACACCGACGCCCTGCCCGACGTCTTCCCCGTCTTCACCGCATCCGACGACGTGCGAGCCACCCAGCTCTCGACGTTCTACTGGGAGAGGGCGCTGAGCTTCCGGTTCAGTGGGCACGCCGCCGACTGGGCCGATTGGGAGGGCCGCATCCTCGACTGGACGGGAACGGTCGGCGCCGACGAGCAGTCCGCCAGCCTGCTCAACACGAAGCTCGACGACAACGGGTACGTCTGGTCGTGGCCGGACTCGCAGGGCTGGCCCTTTCCCGATCCGAAGCTCTACGACAGCAGACACTTCACCTCCAACGCGATGTACGTGCTCGCGACGTGGCGCTACTTCTCATGGACCGGGGATTCCGCGTTCCTCACCACCATGCTGCCGCGGGCGAGGAAGGCCATGGACTTCTACCTCGACTCCCTCGGCGGGAGCAGCGGAGCCGTGACGATCGACTCGCCCGACCACAGCGGGCGAGACGGCGCCGTTCCCTCCAACTACTGGGACATCACCTCGCACGGGCATCTCGACGCGTACGTCAACGCGTACTTCTACGGTGCCCTCGAAGCGATGGCGCAACTCGAGGACTTCGTCAAGGAGAAGAAGCGCGCGAAGCAGCTGAGAGCGCTGCGGCCGATCGTCGCGCAGCGCTACAACGAGCTCTTCTGGAACGACACCGACGGTCGCTACATCCAGTCCATCGATGTCGACGGAGTCGTGCACGACTACGGTGCGACCTACGTCAACCTCGAAGCCGCGTCGTTCGGACTGCCCTCCGAGGGCCAGGCCGCACGGATCTTCGAGTGGCTCGACCACGGCCACACCGAGCTGCAGGACTCGGTCGTGCTCATCGAGGGCGGCGGCCTGGCGCCGAAGATCGAGCCCGACCGCACCATGGGGCAGAGCTTCACCGCCAACGCCGCGTTCACGAGCGTCGCCGCGCGGTTCCCGACCTACGGCACGCGCGGCGCCACGTTCACGATGACCCTGTACCAGGGCGTGCCCGATGGCACGTCACCGGTGCAGATCGCCGAACGGCAGTTCAGCGACTGGGGCGACGGCAGCGTGGCGCACATCGACGTGCCGAAGCAGGCGCCCGGGGTGTACTACCTCGAGGTCTCGAACGTCACGGGCACGCTCGCATGGTGGTCGTCGATGACGTCGGTGCCCGGTGCGCTCGCGTATGCCGATGGGCTCCCCGCAGTGGATGCCAGGTCGCGGTTCGTGGCAGCACTGGGCGAGCACTTCGAGGGGCCGGCCGACATCTACTCGAGATGGGTCTTCGCACCGAGGGCGACGACTCGACGCAACAACTACTGGTTCTTCCTCAACAATCTCAACACCCCGTGGGAGCACCAGGTGCAAGACGGCGGAGCGATCCTCTACACCTCGGGCTTCGACGTGATGGCCCGTGCCCGATACCGATCGGCCGACGACGCCTGGGCGCGGTTGACCGCGATTCTCGATCGGTGGAACGAGCCGGACCACATCTCGGGCGGCACCCCGCTCTTCCGAGGCGAGAGCACCGTCGACAGCGGCACCGGCAGCACCTCCGTCGGAACGGACATCCCATTCCCCGAGAGCGGCCTCGTGCCCGCGAGCTTCATGTACGCCTTCATCGGCGTCGAGGCGGAGCCCGATGCCCTCGTGATCACTCCGAACCTGCCGTCGACACTGAGCCATGCCGGTGTGCGCAACCTGTACTGGCACGGCAAGCGATACGAGGTGCGGGTGACGCGCGACCGCATCACGGTGGAGGGCGGCGGCAACACGGTGACCCGGCCGTACAAGGCTGGCAAGCCGGTGCGGTTGAAGGCCGCACAACTCGCGCCCTGAGGCGCGTTGCTCGACCGCGCGTCTCAGTTCACTGGCCGGATTGGTCGTGGTCGGAGATGTCGCGGTCGAGGTCGTCTTCGATCAGCAGGTCGCGGCGCACGTGGTCGCTGCGATAGGCCGAGCGTCCGAGCATGTGCGCCGTCATCGGCTGGGTGAGCAGCTGGAACGTCATGACGAGCACCACCGTCGTGAGCACGCCCCACGTGGGCACCTGCACGACGATCGCGACGAGCACCGTCGCGAGGCCGAGCACCTGCGGCTTCGTGGCGGCGTGCAGGCGGGTGAGCACGTCGGGAAAGCGCACGATGCCGATGCCGGCGGCCATCGACAGGAAGGCGCTCACGAGGATGAGCAGCGCGACAGCGATCTCGGCGGCGCTCACGAGGCATCCTGCTTCGCCATGAATCGTGCGATGGAGATCGAACCGACGACCGCGAACATCGCGAGCACGAGCATCACCACGAGGGTGTCGGTGTGCGTGTTGATCGCCATCTCGGCGCCGAGCGCGCAGATCGCGATGGCGAGCAGCACGTCGGTCGCGAGGGCCCGGTCGAGAATCGACGGGCCGCGGATGATGCGGAAGACGGCCGCGATCGCACCGATGCCGAACATCACGCCAGCGATGATGCTGACGATCTCGAGAAACGTCATGCGCGGACTCCCTTCGAGTGGTCGTGTGCTGCGCGGCGTTCACGACGAGCGGCCCGAACGGATGCCGCCTGCCCGCGGGTGCCGATGGCGAGCACGATGCGCTCCTCGGTGCCGAGCACGTCGCGCCGCACCCGGTCGATGTCGGCCTGGGTGCGGGTGCCGAGCGCGTGCAGGTAGAGCAGGCCGCGCTCGCGGTCGATGTCGACCACCACGGTGCCCGGCACGACCGAGATCGCCTCGGCCGTGAGCGTCGTGACGAGGTCGGAGCGGGTGAGCAGCTGCACGGCGATGATCGAGTTCATCGGCTTCCACCGCGGGTCGATCGCGAGCACGGCGACCTGCAGCGACGCGATCGTGACGTCCCACATCATGCGGAGGCCGAGCAGCAGCCCGCGCCACACGTTGAAGCGACCGCTCAAGAGCACCGGTGGCAGGTACAGCACGCGGGTCACGCCGATCGCGAGCAGCACGCCGGTGACCACGGTGAGCACGGTGACCTGGTCCCAGAGGAAGACCCAGAGGAACACGAGGGCGACGAGGAGCGGCAACTGGCGCCAGACGGAGCGCCAGCGCGAGACATCCGCTGCAGCATGCGTCATCGGATGCCTCCCGGGAACACCGTCGAGACGTACACGCCTGCGTCGAGGAGGTTCTCGGCCGCGCGGCCGGTGAGGTCGAACATGGGGCCGGCGAAGACGGTCAGGCAGATCGTGAGCATCACGAGCGCGCTCGTCGCGACGACCATGAGCACTGGCGTCGTGCGGGTCGCGGTCACCGTCGCGCCCTCGGGCGCCTCGAGCACCGAACCGAGCAGCACCGACTCGTAGCCCTCGAGTTCTGAGCGACCACGCCAGAACGCCATGTTCCAGAACCGGGTGAGGGCGTAGAGCGTGATGAGCGAGGTGAGTGCGCCGACGCCGATCACGACCCAGATGAGCCAGGCCGTGCCCGGGGCATCCGCTGCGCCTTCTGCGCCGGCGAGGAACAGGCCGGTCTTGCCGAGGAAGCCGGAGAACGGCGGGATGCCGCCGAGGTTCAGCGCCGGAATGAAGAACAGCACGCCGAGGAGCGGCGAGGCCTTCAAGAGGCCCGCGAGCCGGTTGATGGAGGTCGCGCCGCCGAAGCGCTCGATGAGTCCGGTGGTGAGGAAGAGGGTCGTCTGCACCGTGATGTGGTGCACGACGTAGTAGATCGTCGCCGCGTAGCCGAGCTGCGAGCCGAGCGCGATGCCGAAGATCATGTAGCCGATGTGGCTGACGAGCGTGAACGAGAGCAATCGCTTGATGTCGGCTTGCGTGAGCGCGCCGAGGATGCCGATCAGCATGGTGAGTGCGCCGACCACCATGAGCAGCACCGTCACGTCGCTCTCGACGAACATCACCGTCTCGGTGCGGATGATGGCGTAGACGCCGACCTTCGTGAGCAAGCCCGCGAACACGGCGGTCACCGGTGCTGGCGCCGTCGGATAGGAGTCGGGCAGCCAGAACGACAGCGGGAAGACCGCCGCCTTGATGCCGAACGCGATGAGCAGCAGCAGGTGGAGCATGAGCTGCACGCTGTCGGGCAGCTCGGCGAGGCGCACCGAGAGCTGGGCGATGTTCACGGTGCCGGTCGCGCCGTAGACGAGGGCGATCGCGCTCAGGAAGAAGAGCGAGGAGACGAGGCTCACGATGATGTACGTGACGCCCGCGCGGATGCGCTCGCCCGTGCCGCCGAGGGTGAGCAGCACGTAGCTCGCCGAGAGCAGGATCTCGAAGCCGACGTAGAGGTTGAAGAGGTCGCCGGCGATGAAGGCGTTGAAGACGCCCGCCGACAGGATGAGGTAGCTCGGGTGGAAGATCGAGACCGGCGTCTCGCGATGCTGGTCGGCGATGCCCTGGCCCACCGAGTACACGAGCACGACGAGCAGCATGATCGCCGAGATCACGAGCATGATCGCCGAGAGTCGATCGACGACGAGGGTGATGCCCCACGGGGCATCCCAGCCGCCGACGTAGACGACCGCGGGGCCGGTGGTGTCGACGGCGACGAGCAGCACGGCGGCGATCACCGTGACCGCCGAGAGCACGCCGAGGCTCACGGCCATCTGCGCTCGGCGGTGCCGGCCGAGGATGAGCGCGCTCGCCGCCCCGAGCAGGGGCAGCAGCACGACGAGAGGCACGAGCACGGCGGTCACGGCTTGCCCTCCTCGTCGTCTCGATCACGAGCGGATGCCTCGAGCTCGAGCTCCTCTTCGAGGTCTTCGTCGGGCTCTTCGTCACTCGCGTCGATGAGGTCTTGAATGGCCTGGTCGTCGGCCGCCGAGCTGCGGATGAGGTCGGCCGCCTCTTCGGCGTCTTCGGTGAGGTCGGCGGTGTCGTCGACGAGGTCACCCTCCGCGCCGAGCTGGGCCAGCCACCACGAGCGGTAGATGAGCGCGAGCATGAAGGCGGTGATGCCGAGGTTGATGACGATCGCGGTCAGCACGAACGCCTGCGGAAGGGGGTCGGAGATCTCGTCGGCGTCGACGCCCTCACCGAGCAGCGGTGCGAGGCCGGGTGCGCCGCTCATCAGGTAGATGAGGATGTTCACGGAGTTGCCGACGAGCAGGAACCCGATGAGCACCCGGGTGAGGCTGCGCTCGAGCATGATCGAGACGCCGGCGCCGAAGAGCACGGCCATGAGCGCGACGAGGGTCAGTGAGGCGGTCACGATCGTGCCTCCTCGGTGCGTTCGACGCTGGGCTGGCGGGCGCCGTCGCCCGGCAGCCGGGCACCGGCCGAGTACTCGTCGCCGTCGGCGAACTCCGCGCCCTCACCGGGGGTGCCGCCGTGTTCATCACCGTGCTCGCCGTCGCCCGTCGTGAACGCGCCGTCGCCTTCGTCGGCCGTCTGCCGCTCCTCTTGGCGATCGACCTCGCCGCCGAGCGAGCGCAGGATGTCGAGCACGAGGCCGACGACCACGAGGTAGACGCCGATGTCGAAGAGTGTGGACGTGCCGATCGAGATCGTGCCGAGCAGCGGCACCTCGGTCTCGAACCACGCGGATTCGAACACCGGGCCCCCGAAGAGCAGCGAGCCCGCTGCGGTGCCGGCGGCGAGCAGCAGACCCGTGCCGAGCAGACGGCCGGCGTCGACCGGTGCCGCTTCGCCGAGTTCGTAGCGGCCGCCGGCGAGGTAGCGGGCGACGAGGGCGAGACCCGCGAGCAGGCCGCCCGCGAAGCCGCCGCCGGGGGCGTTGTGGCCGACGAAGAGCAGGAAGACCGACACGATGATCGCGGGGTGGAAGAGCAGCCGCACGAGCACCTCGATGAGGATCGAGCGGTTGCGCGGCGAGATGGTGCGGCCCGCCAGGAGCCACGTCTGCCGGGTCTCGGCGGCCTCGCCCGCGGCATCCGATTCGCCAGCAGTGTCGGCGAGGCTCGTGCGAGGCGCCCGAATGCTCCAGGCCGGCTCGGGCACCGGACGCAAGCGGTCGCGACGGTTGACGCCCTCGTCGACCGCGTCGAGGCGCGGCGCCCCGCCGGTACGGCCCGACACGAAGATGAGGCTCGCGACGCCGGTCGCCACGGCGACGAGCACCGAGATCTCACCGAGGGTGTCCCACGCGCGGATGTCGACGAGCATGACGTTCACGATGTTCTTGCCGTGCGCCTCGAGCGCGAGCGCGGGCAGACCGCCGGCGATGGTCGGCTGGATGCGTGCGCCGAGCGCGACGAGGCCGAGCACTGCCATGACGAGACCGGCGAGCGCACCGATGATGCCCCGCGCGAGCTTGTGCACCGGCGGGTTGCGCTGCGCGATCTGCTTCGGCAGCCGGCGCAGCACGAGCACGAAGACCACGAGCACGATCGTCTCGACGAGCGCCTGGGTGAGCGCGAGATCGGGTGCGCCCGACATGCCGAACAGCAGCACGAGGCCGTAGCCCGTGACGCTCACGAGCAGCACCGCGGTCATGCGCTGGCGAACCGTGGCGGCGGCGACTGCGGCGATCGCCATGACGAGGGCGAGGAACGGCTGTGCCGGGTAGTCGAAGAGGCGGATGCCGGCGGGCCACGACGTGTTCATGATGGATGCCGCGCCGAGCCCGCCGATGAAGACGGTCATGATGATCGCGAGGTAGCCGGGCAGGCCGCGGGCCTGGATCGCCGTGGTGATCGAGGCCGCGACCCGGTCGACGACCGACACGATGCCGAGGTAGCCGCGCGCCGAATCGAGCACCGGTGCGACGGAGGCCTGCAGACGGGCGACGCGCTGACGGCCCCACACGAGCAGGGCACCGAGCGCGAAGACGACGGCCGAGAGCGCGAGCGCCGGCTCGAGCCCGTGCCAGAGCGCGAGGTGGTAGTCGTGGCCGCCCGGCAGCTCGTCGGCGTAGCTCGCGAGCAGCGGTTCGATGAACGGAATGGCGAAGGTCGACACGACACTCGCCGCTGCGAGCAGCCCCGGGGCGACCGCGATCGCGGGGCTCTCGGCGTGCAGCGGCGTGTCAGCGACATCCGTCTTGGAGAAGAAGGCGCCCCAAATGAATCGCACCGTGTAGGCGACCGTGAGCACCGAGCCGGCGACCGCGCCGATGAGGGCGACCCACGCCCACGAGTCGCCGGCCGCGACCGCGTCGAGGAAGGCGGTGAACACGGCCTCTTTGGCGACGAAGCCGATGAGCGGGGGCACGCCGGCCATCGAGGCGGCGGCGATGAACGCGATCGTGGCGATCACCGGCATGCGCCGGCCGACGCCCGAGAGCTTGCGCCAGTCGCGCGTGCCGGCGGCGTGGTCGACGATGCCGACCACGAGAAAGAGAGCGGCCTTGAAGAGCGCGTGCGCGAGCAGCAGCGCGACGCCCGCGAGCGCTGCGTCGCGCGTGCCGAAGCCCGTCACCATGACGAGGAAGCCGAGCTGGCTCACGGTGCCGTAGGCGAGCAGAAGCTTGATGTCGTACTGGCGAAGGGCGCGCCAGCCGCCGACGAGCATCGTGAGCGCGCCGAGGCCGATGACGATCGGATGCCACACCTCGAGCTCCGCGTAGCCGGGGGCGAGGCGGGCGACGAGGTAGACGCCCGCCTTCACCATGGCGGCGGCGTGCAGGTACGCGCTGACGGGTGTGGGCGCGGCCATCGCCGCCGGCAGCCAGAAGTGGAACGGCACGAGCGCGCTCTTCGAGATCGCGCCGAGCAGCACGAGGGCGATCGCCCACTCGCCGGCCGCACCCGTGACGGGGTCGGCGATGAGTTCGGAGAGGCTCGTGGTGCCCCCGGCAACGGCGAGGATGACGAGGCCGACGAGCATCGCGAGCCCGCCGAACGTCGTGACGGTGAGCGCCTGCAGCGCGGCACCGCGGCTCTCTTTGCGGCCGGTGTAGTGGCCGATCAAGAGGTAGGAGAGCACGCTCGTGGCCTCCCAGAACGTGAACAGGATGAACACGTCGTCGGCCGTGACGAGGCCGAACATGACGCCCGCGAAGGCGAGGAGGAGGCCCGCGAAACGGCCGAGCGCGGGCTCGTCGTCGGCGAAGTAGTGCACGCAGTAGAGCAGCACGAGAGCGCCGACGCCCGTGACGATGAGCGCGAGCAGCAGGGCGAGCGCGTCGAGCCGGAAGCTCAGCGAGATGTCTAGGGCGGGAATCCACGGCACGATCTCGACGACGGGCGTGCCCGCGAGCACGCCGGGCAGCCAGGTCAGCAGCAACACGAAGACCGCGGCGGGCAGCAGGGCGATGACCGCGAAGACGCGTCGGCCGAGCCAGCGCGCAAGCAGCGGCATGACGAGCGCGGCAGCCGCGAAGGCAGCGAGGCTGGCGATCATTCACCCTCCTCGCGCTCGCACCGTCCTCCGAGTTTATCGGCAGGCGGTTTCGGGCCCGAGGCGTGTTGTATGCCCAGAGCGGAATCGAGGCGCGGAGGGCGGATCATTGCTCGCACCGGTGTGCCTGGCGGAGCGCCAGTTCATCCGCCGTCGCTGACTGTTCGAGAGCTTTTATGGAATCTCGATAAACCTCGATAAAGCTCCAAAGAGGCTTACATTGGCCGAGCTGCAGCGCAACCCCGCGGGCGCGTTGACGGGTATGTCGTGGTTGTTCCCGAGCGGCCAGCAAGCCGTGAAGGATGGGGTGTTCCGGTCTCAGTCAGGCCGCATCGTGGCAAATACCTTGACCGATGGTTGGACTGCCTACGACTCGCGGTATGGGTTCGATGGGGCTGGTCGTTTGGTGTCGGCGGTGATCCCGGGTCATGCGCTCACGTATGGGTTCGCGGCATCCGATGGGTGCGGTGTGAACGCTGGTGCGGGGTTGAACGGCAATCGTACGAGCTCGACCGATCTGCCCGATGGTGGCACGGCGGTGACCACGTCGTACTGCTACGACCACACCGACCGGCTGACCCAGACGACCGTGACGGGCGCCCCGGCGGGTCCAGGCTTGTCGCCGGTGGCCGGTGGTATCCCGGCCACCAAGTTGGTCTATGACGCGCACGGCAACACGAAGACCCTCGCTGATCAGACGCTCGGCTATGACGTGTCGGATCAGCATGTGAAGACGAAGCTGACGGACGGCACGGTCGTGGCGTATGTGCGGGATGTCACGGGCCGCATCATCCAGCGCACCCAGACCCCGGCGGGGCAGAACCCCGCAGTGAGCGTGACCCGGTGTGGGTTCACGGGTGGCGGTGACAGTCCGACGTTGACGTTGGATGGGCAGAACTCCGTGATCCAGCGGGTGGCGGGTCTGCCCGGCGGCGTCACCGTTGCCGTATCGGCTGGCGCCCAGTCGTGGTTGTATCCGAACATTCACGGCGACATCACGGTCGCAGCGGATGCCGCGGGCACCCGCAGCACGGGCGTGCACCGGTACGACCCGTTCGGTCAACCCGTTGATCCGCTGACCCGGCAGATCGGCACACCGACCGCGGATGACGCGGGGCCCGATACGTTGCCCGGTGATGCGGATTGGGGGTGGCTCGGCCAGCACCGCAAGCTCACCGAACACGCTGGTTCGATCATGACGATCGAGATGGGTGCCCGCCAGTACGTGCCCGCGCTGGGGCGGTTCCTCGAGGTCGACCCTGTTGAGGGCGGCGTAACGAACAACTACGACTACCCCGCCGACCCCATCAACAAACTCGACCTCAGCGGAGAACGAATGTGGGACGCGGCGTTCACTCCGCGTGATGCCGGTGGAGGCGGCCGCGGAGGTGGCGTATCGGCGCCCGCCGCGCTTCGCTCACCCGTTGTCTTGAAGAGTATGAAGGCGATCACCACGCGCCTTCGGGCGCACCATCAGGCAGGTGTCCGCATGTTCGAGAGCGGAGGGATTAAGCTCACGAATGGTCAGCAGCGTGCGGCAGCATCGTACCCTTACCTCCGCAAGGCGTTCCAGGGATACCAGATCGACAAGTGGGTGAAGCAATCCGTGGCGAATGATCCTGCTTTGAAAGGGGTGGGGATTACGAAGCCAGGTCAGGCTGGGCCGGACTTCTACCTGAAGGGTGGGAACCAGTGGTGGGACATGACAGCGCAGGGCCAATGGTCGATACACACCAGGAGGTACGGCAACTGGGGCGAAGGCACTGGACTGTTCTGGTGACTCTCGTCCAACGAGGGGCGATGAAGTGAGCAACGCCGCTCTTCGCCGTCGATGGTCAACGCCTGATGGGGCCATGCTCGCGGCACAGGCTGCGGCGTTTCTGTCGCAAGGCGGCGACACGCGCGGTGCCGAATTGTTCGGCACATTTCAAGGGCGCATTGATTTGCGCGGCCTTACTTTCGAGGATCCGTTCGTTGCGCCAAGGCTCGACGGGCGAGGACGCACCACGGGTGTCACAGATGACTTCGTTGAGCTCGATGGCGTACATCTGGCGAATATCGACCTGAGTCATTCGAGACTGCGATCGTTCAGGTTCTTTGGCGTCGCCATTGAGAACTGCGTCTTCGACCAAGCAGACTGCACGGACTGGCGCATGTGGAACACCCACGTGCGCGACAGCTCTTTTCTTGGCGCGAAGATGCGTGGAAGCGCCCTCGCTGCGTTGGCCGAACCTGGCCCGGTTGCTGAGACCGCTTTGCCGTTGTGGACAGGAGTCTGTTTCGACGGAGCGGACTTACGGGATACATCGATGTCGGCGGGCGCCGTGAATTCCTGCACCTTCGAGCGCTCGAAGTTGGATCGCGCAACATTCGAAAACGTCAGCATAAGCGACTGCAGATTCACCGGTTCCATCAAGCGGGCGGAGTTCTTCGGGTACCCGAGAGGCGGGAGCGGCCCGCGATGTCGACCGATGACGCGGGTGGACTTCAGCGAGGCGCACTTCGTCGACGTGACCTTCCGTGGATGCCGCTTCGTGGACGTTCAATTTCCGGAAGATCAACGACTCCTCATCGTCGAGGACATCCACTCGCTGGCACCTCTCGCGTTGCCGCTCCTCGCCGGCGATTCGCTCGAGGAGCGTATCGCGCGCGCACTGATCGAAAACGTGGGGCCCCCCGATCCGTCTGACTCGACTGCAGTGTTCGAAGCTGTGGGCGAAGATGATCCAGCGTTCGACCTAATCGCGCAGGTTCTCGAACGGGCGCGAACCGCTTCCCGTGACGAGCACTATCCGTTGGAGTGAAGCGATGTTCTCTGACGGTCTTCGAAGTCATGGACAGGCGATCGAGCGGGCAACCGTGTGCGAGGTGGCGGGGCTGGCCCCGAGCCACGGCCTCGGCCGGTACGCTCCAGTTTGTAAGTTGGCCCTGGGAGCAGCGCTGTGAAGCCGCGCATAGCCCTCGTTTTCGGTGCTTTCCTCCTCGTCATAGCAACGTTGACAACTCAAGTCGTGCGACTTGTTGCCGAAGGCATGAGCCTGGGTGAAGCGATCCTTTGGATCCTTGTCGTCGTAATCGGCTGCGTCGTCGGGGGCCTACTCGTAACGATTTTGGCGGGTGGAAAACACCGGCGGTTGCGAAATGTTCTTGCATCGAGGGGCGTGCAGCATGTCCACCTCATTTACTGGACGCAGGAGCTCCGTCATTCGCTCGAATCGGTCGCAGTCGTGACTGAGCGCGAAGCAAAGGCGTCGGAATACGGGGCGGTTTCACTCGACAGGGGAGGTCTTGCGTTCTGGTCGATTCAGAAAGCAGGCCAGGCCAATCCCCGGAGGGTCGCGCAGATTCCTTGGGGCGTGGTCAAGAGCGCCGAGAGTGCACTTCTTCCTCTCTCTGGCACCGAGTTTTACGGCATCGCCATCGGTGTTCGAGATGATCATGGCGACACGAAGCTCCCACTCATCGTCGCAAGTTCACGGTTTGGCGCCTTGGTATTTCGGCATTCCGCCGCCGCTCTCGAAGACGCGATCGATCGACGTGCTTCCATGACCGGACCGGCGTAGTGGCCGGGCAGAGTCGCTGAGGCGGTGTGGAGTGACCTGGTCTCAAGACATGGAGCCCAGATAGCCATCGAGCTCGTTGTCGGCGTCGGCGCCGACTCTACGGGGCCGGCGGCGTCAGCGGCGGATGATGCGCCGCTCGATGGCGGCGGCGACCGCTCCCGCCCGGGTGTCGACGCCGAGCTTCGTGTAGATGTGCGAGAGGTGCGACTTCACCGTCGCCTCCGAGACGAAGAGCTCCTTCGCCATCTCGCGGTTGCCGAGGCCCTGTGCCAGGAGTTCGAGCACGGCGACTTCGCGTTCGGTGACGACGGGGCCGGGGGAGGCCGCGCGGCGCACGAGCGTGGCCGCGACGGAGGGTGCGAGCACCGTTTCGCCGCGCGCGGTCGCCCGGATGCCGGCGAACAGCTCGGGCGCAGGGGCATCCTTCAGCAGGTAGCCGCTCGCCCCGGCATCGAGGGCGCGCAGGATGTCGGCCTCGGTGGCGTACGTCGTGAGCACGAGCACGCGGGGTGGTTCGTCGAGTGCCCGTAGCTCGGCGGTGACGGCCGCGCCGCCCGGGCCGTCGCCGAGATCGAGATCCATGAGCACGACATCGGGCCGGGTCGCGGCGACGACCGAGCGTGCCGTCGCGAGGTCGCGCGCTTCGCCGACGACTTCGAGGTCGTCGGTGCCCGAGATGAGCGCGGAGAGTCCAGCGCGAACGACGGGGTGATCGTCGACGAGCACGAGGCGCACGGTCATTCGGCCTCCAACGGCAGCTCGACCGACACCGTCGTGCCGTCGCCGGGGGCGCTCTCGATCGAGGCGCGACCGCCGAGCCCCGCGGCGCGGTCGACGATGCCTTGCAGGCCGCGGCCCCGCCCGGGGCGCCCCGGCTGTGCGCTCGATGCATCGGCCGCACGGCCGGCGACCGCGTCAACGTCGAACCCGCGGCCGTCGTCGCGCACGTCGAGCCGCACCTCGTCGGGGAGGAAGGTGAGCGTGACGGCGACACGGCCGGCCCCGGAGTGCTCGATGGCATTCGCGAGGGCACCGCGGGCGGAGCGGAGCAGGCCGCCCGCGACATCCGCCGCCAGAGGGACCGGCTCGCCATGCACGTGCAGACTCACCTCGGGGCGGGAGTTCGGCCCGGCCACCTCGTCGACGAGGCGCCGCAACGCCGACGGCAGTGCCTCGCCCGAGGCGTCGTCGGCGAGCTCGACGGGCGGCAGCCCGTGCACCACCCGGCGCACCTCGGCGAGTCCGTCACGCGCGGTCGCGGCGGCCACGCCGGCATGATCGCGCGCGACGTCGGGGCGCCGATCCCAGTCCTGCTCGGTCGCCGCGAGCAGCAGCGTGATGCTCGCCAGTCGCTGCCCGACCGAGTCGTGGATCTCGCGTGAGAGCCGCTGACGTTCGGCGAGTGCGCCGGCCCGGTGCTGCGCCTGCAGCAGCTCGTGCTGCGCGTCGGTCAGCTCGTCGAGCAGGGCCTGACGTGCGGCCGACTCGCGCTGCAGCGCGCGGTAGACGAGCACGGTCACGAGCGCGATGCCGATCGGGCCGGCGATCACGGTGGGGTCGACGCCCTCGGCGATGCGCAGTTCGGCGGCGGTGACGAGCGCCGTCATGAGCACGACGACGGTCAGCGCGCCGTGGAACGGCAGGACCTGCAGCACCGCGAACCCGAGCGGCACGGCGCACCAAGCGAACGAGGGGGCCGCGAGCGTCAGCAGTGCCCAGAGCACGGTGACGGTGACGACCCACGCGGTCGGCCACCACGAGCGCGTCGGCAGGAGCGGCCGGAGCGAGTACGCGACCGTGAGCAGCGCCGCACCGGTGAGCACGAACACGCCGTCGGCACCGAGGCCGTGGCGTTCGAGGTACCGAAGGGCAGAGGTGACGACGAGCACGATGAACACGAGCGCCAGCCAGCCGTCGAGCCGGGCGACGGGCGCGAGGATGCCGCGGACACCGCTGATCTCTGGGTCACTGCGGTCGGAAACGGACATGATCGCCCAGCCTAGGCACGCCGCGGCGCAGCCGGCATCATCCGATCGGCTACCCGATGGCAGCCGATCTCCCGACGCCGGCATGCGCGATGGGGATGGAGTCTGGATGAGCACGCCGAGACCGGCATGCAGAGAAGGGGAATCCCATGAAGCGCATCATCGCAACCGCGCTCGCCGCAGCGAGTCTCACCGCTGGAATCACGACCGCGACGATCACGACCGGCGCCGACCAGGCAACGGCAGCCGAGGCATCCGCTGCTCACCTCAACGGTCGCAACCAGGAGCAGAACCAGGGCCGTCCCGACCGGTACCTGCTGCCGGGTGACGCGGCGGGCTCCCGCTTCGAGGGCATCGGCGTCGACGAGCGTCGGGGACTGTTCTACGTGAGCGAGGTCACCGGCGGCGAGATCCACCGCGGCACTGCTCGCGATGCGCAGGCGGAGGAATGGCTCGCGGGCGACGGCACCGACGGCCGCTTCACGGCTCGTGGCATCACCGTCGACGCGGCGGGCAACGTCTACATCGCGGGCGGCCCGAACGGCATCGGCAACCCCGACCGCCCCGACCTCTGGGTGTACTCGCAGCAGGGCGAGCTGCTCGCCGCGCTGCGCGCGCCCGGCACCGCCGACGCCTTCCTCAACGACGTCGCGATCGGCGCCGACGGCGCCGCGTACTTCACCAACTCGAACGATCCGCAGATCTTCCGCGTCGCGCAGTCGGCCGACGGCTGGTCGGCCGAGCTGTGGGCGGATGCCGCGGGCACGGTCGATCGCGTCGCGGGCTTCAACCTCGGCGGCATCGTGCTCTCGGCCGACCGCAGCGCGTTCGTCGTCGCGCAGGGCAACACCGGGCAGCTGTGGCGCTTCGCCACGGCGGATGGCGCGGTCTCCGCGATCGACACGCAGGGCGCCGACCTCGTCAACGCCGACGGTCTCGTGCGACAGGGCAACGAACTCACCGTCATCCGCAACTTCTCGAAGATGGTCGCGACGATGCGGGTCTCGGCGGACGGCGACTCGGTGAACCGCGTCACGCAGCAGGCGAGCGACCCCGACCGCGTCTACACGACCGCGAAGATGCTGCACGGACGCCTGCTCGCGGTCGACAGCAAGTTTGACGAGCAGCCGGCACCCTCCGGCCCGTACGACGTCGTCGGGTCGCCGTGGAGCTGATCCGCATCCGTCGCAGTGGCGCCGTCGCGGTCATCGCGGCGGCGCTGCTGCTCGCCGGGTGCACGGCTGTGCCTGAGACATCCGCTTCGCCCCCTTCGACGCCCTTGAGCGCGACCCCACGAGAGGATGGTCGCATGACCGAGACCCCAGCTCCTCAGCTACCCGACCCCGACGGCACGCTGCTCGCTGCGGCCGCCGCGGGGGACGCCGCCACCGTCGACCTCGCGATCCGCGCGGGCGCGTGGCTCGAGGCACGTGACGAGCGGCAGCGCACCGCACTGCTGCTGGCCGTCACCGGCGACCACGTCGAGGCCGCGAAGCTGCTCGTCACCGCGGGCGCCGACCCCGATGCCCTCGACGACCGGCACGACACCCCCTGGCTCGTCACTGGTGTAACCGGCAGCGTCGCGATGGCCGAGGTGCTGCTGCCCGCCGACCCCGACTTCACGATCGTGAACCGCTACGGCGGCATCTCCGTGATCCCGGCGGGCGAGCGCGCCCACGTCGAGTACCTGCAGCGCGTGCTGCAGACCGACATCGACGTGAACCACGTCAACGACCTCGAGTGGACGGCGCTGCTCGAAGCCGTCATCCTCGGCGACGGTGGCCCGCGGCACCAGGAGACGGTGCGCGTGCTGCTCGAGGGCGGCGCCGACCGTTCGATCGCCGACCGCGATGGCGTCACCCCGCTCGAACACGCTCGTGCGAAGGGCTACGACGAGATCGTGCGGCTCCTGTCGTGACTCGTCGGCCGAGTATCGGGCGACGAAGGAGCACGCGTATCGAGACCACGTTGCGCGCCGCTGGGTCTCGATACGCTTCGCTACTCGACCGGCGAGTCAGGATGCGCCGTCAGGCAGCAGCACCGCCCAGATACGCATTGCGCACCTCGGGCAGCTCCACGAGCTCGGCAGGCGTGCCCTCGAGCACGACACGACCCCGCTGCATGACCACAGCCCGGTCAGCGATGCCGAACGAGGCGCGCACGTTCTGCTCGACGAGCAGCACCGCCATGCCGCGACCGCGCAGCTCGGTGAGCACCTTCATGATCTCGGCGACCACCTTCGGGGCGAGTCCGATCGAGGGCTCGTCGAGCAGGATCGCCTTGGGCGAGGCCATGAGGCCGCGGCCGATCGCGACCATCTGCTGCTCGCCGCCCGAGAGCGTGCCGGCAGCCTGACCGAGGCGTGGCTGCAGCCGGGGGAACAGCTCGAGCACGGCCGCGAGGTCGCCCTTGCCGCCGCGGCTCCACGCTCCGAGCATCAGGTTGTCGCGCACCGAGAGGGTCGGAAAGCACAGCCGGTTCTCGGGCACGTGGGTGAGCCCGAGCGCCGCCATCTTCTCGGTCGCCTTACCGGTGATGTCGACGCCGTCGAGGGTGACGGTGCCGGCGGTCGGGCGAATGAGGCCGTTGAGCGCGCGCAGCAGCGTCGTCTTGCCGGCGCCGTTCGAGCCGACGACGGTGACGATCTCGCCCGGCGCGACCGAGAGGCTCACCCCGTGCAGAATCGCGAGCTTGCCGTACCCGGCGTCGAGGTCGCTGACGGCGAGGGTCATGACTGTTCCTCCAGCTCTTTGAGCTCGGCCTCGGCCTCTTCGGCGTCGGTGCCGAGGTAGGCGACGATGACCGCGGGATCGTTGCGCACCGACTCGGGGTCGCCGTGCGCGATGAGCACACCGTCGTCGAGCACCGCGACGGTGTCGGCGAGCGCCATGACCTGGGCGACGTCGTGCTCGACGAGCACGATCGTGAGCCCGGCGTCGCGCAGCGCCCGTAGCAGCGTGGCGAGCAGCTCGCGCTCGTGGCCCGAGAGCCCGGCCATCGGCTCGTCGAGCAGCAGCAGGGCGGGCTCGGCGGCGAGCGCCCGGCAGACCTCCATCATGCGCTGGCGACCGAAGGGCAGGTCGCCAGCGGCGAGGCCCGCGACGTCGCCGAGCCGCATCGAGTCGAGGATGTCGCGGGCGACCTCCTCATGCGTGTACTGCTCGCGGCCCTGCAGCCCGAGCATGCCGCGCAGGATGCCGGCTCGGCCCTTGCGGTAGCGGCCCATGTAGACGTTGCCGACGACGTCGGTCGACGAGAATACCTGCAGGTTCTGGAACGTGCGGGTGAGCCCGGCCTCGGCGCCGACGTGCGGCTTCCTGCCCTGGATCTCGTTTCCGAGAAAACGCACGGTGCCCGACGTCGGCGCGATCGCGCCCGTGATCATGTTGAAGCACGTGGTCTTGCCGGCGCCGTTCGGGCCGATGAGGCCCATGATGCGCCCGGCCGGCACGGTGAAGCTCACGTCGTCGACGGCGACCACGCCGCCGTAGCGCTTCGTGAGCCCGGTGACCTCGAGGATCGGCTCGCCGGCCGCGATCGGTGTCGAGACGGTGGGGATGCGAGGGGCGGATGCCGCGGCATCCGTCGTGTCGTCGAGACCCTCGGTGCCGGCGCTCGCGGCGCTCTCGCCGGGTAGCCCGCCGAAGGCGCGCGTCGGCACATCGCCCGCACCCGCGTCGGCGGTGCCGTCGGGCACCGGCCGCGACGCGGCATCCGCTCGCTTGCCCATGCGCCTACGAATCGCCGCCCACGCCGTCTTCACGACTTGATAGAGCCCGCCGGGCAACAGGATGATCACGAGAATGAGCACGAGGCCGTAGCCGATGAGCTGCACCTCGCCGGTAGCGCCGGGGATGATCGCGGGGATCAGCTCGCGCAGGCCCTCGGAGAGCAGCTCGACGATGAACGCACCCGCGATCGCGCCCCACACCGAGCCGAGCCCGCCGATGACGACCATCAACAGCAGTTCGACCGAGACGTGGAATTCGGCCACCTGCGGCGAGACGATCTGCACCTGGTAGGCGTAGAACACGCCGCCGAGGCCGGCGAAGCCCGCCGAGAGCGTGAAGACCTTCACGCGCAGGGCGTAGGTGTTCACGCCGAGCGACTCGGCCGCGAGCTCGGAGTCGTTGACCGACGAGAGCGCGCGGCCCGCCCGCGAGCGGGTGAGGTTCAGCGCGAGCACGAGGCCGATGAGCACGAACGGCGCGACGAACCAGAAGAAGAGGCCGTTGTTGTCGATCGGGATGCCGAAGACCTCGGGCCGGCCGTAGCCGTAGATGCCGGTCGTGCGCCCGGTGAAGTCCCACTCGCGCACCGCGATCATGACGATGAAGCCGAGCCCGAGCGTCGCGAGCGCGAGGTAGTGACCGCGCAGGCGCAGCATCGGCAGGCCCACGAGCAGCGCCGCGAGCATCGCCGCGACGACCCCGCCGACCGCGGCGACGAGGGCGGGCTGCTCGAACTTCTGCAGCAGGATCGCGTGCGTGTAGGCGCCGATCGCGAAGAACGCCGCTTGGCCCAGCGAGACTTGCCCCGCGAGGCCCATGAGCAGCGAGAGGCCGATGGCCGGCAGCGCGAAGATCATCGAGAAGACGGCGATGTTCATCATCGACGAGCTCGCTGTGAACGGCACGATCGCGATGATGACCGCGAGCACGGCGACGCCGATGATGGTGCCGCGGTTGTTGGGCCAGAAGCCGGTCTTCGACCGGATGGCGGCGTTGTTCAGCAGTGACATCTCACACCCTCACGGCGTTCGGGCGCAGCACGAGGCCGGCCGGTCGGATGATGAGCACGATGATGAGGATGAAGAACGCGACGGCGTCCTTCCACCCGGATGCCACGTAGCCGGCGACGTACGACTCGATGATGCCGAGCAGCAGCGCGCCGACGATCGCCGCGCGGAACGAGACGAGCCCGCCGAGCACTGCCGCCACGAAGCCCTTGAGGCCGAGCAGCAGGCCGCCCGACCAGATCGAGAGGTAGATGGGCGAGCTGACGACGCCGGCAGTCGCGCCGACGAAGCCGGCGATCGCGAAGGCGATGACGGATGCCACGGCGGGCGAGATGCCGACGATGCGGGCCGCGACCGGCTGCTCCGCGCTCGCGCGCAGCGCCTTGCCCCAGCGGGTCTTCTCGTAGAAGAGCAGCACGCCGCCGCCGACCACGACGAGGGCGCCGAGCATCCACAGTTCTTGCGAGCGGATGCTGACGCCGCCGAGGGTGAGGTCGTTGCCCGGGAAGGCGGGCAGGCGCCGGCCCTCGGCACCCCAGATCAGCAGCATGATCGCCTGCAGCAGGGTCGAGACGCCGAGGGTCAGGATGATCGAGACGAGCGTCGTGAGGTTCTTGACGCGGGCGATCACGAGCCGCTCGATGAGCACCGAGGCGAGCGTCACCGACACGAGCGCGATGAGGATGGCGACCGGCAGCGGCAGCCCGGCCGTGACGAGCGAGATGCTGCCGAGGCCGGCGAGCGTCGCGTAGTCGCCCTGGGCGATGTTCACGACGTGCCGCACCGTGTAGGTGGCGATGAGGCCGACGGCGAGCAGGGCGTACACAGATCCCTGTGAGAGCCCTGCCACCGTCAGCTGGAGGAAGTCGGTCAACGGATGCCGCTCACTCTTCGTAGAGGGTCCAGCGGCCGCCCTCGGCGAGCGCCATGATGAGGGCGTCGGCCGTGAGGCCCGAGTGGTTGTCAGGCGTCATCGTGAAGATGCCCGAGATGCCCACGAGGTCGGTGGTCGCCTCGATCGCGTCGCGCAGCCCCTCGGGCTCGGTGCCCGCGGCCTCGATGGCCTGCGTGCCCACGAGCCAGGCGTCGAACGCGTGCCCGGCGAAGCTCGAGGGGGAGCTGCCGAACTCGGCGGAGTAGTCGGCGATGAACTGGTCGATGACCTCTTTCTGCGGGTCGTCGTCGGCGAGCTGGTCGGCGACGAGCAGGCGGCCCATCGGCGCGATGACGCCGTCGGCGGCGGGGCCCGCGGCCTCGAAGAACGCGTCGTTCGCGACACCGTGCGACTGGTAGACCGGCTTGCCCACGCCGAGCTGCACGTAGGCGGCCTGCGCGAGACCGGCCGACGGGGTGATGCCCCAGATGATGACGGCGTCGGCGTCGGCACCGCGGATGTTCGTCATCTGCGCGGTGAAGTCGGTCGCGCTCGGCTCGAAAGACTCGGTCGCGGTGAGCGTGATGCCGCGCTCTTCGCCGAGCTCGGTGATGATGTCGGCGATGCCCTCGCCGAAGCCCGTCGCGTCGCGAACGAGGGCGACCTTCGTGTAGCCCTTCGACTCGGCGTCGTCGAGGATGCGCTCGAGCACGACGAGGTCGTTCTGCGCGGTCTTGAAGACCCACTCCGAGCCGTCGACGATCGCGGCGTTCGCGGCGACCGAGATGGTGGGCACCTGCGCGGCCTCGACGAGCGGGCGCATCGCGAGCGACGGGCCGGTGCGCGAAGAGCCGATGATGAGGTCGACGTCGTCGTTCTCGATGAGCTGCGTCGTCGCCTTCGCGGCGCCGTCTTCGGTCGACTGGTTGTCTTTGATGATGAGCTCGACCTCGCGGCCGTCGATGCCGCCGTCGGCGTTGAGCTGCTCGGCGAGCATGTTGAGCGTGTTCTGCTCGGGAACGCCGAGGTTCGCGCCGACGCCCGTGATGTCGAGCACGGCGCCGATCTTGATCGGGCCCTCTTCCGAGGCGCCGTCGCCACCGGAGTCGCCGCCGAAGTTCGACGCGCCGCAACCGGTGAGTGCGAGGGCGATGGATGCCGCGACCGCGGCGGGAACGAGCAGACGGCGTTGCACACGGTGCATGGGTGAACTCTCCTTTGAGCCCTGGCGGGTTCTCGTCACTGAGTAGGGTGTTGATTCATGACCGACCATTCGGTCACTATTTCGACTCTCTCGACGATACGTTGCGTGAGGAGGCATCCGCAAGCCGCCGTTATGCAACGGAGACACGGATGCTGCGGCTCGGCGCCGCCCGCGGGCTTGGCAGGATGGAGGGATGCCGATTCTCATCGATGTGCACGAGCTCGCCGAACGCCTCGAGGCAGGGCTGCGCACCGTCGTGCTCGACGTGCGCTGGTCGCTCGCCGAACCCGACGGCTCGGCGGCGTACCGCGACGGGCACGTTCCGGGCGCGGTCTACGTCGACCTCGACCACGAGCTCGCCGACCACGCCGTGACAGGGGAGGGGCGGCATCCGCTGCCCTCGGAAGCCGCCTTCACGACAGCCATGCGGCGGTGGGGCCTGCGCGACGGCGACGCGATCGTGGTCATGGACGACCTCGGCAACCAATCGTCGGCTCGCGCGTGGTGGCTGCTGCGGCACGCCGGCGTCGACGACGTGCGCATGCTCGACGGGGGCCTGGCAGCCTGGGTCTCGGCGGGGCATCCGCTCGAGACCGGAGACGTCGTTCCCGAGCCGGGGGATGCCGCCGCGCACTTCGGCTCGATGCCGGTCATCGACATCGACGCCGCTGCCGACTTCGCCACCGGCGGCGTGCTGCTCGACGCCCGCGCCGCGCCGCGGTACCGCGGTGAGGTCGAGCCCATCGACCCGCGCGCGGGTCACATTCCGGGCGCGCGATCGGCGCCGAGCGGTGACAACCTCGATGCCGGCGGGCGGTTTCTGCCCGCCGAGGTGCTGCGCGAGCGGTTCGCCGAGCTCGGCATCACGCCCGGCATCGCGGTCGCCGCCTATTGCGGATCAGGCGTGACCGCCGCGCATGAGGTCGCGGCCCTCGCCATCGCCGGCATCGGTGCTGCGCTGTACCCGGGTTCGTGGAGCCAGTGGTCGAACGACGATTCGCGTCCGGTCGCCACGAGCGCGTCGCCCTCGCCGGTGGCGTAGCGAGCGCTTCCCGTCGGTCGAGTAGCGAGCGCTAGCGAGCGTATCGAGACCCGGTGAGCTGGTCTCGATACGCGTCCTCCTTCGTCGGGCGCTACTCGA
Organism: Agromyces subbeticus DSM 16689; assembly: GCF_000421565.1. Taxonomy (GTDB): domain Bacteria; phylum Actinomycetota; class Actinomycetes; order Actinomycetales; family Microbacteriaceae; genus Agromyces; species Agromyces subbeticus. The sequence goes on along the minus strand of NZ_ATXG01000004.1, from coordinate 100,650 downwards.
CCGGCGGAGCTGCGGCCGAGCGCTACTCGACCGACGAGACGGTCGCACCGACGCGGTCGTCGGCGCGATACCGCACGCCGACGGTGCCCGGATCCGCGACATCGAGGCTTCGAGTGACCGAGGCGCCCGACTCCGGCAGATCGATCGTCGCGGCGACGGACCCGTTGACGACGAGCTCCACATCGGTGCCCGGCCGCCCGGACACGGTGACAGTCGCGTCGCCCTCGCCAGAGCGATCGACGGTCACCACGGGTACGACGAGTTCGACGACGGTCGAGACGGCGCCGCTCGTCGTGCCGTTGGCGTCGGTCTGCACGATCGAGACCCGAGTGTCACCTGCGTCGAGTCCCTCGAGCAGCATGGTCCAGAGGCCGGTCTCGTCGGCATTCGCCGAGACGCGACCTGCTGTCGTCGTCGCCGACACGCGCGCCCCGGGCGAGGCCGTGCCACTGACCCGTGGTGAGACGAGTCCCTCGGCCGTGTCGACGGCGGTGATGGCCGGTGCGGGCCTCTCGGCGCCTTCGGACGATGGCGTCGCGCGCTGGGCCGGAGCCTTCGCCGGCGCCTTCGGGGGCGACTGGTGCGGCAGCGGCACTGGGGGCTTCGCAGACGACGCCGGACGCGGAGCGCTCGGCGATTCCACGTCGTCGGGTGCCGATGAAGCTGACCGCTGGCCGTCGATGTGAGGGTCGGAGAGGTTGGTGTCGGGCACGGCGTGGGCCTGGGCGTCGGGATCCGGCCGGGCACCCGGCGCCTGAGCAGCACCGATCTCGACGGGGTGCCCGTCGGTCGAGAGCAACCCGGCCTCATGCGCGAACCCGGCGGTCACGATGAGTGCGAGCATGGCGGCCGAGGTGCCGGCAGCAACGAGCGACTGTCGGCGTGGCGACGGCGGAGCAGCCAGTGCGGCCACCTTCGAGCGCCCCCGGCGAGGCCGTGGTGCCGCGGCGGGGACGACCAGTCTGCTGCGGCACAACGCCGGCTTCTGGCGCCGCGGCGGCTTCGTCGCTTGCGGCGCAGCATTCTGGCCGTCATCCGCTCGTGCGGGCGCGGTGTCGACCATCGCGAAGGCGGCCGGAAGCGCTGCCAGCACACGGGCGCGAGTGGGCGTCAGTGCGCTGAGGTCATCTGGCGTGTCGTGGCGGAGCAGTTCGAGCAGCTCGGCGCGAGCGCGACTCAGTGAGGCCTCGATGCTCACTTCGCCGAGCTCTGTGCGAGCGGCGATCTCAGGCACCGAGAGCCGCTCGACGATGGCCAGACGAAGCAGGCCGACTGCGTCGGCGGGCAGGTGGCCGAGCGCTTCACTCACCCGGGCAGCGAAGTCGGGTGTCGTGACGAGGTTGCTGAAGCCGGGATGGTCGGACATGGGGGCGCAGCCCTCTCTCGGGCGGTCGGTGACGCGGGGGAGGTTCGAGTGCGGCTGGGAAGACGGATGTCGCCGCGGCTCCCGACTCTCAGCGAATCGAGGCGGTCGACAGGATAGCGGATCCTCACGATGCGTGGGCGGGCGCCTGTGGAATGGTGACGGTCTGGCGGCCGAGTCGCCTCACTCGTGCGGCACCGGTATTCCGGCAGCGCGCAGCTTGGCCTCGGTCAGCGCGGTCAGCCGGGTCGAGATCGGCGCCTGGTTCTCGCCGTGAGTGTTGATCAGCGTGTACTTGGCGGCGGCGCCGATCCACGCTCGCATGACCTCCGGATCACCCAGCAGAGCCGGGTTCGCGAGGTAGAGATCGGCCATGGCGGCGGCGAGTTCCTCGATGCGCGGGTCGTCGGGGTCCCAGTTCTCGGCCTCCCACCCGAGCTGGATCAGTTCGACGTACCGAGGATCGTCGAGTCGAAGCTCGGTCTGGGCCACGAAGGCGTCGAAGCCATCGGGCAGCAGAGCGCGGGCCAGCACCAGACCTTCGCGCTGGCCGGCCACGTAGTCGGCACTGAACCCGAGCGTGCGCATGCGGTCGAGCACCGCGCACGCACGATCGGGCAGCAGGGCTCGGTCGCCGTCGGCGAGCCGGTGCAGGGTGCTGCGACGCTCGATCAGGTCGGCGATCTGCGCGGTCAGTCGTTGCTCGACATCGGTCAGGGCGGCGGCGAACTGCTCGGAGCCCGCGTCGAGCAGGGAGGCGATCTCGGCCAGCGGCACGCCCGCCGTGGCCAAGGTGCGAACCTGCACGAGCCGCAGCAGCTCTTCGGAGCCGTAGCGCCGGTACCCCGAGCTGTCGCGCTGCGGCTCCTCGACCAGGCCGAGCCGGTGATAGTGCCGCACGGTCTTCACCGTGACACCGGCGAACGCCGCCGCGAGGCCGATCGTGAGTCCTGCGGTCACGCCCTCAACGACCCCTCGGCTCGAGGGCGGCGACCTCGCGAACCGCGGCGGCGACAGCCGGGGAGTCCTTGCGCAGGATGCTGCCGTGGTTGCTGGCGACCTTCGAGCTGATCTGCAGGTTCGGGTTGCGCGCCAGTACCGGGTCGACGGCCTTTCGCATCTGCTCCTGCAGGTCGTCGCGGCTGCCGACCGCCTCTCCGGAGGCGACGACGTATCGAACCGGCACGGTCAGGCCGTCGAGGATCGGTTCGAGCGCGGCATGCAGCCGGTGCGACTCGATCGCGAGCTCGGCATGCACCTCAGCCGAGAATCGCGCGGCCATGCCGAGCCGGCGAGCCAGCGGCATCATCGGCCTCATGCGTCGGAACACCGTGCGGATCTCGTCGTGGCCGGCCTCGTCGGTCCAGCCGACCGGGTAGGGCCCGTCGACGCCCACCACGCCCCGAGCACGCGCAGGGTTGCGGCTCGCCCAGTGCACGCCGAGCAGGGCTCCGTACGACCAGCCCACCAGCAGCGGCCGGTCGACACCTCTCGCCTCGAGCACGGCGTCGATATCGCGCATGCACGCCTCGAACGAGTAGTCGGCCGAGAGCTTGGATTTTCCGCGTGCTCGCTCGTCGAAGGTGATGTGGCGCACCTCCGAGCCGAGCTCGGCGACGACGCCGCGCCAGTGGCGCTTCGAGGCGTACGAGCCATTCAGGTACACCACGGGGATGCCGGGGCCGCCGGTGTCGGTCACGGCCAGCGCCGTGTCATCGACCGGCACCATGCCGGTCCAGGTCGTGTGCGATCGGGTCGATGTCGATGTGCTCATGTCGTCAGCGTGCACCCTGACCCAAGGTCAAGGTCAACAGGTGTTCCCGATCCTTCTCGACGACCCTGCGTTTTCAGTGACGCAGGCGCCATCCCTACGATGCACGCCGGCCGATCGCGATGAGCGTCGTCACGTCGATCGAGGTCACGCCTCGTTCAGCGAGTGCGGCGAGGTAGCGTTCGCGCACGCCGGCGATCATCTCGTCGTCGAGCTCGTCGAGCTCGTCGAGCAGCACGCGCAGCGCAGTGCCGAGCACGAGCGACCAGGCGAGGTCGGGTGTGAGATCGAGGTGCCGCTGCACGGCTTCGGCGCGCACCCCGACGAGCCCGAGGCCGGTCAGCCACTGGGCGAGACTGCCGGGGGTGTCGATCTGTTCGAGGCCGGCCGAGCGCGGCGCGCGCTCGTCGAGACCCTCCCCACCGTCGGGCAGCGCCGCGGCGAGCAGTTCGGGCAATGGGTCGAACGCCCCGCGGGCCCACACCGTGATCGCCACGCGGCCGCCGGGGCGGGCGCGTTCGATCAGGTGCCGCGTGCCGGCGTCGAGATCGGGGAAGAAGAAGACGCCGAGCACGCACTGCACGAGGTCGTAGCCCGTGGGCTCCCAGCTCGTGACATCGTCGACGTGCAGGCGCAGCTGCGGCATCCGCTCGCCCGCTCGCTCGCGCGCGACCGCGACCAGCGGCTCGGCGAGATCGACCGCGTCGACGACGCCGCCGATGCCCACGAGCTCGGCGGTCGGCAGCGCCGATGCCCCGTCACCGCAGCACGCATCGAACACGAGTTCGTCGAAACGGGGCCGCGCGCGTGCCACCGCGGCGGTCGAGATCGGATTCCAGAGCACGTCGTCGAGCTCGGTGAAGGATGCCGCCGCGGCCGCGAATGCTCCACCGAAATCAGGTTCCCCCACCGTGCTCCCCATCTGCTCATTGTGGCCCTGATCGGCCCGGATCGAGGGAAATCGGGCGGTCGTGCAGCGAATCGGGCGGTGCGTCGCGGCGACATCCGATGCCCTTCGTCGGCGATCGAACCGGCCGATTCAGGCAATCGAAAGCAGAACGGTGCAGACTGGAGCCACTCTGCTCACGATCGAATCGAGACATCCCCTCATGAACCGTGCCCTGCGCCGCGCCGCGCCCCTCGCGCTCGCCTCCGCGGCAGCCCTGCTCCTCGCCGGTTGTGCCGGCAGCCCAGCACCCGAGGCATCGGAGACTCCCGCCGCCGCCGCGTGCATGGACGTGAAGCCCGGCGAGCTCAGCGACGGCGTGACCGTCGAGGGCGAGTTCGCCGCATCGCCGACCGCGACGTTCACCACGCCGCTCCAGGCCGACGAGCTCGAGCGCACCGTCGCGATCGAGGGCGATGGCGACGAGACCGTCGCCGGCGACCCGATGAACGTCGTCGTCACCGCCTTCTCGGGCACGAGCGGCGAGTCGCTGTTCTCGCAGCCCACCACGATCACCGCGGGCGACGAGGCCGTCTTCGAGTCGTTCCGGGCCGGCATCGACTGCGTGCCGGTCGGCTCGCGCACCGTGACCGTGGCGCCCGCGTCGACGCTCTACGGCGAGACCGGTAACGAGACCATCGGCGTCGCACCCAACGAGACCGTCGTCATCGTGATCGACATCGTCGAGGTACAGCAGCCGCTGAAGCCCGCCGAGTGGACCGAGAACGTGCCCGAGGTGAAGTTCGGCGCCGAGGGCGAGCCGCCCACCGTCACCCTGCCGGCCACCGACCCGTCGACCGAGCTGCAGCTCAAGGTGCTCGAAGAGGGTGACGGCGCCGAGGTCGGCGAGGGCGACAACGTCACCGTCAACTACCAGGGCATCAGCTGGGACACCGGCGAGATCTTCGACCAGAGCTACACGCGCGGCGAGCCGGCGAGCTTCACGACCGACGGCGTGATTCCGGGCTTCGGCGCGGCGCTCGTCGGCCAGAAGGTCGGCACGAAGCTCATCGTGACGATTCCGCCGGAGCTCGCGTACGGTACGGATGCCGCGGCGCACGCGCTCGGCGGCCAGACCCTCGTGTTCCTCGTCGAGATCGTCGACACCGCACCCGCCGCGGAGTAGCGCGCTGATCGAAGGGCCGGACGGCATGCCGTCCGGCCCTTCGTCGTTCCCGCCGTCCGGCCTTTCGGCTGGCGTGCCCCGGTCAGCGGCCCCAGGTCAGCCACGCGATGACCGCGCTCGCCGCGAGGAAGCACGCCACGAACACGGTGTCGCGTGCCCGCCAGGGTGAGCGGTAACGCTCGGTGCGGGTGGGATGCGCGCCGAAGGCCCGGGCGTCCATGGCGAGGGCGACGCGCTCGGCGTGCCTGATGGCCGAGGCGAGCAGCGGCACCGCATAGCCGAGGGCGCGTCGCACGGCCGCGACCGGCCCGCGCCCGGCATCCGTGCCGCGCACGCGGTGAGCGGCCCTGATGATCTCGAGCTCGTGGCCGAACCTCGGAACGAAACGCAGCGCCGCGAGCGCCGTGTAGCCGAGGCGGTACGGCACCCGCAGGTTCTGCACCATCGAGCGCACGAACTCGGGACCGGTCGAGGTGACGCCGGCGATGAGCGAGAGCAGCAGGATCGCGAGGATGCGCAGCGCTGTCGCGAGTCCCACGAGATAGGCGGCGAGCGAGAAGCTCCAGTCGCCGATCGAGACGAGGGTGACGGATGCCGCGGGCTCGCCTGTCACGCTCGACGGATCGATCCATACGCCGAACGTCACCCCGAGCACGAGCGCCGCGACCGGCGTACCGAGCAGCAGCGCCGCAACCGCGCGCCCCGGCAGCCGGGCACCGACGAGCAGCACCGCCGCGGCGAAGACGACGAACGCGAGCGGCACGGCGATGCCGCGGCTGAACATCACGAGCACCATCACCGGCAGCGGTGCGGCGAGCTTCGCGATCGGGTTCAGGGCGGAGAGGAAGCGGGCGGGGCGCCGCGAGCGGTGGGCGGCGAAGGGGTCGAGGGCGCCGGATGCCGCGTGGTCGCCGCCTGCCGGAAGCACGCCGCCGCCCGCGCTCACGAGCCCGCCGCCGAGGAGACGGGCAATTGCGACATCCGACTCACACCGTGCCATGACGGATGCCGCACGAGCCCGCGCGTCGCCCGGGCGAGGGGCGGATGCCGCAGCCCCGCCTGCTCGACGAGCGGCCCGGCGAGCACCTCGGCCGCGGGGCCGACGGCGAGAAGCCGGCCGTCGTGCATCGCGGCGATGTGGCTCGCGTAGTCGGCGACGAGCTGCAGGTCGTGGGTGACGACGAGCACGGTCGTGCCCTCGTCGTTGAGCGTGCGCAGCATGTCGAGCAGCTCCGATGCGCGGGCGCGGTCCTGCCCGAACGTCGGCTCGTCGAGCGCGAGCACTGGAGCTCCCGCGATGAGGGCGGTGCCGACCGAGAGGCGCCGCTTCTGCCCGCCGGAGAGGAGGAACGGATGCTGCTCGCGCAGCGACTCGAGCCCGAACCGTCGCAGCATCGCGTCGATCTGCGGTTCGGCCTCGGCATCGGGAGTGCCCTGCACGCGAAGGCTCTGGGCGAGCTCCTCGGCGACGGACGGGGCGATGAACTGGTGCTCTGGGTTCTGGAACACGAAGCCGATGCGCCGGGCGCGATCGCGGGCGTCGCATCGGGCCGGGTCGACGCCCTCGACGACGGTCGGGCCGCGCCGCCCGCCGCGTTGCACCGAGAGTCCGCGCGCTCGAATGACCGGATCGGCCTCGATGACACCCTGACCGAGCCGCCGGGAGACGGCGGCGGCAGGTGCGGCGTGCGGCGACGTCGGCGAGTGCACCGCGGGCCGAGGCGACAGCGCCGTCGACCGAACGGGCGAAGACGCGCTGAGCGGTGCCGGCAGCACGGGCACGGCGTCGAGCGCTGCGCCGAGCTCGGCCGGCGTGAGGGGCAGCGGGTCGAGCACGACGCCGGCGTCGCGCAGCCGCATCGCGGCGAGCGTCGACACGGGCAGCCAGACGCCGAGGGCGGCGAGCTCGTCGGCGCGCTCGCGCAGCGTCTCGCGGGCGGGGCCGTCGATCACGAGTCGTCCGTCGGCGTCGAGCACGATGACCCGGTCGACGATGTCGACGGCCGCGTCGAGGTTGTGCTCGACGAGCACCACGGCGTGGTCGCGGTCGCTCGCGAGCTCGCGCAGCACGGCGTAGACCTCGTCGATGCCGGCGGGGTCGAGATTCGCGGTCGGTTCGTCGAGCACGAGCACGGGCGCCGCCATCGCGAGCGCGCACGCGATCGCGAGTCGCTGGCGGCCACCACCCGAGAGGGTGTCGGGGTTCTCGGCGCGGCGGCTCCAGAGACCCACGAGCTTCAGCGCCCGCTCGGCGCGTTCGAGCACCTCGGACGCCGCGACGAGCTGATTCTCGGGCGCGAAGCACACCTCGTCGAGCACCGTACCGGTGACGATCTGGGCGTCGGGGTCCTGGAACACCATGGCCACGTGCTCGCTCAGCGCGCCCACGGGGTGCTCGCTCGTGTCGAGCCCAGCCACGAGCACCGTGCCGTCGAGCGTGGCGGGCACCGCGTGCGGGATGAGCCCGTCGAGCGCGAGGGTGAGGGTGGACTTGCCGCAACCGCTCGGGCCGAGGATCAGCACGACCTCGCCGCGTGCGACCGTGAACGACACGTCGATCGGGGTGGCCGATCGCGCTCCCTCGTGGCGGATGCTCACGCGGTCGAGCTCGAGGAGCGGCGGGTGGGGCATGGCTGGCCTGGGCGGGTTTCGATCGGCGGACGGCCCGCGACGCGGCATCCGTGGTGGTTTGAGGAAAGCCTAACCTCACCAGCCGAGCCGCCGCTGGCCCGTGCCGCAGCTCTCTCGGGAATGCCCCGGTCAGCTCCGATGTTGTATCAGTGTTCGGGTGTGGAACCACCGCACCGGAAGGAGGAGAACGTGGGCATCAGCTATGTCGAGTTCGAGGACGAAGCCGGGATCCTGCGTCGCTATCGGAAGCACGTGAACGGCCGGGGCCTCGTCGCCACGACCGCCAAGGTCGACCCCAGCGCGTTCGTCGACCCGACGGCCTACGTCGACCCCGGTGCCGAAGTGCAGCGGGGCGCCCGGATCGGCCCGGGCGGATGGGTCGAAGGCGACGCGATCGTCGCCGAGCGCGCCGTCGTGGGCGTGAACGCGCACATCGGCCGCCGCGCCGTCGTCGGACGCAACGCGGTCGTCGGCCCGTACGCCACGATCGGCAGCGACGCCAAGGTGCAGAACGGTGCACGCGTGCCGCGCGAGCTCACGCTCGCCGACGGCGACGAGTACCGCGCCTCGACCGACGACCTGCGCCGGCTCGGCCTCGCGGCCTGAGCCGGCAGCATGCCCGGTCGGCAGCACCGGTCGGGCGAACCGACGGCCTACTGTCTCGCCATGGCGATGCGCATGCGCTCGTCGGGATCGATGAAGTGGTCGTGGTCGTCGTCGCCGAGATCGATCTGCACCCAGCCGATCCTGCCGGTGAAGCGGCTCGACTGCGGGGTGTAGTCGGGGCTGACGGCCGTGCCGGACTCGTACCCGATATCGGTCGTCTCGTCGGCTGAGAAGACCATCGCCTGGGTGGCATCGACCCGTCCGGTTCCGACGGCCTCGCCGTCGTAGTACAGCGTGACGCCGCCGCCCTTGGCGAGCCCGCCCCCGTCGTACGCGAACTCCATGCGAACCTGATGCGTGCCCGCCGGAATCGGCCGGTCGGCAACGGCGTCGAACGACTGGATACCGAGCACGTTGTACACGAACTTCGCACGCCCCTCCGTGGCGTAGAAGCTCCACCCCCCGAAGCGCCCGCCTTGAGCGATGAGCACGCCGTTCGCCCCGCCGTCGGGCACCTCGACCTCGGCCGTGACCGACCACGACTTGTTCTTGATGCTGACCACGCTGTTCTCGGTGAGACGCCCCATGCCGGAGAAGAACTGCTGCGAGGTGCCGCGGATGAGCGTCGGCCGCCCGGCCATGTCCGCGTTCATGCGTTCGCCGGTACGGTCGTCGATGGGGAGCACGTTGTACTTCACCGCCTCGATCAGCCAGAGGCGCTGCAGTTCGTGCAGCTTGTCGGGCTGCTCCGCCGAGAGGTCGCGCGCCTGGCTGAAGTCACCGCCGCTCCCGTCGTACAGCTCCCAGACGTCGTCGTCGAACGCGGGCAGCGTGCCGCCGACCATCTCCCAAGGGGTGCGATGCTTCGTCACGGCGCTCCAGCCCCGGTGGTAGATACCGCGGTTGCCGAACATCTCGAAGTACTGCAGGTCGTGTCGCTCCGGGGCATCCGCGTCGTTGAAGCTGTAAAGCATGCTCGTGCCCTCCATGGGCGACTGCTGCACGCCGTTGACCATGGTGGGCTCAGGCAGCCCCGCCGCCTCGAGAATGGTCGGGGCGACGTCGATGCAGTGCGTGAACTGCGTGCGCAGCCCGCCCTTCTCGGAGATTCCGTTCGTCCAGTGCACGATCGTGCCGTTGCGGGTGCCGCCCCAGTGCGAGGCGACCTGCTTGGTCCACTGGAACGGTGTGTCCATCGACCAGGCCCAGCCGACCGCGTAGTGGTTGTAGGAGCTCGGCGACCCGAATTCGTCCATCTTCGAGCGCATGAACTCAGGGGTCTCGAGGGCGGCCATGCCATTGAAGTTCGCCATCTCGTTGAATGCGCCGTTGACGGTGCCTTCAGCGGATGCCCCGTTGTCGCCGATGATCACATAGATGAGCGTGTCGTCCATGACGCCGAGGTCGTTGATCGCGTCGAGCACTCGGCCGACGTGGTGATCGGTGTGTTCCAGGAAGCCCGCGTACACCTCCATCTCGCGCTCGAGCACGGGCTTGAGGTCGTCGGGCATGTCGTCCCAGGCCGGGATCTCCGCGTGTCGCGCCGTGAGTTCCGCGTCGGCCGGGATCACGCCGAGCTCCTTCTGGCGAGCGAAGGTGCGTTCGCGCTGCACATCCCAGCCATCGGCGAAGGCGCCGGCGTACTTCTCCGGCCACTCCTTCGGCACGTGGTGTGGTGCGTGCGTGGCGCCGGGGGCGAGGTAGACGAAGAACGGCTTCTCGGGCGCGAGCGCCTTCTGCATCCGGATCCAGCTGATCGTGTGGTCGGCGAGGTCCTCGGTGAGGTGATAACCCTCTTCGGCCGTCTTGGGCGGCTCGACCGGGGCGGTCCCCTCGTACAGCGCCGGATCCCACTGGTTGTTCTCCCCGCCGAGGAAGCCGTAGAACGTCTCGAACCCGCCGCCCGCCGACGGCCACGCATCGAACGGGCCGACGGGCGAGGTCTGCCAGACCGGCACTTCATGGCATTTGCCGAACTGGGCCGTGGAGTACCCGTTGAGCTTCAGGGTCATCGCGATCGGTGCCATCGTATTCGGCCGGAGCGAACTATTGCCGGGTGCCGAGGTTGCCGTCTCGGTGATGCTGCCCATGCCGACGGAGTGATGGTTGCGGCCGGTCAGCATGGCTTGGCGGGTCGGCGCGCAGAGTGCGGTCGTATGGAAACGGTTGTACTTCAGGCCGCCGGCGGCCAGCTTCTCGAAGTTCGGCGTGCGGCAGGGGCCGCCGAACGCGCTCGTCGCTCCGAAGCCCACGTCGTCGAGCAGGATGACGAGCACGTTCGGCGCGCCATCAGGCGGAAGCAGCACCTCGATCGGCGGATACGCGGTCTGCGGGTCCTTGGCGTCGTAGGTTGTCAGGCCGGGCACCGGGCGATCCGGAATGGGCAACATCGAACGTGCATGGCGATCAGGAATCATGACTTCCTCCAGTGAGGTCGCAGAGTGATGACCCGAGCCAAGCTAGCCATCCGGCGCGCATTCCGAATCACCCACTTCGGGTGATGCGCGCCCGGCCGCGGTCGAGCAGCCTGAACCCGAGCGCGGCAAGCTGTCGCGCAGGCGGTCGGATTCGACGAACGGAGCACCATGGACGAGCACGCGTTGGATGAGCTGGGCCCGGTCGACTATCTGGTGGTCGAGTTTCCGGCAGGCGAGGCGAACTTCACCGGGGAGATCGTGCGGGAACTCGTGAACCTGGTCGACGCGGGCACCATTCGGGTGATCGACGCCATGGTGCTGACGAAAGACGAGAACGGTGCACTGGATGCCGTGGAACTCGCCGATGCCGGCGACCTCGGCGCCCTCGTGGAGATCGAGTCGCAGTTGGCCGAACTGCTCGCGGCAGACGACGTGGCGCACCTCGCCAACGCCATGGAACCAGGCAGCACCGCGGGGGTGCTGGTCTACGAGAACCTCTGGGCGGCTCCGTTCGCCGCAGCGACCCGCCGCGCCGGCGGTCAACTGATCGCGAACGGCCGAATTCCCATTCAGGCCATCATCGCCTCGATCGAGGCCGATGCACTTCACGAGACGGCAGGAGTCTGAGATGCCTTTGAGACGAGCACGAATCGGACGCGTCGGCGTCATCGGCGCCCCGGTTGCACGTGCGGCGGTCGTCACGGCCGCGGTGCGTCCGGGACCGGCACCCGTTGCGAAGGCCGCCGTCGTCGGCGCAGCTCTGACACCCGGGCGACGACGACGCATCTAGCATGGTCGCCGAGACGTTCGACATCGTCGTGCGAGGGGAGCTCGTGCCGATGATCACCGATGAGCTCGACGGGTTCGAAGTGATTCCGACCGGTGCGGGCACGACGCTACTGCGCGGGGTGGTTCCCGACCAAGCTCGCCTGATGGGCGTGCTCGACCTGCTTCGGAGCTTCAACATCGAGATCGAGGCGGTCATGCACGTGCAGCATCCGCCGGGCTGAGCCGGCCGGCCTGCGATCCGAGCAGCCCCAGTTCTTGTGCGCGCGCGATCGCGGCGCTTCGCCCGTTGACCCCGAGCTTGCGGTAGATGTGCGCCATGTGCGTCTTCAGCGTGTTGACCGAGACGAAGCAGAGTTGTGCGAGTTCTGCGCTCGTGGAATGGCCGGGCAGGCGGTCGAGGATCTGGAGCTCGCGCTCGGTGAGCGGGTCGATGAGCTGGTCGTTCGCCGTGGGCGCGCGCAGCTCGTCACGGCGGAGCAGCACGGCCTGCGCGATGCCGCCGCGGGCGGCCGCGAGTTCCGCGACGAGTTCGAGCGGCTGTGGTCCGGCATCGACGAAGAGCGCGACGAGGCCCTCGGGAGCGGCGAGGTCGAGTGCGACCTGCATCTCCTCGAGAGCCGTGGCATGCTCGCCGAGCGATTCGGCGATCCAAGCCGCTGCCATTGCGCGGAGGATCGTTCCGCGCGGGCCGGCCGCGGTGAAGACCGCGTCGTCGGCCGCGAATCGGCGGCTCGCGGCATCCGGCTGCCCGAGCGCCAACTCTGCAGCGATGGCCTCGAAGGTGCTCGCGGCGCCCGTCGATTCCTCGATCTCGCCGAGATGACGCGCATCGGCACTCCGCCCGGCGCGGCGCAGCAGCGACATCTGCGTCGACCGCAGCCGTTCGCGGATCACCGGCGCCGGTGCAGGTGCTGCGCCGAGCCGCACGAGGTCGACCATGCCGAGCGCTTCGTCGTGACGGCCCTCGGCGCTGGCGAGCAATGCGCGCTGGTGCCGCGTGATCCAGCCCAGTTGCGTGCGGTGGTTGGCTTCGGCCCGGATCCCGCCGTCGCGGAGCGGCGCCGCGGCGGCTTCGGGCCGGCCGCGCTCGAGTGCCACCAGCGACTGCGCGAGATAGGCGTCCGCGATGATCGGATGCGTCAGCAGCCCGACCTCACTCGCCGTGTGCACCGCCTCGGCCGCAAGCTGCTCGGCCTCGGTCGTTCGGCCGCTCCAGATCCGCAGCAGCGCGAGTGAGCCCAGCATGCCGACACGGAAGGGAGGGTACGCGATGCCGTCGCTCGCGAACGCGCGTTCCATCCAGATTCCCGCAGCGTCGAGATCACCGGACAGGAAGAGCGCCCGCCCGCCCGAGCCCAACGCGAGCGTCATCATCAGCTCGGGCGTCGAGAGTCCCATGATGTCGGGCAGCGACACGTCATCGCGTCGCACGATCAGCTCGAGCAACTCGATCGCCTCTTCGGCGGCCCGCAGGCAGGTCTCGGGGTGGGAGCTCCACTGCGTCGTCGCCGAGATCCACGTGAGTGCGACCGCCCGTTCGCCGAGGCTCGCCTGCGGGTCGCCGGCGACCCGGCTCAGCAGTTCGACCGCTCGCGCAGCCTCGCCCTGCATGCCCACGAGGATGCCGAGTTCGATCGTGACGTCGCGTCGCGTCGCACGCACGTGCTCGGGCACGCTCGTGATCCAGCGGATCACCGTGCGCATCTCGCCTCGTTCGAAGATGTCGCTGCCGCGGGTCATGATCGTCGCGAGCGCTCGGTCCCAGTCGCGGGCGCGCAGGAGGTATTCGACGGCAGGCACCAGTTCCCCGACGGCGAGGTGGAAGTCGGCGGCCCGCTCGAGCAACCGCACCTCCTCTGCGGCATCCTCGGCGCGCAGGCGATAGCGCAGCAGGTCCCTGAAGAGGTGATGGAAGCGGTAGCGCTCGCGCCTCGAATCGAGGCCGACGACGAACATCGATTCGAGTTCGAGCTGTTCGAAGAGGCGCTGGGCGTCGTCGCGTTCGAGCACGTGGTCGACGAGGTCGGCGGTGAGGATGTCGAGCGGCGACATCCGCAGCAGGAGCTCTCGTTCGGCGGCGGGCACCGCGTCGAGCACCTCCTCGGTCAGGTAGTCGGCGACGAGGCGGTCGCTGCCGTCGAACTCGGCGACGAACTCGGCGCTCTCGGCGGTGTCGGCGTGGAAGCGCAAGGTGAGCGCCGCCAGTTGCAGGCCGGCCGCCCAGCCCTCGGTGCGGCGCACGAGCACGTCGATCGTCTCGGTGCCGAGGTCGCGTCGCGCGACGCGGGAGAGCAGGCTCGCCGACTCCGCGTCGGTCATGGCGAGGTCGGACTGACGCAGCTCGAGCAGCCGGCCACGCAGCCGGAGCCGACTCCAGGCGATCGGCGGGTCGATCCTCGTCGAGATGACGAGGTGCACGTTCGGAGGCAGCGCGGCGACGAAGCGGCCGAGGTCTTTCAGCAGTGCCGTGTTGCCGAGATGATGCAGGTCGTCGAGCACGATCACGATGGGTGGGAACGACTCCAACTCCACCCGGAGCGCACTCAGCAACGCCTCACCGAGGCCGCCGGTGTGCAGCGCCGAGAGCCGTGCCAGCTGGCGAACGGCGGGGCGCACCTGTGCCAACGCCTCGAGCAACCGGCTCGTAAATCGCACCGGGTCGTCATCGGCCGGCTCGATGTCGATCCAGGTGAACGGCAGCGACGGGTGATCAGCAGCCCATTGCTGCAGCAGCACGGTCTTGCCGGCTCCGGCCTGCGCGACGACCAGCGTGACCGGCAGGCTCAACGCAGCGGCGAGCCGCCGCTTGAGCGCCGGTCGCTCGATCAGATATTCGGATGTGAGACGTTCGACCACTCATGCCCCCGCAACTCGGCGCAGAACTCTCTCTGGGTCAGTATGCCTGAGCGAAAGCCCGGCCCACCCCACCCGAACGGGGGTCACGCATGCGTGTCATCCGATCGGGGTGATGTGCCGGTCGTGCCGGTCGAACTAGCTTCGAGCCGACGCGGCGTGATTCCCACGATCGCGAAGGGAAGGGAACGCTCATGAGCATCTGGGATTTCTTCGCATGGTTCTTCTGGTTCTACATCGCGGTCTCGTGCCTCATGCTCTACATCTCGGTGCTGTTCGATGTCTTCAGGGATGACACCCTGAACGGCTGGGGCAAGGCGATCTGGGTGCTCGCGCTGATCGTGCTGCCGTTCCTCGGAGCGATCATCTACCTGATCGCCCGTGGCCGCTCCATGTCGGGGCGCAACGCTGCGAGGGCGCGGGCCGATTCGGACGAGAGCGCCGACTACATCAGGAGTGTCGCCGCGACGACGTCGGCGCCCGCCGAGATCGAGTCCGCGAAACGGCTGCTCGACAGCGGAGCGATCACGGCCGAGGAGTTCGAGGTGCTCAAGGCGAGGGCGCTGAGCTCTACCGCTTAGCCCCCGCGCAAGAGCTGTGGCGTCTCAGGCGCCGGTCTTACGCTGGAGCACATGTCGAATTCTGCAGAGACCGACACGACCGACACGACCACGGCCACCGAGGCTCCGAGCCCCGACTGGTGGAAGTCCGCCGTCGTCTACCAGGTGTATCCGCGCAGTTTCCAAGACAGCGACGGCGATGGCATCGGCGACCTCCGCGGCATCCTGAACCGGCTCGATCATCTCGAGCGGCTCGGGGTCGACGTGGTCTGGCTCTCGCCGATCTATCGCTCGCCGCACGCCGACAACGGCTACGACATCAGCGACTATCGCGACATCGATCCGGCCTTCGGCACGCTCGACGACTTCGACGAGCTGTGCGTGGCGCTGCACGGGCGCGGCATGAAGCTCGTGATGGATCTCGTGGTGAACCACACCTCCGACGAGCACCCGTGGTTCATCGAGTCGCGCTCGAGCCGCGACAACCCGAAGCGCGACTGGTACTGGTGGCGCCCGCCCCGCGAGGGCGCTGCGCCCGGCACGCCCGGCGCAGCGCCGACGAACTGGGAGTCGTTCTTCGGCGGCTCGACCTGGCAGTTCGACGAGGCGACCGGCGAGTACTACCTCCACCTGTTCGACGTGAAGCAGCCCGACCTGAACTGGGAGAACCGCGAGGTGCGGGCCGCGGTCTACGAGATGATGCGCTGGTGGCTCGATCGCGGCGTCGACGGGTTCCGCATGGACGTGATCAACCTCATCTCGAAGCATCCTGAGCTGCCCGACGGCCCGGTGCGCGAGGGGCGCCGCTACGGCGACGGTTACGCCTTCTACGCCGGCGGGCCGCGCCTGCACGAGTACCTGCAGGAGATGTACCGCGAGGTCTTCGGAGGCCGAACCGGGCTCATCACCGTCGGCGAGACGCCGGGGGTGACGATCGACGAGGCGAAGCTGTTCACCGACCAGGCGCGGCGCGAGGTCGACATGGTCTTCCAGTTCGAGCACGTCGGGCTCGACCACGGCGTCTCGAAGTTCCGCCCGCGACAGCTCGCGCCGGGCGAGCTCGCCGCCTCGCTCACCCGCTGGCAGGAAGGTCTCGCCGACGTGGGCTGGAACAGCCTCTACCTCTCGAACCACGACCAGGCGCGCTCACTCAGTCGCTTCGGCGATGACGACGGCTTCTGGCACGAGTCGGCGACCGCGCTCGCCACGATGCTGCACCTGCAGCGGGGCACGCCCTACGTCTATCAGGGTGAAGAGCTCGGCATGACGAACGCCCCGTTCGACGAGATCGGCGACTACCGAGATGTCGAGTCGCTGAACCATTATCACGCGGAGGTCGCGAGCGGCACCGCGGCCGCCGAAGCGGTCTCGGGCCTCGGGCTCATGAGCCGCGACCACGCCCGCACACCGGTGCAGTGGGATGCCTCACCGAGCGCCGGCTTCACGAACGGCACGCCGTGGATCGCCGTGAACCCGAACCACACGAGCATCAACGCGGCCGCGCAATACGGCGACCCGTCATCGGTGTTCGAGTACTACCGGCGCCTCATCGCCCTGCGCCACGAGCGGCCCGTCGTCGCGCACGGCAGCTTCGAGCGAGCGGATGCCGGTCACCCCGCGATCTTCGCCTTCGAGCGCGTGCTGGGGGCCGAGCGACTGCTCGTCGTGGTCAACCTGTCGGGCACCGAGCACCGGCCCGAGTTCGCTCCGGAACTCGTGGAGCGATGGGGCGGCGCCGAGGTGGTGCTGACGAACGCGGTGACGGATGCCCCGCCCTCGACCCCGTCGGAGCTGCTGGGGCCGTGGGAGGCGAACGTCTTCGCGCGCTCGTCGGCCGAGTAGCCCGCTCGTCGGTCGAGTAGCGACGAAGGAGCGTATCGAGACCCCGCACGTGGTCTCGATACGCTCGCTGGCGCTCGCTACTCGACCGGCGAGGGCGCGGCGGCGAACAGCTCGCCCGCGAGCAGCTCGAGCGTCTGCTCGCGCCCCGGCGTCGCGTCGTGCGGCTCGGTCTCGTACGAGCCGCCGATGGGCGCGAGCATGATCTCGTCGATGCCGTGACGCTCGGCCAACGTGCGCAGTTCGCCCGCCGCGCTCGCCGGGTCGGCGATGATCCAGCGCTTCTCCATGGCGGCGATGATCTCGTCGCCGATCGAGTCCGTCGGCGCTGCGAGCGCCTCTTCCACGGTCTCGAGCGGCAGCATGGGCCGGTTCGTTCGCAGCCGTGCCATCGAGTGCAGTTGCGGCAGTGCCCGCGCCCGCGCCTCCTCGACCGTGGGCGCGACCGAGGCGTTCACCGTGAGGAACGTCTCGGGCACCGGGTGCGCCTCGCTCGGCTGGTACTCGGTGCGGTAGAGCTCGAGCGCCCGTTCGAGGCCCTCGCCCGAGAAGTGGTTCGCGAAGACGTACGGCAGGCCGAGCGAGGCGGCGAGTTTGGCCGAGTAGTCGCTCGATCCGAGCAGCCAGAGCGTCGGGACATCCGTCGCCGCCGGGGTCGCCGTGATCGCGTACTCGCGCCCGCTGGTGAGACGCAACGTGGCGCCATCGGGCGAGAGCAGCGAGAGGATGTCGGCGATGTGGTCGGGGAAACGGTCGACGTCGGCGGTCGGTCCCGAGATACGCAGCAACTGGGTGATCACCGGATCGCTGCCCGGCGCGCGACCGATGCCGAGATCGATGCGACCGGGCGCGAGCGCCTCGAGCGCCGCGAACTGCTCGGCGACGACGAGCGGCGCGTGGTTCGGCAGCATGACGCCGCCTGACCCGACCCTGATGCGCTCGGTCTGCGCCGCGATCGCGGCGATCAGCACGGGCGGCGTCGTCGAGGCGACCGACGGCATGTTGTGGTGTTCGGCGAACCAGTAGCGGGTGAAGCCGAGCCGGTCGGCCAGCTGCGCCAGGCGAACGGATGCCGCGAGCGCGCCCGAACTCGTCTGGCCGCTGCGCACCGGAATCAGGTCGAGCACGGAGAGGCGCGGTGAAGAAGTCATCCCTCTCGCCAACCCGCCCGCGACGCGCCGTATTCCGAGCCGCGCGCGCCTGAGGGTCGCCTGAGTGGGGGTGTCGCTCGCGAGCCGTGCTTCATAGGCTGGAGTGTGAGCGACATCGCTGTCGCACCACTCGATTCCTGGGGAGGAAACGATGACGGTTCACTACGAATTGCCCACGGCAGCCGACTTCGCGACGCTGGCCGGCCCGCACCATCCCGCGATCACGGTCTACGTGTCGGCATCCCCGGTGGTGAGCGAACGAGAACGCGCCGAGATCGCCGTGAAGAGCGCCTTCGACGAGGCGTTCGAGCGATTGAAGGGCACGGAGGTCTCCGGCACCGACATCGCCGCGATCCGTGCCGAACGCGATCGCATCCTCGGCGACCAGACGCTCTGGGGCTCGCTCGCCCGCTCGATGGCGGTCTTCGTTTCGCCGGGATTCAGCGAGGTGTTCGTGCTGCCCAACCGGCTCGACGACGCCGTGCACGTCGGCTCGCACTTCACGCTCGGTCAGCTGTTGCGTGCGCCGAGTCAAGATCAGGAGGCGTTCGCGCTCACGCTCTCGGCCAACGAGTGGGGGCTCTGGCACGCGACGCCCACCGAGCGGGCCGTGAAGCTCGACGTCGACGCCGCCTTCGACAAGAGCCTCGACGACGCGATCAACCGCGACCCGTCAGACGACGACAAGCCGCGCGGGGGCATGCACGGCGACCGCGGTGTGCAGGGCGACGAGCGCAAGAAGGGGTTCTTCGAGTTGTACGCCAAGCGCGTCGCCGACGCGGTGCGCCAGGAGCTCATGCACCGCGACGCCGACGAGCACGTGCCGCTCTTCGTCTTCGCCGCCGAGCCGTTGCTCAGCCTCTTCATCGACCGGGTGCACAACGGCCGACGCATCGTCGGTGTCGCCGGCGCACCCGATCGGCTCGGCGCCGCTGAAATCGACGATGCCGTGCGAGAGCAGCTGTCGTCCATGAACATCGCCGAGGCGGATGCCGCGCTGCGCGGGCTGACCGAGGGCACCGCCGGCCGCGTCGAACGCGACCTCGCCGCGATCGGACGCGAGGCCGCCGAGGGCCAGGTCGAGGTGTTGTGGTTCGACTTCACGAAGTCGGTCAACGGCACGCTCGACCGCGAATCGGGCGCGATCCGGTTCGCGAGCGGTCAGGGCGCCGGAGAGCAGCTCGACGACGGCACGCACGCCGGCGACCTGCTGCCCCAGTTGGCCCTGCTCGTCATGTCGAAGGGCGGCAAGGTCGTCACGGTGCGCAGCGACGATCTCGACGGCGCGGTCTGGTCTGCACCGGCGATGGCCGAGTTGCGGTTCGCCCTGGCGTAGCGACCTTCGTCGGGCGACGAGACATCGGATGCCGCGGGCGCAGGCGAGCCGCGGCATCCGCTCGTTCGAGGCGACCGTCGGGTCGGTCGCTCGAACCGGGTGTTCGGTCAGCGGCGCGCGCCCACGCGCTCGCGGAGCGGCAGGATGAAGCCCTCGCGCCAGCGGAACCGGATGACGACCTCTTGTGCGCGGGCGTCTTCGATGATCGCCTCGACCGCGGTTTCGGCAGGCCGGTGCGGGCCGTCGGTGCGTGGAGGCGTCTCGCGAATCTCGAGCCAGAGGCTCTCGGGGTGGGGCACGACGCCGGGGTTCGCGGCGACGAGTTCGAGCTTCCAGCCGGGGCTCGCGCAGAGGCCGGAGCCCGAGACGTGGATGAGGCGGATGCTGGGCGTTTCGATGACGATCGCGCGGAAGTCGGCGGCGGAGAATTCGCAGTGCTGCAGTGCGTTCATGCATTCGAAGCTACGGCCTGAAAAGTGAGACGTCCTCAGTGCTGGCGCTGAGATCGGCCGGGGCCGGCGCTGAGATCGGGCGATCGGGGGCCTGGGTCGAATCGATTCGTTTCGGCGGCTCCGCCCCTATGCTGAACCAATGCGATTCGGAATGTTCGTTCCCCAGGGTTGGCGCTACGACCTCGTCGGCATCCCGCCGGCCGAGCAATGGCAGGCGATGCACTCGCTCGCCGAGCTGGCCGATGCCCCCGATTCGGCGTGGGAGTCGATCTGGGTCTACGACCACTTCCACACGACGCCCGTGCCCTCGGCGACCGAGGCCACGCACGAGGCCTGGAGTCTCGTGGCGGCGTTCGCGGCGTCGACCTCGCGCGTGCGGCTCGGCCAGATGTGCACGTGCATGAGCTACCGCAACCCCGCCTACCTCGCGAAGGTCGCGGCGACGATCGACGTCATCTCGGGCGGCCGGCTCGAGATGGGCATCGGCGGCGGCTGGTACGAGCACGAGTGGCGGGCCTACGGCTACGGCTTCCCCGAGATCCCCGAACGGCTCGGCCGCCTCCGTGAGGGCGTCGACATCATGCACCAGGCCTGGACCACCGGTTCGGCCACGCTCGACGGCAAGTACTACCAGGTCGACGGCGCGATCGTGCAGCCGCAGCCGCTGCAGGCGGGCGGCATCCCGATCTGGATCGCCGGTGGCGGCGAGAAGGTCACGCTGCGCATCGCCGCCAAATACGCGTCGTACACGAACTTCGCCGGCTCGGCCGAGGAGTTCGCGCACAAGAGCGAGGTGCTGCGCGGGCACTGTGAGAAGCTCGGCACCGATTTCGACGCGATCACGCGGTCGTCGGAGTTCCACACCATCGTGGGCGCCGACGACGCGGATGTCGCGCGACGCGTCGCAGCCGTCGAGGCGCGGGTCGCACCGTTCCTCGGGCCCGAGAAGACCGCCGCCTACATGTCGGCCTATCGCGGCCCCAGCGGGGCGGTCGGCACGCCCTCGCAAGTGGCCGCGAAGCTCGCCGAGCGCCGCGAGCTCGGTCTGGGGTACTCGATCCACTACTTCCCCGAGGCGGCGTACGATCGCTCGGGGCTCGAGCTCTTCGCGGCCGAGGTCATCCCCGCGCTGCAGTAGTCGGTCGGCGCCGCCTCATCGCAGAGGTGTCGCACTGGAGTACCCGATGTGCGCGTGAGTACCGCCCTGCGCGCACTTCGGGAGTACTCACGCGCGCATCGGGTACTCGAGCGTGAGGTGGCCGGCGTGGCGACTAGCGGAGGCCGCGCATGAGCAGGCCGAGCAGCCGCGGAAGGTCGTCGGATGCCTCGGCGCGGGCGCCGGTGTCGCGGCGGGGGCGTGACGCGGCCCACGCGAGCGAGCCGGCCATCACGAAGAGGTCGCGTGCCGAGACATCCGCCGTCACGGCGCTCTGTTCGCGGGCTCGATCGAACAGTCGACCCGTCGCGTCGACCAATGTGCTGCACGAGGCGCCGAGCGGGGACTGCTTGTTGTTGATCGACTGGACGATGGAGTCGGGCAGGCCGTCCCACGTGTTGGCGTGCCGCGCGAGCGCGAGCAGCCAGGTGTCGAGGGCGGCACCGGCGTCATCGTCGGCGAGCAGCTGCTCGGCGAGCTCGTTCAATGCCAGACGGCTCTCGACGAGGGCTGCCTCGAGCAGGCAGTCGCGATTGGGGAAGTGCCGGTAGAGAGTGCCGGGACCGACGCCGGCACGGCAGGCGATGTCGTCGAGCGAGGCCTGTGTGCCGTGCTCGGCGAACGCGTCGCCGGCCACCCGCACGATGGCTTCGTAATTGCGGCGCGCGTCTGCGCGCATGGGCCGCGTCGGTGCGGCGGCTTCGATGCTCACGGTTCCTCCTGCGGGGCCGCAGGACGGCCCCTCTTGACAAAGCGGAGACTATCTCCGTATTGTCGTCGACAAGGGGAGACTCTCTCCGGATAACAGCGTAACCCAATGAGACCAGGAGCACCACCAATGAGCGAAGCGCCACCCGCGACCGTCTCCGAGACATCCGTGAGCGACGAAACGAGCGGCACCCCGGCGACGCGACGAGCAACGGGTTCCGCCAGCGCCGCGGCATCCGTCACCGCCCAGACCGGCACCCGCCAGACGGCCACCCGACTCACCGGCCGCACACTGCTCGGCCTCATCGTCGTCTTCATCACCCAGCTCATGCTCGTGGTCGACGCGAGCATCGTGAACGTCGCGCTGCCCCACATCCGCGACGAGCTCGGCTTCAACCCGACGAACCTCTCGTGGGTCGTGACGTCCTACGCCCTCGCGTTCGCCGGACTCATCCTCTTGAGCGGTCGTATCGGCCAGATGATCGGGGCGCGGCGAGCGCTCATCATCGGCACCGTGATCTTCATCGCGGCATCCGCGCTCGGCGGCTTCGCCGTGAACCCCGAGATGCTCGTGACGGCTCGCGTGCTGCAGGGCGTCGGCGCGGCGCTCGCGGCGCCCTCGACCCTCGTACTGCTGCTCGAGAACACGGTTCCGGGCGCACAGCGCAACCGGGCGATGGCCCTCTTCGTGCTCGCGGCGGGCTCGGGCGGCGCCATCGGCCTGATTCTCGGCGGCGTGCTCACGACGAGCCTCGGCTGGGAGTGGGTGATGTTCGTCAACGTGCCGATCGGACTCGTGATCGTCGCCGGCGCGCTCGCCTTCCTGCGCGAAACCTCGCGCAGCCGCGCCCGGCTCGACCTCGGCGGCGCCTTCACCTCGACGCTCGCCATGGTCGCGCTCGTCTACGGCTTCACGGTCGCTGCCGAGTCGGGGTGGCTCGACCCGCGCACCCTCGTCGCCTTCGCGGTCGCCGCCGCGGCGCTCGTCGCCCTCGTGCTCATCGAGCGTCGTCACGCGAGCCCGGTCGTGCAACTCGCCTACTTCCGCGCCCCGCGCACCGCGGTGCCGTTCTGGGTCATGCTCTTCGTGCCGGCCGGCATGTTCGGCTTCTTCTACTTCGCAACGCTGTTCACGCAGAACGTGCTCGGCTACGACCCGCTCGGCACGGGGCTCGCCCTGCTGCCCTTCGTCGGCAGCATGCTCATCGTCAACCAGCTGACGCCGCGATTCGTGGCACGGCTCGGCGAGCGGATCGTGGCGGTGACGGGCCTCGCGCTGCTGGCCGGCGGCATGCTCTGGATGGCGCAGCTCGGCACCGAGAGCACCTTCCTCTCCGGCATCCTCGGCCCGGCGATCGTGCTCGGCTTCGGGGCCGGCCTGACCTTCGCGCCGATCACGTCGATCGTCATGGCGCAGGCGCCGTCTGCCGAGTCCGGCCAGGCGTCGAGCCTGCTGCAGGGCATGCAACAGCTGGGTGGGTCGATCGGCGTCGCGGGCCTCACGACGGTCTTCGCGGCCGTCGCCGTCAGCGGCGGCGAGGCCCGGGGCATCGCGGCGGCGCTCATCGGGGGCACGGCATTCCTCACGGTCGCGCTCGTGCTCTTCGCAGTGTGGGGCCGGCGGGCACCGTCGGTCGACGGCACGGATGACACGCCCGCCGCCGCCCGGGCCCGACACGATGCCGCCCCGCGCGGACGAAACCTCGCAGCCGAGCTCGCGTTCAACCGCCCCGTCGACTGATCTCGCGAGATTCGCCGCGCCGACAGCCCCAGCGCCCTCTGTTGAGGAGCAGACTGGGGCGGTCGGCGTCGACGGTGCGCCTGGGTGGGGGATGCGAATGTGCAGATCGTGCGTGGCCGCTGAGCCGATGACATCGACGGCCGAGCGGTGCACCTCGTGAAGAAGTGGTCTGTCATCGCGATCCTCGGCAGCGCGCAGTTCGTGATGGTGCTCGACGGAACCGTCATGAACGTCTCGATCTCCACCGTGGTCGACGACCTCGACACGAGCGTCGCCGCGATGCAGGGCGCGATCACGTTCTACACCCTCACGATGGCGGCGTTCATGCTGCTCGGGGCGAAGCTCGGCGATATCTGGGGTCGTCGTCGAGCGTTCGTGATCGGCTCGTGCGTGTATGCCGTCGGATCGCTCGTGACGGCGCTCAGCCCGAACGTCGCGTTCCTCTTCCTCGGCTGGTCGGTGATCGAGGGGCTTGGCGCCGTGCTCGTGATTCCGGCGATCGCCGCGCTCATCGCCGACAACTACGAGGGGCACGAACGGGTCACCGCCTACGCGATCATCGGCGCTGCCTCCGGTGCCGCGGTGGCGGCCGGGCCGCTCATCGGCGGATTCCTGACGACGTACCTGAGCTGGCGCTACGTCTTCGTCGCCGAGGTCGTGATCATGATCGGCGTCGTGCTCTTCTCGCGCGCAGTGACCGACCGCACTGGAGCCCGGCCGGCGCGCATCGACCTGCTGAGCGTCGTGCTGTCGGCCGCGGGCCTCGTGCTCGTCGTCTTCGGCATGCTGCAGAGCAAGACCTGGGGCTGGGTCATCCCGCTGCAGTCGCCCGAGATCAACGGCGTGGCGATCGCGCCGCTCGGCGTCTCACTCACGATCTGGCTCATGCTCGCGGGGGCACTGCTGCTCTGGGCGTTCGTCGATCGGCAGCGGCGCCTCGTGGAGTCGGAGCGCGCGCCGCTCGTCGATGTCGCGCTCTTCGCCATCCTGCGGCTGCGGAGCGGCCTCACCGTGCTCGCGGCGCAGTACGCGCTCACGGCCGGGCTGTTCTTCATGGTGCCCGTGTACCTGCAGATGACGCTCGGGCTCGACGCGCTCGAAACCGGCATCCGGATCTTCCCGCTCTCGATCTCGCTCATCCTCTTCTCCATCCTCGGCACCAAGCTGTCGCTCATCTGGTCGCCGCGGCGCATCATCAGGGCGGGGCAGATCATCCTGGTCGTGAGCGCCGTCGTGCTGCTCGGAGCGGTCGATCTCGAACTCGAGAACCTCACGTTCGGGGTTGGCATGTTCGCAGCCGGTGCCGCGCTCGGGCTGCTCGCCTCGCAGATCGGCAATGTCAACATGTCGAGCGTCGACGAGGCGCAGTCCAGCGAGGTCGGTGGGCTGCAGGGCGTGTTCCAGAACCTCGGCTCCTCGCTCGGTACCGCACTCATCGGCTCGGTGCTCATCGGTGCGCTCGCCACTTCGTTCGGCTCGGCAGTCGCGACGAGCGAGCTATCGGCCGACACCCGCTCGGTCGTGCAGCAGGCGACGGCGGGCGGCGTCGAGATCGTGCCCGCGGCATCGGTCGACGACCTGGCAGAGCAGGCGGGACTGAGCGAAGCGGATGCCGCGAAGCTGACGGCGATCTACGAGCGGTCGCAGATCGAGTCGCTGCGGGTGGCGTTCGTCGCGCTGATCGTCATCGCGCTGGGGTCGCTGTTCTTCTCCAGGGGCATACCTGCCGATGTCGCCGGCCGACCGCGCGATGAACAGACCGACGACGCGGCGATCGGGGAGAAGCGATGAGCGCCGCGAGCGCCGCAGGCGCGGCTGAACCGGCACCGACCGACTTCGTCGCGCGCGCCGACTGGGGCCGAGCGGCCAGGCGCCGGGTGCCGCGGTCTGCGCATGCCGAGTGGCAGCCGGCGGCCGACCGCATCGATCCCGTCTCACTGCTCGAGCAGCAGGCCGCGACGCGCGTGGCCGAGCTCGTGCCGATCCGCCACGCGCGCATGATGGTGTCGCCCATCAACTTCTTCCGCGGTGCCGCGCTGCTCATGGCTGCAGATCTGTCGACGACGCCCGACTCGGGCATCGTCGTGCAGCTGTGCGGCGATGCCCACCTGTCGAACTTCGGCGTGTTCGGCACCCCCGAACGCAGGCTGCTCTTCGATATCAACGACTTCGACGAGACGCTGCCGGGCCCGTGGGAGTGGGACCTCAAACGACTCGTCGCGAGCTTCGAGGTGGCCGGGCGCCACCGCAGCTTCAGCGACGCCGATCGTCAGGCGATCACCCGCGCTGCGGTGCGCGGCTATCGCGAACGGATGCGCCGTGCCGCGGAGTCGCGCGTGATCGACGCCTGGTACGACCGGCTCGACGCCGACGACGTCTCGCGGTGGGTGCGCACCGAGCAGCAGGCTCGCGGCCTCGACAAGCGGCTCGTGAAGCGCACCGACGCGGCGCTCGCCAAGGCGCGCTCGCGCGACAGCGTTCGTGCGCTCTCCAAGCTCGTGCACGTGGTCGACGGCCAGCTGCGGATCGCTGCGGCCCCGCCGCTCATCGTGCCCGTCGAAGACCTGCGACCGGCCGGGCGCTCGGCGGCCGAAGACGAGCAGGTCATCCGCGAGGTGCTGCGCGACTACCAGACCACGCTGCCGGGCGCGCGGCATCCGCTCGCGGAATACAGTTACCTGCACCTGGCTCGCAAGGTCGGCGGCGTCGGAAGCGTCGGCACCCGAGCGTCGATCGTGCTGATGCGGGGTCGCGACGACGACGACCTCCTGCTGCTGCAGGCCAAGCAGGCCGAGGCGTCGGTGCTCGAGCGATTCCTGCCGCCCACCCCGTACGCCGAGCACGGTGAGCGCGTCGTGCGGGGGCAGCGGCTCATGCAGGCCGCGACCGACGTCTTCCTCGGCTGGCAACGCGTGACCGGACACGACGGCGTTGCCCGCGACTTCTACCTGCGGCAGCTGTACGACTGGAAGGGCGGCATCGACATCGACGAGATGCTGGTGTCGGGTGCGGAGCTGTATGCACGCGCTTGCGGCGAGACCCTCGCACGGGCCCACGCCCGCTCAGGCGACCGGGTGGCGATCGCGGCGTACCTCGGCTCGAGCGATCGCTTCGACCGGGCGCTGGTCGAGTTCGCGGTCGCGTACGCCGACCAGAACGAGCGCGACTTCGACGCCTTCACGACGGCCGTGGCATCCGGTCGCCTGTCGGCGAGCTCGCCGAGCTGAGCCGGGAACCGTGGGCGAGAGCGCTTGCTGTTGTCGCCTCGCGGTTGCCTCAGCGGGTCCGCGTGCCCCCCGCGCATCCACCCAGCAGATACGCACGTTCTGGAACGCTCAGAGCGTGCGTATCTGCTGAGTCGATTCGGGGAGTGTTGTGGGCCAGCCGCTCGCCGGGCGGGCGACGCCCGCTTCGTCGGTGACGGCGGCGTAGGGGAGCGCGAGCAGGTCGCCGGCCATGAGATCGGCGGGCAGGTCGACCGGCCGAGGGGCGAGGCATCCGCTCGCCGCCGACCCGACACTCGCCGCGGCCCTGACGCTCGCTCCGGCCCTGATCGTGGTCGGCGTCGTGCGTGCGACCGAGACCCGGCCGATGAGTCGGGCTTCGGCCCACGCGGGGTCGAGCGGCTCGAGGTCTGCGTCGATCGTGACCGTGCGGCCGCCCTGGTCGACGGATGCCTCGAGCACGCACACGACCGCGACTCCCGTGCTGCCCGTGACCGCGGTGGCGGGGCGAGTGCCGGAGCCCGCTCCGGTGCCGGGCACGACGGCCCGCCCGAGGTGCACGGCGGGCGTGCCGCACAGCTCGGCCAGTCGGAGCAATGAGACACCGCCGACCTCGACATCGGTGATGCTCGGGTCGGTCGCCGCGGGCCAGAGATCGGGATCGATCGGATCGGGGATCGATCGCCGAAGCGTCGGCAGCAATCGCGTGAGGGTCATCGGACGTGCACCGCCGCTCCGTCGCAGCACGAGTGGTGGTGAAGACTCGTGATCGCGCCGGTGGTCGAGGGCATGCCTCAGTTCTACGCCCGATCGCCAAGGGGGCGCCCGTTTGTTACGCGCTCCGAACGCCGAGCGCCGGTTTGCTCATGCGTTGCTTACGCAGCGATGGGCTCGCTGCTACGCCGCGGTGGCCCCGCTGCTACGCCGCGACGGCCTCGTCGAGCTTCGCCGCGAGCTCCGCGTCGGTCGGCTCGGTGAAGTGGGTGCCGTCGGGGAAGACCACCACGGGGATCTGCGTGCGACCGCTGATCGCCTTCGCCCGGTCGGCGCCGTCGATGACGAGTTCGAGATCGACGTAGTCGTACTCGACCTCGAGTCGGTCGAGCAGCGCCTTCGATCGGCGGCAGTCACTGCACCACTCGGCGCCGTACATCGTGACGCGGGCAGGGGTGAGGTCGGAGGCAGAGGAAGTCATACCAATAACCTACGTAGGTACCCTGTGCGGTATTCCCAGCTACGGGCGCCAGTGCCAGACTCGACCCCATGCGGTTCGAGACGACGATGACCCAGACCGGCAACAACACGGGCATCGAGGTGCCACCCGAGGTGATCGAGGCGCTCGGCGCCGGCAAGAAGCCGCCCGTCATCGTGAAGGTGAATGGCTACGAGTACCGCAACACGGTCGCGGTCATGGGCGGCCGGTTCATGATCTCGTTCAGCTCCGACAAGCGCGCGGCGACCGGCATCCGCGGCGGAGACCCGATCGTGGTCGACCTCGAGGTCGACACGGCACCGCGCACGGTGGAGGTCCCGGCAGATCTCGCTGCGGCCCTCGACGGCGCACCTGGGGCGGGGGCCGCGTTCGACGCGTTGTCGCCGAGCGCGAGGAAGGCGCACGTCACGTCGGTCGAGGGCGCGAAGGCGGCCGAGACGCGGCAGCGCCGCATCGACGGCATCGCCGCGAAGCTCTCGGGCAGCTGACGCCGCCGGGTCGTGCGAACCCGCGCAGGGGCGGAAGATCGATCAGCGCACGCCGACCAGTCGGATGAACGCGCTCAGCTGCGCCACTCCCTCTGGCGTGTAGGGCAGCGCGTCGAGAAGCCCTGGGGAGTAGAGCAGGTACGCCGCCCACTTCGCTCGCGAGATGGCGACGTTCAGCCGGTTCTTGAGCAGCAGGAACTCGACACCGCGCGGGGCCGCTGCCGCTGATGACGCGGCAAGAGAGACGATCGCAACGACAGCCTCTTGGCCCTGGAACTTGTCGACCGTGCCAACGGGCACCTCGGTGAGCCCCGCAGCATCGAGTGCCGCGCGCACGACGGTGAGCTGCGCGTTGTACGGAGTCACGACGATGAGGTCGCGCTGGGCGAGCGGCCGAGAGCGAGCGGATACCGCGGCATCCGCCGACTCGACTGACTCCGCCGACTCCGCCGACTCGACCCAGTCGCGCCCGAGGAGCGACAACGCGAGTTCGACGACGGCGAACGCCTCTTCGACCGACGCCGTCGTGTTGCCGGCGTGCTCGACGGGAATCGCCGTCAGCCCGGGTGCGACACCCTCGAGGCTGCGCTCGGACGCCACGCGGTGCGAGTGCAGTTCGCCCTCGTACGAGAGCAGCGAGACCGGCCGCGCGACGGCGGGGTGCATGCGCCGGCTCTCGGCGAGGAAGTACCCGAACTCGGCGGGCAGCACGTCGTGGCCGTCGGCGATCCAGCCGAGTGCCGAGGTGTCGACGGGTTCGGGATGGTTGCCCTGGCTCACTTGCGGCAACTGCTGCGGGTCGCCGAGCAGCAGCAGGTTGCGGGCGGCGACGGCCGTGGCGATCGTCGAGGCGAGCGAGAACTGGCCGGCCTCATCGATGACGAGCAGGTCGAGCGAGCCGCGCGGCACGCGGTCGGTGTTGGAGAAGTCCCACGCGGTGCCGCCGATCACGAAGCCCGAGCTCTGGTGCGCCGCCGTGAAGTCGGCCACCCCGTTCTTCGCGATCGCGGTGTAGGTGTGGGCGCCGGGCGCGCTCGGGTCTTTCGGGGCCTTGGCCACGAGTTCGGCGTCGAGCCCCGCGCCGATGACGGTGTCGAGCACGTTCTCGACGACGGCGTGCGATTGCGCGACGACGCCGACCTTCCACGCGTGCCGGCCGACGAGTTCGGCGATCACGTGCGACGCCAGATAGGTCTTGCCGGTGCCGGGTGGCCCCTGCACGGCGAGGTAGGAGCCGTCGAGCGAGCGCGCCGAGGCGACGACCGCAGCCACGTAGTCGTGGTCGGCCGAGAGCGGAGCGAGCGGCACGCCGCCGCGAGTGCGCGGCGGCACCCGCCGCAGCACGTCGATGGCGGGGTTCCTCGGCCACGCGGGGTAGGCGCGGGCAACTCCCTCGGCCCACTCGAAGATCGCACCCTGCTGCCGGCCGGCGGGCGGCGGTGTGCCGGGCACGATGGCCATCGGCAACTCGTGCCACGTGGAGCCGGCGATGGCACGCTCTTCGACGACGAGGCCGTCGTCGAGCACCTCGAGCACCCGAACCGCGTTCTGGCCGCGCGAGCCCGGGCGCAGGCCTTGCCGCGCGAAGGGCGCCGGCGGCTCGTAAAGCGCGAAAAGCTCGGCACCGATGCTGAACCGCGAGCCCGGCGCGATGCGCCCGCGCAGCATCACCTCGCGCCGGTCGACGCGGTGGTGGTCTTCGCGGTACCAGCGCTGGGTGACCGCGGATGCCTCGGGGTCGACGACGAGCACGTCGCGATGGTCTTCCCACGCGTCGAGCGGCTGCTCGACCCGGAAGAAATGGGCCCACCAGAAGCTCTTCGCTTCGCGGTCGTGGTAGTCGATGGCCGCCGCCGCGAGTGCGAGCGCCGTGTGGTCGGCGTCGCGATCGGGGTCGTCGGGCGGCCCGGCGATGGCCTGCAGGTGCAGTGCGAGCGGCGAGGGCTCGTAGACCTTGCCCGCGGCCTTCGCGGCCTGCACGAGCATCGACTCGGGCACGGGCTCGACCCCGGCGTCGCGGGCGAGGCCCAGCAGCCAGTCGCGCAAGCGCAGGGTCGAGACGCAGTCGTAGCGGTTGTAGTCGGCGAGGTCGTCGAGCACGTGCTGCGCGGCCGCCGAGCCGCTGAGACCGGTGACCGGGTCGGTGCCGCCCGTGGCTGCGTACTCTCGGGCCCGCACGTACTCGAGGATGGAGTCGCCGCCCGACTTCACGTCGGCCTCGCGCAGCTCGGTGCCCATGTAGAGGGGCTCGAGCTTCTTGATCGAATACGAGCGGCTGCCCACGCGCACCGCGCGCTTCACGACGGGATAGAGGTCGACGAAGACGCCGTCGTTGAGCAGTTGGTCGACGGCGGCCTCGCCGACGCCGTGGCGCGCGGCCATGGTGAGCAGGTGGGTGCGCTCGTAGCTCGCGTAGTGGTAGATGTGCATGTTCGGGTGCGCCGCGCGTCGTAGCGCCACGAGTTCGAGGAACTGCTCGAGCGCCACCCGCTCTTCGGCGAAGGAATGCGCCCAGAGCGGCGTGAACTGCTCGTCGTTGTCGACCATGCCGAAGAGGTAGTCGAGGCCCCAGTCGTCGGCCGCGCCCTCGGTGTAGAGCGGGTCGCCCTCGAAGTCGAAGAACAGGTCGCCGGCGTCGGGCTCGGGAATCGCGGCGAGCGAGGCCGCATCGCGTACGACGACGGGCGGGGGCAGCGGTGGGTCGTCGGGGGAGCGGAGGCCCGAGGCATCTGCTTCCGCCTCAGCCGCTTCGGCCTGGAGCTGCAACCGCGCCTGCACCCGGAGGTTCTCGATGGTCGCATCGAGCACGCCGGGCACCGGGCCGACGGATGCCGCGAGCTCGTCGATCGTCGTGATGCCCGCCTCGAACAGTGCGGTGCGCTGGGTGACCCTGAGCCCGGCGACCAGAAGCACGTCGCGGTGGCCCTGCACCTCGAGGTCGCACGTGGGACAGCGCCCGTCGAGCGCGTAGCGCGGGTCGCCCCACTCGACCGGGCCGGTCTCGGCGAGCCGGTCGGCGACGATCAGCTCGAGCCGCTCGCGGCGCAGGCGGTAGACGGGGGCGATGTCGTCGAGCCGGTGCACGCTCGTCGAACCGTCGCCGAGCAGCAGCTCGACGGTGTCGGCGCACGGCACTCCGGTGCGTTGCAGCTGCTCGGCGTAGGCCGCGAGCTGCAGCAGTGCCGTGACCCGCGCCCGGCGCGCGAGCTTGGAGTCTTGCACGAGGTAGCGGCCGTCGGGCTGGCGCACGATGAAGTCGGCGAACCCGATGAAGCCCTCGTCGGCGAACGTCGCCTGGAAGACGACGGGTGCCCCCGCGGCGAATGCGGCCTGCGTCGCGGCGACGGCCGCCGCGACCGCTTCAGCGTCGCGCACGTCTGGGCGCTCGATCTCGACCACGCCCTCGCCGAGCTCGGCACGGTACGACTCGAGCACTCGCAGCTCGTGCTGGTCGCCGAGCCGGCCCGAGCGCTCGAGCATCGCGTCTTCAGGATCGGGCACCTTCTCGATGCGGCCGAGTTTGGCGTCGAGCGCTCGCAGGAAGGCGAACTCGCACTCGGATGCCTTCTTCAGATCGCTCGCGCTCGTGACGACCGAACCGTCGACCAGATACATCCGGGCCCCTTCCGCCGCCAGGCTCTCACCGTATCGGCGGCGGCCGACATCGGGGCCATCCGGTGCTGCGAACTCAGCCGGCGCTGCGAGCTCAGCCGGCAGGTGACGCGGCGACCAGCAGTGCGCCGCGCGGCATGCCGAGCATGCCCTCGACGGCGTGCCCGATGAGCGAGCCGCGCGAGGCGGCCTCGCCCCAGAGCACGAGGGCCTGCGCGTTGAGCCCGTCGATCATGCCGAGCAGCTGCCAGGCGACGGATGCCGCGTCATCAGTCTCGAACTCCCCGGCCGCGACGCCCGACTCGATGACGCCCTGCACGACCGCCTGCCAGGAGTCCATCTGCTGACGCACGCTCGCCGCGAGCGCGTCGTTGCGCCGACCGAGCGCCCACGCCTCGACCCAGACGACGGTGACGTCGTCTCGAGTGCCGTCGAGCAGCGTGGTGAGGAGCACGGCGAGGCGTTCACGCGGGGTCGGGTGCTCGGCGAGCAGCGACACGACCTCGTCGATCTCGGCGCTCACGACGCCCGCGAAGGTCGCGGCCACGAGCGCCTCCATGTTGGGCTCGTAGTGGGCGACGAGCGCGGGCGCGACATCGATGCGCGTGGCGACGCTGCGCAGGGTCACCGCGGCGAGGCCCTGCTCGAGCGCGATCGACCGCGCGGCATCCGCGATCTCGGATGCACGCTCGGCCGGGCTCTTGCGTTCGGCCTTCTTGCGAGGAGGTCTTGACATCGTGGCCCCAGTCTATGTACATTCGCTGCAGTTGTTGATCATCTGATCAATAGTGATCGTGTCCCCGATCACGACGAAATGAGACCCCCAACATGAGCAACGAAGCCAACCGGGCCCCCGCCACCCCCGCCACCCCCGCCCCCGCCGACCGCGCCCCCACCGCCGACCGTGCCGGCCACGTCGAGCAGCACGGCGCCGACCACATCCCGACCTCCGAGCGCCACGGCCGCCCGCGCGAACTCTTCTGGGTGTGGATGTCGGCGAACGTCATCTACCTCTACTTCGTGATCGGCGGGGTGCTCATGCTCCTCGGCCTCTCGCTGTGGGAGGCGCTGCTCATCACGGTGCTCGGCAACCTCTGGTGGGCGGTCGTGGGCCTCCTCGCGATCAGCGGCCCGGCCTCGGGCACGCCGAGCGTCGCGGTCATGCGGGCCATGTTCGGTGTGCGCGGCAGCCGGGTCTTCGGCGCGGGCCTCGGCGTCGCCATCGGCATCTTCTACGAGATCATCAACATCGCCTTCGCGACCCTCGCCGCGCTCGCGCTCGTGGGCCAGTTCGGCGTCGCGCTGCCGCCGGGCGCCGAGTGGGCCGTGCTCGTCGTCGTCGCGGCGCTCAGCTTCGTCATCGGCGTCTACGGGCACGCGACCATCCTGAAGCTCGCACCGTACTTCTCGGCCGCGCTCGCCGTGGTGTTCATCGTGCTCGCCGTGTTCGTGTTCGGCGCCGCCGACTTCGCCTACGAGCCGGTTCCGCTCGCTCCCGCGGAGCACTGGGCGATGCTCCTGCTCGGCTTCGCGATCGTGGCGTCGAGCCCGCTGTCATGGGGCACGGGCGCCGACTACGCCCGCTACCTGCCGACGGATGTCTCGAAGCGCGCGGTCGCCTGGTGGACCGCGCTCGGCGGCTTCGTTCCCGCCATCGTGATCGGCACGCTCGGCGTCATCGCCGGCACCGCGATCGACATGACCGACCCGCAGCTCACGATCGCCGAGATCGTGCCCGGGTGGTTCACGCCGGTCTTCCTCGCCATGATCGTACTGTCGAGCATCACGAACAACGTGCTCGTCGCCTACTCGACGGGCCTCTACGCCCAGGGCCTCGGGCTCCGGGTCTCTCGCGCAGCGACCGTCGTGATCACGGGCGCCGTCGCGACTGCGATCGCGGGCTGGTTCGTGTTCCTCGCGCCGAGCTTCCTCGACACGCTGAACGCGTCGCTCGAGCTCGCGGTGACCGTGCTCGGCCCGCTCGTCTCGATCTACGCGGTCGACATCCTGCTGCGACGCAACCGCTACGACGGCCGCGCGCTCACCGACGAACGCCGTGGCAGCCCGTTCTGGTACGACCGGGGCGTGTTCTGGCCGGGTGTCGCCGCGATGCTCGTCGCCACCACCGTCGCGGCCCTCTCGGCGAACACGACGCTCTACGTCGGCCCCATCGCGGCCGCGCTCGGCGGCGCCGACCTCTCGGCCATCGTCGGCCCACTCGTCGCGGGCGGGCTCTACGCGGTGCTGTGGCTCACCACGAATCCCTACCGAGACCCGGCTGCGCGCCCCTCTGCATCCACCCGCAATGATGAGAGCACGGATGCCGCGGCATCCGTCGACCGCACCCTGGAGGTACCCGCATGACCTGGCACATGCCGTCCGAGACCGCACCCCACGAGCGCACCTGGATGGCGTTCCCGGTGGCCGACACCCCAATCGAGGTGTCTGCCGAGGAGACTGCGGCGACCTTCGCCGCGTGGGCCGAGGTGGCGAATGCCGTCGTCGAGTTCGAGCCGGTCACGATCCTCGTCGACGCGAACGCGCTCGACGTGGCCCGCGAGCTGCTCGACCCGCGCGTGGAGGTCGTCGAGTGCCCCGTCGACGAGTACTGGATGCGCGACCACGGACCCACCTTCGTCGTCGACGATGAACGCCCCGGCGTGCTCGGCGCGGTCGACTGGACCTTCAACGGCTGGGGCGCGCCGAGTTGGGCGCGCTGGGACAAGTCGGGCGAGCATGCCCGCTTCGTCGCCGAGCTCGTCGGAGCCGAGCTCGTCTCGAGCGCGCTCGTGAACGAGGGCGGCGGCATCCACGTCGACGGCGAGGGAACGGTGCTGCTCACCGAGACCGTGCAGCTCGATCCGCGTCGCAACCCCTACGCAGACAAGCGCCGCGTCGAGGCCGAGATGGCCCGCACGATCGGGGCGACGAAGGCCATCTGGCTGCCGCGCGGCCTCACCCGCGACTATGACGACTTCGGCACGAACGGACACGTCGACATCGTTGCGACCATCACCTCACCGGGTCAGGTGCTCGTGCACGCGCAGCGCAACCCCGAGCACCCCGACTTCGAGGTCAGCCGCGAGATCGTCGCGCTGCTCGCCGGGTCGACGGATGCCGCGGGTCGTACCCTCGAGGTCACCGAGCTGCCCGCGCCGTCGGTCATCCGTGACGACGAGGGCTTCGTCGACTACAGCTACGTCAACCACCTGGTCGTGAACGGCGGCGTCATCGCGTGCGGCTTCGGCGACGACGAGGCGGATGCCGCGGCGCGCGAGATCCTCGAGGCGGCCTACCCCGGTCGGCGTGCCGTGACCGTCGACGCGCGGCAGATCTTCGCCGGCGGCGGCGGCATCCACTGCATCACGCAGCAGCAGCCGGTGGTGGCGCGATGAGTGATGCCGCTCCTCGCCACTTCGACGTGGTCGAGGCGTCGATCGCCGAGTTGCGCGCAGCGCTCGAGTCGGGCGCCGCGACATCCGTGAGCCTCGTCGAGGCGTACCTCGCCCGCATCGCGGCGTACGACGTTCCCGGCACCGCGACCGCGCTCAACGCGCTCGTCGTGCTGAACCCCGACGCCCTCGTCGATGCCCGTGCCTCCGACGAGCGCCGCGCCCGCGGAGAGTTGCTCGGTCCGCTCGACGGGATCCCGTACACGGCCAAAGACAGCTACCTCGCCGAAGGGCTCACCGCCGCTGCCGGTTCGCCCGCGTTCGAGCACCTCGTCGCGCAGCGCGACGCCTTCACGATCGAGCGCTTGCGCGGCGCCGGAGCGGTGCTCATCGGCCTCACGAACATGCCGCCCATGGCGAACGGCGGCATGCAGCGCGGCGTGTACGGCCGCGCCGAGAGCCCGTACAACGCCGACTTCCTCACAGCCGCCTTCGGCTCGGGCTCGTCGAACGGCTCGGGCACCGCGACCGCAGCCTCGTTCGCGGCGTTCGGTCTCGGCGAAGAGACGTGGTCGTCGGGCCGTGCGCCCGCTTCGAACAACGCGCTCTGCGCGTACACGCCCTCGCGCGGCGTCATCTCGGTGCGCGGCAACTGGCCGCTCGTGCCGACCATGGACGTCGTCGTGCCGCACACCCGCTCCATGGCCGACCTGCTCGAGGTGCTCGACGTCATCGTCACCGACGACCCCGAGACGCGTGGCGACTTCTGGCGCGCGCAGCCGTGGGTCGAGATTCCGGCCGCGTCGGCGGTGCGCCCTCCCTCGTACCGGGCGCTGCAGTCGACGGATGCGGCGGCCACGGGCGGCTCGCTCGCGGGCAAGCGCTTCGGTGTGCCGCGCATGTACGTCAACGCCGACCCCGAGGCGGGCACAGCCGAACCCGGACGCACGCCCGGCATCGGCGGCTCGACAGGGCAGCGCATCGAGACCCGCGACTCGGTGATCGAGTTGTGGGAGGCGGCCCGGAGTGACCTCGAGGCCGCCGGTGCCGAGGTCGTGCTCGTCGACTTCCCGGTCGTGTCGAACTACGAGGGCGACCGACCGGGCGCACCCACGATCGAGACGCGCGGACTCGTGAGCCACGAGTACCTGCGCCGCGAGATCGTCGACCTCTCTGCTTGGGCCTGGAACGACTTCCTCGACGCGAACGGCGACCCCGCGCTGCATGCGCTCGCCGACGTCGATGGCGAGCGGATCTTCCCGCAGCCCGAGGGCACGCTGCCCGACAGGTACGCGGGATTCGAGGACGACATCGCCGAGTACCCCGAGTGGGCGCGCTCGCACCCCGGCGCGACGTTCGCCGACATGCCCGAGCTCGAAGCCGGCTTGCGCGGCCTCGAGGAGACCCGCCGCATCGATCTCGAGCAGTGGATGGACGAGCTCGGGCTCGACGCCGTGGTCTTCCCCGCAGTCGCTGACGTCGGCCCGGCCGACATGGACGTCGACGAGGCATCCGCCGATCTCGGCTGGCGCAACGGCGTGTGGGTCGCGAACGGAAATCTCGTGCCGCGCCACCTCGGCATTCCGACCGTCACCGTGCCCATGGGATTGATGCGTGACATCGGCATGCCGGTGGGCCTCACCTTCGCCGGGCGGGCCTACGACGACTCGGCGCTGCTCGCGCTCGCCGCCGCGTTCGAGGCGCTGCCGACCGCGACGCCGCGCCGCGTAGCACCGCCGCGCACGCCGTCGCTCTGAGCCGGGCGCGGCGGGCCGAGGCTCGCCGCAGCCCGGGCTAGTCTGGCGCCATGGCGGTCAGTCCGAGCCGTACGGCGGTCTACGCGCGTCGGCGCAAGCGTCGCATGGCGCAGCACACGCACGACCTCAGCGACGAGCAGTGGGCCGCGCTCGCCGCCGAGTGGCCGGGCTGCGCCTACTGCGGTGCGAGCGACCGGCCCCTGCAGCGCGACTGCGTCCAGCCGATCTCACGCGGCGGCCGTTACACGCTCGGCAACGTCGTGCCGGCCTGCGGCTCGTGCAACGCGAGCAAGTCGAACGACGAGGTCACGTCGTGGCTGCGGCGCAAGAAGCTCGACGAGCGGGCATTCCTGCTGCGGCATCACGAGGTCGGCGTTGCGCTGGCGCTGCGGTTCCCGGTGCCCGAGGCGCTGCAGGACTGAGCCCCTCGACGGCATCCACGTCGACCGCTGAGCACGAACCCCTACAGAGGGCGTGACTCCGCCATCGTCCGTCGGTAGCGCTCAGGATGCATCAATCGCAACGCCGTCGTCGAGATCACCGTCACCTGCGTCGCGAGCAGGCGGCTCGCGACCTTGGAGTCGCGGAGCTGCGCCGCCGCCGTCGATCACGTCTGTCTCGACCAGCAGCACGATCCCGTCGTCGTCGAAGTCGTCGCTGACGAAGGCACCGCGAGCATTCTGGGAATGCCGCCAGCACAGGGTGGAGAGTGCGCCGTTCCGTCGGGTTGTGGAGGACGACTCAGCCCGGTGCGGCCTGTGCTGCCTGGTATACGCCGGTGACCGCGGCTGTCGATCAGCTGACGTCGACCGTGACCTCGTGCAGGCCGGTCGCGCCGTCGGGCACGACGCCCTGGCGGTCTGCGATCTGCATTTCGCCGTCGGCGCCGAGGGCACGCACCCGTACGGTGTGCGTTCCCGCGGCGGCATCCGACCACTCGTAGCGCCACTGCACCCAGGTGTCATCCGAGATCGCCGTCGCGAGCTCGGCTTCGCGCCACTCGCCGTCGTCGATCTGCACTTCGACGCCGTCGACACCGACGTGCTGGTGCCAGGCGACGCCGGCGATCACGGCGGCGTCGGCGGAGACCGACTGGCCTCGGCGCGGCACGTCGATGCGCGACGAGAGCTTGATGGGGCCGCGCTCGCTCCAGCCGCGATCGGTCCAGTAGGCGGATGTCGCGTCGAACCGGGTGACCTCGAGGTCGACGACCCACTTGGTCGCCGAGACGTAGCCGTAGAGGCCGGGCACGACCATGCGCACGGGGAAGCCGTGCTCGGCGGGTAGCGGCTCGCCGTTCATGCCGACCGCGAGGATCGCGGCGCGGTCGTCTTGCAGCACCTCGAGCGGGGTCGACGCCGTGAACCCGTCGACGCTTCGCGAAAGCACCATGTCGGCGTCGGGGGTCGGCGATGCGCGGGCGAGCAGTTCGCGAATCGGATACCCGAGCCATACCGCGTTGCCGATGAGCTCGCCGCCGACCTCGTTCGAGACGCACGCGAGGGTCGTGATGCTCTCGTCGAGGGGCAGGGCGAGCAACTCGTCCCACGTGATCGTGATCTCGCGTTCGACCATGCCGTGGATGCGCAGACTCCA
The DNA here is from genome assembly GCF_000421565.1 of Agromyces subbeticus DSM 16689. GTDB lineage: Bacteria > Actinomycetota > Actinomycetes > Actinomycetales > Microbacteriaceae > Agromyces > Agromyces subbeticus. The sequence goes on along the minus strand of NZ_ATXG01000004.1, from coordinate 61,923 downwards.
GTCGGCGGGGTCGACGGCCGGCACGGCAAGGGCGGTGTCGATGCGGTAGAACTCGCCGTTCGGCGTGATCAGCGGGGCGAGGCCGTCGATGCCGAGCTCGGCGCCGGCGGGCACGGTCGCAGTGGTCGCCGCCTTCGGCAGGATGATCGCGTCGCGCACCGCGCTGATGGCCCGGGTGCCGGCCTGCAGCGCATAGCCGCCGGCCGCGGCGATCGCGCCCAGCACCACGGCGCCGCCCGCCCAGCCGAGGAACCGCCGCCGGTCGACGCCTGCGTCGCCCTCGCCGGTTGAGGAGTGACGTGTCACCTCAACCCGCGATGGCAGTCGCATCACGAGCAGCCGCAGTGCCACCACTGCCGCGATCGCCGCGAGCGCCGACGGTGCGATCGCCAGCATCGGCGCGTTCGCGCGAGTCGAGGCGGCGATGGCGCCGGCCACTCCCACGAGCCCGAACAGCACCTGACCCCACGGCGGCCTGCGCGCCTCGAGCACCCCGGCGGCACCCGCGACCGCGAGCAGCACGAGGCCGATGCCCACGAGCAGCGCGGCCTTGTCGGCGGTGCCGAACAGGCCGATCGCGGCATCCTTCGCCCACGGCGGCGCGACGTCGATCAAGAGCGCGCCGACGACCACGAACGGGCTCGACGCGGGCGCGAGCACGGCGGCGGAGAGTTCGCCGACTCCCGCTCCGAAGGCGACGGATGCCGCGCCAGCGGTCGCGGGCAGCACCAACCTGCGTGCGGGGCCTGCAGAGCCGCTCGTCTCGGGCATGCGCACAGCGTACGCGCGTCGTGCGCACATGGGCTTTGCGCGCATGGCTGTACGCGCATCCGCCCGCGCGAATGTCAGCCCCTCGTGTCAGAATCGTGAGTTGCGGGCGCGCCGGCCCGCGCCGAGGGGAGCAGCCGAATGACCGCGACCGACCAGATCACTGAGCCCGCCACTGAGCCCGCCGTCGAGCACGCCACCGCGGGCACCGCAACGACGGGGCACATCGCCGACGCGCACGACCTCATCGAGGTGCGCGGTGCTCGCGAGAACAACCTGAAGAACATCTCGCTCGACATCCCGAAGCGCCGGCTCTCGGTGTTCACGGGCGTGTCGGGCTCCGGCAAGTCGAGCCTCGTGTTCGGCACGATCGCCGCCGAGTCGCAGCGCCTCATCAACGAGACCTACTCGGCCTTCCTGCAGACGTTCATGGCCTCGCCGTCGCGCCCCGAGGTCGACAGCCTGCGCAACATCTCGGCCGCGATCATCGTCGACCAAGAGCGCATGGGTGCCAACTCGCGCTCGACCGTCGGCACGGCGACCGACGCCAACGCGATGCTGCGCATCATCTTCTCGCGGCTCGGCCAGCCATACGTCGGCCCGAGCTTCCACTTCAGCTTCAACGTTCCCGCCGGCATGTGCATGCGCTGCGAGGGCATGGGCGAGGTCAACGACATCGATCTCGACGAGCTCTTCGACCGCGACAAGTCGCTCGCCGAGGGCGCCATCACCATTCCCGGCTACACCGCCGACGGCTGGATGGTGCGCATCTACTCCGAGGGCGGCTTCCTCGACCCCGACAAGAAGATCCGCGACTACACCGAGCAGGAGCTGAGCGACTTCCTCTACAAAGAGGGCGTCAAGGTCAAGGTGCAGGGCATCAACATGAGCTACGAGGGACTCGTGACCAAGGTGCAGAAGAGCCTGCTCTCCAAAGACCGCGACGCGATGCAGCCGCACATCCGGGCGTTCGTCGACCGCGCCGTCACGTTCACCGCCTGCCCCGAGTGCGGCGGCTCGCGCTTGAACCAAGAGGCGCTGGCGTCGAAGATCAAGGGCATCAACATCGCGGATGCCGCGGCGATGCAGATCTCCGACCTCGCCGTGTGGCTCGAAGACCTCTCCGACCCCGAGATCGGCCCGCTCGTCGAGTCGCTCAAGGAGACGATCGACTCGTTCGTCGAGATCGGCCTCGGCTATCTGAGTCTCGACCGCACCTCTGGCACGCTCTCGGGCGGTGAGGGCCAGCGCGTGAAGATGATCCGCCACCTCGGCTCGAGCCTCACCGACATCACCTACGTCTTCGACGAGCCGACCGTCGGCCTGCACCCGCACGACATCCAGCGCATGAACGAGCTGCTCGTGCGCCTGCGCGACAAGGGCAACACCGTGCTCGTGGTCGAGCACAAGCCCGAGGTCATCACGATCGCCGACCACGTCATCGACCTCGGCCCCGGCGCCGGCCGGGCCGGCGGCGAGATCTGCTTCGAGGGCGATGTCGCGGGCCTCCGCGCCTCGGGCACGCTCACCGGCCGTCACCTCGATCACCGTGCCACCCTGCGCGAGACGGTGCGCGAGGCATCCGGTCACCTGCAGATTCGCGATGCCCGCCAGCACAACCTGACCGGTGTCGACGTCGACCTGCCGCTCGGCGTGCTCACCGTCGTCACGGGTGTCGCCGGTTCGGGCAAGTCGTCGCTCATCCACGGCAACGTGCCGAAGTTCGACAACGTCGTGGTGGTCGACCAGGCGCCGATCCGCGGCTCGCGCCGGTCGAACCCGGCCACCTACACGGGCCTGCTCGACACGATCCGCACGGCGTTCGCGAAGGCCAACGGCGTGAAGCCGGCGCTGTTCAGCGCGAACTCGGCCGGCGCCTGCCCCAACTGCAAGGGCATCGGCCTCGTGTTCACCGACCTCGCCATGATGGCCGGCGTCGCGAGCGTCTGCGAGGAGTGCGGCGGCAAGCGTTACACCGCCGAGGTCCTCGAATACACGCTGCGCGGCAAGAACATCAGCGAGGTGCTCGACATGCCGGTCGATGCGGCACTCGAATTCTTCGAAGAGAAGCCCGCGCGGGCCGTGCTGCAGCGGCTGAGCGACGTGGGCATCGGGTACCTCGGCCTCGGTCAGTCGCTCAACACGCTCTCGGGCGGTGAGCGCCAGCGCCTGAAGCTCGCGATCAACATGGCGAAGAAGGGCTCGATCTACGTGCTCGACGAGCCGACGACGGGCCTGCACCTCGCCGACGTCGACAAGCTGCTCGCGCTGCTCGACCGGCTCGTCGACGACGGCAACACCGTCATCGTCATCGAGCACCACCAGGCCGTGATGGCGCATGCCGACTGGATCGTCGACCTCGGCCCCGGCGCCGGCCACGACGGCGGGCGCATCGTGTTCGAGGGCACGCCGCGCGAGCTCGTCGAGGCGGCGGCGACGGATGCCGCGACGCTCACGGGCACGCACCTGCGGGCGTACGTCGGGGCGTGAGCCCAGTGGGTTGAGGAGCGAGCGAAGCGAGTGTCTCGAAACCCGCTTGCCCCGGCGTGCGGGGTTTCGAGACGGCGCTGGCGCGCCTCCTCGAGCAGCTAGTGGCTTCGCACGAACTCCGCGACCTGCGCCGCGAGCCCGGCTCCGATCTCGGCCGCCGGGCGCTTGGCGCCCTTCACCTCGAACGAGTGATTCGCGTCGTCGACCCAGTCGAGCGTCGCGTTCGGCCCGATGCGGCGCACGACGTCGTCGAGCTGCTCGTTCGGAGCCGCGAACGGATCGTTGCGCCCCTGCAGGAAGAGCATCGGCACCGTGATGCCCGGCAGGTGCTCGTCGCGCGGCTTCTCGGGCTTGCCCGGGGCATGCAGCGGGTAGCCGAGGAAGACGAGCCCCGCAGCGGCCATGCCCTCGGCCACCGCCATGGATGCCATGCGCCCGCCGAACGACTTGCCCGCCGCCCAGATCGCTTTGTCGGGGCACCCGTCATCGGCCGCGCGTGCGGCCGCGACATGCATCACCGCGCGCCAGGTCGCGATGGCGAGCGGTGGCCGGTCGGGAAACCGGCGCCCCGCTTCGCGGTACGGGAAGTTGAACCGCATGGTCGCGAACCCCTCGGCGTCGAGCGCGCGAGTGAAGCCGCTCATGAACGGATGCTCCATGCCGGCGCCGGCACCGTGCGCGACGACGATCGTGGCCGCTGCGCCCGACGGCCTGGCGTACACGGCCGAGACGGGCACGCCGTCGATATCGATCGTGATGGACTGCTCGGCCGTCGTCATGCCTCAATGCTGCCGCATGCGGGTGCGTCGTGCTCCTGCCGCTGGCTACGAGTCGAACAGCTCGAAGATGCCGCCGATGCCCTCGATCACGTTGCCTGCGCCATCTGCGAGATCGCCGACGGCCGCGGTCAGCTCGATGACGCTGCCGGCGGCCTCGATGGCGAGTGCGATGTCGGACGTGGCCTCGACGAGATCGCCGAGTGTCGCGAGGTTGCCGAGCTCGTTCACCTCGAGCTTGAGCTTCGCGATCCACTCGCGCTCGAGGCCGAAGAGCACGGCGTAGGGCAGCAGTCGCTCGTGCAGGTGGAACCGGGCGACCGCCGCCTCGCCGGGTGCGGCGGGCGAGGGCGCGGCGGGCGAGGGCGTGGCGCCCGGAGATGCGTCGGCCGCGCCGGGCGCCGTCGGTCGCGGAGCGTCCGAGGCATCCGTCGCTCGAAGCTCTGCGCCGCTCGGCGACTGCAGCACCCTCAGTCGCTCGGCTTCGGCCAGCCGGATGTACTGCCGCAGGCCGGCGAGGTGCTCGCGCCGGGAATCTGCGGCCGGCAGGAACTTGCGCCACGACGCCGGGGTGACGAAGATGGTCGCGATCGTGGCGCCGAGGGCGACGAGCGTCGCGATGAGTGCCGGCCAGTCGCCGCTGACGATCGTCGTGACGAGGAACAGCGCCTCGACGAGCATTCCGAGGTAGGCGAACACGGTGAGCGTGACGCCCGGCCAGGTCACGCGCCGCTCAGCCACGAGCCCGTCGCGCGCGAGGGCGTGCTCGGTGTTCAGCAGCAGGCTCTTCAGGCGGCCGGCCAGCGCTCGACGGTCGGCGGAGAATCGCCGCACCCGAGTGCCCGTGTGGTCGGGGCCGAAGAGCGCCTCGAGCAGCGCACCCTCCTCGGTCGTCAGCACGATGCCGGGCACGAGTTCGACGCCGATCGGGTCGCGCTTGCCCTCGCCGGCGAGCAGGCGCACCTTGCGCTTCACGGCGAGGTCGATGAGAGCAGCGGATGCCGCGCGTCGATCGGCATCGATGAGCAGTGCGTCGCGCAGCACCGTCGTTCCGGGTTCGGGCGTGTACTGCACGACGCGTGGGGTCACCCGCTGGGCGGCGATGGCGCGCGCAGCGAGCCCGAGTCCGAGAATCAGGAAGGCGGGCACGATCGCGAACACGATGGCGGCGGTCAGCACGCGCCCAGTCTAGGGATCCGCGGGGGTCGCTCGGTCGCACGCGCTGCTCTGCATGTCGCCGAGGCGGGTTGCATGACGCGCGGGGTCGGTGCCGTCGATGTCGGAAGCCCGGCGTACCGTGACTGCCATGACGAAGCAGATGCAGCACTCCGCACCGAACCTGGTGGTCGACGAGCCGTGTCCGCGCTGCGATTCACTCGCGGTGCGCGCGATCGTCTACGGCCCGCTCGACTTCGAGGTCGAGGCCTCCGATATCTCCGGCGCGCTCGCCCTCGATGAGGCGCCCATCTTCGACTGCCGTGAGTGCGGCTTCGAGTGGGGCGCGGCCGTTCGCGACCTGCTGAGCTGAGGAGTGTCGCTGCGAGACACCACTGAAGTTGCGCAATGACCTCAATGAAACTGAGCACGGTCGCATTGATGCGTGACCGCCATGAGTGCAACACCGATCGGTGAGCTCCTGCGAGCCTGGAGGGCCAGGCGGCAGTTGAGCCAGCTCCAGTTGTCGTCACGGGCCGATGTGTCGACGCGTCATCTGAGTTACGTGGAGACGGGGCGGTCCATACCTACACGGCAGATGATCGAACGCCTCGCGCACCATATGGAGATTCCACTGCGCGAACGCAATCAACTGATGCTTGCCGCAGGCCTTGCACCGACCCATCCCGAGCGCGAACTCGATGCGCCGGAGCTGCTGGCAGTGACCAGGGCGCTGCAGTCGCTCCTGGAGGCGCACATGCCCTTCCCCGCGCTAGTTCTCGACAGGTGGTGGGACATCGTCGATCGCAACGCGGCAACCGACCTCCTGCTCGCCGGATGCGCCGCTCACCTCCTGGAGCCACCCATGAACGCGGTGCGGCTGACGCTGCATCCAGAGGGTCTGGCTCCGCGCATTGCCAACCTCGGCCAATGGCGCTCACGCCTGCTAGCCCAGGTGCAGGCCAGATCCGACCGTGACGGCGATCTGCGACTACGTGACCTCGCCGAAGAAGCAGCCGCCTACCCAGGTGATGGTGCCGGCCGGCCAGCGCTCACTGATGTTGTGATGCCACTTGAACTCACCATCGACGGCGCCACGCTGCGCTTCTTCAGCATCTCCGCAACAGTGGAGTCCGCACGAGACGTCACCGTCGACGAACTCCGCATCGAGGCGTTCTACCCAAGCGACGAGGACACGAGAAACATCGTCTTCGCTCTTACCTGAAGCGGGCGGGCGCCGAGGAATCAGGGCCATGACCTGCGAGGTCATCGACAGCCACCCGCTGAAGAGGTGATTCTGGAACGCCCGCACGATCTTGACCGCCTCGAACATTAGGAGTCCACATGCATTCGCTCGCGCAGCACTGGATCGAGAACATCGTTCTGCAATCGCCCGTCGCGCAGACTCTCAGCATCACCGCGCGCTCAGCGGACATCGATCACGTCACCCTGGTGATGCCGTACTCCGCAGCGCTGACGACCACTCCCGGCGTGCTTCACGGCGGTGCCGTCGCGACCTTGATCGACACCATCGGCGCCGCCGCATCGGCATCCGGCATCTCACCCGATGACGAGCCCTCCGGCGGCGCGACCATGAGTCTCACCGTGAACTATCTGGCACCGGCGAGCACTGACCTCACCGCAACAGGCACGGTCGTGCATCGAACCCGATCGGCAACACTCACTGAAGTGCATGTCACCAACGCCGCGGGGGATCTCGTCGCCACCGGTCAGGTCAGCAGCCGCATCTTTCACTAGAGCCCCGCGAAGCGCATCGAAGCCCCCGAGATGACTGCGCCCTACGTCTTCCTGAATCAGGTCTGAGATCGCGCGGTGCGAGCGGTTCACCCGCCAACTCTGAGCTGGTCTGGGGCCGGGTCGGCGCGCTGTGTGGCGAGGTAGTGATCGAGGAGACGGGCACCCACGTCGGCTGCCTCATCGGGATCCATGTCCGCGAGTTGAAGTGAGAGGCCGTCGATGACGGCCTGAAGGATTGCCGCGTCCGGGCCGTCAGACTGGTCGTCCTTCTGGTGGATATTGTCATCCGCACCGTGGGAGGCTGCGTGCCGGGCTCGGAGAATCCGGCGGTACATCGCGCCGAGTTGGATGGAGAAGCTGTGCTTGAGCTCCGTCAGTGCGGGGTTCGTGTCGGCGTGGGTGGTGAAGGCGAGCCAGACCTTGAATTCGCGCTGGCGCTCGGAAGTGAGCGGGAGCAGTTCGAGCAGCATCGCCCGCGTCCACTCGTCGGTCGGACCGGTCCGCGGCATCGCAGTGATTCGCTGCGTGAACTGGTCGGCGAGCAGCTCCATGGCATAGTGCACCATCTCAGCCCGCGTCGGGAAGTAATGCTGGACCGTTCCGCCCTTGACGCCGGCCTCGGCGGCCACGGTCCGCACGCTGACCCCGGTCATGCCCTCCCGGGCGACAACGCTCCACAACGCTCCGGCCACCCGACCCTTGCCGTCCCCTATTGCGTGCTCCACGAGATCATCTTACACTCGTATGAGCCAACCCATACGAGTGTAAGAGAGATGTGAGATGGTACAGAACGTCGATACGGCACGTACGAAGCCCGGCCCGCCCAGCCAAGGACACCTCGCAGCGTTGTGGGCGGCGACCATCGTCGCTTTGGCTGTGCACAATGCTGAGGAATGGCTGCTCGGCATGACGGGCTGGGTGGCTGCACGCCCCTGGATGCCGGGGCGGTTCCTTCATGGAGACCAACAGCAGTTCGGTGTTGCACTCGTGATCGTCACCGCGGCGGTACTCACGATCGGCGTCATCGCCGTGTCGACCCGAGCGAAGTGGAGCGCCGAGACGCTGGTGTGTGTCGCCTACGCCCTGATCATCAACGCTGGCAGCCACCTCCTCTTCAGCGTGGTGTCCTGGAGCCTGATGCCCGGAGTGATCAGCGGCCTTTTCGTGCTGCTTCCGCTCGGCCTGATCATCGTTCGAACGCTGCCGCCCGTGCGATGGAGCACATCCGCAGTAGTGACGACCGTGATCGCTGCCGTGGGGATCGTGGCGGGATCACTCCTCATCGCCGCCGCCCTCGCACCGATCATCCCTGCGCTCTGATGAACTCGTCGGGAACGCCCCGGTCTCGGACTGAACAGCACCGCCTGCGGAGAACCCAGGAAGATGGAAAGCCACCCTCCGAGTTAACGGAAACGAGGACTGGCGCATACCCACAGTGCTGATCGCGAACGCCGTCATCGTGATCGCGGCCTGGGACTGTATCGACGGCCTGCGTATGGCGCGACGCGGCGCGACCATCGAAGCCATCGACCCTGCTCATCGAGCGCAGGGCATCAAATCGTAGAGAACTTGGTAGTTTTCGTAGCCGAACCACAGCTGGACCACGCGCGTCGATGCCGAGGGCCATTCAGTCGAAGCGGCGTACGGCATGCAAACGCCCGTCCGGTGCCGGCGGTGAGAGCGTGAATCCTAACGTGCGCAGAAGGCGTTGCGCGGCCTCGTTCGTCGGAGCTGTGTCAGCGCGCACACTGTGGGCACCGGCTGCTCGAGCTTCCTGAAGGACTCGACGTATGGCCTGCCCCGCTATGCCTCTACCGCGGACCGTCCGTGCGAGCCAGATCCCAGTCTCGACTACACCGTCGACATCGGTTCGCTTCAGCCGCACCGCTCCGACGGGCTGTCCGAGGTGCAGGATCGCCCAGGTGGCCTCGCCCTCGGCTCCCGTGAGGCCCGATCTTCGGGAGCGGTGATAGTTCTCGAACCATCCCACGCGCTGCCGTGTCCACTTGTCGCCAGGCGTCAGCGGCGGCGTGACGTCGGATGCGGCCGCATCTGATGTCGCGACGACCGTCAACCGGCGGAGAACCTCCTCGTCGACCGGTACAAGCGTGACCGCTGCTGCGGGGAATGCCTTCGCGCTGTCCACCGGCGTCGTGTCGTTCATGAGTGCTGATCCTCCGGATCGCGGGGCGATGCTCAAGCTCGAGGGCTGCTTCTCCCGGCCGGCTTGCCACAGTCTGACTTGCGACGCGTGAGTGAGTCAATCAGTACGCGCGGCCCGTCCGCTGCAGGATTGGCGGCATCTCATCCGTCAGAGTCGCGCCTGACCGACGCCAGGATGTCTTCTTGCAACGCATGTGTTCAGCGAACACTTTAGGTTCGAGACATGAGGTGGCAAGACCCGGGAGTGCGGCTTCGTCTGGAGCGACGCCTCTCGCGACGTGTTCGGCGAGCTCCGATTGCGGACGGAGAGTCGGCGCCGCGGGCCACCGTCAGGCGGTGGCTGGTGCGGCGGTCGTGTCTCGCGGCGAGACCCTGGCCCAGACCGTCGCGACGACGACCGCGAGCACCGCGACGAGGGCGGCGATGCCGGTGACGGTCGATGCCGGGGCATCCGTCAACCGTGCGACGGCGACCCAGGCGAGGCCCCACCCGAGGGCGAGCGTCGGGGCGATCCGGCCCTGACCCCACACGGCGATCGCGACCCCCACGATGCCGGCGATCGCGATCACCGTCACCGACCACACCTCGGGAGCGATGCCCCAGCCGTCGAAGCCGGCGGCGACGAGCGCGGCGGTCACGTTCGCCGCGGTGGCGACGCAGACCCAGCCGAGATAGAGGCCCAGCGTGCCGTCGGTGAGGACCGCGTCGACCCTCGAGGTCGGCGGCACCGCGCGGCAGACCCGGAACGCCGCGATCAGCACGACGAGCAGCACGGCGATGATCGGAACGCTGAGCCAGAGCTGGTCGAACTGGATGCTGAGGATCCACGCGGCATTCAGCAGCAGCGATGCCGCGACGAGGTACCCGAGCCGACGATGCCGGGCCTCAGTGCGTTGCGATGGCAGGAACTGCCAGATCGCGTACGCCACGAGGCCGGCGTAGATGAGGCTCCAGATCGAGAAGGCCCCGCCGCCGGGCGCGATGAGCGTGGCGTCGGCCGCGAGTGCTCCGCCGGCGGCATCCTGCACCTGCTGGCCGCCGGCCGCGCCCGACCCGATGAACGCGCCGATCACCGCGAGCACCGCGCTGACCGCCACCGAGAGTTGCCGTACCAGGTCGCGGCCCGTCGAGGTCGCCGCTGAGGGTGTCGAACTCATGTCTGCTCCTGCCGTCGTCTGCGGATCTCGGTCGAGCTCCTTCCACGCTATCGGCGAGGCCCGCAGCTCGCCTCGAACTTCCGATGGATATCGAATGTCGCCGCGAGGGCACTGCCGGTCGGTGCCCGCGCTACTCCTCGACGAGTTCCGCGCGGATGCGCCGCAGATCCTCCATGAGCGAGCCGATCAGGATCCAGTGACCCGACTTCGGCGGGGTCACCACGAGCGGGGAGGTGAGCGCCGGTATCGCCGACGTCATCGGCTCGGGGTCGATGTCGGCCAGATGCACCGCGAGCCGCACGTCATGAGCGGCCCGGCGCAGCTGCTCGGCGATGGCCTGCACGGTCGGCTCGTCGGCGAGCGCCGCGTCGTAGTGGTCGAAGAAGGCGCGGGTCATGCCGATCACCTGCGTGACGATCGGGCTCAGCCGGTCGAGCAGGGTGCGCAGTTCGGTGAGCTCGGTGCGATGCGCCGAGCGGCGGGGATTGAGCGTGAGCGATTCCTCGCCGGTCGAGATCGAGGCATCCGCTGCGTCGCGCATCGGCCGCATCAGGCGGGCCTCGACCATGAGCCGCTGCAGGTCGCCCGCCGATTGCGGACTCTCGAGGGCGCTCGCGAGTCGGTCGAGGGATGCCGCGAGCTCGCCGCCGAGCAGCGAGATGTCGCGCCGGGCCGGGGCGAGGGCCACCGGCGGCACGATGAGCGCGTTGACGACGATGCCGATCGCCGCGCCGATGAGCGTCTCGATGATGCGGTCGATGGAGTACTCGGGAGACGAAGCGCCGAGTGCGAGCACGAGCATCGCGCTGATCGCGACCTGGTTCGACGTGCCGGGCGTCATTTTCAACGACCACGCGACGAGCATCGCGATCATGATGGCGACGAGCACGACCCAGCTGTTCTGCCCGAACACGAGCGAGAGGCCCGTGGCGACGAGCACGCCGAGGATCACTCCGATCGAACGCTCGATCGCCTTGCCGAGCGATTGGTTCACGCTCGGCTGCACCACGAGCAGCGCCGCGATCGCAGCGAAGACGGGCAGCGGTCCCGGAATCAGCCAGCCCGCGAGCAACCACGCCGCGATCGTTGCAACCGAGGCCTTGGCGACCTGGAGGATGGGCACGCGACGGGAGGCCCGGAAGGTGTCGGTGATGCCCATGGGCTCCATTCTGTGTGCTCGCCGGTCGAGTAGCGACGAAGGAGCGTATCGAGACCCGCTGCGGTGGTCTCGATACGGCCCTGGCGGGCCTACTCGACCGGCGGGCGGGTGACCGGCGGGCGGGTCACCGCGGAAGCGATCGCGGGTCGTCCTCCCCGTGCTCGGGCACGTCGGGGTCGTCGTGGTCGGCGAGCGGATCGTGGTCGACCACCTCGTCGACATCGGCGAGCGGCACGATGTCGGGCAGCGCGTTCTCCTCGGCGAGCGACGCGGGCGAGGCGCGGCGGGGCGCCGGCGAGGCATCCGTGCCCAGGCGCAGCCGTCGCCGGAGCCCGCGAACCCAGCGCGGCTCGCCGGCGATGAGTCCGCGCTCGAGCGGTGCCTCGACCTCGAGGCCGTAGTGCTCGCCGATGTGATCGATGAACTGGGCGCGTTCGGCCTTCGCGTACGCTCGGCGCTCTCGGGTGAAGGCGATGATCGTCGACCAGCAGATGAGCAGCATCACGATGCTGAAGGGCAGCGCGATGATGATCGCGGCGGTCTGCAGCGCGGTGAGCCCGCCCGTGAGCAACAGTGCGATCGCGAGCAGGGCCGTGATCGCCGTGAAGAAGATCCGGATCCAGCGCTTGGGGTTCAACTGCCCGCCAGTCGCGATCATGCCCATGACGAGCGCGCCCGAGTCGGCCGAGGTGACGAAGAAGATGGTGATGAGCAAGATCACGCCGACCGTCAGCACCGGCGTGCCTGGCAGGTAGGTGAGCAGCTGGAACAGCGCGCTCTCGACGTCGACGGTGCCGTCGGGCTGGGTGAGGGCGCCGGGATCGGCGAGCTCGATCGCGAGGGCCGAGCCGCCGAGCACGGCGAACCAGAGGATGCCGATGAGCGTCGGCACGAGGATGACACCTGCGACGAACTGCCGAACGGTGCGCCCCTTCGAGACGCGGGCGATGAAGATGCCGACGAACGGCGCCCACGAGATCCACCAGCCCCAGTAGAACGAGGTCCACGCCGCTTGCCACTCTTCGCCGGCCGTGCCCTGGAACGCGCTCACGTTGAACGAGAGGCCCACGAAATTCTGGATGTAGTTGCCGATCGACTGCACGAAGTCGCGCAGCAGGAACTCGCTCGGGCCCATCACCAGTAGGTACAGCACGAGGATGCCGGCGAGCACGAGGTTCGCCGTCGAGAGCCACTTCATGCCCTTCGTGACGCCCGAGAGCACCGACCAGAGCACGATCATCGAGATCACGAGGATGATGGCCACTTGCGTGAGGGCACTCGGCTCGAGGATGCCGGCGGCGTCGAGTCCGGCGCTGATCTGCAGCACGCCGAGGCCGAGCGAGGTCGCGACGCCGAACAGCGTGCCGACGAGCGCGACGATGTCGATCGCGTGGCCCCAGCCGCCCTCGACGCGCTTGCCGAGCAGGGGTTCGAGGGTCCAGCGGATCGAGATGGGGCGACGGCGACGGTGGATCGCGTAGGCGAGGCCGAGCCCCACCACGACGTAGATCGACCATGCGTGCACTCCCCAGTGCAGATAGGTCTGGCTGAGCGCCTGTTGCGCGAGCGCCTCGGGAGTGCCGGTAACCCCGGGTCGGGGCGAGACGAAGTGGCTGAGCGGCTCGCTCACCCCGTAGAAGACGAGACCGATGCCCATGCCGGCGGCGAAGAGCAGCGAGAACCACGAGAGCAGCGAGAACTCGGGCTCGTCGTCGTCGCGGCCGAGCTTGATGTCGCCGAATCGGCTGAAGCCGACGAACAGGCTGAACGCCACGAAGAACGCGGCGATGAGCACGTAGTACCAGTTGAAGGTGTTTACGATGCCGGTCTGGATCGCGCCGAACATCGCCTCGGCGGCGTCGGGTGCGATGAGTGCGAAGGCGACGAAGAGCGCGACGACCGCCGCCGCGGGCCAGAACACCCAGCGCTGCACGGGCGGCAATGACCTGAGGGCAGGAGGAGTTCGCTGGGTCTGCTCGGTCGGCTCGTTCGGCGTTCCGCTCATGCGCTCAACGGTAGCGAGGCAGGCGCCCGCGCGCACCAGTCCCGCTCGGTGTCGGCAGCAGCGGCTAGCGTGGCCGTCATGGCCCAGATCGATGCTGACCTCGCCCGCCTCGGCTCCGAGTTCTGGCAGTGGCGCGCCGTGAACTCGTTCCGCACATCCGACGATATTCCGCGCATCGAGCGACCGACGGGGTGGTTGCCGCGCTTCGACCCCGAGGGCGTCGAGGCGCAGCGGCGCGGCCTCGAGCCGTTCGTCGAACGCTGGCGGGCGACGGATGCCGCGGCGTTGCCGATCCCCGATCAGGTCGATCACCGGCTGCTGGGGTCGGCGATCGCGCGCGTGCGATGGGAACTCGACGTGCTGCGCAACTGGGAGCGCGACGCCGTGTTCCTCACGAGTCAGGTGCTCGGCCCGTGGTTCGACCTGCTGCTCGCACCATCCCCGTTCGACGCCGACCGGCAGGCCGACCTCGTGATGGTGCTCACCGCCATGCCCCGCGCGGTCGAGCAGGCCATCGCCAATCTCGAGCGGGCCGGAGTCGCGACCCTTGCACGGGTTGCCGCCGCCGAACTGGTCGACATCGGGCCGCGCCTCGCCGCCTCGGTCGCGGCCATCGCCGAGCAGGTCGATGCCGTGACGGCGACCGCGCTCGCCGAGGCGCAGCCCGCCGCGAGCGCAGCGCTCACTCGATACGCGCAGTGGCTCGAGGCATCCGCCGGCCGTCTCGGCCCCGATGTCATCGTGGGGCGTGACGCCTTCGTCTGGTACCTGCGTCACGTGGCGCTCGTCGCCGCCGAGCCCGAAGAGCTCGTGCGCGCGGCGCTGCACGACTACCGGCGAGCGATCGTGGCAGAGACGGTGAGCCGCAACAGGCACCGCGAGGTGCCGCCCGCGCCGCTTGCCCGCGACGCGGCGGCCGAGGTCGCCGACCAGGCCGAGCGCGAGGTCGAGGTGCGGGCGCTGTACGAGCGAGAGGGGCTCTTGAGCCAGCCCGGGTCGCTTCGGCACTACGGGTTCTCGGCCTACCCCGCGTATCTCGAACCGCTCGCGTTCCTCGGCGTCACCGACGATCTCACGAGCGAGCGGCGGCGCGAGCACGACGCCGTCTCGTACGTGCCCGCGCCGGCGGCCGAGCTGCCGTACTTCGACGCAGCCAACGCCCGCGACCCGCGCCTCGGCATCATCCACGAAGGTGCGCACAGTCAGCAGCTCGCGCTGTCGTGGGGGCACCCCCGCGAGATGCGCCGGCACTACGTCGACTCGGTCGCCAACGAGGGCATCGCCCACTACAACGAAGAGCTCATGCTCGACGCCGGGCTCTTCGACGACGCTCCGCACTCGCAGACGATCGTGCACAACTTCATGCGGCTGCGGGCCCTGCGGGTGGTCGTCGACGTCAACCTCGCGACGGGAGCGTTCGGTCTCGACGAGGCCGTCGACTTCTTCGTGCGGCTCGTGCCGATGGACGTCGAGACGGCGACCGAAGAGACCTCCTTCTACGTGGCGACCCCCGGGCTCGCGATGTCGTACCTCGTCGGCAAGCTCGAAGTGAAGCGGCTGTTCGCCGACGCGGCGGTTGCCCAGGGTGACGCGTTCTCGCTGCGCGAGTTCCACGATTCGCTCTGGCTCAACGGCAACGTGCCGGTCTCGCTGCAGCGCTGGGAGCTGCTCGACGATCGCAGCGACGTCGACGTGCTCGATGCCGCAGGCAACTGGGTCGAGACCTTCCCGGGGTAGGGGTAGGTGCCAGGGCCACGTCGTGCCATGATCGGCCTGTGGCCGACCGATTGATGCTCCTCGACACCGCTTCCCTCTACTTCCGCGCGTTCTACGGCGTGCCCGACTCCATCACGGCGCCCGACGGCACACCCGTCAACGCCGTGCGCGGGCTGCTCGACATGATCGCCCGGCTGACCGTCGACTTCGAGGCGACGCACCTCGTCGCCTGCTGGGACGACGACTGGCGGCCGGCGTGGCGGGTCGAACTCATTCCGAGCTACAAGGCGCACCGCGTCGAGCGCGTCGTGCCGGGCGGCGTCGACGTCGAAGAGACCCCGGCCGGCCTCATCGCGCAGATCCCTCGCATTCGCGAGGTGCTGGGCCTGCTCGAGATCCCGATCGTCGGGGCCGCCGAGCACGAGGCCGACGACGTCATCGGCACCCTCGCCACGGGCGCGCCGATGCCGGTCGACGTCGTCACGGGCGACCGCGACCTGTTCCAGCTCGTCGACGACGAGGCATCCGTACGGGTCGTCTACACCGCGCGCGGCATGAGCAAGCTCGAGGTGCTGACCGACGCCTCGGTCGTCGCGAAGTACTCGGTGCTGCCGCAGCAGTACGTCGACTTCTCGGTGATGCGCGGCGACACCTCCGACGGCCTGCCCGGTGTCGCGGGCGTCGGCGAGAAGACCGCGGCGTCGCTGCTGCGCGAGTTCGTCGACCTCGAGGGCATCAGGGCAGCGGCAGCGGATGCCTCGGCGCCGATGTCGGCGACGATGCGCGCGAAGTTCGCCGCCGCCTCCGACTACCTCGATGTCGCACCGACGGTCGTCGGAGTCGTACGCGACCTCGAGCTCGGCGACTTCGACGCGCGGCTCCGCCCGGTCGAGGGTGCCCGTCGCGAGGCGCTCGAGAAGCTCGGCGCCGAGTGGAACCTCGGCGGCTCGGTGCCGCGCGTGCTCGCCGCCCTCGACGCGATCGGCTGAATTCGAACCTCGCGGGTCGATCATTTCGGGTTCACCGAAACATTCCGAAAAGGATTGCGGTGGCGCGGTCCGCCCCGATACGTTGCCTTCACGTGCGTTGTGCTCACCGGTGAGCACCAACGGGAGAGGGAATGGACGACGTGGTCTGGGCATCGAGAAGACGAGGGCGGGGCGTGCGGGGTACGCTCGCGACCGCCGCCATTGCCGCCGTCGTGGGCAGCACATTGCTGGCCACGCCGGCATTTGCGGCGAACAGTGACATTGGGTACCCGACGTTCTCCGGCAGCGAGCAGCCGATCCCCGACATCGGGGTCGAGTACACGCCCGCCGGCCAGCTGCAGGCGATCTTCGACGCCGACCTCGCGGCCGGAGCCGGCACGAGTACCGAAACCGATTTCTGGATCGATGAGATGCTCGCGCGCACCGGCACAGCCGGCAGCCACGGCGACAACAACCAGTGGATCTTCACCCGCGGCCGCGCCGCGTTCATGAAGGAGCACACGCCGGGCGCCCTCGGGTTCGCCGGTCAACTCGCCTACTGGGAGTCGATCGACGGGCGCGGCGGCTACACGATCACCGCACTCGTCGGCGGCGCGAACGTCGCCCTCACCGAAGACACGGCCCAGCGCAAGCAGACGCCTAGCTACTGGCGCAGCGTGCATCGCAACGCCGGTGCCGGGCTCGAGATCGTGCAGACGAAGTTCATCACCGACGCCAACGTGCTCGTCACGAACCTCGAGCTGCGCTCGACCGGCCCGGCGCTCGACGTCACCCTGCGTGCCGTCTCGCCGTACGCCTCGATCGTCGAGGGCGGCGAGCTCACCGGCACGGTCGACGCGCTCAACGACCTCACGGTGCTGCACCCCAGGTTCTCGGGCGACGGCTTCGCTCCGGCCGACGGCGCGCTCGAGGCATCCGTCACCGTGCCCGCCGGCGGCAGCGCGACCACGAAGGTGCAACTCGGCCTCGTGACCGATGAGATCGCGGCATCCCGCACCGAGTACGACGCCGTGCGCGCTGCTGCGCCCGCCGCCGCCTACTCCTCGCACGTCACCGCGTACAACCAGTGGTGGGCCGACAACGTGCCCTACCTCGACACGCCCGAAGACAACATCGACAAGACGCTGTTCTACCGCTGGTGGCTCATGCGGTTCAATTTCCTCGATGCCGACATACCCGGCAACACGTACCAGTTCCCCACCTCGATGGAGGGCGTGCTCGGCTACAACAACTCGATCGTGCTGACGACCGGCATGTTCATCGACGACCTCAAGTACTTCCGCGACCCGATCTACTCGTACGGACCGTGGGTCGCCGCCGGCGAGACCTCGAAGAGCGCGAAGTTCGTCGACAATCCCGGCGACCCCGCCAACTGGTCGAACAGCTACACGCAGTACATCTCCGAGGCGGCCTGGCGCTCGTACCAGCTGCACGGCGGCCCGACCGCGATCGCCGAGAACCTCGCGACCTACGCCGAGAACGACGTCGAGGGGCTCATCGACGCCTACGACAGCGACGACAGCGGCCTCATCGACTACAACTGGGGCGCGATGACGGGTAACGACGCCGACGCGGTGTCGTTCCACGAGCGGCCGAACGCCTACATGGATCGCGCCGAGAACGCGTACCTCTACTCGAACGCGCAGGCCGCGGCAGAGGCGTACCGCCTCGCAGGCGACACCGCGAAAGCCGACGAGATGGACGCGTTCGCGCAGAACATCAAGACGAAGGTGCTCGACCTGCTCTGGGATGAAGACGAGAACCTGCTGAAGCACCGGTGGACGAGCGACGGCGCCCTCGCGAAGTGGAAGGAGATCAACAACTACTACCCCTTCAGCGTCGGACTGATGCCGAAGCCCGGAGACGCCGACTACGACGACGACTACGTCGACGCGCTGCGGCTCTTCGCGGATGACTCGGAGTACCCGATCTTCCCCTTCTACACGGCGAACCAAGCCGACCAGGCCGACTACGGCGGACCGGGTTCGAACAACTTCTCGGTCATCAACTCGACCGTCACCTTCCGCATGGTCGCCAGCGTGCTGCGCGACTACCCGACCGACGCGATCGACGCCGACTGGTACAAGAAGCTCCTCTACTGGAACGCGTGGGCGCACTACCAGAACGGCGGCGACAACCGCCTGCCCGATCAGAACGAGTTCTGGTCCGACGGTTCGGCCGACCCGCAGTCGATCGGCTACCGCTCGTGGATCCACCACACGATCCTCGGCGCGACGAACTTCACGATGATCGAAGACGCGATGGGATTGCGCCCGCGCAGCGACGCGAAGATCGAGCTCGACCCGATCGGCATCGGCTGGGACCACTTCACCGCCAACAACATCCGCTACCGCGACCGCGACCTCACGGTCACGTGGGACGAGCCGGGCGGCACCGACCACTACGGGCCGTCTGTGCCCGACGGTTACTCGGTCTTCCTCGACGGCGAACTCGCGTTCACGGTCGACGACCTCGCGCACGTGGTCTACGACCCCGCGACGGGCGAGCTCGAGATCGAGGGCGACGCCCAGCAGGTCTCGGCGAACACCTCGCCGGTGCAGGCGCCCGAGCAGGTGCGCTTCGCCGACGGTGCTCGCGTGGTCGACCTCTTCGCCAAGGCCGGGGCGGATGTCGCGACCGCGAGCACCGGCTCGGCGAACCTCGCTGCCGGGGCGCCCGTCACGGCGACCTTCTCGGCCAACGGCCGGGCTGCAGAAGCGGCGGTCAACGGCACCACCGTGAACGAGCCGTTCTGGGGCACCGCCGGTTCGCCGAATGCCAAGGACTCGCTCACGATCGAGCTGGGCGCCGAGCAGACGTTCGACGACGCGCGTGTCTTCTTCTACGACTCCTCGTCGAGCGCGACCGTTGCGGGCTACCGCGAGCCGGCCATGTTCACCCTCGAGGTGCGGCAGGGCGGCGAGTGGTCGCCCGTTCCGCAGCAGGCGCGCACGCCCGCGTACCCCCGGGCGAACCTCAACCAGGTGCAGTTCCCCGAGGTCACCGGTGACGCCGTGCGCGTGACGGTCACGCACGCCGGCGGAGCCAAGACCGGCGTCAAGGAGGTGCAGCTGTTCAGCACGGGCGTCGAGGCCCCGGCGTCGACGAACCAGCCTCCGCTGGTGACCGCGTGGCAAGACGTGCAGGCGTCGACCGCCGGTGAGGCGGCGCTCGTCGGCACGGCGAAGGACGACGGGCTGCCGGGCGGCGATCTCGCCGTCGACTGGTCGATCGTCTCGGCGCCGGATGGCGCGACCGTGCTGTTCGACGACGCGGCTGCCGCATCGACCACCGCCCGGTTCTCTACCGACGGCACGTACGTGCTGCGGCTCACCGCCGACGACGGCGAGGCCGCGAGCTCGACCGACGTGACCGTGCAGGGCGAGGTCGCCTCGCGCGGCATGAACGTCGCCCCCGACGCCACGCCGACGGCCGAGTTCACGGCCGGCTGGAACAACGTCAACGCCGTCAACAACGGCACGGTGCTGCACAGCGGCGGTGCCCAGACCGAGCTCTGGGGCACGTGGTCGGGCTCGCATCCGGCCACCCGCTGGCTGCAGTACGAGTGGGACGAGCCCGTGCGCGTCTCTGGCGCAGAGGTCAGCTTCTGGCGCGACCAGAACGACGTGAACTCGTCGGCCGGCGTCAATGTGCCGAAGTCGTGGAAGGCGCAGTACTGGGACGGCGGCGCGTGGGTCGATGTGCCCACGCCAGGCGCCTACGGCGTGCTCCGCGATGAGCCGAACTCGACGGAGTTCGGCGCCGTGACCACCACGCGGCTGCGCCTCGTGCTGAGCGCGATGGGCTCAGGCTCCACATTCGCGGCCGTCGGCGTCAGCGAATGGAAGGTGTTCGCCGACGCGCCAGTCTCGATCGAACCGATCGACGTGCGCACGACGGTGGGCGTGCTTCCCACGCTGCCGTCGACCGTCGACGGCACGTTCACCGACGGGAGCCACGGCGACCTCGCGGTCGCCTGGGCTGCGGTCACCGCCGAGCAGGTCGCCGGCGAGGGCAGCTTCGCGGTCGCGGGCATCGTTGCGGGCTCGCCCGTTCCCGCCTCGGCGACCGTCTGGGTGCGGGCGACCGCGCCGGGCCAGGTGAACGCGGTCGACCCGGTGGCGGTGCAGACCTCCGCTGGCGTCGCGCCGGATCTGCCGGCCGCGCTCGGGGTGCTCTACAACGACGGCTCGCGAGAGGACCTGCCCGTCGAGTGGCAGGCGATCGACCCGGCCGACTACGCGAGCGACGGCGAGTTCACGGTCGACGGCGAGGTGCAGACCGAGTTGCCGGGCGTCACCGCGGCGCTCGCGACGGTCTCGGTCGGCGGTGGCTCCACCGGCCCAGACACGCAGGCTCCATCGGTCACGCTCACGACGGCGCCCGAGGCGCCGGCATCGGGCTGGCACACGGGCGACGTGACGCTCTCAGCATCGGCGACCGACAACCGCGATCCTGCGCCGTCGGTCGAGGTGCGCGTCGACGGGGGAGCCTGGGCGGCGTACACGGCTCCACTGGTGGTCTCGGCCGAGGGTTCGCACCTCGTCGAGGCGCGGGCGACGGATGCCGCGGGCAACGTGTCGAGCGTGCCCGAATCCGAGTTCCGCATCGACGTGACGGCCCCGGCCCTCTCGATCGCGACCGACCCGGTGGGCCGCACCGTGAAGGCCACGGCGGTCGACGCCGGCTCGGGCGTCGCCTCGCTCGAGTACCGCTTCGCGGGTGAGACCGACGAGCAGTGGCGAGCGGTGACGGGGTCGATCCTCGTCGGACTCGACGAGGTGCGCATCGAACTGCGGGCGACGGATGCCGCGGGCAACGTGAGCGCGGTCGAGGAACGCACCGTGCCGGCGAGCGACGGCAACCACCGCCGCAACGTCGCGCTGCTCGCAACGCCGACGGCCTCGGTCACGGCGGGCTGGAACCGGGTGACCGGGCTCAACGACGACGTGCAACCGACCTCGTCGGGCGACGTCACGCCGAACGACAACACCAACGTCTGGGGCGCATGGCCCGAGATCGGCGAGCAGTGGGTGCAGTACGACTGGACGGAGCCGGTCACGATCGGCGAGCTCGGCGCGTACTTCGTCTCGAACCTCGACGACGCCGGCCTCGGCATCGACGTGCCCAAGACGTGGCACGCCGAGTACTGGAGCCCCGATTCCGGTGATTCCGGGGCTTGGGTGCCCGTCGAGGCATCCGTCGACTACGGCGTCGCGCTCGACGCGTACAACGTCGTCGAGTTCGCTCCCGTGACGACGACGAAGCTGCGACTGCAGCTCGAGGCGAGCGGCACGGAGTCGGGAGCCGGCAGCCTCGGCATCAAGGAGTGGCAAGTCTTCGAGGCGCCGCCGGTCGAGGTGCCCGACACCCAGGCGCCCGTCGTCACCGCGGCCGTCGACCCGGCGGCGCCGGTGAGCGGCTGGCACACGGGAACGGTCACCGTCTCGGCGACCGCGCTCGACGACCGCGACGACGCTCCCTCGATCGAGGTGCAGCCCGGCGACGGCGCGTGGGCGGCGTACGCCGAAGGTGTGCCGATCAGCGACGACGGCGTGCACACGGTGCGGTTCCGGGCGACGGATGCCGCGGGCAACGTGTCGGAGCCGGCGACCGTCGAGGTGCGGCGCGACGCCACGGCACCGGCGGGCTCGCCCGCGTTCGATGTCGACACCCGCACGGTGACGATCGGGTCGAGCGATGCCGCATCCGGCGTCGCGCTCGTCGAACTGCGGCTCGGCGACGGCGCGTGGGCGACCTACACGGCCGCGGTCGTCGTGGGCGACTCGGCCACGACGGCGAGGGCACGAGTGACGGATGTCGCGGGCAACGTCTCGGAGGTGGCGGAGCTCGCCATTCCGGCGAAGTCCACCGACCCCGGCACGGACCCCGGCGGTGACCCCGAGCCGAGCGGATCGCTCACGGGCAATGAGGTGGTGCGCATCGGCGTGACGCAGGTCGCCCCGGGTGGCACGCTGCCCGTCTCGCTCACGGGCGCCGAGCCCGGCGCGGTGTTCGCGGTCGAGTTCCGGTCGGAGCCGACCCGCATCGGCACCCTCGTCGTCGGCGACGACGGCACGGCGTCGGGCACGTTCATCGTGCCGGCGAACGCCGAACCCGGCACGCACACGGTGGCGCTCATGCTGCCGGGCGGCGAGGTCACCGCGACGGTCACGGTCGTGGCTCCAGGCGCGAGCAGCCCCGGGGCGGGCGCGTCGGGACCGAGCGGGTCGATCGCCTCGACCGGTGTGCCCGAGATCACGGCGACCGTCGTGTGGCTCGCCCTCGGCGCGATCGTGGTCGGCCTCGGCGTCGCCCTGGTCGCGGCACGGCGCCGGAACCGCACGGAGTAGGTCGACAGCCGGGTGCGGGCACTCGCCCGCATCCGGCCGTCGTCGACGTCACTCGCACCCTCTTCTGCACTCTCTTCTGCACACACGCGTCATCCCGGTCGAAGGAGACCACATGCTTCGCACGCGCATCACCACCGCCTCGGCGGCGCTCGGCACGATCGGCGCGCTGCTGCTCGCCGCCCTGCCGACCGCGCCAGCAGCGGCCGCGACCGACAACCCCATCGTCGGCGACGGCTCGGTCTACTCGGCCGATCCGGCGACGCTCGTGGTCGACGACACGCTCTACGTCTTCGCTGGACGCGATGAAGCGGGCCCCACCGTCAACGACTTCATCATGAACGAGTGGCAGGCGTTCTCGACGACCGACGTCGAGAGCGGCGCGTGGGAGCACCATCCTTCGCTGATGCGACCCGAGAACGTCTTCGACTGGGCGACGCCGGGTCGTGCGTACGCCGGCCAGGTCGTCGAGGGCGGCGACGGCCGCTTCTACTGGTACGTGCCCGTGCACGAGGCGGCGAGCACCTCGCCCGACAAGTTCGGCATCGGCGTCGCCGTCTCCGATTCACCGCTCGGGCCGTGGACCGACCATGCCGGCGCCCCGATCGTCTCGCAAGCGATCCTCGGCAACGACGCGCACAACATCGACCCGACCGTGCTCGTCGACGACGGGCGCGTGTGGATGTACTGGGGCAGCTTCGGCCGCCTCATGTCGACCGAGCTCGCCGCCGACATGAAGACGCTAGTGGGGTCGCCGGCGAACGTCACGAGCGGCATCACCGGGTTCTTCGAGGCGCCGTGGCTGTTCGAGCGCAACGGCACGTACTACCTCGCCTACGCCGCGAACAACGCCGGCCCGACGAGCTCGTGCACGCCCGCCAACTACCACGCGTGCATCGCCTACTCGACGGCTGCGAGCCCCGTCGGGCCGTGGACCTTCCAGGGCCGCATCCTCGCGCCGGTCTCGTCGACCACGAGTCATCCGGCGATCACCGAGTTCGGCGGCGAGTGGTTGATCGCCTACCACACGGCCGACGCGGAGCGCGGAAACCACTTCCGCCGCTCCGTCGCGATCGACCGCCTCGAGTGGGACGATTCCGTCTCGCCCGCCCGCATCCTGCCCGTCACGACGACGCCGGAGCGCGGCCTCGACCTGACACCGCGCTCGAACGTGGCACCGTGGGCGACCGCCTCGGCGTCGAACCAGCCGATCCCGACGCAGTACTGGATGAAGTCGCTCAACGACGAGCTGATCCGGCCGAACCCGCTGCCGCCGGACATGTGGGGCAGCTGGACCGGCACCCGCCCGGCGCAGCAGTGGATCCAGTACGACTGGGATGCGCCGGTGCGGGTCGATCGCGCCCGCATCAAGTTCTGGCGCGACGTCGCGCCCGGCACCGGCAACGGCGTTTCCGACCCGGCATCGTGGTCACTGCAGTACTGGAACGACGGCGAGTGGCGCGACGTGCCGAACCCGAGCGGGTATCCGACCTCGACGACGGCCGTGCACGAGGTGACCTTCGGCGCCGTGACGACCTCGCGACTTCGAGCCGTGCTCGACGCCTCGCCCAATGCCGCGAGCCCGCCCGAGTACTCCGCGCTCGCCGTCGAGGAATGGGAGGTGCACGCCGCGCAGCCCTCCGCCGTCGCACCCGTGACGGTGAGCACCGTCGTCGGCGTGCAGCCCGAACTGCCCGACACCGTCGCCCTCGACTACGGCGACGAGCTGGTCGGCGCGCCCGTGCACTGGTCGCCGATCGACCCGGCCGACCTGGCCGCGGCCGGCGAGTTCGCGGTCGCCGGCTTCGTCGAGGGCTACGCGGCCGGCACGGTCACGGCGAACGTCACGGTGCTCGGCGAGAACCCCTGGCGTGCGAACCTCGCGCTCACGGGAACGCCCGATGCCGAGCTCACCGCCGGCTGGAACCGCGTCGGTGCCCTCAACGACGGCGCGATCGCCTACACGGGCGGCACGAACGACGCCGTCTGGGCGACGTGGTCGGGCGAGCGGCCGGCGACCCGCTGGGCCGGCTACACCTGGCCCGAGCCGGTGCGGATCGACGGTGTCGGCGCCCACTTCTGGAGCGATCAGGCTGGGCCGGATGCCGGTGACGGCATCGCCGTGCCCGAATCATGGACCGCAGAGGTGCTCGTCGACGGCGAGTGGCGCGAGGTGTCGAACGCCGACGAGTACCCGACCGAGCGGGAGGCACCGAACCGGGTCTCGTTCGACCCCGTCGTGACGACCGGGCTCCGGCTCGTGCTCGCCGCGCAGTCCGACGGCTCGACCAACGCGGCCGTCGGGCTCAGCGAGCTCGAGGTGTTCGGCGAGACCCTCGACGCGGTCGCGCCCGCCGTCGAACTGTCGCTCGACGGCGTCGACGGAGTCGCCGACTGGTGGCTGTCGCCGGTGACCGTCCGAGCGACCGCGACCGACGACCGCGACGTGCGCGCTCGCATCGAGCTCGCGATCGGCGACGGCGCGTGGCAGGCGAGCGAGAACGTGCGCTTCGCCGAGGCGACCGTGACCGGTGACGGCGAGCACTTCGTGCGCGCCAGGGCGACGGATGCCGCGGGCAACGTGTCGGCCGAGGCATCCGTCGCCGTTCGCATCGATGCGAGCCGGCCGACCGTGGCCGGTGCGTTCGACGTCGAGGCGCGATCGGTCTCGGCGACCGCCGCCGATGCGGGCTCCGGCGTCGCGGCGATCGAATCCGCCATCGATGCTCCGACCGGCTGGGCTCCGTACACGGCGGCCGTGACGGTCGACGAGGAACGGCACGTCGTCTACCTGCGTTCGCGCGATGCGGCCGGCAACGTCTCGGACACGGCATCGATCACGGTTCCGCGCTCGAACACCGCGCCGCTCGTCGGCAACATCGCACCGATCGCCACAGCGTCGGCCTCGTACACCTCGCCGTGGAACGCCGTGACGGCCGTGAACGACGGTTCGATTTCGGGTGCCTCGTGGGGCACGTGGCCGATGGTCGGCGAGCAGTGGGTGCAGCTCGAGTGGGACCGCATCGTCACCGTCGACCGGGCCGGCGTGCTCTTCTTCCGCGACTCGAGCGATGCGGCGGGGGCGGGCATGATCCCGCCGTCGGCGTGGAAGCTGCAATTCGTCGACCTCGTCACGGGGGAGTGGAGCGACGTCGCGACCGCCGATGCCTACGAGCGGTCGAGCGAGACGGTCAATGAGGTGTCGTTCGCCGCCGTGACGACCACGAAGCTGCGGGCAGTCATGCAGGCATGGGGTGCCGCAGAGGCCGGCGGCTCGAGCGGAACGCTCGAGTTCGAGGCGTGGGCTGCCGAGGTCGACGAACCGGATGTCGCGGCGCCGACGCTCACGGTCGGCACCGAGACCGAGCCCGGTGCGAGCGGCTGGCACCGCGACCCGGTGCGGGTCGTGGCGAGCGCCGCCGACGACCGTGACCCCTCGCCGCGCGTCGCGTATCGCGCCGGGGCCGGCGAGTGGGCCGACTGGGCCGGGGACCTCGTGATCGACGACTCGGGCGAACACCTGGTCGAGGCCGAGGCATCGGATGCCGCGGGCAACGTCTCGGAGCGACGCAGCGTGCTGGTTCGACTCGACCGCATCGCCCCCGAATCGGCCGTGACCGGTGTTCCCGATGAGCCGGGCGCCGACCCCGTGGCCCTCACGGTCACCGCGAGCGACGCGCACTCCGGCGTCGCATCGACCGAGGTCCGTGTCGGCGATGCCGTCGACTGGACGCCGGTCGGCGCCGATGCGGTCATCGTCTCGGAGATCGGCACGACGACGGTCGAGTACCGCTCGACGGACGTCGCGGGCAACGTCGAGTCGACGAGGGAGGTCGAGGTCGTGATCACGGACGGTGGCCCGGTCGAACCCGATCCGCCGACCATCGACCTCGGCACGGGCCGCGTGTCGGCCGGCGGATCGCTCGCGATCGTAGCCGCGGGCTTCGCGCCCGGCGAGCCGGTGCGCGTGACGCTGTACTCGGAACCGGTCGTGCTCGGCACCCTCGGCGCCGATGAGACGGGAGCCGTCGAGGGCGTCGTGACCGTGCCCGCATCCACGGCGGGTGGAACGCACCACCTCGAGCTGCTCGGCACCGAGAGCGGGCGCTCGGTGCGGGCGGAGCTGCAGGTGGATGCCGCGGCTCCCGCCGGGCAGGGCGGGGTCGCGAGCGCACCGGGCGGCGGCCTCGCGTCGACCGGCTCGGCTGCGGCATCCCTCGTTCCACTGGCCGTGTTGCTCGCCGGCCTCGGAGCACTGCTGCTCGCCCGGCGGTCACGAGTGGAGAGAGGTACCCATCGACGCTGAGCCGATCGCGGCATACGGTCGGAGCATGAAGACTCGAACACGAAGCACACTTGCTGGCGCGGCTGCGGCGGCACTGCTCGCAGCAGGACTCTTCGTCGCTCAGCCCGCCCAGGCATCGGGCATCATCATCGACGTCGGAGCGACGGTCACCTTCACCAACAACTGCACGCACCGGGTCGGTGTCTCGATCTCGAAGGATTGGGAGGCCGGCTCTGCCGTCAACCCGATCGACGAGTACTTCATCCTCGGCGTCGGCGAGAAACGTCATTTCAACAACCTCCAGCCCACTGAGGCGGATGGCACGATGTATGCGATGACGTACCACGTCGCCGCCGACGGCAACGGCTCGGCCATCATCAGGCAGGGCGTGCTGAGGGAGACCTACGCTGCCCAGATGTGGTACATCTGCGGCATCCCGGGCCTCTCGTTCAAGTAGACGACCGCGTCGGCTCGGCGACCGCGTCAACTCGACCGCGTCAACTCGGCGACCGCGTCAGCGTCGCGCGATCGTCGAACCGCGGATCACGAGTCGCACGGGAAGGTACTCGGTGCCCGAGCGCGCCTCGTCGTCGAGGGCGGTGAACACGCGCTTCGCGGCGAGCCGGCCGAGCTCTTGCAGGTTGGCGTCGATGCTCGTGAGCTCAGGGCGGGCGTTCGTGGCGAGCACCTCCCAGTTGTCGTAGCCGATCACGGCGATGTCGTCGGGCACCGTGCGGCCGAGGTCGCGAAGGGTGTCGAGCACGCCGCGCGCGATCTGGTCGGAGCCGCACACGATGCCGTCGATCTCTGGGTGCTGCGCGAGCAGCATGGCGGCGGCGTCGCGCCCCCAGTGCTCCGACCATGCCGAAAACATCGCGTCGCCGACGAGGTCGAGGCCCGCGGCCTGCAGCCCGTCGCGCACGCCGAGGAGGCGGTCGCGGGCCGCGGCGTAGGCGGGGTCGCCCGTGATGTGCGCGATGCGGCTGCGGCCGCACGAGATGAGGTGCTCGACCGCGAGGCGACCGCCGGCCCGGTTGTCGGGCGTCAGCGAGAGGTCGGCCGGGTCGTCTGACGGCGCGTACGCGTAGACGACGGGCACGGGAAGCGAGTGGCCGAGCGAGGGCCTGGGATCGGTCTGCCGGCCGACCACGATGATGCCGTCGACGCGCCGGTTGAGCAGCGCCTTGATGTGGTGCTGCTCGCGGATCGCATCGCCGCGGGCGTCGCAGAGGAAGACGTTCACCTGGCCCGCGCCGAACGCGTCTTCTGCGCCCATCAGGATCGGGATCACGAATCGGCCCTCGAGGTCGCTCGTGAGCAACCCGACCGTGCCGGTGCGCCCGGCGAGCAGGCTGCGTGCGAGCTGGTTCGGGGTGAACGAGATCTGCTCGGCGGCTTCGAGCACGCGCCGGCGGGTCGCCGGCGCCACTTCGTCGCGACCGTTGATCGCCTTCGACGCTGTGGCGATCGACACCCCGGCGATGCGTGCGACGTCGCTGAGCGTCGCTTGCCGACTTGCTGCGGAACCATGTTCGACTCGCGCCATTGCGACCCCTTCCTCGTGACGCAAACGTTACCGGACGAGGTACTTGACGCCGCCCGAATCCCAAGAGTAACGTACCGAAAAGCATTTCGGTATTTTCGACATCCCGACCGAATGCCCTTGCACCCCGGGCTCAGCGAGCCCGCTCAACGACGAGTATGAGGAGATTCACATGACACGCATGACTGGCCGAACGCGGCGGGCGCTCGGAGTGCTCGCCGCCGGAGCGCTGATCGCGGGCCTGGCCGCCTGCGCGAACACCGAGGAGCCCGCGTCGAGCCTCGCCGATGCCGGGGCCGAGGGCATCGACGACGGTTCGACGCTGACGCTCTGGACCCGCGCCCCGCTCGAGAAGCAGGCCAAACTCCTCGTCGAGGCGTACAACGACTCGCACGAGAACCAGGTCGAGCTGACCGTCGTGCCGAACGACGACTACGTCGCGAAGGTCGGCGCAGCAGCCGGCTCGGGCGGGTTGCCCGACCTCTTCGCGGCCGACATCGTGTACGTGCCCAACTGGGTCGAGCAGGGCCTCTTCCAAGACATCTCGGCCCAGATCGACGGCCTCGACTTCAAGGACGAGATCAACGCGGGCCACCTCTCGGCGGGCACCCTCGACGGCAAGGAGCACGTGCTGCCGTTCGTGCTCGACCTCTCGATGATGTTCTGGAACAAGGAGCTCTTCGCCGAGGCCGGTCTCGACCCCGAGAAGGCACCCGCGAACCTGCAGGAGTTCGCGGACGCGGCCAAGGCCGTGCAGGCGCTGAACAAGCCCGACACCTACGGCACGGCGACCGGCCTGAACTGCGGCGGATGCCTCGTCTTCACCTGGTTCCCGAGCATGTGGGCCGACGGCGAAGAGGTGCTGTCCGACGACGGCACCGAGTCGCTGCTCGCGAGCGACCCGGCCAAGGAGATGTACTCGGTCTGGAAGGACCTCTGGGACTCGGGCGCAGTGCTGCCCTCGTCGAAGGATGAAGCGGGCCCCACATGGACGGCGGGCTTCACCGAGGGCAAGGTCGGCCTCATGTTCTACCCGGCCACGCTGCTCTCGTCGACCGAGTTCGACGCCGGCGTCGCCGGCATCCCCGGCCCCGAGGGCGGCGCATCCACGTTCGTGGGCGGCGACGGCCTCGGCATCTCGAAGGACTCGAAGAAGGCCGCGCAGGCGTGGAACTTCCTCAACTGGATGATGTCGGAGGAGGCGCAGGTCGGCGTGCTCGCGAAGAACAACGACGTCGTCGCCCGCTCCGACCTCGCCGACAACGAGTTCTCCGCGAAGGACCCCCGCCTCGTCACGATCAACGAGGTCGCCGGTGACGGCGACACCCCGGTGGCGATCAACTTCCAGCAGGCCTTCAACGCGCCGAACAGCCCGTGGCTCACGCTCGTGCGCAACGCGGTGCTCGGTGACGGGGCAACCGTCGACGCCGACAACGACGAGATCACCGCGGTGCTCTCGGAGTAACGGAACGACCATCGGCCGGCGCTCGGCCATCGGTACTGCCGAGCGCCGGCCGTGTCCCACCTCGAAAGGCTTCATCGCATGACTGCGACACTCCACCCGCCGGCCTCATCGCCGGCACCGCCCGAGGCGCGAGGCGCGCGGCGACCGGCTCGACGCCGGCGCGGCCGACGCACCCACGGCGCACTCGCGGGCTGGCTCTACGCCGCCCCGACCGCACTGTTCGTGCTGCTGCTCTTCGTGCTGCCCCTGCTGCTCGTGCTGCAGATGTCGGGCTCCGATTGGCCGCTGCTGAGCGGCAACCAGGGGCCGAACTTTCCCGAGAACTACCAGGTCGCGGTCTCGAACCGCTTCTTCATGGACTCGGTGATCTTCACCCTCAAGTACACGGTGCTCACGACCGTCATCCTGCTCGCGCTCAGCCTCGGCCTCGCGATGCTCGTGCAGGAGTCGAGCCGATGGAAGGGGCTGCTGCGTACCTCGATCCTCATTCCGAGCGCGCTCGGCCTCGCGTCGGCGTCACTCCTCTTCTACGTGATCTACTCGCCCATCGCGGGCCCGTTCGCCGACCTCATGGCGTCGTGGGGCTTCACCTTCCTCGGCACGCCCGACGGCGCGCTCTGGTCGACGATCTTCCTCATCGTGTGGCGCTACGCGGGCTTCTACATGCTGCTCATGCTCGTGGGCCTGCAGGGCATCCCCGACGACGTCTACGAAGCGGCCCGCATCGATGGCGCGTCGCGCTGGCAGACGTTCCGCGACGTCACGCTGCCACTGCTCCGCCCGACGCTCGCGCTCACGACCGTGCTCTGCGTCACCGGCTCGCTGCTCGCATTCGAGCAGTTCTACATCCTGACCAAGGGCGGCCCCGACAACTCGACGATCACGATCGTGCAGCTCATCTACAGCGTGGCCTTCCAAGGTCCCAACGACCTCGGCGTGGCCGGTGCGCTCTCAGTGATCGTGCTGCTCGCCCTCGTCGTCATCAACATCGCGCAGATCCGCGCGTTCGGCAAGAAGGCGGAAGACTGATGAGCGTCGACACCGCATCCGCGGCGACGACGCGGGCGATCGTGACGGATGCCGCGGGCAGCAGTTCTCGCGCACGACGCGGCGGCCAGCGGCATCCGGCGACCTCGTTCGCGGGCATCGCGCTGCGCACGCCCTACTGGGTGCTGACGGCCGGCCTCGCGCTGATCTTCCTGTACCCGCTGATCTGGACCGCGATCTCGTCGGTGTCGCCGCTGGCGGGCACCAACCAGGTCGACGGCTGGGGCTTCGGCAACTACGCGACCCTCGCGAACTACCAGGCCGGCATCTGAGTCTACCTCGGCAACTCGTTCTTCGTGTCGCTCCTGACCGTGCTGCTCACGCTCACGATCTCGCTGCTCGGCGGCTACGCCTTCGCCCGGTTCTCGTTCCCGGGCAAGAACGTGCTGTTCCTCGCGACGCTCGCTATCCTGATGGTGCCCTACGCCACGCTGCTCATTCCGCTCTACGTGCTGCTGAACCTCGTGGGCCTCTCGAACTCGCTCGTGGGCGTGGCGCTCGTGCTGACGATGTTCCAGCTGCCGTTCTCGATGTTCATGATGCGCATCTCGTTCGAGTCGATTCCGCGCGAGCTCGACGAGGCGGCGATGGTCGACGGCTGCTCGACCTTCTCGGCGCTCTGGCGGGTGCTGATCCCCGCGGTCAAGCCGGGCCTGATCACGGTCGGCCTGTTCGCGTTCCTCGCGGCCTGGAACGACTTCATGGCCCCGCTCATCCTCATCAACGACTCGAACCGCATGACGCTGCCGCTCGCGATCTCGAACCTCCGCGGGCAGGCGCAGGGCGTCGTCGACTACGGCGCGACCGAGGCCGGTGTCGTGGTGCTCGCGCTGCCGTGCATCCTGCTCTTCCTGATTCTTCAACGACACTACGTGCGCGGCTTCATGTCGGGCGCCTTCAAGGGATGACCATGACCCTCACCACACCCACCACCACCACCCACGCCGTTCCGGTCGCACCGTCGACGGGTGTGCTGCGCCCGCTCGGGCTCGACGAGGTGTCGATCACCGGCGGCTTCTGGGGCGAGCGCCAGGCGGTCAACGGGCGCAACACGCTCGCCCATGTCGAGCACTGGCTCGAGCGCGAGGGATGGCTCGCGAACTTCGATCTCGCCGCGGCGGGCACACTGCCCGAGGGGCGACGGGGCAGGGAATTCGCCGACTCCGAGGTGTACAAGTACCTCGAGGCCGTGGCCTGGGAGATCGGTCGCCGCGATGCCGCCGACGGGGCGGCGGGTGCGAGCGACGAGCTCGAGCGCCGGTTCCGCGCGATCGTCGATCGGGTCGCCGCCGCGCAGGAGGCCGACGGGTACCTGAACACCCGCTTCGGCCGGCCCGGACAGGAGCCGCGGTGGAGCGACCTCGAGTGGGGACACGAGCTCTACTGTCTCGGCCACCTGTTCCAGGCCGCGGTCGCGCGCGCCCGCACCCGGCCCGACGTCGATGACGGCCTGCTCGTCATCGCCCGCCGCGCGGCAGACCTCGTGTGCGAGGTGTTCGGCGAGGGCGGTCTCGAGCGCATCTGCGGGCACGCCGAGATCGAGGTGGGGCTCGCCGAGCTCGCCCGTGCGACCGGAGAGGCGCGTTACCTGCGCCAGGCCGAGCTCTTCGTCGAGCGGCATGGGCAGGGCACGCTGCGCGACATCGAGTGGGGTCGCTCCTACTACCAGGACGACGTGCCGGTTCGCACTGCAGACGCCTTGCGGGGCCACGCCGTGCGAGCGAACTACCTCGCCGCCGGCGCAGCGGATGTCGCCGTCGAGAACGCCGACGCCGAGCTGCTGACCTCGCTCGAGCGGCAGTGGCGGCGCACCGTCGAACGGCGCACGTACGTGACGGGCGGGCAGGGCTCGCACCATCAGGACGAAGCGTTCGGCGAGGACTTCGAACTGCCCTCCGACCGCGCGTACTCCGAGACCTGCGCGGGCGTCGCCTCGATCATGTTCAGCTGGCGGATGCTGCTGGCTCACGGCGACGCGCAGTACGCCGACCTGATCGAGCGCACGCTCTTCAACGTCGTGGCGACCTCGCCGTCGGCCGAGGGAACGGCGTTCTACTACGCCAACACCCTGCACCAGCGTCGCCCGGGTGCGCCGGCCGACGCCGACGAGGTGTCGCCGCGAGCCTCGTCGTCACTGCGCGCGCCGTGGTTCGAGGTCTCGTGCTGCCCGCCGAACGTCGCCCGCACCTTCGCGAGTCTCGCCGCCTACCTCGCCACGGTCGATGATTCGGGTGTGCAGCTGCACCAGTACGCGCCGTCGACGATCCGCACGCGGCTGGCCGACGGTCGCGAGATCTCGCTCGAGGTGTCGACCGACTACCCGCGCGACGGCGCGGTGCGCGTGCGCGTGCTGGCCGACGCGGGCGGCGAGTGGACGCTCTCGCTCCGGGTGCCGGCCTGGGCCGCCGGTGCGCGGCTGACGGTGCGCGCCGCCGGTGAAGCGGTCGCGCAGGTGTGGCCGGCAGATCCGCAGGGCAGGGCCGGCATGACCTCGGTGACGCGTGCGTTCGCCGCGGATGACGAGATCGTGCTGGAACTGCCCGTGGTGCCGCACTTCACTGCGCCCGACCCCCGCGTCGATGCGGTGCGTGGTTGCCTCACGGTCGAGCGCGGCCCCGAGGTGTTCGCGCTCGAGTCGGTCGATCTGATCGGCACGCCGCTCGAGGCATCCGACCTCGCCGACCTGCGCGTCGACGCCGCCGTGGAGCCGGCCGACTCCGAGCGCGGGCCGGTCGTCGCGCTGAGGGATCGGCGCACCGGCGCCCACGCAGCGGTGCCGCTCGTGCGATACCACGACTGGGCGAACCGCGGCCCGTCGACGATGCGGGTCTGGGTGCCCACCGCGTAGCCGGAGCCACGAGCGGGGCACGGCGGGCCTCGGTACCGTTGCTCCTTCGCGACCCGGCACAGGTGGCCGTGCGCGGGCTCACTCAGCGCGTCATGCGGAGCGGGTTGTCGCGCGCGAGCTCCACGACGATGGCCTGCTCGGAGCCGGGGTCGGCGGCGTCGTACCAGAGCCGGGTCGTGTCGCCGACCTTCACGTCGCCGGCGCGGCGGATGAGCATGGTGCGCTCGACCCAGCGCTGCGTGCCCGCGGCATCCGTGAAGGTGAAGGTCACCGCGGCCCACAGGCCCCGGCTCGTCGGGTTCGGCCCCGGCGGCACCCGGGTGACGGTCGCGGTGGTCTCGGTGCCGTTCGTCTGCGCTCGCGCCTGCCGCTCGTCGCGGCGTCGACGATTCGCGCGCGCCGTCGCCGTCAGCACCCAGACGAGTACGCCGAGCCCGATGAAGAGCAGCCCCAGCCAGGCGGGGAAGTCGACCAGCGCGCCGCCGGCCTGCACGGGTGCCCAGAGCAGGCCGGCACCGAGCAGCGCCAGCGCGCTGCCGAGCACGATGGGCCCGGCACGCCACGTGCCGAAGGTCGCGATCGAGAAGATCAGGAAGCCGGCCCACGCGACGATCGAGCTCACGAGCGCGGTCACCTGCATCGCGGCCGTCGTGGCGGCGAAGCCCTCGACGGAGAGCACGCCCCACGTGAGCCCGGCGATCGCGAACGAGGCGAGCAGGATGAAGCTCACGATGCCCCGTACGATCGGGCGCCGTTGCTCGGCGCGCGCTCTGCGGGTCACGTCGGGGTCGGTCAGGCTCATGCCTCATCAGAGCATGGACGACGACGCATGGGCAAGCGGCGTGGGTCAGACGCTCACGCCGCGGGGGCCCGGCATCGTCTCGCCGAACCAATGGTCGGGTGCCGGCAGCTGCACGCCGATCGACGCCAGCGCGATCACCGCGAACGCGTAGATCATGATGGCGATCGTGAGCGCGCCGAGCGCCATCGTGACCGGCACCGCGAACGACGCGCGCATGCCCTCACGGCGATAGCGGGGCACCGCCATGAAGGCGATCCACATGGCAGTCACGGCGAAGCCGGTGATCCACACGGTGCGCAGCGCGTCGCCGGCGAGCGGTGCGACCACGGCCAGCACGAGCGAGGCGATCGACATGAGCAGGCCCGTGTAGGCGAACAATCGGGCGAAACCGATGCCGCCGATGTCGTCATCGCCGGTCCACCACGGCCCGTCTGGGTCGCTCGGTTCGCTCGGCTCGCGGGGTGCGCTCATCTTGCGATCGTAGAGCGGATGCCGCGGCTCACGCCTGCCCGCTCGCGCCCGCCCGATCAGGCGAGCGACTGCACGAAGCGCCGCACCCGCTCGGCCAGCTCGCTCGGCACCTCGGCCGCCGTGAAGTGGCCGCCCTCGTCGAGCCGGTCGAACTCGCGCAGCCCGAGGTAGTGGCGTCGCGCGAGCGACTCGGGGTAGTCGGCCTCGTGCCGTTGGATGAAGACCGCGGCGGGCACCGAGGTCGACGGGATCGGGTCGGGTGTGTCGGCGCCTTCGTAGTAGGGCCGGAACGATGATCCGATCGTCTGGGTGACCCAGTAGATCATCGCCTCGGTGAGGATCCGGTCTCTCGAGATGCGCCGCTCGACCCGGCGCGGGTCGCCGGCTGGCGTGTCGCTCCATTCGACGAGCTTCTCGGCGAGCCAGGCGAGCAGGCCGGCGGGGGAGTCGTTGAGGGCGACGGCGAGGGTGTCGGGCCGCGTCGCCTGCACGTGGCCGTAGGCGCCGTCGGTCTCATGCCGGTCGGCGATGCCGGCGAAGAACGCCACCTCGTCGGGCTCGGTCAGTTCTGCGCGCTCGTCGGAAGTCGGGAAGTGCGCGTGTGTCGCCACGATGCCGGCCACGTGCTCGGGGTATCGCGCCGCGATGAGATCGCTGACGTTCGCCGTGACGTCTTCGCCGTAGGTGACGTATCGCTCGTAGCCGAGCACCTCGGTCATGAGCTCGTGCATCGTCGCAGCGAGTCGCTTCTCGGTCATCTCGCCGGCGCCGTAGGGCGAGGAGAACGCGAACCCTGGCAGGCTCGCGACGACGACGTGGAAGTCGGGCAGCTGATCGGCGAAGTCGAGTTGCAGCGCGAAGGTGTGCGGCCACCCGTGCATGACGAGCAGCGCCGGGGCATCCGCTCGTTCTGATCTCAAGTGCGCGAAGTGCACCGACGCGTCGCCGATCTCGGCGATGAACTGCGGATGCCCGTTGAGCCACGCCTCGCGTGCCCGCCAGTCCCACGCCCGCCACGAGCCGATGAGCTCACGGAGGTAGCCGGCGGTCATGCCGGCGGATGGGCGCCGAGGCGAGTCGTCGGGCACCCGGCTGCGGTCGAGTCGTGATCGCAGGTCGTCGAGAACCTGGTCTGGCACCTGGAGCGCGAACGGCCGCACGTTGCTCATGTGCCGACGCTACGCCCCGCCGCCGACATCGGCGCGTGACCATCGGGCTGCGTTCTGCGCGCGATTGTCACGAATTACAGAAATTCCGACCCGATGTCGATCTCGCGCGATCTCGTTCGACGTCCAGAATGAGAGCGGAGATACCGCCCCGAAAGGATCCACCTCATGCGCACCCTCATCGTGACCGAGTTCATCAGCCTCGACGGCGTCATCGACTCGCCCGGCGGCGGTTCGCACCCGCGTGCCGGCTGGACGTTCAAGGACGTGCCGTTCGTCGAGGAGGCGTACGAGATCAAGGGCCGCGAGCAGGTCGAAGCGGGTGCGATGCTCATGGGCCGTGTCAGCTACGACGAGTTCGCCCCGGTCTGGCCGACGATGGTCGACGACTTCGCCGAGTACAACGCCATGCCGAAGTACGTCGTCTCGTCGACCCTGTCGGACCCCGAGTGGAACAACACCCAGGTGCTGCGCTCGCTCGACGACGTCGCCGAGCTGAAGCAGGGCGACGGCGCCCCGATCATCGTGCACGGCAGCGCCACGCTCGCCAAGGGCCTCGCCGATGCCGACCTCGTCGACCGCTACCACCTGCTCGTCTTCCCGCTGCTGCTCGGCGACGGCAAGCGCCTCTTCGGCGGCGGCGACCCCTACACCCGCCTCGATCTCGTCGAGCACGAGGCCTACTCCAACGGCATCGTGAAGCAGGTCTTCGACGTCGTGCGCTGAGCCTCCCGAAGGCC
The DNA here is from genome assembly GCF_000421565.1 of Agromyces subbeticus DSM 16689. Classification (GTDB taxonomy): domain Bacteria; phylum Actinomycetota; class Actinomycetes; order Actinomycetales; family Microbacteriaceae; genus Agromyces; species Agromyces subbeticus. The sequence goes on along the minus strand of NZ_ATXG01000004.1, from coordinate 25,070 downwards.
GCCGCCCTCCGTGTACCCGAACTGGGGTGGCGAAGGCGGCGGTGAGTGGTTGATCGTGACGAAACCGAGACTCGCGAACGCGCTCCGGGAGATATCTTCAGATCCGTGTGTTCGTCGATGTCACCGGCGGCATCCCCCCACCCGAGAGGAATCACAGATTGAAGCAGCGAAGCATTGCCGGAGCGATCCTGGCAGTCGGCATCAGCGGAGTGCTCGCATTCGGAGCCGGCGTGCTCCCTGCGAGCGCCGATGACGGCGTGCCGGCCGATGAAGTCGTCCAGGCCGAGGGGTATCGATGGGCGCTGTCGCCGGCTGATGCGGTCATCCAGCCCGGAGAGTCTGTGACGTACACCGCGACGCTGGTCGACCTCGATGGTGTTCCGGCAGACCCGCAGCCTGCAGTGGCGCCCTATATCGGCACCGACGCCGGCGGCGATATCGAAGACGGCTTCACGATCACCGCCTTCTCGCCCGGGCCGCGCGCGGTCATGGCTGTCGCTGTCATCGACGGTGAAGAGTACTTCGGCGGGACGTCGTTGACGGTCGTCGGTGAGCCCGTCAGCCTTGAGATCACTCCGAGTGCGGCGAGCGTCGACCAGGGGGGCACCCTCACGTTCGCCATCAGCGGCGTCGACGCCTGGGGCACACCGATCGATACGTCATCGGCCTCGCTGACGAGCTCAGTCGCCAGCGACGTTGTCGACGGACTGTCGGTCAGGTTCCCGACGGCGAGCCCGCACACGATCACTGCCCGACTCGGCGAGCTCGCCGCCTCAGTAACGGTTCAGGTCGACCCTGCGACCGTGGCCGGCTCATCGAGCGGTGCGACGCTCGCGGAGACCGGTGTCGACGGGAATCTCGTCGGCATCGTCGGAGCCGCGTTGCTCCTCGTCGGCGCTGGGCTCGTCCTCGCCCGTCGTCGAACGACGGTCTGAGCACTCGCCGGCATCTCAGCCTGCAACGCCCCGACCTGATTCCGGTCGGGGCGTTTGCTGTATCTCGGATGTACTCCAGCGGTCAGGCGCGCTGCGCGCCCGGCAGGCCCGCGGCGAGTTCGGCGAAGAGCTCGGAGGCGTCTTCGAGCACGGCGAGTGGAGCCGCTTGTCCGAGCCACAGCGACTGCAGGTCGGCGCGCCCGCGACGGCCCGCTTCGGGCCGGAATGCGCCGGTCAGCCAGTTCTGCAGGGGGAACGGGGCAATGGCGCCGGATGCCTCGATCTCGCGAATCGCCCGGTTGGCGGCGCCGCGCGCCAGCCGTCCGCTCATCGCTCGGGTCAGCACGCCCTCGTGGGCGGCGGTGGCGGAGATGGCGTGCCGGTGCGCGTCGTTCGCCGCGGATTGGCGCGTTCGAAGGAAGGCCGTGCCGACCTGCACGGCGGTCGCACCCAGCACGAACGCTGCGGCGACGCCTCGACGGTCGGCGATGCCGCCCGCCGCGATGACCGGCACGTCGACGGCGTCGGCGACCTGCGGGATGAGCGCGAACGTTCCGACGAGTGATGCCTCTGGCGGCTCGAGGAACGCGACGCGATGGCCGGCGGCCTCGAATCCCGTCGCCACGATGGCATCGACACCGCCGTCGGCGAGCGCGACGGCCTCGTCGACGGTGGTGGCCGTGCCGACGATGCGGATGCCGCGTTCGCGAGCGCTCTCGATGACCGCGGCCGATGGCACGCCGTAGACGAAACTCGCGACGGCCGGGCGCACCTCGAGCACGGCTGCCCATTGCTCCTCGAAGCTCGGCAGGAGCGAGTCCGGCGATGACGGTGGCGCCGGCTGCGACAGCTCGAGCTCGTCGAAGTACCCGCGCACCGCGTCGAGCGCCTGATCGAACGATGCCGGCTCGCCCGCGGCATCCGGAGCCCGGTGTTCATGCTCGAGGGGCAGCCAGAGGTTGAGCGCGAACGGGCGGCTCGTGGCGTCTCGGAGCGCCGCGCCGGTCTCGGCGATGCGGGCGGCGTCGTACCCGTAGAGGCCGAACGAGCCCAGGCCGCCGAGGTTCGATACCGCTGCGGTCAGTTCGATCGATGAGAGTCCGCCGAACGGGCCGAGCACGATCGGATGCTGCACTTCGAACGAGGTCGAGAACGAGGCGGTCATGCTCTCATCCTCCTCTGCCTCGAGGTCTGTCGCGCCAGCGCGACGCGTCCGACGTCTTCGCTCCCGGCGGCTTCTGCGGTGGGGAACTGGTACCGAAGTACCGAAGTACCGGTGCACCGAAATAGAGAAGTACCGAGAACCGCCGGCCGCCCGGCCGCTGCTAACGGCGCGTGCTGAGCTCGAGGCCGGCGCGGGCCAGCGGCCAGCCGCCACGGTGACCGCAAGCTACGGCAGCCCAACGCGCCCCGCGCTCGAGTGCCGCCGGAAGTGCGACACCTTCGACGCGCGCCGAGATGAAGCCCGCGATGAACGCGTCGCCCGCGCCGGTGGTGTCGACGACCTGGGCGGCGATCGCCGGCTGCTCGAACCACTGCGCGCCGTCGTCGGTCGCGATCGCTCCGGCGGCACCGCGTGTCACGATGGCGGTTCGTGCGCCGGCCGAGAGCGCGGCTCGGGCCCACCCGCGGGCATCGCCGCGCTCGCCGACCGAGCCGAACGCGACGTCCAGCGCGGTGAATCCAGCGGCGACTGCGCAGTCCTGACTGACGACGGGTGCCCAACCGGTACCGTCGGACCGTCGGCCGAGCACCGCAAGCCGCGCACGCAGCTCGTCGGCTCGCGGCAGCATCCCGATGTGGACCCACGCGGCGCCCGCGAGGAGCTCGATCTGCGCGTCATTCGGGAAGTAGTCGGCGGTCACACCGAACTCCTCGCTCTCGAACACGCGATCGCCGCCGTCCACGCGGATCGTGGTGACGGCCGTGGGCCCCGCCATCGTGACGAGGCCCGCGGGGTCGACGCCGGCGCGGTGCAGTCCGCGGGCGATCGTGCGGCCGTCGGCGTCGCGCCCGACGGCGCCGAAGTACGCGACCGGGCGACCATGCCCGGCGAGCTGGGCGGCGACGTTGTAGGCGTTGCCGCCGGTGTAACGCGCCGATTCTTCGCCGACGTAGCGGTCGATGGTGTTGTCGCCCACCGTCGCGATCACACGCGAGACCGCACCCGCGGTCACGGGTGCGATCACGGGTGCAGCAGTCTCGCCTGCGCGCACAGCACGGTCGTTCAACGACGACTCAGTACTGCAGCTGCCGGTAGTACCGGCGCGTGGTGAGCGGGTGATCGCGAAGCACCTCGAGGTGCGCGCTGACCCGCTCGAGCGCGGTGGCGAGCAGCGCAGGAGCGAGCAGCGCACGCACCTCGGGCGAGAAGCCGAGCAACTCGAAGTCGGCCGTGTCGATCACCGTGAGCGTGTCGGTGATGCGCGGCACGAACGCCTCGACGCGCTCGACGAGCGCCCGGCCCGCGTCCTCACCCTTGAGAGCGACGACACTCACGCCCGGCTCGAGCAGTTCGAGCGTGCCGTGGAAGAAGTCCGACGCGTGAACGGGCCGCGTACGGATCCACTGCATCTCCTCGAGGATGCACATGCCGTAGTAGTACGCCTCGGGCCAGCTGCCGCCGGCACCGGTGATGACGTGGTAGTCGGATGCCGCGATCACCCGAGCGAGCTCGGCGGCCCGCTCCTCGAAGCCGCGCTTCACGCCGAGCAGCGCGTCGGGCAGCGTCTCGAGCTGCGCGAGCACCTCGTCGTAGCCCTCGAGCTCGCCGCGGGCGTGCATGATCGAGAGGGCGATGAGCAACGACTGCACCGTGAACGTCTCGCTCGACGTGTCGTCGGCGGCGAAGGTCGTGAGGTTCACGTCTGCCGCCGTCGCGAGCGGCGTCTCGGCGTGACCGGTCAAGGTCAGCACGGTCGCGCCGCGCGCCTGGGCGTACTCGAGCGCCCGAATGCTCTCGAGCGTCGTGCCCGAGAGCGACGGGATCACGACGATCGAGCCGGCTCCGAGCTGGAGTGAACCGGTCTCGACGAGCTCGGCGGGCATCTCGTGGAAGGTCGGAAAGGTCGAGCGCGTCTGGAGCAGGCGCACGGCCGGCTCCATGAGGATGCCGGCGCCGCCCGAGCCGACGAAGAAGACGTTCGTGGCTCCGGCGGCGAGCCGCTCGGTCACGAACGCGTCGATCGGCTCGGCCAGCGCGACTGCGCCGGCCTGGATGTCGAGAAAGCGCTGCTCGTCGAAGTTCAGCATTGGTGGTCCTTTCGGTGGGTGGAGAGTCAGAGGGTTGAGAGGGAAACGGCGCGAGCGAGCTCGCGTTCGACGGCGGCGAACGACTGCTCGAGCGCCGGGCGCGGGTCGAAGGCGTAGGTGCCGTCGCCGAAGAGCTCGAAGGTGAGGCAACCCTCGTAGCCGTGTCGCCCGAGGCCGTCGAGCACCTCGCCGAGCGGCAGTTCGCCGTCGCCCCATGCCAGATGGCCATTCGGCTTGCCGTCGATGAGGTGCACATGACGGATGCGTCCGCCGAGGGCGGCGAAGTAGCCGTCGACGGTGTCACCGGCGGTGGCCATCGCGACGGTGTCGAGCGCAGCGCCGAGGTTCGGGGCGGCGATCTCGTCGAGCATGCGGGCGAGCGTCGCCGCGTCGTTCACGAGGTTCGATTCGACCCGTTGCAGCGGCTCGAGCACGCAGTCGACCCCGAGCGTCGCTGCGTGGGCCGCGATCTCGCCGATCGCGTCGACCGAGCGCCGCCACGCGGCATCCGTCGGCTCGTTCTCGAACCCGCGCCCCGGGGTCAGGAAGAGCAGCGGCGCTTCGAGCTCGACGCAGAGTTCGGCCGCGCGGCGGAACATCGCGATGCTCGAATCGCGCAGCCACGCCGATGGCGACGCGACGTTCACGGGGTAGATGACCTGCTCGGGCGTGAGGCAGTGCACCGAGAGTCCGCGTTCGGCGATCGTGCGCCGGAGGCCGCGGGCCTCATCGTCACTGACCTGCGGGATGTGCAGTTGCGGGGCGATGCCCCAGAGCTCGAGGCGCTCGCGCCCGAGGTCGACCATGTCATCGAGGAAGCGCTCGAACGGCAGGTGCTGGTACGAGAAGTTCGAGCCGGTGATCTGGTCGAGGGTGATGCTCATGATGCGTCTCCGATCTGCGGCAGGCGGGTGCCGCTCACTTGCCGATCCCGTCGGCGAGTCCCTTGATGAAGTAGCGCTGGCAGGCGAAGAAGAGGATCACGACCGGCAGCGCGGCGATGACCATCCCGGCGAAGACGACGGGGTAGTCGGTGCCGTGCTTGCTCATGAGGCTCGTGAGGCCGACCGGCAGCGTCTGCACGTCGGTGCCGCTCGTGAACACCATCGCGAAGAGGTACTCGTTCCAGGCGAAGAGGATGTGCAGGATGATCACCGAGATGATGATCGGCCGGCACATGGGCAGGATGATGCGCCAGAACGCGGTCCAGCGGCTCGCGCCGTCGACCTCGGCGGCTTCGTCGACCTCGCGCGGCAGGTCGATCATGTACGCGCGGATGAGGAACGTCGTGAACGGGATGCGGAACGCGGTGTAGAGGATGAGGAGTGCCCAGAACGTGTTGTAGAGGCCCATGCCCTGGAACATCTTCACGAGCGGCACGAGTGCCACGGTCGGCGCCAGCATGAGGCCGCCGAGCACGATCGTCGACCAGGTGCGGCTGAGCGGGATGTCGACTCGGGTGAGGCCGTAGGCCGCCCAGGCGCTGATGAAGACCGTCGCGATCGTCGAGGTGACGGTCACGAGGATGCTCGTCGTGAGATAGTTGCTGACCCCGCGGTTCCATGCGGCCGTGTAGTTGTCCCAGTTCCACTGCATGGGCAGTGCGAAGGGATTTCCGAAGATCTCGGTGTTCGTCTTGAAGCCGTTCAGCACCATCCACGTGAGCGGGTAGACGACGACCACGACGAGACAGAGCAGGAAGGTCCAGATGAACACGCGGGCGATGACGCCGGCGAAGGAGAGTCGAGTCACCATTCCACCCTTCTGCGACGGTTGAGCCAGAGCTGCACAAGTGCGATGCCCAGCGTGATGATGAAGATGACGGTCGCGATCGCGGCGGCGTAGCCGAAGTCGTTGCGCACGAACCCGTTGCGGTAGAGCCAGGTGCCGAGCACCTGCGTCGAGTTGTTCGGACCGCCCGAGGTCATGACCATGACCTCGTTGAACACCTGGAACGCGCCGGTGATCGTGACGATGACCATGAGGCCCGTCATCTCGCGCACGAGGGGCAGCGTGAGGGTGAAGAACCGACGGATCGGACCGATGCCGTCGATCGATGCGGCCTCGTAGAGCTCCGACGGGATGCGCTGGATGGCCACGGCGAAGAGCAGCGTCGAGTAGCCGAAGCCCTGCCACTGGCTCATGACGATGATCGCGATCATGGCGGTCGACTCCTGGCCGAGCCAGGGCTGCGCCCACGCGCTGAGACCGATCGCATCGAGGGCCGAGTTCAGCATCCCGAGGTTCGGTTCGTAGATGAAGTAGAAGAGGAGGCCGGCGACGGTGAGCGAGATCGCCGAGGGGACGAAGTAGATCGCCCTGAGGCTTCGCCGCCACCGATCGCTGCGGATGCCCTCGATGATCGCGGCGAGCACGATCGCGCCGAACACCTGGAAGACGAGGGAGACGACCGCGTAGAGCACGTTGTTGCCGAGCGACGACCAGAAGATCGGGTCGCCGACGAGCTTCGCGTAGTTGTCGAGGCCGATGAACTCCTGGCTGCCGCTGTAGATGTCCCACTCGAGGGTCGAGAACCCGAGGTTCTGCACGAGCGGGAGGTAGACGAACACCGCGAGCACGACGACCGCGGGGAGGATCCAGGCGAGGCCGAGCAGGCGGCGAGTGCCACGTCGCCTCGGTGTGCGTGGGGGTGGGGCGACGGCGGTGATCGCCGCCGTCGCCCCTTCCACGGGCCTACTTTGCTGCGTCAGAAGCATTTCGTACGCTCTCCAGCACTTCCTCGGCCGTGCTTCCGCCGCTGATCAGGGCCTCGCCGCCGGCGAGCCACGCGTCGGCCACCTCTGGCACCGTCACGGTGTCGAGCCAGATCACGAGTTCGGATGCCTCGTTCGCCTTCGTGATGCCGTCGTACACAGCGACGCTCGAGGTCTCGGGAGTCACGGCGCCGACGACGGTGCTGGGCTGGCCGTATGGCGGCGACGAGAGGATCGTCGCGTTCTCCTTCGACGTCGCGAACTTCATGAAGTCGACCGCGAGGGCCGCCTGCGGCGACTTGGCGTTGATGAGGTAGCCCTCGGGCGAGCCCTCGATGGCGCCTGGCTCGCCGTTCGCACCGTCGGGCACCGGCAGCGCGAAGATGCCGAAGTTGTCGGGCGTGAGGGTGTTGCCCTCGGCGGTGACGGTGTCGAACTCGAGGATCTCCTGGTAGTACATCGCCGCCCGACCGCCCGAGAGCGCCTCCTGCGCCGTCGTGTAGAGCACGCCGTTCGTGCCATTGCCGGTGTCGGTGCACTCGTCGACGAGCGTCTTGAACTGTTCGAGCGCGGCGAGGTAGCCAGGGTCGTCGAGCGTTGCCGTCGCGGGCGAGAAGTCGTCATGCAGCACGTCGCTCGGCACGTTGTAGGCGAAGAGCTGCTGCAGGTAGTGCAGAGCCGGCCAGCCGTCCTTGTTGCCGAACGCGATCGGTTCGTAGCCGGCGTCTCGGATCGGCCCGCAGCTGTCGATGAGCCCTTCGAACGTGGTCGGCACGGCGATGCCGACCTCCTCGAAGATGGCGGTGTTGTAGCCCATGAACTTGCCGTTGTTGTAGAGGGGGATGCCGAAGTACTTGCCGTCGACCTCGAACGCGCTGAGCGAGGCCTCGCCGAAGGTGTCGCCCCACTCCGTGCCGGGCTCGATCACCTCGGAGAGGTCGGCTGCGAGGCCGCCGTCGATGAAGTTCTGCGCCCAGTTGCCGGCCCAGGTGAAGTAGATGTCGGGCAGTGCACCCGAGGCGGTGAGCGTCTTCGTCTTGTCCTTCACGCTCTGGTCGGTTTCCTGGATGAGCTCGACGGTCACGTCGGGGTGCAGCTCCTCGTATTCGGCGGCGAGCGTCTCGAAGTACGGACCGAGCGGCTCGCCGCCGAACTTGGTGAGGATGCTGAGCTCGCCCGAGTACTCGGGTTCGGCCGTGACATCTGCGGCTGGGGCGGCGTTGCCCGCTGCGCATCCGGCCAAGACGAGCGCGGACGCCGCGGCGAGCGCGGCGAGGGCGGGGATTCTCTGTGCGTGCATGGTCTTCCTTTGACTCGGACGAGGCCGACCAGCCGGAGGGGGTCTGCTCCGGCGATCCGCCATCGGATCTCTGTGACACGTACTGCTTGGTGGGCACTGACTCTACACAGAATCTGATACCGGTACCAGTCCCAATCGAAAGTTGCCGTATTGACCTATTTCTTAGGCTGTGTCAGCATGAACTCGACCTGATACCGGTACCACATGAATGAAAGTGGGCCGATTCCCGCTTCGAAAGGACCACCATGCTCGCGACCAACCTGCTCGGCTTCGAGGAGACGACCTTCCGCAGTCAGACGGCGAGCGCCGTCGCCTTGCGCCCGCAGATCGAGGCGGTCGTCGATCGCCTCCACGCCGAGGGGTTCGCGAACCTCTTCCTCATCGGGGCCGGCGGCACGTATGCCGCCATGTGGCCGTACGAGCACCTCGGCCGCCGCAGTTCGACGCTGCCCGTGCGCAGCGTCATCGCCGCAGAGCTCATCGAATCCGGCGACGCCAGCCTCGGCGGCAATTCGGTCGCGATCTTCACCTCGGTGTCGGGCACGACCGACGACAGCCTTCGCGCGATCGAGTACTGCAAGGCGCGCGGCGTGACGACCATCGCCTTCACGGGCTACGCCGACTCACCCATCGCGAAGGCCGTCGACATCGCACTCGTCTCCGAGCCGAAGACCTGGCCGTTCGACATGCAGATGCTGCTCTTCATGACGCGGTTGCTGTCGCTGCGGGGTGAATTCGAGGGTTACGAGAAGTTCGCCGACGAGCTCGCCGTGCTGCCCGACGTGCTCGTCGCCGTCGCCGAGCAGGCCGAGTCCGCGGCATCCGACTTCGCCGAGTCGCACGCCGAGGCCGATTACCACTTCCTGGTCGGCGGTGGGAACCTCTGGGGCTTCACCTATCTCTACTCGATGTGCATCCTCGAGGAGATGCAGTGGCTGCGCACCACGCGCGTGCACAGCGCGGAGTTCTTCCACGGCTCGCTCGAACTGCTCGAGGAGGACACGAGCGTCATCGTCTTCCAGGGAGAGGACGAGACGCGCGCGCTCACCGACCGCGTCGAGCGCTTCGTGAAGAAGGTGTCGACGGATGTCACCGTCTTCGACACCAAGGACTACCCGCTCGAGGGCTTCAGCCCCGAGTTCCGCGGGCTGCTCGCCCCGATCGTGCTCGACACGGTCATGGGCCGGGTCTCGAAGCACCTCGAGCGCGTGCGCAATCACTCGCTCGACCTGCGCCGCTACTACCGCGTCGTCGAGTACTGAACCGACCCGGTACCGACCCGTTCGTGCGGATGCCCCGCCCCGGCCATGCGCCGGAGCGGGGCATCCGCGACCAGCTCCAGGAGACACAGGCCATGCGCGTACTCGGCTTCGGCGACAACATCGTCGACCGCTTCCTCGACCGGGGGCTCGACTACCCCGGCGGCAACTGCGTGAACGTCGCGGTCTTCGCGCGACGGCTCGGCGCGGATGCCGGGTACCTCGGGGTCTTCGGTGACGACGATGCCGGCGCCTACTTGCGCGCCTCGATCACCGGCGAGGGGGTCGACGTCACGCGGAGCCGCGTGCGCGAGGGGGAGAGCGGCATCTCGACCCTGCGCGTGGAGGACGGCGAGCGTACCTTCCTCGGCTGGAACGGAGGCGGCGTCACGGTGCGCTCACCGCTCGCTCTCGACGACGACCTGCTCGAGTACGTCGCCGGATTCGATGTCGTGCACTCGAGTGTGTACTCACGCACCGAGACCGAACTGCCGAAGCTCGCGAACGGCCGCGCACTCGTGTCGTTCGACCTCTCGAGCGAAGACGAGTTCCGGTCGTCTGCCTATCTCGACCTCGTCTGCCCCTCGGCCGATCTGGTGCTGCTGTCGTGCTCGCACCTCGATGTCGAGCAGACTCGTGCGCTCCTCGCCGACGCCGTCGGGCGCGGGGCATCCGTCGCCCTGGGTACTCGCGGCACCGACGGCGCGATCGTGACCGACGGCATCGTGACGGTCGAGGCTGAGGCGCATCTCGTCGATGACCCTTCGACCATCGTCGACACGATGGGCTGCGGCGACGCCTTTCTCGCGGGCTTCATCGTGTCACTGCTCGGTTCCGGCTGGAGCCGTACCCGTCGACCTGACCATGCTGAGCTCGCCGCGGCACTCGGGGCGGGCGCGGATGCCGCGCACGCGCAGTGCTTCGTCGAGGGCGCGTTCGGCCGTGGCCGCTCGTCGGGCGAGGCCGTCGCCGCTAGCATGTGGTGAGTCGGGGGCACGGGGTGAAAGGTCGACAGGGCGGTATGGCGGCTGAACGCGAACGAGTCTCGAGCAGCCCGCCGACCATCTCAGAGGTCGCGACCGCTGCTGGTGTCGGTCGGGCCACCGCCGCACGTACCCTCGGCGGTTACGGCTACGTGAGCCCTGAGCTGCGTGAACGCGTGCTCGCGGCGGCTGAAGAGATCGGCTACCGCACGAACGCGCTCGCACGCAGCATGTCGACCGGGGTGACCCATACGCTCGGCGTGATCGTCGCCGACATCGGCAACCCCTTCTTCGCCGGAGTCGTGCGCGGCATCTCCGACGCGTCACGCGAGCGCGGCTTCGACACCATCGTGCTCAGCACCCACGAAGACCTGGGTGAAGAGATCGCGGCGATGAACGTGCTGATCGACAAGCGGGTCGACGGCGTGATCGTCGCATCGGCGGCAGTCGAGCGAGCGGATGTCGCGCACGTCACCGCTGCCATCGACCACAGCATCCCGGTGGTGCTCGTCGACCGCGAGGTCGTGCACCTCGACCTCGACGCCGTGGTGATCGACAATCGAGAAGCTGCGCGCAGTGCAGTGGACCTGCTGATCGATGCCGGCCACACCCGCATCGGCTTCGTGTGGGGCCCGTCGAGCGACTCGCGGCCGACGACCCGTCGCGAGCTGCTCGCGGCCGCCTCGAAGAACCTCTGGACCGACGCCGAGCGTCTGCGCGGCTACCTCGACGCACTCGATGATGCCGGCATCCGGTTCGATCCGGACCTCGTCATGGTGGGTGACAAGACCGAGCTGCGCGCGACCGATGAGGTCGCCCGCATGCTCGCGCTGCCCGATCGCGCCACCGCCCTCTTCTGCACTGAGACCGATGCCATGACCGGCTCGCTCCGTGCGGTGCGCGCGGCAGGGCTTTCGTACCCCGCCGACGTCTCACTGATCGGCTTCGACGACAGCTCATGGGCGGCCGTCATGGACCCGCCGCTCACGATGATCGAGCAGCCCATGCACGCGCTCGGCGCCCAGGCTGCTGCGACCTTGCTCGCCCTCATCGACGGCGAGGCGACGCCACGCTCTCGGCACACGCTCGACACGCGGCTCGTGTCGCGGGCGTCGGTCGCCCCGCCGCCGGGAGCTGAGAGCAGCCGATCGCGGCCGCGGTGAATGCCGCGGAAGTGTGAACCGATGGCTCGCGGCGGGACTCTCGTCGAGGGAGCCCGTCACGCGCCGGGCATGGTCGCGCGCTGCTTCTCGCGCACGTAGACCTCGCGGCGCACCCGGGCGACCACGTCGCCGTCGCGGTCGGTGATCTCGGTCTCGAACCACTCGAGCACCTTCGCGCCGCCGCGGGCGCGCTCCCGCAGCTCCGCCGTCTTCTCGGGTGACACCGCGAACTGCGCCGTCAGCACCCCGCGGCCGGGTTTGACGAATTCGATCTCGCCGCGGGTGTCCCACACGATGTAGTCGCGGCCGATCTGGTGCATCACGAGCATGAAGAAGTATGGGTCGGTCATGGCCGACATCGAGCCGCCGAACGCGGTCTTCACGTAGTTGCGGGTGAACACGTTGACGCGCAGCTCGACGGTTGCGCTCGTCCAGTCGGTGGCGAATCGCTTCACGCGGATGCCGCTGAAGAGGTTCGGAATCCACAGGCTCATGCCGATGGCCAGGCGTCGGGGTGTTACGGGCATGCTGTCGAGTCTCGCGTTCCGGGTGCGATCTCGCGAGCGGCTTGTCGGTGGTCGACAATCGCAGGCGCAGCATCGTCGTCTCCGGATTCGGTATGTCAGTTCCGCCTCATGACTGAGGCGGAACTGTCATGCCGGCTGAGTCAACGGTGGGCCGATGTGCGTGCGCCGGTCCGGTCGGTGAGACGCCGACCGAGGCTGCCGCGGGTTCCTCAGTTGTGGTACGCCGCTCGGCTCGTCGCGTGGCGACCGCCGAGCTGACCCGATCGATGATGATGCCGATCACCAGGGCGATGGCGATGCCGAGGAGCGCCGCGAGCAGCGGGTTTCCCGAGAGCCACCGGCCCGCGAACAGTCCGATCGCGACCGAGTACACGGCCCAGCTGAGTGCGGCGAGGGCGGAGAGCGGCAGGAACCGCCGGCGTGACAGGCCGGCGGCTCCCGCGGTGACGTTGACGGCGACCCTTCCGACGGGGATGTAGCGTGCGGTCAGGATGAGCACCGTCGCGCGCCGGTCGAGGCCCTCGCGTGCCCATGCGATCGCACGCCGCGCGGAGTCGCGACGCATCCAGCTCCAGCGATCGACCCCCACGGTGCGTCCGATCGTGTACGCGATGTTGTCGCCGAGGAACGCGCCCGCCGAAGCGGCGATCACGGCACCGACGAGCATCGCCCAGTCACCCGTCGCCGCGCCGGCGGCCGCAGCTGCGATGACGACGGTCTCGCTCGGCACCGGCGGGAAGAACCCGTCGATGACGCACACGACGAAGATCACCACGAAGACCCACGGCGACTGCACGAGTGAGAGCACGATGTCGGTCAGGAACTCCATGGCTCCGACGCTACGGACGCCGTTGCCGCCGGCGCGTCCCCCCGTCGTCGCATCCGGGTAGTACCCCGGTAGGGGAATTCGCGCCGGCGAGCGCAGCGAGCCGCCTAGGCTGCCACGGACTCCTCGGTGGCGGCACGAAGACCGTCGACGAGCGAGGTGGTCGGCCGGCCGATGAGTCGCGAGAGCGTGCCATCGGCCTCGGCGAGCACGCCGTTGCGGATGCCCGTGTCGATGCCGGCGACGAAGCCCGCGGTGCCGGCGTCGAGGCCGAACGACTCGAGGGCGGCGACGTGCTCGTCGGTCGTGAGCGGCGTGTACGCCACGTCGCGCCCGACGACCTCGGCGGCGGCGGTTGCGAGCTCGTCGTAGTTCCAGGCGACGTCGCCGCCGAACTCGTAGACCTGGCCGAGGTGGCCGTCGTCGAGCAGCACGACGGCGTCGCCGTCGGCGAAATCGGCGCGACTGGCGCTCGCGACGCGGCCGTCGGCCACGGACGCCGCGATGACTCCGGTCGTCGCCGCGCGCGCGACATCCGCCGCGTAGTTCTCGACGTACCAGTTGTGGCGCACGATCACCGCGGGAACGCCCGAGGCGGCGATCGCCTCTTCGGTGGCCTTGTGCTCGGGCGCGAGCACGAAGTCGGCGGTGCCGGCCTTCGTCGCGCTCGTGTAGACGAGCTTCGAGACGCCGGCGGCCTTCGCGGCGTCGATCACGTTCCGGTGCAGCGCGACGCGGTTGCCGGGCTCCGACGCCGAGACGAGCAGCACCGTGTCGACCCCGTCGAGTGCCGGCGCGATGGTCTCGGGGCGCGCGTAGTCGAGCTCGACGGTGCGGATGCCGCGGGCGGCGAGGTGCTCGAGCTTCGACGTGTCGCGGGCGCTCGCGACGATCGTCTCGGGTGCGGCGCCGCGGGCGAGCAGGGAATCGACGACGAGGCGGCCGAGCTGGCCAGAGGCGGCGGTGACGAGAATGGTCATGGTGTGGGTGTCCTTCCGGTTGCGGTCACTGTCAGCAACCGGATGCCGCGCGCCAACCTTCCCTCGCGACGGTACCCACTTTCAGGTAAGGTACCTACATGGTGGTTAGTCTTGCGCAGATCCGCGAAACCTCAGGTGAAGTTTTCACCGAAGGGTGCCCGACTCGTGTCGTGCTCGATCACATCATGAGCAAGTGGGGCGTGCTCGTGCTGCTCGCGCTGACCGACGGCACGCTGCGCTGGGGCGAGCTGCGCCGCGAGGTCGACGGCATCAGCGAGAAGATGCTCGCCTCGACGCTGCGCACGCTCGAGGCCGACGGCATCATCGCACGCACCTCGTATCCCGAAGTGCCACCCCGGGTGGAGTATGCACTGACCGAGCTCGGACGTGAGCTGATGGAGCGCATGCTGCCGCTCGTCGAATGGGTGGCCCAGCGCGCCGACGGCATCGTGGCTGAGCGCTGAGCGCTGAGCGCTGAACGCCAAGCGGGGCCCGCGGCGCAGAACGCGCGCCCCGGGCCCCGGCGACGGGCGCCTGCTTGCGCCGTCCCGGGCAGGATCTGAATGATGTCTGGCCGTCCGGGGCCTGGCGCGAGCAGCGCGGCGCGCACAGGATGAGGCCCGCTGGGCACAGGCCAGGTCATGCGGACCGTGGCGCTCGTGGCAGGGATGGGGAAGGCAGTGGCGGTCTACTGGGTGAACACGTTCACGCGCATCCGCGACGAGGAGCGTCTCGGGTTGTATGTCGAGCGTGCCGGTCCTGCGATGCTCGCGGGGGGAGGGCGCTTCCTCGCGCGGGGCGAACCTCTCGTCGTGCTCGAAGGGCAGTCGGCCTTGCGCACGACCATCATCGAGTTCCCAGATCTCGATGCGGCGGTCGCCGCCTATCACTCCGAGGCGTATCAGGAAGCGCTGCGCATTCTCGGCGACGCTGCGACCCGAGAGATCCGTGTGATCGCCGCGGCACCACCCCCGTCGACCTGAATCGGGCACGCCGCCAGCCCGGCATCGTTGCGACTTTGAGGTCCGCCCCTCGCTCTGTTGTCACGAGGGCGAGGTCGGCCGTCGAAGCCCCTCGATGAGGCTCGTCCAGTTGTCCTTCCCATGTCCGTGCGAGATCGCGCGGCGATAGTGCTCCTGAATCGCACGAGGCAACGTGAGATCGACGCCGGCGTCTTGGCTGGCGCGGACGACGTGATCGGCCGATGCCCCCATCATCGTCGTCGTGCTGAGATCGCCGGGATACTGCCCGGAATCGATCTGCACCCACGGCTCATGACCTTCGACGACGACCTCTCCTATCCCCACCAATGTTTCCAACAGGCCGGGCATCACGGCCGACGCGGTGAGTCCGGCGCTGCCGAGCAGGGCAGTGGCATGCAAGAGCGCTGAAAGCCCGGTGAGGAACACTTCCAGATGCGCCAGGTACATCAACTGCGCGAGGCCGGGATCGGTGCCGAGATAGTGCGGTTCGCCGATCGTGGCAAGCAACCGGCGAGACGACTCGAACGCGTCCTGGTCGCCGCTGTAGTACACCGACGCGGCCGGAGTGCCGATCATCGGTGCGGCCGCCATAACTCCACCGACAACGAGGCGAGCTCCGTGCTCGGCGGCCCAGGCGGCCGCCTCGCGAGTGTTGGCGGGGCTCTCGGAGCTGAGGTTCACGATCGTGCGTCCTTCGAGCTCATCCGCGATGTCGCCGAGGATGGCGTACATCGCTCGATAGTCGGTGAGGCTCAAGATCAGTAGTGAGCTTGCGCGTAGCGCCGTCGAGGGGTCGGGTGCCAGCGTGGCGCCATCCGCCACGACGCCTTCGGCGCGCGAGGCGGTCCGGTTCCATACGGTCACGTGATGACCTGCAGCGACCAACGCCCGTGTCATGGCTTCCCCCATTGGTCCCAGCCCGATGAGGGTGACTGTGGACGGAGATTCCCTGCTTGCGGCGGTGTTCAAGCCGGCGCTCATTTGTCCGCTCCGAACTCGGCACCCTTGAGCACCTCGGTCAGCACTGAGATGCTGTCGCCGCCGTGGCCCGCGTCGGCTGCGCGTCGCAAGAGATCGTTGAGCGGTGCGTGCCATGCGATGTCGATATCGGCCTCGGCCCCGAGAGAGGCATCATGGGCGGCTCCGGCGATGAAGGTGTCCACGGTCGAAAGCGGCTGGGAGTAGTCGCCGGTGTCGATCTCCTTCGCGAAGATGGGCAACAGAGAGCTGATCATGTCTAACCACTTGGCGGAGAACCGGACCATGCTGCTGACCTGTAGCCCTCGGGATTGCAGAGTTGCGGCGCCTTGATAGAAGCCGACGAGCGTCGGCAGCAGCGTGCCGCCTACGGCCATCTCGTATAGAGCGGCGAGATCGGGGTCTTCGCCGAGGAAGACGGTATCGCCGCCCAGAACGGTCAGGGTCTTCTCGTAGTCGTCGAAGACGGATTGATCCCCGCTGTAGTAGAGGAGAGTGTCCGGTAACCCGACGGCGGCAGGGACGTTCTTGACTGCACCGGCAAGGAACCGAGCGCCATGGTCATCGGCCCATGCGGCCATCTCACGTGCGTCGGCGGGGTTCCCGCTGTTCAAGGTCACGAGCGCGCGCGCGTCCCAGTCAGCGACACTGACCGGCGCCAGGGCGCTACGGGTGTCTTCGAAGGTCGTCAGACAGGTGACGATCAGCGGGCTCGCCGCGACCGCGTCCTCGATCGTCGCCGCCGCGTTCGCACCCTTCGCTGCGAGGGGGCTCGCCTTGGAAGCGGTTCGGTTCCATACAGTCGTCGGATGACCAGCAATGATGAAGGCCTCGGCCAGCGCGGTACCCATCAGGCCGAGTCCGACGACGGTCACCGGCGTACTCATAGCCGCGTCCCCTCGCTGCCTTCACGTTCGGGATTCGCATCGGTGCCGTCGTACGCGACGCTCAATGCCAGCTTCCCCACGTAGTGATCACGAAGCGCACGGTGAGCTTCCTTCACCTGCGCCATGGGGAAGCTTCGAGCGACGTGCGGCGTGAACGAGCCTGCCTCTATGGCGGCGTTGAGGCGCTCAAGCGCGGCCCGGCTCCGATCTCCATCGAAATACGAGATCGGCGCAGCGGGCGGGGTCGCGGGCAGCGGATGGACACCATGCGGCCATCCCACCCGTCCCGAACGGTTGACCGCGCGAAGGGAGCGCTCGGTCACCTGACCGCCCACTGTGATGAGGGCGGCATCGATCCCGTCCGGTGCGAACTCGTCTGCCGCGCCCAAGATGTCCTGAGTGCGACCGTCGACGACCGCGTCGGCACCATTGACCTGGGACAGGGCGACACCGTCAGCGCCAGAGGAGACCGCCAACACGCGGATACCACGCTGGCGTGCCAGCTGCACGGCCATGTGCCCCATGCCTCCGCTGGCGCCGAAGACCATGAGCGTCTGGCCTGGCCCGAGATCGAGCAGATCGAGTCCGCTCAGCGCGGTCAGAGCGTCCCACGCCATCACGCCGGCCTGCTCGGTCGAGAGCCGCTCGGGTACGCGCGCCACATGCTCGGCAGCGACGACACCGTATTCGGCGTAGAACCCGCCGCGCGACACCGGCGTCGACGCCGCATACACACGATCACCGATCTCGAAGCGGGTGACCTCGCTGCCGACGGCCGCCACGGTGCCCGCCGCATCCCAGCCGAGCACGTACGGGAACGTCGAGGCGACTCCGAACGCACCGTCGTAGTCGCCTTGGCGCTCGACCGCGTCCCAGGAGGCGACGCCGGCGGTCTGGACTCGAATCAGGACGTCCTGCTCGCCGACAGCGGGGACAGCGATCTCCCGTGACGAAAGCTCGTCCACGCCCCCGAATCGGTCGAGGACGACTGCGTTCATCTGCGATCGAACGGTCACTTCGCGAGGAAGAGACTCGGGACGGGTGTGCATGCGTGCTCCTTTTGCTTGATTCGCTCAACTAAAGCATAATTGCATGAGCGGATCAAGCAAATGCGCTCGCAGGTCGCGCCTTGAGCTGGATTCGTTTATCGGCTCAAGCGTTTAGGATCAGTGCATGGCAGTCACACACCGCGTCGCGACCGAGACCTCGGAAGCCGAAGGCGTCCTCCTCGACCTCGTGAACGCATACGAACAGGCTTTCGACCTCGCCGCTGCATCCGTGGCTCTGAGCGCAGCGCAGGCGTGCGTTCTGGGTCGGCTCTCCGAGCATCGCCCTATGGGCGGGCTCGCAGAAGAACTGGGGTGCGACGCCTCGAACATCTCGCAGATCGTCGGTCGCCTCGACGGCATGGGGCTCACGTACCGAGAATCCGCTCCGGACGATCGGCGCGTCCGAGTCGTGGCCCGCACTGCGAAGGGGGAGGAGGTCAGCCAGCGGTTCGAGCGCTCGTTCAGTTTTGCGCGAGATGCCCTCGCCCGCCTCTCCGATGACGAGCAGGAACTATTCACCTCATTGCTGCGCAAAGCACTCGCGTCCCCTACGGCTGGACAGGGCTTGCCTGACGGCGGCTCTGCCGACTGACCGGCGCCGTGCGCGGCACGAGCACCGTGCCCCGCGGTCGCATCCGCGCCGTTACGCCATGTTGGCGGCGTACTTGGCGGGGTTCGAGTCGAATGCGGGCCCGCATCCGGCGCAGCAGAAGTAGTAGCGCTCGCCCTCGTGGTCGCGGTAGAGGCCGGCGGCGACCGCCGCTTGCTTGCTGACCCGGCTGCCGACCATGACGGGGCAGGTGGTCAGGTCGTCGCTCGCACCGCCGAGCAGGTTCTCGCGGCCCGCGGCCGCGGCGGCGGGGTTGGGCGCGGCGGTGCTGCAACAGCTTGCGGTCGCCTGGAGGTCGTTCGTCATTGTGGTGATTCCCTTCATGTCAATGCTGTGTGAGGTGGTCGGGCCGAGTGTCACCGGTCGGCGACACTCCTGAACCCGCGCAGGCGCAGGCTGTTGCCCACGACGAAGACGCTCGAGAGCGCCATCGCGGCCCCTGCGAGCATGGGGTTGAGCATGCCGAGCGCCGCGACGGGGATCGCTGCGACGTTGTAGGCGAAGGCCCAGAACAGGTTGGTCTTGATCGTGCCGAGGGTCGTGCGCGAGAGGCGGATCGCGTCGACCGCGCTGCGCAGGTCGCCCCGCACGAGCGTGATGTCGGAGGCTTCGATCGCGACATCCGCGCCGGTGCCCATGGCTAGACCGAGGTCGGCCTGGGCGAGGGCCGGGGCGTCGTTGACGCCGTCGCCGATCATCGCGACGACCTTGCCTTCGCGCTGCAGCCGGGCGACGACGTCGACCTTGTCGCTCGGCAGCACCTCGGCGATGACCTTTTCGATGCCGACCTCGGTGGCGATCTGCCGGGCGACGGCCTCGTTGTCACCGGTCAGCAGCACCGGAGTGAGGCCGATCGCCTTGAACTGGGCGATCGCTTCGGCGCTCGTCGGCTTGACGGTGTCGGCCACGACGAGGATGCCTCGGGCCTGCCCGTCCCAGCCGACCGCGACCACGGTCTTGCCCTCGCCTTCGGCGCGCGCCTTGGTGGATGCCAGTTCACGGCTCAGGTGGAGCGACCACTCGGCGAGCAGCGACTCGCGGCCCACGAGCACGGCGTGGCCGTCGACGATGCCCTGCACGCCCTTGCCCTCGATGTTCGCGAAGTTCTCGGGCGTCGCCAGTGCGCCGACCTCTTGCGTCGCCCCCTTGGCGATGGCCTGCGCGATCGGGTGCTCCGAGGCATCCTCCAGCGCACCGGCGAGCCTGAGCAGTTCGGCATGATCGGTGCCGGGCTCGACGACCACGTCGACGAGCGTCATCTTTCCGGTGGTCACCGTGCCGGTCTTGTCGAGCACGACGGTCTCGATCCTGCGGGTGGACTCGAGCACTTCCGGCCCCTTGATGAGCACGCCCATCTGCGCGCCGCGACCGGTGCCGACGAGCAGCGCGGTCGGCGTCGCCAGTCCCAGCGCGCAGGGGCACGCGATCACGAGCACGGCGACCGCCGCGGTGAACGCCGCCGTCACGGGGAACCCCGCGCCGAGCCAGCCCCCGAGTGCGGCGACCGCGATCACGATCACGATCGGCACGAACACGCCCGAGATGCGGTCGGCCAGGCGTTGCACCTCGGCCTTGCCGGTCTGCGCGTCTTCGACGAGCCTGGCCATTTGCGCGAGCTGCGTGTCGGCGCCGATGCGGGTCGCACGCACCACGAGCCGGCCGCCGGCGTTCGTCGTGGCGCCGGTGACGGCGTCGCCCTCGGCGACTTCGACCGGCACCGATTCGCCCGTGAGCATCGAGGCATCGACAGCGGATGTCCCGGAGGCCACGACCCCGTCGGTGGCGATCTTCTCGCCGGGGCGCACGATGAACTCGTCGCCGATCTGCAGGTCTTCGACGGGGATCTTCGTCTCGACGCCGCCGCGCAGCACCGAGACCTCCTTCGCACCGAGTTCGAGCAGCGTCCGCAGGGCTGCACCGGCCAGGCGCTTCGAACGCTTCTCGAAGTAGCGCCCGGCGAGGATGAACATCGTCACCCCGGCGCCCACCTCGAGGTAGATGTTCGCGGCGCCATCGGAAGGCGCCAGGGCGAACTCGAACGGATGCGTCATGCCCGGTGTGCCGGCCGTGCCGAAGAACAGCGCGTAGAGCGACCACAGGAACGCGGCCGACGTGCCCATGGAGATGAGCGTGTCCATGGTCGCGGCACCATGCTTCAGGTTCGTCCACGCCGCCTTGTGGAACGGCCAGGCCGCCCACACGATGACCGGTGCGGAGAGTGCAAGCGACGCCCACTGCCAGTAGGTGAACTGCAGCGCCGGAATCATCGCCATCGCGATGACCGGCAGGGTCAGCACGACCGAGCCGATGAGCCGGTGGCGCAGCGCGGTCAGCTCGGGGTCTTCGGCATCGCCGTCGCCGGCGGATGCCTCGCTCTTCGAGCGGCCCCTGGGCGCGGGGATGACGGCCGAGTACCCGGTCTTCTCGACCTCGGCGATGAGCAGCGCGGGGTCGTACCCCTCGGGCACGGTGACCTTCGCCTTCTCGGTCGCGTAGTTCACGGTCGCGGTCACGCCGTCGAGCTTGTTCAGCTTCTTCTCGATGCGCATCGCGCACGACGCGCAGGTCATGCCGCCGATGTCGAGCTCGACGCCTGCGGGCGCACTCGGGGGTGCTGCTGTGCTCATGTTGCTTCCTCTGTCAGGTGCGGGGAGGGGCGTGATCTGCCGGTCAGTGCCCGTCCGAGTGGGATCCGGTGTCGGTGTCGGCGTCCGTGTTGGCGTCGGCGTGCGCGGCGCCCTCGCCGTGCCCTGCGTCGAGCACGAACTCGGCCGTGTGCACCTGCCCGTCGACCTGGAAGTCGAGGTACATGAGGTAGCGGCCGGCGGTCGGCGCCTCCGCGGCGAACACGATCTCGGGCCCGGCAGTCTCGCCCGCCTCGGGCTCGTCACCCTCGGCGTGCACGTGCAGGAAGGCGAGGTCGCCCTCGCGCAGTGCCACGAGGTGACCGAACGCGCCGAGGTACGGCTCGAGGGTGGTGAGCGGCTCGCCATCGCGAGCGACGGTGATGGTGAGCTCGCTCGGCGAGCCCGCAACGAGGTCGCCCTCGATCGAGACGTCGAAGCCGTCGACCTGATCGACCTGCGAGGGCTGCGGAACCACCGGCGCGAACTCGCCCGCGACCTGAACGGTGCGAGTGAGCGTCAGTGGCTGGGCCGCTGAACCGGCCGTCGTGAAGTCGGCGAACACGCGGTAGGTGCCCGCCGCCGCCCACTCCCACGGCAGCGACCATGTGCCCGTCGCCTCGTCGAGCGACGGGTGCACGTGACGGAACAGGCTGCCGTCGGATCGGGCCACGATCAGGTGCAGCTTGCGATCGTGCGCGGTCGTGTACTCGGTGACCGGTGTGCCAGCGGCATCCTGAATCTGGAAGCTCAGCTCGCCGGGAGCCCCGACCGTCGCAGGTGCCTGCACCGGAGACAGCACGAAGCCATCGATCTCGAGCGCGAGGCCCTTCAGCGCTGTTGCAGTCGTGGCCGCGCCATCGGAAGCGGTGCTCCCGGAATCGTGACCTTCGTCGTGCCCGTTCATCTCAGTCCCTTCAGTCCACCCGGCGACGACGCTGCCGGGAACGACGGCGCCGGCGATGACGAACGCACCGCCGAATGCCGCAACCAACCCGAGCCCGTAGAGGGCGAGCCGCGCGCCGGTCTTCATGACGTTCGCACCGCCGAGTAGCCGGCCTCCTCTACGGCGGCCAGGATCTGCGCGTCATCGATCGTGTCGGCGCCCGTCACCGCGAGCTTGCCCGTTTGCGCACTCACCGCGATGTCGGCCACCCCGGCGATCTGGCCGACCTCTTCACGAACCGACATCTCGCAGTGCCCGCAGGTCATGCCCGTCACCTGGAATTCGCTCGTGGCCATGATTGCTCCTCTTCGTTCCCGTCGATACCCCGGCTGGGTACCTCGGTGTTCACCATATACCCCACTGGGGTATGTCGCAACCAGGCCACAATCGTCCCGATCCGGCACGCAACGGTGTTTGACACCTATACCCCCTATGGGTATAACCTCGCTAACACCGCCGGGGGTTCCCGGCATCCGGCTCAGGAGGAATTCACATGTCTACCGACCCGTCCATCTCGCCAGGCAAGCGGTGGCTCGGCCTCGTGCTGATCGCCACGGCGCAGTTCATCGTCATCATGGACACCTCGATCATCGGTGTCGCCCTGCCCGACATCCAGCGAGAGCTGGGCTTCACGCCCGAGTCGCTGTCGTGGGTGTTCAACGCCTACGTGGTCGCCTTCGGCGGCCTGCTCCTGCTCGGCGGCCGCCTCGCCGACGTCTTCGGCGCCCGCAAGATCTTCGTGCTCGGCTGGGTCATCCTGATCGCGGGCTCGCTGCTCGCGGGAATCGCCAGCAACGTCGGACTCGAGATCGCGGGCCGTGCCATCCAGGGCGCGGGCTCCGCACTGATCGCGCCCGCCGCGCTCACGCTGCTCATGATGCTCTTCGGCGGCACGCCCGAGTTGCCCAAGGCGTTCGCCGTCTACGGCGCCGCTGCGCCGATCGGCGGCACCGCCGGCGTGTTCCTCGGGGGAGTGCTGACCGAGTACGCGAGCTGGCCCTGGGTGTTCTACGTCACCATTCCGATCGCGCTCTTCGTGCTCGCGTTCACGGCGACGTCGCTTCCCCGAACGGTGCGCAAGGCCGCCGGGTCGATCGACCTCACCGGCGCCCTCACCGTGACGGTCGGGCTCGCCGCCGTCGTCTACGCCGTCGTGAACGCTCCCGAGGCCGGCTGGCTGACGGTGCCGACGTTGGGTGTGCTGGCCGCAGGCGTCGTGCTGCTGGTGATCTTCTTCATCATCCAGGCGCGCAGCCGCAACCCGCTGCTGCGCCTCGGCCTGCTGCGCGAGCCGCTGCTCGGTGCCGCCAACGGGGCGCAACTGCTGCTGGGTGCCGCCTGGGTCTCGATGTGGTTCTTCCTGAACCTGTACCTGCAGCAGGTGCTCGGCGCCAGCGCCTTCGCCGCGGGCGCAGCGCTCCTGCCGATGACGGGACTCGTGGTGCTCGTCATGGTCGCGTGGGCGCCGCGCCTGCTGGCGCGCTTCGGTGCGAAGCCGTTGATCGTCAGCGGCCTGCTGCTGCTCGCGGGCGGACTCGTGTGGCTCTCGTTCGTGCGACCCGACGGCAACTACGCCGTCGACGTGCTGCCCGCATCGCTCCTTGCGGCGCTCGGGATGTCGCTGGCGTTCGTGCCCTCGCTCGGCACCGCGATCAACGCAGCACCGCCGGCCGAGACCGGTGTCGCTTCAGGGCTCGTGAGCACGAGTTACCAGATCGGGTCGGCGCTGGGGCTCGCGATCCTCACGGCGATCGTCTCCGGCATCTCGGGTGCCGACGCGTCGAAGGTCGAGCTCACCCAGGGCTACTCGGCCGCGTTCATCGGCGCCGCCATCCTCGCGGTCGTCGGGGCGCTGGTGACCGCCGCGGCGATGACGAAGCCGCGCGCTGCCTCACCGGATGTCGCCGAGAGCGAGTCGATCTCAGTCTGACGACGTGCCGGGCGGCGGATCCATCGCAGTACTCCCGCGATGGATCCGACGCCCGGCCACCTGCGTTACTGCCCTGAAACGCCCTCTGCGAGGAAGGCATCGAGCTTCGCCGCGATCTGCTTCGACTCGGTGTGGTGGAGGTCAGCCTTCGCGAGTGTCCAGGTGCAGAACAGCGGGAACCGGTTTAGCATCGGAGGCGGCGAGCAGCTTCGACCCCCACGCAGTGCCGCCGGCCCGACCCCCAGGGAGCCCGAGTGACGCACGCCGACGACCAGCCGCTGCTCGGATTCAGTGCGTCTGCGGCTGACGGCGTGCCGCGAGCCGGCCGGCGCAGCGCCGATGCCGGCGGAACGCTGCGGCCGCGCCGAATGCCGACACCCGACTGGGGGCGGCATCCCTCGCCGCGCGACGTGCAGCGCTACTACCTCTGCAGCGAGGAGCCCAGCGGCGAGTTCGTCGAAGTGATCATTCCCGTGACGGATGCCGGTCGGCGCCGTTATTTCACCACGAGCGACGGCGACCGCCTGACCGAGGTCGATGAGGACTACTTCGTCGGCAGGGGCGAGGGCAACG
Source organism: Agromyces subbeticus DSM 16689 (assembly GCF_000421565.1). Lineage (GTDB taxonomy): Bacteria > Actinomycetota > Actinomycetes > Actinomycetales > Microbacteriaceae > Agromyces > Agromyces subbeticus. Next base: position 551 of record NZ_ATXG01000004.1, on the reverse strand, counting down.
CCCGCTCGCTGCTCGAGCTCGATGCCCGCGAGATGGCGGAGCTGCAGGCCGAACTGAACTTCGTGCGCCCCGTGCTCGGCCGCGATCCGCTGGCCGAGGCGGCCGCGGAGGCGCAGCGGGCCGCCGAGACGCAGCAGCCCGCCGAGGTGGTTGCCGCAGTGACGGATGTCGCAGAGCCGGCCAGGCTCCCGGTGCCGGTGCCGGAGTTCGAATTCGAGTTCCAGTTCGACCGCGAGTTTTACGACGAAGACGACGAAGACGACGAAGACGACGAAGACGACGAAGACGACGAAGACGACGAAGACGACGAAGACGACGAAGACGACGAAGACGACGAAGACGATGACGACGATGACGACGATGACGACGATGACGATGACGATGACGAAAACGAAGATGACGACGAGAACGACGAAGCACCGAGCACTGAGGAGCACGACGTGGTGATGGGAACGAACAGGTTCGAGCAGGCCGAGCCACTGGCATCCGTGGTGCCGATCGGTGCCGTTCCGGTGCCGGTCGCCGCGGTCGTGAGTCACTGGTCGCACGCG
>NZ_ATXG01000003.1 GCF_000421565.1 Agromyces subbeticus DSM 16689 | reverse complement strand
CGGGCACCTCGACGGCTACGGACCCATCGACCCCGACACCGCCCGCCGACTCGCCGCCAACGCACCATCATTCGTGCGGCTGCTCACCCACCCCATCACCGGCACCGTGCTCGACCTCGACCGCACCAACTACCGACCACCCGCCGACCTGAAACGCTGGCTCCAAGTCCGCGACGGCACCTGCCGCTTCCCCGACTGCAACCGCAACGCCACCCGCAGCGACCTCGACCACAACCGCGACTGGCACGCCGACACCGGCCCCACCAACCACGACAACCTCGCCCACCTCTGCCCCCTCCACCACCACCTCAAACACGAAACATCCTGGACGCTACGACACCTCCCCGGCGCCACCCTCGAATGGACCTCCCCCACCGGCCGAATCCACCGCACCCAACCAGCACACACCATGACGGGCCACACCCATTACGAGGTCGAAGCCGAAGCCAGATTCGCCGGTGATCCACCGTTCTGACGCACGACCGCGGCGTGACTCGGCACGCCGTTCGAGCAGGTGCTGCCCGTCAGACGCGATGAGCCGAGGTGGGCGCGAGCACCTCGGATACCGGCGCCGCCGCGGCATCCGTCTTGGGCTCGCCGTGCATCGCGCCCGAGTTGCGGAGGAAGACGATGATCCAACTGAAGATGAGCACGGCCGCGACGAGTTCGACCGCGGTCAGGTTGTAGTACCCGGTCGCGAAGAACACGGCGAGCACCACGATCACCCCGACGTAGACGTAGCCGAGCAGCACGAACACCCGCGGCATCGACGGGATGAACCAGCGCAAACCGATCACGAGCACCGAGTAGGCGACCGCCATGCCCGTCGCCACGGTGTTGTGCAGAATGAAGAACTGGTCGACCGGAAAGATCCCGACGCAGGCGAGGAAGGTGCCGATCAGGATCATGCCGACGCGCACGATGTTTCGCCCGCGCACCTCGACGTGCGTCGTCGCGGGCACTACCGCGGTGGCGTAGCGGGCGATCGTCGTGACGATCACGCCGGCGACGATGAGGGTCACGTTGAACGCGAGCGACGAGATGTCGTTCGTCATGCCGAGGGCGCTGAGGTTCATCTTCCACCAGAGCGGATCGCTCGAACTGAGCATGCTCGCGAGCGCACCCACCACGAGGAAGAGGGCCAGCACGAACGACAGCAGCATCGGCGTGAGGTGCGCCGAGGAGAGGAACACGGCATAGGCGGTGACGGCCATGCCGACCCCGGCGAGCACGGCCCCAGGGATGGTGAAGACGACCGCGCCCTGGAAGCTCTGTTCCAGCAGGTCGGCGAGGCCGACCCAGCCGAGCAGCGCGATGAACGCGTGGGCGAGGGCGATCGCGGTGAGGTCGAACCAGTGGATGCGCGCGCCCGGCGCGTCGAGGCCGGGCATCGTCGCGTCGGCGAAGCCGGCCGACCGTCGGGTGCGCAGCACCAGCCGGCCGAGCACGAACGCCACGATGGTGGCGAGCGCTGCGCCGATGGCCACGAACTCGCCGAGCGAGCCAGGGCCCGCGATCGGCAGATCGCGGCCGAGGAACACGATCCACGCGACGAGTCCGCCGACGACGAAGGTCGCGGCGCCGATGAGCAGTGCGATCGATTCGAGCGACTCCGCGGTGGCCGCCGGATGCCGCAGCACCCGGGCGATCGACGACGGGGCCGGGGCGATGCTCGGGGTCGGGGCGATGCTCGGGGTCGGGGCGGTGCCCACTGACGAACTGCTCACGGTGGCTCGGCTCACGGGCTGCTCCTTCGAGGTCTGCTCGGCATCAGCATGTCAGCGATCTGCGCGCCGAGCGGGGAGCGACGCCGGGTCAGCCCGTGATCGGGTCGAGCACCTCGAGCATCGAGCCCTGCACGAAGCCCGCCCATTCGTAGGCCGCGCGCAGGTAGTCGTCGCGGGACTCGTCGGAGCCCGCCTCGTCTTCCTCGACGATGCCGACGCGCTCGGCGAGGATCAGCCGCAGGTCGGTGAGGAAGGTCAGCCAGCCCCACGCCTCGGCCTGGTCGAGCTCGATCTGCACGACCCCGCCCGGCTCTTCGACGGCGGTCGCATCGCGCACCCGCTGCGCTGCCTGCCGCTTGCCGTCGACGAGGCTGTCGCGCGTGTACCGGGTGAAGTCGTGGGCGGCATCTCGGTCGTCGGGATAGGCGTTCGGCAGCAGGCGGCCGAGCGCGGGGTCATCGGCCTCGCCGAGCAGCAGCACCGAGTCGACCTGGTCGGCGAGCTCTGAGAGCAGCATCGCCTCTTCAGTCTCGAGCACGATGCGCACGCCGTCGCCACCGCCGAGGCCCGCGACGATCATGGCTCGAACCGCTCGACGGTGGCCTGCAGTCCGTAGCCGTGCATCGCCTGCACGTGGCGCTCCATGGCTTCACGATTGCCAGTGGCGACGATCGCCCGGCCCTCGGTGTGCACGAGCAGCATGAGCCGCTCGGCCTCGTCACGGGCGAGCCCGAAGTAGCTGCGGAAGACGTAGCTCACGTAGGTCATGAGATTCACCGGGTCGTCCCACACCACGACGCGCCACGACGGCTCCGGCGTGGAACGCACGGCGCTTTCGAGGTCGAGTTGCTCGATCGTGGTCGTCATGGTTCAAGCCTGACACGATGCGACGGTGCACGCACCCCACCCGTGGGCGAGATCGTCATGTCATGCCTCCCGCCTCGACGCCGTCACCGTGAACTTCGCGTTACGGCCGATCTGCCGCGTCGGCCCCACGACGCGCTCGAGCAGCGGCCGATAGCGCAAGTGCGAGTTCCAGACGCACCAGAGCTCGCCGCCCGGCGCGAGTACCCGACCGGCATCGGCGAAGAGGTGCGCGGCGATGCCGGTCGAGATCGCCGCGTCGCTGTGGAACGGCGGGTTCAGCACGATGAGCGTCTCGCTCGAGTCGGCGAACGACTCGAGCCCATCGGCCTGCTCGACGCGCACCCGATCGGCGACGCCGTTGGCCTCGGCGGTCAGGCGAGCGGATGCCGCGGCCGACGCCGAGCGATCGGTCGCCGCGACCCGCACCGCAGGGCGGGCGCGCGCGAGCCACGCCGCCACGATGCCCGTGCCGCACGCGAGGTCGACGGCGGTCGCGGCATCCGGAACCGCATCGCCCAGGTGCCCGAGCAGGAACCGCGTGCCGATGTCGACACCGGTGCCGGCGAAGACGCCCCCGTGGGCGACGACGGTGAGGCCGAGATCGTCGTGGCGCGCACTGCGCGGCCAGCCTGTTTCGGCCGGTCGCGTCGGCACGCCAGTGCCCCGCCGCGCCACGAGCACCCGCGACTTCTGCCGCGCGAGACTCACGTCGAGCCGGCCGAAGCGCCGCTGCAGCACGTCGTTCATCGCGAGCGACATGTGCTTGATGCGCCCGCCCGCGACCACCACGACCTCGGGGTCGGCATGGGCGGCGATCAACCCCGCCACCTCGTCGAGCCGGTCGAGCGATCGCGGCAACCGCACCAGCACGAGCCGGGCGCCGGTGAGGAGCTCTGCGCCGAGCGGCATCGACCGCACGAGCGGCTCGGCGCCGAGCCGCTTCGCGTTCTCGGCCAGCGCGCGTTCGCCCGTGACGAGGTCTTGGTGCACGCGGATGCCGGTCGCGCCCGCGTGGGCCGCGGCTAGCGCGAGCGCACCGTACGAGTCGTCGACGACCGTGATGGTGCCGGCGCCGGCCTCGCCGTGCACGGTGGGGTCGATGAGCGCTCGGGCCTCGTCGAGAATGAGGCGGTCTGCGGCATCCGATGCCTCGAGACCGGGCCCTTCGACGTCGGGGTGTCGGCGCAGTGCGCCGAAGTCGAAGGGCATGCCCCAAGGGTACGCGGGCGACCGCCGACGCACGCGCGCCTGATCACGGGCGCAATCCTGGGTGCGGTTCACATCGAGGTTTGCTACTCTCGGGGCCGCATGCAGCACGCACAGCCAGGGGGTCGGCGCGCGGCGCGACACGGAGTCGCGACGCCCGTGTCGCGTGCCCAGGGCACGACGGCGACGCCACTGCGCGTTGCGACCCGGAGTCGGCGCTCCCTCGCCGCAGCGGCCGTGCTCTCGGTCATCGGCCTCCTCGCGGGCCTCGCGCTCGCGCCGCAACCGCGCGCGGGCGAAGTGCTCGCCTTCGCCGCGGCAGACTCGTCGCACGCCGCGTCACCGCACACCGGCGACGCGCAGAGCCTCTCGGTCGCACCGGATGTCGCGGCGCCCGCGATCTCGCACGAGTCCTACGCCGCGACGACCGGCACGCAGACGCTCGTCGCCGGCGGCACGAACGTCGACTGGGCGAAGCTCGTGCTCATCGAGGGCGGCTGGCCGCTCACCGAGGAGAACGTGACCTTCATGATGCGCTGGATGCGTCAGGAGAACGGCGCCGACAACTGGTGGAACCGCAACAACCCGCTGAACAACGGTCAGGGCTCGGGCGGCGGTTCCGGTCTCGGCAGCTACCCGACGCTCATCGAGGCCGCCTATTACGCGGCCGAGAACCTGCAGTCGGGGCGCTACCCCGCAGTCGACGCGGCGCTCGCCAGAGGCGATTCAGCGGATGCCACGGCGCAGGCGATCTGGGCGTCGGCGTGGGCCTCGAGCCACTACGGGTACGGCACGCACTGGAGCTCGCGCCCCTACGAGGCCATTGAGGCCCCGGCCTCGGCCTGGGGTCGCTGAGGTCGCTGAGGTCGCAGCGAGCCTGCGAAGTTGATCAGCGATCGAGCGGACGCCACACGACGACCGCGTTCTCACGCCTGATGCGCGTGCCGGCACGCACCGACACCACCTCGCCCGCCGAACCGGCGGCGAAGACCCGGCGCCCCGGCCGGTTCAGCATCTCGTCGGCGAGCGCGGCCTCGAGCTCGCGCACCCTGGCGCGCAGCGTCGTGACTTCGTCTTCGAGGCCGAGCACGCGGCGGATGCCCTCGAGGCTCACGCCCTCGCTCGAGAGCTGCGCGATCTCGCGCAGCTGCACGACGTCGTGCATCGAGTACCGTCGCGACTTGCCCGCGGTGCGGGTCGGCGAGACGAGCCCGAGCCGGTCGTACTGGCGCAGCGTCTGCGGGTGCATGCCCGCGAGCTCGGCGGCGACCGAGATGACGAACAGCGGGCTCCGCTCGTTCATCTCCACCGCCTAGTCCTTGGCCTTGGCGAGCAGTTCGTCGCGCGGGTTCTCGTCGGGCAGCAGCGCCGCGAACTCCTCGAGCTTCTGCTCGGCGTCTTTCGAGAGGTGGGACGGCACGGCGATCTGCACGACCGCGAGCAGGTCTCCGACGCCCTTCGACGTCTCGACGCCGCGGCCCTTGACACGCAGCACCCGCCCGCTCGGGGTGCCGGCGGCGACCCGCAGCTTCACGGGGCCGCCGCCGAGCGTCGGCACCTGGATGGTGGCGCCGAGCGCGGCTTCGGCGAACGTCACGGGCACGTTGACCCGCAGGTTCAGGCCGTCGCGCTCGAAGACCGGGTGCTTGCGCACGCCCACGGTGAGCACGATGTCGCCGGGCGCGCCGCCGTCGGGCGAGGGCTGGCCCTTGCCGCGCAAGCGGATCTTCTGCCCATCGGCCACTCCGGCCGGGATGCGCACGGTGATCGGCTTGCCCTCTGCGGTCTGCAGGGTGATCTGGTCGCCCTTGGTGGCGGTGATGAAGTCGAGGGTCGTCGAGGCAGTGACATCCCGCCCCTTCGACGGACCGCCGGAACCCCGGTAGCCGCCGGTCGGTTGGCCGAATCGGCCACCGCCGAAGAGCCCGCCGAGCAGGTCGTCGTAGTCGCCGCCCTGCTGGAACGTGTACTGCTGCTGGCCGCGGCCGGCGCCCTGGCCGAACATGCCGCCGAAGACGTCTTCGAAGCCGCCGCCGGCGCCGCCGCCGCTGCCGGGCGCCGTGAAGCGGGCCCCGGAGCCCATGGCGCGCACGGCGTCGTACTCCTTGCGCTGCGCGGGATCGGAGAGCACCGAGTTCGCCTCGCTGATCTCCTTGAACTTCGCCTCGGCGGCAGCGTCGCCGGGGTTGGAGTCGGGGTGGAACTTGCGGGCGAGCTTGCGGTACGCCTTTTTGAGTTCGGCGTCGCTCACATCTTTGGAGACGCCGAGCACCTGGTAGAAGTCCTTGTCGAACCAATCCTGACTGGCCACTGGCACCCCCTTCTCGTACTGAATCTAACGTTCGTCGTCGGTCGAGTAGCGACGAAGGAGCGTATCGAGACCTCGCGCGGGTCTCGATACGCGCTTCGCGCTACTCGACCGACGGACGCACTACTGCGGCGTCTTCACGACGACCTTCGCAGCACGAAGCTGCGTGCCGCCGAGCGTGTAGCCCGTCTCGACGACATCGGCGACCGTGTCGACCTCGACCTCATCGGAGGGCTGCTGGAAGATCGCCTCGTGCCGCTGCGGGTCGAACGGCTCCCCGACCTCGCCGAACGGAGCGAGGCCGAGCTTCTCGACCGCGCCGCGCAGCTTGGCCGCGATGGTCGCGAACGGCGCGTCGCTCTCGAGATCGCCGTGCTTCTCGGCACGGTCGAGGTCGTCGAGCACGGGCAGCAGCACGGCCACGGCCGCGCCGACCGCGCGCTCGCGCTCGACCTCGCGGTTCGCCTCGGTTCGCTTGCGGTAGTTGGCGTACTCCGCTGTGATGCGCTTGAGGTCGGCGAGGTGCTCGTCGCTCGGCTCCTGCACCTCGGCGTTCGCCGCGTTCAGGATGTCGTCGACCGTGAGCACCTCGTCGTCGTCACCGGCAGCGGATGCCGCGGCATCCGTCTCGGCCTCGGGCGTCTCGGCCTCGGACTTCTCGGCTCCCGGCGTCTCGGCCTCGGGCGTCTCGATGTCGGGCCCCTCGGCCTGGGTGAACTCGTCACCCAGACCTTCGGGCTCGTTCTCGTGCTGGCCTGACATGGTTACTTCTTCTCTTCTTCGTCGTCGATGACCTCGGCGTCGACCACGTCTTCGTCAGACGTGGCCTCTTCACCGGTGGGCGTCGCGTCTTCGCCGGCGGGAGCGGCCGCGTCGGCCTGCTGGCTCTGCGCGTAGATCGCCTCGCCGAGCTTGCCCTGCGAGGCGTTGAGCTTCTCGAAGGCCGACTTCACCGCGGCGTCGTCGTCACCCGCGAGGGCGGTCTTCAGCGCGTCGACGTCGCCCTGCACCTCGGACTTGACGTCGCCGGGGAGCTTGTCGTCGTTGTCTTTGATGAGCTTCTCGATCGAGTAGACGAGCTGCTCGGCCTGGTTGCGGGTCTCGGCCGACTCGCGACGCGCCTTGTCTTCGGCGGCGTGCTCCTCTGCCTCGCGCACCATGCGCTCGATGTCGTCTTTCGGGAGGCTCGAGCCGCCCGAGATCGTCATGCGCTGCTCCTTGCCGGTGCCCTTGTCTTTCGCCGACACGTGCACGATGCCGTTGGCGTCGATGTCGAAGGTGACCTCGACCTGCGGGACCCCGCGCGGAGCCGGCGCGATGCCGGTGAGCTCGAAGGTGCCGAGCGGCTTGTTGTCGCGAGTGAACTCGCGCTCGCCCTGGAAGACCTGGATCGCGACCGACGGCTGGTTGTCGTCGGCGGTCGTGAAGGTCTCGCTGCGCTTGGTCGGAATCGCCGTGTTGCGCTCGATGAGCTTGGTCATGATGCCGCCCTTGGTCTCGATGCCGAGGCTGAGGGGGGTGACGTCGATGAGCAGCACGTCTTTGCGCTCGCCCTTGAGAACGCCGGCCTGCAGGGCGGCGCCCACGGCGACGACCTCATCGGGGTTGACGCCCTTGTTGGGCTCCTGGCCGGTCTCCTGCTTGACGAGCTCGCTGACCGCGGGCATACGCGTCGATCCACCGACGAGCACGACGTGCGCGACATCCGACAGCTTGATGCCGGCCTCGCGGATGACGTCTTCGAAGGGCTTCTTCGTGCGGTCGAGCAGGTCGCTCGTCATGTTCTCGAACTCGGCGCGCGTGAGCGTCTCGTCGAGGTTGGCGGGGCCGTTCTCGGTGAGCGAGAGGTAGGGCAGCTGGATGGAGGCCTTCATGTTCGAAGACAGCTCCTTCTTGGCCTGCTCAGCGGCCTCCTTGAGGCGCTGCTTGGCGATCTTGTCGTTCGAGACGTCGACGCCGGTGGTCTCCTTGAACTTCTTGATCAGCCAGTCGACGACGCGCTGGTCCCAGTCGTCGCCGCCGAGGCGGTTGTCGCCGGCGGTCGCGCGCACCTGGATGGTGGAGAAGTCGTCGTCTTTGCCCACTTCGAGGAGGGAGACGTCGAACGTGCCGCCACCGAGGTCGAAGACGAGGATGAGCTCGTCTTCTTTGCCCTTGTCGAGGCCGTACGCGAGCGCGGCCGCGGTGGGCTCGTTGATGATGCGCAGCACGTTGAGGCCTGCGATCTCGCCGGCCTCTTTCGTGGCCTGGCGCTCGGCGTCGTTGAAGTACGCGGGCACGGTGATGACAGCGTCGGTGACCGTGTCGCCGAGGTACTGCTCGGCGTCGCGCTTCAGCTTCTGCAGGATGCGGGCCGAGATCTCTTGCGGCGTGTACCGCTTGCCGTCGATCTCGTCGGTCTTCCAGTCGGTGCCGACGTGGCGCTTGACCGACGCGATGGTGCGGTCGACGTTGGTGACGGCCTGGCGCTTCGCGGTCTCGCCGACGAGCACCTCGCCGTCTTTCGTGAAGGCGACCACCGACGGGGTGGTGCGAAGGCCCTCGGCGTTCGCGATGACGGTGGGCTCGCCACCCTCGAGAACGGCGACGACCGAGTTGGTGGTTCCGAGGTCGATTCCTACTGCACGTGACATGTGTTTCTCTCCTTCTCTCCGCACCCCGGCCGTGTCGTGCGAGCATGAAGCGCGAGCGATGACCAGACGGCACGGATGCCGGTTCGAACCGTGCCGGCTCGCAACCGAAGTGCCTGAGCCAAGACTTGAGCCTTGACGACTCAAGCCTCTCAATGCCTCGTGAACGTGTCAAGTCGAGGCGGCGAAACTTGAGTGTACTTGACTCAACTCACAGGTGGTGCCCAGTATTCCTCCGGTGTGCGGCTCGTGAAGTCGGCGGGCGCCTCGGTTCCAAATAGGTCAGCATTGGCTGTATAGTCAGCGTGTGCTGACTCTTGCCTCGCGCCTCGACGTGATGAACCGGCTCGGCCGGGCCATGGCCGACCCGACGCGGTCCCGAATCCTGCTGACCCTGCTCGATCGACCGAGCTACCCGGCGGTGCTCGCCCGCAACCTCGCGCTCACCCGGTCGAACGTCTCGAACCACCTGGCCTGCCTGCGCGACTGCGGCATCGTCGTGGCCGAGCCCGAGGGCCGGCAGACGCGCTACGAGATCGCAGACCCGCACCTCACTCGCGCCCTCAGCGCTCTCGTCGACGTCACGCTCGCCGTCGACGAGAGCGCGCCCTGCATCGACCCCGCGTGCACGATCGACGGATGCTGCGAGGTGGCGGGATGACCGCGGCATCCAGCGCAGCGCTGAGCGACGCCCGGCGCAGCCGGCTCCACCGCCGGGTGCGATTCATCGTCGGCTTCACGATCGGCTACAACGTGATCGAGGCGATCGTCGCGATCTGGGCCGGGTCCGTCGCCTCGTCGGCTGCCCTCATCGGGTTCGGCCTCGACTCGGTCGTCGAGGTGCTCTCGGCCGCGGCCGTCGCCTGGCAGTTCACGCGCGCCGACCCCGAGCGCTGGGAGCGGGCCACGGTGCGCACGATCGGCATCGCCTTCTTCGCACTCGCGGCCTACGTGACCGTCGACGCGGTGCTCGCCCTCACCGGCGTGCAGCAGGTCGAGCACAGCCCCGTCGGCATCGGCATCGCCGCACTGAGCCTCGTCGTCATGCCGGCGCTGGCCTGGTTCGAGTTCCGCACCGGGCGCGAGCTCGGTTCGCGCAGCGTGCAGGCCGACGCGAAGCAGCTGCTGCTCTGCTCCTACCTCTCGGCAACCGTGCTCCTCGGCCTCCTGCTGAACTCGCTGTTCGGTTGGGCCTGGGCCGATTCCGTCGCGGCGCTCGTGGTCGCGGTGCTCGCGATCCGCGAGGGCGTCGAAGCCTGGCGCGGTGACGTCGAGTCGCCGTTCGAGGTGATCGCGGAACTCGAGGAGCACGAACGGGCGTGAGACCGGCCACCGACCGGCAACCCGGGCACGTTACGATGCCCGCATGTCGAAGCAGCCGACCGAGGAAGACACCACCGGCCACGTCGTGCACCTGCTCGATCGGCTCGACGGAGCGGCGGCCGCACCCGAATCGCTCCTGCTCCCGAAGCGCATGCGCGCGCCCGGCCGAGTGGTGTTCGCACTCGTCAGCCTGGTCGCGAGCGTCGGCGCCGTGTTCGCGATCACGATGCTCTGGATCGAGGAGACGCCGGGCTGGTGGTTCAGCCTGATCTTCACCGTCATGATCGGCGGCATCCCCGTCGCGTTGTGGGCGATCCTGATCGGTTCGATCGAAGAGGCGCGGGTCGAGCGCGCGATGCAGCTCGCCTGGCGGGACGGCCGGCACCGCGCCCGGGCCGCGGCGGGCACCGTGGCCGAGCGACGCACCGGTCTCTCCGACGACGGCTCGGTCTCGTCGTTCGACCTCGTCGTCACCCTCGGCGACGGCCAGACGATCGCTGGAAGCTGGCGGCCGCCCACGGCATCGGGCCGGCGGCTGCTGCAGACGCAGGTGCCGGGCGTCGGCACGCTCGTGCGCGTCTGGAACCTCGCCGATGCCGGCGCGGGTTCGAGCGCGAGCCCGGTCGTCATCGAGGTGGCCGACCCGACCGTCGTCGTACAGCCATGAGCGCGACGCGCACGCCCGAGCCGGGCTCTCCCGAGCCTGGCAGCGCCGCCGACGTCGTGCGCGCCTGGGACGCCCGCGCCGACCGCTATCTCGACCTCTTCCGGCACGAGCTCGACGGCAAGCCCTTCGACCGTGCAGCACTCGCCGAGTTCGCCGCTCGGGTCGGGCCGGGCGGCCGGATCGTCGACGCCGGCTGCGGCCCGTGCGGTCACGTGGCGGCCCTGCTGGCGAGCCACGGGCTCGACGTGCTCGGCATCGATCTCTCGCCACGGTGCATCCGTCTGGCTCGATTGGAGCAGCCCGCCATCGACTTCGAGGTCATGGATCAACGACTGATCACGGCCGATGCATTCGGCGGCCCGATCGACGGGCTGGTCTCGTACTACTCGCTGCACGACCAGCCGAAGCGCCTGCTCTCGACGACGTTCGCCGCATGGGCCGCGGTGATCCGGCCCGGCGGGCGGCTGCTCGTGGTGGCGAAGGCGGGCACGAGCGACGGTGTCGTCGATGATCCGCTCGGCAGCGGCATCCGCGTCTACTGGGCCGAGTACACGGAAGCCGAGCTCGCCGCGGCGGCCGAGGGGGCCGACTTCTCCGTCGACACGATCGCCGCCCGCGATGCGTACGACGACGAGATCGACGCGCGGCGCATCGCGTTGTCGGCCGTGCGGACCTGAAGCAGGTTCGTCGTCAGGGCCGGCGCATCGCGACGGTGAGCAGCGCCCGCAATGCCCCCGGGATGCGCGATTCGTCGAGCGCGTCGATCCTGATCGGCGCGAACCGCGCCTTGCGACCACTGTGCGTGCCGAGGAAGCGGCGCAGCTGCGCATCCGTCGGCCGCTCGCGCTGGGCGGGCTGGTACTGGAACCGGCGGAACCGCGGGAGTTCGCCGTGCTCGGCCAGCAGTTCCTGCATGCGTTCGACGCCGAGGGCCCGAATCAGCTCGCCCTCGAGATCGGGCTCGCACGAGAAGAAGCCGCGCTCGGTGAGCTCGGCTTCCGTGCCGGCCGGCCCGAGGCCGCGCGCTTCGAGGGCACGCTGCACGTGAGCGGTCTCGGGCGCGTCGAAGAGACCGAGCACGCGCCCGGCGGGGCGGCCTGCGACGAGCTCGGCGAGGTGCCGATGCAGGTTCGTGACACCGTCCATCGAGACGACGGTCACTCCGGCGCCGACCAGGTCGTGCCCGAGCCGCACGGCGAGCGCCTCGACGGCGAGCCGGTCGCTGTGGCCCTCGACGAGCAGCACGGTGACGGATGCATCGCGCAGCACGTCTCCCGGCATGCGCCGACACTACTCCGTGAAACCGACACTGGACGATGAGCTCCGTGCGCCGTAAACTGCCCGAGTTGCGTGAATCGCGTGACATGGCCCGGTGCATCCGGTGAAGAGAGAGGAGTCGATCATGGCTGTCGTTGTCGTGAACCTCCACGTTCCCTTCACTTGCGAGGCCTCCACCCGCTAAGCGGCCCGGTGGCCTCCGCGACCTTCGGAGATCCACCTTGCACATCACCTCGTCACTCGACGAATCCGCCGTCGTGCGTGCGCACGCGGCATCCATCCCTCTCACGACCCCGCGTTTCGACGTGGGCGACCTCGCCTTCCAGACCACGGAGCCCGGCGAGGACCAGCGCTGGTCGACGTGGCCGGCGACCACCCCCTCCGAGCGCGGCCCCGAGCCGCGGCCGGCCTGGCTCGTCACGGACGCCGCGGCGATCGACACCGAGCTCGGCGTCGTGAAGTCCGGCAAGGAGGCCGACCTCTTTCTCATCGAACGAGCCGTGCCCGGTGCCGAACCCGGCACCCTCGGACGCAGCACGCTGCTCGCGGCGAAGCGCTATCGCGGCAGCGAGCACAGCGACTTCCATCGCTCGACGGTCTACACCGAGGGCCGCACCACCCGTCGCAGCCGCGACGCGCGAGCCCTCGCCAAGGGCACGACGTTCGGCCGCGAGGTCGCGCGCATGCAGTGGGCGTACGCCGAATTCGAGGCGCTGAAGCGACTCACCGAGCTCGGCGCCGCGGTGCCCTACCCGGTGCAGGTCAGCGGCACCGAGGTGCTCATGGAGTTCATCGGCGACGGTCGGGTCGCCGCCCCACGGCTCGCGCAAGTGCGCGCGACCGCCGCCGAACTGCACGACCTGTTCCAGCAGATCGTGGGCTTCATGCGCACCCTCGCGCGCGCTGGTCTCGCGCACGGCGACCTCTCGCCGTACAACCTGCTCGTGCACGAGGGACGCATGGTCGCGATCGACCTGCCCCAGGTGGTCGACGTGATCTCGAACCCGCAGGGCTTCGAGCTGCTGCACCGCGACTGCGTCAACGTGTGCGACTGGTTCACGAGGCAGCGACTCGAGTGCGACGCCGAGCAGCTCTTCAGCGAGCTGATCGGCGAGGTCTACAGCTGAGGGCGCGGTCGCGAGCGGATGCCGGTGGCTCGCGACATCCGCTGTGCCCTCGCTCCTGAGCTCAGGGGCAGCCCTGAGTTCAGGTCACGATTCGTGCAGCCCCATTGCCGAGAGGAAGAGCGGTTCCTTAGCGTCTGGGTATGGGCATTCGAAGCGCAGCGATCGCGGCGAGCACCGCCGGCATCCTCACTTTCCTCTTGAGCGGATGCGCCGCATCCGCGCCGGCACCGTCGGCCACCGGCACCACGGTCGCGTCGATGTCGGCCGAGCCGACGACACCCGCAACCGATGCCGCCGACTCGCCGACGTGCGACACGGTGCTGACGTCGGCGGAGTACGCGAGCCTCGCCGAAGACGGCCACGCGCTCGACGACTCGACCTTCCTGCTCGGCCCGGCCATGGAGCGAATGGATGCGGCCGACGCCCTCATGTGCAGTTGGAGTCGCCCGAACGGCGACGTCACCGTCTGGTACGGCCGCCTCGAGGTGGGCGACGAGGGCGAAGCGTGGATCACCGAGCTCGAGGCTGAGGGATGGCTCGAGGACACCGTGCAGGGCGACGGCAGCTACCAGGCCCCCGCCGACTACGACCCGAACTACCAGCCCTCGGTGCTGCTGCGCGACGGGGTGCTGCACTTCGTGAGCTACAACCCGCTGCTGCTGTCGGTGGCCGAACTGCAGTAGCCGGCCGCGCGGCGCGAGCGGGGCATGGGCTCGCAGCGATACAGTGCCCACGGATCGATGAGGATCCCGGTTCGAGTGCGGCCGGTGCGATCGGGCGAGACCCGGCCGCTCACGGCGCGCCACTCCCCGTTCACCTGAGAGAACGAGACTGCAGCCATGACCGACCCCGACGCGCCGCGCTCGCCAGAAGCACCTCGAAACTTCCCGCCGTCGCATCTCACGCCGCCCGACGGTGCCGCCGCGACGATCGGGGTGGCGACATCGCAGGTCGAGGCGGTCACCGAGGCCGGCGCCCGTAAGGGGCGCATCTTCGCGTGGGGTCTCTGGGACTGGGGCTCGGCGGCGTTCAATGCGGTCGTCACGACCTTCGTGTTCACGGTGTACCTGACGAGCGAATCGTTCGGGCCCGCGGGCACCGTCGAGGCGCAGCTCGGCTGGGCCCTCGCGATCGCCGGGCTCTTCATCGCCCTGCTCGCGCCGATCACCGGTCAGCGCTCCGACACGAGCGGTCGCCGCAAGCTCTGGCTCGCGGTGAACACCTACATCGTCGTCGCGATGACGGTCGCGATGTTCTTCGTGCTGCCCGCACCGGAATACCTGCTGCTCGGGCTCTTCCTCGTCGCGGCCGGCAACGTGTTCTTCGAGTTCGCCGGGGTCAATTACAACGCGATGCTCGTGCAGGTCTCGACTCCGCGCTCGATCGGCAAGGTCTCGGGCTTCGGCTGGGGCATGGGCTACGTCGGCGGCATCGTGCTGCTGCTCATCGTCTACTTCGGCTTCATCCAGCCCGAGGTCGGGCTCTTCGGCGTCACGGGCGAGAACGGCCTCGACGTGCGCGTGACGATGCTGGTGGCCGCGATCTGGTTCGGGCTCTTCGCCCTGCCGGTACTCTTCGCCGTGCCCGAGTACCGCAACCCGGCGGCCGTCGACCGGGAGAAGATCGGGTTCTTCGCGTCGTACGCGCGCCTCGGCCGCGACATCAAACGACTCTGGAAGGAGCAGCGCAACACGGTGTGGTTCCTGCTCGCGAGCGCGGTGTTCCGCGACGGGCTCGCCGGGGTCTTCACGTTCGGCGGTGTGCTCGCGGCATCCGTCTTCGGGTTCTCGCCCGGTGAGGTCATCATCTTCGCCATCGCCGCCAACGTCGTGGCCGGCATCTCGACGATGGCCGTCGGCGCGCTCGACGACCGGCTCGGCGCGAAGCCCGTGATCATGGCGGCGCTCATCGGGCTCGTCGTGAGCGGTCTGCTCGTCTTCTTCCTGCACGACGGCGGCCAGATCGTGTTCTGGACCGCGGGCCTCGCGCTCTGCCTCTTCGTCGGCCCCGCGCAGTCGGCGAGCCGCACCTTCCTCGCCCGGCTCATCCCGGCCGGCCGCGAGGGAGAGGTCTTCGGCCTCTACGCCACGACCGGCCGCGCGGTGAGCTTCCTCGCGCCGACGGCGTTCGCGCTGTTCGTCACGATCGGCGGCGAGCCGTACTTCGGCATCCTCGGCATCGTGCTCGTCATCGCGCTCGGCCTCGCGCTGCTGATTCCGGTGAAGACGAGCGCGCCCACGCGGTGACGCGGGTCGCCGCACGACTCGTATCCGGAGATAGGCCGCTGATCAGTCGCGCGGCCAAGCGGCGATGAAGCGGGAGAAGAGCCGGGCGAACTCGGCGGTCTCGGCCGGGGTGAATCCGGCGAGCGCGGTCTCGACGGCGCTGCGTCGGGTGTCGCGTGCGCTCGCGAGGAGCGTGCGCCCCGCAGCCGTGAGCACGAGGGCGCTCCGCCGCGCGTCCGAAGGATCCGCTTCGCGGCGCACGTGGCCCGCCTCGACGGCGGCCTGCACGAGCCGGCTCGCACGCGGCTGATCGACCCCGATCGCCTCGGCCAGCTGGCTCACCGACGGCGGGTGCTCGGCACCCTCGAGGGCGTCGAGCAACCGGAAGCGGGCGGCGTGGGCGAGCCCGTGCCGCGACGGCATGCCGCGAGCCTCGCCCGGTGCATGGTCATGTGCACCGTCGTCGGGTGCACCGCGGTCGATGTGACCGCCGCCGTCGCCCCGGCCACCCCGCGGCCCGCCCCAGCGACGCCCGCGTTCATGGTCGCGTTCGCGATCGTGGTCGCCATCGCCGCCATGGCCGCCATGCCGGTGACCGTCGCCGTGCCCGCCCCGGCGCTGCAGCCGCCGTTGCTGCTGGTCGCGGCGCATCGTGACGAGTGCCTGCTCGATGAGCGCGATCGGGTCGGTCGAGTCGCCGTCCGCGCCAGCCGAGCCGTCCGAGCCGTCCGACCCTGAGCGTTCGCCGGGAGGGACTTGACTCGATCCATTCATGTATGTCATTGTACATATACATGCTACTGAGCATGCAAATGAATCCGGCAGCACAGCGGGCCCGAGCGAGAGCCGCCCCAGCACCGCTGCCACAGCGAGCGAGCCTCCAGCGCCGCCGCGACACCCGACGCGCAACCGCGTCACGAAAGGAACACCCATGTCGAACCACGACAACAGCACCCCAGACACCACCACGCCCGCCCCTGACGCTCGCCGCCCCTTCGGCTTCTGGCTCCGGGTCATCGACCACCGCCTCGACGATGCGATGCGCGAACTCTTCGCCGCCGAGGGCATCACCCGACGCGACTGGCGTCGACTCAACCTCATCGCCGGCACCGTCGGCGATGCTCGCATGAGCGAGAAGCTCGCCGCACGCCCCGAGCGGGTCGAACCGCTCGTCGAGCGCGGCTGGGTCGACGGAGCGCCCGGCGCCTGGCGCCTCACCGAGGCCGGCGAGAGCGCACGTGCTTCACTGCACGAGCGAGTCTCGGGCCTGCGTGCGAAGGTCTCCGGCGCCGTAAGCCCCGAAGACTTCGCGACGACGCTCGCCTCGCTCGAGGCGATCGCCCGCGAGCTCGGCTGGAACGAAGACGAGCGAATGCCGCGCCGCCACGGCCGCGGTTTCGGCCGACGCCACGGCGGCGAGGAGACCGGCGAGCGCACCCACCGCGGACCGCACCGCGGCCACGGCCGTGGCTGCGGCGAGCACGGCCACCACGGCGGCGGCCACGGCCAGCGCCCACGCCGCGAGCGACCGGCAGCCGAGCTCAGCTGAGCAGCTGAGCAGCTGATCCAACTCGCGACCGGCCGGCAGCTGAGCCGCCTTTGACTCGACAGGGCCCGCTTTCCGAAGCGGGCCCTGTCGATGCGTCAGGCCGCGAGGTCGTCGACGTCGGCGAGCGGCGCGATCGCCGCGGCATCCGCCCCGGCGCTGCGCAGCAGGGCCACGAGCGCACGGCGCGCGAAGACGTAGGGCTGGTTCGAGCCGCTCATCACCGAGCGTGTGTTCGCCGCGTCGAGCAGCGCGGTGGCCACGAACGCGAACTGCTCGGGGTCTTCGCCCGCATCGACCTCGCCCTGCACGATGGCGAACCGGAACGAGGCGGCGACATAGCCGCTCCAGTCGTCGAGCGCGGCCGCGAGCGCATCGCGCACCGGCCCCGGCTTGGCGTCGAACTCCGCGGCGGCAGCGGCGAAGAAGCATCCGCCCGTGAAGATGCGGTCGCGTGAGTATGCGATCCAGCCGTCGAGCAGGCCGACGATGCGACGGATGCCGCGTGGCTCGACCCGGGCCGGCTCGATGACCGTCGCGACGAACCGCAGCCGGGCGGCCTCGACGGCGGCGAGCTGCAGGCGCTCCTTCGTGCCGAAGAGCGTGGCGACGCCGCTCTTGCTGACGTGCGCAGCGTCGGCGAGTCGGCCGATCGAGAGCCCGTCGAGTCCTTCGACCGAGGCGAGGTCGACCGCGTGGTCGAGCACGAGGCGACGGGATGCGTCGCCCTTGAGCCGCCGGCCGTCGGTTTCGATCACCTCTTGATTGTACGCACGATCGTTCGTATAGTTCACGTACGACCGTTCGTATTGTTAGGAGCCCGACATGTCAGCAGCATCCGCCGTCGCCGCCGGAGTGCGCGCAGCATCGCGCGTCTCGCCTGACTTGGGGGCGGCCATCGCCCTCCCGCTCTTCCGGCGCGTCGGCAAGCGTGCACCGGTCGTCGCCACCGACCTCGCGACTCACCGCGCGGCCCGTCGCGGCGTCGTGCGCATTCCCGGCATCCGCGGCACGGGCGTCGATGTCGTCACCTACGAGTGGGGCGCAGGCGAGCGCAGCGTGCTCTTGGCGCACGGCTGGCAATCCCGCGCGAGCATGTTCGCCCCGCTCGTTCGCGAACTCCGCAGCGAGGGCTTTCGAGTGCTCGCCTTCGACGGACCGGCGAACGGCGACTCCCCCGGCCGTCACACCTACGTCGTCGACCACCTCGACATCATCGACGAGCTCACCCGCCGCGAAGGGCCGTGGCACGCACTCGTGGGGCACTCATTCGGTTCGCTCGCGGCTCTGATAGCCGCGCACGACGGAGTCCCGACGACCCGGGTCGTCGGCATCGCCAGCGCGGCCGACCCGCGAATCTTCGTCGAGGGCTTCGGCGAGATGCTCGCCCTCAACGCGCCCACTCGCGATGCCCTCGCAGCGCGATACGCCGCGAGGGACTTCCCCGGGCAGCCCGACCCCTTCGAGCGCTACTCGGCCGTGCGGCATCCGCTGCCCGCCGGCGTGGCGTTGCTGCTCGTGCACGACCGCGGCGATCGGCGCATCCCCATCACGGAATCGGAACGACTGCTCGCGGCGAACCGCGGCCGGGCCCGGCTGCTCGCCACCGCGGGGCTCAGCCACAACCGGGTGCTTCGCGCCGACGCGACCCTCGACGCCGTGATGGAGTTCCTGCTCGCTCGCGACGGGTCGCTCAGGGAATCGACGGCGGCCGGGGCGCAGACGACCGCCGGATGACTCGGATCAGCTCGTGACGAGGGCGAGCAGCACGGCCAGGCGGTCGTCGCCGTCACCCGGAACCCGATTGGTTCGCTGCAGCATCGTCAGGCCGTGCAGGCTCGCCCACAGCACTTCGGCAAGCGTGCCTGAGCGCTCCGAATACGGCTGCACCGCGGCGCGGATCTCGGAGAACGCCGCGACCAGTTGCGGCAGCGTGTCGGCCTGGGCGAACGCGAGCCCAGTGCCGCGCACGAACATCGCGTCGTACATGGCGGGGTGCGCCTCGGCGTACCCGAGATACGCGCGACTCACCGCCTCGAGCGCCCCCTCAGGGCTGGCGGCGTTCGCGCGAGCCTGCGCGAGGGCGTCGGCCATCTCGCCGAACCCCTCGACGGCCACCGCATCGATCACGGCGTCCATCGACTCGAAGTGCGAGTAGATCACCGGCTGCGTGTAGTCGATCGCATCAGCCAGGCGCCGCGACGTGACCGACGACCAGCCTTCGGCCTCGGCGAACCCTCGGGCAGCCGCGACGATCGCAACGCGTCGCTGCTCGCGTCGTCGTGCCATGCGTTCGCTCGTTGCCACGAAATCGAGACTATCGCTCGATCGAAAGGAATGCTAGCGTCGCAATAAATCTTTCAACGATAGGAATAGCATGGATCTCGCACAGTTCACCCCGGCCACCTGGATCGGCGCCTCCCTCGCGCTCGTCCCCGCCCTCGGCATCATCTTCATCGGGATCTCCTATATGGTCGCGCCGACGGCCACATCGCAGGGCTTCGGCTTCACCACCGCGATCACCCCGGAGGTCACACCGTGGCAGCACATCAAGGGTCCGCGCGACGTCGCCTCCGGCCTCGTCGTGCTGGCGATGCTCGTGTTCTTCGGGCCGGTTGCGGCGGGCGTCATCCTGCTCATCGAAGCGCTCATCCCGATCGGCGACGCGCTCATGATCATCCGCAACCACGGCCGGCTGTCGGCAGCGCTCGGCATCCACGTCTCGACGGCGGTGGTGATGGTCATCGCCGCCGTGCTGTTGTTCTTCTGAACAGCCGTGTTCTTCTGAACAGCCTGGAGGCTAGTTGCCCGTCGAACCGGCGTCGGTGACACCCACGTCGGTGCGGTGGAAGTTGTGGAACGAGCGTGACGCCGTCGGCCCGCGCTGCCCCTGGTAGCGGCTCGCATACTCGGCCGAGCCGTAGGGGCGCTCGCTCGGCGACGACAGCCGGAAGAAGCACATCTGGCCGATCTTCATGCCCGGCCACAGCTTGATCGGCAGCGTCGCGACGTTCGAGAGCTCGAGCGTGACGTGGCCCGTGAAGCCCGGGTCGATGAAACCCGCGGTCGAATGCGTGAGCAGCCCGAGCCGTCCGAGCGAACTCTTGCCCTCGAGCCGCGCGGCGACATCGTCGGGCAGGGTGACGGCCTCGTACGTCGAGGCGAGCACGAACTCGCCCGGGTGCAGGATGAACGCCTCGTCGGGCCGCACCTCGATGAGGTGGGTCAGCTCGGGCTGGTCTTCTGCCGGGTCGATGAAGGGGTACTTGTGGTTGTCGAAGAGCCGGAAGTACCGGTCGAGGCGCACGTCGATCGACGAAGGCTGGATCATGCCCGGTTCGTAGGGATCCAAGCCGATGCGCTGCCGGTCGAGTTCGGCCCTGATGTCACGATCCGAGAGAAGCACGGTGACAGCCTACTGCCGCTGCAGTGAGGCATCCGATCGCTCGACCCGGCTCTCATCGGTCGACTCTTCGCCCGCACCTTCCGTCGGCGCGGGGCCCGCTATGCGCGAGCGGAGGAGCGTCGCCGGGCTCCACCAGTTCCAGCGCCCGAGCAGTGTCATCGTCGCCGGAAGCAGCAGACCCCGCACGATCGTGACGTCGATCAGCAGGGCGATCGCCATGCCGAAGCCGACCTCCTTCATCGCGAGCAGGTCGCCGACGACGAACCCGAGGAAGACGATTCCGATGGCGAGTGCCGCGGTCGTGACGACCGGCCCCGTCGCGGTGATGCCCTCGAGCACGGCGCGGTTGTTCGCCGTTCTGAGATCGATCGCCCGGTCGCGAAGCCGCCAACGCTCGTGGATCCGGGCGAGGAGGAAGACCTGGTAGTCCATCGCGAGACCGAATGCGAGGAGGCAGATCAGCAAGGGCGTCGTGACGTCGAGCGCCCCCCACGGTTCGAACCCGAGCACCGCCTGACCCCAGCCCCACTGGAACACGGCGACGAGGATGCCCAGCGTCGCCGCGATCGTCAGGCAGTTCATGACGAGCGCCTTGAGCGGGATGACCACCGAACGAGTCAGCGCGAAGAGCAGGCCGAACGTCGCGATCAGCACGATGCCGAGCGCGAACGGCAGTCGATCCAGCAGGTGCGCCTGCGTGTCGACGACTCCCGCCGCGGGCCCCGTGACCTGCACGGTGAACTCGGCATCCAATTGACGGATGTCGCGGACGAGCTGTTGCGCGTCGGCGCCCGATGCGTCACCGATCGGGGTGAACTCCACCGCGGTGATCTCGGCCGGAAGGTCGGGAACGACGATCGCGTCGTGCACCGTGGGTAGGTCCGCGATGCGGTCGAGGAGGCGGCCGACGGCCGAGTCCTCGACGGGGGCGTCGATCAGCACCGTCACGGGCTCCACCCCGAGGTCGGCGAACCCGGTCGTCACTGCCTCATAGGCGCGTCGCTCTTCGACCGTGGCGGGAAGCGAGTGGATGTCCGAGCTGCCGAGCGTGAGCGAACCGAGTGGAGCGGCGAGCAGGAGGAGCACCGCCGTCGCTCCGATCGTCACGACGGCGGCACGACGCTGCGCGAACTCGGCGAAGCGGGCGAGCAGCCCTCTGCTGTCACCACCGCTGCGGCGAGTCCACGGTCGCGCCCAGGTGCGCTCGCCGTCAGCCGGAATGTGTCGATGGATGAGGGCGACGGATGCCGGCACGAGCGTGAGCCCGGCGATCGTGGCGAACAGCACGACGGCTGATCCGCCCACCGCCATTCCCGAGAGCAGCGGGTCTCCGAGCGCCAGCATGCCGACGAGGGCGATGCACACGGCGAGCCCTGAGACGAGCACCGCGCGACCCGCCGTCGCGGTGGTGCGTGACATGAGCTCCTCGACCGAGGCGCTCGGGTCCAACGCGCGCTCGTCACGGAACCGGGTGATGACGAGCAGGCTGTAGTCGATCGAGAGCCCGAGGCCGAGCAGCGTCACGACGTTCACTGCGAACTCGTTGATCGGCATGACCTCCGCGATGCCGGCGAGGGCCAACAGCGCTGCAGCGATGCTGGCCACTGCGACCAGCACGGGAAGCGCGCCGACGCGGAATCCGCCGAGCACCACGGTGAGCAGCACGAGCACGATGAGCAATGCGATGCCCTCGCCGACTGCGGCATCCTCGACGGCGCGATCGACGAATGCGCGCTCGGCGAGCAGTTCGCCGCCGACGACGACTTCGGGAGCGTCGATGGTGTGCAGGAGGCGGGTGACCTCGTCGGCGACGGCGAGCGCGTCATCCTGGCTCAGTTCCCGGGCCAGCTCCACGGTGACGAGCGAACTCCGCCCGTCGTCGCCGATCAGGCCTCCCGAGGTGTAGGCATCGGTGACCTCCGTGACGCCGGAGATGTTCCGAACCTCGGCGATCACCGAGCCCGCACTGTCGGCGAGGGCCGGCGAGAAGAAGTCCTCATCCGCGATCACCGCGGTGATCACCTCGCCCTCGGGCAGGAGCTGATCGAGCCGTGCCCCCGCGACCATGGACTCCGTGCCCGGCGGGGCGTCTTCGACGTCGGTGGCAGCGTCGAAGATCGCGCCGCCGAACACACCGCCGAGTACCGCGAGCACCGCCCATGCGATGAGCACGAGCTTGGGTCGCCGGGCCGTCATTCGGCCGATCTCAGCGAGCATGTCGGTGTCCTGCCTCTTTGCGTGTGTGTTGCGGGTGGCGCGCTTCCGGGGTGGGCGTGCTCGCCACCCACCCCGGAAGTCGAGGGATCAGCCGCAGCTCTTGGCCGCGTAGGCCGAACTCGCCTCCCCGCTTCTGCCGTCGCCGCTCGCCGCGACCGTCGATTCGCCCGCATCGACCGAGGTCTTCCGCGTGGTGAAGGCGTGGAACGCCGATGCGCCGGGCTTCACCGCCGTCACCGTCTTCTGGCCGAAGGCCGTCGACAGCGTGATGTCCATCGGCACGGTGTCGTCATTCGTCGCCCGCACCGCGAGGTACGCCTTGCCGGCTGCGCAGCGCACCTCGGTGGTCGCGCTGACCGCAAGCTCCGCTGGGGCAGAGAGGTCCTTCAGGCGGATGTTGCGGTAGTAGACCGATTCGCCGGCGCCGTGGTTCTGCACGCCGATGAAGCCCTGTGCGAGGTCTCGAGCCGGTTCGGTGCTCGTGAAGTCGTTCACGAGAGTGCCGTTGAGGAAGACCTTGATGGACTGACCCTCGACGACGATCTCGTACCCGTTCCACTCTCCGACGGGGTTGAGCGCCTCGGCCACTGCCGCGGGGTCCGCACCCTTGAAGGTGTAGATCGCCCCGGTCGTGCGGTCGGCCGCATCACTCGCATCGATCTGGATCTCGTACCCCTGGTTGACCGCGACCCACGGGTCGTTGCCGGGATTCGGGAACCCGACGAACACGCCACCGTTGTGGTCTTCGACGAGCTTCCAGTCGAGCTTGAGGCTGTATGCCCCGAACTCCTGCTGCTGGTACCAGAGCAGGCCGAGGCCCCCACTGGAGCGCACACTGCAGTCGTCGAGTCGACCGAACGACCCGGGTCCCGCCATGCGCCAGTTGTCGAAGCTCGCGAGGGTGCCGTCGAAGAGGCCCGTGTAGCCCGCTTCGATGTCGGCCGGGGCGCAGATGTCGGCGGACTCGCCGACCGACAGGACATCGAAGTTCATGTTCCCGTCGTCGCCCTGGTCGTACTTGAGGGTGATCGTGTTGGCACCCGCGACGAGGCCGAGGTCACGCGTCGCGGTCTTCCACGTCTTCCAATCTCCAGTCGTCGGGAGCAGCCATTGGTCGACCTTCGCCCCGTTGACGTAGACCGAGATGTTCTTCGACCTCAGCTCGGGGTACGGGTGGATGCCGTTCGCGTAGCGCAGGTTGACCGGGTAGGTGCCGTCGGCTCCGACCGTCGCGGTGAACGTGACCGCAGCACCGACGTTCTGGAAGCCCTGCGCGTATCCGGCACCCGAGTAGCCGCTGTGCTCGGTCGACGGGTTGGCTCCGCCGAGGAGCGAGGCCTCTTCCGTCTCGTACCAGCCGCGGTCGGCCGGGGCCACGTACCCCGGGAGGGAGTTGAGCGTGTACCAGGCCTCGGTGTTCCACAGTTCCTGGCCGGCCTCGGACGCGAACGGCCGAGGTGAGCGCAGGTGCACGACGCGTCCGGGCTTGAGGCCCTCGATCGCGAGCGTGACGCTCGTTCGATCCGCCGAGACCTCGGCGCCCGTGACGACGAGTGATTCCTCGTCGATCTTCGGACCGCCGTATGTGGAGGTCGGCAGGTATCGCCACTGCTCGACGCGGTACGCCTCGGTGATCGCGGCCGCGGTGGCCTCGGAGATCGGAGCGGTGTACTCGATCGTGAACCCGCCCTCGACGACGCTCACCGACTTCATGTCGAAGGTGGCATCGCTGACGGGTGCCAGCTTCTGCAGGCCGTACCCGAGCTTGCCGCTCTCGCCCCAGTTGCCACCCTCGCCGATGCCGCCGACGTAGAGTGCGCCGTCGGGCCCGACGATCACCCGGTTGACGCCCGCTTCGAGTCCAGCGGTGTGCCGGAACACGGCACCCTGGTACTCACCGTCGACGTTCTCGATGAACGCCCGCTGCAGGCCGCCGTAGGTCACGTCGCCGAACAGCATCTGACCTGCGAAGGGACCCTGCTCGAGCAGCGTGGGTGTGCTCGGGGAGTTCCCGATCTCGTTCTGCGGAATCCACAGCACCGGCTGCGTGACCGGCTTGGCGTCGAACGGCCCAGCCGGGTTCGTGAAGTGGTTGAAGAAGCGATCCTGCTCGATGTGGACGAGCTTCGAACTCGGCAGCCAACCACCCTGGTTGTCCATCGCGAACAGCTCGCCGTCGGGTCCGAAGGCGACGCCGTTCGGGGTGCGAAGGCCGCCCGCGACGTAGCCGACCTCGCCGGTCGCGCGGTTGATCTTGATGGACGTGCCACGGTTGGCCGCGGGCTGCGGGTTCGTGGTGGCGCCACCGTTGTCGATCGCGACCGACAGGTTCACGTAGAAGTTCTCTTCATCGTGAACGAGGCCGAATGCGAACTCGTGGAAGTTCCCGCCATCGGGCCACGCGGCAACCTTCGTGTGCACGTCGTAGAACCCGTCGCCGTCAGGATCACTCAGCTCGGTCAGCTGGTGCCGTTCCGACACGTAGATCTTGTCGTCGATGACGTCGACGCCCATCGGGTTCTTGAGGCCGGTCGCGACCTTCTCGGCTTCGACGGCCTCGCGGGTCGTGTCACCGGTCACGTTGTCGAGCAGGAAGACCTCGCCCGGTGTCGGGTTCGGCACCCAGCCGCCGGAGCTGACGGATCCCGCGGTGATCACGACCAAGCGGTCGTCGATGAAGTCGAGCCCGGTGACCTTGGGCTGGAACCCATCGGGGCGCAGGTCGGTGAGCTCGTAGTTCGGGTTCACCGCGTCGAGCCGGAGGCCGTCGCCCGCGGTGTCCTCGGCACCCTCGCAGTACTTCGTGCCGGGTGCGGTCACTCGCACGACGTTCGCGTCGGTGCTCAGGGCGCTGTTCGGCACCACCTCGAAGCTCGTGGAGCCGGGGGTCTTCCATTCGAGCTTGAGCTCCTGGCCGTAGCCGGCTTCGAAGAACTCGATGAACAGCGGGTGGTCGCCCGCTGTCAGCGTCACGGCGCTCTCCTTGGCGGTCGAGCCGTGGAGTCCGTCGTGGTCGATCAGGAGCTGTTCGTCGAGATGCAGCTTCGACCCGTCATCGCTCGTGAGTCGCAGAGTGTAGGTTCCGTCACTCGGAGCCTTCAGGTTCGCGATGACGTGCGAGATGAAGTTGTCGCTCGCACCGAAGTCGGCGTCGGTCGTGTACTGGATGGTCGACATCAGCTTGTCGACGTTAGGGGTCGTGCCGGACTTCAGCGTGCAGACGTTGGTCAGCCCGGGCGGCACGTTGAAGGTGCGGAGCGTTACCCCGGCTTCCTGCTCGGGCAGGTCGGCGAACGCCTGCGCGCCGGTGCCGGCGAAGGTGAGCGCACCGATGAAGGCGCCGAGAGCCAAGGCCCTCATGCCATGGCGAAGAACGGGCAGTGGCTGCGTCGGCGGCGGACTTGCGGTGATGGGCATCGTTGCTCCTTCGGTCGTCGTCTCACGTCAACGAAGCGTTAATTCGCTGCGCCAACAACAAACGTCCAGAGTCTAGACAGCTTTTACCGCGCCGTCTACAAGTTTTGCTTGTTCCTCGTCAAAGGGTCGCAGCGGCATTTGATCCCGGAGACCGCCACGCGATCGCGGCGAGCGGCTCGCCGACATCGAGAAGCTCGCGATGGCGCTCGACTCGACGGTCATGCGCCTGAAGAGGCTGGTGGAAGAGTGCCCGACTCGCGCTCACGACGTGGGCGGCAACAGCACGGCACGTCTTGCTAGCATGGTGACGTGCATCTGCGAGACGGATGCCGCGCGCGGATGTAGTTCAATGGTAGAACTTCAGCTTCCCAAGCTGATAGCGCGGGTTCGATTCCCGTCATCCGCTCCACTTGTCATTTCCCACTCGACCTGCGACTCTTCGCGGCCCTCGGCGAGTACTCGAGGAACTGACCCGACACCGGGTGTTCGATATATCACTCCTCGTCAGGTTCAGCCATGTCCGGCGTGGGCCTTTCGCGGGTTCGCTCGCGGAGCTCGCCAGCCTCGTCAGAGGGCTCAGCGGCACTTTCCGCCGTCTCGGGCTGGAGAGGCGTTGGCGGTGAGCCGTCTGAGATCACGACCTCGAGCCCGCATTCGTGAGCCAGCCGGACGAGCCGGGCCGCAGTCGCGGCTGGATACCAGGGGTCGGTTCCGATCCACGTCCAGGCGCGGACAGGTTCTTTCGTGGAGATTCGCAGTACCCGCAATTCGACTTGGGGGTGCATCGGTTGCGGCGCCTCTCCGACCAAGTCGTACTTCATCAACGCTTTGCGGAAGCTCTTCACCGAGCTGATAGAGCCAGAAGCGATGATCGTCGGGTATTCGCGGAGGATGATGTCGCGCAACTTCGCGACGGAGGTTTTGGTGCCGCTCCGGTTTCTGCGTCGTTTGCCGGCTTTCCAGTAGCTGGTATGCGGGAACGAGAACAGGAATGACCCGAGGCCAGGGCTGCGCCCACTCAACGGCCAGTCGTCAATACCTTGGCCGAGTCGGTCACGCAACGGCCCGCCGACCAGGTCGTGTGTGAAGTAAATGTTCGTCCACGTCGTCGCCGCGAACACTGCGGCGTGATGCAGCTTGGTGCAGTAATGCTGGCCCCGCCAGGACCGAAACCTGAACGGATGCTCCTCGCGCGCGGGACTCGTCTGCTGCGGTGCCGGCGGGCATGTCGCGAGAAGCCGGTCTTTGCAGAGCTGTTTAAGGTCGTCCGCGCCGTCGGCGAAGAGGATGTCCGCGTGCGCGAGGGGTGAGCCCAGACTGATGAAATCGGAGACGATCCAGCGGCTCGGCGGCCTCCAGAGGCGGTCAGCGGCCCATCGCACTTCCGTTCGAAGGGCTGCTTGCAGTCGACGCTGGGATCTCCGCCAACTCTCCGGGCTCGTAAGGGTGGCCCGCGCGTCGTCGCGGGTTTCGGCTGTCGTCGGCCGTCGCGTATGTGGCGCTACCGGCAGGTTCGCCTGCTCGAGGGCCTTCAAGATGCCCTCTATCGGGTAGATCTCTTCAGTCGCATCCCGGTCGGGAAGGTAGATCGTGCTGTTGGCCCGAGCCCATGCGGCGCCTATAGCGTCGTAGGCGATGACCCCGCCAAGACTGTGGCCGACGATGACGATGCGGTCGTAGAGGAAGCGCCCTGTCACGGGGTCGCGTTCGATGTGCAGGCGGTGGATCATGTCCACCAGGCCCGCACGGATCTCTTCGCGCTCGTTCAGGTCGTCAGGAGAGTTTGAGAGGTAGCGCGCGGCGTCACCGAACGAACGCAAAGCGAAGCCGCCGGCGAGAGCGGGCAACAACGCGACGATGACCGCAAGGACCGCCTGCGCGCTTTGGAGGAAGTCGACGGCCGGCGCCGGCAATTTGTAGACGACGACAGCCAAGCCGACCACTCCGATTCCGATGAGCACGATCCCCCAGTTCCGACGGCGCGCATACACCCAAAGGGCGGCGCCGCTGAGAATGAGCCAGACCAATGCGAACAGGCTGATCCATCCGAATTGCCCGGAGACGGGCTGCCAGAGATCAGACGTGTTGAGCCCGTCTATGAGGTACCCGCAGAATGCGCCGGCGATGCTGACGAGAGGGATCGCGATTGCCACTCTTGCGGTGCTGAGCACCCCGGCTCGTTCGGCGAAGAGAATTGCCGCGGAAGCTGCAAGAAAGGTGAGGAGAAGCCATGGCCAGGGCACTTGAGGTCGTTGAAGTGTCGCCGTCACGGTGAAGACAACAAGGGCAGACACGGCCACGCAGCACAGCAATGCGGCCGCTCGCCAGATGTTCTCGACCGGCCTGATTCCGCCTTTGACCGCACCATCGGCGAGCCCGGCGCGGTCCGACCGAAGAAGCCGGAAAACGACCGGCAACAGATGCCGCCACACGGTCGACCTGAAGCGGTACGCCCAGTAGTACTCATAGAAATGGGTGATTCGTGAGTACGATCTGCGCTCGACGTCATCGACGTTGAGCAACGGGTTGAGCTTGTGCGCGCCGTCGTACGAGATGCGACGGGAGTACGTCAGCCCGGTCAGGACGTCGGCGTTGATGAACGGGCGTTCTCCCTCGTCGGAGATCAAGAGACCGTTCTGCGGTTCGCCATCTTTCGGCCCACCACCCACGAACCCACGAAGCGTCTCTAGCGGTCGTTGCTCACCGATCCCATGGACAATGACGACAGCGGTGCGTGGCTGCGGCATGGAACTCCCACCCACGAGCCGACTTCACCGTGGGCTCGTTCCTGCCGCCAAGCGTAGGAGCCACGGGACGGGGATGACCACTCCCAGTTCGAGGCTCAGCCGGTTCGCCTCGAACGAGACTCGGGCCGCACCATGCGAGCCTCGCGGTGTTCGAGGTCCAAACTCACGGAGTTCCATCCCTACCTCGATGGGCCCAAAGAGCCTCACCGCACCTTCGCCCTCGACGAGGGCGCTAGCATTCAGCCATGGCGAGCACCCATCCGATCGATGACGTTCCGATCGGCGGCGACGGCATCCGCCTCGGCCAGTTCCTCAAGTTCGCCGGCCTCCTCGACTCGGGCGGCGACGCAAAAGAGCTGATCGTCGATGGATTCGTCAGCGTCAACGGCGAGGTGGAGCGCCGGCGGGGGCGCCAGCTGCACGAGGGCGACCTCGTCACCTGCCAGGGGCGCACGGTGCGCGTGCGGCGCGAGGAGCCGGCCGCACCGTAGGGCGACTCCGCGTCTGATCGTCTCGAGAGCCAACGCAGAACGGCCCGCCGGCTGGGGGCCGGCGGGCCGTTCGGTCTTTGGAGCAGAACTACTCGGCGATCATGCGGCGGCGCCGCGAGAGCAGGAGCACTCCGCCGAAGAGCAGCAGCAGCACGCCGCCAGCAACCGAGGCCATGACCGTCACACCCGTGCTGGCGAGGTCAACCGGCTTCAGCGGGATGTCGAACGGCGCGCATGCCGTGGCATCGCCGCTCAGCCCGTTGTGGTCGACCGCCGCGACGTTGCGTACGCCACCGGCATCCGAGCCCTCGGCACAGGTCGCACTCGCGGGCGTTGCCGCGTCCGTGATCGTCGCGGTGACGACGACCTGGAAGGTGTGCGAACCACCCGCGGCCAGCTCGGTCGCGTCGGTCACCTGGTTGGCGGCATCCGTCAGCTCGGCGCCCTGGCCCGTGTAGCCGGCCAGCACGGGAACCCCGCCGGGGGCGGTGTTCGTCGCCGAGACCGACTGCACCGTGAGGCCCGAGCCGTACCGCAGCTGGTCGCGCAGCACGTACGCACCCGAGGCGGCGCCCGTGTTGGTGACCACGATCTCGTAGCTGGTCGTGACCCGGTCGCCACTGACAGTCGGCGTGCCGATCACCTGCTTGGCGATGTCGAACGAGGGCAGCGCAGCGCAGTCGGTATCGGTCTGCTCGTTGCCCACTTCGTCGGTCAGCGTGGCGGCGTTGTTCAGCCCCTGCTCGAGCGTGTTCTCACCCGAGGGAACCGTGCAGCCGGGCGCGCCGGTGCCGTCTTCAGCCGGCTCGTCGAAGGTCAACGGCACGTCGACGGTGACGGTGACGCGGTAGACGTGCGCCGCGTATCCTTCGTCGTCGAGCCCGGCGATGGCGACGCCGGTCGCGATGCGCTGGTTCGCGTCGCCGTCGAAGTCGGCCTCGAGATCGACCCCGTCGGGACCGGTCACTTCGACCGTGTCGACGGTCACGACCGGGGCGAAGAGGAACTCGTCATCGAGGTCGTACGTCGTCGACTCGTCCCCGACGTTGCCCACCGTCAGGTCGTACACGACCGTCCACTGGCCGCCACCGATCGGCGTCGCCGAGACGAGCGCCTTGTCGAGCGTCGGCTTGCCGGGGCGGATGCACTCGTCATCGGCGTCGTCGATGCCGTTCCAACCGACCGTCGCGACGTTGTTGAGCGCGCCGTTCACCGGGCCGGACTCGTCGGTGCACTGGTCACCGGCGGGGATCTCGATGTCGGCGAAGTCCGCCGAGTAGCGAACGGTCACGGTGTAGGTGTGCACCACGGGGGCGCCATCGGCACCGGCGATCGGCTGCCCGGTCACGAGACGGATGTCGCCGAGGCCGTCGTAGCCCGCGTTGAGACCGACCGGGTCCGCGGCATCCGTCGTCGCCGACTGGATACCGACGACCTCGATGCCCGCGCCCGGCTGCAGCTCATCATCCAGGTCGTACGATCCGGCGCCCGGGCCACTGTTGGTGACGGTCAGCTCGTAGGCCACGTCGTACTGGCCGGGCTGGCCGTCGACCGGAGTCACCGCGCCCGAGATGGACTTCGTGATCTCGATGAGCGGCAGCGAGGCGCACACGTCGTCGGCCTGGCTCTCACCGTTGTGGCTGAGTTCGGTCGTGTTCGCCAGGCCGCCGTTCTCGCCCGAACCCGGAGCCGGGCACTCGAGGGAGCCGGGGGTCACGGTCGCGGCGTCGAGAGCGACGACGACCTGCACCCGATACGTGTGCGTCGTGCCCGCCGGCAGGGTGACATCGGCGGCGATCTCGTTCTCGGCCGCCTCGAGCGTGGCGCCCTGACCGGTCCACCCCGCGTTCGGGGTGACCTCGGCCGGTGCGCTGGTCACGGCGGCGGACTGGATCAGGATGCCGGTGCCGTACTGCAGCTGGTCGGCCAGGTCGTAGTCGCCCTCCGCAGCGCCGGTGTTGGTGGCGACGAGGTCGTACGTGACGGTCCACGTGCCGTCACCGTTGCCGGTGGGGCCGGCCGAGATCGACTTGTCGATCTCGATGAGCGGCAGCGACGCGCAGACCTCGTCGAGCGCCTCGATGCCGTTGTGCGTCAGCGACGTCGAGTTCGCGAGGCCCCCGTCGGCACCCGAACCGGGAGCCGGGCAGGCCAGGTCGCTCGGGTCGACCGTGGCCTCGTCGAGTTCGACCACGACCTGCACCTGGTAGGTGTGCACGCCGGCCACATCGAGGGTGATGCCATCGGCGATCAGGTTCTCGGGCGCATCGAGGGCGGCGCCCTCACCCGTCCAGCCCGCTTCGGCGGTCACGCCGTCGGGCGTGGTGACGACGTCGGCCGAGACGATGTCGATGCCATCGCCGTAGCGCAGCTGATCGGCCAGGTCGTAGTCGCCCGCCGCGGCGCCGATGTTCTCGGCGACGAGGTCGTACGTGATCGTGTACGTGCCGTCGCCGTTCGGCGTCGGGCCTTCACTGATCGTCTTGTCGATCGTGATGAACGCGATCGTGATGCACGCCTCGGCGGAGTCGTTCAGGTCGTTGTGCTCGACACCGGCGGAGTTCGACAGGCCGCCGTTCTCGCCGGGCTCGGCCGAGCAATCGGTGATGACCGGGGCACCACCGGCGGCGGGGTCGATGCCGATGACCACTTCCACCTGGTAGGTGTGCGTGCCGCCGGCGGGCAAGGTGATTCCCGTGGCGATGACGTTCTCGGGAGCGCCGTCGACGCCGAGGCCGGTCCAGGTCGGCGACGCGGTCACGCCGCCCGGGGCGCTGGTCACCGCACCCGAGACCACGGTCAGGTCGCCGTCGGCCGTCATGCGGTCGGTGACCTCGTAGACGCCCTCGAACGAACCGGTGTTGGTCGCGACGATGTCATAGGTCACCGTCCAGGTGCCGTCGCCGTTCGGTGTCGGGCCAGACGAGACGCCCTTGGTGATGTCGATCGAGGGGATCGGCGCGCACGCCTGATCGTCTTCGGTGTCACCCGCCGAGTCGGTCAGGGTCGACGTGTTGTTGAACGCGCGATCTGCGTCGTCACCGTCGGGGCCGCACTGGGTCGGGTCATCCGCTCCGGAACCGGCGCCGTCGAGCTGCAGTGGCACGTTCGCGACCACGGTCACCTCGTAGTGGTGCACGGCGTAGCCGGCGTCGTCGTTGCCGAGCAGCGGCACGTCGGTCGCGATGCGCGTCTCGCCCTGGCCGTTCCACGCCGGGTCGGCGAGCGTCACATCGGCGGGAGTCGCCGTGACCGTCGCCGAGGTGATCGCGGCCTGGTCGGTGAAGTGCAGCGTGTCATCGAGCGAATAGGAGGTCGACGCACCAGAGGTGTTCGACACGTCGATGCCGTAGACGAGCTGCCACTGGCCGCCGCCGATCGGCGTCGCCGAGAGCAGCGACTTCACGTGCGTCGGCTCGCCGTCGATGACGAAGCCGGCGGGGTCGCAGTTGATCGTTGCCGGCAGCTCAGGACTCGGCGGCAGATCCGCCGTGCCGCACGCCGTGTTCACGACCGTGTCGCCCATCGCCGCATCCGCGACGATCTCGAACTCATGCGTCTCGCTCTCGCCGCGGGCGAGGGACTCGACCACGAACGAGCCCAGCTCGGGCTGCAGGTCATCGGAGACCGTGAGGTTCGTCAGGGTGCCCTGGCCGACGTTCTCGACCATGATGCGGTACTTGATCGTGTCGCCGACCTTGAACGTCGGGTACTCCGCGATCGTGTTCGCGTCGAGCCAGTTGCCGTCGGCGTCCTGCACGTACTTCTTCAGGTTTGCGGCGTAGCAGCTGCCGATCTCGGTGACTGCCGACGAGAGCATGGGCAGCGCCGTGTGACCCGCGTAGGAGCCGGCGGAGTTGACCAGGATCTGACCGGGCTTGTTGTCGCCGTCGGCCGGGGCCTCGCAGCTGCTGCCGGCGGGCGTCGAGAACTCGATGCGGATCGTCTGGGTCGCGCCCGGAGCGAGCTCGCCCGCGATCACACGGATGGCGGTCGGGTTCGGGATGGCCGTCGTGGACCAGCCGACGGTGTTGCCGGAGACCGACCCCGGGGTGCCGCCGTTCGACGCCTCACGCGGGTCGCTGCTCAACGAGGCCAGCGGCGCGGAGGTGTAGTACACCGTCGAGCCGGCCGGTGCGTCGACGCCGGTGACCGTGTAGCTGCCGTCGATGTCGGTGCCGCGGCCATCGCCGACGGCCGGAAGGATGTCGATCGTGTCGGTGAACTCGTTCACGACCGGGTCCTGCGAGTTGAGCGTCAGCACCCAGGCGGAGTTGTCGCCCTCGAACGAGAGCACGTTCGCCTCAGCGGACTTGCCGAAGATCGTGGCGGAGGCGCTCGGCACGACGACCGTCGCGTTCGCAGTGCGGCCGGGCGTGTTCGCCGGACGGTTGTCGCCGACCACGTTGATCACCGCGGTGTTGGTCAGGCGGGTGCCCGGAGCGATGACACTGTCGGCCGGTCGTTGCCCCTGGTAGCGGATCGTCTGGAACACGTTCGGCGTGACGCTCGGATAGTTCCACGTGAGGGTGCGGCCATCGGGGCTGACGCTCGTGGGAGCGGGGTCGGCCGAACCGGGCACGAAGACCATGCCGACCGGAAGGGTGTCGACGACGGTGAAGTTCGCCGGCGGCGGGCTCGTCACGAGATTCTGCGCCTGTGCGCGGAGCGTGTAGGTGACCGGCACTCCCGGTTGAGCGGTGGTGTCGGACACCACCTTCTCGATGAGCCCCTGAGCACCTTGGAGGCGGTAGGCGTCTCGCGCGCCGTTCGTGTTCGGGCCGTACGTGCTGCCGGGAATGATCGTGCCGCCGGGACCGGTGCTGATGTTGACCCAGTTGTTCAGTGTCGGGTAGCCCGGGAACGTCGTTGCGACGTTGTACGGAGCGTTGAACGCACCGGTGGTCCAGCCTTCACCGGAGGTCGGCGCTGCCGGGTCGATGTGGCCGAACGCGCGGATGAAGGTGTGGGCGGACCGGTCGACTGCGGGATTCCAGGTCATCTTCACCCCGGTCACTCCGGCAGGCAGGTTCATCAGGATGGAACTGGCGATACGGGGATCCGTGAGTGACTCACCGGCCGTCGGGACGATCTCGACCCACTTCGCGCTCGGTGCCGGCTGTCCGCAGGTCTCCGTCTTCGTGTCGATCGCCTGCGTCGTGTAGAAGAACCGCGCCGTCTCGTAGTTCTCATACCCCTCGAGGCCGCCGCCATTCCAGCCGCCACCGTCGAATGACGTCGGAACGAACGCCGGATTCTGGTTCAGGGTGCAGACGCCCGCCATTTGCGCACCGCCGGGACCCTGGTACCCGTTCCAGGTCAGGATGTTGGCCTGGTGGTAGAGCGGAGTCTGGGCCTGTGCGGTGCCGTCAGCGACTGCGTCGACCCAGTCGTCCTCGGTTTCAATGCCGGGTTGCGGCAGCGGGACGTTCTGACTGGTGCCGGGGCTGACCCAGAGGTTCGCGTCCCAGGCGCTCCGCGACGCTGCCGGTGTGCCGATCCAGTGGTTGCTGAAACTCCCGGGCGGGGTGAGCGTTCCGCTCGAGACGTTGTTGGCCGCGTTTCCGTCGGCCTCCGAGACGCCATCGTCGAACACGAAGGCGCCAGGCGCGGCGCTGAACGTGTATGTGGTGATCGCGGTGACGGCGGCCGGGATGCTGAATTCCACGGTTCCCGAAGCGATATAGACCCCGTTCCCGGGGAGCGGCTGTCCGAAGCTGTCATTGACCGGAGCGTTGACAAGCGTGTAGTCGAGGTTCGAGAGCGAAACGGTGTAGTTCGTGCCGGTCCCGCTCACGCCGCATGTGGGGAAGTTGGTGCGGTCTTCCTGCGCGGGGTCGGAGAACGGCTGGCCTGTCGACATCGACTTGTCGCTGATCGGCAGACAACGCTCCCAGGCGAGCCCGTTGGTCGCCCCGGCGATGTTGGCGCTGATGCTGACGGGGAACGAGTACGTCGCGGGCCCTGGGCGGCTGCCTGCTTCCAGGATGAGCGAGTAGTTCATCTGGAGCGTCGGGCGGTTGCCGCCGAGACGGCTGGCCTTCACAGCGCCCTGCGAGGTGTTTCCGGGAGCTTGGGCGAGTGAGAGGTCCATGCCGTGTGCATAGGTGATCGGAAGGGGCCCGGGGTCGGCGGGGCCGGCCTCGGCGATCGCCGAGTCCGAGGTGGCGGTGCCGACCGCCGTCAGATCGCCGCCCTCGGTCGAGGTCGCGCGCACCGGCGTCTGGATGACGGTGGCGGTGCCCTCCTTCACGGTGCCGAGGTTGCACAGCAGACTCGTGCCGTCGGCCGAGATCTCGGAGATGGGGGTCACATCCGTGGTCTTGCAGACTGCAGGGATGCTGGTGAAAGCGCCGTCGCCAACGGTCAGGGTGGCCCGCACGTTGTCGACCAGCTCGTTGGAGTACGGGTCGTCGACGTCGTTGGTGTTGACGTGCCACTCCGCGGTCACGGGCTGGCCGAACGGCGCCTCGGTGGGCGCCGGGTCGCCGGCCCAGTTGGCGGTGATCTCGTGCACCGATGCGGGGGCGGCGGTCGCAGCCGGAGCGCTGATGAAGACGCCAGCCGCGATCGTCGCTACGGCGACGATCGCAGAGAGTGCTCGATGCATCCCTACTCGTGCCGCTCGACGATCGTGCACACGCCGACGATTCGCGCTGACGCGCTCGCCCGATACCGTTCCATTGAGCCGGTTCACCTGAACATCCCCCTTGTTACTCGCTGAACGCAGGCAGCCCCCACCGGACGCCTGCGCAGCGACACTGCTCTATTTGTATTGGAACGAATCGAAGCGACCACGGCCGGCCGTGAGGAATGGTC
Source organism: Agromyces subbeticus DSM 16689 (assembly GCF_000421565.1). Lineage (GTDB taxonomy): Bacteria > Actinomycetota > Actinomycetes > Actinomycetales > Microbacteriaceae > Agromyces > Agromyces subbeticus. The sequence goes on along the minus strand of NZ_ATXG01000003.1, from coordinate 357,994 downwards.
CACGAATGGTCCGCGCCTGGTCCGGCCTGACCCGGCTCGGGAGTCGGCGCGTCTGGGCGCGACGAAGCGCCCGGCAACCGATGCCAAGGCCGGGCGTCGCCTCCCGATGGAGGCGGCACCATCAGCGGCTCGCGGCCCCCGATGCATCCGCTCGCCGCGTGGCGGCACCGGCGGCATCGTCGTCGACCGAATCGAGCAGCCCGAGCCGCTTCGCCTGGGCGAGCGCCGCGCGCCGATCGTGCACGCCGAGCTTGGCGTTGATCGCGGCGAGGTGCTTCTTGACGGTGTTCACCGAGAGGTGCAGCGAGCGCCCGATCTCGGCGACCGTGCGGTGATCCTGCATTCGCTGCAGCACGTCGAGCTCGCGCGGCGAGAGCGCGATGAAGGATGCCTCGAGGGGGAAGATCCCGCCGCGAGCGGCGAGGTGCTCTTCGACCGCTCGGGGCAGAGAGAACTCGATGTCCGCGGCGAGCGCGCGAAGATCGCCCTCGGCGACGATGAGGAACGCATGCACCGAGCCGATCTGCTCGGAGAGCACGACCGACTGCCGGAACGCATCGATCGCCTTCTCGCGCTCCCCCAGCCGCCACGAGGCCGCCGCCTTGATCATCAAGACGTCGGTACGGTCGCGCACCACGACATCGGGGGCCCACAGCGCCGCCGTCGCGAGCCGTTGCGCTCTGGCGTGGTCGCCGGTGATGAGGAACAGCTGCGCATACGACACGCGCAGCCAGGCGAGGTCGGCCGGGCTGGTCTGGTGCGCAGCGGCTCCTGGCCGGTCGACGGAGTACTGCGCCGCGATGTCGAGCATCATGCGCTCGGCGCGATTGACCTCGCCCATCGCCATGAGCGTGTCGACAGTGCAGCGGTCGAGCACGCGGGTGGCCGTGTGATCGTCGACGAGGTCGCGTTGTCGCACGAAGCGAAGGTGCTCGAGTCGCGCGAGCGACACCTGCGGCTCCTCGAAGAGCTGCGAGTACGCCGTGATCGCGAGCGCGGCGAACGGCCACATCTCGATCGACAGGGCGTTCGGGTCATCGAGCAGCCGGCGGGCCGGCTCGGGCTCGAGCCGCATGGTTGCGAGGTAGGCGTCCACGATGGCGACGGGGTAGCTTGCGAGGCGCTCGAACGGATGCCCCGCCACCCGGGTGGCACGCGACAGCTCGAGCCAGCGCTCGGCCTCCGCCGGACTCCCGACGAACGTGTGCAGCACGGCCAGGTGACCGGCGGCGAGCGCGGCGATGAGTTCGCCGTCGGGCACGTCGGCGGTTTCGTACGCTCGAATGCTGTGGGCGATGCCCTCGGCGAGGCCGGATCCGAGAATCGAGGTGACGGCCCAGTGGTGGTAGAAGGCGGCGATGCGCGAAGGATCGGCTCGTTCACCGGCCCGGCCGCGACGTTCCAGTTCCGCGGCGATCTCCTCGCCGGTGCGCGCGGCCTGAGTGAGCTGCCCGCGCAGCCGCTGGTCGGCCATCACCGCGGTTCTCGCGGTGAGGTACGTGTCGACCCCGGCGTTGCGGTGGTCGCGCGCCTGCAGCGCCGGACCGACCTCGGTGTACACCCGCTCGACCTGGCTTGCGCGTTCACGCCCGCTGCTCGCAATCCGCACCACGGCAGCCGCGAGCGCGAGCACTGGTTCGGTCCCGGTCGACGTTCTGGGCGGGTCGGAGTACGCGAACCGCGCGGCCCGCAGGTGCCGGGCGACGATCGTCATCGCGTGCTTCGACCAGAGCAGTGAGAGCAGGCCCCAGTGCTTGCCGGCGCGAGCGTGCTCGAGCACGCGCGAGAGGTTGCCGCCCTGTTCGTAGCCCGTCTCGGCGAAGATTCGTTGCACCGCGGCTGCGTCGTCGCGGCGATGGTGGGTCATGACGTCGAAGAGCACGTGACGAAGCAGCATGGCGAACGCCCAGCTCGCGTTCGAGCCCGGCAGCACCGTCAGGTACCCCTCGAGCCGCAGCCGGTCGCTCGATCGGGCCGCGGGGGGCGTCATGGTCGACCGGAGGTCGCGCGGATGGAGCGTCGGCCGGCGATGCAGGGCGGTGAAGTGCCACGGCTCGACGACCGCCGCCAGCGACAGCGACAGCGACACCTCGAGCAGGCCACCGGCTGCGAGGTTCGGCAGCACCACCTCGCGCAAGTACGATTCCGCGCTCGTGGTGCGAAGTGCACCGGCCGCGGATTCCGCCAGGATGCGAACGCAGAGCTCGGGCCAGCCCCCGCACAGCGTCAGGATCTGCTGCAGGTCGGATGCTCCGAGCGAGCTGTGCCAGGCATCGGCGAGGAACCCGAGTTCTGCACCGCTCAGCGCGAGGTCGTCGGCGGTCACCGAAGTGAGGTCGAGATGCCGGCGGGCGGCGACCGCCGCGAGCGGATGCTTCACTCGAGACGCGAGCGCCAGGTGCACGACGGGCGAGCGGTCGACGAGGTCGACGAGCTCCGCCACGAGTGCGTCGTCGGTTACCTGCCCGGCGTTGTCGACGACGATGACGAGGCGTTCGATGGCGTTCGCCTCGATCAGCGCATCGATGGCGCGAAAGCTCGCCGAAGGCGACGGCAGGTGCTCGGTCGGCGCGAGTCGATCGAGCACCGCCTGGGCGAAGGCGCCGGGGATGTTCAGCTCCGGGGTCGCGACGATCCACGCAACGGCATCGCCCGCCGCTGCACGGTGGCGCGCCCACATCGACGCGAGAGTGCTCTTCCCGTAGCCGGGGGGTGCCTGGATGACCGAGATGGCAGCGAGATGATCGAGTCGTTCCATCAACGGCCCGCGAATCACCGAGCGGTTGGAGCCACGAGGCAGGCCCGCATTGTGCGGGAGTCGCCGGCCGTCGGCGTCAGCAGTCGCATCCAACGACACGTCGCTCGTCTTTCTCGAAAGGGGAGGAAGATGGGCATCGGCCCACACTGAATTCTCGTTCATCGTGCGTTGCTCTTCGACGCTCGTGGTCCCCCACTCGTGCCTGTCCCGCGCATCTGCATCCCCGCCGGAGTCGTGTGTTTCCCCATCATGTACGCATCGCGCGGGCGGCTCTCCTGAGCGCCGCGCGAAGATGGTCCGCTGGTGGTCCATCGCTGGTCCATCCTGTCGGCGCGACCCGGCACCGTCCGCGGGTTTCACCCTCGGTTTCACCCTCGACGATCACCGCGAGGGCGACGATCGCACTCCGGCGCGCCTGAGCCGCCCGACCATGCGAGCGGCGAGCACGGATGCCCCGATCTCGCCCGCCATCCGTGCGGCGAGCGTCGCGGCGAGCATCGGCCAGATCAGGTGCTCGGCCGAGAACACCGGCAGCGAGACGGCGAACAGGGCGACGCCCGCCACCGCCCCGGCTACGACGTTGCGCGCGAGCGGGCGCACGGCCGAGCCGTCCCTCCGCGCAAGGAGGGCGAGCGCGAGATCGTACGCCGCGCCGCCGACGGCGAGCGGCACCATCAGCAGCAGGCCGATCGGCGAGAACGGACTCGCGAGGAAGCCGGCGATCGTCGCGGTGAGCGTCGCGGTGCCGGTGACCCCGAGGTAGTGACGAGCGGCGAAGGGCAGCAGGCTGTGCAGTCCTGCGACGAGCGCATAGCCGGGCGGTAGTGCGGCGGCGAGCGTCGCGGTGAACGGGGCGATGCCGATCAGCACGAGCACCTGCACGGCCGCGAATGCGGCGCAGGTGAGCAGCACCCGGGTCGTGAACGACCCGGCCGACCGGCGTCGAGGCGGCGCGGGCGCCGTCGCAGGGGTCGTCGGCGTCACGTTCGTTCCTCGGCCGCGAGCAGGTGTCGGTCGAGGGCGATCGCGATCGCCTCTTCGCGATTGCGAGCGCCGAGCTTGCGGTAGATGCTCTGCAGTTGCGACTTGACGGTGTTGACCGAGACGACCGCCTCCGCCGCGATCTCCGCGACGGAAGCGGTGTTCATGAGGGCCCGGAGCACCGCGAGCTCGCGCGGGGTCAGCACCGAACCGGTCGAGATGTCGACGAGGAGCGAGCGCACCGGGACATCCGTGAAGATGTCGTCTCGGCCGAGACCTGCCGCGACTTCGCGAACGCGCTCGAGATCTCGAGGCTGGAGCAACCCCAGCGGCATCCTCAGCGCACTGACGTCGAGTGCGGCGCACACGTGCTCGATCGCCGACCGGGCACGCTGCGGGTCGGCCAGGCGAAGGAAGACCGCCGCCTCGAGCGCCGCGGCCTCGGCGGCCGTGCGTGTCGACTGCGGCACGCCGGCGACGGCGCGAAGCTCGCGCAGCGCAGCTCCGGGTCGGGCGAGCGCCAGCTCGATTCGCGCCCGGTCGACGTTCGTCTGCGGAGTCGAAGGCGCATCGCGGTGCACGACGTTCTGCGCGGCATCCGGCTTGCCCGAGGCGAGGTGCAGCAGTGATCGCACCGACGCGAGCGCGCTCCGTGCTGCACCCGAGCGCCCTTCGCCGCCGCGCGAGTTCGCGAACGCCTCGAGCCGGGCGAGCGCCTCGGCCGGGTGACCCGCGGCGAGCGTCGTCAGGGCTTCGACTCGTGCGATCGCCGTCCAATGCTCGATCGTTCGCCGATCGTGCATCATCGCAGCCAGATGGGTTTCGGCAACGGCGACGTCGAACCGTTCGAGCGCGAGCACGGCCTCGGCGAGGCGATAGAACGTTCCGGGGTACATGGAACGCTGCAGGTCGGTCCACGGGGCCGAGCGCGCGATCACGAGATCGCGGTCGGCCTCGGGCAGGTCGCCATCGAAGGCATGGATGCCGGCGAGCATCGAGACGTTCGTGAAGCCCGCCCCGTCGCCGGCATCGGAGGTCTCGGCGAGGCCGATCACGAAGGCGTCCATGGCCTCCTCGACGTCGCCCGAGGAGTAGAGGCTGGTGCCGAGCTGGCCGTACAGCCGCGGAAGGTAGCTGAACGTCTCGGCGCGGTCGGCGGCCGGCATCGCCTCCAGCTCACGCAGTGCCGCTCTGGCCGGCCCGGCGGCGGCTGCGGTTCGCCCGATGAGCCGGAGCGCGGCACTCTCGCTCGCGAGAATCAGCACGCGGTCGGCCGAGCTCGTTCGGTCGCCGCGGGTGCGCATGGCCGCCGAGGCGAGGGTGAAGTACTGCACCGCCTTCGCGCGCCGATGGTCCACGCCGTTGTAACAGATGCCGAGCAGCATCGCGAGCAACGGATGGGCGGCGAGCTGTCGCAGCGGAACACGCTCGAGTGCTGCGCGCGACGCGGCACCGTGCACGTGGAGCAACTCGAACCACGCGCCGCGAACCGCCTCGTTCGCTGCGTCGAAGTCGAGCTCATCGATGGCGCGGGTGAGCGTGTCGACGGCGCTCGTCAGTTGCGGTGCCGAACCGCCAGCACTCGAACTCATGGCCCTCCCCGACCGCACGCAGTCATCGCCGGCCACCCCGCCGGATCAACGCTGTTCCCCCAAGCCTAACCAGCGTTCGGCGTGCTCCCGCGCAGCGCGTGCTCGCCCTCGCCCTGCCGGAATGCCGGTGGTCGGGTGCAGACTGGCAGCATGTGCGGACGATTCGCGAACGACGCCAAGATCGACGAACTGATCCAGGAGTTCGTTGCGCAGGGAAACGACTACCGTGACTGGAGCCCGCAGTACTCGATCGCCCCGACCGAGGTCGTGCCGATCGTGCGCGAGCGGCGCAACAGCCAGACCGGCGAGGTCGTTCGCTCGATCGATCCCGCGGTGTGGAACTTCCACCCCTCGTTCATGAAAGAGGCCAAGCGCCCGCAGTTCAACACCCGCATCGAGACGGTCGCCACCAACGGACTGTGGAAGGGCGCGTTCGCGTCGTCGCGGTGCCTCGTGCCGATGCGCGGGTACTACGAGTGGACGGGTGAGCCCGGCAGCAAGCAGGCCTTCTTCCTGCACGGCGATGCACCGCTGCTCGCCGCCGCCGGCATCTACACCGCGCGCAAGGTCGGCGACGAGTGGGAGGTCTCGACCTCCATCATCACGCGGGAGGCGAGGGATGCCTCGGGCGAGGTGCACGACCGCATGCCCGTCTTCCTCGGGCGCGACGCCTGGCAGGAGTACCTCGCTCCGGTCAAGCTCGATGACGACGGCAAGGGCGAGATGGTGGCGCTGCTCACCGCCGAGTCCGAACGGGTCGCCGCGACCATCTCGAACTACGAGGTCGACCGCAGGGTCAACAACTCACGAGCCGTCGACCCCGGCGACCCGACGCTCATCGAACCGCTGGAGTGAGGGCCGGGTCGGCTGATTCGACCGTCGGCAGCGCAGACGACGGCAGGGCATACGACGGCAGGCCGCGACGGCGGATCAGCCACTCGGCGACGACGAGGTTCGGCACCCAGCAGAGGAACGGCACCGCGAGGTAGGCATTGTCGAATGCCGCACCGAAGTCGAACTCGCCGCCGGGCAGCGCCTGCACGCCGAGCAGCACGCCCACCCACAGCCTGAGGGTGACCGCCGCGTAGGTCAGCGCGAAGCTGCGCATCATCCAGGCGCGGTGGCTCGCGACATCCCCCGCCCTGATCGCGCGGTACCCGCGCCAGCCGGTGACGAGCCAGAGCACGGCGAGCGCACCGAACCCGAAGAAGCCGGCGAGCCCGGCGCTGTTGAACGGCGCCATGACGAGGCCGGCCGTGCCGGCGACCGCGATAGCGAGCAGCGAGCTGCGGCCGATCCAGCGATGCACCCGCGGATGACGCGTGCGAAGGCCGCGCCAGAACTGCAGCGGCCCCGCGACGAGGGCGAGGCCGCCGGCGACGATGTGCACGTAGAAGGCCCACTGCACGAACGCCGGGCGGCCATCGTAGTTCGATGAGAGCCCGACGCCCGCGTCGGAGAGCTCGGCGAGCGAGGCGGTGAGATACGGCACGACGGCGTAGACGGTGATCGCGAGCGACGAGAGCAGCACCCAGGTCCAGCCGACCCGGGTGACGAGGGTGCGGCGACGCGAGCCGGGCGCGCGTGCGGCGGTCGTGCGGGTGGCGCGTTCGGTGGTGGTGCGCTCGGTGGTGGTGCGCTCAGTGGTCATGCGCCCAGCTTGGCGAGGCCGCCGACCGGCCGACATCCGGCACTCCCCCTGACCCGGGTGGGGGCGCACCCCCACAGCGCCAGCACCTCCGGCCTCGGTACCTGGACGCGCTGATCGGCTGAGAGCCGTTCGGAACCCCGTTCTTGGGAGTCTCCGCAGAGTCGGCACGCATCCCTTGCGGCATCCGCTCGCTCTCGGAATCGTGGCTGACTCACCGACCGACAGGAAGGGGAGCAGCATGCTCACACTCACCGAATCGGCGACCACGGTCGTCAAGGCCATCGTCGAGCAGAGCATCGGCACGACCGATGGCGGCCTGCGCATCAACAGCGAGGATCCGGCGTCGACCGAGTTCGCCGTGCGTGTCGTGCAGGCGCCCGAAGAGCTCGATGCGATCGTCGAGAACGACGGTGCACGGGTCTACCTGGGCACGAACGCGGTGCTCGCGCTCGACGACAAGGTGCTCGACGCCGAGATCGGCGACGACGGCACCGCCCGCTTCGCCATCGCGCCGCAGGGCTGAGAGCCAGCGACCCGGCCGGCGACCGCATCGAGCCCGCTGGCCGGGCCCCTCAGGCGTGCACGCCTTCCATGAACGGCTCATACCGGTAGCCGTCGGCATCGAGGGTCGCGACGGTGGACTCCGGCACTTCGACGAACGCACCCGGCAGGTCGTTGAGGGGCTCGGAGACGACGACACGTGCCTTCTGCCCGAACAGGCGCAAGCGTGGCAGGTCGGGATACATCTCCTGCAGTGTCGGGATGTCGATGGAGTGGAACAGCGAGCGCGACTCGCCCCTCGACGAGTACCGGAACGCCCAGATCGTCGCGCCGTCGGCGATGGCGACCGTGCCCTGCATCGGGTACTCGATGCCGTGCTCCCGACCGGTCTGCTCGACGAAGCGAACGGCCGCGGTCATGCCCGCGATGGGATCGTCTCGCAGACCGAACGTCAGGGCGAGGTGGAAGAGGACCTCGGAGTCGGTCGTTCCCTGAACGTCAGGGTAGAGCGACGGGTCGATCGCGAAGGTCAGTTCGCGTTTGATCGTGCGGAAGCCATGGATCACGCCGTTGTGCATGAAGAGCCAGTTGTGATGGCGGAACGGGTGGCAGTTCGTGCGCTGAATCGGCGGCCCCGCGGCCGCGCGCACGTGGCTGAAGAAGAGCGGACTCTCGATAGCGTCCGTGAGCTCACGCAGGTTCTCATCGTTCCACGCCGGTTCGACGCTGTGGAACAGCGATGGGTGGCTCCCGGCCGTCGAGTCGGCGGGATACCAGCCGACGCCGAACCCGTCGCCGTTGACGGTTTCAGCGCCGAGCGGCGAGTCGAGCGACTGGGCGACCAGCGAGTGCTGCGCGTCGAGGATCACGAGTGAGGGCTGGAGTGGTTCTCCAGAGTAAGCGAGCCAGCGGCACATTCGCCTCAACTCCTTGCTGCACGTCGATGTGAGAATGCAGCCATGCTACCGCTGTTCGACGATTCCTCACCTTCACGCGGGCTGTTGCGTCAGCCTGCCGCCGGCTCCGCGGCCGGTTCGGCCTTCGGGCATTTCGCCAGCTCGCGCATCTTCGTGGTCGCCTGCTCGATCGACCACGGCAGCTCGACCAGCGGCTGCTCATGCCCCGCCACCGCCGGCGCCTTCGAGGCGATCGATGCGAGCGCGAAGGCCGCCTCGCGAGCGAAGTCGGCGCCCGAGGTCGAGTTGTTCAGGGCGACGACGACCGTGAGACCGCTCTTCGGGTCCGTGAAGGCGGCGGTGAGCGCGCCGGCGGACTCTCCTGCCAGCCCCCGCATCGGGCCGTACTGGGCGCCGCCGAGCCCCCAACCCTGCCAAGCGGGTGCATCGCCGCCCAGCGGAATCGCGTTCCACTGCTTGCGCGCCGTGCTCTCGTCGAGCAGGGCGCCGGTCGCGAACGCTGCACTGAGGCGTCGCGCGTCGTCGAGATCCGAGACGGCGCCCGCCGCCGCCCCGCCCATCGAACTCGACTGCGAGCTGTCGTCGCGCAGCACGGCGCAGTCGACTGCGCCGTCGGGAGCGATGGCGGCCGAGTAGGCGCCGAGGCCCGATTCGAGCTCGGTGTCGGTCGGCGAGGGAAGCGAGGTGTGGTCGAGGCCGAGCGGGGCGAAGACGTACTGGTCGGCGAGCTGGCTCCACGACCGGCCGGTGCGACGCTCGAGCGCCATCGCGAGCAGCAGCACCCCGGTGCGCGAGTGCGCCCACTGCTCCCCCGGAGGGCCGGTGCGCGGCAGGGCGAGCCCGCTCGACAGCAGCTCGTTCGGCGGCCAGATGCGCTCGGGGTTCGCGACGAAGTGGCTGCGCAGCCCGGGGAAGTAGTCGGCGATGCCCGAGGTGTGCTGGCAGAGCTGGCCGAGCGTGATGCCGTCGAGGCCGGGTACCCAGTCGACGATCTCGGCGACCTCGTCGTCGAGCCAGACCTGGCCCTCGTCCACGAGGCGCAGCAGCACGGTGCACGTGATCTCGGTGGTGAGGGTGCTCAGGTGGAACTGCGTGTCGACCGCGACCGGTGCCGGCTTCTCGCCGAAATCGACGCTGCCCGTCGCGCCGGTCCACTCCCCCGACCACGGTGACCACGCCCCGGCGACCCCGCCGCTCGAGCCGCTGAGGGCGACGGCTTCGTCGAGCACCGCCTGCAGTTCGCCGGCGAGCTGTTCGTCGAGCACGGTACTGACGGGGTCGAGATCGGCCAGCGGGTCGACGGCACCGCCGGTGCACCCCGCGAGTGCGAGCGCGCCGACGATCACGACGGCGAGAACGCCCCGCCGCCGATTGACCCGTTGCTGGCCAGCCACCAAGCTCCCCTCAGCCGTGTGTCCGAGAGGAAGTCTATCGGCCCTCGCCGAGAAGCCCGAGCGGACGGGCCGCGCGCCTCAGCGCTCGGGCGAGGCGATCTCCCGATTCGCGCCCATCATGAAGCGCTCGACGTTGCGATCGACGATGATGTCGCTGGGCCGCAACGGCCGGGCGAGGTAGAGCCCCTCGAGCGAGGTGAGCCGGCTGAGGGCCACGTACGTCTGGCCGGGGCTGAAGACCCGCTGGCCGAGGTCGACGATGGCACTGTCGTAGCTCGCGCCCTGCGATTTGTGGATGGTAACCGCCCAAGCCAGTTTCAGCGGGAACTGCGTGAACTCGGCCACGATCTGCTTCTCGAGCTTCTTGCGCACCGGGTCCCAGGTGTACTTGTACTTCTCCCACGTGACCTGCTCGACCTCGTGCTCTTCGCCATCGATGTCGACGCGCACGGCGCGGTCGAGTGATGTGACGGTGCCGATCGTGCCGTTCACCCAGCGCTGACCCTCTGGCCCGATCGCCGTGTCGTTGCGCAGGAACATCACCTGCGCGCCGACCTTCAGCTCGAGGTTCTCGTCGGCTGGAAAGGCCCTGCCACCGAAATCGCCGGTGACCTCGGCCTCGTTGCCCTGCGACTGCCCCGCCAGGCGGTGCAGCTGCGTGCGGTTGATGCGGTTGACCGTGTCGTTGCGCGTCGCGAGGGTGATCGCACCCTGCTCGGGCAACGGGCGCCGTGCGCCGACGCTGTTGAGCACGCCGGCGATCTCGGCGGTGACCCGGCCGTGACGCACGGCGTTCAGCATCTGCTTGAAGTCGTCGTCGTGCTGGCGGTGGATCTCGCCGAGCTCGAAGATGCGCAGGTCGGTCTCGCGCCACACCTTGGCGTCGAAGAACCACATCGAGTCGTAGGTGTCGGCGAAGTACGCCCGCTCGTCGGCATCGCCCGGCACCGGCGCGAGTTGGTACGGGTCGCCGAAGAGCACAACCTGCGCGCCGCCGAACGGCTCGAGCGGGCGCTGCCGCGCCTGCCGCAGCGAGCGGTCCATGGCGTCCATGAGGTCGGCGTTGACCATCGAGACCTCGTCGAGCACGAGGGTGTCCATGGCGTTCAGGATCTTGCGGACCGTGTCGTTCTGGTCGATGACGTGGTCGGCGATGACCCCGATCGGCAGCCGGAACAGCGAGTGGATCGTCTGGCCGCCGACGTTCAGCGCAGCCACGCCCGTGGGCGCGCAGATCACGATCTGCTTCTGCGTGTTCCAGTTCAGGTGGTTCAGCAGCGTCGACTTGCCGGTGCCGGCTCGCCCGGTCACGAACACGTGCTCACGGGTGCCCTCGATAGCCTGGAACACCGCGGCCTGTTCACGGCTGAGGGTCACGTTCTGCACTGGGAGCTTTCGGTTCGGCGAGCGGATGCCACGGCCGGTTCACCGCTGGCGCTCCCACTGTAATCGCCTCGTGCCGGGCGGGCATGCGCGGGCTGGGGATATCCTCAGTCCCGCCCACTGCCGCCCATCTAGACTTGGCCGGGTGGGGAGCTCCGGGGTACGTGCCAGTCGAGTCTCACCGCTGGCCGTCGCCGGTTGGGCCGGTCTCGCGGTGCTCGTCGTCGGCGCCTTCCTCGCCGCGCTCGGCTCGCTGAACCAGACCGTCTACGGGGCGTCGAGCTTCATCGAGCGCTACCTCTCGGCCATCGCGAACGACGACATCGCCACCGCGTCGACGACGCCGGGCGTCGCGCTCGATGCCGCAGAGCTCGAGGCGCTCGGCCTGCCGGCCGACGTCTCGACCGCGATGCTGCGCACCGGTGTCGTCGAGTCGGGGCCCGAAGACGTGCGCATCATGAGCGATGTCGCCCACGAAGACGGCACGCACACCGTCACCGCCAGCTACCGGCTCGAAGACGCGATCATCGAGTCCTCGTTCGACGTGCGGCCGATCACCCCGCTCTACGGCGTGCTCAACCGGTGGGAGTTCGCGGTCAGCCCGCTTGCGATCGTCGACGTGACCGCTGCGCACAACCCCTTCTTCACCGTCGGCACCCTCACGCTCGACGCTCGCGCGACCAAGACCGGCGACGAACTCGCCGCCTTCACCCAGGTCACGCCGTACCTCGCGATCGCCCCGGCGGTCTACGAGTTCTCGTACAACTCGGTGCTGCTCGAGGCGGTGCCGGCGAAGCTGCAGGCCGATGCCGCGGCTCGCGTTCCCGTCACGGTCGACGCGCAGCCGACGGCCGCCTTCGTCGAGCGCGTGCAGTTCAAGGTCGACGGCTTCCTCGCCGCGTGCGCGACGCAGACCGTGCTGCAACCGGCGAAGTGCCCCTTCGGCATCGAGATCGACGACCGCGTGGTCGGCGACCCGGTCTGGAGCATCGTGAGCCTGCCGCAGGTGACGCTCACGCCCGGCGAGACGTCGTTCGACATGCCGCCGACCGAGGGCGTCGCCCACATCTCGGTCGAGGTGCAGTCGCTCTTCGACGGGCACCGGTTCACCCTCGAAGAAGACCGGCCGTTCACGCTCGCCCTCTCGGCGACGATTCAGCCTGACGAAGACATCGCGATCCAGCTCAGGTAGCTGCCGGTCGAGCCCCGCTACCCCCGCCCGTCGCGCTCGGCGATCGCCGCGAGCTGCGCGTTGTACGCCTCGAGCTCGGCGTCGCCCGTGCGGTCGGCGTGCCGGTCGCGTCGCTTCGACTCCTTCTCGTCACTGCGCGCCCATTGCACGGCCACGGTGATCGCGAGCGCCACCGTCGGGATCTCGCCGATCGACCAGGCGATGCCGCCGCCGAGCTGCTGGTCGACGAGCGCGTCGGTGCCCCAGCCCATCGCGCCGTACCAATCGGCGAGCAGCAGCCCGGTGCTCGACATGATGGTGAGGCCGAAGAACGCGTGGAACGCCATCGTGCCGAGCAGCAGCACCAGCCGGAACGCGTACGGCAGCCGGTAGGGCACCGGGTCGATGCCGATGAGCGACTGCACGAAGAGGTACCCCGTGATGAGGAAGTGCACGATCATCCACTCGTGGCCGATGTGGTCGAGCATGGTCCAGCGGAACAGCGGCGAGTAGTAGAACACCCAGAGCGAGCCGGCGAACAGCACCGCCGCCACGATCGGGTTCGCGATGATGCCCGCGAACTTGGAGTGCACGGCGAGCAGGATCCACTCGCGACCACCGCGGCTTCCGTCTTTGCGGGCACGGATGGCGCGGGCGGCGAGCGTGACCGGCGCGCCGGGCACGAGCAGCACGGGCACGGCCATGGTCAGCACCATGTGCGCGAGCATGTGCGCCGAGAAGAGGTACTGCTCGTAGACGTTCACGCCGCCGTTGGTCACGTAGGCGAGCAGCAGGAGGCCGGCGACCCACAGCACCGAGCGGTAGACGGGCCAGTGGTCGCCGCGCTTGCGCAGGCGCCGCACCCCTGCGAGGTAGAAGAAGATGCCGAACCCGCAGGCGAGCAGCCAGATCAGGTCGGGATTCCACTCGGTGAAGTACCGCGTCCACTCGGGCCACGGCGGCAGCGGCTCGCCCGTGAGGATCTCGGCGGGCGTGCGCGCGAGCGTGCCGGTCTCTTCAGACACCGGCGTCGCCGTGCGGGCGAGCGCCGCCGCCACGCCCGAGGCCAAGCCCATGAAGGCGAGCTCGGCGACGACGAGCCACCAGAACGCGCCGCCCCGGCCCGAGCCGCCACCCGCACCCCGCGACATCCGCCCGATCAGGAACCGCCGCTGCGCCGCACCGAACGCGCCGAGCGCGATGAGGGCCGCGACCTTCGCGACGACGAGCCCGCCATAGGGCGTGGCGAGCTGCTCCCACGATCCGATGCGCAGCTCGGCGCTCGCGTACCCCGACAGCGCGACGACCAGAAAGCAGATGAGCGCCACGGTCGAGTACCGCGCAAGCACCACGACCAGGCGCTTCGGCCCGAGCTCGCGCTTCAGCAGCACCATCGTCAGCAGCCCGCCGAGCCACACGGCCGCGAACACGAGGTGCAGACCGAGCGCCGTGATGGCCGCCGAGTGGCCCGCCGCACCGGCCGCGTGCCCCTGCTGCGCGAGCGGCACGAGCGAGGCCACGGCGAGCACCGTCACGAAGACGAGCGCCGTGTGATTGCGCACGGCGAAGCAGAGCACCGCGACGGCGGCCGCCACGAGCGTCGTCGTGAGCCAGGCCTGCCCGAGCTCGATCGTCGTGACGAACTGGCCGAGCTTCTGGCCGAAGGCGTCGCTCAGCTCGAAGGGCACGCTCGTGACGAGCAGGAACGTGAAGAGCCCGCTCGCGGCACTCGCGACCGTCAGCACGGCAGCGGATGCCGCGGCGACATCGAGCGCCACGTCGAACTCGCGTCGCTTCGGGCTGAGCGCCCAGACCGCGAGCACGAGCGCACCGATCATGCCGGCCGCGCCCAGGTTGACGAAGAGCTTCGCAACCGGCACGCCGTAGCGGGCGATCGGACCGGGGTCTTGGATCAGCTGTTCAGCCGCTCCCCCGCCGAACGCGAGGCCGGCGAACGTCGCGGCGAGGGCGACGGCGATGAGCGCGGCAGGGCCGAGCACTCGGACAGAGCGAGGCACCGCACCAGCCTAGACGCCGCCACCCGAGCGCCAGCCCAGAGCGAGCGGCCGGGCAAGACGAAGGGGCAAGACGAAGGGGCAAGACGAAGGGGCGCACGGCTCACGCCGCACGCCCCATCGATGAAGTCGCAGTTACTTCGCAGCAGCCTTGAGCTTCGAGCCGGCCGAGATCTTGACCGAGTGACCGGCCGGGATCTGGATCTCGGCGCCGGTCTGCGGGTTGCGGCCGGTGCGCGCGGCACGCGACGTACGCTCGACGGCGAGCCAGCCCGGGATGGAGACCTTGGTGTCCGAGGACACGGACTCGGCGAGCGCCTCGAAGAGGCCGCCGAGAACGGCGTCGACGGTTGCCTGGCTCTGTCCGGTCGACGCTGCGACCTTCGCGACGAGCTCGGTCTTGTTGAGCGACTTGTCAGCCATTGAATGTCCTCCTCGGACGTTCGCTGTTCGGTACAGCAGTTGTGAGTTCTCAGGAACGATCGTTCAACCGCCCCCGTGGCCCTTCAGGCCGCCTCGAATGTAACAGAGTTCCCCGGAATCCCGCGGATTTCCGGCCGTTTCGGGCAGCTTCGCCTCGGCGTGTCGCCCTCAAGTTCGCTCTCGGCGTGCGGAAACGACGAACGGGACGCCCCGAAGGACGTCCCGTTCGCTCAGAACTGCGGTGCTGCTTACCAGCTCGACTTGGTGATGCCGGGCAGCTCGCCACGGTGCGCCATGTCGCGGAAACGAACACGCGAGACACCGAACTTCGTGAGCACGCCACGGGGGCGGCCGTCGATCGCATCGCGCGAACGCACGCGGATCGGCGAAGCGTTGCGAGGCAGCTTCTGCAGGCCCTTGCGAGCCTCTTCACGGGACTCGTCGGTGCCGTTCGGGTCGACGAGCGCCTTCTTCAGCTCGAGGCGCTTCGCGGCGTACCGCTCGACGATCACCTTGCGCTGTTCGTTGCGCGCGATCTTGCTCTTCTTCGCCATGTCTTAGCGCTCCTCTCGGAAGTCGACGTGCTTGCGCACTACGGGGTCGTACTTCTTGAGCACGAGACGGTCGGGGTTGTTGCGGCGGTTCTTGCGGGTCACGTAGGTGTACCCGGTGCCGGCGGTCGACCGAAGCTTGATGATCGGGCGGATGTCTTGTGCTTTCGCCATTAGATCTTCACCCCACGTGCCTTCATGTCCTTGACCACTGCCTCAATGCCACGAGCGTCGATCACCTTGATGCCCTTGGCGGACACGTTGATGGTGATGTTCCGACGAAGCGACGGCACGAAATAGGTCTTCTTCTGCACGTTCGGGTCGAAGCGGCGCTTCGTCCGGCGGTGCGAGTGCGAGATGTTGTGCCCGAAGCCGGGAACGGCTCCAGTCACCTGGCACACTGCTGCCATTGGTTTCCTCCAATACCGAGGGGCGGATGCCCCTCCCAAGGTCTCTTGTCTGCTGACCTTCCCCACGCTGAAGCCGGCGATTTCTCGCACGGTTTCGATGGGGAGTGTCGCGGCATGGGCAGTGGAAGTGCCCAGCCAACGAGCCAGCTTACCAGACGCGGCTGGGGCGGCCGAACCGAGCGGGTTGACCCCGCGCTCGAGCGGATGTCCCAGCCGTCCCGGGATCGATGCGGTGCGACATCCGACGGCGTAGCCTTCGCCCATGGCCACGTGGGACGACGTGCGGGAGATCGCGCTCGCGCTGCCGGAGACGAGCGAGCACGTGCCGCGGGGCACGCTGCAGTGGAAGGTGCGCGCCAAGACCTTCGTCTGGGAGCGGCCCCTGCGACGCGCCGACCTCGACTCGCTCGGCATCACCGCGCAGACGGGACCGGTGCTGAGCGCCGCGACCGAAGACGAAGCGGTCAAGCACGCACTCATCGCCGACGACCGGTCGACGTTCTTCACGACGCGGCATTTCGACGGCTATTCCGCGGTGCTCGTGCGGCTCGACCGCATCTCCAGACGCCGGCTCGAAGAGGTCATGGCGGAGGCGTGGGCCGTCAAGGCGCCGGCGAAGCTCTTGCGGGAGTACTTCCGCACGTATCCCGACTGAGCGAGGCGGGTGACGGATGCCGCGGCATCCGTCACCCGCCTGTTCGACTCGCGCTACTTCTGGTCGTCTCGCGCTACTTCGTGAGCGTGTCGACGTACTCCTGGTTCTCGGCGATCCACTGCTCGACGACCGGTGCGTAGTCGTCGGAATCAGCGTCACTGTTGAACATGGCGTTCTCGAGCGAGAAGAGCAGCTCGGAATCCATCGTGAAGTTCTTCAGCCAGCCGGCCACCGTCGGGTAGTCCTGCTCGAAGCTCTTGCCGCCGAACGAGTGGATGCCCTCGGCGTCGCCGAGCGAGCCCTCGGGGTCTTCGAGGTCCTTCAGCGGGAATGCGTCGTACGCCCAGTGCGGGCGCCACAGCGTGACGGCGATGTTCTCGCCGTTCTCAGTGGCCGCGGTCAGTTCGGCGAGCATCGCGGGCGTCGAGCTCGTGAGGTACTCCATCTTGTCGAGCCCGTACGTCGGGATGACCTCGTCGGTCGTGACCCGGTTCAGGCCAGAGCCCGGCTCGATGCCGACGAGCTGGTTGCCGAAGAGGTCTGCGTTCGCGGCGAGCTCGTCGAGCGAATCGATCGGAGCATCCTCGTTCACCGCGATGGTGAGCTTCGCGTCCTCGTTCCAGGCGCCGAGGTCGACGAGGTCATCGCCGTACTGCTCGATGTAGTCGGCGTGCGTGATCGGCAGCCAGGTGTCGAGGGTCACGTCGTAGTCGTCGGTCGTGAGCCCCGTGTAGACGGGAGCCGGGTCGGCGTACTCGAGGGTGACGTCGTACCCCTGCTCGGTGAGCACGGCCTTCCAGAGCTCGCTCGCGGCGACTCCTTCATCCCAGCCGTTGAACACGGCGATCGTGAGGTCCTTCTGGTCGCCGTTCTCGAGGGTCTCCGCCGCTGCGCCGCCGGCGCAGCCGCTGAGTGCCAGAGCCGAGACGGCTCCGAGTGCAAGTGCTCCGGTGAGGGTGCGCTTCTTCATATGTTCCTTTCCTCCCGTGTGCTGTGGTCACGGGTGTTGGGGAGCGTCGCGCGATTCCGCGCGACGAGGGTTCCGCTGCCGGTTCAGGCGTTGGCGGATGCCGCGGGCAGACGCTCAGCCTCGGGGCCGAGCGGCTCCGCGGCATCCGTCGTCGGCGACTGCACGCCTCGACGGCGCGGCGCCCGCTTGGTGCCGAGCGCGCCGGTGACGCGGTCGAGGATGATGGCGAGGATCACGACCGACAGGCCCGCCTCGAAGCCGAGCCCGACGTCGATGCGCGTGAGCGACTGCACGACCTGCCCGCCGAGACCGCCCGCGCCGACCATGCCGGCGATGACGACCATCGAGAGCGAGAGCATGATGACCTGGTTGACGCCGGCCATGATGCTCGGCATCGCGAGGGGCAGCTGGATCTGCCGCAGGATGCGCCACGGCGAGGAGCCGAACGCCTGACCGGCCTCGACCACCTCTTTGTCGACGCCGCGGATGCCGAGCTCGGTGAGCCGCACCCCGGGCGCCATCGCGAAGATGATCGTCGCGACGATGCCCGGCACCACGCCGACCCGGAACAGGATGAGTGCGGGGATCAAGTAGACCATCGCGGGCATCGTCTGCATGAAGTCGAGCACCGGACGGATCACCTTGGACGCGACGTCGGAGCGGGCGGCGAGCACACCGAGCGGCACCGAGATGACGACCGCGATGAGCGAGGCCACGAGCACGAGGGCGAGCGTCGACATCGCGTTCTGCCACTGGTCGACACCGACGATCACGAGCAGGCCGACGGTCGTGCCGACGGCGAGCTTCCAGCCCTTCGCGAGCCAGGCGATCGCGGCGAGCACGATGATGACGGCCCAGAACGGCGGGGTCTGCAACAGGAGGTCGACGAGTTCGTAGAACCCGGCGAAGATGGCGCGCACGACGGAGAAGAACCCGCCGAAGACGTCGGTGACGAACTGGATGAACGCGTCGGCCCAGTCGCCGAGAGGAAGTCGGAAGTCGCTCATGCCGGGCTCCTCTCCCCCGCGGCATCCGCTCGCATCAGCACCTCGGCACGGATGTCGGCCGCCTCGGCGGCAGCGACGGCTACGGCTGTCGCATCGGCGGCGTCGGCCACCGCCGTCTCCGGGCGTGCCGTGCGGTGCAGGGTCGCCGTGATGACGTCGACGGGAATCGTGGCGGGCATCTCGATGACGGTGTGCTCTGCGGTGTTCGACGAGACGTTGCCGAGGGCGGCGAGCAGCGTGACGCGCGGCACGGCGCCGAGCAGGCGGCCCTGTTCGTCGACCACGGCGAGCGGAAGCTGGCTCTCGACCGCGCTCTCGAAGAGCTCGGAGAGGTGCTCGTCGGCCCCGACCACGGGGTGGTCGTCACTGATGACCGATTCGAGCGACCGCTCGCCGCGCTGCACGAGCCGCAGCACGTCGCGGTCGTGCACGACGCCGAGCAGACGCCGGCCGCTGCCGACCACGAAGACCATCGAGGTCTGCAGGTCGCGCATCGAGCGCAGAGCGGCGCGCGGGCCCGCCGAAGCGGTGACGACGGCGCGCGGCGCCTCCATCACGTTGCCTGCCGTGAGCACGCGCGAGCGGTCGACGTCTTGCACGAACTGCGCGACGTAGTCGTCGGCGGGATCGGTGAGAATCTCCTCCGCCGTGCCGAGCTGCACGATGCGGCCGTCGCGCATGACCGCGATGCGATCGCCGAGGAACATCGCCTCGTTGAGGTCGTGCGTGATGAAGACGATGGTCTTGCCGAGCTCCTGCTGCAGCTCGACGAGCTGCTCCTGCATCTCCTTGCGGATCAGCGGGTCGAGGGCAGAGAAGGCCTCGTCCATGAGCAGGATGTCGGTGTCGGAGGCCAGTGCGCGGGCCAGGCCGACGCGCTGCTGCATGCCGCCCGACAGTTCTGCGGGCATCTTGTCGCCCCATCCCCCGAGTCCGACGCGTTCGAGGATGTGCTCGGCGCGCGCGCGACGCTCGGCGGCGGGCACGCCCTGGATCTCGAGGCCGTAGGCCGCGTTCTCACGCACCGTGCGGTGCGGCAGCAGGGCGAAGTGCTGGAAGACCATCGAGACGTGCTTGCGGCGCACCTCGCGCAGGCGCTTCGGGCTCATGCCGGTGATCGTCTCCCCCATCACCGTCACCGAGCCGCCCGTCGGCTCGAGCAGGCCGTTGAGGGTGCGGATGAGCGTCGACTTGCCGGAGCCCGAGAGGCCCATCACGACGAAGATCTCGCCGCGTTGCACGTCGAAGTCGGCGTCGATCACTGCCGCGGTGCCGAGCGGGGCGAGCTCGGAGCGGGTGGCCCCGCCGCGCAGCCGTTCGAGGGCCTCACGCGGCTTGCGGCCGAAGAACTTGGTGAGGCGTCGAACCTCGATGGCTGATGTTTCGGTCATATACGGGTGCTCCCGGCTCGCCGGATTCCGTGCACGACGAACGTGCACGACGAACGTGCACGGCATCGCTCGGTAGGGCGAGCTCATGGGTCACGGCCGGGTTGGCGGCCGATTCGGAAGGCCGAACTCAAGCGCGGAACGTTGCTGCGTCTCCGGGCGAATCAGGTCTTCGTCGCACGCGGCCATCGGGGCCGGGCGCTCTGCCGCCGAACCGTACGTTCCAGCATGCCGATTTCGGAATGTTGGAACGCGGACTGGGCGATGCGGTCTTGCAGGACCACGGTCCACCGTATCGAGGCCGTTGGCACAACCCAAATCGAATCGAGTGAAGTAAGCCTTGATCAGGGTTTTTGTGCGGCTGCGAGCTTCGCCGTATCACCGGCGGCCTGCAGCAGGGTGCAGTTGGCGCACAGCCCGAAGACGTCGACCACGTGTGCCGCGCCGGTGAACCCGTGCTCGGCGGCCACCGCCTTCGCCCACGCCTCGACCTCATCGGCCGCGATCTCGACGGTCAAGCCGCAGTTGCGGCAGATCAGGTGGTGATGGTGGCCAGTCGTGCTGCAGGCACGATACAGCGCCTCACCGTCTGGCGACTGCAGCGAATCCGCTTCGCCATTCGAGGCGAGGTCGCCGAGGGCGCGATAGACCGTGGCGAGCCCGATCGGCGAGCCGCTCGCGTGCAGCGTCGAGTGCAACGCCTGCGCGCTGATGAACCCCTCGGTGTCATCGAGGGCTTCGCGAACTGCTTCTCGCTGCCAGGTGTTTCGCTTCATGTGATGCGTGCGTCCTCTGCGGTCTCCACCGGTATGGCGACTCGCTTCAACGGTAGCGCCCTCAGCTTGGAGATTCCCAGAGACAGCAGGAAGAAGGCGGTCGCCGCGAGAGCGATGGCGGGGCCTGCCGCGATCGCGAGGCCGCGCGAGGCGAGGACACCGAGCACGCCTGCGGCTGCACCGATGACCGGAGCGGCGAACAGCAGCCCGCGGAACGACGTCACGACCAGCCGCGCGGCCGCAGCCGGAGCGGCGATCAGGGCGATGGCGAGGATCGCGCCGACGGCCGGTAGTGAACTCACCACGGATGCCGCGGTGAGGCCGAGCACGAGCAGCTCGACGGGCCATTCGCGGAACCCGGCGGCACGGAACCCGTGCGGATCGAAGGTCGAGAAGGCGATGCGGGTGCCGAACAGCGCGACGCAGATGACGGCGACCACCGCGACGGATGCCGCAAGCAGAATATCTCCGTCGCTGACCGTGAGGATGGAGCCCACGAGCAGCGATTCCGCTCGCACCGGCAAGCCCGGGATCAGCGCCTGCAGCAGTGCACCTGCCGCGAACCCGCCGGTGAGTACGATGCCGGCGGCGACCTGCGCCCCCTGCCGGCGAACGCGGGCGATGCCGGCCATCACGGCGACGAGGGCGACGGATGCCACGGCGGCGCCCGCCGGCACGCTCACCCCGAGGGCAGCCGCCGCGACCGCCCCAGGGTAGGTGCCGTGTGTGAGCGCTTGCGCAAAGAAGGTGCGACGACGCACGACGACGAGCGCCCCGACGAAGCCGGCGCCGGCACCGATGACGACGGCGGCGAGCAGTGCGCGCTCGAAGTACCCCATCAGCGCGCCACCCCCGCTGGTCGAGGAGCGCCCGATGATGAAGAATCCGGCTCGAGACCACCACTCCCCCGCAGGCGCCGGCCGAAGACACTGCTGCCGAGCAGCACCAGCCCGTAGCCGACGACGAAGACCGCGACCACCGTGCTGCCGGCCGGCAGGTCGACGCCGGCACCCACCGAGACGGCGTAGCCCAGCGCCAGGCCGAGCCAGGCCGCGACGGCGGCGAAGACTGCGGCCACCGGGAACAGCCACCACAGCCGCGCCGTCACGAGGCGCGCGACGGCACCGGGAACGATCAGGAGGGCGAGCACGAGCAGCGTGCCGATCGTGCTGGCCGCGGCCACCACCACGAGGGCGATCGCCGAGTTCAGCACGAGGTCGAGCACGAGTGCCGAATCGCCCGCGGCGCGGCTGCCCTTGGCGTCGAAGGCCCGGTAGAGCTGCTGCTTGAGGGTGACCAGCACCATGGCGAGTGCCGCGAGGCTCACGATGATGAGCGGCACCACCTCGGCCGGCGGAATCGTCAGCACGCGACCGAAGAGCAGCGCCTCGAGCTCACCGGCGTAGTCGTCACTGCGCGAGACCACGATCACGCCGATGCTGAACGTCGCGGTGAGCACGATCGCGATGGCGGCGTCGGAGGTGATGCCCGCTCGGTCGAGCCACGTGAGCGCGAGGGCGCCGGCGAGGGCCGCGATGGCGGCACCGGGCAAGAGCCCTGCAGTGCCGCCGACGGCGAGGCCGATCGCGAGGCCGGGGAAGACCGCGTGCGTCAGCCCGTCGCTGATGAACTCGAGGCCGCGCAGGTTCACGAGCACGCCGACGACTCCGGCCACGACGGCGAGCACCAGCATGACGAGCAGCGCACGACCCATGAACGGAATCGCGAAGGCGCCGAAGAGGGCGTCAGTCAGCGACATCCGTCACCGCCCGACGGTCTGCCCGCGTATATGTCGTTCGCGGCATTCAGTGGCCCTCGTGGCCCGGCACGACGAGCGTGTGCTCATCGAGCTCGACCTCGAGACCCTCGAAGCACTCCTGCACATTGCCGAGCGTGAGCACCTCGTCGACGGGGCCGCTCGCGAGCTGGGTGCCGTTGACGAGCACCACGGTGTCGCAGACGAGTCGCGCGAGTTCGAGGTCGTGAGTGGAGACGAGCACCGCGACGCCGCGGGTCTTCAAGGTGCGGATGGTATCGACGAGCGCGTCGCGATTGGCCTGGTCGAGGCCGTTGAACGGCTCATCGAGCAGCAGCAGCGCCGGCTCGGAGGCGAGGGCGCGTGCGAGCAGACCGCGCTGGCGCTGCCCGCCCGACAGCTCTCCGAACGGACGGCGGGCCAGTTCGGCGAGGCCGACGGTCTCGAGTGCATGACGCACGGCGGCGCCGTCGGCGCGACCTGGCCAGCGGAACAGCCCGAGGCCTCGATAGCGCCCCTGCATGACGACCTGCTCGAGGCTGATCGGGAAGTCGGGGTCGAGTTCGGCCGACTGAGGGAGGAAGGCGATCATTCCACTCGCGGCATGTGCTGAGCCGATGCGGCCGATGGGCGCAGGCGCCGCGCCGCGCGCGCCGCCGAGTTCGATCGTTCCCGCCGTCTTCGGCACGAGGCCGAGAATGCCCTTCAGCAGCGTCGACTTGCCGGCGCCGTTCGGCCCGATCAGCGCGACCGCCTCGCCCGGCGAGATGTCGAGCTGCAGCCCGCTGACGCCGGCGCCGCCCGGATAGGTGAAGGCGGCACCGCGCAGACGCAGCACGGGTGGAACGGTCATGGTGTCATCCTTGCAGTGCTTCGGGCACTGCGGTAGGCGTCACACCCCACGACTCGAGGATCAGGCGTCCGTTGTGCAGCTGGCTGCCGAGGTAGGTCTCCCCGTCACTGCCCGCGACACCGAGCGAGTCGCCGTAGAGCGCGTCGGGACCTGAGTACACGGTCACTCCTGCTTCGCTCGCGATCGTCTCGGCCGCCTTCGGCGAGATGGACGCCTCGGAGAAGACAGCCTTCACGCCGGTGGCGGCGATCTTCGCGACCAGGTCGTCGATCTCTGCGGCGCTCGGCTCCGCGTTGTCGTCGAAGCTCGGGATGACGCTGCCGACGAACGTGATGTCGTACGCATCGACGAAGTAGGTGAAGGCGTCGTGGTTGGTCACGAGCAGACGGTCGGCCGCGGGAACGGCTGCGACGTTCTCGTCGATCCAGCCGTCGAGGGCGTCGAGGTCGGCGAGGTAGTCGGACTCGTTTGCCTCGATCGTGGCCGCATCGACGCCCGGCACTTCGGCGAGGCCGTGCGCGATGTTCTCGACCATCTGCTCGGCGAGCTCGGGGTCGGTCCAGATGTGCGGGTTGCCCTCGCCGTGGCCGTGGTCGTCGTGCGAGTCTTCGGCGTGCTCGTCTGCTGTCTCGTCGGCGTGCTCATCGGCATGCTCATCGGCGGCTTCGGTCTCGGCGGCTTCGGCCTCATCGGCATGCTCGTCGGCGGCTTCATCGCCGTGCTCGTCTTCGGTGCCGAAGAGCTCGATGCCCGTGCTCGCGTCGATCAGCTCGCCGTCGAAACCCGAGGCCTGCATGGCGTCGTCGAGCCAGCTCTCGAGTCCCGCGCCGTTGACGACGAGCGCATCGGCGTTCGTGAGCGCGAGCAGTTGCGCCGCCGAGGGGTCGAAGCTGTGAGCGCTCTGGCCGGGGGAGAGCAGCTGGGTCACCGATGCCGTGTCGCCGACGAGCTCGCGCGTGAAGTCGCCGACCTGGGTCGTCGTCGCCACGATCTTCGGGCCGTCTGCATCGTCGGATGCCGCGGGCGCGGCGCACCCGGCGAGCACCATGGTCGACGCGACGAGCGCCGCCCCGCCGGCGATCGGGGTGAGCAGATGGCGGCGGCGGGCACTGGATCGGGCGGTCATGATTCCACCGTAGGCTTATTGATAATGATTGTCAAAACCACGAGAATGCAGTCGGTCGCACACCAAGTGAACATTCGAGGGCGTATCGCGCATTCCCACCGTCATCCTGTGCACAGATCTGGCGAGTGTCGCATCGACGTGGGAGAGTGAAGCACGTGGATACGACGACGACCCCGCTCACGTTGCATCCGTTCACCGTCGCCGACGCCGAGCGGGTGCTCGCCGGCGAGGTTGACCCGCACGATGGGTGGGAGGGCGCCTACGCCTTCACCGACGAGCCCGAGCTGCTCGCCGAATACCTTCGTGCGGTGCAGGAGAACGGCGACCCCATGCCCTTCGGCCCGTACCTGGTGCGGCGCGGCGAAGACGGCGCGGCCATCGGGGGAGTGAACCTGTTCGGTCCGCCCGGCGACGACGGAGCCGTCGAGTTCGCGTTCGGCCTCGTGCCGGCCGTGCGCGGCCAGGGCCTCGCTCCGCACGCGGTCGCCGCGGTGATCGAGCTCTGCCGCACCGCCGGCGTCGCGATCCTGCGCGCCGAGGCAGAGGTCGGCAACCTGCCCGCGCGGCACACACTGCAGAGCGCCGGCTTCACGCAGGCCTCGCGCACGCCCGAGGCGATCACGTACGAACTGCAGCTGTAACCCGTCACGGGAGTTTGCGACCCGCCCGAGCCGAACTCTGCGTCGAAACCCCTGAAGCCGGTTACTCCAGCAGGAGGGCAGGCTCCTCGATGATCGACGCGACATCCGCGAGGAACCGCGACGCGACATCGCCGTCGACCACACGGTGATCGAACGAGGCGCCGATCGTCGTGACGAAGCGCGGACGCACTTCGCCGTCGACGACCCACGGCTTCTGCTTGATCGTGCCGAGGGCGACGATCGCGACCTCGCCGGGGTTCAGGATCGGCGTTCCGGTATCCATGCCGAACACGCCGATGTTCGTGATCGTGATCGTGCCGTTCTGCATCTCGGCAGGCTGCGTCTTGCCCTCGCGTGCGGTCAGGGTGAGCTGCTCGAGCGCGGTCGCGAGTTCGACCATCGTCATCGCCTGCGCCTCTTTGACGTTCGGCACGATGAGGCCGCGCGGCGTCGCCGCGGCGATGCCGAGATTGACGTAGTGCTTGACCACGATCTCGGAGTCGGTCCATTGCGCGTTCACGGTGGGGTTGCGACGCACCGCCCAGATCATCGCCTTTGCCATGATGAGCAGCGGCGAGATGCGCACGCCCGCGTAGTCGGGGGAGGCCTTGAGTCGCTTGAGGTACTCCATGGTGCGCGACGCATCGACATCGACGAAGACGCTGACGTGCGGCGCTTGGAACGCACTCTGCACCATGGCGTTCGCGATCGCCTTGCGCACGCCCTTCACGGGAACGCGCTCTTCGCGACCCGACGGCCACTCGGGCGTCTGGATGTTGCGGAACACACTGGCCTGGCTGGCCTCGCGAATCACGTCATCGCGGGTGATGTCACCGATCGGTCCCGTGGGCGCGACTCTCGACAGGTCGACGCCGAGGTCTTTCGCGAGCTTGCGGATCGGAGGCTTCGCGATCACGGGCACGCGTGCGGCCTGGCGCGCGGTCGTCGCGGCAGCGGATGTCGCTGCCGCCGCCGCGGCACCGGCCGTGTCGGCCGTTGCAGGCGGGGCCGGAGGCGTGGGAGCCGGGGGAGCGAGGTGGCCGTGCGCGCCGTCGGGCGTATGGTGGCGGCGACGCCGCGTCGCAGCCGGGCCCGAGCTGCCGTGGCCGACGAGCACTGCTCCGCTCTCTTCGGCGGAAGCAGAGGCGGCGGGCGCCCCGGCGGCGGCTGCGGCGACAGGCGCCGTGGCGGGAGCGGGAGGCAACGGGGCGGAGTCGAGCGTCGCCACGGGCGTCGTGCCACCCGCGAGCGAGCCGGCTGCGGGCGCACCGCCCGCGGGTTCGCCGGCCGCGAGCCCCGCGGCATCCGTCTGGATCACGAGGATGGGGGTGCCGACGTCGACCGTGCTGCCCTCGTCGACGAGCAGTTCGGAGACGACGCCCTCGAACGCGCTCGGCAACTCGACGAGCGATTTCGCCGTCTCGATCTCGACGAAGACCTGGTCGAGGCTGATGCGGTCGCCGGGCGCGACGCGCCACTGCACGATCTCGGCCTCGGTGAGACCCTCGCCGACGTCGGGGAGGGGGAATCGGATCTCGCTCATGTTCTTTACCCTCGCAGTCGGTCTATGCCGTCGTCGTCATGTCATGCCGCGCGCCGCGCGGCGCCTCAGTAGGCCAGGGCGCGATCGACGGCCTCGAGCACCCGGTCGGGGCTCGGCAGGAACTCGGTTTCGAGCGCCGCCGGCGGGAACGGCGTGTCGAAGCCCGACACTCGCAGCACCGGCGCCTCGAGCGCGTAGAAGGCACGCTCGGCGACCGTCGCGGCGATCTCGGACCCGATCGACACGTTGCCGTACGCCTCTTGCGCGACCACGAGCCGGCCGGTGCGGTGCACCGAGTCGAGCAGGGGGCCGTAGTCGATGGGGGAGAGCGAGCGGAGGTCGACGACCTCGAGGCTGCGGCCCTCGGTGGCGGCGATGTCGGCGGCCTGCAGCAACGTCGCGATCATCGCGCCGTGGCCGACGACCGTCACGTCGGTGCCTGGCCGCATGATGCGGCTCGCGTGCAGCGGGAGCCCGGTGTGGTCGAGGTCGACCGGCCCCTTCGGCCAGTAGCGGCTCTTCGGCTCGAAGAACAGTACGGGGTCGTCGGAGCGGATCGCCTCTTGAATCATCCAATAGGCGTCGTGCGGGTTCGACGGGCTCACCACGCGCAGGCCGGGCGTGTGCGCGAAGTACGCCTCGGGGCTCTCTTGATGGTGCTCGATCGAGCCGATGTGCCCGCCGTAGGGCACGCGGATGACGACGGGCATCGAGACGCTGCCGTCGTGACGCAGGGTCTGGCGGGAGAGCTGGGTGGTGATCTGGTCGAACGCCGGGAAGATGAACCCGTCGAACTGGATCTCGATCACCGGACGGTAGCCGCGCATCGCGAGCCCGATGGCGGTGCCCACGATCGCCGACTCGGCGAGCGGCGTGTCGAGCACGCGCTTCTCGCCGAACTCGGCCGAGAGACCCTCGGTCACGCGGAAGACGCCGCCCAGCGGGCCGATGTCTTCGCCCATGAGCAGCACCTTGTCGTCGGCGCGCATCGCGTCGCGAAGGCCGGCGGTGATCGCCTTGGCCATCGAGAGCGTCTGCACGCCGCGCACCCCCGAGCCGTCGGTCGTCACGGCGGCGTCGGCCGAGGCTGTGCCGATCGGCGCGGCGTCGGTAGCGGCATCCGTCACGTGGGTCTCCTCTTCGGTGCGGGCGCTCATGCCGCGCTCCCGTCGGGTGCGGTGTCGAACGAGGTCTCGAAGCGGTGCAGCCACTCGGCCTGCTCGGCCATGAGCGGGTGCGGCTCGCTGTAGACGTGCTCGAAGATCACCTCGCGCGTGGGTGCCTGCAGTTCGAGCGCACGACGACGCAGGTCGGCGGCGATGTCGCCCGCCTCGGTGTCGACGTCGGCGAAGAACTCGGCTGACGCGCCGCGGCCCTCGAGCCAGGTGCGATACCGGGGGATCGGGTCGCGCGCCTCCCAGTAGGCGACCTCGTCGTCGGTGCGGTACTTCGTAGGGTCATCGGCCGTCGTGTGCGCGCCCATGCGGTAGGTCAGGGCCTCGATCAGGCTCGGGCCCTCGCCCGCGCGGGCCTCTTCGAGCGACTGCCGGGTCACGGCGTAGCTCGCGAGCACGTCGTTGCCGTCGACGCGAATGCCCGGCATGCCGAATCCGCCGCCGCGCAGCGACAGGGGGCTGCGGGACTGCCGTGAGACCGGCACCGAGATCGCCCACTGGTTGTTCTGGATGAAGAAGACCTGCGGGGTCTGGTAGCTCGACGCGAAGACGAGCGCCTCGCTCGCGTCGCCCTGCGAGGTGGCGCCGTCGCCGTAGTACACGAGCACCGCGGCATCCGTCTCGGGGTCGCCCGTCGCGGTGGCGCCGTCGAACTGCAGCCCCATGGCGTAGCCCGTGGCGTGCAGCGTCTGCGAGGCGAGCACGAGCGTGTAGAGGTGGAAGTTGCCGTTCTCCTCGGGATTCCACCCGCCGAGCGTCGCGCCGCGCAGGAGCGCGAGGATGCGCACGGGGTCGAGGCCGCGGATGATGCCGACGATGTGCTCGCGGTACGACGGGAACAAGTGGTCTTGCGGGCGCGCTGCGTGCGCGGAGCCGACCTGCGCCGCCTCCTGCCCGTGGCTCGGCACCCACAGCGCGAGCTGACCCTGCCGCTGCAGGTTGGCGCCGGCGACGTCGATGCGGCGGGAGACCGCCATGTCGCGGTAGAAGCGCTCGAGCTCGGCGTCGCTGAGGGCTTCGACGAGCGGGAGGTAGGCCTCGGCTTCGGGGGTGGGGCGGAGTGCGCCCTCGGGGGTCAGGAGCTGGACCGTCGGCGCGGTGAACTCTCTTTCGCGGGCTGCCACCGTTCCACGCTACCCGCTAGGCGGGGAGCCCTTCTTGTGACGCAGGTACAAGCTCACTGAGAATCGTGAGGAGGATCTCCACAGACTCCTCTTCGCCGATGGAGACCCGGATGCCCTCGGGCGCGAACCCTCGGGTGACGAGCCCAGCGTCGAAGAGCCGGTCGGCGACGGCCGTCGTGGCCTCGCCCGTCGGCAGCCAGAGGAAGTTGCCGCGTGCCTCGGGCAGCGGCCAGCCCTGCTCGAGCAGCGCCTCGCGCACGCGGTCGCGCCGCTCGGCGATGGTCGCGACCCGCTCGAGCAACTCTGCCTCGGCGGTCGGCTCGAGCGAGGCGAGGGCAGCGGATGCCGCGGCCGCCGTGACCCCGAGCGGAATGGCCGTGGCGCGCGCCGCGTCGAGCAGTTCGATCGGCCCGACGGCATAGCCCACGCGGAGGCCGGCCAGGCCGTAGGCCTTCGAGAAGGTGCGCAGCACCACGAGGTTCGGGTAGCGGCCGATGAGCGTGCGACCGTCGACCGGGGCGGCGGTGTCGCCTGCGGTGCCTGCCGCGGCAGCGTTCGCGAACTCGATGTACGCCTCGTCGAGCAGCACGAGCCGGTCGCTCGGCACCGCGGCCATGAACGCCTCGAACTCGGCGGCGGTCACGGTGACGCCCGTGGGGTTGTTGGGCGAGCACACGATGACGACCCGCGTGCGCTCGGTGACAGCTGCGGCCATCGCATCGAGGTCGTGGCCGTGATCGGCGCGGTTCGGCACCGGCACGCTCGTGGCCCCGGCGACCGTGACGAGGCCGGGGTAGGCCTCGAACGAGCGCCACGAGTAGACGACCTCGTCACCGGGGGCCGCAGCCGCGAGGATGAACTGGGCGAGGAGCGAGACCGAACCTGCGCCGACGAGCACCTCGTCGGCGGTGACGCCGAATCGCTCGGCGAGCCGTTCGCGAAGCGCGAGCGCCGTGGCGTCGGGATAGCGGTTGATGTGCGCGGCCGACGCGGAGACCGCCTCGACGACCGAGGGCAGCGGATCGAACGGGTTCTCGTTGCTCGAGAGCTTGAAGCCGTCGGCCGGCGCCGGGCGCCCCTGACGATACGGCGGAAGGGCGGCGATCTCGGGGCGCAGGCGTACGCGCTCGCCCGTGGGCTCCTGTGCGGTCACGAATTCCACCGTACCCCTTCGCCCGCCGCGCCCGTTCTGCCAAGCTGGAGCCATGCGGTTCATCGTGAAGGTCATCGTCGTCGCGTTCGCCCTCTGGCTCACGACCCTCATCGTCGCCGGCGTCAACGTGGTGCCGTACGAGAACACCACGATCGCCTCGGTGCTGACGTACCTGCTCGTCGCGCTCATCTTCGGACTCGTCAACGCGATCATCGGCAACCTCATCAGGATCGTCGCCTTCCCGCTCTACGTGCTGACGCTCGGCCTCATCTCCTTCATCGTCAATGGCCTGCTGCTGCTGCTCGTCGACTGGATCAGCGATCTCATGGGCTTCGGCCTCGTGGTCGACAGCTTCTGGTGGGGCGTGCTCGGCGCGCTGGTGCTGGGTCTCATCAGCTGGCTCATCGGCCTCGTGGTTCGTCCGTCGTCGAAGAGCTGACGTCGCGGGTGCCGATCCACCGGCTCATCTCGCCGGTGCCGCAGCCGGTGAACGTCGCGAGCTGCTCGCGGAACTCGACGAGGCGTTGCTCCTCAGACGCGTCGATGAGCGCACCGGTCTGCCGGTAGCGAGAGAGTTCGTGCGCCGGCAGCGCCGTCTCGTAGTCGACGCCGGGCTCGAGCACGCTGCGTGAGACCGTCAGCCGGTCGGGCGAAGGATGCCCCGCACCGCCCGTCGCGGGCACGAGATCTTCCTCGTGCTCGAGCGACAGCAGCGGCACTCCGTCGCGAAGCGGCGCCGACGCGACCGGGCCGCCCACGCTGACCGCCCCGACCACGTTCAACTCGGGATCACCGGCGAGCCCGGCGGCGTTCACGCCGCCACCCGAGTGGCCGATGGGGAAGATCGGGTCTCCGGGTTGCACCCCGGCCTCGGCCAACGCGAGTCGCACGGCGCGGTCGCCGGCCCCGGAGTCTTCACCGACGACTCGCAGGGCGTCGAGCGGCGAGTCGTCGGCGATGCCGTGCAGGTTGTTCGTCATGTCGTTCGGCTGGGCCCCGGCCGTCAAACCGAGATCGACCGTGCCGCCGATGTAGACGACCCAACGGGGGTCGTCGGCACCGCCGTACCGTTCGACCCGGATCTGCGCATCGTCGTCGGTCGCCGGAATGCGCGCGACCAGGTCGGCGATGCCGGTCGGGGCCGGGACCGAAGCCGAGACCGGAGCCGAGACCGACCGCAGCTCCGTCGGCCGGTCACCGCGGGCGACCCGCTGCCCGTCGGGTAGCGCCCTCGTCACGCGCACGGGGGCGTCGACGAGCACCCGGCTGCCCGCAACCGCACCGACCAGGCCGGCCGCGGCCAGCAGCATCGACGCGTTCTCGGGTGCTCCGATGCCGACCCCGGCCTGGGTGAGTGAACTCGGCAGGTGGAGGAGGCCCGCGGCGAATTCGTCGGCTGAGTCGGCGGCGGTGCGCACGAGGCGCACGAACGCCGGGTCGGAGAGCAGCTCGGGGTGCTCTGCGAGCCAGTCTTCGAGGGCGCCGCCCGAGCCGGTGGCCGCCCAGATGCCGATCGCAGGCAGCGCCGCCCCGACGATGAGCGGTGCCGACCAGCCCAGCAACCAGGCCCCGACCCGCCCGGCCATGCCCCACAGCGCGCCCACCATGTGCTCGGTGAAGCCGTAGCGTTCGGCGCTCTCGAGCAACGACTGCCGCAGCAGGCCTGCCTCGGCGTGCGCGGCGGCGAGTCGCCGGATCGCCTCGTCGAGTTGCCGGCAGGGGTCGGGCTGCACACCCCACGCCGAGCCTCGAGCGAGGTCGAGTTCGGCGAGCCCGCGCGTGATCACGCCGGCCCGCGCCGACAAGTCGGCGACCACGTGCTCGACGGTCGCCAGTCGCACCGCCTCGGCGAACAGCTCATCGACCGCGACCGCGGTGGAGCCTCCGCCCGAGACGGTCAGCGCGTCGCCCACGCCGCGGCTCCGTCGAGGTCGGCCCGCTGCACGTGTGAGGCGTCGTGGCGATCCGAGCTCGACTGCAGGTCGAGCGCGCGCTGCTCTTCGGCGCGAACGGCTGCTTCATGCTCCGCAAGCTCGGCACGGATGCCGGCGATGCACGCCTCGAGCTCGGTCTCGCCGGCGGCGAGCGCCAGTTCGACCGCGGCGAGCGCGGAGCGCAGTTGGGCGAGTCGTTCGAGGTAGCGTTCGGCCGCCGTCGAGCGCCAGCCGGCAGCGCCCGCCGGCAGGATCACGGGCCAGCGCTCGCGCACCTCGCCGAGCAGCGGCCGAAGCATCACGAGATGACGCTCGGCCGCATCGGCGCGCTCGGCGGTGGCCGGGGTGCCGGTGAGAGCCGAGATCAGGTAGTCGGAGTCGGACATGCTCCGAGTCTCAAGCGCCGCGGCATCCGCTCGTCGATCGCGGCTCGCGTACGGGGTCATCGAGGCGACGCAGCGCCTGTTGAGGGGGAGTGCGAGCATGGCAGCGCGTGCGTCACCCGCGCCCTCAGTCGACCAGCACCTCGCGAAGCGCGTGCACGCCGACCGCGCCCAGCCGCCCCTCGGTGCCGATCGTGTCGACGATCGCGCTGCCGAGCACGAGCGCCCAGCCGCGGGCGCGGTCCCACATCGCGGCATCCGTCGCCCGTCGTTCGTCGACCTCGGCCCTGAAGACGGCGCGTGCTGCGCCATCGAAGGTGACCCATGCCGTCGCCAGGTCGCACGCGGGGTCGCCCGCGCAGACATCACCGAAGTCGATCACGGCACTGAGCCCAGCGGATGCGTCGAGCACGAGGTTCGCCGGGTGCAGGTCGCCGTGCAGCCACACCGGTGGCCCCGACCAGGCCGGCGCTGCGAGTGCGCGCTGCCACACCGCGCGCAGGGCCTCGCCGCCCGGGAGCCCGCGCTCGAACCTGGCCTGAACGGCGGCGTCTCGCGTCGCGAGCGGCACGCCGCGATACTCGTTGACCGGGGCGTCGAGCGGCGCCGGCACGCCGAGCTCAGTCACGAACGCGGCGAGCGCGGGTGCCGCCGCAGCCCGCGCGGCCGGGCTCGAGTCGGCGGCCGAGTCGCCGTCGAACCACGGCAGGATGCTCCACGGGAAGTCGAAGCCGAGCTCGGGCGCCGGTCGGCCGATGCGCACAGGAGCGGGTACCGGCGCGTGCACTCGCTCGGCGATGCCGGGCAGCCACCGCTGCTCGTGCAGCACGAGGCCGGCCGCGATCGAACGACGGGGCAGCCGCACCACGTGACGGTCGCCGAGGCGGAACATCACGTTGTCCCAGCCGTTGGCGAGGCGAGAGATCGGGCCGGTGAGATCGGGATGCTGCGCCGCCACGAGCGCCGCGGCGAGCGCTTCGTCGACGCGAATGTCGGGCTCAGGGGCATCCAAATCGTCACTCCCTCTCGCCGCCGGTCCGGCACGCGCGATCGCACGGCGGTTCGCCAGCGTATCGCCCCCGAACTGGCTGCTGTGCGTGGCGGCGAACTCGTCCACAATGGAACCCATGACGCGAGCGGATTCCGCTGGGGACGCCGCGCAACCGTTCCGAGTTTCCTTCGTGTGCACCGGCAACATCTGCCGCTCACCGATGGCCGAGGTCGTGCTGCGCGCGCACGCCGACCGTGCCGGGCTCACCGGGCAGCTGGCGATCGAATCGGCCGCGACCGGCGACTGGCACGTCGGCGAGCCCGCCGACCCGCGCACGATCGACGCGCTCGCCCGCGCCGGCTACGACGGGCACCACCACCGAGCCCGGCAGTTCGACGCCGCCGACTTTCCGCGACTCGACCTCGTGGTGGCCTTCGACCGCGGCCAGGCCCGCATCCTGCGCAACTGGGCGCCGAACCCGGCCGAGCAGCAGAAGGTGCGCCTGCTGCTCGAGTTCGAGCCCGAAACTCCCGCGCTGCACGACGTTCCCGACCCCTACTACTCCGACGCGGTGATGTTCGATCGAGTCCTTGAGATGATTGAACGGTCGACGTCGGCGCTCTTCCGGCAACTCGCACCAGCACTCAGACAAGGAATCCGATGACTTCGCTGCCTCCCCAGCCGCTCAGCCCCCTCGACGGTCGCTACCGCTCGGCGGTCGGCGAGCTCGGCGAGCACCTCTCAGAGGCAGGCCTCAACCGGGCGCGCGTGCACGTCGAGGTCGAGTGGCTGATCGCCCAGACCGACCGCGGCTTCTTCGGCACCGCGGCGCTCTCCGAGCACCAGCAGGCGTCGCTCCGCCAGGTCGTGACCGACTTCGGGCAGTCCGACATCGACGAGCTCGCCGGCCTCGAGGCCACGACGCGTCACGACGTCAAGGCCGTGGAGTACTACGTGCGCCGCCGCCTCACCGACCTCGGGCTCGACGCGATCTCTGAGCTCACCCACTTCGCGTGCACGAGCGAAGACATCAACAACCTCTCCTACGCCATCACCGTGCGCGACGCCGTGCGCGACGTGTGGCTGCCGAAGTACCGGGCGGTCATCGAGACCATCGAGGCGCTCGCCCGCGAGCACCGCGACGCCTCGATGCTTTCGCGCACGCACGGCCAGCCCGCGACCCCGTCGACCATGGGCAAGGAACTTGCAGTCTTCGCCTACCGCCTCCGCCGCATCGAGCGGCAGATCGAGGCGACCGAGTACCTCGGCAAGTTCTCTGGGGCGACCGGCACGTTCTCGGCGCACGTCGTCGCGGCTCCGGATGTCGCGTGGCCTTCGGTCTCTCAGGAGTTCGTCGAGTCGCTCGGCCTCACCTGGAACCCGCTCACCACGCAGATCGAGTCGCACGACTGGCAGGCCGAGCTCTACGGCAAGATCTCGCACGCCAACCGCGTGCTGCACAACCTCGCGACTGACATCTGGACCTACATCTCGCTCGGCATCTTCCGCCAGATCCCCGCGCCGGGGGCCACCGGCTCGTCGACGATGCCACACAAGGTCAACCCGATCCGCTTCGAGAACGCCGAGGCGAACCTCGAGCTCTCCTCGGCCCTGCTCGACTCGCTCGCCGCGACCCTCGTGACGAGTCGCATGCAGCGCGACCTCACCGACTCGAGCGCGCAGCGCAACATCGGCGTCGGCTTCGGGCACTCGATGCTCGCCCTCGACAACATCCAGCGCGGCCTCGGCGAGATCGACCTCGACCTCGTGGTGCTCGCGGCCGACCTCGACGGCAACTGGGAGGTGCTCGGCGAGGCGATCCAGACGGTGATCCGCGCCGAGGTCGTCGCCGGGCGTTCGACGATCGCCGACCCCTACGCCATGCTCAAGGAGCTCACGCGCGGCAAGCGCGTCGGCGCGAGAGAGCTCGCCGAGTTCGTCGAGTCGCTCGAGATCGGCGACGACGCGAAGCAGCGCCTGCTCGCCCTCACGCCGCAGTCGTACACGGGCATCGCGTCACAGCTCGTCGAGCGCCTCGGCTGAGGCATCCGCCGGTCGAGTAGGCCACCCGCGGCCGTATCGAGACCCCGTGCGAGGTCTCGATACGCTCGCTGGCGCTCGCTACTCGACCGGCGTGTGGTCTCTTGCTCGCCGACCGACGTTGCGGGTCAGTGGCCGGGCGAAGCTGGCGGAGCCGGCGGCGGCTCGTCGCCGTCGATCTCGGCCGTCTCTGCGGCGTTCGGCTTGACCGCCATCGAGAGCAGCGCGAGCACCACGAGCACCACGATGAACGCGATGCCCGCCACGATCAGGGCGAGCATCGGCTCGCGCGCCGTGATGAGCACGACGAGGCCGGTGAAGATCGCCGCGATGGCGGCGCCGCCGACGTACTCGGCGGGGCGCAGCACCTCGCGCCGGCTCGGTTTGTACGGGTCGGGGTTCTGGCTCACGAGGTCTGCTCCGTTCCGGATGCGTCGGGCGCGGCATCCGCTGGGCTGGTGGCCCACTTCAGCGAGAACCCGCCGATCACGAGGTAGACGCCGAGGATGACGAGGTAGCCGCCGAGCAGGCCGACCGCGGTGACGGCGTCGAGCGGGAACACGAGGAAGACGAGCGCGAGCATCGCGGTGAAGGCGCCGGCGGCGATCCAGTCGCGCGCGGCCGGGGTGCGGCCTCGGGCGCGCAGGCCCGCGAACAGCTCGACGATGCCGGTGATGGCCGCCCACACGCTCACGAGGTAGAGCAGGAACGGCAGGCCACCCGGCACGCTCACAGCGAGCAGACCGGCGGCGACGGAGACCACTGCGGCGATCACGAAGAGCGAGCGGATGCCGCGCTCCGACGTCAGCCGCAGCGACAGCGCTCCGGTGATGAGGCCCGACACGATCGCCCAGATGCCGAAGACCACGAGCCCGAACTCGGGGGAGTGGTTCTGCGAGAACGTGATGACGGCGGCCGGTGCGAGGGCCAGGATGCCTCGGACGACCGGGACGACC
The DNA here is from genome assembly GCF_000421565.1 of Agromyces subbeticus DSM 16689. GTDB lineage: Bacteria > Actinomycetota > Actinomycetes > Actinomycetales > Microbacteriaceae > Agromyces > Agromyces subbeticus. Next base: position 321,776 of record NZ_ATXG01000003.1, on the reverse strand, counting down.
CAGTACCGGGCACGCTCGGGAGCGGCTGCGATGGCCACTTGACCTCTTTCACATCGGTTGGGGTACCGATCCATTCTACGCGGGCGGCACCTGTGCGGAGGCCGGGGGAGCATCCCCCGAAGCGCTCGGCACATTGCGCGCGACGAGCGCCTCACCGAGGCGATGCAGTTCGTGCCGGAGCGACTCGGGCTCGACGACTTCGACGTACTCGGCCCAGCCGGCCAGGCCCCGTGCGATCATCGTCGCCGTCGGCGCGGTCACCCGCACGCGGGACCGCCCGGGGTCGAGCTGGACCTGCTCGACGGCACGCTGCCCGAATTGCGTCTGCAGCAGCGGCACGATGCCGGATTCCACGAAGATCGTGGCGCTCGCACTTGCCCGTTGTCGATCGACCGCCGCGGTCACCCGCTCCCACACCTCGGCGAGGTCGAGGTCGACGGGCCGGTCGGCCGCCTCGCCGGTGCGCACGGCGTTGCGCATGCGGTCGACGCGGTACGTGCGCTCGGCTCCGTCGACGGTGCCGAGCAGGTACCAGTGCTCCTGCTTCTGCACGAGCCCCCAGGAGTCGACGATGCGTTCGACGGGCTCGCGGTTCCAGGCGGCGTAGTCGATGCGCAGGCGCACGCGATCGACGATCGCCGACTCGAGCACGGGCAGGAGTTCGGGCCGGGCGGCCGCCGGCCGACCCCATTCGCCGGCGTCGATGACGACCGCTTCGGCCGCGGCCTCGGCGTTGCTGCGGAACGTCTCGGGCAGCGCGCGCACGAGCTTGCGCAACGCCGCCTTCGCTTCGGGGTCGACGGATGCCGCGGGCCCGACCAGCAGGAACAGGGCACGCGCCTCGCCCGCCGACAAGCCGCTGAGGTCGGTGCGGGCGCCGCCGAGCAATTGCCATCCGCCGCCGCGACCCGCCTGCGGGTACACGGGGATGCCGGCGGTCGAGAGCGCCTCGAGATCGCGCCGAGCGGTGGCGACCGAGACCTCGAGCTCTTCGGCGAGCTGCGCGGCGGTCACTCGGCCCCGCGCCTGCAGGGTGAGCAGCACGGCCACGAGACGATCTGCACGCATGTTCTCATTCTCGTCGGAAAAGTAGTCAAGAGGTGAGCACTTCTGCGTTCCAGACTGTATTCATCAGCTCGAACACGGATGCATCACTCAGATGCAGAACGAAGGGAAACCACTCATGCTCAGGGGATTCGCCACCGTCAGCTACTACGCCGCCGACCTCGAGGCGGCGGCCGCCTGGTACTCCGAAGTGCTCGGCATCGAGCCCTACTACCGGGTTCCCGGGTACATCGAGTTCCGCGTCGGCGACGACGAAGACGAGCTCGGCCTCATCGACGCGCGCTATCGCCCGCCGGTGCCCGAGGGCCCCGCGGGCGAGGTCATCCACTGGCACGTCGACGACCTGCCGGCCGCCTACGAACGGCTGCTCGGCCTCGGCGGCACGTCGTACCAGCCGCCGACCGAGCACGGGCCCGGCTTCGTCACGGCCTCGGTCGTCGACCCGTTCGGCAACATCCTCGGCGTCATGTTCAACCAGCACTGGGCCGATGCCCACCCACGTGAGGCAGGCGCGACTCCGACTGACGGATAGGCGCTCGCGCCGACCTGCTGCTGCGGGCGCGCACCGGCGCGCCCGCAGCCGGCTTGTCACGCGGGTTCGTAGGCAACCGCGACGTCGAGCACCCAGACAACTCCGAAAGCGTCTTTCAGCATGCCGTAGGCGGGCGAGAAGGCCGATGGCGCGAGGCCGGCGATGATCGTGGATCCCTCGGCGAGCCTGCTCCAGAGCGCGGTGATCTCCGCGGTCGAGTCGCCTCGCACGGAGACGAAGAACGAGTTGTCGCCCTGGTGGTAGGAGCCGCTCGCCGGCACGTCGTACGCCATGATCTGGAAGCCGTTCTCGCCGGCGACCTGCCCGAACTTGACCTGCTGAGCCTCCTCGGGAGTCTCGACGCTGTGGGCGTCTTCGTTGCTGATGACGACGAGCCGGCCGCCGAAGACCGAGTGATAGAACTCGAGCGCCGCTCGGGCGTCGCCACGGAAGTTCAGGTGAGGGGTGGTGGTGACGGTCATGGGGCCGCTCCTTCTGATCGGTGAAGTGCCGGGAACTCCGGCCACCAACGACTCTCGCAGCGGTAGAGGACAGCTTCGGTCCTCTACTCGAACTAGTCTCGAAGACATGACCAGCACGACATCGCGACTCCTGTTGTTGCTGTCATTGCTGCAGACCCGACGGGATTGGCCCGGGCAGATCCTCGCCGGTCGTCTGGAGGTCAGCCACCGCACCGTGCGCCGCGATGTCGACCGTCTCCGCGAGATGGGGTACCGCATCCAGTCGACGAAGGGGCCCGATGGCGGGTACCGCCTCGATGCCGGCACCGAACTCCCCCCATTGCTCTTCGATGACGACCAGGCGATCGCACTCGCGGTCGCCCTCCAGGCCGCCACCGCGGCCGGCGCCGGCATTGAGGAGGCTGCGGTCCGCGCGCTGACGACGGTGCGTCAGGTGATGCCGTCTCGGCTGCGTCACCGCCTCGACGCGCTCGAGTTCACGGCCATCCCCAACCGGCCGGCATCCGGCGATGAATCGGCGTCACCCGACGTGCTCGTCGCGTTGTCCACCGCCATCCGCGCCCGCGAGGTGCTGCGATTCGACTACGCGCGTCGGCACCCGCAGCCCGAGAGCTCCGCACCACGACCGGCCCGCCGGGTGGAACCGCACCACATCGTGACCTTCGAGAGCCGGTGGTACCTCGTCGCCTGGGAGCTCGAACAGCACGCGTGGCGAATTTTCCGTGCCGACCGCATCACCCCGCGAACGCCGACCGGGCCCCGGTTCACTGCTCGCGAGGTACCGGGCGGCAGCGTTCACGACTTCGTCTCGGCGAGGTTCAAGGGTTCGGAACACACCAACGCGTGGCCGTGCGTCGGCACGGTCGTCCTGAACCTGCCGGCGAGCGCCGTGCTGCCCTTCGCCGGCGACGGGACGGTGCTGGACCTCGGCGCCGATCGATGCAGTCTCGAGTCCGGCTCATGGTCGTGGGTGTCGCTCGCTGCTTCGCTCGGCCGATTCGACACCGACATCGAGGTCGTTGGCCCGTCCGAGCTGCAACAGGCGTTCGGGCGGCTCGCCGACCGCTTTGCCTCGACGGCACTTCCCACCCGGCCTCATGACCGGCGTCGCCCAGCGACAGCGCCCCGTTGATGAGGCCCGACACGATCGCCCAGATGCCGAAGCCCACGAGCGGGAGCGGCTGCGATGGCCATTTGACCTCTTTCACATCGGTTGGGGTACCGATCCAACCGACGTTCAGGTGCTGGCGCTCTGATCCTCCCGAGCGCGAGCGCGGTTCCGGAGCTCTCGAAGTCCGTCGCGTACTTCAATCCACCGCTCGAACGGTGCCGCCGCACCCTGCCAGGAACCGGTTCGGACGACCGTCAAGCCCACAGTCGCCGCTCGCTCACCCTGCTTCACGCCCAGCGATAGAACGGGCTGAAGTCGCCCAGCCTTCGAAGCCGGTCTCCCGTCACGTGCCAGGTTGATGGTGCGGATCGCATTCCAGGGCCATTCAACGGCCACGGCGTCCTCGAGCACTCCGCACCAGATCCTGAGCACCGATGGCGTCGCCTCCACCGTCCACCGTCCATCCAACTCCAACACGGTCTCGCTCGACCGGAAGCGCAGGATCTCTCCGACGGCGGTGACGTCTCCACGAGCCGAGAACACCACATGATCGGGCTGCCCCGCGATAAGTCGCCGCGTCCGATCCGTCACCGCCCGCTCACCACGGCGGGCGGCAACGAGGAGCGAGAACCGAAGGACGAGCAATGTGCCGAGAACCGTCAGGAACAAACCGAACAGACCGCCCCCGACAAGCCACGACGCCGCTCCACCGACGACTAGCGCGAACACGGCCGGCAACACTCTGAGGCGCATCTGCAATGCGGTCTGAAGGCCCAGATCTCGGGCGTGACGAGCGGACATGAGCGAAGCATAGAGCCCAGTCGAATGCCACCCCTCGCCGGATGATCACGATGCGCTTCGTCATTCGACCGTCGGGAAACATGTCACAAGGCCCGCACCCTGTGCGTCATGTTCAACCAGCACTGGGCCGCCCGCCACGGCAGCCGAGTAGCGTGCGCTACAGCGCCTTCACCGCCGCGAGCACCTTGCCGAGCGACTCCTTCGCGTCGCCGAAGAGCAGCGTGGTCTGCGGCTCGAACAGCAGCTCGTTCTCGATGCCCGCGAAGCCCGGGCGCATGGAGCGCTTGAGGAACACGACCTGGCGCGCGGAATCGACCTCGAGAATCGGCATGCCGTAGATCGGCGAGCCCGGCGTCGTCTTCGCAGCCGGGTTCACGACGTCGTTCGCACCGACGACGAGCACGACATCCGCCGTCTTGAACTCGGGGTTCACCTCGCCCATCTCCTTGAGCGACTCGTAGGGCACGTTCGCCTCGGCGAGCAGCACGTTCATGTGCCCCGGCATGCGGCCGGCGACCGGGTGGATGCCGAAGACGACCTCGATGCCGCGCGACTCGAGCTCGCCCTGCAACTCGGCGACCGTGTGCTGGCCCTGCGCCACGGCGAGCCCGTAGCCCGGCACGATGACGACCTTCTGCGCGTAGCCGAGGAGCACCGCGACATCCTCGGCGCTCGACGAACGCACCGGACGGTCGGATGCCACGGTGGAACCCGCCGTCGAGCCGCCCTTGAACGCTCCGAAGAGGATGCCCGTGACACTGCGACCCATCGCCGAGGCCATCGCCCGGGTGAGGATCGTGCCCGAGGCGCCGACGAGCGTGCCGGCGATGATGAGCAGCACGTTGCCGAGCACGAAGCCCGACGCCGCGACCGCGAGACCCGTGAAGGCGTTGAGCAGCGAGATCACGATCGGCACGTCGGCGCCGCCGACCGGCAGCACGAGCAGCACACCTGTGAGCAGGCCGAATACGAGCAGCACGACGGCGAGCCATCCGGCGCCGGTGAAGATGATGGCGACGGATGCCGCGACGGCGACCAGCACTGAGGCGCTCATGACGATCGGCAGACCGGGGAAGACCACTGGCCTGGTCGTCATGAGTTCCTGCAGCTTCGCGAACGTCACGAGCGATCCCGCGAACGAGACAGCGCCCACGAGCAGGGTGAAGACGATCGCGAGACGCACCCACGGGTCATCCGTGTGCGGCAGCTCGAGCAGCGCGACGAGCGCCGCGGCGCCACCGCCGACGCCGTTGAAGAGGGCGACGAGCTGCGGCATCTGCGTCATCTGCACCCGCCGCGCGATCGGTGCCGCGACGGCCGAGCCGACCGCGATGGCCGCGAGGATCCACGGGATGTTGTCGAGCTTCATCGAGAGGAACACGGTCACGACCGCCACGAGGGCGCCGGCCGCACCGATGAGGTTGCCGCGGCGAGCGGACTTGGGCGAGCTGAGGCCCTTGAGGGCGAGCACGAAGCAGATCGCGGCGATCAGGTACAGCAGCGCCGTCCAGGTGGGGGAGAGAAGGCTCATCGACCCGCCCCCTTACGGCCACGGAACATCTCGAGCATGCGGTCGGTGACGACGAAGCCGCCGACGAGATTCATCGTCGCGAGCAGCACGGCCAGCAGTGCGAGCGTGAGCGTCCAGCCGTCGGAGGCCTGGCCGGCGACGATGATCGCGCCCACCAGGATGATGCCGTGGATCGCGTTGGCGCCCGACATCAGCGGGGTGTGCAGCGTGCTCGAGACCTTCGAGACCACCTCGAACCCCACGAACACCGACAGTACGGTGATCGTGAGCAGCGCCATGCCATCCATCAGCGCTCTCCTTCCTGATTGGTGGTACCGAGCAGCTCCGCCGTCGGCGCGTGCCGCACGTCGCCCGCGAAGGTCAGGCACGCTCCCGCGACGACCTCGTCGTCGAAGTCGGGCTCGACGCGGCCGTCGTGCGTCATGAGCTCGACGAGGTTCGCGACGTTCTTCGCGTAGAGCCGCGACGCGTCGGCCGGCATCGTCGACGCGGCATCCTTCATGCCGACGATGGTCACCGTGCCGTCGCCGCCGGCAGTCGGCACGGCGACATCCGTGCCCGCGACCGAGCCCTCGACGTTGCCGCCCGACTCGGCAGCGAGGTCGACGACGACCGAACCCGGCCGCATCGCCGCGACCATCTCGTTCGTGACGAGCCGCGGCGCCGGCCGGCCCGGAATCGCCGCCGTCGTGATGAGCACGTCGGCGTCGGCGATGTACGGCGCCAGCAGGCGACGCTGGGTGGCAGCGCGGTCTTCGCCGAGCTCCTTGGCGTAGCCCCCCGCGGCATCCGCGGCGGTGTCGAGCTCGAGGTTGATGAACGTGCCGCCCATCGAGGCGACCTCATCGGCCGACGCGGCGCGCACGTCGTTCGCCGACACCCGCGCACCCAGCCGTTTCGCCGTGCCGATCGCCTGCAGGCCGGCGACCCCGGCACCGAGCACCACGACCTTGGCCGGCGGAATCGTGCCGGCCGCCGTCATGTAGAGCGGGAAGAACCGCGGCAGCCGCATCGCCGCCTCGAGCACGCAGCGGTAGCCGGCCACGAGCGCCTGGCTCGTGAGAGCGTCCATCGACTGCGCCCGCGAGATGCGCGGCACGAGCTCGAGGGCGAACGACTTGATGCGTGCGTCGCGCAGCGCGCGAACCGTCTCGAGTTCGCTTGCGGGCGACGCGAGCCCGACGGTGATCGTGCCGCCGCGCAGCGCAGCGACCGTCTCGACCGCGAGGGGCCGCACGTGCAGCAGCACGTCGATCGCGCCGAGGTCGAGCTCGTCGACGAGCTCGGCGCCGGCTTCGGCGTAGTGCGAGTCGCCATGACCGGATGCCTCGCCGGCACCGCGCTCGATGGCGAGCTGCAGGCCGAGGGCCGACAACTGCCGCACCGTCTCGGGCGTCGCCGCCACTCTGCGCTCGCCGTCGCGCCGCTCTTTCGGGATACCGACTTGCACGAAGCCTCCTTCTGACACGGGAGTGCAGCGGTGCCGGCGACGAGGAGTGATCCCGGTGCCGCGGCGCTGCTGCACGTGTCGTTCAGCGTACGTGGCACGGCGGCATCCGCTCCATGATTCCGCGCGATTCCCGCGCGAACTTCGGCGGTTCTTTCGTGGCGCGAAAGCGATCGGGGAATCGTGCCCGGATCGTGTCGAGATCGCGTCGCCGGCTTCGACCCACTGGTAGCCATCGCAACAAGGAGGAATGATGAACACCATGACCAGTGCAGCGCCGACCCCCGCGGCCGTCGGTCCACTCGACGTCACGTTCGACGCGGTGCTCGAGCAGAGCCCGGCCAAGGGCGGCTGGACCTACGTGATCTGGCCCGAAGCGGCCGAGTTCTTCGGCACGCGCGGGCTCGTGAAGGTTTCGGGCACCGTCGACGACGTGCCGTTCAGCGGATCGTTCATGGCGCTCGGCGATGGGCGCCACAAGCTCGCGATGACCGCCGAGGTGCGCAGCGTCATCGGCAAGCACGCGGGCGAGACGGTGCGGGTGCACCTCACGGAACGCCGCGGCTGAACCCCGCCCGGGCCGCCCGAGTGCGTCGTCCGTTCTCTCAGCGGTCGTGCCGTCCTAGTATCGAACGAGCGTGCATCAGCATGCGCGACGGAGGGTGCATTCCGACATGGCAGTCGACGCCGGCACGCAGACGGGTTCGCAAGCGGGTTCGCAAGCGGGTTCGCCAGCGGGTTCGCAGACGTTGAGCCGCGGCATCCGCGTGCTCGAGATCCTCGCCGCCGCCGACCGCAACCTCTCGATCGACGAGCTCGCGAGCGAACTCGGCGTGCACCGATCCGTGGCCTACCGCCTGCTGCGCACGCTCGAAGACCACGGGCTCGTCACGCGCGACGCCGGCGGACGCCTCGCCCTCGGCACCGGGCTCGCGGCCCTGGCATCGGGCGTCGCCCGAGACCTGCAGCACCTCGCCCTGCCCGAGCTCAATGAGGTCGCGAACGAGCTCGGCATGACCTGCCTGCTCGCGGTGCTCGTCGATCACGACGAGGCGGTCACGCTCGTGAGCGCCTCGCCCCGCCAGTCGGTCGCGGTGGTGTCGTACCGGCCGGGCCACCGGCATCCGATCACGCGGGGCGGCCCCGGCAAGGCCATTCTGCTGAGCCTGCCCGAGAGCGCCTGGCCGGCGGAGCTGCCCGCCGAGCTCCGCAACGAGATCGACGAGAGTCGGGCTCGCGGCTACGCCCGCAGCCACGACGAGGTCGTGCCGTCGCTCAGCTCGGTGGCCGTGCCGCTGACGTTGCCGGGACAGCCGCCCGCCTCGATCGCCGTGATCCACGTCGCGTTCGCGCGGCCGGAGGCCGAGATCGCCGAGCGCCTGCGGCTCGCCGCCGAGGCGATCACGCGCGCGTACGGCGGCTGAGGCGCCGGGCGCGCAGACGGTCAGCGAGCGAGCAGCGCGCCCCTGAAGAACTCCGCCAGTTCGTCGACGGCGCCGAGCGGCAGCACGTTCGCCACGTAGTGATCCGGCCGCACCACCACGACCGCACCGCCGCGGTCGATGCCGCGCAGCTCGAAGATGTCGTGCTGCGGTTCGACGGCGTAGACCTTCTCGTAGTCGGTCAGCTGGAACGGACCATTCCTCGGCAGGAACGTGGGGGGAACCCGGCCGAGGTCGACGTCGCCGTGCGGCTGCTGGTAGACGACCTTCACGTCGAAGATGCTGTCGACGTCGGCGCCGTCGGGCGTGAAGGCGCGAAGCGGTGAGTCGGATGCCTCGGCCAGCCAGTTCGCCCAATCGGCGAGTGCCGCGCCGCGCAGAGCGGGCGCCGCGGCATCCGCGAACGCATAGATGCGCCAGCGCCCGTCTGCCCGGTGATGATGCCCGAGTTGCACGGGGTTGCCGTCGCAGACGCGCGCGACCGGCGCCGACTTGAAGCGCTTGCCGATCGGGAACCCGGCCGCGAGGCCCTGGTGACCGGCCTCGCCCACGATCATCGAGGTCTCGTACTGCGTCATGAATCCCGCGGGGAACTCGAAGGTGCGCACGTAGAACTCCTCGAGCTCGGCGGGGTCTCCGAGGTCCTCGGGCTTCGTCGCCATCAGCTTCGACCACGCGCGATCGAACTCGATCAGGTCCTTCGCGACGACGTGGCGTTCAGCGTGATAGGTCTCGAGCAGCGCGGGGTCGGCGCGGCCGTCGAGCACGTGGCCGAGCTTCCAGCCGATGTTCCACCCGTCTTGAATCGAGACGTTCATGCCCTGACCGGCCTTGGCGCTGTGCGTATGGCACGCGTCGCCGGTGATGAAGACGCGCGGCGTGCGAGTGCCCTGCAGCTCGAGCGGAACGTCGTCGAAGCGGTCGGTCACGCGGTGGCCGACTTCGTAGACCGAGTGCCACGGCACGTTCCGCACGTCGAGCGTGTAGGGGTGCAGGATGTCGTTCGCCTTCGCGATGATCTGGTCGAGCGTGGTCTGGCGCACGGCGCCGTGGTCGTCGCCGGAGACCTCGCCGAGATCGACGTACATTCGGAAAAGTTGCCCGCCCTCGCGCGGGATGAGCAGGATGTTGCCCGCCTCGGACTGGATCGAGCACTTCGTGCGGATGTCGGGGAAGTCGGTGACGGCGAGCGTGTCCATCACGCCCCAGGCGTGGAACGACTGCACGCCGACGTGCTTGGCGCCGATCGATTCGCGTACCTGGCTTCGAGCGCCATCGGCGCCGACGACGTACTTGGCGCGAACGGTGCGGCGCTCACCCGTGCGCGTGCCCTCGAGCGGTGCTGCGTGCGACGCATCGCCGGCGCCGATGCCGACACCCGTGACGCGCTCGAGGGTGACCGTCACCGGATGATCGGGAAGGGAACCGTCGGAGGCCGGTTGCGCGATGTCGAGCCCGACGAAGTCCCAGCCGTAGTCCGGCGTGATGCGCGCCGGGGAATTGCGCGCGAACTCGGCGAAGTAGTCGAGCACTCGCGCCTGGTTCACGATGAGGTGCGGAAACTCGCTGATGCCTGTGGGGTCGTCGGGCGTGACAGCGGCGCGGTGGATGTTACGGGGGAGCTCGGGGTCGGGCTTCCAGAACGCCATCTCGGTGATGCGGTACGCCTCGGCGATGATGCGCTCGGCGAATCCGAATGCCTGGAAGGTCTCGACGCTGCGCGCCTGAATTCCGTCGGCCTGACCGATCGCGAGGCGACCGGGGCGGCGTTCGACGATGCGGGTCGCGACACCCGGAAACTGCGCGAGCTGTGCCGCGGCCACCATGCCGGCCGGGCCGGAGCCGATGATGAGCACGTCGACCTCATCGGGCAGCTCTTCGGGTCGGTCGATGCCGACACCGGCGGCGGGCTGCACCCGCGGGTCGCCCGACACGTAGCCGTAGTGGTGGAACTGCACGGCTTCTCCTCACTGCGCTGTGGGTTGCTCGACTGCACTGTGGGCTGCTCGTCGATGTTCGATAATAGAACGGTGTATTCTGATATCGCGCGACCAGCTTAGGCCGCCCGCACAAGCGATGACAAGCCGATCGGCACTCAGCGCAGCGCGAGCCGGGTCTAACCCCGTCACCCTGCTGTACTTCGCAGCGCTCGTGACGAGCCTCGGCGACACGATCGCATCACCGGTCGCCGCAGCAGTCTTCGTCGCCGCGGTCGGCATCGCATCGCTGAGCTGGCAAGTGCTCCTCGTCGTGCTCGGGGCAGGGATGCGGCGGAAGTCGGGAGCCGGGCTCAAGCGGTGGACACCCGTCGTGGGCAACGGCATCGTCGCCGTCCTCGGCGCGGCGATCATCGCACACGCCTTGGCGTAGCGCGGGGTCACCGCCCGAATGCATTCGTCTGGCTGGTGTCGAATCTGGGCGGTGTCGTTCGTTGAGTTGATGAGTGCTGCCCGAAGTGGCTGGTGCCGAGACATGGAGAACAAAGCAATGAAACTTACGACGATCACGCAGCTCACTCTGGACGGAGTGACTCAGGGCAATGGCGGCCCAACTTCCGAGGACCGCGAGCGCGGGTTCGAACGCGGTGGATGGGCGAGGGGAGCGGGTGACGACACGACCCGGGACCACATTGCCACGACGTTCCAGCGTGCCGACGCATTCCTTTTCGGTCGCCGAACGTACGAGATCCTCCTCGATTTTTGGGGCACTATCGAGGATCTGAAACGGCACCCGATTGGGATGGCCCTGAATTCCAAGCCGAAGTACGTGGCGTCCAGAACGCTGACGGAACCGGAATGGGCGAACACTGCAGTCCTCGGAGAGGACCTCTTCGCCGCCGTCACGGAACTGAAAGCGAGTGGCGACGGCGAACTCCAAGTACACGGAAGCAGTCGTCTCATCCAGTGGCTCCTCGAGAAGGACCTCGTCGATGAAATGGAACTCATCATCGTCCCCGTGGTACTTGGGCAGGGGGCACGCCTCTTCGCTGACTCCGGACGGGATGTCGCGATGAACCTGGTCGACTCGCGTTCCGATTCGAAGGGAGTGATGATTCAGACGTATCGGCCCGCTGGCCGCCCCGACTACGCAACTTTCTGATCGATTGCTGCGAGGCTGTAGACATGGCGGTCATCGACGACGTTCGAGTGCTGGGCGCAGATTTGGAGCGCTCCTACCATGCCACCGTGCGCGGGCGATTGAAGTTCCGCGTCGGTCGGATGGTCTACGTCGCGTTCTCCCTCGACGAGAGCGTGATGGGGTTCGCCTTCCCGAAGGAGGAGCGGGCGGCGCTCGTCGCTGGGAACCCGCGCAAGTTTCAGATGCCCTCGGACTCGGATCTGCGCTTCAACTGGGTCCACGCCGATCTTGCGGTCCTGGAGCCGGCCGAGGCCCGCGAGCTCGTCGTCGATGCCTGGCGCATGGTCGTCCCGGCGAAGGTCTCCCGCGCCTATGACCTCGCGCATCCGGCGGGCCCGCAATGATGGGGCCCCCATCGGGCAGGATCGGAGAAGCGCGCGCCGGATGCCCCGGCCTAACCTGAGTTCGTTGTCGCTCGAACGGGCGGCACGCCGATGATTCGACGAGGGAGACCCACGATGGCCACGACTGACACCTCAAGCGGGCTGAGCAAAGACGAACGCGACGCCGTCAAGCAGCGCGCCAAGGAGCTTCGCGAGCAGGAGAAGGCCGGCAAGAACCGGGCCGCCGGCGACAAGGCGGTGCGCGATGCCATCGACGAGATGGAACCCGACGACAAGGCGCTGGCCGAGGGCCTCTACAAGGTCGTCACCGAGGTCGCCCCCGACCTGATGCCGAAGACCTACTACGGAATGCCGGGCTTCGCGAATGCCGAAGGCAAGATCGTCGTGTTCATCCAGGCCGCGAAGAAGTTCAAGACGCGCTACGCGACCATCGGCTTCGAAGACCGGGCCGCTCTCGATGACGGCGACATCTGGGGCGTGGGCTTCGCGGTGCGCAACTGGACCCCCGCGGTCGAGCAGAAGGTCACCGAGCTCGTGCGCAAGGCCGTCAGCTGACGCCTCCGCCCGCGAGCTGGGGTCGGGCGTACTTCGCGGTGCAGGCCGTCGCGGGCGCTGCGTGGTGGCTCGGCGTGCTGCTCTCGCCCTTCATCCGCGAGGCCACCCTCGGCAGCCTCGATGCGGTCGTCGTCGCCATCCTCGACATCCCGCTGTTCGTCGGCGCTTCAGCACTGGCCGCGTTCGGCCTGCGGCCTGCCGCGATCGTCGGCACCGCCTGGACGATCCTCGTCACCCTCGCCCTCGCGCTGTTCGCGACGATCACGAGCGAGGCGGGCTGGGGAGTGCTGCTGATGGTCGGGGCATCCTGCGGCTCGGTGCTCGCCCTGAGCCTCATGCTGCTCGGGCGAGTCCCGACCGAGTGGATGCTCATCGGCCCGTTCGCCTTCCGTCCCGCGAACAGCTCCGCGGCAGCGACGACGCACGTGGCGGTCACCGCCCTGCAGATCCTGGCGTTCTGGGGACTCTTCCTCGGGGTGTTCCCACTCGTGGTGACCTTCTTCGAACGACGCTGGGAGCTCTCGGTGCCGTTCCCCTCGATCGCCGTGCCCGTCGGCGTCGTGGTGTTCGTGCTCGCGAGCGCGCTCGGCCTCTGGTCGGCGGCCGCGATGTCGACGCGCGGCAACGGCACCCCGCTCCCTGCGGCGATGCCGAACCGGCTCGTGATCGCCGGCCCCTACCGGTTCGTGCGCAACCCGATGGCGATGGCGGGCATCGTGCAGGGCGCCGCGGTCGGTCTCATGCTCTCGTCGTGGCTGGTCGTCGTCTATGCGGTCGCGGGTTCGCTCGTCTGGAACTACGTTGTTCGGCCGCTCGAAGAGGCCGACCTCGAGTCTCGTTTCGGTGATGCGTACCGCCGCTATCGTTCGGCGGTGCGGTGCTGGTGCCCGCGATGCCGGGTCCGGCAACTCGGTTGATCGGCTATATTCAGAAAATGCTGAATATAGACCAGCGGCTTCCGATCAGCGGATGCTCCCTGGCCTTCGCCGACTCCGGCGGCGCCGAGCCCGCGGTGCTCTTCCTGCACGGTGCCGGCGCTGACCACGTGATGTTCGCCGATCAGGCCGAGGCCGTCGCCGCGACAGGTCGCCGGGTGGTGCTCGTGGACCTGCGGGGTCACGGCCGGTCGCGCCCGAACACCTCCGCGCTCACCGCTGAGCTGCTCATCAACGACGCCACCGCACTGATCGCCGCACTCGAACTCGAGCGGCCCGTGCTCGTCGGCCACTCTCTCGGCGGCAATCTCGCCCAGGCGATGGTGCGGCTGAGCCCGGGCGACTACTCGGGCCTCGCGGTGCTCGATTCCACGTGGAACACCGGTCCGTTGAACTGGTTCGACCGGCAGCTGCTGCGCCTCGCTGCACCCGGGCTCGCCCTCATTCCGGCGAAGCGGCTTGCCCGGGTCATGGCGGCGGCTTCCGCCACCTCCGCGTTCGCGCGGCGAGATGCCGAGCGCGCCTTCGGCCAGGTGACGAAGGCGGAGTTCCTCGACATCTGGCGCGCGACGACGAGCTTCGTCGCGCCCGACGCGTCGTACCGCACGCCGCTGCCGTTGTGCCTGGTCCGTGGCGCCGACGATCGCACGGGCAACATCGCGACCGCCATGCCCGCGTGGGCGCGTCACGACGGAGTCGTCGAGCTGGTGGTGCCGAACGCGGGCCATATCGTGAGTCAGGATGCCGCGGCATCCGTCACCGCCGAACTGCTGCGGTTCCTCGCATCGATCGGGGCGGCGCAATGACGCCGGCGGCGGAGCACGAGTTCATCGACGCGGTCGGCGAGCTGCTCGCGTCGTGGAGCCTGTCGCGAGCGACCGGGCGCGTCTACGGCGCCCTGCTGCTCGAAGAGGAGCCCGTCTCACTCGATCACCTCGCCGAGGTGGCGCGACTCAGCAAAGGGCAGGTCAGCACGTCGACCCGCGAGCTCGTGGCGTGGGGGCTGGCCCGCAGCATCCCCCAGCGCGGAAGTCGCCGCCTGCTGCTGGAGGCGACGCGAGGACTCGACGCCCTGCTCGAGGCATCGCACCGCAGGGCCCGCACCCTGATCGATGCCCTGCACGCCGGTCGCGGGCTCGTCGACGAGCAGCCCGTCGCCCGGCAGCGGCTCGACGAGGTCATCGCCCTGTTCGACGGGTACGTCGCCGCGGGTGAGCAGATCCTCGCGCACGGGGAAGACACGGTGGCACGACGAAAGCCGCCCGCATCCCTGTGAGGGGAGCGGACGGCATCCGTTGCTTCGTCGTGGCGCCTGCGAACAGTGCTCGACCTCAGCTGATCTTGCGACGGTAGATCGTGATGGCCCAGACGTAGGCGACCAGGAGGATGCCGACGAGCCAGGCGAGGGCGATCCAGAGGTCGCTGCCGACCGGTTCCTGAGCGAACAGGTCGCGGATCGAGTTCACGATCGAGGTCACCGGCTGGTTCTCGGCGAACCAGGCGACCGGGCCGGGCATCGAGGTGGTCGGCACGAACGCCGAGCTGATGAACGGCAGGAAGATCAGCGGGTAGCTGAACGCGCTCGCGCCGTCGACGGTCTTCGCCGAGAGCCCGGCGATCACCGCGAGCCAGGTCAGGGCGAGGGTGAAGAGCACGAGAATGCCGACGACCGCGAGCCAGGCGCCGACGGATGCCCCGGTGCGGAACCCCATGATGAACGCGACGCCGATGACGATCGCGACCGAGATCATGTTCGAGACGAGCGACGTGAGCACATGCGCCCAGAGCACGCTCGATCTCGCGATCGGCATGGACTGGAAGCGTTCGGCGATGCCGCTCTGCATGTCGAGGAACAGCCGGTACGCGGTGTACGCGATGCCCGACGCGATCGTGATCAGCAGGATGCCCGGAAGCATGTAGTTGATGTACGACTCGTCGGATCCGGTGTTGATCGCGCCGCCGAGCACGTACACGAACAGGAGCATCAACGCGATCGGGGTGACCGCGGTCGTGATGATCGTGTCGGGGCTGCGGAGGATGTGGGTCAGCGATCGGCCCGTGAGAACGCGGGTGTCGCTGAGGACGTGGGCGGTCATCGTGATTCCTTTCCTGCCGCGACTGCACCTTCGGTGCGGCCGTCGTCGGCATTGTCGATCTCGCCGGTTTCGCCGACGAGTGCGAGGAACACGTCCTCGAGGGAGGGCTGCTTCTCGACGTACTCGACCTTGGCGGCCGGGAGGAGTTGCTTGAGCTCGCTGAGCGTGCCGTTCTGGATGATCGTGCCCTTGTGCAGGATCGCGATGCGGTCGGCGAGATGCTCGGCCTCGTCGAGGTACTGCGTGGTCAGGAGCACGGTCGTGCCGCTCTTGGCGAGCTGCTTGATCGTCTGCCACACCTCGATGCGCGCCTGCGGGTCGAGCCCGGTGGTGGGCTCGTCGAGGAAGATGATCGGCGGGTTGCCGATCAGGCTCATCGAGATGTCGAGGCGGCGGCGCATGCCGCCCGAGTAGGTTCCAGCCCTGCGGCCTCCTGCTTCGGTGAGTGAGAAGCGGGCGAGCAGCTCGTCGGCGATGTCACCGGGGTTCTTCAGGTGACGGAGCTTCGCGATGAGCACGAGGTTCTCCCGGCCCGTGAGCACTTCATCGACCGCGGCGAACTGGCCGGTCAGGCTGATCGACTCGCGGATGTCGCCGGGATTGGCCGCGACATCGAATCCGTGCACCGTCGCCGTGCCGGCGTCGGCCTTCAGCAGCGTCGACAGGATGCGCACGAGCGTGGTCTTGCCCGCACCGTTCGAGCCGAGCAGCGCGAAGATGCTGCCGGCCTTCACGTCGAAGTCGACGCCCCGCAGCACGTGCAGGTCTTTGAACGACTTCTCGATGCCGCGAACACGGATGGCTGGTTCGGTGGCACGGCTGGTGGCGGTGGTCTTCATCGTTCGTCCTTTCGTTCGAGATTCTTGATGGTTTCAGTGAGGCGGTTGCGCTCCTTGTCGATCCAGCGCTTGCCGGCGTATGCCGCGGCGAAGACCTCGGCGAACTCGACCGGGTCGTCGCCGACGATGTCCTCGACCGGCGTCTGGTCGACGGCCGCCCGCTCCCACAGGTCGGCGAAGTCGTTCAGCATCGTGGTCATCACGGCGGGGTCGCCGTCGGTGATGCCGCCGTTGTACATGAAGTAGCGCTCGAAGGCCTTGGCGGCGGTGCCGTAGGGCTCGGGCAGGGCCGCGATGCGGGCCTTGTACTTGCGGTACTCCTTCTTGTCTTCGAGCGATCCGGTGATCAGCTCGTACCACTTCGCAGCCATGGCTACTCTCCTTCTTCGTTCGTGCGTTCGATGCGGCTGCGGAGCTGTTCGATGCGCTCCGCGAGAAAACTCCAGGTCACCCAGAACTCGTCGAGGTACTCGCTGCCCAGCGCGTTCAGCGTGTAGACCTTGCGCGGCGGCCCCTTCTCTGACGGAACCTTCTCGACGTCGACGAAGCCGCGTTGTTCGATCCTGACCAGCAGGGCGTACACGGTGCCTTCGGCGATGTCGGAGAAGCCCTGGTCGCGGAGCCGCGCGGTGATCTCATAGCCGTAGGCCGGCTGCACCGCCAGGATCGCGAGCACGATGCCCTCGAGCGTGCCCTTCAGCATCTCGGTCGTCTGCTTGCCCATGGAACCCCTCCTTTCACTACTCGGTGTCGGTGAGTACTAGTACTCGGTGTCGTTGACTACTGGTACATAGTAAGCATGAGTACCGGTAGATAGCAACACTGAATAGCAAAAAAATCCCCCGCGTTTCGAACGCGGGGGACTGGAGCGGGAGAACAGCGATCATTGCTGCATGCGCGGATCCTCGGTGGGGTCGGCGTGCATCGACGGGCAACCGTGGTCGACCGCCTCCGGAATCAGCTCGAAGTGCCAGGGTTCGTTCACGTAGACCTGGCAGATCCCGTACTCGGCGCCGTGCTGCGACAGCCAGTACGTGCCGTCGAACGGGCCGATGTCGACGGCGGCGCCGGAAACATGAGCGGATGTCTCGGGGCTGGCGACCCACCGGCGAGCCTCCTCCTCCGACCCGTACGACGCGATCGCGTCGCGAAGCAACTGCTCCTGGTAGGCCGGCGAGCGCCAGCCGTCGTTGACGAGGAACTCGACGCCGTCGTCAGCGGCATCCGCTGCCGCCTCGCCGAGCGCCTGCACCAGAGCCGGATCGAGCTTGCCGATGCCGGGGTATCCGGTGTCGGTGAGGCGCGCGCCATCGGGCAGCACGCCGTCTGCCTCCGTCACCGGGCGGTCGGCGTCGTCGGGCTGCAGGATGCCGCCGATGGCGCGTGCGGCCGACGAATCCGGCTGGGCGGCGAGTGTTCCGATGATCGCCGCGGCCACGACGATCGATGCGATGAGCAGGAACCCGAGAAACCTGCGGAATCGACGTCGGCGTGCTGTCGTATGACTCATACGACCAGTCAAGGCAGCGCCGTGTTGCCAGCCCGTATCCGGTTCTCGATACGCCGACGATATGCTCCGGCTCCTAGCATGGGCATCATGCGCGTGCTGGTGGTCGAGGATGAGCCCTTCATGGCCGAGGCCATCCGCGATGGGCTGCGCCTCGAAGCGATCGCGGCCGACCTCGCCGGCGACGGCGACACCGCTCTCGAGCTGTTGAGCATCAACTCCTACGACATCGCCGTGCTCGACCGCGACATCCCCGGCCCCTCCGGCGACGAGATCGCCGGACGCATCGTCGCTTCGGGCAGCGGCATGCCGATCCTGATGCTCACGGCCGCCGACCGGCTCGACGACAAGGCCACGGGGTTCGGGCTCGGCGCCGACGACTACCTCACCAAGCCGTTCGAACTGCGAGAACTCGTGCTGCGGCTCAGGGCGCTCGACCGAAGGCGGGCGCACAACCGCCCGCCGGTGCGCGAGATCGCTGGGCTCCGTCTCGATCCGTTCCGCCGCGAGGTCTATCGCGACGGTCGCTACGTCGCCCTGACCAGAAAGCAATTCGCCGTGCTCGAGGTGCTCGTGAGCGCCGAGGGCGGGGTGATCAGCGCCGAGGAGCTGCTCGAACGCGCGTGGGACGAAAATGCCGACCCGTTCACGAACGCGGTGCGCATCACCGTCTCGGCGCTGCGCAAGCGGCTCGGCGAACCCTGGTTGATCTCGACCGTGCCGGGTGTCGGCTATCGCATCGGCGCCGACGGCGGGGAGCTCGAGCGTGGCTAGGGCGCCCGGCATGAGCGTGCGGCTCAAGCTCACGCTCAGCTACGCCGGCTTCCTCATGGTCGCGAGCCTGCTGCTGCTCGCCGCCGTCTGGCTCTTCCTGCTGCGGTACGTGCCGGCCGAGGCGCAACGGACCATCGGCGGATTCGTGCCCGGTCGCGACGACCTGATCCGCGCCTTCGCGCCGGCAGCCGGGGTGACGCTCGTGGCCCTCCTCGCGTTCGGGCTCCTCGGCGGATGGATCCTCGCCGGCCGCATGCTCGTGCCCCTGGGCCGCATCACCGACGCGACCCGCAGGGCCGGGAACGGCTCGCTCTCGTACCGCATCGAGCTCGACGGCCGCAACGACGAGTTCCGTGAGCTCGCCGACAGCTTCGACGCCATGCTCGCCCAACTCGAGGCGCACGTCGCAGAGCAGCAGCGATTCGCGGCGAACGCCTCGCACGAGCTGCGCACGCCGCTCGCGATCACCCAGACCCTGCTCGAGGTCGCCCGCAACGACCCGAGGGGCGTCACGGGCGAGCTCGCCGAGCGACTGCTCGCCGTCAACGCCCGGGCGATCGAACTCACCGAAGCGCTGCTCGTGCTCAGCCGTGCCGATCAGCGATCCTTCAGCAGGCAGCCCGTCGACCTCTCACTGCTCGCAGAGCAGGCGGCGGAGACACTGCTGCCCCTCGCGGAGGAGCACGGCGTGACCGTCGAGACATCCGGCGACATCGCCTCGACCTCGGGATCGCAGGCGCTCCTGCTGCAGTTGACGACGAACCTCCTGCACAACGCCATCGTGCACAACCTGCCCGAGCACGGCACCGTGCAGATGCACACGAGCACGAGCCCCGAAACGGTCGCGCTCACGATCGAGAACAGCGGCGAACCGCTGAGCCCGCAGCTGGTCTCGACGCTCACCGAGCCGTTCCAGCGCGGCAGCGAGCGCATCCGCGCGCATCATGCCGGCGTGGGCCTCGGCCTGGCGATCGTCAAGAGCATCACCCAGGCCCACGATGGCACGCTCACCATCACGCCGCTCGCGGGTGGCGGGCTCCGGGTCGCAGTGCAGCTGCCCGCCGCGCCGGCGCCGGCGTGACAGCCCTGAACTCGCCGGCCGCTACCTGATCGGGAAGTCGAAGTAGGTGTCGGGGAACGGCTCGTTCCGCAGCGTGTAGTGCCACCACTCGGTCGCATAGGAGCTGAACCCCGAACGCTCCATGATCGAGCGCAGCTGCCGACGGTTCCGGGCCTCGGTCTCGCGAATACCGACGGCGTCGTGGTGCGACACCGAGTCCATCAGGTCGTGGTCGCCGCCCATGGCGACGAGTTCGCCGGTCGAGAGGTCGAAGAGCGTCAGGTCGACGGTGCTGCCTCGACTGTGACCCGACTGGGCGGCGACGTAGCCGAGCTCGAACATCTCGGCGCGCTCGATGTTCGGGTAGTGGCGGGGCTTCGTGCGACCGTCTTCGGGCTGCCGCGACCAGCGCACGAAGTCGTCGACGGCGCGCTGGGGGCGATAGCCATCCCAGATCAGCACGCCGAACCCCTGGGTGGCGGCCGTCTCGCGAGCCCGTGCCAGCGCATCGCACAGCGCGGTCGTTCCGACGATGCGATTTGCGGTGTACCCGTCGACGGGCTTGCCGGTGAAGTTGTCCCAGGTGGCGTACTTGGCATCCCAGCGGATGCCCGGCACGAGCTCGTCGACGAAGACGAAGTCGTCGATCATCGGTCCGCTCCGTTCAGCACGGGCACCTTCAGTGCCGGCGCCTTCAGTGCTGGCCCCTTCAGCGCGAACGACACCAGCAGATCGATGACCGCGCCGAGCGAGAGGCCGGCGGCAGCCATCATGCGCGGATACCGGCTGTACGAGGTCAGGCCGGGCAGGGTGTTGACCTCGTTGAGCACGACCTCGCCGTCGTCGGTCAGGAACATGTCGACTCGCGCGAGCCCGCGACATCCCAACGCCCGGTAGATGGCCTTCGCCGTCTGCTGCACGAGCTGTCTCGCATCGTCGGGAATGTCGGCCGGAACGACCACGGCCGAGTTCTCGGAGCCGGCCTCGGGCGCACGCTCCTGGTGGATGCGGAAGAACCCGTGCGACAGCCGGATCTGGTCGACCTCGCCGACGATCAGGCCGCTGTCGTGCTCGAGCACCGCACAGCCGACCTCGCTGCCGGCGACGGCTTGCTCGATCAGCACCTTCGAGTCGTACTGCCGGGCGTCGTGCACCGCGACGGCGAGTTCGGTGCCGTCGTCCACACGACTGACGCCGAACGACGAGCCCGAGCGGGCGGGCTTCACGAACACGGGGTAGCTCAGGCCGTCGGGGTCGACGTGACCGTCGGTCGTGAGCGTTCGGAACGCCGGCGTCGCGATGCCCGCGCCGCGAACGACGAGGTAGGCGAGCGACTTGTCCATGCAGAGCGCAGAGCTCGGGATGTCGCAGCCCACGTACGGGATGCCGGAGAGTTCGAGCAGGCCCTGGATGGCGCCGTCTTCGCCGAGCGTGCCGTGCAGCACCGGCAGCACCACGTCGAGGCGAATCGTGGTGCTGCGGTCTGGCTCCTGCACGACGAGACCGTGCACGCCGCGATCGGGCGACAGCGTCGCCGGGCGGCAGTCGCCGCTCTCCCAGTCGGCGGCGGGGCCCTCGCACAGCTTCCACTCCCCGCCCGTGGTGATGCCCACGTAGAACGGCTCGTACTTCTCGAGGTCGAGGTGTCGAGCGACCTCTTGCGCCGACTTGATCGAGACGGCGTGCTCTTCCGATGCGCCCCCGAAGATAATCGCGATGTTCAACTTCTCCATGCTGATGTCCTCATCCATGCTGATGTCCTCCGAATGCGATGCAGTTGAGAATGGTGTGTTCGACCGTGTCGGCCAGGGCGCGCTCGGTGTGGAACGCCGTGTGCGGGGTGATCAGCACGTTCGGATGCCGCTGCAGGCGCACGAACAGCCGGCTCTCGATCGGCCGGGTGCGACGATCGGCGTAGAAGATGCCGTCCTCCTCCTCGAAGACGTCGAGCGCCGCGCCGCCGACGGCACCGCTCTCGAGCGCCTCGACCAGGGCAGCCGTGTCGATGAGTGCGCCGCGGCCCGTGTTGATGACGACCGCACCGGGTTTCAACTGCTCGATGCGCCGGCGATCCAGCAGGTGCCTCGTCTCGGGCATGAGCGGCGTGTGGAGCGTGACGAGGTCGCTGCGTTCGAGCAGCTCGTCGAGCGGCACGTACTCGGCGGGCGTCTTGGGGTTGCGGTCGTACGCGAGTACGCGGCATCCGAAGCCCTGCAGTCGCTGTACGACGGCGGCGCCGATGCGGCCGGTCCCGATCACTCCGATCGTCAGGTCGCCGAGCTCTCTGCCGCGCGCGACGTTCAGCCTGAAGTCATGCGCCTCGGCGCGGGTGATGATCGAGCGGGCGTTCCGCAGTGCCATCAGCATCAGCATCACGGTGTAGTCGGCCACGCCGTCGGGTGCGTACTCGACCCCCTCGACCGTGATGCCGACGCTTCGCGCGAAGTCGACGTCGATGTGATCGCACCCGGCGCTCCTCGTCGAGAGGTACTCGACGCCCGCCTCGCTCAGCAGGCGCAGCGTCGCGTTGGTGACCGGCGTCTTGTGGCTCACGCTGATGCAGCGGTTGCCGAATGCCAGCTCGATGTTGTCATCGGCGATCGCGGCGTCGACGATCGTCGGAATGACGCCGAAGCGCGGCCCCAGTTTGCGGAAGGCGGCCGCTTCGTCGGGGGCGCAGCCGTAGACCGAGATGCCCGTTCTCGCGAGCACGCGATCGCGGCTTTCAGGCGGTGCTGATCGAGTGCGCTCGCGGTAGGCCATGCCACCAGTCAAGGCAGCCGGCTGTTGTCACGGCGTATCCGGTTTTCGATATGCCGGCGATATGCGCTGTCGCCGGCACCCGAGCGTGCGTGTCAGTAGCCGAAGAGCTGGGTCCACCACGGCCCGCCGGGCGCTTCGTGCACTCCCGTGCCGAGCGTCTCGAAGTCGCAGTTGAGGATGTTGGCGCGGTGACCCGGGCTGTTCATCCACGATTCCATGACCGCCGCGGCATCCGCTTGACCGCGCGCGATGTTCTCGCCGCCCGCGTAGGCGATACCGGCGGCATCGGCGCGATCCCAGGGGCTCTGGCCGTCGAGGTTCTCGTGGGCGAAGAAATCGCGAGCGTCCATGTCGACGGAGTGCGCGAGCGCGACGGCCGCCAATGCCGAGTCGGCGCGAACGGGCGAGCACCCGGCTGCCGCTCGCTCCTCGTTGACGGTCGCGAGCACGGACGCCTCGGCAGCACCGGATCCCTGGGCGGGAGCGGGTGCCGGCTCAGGTTCGGATTCGGGTTCGGGTTCGGGGTCGGGGTCGGGCGCAGGTTGTGGCGTTGTCGGAGCTGCCGGCTCGGCCGCCTCCGCCGCGGCCGGGAGAAGGCTCGGGCTCGATGGCGCTATGGGTGCCGCTCGATCGACGTCATCGGTCGCCGGCACGAGCCGCGTCGCCGAATCCGCGGACGCCGTCGACGGTTGGCCGCCGACCGCAGCGCCGATCGCCAGCGCTGAGACGGATGCGGCACCGAGCAGGAGCGTTGCAGCTGCAGCGAGCAGCGGAAGCCGCCACCGCTTGCGGGCGGGCGTCTGGGTTCGGCGGCCCATTCGTGCTCCTGACTCGAGGTACGAGACCCCCGAACGGGGGACACGTCGACAGTACCTCAGCCGTCCAGGCGATCACCCCTCGGGTGCGCGATAGCGGCTCTCGGGCTCGAAGACGGTCTCCGCGGCTCGGTCGAGCTCGACGGAGACGGATCCGTGCCCGTCGGACAGCACGACCATGCGCGAGCCGACGACCGGCACCCGGTCGGAACTCGTGCGCATGCGCGCCGTGACGACGCGGGTCTCACCCGCAGCGTCATAGCTGACCTGCACCGTGAAGAAGGGCTCGTCGTGCACCCAGAGATTGCTGAACGTGACGTTCGTGATCACGCCCGCGCGGCGCGTTCCGAGCCGTCGCAGGCGTTCGAGCGACTGCTGCCGCGACCGTGCATGACGGATGGCTCCCGGAAGCCGGCAGAGCGTGATGATCGCCCAGACGGCGAAGACGCCACCGATCGCAGCTCCCAACTCCCGTGGGATCTCCGAGGCCGTGACGATGTGCTCGAGGTCGAAGGGCGGCAATGGATCGGCGTCGAAACTGGCGAGCAGCCAGCATGCCGCACCGACAGCGTGGCCGGCGGTCACCGTGAGCGTGGCCAGGAGTCCGGCCACCCGAACCTGGCCGAACGCGGATTTGGCGGTCTCGTGGACGCTCACGGATTGCATGATGGCCAGATAGCCGAGCACGAGTGCCGCGACGACGGCCCATGGGCTGCCGAGCACGTGAGCGATCTCAGGCGTGGGGGCGAGCCCCAGCACTGCGACGTACGGCACGGAGGAGGCGAGAGCCCACATCGTGATGCACACTACGACACGCAGCACGAGATCACCGCTGAGGCGTCCGACCGGCTGACCCGCCGGGAGCTGGGTCATCCGGGCGCCACGATCGGTGGTCGAAAACACCGGCAGCGTTTCGCCAGGCTCGGCGGTCCGCTTGGCCGACGGCTCAGCGGCGGTCTGCGGCGCCGCCGGGTGCGCTTCCCTGCTCGGTTCCGATGACACCCGCTCCACCCCTCGTCGGATTTACTGGCTGTCGGTACCGCACCCGGTCACGCCATGACCGCAGGCCCGTTCGAACTACCAGATGGTGCCGCCCCCGACAGAGATGCCACCCCACGTGAGGGCGATGAAGATCGCGGCGAACACGACGGGCGCGATTCCCTTGCCGCTGCGCGCGAGCCCCTTGAGGAGGGCGATCACGGCGAGGATCGCGGCGACGATCGAGAGGCCGCCGCCGAGGATCAGCCCGATGAACAGCGGGATGGGCATGAGCACGAGGCCGGCCAGCGCGAACCAGAACGCGGCCCAGGCAGTCGGATTGGAGCGTCGTTCAACGGAGGAGGACATACTTCAGTATCTCGTGTTCGCGGCCCGAAGGCCGCACGAAGCTCTCGGGTAGAGAGCCTTGGGTCGGCTGATGGAGGCGTTCCGCCGCTCTACGAATCGCCCGGTTTCACTTGGATGAGCGTCTGTTGTCCGACGGCGATGGCCACTCGCTGGTCGCCGTCGATCGCCCAGACGTCCAGGCGGCAGACAGAGAGGGTTCGTCCTGAACGCAGGACGGTGCCTTCGGCTTCGAGGTATTCCCCGCGCGCCGGCGCAAGGAGGTTGATCTTGTACTCGACGGTGAGGACTTCGGAGTGCTCGTCCATCAGGGTGAGGGCGGCGTAGCTGCGGATCCGCTCGGTGATGGACATGGAGCTCATTCCTCGATGGCTCCGCCGATGGAGCGCAGGTGTTGCCGGAAGGTGACGCCGTCACGATCTCGAGCGGCCAGGAACGCGGCGAACCGGGCTTGTTCGCGGAAGCTGGTGCCGAGGCTCATGTGAGCGGCTTGCAGGCGTTCGGTGTCGCGGATCGTGGTTGCCAGGGCAGCGATCTCGGCCGCGCGATCGAGGGGGAGGAAGAGCAGCCCGTCGTCATCGCCGAGCACGAAGTCCTCGGCGGTGACGGTGTGCACGCCGAATCGCGCAGCAGTGAGCGCATCGGGCGCCTGAGCGTCGAGCCGTTGCGGGCCGCCGGGCAGAGTTCCCTGACTGAAGACGGGCAGTCGGATGCTGCGGAGCTCACGGGAATCGCGGTGCAGCCCCCAGATCACGACGCCGGTGAGCCCCGCGTTCCGCACCTCGAGCGTGACGAGATCGCCGACACAGGCCTCATCGTCCCTGCCGGCGTTGTCGACGACGAGCACGTCACCGGGCGACGCGTGCTCGAGCGCCTCGAGGAAGACGTCGACGCTGCCGGCATGGCGGGCGGGGCGGGCGCGTCCGACGACATGCGTGTCCTCCCAGATCGGGCGGACGCTCGCCGGCGCCTGCCTGACCGGGATGCCCAACCGCATGATCGCGTCGGCCACGTGCGGCGTCGTGAGGTCCAAGTAGGTGCGTTGCAGGTCGATCGAGTCCATCAGGCGTCCTTCTCCGAATGAGGTCGTATGGGGTGAGCTCATCTTGCTCCTATGCCATCGACTGCTGGGTGGTACGGATCAGTTGCTCGATGAGGAGGAACCCGCCGATGCCGATCATCGCGACGCCCGAGAAGCGCGTCACGATATGCGCTGCGCGCGGCCTCCGACCACCCGGGCCCACTCGTCACGGTATACCCGGGTGATTGCGTCCTCGACGTCGCTCACGCGAACGGTCGCACCTCGATCTTCCGGTCGCAGACCTTCGAAGCCTCTGCGGCGAGGGCGAGCGCAACATCCAGATCGGGGGCCTCCCACACCCAAAGGCCGGCGAGGTATTCCTTCGACTCCACGAAGGGTCCGTCGCTGATCACCGGGACTTCGGCACCCACGTTGGGGCCATTCATGAAGTCAACGAACGACTCCGCGCGAATCCGACACCAATCGAAAAACCTGTTCAGACAAGTAGTCTCACCGCGAACACCCCGGATCCCGGCAGTGACGACCTCACCATCGCGCTGGACGTGAAATGGCACCCGGGAACAGCTCGGCCGCCCGCATCCCCTCGAGCGACGAAGACCTCATTCATCCTCCCGCTCCGCGCCCAAACGTCGCGGCGCGGTCATCAAGGGCGGCGACGAGCTTGCGCATCTCCTCATGCAGATGCTCGGCATCGCGATCGCTGTAGTGGAACGTGCGGAAGACCTTTGCCACGAGATCCTTCCCCCGTTCCTCGAGCTTGCGGCCTCGTGTGGTCAGGCGCACCAGCACAGATCGCTCGTCGGTGGTACTGCGCTCGCGCGTCACGAAACCGGCCGCCTCGAGCCGCTTGAGCAGCGGCGACAGTGTGCCGGAGTCGAATCGCAGCGCGGCGCCGAGCTCTTTGACCGTCTGTGGATCGCGCTCCCACAACACGAGCATGGTCATGTACTGCGGGTAAGTGAGCCCCAACTCGCGCAGCGCGGGCCGATAGGCGTTGTCGAGCTCTCGTGCAGCGACATGGACCGCAAAGCAGGCTAGATCATCGGGTAGGACTCCCATGGGGGCATCCTATGCCAATTTGACAGCACGCATACTAGTTGTGTACAACTCAATTGCTGCCAATATAGCTTGAGGAGCTTCCCCCATGAACGCGATATACACCGCCGTGGCCACGTCTTCTGGACGGGACAGCCGTGCCGTCACATCGGACGGCCGGCTCGACGTCATCCTCGCCATGCCGAAGGAGATGGGCGGTACTGGTGAGGGGACGAATCCAGAACAGCTATTCGCTGCGGGGTACGCAGCCTGCTTCTCGACGTCGCTCGGGATAGTGGCGAAGCGCATGGCGATCGACGCCGGCGACGTCGCAGTCACCGCAGAAGTGAGCCTGGTTCCCAGGGCGGGCGGCTCGGGCTTCGCGCTTGCAACTGTCCTTCGGGTCGAGTTGCCCGAGCACATCGCAGATGAGACTGCACGAGCGCTGGTCGACGCAACGCATCAGGTCTGCCCCTATTCGAACGCGACCCAGGGCAACATGCCCGTCGAGATCGTGATCGAATGACTCAGCTCCTGCTGTCGTCCTGCTCGCTAGATTGTCCGATTCAAGGCAATATCGGGGCTGTCCGCCTGCGCGGTCTTGGCGTCGAGATGATCCTCAAGGTGCCGGCCGTCAAGTCAGGTTCCACAGTTCGCTCATGCTCGCGAGTTCGGACCTGAACTGTGGTGGGCCCCCGTTGACAGGACGTCGAATCGCAACGGCCAGACTGGCGGCGGCGGCCTTGTGTGCGCCGGGCACGTCGATGCCGAGGACCTTCGCCATGCCGCCTCGTGCCCTCGCGCCGACACAGATCACGCGGCGGCGGGCGACTGCCAGTCGGAGTGGGCATGTCGAGACTGGTAATCGCCGCGAACCTGGGGCGGAGGCTCCACGCGAATCCTCCGCCCCTCGGGTGCGTCACTTCGGGGCGACTACCAGGAGCTCGACGTCGCCGACGCTGTCGTGTATCCGGTGAGCTTGCCGGTGACCTTGACCGAGATCCGGTGACTTCCATCGCCGGGCACGAGCTTGTAGCTGCTCTTTGTGGCGCCTTTGATGGGAGCTCCGTCGCGGAGCCACTGGTACGTGAAGCTCGTGCCTTCCGTCCAGGATCCGCGCACTGCCGTCACAGTCGATCCCACCTTGAGGGTGCCCGAGATCGTCGGGACCGCAGTGGTCAGGGTGGCCGCGACAACCGTCACGACGCGCTGCTTCGACGTCTCGTTGCCCGCGGCATCGACCACCGTGTAGCGGAGCGTGAATTCGCCGAGCGCCGCGGTGTCGACCCCTCCGGCGACCACGACCGATCCGGTCAGGTCCCCGTCGACGTGGTCGACCGCACTAACACCTGCAAGAGGATCGAAGACAGTTCCGTATACGACGGATCCGGACTCGGGCACCACGAGCAGAGGCGCGGTCACGTCGGGCATGGCCAGGCCTGCCAGGGCGGTGGCGAGGTCGTCGACCGCGACGGCGTACACCTCGTACGACGCGTCGGCAGGCACCGCCCGCGCGGCGACGAGCGCCGCGGTGAGCGCGGCGGCCGTCTCTGGCGTGTACTGCGCGGCGTCGATGGCTCCGGCGGCGGAGACCATCAGCGGCAGCCGCCGGACGACCTTCCAGTCGAGCTGGCCGGCGGCGAGGTTCAGCACGCGCAGCGCCTCGTCCACGTCATCCTGTGCGGCCACGGCATCCTCGGCAGTCCGGGTCGCGTCGTCGAGCGCTCTGCGGAACACCGCGAAGTCGATCGCGACGTACCGTTCCTCCGCTGCCAGCAGATCCTGCGCGTCGGCGGCGGCGGTCTGCAGCGCGGTGCGGTCGACCACTGGCTCCTGCGTCGCGGCAGGAGCGAACTCGAACCAGTCGAGGTTGGAGACGTAGGTGAACTCCTGCCCCGCGATCGGGTCGGCGTGCATCACGACAACGAGCCGGTGGTCGCCCGAGACCGAGCGGTCGAGCTCGACCGTGGTGGTGACGTAGTTCGCCCAACCGCCGGTCTTCGGCAGCGCGGCCGTTCCGATCCGGTTCGCCTCCGACTTCTCGTCGAGGTAGAACTCCAGTCGCGGATTCGCGCCGACACGGTCGTCGCGGGTGGAGGTGCGCACCGAAAGGGTGCTCAGCGGCGCGGCGCCGAAGGCGACCCGCTCGAAGGTCAGCTCGCCGCCGTTCCACGTACCGCCGACGTTGCCCGTCGGGCTCGTGCCCTCCTTCTTCAGCCCGTTGCCGTTGTCGGCCGTGTAGCCCTCGGCCTGCACGCGCACCGGCTCGGTCGGGACACCCTGCGGCGGCCGGAGCAGCGTTACGCGGTCGATCTCGATGACACCCGGGTCGAGGCGGAGGCTGAAGGTGGGATCCCACCCCTGAGTCTGCTCGGCGGTCATCACGGAGCCAAGCTGTCCGGAGCGGATCTTCCGCCAGGTGCCGTCCTCCTCGATCCAGGAGGTGATGGTCCCGTGGTCGACCACGGTCGCGAAGCGGTCCCCCCGGTTCCATTGCACACCACTAAGCGAGCCGACACCGATGCTCTTGCCTTGGCCGTCGACCGACACGTCGAAGCCGCTCTCGGCGCGGCTGTTGTTGTACCAGCTGTGCGCGCGGTTGCGGGGACCGTCGGTGAGGCCGATGAACAGGCTGTCTTCCGCGGCACGGGTGCCGGTGAAGCTCGCAGGCTCGACGACCAGCGCGAAGCTGTCGCCCGCCTCAGCGGGGAGGGCGACGTGGCTCCAGCGTCGGCCGTCGGCCGTCGCCTTCAGGACGCCCTCGGCGGTATCGACCGACAGGGCCGCGGCGGGCTCGTTGATGTCTGCGAACGTGGTGTACTCCGCCAGGCGGTCCGTGGAGAAGTCGTCGTCGAACGCGACCTCGCCATACGTGATGCCGTCGAGCCGCACGCGGTCGGTCGGCGCCGCGATCGTCAGAGCCTCACCGGCCCGCGTGAGCGCGTTCCGCGCGGACTGGAGCTGCTCGTCCGTTGCTGCGTTGTCGGCAAGAACGGCCTGCGCCGCATCGCGCGCGGCGACGAAGCCGGCATAGGACGATGTGGAGTATTCGCCGCGGACGACGAGCTCGGCATCCGCCATCAGTGTCGCCAGCTTGGCGCGCCACTGCGGATCGACCGTCAGGGTCAGCGTTCCGAGCCCGGAGATGCCGTCGCCGCGCACGCCCGAGGCGGCCGTGCCGCTGAAGGCGGCGTCGGTGAACGCGAGCGAGAACGACGCGCGCTGCGCGTCACCGAGGGATCCGGTCAGGCGCAGGTCGACGGTGGTGTCGTTGCGCTTCATAGCAGCGGCTGTCACGCCACCGGGGAGGCCGGGCAGGGTCAGCGCGCCATCCGCGACGAGGGCGCGTCCGTCGGCACCGGCGAACAGTGCGCCGCTCAGCGTGAGCGCCACCTGGGTGTCGACCGCACCGTCGGGCGCGACGACGAGGCGCGTGCGCTCGGCGTGCAGCGAGACGCCTCCGAACGTGACTTTGAGGGTGAGCTCGCGCGGCCCCGTGGACGGCTTCCGGCTGAAGGCCGCGTCCGAGATGCTCACAACGAGGTCATCGATGCTGTCCATCGTGCCGGACCGCTCCGCCGTGCCGGTCAGCCGCAGTGTGACGGCGCGGTCGCCGGCGCGCTCGGCGACCAGGGTCAGTCCCGCGGGCACGTTGGCCGCGGAGATGGCACCGGATGCCACGAGGTCGGCGCCGTTCGTGCCTGCGAACGTTCCGTTGGCAAGGTTCAGGGCGATCGTGTCGCCGATGGATCCGTCGCCGGCTTCTGCCTCGATGAACTCGCGCGAGTCGACCGAGATCGCGTCGGTCGGGTCGTAGATCGAGCTCGGCAGGTCGTCGCTCAGTGAGGATGGCGCGACACCGTCGGCCGCCCAGGCGGAGGGCTGCTCACCCATCGCGAAGGACAGCTTCCCGCCCGCGGTGAGCTGGTCGTAGGTGACCCACGTGCGGCCGAAGTCCTGGCCGTTCAGCGTGGCGGACTGGATGTAGTAGTCGTCGGGCGAGACGCCGTCGGCGGCGATGTCGAACGTCCGGCCAGAGGGGTAGTTGATCTGCACGTTCTCGAAGAACGGCGTGCCGATCTGGTACTCATCCGATCCGGCTGCGACGGGGAACAGGCCGATCGCTGCGGCGACGAACGTCGACGACATCGTGCCGGTGTCGTTGTCCATGGTCGGCAGGAAGCCCTGCGGGCTGTTCTTGAAGACCTTGGTCTTCAACGGCGGGGTGAACTCGCCGCCACCCGAAGGCGCCTCGTGCGTCGAGCCGGTCGCGATGTAGCGGTTCCAGGTCTCCTTCGTGTAGATGTTCCGCACCCAGTACTGCGTCTTCGACGGAGCGCCGACGTAATTGAAGAGGTACGGAGCCTGCAGGTCGATCTCGTTGGCGTTGGCGTGCAGCATCCGCCGCCCGTCGTCGGGAGCGTGCTCGCCGAACATGAAGCTCAGCGCGGACAGCGCGCGATCCTCGCCTCCCATGAGTTCGAGCATCCCGCCCATGTCGCCGGCCGCGTACCAGTTGTACTGCCACAGTGTGCCCTGGTAGACGTTGCCGGACTCGAAGCGCTCCGGGTCGACGTCGAGCCAAGCCCCGTCGGCGCTCTTCGGCACGATCAGGCCGCTGGTGCTGCCATCGGCGAGCCTGACGGCATCCTTCTTGTAGAGGTTCGTCCAGTTCGCGGCGCGCAGCCGGTAGTCGCCGGCCTCGTCGGTCATGCCGAGCGAGTCAGCGATCGTCGCCATGGCCCAGTCGTCGTAGGCGGTACCGAGCGTGTCATCCGCTTCGTTCGCGATGTACCCGCGCTTGACGTTGTCGGCGTTCGCGTAGCCGCCCTGAGACTGGGAGACGAGCGCCGGCCAGGCGCGGTCGAGTCCGTGCAGCTCGGCGCCCTTCGCGATTGCGTCGGCGACCACCACGGCGGCACGCTCGAAGCGCACGGTGGGCACCGCGTGCACGGCGCCGGAGAGCGAGCTCTTGCCGCTGTCGGCGAAGGTGGCGTACAGGTCGACGATCGATTGCGCGATGTCGCGGAACACCTCCGGGTAGCCGATCGCGAGGATCTCGTACTTGCGGAAGTCGTCCCAGAATCCCCAGCCGTCGTAATGCGTGTAGCCGTCGGCCGCGTGCACCACGCCGTCGAGGCCGCGGTAGGTGCCGCTCGTGCTCGTGGCGTTCATCGGCATGCCGAACATGCGGTACAGGTGCGTGTAGAACAACGTCCGGAGTTCACCGTCGGGGTCGCTGACGTCGGACGCGGTCACGGCGAGCCGGCCGAGGATCTCGTCCCAGGCAGCCGACGTGTCGGTGCGCACCTGCTCGAAACTGCGCTCCCCCATCTCGACGCCCAGATCGATGCGAGCCTGGTCGGCGCTGATCGGCGAGATGGCGACCTTGAGGCCGACCTGCTCTCCCGCGGCGACGTCGAAGTCGAGGACCGCGCCGATGTCGGTGCCCTCTCGGTGCACGGCCGTGCCGAGGGCGCCGGAGCCAGCCCACGTGCGCACATCCTTCGCCGCGGACGTGGTCTCGGCGTAGTAGTGCATCTTGTAGTCGTAGCCGTTGAAGTGGCCGGCGAATTCGCCGGAGAGGGCGATCCGGCCGTCGTCGAGCGTCGCGATGTCGAGCACGGCGCCGTTGCGGCGGGTGAAGTTGTTGCGCAGGTCGACCACGAGCGAGGCCGTGCCCGCCTTCGGAAAGGTGAAGCGGTCCTGGCCCGTACGTACGTCGGCGGTGGCCTCCGCGAGGATCGGCTCCGCACCCGCATCGACGGTGACCGCGCCGTCTGCGCCTGTGGTCGTGGTGAGTTCGACGCCATAGTAGCCGGGCTCGGCGTCCTCGGCGTCGTGACTGTAAGTCTTCGCGTACGAGTCGGTGACGGCCTGTTCGCATAGGTCACGTACGTGGGCACGACGAGCAGGTCGCCGCCGCCGCCCGAGCCGCCCACACCGTTGAGATTGGTGTGGGTGAAGCCGGCTATCTGGTCTTCGGCGTAGTCGTAGCCGCTGTGCGAGCGGCCGCCCGTCGTCATCGGGTTGATCTTGACGATCGAGTTGGGCGCCTCGGCGCCGGGCAAATCCTGCCCGAAATCGTCCTCGGTGGAGACGAACGAATTGACGAGATCGGTGAAGTCGGTGGCATCGACGGGCGCGGCAGGTGCGGCGGGCTCGGCGGCGGTCGCCGGGACCGGGACAAGCCCGGTGAGGAGTAGAGCTGCGAGCGCGCCGCCGGCGACGAGCCCGAGAGGGCGGGATGACTTGGACATGCGCTGTGGGTTCTCCTGGGTACGGGATAGAGAGGTGCGGCTTGCGCCGCGAGCGGATGCGCCGGATCGGGACCGCGAGCGATCCCTACCCGGGCGTTCTACTTCTGCTTGCCCTTGACCACGGGGACTGTCGCCTCCGAGGTCTCGGACGCGGTCGCATAGCCGGACAGGGATCCGGTGACCTCGACGGAGATCCGGTGGCCCGCGTTGGGTCCGGTCACCTTGAGCGATACGCCCGTCGCGCCAGGGATCGGCACGCCGTCGCGCAACCAGCGGTAAGCGAGCTTGGCGCCCTCGGTCCACGTCCCCGGCAGCGCCGTCAGCACGCCACCGACCTTCGCAGGACCTGAGACGATCGGCACTTCGGTGGCTAGCGTCGCCTCGACGACCGTCACGATCCGCTCCACGGTGCTGGTGTTTCCGCGGGCGTCCGTCACCGCGTAGGTGAGCGTGTGCGCGCCGAGGGCTTCGGTGTCGATCGAGCCCGTGACGGTGACCTTGGCAGTGAGGTCGCCGTCGACGTTGTCCCTCGCCGAGACTCCGGCGAACGGGTCGAACGCGGACCCGAACGCGACATCGCCGCTGGCCGGCACGGTGAGCTCGGGCGCGGCGTCCTTGGTGAGGACGACCTCGTCGACCACGCTGTTCACGGGCTTCGACGCACCATTCGCCTGGCTGCGCAGCGTGCGGAGCGTGAAGGATCCGTCGGTCACTTCGATCACCGAGTAGTTGCGCACCTTCTCCTGATTCTTCACCGAGGCCCACCAGGCGTCGGGCGCGGTCGTGTCGTAGTACTTCGATCCGCTGGACGAGTTGGCCGTGAGATACAGCACCTCACCGGCCTTCGCCTCCACCCGGTTCTGACCCGACAGTTCGGTCGAGTTCGCGAGCTGACCATCCTTGATGAGGTAGCTGCGGGTGTAGTTGTGGTCGTGACCCATCAGGACGACATCGAAGCCGAGCTTCGAGATTTCGCCGGGCAGGGTGCTGCGCCGATCCAGGATGTCGCCGTCGTTGACGTGCGCGGCGACCGAGTAGATCGAGTGGTGGAACGCGAGCACCTTCCACTTCGCTTCGTCGCCGTGCTCGGCGATGACCTTCTCCATAAAGGCGAAGTGCGAGGCGTTGTCGCGACTGTTCGAGTTGATGTTGAGGAACAGCACGTCCTTGTAGATGAACCAGTAGTCGCCACCCGAGGCGGTGGCGCTACCCGCGCCTGCTGTGAGGTCCTCGTTCGGCAGGTTGAAGTGCTGCTCGTATGCCTTGGATCCGACGTCGTGGTTGCCGTTGGTCGCCACGAGCGGGATGCTTCGCAGTTGCTCGGGCTTGAGGAACGCGTTGTACTCGTTCTCGTTGGGAGCGCCTTCGACCTGGTCGCCGGCCGAGAACAGCAGCTCGGCGTCGGGATAGCTCGCGGCGGCGACGTTCACCGTGTCGACCCAGCCCCGCTCGTCGGCGGCGAGGTTGCCGGACGCGCCGACCTGCGGATCGCCGAAGAAGAGGAACGAGAAGTCGCCCGAGAACGCCTGGGTGCGAAAGATGTAGGCCGGCGACCAGCCGTTCTCATCGCTGCCCACACGGTACGCGTAGGGCGTGTTCTCCTCGAGGCCGGTGAGCGTGGTGTCGCGGAAGAATTGGCCGCTCGTCGTGCCCCCGGTCTTCGTCGTGGCGAACACCGCAGCCGAGTCGGGGAACACGCCGTCGACGACGTCGGAAGCCTTGGCGAGCTGGGCGCCCTGCGGCACGTCGGCATCCGAGTACCAGGTCAGGTTGCGCTGGGCTTCGGTGGCGCCGACGCCGAGCACGACATCCGAGATGTTCACCACGATCGGGCCGCCGGTCTTCTCGACCGGCACGAGCGACTTCAGGTCCAGGTAGATGTCGCTGCTCGACTCTCGGTCCTGGTACAGGGCCACCGCAATCGTGTTCTCGCCGGCGACGAGCGCCTCCGCAGGGATCGTGAATGTGCTCGTCACCGGGTCGCCGCCGCTGGCGCCGGCATAGGCGAGGTTCTGGTTGGGCGCGGCGTCAACCCGGCCGTCCACGAAGCCGGCGACCTTCTGACCGTTGACGTAGATCCGCACCGCGTCGTCATACGTGATCGTCCCCTGCAGCGAGGCGACCTGCTCGAGCTGTCCATCAGTGAGGGCGATGTCGGTGCGGAAATGGTACGTGGGGACCACCGGCTGCGCGAACCCGTCGATGTAGTGGCGGAGCGTGGTCGTGATTGGGAAGTTCGCCCCGATGGTCCCGGCGCCGCCGTTCTTCGCGCCGAAGGCGCCGGGGGACTCGTTCCACGCCATGTCGTCGAAGCCCGCGGTCGTCCAGGACAGGGTGCCGTCGCCTGACGGATCAGTGTTGCTGTCGGAGTACTTCCAGATGTCCGTCGTGCTGAGGAACGTGTCGGGAAGGGTCGCCGGACCGAACTCGAAGTAATCGAGGTTGCCGGCGTACGGGTGGTTCGCATCGGGTGTCACGTGCATCGCGACGATGAGTTTGTGCGCGCCCGAAACTTCGGCTGGCAGGCTCACGGTGGTCGTGCTGTACGCGTTCCAGTTGGATCCCGTGACCGGCAGCGGCACGGTGACCAGCTTTCCGGCATCTGTCTTCTCGTCGAGGTAGAACTCGAGGTTAGGGTTGGCGCCCACCCGGCTGGAGTTGTTCACGTAGCGCACCGTGAGCGAACCGAGCGACGCGGTGCCGAGCTCGACCTGGTCGAACGTGATCTCGGCGCCGTCCCACGTGCCGCCGACGTTGCCGAGCGGTGTGCCCGTGGCGTCCGCGCCGGTCTCCTTCTTGGTGCTGCCGCCGTTGGAGGACGTATAGTCCTCGGCCTGGATCCGGACCGGCTCGGCGGTTGCGTCCATGATGTTGGCGACCGCTGTCGTGGGCAGTTCTGTCGCGACGGCCGCCGGGGCCGCGGTCAGGAGCGAGCCGGCGGTGAGGGCGAGAAGGATCGCGCCGGCAACACCTCGGCGACCGGCGCGGGGATGGCGCGAGTCGGGAACGGGGTCGGGCACGATCGAGGGCACGTCGATGGTCAGCAAGTTGTCACACGCCGATCTTGGGTCTTCTGCACGAGGGAACGGGGCGCGATGCGCCTCGACGAGTTTCCGCGAGGTGGATGTCGGTCTACGAACATGAAGGTGAACGGCTTTCATCTGGCGCGTGAAAGATCCGCTTTCAGGCTTGAACGCGACTACTCGAGGTGCAGGACCACCCCAGTAACCCCGGTGTGGATGCTGGCCACTCCGGCGGCGAACCCGTCGACGCCGCGTTCCTCCGTGATGGCGCTTTCGTCGAGGGCGCCGTCCGCGGAGGCGGCGGATCCGCGGGAGGTCGCGCCATCCCAGATCACGGCGGTGACGTTGTCGGTGGGCTCGGCGAGCTGCGCCCCGACGATGAGGAACTCCCGCTCCAGCAGCTGCGCGGTCTCGAACGAGAAGAGGTCCACGACGCCCGCACCGAGCCCGACGATCAGATCCGGATCTGCTGCGAGCGCACGATCCAGCGCAGCACCGACCCCATCGATAGTGGAAGCGTCGGCCGGAAACTCCAGCAGCTCGGCGCGACGCTCCTGCGCGAACCGGCGCGCGGCGTCGAGCAGTGCGGTGGACGACGCCGACCTGTCTCGTGTAACGACCGCGATGCGGTAGCCCACGAGCGCTTCGACGGTCTCCGAAGGGGTCGCTGCTATCGTTCGGCCCGGCTCTGGCACGATCTCGTGTGCCTCTATAAGCGTCGACTCAGTCTCGCGCGGACCCGGCACCTCCAGCGGTGCGCATCCGGTGAGGATGATGGATGCCGCAAGCGCGAGGCCCGTGACCAGTGAGAGAGTCCGCTTCTTCGTGATCATTGCGTCAGTGAAACCGCTGGCGGTGGATCGACGGTGGCGCACGAATGACCGGCAGGTGAACGAGGCGGCGGAGAAGTCTCCCTTCTCTCCAGTCCTCGGGACTTCCGCGAATCGAGCCCGATCAGCGAACGGCGATTGAACGCCGCTATACGCGGGGCACATCGAATCGGCAACCGTGGCTCGAGCCGCGGCATCCGTCCCCGCCACCAGGCTCGCAACGTGGTGGCTCCGTTTGCGGGTGAGTCTGACATTGAGCTCGAACAACGCGCCATGCTCGTGCTGGCCCAATCCACGGTATTTGTCCTCGTCTGAGCGGGCGGGATTCCACGGAAGATGGCAAACTCCTACAGGCCGCCCCGCCCAGCAAGCAGATCGTCTATCGGGCGATCAGGCGGTTCAGTGTGCGACTGCGGCCCTGCGTGCTTCGACGTCGACGAGGACATCGACATTGTCGGTTCGTTGATCGACAGACCCGCGGCCGCGCGGCAAACATTGGACGCCCTGATCCACAATCCCGGCAAGGAGTTGGGCAACGATATCCGGGTCGGGGTGCAGATATGGCCGATCCCAGAATGGGATCGTTGCTCGTGTCGTCGCGGTCAATCCGAGAGCATTCTGCCGCTGGAGCAGCGACTCCAGTGCGGCGGCGATGCCGAGCTGTCGACCGGCCAAGTCGTTGGCGCGGAGTGCAGAGTCAATCGCCTCACCCACCTCACCCGCGCACTCCAATGTCTGGAAGAGCGTGCCGAACCACTTTGCGTACGGTGGCCAGCGGCGTTCCAGCATGAACGCCATGTGCATTGCGGTGTGCACCAAACGAGCCGCGATGATGCGGGAGCCTGCGTCGTCACCGACGTCAGCTGCGCGTCCCATCAGCGGGAGTTCCTGCTCGATGCGAATCCAGTCGCAGGCGAGCACGTACCGCCAGATATCGTCGGGATACCATTCGAGCGCCCGTCGAGCTGAGACAAGTTCGTCGGAGGTCTCAGCGAAGAGCGGGCCGGCGACGACTTCGAGTGCAGCCTGCCCTGAGAGCGAAAGCCAATCGCGGGCGGACGCGCCCGCACGAGGATCGAAGCCTAAATGCGCGTTCAGGAAATCGGAAACGCTACTCACTTCGACCTGGTGCCGCTGCTCCGTCTGACCGGTGAAGGCGAATCGGATCGGCAACCCACGAAAGCTGTCGGGGAGAAGCCGCTCAAGCTCCAGGTCGACGTCAGCCACTGCGGCATCAGGCACGAACAGGTTCAGCCGCAAACCCCAGTCATGATCGCGTGATACGGCGTCGTCGAGACCGAGGACATCAGAGCCAGCGCCAAGCCGACCAGCGGTGTAAGAAAGATTGGGGAACTGCTCCGCCAGCATCGGTCCCACGACTTCGAGGAAATAGGCCCGCGAGAGGGCGAGGCCGCTCGTATCCATATCGGTCACCTTCCCATCTTGCACGCCCGACCAAGACCGGAAGCCCGTAAGGGCGGTCGCGCAGCGGGCGCCAGCTGGCCGCCGAGTGCACTCGCGGGGGCCGGCGAATGAGGTGCCCATTTACCCAGCCCGGTGAAAACGCCCGCAAGGGTGCGCCTACTGCAACGGCACGGTCGGCTCGTCCATGGAATCCACTCGTTCGGCTGCGGCGACCACCCGACTCACGTCGGGTCGACGGTCACATGGCACCGGGCATTCCACTCGGTCTCGCGCAGAGCGTAGACATCCGTGTCGGCCCACCGGCCCTTGAACCAGATGTTGGCGGCGAAGTGCGCCTCCTTGCGCATTCCGAGTCGACGGCAGAGCGCGACAGATGCCGCATTCCGCGGGTCCACCTCGGCGACGATGCGATGCAGGGCGATCGACTCGAATCCCAGCCGAAGCGCTTCCATCGCCGCCTCGGTCGCGTAGCCCTGGCCTGAGTGGTCGGGGTGGAACGCCCAGCCGATCTCGGCACACCCGTGCTCGGCGCGCTTGAGGCTGAAGTACAGATCCCCGATCACGCGCGCATCATCCCTGCGTTCCACCGCGAGTTCCAGGAAGTCGCCGTCGGATGCGAGGGGCGTCTGCTGCGACCACGTTGCGATCCTCGCGGCGGCGGTCCGGCGATCGCGCGGCTGGTAGAGGAGGTACTCGCAGACGTCGGCCCGTGACTGGTAGTCGAGGATGTCATCGAGGTCGGCCTCCCGCATGACGCGTAGCCGGAGGCGTTCGGTGAGTGTCTCCTCGAACTGGAACGGGAGGTAGAAGTCAGGACGCTCGCTCACGCCGCCGAGGCTAGGGGCGCCTCGAAGCGCGCGATCAGCATTACGACGTCGTGGGCGGGCTCCCGGCATGTGTGTATGTTCCGCGCGGAGATGACGCAATGGTGCCGAATCCGCGGTACTTGTCCGCCGCGGGGACGGCGGATTCCACGCTGGATGGCAATTTCCTACACATGGCTGGCATCGGCGAGAAGCACACCGCGCCCGAAAGCGGATCGCTGCGCGTGGTTCCTGCCGTGCTGGCGGTGGCAGGCTTGCGGGATGGATATCGATGCGATGAGCCGAGTCGTCGCCTCCGCTTCCGGTAGCGACGACGTTCGCGGCGTATGAGTGGAACGTCTCCCTGCGAACGGCAGCGGAAACGAGGCCGATGTAGTCGGCCGGCGCCCGGCATCGAGCTCGTGACTATGGGGAATGTGTGTGACCCAATCGAGAGATCGTTCCGAGTGCGGCCGCAGACCGCTTCGGCAATCTCGCTTTGGGAATGATGGACTTCGGCCCCGGGTAGCTCCGTGGAGCTACCCGGATCGGATACCTGAGGGTGACGACGGGCGAGCGATGAGCTTCATAGCGTGTGCGGCATGACATCACCCCTTTCGAATCCAGCACGAACGCGTTCTCAGTCGATCGGCCGCATCACGCTTCTCGTCGCGACGTTCCTCTTCGTGATGGTTGCCGTCAACACCGTCGCCTCCGCTCTCCCGAACCCGCTCGTCTCGCTCGTCGTGGGACCCGCCATGGGCGTACTCGTGCTGTGGCTGTACGCCTGGTCCGTCAGGCGCCTCGAAGCTCGTCCGGTCGTCGAGCTCGCTCGTCCACGCTTCAGCCGGCTGGCGGTCGGTGCGCTGGGTGGGCTCGCCCTCGCCACCGTCACGATCGGGATCATCGCGCTGCTCGGCGGCTATCAGATCACCGGTGCCGGCACGGCCGCCGGGGCGCTCACCGTCGTCGGAATGATGTGCGCGGTCGCGGTGACCGAAGAGGTGCTCTTCCGCGGCGTCATCCTGCAGCTGCTCGAGCGCGCGTTCGGCACGTGGATCGCCCTGGCCGGCTCCGGGGTGCTCTTCGGGCTCGTACACCTGCTCAACCCGGGCGCGACGCTGTGGGGCGCCGTGGCGATCGCCGTCGAAGCCGGGCTCATGCTCGGCGCCGCGTTCGTCGCGACGCGGTCGCTCTGGCTGCCCATAGGGTTGCACCTCGGCTGGAACGTCGCGATCGTCGCACTCTTCGGCACCGTATCGTCTGGTTCGGACGCGCAGGGCTCGTTGGTGGACGCCGTGACACAGGGGCCAGCCTGGCTCACCGGCGGCACGTTCGGTCCCGAGGCAAGCCTCGTCGCGGTCCTCGCGTGCTCGGCCGTGACGACGGCGCTGATGGTGTGGGCGCACCGCAACGGCCGCATCGTGCCCCGCCCGCGCCGACAGTTGGTGCTGCGGTGAATGACCCCGCGGCCATCGCGACCGCACACGCCGACCAGCCCAACAGCGGCAGCACAAGCACGGAGAGCACCTGGTTCCCATCAGCCGTCGCTGCGTAGGTTGGCCGATCTGGTCATGCCGGTGCAGCGCTGGAGGCGACAGATCCGTGTGCAGGTTTCGCGTGAAGATGGCGCTATCGAGCCAGATCCACGGCGTCCGGGGCAGAGCGGGCGGTATTCCACTGTAGATGGCGAATTCCTACACATTGCCGCCATCGGTGAGGGCCCGCTCGCCGCGAGCGGATTCGCTAGGGGGCACCAGTCTCTGAGACTTGCCAGGCCGGCAGGAGCACGGCGGTCCAGAGGCCGATCACGGCGATGAGAGAGAGGAAGGCAACGGCCGTTCCGCGCGGCCGCCAAAAGCCGCGCGGCCAGCCAGTTTCCCGTTTGATCGCGATCAGAGAGAAAGCCGTGAGCACGAGTGCCACCAGCGGTGGGATGGCCGCGGCGAAGGGGATCCAGATGAGGAACCAAGTCGCGAAGTAGAGCGGCAACGCCAAGACCACCGACCAGACGACGACTGCCCATGCGATCGCGGTGCCATCCTTGCGCGACGTGATGGCGGGCACCTGGCTGCGGCCTGTAAACGGTGGCATAGCAGTCACGCTAGCTACTCGACGACGACGACGTAGGCGTCGTGCGATTCCGCCCAGTCGGTCGCCGCCGCGACCAACGCGTCTCGGTCGCTGCTGCCTGCTAGCCCGGGCCCGCCGGATTCGTCGACGGTTGAGATCGTCCCCCAGACACCGAAGCCCTGGTAGACGATGACGACGGTCCGACCAAGCTCGTTCGCGTATGAGTTTGCGACCTCGCGGATGCTTCTTGTGCCCGCCATGGGCGCAAACTCGTCGGCGGTCTGTGTCTGGGCTGCGCCGGGCGCGGCGTCGGCGGCTATCTGATCGATGACTGGCTGCGGAAGGGGCTGCCCGGGTGTCACGACGACGACGGTGCCATCGTGAAGAGTGATGTCGCGGGGAGCGTGCCTCGCGAGCACCTGCTTCTCGAACTCGGAGAGCTCACCGTCCCCGTCCGAGTCCCCTTCGATTGGCGCGGCCTCCGTGGCTGCCGCCTGTGCGTCGGTGTCGGGCAGAAACGAGGCGTTCCCAGTGGTGCAGCCGGTGAGCACGGCGATCGTAAGCAGGCCTGAGACGGCTGCGCCGGCGGTGCGGATAGTGGTCACCCGGTGGTCCCCTCTAGTTGTGTGGCGAATATGCCATCTAGATGCCAAGTGTCGCGGAATTCGCCATCTTTTACGCGGAACCTACACAAGCTGTAGGTTCCAGGCGAAGATGTCACTGTGGGCGCCGAATCCACGGTACTTGTCTGCTCTGGGCGGTCGGAATCCGCGAAAGATGGCCAATTCCTACACCTGGCCACCTTCGACGAGCGAGCCACGCACCGTAAGCGATCGTTCAGCGTCCGCGTGGGTCGCATCGGAGCGATAGATTCGCCGGATGTACGAACTCTTCAACTTCGGCGCCATTTACGGCGCAATCTGGCTGATCTTCGCACTCGCGCTGCTGGCTGTGGTCGTCTGCCTGATCGTGTTCCTCATCTCAGCGACGAAGGCCACCGCCGCTGTCGCTCGTTACCGCCGAGTCCAGACGGAGCTGCTGCTTGCAGACGCCTCGGATGGTGGACCACTCGACGGCGACGACACGAGCCGGCCCGCGACCTGATCCGGCGCGTGGTTGCCGTAAGCGGGTCGGGCAGCGGGCCTGTGGCGGTGGCCGAGTGAGTTCACTGCATCTGGCGAAGGAGGTGTCCATTTGCCCGGCCCGATGAAGACGCCCGCACGGGTACGCTCACTTCGACGGCCACACGACCAGGGTCAACGACGGCTGCCGACGATCCGTCCGCCTCGATATCGACCGGGATGTAGGTTCTGCGCGAAGATGTCGCCCTGACGCCGAATCCACGGTATTTGTCCAGGTCTGAGCGTGCCGGAGGAAGATGGCCAATTCCGGCTCGCCGAGCTCGGTCGCACCAGCGACTGAGACGCCCGGGATGGCGCGCATCCGCCGACCGGTGGATGACCGACCGGTGGATGCGCGCATCGGTCGGCTGGAGGCTGCCGACAAGCGCGCGAACGCGGCAGGCTCGGGGCATGGACATGAGAGCGCCTGCAACGGGGAGAACGAGCGGAGTGAGCACGGATGCCGCGATCCAGGCATCGCACACGGGTCATGAGCACGGGTGGATCGTGGAGTCGGCGCACTCCACATCAGAGGGTCGGGTTCTTTACGTGCGATGCGCCGAGTGCGGAGTAAGACGGATCGACGTGCAGCAGTACCCAGACGCTCCGCCCACGGTGCTCAGCGTTAAGTTGCGCCAGCCTTCCGGCGGCGCCACGCCATGAGCCCGGTGGCGTCTACTGCAACGGCGTCGGCACCGATTGCTCATCCATCAATGGGATCAGCGGAAGACGAGCGGCAACTGTCGAGGGCGCCGAGCCGAGTCTCAGATACTTGTCATTTCGCCAAGTGCGTGACAAATCATCGGAGAAAATGACAGGTTGCGCGAGAACCTACACGGGATTCCGCGACAAATGGCGGATCCGCCATTTGCATGTCAAGTACCGCGGAATCCGCCATCTTCCCGTGGAATCTACAGCAGGCGCCTACGACTGCACCATGTCGGTGAACCGCGAGAAG
Organism: Agromyces subbeticus DSM 16689; assembly: GCF_000421565.1. Classification (GTDB taxonomy): domain Bacteria; phylum Actinomycetota; class Actinomycetes; order Actinomycetales; family Microbacteriaceae; genus Agromyces; species Agromyces subbeticus. The sequence goes on along the minus strand of NZ_ATXG01000003.1, from coordinate 278,625 downwards.
TGCCCGTGGAACGCCACCGTAATGGTGCGGGTCGGGCCGTTGCGGTGCTTTGCGACGATGAGGTCGGCCTCGCCGGCTCGCGGGCTGTCGCGCTCGTAGGCGCTCTCGCGGTGCAACAGGATCACCATGTCGGCATCCTGCTCGATCGAGCCCGACTCGCGCAGGTCGCTGAGCGCGGGCATCTTGTCGGCGCGCTGTTCGGGGCCACGGTTCAGCTGCGACAGCGCGATCACGGGCACCTGCAGCTCTTTCGCGAGCAGCTTGAGCGCACGCGAGAACTCCGACACCTCCTGCTGGCGGCTCTCGACGCGCTTGCCGCTCGTCATGAGCTGCAGGTAGTCGATGACGACCATCTTGAGCCCGACGCGCTGCTTCAGCCGTCGGCACTTCGCCCGGATCTCGACGAGCGTCATGTTGGGGGAGTCGTCGAGGTAGAGCGGCGCATCGTTGATGCGGCCTCGCGTGGCGGCGATGGTCGTCCAGTCGCGGGAGTCGACGGTGCCCTTGCGCATCATCTGCAGGGGCACGGATGCCTCGGCTGAGAGCAGTCGCATGGCGATCTCGCTCTTGCCCATCTCGAGTGAGAAGAACACCGAGGGCAGGTCGTTCGTGATGGATGCCGCGCGGGCGAAGTCGAGCGCGAGCGTCGACTTTCCCATGGCGGGTCGCGCCGCGACGATGATCATCTGGCCGGGGTGGAACCCGTTGGTCAGGTCGTCGAGATCGGCGAACCCGGTGGGCACGCCGGTGAACTTGCCATCGGTGTGCTTGGCGGCTTCGATCTCATCGATCGCCGCGGTCACGGCGTCGGACAGCGGCACGTAGTCTTCGGTCTCGACCGAGCCGGTGACGCTGTAGATCTCGGCCTGGGCGTTGTTGACGAGGTCGGTGACCTCGCCCTCGCCCTGGTAGCCCATCTGCACGATGCGCGTGCCGGCCTCGACGAGCCGGCGCAGCAGGGCCCGCTCTGCGACGATCGACGAGTAGAAGCCGGCGTTCGCCGCGGTGGGCACGATGCTCGTGAGCGTGTGCAGGTACTCCACGCCGCCGGCGCGCTGCAAGTCGCCCGTCTTCGTGAGCTCGTCGGTGACGGCGATGACGTCGGTGGGCTCACCGTGCGAATAGAGCGTGAGGATCGCGTTGAAGACCACTTCGTGCTTCGGCACGTAGAAGTCGACGCCGCGCACGGTCTCGATGACGTCGGCGACGGCGTCTTTCGAGAGCATCATGCCGCCGAGTGCGCTCTGCTCGGCGAGGAGGTCGTGCGGAGGAACGCGTTCGCCCCGTCGGGCGGTACCGTCGTCGTCGGCCGGTTCAGCGAGCCCGATGTGCGCGATCGACAACTTCATGACCTCCGGTTCGGCTCGAACGGGCGAGCGACCCGCGCCCATCACCCAGTCTCCCGGGAGCCGCCGACATGGCTGGCCGACCGGATCTGCACAAGGGTGGGAAGGGACGCTGCTTCACGATAGGGAAGCCCTGTGGAGTGCACAACCTGGCCTGTGGATAACTCTGGGGACAAACTGGGCGAAACGCCGTGGAAGGTGTGCACTCAGCCTGTGGACAACTGTGGAATTCGTGTGAATTACACGACCTGAATTCCAAGACGACCGGGGATTTAATCTATGCACACCTGTGAGGGAAAACTTCTTTGAAAGTCCGTCCGGCCTGTGGGTCGACCTGTGTACAACGGACTCAGCAAACTCCAATATCAACTTGCGCGATCGGGGTCCGCGGGTGTACACGCACAACGACGAAACGGCGGCCCGGGCCGAAGCCCGAACCGCCGCTTGCGTGTGTGCTGCGAGTTACTTCGCCGCGACCACCTGAAGGGTGATCGTCGCCGAGAGCTCGTCGTGCAGACGAACCGTCGCCTCGTGGTCACCGGTCGCCTTGATGGGCGCCGTGATCTCGATCTTGCGCTTGTCGATCTCGCCGAGACCGGCGGCCGACACGGCAGCCGCGATGTCAGCCGTCTTGACGGAGCCGAAGAGGCGACCGCCGAGACCCGACTTGACGGCCAGCTTGACCTTGCCCGACTCGAGCTTGGCCTTGAGGGCCTGCGCGTCTTCGAGCGAGTGCAGCTCGCGGGCGATGCGGGCCGCCTTGATCTGCTCGACCTGCTTCTCGCCACCGCGCGACCACGCCACAGCGAAGCCCTTGGGAACGAGATAGTTGCGAGCGTAACCGCTCTTGACCTCGACGACGTCGCCGGCCGTGCCGAGGCCGGTGACCTCGTGCGTGAGAATTACCTTAGCCATTGTCGTGCTCCTTAACGGCCAGAGCCCGAGTAGGGCAGAAGGGCCATCTCGCGTGCGTTCTTGACGGCGCGGGCGATGAGGCGCTGCTCCTGCACGGAGACACCGGTGATACGGCGGGCGCGGATCTTTCCACGCTCGGAGATGAACTTGCGAAGCGTCGCGACATCCTTGTAATCGATGACACCGACCTTGATGGACTTCGCCGGGGCGGCGTTCTTCGCGCCCTTCCCGCGGGTCGGCTTGCGGCGGTCGCCGCTCGACTTTCCAGCCATTGTCTTTCCTGTCTTGGTTGAGTTCGCGGGGCGAGCAGGTCGCTCAGCGACCGGCTCGAATCCTGCTGAATATTAGAAGGGAGTCTCGTCGCCGTAGCTCGTGCCGGGGGTGTTCCAGACATCGCCGCCGCTGCCGCCGCCCTGGGGGGCTGCTGCTGCGGGAGTGCTGGGTGCCCACGGCTCGTCGGCACCGGCGCCGCCCCCGAAGGAGCCGCCTCCAGCGCCGCCTGCGCCACGGTTGGACTGGGCGCGCGTCACTGACGCGGTGGCGTAGCGCAGGCTCGGGCCGATCTCGTCGACCTCGAGTTCCATGGTGGTGCGCTTCTCGCCTTCCTTCGTCTCGTAGGAACGCTGCTTGAGACGCCCGGAAGCGATGACCCGGGAACCCTTGGTGAGTGAACCGGCGACGTGCTCGGCGAATTCACGCCAGACGCTCGCGCGCAGGAACAGCGCTTCACCGTCCTTCCACTCGTTCGCCTGACGGTCGAACGTGCGGGGAGTGGACGCAATGGTGAAGTTGGCAACCGCGAGGCCGTTCTGCGTGTAACGCAGCTCGGGATCTGCAGTGAGGTTGCCCACCACGGTGATGATGGTCTCGCCGGCCATGGGGACTAGTCGTCCTTCTTGGCCGAGGCGGGTGCGGCGGCAACAGCAGCGGCGGGAGCGGCAGCAGCAGCAGCCTTCGCGCCGGCACGCGCCGAAGCGGCGGCCTTCTTGGCGGCCTTCGCCTCCTGGGCCTTCTGGTGTGCGACGACCTGGGCGATCGCCTCTTCCGCACGCAGGACCTTGGTGCGCATGACGGCCTCGCTGAGGTTCAGCTGGCGGTCGAGCTCATCGGTGGTCTTGGACTCGGCGGTGAAGTCGACGACGGCGTAGATGCCCTCGTTCTTCTTGTTGATCTCGTACGCCAGACGACGACGTCCCCAGATGTCGACCTTGTCGACAGTGCCGCCATCGTTTCGGATGACGTTGAGGAACTTGTCAAGGCTGGGAGCAACGGTGCGCTCATCGATCTCTGGATCGAGGATAACCATCAGCTCGTATTGGTGCATGACTAACCCACCTCCTTCGGACTCAAACGGCTACAGGATCTCTGCAGCAGGAGGGTTGTGCATACGTCACGTCATGGAGGCCGCACAATCGCGGCACACGGGCAACCTAGACAGCATAGCGGATGCCCCGCATCCGCACCATTCGCGCGGTCGACCCCACTCACTCCGAACGGGCGGTCCACCAGGCGAGCAAGCGCTCGGTCGCGGCATCCGTGCCGATGGGCCCCTCATCGAGCCGCACCTCGAGCAGGTACCGATAGGCCTCGCCGACGACAGGCCCCGGCTTCACGTCGAGCAGCCGCATGATGTCTGCGCCGTCGAGCTCGGGCCGCACGGCCGCGAGTTCCTCCTCTTCAGCGAGCACCGCGATGCGCTCTTCGAGGTCGTCGTAGGCGAACGCGAGCTGGTCGGCCTTGCGTCGATTGCGGGTCGTCACGTCGGCCCGCGCGAGGATGTGCAGGCGCTCGAGCTGGTCGCCGGCGTCGCGCACGTACCGACGAACCGCTGAGTCGGTCCATGCGCCGTCGGTGTAGCCGAAGAAGCGCAGGTGCAGCTCGATGAGGCGCGAGACCGCGGCGATCGTGTCGTTGTCGAAACGCAGCGCGCGCAGTCGCTTGCGGGCGAGCTTCGCGCCGACCACGTCGTGGTGGTGGAAGCTCACGGCGCCGCCGGGCTCGAAGCGCCGCGTCGAGGGCTTGCCGATGTCGTGCAGCAGCGCGGCGAGCCGAACGATGAGGTCGGGGGAGTCGAGGACGCCGCGCGAGATCTCGTACTCGATGGCCTGGTCGAGCACGGTGAGGCTGTGCTCGTAGACGTCCTTGTGCCGGTGGTGCTCGTCGCGTTCGAGCGCGAGGGCGGGCAACTCGGGCAGCACGCGTTCGGCGAGCCCCGATTCCACGAGCAGGCGGATGCCGCCGCGAGGCGACCGCGTCGACAGCAGCTTCGAGAGCTCGTCGCGCACCCGCTCGGCCGAGATGCGATCGATCTCGGGCGCGAGCATCGTCATCGCCTGCAGGGTCGCCGACTCGACGGTGAACTCGAGCTGGGCCGAGAATCGTGCGGCACGCAGCATCCGCAGCGGGTCATCGCCGAACGACTGCTCGGGAGCGGCCGGCGTGCGCAGCACGCGGGCCACGAGGTCTTCGACGCCGCCAGACGGGTCGACGAGTTCGAGCTTCGGCAGCCGGAGGGCAAGCGCGTTGACCGAGAAATCGCGGCGCGCGAGGTCGTCGTCGAGACTCGAGCCGAAGACCACCTCGGGCTTGCGCGACGCCCCGTCGTAGGCGTCTGCGCGATACGTGGTGATCTCGACCTGCTCGCCGGCGATCTTGGCGCCGATGGTGCCGAACGCCCGGCCGATGTCCCAGATCGCCTCGGCGATGGGCTTCACGATCGCGAGAATCTCGTCGGGCGTGGCATCAGTCGTGAAGTCGAGGTCGTTGACCGCTCGACCGAGGAACGCATCGCGCACGGGGCCGCCGACGAGGGCGAGCTCGTGCCCCGATGCCTCGAACGCGGCGGCGAGCCGCGAAACGGTCGGCGAAGCCGCCAACTCGCCCAGCCGGTCGAGGGCCGCCGCGACACTCTGCATGTCCCTATGTTAAACGGCCGTCGCGGTCACCTGTGGACGGCCGGGCGAACGCCCTGCAGCCACGCCGTAGAATCGCCACCATGGTGTCCGAGTCGAACCGCGCGCGCCCTCGGCGTTCACGGGTCGAATCGACGGATGCCGCGCGCCGATGTTCCACGCGCGACGCCGCTGGCCCTCGCCGCGCGATCGCAGGTCTCGGCGCGATCGCCGCGGGCATCGCGATGCTGATGACGGCGCCGCTCGCGGCCCATGCTTCGTTCGACGCCTCGTTGGAGGCTTCGACACCAGCGCTGGCCGCGGCCGAGCGTTCGGTCGGCGGCGTCATCGTGCGCGTGGCACCGACGGTCGGCACCACGATCACGCCCGGCGCCCCGATCGCGCTCGAGGTCGAGGTCGAGAACGCGACCGCAGAGACGATCGCCGCCGGCAGCATCCGTCTGCTGCGATCGGCGGGCGCGATCGACCAGGTCGCCGAACTCGACGCGTGGGTCGCGCAGGGCCGTGAATCCGAGGCGGCCGGCGCTACCGCAGCCGATTCCGCTCCTGAGGGCACGGCCCAAGACCCTCTCGACGGTGTCGTCGTCGCAGAGGCCGAAGCCGGCGCACTCGCTCCAGGTGCCGTCGACGTCATCTCCGTCACCCTCCCTCCCGAGGCGATCGACGATGTCGACGACACCGCGGTGATCGGTCTCGGCGCAGAGCTCCACGTCGACGGCATGCTCGTGGCCTCCTCGACCGAGGCCTACGCCAACGCGGCGGCCGCGGCATCCGACCCGATCTCGCTCGCCCTCGCCTACCCCCTGACGGTGCCGGCGTCTGCGACCGGTCTCCTCGACGCCGACGACCTGGCGACCTGGACCTCGCCATTCGGCCTCCTGACCCGCCAGCTCGACGCCGTCGCCGGCCGCTCCGTCGCGATCGCCATCGACCCGCGCATCATCGCCTCGATCCGCGTTCTCGGCACCGCGGCGCCGCCCTCCGCCCTCGTGTGGCTCGATCGGCTCGCCGAGCTCCCCAACGAGATATTCCCGCTCGCGTATGCAGATGCCGACGTCGCTGCACAGGTGCAGCTCGGCCTTTCCGTCCCGATCGCGCCGACCTCGTTCACCGACGTCCTCGATCCGGCTGACTTCGATGGCGACGGTGCCGGCGCCGGCGACAACACGCCGCCCACCGACGCGACGCCCGCCCCCGACGAGGAGCCCACCGCCCCGCCCGCGGGTGAGCTGCCCACCACCGAACAACTGCTCGAGTGGCCGTATACGCGCGCCGACATCGCCTGGCCGGCCGATGACACCGTCGCCGCCGGAAACCTCGGCGTTCTCGCCGCCTCCGGTCTGACGACCGCCATCCTCGCGCCGGGCAACGTCGAAGCCGGCGAACCGTGGTCGAACGCCGCATCCAATGTCGACGCGTCGACCGCCGTGGTCGCCGACGCCAGACTCACCGAACCGCTGCGCGAGGCATCCGAGGCGCTCACCGACACCGAGTGGCGCGCGGCGACCGGGCTCCTCGGCGCCGAACTCGCACTCGGCAGCTCATCGACGAGCGCTCGACCGCTCACCCTGCTGGCGACGTTCGACCGCGGAGCCGGCACGCAATCGGCCAGGGTCACCGCCACGCTCGACGCACTCGCAGCCAACCCTGCGGTGGTGCCGGCCTCCATCTCCGACGCCATCGGCGCTCCCACGGTCGAACGCATGCTCGTCGACCTGCCCGAGACCGACCCGCGCCGGGCCAATGTTGATCGGCTCGTGCGCGCCGAGGCCGACATCACCGCCTTCTCCTCGATCCTCACCGACCCGCAGCAGCTGTCGGGGCCGGCACGTCGCGACCTGCTCGCGCTGCTCGATGTGGCCTGGCTCGACGATCGCCCAGCCTGGGATGCCGCGGTCGGTGAATGGCTGTTGACGCAGCGCAACACCCTCGGTGCGGTGTCCGTCGTACCGAGCAGCCAGATCAACGTGGTCTCGAGCGAGACGGGCGTGCCCACGACGATCCTCAATGCCCTGCCCTATCCCGTGACTGTCGTCGTCGACGTCGATCCTTCGAACGGTCGGCTCATCGTCGATGACCAGGCGACCGTCACGGTGGAACCCGAGTCGCGCCGCATCGTTCGCGTGCCCGTCGCCGCAGGCATCGGCAACGGCAAGGTCAACCTCACGGTGTCGCTCACCTCTCCCACCGGAGTGCCGATCGGAGCGCCGGTCGTGATCCCCGCGAACGTGCAGGCCGACTGGGAGGGCCTCGGCGCCGCCATCCTCGGCATCGTGGCCGTCGCCTTCTTCGGCATCGGCGTGTGGCGCAACATCCGTCGTCTTCGCAAGCAGCGCGCCGAGCGCGATGCGGCTGAGGCCTCGGGCACAACGGACGCCTCGGGAACGGCGGCTGCCGCCGAGGTGTCGGGTGCCGCGGATGCTCCTGTCGTCACCGACGCATCGGGCGCGATCACGAGCCCTGCCCCCACCGGCGAATCGGGCGACGAGCGCAACGATGGCTGACGACCGCATCGGGCGGGCGAGCGTCTTCCTCGCCTCTGGAACAATCGTCTCGCGCCTGCTCGGCTTCGTGAAGACCGCCCTGCTCGCTGCCGTCATCGGCGCAAGTGGTGCCGGCGCCAACGCGTTCGCCGCTGCGAACCAGCTCCCGAACACCATCTATGTCGTCGTGGCCGGCGGCGTGCTCAGCGCCGTGCTCGTGCCCCTCATCGTGCGATCGGCAGCACATGCCGACGGCGGCTCGGCGTATATCAACAAGGTCGTCACGCTGGGGTTCACCATCCTCGCCGGCGCTGCGGTGCTCGCTACCCTCCTGACCCCGGCGTTGACACTGCTGATCGGTTCACGAATGAGCGACGGCGTCTTCGCCCTCGCGGTGGCGTTCGGTTACTGGTGCCTCCCGCAGATCTTCTTCTACGGCATGTATTCACTCCTCGGCGAGGTGTTGAACGCACGTCGGGTGTTCGGTCCGTTCACCTGGGTGCCAGTGCTGAACAACCTCGTCGCACTGGCCGGTCTCGGGGTCTTCGTGCTGATCTTCGGCGCTGATCCCGATGGCGTTCGTTCGGCGGGGGAGTGGAGCGCGGGAATGATCGCTCTGCTCGCCGGCTCCGCGACCCTCGGCGTGGCGCTGCAGGCCCTCGTGCTGTTCTGGTTCTGGCGGCACGCCGGCTTGCGCTATCGGCCCGATTTCCAGTGGCGCGGGGTCGGCCTCCGTTCCACCGCGGGCATCGCCGGCTGGACGTTCGGAATGCTGCTCCTCACGACGATCGCAGGGTTCGTCGAGACCTCCGTCGTCGGTGTCTCGGCGAACGCGGGCGATGAAGCCTCGGTCTTCGTGCTGCAGACCGCATGGCTGATCTTCATGCTGCCGCATTCGGTGATCACGGTTTCGATCGCAACGGCCTATTTCACGCGCATGAGCGAGCATGCCGCCGTCGGCCAGATCGATCGGGTGCGCGCCGACCTCTCGAGTGCGGTGCGCGGCGTCGGTGTCATCATCGTCTGCGCGGCGGCGGTGCTCATCGTCTGCGCGTATCTCTTCGCGAGGGTCTTCACCGAGGTCGAACCACTGATCTGGTCGATGGGCAATGTCATCATCGCCTACGTCATCGGCCTCATCGGCTTCAGTGTGCTGTTCATCGTGCAACGCACGTACTACTCGCTGGGAGACACGAAGACGCCGTTCTTCTTCACACTCGTGCAGGTGGTGTTGTTCATCGCCGGGGCGCTCGCCTGCATCGCTCTCCCGAGCTCCTGGGTCGCGTTCGGAATCGCGACCGTCACCACCCTCGCCGGCGTCGTGCAGCTCATCATCGCCATCGTGCTGCTTCGCCGTCGCATCGGCCCCCTCGACGGTCGGCGCATTGCCAGCACCTTCCTCCGATCCGGTGTCGCGCTCATCCTCCCGGTGCTTGCCGGCGTGACGCTGCTCCTCGCCCTCGGCGGAACGCAGGCTTCCGGATTCGCACTCTCGAGTGTCTTCGGCGCGATCGTCTCCATGGCGATCATCGGATCCGTCATGGCGACGCTGTACTTCGGGGGTCTCTGGGTGCTGCACTCGCCCGAACTGCGCGGATTCGCGGCCCCGGTCATCGCACGCATCCGCCGTGGCTGAGGCAGGCGGCCCTGATGCGCGCACGGCGCTCGGGACGCGGCATCCGTCACACACTGGCTCACCAACATGCCGCGGAATAGCGTCCGCTTAGACTGTGTTGAGCATGTCGTGGCATCCGATTCGTTGAATGCTGCGAGTCACCAGCAACGACAGGAGCGGGTTTTGCGCGACATCATCATCATCGGTTCAGGACCGGCCGGTTTCACAGCGGCGATCTATGCCGCGCGCGCGCAACTGAACCCCCTGCTCATCGCGAGCTCGGTCGAGATCGGCGGCGAGCTGATGAACACGACCGAGGTCGAGAACTATCCCGGCTTCCCCGAGGGCATCATGGGTCCCGACCTCATGACGAAGTTCCAGGAACAGGCCGAGCGGTTCGGCACCGAGGTCGTCTACGACGACGTCGTCGAGCTCGAGCTCGACGGCCCCGTCAAGCGCGTCAAGCTGGGCAACGGTGACGAGCACGAGGCTGCCGCGGTCATCTACGCGACCGGGTCCGCCTATCGCAAGCTGGGCCTGCCCGAAGAAGAGGTCCTCTCGGGCCACGGTCTGTCGTGGTGCGCGACGTGCGACGGATTCTTCTTCCGCCAGAAGACCATCGCGGTCGTCGGCGGCGGCGACTCGGCGATGGAAGAGGCGACGTTCCTCACCCGCTTCGCCGACAAGGTCTACGTGATCCACCGCCGCGACTCCCTCAAGGCGTCGAAGATCATGCAGCAGCGTGCCTTCGACAACGAGAAGATCGAGTTCATCTGGAACGCCGAGATCGCCGCGATCCACGGCACCGATGCGGTCACCGGCGTCACCCTTCGCGACACCGTGACGGGCGATGAGCGCGGGCTCGACCTCGACGGACTCTTCGTCGCGATCGGCAACGACCCCCGCACGCACCTCGTGCACGGCAAGCTCGACCTCACGAGCGAGGGCACGATCGCCGTCGACGGTCGCACATCGAAGACCAACATCCCCGGCGTGTTCGCCGCCGGGGATGTCATCGACCCGCACTACCGCCAGGCGGTCACCGCTGCGGGTTCCGGCACCGTCGCGGCCCTCGATGCCGAGCACTACCTGGCCGCCCTCCCAAAAGCGCCTGAGGACGCGTCGGAATCGTCGGTCGCCGAGGCCGAATTCGCCGCGGTGAACTGAAGCTTGCGGCATCCGCAGCTCTGATCGTCCGTCCTATTCCTGATCTTCCGACGTCCATCAAAAGGAGAACGCAATGACTGCACGTGCAGTGACCGAGGCCACCTTCGAGCAGGAGGTCCTCAACAACGAGAAGGCGGTTCTCGTGGACTTCTGGGCCGAGTGGTGTGGCCCGTGCCGCGCAGTCAGCCCGATCCTCGACCAGATCGCGACCGAGCACGCCGACAAGCTCGACATCGTCAAGCTCAACGTCGACGAGAACCCCGGCCTCGCGATGAAGTACCAGATCACCGCGATTCCCGCGTTCAAGGTCTTCCAGAAGGGCGAGGTCGTCAAGACCGTCATCGGCGCCAAGCCGAAGCCCGCACTCGAGGCCGACCTCGCCGCCTACATCTCGTAGTCGGCGGTCGAACTTCAGACCCGTCCGGCGAAAGCCGGGCGGGTCTTTCGTTTCTCCCGCGACTCCGTTGCCTGAGCCTTCGCTCGCGAACCGGCGAACGGATGTCTCTCGGCGGGAGCGCCCCCGAACGACCACCCGAATCCCAGCAACTAGCATGGAAATCCTGAGCAGAACGGAAGCACGCAGTGACATCTGACGGCGTCCCCCAGCGGACCGGCAACAATCTCGACCCTTGGTACGCGAATTATGCCGAGCGAGCCGCCGGGCTTGCCGCCTCAGAAGTTCGAGCCCTCTTCGCCGTCGCCTCCCGACCCGAGGTGGTGTCGCTCGCCGGCGGCATGCCGTTCGTCTCGGCGCTGCCGCATGAACTCATCGTCTCCTCGATGGAGAAGGTCATGCGCGAGCAGGGTGCCGTGGCCCTGCAATATGGCTCTGGTCAGGGAATTCCGCAACTCCGCGAACAGATTCTCGAGGTGATGTCCCTTGAGGGCATCCGCGGTGCCGTCGACAACGTGGTGACCGCGACGGGCTCCCAGCAGGCACTCGACCTCGTTGCCAAGCTCTTCATCGACCCCGGAGACGTGATTCTCGCCGAGTCGCCGAGCTACGTCGGTGCACTCGGCATCTTCCGCTCGTACCAGGCGAACGTCATGCACGTCGCGATGGATGAGAACGGACTCATCCCCGAGGCGCTTCGGCAGACCATCGCCGCGCTTCGCGGCCAAGGGCGGCGCATCAAGTTCCTCTACACGATCCCGAACTTCCACAACCCTGCCGGCGTCACCCTGTCTGCCGAGCGACGACCCGAGATCCTCGAAATCTGCCGGTCGAACGAGATTCTCGTGCTCGAAGACAACCCCTATGGATTGCTGCACTTCGACGAGCCGGCGCCGAACGCACTGCGCTCACTCGACCCCGACGGGGTCATCTACCTCGGATCGTTCTCGAAGACGCTCGCTCCCGGATTCCGCGTCGGCTGGGCTCTCGCCCCGCATGCGATCCGCGAGAAGCTCATTCTCGCGGCCGAATCGGCGATTCTCTCGCCCAGTTCCTTCAGCCAGTTGGTCGTGTCGGAGTACCTGGCGACCACTGATTGGCGCGCCCAGATCGACACGTTCCGCGGCGTCTATCGCGAGCGAAAGAATGCGATGATCGACGCACTGGGGGAGTACCTGCCGCAGTTGAGTTGGACGAACCCCAATGGCGGGTTCTACGTCTGGGTCACCATGCCCGACGTGCTCGACTCGAAGCAGATGCTGCCTCGCGCCGTGAAGGAGTTGGTGGCCTATACGCCGGGCACTGCATTCTTCGCCGACGGACGCGGTCGGCACGCGATGCGCTTGTCATACTGCTATCCGACGCCCGAGGCGATCCGGCTCGGCATTCGTCGATTGGCGACCGTCGTGAACGGCGAGCTCGACCTGCTCGATACCTTCGCCGGCACCGGCACGCTGCAGCTTCCACCGAGCGCCGGCTACGATTCCGCACCGCCCTCCGACCTGAAGTAGTGGAGAAACACCTGATCATGAGCGATTCTTCCAATCTTTTCGTCGTCGTGCTCGCCGGCGGTATCTCGCACGAGCGCGACGTCTCGCTGCGCTCGGGTCGCCGAGTGGCCGAAGCGCTCACGGCGGCCGGGCACCGAGTCGAGCTTCGCGACCCTGACGCCGGGTTACTCCCGTACCTGGTCGGTGAGCGGCCCGATGTCGTCTTCCCCGCGCTGCACGGTTCGAGTGGTGAAGACGGCTCCCTGCTCGAACTCCTCGCTTCCATCGACATGCCGACGGTCGGATCGTCGGGTGCGGCCGCACGACAGGCGTGGTCGAAGCCGATCGCCAGTTCGCTGCTTGCAGCGGTCGGCGTCTCAGTTCCCGAATCCATCGTGCTCTCACACGAATCGTTCCGAGAGCTCGGCGCGGCGAGCGTACTTCGGGTCGTTCGATCGTCACTCGATGGCGATTTGGTTGTGAAGCCGGCCTCGGGCGGTTCGGCGCAGGGCGTCACCATCGTCGCGGATTCGAACGATCTGCCGCGCGCCATGGTCGAGGCGTTCACCTACGCCGAGGTCGCCGTCGTCGAGCGACGCATCGTCGGCACCGAGATCGCGGTCGCGGTCGTCGACTCGGGCGATGGCCCTCGAGCGCTCCCCGCTGTCGAGATCGAGCCGACCACCGGCGTCTACAGTTTCCAAGCGCGATACAACGCGGGGGAGACGACGTTCTATGCTCCATCGCGACTTGACGAGGCCGCAGTCACTGCAGTGATGGGTGCCGCGGTGCTCGCGCACCGCACACTCGGCCTTCGTGACCTGTCGCGTGTCGACTTCATCGTCGATGCAACGGGTACGCCGTGGTTCCTCGAGGCGAATGTGATTCCCGGCTTGACCGAGACATCGCTGGTGCCGCTCGCGATCGAGGCATCGGGCACGGATGCCTCGACGCTCTACAGCTCGCTCGTGCACGCCGCCCACGCTCGAGCGCGCTGACATCACGCGAGCACGGAAGGGCCGACCCGCTGGGCCGGCCCTTCTGTCGTTTCGCCGCCGGATGAGCGTGGAACTCACCGCGCCGACGCCCGAGAATGCGCTCGTTTCAGTTCGTCAGGAACGATTCTGCGGGCGAAGCACGGTCACACGCCTTCGAGATTCTCGCCGAGTTCCGTGAGGATCCGGCGAAGATCTTGCACCGTTGCGAAATCCACTGTGATCTGGCCTTTTCGAGCCCCCAGTGCAATCTTCACGCGCGTGTTCAGCCGATCCCCGAGGCGAGTCGCCAGATCTTCGAGAAAGTCCTGTCTCTTGCCGGCCGACGGCTTGGGTCGGGTCGACTTCGGGTCCTTCGTCGCGACCGCCTCGGCCGCGCGAACCGAAAGCTCCTCGTTGACGATCTTGTCCGCGAAGCGCTGCATCTCAGCGGCGTCATCGCCGATCGAGAGGATCGCTCGAGCGTGACCCGCGGTGAGCACGCCGGCCGCAACGCGAAGCTGCACCGGCTCGGGGAGCTTCAGAAGACGGAGCGTGTTCGAGATCTGCGGACGTGACCGACCGATGCGTGAGGCGAGCTGCTCTTGCGTGATGCCGAAGTCTGCGAGGAGCTGTTGGTACGCCGAAGCCTCTTCGAGTGGATTGAGCTGCGAGCGATGCAGGTTCTCGAGCAGCGCATCGCGCAGCATGTCTTCGTTCGCCGTGTCTTTGACCACCGCAGGAATCGAGTCGAGCCCGGCGGCCTTCGTCGCGCGGAGCCGACGCTCACCCATGACGAGCTCGTACTTGCCAGCGAGCTCGGGATGGCGCCGAACGACGATCGGTTGAAGAACACCGAACTCACGAACGCTGTGCACGAGTTCGGCGAGGTCGTCGGGGTCGAACACACTGCGCGGCTGCTGCGCGTTCGGAACGATGTCGTTCGGGTCGAGGCGCGCGAGGTGCGCTCCGGGAACCGCGAGCAGTCCGTCAGTGGCGACCGCTTGCTCCACGACCGCGACTGCGGCCGTGGGCTGCGCATCTGAATCGGGGAAGAAGACGTCGACCGGGCGCGCCCGAGTAGCGTCGTCACCGCTCGGGATCAGAGCGCCGATTCCACGACCGAGTCCGGTTCGCTTGGTTGCCATCAGTTCGACTCCTCGGGTTTCGCAGCTCCGCGATGTGCAATCTCGGCCGCTGCCTCTCGGTACGACAATGATCCGCTCGATGCATAGTCGTAGCTGATCACGCTCTGCCCATAGCTCGGCGCCTCGGAAACGCGCACCGAACGCGGGATGATCGTGGAGAGGGTCTGGGTGGGGAAGTGGTCGCGCACTTCTTGAGCGACCTGTTGGGCCAGGTTCGTGCGCGAGTCGTACATCGTCAGCAGGATCGTCGAGAGGCGAAGCTCGGGGTTGAGGTGCTTCTCGATGAGTTCGATGTTGCTGAGGAGCTGGGAGAGTCCCTCGAGCGCGTAGTACTCGCACTGAATCGGGATCAGCACCTCACGAGCCGCGACGAATGCGTTGATCGTGAGCAGCCCCAGGGAGGGCGGGCAATCGATGAAGACATAGTCGTACGGGCGCTCCATCGAGGCGAGGTGAGCATCCAGTGCGCGGCGAAGGCGCTGTTCGCGAGCGACGAGCGAAACGAGTTCGATCTCTGCGCCCGCCAGGTGGATGGTAGCCGGCACGCAATCGAGCAACTCGTGCTCGGTCGACGGCTGCACGACCTCTGCAAGGGCGACATCTGAGACGAGCACCTCGTAGACGCTCTTGCGCTCTGAACGATGGTCGACGCCAAGGGCGGTCGAGGCGTTGCCCTGCGGATCGAGATCGATCACGAGCACTCGAGCACCGGATCGAGCGAGTCCGGCGGCGAGATTCACGGCGGTCGTCGTCTTGCCGACGCCACCCTTCTGATTCGAGATGGTCAGCACGCGGGTCGAGGGAGGAAGTGGAAGTACCGCCTCTTCGAGCGCGATGCGCCGGCGCGTCTCGTCGGCGAGTTCGTAAGCCAGGGGAGTGCCTCCGTGATGTGAAGACGTTTCACGTGAAACATCTGGGTCTTGGGTTGGTGAAAGCGTGGCATTCGACGGAGCCTCGTCGTCGAGGCGAAGTCCGGTGTCAGGAGCAGCCTCTACGCCTGGCCGCGCCTCGCGCAGTGTACCTGTGGCGCCAATGAGGGGTGCTTCGCGGCCGGTGGTGACAGCAGAGGCAGGCGAAGCGCTATTGGAAGGGCTGAGATTCTGCGCCTCCACTCTCGTGTCGACGGTGTCTGCATGCTCAGCACCTTCGGCGACATCGGAGAGTTCATCGGGCCGCACTGGGAGCGTCGTCGACGTCTGGTCAGGCTCAGGTGCAGCATGCTCAGAAGGTGCAACGGGCTCGGAAGATGGCGTTGGCTCAGGGGGTGCAACGGGCTCGTTGGCCGTCTGAGCGCTCGCGCTCGGGTCTTCGTCGCGTGCAGACAGCGGCCGCGGCGGATGCAGTGCTGACGCCGTATCGGCGGTTGCATCACCGACGATCTCGCGGATGAGGTCTTCGAGGAGGCGATCGGGCGCCGCAGCCACACGGCGATCAACGTGCGCTTCATCTGGCGGAACCTCGTCAGAGAGAGCAGCAGCGGTCTCGGCATCCCAATCGATGCGCCCTCTCGAAGGAGTTGCAGCGCTGGGCGCGGGAGACTCGCTCCCGGGAGTATCACTCCGCGTGATCTGCTCGCCTTCCGCGACCGGCGCCCAGATTTCTGGCGCGATCACCTGGGCGACGGGAACGGGGGACTGTTCGGTCGGAGGAGCTGCTGATGCTGCTGTCTGCGCCGTCTCGCTGGGGAGGACTCCGCCACGGGATTCCGGACTCCAGGGGGACGGTTGCCGCGAGCTCGTCATCGGGTCACCGACCTCTCGCGGCGCGATCGGCGGATTGACGTCGGCGGGTGCAATCGGCGAACTCGAGAGAGAGTGCACGGTGCCATTCGGTGACTCATCCGGGGTAGGCAGAGGGCGCTTGCGGTGAAACCAGCCACGTCCCCCGCCCTGTGCCATACCGACTGCTCCAAACCCTTGGTGTCGAAAGGAATCTCCGGCGTTTTCCGGTGGTCTCGACCCGAGAGTCCAGCCTAACCGTCGCAACCGACTCTCAACCTGTTGACTGGCGAACTGCGCGAGATCCGGACCGATCGTCCGTGTAGAGGACGCTTTCGCCGCCTCGGCTCGATGTTTGGGGGAGTGCCGGCATGAGTGCAGGAGCGTCCTCTCCGCTGCGGCCTGTGATCTGGGATTGGGCGACGACCGGCACTCAGATCCCCAACCCCCATTCGGACGAATCTTGGCCAGGGGTCGGAGGGTGCGCTGCGATCGGAGGATGGGTGTGAGGTGGCGGGCGGGGCTCGCTCGCTCACCCGGCGCTGGCAGCCGCGGAGACCTTCGCAGGGAAACGACCCGTTATCGATCCTCACGTGGCGACCGCGTCGCGAGCGATCAATGTTTCACGTGAAACGCGCTCGGTGGGGGACGCCACCAGAACTCCAGCGCCAGCATTTCCGGAGCAGAGGCAACAGCGACTCCGCGGTTTGCGGCGGCAACCCTCTTGCGAGCGGGCCACTGAAAGTGGAAGTCGACGTGGTCACTTCCCAAGCCGACGTGGGCAAGCGGCGTGGGCACCGCGCCGTGCGCCCGGGTTCTCAGAGCAAGCACGCCGGGCAGAGGCCGGCTGCATCATTCGAAGATCGCGCGCATCTCTGTGCGATGTTTCACGTGAAACGCATGCCATGTCGGGATGGGCCGATACACGCGGGGCCCGGGAGCGGAGGGCAGTGCCGACACCGAGCCGCTGCGCCGAGCCTCGAGTCTTTGTACTCGGGTCTGGCCGCGCCTCGAGTCCTCTCACGCCTGGGATCCACTCACGCCGCGAGTCCACTCACGCCACGAGTGCCATCGCGCGCCTCGGTGCTCTCGCGCCTCGGGTTTCCTCATGCCTCGTGTCTCCGCGTTTGGGTCGTCGGTCTGGGTCCTCCGTGTGTCGGACGCTCAGTGGTCGTTGATCGAGGGGATGCTGCCGCGTCGGACAGGCCGGCCTCGTAGAAAGTTCCCGGACGCGAGACTGATGGTTGAGGGAGCGTGTACCGGTATCGGTGCGGGATTTCATGGCGGGATCTTCCCGAGGTGTTCGGGCCATGGCAGACGGTGTGGACGTGGCATCACCGGATGGCGACCGAGGCACATGGGACACGGTCCTAGCCATGCTGACCGCTGCCGCCGACGCTGCGGGCTTGATCGATTGGTCGCTCCCTGAGGCGGCGGTCTCATGCAGATGGTCGACTTTCGTGCCCGCAGAGCGGGCTGCGCCTCAGCCCGGGTTGACCAGTGACGCTGGCGGCCTCCGGCGCCCAGACGTCCGACCGGTCGGCCGGCTCTATCAAGTGGTCCAACGCGTCTCCCCCTGGACTCACGCAGCTTGGGCCAAGCGGGTTGCCCAATCCATCGGGCGCGAACCGTCTGTGGCCGATCGAGGACATGACAGGCCAGCCAGCTGATGGAGCCATGAATGGATGGCGGCACGATCAACCCTGCGCCCGTTGACCCCCTCCGCCCTGGTGCCCGAGCACGGCAATGACAGAGAGGTATCGCGCATGCTCGAGACGAGGACATCACTCAGCCGAGTCGGCTCGGTCAGGGCGTTGCCCCGATCGCGGCGCGCCACTCCCCAACGCTGGATCGTGCGCGCCGAGAGAACCTCGCGACGTGCGCCACTCGCGGCGCCGCACACCTCATCGCCGTGACTAAGCCGGGCGGCTCGATCAATCTCGATCGGTTGGGTCGAGGAACTCCACCACTGCGATCCTCTCGCCCAACTTCGTCATTGCGAGGAGATCGACGATGGATCGGATCCACTCGAACCGGCGGGCAGACCCGCATGTCGGTGCAGCCGGCGGCCCGAACGCATGCCGCAGACAAGAGTCGGCATGCCGTCTTCCACATGCTGCCTTGCGGCGTGCTGCCCACTTCGCCCTATCTGCGGATCCGCGCCGTGAACCGCTGGCGCTCCAATCGTTGAATGCCTGCGCCGTGATCGCCGCCATTGAGTTGCTGAATGTGAATTGGTCGCTTCGATCAGACGCCCGTGCCTTCGGTATGACGGTGCGCCAACGGACCCGGCAGCCCACAGAACCACGTCGACTCCGCAAGCGCGTTCGCCCGCGAACCACCCTTACCGAACCGAAGGACACCCGCTGGCGTCCATTGCCACTACCTCTGAGTGTGATGGATTGCCTCGTCGGCCAGGATCCGCCGGGGCCGATCACCCAGCAGGCTCGTCGTGCTGACATGGCCATCGCTTGCAGCCATGGGGCTTGCAAGCAAGAAGACGCTGAACGCTCTGTGTCTGAGGCAGACCCACGAACACGGGTGGCCCGAGCGGCCGATGGCGTGACCCGGCCTGCACCCGAGCCTGGCCGAAGTCACACCGAGCTCCACCACGTGGACTGACTGCGCAGGCAAGCGGAGGCGACAGGTGCATTACGGGGCCGTCGGCTTCACTCCCTTTGGTGTTGAGCGACAATCTCGCCTGCACCGCGGCCATACGATCTCGAACTGCCATCCGTTTCACGTGGAACGCTATGAGGGTTGGCGTGACAGGACGGGCTCAGCGCCTGATGATCGGCGCCTCGCGTTTCACGTGAAACGCGAGCACTTCGAGCAACGCCGAAAAGGTGGGGGACTCCGCGGAATTTAAATCCTCGGGCCTTGAACGCCTGCACTCGCACCAGCGGCACGGCAGTGGCTGGGAGGTTGATCCGCACCTCGAGCTCTTCGCCGCCCTTCAGGAAAGCGCGCGGGCACGAGTCCCTAGCCAAGGTCAACGATCACATGCCCACAACGCCGTCGGGGCACGCACCGTCCGCACGACGATCTGCATGCACGCGAACCTCACGAACGTGCCGACATGACCTCGCGTGCCTGGCGAAGCGAACAGTGAGGGTCAATCTCATACGGCGAACTCGCCAGGTCGCACGAACAAAGTCACCGAGCGGTCGCGCGGAAGACCCTGGTCACCTCGGA
This sequence comes from Agromyces subbeticus DSM 16689, assembly GCF_000421565.1. Lineage (GTDB taxonomy): Bacteria > Actinomycetota > Actinomycetes > Actinomycetales > Microbacteriaceae > Agromyces > Agromyces subbeticus. The sequence continues at coordinate 259,268 of NZ_ATXG01000003.1, read as the reverse complement.
GACAAGGTCCTCACCGAGCACGAGCACCTCGACATCGTGCAATTGGTGCTTGCGGATGACCTTCTCGGCGGCTGCAATCTCGCCGTCGACGCCGGCGCCCTTCATGAGCACGAGTTCACCACCCGGCCGAAGCAGGGGAGCGGTCACTGGAATCAAGGTTCGCAGCGCACTCACGGCACGAGCCGTCACCTGATCGAGCGAGTCGAACAGCTTCGACTCCTCGGCTCGAGCCCGGACGACCGTCACGTTCTCGAGTCCGAGCGCCGTCGCCTGGCGCTCGAGCCAGGCGACTCGGCGTTCCATCGGTTCGATCAGCGTGAAGGACACGTCCGGTCGAATGATCGCGAGAACGAGACCGGGGAGACCTGCGCCCGAGCCGACGTCACCGACTCGCCCGGGTCGAAGCAACGGCGCCACGAGCGCGCTGTTCAGCACGTGCCTGGTCCAGAGTCTCGGCAACTCGAGCGGGCCGATCAACCCGAGCTCTTCTCCGTGGCGTGCGAGCGCGTTCGTGAACGCGCGGCCCGACTCGATGTGCTCACCGAAGATCGACGCAGCTGCGGCGGGCTCGGATTCCAGCTCGAGCTCGACGTCGTTGTTCATCGTTTCACGTGAAACATCAGCCGACTCGGGTGATGACCGTGTGACGCTCGCCACCCTCGCCACGCGACTCGGAGTGCAGCCCACGCTCAGCGACGAGATCGTGCACGAGCTTGCGCTCGTATGACGACATCGGGGGAAGGGAGGCTTCGGCCGCGCCACCCTCGATGCGCTCGGCTGCGCGCTCGACAAGACTCGCGAGCTCGTCGCGCCGCGCGTCACGCGAGCCGCCGATGTCGAGGATCAGGCGTGAGAACGCGCCAGTTTTCGTCTGCACGGCGAGCCGGGTGAGCTCTTGGAAGGCGCTCACGGTCTCGGGCTTCGAGAGCAGGTTGAGGTTCGCTCCCTCACCGGCGTTCACGGACACGTACGCGCGGCCGTTGCGAGCGTCGATATCGATGTCTCCATCGAGATCCATGATGTCGAGGAGTTCTTCGATGTAGTCGGCCGCGATGTCGCCCTCTTCTTCGAGCTGCGCAGTCGATCGATCAGCGGTGTCGTTCTGTACGTCGGTCATGGGTCTACTTCCCCTGCTTCTTCGCGCGGTTCTTGCCCACGGGCTGCTGGCGCTGGGTCTTCTTCGGTTCCTGGGGCTCGGACTCGGCCGGCTTCTCTTCGACGACGAGCTTGCCCTTTCGGGCAAGGCGCTCTTCACGAGCCTTCGCCGCTTCGCTGCCCGGCGTGGGCATGTTGCGGATGACCACGAACTGCTGACCCATGGTCCAGAAGTTCGAGACCAGCCAGTAGAACATGACGCCGATGGGGAAGGCCACACCCGAGAAGGCGAACACGAGGGGGAGCAGGTACAACAGGATGCGCTGCTGCCGGAACATCGGGCTCGCCTTGGTCTCGGGCGACATGTTCTTCGACACGATCTGCAGCTGCGTGATGAACTGCGAGGCGGTCATCAGCACGATCATGACGCTCGCCACCACCATGACCTGCCACGGCTGGAAGCCGTTGTTCCACGCGTTGATGAACGTCTCGTTGAGGGGTGCACCCAAGAACACAGCGTTCGAGAACGAGTCGGCGAGCGCGGGCGTGAGGAGGCCGACCCCGCCGCGGTCGGAATGGATCGAGGCGTCGTTGAGCACCGAGAAGAGACCGAAGAAGATAGGCATCTGCAGCAAGAGCGGCAAGCACGACGCGAGGGGGTTCGTGCCGGTCTTCTTGTACAGCTCCATCGTCTCGCGCGACATGGCCTCACGCGAGAACTGGTCTTTCTTGCCCTTGTACTTGTCTTGGATCTTCTTGAGTTGCGGCGCCACCTCGAGCATGCGGCGCTGGCTCTTGATCTGACGGACGAAGATCGGGATAAGCGCAGCTCGCACCACGATGACGAGACCGACGATCGACAGCACCCAGGTGAGCCCGGCATCGGGGTCGAGCCCGATGAATGTCCACAAGGAGTGGAACGCGACGAGGATCAGCTCGATGACCCATTTGATGGGCCAGAGGACAATGCTGATGATGTCCATGTGGTTGAGTCAGTCCTTTCGGGACACAGTGGGGGAGGAGTGCGCGAAGTCGTGCGAGTGGGTGTGCTCGTGAGGTGCAGCGGCAAATGTCTGTGCTGCGGCATCCGTCGTTGGGAAGCCTGCGGGAACCACCCATCCGAAGCCCGTCACGCGGTAGCGCGAATGACGAGCGGCGCGAACATCGTCGATGCCGCCGGCGGTCCAGGGGTTGCAGCGAAGAATGCGCCAAGCCGTGAGTGCTGAACCGATGACGAGTCCTCGCTGCTGCACCGAATCCAGGCCGTAGGCAGAACACGAGGGGTAGTACCGGCAGACGTCACCGTAAAGCGGCGAGATCGCGGCGCGGTACCCACGAATGAGGAGCACCCCGAGATTGCGGGGGATGAGCGCGGCGAAGAGCACGGCGTTCTTCACGCTAGTGGCCCTTCTCCTGTGTCGAGCCGGCCGAAGCCCGTGCGCGTCGTCGCGCGAGAGCAGTGAGCACCTCGGCGCGAATCTCGCTCCACTCGGCGTGCGAAGCCGACGGCAACGCACGTACGACCACGTCGATATCGGCGATGCCGTCGCCCAGCGCTTCATGGCATACGGCTTTGAGTCGCCGCCGCACGCGATTGCGACGGACGGCGCCGCCGACCTTCTTCGAGACGATGAAGCCGAAGCGCGCGTCAGTGCCCGACTCCCGTGAGCGCACATAGCTCACGGTGTGGGCACCGGCGACCTTCGCACCCCGGCGGACGATGACTCGATAGTCGTCGGCGCTCGTGATGCGATTGGCTTTGGCGAGCACCGAAGAACTATGCGGAGAGTTCGGTGCGACCCTTGCCGCGGCGTGCCGACAGGATGGCACGGCCGGCGCGGGTGCGCATGCGAAGACGGAAGCCGTGCTTCTTGGCGCGACGACGGTTGTTCGGCTGGAAAGTACGCTTGCTCATTCTTCTTCTCCGGCGTTCGGATCTCCTCGCCGGAATCGCTCTACAGCGCGATGGCGGGAAAACTGGGTGCCCTGACGGGCTGGGGTCAACTGATTAAAACTACGGCCTCGCGGCCTCGCGGTCAAACTGAACGGCATTCGACCGAGCGCAGTGCAAAAGAGACAGTATCGCTCCAACCTCGGGATCGCCTGTGGAACGACACGCCGACGCGATCGAATCCCTCAAGCGGCATTTGTCGCGGGCGGCTTCTTTGGATAGCGTTTGACACCAGTTATCCCCAGCTCGGTGCGCGGAATCTCGGGCTTCTTCCGAATTCTCCCCACAGGGAGTGGATAACCTACTGAACACTCGCCTCACGCCGCTTGCTCCGTCGATCGGGGGATCGATGAGCGGCAGACGACGGCACCGGATTGAATGCGGGGAACGATGACAGAACAGCCCATCTCGGATACGTGGGCGACGATCCTCGATCGGCTGTCAGACGACGACGCGATCACCCCGATGCTGCAGGGTTTCCTCAACCTGGTCGAACCCAAGGGCATCGCGGCCGGCACCTTCTACCTCGAGGTGCCGAACGACTTCACCGCGAGCATGCTGAACCAGCGCATGCGCGTCTCGCTGCTCTCGGCGATGAGTGTCGTCGAGGCACCGTCACCGGTGACGTCGTTCTACGTGGTCGTCAATCCCGAGCTCGAAGAGGCCAGGGCGCCCGAGCCGCAGTCGCCGTTCGTCGACGAGATGCTCGACCCGGTCGAGACGCCGGCCTCGCCGCAGTCGGTGTTCGAGAACACGAGCCCTGTGGCGTCGCGCGACACCCGGCTCAACCCGAAGTACGCCTTCGACAGCTTCGTCATCGGGCAGTCCAACCGCTTCGCCCATGCTGCGGCGGTCGCCGTGGCCGAGGCTCCGGCCAAGGCGTACAACCCGCTCTTCATCTACGGTGACTCGGGCCTCGGCAAGACCCACCTGCTGCACGCCATCGGCCATTACGCGATGAGCCTGTACCCGGGCATCCGGGTTCGGTACGTGAGTTCCGAGGAGTTCACGAACGACTTCATCAACTCGATCGCGAACAACCGCGGTTCCCTCTTCCAGCAGCGCTACCGCAACATCGACATCCTGCTGATCGACGACATCCAGTTCCTGCAGGGCAAGGCCGAGACGCAAGAGGCGTTCTTCCACACCTTCAACACGCTGCACGACCACAACAAGCAGGTCGTGATCACGAGCGATGTGCCGCCCAAGCACCTCACGGGCTTCGAAGACCGCATGCGCAGCCGCTTCGAGTGGGGCCTCATCACCGATGTGCAGGCGCCCGACCTCGAGACCCGCATCGCGATCCTGCGCAAGAAGGCGCAGTCCGAGCGCCTACAGGTGCCCGACGACATCCTCGAGTACATGGCGTCGAAGGTCTCGAGCAACATCCGCGAGCTCGAGGGCACGCTCATCAGGGTCACGGCGTTCGCGAGCCTGAACCGCACGCCCGTCGACATGCCGCTCGTGCAGACGGTTCTGAAAGACCTGATCTCGGATGACTCGGACAACGTGGTCTCGCCGGTCGACATCATCACCGCCACCGCTGACTACTTCAAACTGACGGTCGACGACCTCTACGGCTCGAGCCGCTCGCAGGCGGTGGCAACCGCTCGACAGATCGCGATGTACCTGTGTCGCGAGCTCACGAGCCTGTCGTTGCCGAAGATCGGCCAGCTCTTCGGCAACCGCGACCACACGACGGTGATGTACGCGAACAAGAAGATCTCGGAACTCATGAAGGAGCGTCGCTCCATCTACAACCAGGTCACCGAGCTGACTGCGCGCATCAAGCAGGTCAGCCGCTACCGCTGAGCCGGATCCGCCCGAGCCTTGCCGAGTTCCGACGCGCCCGGAAATCCGGTCGTGCGACGGGTCTGAACGGCACCAGAACGGCGCCCGCAGGCCCGTTCGGACCGATTCCCACAGTTGTGGAGAACCTGTGGATTGTTAACGAGCAACCGCCCAGTACCTGTTGAGACAGCCGCCCCGCCTGTGCAGAACAGTGTCATGCGTTTCGCATCGGCCTTCGGCATGCGCTCATGAACCCACACACTGTGCACAGATCGGATGCCCCACGTTCGGCGTCGTTCCGCGGGTCTCCGAACACCATCCACAGTTTCCACAGCGGTTAACACTGTTAAGAGTTAATGGTTTAAGGGGAGATTCCCACAACCTCGAGATGAGCCGCCGTCGCTCGACGCTCGTGGGAGCAGCGCGCCAAATCGAATCGCCCCGCGGTGAGCTGATCTGTGCGGATAGCATGGGAGCCACCCAGCGACATCCACGACGGGAGAACCGTGAAGTTCCAGGTCAACCGCGACGTCTTCAGTGAGGCCGTTTCCTTCGCCGTCAAACTGCTGCCCCAGCGCACCACGTTGCCGATCCTGTCGGGCGTGCTGATCCAGGCGAACGCCGACGGCCTCGTGCTCTCCTCCTTCGACTACGAGGTCTCATCCCAGACCGAGATCCAGGCCGACGTCGAAGAGCAGGGCACGGTGCTCGTGTCGGGTCGACTGCTCGCCGAGATCGCCGGCCGACTGCCGAACGCGCCCGTGCGGGTCGCGACCGAAGAGAGCCGTATCTCGGTGAGCTGCGGCTCGGCGAGTTTCACGCTGCTGTCGATGCCGGTCGAGGAATATCCCTCGATTCCCGAGATCGGTGCACAGTCCGGCGTCGTTCCCGCCGAGGAGTTCGCCGCGGCCGTCGCACAGGTCGCCGTCGCCGCGTCACGTGACGATGTCACGCCGGTCATCACGGGCGTGCAGCTCGAGGTTCGCGAGAACAACCTGAGCCTCGTCGCCACCGACCGCTACCGCGTCGCAGTGCGCGAGCTCGATTGGGACGGCGGCACCGTTGCGAGCGAAGAGACCGTCACGGCACTCGTTCCGGCTCGGACCCTGCAAGAGGTCGGCAAGACGTTCGGGCACTCGGGCACGATCTCAGTCTCGATCACGAGCCGCGACGACCGCGAACTCATCGCCTTCAGCGCCGAGAAGAAGACCGTCACGTCGCTGCTGATCAAGGGCAACTTCCCGCCGGTGCGCCGGCTCTTCCCCGAGACGGTCGAGAACTACGCGGTGGTCAACACCGCCGAACTGATCGAAGCCACCCGACGAGTTGCGCTCGTGCTCGAGCGCGAGGCGGCCCTGCGCTACAGCTTCACCACCGATGGGCTGACGCTCGAGGCCATCGGCAGCGAGCAGGCCCAGGCATCGGAGTCGATCGACGCGATCCTCACCGGCGACGACACCGTCGTGTCGCTGAAGCCGCAGTTCCTGCTCGACGGGCTCGGGGCCGTGCACTCGGAGTTCGTGCGGGTCTCGTTCACCAAGACCGAGAATCCCAACAAGCCCGGCCCCGTGCTGATCACGAGCCAGTCTTCGCGCGAGCAGGCCGGCGCCGACAGTTACCGCTACCTGCTGCAGCCGAACCTGCTGCTGCGCTGACGCCAGTCGAGCGGCGGATCGAGTAGGCGCGCCAGCGCCGTATCGAGATCTAGCGACGAAGGAGCGTATCGAGACCCGCGGTGGCGATCCCGATACGTTCGCTGGCGCTCACTACTCGATCAGCGCCCGTCGTCGGCGGTGCGGGGTAGCGTGGTGAATTGCGATTCCGGCCGCCACGCGGCATCCGGATGCCTCGTCGTCGAAGGGAGCCCAGCGTGCACGTCGCCCGGCTCTCGCTGACCGACTACCGCAATTACGAGCGCGCCGAACTCGAACTCGGGCCCGGGGCCACGGTGCTCGTGGGCCGCAACGGCCAGGGCAAGACCAACCTCGTCGAGGCGATCGGCTATCTCGCGACGCTCGGTTCGCACCGGGTCTCGGGCGACCAGGCGCTGATCAGGGCAGGTGCCGACGCCGCGATCGTTCGCGCACTGCTCTCGCACGGCGATCGCGAGCTGCTCGTCGAACTGCAGTTGAATCGGCAAGGCGCCAACCGAGCGCAACTCAATCGATCGCCGGTGAAGACGCGTGAACTGCCGCGCTACGCCCACAGCGTGCTCTTCGCCCCCGAAGACCTCGCGATCGTTCGGGGCGAGCCATCGGTGCGTCGCCGACTGCTCGACGAACTGCTCGTGCAGCGCACACCCCGGCTCGCGGGCGTCATGGCCGACTACGAGCGGGTGCTGAAGCAGCGCAACTCGCTGCTGAAGAGCGCCCGCGCCCGCGGCATCGCCGCCGACAAGCTCACGACGCTCGACATCTGGGACGAACGACTCGTGACCATCGGCTCCGAGCTCATCGACCAGCGCCTGGCACTCGTCGCCGAGCTGCGCGAACCACTCGCGGCCGCGTATCGATCGATCGTCGACGCCGACCATGCACCGGGAATGACCCCGTTGCTCTCGATCGACGGTGCCGACCCCGACGCCGATGCCGAGGCATCCGCTGCCATCACCGAAACCGCATCGAGCACGCGCGAGCGATTCGCCGAGGCCGTGCAGTCCCTTCGATCCAAAGAGCTCGAGCGCGGCGTCACGCTCGTCGGGCCGCACCGCGACGATGTCGTGCTGCTGCTCAACGGGCTGCCGGCCAAGGGCTACGCGAGTCACGGCGAGTCCTGGTCGTTCGCCCTCGCGTTGCGGCTGGCATCGGCCGAGCTCCTGCGGCGCGATTCGATGACGGGTGACCCGGTACTCGTGCTCGACGACGTCTTCGCCGAACTCGACCGCCTTCGGCGGGAGCGACTCGCGAGCGCCATCGTGGGATTCGAGCAGGTGCTTGTGACCGCCGCCGTGCTCGAAGACGTGCCGGCACCGCTCACCGCCCGCATCGTGCACATCGAGGCCGGTCGCATCGTCGACGGCGATGAGGTGCTCTCGCCGAGCACGTCGGGCACTGCACACACCGATAGCGAGATCAGCGATGTCTGAGGCCGCGCGCGTCTACCAGCACTTCCGCGAGATCTTCGGCGGTGAGCCGCGCACTCGCACGGGCCGACCGGGCCGGGTGCGTACGCGCGAGGTATCGGGCAGCGAGCCCTTCACCCCGGGCCGCGACCCGAAGCCGCTCGCCGACACGATCGACTCGCTGAGCACCCAGCTCGGCTGGAACGGCCCGCTCTCGCAGCACGACGTGCTCGCGTCGTGGGCCGATATCGCCGGTGAAGAGACGGCACGTCACTCCGAACCGATCGCGATCGAGGGCGGCATGCTGCAGGTGCGGTGCGAATCGACCGCCTGGGCCACCCAGCTGCGCATGATGCGCACGCAACTCCTCACCGAGATCATGACCAGGTTCCCCGGCGCCGGCGTCGAGTCCATCCGCTTCCAAGGGCCCGATGCCCCCACCTGGAAAAGGGGCCCCAGATCGGTTCCAGGGCGTGGCCCGCGCGATACTTACGGCTAGGCAGGCAAATTCGGTCACTTCCGATCTGTTATCGCCCCAGATCGGCGCTTCGCGGCACCCGGCGACCCTCGATTTGATAGGATCGAGAGTCGCCAGAATGACGGTCAGGAGCCCGATTCACACATGACAGCGGAACCGACGAAGGCCCAGCAGACACCGGCTTACGGTGCTGATGAGATCCAGGTACTCGAGGGCCTCGAAGCGGTTCGCAAGCGGCCGGGTATGTACATCGGCTCGACGGGTCCCCGAGGCCTGCACCATCTCGTCTCCGAGATCGTCGACAACTCGGTCGACGAAGCGCTTGCGGGCTATGCCACCACCATCGACGTCACGATCCTGCCCGACGGCGGTGTGCGCGTCATCGACGACGGCCGCGGCATGCCGGTCGACCTGCACAAGACCGAGGGCCGCTCGGCGGTCGAGGTCATCCACACGGTGCTGCACGCCGGCGGCAAGTTCGGCGGCGGCGGGTACGCGGTTTCAGGCGGACTGCATGGCGTCGGTGCATCCGTCGTCAACGCACTCTCGACCAGATTCGACGTCGCCGTGCGCCGACAGGGGCATGTCTGGCGCCAGTCGTACACCATCGGTGTGCCCGACGCACCGCTCTCGAAAGACGAGCCGAGCGACGAGACCGGCACGACGACCACGTTCTGGCCGAGCGCCGAGATCTTCGAGACCATCGAGTTCGACTACGAGACGCTGCGCGCCCGATTCCAGCAGATGGCCTTCCTCAACAAGGGCCTGCGCATCACCCTGACCGATGAGCGCGTCGGCCATGTCGAGATCGATCCCGACGACACGGCGGCCAACGAAGCGGATGCCGCGTCGCCCGGACAGCGAACCGACACGTTCCTCTACGAGCGAGGGCTCGTCGACTACGTCGAGTACCTGAACCGCTCGAAGAAGTCCGACGTCGTGAACGACGAGATCATCTCGTTCGAGACCGAAGACACCGAGCGCAAGATCGCGCTCGAGGTCGCGATGCAGTGGACGACGTCGTACACCGAGTCGGTGCACACCTACGCGAACACGATCAACACGCACGAGGGCGGCACCCACGAAGAGGGGTTCCGGTCGGCACTCACGACGCTCGTGAACAAGTACGCCCGCGAGAAGGGCATCATCAAGGAGAAAGACGACAACCTCTCCGGTGACGATGTGCGCGAGGGACTCACGGCCGTCATCTCGGTCAAGCTCGCCGAACCGCAGTTCGAGGGCCAGACGAAGACGAAGCTCGGCAACACCGAGGTGAAGTCGTTCGTGCAGAAGGTCACCTCCGACCAGCTCGGCGACTGGTTCGAGCGCAACCCCACGCAGGCTCGCGACGTCATCCGCAAGGCCATCCAGGCGGCGACCGCCCGCCTCGCGGCGCGCAAGGCGCGCGAGGCGACCCGGCGCAAGGGGTTGCTCGAGTCGGGCGGCATGCCGGGCAAGCTGAAGGACTGCTCGTCGAAAGACCCCTCGCTCTCCGAGATCTTCATCGTCGAGGGCGACTCGGCCGGCGGCTCGGCCGTGCAGGGCCGAAACCCCGAGACGCAGGCGATCCTGCCGCTGCGCGGCAAGATCCTCAACGTCGAGAAGGCCAGACTCGACCGCGCTCTCGGCAACGCCGAGGTGCAGGCGATGATCACCGCCTTCGGCGCCGGCATCGGTGAGGACTTCAACACCGAGAAGGCCAGGTACCACAAGATCGTGCTCATGGCCGACGCCGATGTCGACGGCCAGCACATCACGACGTTGCTGCTCACGCTGCTCTTCCGCTACATGCGGCCGCTCATCGAGTTCGGCTACGTCTACCTGGCGCAGCCGCCGCTCTACCGGCTCAAGTGGACGAACGCCGACCACGAATACGTCTACTCCGATAAAGAGCGCGATGCGCTGCTCGATGCCGGTGCGGCCGCCGGCAAGCGCATCCCGAAGGACAACGGCGTGCAGCGCTACAAGGGCCTCGGCGAGATGAACCACCAGGAACTGTGGGAGACCACGATGAACCCCGAGACCCGCACGCTGCTGCAGGTCACCATGGACGATGCGGCCGCCGCCGACGAGATCTTCTCCACGCTGATGGGTGAAGACGTCGAGAGCCGCCGCAACTTCATCCAGAAGAACGCGAAGGACGTGCGTTTCCTTGACATCTGATGTGATCAACCCCGGCGACGAGGGTTACGACGGCCCCGGCGTGCACGGCAGGATCGACCAGGTCGACCTGCAGCTCGAGATGCAGCGCTCATACCTCGACTATGCGATGAGCGTCATCGTCGGGCGCGCGCTGCCTGACGTGCGCGACGGCCTGAAGCCCGTGCACCGCCGCGTCATCTACGCGATGTACGACGGCGGCTACCGGCCCGACCGCGCCTTTTCGAAGTGCGCGCGTGTGGTCGGCGACGTCATGGGCCAGTTCCACCCCCACGGTGACACGGCGATCTACGACGCCCTCGTGCGTCTCGTGCAGCCCTGGAGCCTGCGGTACCCGCTGGCACTCGGCCAAGGAAACTTCGGATCGCCCGGCAACGATGGCGCGGCGGCGCCGCGATACACCGAGACGAAGATGGCTCCGCTCGCGCTCGAGATGGTTCGAGACATCGAGAAGGAGACCGTCGACTTCCAGGACAACTACGACGGCCGCACGCAAGAGCCCGCGATCCTGCCCGCCCGTTTCCCGAACCTCCTCGTCAACGGATCCGTCGGCATCGCCGTCGGCATGGCGACGAACATCCCGCCGCACAACCTGCGCGAAGTGGCATCCGGTGCCCAGTGGTACCTCGAGCACCCGGATGCCTCGCGCGAGGAGCTGCAGGAGGCGCTGATCCAGCGCATCAAGGGTCCCGACTTCCCGACCGGCGCGCAGATCCTCGGCGTCAAGGGCATCAACGACGCCTATCGCACAGGCCGCGGCTCGATCACGATGCGCGCCGTCGTCTCGGTCGAAGAGCTGCAGGGTCGCACCTGCCTCGTGATCACCGAGCTGCCCTACCAGGTGAACCCCGACAACCTCGCGGTGAAGATCGCCGATCTCGTGAAAGACGGCAAGGTCGGCGGCATCGCCGACATCCGTGACGAGACCTCGGGCCGCACCGGTCAGCGCCTCGTGATCGTGCTGAAGCGCGACGCCGTCGCGAAGGTCGTGCTCAACAACCTCTACAAGCACACCCAGCTGCAAGACAACTTCGGCGCGAACATGCTCGCGATCGTCGACGGCATTCCGCGCACGCTCTCAATCGACGGGTTCATCGCGCACTGGGTCGACCACCAGATCGAGGTCATCGTTCGGCGCACGCAGTTCCTGCTGCGCGAGGCCGAGGCGCGCATGCACATCCTGCGCGCCTACCTCAAGGCGCTCGACGCCCTCGACGAGGTCATCGCACTCATCCGCCGTTCGCCCACCGTCGAAGAGGCGCGCGACGGCCTGATGGAGCTGCTCGACATCGACGAGCTGCAGGCGAAGGCCATCCTCGAGATGCAGCTTCGTCGTCTCGCCGCCCTCGAGCGGCAGAAGATCATGGACGATGCCGCCGAACTCGCCGAGATGATCGTCGACTACGAGTCGATCCTCGCGTCGCCCGAACGCCAGCGCACGATCGTCTCCGAAGAGCTCGCCGAGATCGTGGCGAAGTACGGCGATGAGCGTCGCACGCACATCATGCCCGGCTTCGACGGCGACATGGCGGTCGAAGACCTCATCCCCGAAGAGGAGATGGTGGTCACCGTCACCCGCGGCGGCTACGTCAAGCGCACACGCAGCGACAACTACCGCTCGCAGCACCGCGGCGGCAAGGGAGTCAAGGGCGCGCAGCTGCGCGCCGACGATGTCGTCGAGCATTTCTTCGTCACCACGACGCATCACTGGCTGCTGTTCTTCACGAACATGGGCCGGGTCTACCGCGCGAAGGCGTACGAGATCCAAGAGGCCGGCCGTGACGCCAAGGGTCAGCACGTCGCGAACCTGCTCGAGATGCAGCCCGACGAGCAGATCGCCGAGATTCTCGATATCCGCGACTACGCGGTCGCGCAGTACCTCGTGCTCGCGACCCGCGACGGACTGGTGAAGAAGACCGACCTCACGGCGTACGACACCAACCGTTCGCGCGGCGTCATCGCGATCAACCTTCGCGAGGGCGACGAGCTCGTATCGGCGATGCTCGCCGACGAGCACGACGAGATCCTCCTCGTCTCGAAGAAGGGCATGTCGCTGCGCTTCGAGGCGACCGACGAGGCGCTCCGCCCCATGGGCCGGTCCACCTCCGGCGTCAAGGGCATGTCGTTCCGTGCCGGCGACCAGTTGCTCGAGGCATCCGTCGTGGCCGGTTCGTTCGCCGAGGCGGATGGCGAGGCCGCACCTGCGGCCGCCGCCGCCGGCTCCGTGGAGTCCACCGAGTCGGATGTCACGACTGACGACGACGGCGCCAGGTTCGTGTTCGTCGTCACCGAGGGCGGGTATGCCAAGCGCACCGCCGTCGACCAGTACCGACTGCAGAACCGCGGCGGACTCGGCATCAAGGTGGCCAAGCTGAGTGACGATCGCGGCGATCTCGCCGGCGCCCTGATCGTCGGCCGAGACGACGAGGTGCTTGTGGTTCTTGCCAGTGGCAAGGTGGTACGCTCTGACGTCGCCGAGGTTCCCGCCAAGGGCAGGGACACGATGGGTGTCGTGTTCGCGAAGTTCGCGGACGACGACCGAATCATCGCCATCGCGAAGAATTCCGAACGGAATCTCGTGGAGGAGGCCGCAGAGTCCGAAGCGGCCGAGCCCGCGCGAGAGGAGTAGCCGTACATGAGTAGCGTCGCCGACAAGCTGGCCCGCAAATCGAATCGAAAGACGCCTGCCAAGCAGGTGCGCCTTCGGCTCGTCTACATCGACTTCTGGTCGGCGGTGAAGTTGTCGTTCCTCGTCGCGGTGTGCCTCGCAGTCGTCAGCATCGTCGCCACGTTCCTCATCTATACGGTGTTGAACTCGACCGGCATCTTCGAGAAGCTCAACGAGCTGGTGCAGGATGTCGCGGGAGCGGGCGGTGACCTCACGACGATCCTGTCGCTCGGCAACGTCATGGGCTTCGCCGTCGTCGCGGCGCTGCTCAACCTGGTCGTGACGACCGCGCTCGGCGCCATTCTCGCCGTGCTCTACAACCTCAGCGTCAAGATCACCGGCGGAATTCTCGTCGGCTTCACCAACAACTGACGCCGGCTTCGGCCGATTCGGAGATTCCTGCCACGTCCGGTAGTCTTTCCTTCGGCCGAAATTCGGGGATATAGCTCAGGCGGTTAGAGCGCTTCGCTGATAACGAAGAGGTCCGAGGTTCAAGTCCTCGTATCCCCACTCCACACAATTTCATACCTCTGGGATGCCACGGCATCCCGCTCGGGGCCTTAGCTCAGTTGGTAGAGCGCCTGCTTTGCAAGCAGGATGTCGGGAGTTCGATTCTCCCAGGCTCCACAGTTTTCTCTCCAGAGTCGTCACTTCTCGCGCGTCTCTCTTCGCGCGCAGCCGTCGCTCGACCACCGCGACGGCAACTCCGTTCGGTGTGCTCGCCAGGGCTGCCGCTACAGTGTCCCAATGGACATCCGCATCGCCGCGTACGGGGTCATCATCCGAGACGACCGCATTCTGCTGTCGCATTGGAACGAGCACGGTCGCTCGGGCTGGACGTTGCCGGGCGGCGGCATCGAGGGTGCGGAGCACCCCCACACGGCTGCGCAACGCGAGATTCGCGAAGAGACGGGCTACGAGGCATCCGTCGATCGACTGCTCGGCATCGACACGATGATCGTGCCCGCGTCGAAGCGTCACACCGGGGCCGCGCCGCTCTATGCGATGCGTGTCGTCTACCGGGCGAGCGTCGTCGGCGGCGAGTTGCGCAATGAGATCGGCGGCTCGAGCGACGAGGCTCGGTGGTTCGGTCTCGAGGAGGTGCCGCGTCTCAAGCGGGTGAGCCTGCTCGATATCGCGCTTCGCCTGAATGCGGCCGAGCCGCTCGACGGCGTGCCGCCGGCTACGGGCGGGTAGTGCCGCGCGGTCGTCTCGTCAACGGTCCGGCCGAGCCGGTCGAACCGTTCGCGACACGACCGCGAGGTGCCGAGCGCCCCGGGGGTCGAAGTCGTCGCAAGGGCGACGTCCTCGTCCCGCGGGGGCCGGCCATGAGGGTGCGTGATGATCTGCATGGGATCAGATCATCGATTGTGCGATGAGCGCGATGCGCTGGAACTCAGCGGCCTGCAGGCGTGCTGCGACCAGTTCGTTGCGACGGCGATCGGTGTTGGCCGCGTAGCTGCGCTGCTCGTCTTGACGACGACCCCATGCGATGAGGGCGAGCCCGGCACGACGTGCCACGCGCTCGCGCAGACGGCGTGCATCGGCACGGAGGGTGACGGTCTGCGCCTGGGAGGTGCGACCGACGGTGAGAGTACTCGTATTCACGGTGGTTCCTTCTGGTGTTGGTGTTGGTGTTGGTGCTGGGTGTTGCGGTGCGATGTTCAGTTGTGGGCACGCGCTCGTCGGTGTCAGGGTCCGAGTTGCTCGCGCAGTGTGAGCGCGAGAGCACGGACGATCGTGATCGATCGAGCAGCAGGTCGGAGGTCCCGGGGCCGAGAGCGCCGCTGATGACGGCGGGCGCGACGCGCGCTCGAGGTCGAGCGCCGGCATGCGTGACCGGGATGCTTGTGTCGCCGGAGCATCCGATCGTCGTGAACGACGATTCGACGACCGAGAGGTCGCCATCGGAGGCGCGGCGATGGCCGCAGGTCACGCCCGAGGGGCGGAGGTGACGGTCAGGCGCGAGTGCGCGTGCCGTCGGGGCGAACTGCTAGCAGGCCCGAGACGAAAGGAGGACTCCCGTGTGGGCCGCGGTAAACGCTGGCGTGAAGATGTGCTTCATCATGGGTATCAACTCCTCTCAATTCTGCGTATGAACAACGGTTCTAGACACTAGCGGGATTCTCACGTCGACCGCAAGGTGAATTCACAGATTCGTTCAGAATCAGTGCGGCCGCCGGTGCTTGAGGCCCGTGGGACGACGATGGCCCCGCCTGGATCAGGCGGGGCCATCGGTGGTGCTGGGAGCGATCAGACGTCGCTCGGCGATGCCGGGGTCGGCTCGTCGTCGGCGACCCAGAGCTCGTCGTCGGCGCGGAACGTCTGCCAGACGGCGTAGGCGACACCGGCGGCGGCGATGATGCCGGCGCCGATCGCGAGATACGTGCCGACGCCGGGGCTGTTCTTCTGCTTGACGACGGCCGCCGCGCGGGGCGATACCCGCTCGATCGCACGGCGCACACGAGCGTCGTTGGCGATGTCGCCGATCGAGAGCACGGAACCGAGCGCATTGCCGACCGTGCGCTCGACGGTGTCGCCGGCGGTGCGGGCGACTCGGCCGGCCTGCTGAACCCCCGGCCGAACGTAGCTCTCATACCCCGTGCGAACGCGGGGCACGACCTCTTCGCGCGTGAGCTGGCCGAGCTGGCGGCTCGCCTCGCGAGCGACGGCGTTGGCGTGCTCGAGCACGTGCTGCTGGTCCTCCCAGAGTTCCCCAGCGTGGCTCTGCAGTCGCTTGAGTTCCTTCCGGCGCTTGCGTGACAGGCTCATCTCGACCTCCATCGTTGTGAGCGAACCACTCCATCTTGCCACCGAAACGGCTGGAAGCGGGGTGGGAGTCCGAATACGGCATGCCGCTTGACGAATCGGCGCGTGACAGAATATGAGGATGCCGATTCCCACCGCAGTTGCGACGCTCAACACCAACCACGGACCCATCAAGGTCGACCTCTACGGCGACCACGCCCCGAAGACGGTCAAGAACTTCGTCGGCCTCGCCACCGGCGAGATCGAGTGGACGCACCCCGCCACCGGCGAGAAGTCCACCGCTCCGCTTTACGACGGGGTCATCTTCCACCGCATCATCCCCGGGTTCATGATCCAGGGCGGCGACCCGCTCGGTCAGGGCGTCGGCGGCCCCGGCTACCAGTTCGACGACGAGATCAACCCCGAGCTCGACTTCACCGAGCCCTACGTGCTCGCCATGGCCAACGCCGGCATCCAGATGGGACGCGGCACCAACGGCTCGCAGTTCTTCATCACCACCGGCCCCACCACGTGGCTGCAGGGCAAGCACTCCATCTTCGGCAAGGTGAACGACGAGGCGAGCCGCGCGGTCGTCGACCGACTCGGCGCCGTCGCCACCGATGGTCGCGACAAGCCCCTCGAAGACGTCGTCATCGAGAGCGTCACCGTCGAGCAGCTCTGATCCGCGGGTGAGCGACTCGGGGCCTGATCGGGCGAACTTCTGTTATCGGCATCCCGATCGACAGAGCTACATCCTGTGCCAACGGTGCGGGCGCACGATCTGCCCCGAGTGCCAGACCCAAGCGGCCGTCGGGGTGGTCTGCCCCGAATGCATGCGCGAACAGCGCGCCACTGCGCCGCGAACGAAGCCGGCGGTGCTGACCCGCATGCGCTCGGCCGCCGGCCGTGGCGCTCCCGTCGTGACGTATTCCCTCATCGGCATCACGTTCGCGGTCTTCCTGCTGCAACTCGTGCCCGGGCTCGCGATCACTGATCGGCTGCTCTACGCCGGTGTGTACTCGCTGCCGGGCAACCTCGAGCCGTGGCGCATGATCACCTCGATCTTCGTGCACTCGACCGGCCTGATCTTCCACGTGCTGCTGAACATGTACACGCTGTGGATCTTCGGGCAACTGCTCGAGGGGCTGCTCGGCCGCTGGCGGTTCCTGGCGCTGTACCTCATCGCCGGCCTGGGCGGCTCGGTCGGCGTGCTGTGGCTCGGCGACCCTCGCGTCGCAGTGGTCGGTGCCTCCGGCGCCATCTTCGGCCTGATGGGCGCGTTCCTCGTGATCCAGCGCCGACTCGGCGGGCAGACGACGCAGCTCTTCGTGCTGCTCGGCATCAACCTCGTGATCGGCTTCGTTCCCGGGTTCAACATCGCGTGGCAGGCACACCTCGGCGGCCTCGCCGTCGGCGCGCTGATCGGGTTCATCTTCATCGAGACGCGCAAGCGATCGCAGCAGAAACTGCAGATCTGGCTGCTCGTCGGGGTGGCGCTCGTGCTGCTGCTCCTGAGCTTGCGGTACTTCTTCCTGCCCATCGGCTGACGCCGTGCGAAGTTATCCACAGCAGTTTCCACAGCTGGGGAGAGTTACACAGGTGTAATTGTCGTCATTTCGGGGGACGCGGCCGTTCGCCCGTTTTCCACACCTGTGGATAACTGCGCCCGACGGGCACGTCGACTCCGATCGCGCGACACGAAGAGAGGGGCGGATGCCGCAGCATCCGCCCCTCTCTGTCGTGAGGTCGTGCCGGCTATCGCCAGCGAGTGGTCATGAGGAAGCCGATGAAGGCGATGCCGAAGCCGATAAGGATGTTCCACGAGCCGAGGTCGGCGATGGGGAACGCGCCTTGGCTCACGTAGAACACGATGATCCAGGCGAGCCCGACGAGCATGAAGCCGAACATGACGGGCTTGAACCACACCGGGTTCGGAGCCTCTTCGCCGCTCGCCTGTTCTGCGCGCGCGGGCTTCGTTGATTTCGTACGTGCCATGCGGGTGATTCTAGCCGAGCTTGGCCCTGCGAACACATTCGTCTCCGGGCAGCGCGGGCTAGAATCACCCCTATGTCCGAGTCGCACCCCGAAGCCCGGCGCGAGCGCCGCTCGGCGCATGGCCGGCGCAACCGGGTGAGCGTCGTCGGAGTGCTCGGTGAACTGCTGCTCACGGCCGGTGTGCTGATCCTCATGTTCCTCGGCTGGCAGCTGTGGTGGAACGACGCGATCATGGCCGGTCAGCAGTCGTCTGCGGCATCCGAACGCAGCAGTGAGTGGCTCGAGCAGGCGCGCGAGACGCAGGGCGAGACCCCGCCGCCGGCGCCGGCAGACTACGGCGAGCCCGTCGTCGACGCCACCGACTACGGCAACGGCGATCCCTTCGCCGTGATGTACGTGCCGCGCTTCGGCGAAGACTCGCAGCGCAACATCGCCGAGGGCTACGGGCTCGATGTGCTCAACAGCTTCGATCTCGGCGTCGGGCACTACCCCGACACGCAGATGCCCGGTGAGGTCGGCAACTTCGCGATCGCCGCCCACCGGAGTGCCTACGGCGGTGGCATGCACGAGATCGAGCAATTGCAGCTCGGTGACGCGATCTACATCCAGACCAAAGACGGCTGGTACACCTACCGGTTCCGCGACTTCGAGTACGTCACGCCAGAGACAGTCGACGTGCTGGCACCCGTGCCGCATCACCCCGAGCTCGCCGCGGCCGACCGCATCGTCACGCTCACGAGCTGCAACCCGTTGTTCTCGACCGCTGAGCGCATCATCGCCTACGGCGTGCTCGAGTCGTGGCAGCCGGGTTCGGCCGGCCCGCCGGCCGAGATCGCCGAGACCGTCGCCACCTGGGGGAACTAGACATGTACGGTGCACTCTGGCGCATCCTGCCCGGGCCGGTCTGGCTCCGCATCATCCTGGTGCTGCTGCTCGTCGCAGCCGCCGTCTTCGCGCTGTTCACCTGGGTGTTCCCCTGGGTCGACGGCATCCTCAACCCGATCAACGTCACGGTGGAATGAATGACCCGCATCCTCGTCATCGACAACTACGACAGCTTCGTCTACACGCTCAACGGCTATCTGCAAGAGCTCGGTGCTGAGACCGAGGTCGTGCGCAACGACGCATTCGACGTCGCCGAGGTGCCCGCGCGCATCGCCGCGTACGACGCCGTGCTGATCTCACCGGGGCCGGGCAAGCCATCGGATGCCGGTGTGTCGATCCCGATCGTCGAGGCCGCCCTCGGCACTGGTCAACCCGTTCTGGGCGTCTGCCTCGGGCACCAGGCGATCGCAGAGGCGTTCGGGGCCGTCGTGACGAACGCCGAGGAGCTCATGCACGGCAAGACCTCGCAGATCACCCACGACGCCAGCTCGTTCTACCACGGGGTACCCCAGCCGTTCATCGCGACGAGGTACCACTCGCTCGCCGTCGTCGACGACACGGTGCCGGCATCGCTCGTGGTGACGAGCCGCACGCAGGGCGGGGTGATCATGGGCCTCCGGCACGTGACCGCGCCGATCTACGGTGTGCAGTTCCACCCCGAGTCGGTGCTGACCGAGGGCGGCTACCGCATGCTCGGCAACTGGCTCGCCGTCGCCGGCCTGCCCGAGGCTCGCGAGCGTGCCGTGGGCCTCAGCCCGCTCGTGCGGGCGAACGCGACGAGTTCGAGCGTCTAGCGGAGCGGGGGGCCGCGGGTTTCGAGACGGCGCTGGCGCGCCTCCTCAACCCACGGGCAGGTCAGCCGGCGCAGTAGGTGAGCTCGATCGACGAGTGCTGCGGCACGTCGCCCGGAGCCATCGACTGCTGTGTGACCGGGGAGCCCGGCTGCGACTTGCACGCCGGGTCGGGCTTCGGTACCGCCGTCAACTGCAGGTTCTCGGCAGCGAGGTACGAGGATGCCGCGGTCAACGTCTGGCCGGTCAGGTCGGGGAGGGTCACCTTGCCGCTCGAGATGCGGAAGTCGACGGTCGACCCGGCCTCGACCGATGCCCCCGCCTCGGGCGTGGTGCCGAGCACGGTGTCGGCCGGCACGGTCGGCGACGGTTCGCTCGTCTCGGCACCGGCCACGAGACCGGCCGCGACGAGATCGGCCTTCGCCTGTTCGAGTGGCTTGTTCTGCAGATCGGGCACGGCGACGGCCTGCCTGCCGCTCGACACGAAGACAGTGACGGCTGTGCCCTCATCGACGGTCTCGCCCGCGGGCGGGTCGGTCTTGATGACCTGGTCGGCCGGTACCGTCTCGTCGGTCGCGTCGACGCGCGTCGCAGGCAACGCGAGCTCTTGCAGCTGCTCGACCGCCTCTTCATAGGTGAGCCCGGTGAGCACCGGGATCTCTTTGACGTTCGACGGCAGCTGATCGGTCGGCTGGAGGTTGAACGCCCAGTACATGACGGCGATCACGATGACGATCACGCCGATGATGCCAGACCAGATCCAGATCGCCGGCGGGCGGCGCTGGGTGCGGGTCATCGTCTCGTCTTCGGCGAGCTGGCGCAGGGCGAGCTCGGAGCTCGACAACGAGGCCGTGGGAGCACCGAAGAGCATCGTGGCCTGATCGGGTTCGCGATGCACGGGCACGCGACCGGCCGCCGCCGTGTCGACGTCGGCCCGGAACTCGGCGGCCGTCTGGTACCGCTGGTCGCGGTTCTTCGCGAGAGCGTGCAGTACGACCGCATCGAGCGCCGGGGACACCTTGGGATTGATGACGCTCGGCTTTACCGGCCGCTCGCTGACGTGCTGGTAGGCGACCGCGACGGGCGTGTCGCCGCGGAACGGCGGACGACCCGTGAGCATCTCGAAGAGTACGACACCGGTGGAGTACAGGTCGGTGCGGGCGTCGACGGTCTCGCCCTTCGCCTGCTCGGGCGAGAAGTACGACGCCGTACCGAGAATCGCCGTGGTCTGGGCGACGGTCGTCGACGAGTCGGAGACGGCTCGGGCGATGCCGAAGTCCATGACCTTCACCTGACCGGTGGTCGTGATCATGATGTTGCCCGGCTTGATGTCGCGGTGCACCACGCCGGCACGATGCGAGTACTCGAGCGCGGTCAGCACGCCGTCGATGACCCGCACGGCCGCGGCGGCCTCGAGCGGGCCGTCGTGGATGATGTCTTGCAGGAGCCGCCCCTCGACGAACTCCATGACGATGAAGGGCAGCTGCACCTCTTGGCCCGACGCATCGACGACGGTCTCTTCGCCGGCGTCGAACACACGCACGATGGTGGGATGCGCCATGCGGGCCGCCGACTGCGCCTCTTGGCGGAATCGCATGCGGAACGCGGGGTCGATCGCGAGCTGCGGCTTCAGCAGCTTGATCGCGACCTGGCGGCCCAATCGGGTGTCGGAGCCCACGTGAACGTCGGACATGCCGCCGCGCCCGATGAGGGCGCCGACGCGGTACCGACCCGCGAGCACTCGTCCTTCATCGTTCACCGTGGTTCCATCCCTCTCTTCGAGCTGTGCTTTCTGCTCGGGTCTACAGACCCGGGGCCGGCGTGACGGTCACGGTGGCGGACGGTGAGGAGGGGGACGCCACCGAGCCGCAGTAGTACACGTAGGTGACCGTGAGCGGGCCGCTCGTCTCATCGGTCGTCTGGATGATCGCTTCGGTGGCGCCGGCGGCCGAAGGCTGAACCGTCGGAGCACCGGTGCCGGTGACCGACACCTGGTAGCCCGACAGCGTCTGGCCGGCCGGGCAGCTCTGCGCATCCCACGACACGGTGAACG
The DNA here is from genome assembly GCF_000421565.1 of Agromyces subbeticus DSM 16689. Taxonomy (GTDB): domain Bacteria; phylum Actinomycetota; class Actinomycetes; order Actinomycetales; family Microbacteriaceae; genus Agromyces; species Agromyces subbeticus. Next base: position 237,592 of record NZ_ATXG01000003.1, on the reverse strand, counting down.
TGTCGCCGGCGTCGATGGTCGCCGGGTTCACGCGCGGTGCGGCCGACGGGGCTCCAGGTGCCTCGGGGTTCGCGTAGTAGGTGATCGTGACCTCGGAGCCGATCTGCATGTTGCCCGTGGGGTTCACGTCGTAGACACGGCCCGCCTCGTCGGCCGTCGCCGCGGGGTTGCCCTCGACCGCGTTCGCGACCATGCCGAGGCCCTCGAGCTTGGCGCGCGCCTCATCGACGGTCAGGCCGAGGTAATCTTCGCGATTGACCTGCGCGGTCGTCGGTGCGGGAGGCGTGGTCTGCGTCGGTGGCGGCGTCGACGTGGTCGACGGAGGCGTGCTCGGAGGGGTCGACGGCGCCTCCTTCTCGCCCCCGTTCATCGCGAGTGCGATGATCGTGCCGATGAGCACCATCGCCAGCAGCGCGATGAGCACGATGAGCGGCCAGGTCCAGGGACTGCGCTTCTTCTTTTCTTCGACCGGCTCGTCGACGTCGGTCGCCACGCCGGAGGCCGACGGCATGACCGTCGTGGCAGCGGTGGCGCCCGACTGCGGCAGCAGCATGGTCGCGGCCGTGACACCGGCGGCACCGAGCACGGCGGGCACGGCCGCGGCGGCAGCCTGCACATCGCCCCGACGCAGCGCCGTCGCGGCACGCGCGAGGTGCGCGGCAGACTGCGGCCGATCGGCAGGGTTCTTCGCGATGCATCCGTAGACCAGATTGCGCACCGGCTCGGAGACCGTGACCGGCAGATCGGGCGGGGTCTCGTTGATCTGCGCCATCGCGATGGCGACCTGCGACTCGCCCGTGAACGGGCGGCGGCCGGCGAGCGCCTCGTAGGCGACGATGCCGAGGGAGTAGATGTCGGTGGTGGGCGACGCCGGGTGACCCGACGCCTGCTCGGGCGAGAGGTACTGCACGGTGCCCATGACCTGACCGGTGGCGGTCAGCGGCACCTGGTCGGCGATGCGCGCGATGCCGAAGTCGGTGATCTTGACCCGGCCGTCGGGCGTGATGAGCAGGTTGCCGGGCTTGATGTCGCGGTGCACGAGGCCGGCGGCGTGCGCCGCCTGCAGGGCCGCCGCGGTCTGCGCGACGATGTCGAGCACCTTGTCGGTGGAGAGCACGTGCTCGCGCTCGAGAATGGTCGAGAGCGCCTCGCCCGGCACGAGCTCCATGACGAGGTACGCGCTGCCGTCTTCTTCTCCGTAGTCGAAGACGTTGGCGATGCCCTCGTGGTTGACGAGCGCGGCGTGACGGGCCTCGGCGCGGAATCGCTCGAGGAAGCCGGGGTCGCCGAGGTACTCGTCTTTCAGGATCTTGATCGCGACCTGGCGGCCGATGACGAGATCGGTGGCCTGCCACACTTCGCCCATGCCGCCGATCGCGATGCGGGACTGCAGTTCGTAGCGCCCTCCGAAGGTGAGCCCTGCGCTCGGTCTCATTTGTTCAGCACCGCCTCTAGTACCTGCTTTGCGATGGGTGCGGCTATGAGATTGCCGTACCCCTCCTGACCAAGTCCCCCGCCATCCTCAACGAGCACTGTGATCGCGTACTGAGGATTGTCGGCGGGGGCAAAACCGGTGAACCAGAGAGTGTAGGGGTCACTCTCGCCGTTCTCCGCTGTACCTGTCTTACCGGCCACGCTGACGCCGTCTATTCTTGCATTACTCGCGGCACCGTTCTCGACGCCGTTGATCATCATGCCAACCATCGTGTTCGCCGTCTCCTCGCTGATCGCACGGCCGAACTCACGGGGCTCGAACTCCTGCAGCGGCGTGAAGTCGGGTGCGGTGATCTGGTCGACGAGGTTCGGGTTCATCACGATGCCGCCGTTGGCGATCGCGGCCGACACCATCGCCATCTGCATCGGCGTGGCACGCACCTCGTACTGCCCGAACGCCGAGAGCGCCGTCTGCGCGTCGTCGAGCACTCGCGGGTAGACGCTCGGCTCGGTCGCCGTCGGGATCTCGAACTCCGAGTTGAACCCGAACTTCTCGGCCTGCTCGCGAATGGCGGCGTCGCCGAGTTCGATGCCGAGCTCGGCGAAGGGGATGTTGCACGACAGCCGCAGCGCCGTGGCCAGGCTGACGGTGGCGCCACCGCCGCAGTCGCCGCCCTCGGTGTTGCGCACCACCGAGTCGGTGCCGGGCAGGGTGAAGCTCGACGGATTGGGCAGCTGGCTCTCGGGCGTGTACTTGCCCGACTCGAGCGCTGCAGCGACGACCACGAGCTTGAACACCGAACCGGGCGGGTTCATGTCGCCGCCGGTGGCCCGGTTGAAGAGGGGGTCGCCCGGGTCGGCCAGCAGACCTTCGTAGGTCGCGATGACCTGCTCGCTGTCGTGCACGGCCATCGTGTTCGGTTCGTAGGTGGGCTTGGTGACCATCGCGAGGATGCGGCCGGTCGACGGCTCGGTGACGATGACGGCGCCCGACTGCTCGCCGAGGGCGTCCCATGCGGCCTGCTGCGCGACCGGGTCGATCGCGACCTCGACCGAGGCCCCCATCGGGTCTTGGCCCGAGATCAGTCGGTTGAGCGAGTCGAAGAACTGGCTCGACGACTGCCCGCTGAGGTAGTCGTTGAGCGACCGCTCGAGGCCCGTGGCCTCGCCGTTCACGGGGATGAACCCGGTGACGGGCGCGTACAACGGCCCGTTGGCGTAGACCCGCTGGAACTTGTAGTTGTCGTCGGAGGGCTGCGACGAGGCGATGGGCTCGCCATCGACGAGGATCGGCCCGCGCTCGATCGAGTAACTCTCGTAGAGGGTGCGCGAATTACGCGAATCGGCCTCGAGGGCCTCGGCCTGCACGTACTGGATGATCGTCGACGAGACGAGCAGGGTGAGGAACATGAGCAGGGCCACGATCGAGACGCGCTTGAGTTCTCGGTTCATCCGTCGATCACCAGCCTTGGGTGGTTGCGCACGGTATCGGAGAGCCGCAGCAGCAGGGCCACGATGATCCAGTTGGCGACGAGCGATGAACCACCGGCCGCGAGGAACGGCGTGGTGAGGCCGGTGAGCGGGATGACCCGGGTCACGCCACCGACGACGATGAAGACCTGCAGCGCGACCACGAACGCGAGGCCCACGCCGAGCAGCTTGCCGAAGTCGTCTTGGCCGGCGAAGCCGATGCGGAACCCGCGGGCGACGAAGAGCAGATAGAGCGCGAGGATCGCGAAGATGCCGGCGAGCCCGAGCTCTTCGCCGAGGCTCGCGATGATGTAGTCGCTCTGCGGCACGGGGGTGAGGTCGGGCCGGCCCTGGCCCCAGCCCGTGCCGATCAAGCCGCCGTTGGCGAGCCCGAAGAGGCCCTGCACGAGTTGATAGCTGCCGCCGGGGTCGGCGTTGAATCGCGCGTCGCTGAACGGGTCGAGCCAATTCGCGAAGCGATTGCCGACGTAGTCGAGGGTCTGGCTGGCGATGATGGCGCCGCCGATGAAGAGGCTCAGCCCGAGCACGACCCACGACAGCCGGCTCGTGGCGACGTAGAGCATCACGAGGAAGAGGCCGAAGTACAGGAGCGCGGTGCCGAGGTCGCGCTGGAACACGATCACGGCCATCGACAGGGCCCACACGATGAGGAGCGGCCCGAGGTCGCGGGCACGCGGGAACTGCATGCCGAGGAACTTCGTGCCCACCATCGACAGCGAGTCGCGGTTGCGCACGAGGTAGCCCGCGAAGAAGACGGCGAGGGCGATCTTCGCGATCTCACCGGGCTGGAACGTGGCGATGTCACCGAAGCCGATCCAGACCCTGGCGCCGTACACCTCGCGGCCGAGCCCGGGCACGAGCGGCAGCAGCAGGAGGATGATCGCGACGAGTCCGGCGAGGTACGTGTAGCGGAACAGGACGCGATGGTTGCGGATGACGAGGATCGTCGCGATGGCGCAGATGATCGCGATCGCGCTCCACGCGATCTGGCGCACGGCGGCCGACTCCCAGCCGGCATCTCCCTCGGCGATGTCGATGCGGTAGATCATGGCGATGCCGAGGCCGTTGAGCACGGTCGCGATCGGCAGCAGGAACGGGTCGGCGTCGCGAGCGACGAAGCGCATCGCGATGTGCAGCCCGAACACGAGGAGCGACAGGCCTGCGCCGAGCAGCACGAGCTGCGTGTCGACCCGGCCGAGCGCGCCGAGCTGCACGAGCACGATGGCCGCGGCGTTGATGAAGCACGCCACGATGAGCAGCCAGAACTCGAGGTTGCGCAGTTTCTGCGGCATCCGGATGCGTCGGATGCCCTCTGGCGGCGTCGCGGTGCGCGCCGACGCCGGGCGTGCGTCACTCAACGGAGTCCTCCAGCCGTTGCACGATGCGATACGCCTCTGAGAAGGAGCCCGCGCTGATGGTCTGCTCGACCCGCTGCTGGTCGTAGGTGCGCAACTCGGCCACGTCGAGCGACGTCTCGGTATGCAGTTCGTGCAGTGAGATCGGCCCGAGGTCTTGCTGGATGCCCTGGAAGATCGCGACCCTGCCGTTGGACTCGCCCACGTAGTAGCGAGTCTGGGTCCACTGGTAGCCGAGCACGAACGTGATCACGATCGCCCCGATGAGCAGCACGATCCAGAAGCTCCACATCCAGCGGCGACGGCGTCGACGACGTGCATCTTCTTCGATGATCTCGTCGAAGAAGTCGGCCGAGTCGGGCTCGAAGTGCGTCTCTTGCACGGGGTGCGGACGGAAGGGCGTGAGGCGGATGCCGCGGCCGCGAACCGGCTCGGGCTGGCCGAAGGCGAGCGGAGCGGCGGCCGAGCCGACGATGAGCGGCGGGGTCGCGGGGGCCGGGGGCTCGCCGATGTCGAGGATCACGACGGTCACATTGTCGGGGGCGCCGCCGTCGAGCGAGGCCTTCACGAGGCGGTCGGCGACCTGCTTGGCACCGGCCTCGGCCGACATGAACTCGTGGATGTCGTCGAAGGAGACGACGCCCGAGAGGCCGTCGGAGCACAGCATCCACCGGTCGCCGGCCCGGGTGTCGAGCACCATCGAGTCGATCTCGGGGGAGGCCTCGACGTCTCCGAGCACGCGCATCAGCACCGAGCGTCTCGGGTGCACCATCGCCTCTTCGGCGGTGATGCGGCCGGCGTCGACGAGTCGCTGCACGAAGGTGTGGTCGGTCGAGATCTGGCTGAGCTCGCCCGACCGCAGCAGGTAGATGCGCGAGTCGCCGATGTGGGAGATCACGACGCGGTCGCCGACGAGCAGCATCGCGCTGACCGTCGTGCCCATGCCCGTGAGCTCCGAGTGATCGGCGACGGTTGCGGCGAGCTGCCGGTTCGCCGCGATCAGCGCACCCTCGAGGGAGGCCGCGGCTTCGGTGGTGTTGTCGTAGTCGACATCGGCGTCGGCGATGCGACGGGTTGCGATCGCACTCGCGACGTCACCGCCGGCGTGGCCGCCCATGCCGTCGGCGACCAGGAACAGCCGGCGTCCGGCGTAGCCGGAATCCTGGTTGTTCGAGCGGATGCGCCCGACATGCGAGACCGCTGCGCTCGCCTTGACCGTCGCCATGGGCTACCGCCGCAGCTCGAACGTCGTCGCTCCGACCTTGACGGTGGCTCCGAGCGGGATCGGGGTGGGCACGGTCACTCGGGAGCCGTTGAGGAAGGTGCCGTTCGTCGAATCGAGGTCTTGAATCATCCAGCGCCCGTTCCACTGCATCAACCGGGCGTGATGGGTCGAGGTGTAGTCGTCGCGGATGATGATGGCCGAATCGCTCGATCGACCGATGGTGATCTCGTCGTGCCCGAGCGGGAATTCGGCGCCGCTCTTCGTGCCGCTCGTGATGACGAGTCGCGTCGCGTTCTCGCTCGAGGCGAGCTCGCCGTTGGCGCCGCCGGATGCCGCGGGCGCGTGCGCGACCGGAGCGGTGGGTGCTGCAGCCGCCGGGACGGGCGAGCTCGGGAACGCGGAGGCGGCTGCCGGTGCCGCCACGGCTGCAGCGTCGGGCTGCAGCTTTCGCACGCGCTGCCCGAAGAGGTCGCTGCGCAGCGCATAGACGATCGCGAAGATGAACACCCAGAGCAGCAGCAGGAAGCCGAGCTGGAGCACGAGAAGAGTCAGTTCGCTCATTCGCCGGGCCCCCAGAACCCGCCCATGTCGTGGCGTTCGGTCGCCGGGTCGCGTCGGCGTGCCTCGCCGCCGCCCCCGCCGGATGCCTGCGCGAGCACGCGGAAGACGATGCGCGAGCGGCCGATCGTGATGACCGAATCGGGTTCGAGGATCGCCTCTTTGACAGGGGCGCCGTTGAGCTGGCTCCCGTTGGTGGAACCGAGGTCGCGCACGCGCGCCCGGCTGCCGTCCCACTGCACCTCGGCGTGCCGCCGTGATGCACCGGAGTCGTCGAGCGTGATGTCGGCCTCGCTGCCGCGACCGATGACGGTGCGACCCTTGAGGATCGGGTAGCGCTTGCCGTTGACGTCGAGCACGGGGGTCCAGGCGACCTGGCCCTTCACGTTCTGCGAGTCGACCTGCACCATGCCGACGGCGAGCCCTTCATCGGGCTGGAGCGAGATCGTGATGCCGCCGGCGAACTGGAAATGCTGGCTGGCCGCGTGCTTCTGCACCAGGTCGGTGAGTTCGTCGGTGAGCGCCGGGCCGAGGCCGGCCATGCGGTCGAAGTCGACGCGCGCCATGCGCACGACGAAGCTGTTGGGAACGAGCACGCGGTCGCGTGAGACGACCGCAGCCTTCGTGTCGATCTCGCGCTTGAGGGCTGACGTGATCTCGACGGGTTGCAGCCCCGAGCGGAAGGTCTTCGCGAACGCGCCGTTGACGGCTCGCTCGAGACCCTTCTCGAAGTTGTCCAGTAGGCCCACAGGTCTCCCGTTCCAGTTGTACTCCGGCTCAGCCGTGACTGTGACATGGTAGCCCGAAGGGCTGTGAAGACTCGCGAATCAGTCGATCTGGATCGTCGAGTCGGCCTCATCCACGTCGAGCGACAGCGTCGGGATCGACGCCGTGAGCAGCGTGCCGTCGGAACGGCGCGACCCCGTGACGTCGCGCATCGTGGGCGCGCCGTACAGGCGCGGCCCCTGGCCGTCGACCGGCACCGAGACATCCGTGCCCGTCGTGACGATGACATCGACACCGCGCACCCGCACCCGCGCTTCGATGCCCGCTTCGACCGAGAACGTGATCGATTCGGGGTCGAGGGTCACGCGCAGCCGCGTGCCGCGCAGGGTGATGCGGAACGTGAGCCGCGACCAGCCGTCGGGCAGCCGCGGATCGAACGTGAAGACGCCGTTGTGGTCGCGGAATCCGCCGAAGCCCGAGACGAGCGCGCTCCAGACGCCGCCGGTGGATGCCACGTGCACGCCGTCGGCCGCGTTGTGATGCAGGTCGGCGAGGTCGACGAAGAGCGCGGAGCGGAAGTACCGCACCGCGAGCTCGTGGTAGCCGACCTCGGCCGCGATGATCGACTGCACGACCGCCGACAGCGTCGAGTCGCCGGTGGTCAGCGGGTCGTAGTACTCGAAGTTGGCCCGTTTCGCCTCGGTCGAGAAGCGGTCGCCCTGCAGATAGAGGGCGAGCACGACGTCGGCCTGCTTCAGCACCTGGAAGCGGTAGATCACGAGCGGGTGGTAGTGCAGGAGCAGCGGCCGGCGATCTTCGGGCGTGTTCTCGAGGTCCCACAGCTCCTTCTGGAGGAACTGCGAATCCTGCGGGTGGATGCCGAGCTGCTCGTCGAACGGGATGTGCATGTGCGCGGCGGCGCGGCGCCAGCTCGCGACCTCTGCGGGCGTCACCTCGAGGCGCTCGACGAGGCGGTGATAGGCGACGGGGTCGAGCACCTGCAGGTTGTCGACGGCGGATGCCGCGGCGGCGAGGTTCGCCCGCGCCATGACGTTCGTGTAGAGGTTGTCGTTGACGACGGTGGTGTACTCGTCGGGCCCGGTGACGCCGTGGATGTGGAAGATGTCGTCGGTGTTGTTCGACCGCCAGAAGCCGAGGTCCTCCCACATGCGAGCGGTCTCGACGAGGATGTCGATCGCTCCGCGTCCCAGGAAGTCCTGATCGCCGGTGGCGGCCACGTACTGGCACAACGCATAGGAGATGTCGGCATCGATGTGGTACTGCGCGGTGCCGGCCGCGTAGTAGGCGCTCGACTCCTGCCCGTTGATCGTGCGCCACGGGAACAGGGCTCCGAGCTGGTTCAGCTCCTGCGCGCGGGCGCGGGCGGCAGGCAGCATCCGTTGCCGGAATCGCAGCACGTTGCGCGCGACGATCGGGGCCGTGTAGCTGAGGAACGGGAGGACGTAGACCTCGCTGTCCCAGAAGTAGTGACCGCCGTAGCCCGAGCCGCTCACGCCCTTGGCGGCGACGCCGTCGCCGTCGGTGCGCGCGGTGGCCTGCGCCAGCTGGAAGAGGTTCCACCGGGTCGCCTGCTGGATGGCCGCCTGACCCTCGATCTCGACATCGGATCGGGCCCAGAAGTCGTCGAGCCACGCTCGCTGCTGCGAGAACAGCGCCGCCACGCCCTGCTCGACCCCGCGGTCGAGGGTGCGATCGCACCGGTCGACGAGCTCTCGGGTCGGCACCGTGCGGGCCGTGTGGTAGCTGATCGTCTTCGTCACACGGATCGGCTGACCCTGTTTCGCCTGCACCCGGTACGTGTGCTTGGCCAGGTCGTCGCCGATCGAGCTCGACTCGTTGTACTCGTTCTCGGTCGCGATCTGGTGCTCGGCGCCGACGGCGATCGTCATGCCCGAATTCGTGGTCTGATACCCGAGCACGTACCGGCCGTTCTCGGCGCGCTTCACCCGCGGCTGCAGCACCCGCTCGTTGAACATCTCGGCCTTGCGCGGGTCGAAGCTGCCGATCGCCTCGGGCACGCCCGAGCGGTACTCGTCGCGACCGTCTTGGCGGTTCAGGATCTGGCTCGAGATGGTGACTGCGGCATCGGCGTCGAGCATCTCGACCTCGTAGTCGATCAGCGCGAGATGCCGGTCGGTGAAACTGACCATGCGCCGGCTCGTGATCAGCACGCGCTTGCCCGAAGGTGTGCGCCACACGATCGAACGGCTGAGCGCGCCCAGGCGGAAGTCGAGCCGGCGCTCGTAGGAGAGGATCTCGGCGACCGTGAGCACGAGCGGCTCGTCGTCGACGTAGAGGCGGATGACCTTCGCGTCGGGCGCGTTCACGATCGTCTGGCCGACTCGGGCGAAGCCGAACGCCTCTTCGGCGTGCCGGATCGGCCAGGTCTCGTGGAACCCGTTCAGGAAGGTGCCGTGCACGTGGCCGTCGCGGCCCTCTTCGACGTTGCCGCGCAGGCCGAGGTAGCCGTTGCCGACGGAGAAGAGCGTCTCGGTTCGGCCCATGTCGGCCTCGCCGAACTCGGTCTCGACGAGCGCCCACTCGTCGATGGGGAACCGGGTGCGGTTCAGCGGGTCGTGGTCGGCGAACCTCATTCGCGTTCCTCTCGGGTGGTGGTGTTCGCGGGGGAGTCGTGGTGCGGGAGCAGGGGGATGAGCTCGTCGAGCTCGTCGACCACGAGGTCGGCGCCGAGCTCTTCGAGGGCCTCGCGGCCGACGCCGCGATCGACGCCGATGACGACGCCGAAGTCGCCTTCGGCCCCGGCCTTCACGCCGGACTCGGCGTCTTCGACGACCGCGCAGGCCGTGGTCGGCAGGCCGAGCAGCTCGGCGGCGCGCTCGAAGGTGTCGGGGGCCGGCTTGCCGGGGATGCCGTCGCGCGCCGCGACGGCACCGTCGACGACGACCTCGAAGCGATCGGCGAGCCCCGCGGCGGCCAGCACCGAGGGCGCGTTCTTCGAGCTCGAGACGACGGCCACGAGGCATCCGCTCGCCTGCACCGCGTCGAGGAACGCCACGCTCGCCGGGTAGGCGGCCACTCCCTCTTCGGCGAGCGTCTCGTTGAACGCCTCGTTCTTGCGGTTGCCGAGTCCGTGCACGGTGTCTTCGGCCGGGGAGTCGGTCACCTCGCCCTCCGGCACGCGGATGCCGCGGCTCTCGAGCAGGCTGCGCACGCCGTCGTAGCGGGGCTTGCCGTCGATGTATGAGAAGTAGTCGGCCTCTTCATAGGGCGCGGCGCCGTGCTGCTCGAGGTACGGGGTGAAGAGGCGCGCCCAGGCGTGCATGTGCACCGTCGCGGTCGGCGTGAGCACGCCGTCGAGGTCGAAGAGGTAGCCGCGGATGCCGCGGAGGAGGGCAGCGCCGTGGGCGGCGGGGGCCTCGGGTGAGCCGGGCGAGCCGGGGGAGCTGGGGGAGCTGGGGGAATCGTTCATGGGGGAGGCTGGCGAGGTCACGGGCGGTCCTTTCGTCGCGTCGGTCGGGGCACCGGAACCCGCTGATCGATGCTATTCCCGTGCGGCGGGGCAGCGCGAGGTGGGAACCAGACTCGGAGGAATCGCCAAGGGTCCGGGCGGTCGATCGCTCCGGTTGCCGGGAGGTATCCGCTGGCTCGAATGGCTTTGGCGGCGGCGAGATGTTAGTCTCTCGTGGTTGGACGCACTTCGGTGCTCCACACGTGCGCGAGTGGCGGAATTGGCAGACGCGCTGGCTTCAGGTGCCAGTACTCGCAAGGGTGTGGGGGTTCAAGTCCCCCCTCGCGCACCACACATCGAACGGTCCGGGTCTCCATGAGGCTCGGGCCGTTCTCTGTTGGCGCGCGTCAGGCGGGCTGCACGATCGGCAGCACCTCGGCCGAGGGCAGCGACGCGAGCAACGCGCCGGTCACGAGCAGCTTCGAACCACGGATGCCGCTGCCGACGATGAGCCGGTCGTGCCCAGCGACCGAGGGGTCGATGAGCAGAGGCCAGGCGGCGGGCAGGCCCACGGGCGTGATGCCGCCGTACTCCATGCCGCTCAGTTCGACGGCCGCCTCCATGGGGGCGAACGACAGCTTGCGCGCATCGAGGTGGCGCCGCACGGCGCCGTTGACGTCGAGTCGGTCTGAGCCGCGCACGAGGCACGCCGCGTACCAGGTGCGCTCGCCGCGGCGGGCCTGCACGATCACGCAGTTGGCGCCGTCGCCCATCGAGATCTCGTAGTGGTCGCAGAACGCGGCGGTGTCGGCGAGCGACGGATCGATCGCGGCGACGAGCGGGCCCGCGGCATCCGTCGTCGCCGTCGCGTTCAGCGAAGCGAGTGCGCTCGCCGTCGGCGCGGCGAGCAGCGCGGGGGAGTCGAGTGCGGGCGTGAAGTCGAGGGTTCCGAAGCGCATGGTGGCTTCAGGCTACGTCGGATGTCCCTCGTGGAGGTGCGTTGTGAGGGCGTGCTGCCGACGACGCCTAGCATCTGAGCATGGACAGACTGCAGCAGCCCGACGAGAACCGAGAAGCGTTCGTGCGACGGAACGTGGGGCGGCCGGGTCTCGTGGCGAACGGGCCGACCCTCGTCGACCTGTACGACCGCATCGCGAAGCTCGAGCAGCGCGTCGAGGAGCTCTCGGCCCGCAACGACTGAGCGACGAGCGGATGGGCCGGCCGGAGTGTTCTCCAGCCGGCCCGTCTCGATCAGGCCGCCGACCAGCCGCCGTCGCTCGCGAGCACGACGCCGTTGATGTTCACGCCGTCGTCGCTCAGCAGGAAGGTGATCGAGGCTGCGAGGGCCTCGGCTTCCGCGGCATCGGGCAGGATCGTCATCGCGAGCTGCACGCGCTCGGCGCCGAGCGGTGAGGCGAACTTCGCCTCGATGTTCGTGATGGTCGGGCCCGGGGCGACCGCGTTGACGCGCAGGCCGCTCGGGCCGTACATGAACGCCGTCGACTTGGTGAGGCCCACGACGGCGTGCTTCGAGGCGGTGTAGGCGACGCCCGCGGCAGAGCCGCGAAGCGCGGCCTCGGAGGCGGTGTTCACGATCGAGCCGATGCCCTGGGCGACCATCACGGGCACGACGGCGCGCATGAGCTTCATGGTGCCGTCGACGTTGACCGAGAACACCCGCTGCCAGACGGCGTCGGTCAGTTCGCCGATCGGCGTCATGTCGTCCATGATGCCGGCGATGTTCGCGAGCCCGTCGATGCGGTCGCCGGCAGCGGCGACGATCTCGGCGACCTTGGCGTCGTCGGTGATGTCGGCCACGAGGGTCACGATGTCGGCGCCGGCGTGCTCGCCGGCGAACTCGTCGAGGCGCTCCTGCGAGACGTCGACGGCGATGACCCGGCCGCCCTCGCGAGCGACGCGCGACGCCGTGGCGCGCCCGATGCCCGAACCGGCGCCGGTGACGATGACGGTCTTGCCCGCGAACCGGCCCTGGTCGAGGCGCTCGACCCATTCGGGCACCTCGACGGCTGCAGCAGCGGGCGAGGCGGCGGCAGCGGATGCCTCGGCGCCGGCCGAGGCGGGCTCGGTCGTGCCCGCGGCATCCGTCGACCCGTTCACGGTGGTGCCGGCCGGAACGTCGCCCGCCGCCGCTCGAGCGACGAGTTCGTCGACCATCTCCTGGCTGAACTGGCCCTTGCTGAGCTTGATGAGGCGCTTGATCGCGAGGCGCTGCACGGGGCGCATGACGTCGGCGTCCTGGCCGGCCTGCGCGAGCAGGTCGCGCAGGATGGGGCCGCCGACCGGGTGCTCGAGCCAGGTCTTGATGGAGTCGTCTCCCGAGAGGGGCTTGGGGGTGCTCATGGCAGTGATTCCTTCTCTTCCGTGTGCGCGGTTCTGCGCCGCCGAAACTAACCGGACATCTGTGTCCGGTAGTAAGGTAACACCCGTGCCTGAACGTGGGAAGGGAATCTCCGAGGCCGCCCGCAAGGCCAATCGCGGCCCGAGCGCCGGCCCCGAGAATCGCCGCGCGATCATCGCCGCTGCGCGCGAGGTGTTCGCCGCCGACGGACTGCAGGCGCCGTTCAACGCGATCGCCAAGAAGGCGGGAGTCGGGCAGGGCAGCCTCTACCGGCACTTCCCCGATCGGCTCGCGCTCGCGGTCGCCGTGTTCGACGAGAACATCGACGAACTCGAGGCATCCGTGGAGCCCGAGGCCGCGACACTCGACGACCTGCTCGACGCGATCATCGAGCAGGCGGTCGTCTCGACCGCGCTCATCGACCTCATCTGGCACGAGCGGCACGACGCTCGCGTGAACCACCTGCAAGACCGCCTCGCCCGCATCGCCGAGACGATGCTCGTGCGCGAGCGCGCCGCCGGCCGACTCGGCGACCACGTCGAGGTGGCCGACGTGCTGCTCGCCGTCACGATGCTCGCCGACGTGCTCTCGCGCACCGACGAAGCCGACCGTCAGGCGGTCGCCCGGCGCGCGCGCGCGCTCTTCCACACGGCGTTCGCCCCGCGCTGATCATGCTCAGCGCGTCGTTGGAGCGAACCGCTCGGCGCTGAGGCGCAGCACCCGGTCGGCGCCGTGCTGATCCACCGGCAGGAACCCGAGTCGCTCAGCGAGCGCGAGCGAACGGGTGTTGCCGGCATCGACGACCGCGGTGACCCACTTCGCGTCGAGCTGGCCGAAGGCGAGGCCGAGCACCGCCGTGGATGCCTCCGTCGCGTAACCGTGGCCCTCCCAACCGGGCGCCACGATCCAGCCGATCTCGGCCGAGCGCTCGTCGGCCCCGACGTCGCGCAGGTGCAGTGACACGTCGCCGATGAGGATGCCGTCGCGCTCGACGCCGAGGGCGAGGAAGTCGTCGCGCTGCACGAGTTGCGTGTGACGGGTGCGGTGCGCGAGGTGGCGCGCCGACTGGCGGCGGGTGCGCTCGGGCCATGGCAGGTACTCGAGCACGCTCGGCTCGCATTGGAGGGCGTACCAGGCCGCGGCATCCGTCATGCGGTGCGGGCGGAGGAGCAGGCGGTCGGTGCGGAGTGTCGGTGCCACGATCGGGGCCTCGAGGCGAGGCCCGCGCATCCAGCGCGGCCGGCGCGGCACGGCCAGGCGCAGGCGACCGAGGGCGCGGGTCACGGCGTGCAGGGCCGAGCCGGCTGAGCGGCGGGTCGAGCTGCCGATGAAGCTGGGAGCGAGAGCGCGCGTCATATGGCCCGACGGTACCCAGCCGAGAATTGACGGCGGCATGCGATCATGTGAGCTCGCTATGAAGTGATGCAATTCGGGATGCATCGTGCAACCCCGACCCGATAATTGAGCGTGATCTCGCCCGCTCAGTTGCCCGTCGACGGCTCACCGCGCCGTCGTGCGATGCTCGCGCAGCTGCCGCGGATCACCCGCCCCGACGGCGCGCCGATCCGCGTGCTGTTCGTCGACGACGAGGTCACGCTGACGCGACTCGTGAGCCTCGCACTCGCCTACGAGGGCTGGATCGTCGACGTCGCGCACACCGGCCACGACGCGCTCGAACTCGTCGCCACCGCGCGACCCGACGTCGTCGTGCTCGACATCATGCTGCCCGACATCGACGGCATCACGGTGCTGCGCCGCCTGCGCGAATCGGGCTCGGCGGCGCCGACCCTCTTCCTCACCGCACGCGACTCGGTCGACGACCGCATCATCGGCCTCACGGCCGGCGGCGACGACTACATGACCAAGCCCTTCAGCCTCGAAGAGCTCGTCGCCCGGCTGCGCGGGCTGCTGCGGCGTATCGTGCATGCGCCGGCCGAGGGCCAGCGCCTGCAGGTCGGCGACCTCGTGCTCGACGAGCGCAGCTACGAGACCTCGCGTGGCGACGAGCCGATCGCTCTCACGACCACCGAGTTCGAGCTGCTTCGCTACCTCATGCGCAACCCGAACCACGTCGTGAGCCGGGCGCAGATCCTCGAGAACGTGTGGCACTACGACTTCGCCGGCAAGGCGAGCATCGTCGACCTCTACATTTCCTATCTGCGGCGCAAGATCGATCGCGATCGCACGCCGCTCATCCACACCGTGCGCGGCGTCGGGTACATGCTCAGGTCGCCCGCGTGAGCGCGCCGGGCGACCGCGTGCGCCGGCCGATGACGTTGCGCACCAAGATCGTGGCGGGCGTCGCCGCGCTGGTCGCCGGAATCCTGCTGACCGTCAGCCTCTTCAGCGACATCGCGTTGCGGGCCACCGTGGACTCGATGGTCGACGGCCAGGTCGCGGCGTCGTTGTCGGGCTTCGAGCACTCCGTGCACAAGAGCCGCAACAATGCCGCCCGGTCGGGCGACACCGATTCACCCAAGGGCTTCGGCAAGGAGCTCGTCGACTTCGTCGGGCACGCACCCGGCACCATCATCGCGATGACCGTCGACGGAGAGATCGTGGATGCCGCGCGGTTCACCGATGCCGGTGGGGTGCCGCTCGACGCGGCGACCGTCGACGAGATCGAGTCGGCTGCCGAACGGTTGTCGGCTGGGCCGGCCGGGTCGGCTGGGTCGGCCGAGTCGGAGGGGCTGGCGGGGTCGGCCGGTTCGGCCGCCGACGGCGCGGCGCTCGATCAGCTCGACCCCGTCGATCTGCAGCTGGCCGAGTTCGGCGCCTACCGGGCCACCGTGGCCACCGACCGCAGCGACTCCCTGCTCTTCGTCGCCGTGAGCTCGGCGGCGGCCGAAGAGACCGTCGTCGCGCACACGATCGTGAACCTGGCGCTCGCCGCGTTCGCGATCCTCGCCGCGGTGGTCGGCGTCGCCCTGCTGGTTCGCGCAGCACTTCGGCCGTTGTCGAGGGTCGCTGCCGCGGCATCCGCCGTCACCGACGTCGCACTCGACTCGGGCGAGGTCTCGGTGCCCATGCGGGTCGACCCCGACGATGTCGACGGCCGCACCGAGGTCGGCCAGGTCGGGCAGGCGCTCGAGCTGCTGCTGCGCCACGTCGACGACGCGCTTCGGGTGCGTTCGGCGACCGACCTGCGCATGCGCCGGTTCATCACCGATGCGAGCCACGAGTTGCGCACCCCGCTCGCGGCGATCCGCGGCTACGCCGAGTTGACGCGCCAAGACAGCGAGAACCTGCCCGAGACGACGGAGTTCGCGCTCTCGCGCATCGAGTCCGAGGCGAATCGCATGAGCTCGCTCGTCTCCGAGCTGCTGCTGCTCGCGCGGCTCGATGAGGGCCAAGACGTGCAGCACGACGAGATCGACCTCGCCGACCTCGTCATCGCGGCAGTGAGCGACGCGCAAGCGGCGTACCGCGACCACGAGTGGATCGTGAACGTTCCCGAATCGGCCGTGACGATCAGCGGCGATCCCGAGCGCCTGCACCAGATGATGAGCAACCTGCTCGGCAACGCGGGCGTGCACACGCCGGAGGGCACGACGATCAGTGTGACGGTGACGCTTCCGGCGACGGATGACGCGGGCGCGCCCAAGCCCGGTCTCGTGCGCGTGCTCGTGGCCGACACGGGGCCCGGCATCGACCCCGAGCTCGTACCGATCCTCTTCGAGCGCTTCGTGCGCGGCGACCCCTCGCGCGGGCGCGGGAACGGCAGCACCGGTCTCGGGCTCGCGATCGTCCGCTCGATCGTCGAGGCCCATGCCGGCACTGTCGAGGTGCAGTGGAGCGGCGCCGGCACGACCTTCGTCGTCGAGCTTCCGGCGGCCGAGCGGCCCGTGGCGCAGCGGCCGGTGCCGGTAGCTGAGCAGGAGCCGTCACCGTCGCGTTCGTCGAGCGCGGCAGCCGACCACCTAGCGAGCGACGCACCGGTCGGTTCGCCGCCCACGTCGATCGATGACCGATCAGCGGAGCACGAGGCGCCCGTCGGCTGAAACCGCTGTCAGGCGCGTCGTGCACACTGGAGCCATGATCGCCGACCACGCCCTCGACTGGCGGCCGCGGCATCCGACCGACCTGCGCCAGACGCTCGGGTCGTTGCGCCGCGGCGGTGGCGACCCGTCGTTCCACGTGGATGCGGTCGGGGCGGTCTGGCGTGCAACCCCCACGGCCGAGGGCGATGCGACCGTGCGATTGACCCAGCCGGCGCTCGACCTGCTCCGCTGCGAGGCGTGGGGGCCGGGCGCGGGCGCGGCGGTCGCACAAGCGCCCGACCTGCTCGGCGAGCGTGACGACCCCAGCGGGTTCGAGCCGCTGCTGCCGCTCCTCGACGACGCCCACCGGCTGAACCCGGGCCTGCGCATTCCGCGCACGGCGCAGGTGTTCGAGGCGCTCGCCGCGACCATTCTCGAGCAGAAGGTCATCACGCTGCAGGCGCACGACTCGTGGCGGCGCCTGCTGACCCGCTTCGGCAGTGTCGCGCCGGGCCCGACGCCGCGCCCGATGCGCGTCGCGCCGACGCCAGAGGCGTGGCGGTCGATCCCGAGCTGGGAGTGGCACCGCGCAGGCGTCGACCCGAAGCGCGCACGCACCCTGCAGAATGCCGCCGGCTATGCCGCCAAGCTCGAGGTCGCGTCGACCATGAGCCCCGCGGATGCCGCGGCTCGCCTCACCCTCATGCCCGGCGTCGGCCCGTGGAGCGTGGCCGAGGTCGCCCAGCGCGCGCTCGGCGATGCCGACTCGCTCTCGGTCGGCGACTACCACCTGTCGAACTACGTCGGCCACGCGCTCGCGGGTCGAGACATGACCGACGACGAGATGCTCGTGGCGCTCGAACCGTGGCTGGGGCACCGGTACCGCGTGGTGCGGCTGCTCGGCGCGGCCGGAGTGCGCGGCCGACCGCGACGCGGGCCTCGCATGTCATTCGTCGACCACCGGGCGATCTGACCCGGCGACACGACGCGGCGTGTGCCGGACGTCCCGTCGAGCCGTCGCGGCATCCGTTCGGAGGCGATGTCCTCCGGGCTCATAGGACACGCATAGGCTCGACTCGTAGCGTGCCCTGAGGTCGAACCCGGCCGATTTTCGAATACGAAGGACGTCATGACCGTGAACACATCCGCCAGCTCCAAGGTCAACGTGCCGCTGATCCTGCTCTGGGTCGTGGCGGTGGCCCTGATCGGCGGGGGCTACTGGCTCCTGGCCTCCTCGAACGCCAAGCAGATCGAGCTCTACACCGCAGGCTCGCAAGACGTCGAGGGCCTGCTCACCGCGCAGTCGTCGACGACGATCGCCGGCCTGCTGCTCACCGCCGGCGCACTCGCCGTGGTCATCGCGCTCGCCGTGCACGCGCTCGCCGTCGTTGCCGCCCGCAACGCGGTGTCGGCTGCCGCGGCGCCTGCCGCCATCGATGACGAGGCCTTCGACGAGGGCGACGACCTCGACGACGCGCCGGTCGTGACGGCCGACCGCCCGGTCGTCGCCGAGGCACCGGCACCGGCTGCGCCCTCAGCGCCCGCCGCCGTGGCCGCCGACGAGGCGGTGACGGCCGATGCTCCGGCCGCGGCCGCTCCGGCCGCCGATGCCGAGGTGCCCCCCAGCGAGTCGAAGTAACACCGACTCGCGTCTCACGAACGCGTCACCTCGCGAGCTGAACGCGGAGCTCTCCGCTCCCGTCGTCGCGACGTGGCGCGTTCGTGCGTTCGCCCCGCGCCCGGTTCCCGCTGCTGCTGCCATTCGACGAGTGGTTGCAGCAACTCGATGAGCTGCAGTCCCGCGGCGCTCGGGGTGTAGGTGATCGTCACGGGCGTGGTCGCGCGCACGTGGCGCTCGATCACGCCCTCGTCTTCGAGCTCTCTGAGGCGGGCGGCGAGCAGCCGGTCGGAGATGCCGGTGACCGCGCCCCGGTACTCCGAGAATCGGCGGGCGCCGCGCACCCCGGCGAGGAGGATGGCGGCGTTCCACTTACGGCCCGCGAATTCCACGGTGCCCTGGAAGCGGCGGCACGCGGCTTCGTCGATATGCCCGAGCTCGTGCAGGCGTGCGCGGTGCTCGTCGAGGTCGGCGACCTGGGGCACTGGTTTGCTTACCATAAGTAAGTAGCTTACCTCAGTCGTGCGCCCGGGGCATCCGTGCAGCACGATGGAATCGTGGCGCCGACCCGGTGGCGCCCGCTGAGCGATCGGAGCACGATGCACTACGGCCACGAGCTGCAGTTCGGCATCTTCATCACGCCGAAGAACGACCCGCCGCAGTACGCGGTGCGTCTGGCCGAGCTCAGCGAGGCGTCGGGCTACGACCTCGTGACCTTTCAGGACCACCCGTACCAGCCGGCGTTCCACGACACCCAGACGCTGCTCACGTGGGTGGCGGCGCGCACCGAGCGCATCCGCCTCTCGGCGAACGTCGCGAACCTGCCACTTCGCCCGCCGGCCGTGCTGGCGCGTGCGGCCGCGAGCCTCGACCTGCTCTCGGGTGGACGCTTCGAACTCGGCCTCGGGGCCGGCGGCTTCTGGGACGCGATCGAGGCGATGGGCGGCCGCCGCCTCACACCCGGCCAGGCGGTCGACGCGCTCTCGGAGGGCATCGACATCATCCGCGGCATCTGGGACCAGGGCGATCGCACTCGCTTCGAGGTCGACGGCGAGTACTACCGTGTCGACGGCGCGAAGCGCGGGCCGGCGCCGGCCCACAACATCCCGATCGTGATCGGCGCGCTGAAGCCCCGCATGCTGCGCCTCATCGGCCGCAAGGGCGACGGCTGGCTGCCCTCGCTCGCGTACCTGCAACCCGGCGATCTCGCCGCGGGCAACGCCACGATCGACCAGGCGGCGGTCGGGGCGGGCCGCGACCCGCGCGAGATCCGGCGCCTCGTGAACATCGGCGGGCGATTCTCGGCGGGCGCCGGCGGCGGGTTCCTCGACGGGCCCGCATCCCAGTGGGTCGAGCAGCTGCTGCCCTACGTCGTCGACGACGGCGTGGGCACCTTCATCCTCGCGAGCGACGACCCCGGCACGATCGCGCACTTCGCCGACGAGGTCGCGCCCGCACTCCGTGAGGCGGTGGCGCGTGAACTGCGGTCGGCGGATGCCGCGGCATCCGCTGATTCGATCACCGGGTCGTCCGGAAGCTCGGCGACCGGACGTGCGACGGGCACGGCGCCCGTGCGCAGCTCGGCCGTGCGCGCGAAGCGCCGCGACGGCATCGACTACGGCGCCGTGCCCGCCTCACTCGCCGCCGAGGCGATCGAGCCGGGCGACGCGGGCTACGTGCGTGTGAAGTCCACCTATATGCGCGGCGGTTCGCCGGGGCTCGTGCTGCGCCCGGCCGACGCGGCGCAAGTGGCCGACGCGATCGGCTTCGCGCGGGCGAACCCCGAGGTGCCGCTCGGCGTGCGCAGCGGCGGACACGGCATCAGCGGCCGTTCGACGAACGACGGCGGCATCGTGATCGACCTCTCGCGCCTGAACGCGATGCAGGTGCTCGACGAGGAACGCCGACTCGTGCGCATCGAGGCCGGCGCGCGCTGGCAGGATGTCGCGGCGTTCCTCGCGCCCCACGGCTGGGCGCTCTCGTCGGGCGACTATGGGGGCGTCGGCGTCGGGGGCCTGGCGACCGCGGGCGGCATCGGCTGGCTCGTGCGCGAACACGGACTGACGATCGATCACGTGCGCGCCGCCGAGGTGGTGCTGGCCGACGGCAGCATCGTGCGAGCGGATGCCACGGAGCATCCCGATCTCTTCTGGGCCGTGCGCGGCGCCGGGGCGAACGTCGGCGTGGTCACGGCGTTCGAGTTCGAGGTCGACGAGGTCGGAGCCCTGGGGTTCGCGCAGCTCGCGTTCGACGCGACCGACACCGCTGGGTTCCTGCAGGCGTGGGGCGACTGGGTCGTCGACTCGCCGCGCGACGTCACGAGCTTTCTCATCATGGGCGGTGCCCGACCGGGTCAGCCGCCCGTCGCGCAGGTGATGGCGGTGATCGACTCGGACGACCCCGAGATCGTGCTCGCCCGGCTGCAGCCGCTCGCCGAGGCCGCGCCGCTCGTCGGGCAGGATGTGCGGCTGACGAGCTACGAGTCGATCATGGCGAACGCGGCCGACGGCAGCCACGGCGCCGACGGCGAGCCGACGGCACGCACGGGCATGCTCGGGCGCATCACGCCCGAGTTCGCCCGTGACGCCGCCCGGTTCCTGGCGAGCGGGGCGAGCTACTTCTTCCAGTTGCGAGCCGTCGGCGGCGCCGTGCACGATGTGCCGACGGATGCCACGGCGTTCGCGCATCGCTCGGCGGAGTTCTCGGTCGTCGCCTTCGGCTCGAGTCGCTCGCAGACCAGTGAACGATGGAACGAGTTGCTCGCACCGCACTTCAGTGGTGCATACGTGAGCTTCGAGACGGAGCAGGGTGCTGCGGCGGTGGCTGCGGCGTACCCGCCGGCGACGCTCGAGCGGTTGCGCGCGATCAAGCGCGAGGTCGACCCGGGCAACCTGTTCCGCGATAACGCGAACGTGGAGGCGGCGCTCGCCTGACCGGCGAGTCGGTGCACGTCCGTGCAGATCTCGAGAACCGGGATGAAAACCGAGTGACGATCGCGTTGTCTCGAGCATGACGAACATCGCCCCCACCCACATCGGACTCATCGGCGCAGGACACATCGGAGGCGCGGTCGCCCGCGGGCTCGTGAAGCTCGGCCACCGCGTGACGATCAGCAACTCGCGCGGGCCCGAATCCCTCGCCGACCTCGTTGCCGAGCTCGGCCCGAACGCAACGGCCGGCACGCCCGCCGAAGCCGCCGAAGCGGGGGAGTTCGTCGTCGTGTCGGTGCCGTTCAAGGCCTACCGCGACGTTCCCGTCGCCCCGCTCGCGGGAAAGATCGTGATCGACACGAACAACTACTACTGGGAGCGCGACGGGCACTTCGCCGAACTCGACGCCGGCGAGACGACGGTGTCGGGGGTGCTGCAGGCGCACCTGCCAGAATCGCGGGTCGCGAAGGGCTTCAACCACATCACGGCGCAGTCGATCCTCACCGACGGCACCCCTGCAGGCACGCCGGGTCGCCGCGCCCTCGCCACGGCGAGCGACTTCGACGACGCGGCCGCGCTCGTGACGGCGCTCTACGACGACTTCGGCTACGACACCGTGGTCGTCGGCCCGCTCGCCGACAGCTGGCGTGTCGAGCGCGATCGCCCGGCGTACGTCTCGGTGCAGAACCGCGAGGAGCTCGTGGCGAACCTCGCTCTCGCGGAGCGCGTGCTCGCCGCCTGACCCTCGGCTCGTCGTGGGCCGCGGCCACCCATGGTTCGACAGGCGCCACCCGCACTGCAGGCTCTGCGGTGCGCCTGTCGAACCCGGCGGGCTATTCGAGCCACTCCGTGATGAACGTCGGGCTCGCGTGGATGTGGGTCGAGATCATCGCCTCGGGGCCGACGACCACGAACTTGTGCGGCGTCAGCGCCGGCACCACGAGGATCTGCCCGCCCACGGCCTCGAGCCGCTCGTCGCCGACCGTGAACAGCGCGCGCCCGTGGCGGATCACGAATGTCTCGGTGTACGGGTGCTGGTGCAGCCGCGGCCCCGACCCGTCTTTCGCGTCGTAGGTGAGGATGAGCGAGACCCCCGACCCGATCGATTCACCCTCGATCGACTCGTGCCAGTAGACGTCATCTTCGGCGACGCCGCTTCGCTGGTGCATCAGGACCATTGCCGATTCCTCCCCGAATCGTTCGCGCCGGGGCATCCGCTCGCCCGTCGACCGTCGACGCACACACGGTACACCTCGCCTGCGGCCGCCGCACGTGCGGGCGCGTGCTCCGGCCGGTCTAGCCGAGCAGCCCGTCGAGCGCCGGGTGCAGGTGCCGCGTCGTGAGCACGGTCGCGGCGTGCCGTGCGCCGGCGGCGAGAGCGTCGGCGAGCGAGGCGCCGGCGAGATGCGCGTCGAGCACGCCCGCCATGAACGCGTCGCCGGCGCCGTTGGTGTCGAGCACCTCGACAGGTTCCGCCGGAACCTCGGTCAGCTGCATCCGCTCGTCGCCGTCGCCCCCGCCAGTGCTGACCGCGATCGCGCCGCGCTCGCCGAGGGTGCAGACGACGACGGTTGCCCCGCCGCGCACGCACTCCTCCATGAAGGGCACGGGGTCGTCGCCGATGCGGTCGGCGTTCATGAAGATCCAGTCGGCCGCGTCGATGAAGGGGCGGTGGAAGTCGGCGGTGCCGTCGTAGTCGTGGATGTCGGTCCAGATCGGGGTGCCGGCGGCGCGCGCCGCGTCGATGAGCCCGCGCGAACGCTCCGAGAGGTCGAGCACGATCGCCGGGGCATCCGTCATCGCCTGTGTCAGCTCGGTCGACGGCGGCGTGCCCGGGTCGGCGGGGGAGGAGAGGTAGAGCGAGACCCGTTCGCCCGCTCGCGTCATGAGGTTCAGGTGGCTCTCGGTGCGGGTCGCAGGAAGTGCAGCGAATTCGACTCCGGATGCTTCGAGTGCGCCGCGCACCCGGCGGCCCTCGTCATCGTCGGCGATCAGCGTGTGCAGCAGCACCGGCCGCCCGAGGCCCGCGAGGCCGAGGGCCTTGCCGGCCGACGTGCCGCCGATGGTCTCGTAGTCGTCGAGCGCGAACTGCATGTGCGGCACGGGTTCGGGCAGGTGATCGAGGTAGACGAGGCGGTTCCAGGCGGCGGGGCCGGAGATGACGATGGGCGCGTTCATAGTGCGCCAGCGTAGCGGTGGGCTGTACCGCCGTGAGGACCCCAATTGCGCTGGAGTACCGCGCATGCCTGCGTGCACCGCACTCCGGCGCGGATCGGGTCCTCTGATGATGCCGACTCCTGCTGGTAGCGTCGCAGCCGTGAATGCGATGAGTCCGGCACCCAGCACACTCGCGATCGACGCGGGGCAGTCGGGCATCAAGGTCAGGCACTCGGATGCCGCGGGCATCGGTGAGTGGTCGGCGCCTGGCATCCGCACCGACCTGCCGCTGCTGCCGCAACTTGCGCGCATCATCGAGCAGGCGCACGAGGCGGGGCGCACGGCCGAACGGGTCGGGCTCGGCGTCTCGGGGCTCACCGACGATGAGCGCGACGCCGGCTACCTGCTCGCCGCCGCGGTGCCGCTCGGCGCGCGCAGCGTGCACCTCGCCCACGACTCCATCACGGCGTACCTCGGCGCGCTCGGCGACCGGCGCGGCGTGGTGGTCGCCGCCGGCACGGGCGTCGTCACCCTCGCGGCGGGTGCCTCCGACATCGCGAGGGTCGATGGCTGGGGCTACCTCATGGGCGACGCCGGCAGCGGCTACTGGCTCGGCCGCGCCGGCCTCGACGCCGTCATGCGTGCGCACGACGGGCGGGGCGACGCGACCGGACTGAGCGAGGTCGTACGCGCCGACTTCCCCGATCTCGAAGCGGCGTACATCGAGTTGCAGGCCGACCCCGAGCGGGTGCAGCGCATCGCCTCGTATGCGCGGGCGGTGGCGGATGCCGCGGCCGCCGGCGACGCCGTCGCCGAGGTGCTCGTGACCGGTGCGGCGCGCGAACTCGCGACATCCGCGCTCGCCGGGCTCCGATGTGTCGGCGAGCTCGACGCGGCGGACGCGGCGGCCGCGGCGGTCTGCGGTGTCGGCGGTCTCTTCGCGGGCGAGGTGCTCGGCCGCGAGTTCGGTGTGGCGGTGCGCACAGTGCTGCCGAACGCCGACATCCGACTCGGTGAAGCGCACCCCGTCGACGGCGCCGCCGCGCTCGCCGACGTCGCGCCGACGAGCGCGCTCGCCCGGCATATCGCGTCGGCCAGCGTCTGACGCGGCGAGCCTGACGCCGCGAGCCCTGCGTCAGCGACGCGTGAGGTACGCCTCGATGCGATCGAACGCGCCGATCATCACCTCGTTCTGGAAGAAGTCGCGCACCTCGGGCGTCGGGAAGCCGGTCTGCTCGACGGTCATGAGCGTGCCCGCGTCGTTCGCCTCGAACGTGACGACGACGTGGGTCGTCATCGACTCGCCACCGGGATCGCTGCCGGTCGATTCGGTGACGAGACGGTGCGGCCGGTCGATCTCGAGAAAGGTCTGCACCTCGCGGAACAGGGTGTCGCGGTCGGGCCCCCACACCGCCGTCTGCACGCCGCCGACCCGCAGGTCGACCTCGATCTCGACCACGCCCGGCTCTTCATCGAGGATCGAGAACCAGATCTTCTGCTTCTCGGCGTCGGTGTAGGCGTCGAAGACCTCTTCAGGCGTGGCGGGCAGCTGTCGCTGCACCTTGAGGCCGATCGTCTCGTCAGCCGTGATGTCGCTCATGATTCCATTCCTTTCGAGAGGGTGAAGTAGGCGTCGAGGCCGTCGAGTCGACGCGCCCAGAGCCGCTGGTAGAAGGTGATCCACGCCATGGCGTCGTCCAATCGCTCGGAGCCGAGGCTCACCTGGCGCGCCCGGCCGACCTTCTCGGTCGTGACGAGACCGGCGGTCTCGAGCACGTCGACGTGCTTGCGGATGCCGGTGAGGGTCATGCCGCTCGGTTCGGCGAGTTCGGTGATCGTGGCAGGGCCGGAGCCGAGGCGCGTGAGGATGTCGCGACGCGTCTCATCGGCCAGGGCCGCGAAGGCCCGGTCGAGGTGCGCCGGGGCCGGTGGTGCCGATCGTTGCTGAACCATGTGGTTCAGTGTACGACACTGAACCGGATAGTTCAATGACGAGTTTCGTCGGTCGAGTAGCGAGCGCCAGCGAGCGTATCGAGACCTGGTGCGGGGTCTCGATACGGCCGCGGGCGGCCTACTCGACCGGCGACCGGTGGGCTACATCGTGTCGAGGATCGCGACCAGGTGCTCGAACGTCGTGTTCGGGTTGACGATCGCGAAGCGCGTGTTCGGCCGGCCGGCGTGCGAGCTCGGCGTCACGAAGGCGCGCTGCTCGTCGAGCAGTCGCGCCGACCACGCGTCGTAGTCGGCCTTCGACCAGCCGTCGCGCTCGAACACGACGACCGAGAGTTGCGGCGACCGCACGAGACTGAATCCATCGCGTGAGTCGATCTCGTCGGCGATGCACTGCGCGAGCGCGATCGAGCTCGAGATCGCCTCGCGATAGGCGGCACCGCCGTAGGTCGCGAGCGAGAACCAGAACGGAAGCCCCCGCGCGCGCCGGGTGAGGTGCGCCGCGTAGTCCGACGGGCTCCAGTCGCCGCCCTCGGTGAGGGTGTCGAGGTACTCGGCGTGCTGGGTGTGCGCCCGGCGACCCGTCTCGGGGTCGCGGTAGATGAGCGCGCACGCGTCGAACGGGGCGAAGAGCCACTTGTGCGGATCGACGATGACCGAGTCGGCGTGCTCCACCCCGGCGAAGCGGTCGTGCGCGAGCGGCGAGAGCATGCCGGCGAGGCCGTAGGCCCCGTCGACGTGGAACCAGAAGTCGAAGTCGCGCTTGAGCTCGGCGATCGAGGCGAGGTCGTCGACGATGCCGAAGTTGGTCGATCCGGCGGTCGCGACGACGGCGAAGACGGATGCCCCGTGCGCCTCGAGTGCGGCCCGCACCTCGTCGCCCCGCAGCATGCCGTCGCCGGCCGGGGTCACGGGCACGACGTCGACGTCCATCACGCGGGCGGCCGATGCGATCGAGGAGTGCGCCTCGGCGCTGCACACGATCTTCCAGCGACCACCGGGCGGGGCCGGCACCGCGGCATCCGCTTCGTCGCCGGCGAGGTTGCCGGCGAGCTCGGCCGCGAGTCGATGGCGCGCGTGCTCGCGGGCCGCGACGAGTGCCGAGAGGTTACCGAGGGTGCCGCCCTGCACGAAGACGCCGCCCGACGTCGACGGCAGGCCGAACTCCCGGCCGAGCCACGACAGCACCTCGTTCTCGGCGTACACGGCACCGGCTCCTTCGAGCCACGAGCCGCCGTAGAGGGCGCTCGCCGAGACTACGAGGTCGAAGGCGGTCGCGGCCTTCGTGGGCGCCGTCGGAATGAAGGAGAGGTACTGCGGGTGATCGGTCGTGATGCAGGCGGGCGCGAGTACGTGCTCGAAGAGCGCGAGGGCCCGGGCCGCCCCGATGCCCTGCTCGTCGATCGTGCGGCCGGCGAGCCGGCGCAGCTCGGACTCTGAGACGGGCTTGTCGAGCGGGGTGTCGTCGCTGAGAATGCGGCGGCGCGAGTAGCCGAGCACGAGGTCGACGAGGTGGGATGTCTCGTCGGAGGTCGAGTGCATGCGCGTCGCTGGGTCGCGCCCCTCGCCGGCGGTTGCGCCGGCAGTGCCGGCGGCGGCGGCCTTCGCGTTCGCCTCGCGTGCGGAATCGTTGCGGTGCATGCGGATGTCCCTTTCGCTCGGCCTGCCGGGTTGCCGGCGGGCCACAGGAGAGTTTCACATACCCCGGACGATTCGCAAAGAACGCTCACGAATCCTGCACAGCACGCGCGAGAGCGGCGTTTTGCCGGGCGAACGCGCAACAATAGTGCCCTCGCGCCGACCGTGAATCATGGCGCGAACACGCCCGGCGTCGTGCCCAGGATCCGCCGGAAGTGCCGCGTCAGGTGGGCCTGATCATGGAAGCCGGCGTGCACCGCGGCTTCCGCGGGCGGAAGCCCGCCGAGCAGGAGTCGGCGTGCACGGTCGACCCGACGACCCGTCACGTAGCGGTGGGGTGCGATGCCGTACGACTGGGAGAAGACGCGCACCAGATGACTCGGGTGCGCTCCGAGCTGCCGAGCGGCTTCTGCGAGCGTGAACGTCTCGAGCAGGCGGTCGTCGAGCAGTTCACGCAGGCGTCGCGCCAGTGGGGTGTCTCGACGGGAGGTCGACGCGGTTCCGAGGTGGGTGAGCACGTGCTGCCGCAACACGAGCACCTGATGTTCGGCAGCCATGACCTCGACCGGCGAGCGGAGCACCGCGTGGAGGTGCCGAACGGCGGTGATCGAACCGGGAGAGATGATCGTGGGACGTGTCGCCGCGGCATCCGGTGCCGGAGCAGGCAGCCAATCGGGTTCCAGGTACAGCACCCGCTTGCGGAACCCCTTGCCATCGATCGCCGATCGCCCGTCGTGCGGAACACCCGGCGGCAGCAGGGTGATCGATGCCGGAGTCGCGTGGTGGGCTGCACGGTCGAGGTCGTAGGCGACGGCGCCGTCGTCGATCAGGAGCACCGTCCAGTCGTCATGCGTGTGCGCCGGGTACGCGTGCTGCTCGAACGTGGCGTGCAGCACCTCCCGCACCGACGGCACCGCGGGGTGCCACGCGCGCACCGAGTCGACCATGCAAGAAACGTACAAGACGTCGCCGTGCGTCGCGCGAAGACTGGGAGCATGCCAGCCAGTGCACATGCCTCACCCATTGCCGACGCCTCACCCGAATTCGCGGCCCCGGTTCGCTTCGACACGAAGGTCGTCATCGTGCTGAACGACGACCTCGCTCCGTGGCAGGAGCTGAACGTGACCGCGTTCCTGATGAGCGGAATCGCAACCAGCGGCCAGGATCTCACGGGGGAGCCGTATCGCGATCGCGACGGCAACGAGTACCTGCCGATGCTGCGACAGCCCGTGCTCGTCATGACGGCGACCGCCGAGCTGCTTCGGGTGGCCCGGTCGAAGGCGACCGACCGCGGGGTGGCCCTCGCGGTGTACACCCGGGAGCTCTTCTCGACCGGGCATGACGATGCCAACCGCGCTGCCGTCGCCGCCGTCGGCGCCGATGACCTCGACCTCGTCGGGATCGGCCTGCGCGGACCGCGCAACGTCATCGACCGCATCGTCAAGGGAGCTCGACTGCACGAGTAGGCCCGCGCGCAATCGGTCGCGAGGGCGCATCGGCGTTCGGCGTGAATAGACTTCGCCAATGGTGAGCGCATGGAACGAGCAGGCCGCTGAATACCTGCTCGCCTCGACGATCTGTCCGCGGTGCGATGCCGAGTTGCGCGAGAGCGCGGTCTGCACCTCGTGCCGCGCAGACCTGCGGGGCACCGAGGGCGCTCTCGTCTGGGCTGCCTCACAACGCGCCGCCGACGCCGTGCTCGAGCGCCAGCGGCTCATCGCGGCGCTGCCGACGCTGTCGGCGGTGGTGGCGGCGAACGCGCGCACCACCGCCCGATCGGCTCGGCCCGCTCCCGCTGCGTCGGCTCCCGTTCAAGCGGGCGCGACGGCCGGCGCTTCCGTCACCGCCGCCGCATCCGCGGGTTCAGTCGCCGCGGCCACCGAGGCGACACCGAGAACGGATGCCGCCGCGCCGGCCTCGAGCTCGCAACTGAGCGTGCAATCGGTGCTGGCCGTGGCGGGGGCGGGCCTCTTCGCGGTCGCCGCGATCGTCTTCACCTTCTTGAACCCCGACGTGGGCTTCGGCATGCGCACGACCGTGATCGCGGTCGTGACGGCGATCTTCCTCGCGGGCGCCTGGGTGCTGCGGCGCCGGGGCGTGCAGTTCTCGGCCGAGGCGATCGGTGCGCTCGGCATGGTGTTCCTCGCGCTCGACGTCTGGGCGCTCTCCGAACTCGCTCCGCCCGCCATGAGCGGGTGGCTGTTCGCGGCGATCGGCACGTTCCTCGCCGCCGCGGTGATGCTGGCGGTCGCGTGGCTCGCGCGCATCCGTTCGTGGTGGTGGACGGCGCTCGTCGGCCTGACACTGGTGCCGGCGCTGCTCGGGTACGCGGCCGGCGGCTGGGGCTCGGCCTGGGGCCACGTCGGCGTGATCGCGGTCGCACTCGCCACCCAGCGGCTCGTGCGCTTCGCCGGTTCTCGATTCGATAGCGGCATGCGGGCCGATGCCGTCACCCTCACTGTTCTGCAGCTGCTCGCCACCGCGATCGTGCTCGTGCAACTCCTCGTGCTTCCCGCGGCGACTCCGCAGTCGGGTGCGCTCGCTCGAGTAGCGGTGCTCGCGCTGCTCGCGGTGCTCACGGTACTCGCCACCCGCGACGGCCTCGCCCGGTTCTGGAGCGTCGCGGCGGGTGCCTTCGGCACCGCGGCCCTCGCCCTGCTGCCGCTCGCGCTCGCGAACCTCGATCCGACCTGGCTGCCGGCACTCGTGCCACTCGCCGCTGCGCTCGGCGTCGCGGCATCCGGGCTCGTCGGCCTCGTGGTGCCCGCCGGCACGGTGCGGGCCCGCGCCCTCCAGGCCGGTGCACTGGCCGTTGGGCTCGGGTCCGCACTGCCGGCAGGGCTCACGGCGCTCACCACCTTCGGCACGGTCACCCTGGCGTTCCTCGGCACGGGCCTCGCGCCGTTCCGGGGAGCTTCGATCGATGACCGGCGCGACTCGTTCGACCCGGCCTACGGCCTTCCCGCCGACTCGGTGCTGGCGGCCGTGCTCGGGCTCGTCGCAGCAGCCCTCGGAATCGCCGCGCTCGCGGCCGCTGCCCGGCGTGCCGAGGCGGCGACGCCCGATCGCCGCAGCGGATTCCCGGTCGGCATGCTCGTGCTCGCCCTGTGGATCGGGGCGCTCGGCACCGCCGCGTTCGTCGGCTGGCCGGCTCTGGTGCCGCTCGCGGGTGCCGGCGTCGGCATCGCGATCGCGGTGCTCGCCACCGGTGCCGTGACGCTGCCGTGGTCGCGGTTCACTGTGGCGCGAGCGAGTGTGCGAGCGCCGTTCGTCGTGCTCGCCCACGTAGCGCTGGTCGGCGCCGCGTTCATCAGCTGGATCGAGCTCGCCGTCACGGTGCCGGTCGGCGTCGTGGTCGTGGGTGCCGTGCTCGTCGTCGCGCGAGGGGTGCCGGCCGGCGCCCGCGTCATCCACGTCGGCGCCGCGTACGCCTACGCGCTCGTGATCTTCGCGACCGCGCTCGACCGCCTCGGCGTCATCACGATCGCGGTGCTGTGCCTCACGACGACGGCCGCCGCGCTCTGCGCGCTCGCGGCGACGCTCGTGCGGCGGCTCGACGCGCGGTCGTGGTACGCCATCCTCGTGGTCACGGCCGTGCCGTTCCTGATCGGTGTCGCCACGGTGCTCCGCGAGCCGAACGGCTGGACCGCGCTCTCCACGGCGGTCACCTTCCTGCTCGCCCTCGCGCTCGTGCTCACGCGGCGTCCGGGCTTGAACCGCATCGTGCGCTCGGCAGCCGCAGCGATGCTCGTGCCGTCGCTCGCGGTCGTCGCCGTGTGCCTCGGCTCGGAGTTTCTCGAGGTCAGCGGGTCTCCGGTCGTGCTGCCGGTCATCGCCGCGATCGTGGCGTTCGTGCTGCCGGCCACGAAGGCCATCGAGTCGGCGCTCGCCCGCCATGGCCATGACGCCGGCACCGCGGCATCCGTGCGCCTCTGGATCGAGATCTCCTCGCTCGTGACCGCTGCGATCGCGGTCGTGCTCGCGCTCGTGCGCGACGCGGCGGGGCTCGGCACGGCGATGGCCGTGCTCGTGGTGCTCGGCCTCGGCTTCGCCGCGACCCGCATCGTCGCCGGCCGGGCGTACGGCTGGTGGCTCGCCGCCGCGAGCTGGACCGGCGCGCTCTGGTGCGCCTGGGCGATGCTCGACATCGAGGTCGTCGAGCCGTACACGTTGCCGCCGGCGCTCGTCGCGGTCGTCGTCGGAGCGGTCGGCGTGGCGCGCGGTCGATCCGGCCTCGCACTGTTCACGATCGGCGCGACCTGCGCGCTCGTGCCCTCGCTCGTGCTGCTCGCGGCGTGGGGCTCGGTCGATGGCGGGTTCGCCTGGCGAACGGCGGCGCTCATCGCGGCATCCGTCGCCCTGCTCGTCGTGGGGCGACTGCTCACGCACTCTGCAGCGCTGACGCGGGTGCGGATGCTTCGACTCCCGGTGCTCGTCGGCGCCCTCGTCGCTGCGGCGGCCGCGCCGATCCAGGCGGTGCGGTGGGGGCTCGAGCGCGACACGCTCGCGCTCGCCGACCCTGATCTCGTGATGGTGCCCGTGCTTGGACTGACCCTCGCCGGGGTCGTGCTCGCGGTCGCCGCGGTGTGGGTGCTGCACGACGGCGCGAGGGTCGCCGTCGATGGCCTGGCGAGCTCGCCGCTCGGGCCGAGAACTGCGGGTGCGGAGGATCCGTCGAACTCGGCGGCCGGCACGATCTTCGACGAGTGGGTGCTCGGCACGCGGTGGTTGTTCGCTCCGGCCCTGTTGTTCCTCGTCGCGGGGCCGATCTCGGCGGTTCGCCGCGAGTGGTTCGCGATCTGGACCCTCTGGGTGCTGATGGCGCTGCTGCTCGCGCTCGCACTCGTCACGGTGGCGCTCGCGCGGCGTGCGAAGCCGGTGCTGCCGCCGTTCTGGTTCACCTACGCGCTCGCGTGGGTGACCGGCGTCACCGGCTGGAGCGAGCGCGACCTGCGGGTCGAGGTGTTCTCGCTGCCGCTCGGGCTCGTGGTGCTCGCGGCGGGCGTGATCGCGATGCGGTCGGGAGACGCGGCGCCTCCCTCTGCGAACGTGACCACGAGGCATCCGTCGTTCAATTCGTGGCCGATCGGGTTCCGAGGCAGCTGGCGCCTGCTCGCGCCGGGCATCGTGCTGACCTTCCTGCCGTCGGTGCTCGCGACGGGCACCGACCCGCAGCTCTACCGGCCGATTCTCGTGATCGCCCTCGCGCTCGTCGCGATCCTCGTGGGTTCGTCGCGCAAGCTCGCGGCGCCGTTCCTGCTCGGCCTCGCGGTGCTGCCGATCGAGAACATCGTCGTGTTCTCGGCGCAGGTCGACCGCGCCGTCGGCGCGATGCCGTGGTGGATCACGCTCGCGACCGCTGGCGCGGTGCTGCTCGCGATCGCCGTCGGATCGGAGCGACGCACGAATCAGGGCGGGGGCGTGGCTGCCAGGTTGCGCGAGCTCGAGTAGAGCCCGCCGCGGCCGGCCACCCGCTCAGCGCCGCACGAACTCCCGCACGACCTCTTCATCGACGTCGACGCCGAGCCCAGGCCCGGTCGGCACCACGAATCCGCCGTCGGGCTGCACCTCGAGCGGCGTCGTGAGGATGCGGTTGGCCACTGGCAGGGTGAGGGGCTGGTACTCGAAGGCGAGCAACGACGGCGAGCTCGCGGCGACGTGCACGCCCGCGGCCATGGCGATGCCGAAGGCGGCCGAGTGGTGCGGCGCGACCTGCACGTGGAACGCGTCGGCGACCGCCGCGATCGCGAGGCCCTCGGTGATGCCCGTGCGCCCGATATCGGGCTGGGTGAGCCCGACCGCACGGCGCGAGAGCCAGTCGGTGAACTCGAAGCGGCTGCGCATGGCCTCGCCCACGGCGACGGGAGTGTCGATCGAGGCGGCCAGGTCGCGGTGGCCCTCGACGTCTTCGGGGGCGAGCGGCGCCTCGAAGAACCACGCGTGGCGGTCGTCGAGCTCTCGCCCGAGGGCCTTCGCCTCGCCGAGACGGTAGCTCCAGTGCGCGTCGAGCGCGACGTCGAGGTCGGGGTGCACGTCGCGGACCGCGTCGTAGGTCGCGAGGTCGGTGCGGAGGTCGGTGCCGAGGTGCATCTTGAACCGGCGCACACCGGCGTCGACGAGCGCGGCGGCGCCCGCGGCGATCTCGGCATCATCGGCCCCCCGCACTCCCGAGACGTAGGTCGGCAGCACCTCGGCGAACCGCCCGCCCGCGAGCTCCGACACCGAGAGGCCGGTCGCCTTGCCCCAGAGGTCCCACAAGGCGATGTCGACGGCGGCCATCGCGTCTGCCTGGTGTCCGGTCAGGTGCCCGCGCTCGCGCATCGATTCAGACATGCGGTGCCAGAGAGTGCGCACCGAGCGCGGGTCTTCGCCGATGATGAGCGGGGTGAGCAGGTGGTCGACGATCGCGGCCGCGACCTCGGGGGCGACAGGGGCGAGGCCCTCGCCCCAGCCCACCAGGCCGTCGTCGGTCTCGATCTTCACGATGAGCGTCTCGTAGCCGGGGGAGTAGAGGCTCCGCCACGGTGGCCGGATCATGTACCCGCGGTGCTCGACCGCCGCTTCGCCCGCGTAGGAGTTGGCGGCATCCTCCTTCGACAGGAAGAGCGGGAAGGTCTGGACGCGCGCGATTCTCACTGGGTCTCCGGTGACTTGAGTGGTCGAGAAGCCGTCGACGGATGCCGCGGCGAGGGGTTCAGGGTGGGGGTCCGAGTGCCGCGAACGCCGTCGCGGCAGGTGGTTGGGACTGGGTTCAGAGCGCCGCGAACGCCGTCGCGGAGTGGGAGGGGCTGTAGCCGAGGGCGACGGAGATCTCGTCGGCGGCCTCGATCACCTGCAACGCGATCTCCTGATGAGGGGCCTGCAGGTCGAGCACCGAGAGCGGACCGCTCGCGGAGAGGCCGGCGACGATCTCGCCGGCGCGGTTGCGGACGGGAGCGGCGATGCACGCACGCCCGAAGGCGAGCTCTTCGATCTCGGTGGCGTAGCCGCGGCTGCGGGTCTCGTCGAGGGCGACCTGCATGGCCTCCCGATCGACGATCGTGTGCGGCGTGAACCGCTGGGGCATGTTCGCGAAGTACTCGTCGACGAGGGCGCTGGGCATGCCCGAGAGCAGCGCTTTGCCGAGGCCGGTGGCGTGCAGCGGCGCGGTTCGGCCGGCCATCGCGAACGACTTGGGTGCGAGTGCGCCCTCGAAGTTGCAGAGGTAGGTGAAGGTGAACCCGCTGAGCTCGGCGACATTGACGCCGATGCCGAGCCGGTGTGCGAGGTTCTGGGCGATCTGGCGCGAAGCGCGGAAGATGGGGGATCCGTTGAGGGCGATGGTGCCGAGCGAGATGGCGGCCGGGCCGAGTCGGTAGAGACCCGTGCGGTCGTCTTGGATGACGAACCTCATGCGATCGAGCGCCGACATCATGCGGGAGACGGTGGACTGGCCGAGGCCGGTGAGCGCGCAGAGTTCGGAGACCCGGAGTTCGCCCGCCTCCTCGGTGAAGCAGGCGAGCAGGGACATAGCCCGTTCGACGGTCTGTGTGCCGCCGACCGATTCCGATGCCATCGGGGACTCCTTCTTCATGCTGGTGCCGCGCGCTCCATGCCGGTGCTGCGCTTGCGACGTGCCCGCTCGGGCGGCGCCGTTGCCGTCAGTGTAGCCAGCCGAATCGGTCGAAGCAATCCAAATATGGGTGAGTTATGCATTTTGTGGATTTCGAATCCGCATTGTGGTTTACTGGCCGCACGTCAGCGTTGACGACTGTGACGACGACGCACAGGGGCCCTCGAAGAGGGTCGCCACCTCTCGGGAAGTGAACGCAATGCAGCAAGCCATCCTCGACCGGCCCGCGACACGCGAGCCAATCGAGCCGCAATCCAGGCGGCGCACGACACTCGGCGCGAAGGATCGCACCTTCGGGTTCATGATCGCACTCCCCGCGGTCCTGCTCTTCCTCGTGATCGCGATCTACCCGCTCGTCTCGAGCATCGGCACGAGCCTCTACGACCAGTCGCTGCTGCGCCCCGATCGAACCTTCGTCGGCTTCGACAACTACACAGCGATCTTCGGCGAGTTCATGGCGCGCCTCGGCACGACGCTCACCTTCGCGACACTCGCGACCATCTTCCCGGTGCTGCTCGGCGTGGCCCTTGCCGTGCTGCTGAATGCACGCATGCGCGGTCGTAACATCCTTCGCGGCACGCTGATGCTGCCGTGGCTGCTTCCCGGCGTCGTCGTCTCGTTCCTCTGGGCGTGGATCTTCAACGACAGCTACGGCGTGCTCAACCACCTGCTGACCATGGTCGGCCTGCCCGAGGTGAGCATGCTCGGCAACCCCACCGGCGCGATGGCGGCGGTGGTCATCGCGAAGACCTGGCACTCGTTCCCCTGGATCATGGTCGTCGCCCTCTCGGTGCTGCAGACGCTGCCGAGCGAGCAGCTCGAGGCCGCGACGATCGACGGGGCCACGCGCTCGCAGCGCTTCCGCTACATCTCGCTGCCGCACATCGTCGGCCCGGTCGCCCTGGTCGCCACGCTCGAGTTCATCTACAACTTCGGCAACTTCGACACGATCTTCGTCATGACCGGCGGCGGGCCGGGCGACTCGACGACGACGCTCGCCGTCAGCCTCTATCAACTCGCGTTCGGCAGCTACGAGCTCGGCAAGGCCTCCGCCATGGGCGTGCTCTGGCTCATCCTGCTCGCGATCATCTCGAGCGCCTACCTGCTGCTCAACCGACGACTGGAGAAGCGATGAGCCGCGGCCGCGACATCGGCGAGGCGATCGTTCGCCCGCGACTTTCGATCCCGGGGCGCATCGCGCTCCTCCTCCTCGCCCTCTTCGGCCTCCTGCCGATCTACTGGCTCGCGTCGACGGCCTTCATGAAGAAGGAGGCGGTCTTCGCCCTCGACCGGCCGCTCTTCCCGGTCGACCCGACCCTCGAGAACTTCATCGGCTTCTTCCAGAACGACGCGCTGCTGCAGAACCTCGCGAACAGCTTCATCGTGTCGATCGGCACGGCGGTGCTCTCGGTGCTCGTCGGTGGGCTCATGGCCTACTCGCTCTCGAAGTTCCGCTACCGGGGCCGCAACCCGATCATGTTCATGTTCCTCATCGGGCAGCTGATCCCCGGCGCGCTGCTGCTGATCTCGCTCTACCTGATGCTGAGCTCGGCGGGCCTGCTCTACACGTATACGGCGCTCATCATCTCGTTCACGACGTTCACGTTGCCGCTCGTGGTCTTCCTGCTCAAGGGCATCATCGACGGCCTGCCCGACGACATCCTCGAGGCCGCGAAGGTCGACGGCCTCTCGCGCATCGCGACGATGTTCCAGATCGTCTTCCCGCTCGTGGTGCCGGGGCTCATCACGGCGGCGATGTTCGCGTTCATGCGCGGCTGGAGCGACCTGCTCTTCGCGCTGACACTCGCCGGGCCCGACAAGCAGACCCTGCCTGCCGGCCTCACCCAGGCCTTCATCCGCGAGGGCACGGCCGATTGGCCGGCGCTCATGGCGGCATCCCTCATCACCTCGCTGCCGCTGGCCATTATCTTCATCCTCCTCCAGCGCTACTTCGTCTCCGGCCTCGCGTCGGGGGCGGTCAAGGGGTAGCGCGCATGCACCGAACCAACTCGAATCCACCCACCTCGACGAAGGAGTCACCATGAACATCCCGAACTCGCAGCTCAGCCGACGCGCCTTCCTCGGCGGCGGCACCGCGCTCGCCGCCTTCGGGGCCCTCGCCCTCGCCGGGTGCGCCACTCCGGCCGCACCCGGTGCCGGTGCCGGCGCGAACGCCGCCACCAAGGCCAAGACGATCAACTTCTACGGCAACTCGCTCGGCGAGGAGGCCCTGAAGCCGGCCTGGGAGGCCGTGCTCAAGGGCTTCTCCGCCGAAGAGGGCGTCACGGTCTCGCCCGTGATCTACCCCTACGACCAGGCGGCGACCCAGCTCGCACTCACCGGCCGCTCGGGCAAGCTCATGGGCGTCGGCCAGTCGGGCGGATGGCAGGTGCTCACGCCGATGAACGTGCTCGCCGACCTCACCGACCTCGCCAAGGGGCTCGGCATCCCGCAGGGCGTGCTCGAGTCGTACACGATGGACGGCAAGCTCCTCGTGCTGCCGCTCACGGCGTCGGGCATCGGCATCATCACGAACGGCGAGATAGCCAAGAGCGTCGGCATCAAGTCGGGCATGACCGTCGAGCAGTTCGCGACCGCGCTCGAGAAGATCAAGTCGCAGGACTCCTCATTGATCCCCTACGCGGCGGTCACCAAGAACCCCGACCTGAAGGATGCCGCGCACTGGATGTGGGGTTGGGGCAGCCCCGTCGTCACCGACGACTTCGAGTGCACGATCGGCGACAAGGAGAGCGTCGAGGCGATCACCTGGTACAAGTCGCTGCAGGACGACGGTCTCACCCAGACCAACGTGGCCCGCAGCGATGCGCGCATCCTGTTCGCGAGCGGTCGCGCGGCCCTCTACGACGACGCCCCGCTCGCGTCGACCTTCGTGAAGACGAACGGTGCCGCACAGAACATCATCGACAACATCAGTGCGATCGCCCGGCCCACCGCTGACGGCAACCCCTCGTACAACCGCGCCTGGGGTGGTGGCCTGTTCGCGAGTGCGGGCGAGGGCGAGCTCACGAGCCGCGACTTCATCACCTACGCTGCGACGAACATCGAGGCCGCGACCGCGCAGTACGAGCAGTCGGGAGTCGCGCCGGCCGCGAAGTCCGTCGCAGACCAGATCCCGGCGCTCGCCGCCGACAAGTACCAGACGACGTTCCGCACCGAGGTCTCCGAGCACGCTCGCGGCGCCGCATGGGACCGCGTGCCCGTGACCGCGCAGATCGACACCGCTATCGGTGCGGGCGTCGCGAACATCCTCGCGGGCCAGGTCGACGTGCAGTCGGGCCTCAACTCGTTGAAGAAGGAAGTACAGGACCTGCTCGACGCGAACTCGTAAGACCTCGGCATCGGGCGTCTGCGCGGGACAGCAGGCGGCCGGTGCCGAAGCCGGAACGCCTCGGTGCCGCTCGTGCGCACGAACAGCGCGATGGTCGGTGCTCGAGGTGCCCTGAAGCATCCGCTGCACTGCAAAGGAGCACTGTCATGGCACTGAATCGAACCCGTTTCCATCTTCGTTCGCGGCGCTTCATCGCGCTCGCGACGGCGCTCGCGGCGTCGGGCGCGTTGCTCGTCGCCGCGCAGGGCGTCGGCCCGGCCGAAGCGGCCGACGAGCCGTTCCCCTCGAATGTCCCGCCCGGCTACCAGCTCGCGTGGGCCGACGAGTTCGACGGCGTCAACGCGAACGGCACCGGCCTCGACGAGAGCGAGTGGTTCTACCGCGAGGGCGAGAAGGCCGAGTGCTCGAACCAGCCCGACAACGTGAGCGTGAGCGACGGCCTGCTGCGCATCGCGATCAAGGCGGAGCAGGCCAACGGCGAGAACTACACCTGTGGCGGCGTGATCTCGAACCGCTGGTTCGGCTACGGCTACTACGAGACGCGCGCGAAGCTGTGGGGCGATCAGGGCTTCCACTCGGCGTTCTGGACGACGGGCCTCACGGCCTACATTCCCGACGCGCCCGACTATCGCGGCCCGCACAACCGCATCAACGAGATCGACGGCTTCGAGGTCGACTCGCACGCGCCCGACAAGCTCGCCTACCACTCGCACTGGTTCGTGCCCGAGCACGTCGGCAACCAGGGCAAGCTCGTCACCCAGGCCGACACCTCGCTCGAATACCACAACTACGGCTTCGAGTGGACGCCGACCGAGGTGCGGTTCTACACCGACGGCGTGCTCATGAACACGCTGCCGAAGGCTGGCCCGCACGGCATTCAGAACATCTGGCTCACGACGCTCGGCTACACCGCCCCGGTCGACGAGACCAACCTGCCGGGCGAGACGACGTGGGACTACTTCCGGTACTTCGCACCCGTCGAGGGCGGGGCGGATGCCTCGGCGGCGCAGCTCGTCGTCGACAACGGCGATGCCGGCTACACCGAGTCGAAGCAATGGACCGACGAGCTCACCGACGGCCGGCAGGTCGCGTTCGGCGCGCAAGACAAGCACGTGCGCCGCACGGATGTCGCAGGGGCATCCGCATCGTGGACGCCGCCGCTGACCGACGCGGGGTCGTACGAGGTCTACGCCTGGAACTCGAACATCCTGCAGACCGGGCACTCGGCTGCTCGGTACACCGTCACGGGCGACGACGGCGGCACCGACGTCGT
This sequence comes from Agromyces subbeticus DSM 16689, assembly GCF_000421565.1. Classification (GTDB taxonomy): domain Bacteria; phylum Actinomycetota; class Actinomycetes; order Actinomycetales; family Microbacteriaceae; genus Agromyces; species Agromyces subbeticus. The sequence continues at coordinate 198,507 of NZ_ATXG01000003.1, read as the reverse complement.
CCTCGACCAGCGCGCCTCCGGCCAGCAGTGGGTGAGCCTCGGCGTGCACGACTTCACGCCCGGCCAGGGCCAGGGCGTCTCGGTGACCGGCGATGCCGCAGGCGCCGGCGTGCTGCGGGCCGATGCCGTGAAGTTCGTGCCCGCGGTGGTCGTCGACAACGGCGGGCCCGGATACACCGAGGTCGGCACGTGGGGCGGCTCGACGAGCGTCAAGGGCTGGCGTGGCAGCGACACCCGCTACGCGAGCGCCTCGAGCGCGAGCGCGCGCTGGACGCCCGAGCTCGCCGATGCCGGCAGCTACGACGTCTACGCCTGGGTGGTGCCGCGCGACGCCAACTCGGCGAAGGCGCACTACACGGTCGTTACTGGCGGCGAGAGCACCGAGGTGGCGATCGACGCGAGCGTGCCGACGGCCAAGTGGCTGCGACTCGGCAACTTCGACTTCGCGGCAGGGGCCGACGGCTACGTCGAACTCGGCAAGGACTTCGGCGCCACCGGCCTCATGCGGGCCGATGCCGTGAAGTTCATCGCCGCAGCGCCCGAGAGCGGAGCGCCGGCGACCCCGGCCGGCCTCGAGGTCGAGGTCGAGCGCACGCCGCCCATCGGCGACAACTGGTTCACGGCCGAGTGGCAGGCCGTCGCCGACGCCGACCTGGCCGGGTACCACGTGTACCTCGACGGGCAGCGATTCACCTGGCAGCCCGTGCAGCGCACGTCGTTCGACTTCCACGAACTGCTCGGCGGCGAGACGTACGCCATCACGGTGACCGCGGTCGACCGGCTCGGCAACGAGTCCGCGGCATCCGCCGCCGTCGACGCCGTGGTGCCGCTCGACACGCATGCGCCGACACCGCCGGCCGGCCTCGTCGCCGAGGCGGCGAACGGCAAGGCGGTGCTCTACTGGGATCAGAACAGCGAGCTCGACCTCGGAGGCTACAACGTCTACGCCGACGGCGAGCTCATCACGCCCGAGCCGTTCGGCAACACGAACGACGCGCACAACCGCGACCTCGGCTTCGAGGTGCCGGATCTCGAGAACGGTGTCGCGCACACGATCGAGGTGACGACCGTCGACTTCGTCGGCAACGAGTCGGCGGCGACGACGGTGAGCGTGACTCCGCTGCCGATGACGATCATCGGCGTGGCAGACGCGGGCTACACCGAGACGGCGGGCACCTGGGCACCCTCGAGCGTGCCGGGCTGGCTCGCCTCGAAGACGCGCGCGAGCAACAACGGCATCGCGAGCGTCGAGTGGCGACCGGAGTTGCCGACCGCGGGCGACTACGAGGTCTGGGCGTGGGTGCCGAACCACGCGAACTCGACGCCGGTCGCTCGGTACACCGTCACCTCGGCCGACGGCACGTCCGTCACCGAGATCGACCAGCGCAGCGGCGGAATGAGATGGGTATCGCTCGGCACCGCGCCGTTCGATGCCGGCACGGCGGGCGCGGTCACGCTCACGAACGGCGCTGCCGGCTACCTGCGCACGAACGTCGTGAAGTTCGTGCCGGTCGACCAGTAGCTGGGCGCAGTGAAATCGGCCGGGTCGACGACACCGTCATCGACCCGGCCGATTCGATCGGTCAACGGCGCACCGGATAGCGGAGGTGAAGCACCCGGTTGCCCTGAACGACGACGTCTGGGTCGTCGAGCAGGTGCTGCGCGTCGACGGAGCCGAAGTAGCGCTTGCCGGACCCGAGCACGACCGGTGCGACGTCCATGCGCACCTCGTCGACCAAGCCCGCGGCGAGCACCTGGCCCCCGACGTCGCCGGCAGCGACCTCGACAGTGCGGTCACCCGCGAGTTCCTGCGCCTTCGTCACGGCTGCTTCGATGCTGTCGACGAAGTGGAACGGTGCCTCGGGGTCCCAGCCCTCGGGCGCCGGCCGGTGCGTCACGACGACGACGTGGTCGATCCCGCTCGGAGGCGTCCCGTCCCAGCCGTCGGTGAGGTCGAAGACATGACGACCGGCGATCGTCACCCCGATCTCGTCCCAGTACGGCCGGGTGTGGTCGTAGGACGCCTGCGACACCTTCAGTGCGCCGCTGTCGTCCAACGGCACATCGCCGCTGACCAACCATTCGAACAGCGGACCGGGATCATCGTTCGGAGCCGCGATGAAGCCATCCACCGAAACCGACGCGTTCATGACCACTTTCCCCATGGGGTTCCTCCTCTGTTGGAGTCCTCAGTCTCGTGTGTCGTGATCGGTCGCGCTTGTAAGGAATCACTCGGCCGGCAGTGGCCAGCCGTCGAGCGCGTGGTCGGGATGATCGCGCAGGAATCGCCGTCGGAGTTCGACGTACCTGGTCGGCGTGAGCCCGGTGAACTCCCGGAACTCGTGGACGAAGTGGGCCTGATCGGAGTAACCTGCGCGGGCGGCGACGTCGGCCCAGTCGATCGGTACAGCGACGTCGATCGCCAACACGGTGGAGGTGAAGCGGTAGCTGCGAGCCAGCCGCTTCGGCGTGACGCCGACGATCTCCTTGAATCGGGCCGCCAGGTAGGTGCTGCCGGCGCGGCTGGCCGCACCGAGGTCGCTGATCGGCACCGCTCCGCCGGTCTCTGCGATGTCGCTGCTCAGGTGGCGGACGATGTCGAGGCCGTCGATCGTGCGCCACCGTCGCACCAGTTCCTCCTCGAGCAACCTCAGCATTTCCTGCGGTGTCTCCGCAGAGGTCAATCGGCGCCGCAACTCGGCGACAGCGGGCTCGCCCCAGATCTGCTCCACCGTCGCCGGTCGGTCGCACAACTCCGCCGCCTGCATCGGAAGGAACGGGGCCAGCCCCCATGGCTTGAAGTGCACGCCCACCGACCGGGTCGGCGTCGGGTAGCCGAACTCCCACGCACGGGTCGGTGTGGTGACCGCACAGCCGTCGCGGTACTCGACGGCCTCTGGCTCGTCGCCCGCTCTGATGAGAAACGGCGCCCCGAGATTGACGATGAGCAACGGCGCGGGCGCCGCCGGCAGCAGCAACCGGGAGTACGGCGGGGCGCCCTCGAGGTAGTAGAGGTCGCCGATCAGCCCGTCGAGCGGCGGACCCGGCACCCTGGACACATACTCCACACCGACATCATCGCCGACGGCCCTGACTACAGCCAGCGCGCGCGGAGCTCGGGCTTGAGCCAGGCGGCGGGGGAGGAGATCGAGAGACCGCCGTCGACGGGGATCGTCGTGCCCGTGATGAAGGAGGCGGCGTCGGAGCCGAGGAACGCCACGACTGCGGCGACCTCTTCAGGGCGGCCGATGCGGCCGAGCGGGTAGCCCTCGCTCTCGCCCGTGTCGGTGGCCGAGATGCTGCCGGGCTCGACCGCGTTCACGCGGATGCCGCGAGGGCCGTAGTCGAGCGCGAGCTGACGCACGAGGCCCTCGACCCCGGCTTTCGCGGCGGCATAGGCGGGCAGCCCGGGTGCTGCGAGCGAGGCGTTCACCGAGGTGACCGCGACGATCGATGACCCGTGAGCGAGGCGAGGCAGCGCCGCGCGCGCCACGAAGAACGCCGTGTCGAGCGTCGCACTGAGCGCACCGCGCCAGTCGTCGTCGCTCGTCCCCTCGGCCCGGCCGATGGGCATTCGGGCAGCGGCGAGCACCACGACGTCGAGCCGGCCGAGAGCCTGCTCGGCGTCGGCGACGGCCTGCGCCGCGGCATCCGCTCGGCTGCAGTCGGCGATGAGCTCGCGCTCGAAGACGGGGTCGCCGGATGCCTCGAGCCCCACACCGACGACGGCGTCACCGGTCGCGGCGAAGGCCCGGGCGATCGCGAGGCCGATGTCGGAGTTGGCGCCGATCAGCAGCACGCCGCGGCGGGTCACACCCGCACCACGGTCGGCAGCGGCGGCAGCTCGAGCTCGTCGATCACGAGGTCGACGGCGGCGCGACTGCCGGCGTCGAGGCGGGCTGCCGGGTAGCGCACGGTGGCGTGCTCGATGATGCCGCGCGCCACGAGCACCTCTTTATGCACCGCCCACGCGATGCCGCCCTGCAGACCCACCAGCACGAGGGGGAGCATACGGCGGAACCCGGCGCGCGCCTCGTCGACGCGCCCGGCGACGAACTGCTCGAGAATGGGTGCCAGCAGGTCGGCGAATTCGCACGCCGGCATCGTGCCGACCGCGCCGCGGGCGTACTCCTCGAGGCAGAACTGCGCGTTCTGCCCGCCGAGCACGGCGAAATCGACGTTGCCGATCGCGTCGACCACCGCGCCGACCTTCGGAGCGGTGGGCGGTGCCTCGATCTTCACCGAGTCGACGCCGTCGAGGCGAGCGAGTTCGGCGATGAGCGTCGCAGGCATCGCGACACCGGTCACGCCCGGCGCGTCCTGCACCATCACCGAGAGGGAGGTCGCCGCGGCGACGTCGCCGTAGAAGTCGACGAGGCTCGCGGCGGGCGGCTTCACCATGAACGGCGGCAGCACCATGAGCGCGTCGGCACCGCCGTCTTGCGCGATGAGCGATTGCTCGATCGAGGTCGCCGTCGAGGTGCCGTTGACGCCGGCGATGACGGGCACGCGCCCGTCGACGAGCTCGACGACATCGGACAGGATGGTGCGGCGCTCGGCGGCGGTGAGCGCGAAGCCCTCACTCGCCATGCCGAACACGGCGACGCCGTCGACGCCCGAGGCGAGTTGGAACTCGACCAGTCGTCGCAAGCTGGCGCGGTCGAGCGCGCCGGATTCATCGAACGGGGTGGCAAGAATCGGCATCAAGCCATGGAGCTTCGGGGCCATCGGCCAGTTCCTCACTTCAGCGTCGTTGCTTCGCCAGTCTCGCAACTGACATTCATATTGTGAGATAGCCTGCCACATATCGGGTACCGCCACCACTGAAGGATGACACGGATGTCGAACTCCACCGCCTCGCGAACCGTTGAGATCATCTCCGCCGAGCGATACGTGCAAGCCGAGTCGCCCCGCTGGGACGGCCGCGACGGCGGTCTCGCCTGGATCGACATGGCGACGGGTTCGTTCCATCGCGGGCGACTCGAGGGAGGCATGGTCGTGCCCAGCGTCGCCGTCGCCGTCGGGGCCCGGATCGGCGCCCCGGCGCCGCTCGCCGAGCCGGGTGCGGGGTGGGCCGTCGCGGTCGACCGTGGCGTCGTGCACGTGGGCGACGACGGGGCGGTCTCATCGATCGCCGACGACATCACCGCGGCCGACGACTACATGAACGACGGCGGGTGCGACCCGCTCGGGCGGTTCTGGGTGGGCAGCCAATCGATGCCACGTGAGCCGCACTGCTCACTGTGGAGCATCGACGCCGACGGCGCGGCGACTGAGCGGCTCGACGGGGTGACGGTCTCCAACGGGCTCGCCTTCGATCGCACCGGAGCGACGCTCTACTACATCGACACGCTTCCGCACCGCAGCATCGAGGCGTTCGACGTCGCGCCCGACGGCTCCCTCGGCAACCGGCGCACGGTGTGCCGGGTCGAGGGCGGCAACCCCGACGGCCTGGCGATCGACCTCGAGGGCATGCTCTGGGTCGCGGTTTGGGATGCCTCCGAGGTTCGCCGCTACTCGCCGCACGGCGTGCTGCTCGAGACGATCGAGCTCCCGTCGACGCGGCCGACCGCCGTCGCGCTCGTCGGCCGCCTGCTCGTGATCACGACGGCGAGCGTGGGGCTGCAGCATCCGACCGCCGCGGATGGCGCGCTGCTCGGCGTCGAGGTCGAGGTCGGCGGCGCCCCGGCGCTGCCGTGGAGGGGCGCACCGCCCGCGCGCTCTGCCCGGTGATGGGGCGCGCTCGGGCGGTCAGGCGAGGCGGGCGTCGGGAAGGGCGAAGAAGTCGGCGGCGTCGCGCTGCGCCATCCGCTCGGAGACTTCTGCGATGGCCCCGTCGAGGTGGCCGTTCGCACGCACGCTGAGTCGTTTCGGGCCGGTCAATGCGTGATAGACCGCGAACTGCCCGCGAGGGTCGACGGCCGGATCGAGCAGCGCCGCTGCGACGTGCACCGGGACGCGGATGTGTCGCGCAGCCGTGGCGGCGTCGAAGAAGTCGAGCACGGGCCGCACCTCGGGGTGCCGGCGCACGTGCTCGCGCACGGCCTCGCCGCTGCCGGTGCCCCGGCGGGTGAGTCGGATCGCATGGTGCCCGAAGCTCGGCACATCGAGTGAAGCCCGGCGAAAGCGTGCGTCCCAGGGCAGGGCCATCGCACCGATGCCGCCGCCGAAGCTGCTGCCGCTGAAGTCGAGCGCCCCGGCGACGGCGTGGGCCACGTCGAGCAGCACGGTCGCTGCGCGCCAGATGTCGGCGGCCGAGAAGCGATGCGAGTACGTGTCGCGGTGCGCGATGCCGGCGATCACGTGCTCGGAGGGCAGGGCGGGGAATCGGCTGCCGGTATTCGGCTCGGTGCCCGGTGCGGCCGGGAAGATCGCGGCCGTGTCGGCGGGCACCCGGTCGAGATCGGGCGCGGTGCGTCCGCCGTAGCCGTGTCCGACCACGAGGCCGCGGCGAATCGAGGTCTCGTCGCGCGGCACAATCAGGAACGCGACGGCCTGCTCGTCGGCTGAGGACTCGAAGCGGATCTCCGTCACGTCATGCGTATCGGTGGTGTCGAGCCGCCGTGCGAGCGTCCAGGGAACCGGCGTGCTGCCGAATTCCTCGTACGTGCCGCGCCAGAACTCGGCGAAGTCGTCGGGCTCCGCAGGTTCGGCGGGTGGCGTCAGCAGCGCGGTCAGGGAGTACTCGGTGAGCTCCTCGGGTGGGTTCTGGGTCACCGGGTGTTCCTCTCGGACGAGTGCATGGTCGACGCTACCGGGGGCACTGCTTGCATAGCCATTGACACTTACGCATGTCCAATGCAGTATATGCATCATGGATTCAACGGAGAGCCCAGAGACCAACGACGCTTCCAAGGGGTGGACCCGGCGGTCGGCGCTGCAGCTGCTGCTGGCCGCCGGCGTTCTGCCGGCCGTTCTCGGCGGCCCACCGGAGTCCGCCGCGGCGGATCCCGGGTTCAGCCGCGTGAGCGGTGCGTATGCCGACGCACTGCGCCGACTGGACAAGCCGAACCTGTCACTCAACCACGTCGCGCGGCTGGTCGGCCGCAACCATCGGATGACCTTCTCACGAGCACGCTGGGACGGCGGCGAGACGATCGTGCGCGATCTCGAGGTCAAGGTCGACGGTTCGTGGGTGCTGCTGACCGACCCTGCGCACCGGTTCGACGAGCAGTGGGTCGTGCTCGCCGGCACGCTGCCCTCGGGCAGCGCACCCGAGCTCTACGGGCCGTTGCAGCCGAGCTGGCTGGGATTCACCTCGCATCGACGCCTCAGCAGCCAGGTGATCGAGCTGCGCACCAGCACCGATGACGTCGAACTCGTGGTTCGGTGGCGGCTCGATGGCGATCAGCCAGAGGCGCACTACGTGCTGAAGGCCAAGCGCGCCGGCGACTACCTGGTCGGGTACCAGAGTCAGGACACCAAGCAGCTCGACGACCTCGACGAGGTGCTCTGCGGGTCGTACCAGCACGCCCTCACCGTGCTCGACGGCTCGGCCCCGCTCGGTGCGTGGGAGCTGTTCGCACCCATGGCGCTCACGCAGTACGCCGTCGGCGACGTGGCGATCACCTCCGGCGTCTACCTGCCCGCCGAAGTGGCCGAGTTCGTGCACGAACGCCAATTGATGTCGGACCGCCAGCCATACGGGATGAGCCTGCGCAACGACAGCCTCGACATCGTGCCGAGCGTCTACGCGCCGCAACCGGGCCTGCGCACGGCCATGGCGGCCGGTGAACGCCGAGGCTTCGCCTTCGGCCTCGCCGCCCGCGCCGGCACCCTGTACGACACGTACTCCGCCTTGTGCCGAGGCGAGTACGGGCTGAAGCCATACCGGCGCAACGTCTACGACCGGTCGCTGACCGATGCCGTGCACGCCATGACTGAGCTCATCGCCATCGAACCCGACGGCGATGACTCCGTGGACTTCATCCCCTCCTACTCGGGATGGTGGAACCGGGCGAAGGGCTTCGTCGATGTCGAGAACGAAGACGCCGTGCGCACCGCGGCGAGCGGCGTGCTGCTCTCGGCGCACTACCTGACCGGCACCGCCGATGGCACGCTCTACGAGCGGCGTGCGCGGCCGGCGATCGAGTACCAGTTGTCGCGCAAGGGCATCGGGCACTCGCCGGTGATCGGCGGCTCGGTCTACAACGACAAGACCCAGTACCGGATCGGACGGATACCGACGGACGCCGTGAACCTGACGGCGCTCTCGCAACTGACCCACGGCCGCAACGCGGGCATCCAGCGCCTGGCGGTGCAGGCCACCAAGGCCGGCGTCGTCGGCCAGAGTCGCGCACCGTTCGCGGTCGCCTTGGCCACGTACCAGATCACCGGAGACCCGGCCTACCTGACCGAGGCGACCCTGATCGCCAAGCGCTACGTGCAGGAGGAGATCCTCACGCCCTACCGCGGCAACGGGCAGCCGCCGGGCGGCTTCGCGTACAGCTTCTCGAAGTACTGGGTCGACCTGCTGGTGCTGTTCGAACTGACCGGTGACCCGGTGTTCCTCGACGGGGCCTATCGCGAGGCCCAGCGGTTCATCACCCAGACCGCCGTTCGGCCGGTGCCCGACACGACCGTCACGGTGCCCGAGGGGCACGTCATCAAGCAGCAGTACGACTGGGAGTCGCGCAGCTCCCTGCCGCAGTACCCGACCACCGAGGTAACGCCCGAGACGGTGCCCGCCTGGTACGTGTCGCCCACCGGCCTCACCCTCGAGGCGCTGTCGTCGTTCAAGCTCGGCGTCAGTTCGCTGACCGACCCGGGCGGCGGGTACGTCTTCAATCCCTGCTGGGCCGGAGCATTGCTGCGATTGGCGCATCACGCCGGCGACCCCTTGCTGGCGGATGTCGCACACAACATGGTCATCGGCCGGTTCACGACCTATCCCGGCTACTACGGCCGTCAGTTCCAGGTGGCCCAGATGAAGCCCGACTTCGCGACCAGCGGACCGGTCGGAATCACGGGGTACTACTTCCACCACGCCTCCGCGCAGCTCGGGCTCGCGATGGACTACCTGATCAACGAGAGCTTCTACCGCAGCTCGGGTCGCATCGACTTTCCGCACGTGTTCGAGGCCGACTTCGCCTACTTCAAGTACTTCGCCTACGGCCACGCCCCCGGCACCTTCTTCGGCGAAGAAGGCGTGTGGCCCTACTTCCCGGCCGGCCTCATCTCGGTCGACAACCCGCTCGTGAACTGGCTGACCGGTGTGGGCAACGACGCCCTGTACATCAGCCTCACGAACTCCGCGGCCGAGGCGCAGCAGGTGGTCGTCGATCTCCGGGGCGACCTGACCGGACTCGCGAGCGGCGACTCGCCGGCCGTCGAGGTGGTGGCCGCCGACGGCAGTCGTTCACCGCAGGTCGCACAGGGTGGCCGGCTCACGGCCAGCGTGCCCGCGCACGGGCTGGTCGGCATCGTCGTGCGCGGGGTCGCAGTGGAGCGGCCCGCGTTGCCCTTCGACGACATCGTCGATCGGGGGCCCGACAGCTTTCACGAGATCGACACCGATCCGACCACCGACTACGGCCTGGCCCGAGGCGTGCTTCTGGTGCGTCCCGGCGGCACCGGTTACGACGCCTACGTGCAGATCGACACCGAGGAGCCGGCGAGCCTGAGCTACCGCATCGGTGATGGCCCGGTTCAGCAGGCGGCGGCCAAGGGGTATCCCTACGAGTGGACGATCGGGGTCGACTCGACGGCCGAGTCGTTCAGCTACTCGGTGAGCGCCAGCGCGGTGACGACCGAGGAGGTCACGCTGCGGCTGCCGACACGCATCACTGGCGCCGACACCGGCGTGGTCGGCGACGTCGTCGCCCAGGCCACGGGCACGGCCGGCGACCGGGTGCCGCTCGTCATCGAGGTGCGCAACGCCACGGCCGAGCCGTTCGCGGGCGATGTCGCCCTGACCCTCCCGACCGGCTGGCAGCTCGACGGTGCAGCGCCCACGGTCTCGGTGCCCGCGCAGGGCTCCACCCGGGTGGAGGCGGCGGCGATCATCGCACCCACCGCCGTGCTCGGCGAGGTGCAGGTGGAAGGCTCGGTGTCGGCCCCGGGAGGCGACCCGGTGGCTCTGCGGCCGGCCGCGATCGAGGTGATCGACCGCCGCCGACTGGTGTCGCTCACCACCGATACCGCGATCATCAGCGGGCCAGGGGCGACCGTTCGACTGACCGCGCTCGTCATCAACACGGGCGTCACCCCGCTGCGCGGCACGCTGGCCCTCTACGGCGTCTCGGGCTGGACCATCGCCCAGCGCGACGCCGTGATCGAGGTGCCACCGAGGTCGGACCTCACGCACACGTGGACGGTGACGGCCGGTTCGGCGGTCGCGCCCGGATCGACGGCTCGCTTCGAAGCCCGGCTCGATCAGACGCTCCGACGCGGCGTGCTGATCCGCGTCGCCGACGAGGGCTTGATCGCCCACACCCAGTCGCCGTGGCCCGGCTACCTGGAGACCGGGTCGTGGTACCCGAGCGGCCTCGCCGGGTGGAACGGAACGCGCACGCGCTACAGCGATGTCGATTCGGTGGGCAGCACCGTCACGTGGCAGGTGCCCCTGCCCGAGGCGGGCGAGTACCGGGTCGCGGTCTGGTACCCGACGAACCCGACCACGACCACCTCGGCCGCCTACGTCGTCGAGCATCAGGGCGGCCGCACCGAGGTCATCGTGAACCAGACCGAGGGAGCCGCAGCCTGGCGCCCGCTCGGCAGCTTCCGCTACGACGCCGGCGCCACCGGTGTCGTGCGCCTCGAGGTTCGCAACACCGCGTTCCACCGCGTCAGTGCTGTGCAGTTCGTGCGCATCGGCAGCTGAGTTGCCGCGTCTGCTCGTCGCGTTCTATACTGACTAGTCAGTACAAATCGAGAAGGATGCATCGTGTCGATCATCGTGCGCGCCCATGAGCTCGCCCTCCACTCCAAGCGCGGCGCCGTCTACGGCCCCGTGAACCTCGTCGCCGACAGCACGCTCACCGTGCTGCACGGACCGGCCGGCAGCGGCCGAACGAGCCTGCTGCTCACCCTCGCCGGGCGCATGAAGCCCTCGAGCGGCAGTGTCGAGGTGCTCGGCTACGAACTGCCGCAGCGCGCCCGGCCGGTGCAGCAGCTCACCGCGATCGCGGGGTTCCAGGGCATCGACGCGCTCGAGGAGTCGGTGAGCGTCGGCGCGGCGATCCGCGAGCGGGCAGCGTGGCTCGCGCCCTGGTGGTCGATCGTGCGCCGCACCGACGAGGCGGAGCTGCGCCGCGTGCTCACCCCGGTCTTCGGTGATGCTCCGCTGCCCGCCGTGGACACCCTGATCTGGGACCTCGACGAGGTGCAGACCGTGCTGCTGCGCATCGCGCTCGCGATGATGAGCGAGCCGCGCGTGCTCTTCTTCGACCAGATCGAGCAGCTGCAGGCGCCGGCAGCCCGGCTCCTGCTCTGGAATCGCCTCGACGCGATCTCGCGTGCAGGCACCGCCGTCGTGGCATCCGCTGCGGCCCCCGACACCGAGATCTGGGCCGAGCTCGGCATCGCGCCGCTCGCGCTCGACCTCTCAACTCCCGCGCCGGAGCACACGGCGACAGCCGACCCTGACGCCATCGACCTCATCCTGGAGCACGCCTGATGTTCGCCTTCCTCTCCTCCGGTACGGAGCTCCGTCGCTTCCGCAAGGGCGTGCTGCCGAAGATCGCGCTCGTCGTGCTCCTCTTCATTCCGCTCATCTACGGCGCGCTCTACCTCTGGGCGTTCTGGGCGCCCACCGACGAGCTCAAGAACCTGCCCGTCGCGCTCGTGAACGACGACGCCGGCGCGAGCCGCGACGGCACGTCGATCACCGCGGGCGACGACCTCGTCGACGAGCTCACGAGCGGCGGTCAGCTCGACTGGCACGTGACGGATGCCGCGGACGCCACGGCAGGCGTGACCGACGGCGACTACTACTTCGCCGTCACGATTCCGAGCGATTTCTCGGCGAGTGCCGTCTCGGTGGGCACCGATGCCCCGAAGGCCGCGACCGTCGAGGTCGACTACAACGACTCGAACAGCTTCCTCGCCTCGACCCTCGGCAAACAGGCCATGGTGCAGTTGCGGGACGCCGTCGCCGAGCAGGTCGGCCAGCAGACCGCCGACGCGATGCTCGTCGGCATCAACGAGGCGGGCGACGGCATCCGTGCCGCGGCCGATGGCGCCGGCACGCTCGCCGACGGCGTCGCGACCGCGAACGCGGGCGCCGGCACCCTCGTCGTCGGCCTCGGCGACCTCGCGAGCGGTGCGAGCTCGCTCGACGCCGGCGCGTCGCGGCTCGCCGACGGCACCGGTACCCTCGCCGGCGGTCTCGACCAGCTCGCTTCGGGGGCGGGCACGCTCTCGAGTGGTGCGACCCGGGTGGCGGATGGCGCTGCCGAGCTCTCGGGCAAGATGAACGATGCGGCGGCGGGTTCGGCGACGCTCGCCGAGAAGGCGCACGGCCTCGCCGACGGCGCCACCGCCATCGCGGCGAAGACCGGCGACCTCGCCGCCGGCACGCAGCAGCTGTCGGGCTCACTCGAAGCGCTCGCAGCGCAGATGCAGGCGAACCCCGAGCTACCCGCGAGCAGCTTTCTTCCGGCACTGCAGGCGATCTCGGCAGGTGCCGGCGAGCTGAACAGCGGGGCGCAGTCCGCCCTGCCGACGGTGCAGGGTTACGCAGGCCTCAGCGGTCAGTACGCCGGCGCGATCGATCAACTCTCGTCGGGTCTCAGTGCGGGTGCGCCGAAGGCGGCGGAACTCGCGACCGGCGCCGCCCAGGTGCGCGACGGTGCATCCACCCTCGCGGGCAAGTCGGGCGAAGCGGCATCCGGAGCTCACACCATCGCGAGCGGCGCGGCGACCCTGAGCGCCGGCACCGGCGACCTGGTCAGCGGGGCCGGGCAGCTCTCAGATGGTGGCGCGCAGCTCGCCTCGGGCGCGACCCAGCTGGCCGACGGCAGTCGCGAACTCGCCGACAAGCTCGACGAGGGCGCCGCGTCGGCACCGCAGCTCAGCACCGCCGACATCGAGGCGAGGGCCGAGGTGATGGCCTCGCCGGTGCAACTCGACCAGAGCTGGCAGCACGAGTCGAAGAGCTTCGGCGAGGGTTTCGCCCCTTTCTTCATCGCACTCGCGACCTTCGTCGGTGCACTCATCACGTGGCTCATCCTGCGCGCGCTGCCGACTCGCGCCCTCGCCGCCTCGGCGACCGGGCTGCGCGCCGTCATGACCGGGTTCCTGCCCGCCATGGCGATCGGCCTCGGCCAGGTCGTGATCATGGTGCTCGTGCTGGTCTACGGCATCGGCCTCGAGCCGGTTCACTGGCTCGCGACCTCGGCGTTCATCTATCTCGTGACCCTCGCCTTCCTCGCGCTGCAGCAGATGTTCATCATCGTGCTCGGCACGGCGGCGGGCCGGGTCGTGAGCCTCGTGCTGCTGATGCTGCAGTTGAGCTCGTCGGGTGGCACCTACCCCGTCGAGACCACGCCGCAGTTCTTCCAGGCGCTGCATCCGTTCATGCCGGCCTCCTACGTCGTGAGCGGCCTGCGCGAGCTCATCACGGGCGGCGTGGACTCTAGACTGTGGCTCTCGGTGCTCGTGCTGGCCGGCATCCTCGTCGGCTCGCTCGCGATCAGCGCCTGGAGCGCCGGAAAGCAGCGCATGTGGAGCGTCGGCCGCCTGCACCCCGAACTGGCGATCTAGCGCCGGCCGCGACATCCGTTCCGGCCCGAGCGAACGAACGAGGAGACAGCATGGCCCGCGCGAACACCACCAAGCGCGCCATCCTCGACGCCGCGCTCGAGCTGGCGGCCACCAAGGGCATCACCGGCACGACCATGGACGAGGTCGCCGAGCGCGCGGGCGTCGCCAAGGGCAGCCTGTACTACAACTTCAGTTCGAAGGACCAGCTCTTCGAGGCGCTGCTGCACGAGGGAGTCGGCGCGCTCGCCGACTCCCTCCGCAGCGCCAAGGGCGAGCTGCGCGGGTGGGAGGCGATCAACGCGCTCGTCACCGACCTGCTCGACCTGATCGCCGCGAACGCCCCGCTCGCCAAGCTCATGGCGTCCGAGATCTTCCGCACCGACCGGGCTTGGCAAGAAACGCTGTTCGCCCTTCGGCACGATGCACTCGCGGTCTTCGCCGAGGCGATCGACGAGACGGATGCCCCGGCCGGGCGTAGCGGCATCATGGCCTCGAGCGTGTTCGGCGCCGTGCTGATGTCGGGGCTCGAGTGGCTCGTGTTCGAGCCCGACCGCGACCGCGACGACGTCGCGGCGGCGATTCTCGCGACCCTGCGGGTGCGCTGACGCGAGACTGCCCTGCCCCGCCCGCCGACGTCCTGAAGGCCCGTTCGAGTACCCGATGCGCGCGTGAGTGCCGGATCATGCGCTCACTGCGGATACTCCAGCGCACATCGGGTACTCACGTGCGCCCCGAGATCCGTCGCGCGGCGGATTCGCCCGCCCGCGGCATCCGGCAGTCTTGACCGGTGGAATTCGATCTTCTGAGCGGAGCCGCCCTCACCGGCCCTGCGCTGCTCGGCGCCCTCGCGCTGCTCGCCCTCGTCGACTCGACGAGCTTCGGCACCCTGCTCATTCCGACCTGGTTGCTGCTCGCGCCGGGCAAGCTGCGGCCAGGGCGCATCCTCATCTACCTCGCGACCGTCGCCGGTTTCTACCTCGTGGTGGGCATCGTGCTGCTCACGATCGCCGCGGCAGCCCTGCCGCAGTTGATGGAGCTCGCCGCGACACCCGGGTTCCTCTGGGCGCAGCTCATCGTCGGCGTGGCACTGCTCGTCGGCTCGTTCTTCATCGGCGGCAAGCGCAAGAAGTCCGGCCCCGGCCGGTTCGCCCGCTGGCGGGAGCGCGCCGTCACCGACGTGGGTGACGAGGTCGGCAGCCTGCTGCCGCTCATGGGGCTCGCCGTGGCCGCCGCAGCGGTCGAGGTCGCGTCGATGCTGCCGTATCTCGTGGGCATCGGACTGCTGTCGACGTCGGAGTACGACGCCGGCACCCGGCTGCTCGTGCTCGCCGGCTATTGCATCGTGATGGTGCTGCCCGCTCTCGTGCTGCTCGGGCTGCGGCTCGCGGGCGCCCGGGCGATGGAGCGACCGCTCGCGCGCTTCGGCGCGTGGATGGAGAAGAACGCGGCCGAGACCACCGGCTGGATCGTCGGCATCATCGGGTTCCTGCTCGCCAGGGCCGCGGCGCTCGAACTGGGTCTCTTCGACCTGCTCTCCTGACGCCGGTTTGCGCCGTGTCGGCGGGTCGTGGTCGACTCGGCGCATGGGTTTCGACGCGCGGTTCCTCGGGGTGGAAGCGGCGATGCCGCGAGTCGGCGGGGTGCCTGGCGGGCTGGATGCCGCGGGGCATGCCTCAGCGCCGGCCGATCACGACAGTGTCGTCGAGCTCGACTACCTGCACTTCACGGTCGTGCTCGACACCGGCCGGCGTCTTGCTCGCGTCACCGCGGTCAACGTCGACGGCGCCGACCTCGTCGAACTCGAGCGCGGCGACGACTGGCAGCTCGACGAACGCATTCCCTCCGACTGGCAGGCCGGGCCCGAGATCTACGCGCGCAACGACTTCGATCGCGGGCACCTCGTGCGCCGCCGCGACCCGGTGTGGGGGCCGCCCGAGATCGCGGCGCGTGCGAACGCCGAGACGTTCCGCTACCCCAACGCGGCACCGCAGGCGTCGGGCTTCAACCAATCGAAAGAGCTGTGGCTCGGCCTCGAAGACCACGTGCTCGGGCACGCCGAGGTGCACGGCGTGAAGCTCAGCGTGTTCACGGCGCCGGTGCTCGCCGCGGGCGATCCGCCGTACCGCGGCATCCGGGTGCCCCTGCGCTTCTGGAAGGTCGTCGCGTGGAACACGGGCGGCGCTCTCGCCACCACGGCCTTCGTCGTCGACCAGGCGCCGCTCGTCGACACGACCGAGCTCGCGGCACCCGCGCCGGGCGAGGCGCCGCCGCTCGGCCCGTTCCGCACGTTCCAGGTGCCGGTGTCGGATGTCGCGGGCCTCACCGGTCTCGTGATGCCCGAGCTCATCGCCGCCGACGTGCTGCCGCCCACTGTCGTGGCCGGCGGGTGGCGTCAGCTCGCGGCATCCGGCGACATCTGGCTCTGAGGCAGCGTCGCCTGGCCCGGGTCGCCTGGCCTGTGTCGCCCTGGGTTCAGCTCATCGCACCGGCCACCGGGGTGAGCGACGGGCTCGCGGGGTCAGCGAGGGTGAGCACCGCCCGCCCGACCTGCGCGTGCTGCTGCTCGAGCTCGTCTTCGAGTCGCCGCAGCTCGACCGCGATCTCCGCTTCACCGCGGTCGCCCGCCAGGTCGACGGCGGCGATCAGGAACACGGTGCCGGGGCCCGTGAACTCGAGGTGCAGAAAGGTGACCCGTTCGATCTCGGGGCGGCCGAGCAGCTCGGTGAGCACGGTGTCTCGTGCCTCGTCGTCGATCGCCTCGCCGAGCAGGAACGCGCGGTTGCGCGAGATGAGCACGACCGCCACGACGCCGAGCAGCACGCCGACCAGGATCGAGCCGAGCGCGTCGTAGACGGGCGAGCCGGTGACCTGGTGCAGCAGCACGCCGAGAAAGGCGATCACGAGGCCGATGAGCGCCGCGGCATCCTCGGCGAACACTGCCCTGAGGGTCGGGTTCGAGCTGTTCGCGACGTGCTCGAGCGTGTGCAGCCGCCGTGATCGCGCGGCCGTGCGAGCCTGCCGGTAGGCGCGCACGAACGAGATCGCCTCGAGCACGAACGAGACCGCGAGCACGACGTAGGCGACACCGTAGTCGCTCGCCGGCTCGGGGTCGATGAGCTCGGTGATGCCGTGCTGGATCGACACGACCGACCCCGCGGTGAAGAGACCGAACGCCGCGAACATCGACCAGATGTAGGCGTCTTTGCCGTAGCCGAGCGGATGTCGCGCATCGGCGGGCTTGCGCGAGCGCCGCTCGGCGATGACGAGCAGCACCTCGTTGCCGGTGTCGGCCCAGGAGTGCGCGGCCTCGGCCACCATCGACGCCGACCCCGTGACCGAGGCCGCGACCGACTTGGCGATCGCGATGAGCGCGTTCGCGACGAGGGCGACGAGCACGGTGACGAGACTGTCGCCCGACGGATGCTTCGGCTGCTCGCTCACGTGGCCCTCCCTCACGTCGCCCGGTTCGAGTCTGGCATCCGCCGTCGCCCGGTGCGAGAGTGGAGTGATGGGCGAGGTCGCCGAGCCAGCAGGGGCCGAGGCGTCTGCCGCGGCATCCGCGGAGCGCGTCGACACCGATGTGCTCATCGTCGGGGCCGGGCCCAGCGGGCTGATGCTCGCCGTCTGCCTCGCGAAGCTCGGCGTCGATGCGATCATCGTCGACGGCAAGAGCGGCCCCACGCGCGAGTCGCGCGCCCTCGCCGTGCAGGCCCGTTCGATGGAGCTCTACGACCAACTCGGCCTCGTCGATCGGGTGCTGGCCGAACGTTCGGCGGCGTCGGTCGTCGTGCCCGGTGCAGGTCGCGGACGCCGGCCGTTCGGGCGGGTGCCGCTGCGCGCGTTCGGCACCGGCGTCACTCCATACCGCGAGATCACGGTCTTCGAGCAGAGCCGCAACGAGCGGCTGCTCGTCGATGCGCTCGGCGAGCTCGGTCGCGACGTGCGGTGGCAGCACCGGCTCGAGCGGCTCGACGTCGTTGCCGGTGCCGCGACATCCGTCATCGCCACCGTCGTCGGGCCGAGCGGGTCGGAGTTCATCCACGCCCGCTACTGCGTGGGCGCCGACGGTGCGCACTCGGTCGTGCGCGGCGCGCTCGGCGTCCCGTTCGAGGGCGTGACGAATGAGCACACCTTCTCCATCTCGGATGCCGCGGGCGTCACCGGACTCGTCGACGATGCCGTCAACGTGCGCATCACGGCAGAGCACTTCCTGCTCGCGTTCCCCATGGGCCCCGGCCGTGCGCGGTTGCTCGGCGTCGTGCGCGACGGCGACCGCGACGAAAGCGGTGAGCTGAGCGAAGCCCTCGTGCGCGGCATGCTCGAGCGCGAGTTCGGCGTCGGCTACGAGGCATCCGCTTGGTTCACCACCTATCGGCTGCATCACCGGCTCGCCGCGCGATTCCGGCAGGGGGCGTGCTTCCTCGTCGGTGACGCAGCGCACATCCACTCGCCGGTGGGCGCCCAGGGCATGAACACCGGGCTGCAGGAGGCGCACAACCTGGCCTGCGCGCTCGCCGACGTGCTCGTCGACGGCATGCCCGACGCGCGACTCGACCGGTACGAGGCCGAACGCCGGCCCGTCGGCAAGCGGCTCGTGGCGACCACCGATCGGGCGTTCGGGGTGATCACCTCGGCGACGCCCCTCGCCCGGTTCGTGCGCGGGCGCATCGTGCCGTTCATCGGGCCGCTCAACTGCACGGGTACGGCGTGCCCGAGCGCGTGGTGCGCCGCATCGCCGCCGAACTCGGGGTCGAGGCGCACGTGTTCGGGCGTCACACGAGTGGGCCGCGGCGCGCTCGACTGCGCACCGATCGCGCCTATCTCGTGCGTCGCGACGGGTTCGTGATGGCCGAGGTGCTCGCGCCGGGTACCGGCCCCGCGCTCGATGCCGCCCGTGCCCGGCTCGCCGGGGCCTGACTCGGACTCGGTCGACGGCCGACGTTCGACGCACCCGCCGACGCGGTGTCCGATTCACGCCGGACCCGCCGCCGCCATCGCGCGATGCTCGAGTCAGACCACGACGAGAGCAGGCTATGAGCACGTACACGGAAACCACGGAAACCACGGCAACCGGTCAGCGCGGTGTCGGCGCCACGCACGCCACCATCGACCCCGCCATCCTCTACTTCGGCACCCCGGTCGCGCTGCTCAGCACGGTCGATGAAACGGGCCACGCGAACCTCGCGCCCGTCTCGTCGGTCTGGTGGCTCGGGCACACGGCGGTCGTCGGCATCTCGGCGCGCTCGCAGAGCGGGCGCAATCTCGTGGCCACCCGGGAGGTCGTCATCAACCTGCCCTCCGTCGCCGAGGTCGATATCGTCGATCGACTCGCGCTCACGACCGGACGCGATCCGGTATCGGAGCGCAAGGCGAGCGTGGGCTACCGGCACGTGCGCGACAAGTTCAGGGAGGCTCGCGTGCACTCCCTCTCGGCCGAACTCGTCGCCCCGCCTCGAGTGCGCGAGTGCCCGGTGCACCTCGAGGGCAGGGTCAGCGCGGTGCATCCGCTGCTCGGCTCGGTCGACGCCGAATCGGCCGACCTGCTGGCGGTGGAGGTCGAGATCGTGCGCGTGCACGTGCATGAACGGATCCGCGCCCAAGGTCACGCTCACCGCATCGACGCCGCGCGCTGGCGGCCGCTCATGATGAGCTTTCAGCGATTCTTCGGATTCGGCGACGAGGTGCGGCCTTCGCGTCTCGCCACGATCGACGAGGAGTGGTATCGCGGCTGACCACACCGCTGATGCAGCGCATCGGCTCGCGGGGAGACGTCAGCGCTTCGGCTCGAGCGTCGTGGGGTCGGCATCTGTCCGGGTGTCGGCGCTCGCGGCCTCGGCTGCTGCCGCCTCGGTCTGCATCACTCGCAGCAGCGCACCCACACCGCGGGTGAGGGCGCGCAGGTCTTCGACGTCGAGGCGCTCGAGGGGTGGCCGGCTGAGCTGCGGTCGCGCGGCGAGCAGCTCTTGCATCACTTCGCGACCGCGCGCCGTAGGGAGCACGCGGCGCACGCGGTGATCGCTCGGGTCCTCCACTCGGGTGGCCATGTCGTGCCCGGTGAGGCGATCGACGATGCCCGACATGGTGGCGAGCGACACGCCGAGCGTCTTCGACAGGCCCTGCACCGTGCTGCCATCTGGCTCGGTCATGAGAATGCCGAGCACCTTGAGCTGCTGCATCGTGAGCCGCAGCGAGAGCAGCGGCTCGACGATCTCTGGCACGACGGTGGTCTCCATGACCGCCTGCATGCGGAGGAGTTCGTCAAGCAGCGCGCCCTGGTCGGCGGCGTCGACATCGAAGCTCTCCACGTGACCACCGTACCGCTCGGTTCCCAGCCTCGGCACAGGAAGTGAAACGTAGCCTGAAGCTAAGCTTCGTGTGATACGAAGCAATTCTCCGCGGTGACGACGCCGCAGTCCCGCAAATCTCCCCGCACCACCTCGACCTCAGGGCGGCCATGTTCAGACTCGCGCGTTTCAGCCTCGCCAACCGGGCACTCGTCGCCCTCGTGACCCTGGTGATCGCCGGCTTCGGCGTCTTCTCGATGGCCCAGCTGAAGCAAGAGCTGATCCCGTCGATCGAGCTGCCGCAGACCACCGTCGTCACGGTGCTGCCGGGCGCGAGCCCCGAGGTCATGGACGAACAGGTGAGCCTGCCGATCTCGTCGGCGATCACGAACCTCGACGACGTCGAGTCGGTCGTGGCGAGCTCGTCGAGTGGCATGTCGACCGTCGCGGTCTCCTACGCCTACGGCACCGATGCCAAGGAGTTCGCGGCCTCGCTGACCGACGCGATCGACGGCCTCGACGCGATCCTGCCCGACGACGCCGCGCCCGAGGTGCTCTCGGGCAGCACCTCCTCATTGCCCATCATGTTCCTCACCGCGGGGGCGGCGGATGTCTCGCTGAGCGAACTCTCGGCGACCCTCACCGATGTCGTCGTGCCGGCCCTCGAAGCGGTCGACGGCGTGCGCGCCGCCACCGTCTCGGGCGGCGAGACCCAGCGCGTCGTGATCACCCCCGACCAGGCCGCCCTCGCCGAGCAGGGCATCTCGCCGATGGCGATCTCCGAGGCGCTCGAGGCCAACGGGCTCACGATGCCGCTCGGCAGCATCACCGAAGACGGCCAGCTGCTGCCGGTGCAGGGCGGCGAGTCGATCGATTCGCTCGAGACGCTGCGCGAGATCCCGCTCGCGAGCACGACGCAGCCCGGCACCGTCGTGCAGCTCGGCGATGTGGCATCCGTCGATCTCGAGACCGAACCGCAGACCTCGATCACCCGCACGAACGGCGTCGAGGCGCTCTCACTCTCGATCACGGCCACCCAGAGCGCCGACGTCGTCGCCGTCTCGCACGGGGTCGACGACGCGCTCGCAGAGCTCGGCGACGAGCTCGACGGCATCGAGCTGACCGTGGTGTTCAGCCAGGCGCCGTTCATCGAGGAGTCGATCCAGCACCTCGCGATCGAAGGCCTGCTCGGCCTGCTGTTCGCGATCGTCGTGATCCTGATCTTCCTGCTGTCGGTGCGTTCGACCCTCGTGACCGCGATCTCGATTCCGCTCTCGGTGCTCGTGACCTTCATCGGGCTGAACCTCGGCGGCTACTCGCTCAACATGCTCACGCTCGGAGCGCTCACGATCGCGATCGGCCGAGTCGTCGACGACTCGATCGTCGTCATCGAGAACATCAAGCGGCACCTCGCCTACGGCGAGGAGAAGGTGCAGGCGATCCTCGGCGCCGTGCGCGAAGTGGCCGGTGCCATCACCTCGTCGACGCTCACGACGGTCGCCGTGTTCCTGCCCATCGCGCTCGTCGGCGGCATGGTCGGCGAACTGTTCGCGCCGTTCGCGCTCACCGTCACGATCGCGATGCTCTCGTCGCTCCTCGTATCGCTCACGATCGTGCCCGTGCTCTCGTACTGGTTCCTGCGGCAGCCGAAGAACCTCGACGACATCGAGGCGACGCGACTCGCCGCCGAAGAGAAGGAGCGCAAGGGCTGGCTGCAGCGCGGCTACGCACCCGTGCTGCGCGGCACCCAGAAGCACCCCGTGATCACGCTCGTCTCGTCGGTGCTGCTGCTCGTCATCACCTTCGCGATGGTGCCGTTCCTCAAGGTCGACTTCCTCGGCTCGACCGGCCAGAACATGATCACGGTCACGCAGGAGTTCCCGGCCGGCAGCGATCTCGAGACCGTCTCGGCCGGCGCCGAGCAGGTCGAAGACGTGCTGCTCGACATCGAGGGCGTCGATGACGTCATGCTCACGGCCGGATCCGGCGGCGGCATGATGTCGATGCTCGGCGGATCGGGTGGCACCGCCACCTACATCGTCAACACCTCGAAGGACGCCGACCAGACGGCGCTGCAAGACGAGGTGCGCGAGCGCCTCGCCGAGGTCGAGGATGCCGGTGAGATCGCGCTCGCCGACTCCGCCGCGATGGGCGGCTTCGGCGGCAGCGTCGACGTGATCGTGCAGGCCGCGAACGAGGCCGATCTCGCCGAGGCATCCGATGCCGTGTACGCCGCGCTCGAAGACACGCCGAACGCGGCAGAGGTCGCGAGCGACCGGGCGCCCGCGCAGCCGATCGTGCAGGTCGCGGTCGATCGCTCGGCCGCACTCGAGCAGGGGCTCACCGAGGTGCAGGTGCTCGGCATCGTCGCGGGCACGCTCTCGCCGCAGTCGATCGGTTCGATCGGCCTCGACGGTGAGGAGTACCGCATCTTCGTCGACGGCATGCCGGCGCCCGAGAGCATCGCCGAGCTCGAGCAGGTCATGCTGCCGAGTGCCGCGAGCCCCGCCGGTTTCGTGCCGCTGTCGGCCGTGGCCAGCGTCGAGGAGGTCACCGTGCCCACTTCGATCGCCCGCCAGTCGGGCGACCTCGTGGCCACGATCTCGATCACGCCCGACGAGGGTGAACTCGGCGCCGTGACGGCGTCGGTGCAGCAGAGCCTCGCCGAACTCGACCTGCCGCAGGGCGTCACCGCCGAGATCGGCGGCCTCGCCTCGACGCAGACCGAGTCGTTCGAGCAGCTCGGGCTCGCCATGCTCGTGGCCATCGCGATCGTGTTCATGCTGCTCGTCGCGACGTTCCGCTCGCTGCGTCAGCCGCTGATCCTGCTCGTGTCGATCCCGTTCGCGGCCACGGGCGCCATCGCCCTGCTGCTCGCGACCGGTCGACCCCTCGGCATCTCGGCGCTCATCGGCATGCTCATGCTGATCGGCATCGTGGTGACGAACGCGATCGTGCTCATCGACCTGGTCAACCAGTACCGGGCCCAGGGGCAGAAGGTCGCCGACGCTGTGTTCAACGGCGCCCGCCAGCGGTTGCGCCCGATCCTGATGACGGCGCTCGCCACGATCTT
Source organism: Agromyces subbeticus DSM 16689 (assembly GCF_000421565.1). Taxonomy (GTDB): domain Bacteria; phylum Actinomycetota; class Actinomycetes; order Actinomycetales; family Microbacteriaceae; genus Agromyces; species Agromyces subbeticus. Next base: position 175,446 of record NZ_ATXG01000003.1, on the reverse strand, counting down.
CGCGCTCATGCCGATGGCGTTCGGCGTCACCGGGTCGAGCGGGTTCATCTCGCAGGATCTCGCGATCGTCGTGATCGGCGGCCTGATCTCGTCGACCCTGCTCACGCTCGTGCTCGTGCCGGTGCTCTACCTGCTGATCGAGGGGCGGCGCGAGCGTCGCGAGGCGAAGCGTGCCGCTCGCCACGAGGCCGAGCCGGCGGGGCGTCACGAGGCCGAGCCCGTGATCTGAGCGCGGCTTCGGGCCGTGACCTGAGCGCGGGTTCAGGGAATAGTCCCCGAATCAGGATGAATCTCGCGAGATCGTCCTGATTCGTGGCCGTTCTCCTGAATCCGCGCTGTGTGTTGGCGCGGCGCCGGCCGTATCGTGGAGGGCGAGGCGGAATCCGGATGCATCCGCCGCCGAGCGTGCTTCGCGTCGACGACGTCGGGAGGGGCCATGGCCACCATCGCGTGGATCGGTCTGGGCAACATGGGCGGCCCGATGGCCGGCAATCTCGTGTCGGCGGGGCACGTCGTGCGGGGCGTCGATCCGGTGCCCGCGGCGCGCACTGCGGCGGCCGAGCGCGGTGTGCGCGTGGTCGCGACCGTCGCCGAGGCGGCTGACGGAGCCGACGCCGTCTTCACCTCGCTGCCGCGCAGCGAGCACGTCCGCGAGGTGTACTCCGGCCCCGACGGCATCTGGCTCACCGCACCGACGACGGCCCTGCTGCTCGACACGTCGACCGTCGACGTGGCGACGTCGCGGTTCTGCCACGAGGCATCCGTCGCCCGGGGGTACCGCTTCGTCGACTCGCCGGTCTCGGGCGGCATCGCGGGCGCCGAGGCGGGCACCCTCACCTTCATGCTCGGCGGCGAGCCGGCGGATGTCGCGGAGGCATCAGGTCTCGTCGAGCCACTCGCCGGTCATGTCTTCGACCTCGGCGGACCGACCATGGGCATCGCCGCGAAGCTCGCGAACAACCTGATGCTCTTCGTCTCGTTGCTCGGCGTGGCCGAGGGCTCCCAGCTCGCCGAGCAGCTCGGCCTCGATGCGGCGAAGTTCTTCGAGGTGGCATCCGTCTCGTCGGGGGAGTCGTGGCCGCTGCGCACCTGGTATCCGGTGCCCGGTGTCGTGCCGACGAGCCCCGCGAACCGGGGCTTCGACGCGACGTTCACGACCGTGCTCGCCGAGAAGGACCTCTCGTTCGCGGTCGCCGCGGGCGAGGCCGCCGGGCTGCACCTGCCGGCGGCGCGCATCGCGCTCGAGCAGTTCACGCGGCTCATCGATGAAGGACTCGGCGGCAAGGACGCGAGTCTCATCGTGAAGTACGCCTCGGCCGACGGACGGGTCGTGGGCTTCGATCCACCGGAACCGACCACGTAGCCCGCGCCGCCAGGCGCTCGGCCAGGCGCGCGTCAGGCGCGCTGCACCGCGGCGATCACCTCGGTGAGGCGATCGCGCAGGCTGCCGAGCTCGTCGACGCTCATGCCGAGCCGGTCGACGACCTGCGGCGGAATCTCGAGCGCTCGCGCTCGCAGCGCCCGACCCGCGTCGGTCAGCGCGACGTCGAGGGCTCGCTCGTCGCGAGCGTTGCGCTCGCGCGTGAGGTAGCCCTGCGCCTCGAGTCGTTTCAGCAGCGGCGACAGCGTGGCCGGCTCGAGCTGCAGCGCCTCGCCGAGATCGCGCACGGTGCGGGGGCTGCGCTGCCAGAGCGCGAGCATGACGAGGTACTGCGGATGCGTCAGCCCGAGCGGCTCCAGAATGGGCCGGTAGACGCCGATCACGCCGCGCGCGGCGACCGCGAGGGCGAAGCACACCTGGTTCTCGAGCGCGAGCAGGTCGTCGTCGGCGTCGCCACCCGATCGAGCGGATGTCGCGGACGTGGTGATGTCGTTCATGGGCTTCCAGTATGACGTGACGGCCAACCATTAGTACACTAATCATTGTGACACGAAGAAAGCGAGAGATCCCGGCCGGAGCCCAGCGCGGCTACGCCGGTTTCATCGATCGGCTGAACGCCAAGCTGCTGCCGTACATCGGGCCGCCGCCGCTCGGGCCGTACGACGACGCGCCGGTGCCGGCCAGGCCACCCGCCTGCCCACTCTGCGGCGCCGCGATGTCGAGTCACACGATCGACCGGTCTTTCGAGCGCACGCAGCTGCACTGCCCCTGACCTGCGTCGCCCTGCGAACCCGGCGCCACCTGATCGCGGCGCGCATCGTCTCGGCCGTGTCCGGGAGCACGTGTCGGAGCGGCCCGCTACTCTGGCGACGTGAGCGACTACGAAGTGCTGGAGATCGGTGGCCTCGACGAGTGGCGGGAGCACTTCGGCGGCTTCCGCCCCGAGAGTTCGCGCGACGGGCGACGGGTCGTCGACCACGACCTGACGATGCAGTACATCGGCATGACCGCGAACGCCCTCGAGCCGGGTGAAGAGGCCGGGTACTGGCACACGCACTCCCGCGTCGAAGAGCTCTACGTCTTCCTCGGCGGCCGCGGGCAGATGGGTCTCGACGGCGAGGTCGTCGACGTCGGCCCCGGCAGTGTCGTGCGCGTCGGCCAGGGAGTCTGGCGCACCTGGCGCTGCGCTCCCGATGGCTCCGAGCAGCTGCGGTGGCTCTGCATCCGCGCGGGCGGCTCCGAACTGCCGCACCTGCCCGACGACGGGCAACGCGACAACGACCGCCCGTCGCCCTGGTAGCCGGCGGCGCGGAACCCACGACCATGCCGATGGCCGAACCGGTGGGCGACCGTTCGATCACCGAGGTGCGAGAGGCCTACACCGAGCGAGTCGAGGAGTACATCTCGCTGCTGGGCTCGGTTGCCGACACGCACGAACTCGACAGTGAGCTCATCACCCGATGGGCCGAGCCTCTCGCCGGGCGCGTGCTCGACGCCGGGTGCGGGCCCGGGCACTGGTCTGATCACCTCCGGCAGCTCGGCCACGAGGTCGAGGGCGTCGATCTCACTCCCGCATTCGTCGGCCGCGCAGGGGAGCGGTTCCCCGGGGTCGCGTTCCGCGTCGCATCCTTCGACGACCTCGGCGCCCCCGACGCCGGGCTCGCCGGAATCCTCGCGTGGTACTCGCTCATCCACCTCGAGCCTGAGCGGGTGCCATCGGCCCTCGACGAGTTCGCACGATGCATCGCGCCCGGCGGGAGCCTGCTGCTCGGCTTCTTCGACGGAGCGAGCATCGAGCCCTTCCCGCACAAGGTCGTGACCGCCTACTTCTGGCCGCCGACCGCGATGGCGGAGCGTCTCGAAGCTGCGGGCTTCATGATCGAGGAGGTGCACACCCGCACCGATCCCGGCCGCCGGCCGCATGCGGCGACCGTCGCGCGCCGCACCGACGCCGAGGCGGCCTCGCGCACCGCGTAACGGCACGCGGCGTCGGTCGACTCTCGACCTCCGATCGTCAAGCCCCTGTCGGTCGACGCTGACGCGGCCTAACGTCGTCACATGGACGAACCAGGTCGCCGCAACGCAGAACCGGATCGTCGCGCCGATGAGACGAAGCGCCGCATGGACGACGCGATTCGCACGGAACCGGTGCGAATCGGCCTCTATCTGACGCTCGGCGCGGTGCTCACCGTGATCGGCCTGATCGGCATCGGCATCTACGCGTTCACCCCGCGCAACACGCCCGTCGAGGGTGATGGAACGGCGGATGCCGCGTGGCAGTCGGGCGTGATCATCGGCGCCGCCGTCGCCACGGGTGTCGGAGTGCTCCTGCTGCTCTGGGCGTTCGTCGCGCGGGTGCGGGCGCGGCGCGAGGACCACGCCGCATGACGGCCGAGCCGGGCGATCACGTGCGCGTGTCGTTCGTCAGGTGATCAGCCCTGAGCGGCCAGCCGCCGGCTGACCCAGCGCTCGTACTGCGCCCACGGATCTGCGACGCCGAGGCGCAGCTCTGCGATGTGCTCGAGCAGTGCGTCGTGCACCGCGAACCACTCGGTGCCGGCGAAGCGGTGCGCCGCGAACTGCACGTGTCGGCGCTGCTCGGTGAGCCGGTCGCCCAGCTCGAATGCGAGCACCTCGTCGTGCGGCAGGCTCGCCACGCGGGTGCGGGGATTGCCCGAGGTGCCGATCTTGATCTGGTCGCGATAACGCAGGTAGTAGACGACATCGACGCGGGGGTCGGCGACCCCGTGGTCTGGCACGTCACCGACGCGCCACTCGCAGACCGCGCAGACGCGACCCGACGGGTATGCGATGCCGACCGGGCACCCGCACACGAGGCACGGGCCCGGCAGCAGATCGGTCACGCCGACCTCGCGCGCGACCCAGTCGTAGGCCTCGAGCAGGTGGGCGGTGCAGAGATCGAGCGGTGCACCCGGTTCGACTGGCGCCCGGCACGGGCGATCGTCGAGCCTGATGCTGCAGGTGCGCTCCGCGGCATCCGATCGGCTCATGTCGGCAGGCTACCCGGAGCCACCGACGCGCTCACCGGCGCGTCGGGCGCCCGCGATAAGCTCGATCTCCGACCGCCGAACAGCGGCGGACACCGAGGTTCGAGAGGTCGATCGGCATGCCCCTGTGGCGCAAGCGAGAGCGTCGGCGATTCAAGCCGTTCGATCGCCATGCCCTGCCTGAGGCGCCCCAACCCACGTTCGACGAGATGCTCGCCGAAGGCGTGCTCGTCGCCGAATCCGCCGGGCGCATGGCACTGAAGAACCGGCTCATCGTCGAGGCGCTGCGAGGCGAAGAGCCGTTCGCCCCAGAGCGGGCCGCGGCCGCGGCGCGCGAGGTGCTCTACGAGCTCGTGCGTGAGGCCGACGAGGTCGCCGAGCTCACCGGCGAGACCCGCTCAGCTGCTGCACGACGCGAGGGCCGCTCGTCGCACGAGCACGACTATCGCCGAGCGGATGCCGCGAACCTGCGTCGTCGCGAGCAGGTCTACGCCGCCGTGTCGAAAGAGCTGTGGCAGCGCCGCAACGACCCCGAGTACCTCGCGACGTTCGCCGAGCGCGCTCGCGACGAGGCGTGGCAAGAGGTCTCGGGCGCCATCGAGATTCGCCTCGAACGCGAGTGGGGCGAGTGGCCGCAGATCGAGGTCGACGAGACCTACGAGGCCGAGCGCGACGATCGAGTGCACGACCTGCTGGCCGACCTCGAGCGCGGGGTCGCCGCCGCCGAGGCCGAGCGCGCCCGGCGTGCCGAGGCGAACGACCCGTTCCGGGGGTTCGTGGGCTGACCGAGCCCGGCCGGCCGGCTGGCGCTGGTTCGCGCCCGCGTTCATGCAGGGTTCACCGCGACACGCCGAGAGGCATCACGCGGCCGGCGATACGGTGGAAGCGATGAGCCGTATCGACCGTGGAGACCCCGCCGACGCACCACAGGTCGAGGTCGAGGTCGAGGTCGACCCGGCCCGCTCGGCCGGGCGCCGCTCGAAATGGCGGCTCGCGGCCCTCTCGATCGGGCAGGTCGTGAGCTGGGGCATCCTGTACTACGCGATGATCGTCGCCGCGCCCGAGGTGGCGCGCGCGACGGGGTGGTCGCTCGTCGCGATCACGGCCGCGTTCTCGGCCGGGCTCGTGGTGTCGGCGTTCGCCGGAATGCTCGTCGGGCGGCTGCTCGACGAGCGCGGCCCGCGCACCGTCATGAGCCTCGGGTCGCTCGTCGGAGCTCTCGGACTCGTGGGCGTCGCGTCGGCCCCCGACCTGATCGTCTTCGCTGCGTCCTGGGTCGTGTGCGGAATCGCGCAATCGGCCGTGCTCTACCAGGCCGCGTTCACCGTGATCACTCGCCGATACGGCGAGCGACGCCAGGTGCCGATGACGATCCTCACGCTCGCGGGCGGGCTCGCCTCGACGATCTTCGCCCCGATCGTCGCGGGCCTGCTCTCGGTGCTCGACTGGCGAGCGACATTCCTCGTGCTCGCCGCGGTGCTCGCCATCGTCACGGTTCCGCTGCACCTGCTCTCGCTCGAGCGCCGGTGGCCGCACCGGCCCGCCGAGCATCACGAAAACGCGCACACGGTCTCGTCGGTGCTGCGCACCCGGCGCTTCTGGATGCTCGAGATCACGATGATCGCCGTCAGCGTGGCGCTGATGAGCACGACGCTCGCCGCGGTGCCGCTCTACATGGAGAAGGGCCTGACCTTCGAGTTCGCGGCGCTCGCGCTCGGCCTGATCGGCGCGGGGCAGGTGATCGGCCGGCTGCTGTTCCTCGTGCTGCCGCGCGGTGCACAGCCGTGGGTTCCGGTCGCCGTCGTCTGCGCGCTCGCCGCGATCTCGCTCGCGGCGCTCGCGCTCGTGCCCGGCCCGATCTGGCTGCTCATCGCGATCGGCATCGTCGCCGGCGCTGTGCGCGGTGCTTACACGCTCGTGCAGGCCTCGGCGGTCGCCGACCGTTGGGGCACCCGCAACTACGGCGCGATCAACGGCGCCTTCGCCGCGCCGATCACGATCGCGATGGCCCTGTCGCCGGCGATCGGCCCGGCGGTGGCGGCCGGTGTCGGATCCTACGCGGCGATGACGGCCGTCATGGCCGGGCTCGCGCTCGTCGCGATGTTCACGGCTCGAGCGAGCTAGGCGGCAGCGAGCCAGGCGGAAGCGGGCCAGGAGGCACAGCGCTACGCGGCAGCCGGGGCGATCTCGGCGATGAGGGCCTCGACTCGGCCGCGGATGTCGTCGCGCACGCGGCGCACCGTCTCGATGCTCTTGCCGGCGGGGTCTTCGAGCTCCCAGTCTTCGTAGCGCTTGCCGGGGAAGATCGGGCAGGCGTCGCCGCAGCCCATCGTGATCACGACGTCGGACTCGCGAACCGCGTCGACCGTCAAGATCTTCGGCGTCGCACCGGCGATATCGATGCCCTCTTCGGCCATCGCCTCGATGGCGACGGGATTGATCCGGTCTTTCGGCTCGGAGCCGGCGGAGAGCACCTCGACGTGGTCGCCCGCGAGCGCTTGCAGGTAGCCGGCGGCGATCTGTGAACGCCCGGCGTTGTGCACGCAGACGAACAGGACGGTGGGCTTCTCGGCCATGGTGGCGCTCCTTCGGTCGACTCAATCATAGATCACCATCTATGTATTGGTCGAGCGCGCGACAACCGGAGCGCCCGGTGTTCAGGCGGCGTTCACGCCGAGCTCGCCGAGCAGGCCGCGCACGCGCCCATCGATCTCGTCGCGGATCTCGCGCACTCGAGCGATCGGCAGCCCGGCAGGGTCGTCCAGCTCCCAGTCGAGGTACCGGCGGCCGGGGTAGACCGGACAGGCATCTCCGCAGCCCATCGTGATCACGACGTCGGCGGCGCGCACGACCTCGTCGGTGAGCGGCTTCGGGAATTCGCCGCCGATGGGCACTCCGATCTCATCGAGCGCGGCGACGATGGTCGACTTCACGGCACTCGCCGGCTCGGAACCCGCCGACCGAACCCGCACGCGGTCGCCGGCCAGGTGCCGCAGCATCGCGGCGGCGATCTGCGAACGACCGGCGTTCTGGACGCACACGAAGAGCACTTCGGGCGGGCCGTCGGTGGTTCCAGCCTGTTGGGTCGCGAGCGCGTCGAGTCGCTCGGCCGCGAATCGCGAGGTGAGCGACGGCAGGTAGCGAGTGATGCGCGAGCGCTCGACGAGCAGCTCGTGGCTCTCGCGAACGTATCGACCAACCGTCTCGGGCGAGAACACCCCGGCGAAGCGGTCGGCGAGGTCGGATGCCACGCGCGCGAGCACCTCGTCGGAGGCGTGGCTCGCGGCATCCGTCTGCAACAGCTCTTCGACACGGTCGGACGCGCCCGGAGCGATCGAATACCAGGCCTGGCGACCGTCGGGCACGCGCTCGAGCACGCCGGCACCGAGCAGTGTCTTCACGTGATGGCTGACGGTGGGCTGCGTCAGCCCGAGTTCGGTGGCGAGTCGCCCGACCAGCGCACGGCCCTCGGAGCTCTCGTGGATCACTCCGAGAATGCGCAGGCGCGTCGGATCGGTGAGCAGACGGATGCCGCGCGCCGCATCGCTGTCGACCGAAGCACCACTCGTCGCGCCATGCATAGACCGAAGTCTATGCTCGGCTGCTGGCCGATCCACCTGGCGGCGGCGCGACGAGCGACTGCGGCGAGGGGCCGAAGCTGTCAGCGAGAAATTCAGGAGATCCCGGGCTATGGGTGCCGCGGAGGGGGTGAAATGCGGATACTCCTGAATTTCTCGCGCGCCGGCGCTCAGCTGCAGCAGCCGCCGTTGCTCGCGCCTGCCGTGGCCGCCGCGCCCGTCGTAGCGGGCGCCCCGGTCGAGCACACGCCGGTCGCGGGTAGCACGAGCTCGACGTTGCGCGCGGCAGCGGCGTCGCCGGCGAGCCACGCCGACACCGAGCGCACCTGCTCGTAGCCCGTCGCGAGCAGGAAGGTCGGCGCACGCCCGTAGCTCTTCATGCCCACGATGAAGAAGTCTCGCTCGGGCTGGGTGAGCTCGGCGAACCCGTGCGGCTCGACGGTGCCGCACGAGTGCACGTTGGGGTCGATGAGCGGGGCGAGGCGGCGGGGTGCCTCGACGATGTCGTCGAGCTCGAGGCGGATCTCGCGCAGCATGTCGAGGTTCGGTCGGAAGCCGGTCGCATTGACGATGCGGTCGGCCGAGATCGTCTCGAGCCCGTCGCCGCGGCGGCCGGTGATGCGGGCGACGGATGCCTCGTCGTCGATGCCGCGCGCGAGCCGCACGATCTCGAAGCGATCGACGAGCTCGATGCGGCCGGAGTCGACGAGCGCGTCGACACGCGCCCCGATCGATGCCCGCGCCTCGAGTTCGTCGTCGGGAGACGTCGAGACGCGTGTCGCGGTGGCGTTTCGGATGACCCACGTGATGCGGGTGTCGGGCTCCTGCTCGGCGAGCGTCGCGAGCTTCAGCAGCGTGTTGGCGGCGGAGTGGCCGGCGCCGACGACGACCGTGTGCCGGCCGGCGAAGGCGGCGCGCTCGCTGCCGAGCACGTCGGGCAGGGCGTGACTCACGAGATCGGCGACCTCGGGCAGGCCGAGCGGGTCGAGACCCGACGAGCCGAGGCTGTTGGGGGTGAGGTAGGTGCCCGAGGCGTCGATCACGGCACGGGCGGTGAGCTCTTCGACCCCGTCGGCGGTGCGCATGCGCAGCAGGAACGGGGTCTGCGCCCGACCGGCCGTGCGGGTGCGGTCCATGCCCTCGCGGGTGACATCGGTGACGTCGACGCCGAGTCGAGTGCGAGCGGCGATCGCCGGGAGGGCGGCCAGAGGAGCGAGAAAGCGCTCGACGAGTTCGCTGCCGGTGGGCAGGGAATCGGCGGGCGGTTCGACCCAGCCCGTCTCAGCGAGCAACCGCTTGGCAGCCGGGTCGACGAGGTGCTTCCACGGGGAGAACAGTCGTGTGTGCCCCCACTGCGTGACGCTCGCGCCGATGCGGTCGCCGGCCTCGAGCAGCACGAAGTCGATGCCGCGTTCGGTGAGGTTCGCCGCCGCGGCGAGGCCGATGGGCCCGGCGCCGACAATGGCGACGGGTAGCCCCTGCAGCCGCGAGGGCGTGGCCGTCTTCGGGGCGGTGAGGTCGATGAGGGTCATCCGTGTCTCTCATTCATTGAAGATTGTCGATATACGGAGTCTGGCGACTATATCGACAGTTGTCAATATACGGGTAGAGTGGTTCTCGTGACCATCATCGAGCTGCCCCTCGTCTCGAGCGACACCGCAGAGGCTGCCGCCGGCGCCGCGCCCGCGGCGTGCTGCGGTCCGCTCACCCGCGAGACCATCACGGCGTCCGATGCAGACGTGTTCGCGCGCAAGCTCAAGGCGCTCGCCGACCCGGTGCGCCTGCGGCTCGTCTCGATCGTCGCGGCATCCGAGGGCCAAGAGGCGTGCGTGTGCGACCTCACCGAGCCCGTCGGCCTCAGCCAGCCGACCGTGTCGCACCACTTGAAGATCCTCACCGAGGCGGGCTTCCTCTCGCGCACGAAGCGCGGCACCTGGGCGTACTTCCGTCTGGTGCCGGGTGCGCTCGAGGCGGTCGCCGCGCCACTCGTCACGGTCTGACGAACCTGCGGCCGAGTCGGCGGGCGAGTGGGCACGTGCTCGGGCCGCCCCGCCGATAGCGTTGTCGTCATGGAACGACGACGCGTGGACTGGGCCGCAGGGCGATGGACTCGAGACCCCGCGACGGCGCGCCTCGACGGCGACAACCTGCTCGTCGGCGCGGCCGAGGGCAGCGACTACTGGCGCACCACTCACTACGGGTTCGTGCACGATGACGGCCACGCGCTGCTCGGCGACTGGCCTGCGGATGCCGCGGTCGAGGTGACCTTCGATGCGTCGAGCCTCGGCACGGCCTACGACCAGGCCGGCATCATGCTGCACGCCGGACCCGAGCAGTGGGTCAAGGCCGGGCTCGAGATCTCCGACGGGGTGCTGCAGCTCGGCGCCGTCGTGACGAACGGCGTCTCCGACTGGTCGATGGCGCCGGTGCCCGAGTGGGCCGGTGGCCTCGTGACCCTGCGCGCGAGCCGCGGCGGCGTCGCGGGCGATTCGGTCGTGCTGCGGGCGCGCACCGAGACGAGCGGATGGCGCACGCTTCGCGTCGCACCGTTCACCGCGGGTGTCACCTCGGCGGGACCGCTCGTCTGCGCGCCCATGCGCGGCGATCTCGAGGTGCGGTTCACGCGATGGGCGCTCGCGCCGGCCGACCTCGACGTGCACGAGGATCCGCCGATCGGCTGACGCGATCGTCGCGGCACCGATCGTCGATGGCCGATGGCTGATGGCCGATGGTCATCGACTCGCGTCGAAAGCGGGCTCAGTGAAGCGGCGGCGGGCCGAAGCGGGCGAGGAACGTCGACACCGCCTCATCGGCGATGCGGTCGAGCTCGGCCTCGTCGTAGGGCCGCGTGCTCGCCTCGAGGGTGAGTCGGTTGAGCGGTACGGCGATCACCAGCCACGTGAACTGCTCTGCGGCGGTGTGTGCGGGCTCGGCGTGCAACACGCCTCGCTTCGAGAGCACGGCGAACGCGTTCGCGAGGGCGGTGATGTTGCGCTCCCAACTACGTGCGACATAGTCGGAGGCGATCGCCGGGAAGCGTGCGGCCTCGGCCGCGACCAACGTGCGCATCTGCAGCACCGCCGGAGACAGCACCCCGCGTTGCAGCACGCCCGCGAGCTGTCGCAATTGCGCGATGGGGTCGTCGGCGACCGACAGGGCATCGGTGTGCGGCTTCATGGCATCGCGCCCGCGATCGACCCAGTCGGAGACCACTGCGGCGAACAACTCGTTCTTCGACGGGTAGTCGCGGTAGAGGGAGGCCTTCGAGATGTGTGCCGCCGACGCCACCGAATCCATGGTCGTACCGGCGAAGCCGCGAGAGAGGAACTGCCCCCTCGCGATGTCGAGCAGGGCGGCGCCCGCCGTTCCGCGTGGCCGGCCGAGGCGGCGCGCTTCGCTGGTGCCCATGTTCCTCCGATTTAGTACTTGACAGTACTTTACACCGCGCCTACGGTGTAACTAAAGAACTAAGCAGTACTAAATATGAAGGGTCGGGACCATGGTCTTCCTCGGAATCGCGATCGCGGCGGTCGCCGCCTTCGTCTTCAGCTCGGTCTACTACATCGTGGCGCCGAAGGCCCCGCCAGCCTCCGCCGAACGCGGCACCGCCCGCGACGAGCGCCCGAAGCCGTGGCAGATTCTGCTCGAGCTCGTGCGCAGCGCTATCGTCGCCGGGCTGATGGCGGGCCTGCTGATCGCCGCCGGCTGGTCGGGCCCGTGGGCGGGAGCCCTGCTCGGGCTCGCGCTCTTCGCGCTGCCGCTCGTCCTGCTCGCCGGCTCGGTGCAGTGGGAGAAGGTGCCGGTGTCGACCGCTGCGCTTCACGCCGGCGACTGGCTGCTCAAGCTCGTGCTCGTCGGCGTGATCGTCGGACTGTTCGTCTGAATGGCACGAGCGCTGAACGGCACGGCAGAGTGACAGCGAGCGGATGCCCCGGCGCGCCCCGAGGCATCCGCTCACTGTCGTTCAGCCGGCCGGCGTGATGTTGTGGTTCTGCCGGAACACGTTGCCGGGGTCGAGCTGCGCCTTCACCCGGCGCAGCCGCTCGAGCGTCGCGGGCGGGTACATCGCCGCGATGATCGCCTCGCCGCGCTCGACCGCGAAGTTGCCGTAGACCCCGCTCGTGAAGGCGAGGGCGGCATCGCTGCCGGCTTTCGCGGCCGCGAGCTGCTCGTCGGTGGCATCGAGCGGAAGCACGCCGTTGACGATGAGCAGGGCCTCGGCGTCGCGATGCGCGATGGCGGTGGCGTCGGGTGCGACGCGAGAGAACGCGCCGCCGAGCGCGCGCAGCAGCACCATGGTCGGCACCGGCCGGTTGTACGACGCGGCGATCGCGTCGAGCGCGACATCGGAGAGGTCGGGCACGAATCCGTTGCCGCCCACGAACTGCAGCGGCGGCCGGCCGGGCGGCGCGTCTTCGAGCAGGTCGGCGTACGAGGTCGGCGCGAGCGAGACCTCGGTCACCGACGAAAGCGCCAGCAGCGGGGCGAGCAGTTCGCGGAGCCGCTCTTCGCTGCCCTGCAACGCGACCCCGAGCTGCGGCCCCGACGGCATCTCGGGAGCGAACGGCGGCATCAGCATGAGCGTCGAGTTGAGCTCGTCGGGCCCCGAGCGCATCACGTCGCGCCACGCGCGCAGCACCGCGGGCACGTCGGAGCTGTCGAATCGCACATGACCGCCCACGAGGCCGTCGGCCGGCGCCGCCTGGAAGACGAAGCGCGTGACCACGCCGAAGTTGCCGCCGCCACCGCGCAGCGCCCAGAACACCTCGGGGTGCTCGGTCTCGCTGACGGTCAGCACCTCGCCCGCGGCGGTGACGAGCTCGACCTCGCGCAGCGCGTCGACCGTGAGGCCGTGCCCGCGCACGAGCCAGCCGATGCCGCCGCCGAGGGCGAGGCCGCCGACGCCGACATCGCGCGTGTCGCCCGAGCTCACGCCGAGCCCGTGCGGACCGAGCACGGCCGCGACGGCACCCCAGCGGGCACCGCCGCCAACGGTGACGAGGCCGGTGGCGTCGACCTCGACCGCGGTGAACTCGGCGAGGTCGATGATGAGCCCGTCGTCGACGGGCAGCATGCCGTGGCCGCCGCTACGGACGGCGATCGGAAGGCCGGCGGCTGCGGCGAGGGCGACGGCCGCCGCCACCTCTTGGGCCGTGCGCGGTCGCACGACGGCTTGGGGTTCGCCGACACCCGCGAAGACGGTGCGGCCTGAATCGTATTCGGTTGCGCCGGGACCATGCGCCCGGCCTGGAACTCGCTCACTCAGATCGGAGAGAAGAGACATTTCGTCAGTCTGGCAGCGGCCTGAGACATCCGGACGGCTGCTCGCTCAGCGCTGAATCTATGCACTCGCATGCTGGGCGGGAGGGATTGAGGGGAGGAAGCGGTGCGGAGGGGGCGCTACTCCCCGCTCGGGTGCGCGCCCGCCGCGTCGACGACCCACGCGTAGGCGAACGCCCGCTCGCGCCATGCGGAGTAGCGCCCCGAGACGCCGCCGTGACCGGCCGCCATCTCGATCTTGAGCAGCGGGTCGGCGCCCACGTCGCGCAGCTTCGCGACCCACTTCGCCGGTTCGACGTAGAGCACGCGGGTGTCGTTGAGCGAGGTGACGGCGAGGATGCGGGGATAGTGCCGCCCGCCGTGGGCGCCGTCGTGCACGTTCTCGATGGGGGAGTACGACTTCATGTAGGAGTAGACCTCTTCATCGTCGAGCGGGTTGCCCCACTCGTCCCACTCGATGACCGTGAGCGGCAGCGACGGGTCGAGGATCGAGGTCAGCGGGTCGACGAACGGCACCTCGGCGAGGAAGCCAGAGAAGTACTGCGGCGCGAGGTTCGCGACTGCGCCCACGAGCAGGCCACCGGCGCTGCCCCCCTGGGCGACGAGGCGGTCGGGGGCCGTGATGTCGTTGTCGATGAGATGGCGGGCCGCCGCGACGAAGTCGGTGAACGTGTTGCGCTTCTCGAGCTTCTTGCCGTGCTCGTACCAGAGGCGGCCCATCTCGCCGCCGCCGCGCACGTGAGCGACCGCGAAGACCATGCCGCGGTCGAGCAGCGACAACCGCGGAATGCCGAAGCCGGGGTCGATCGAGTGCTCGTAGGAGCCGTAGCCGTAGAGCACGGTCGGCGCGGGCGTGCCGAGGTCGACGAGGTCGTGCCGGTACACGAGCGAGATCGGCACGCGCGTGCCGTCGTCGGCGATCGCCCACTCGCGACGCTGCGCGTAGCGGGTCGCGTCGTAGTCGCCGAGCACGGGTTGGCGCTTGCGCAGGCGGCGCTCGCCGGTCGCGACCACGACGTCGGAGACGGTCGAGGGTGTCACGAAGCTCGTGTAGCCGATGCGCAGGGTCGGCTGCGTCCAGTCGGGGTTTCCGGCGAGCCCGACCGAGAACAGCGCCTCGTCGAACTCCAGCTCGTGGAGGGTGTCGTCGGGCGTGGCATCTGCGGGGATTCCGGCGGCCGGCACCTTCGCGATCGCGACGCGCGGCAGGCCCTCGCGCCGGTACTCGACGGCGACGAAGTCGCGGAACGCGTCGACGCCCTCGAGGCGCACGTCGGGGTTGTGCGGCAGCAGCACGCGCCGGTCGCCCTGCGGATCGGATGCCGCCATGCTCACGAGCTCGAAGTTCACGGCGCCGTCGTTGTGCACGATGAGCAGGCGATCCCTGCCGCCGGCGACCACGTGCTCGACGTCGTACTCGACCCCGTCCTTCCGCGGCCACACGACGGCGAACTCGCCCGTCGGCTCGGCCGCGTCGAGCAGCCAGGTCTCGCTCGTCACGTTCGATCCGGCCTCGATCGCGAGGAACCGGCGGCTGCGGGTCACGCCGACGCCGAGCCAGAAGCGCTCGTCGGGCTCGTGGAAGACCGAGACGTCGTCGGATGCCGCGGTGCCGACCTCGTGGCGCCAGATCGTGTCCGGCCGCCACGACTCGTCGACCGTCGCGTAGAAGACGTATCGACCGCTCGGGTCGAACGTCGCGCCGCCGGCCGTGCGTTCGATGACGTCGTCGTACTCGCGGCCCGATCCGTCGATCGAGCGAAGCCGGATCGTGTAGCGCTCGTCGCCCTCGGTGTCGATGCCGTAGAGCAGGGTGCCGCCGTCGGCGGTGACGTCGAAGCTCCCGAGCGAGTAGAAGTCGTGGCCGCGCGCCTCGGCGTTGTCGTCGAGCAGCACCTGCTCGCCGGGGAGTGGCGTGTACGAGGCATCCGTCAGCTCGTCGCCCGTCGTCTCGGGAAGCACCGGTGGCTCCCAATCGTCGGGGCCGGCCGCCGGCACCCGGCAGTGGATGCCGTATTGCTGCCCCTCGACCGTGCGGGTGAAGTACCACCAGTCGCCCTCGCGGGCCGGCACGCTGAGGTCGGTCTCCTTCGTGCGGTGCTTGATCTCCTCGAAGATCTGCTCCTGCAGGATCGCGAGATGCTCGGTCTTCGCCTTCGTGTACGCGTTCTCTTCGTGCAGATGGGCGACGACGGCGGGATCGTCTTTCGCGCGCAGCCACTCGTAGTCGTCGATCACCACGTCACCGTGGTGCTCGCGGCGGATCGGTCGCTTCTCGGTCTTCGGAGGAGTCAGCACGTCTCCACGGTACGCCCACGCTTCGCCCGAGCCATCCGCTCACTCCATTCGACCACGCATTTCGACAGCATTTGTGACGCGCATTCGGCGGTCGGGAGGAAGTTAGGTTAGCCTTCTCTGGCTTCGAACATCGGAGTCCCCCTCATATTTCTCCCGTCCCCACGGAGGCGAAGCGTGCCCATTCGCCCGCTCGAGTCGACCGCTCTGCGGCTCACTCGCGGACCCTCGGCGGCGCCGGCGCTCGTCATCGGCCAGACGGCGATCGATCACGGCGAGCTGCGCGACCGGGTGGATGCCCGCCGGCACGAGCTCGGAGCCGAGCGACGACTCGTGATGATCGCCGCGGCGAACGAGGTCGAACCGATCGTCACGTACCTGGCGGCGCTCGAGGGCGGCCATCCCGTGCTCTTCGTCGACGGCGACCCGGCGAGCAATCGCCGGCACCGTGAGGCGCTCATCGAACGGTTCGACCCCGACGTGATCGCCGACGGGTCGGGCGGCCGCGAGGGAGCGACGCGCTGGGCGCTCACCGAGCGTCGTGACGGCACCCGCCACGAGCTGCACCCCGAGCTCGCGTTGCTCGCGAGCACCTCCGGATCGACCGGCTCCCCGAAGCTCGTTCGGCTGAGCCGCGCGAACGTCGAGAGCAACGCCGTCGCGATCGCCGACTACCTGAACCTCGGCGTCGCCGATCGAGCGGTGACAACCCTGCCGCTGCACTACTGCTACGGCCTCTCGGTGGTCAACAGCCACCTCGTCGCGGGCGGCAGCGTCGCGCTGCAGTCGCACTCGGTCGTCGACGACGAGTTCTGGCGCGTCTTCGACGACGTGCAGGCGACCTCCTTCGCCGGGGTGCCCTACACGTTCGACCTGCTGGATGCCGCCGGCTTCGCCGACCGCTCGACGCCGAGCCTGCGGTACGTCACGCAGGCCGGCGGCCGGCTCGACCCCGAGCGCGTGCGCAGCTATGCCCGCCTCGGCCGTGACCGCGGCTTCGAGTTCGTCGTCATGTACGGGCAGACCGAGGCGACGGCGCGCATGGCCTACCTGCCGCCGAGTCTCGCCGAATCGGCGGTCGGAGCGATCGGCGTGCCGATTCCCGGCGGGCGGTTCCGCATCGACGACCCCCGCGACGACGGCGTCGGAGAACTCGTCTACTCGGGCCCGAACGTGATGCTCGGCTACGCCGAGGAGCCGGCGGACTTCGCCTCGGGGCGCGTCGTCGACGAGCTCTGCACGGGCGATCTCGCCCGCCGACGCGACGACGGGCTCTACGAGATCGTCGGCCGCAGCAGTCGCTTCGTCAAGGTGTTCGGCCTGCGCATCGACCTCGACCGCGTCGAACAGCTGCTCGCAGGTGACGGCTTCGAGGTGCGCGCCGCGAGCTCCGACGAGCGGTTGCTGCTCTTCGTTCGCGCTGAGCGGCTGGTCGACGCCGTGCGCGAGCGCGCCTCGGCGCACACGGGGCTTCCGGCGCACATGATTCGCGTGCATGCGATCGAGGAGTTCCCGCGCACGTCGAGCGGCAAGCCCGACACTGCGGCGCTCGTGCGCTACGCCGCCGACCTCGACGCGTGCGCCGAGAGCGCCGCCGACGGCATGCCCGCCGCGGATGGCACGCCCGCCGCGGCATCCGACACCGCGCCCGACGCCGTTCGCCTGCTGTACACCGCCCTGCTCGGCCGGACCGACGTCACGCTCGACGACTCGTTCTCGGGGCTCGGCGGCGACTCCCTCAGCTACGTCGAGGTGTCGCTGCGGCTCGAAGCGCTGCTCGGCGCGCTGCCGCGCGAGTGGCCGACGATGACGGTGCGAGAGCTCGGCGCACTCGTCGTGCCCGAGCGCGAAGAGCCCGAGCCGGCAGCCGCCGGAGCCGCAGCGATGGCAGCGACCCCGGTGACACCCGCGCCGGTCTCGGCCCGGGCGGCGCCCCGCCGTCGCTTGCCCCGCGTCGAGACGCCGGCCGTGCTGCGTGCGGTCGCGATCCTCCTGATCGTCGGCACCCACGCGAACCTCTTCGACGTGAAGGGCGGCGCGCACCTGCTGCTCGCCGTCGCGGGGTACAACCTCGCGAGATTCCAGCTGGCGGATGTCGCGGGCCGCAGCCGATCGCGTTCACTGCTGCGCAGCACCGGGCAGCTGCTCGTGCCCGCCGTGCTTTGGGTCGGTGCGGTCGCGCTCGTCAGCGGGTACTACCGGCCCGAGACCGTGCTGTTCGTGAACAACTTCGGCGGCGATTCGACCTGGAGCGTGCACTGGCAGTTCTGGTTCATCGAAGCGGTTGCGTGGTCGCTCCTCGGCCTCGCGGCGCTGCTCGCCGTGCCCGGCATCGACCGGCTCGAACGGCGGCATCCCTACGCATTCGCCGTCGGAGTGCTCGCGGTCGCCCTCGTGGCGCGCACCCTGCTGCTCGGGGGCGTCGAGGCGCACGCCACCGAGCGGTACACGACCGCCATGGTGGTCTGGTGCCTCGCCCTCGGCTGGCTCATCGCACGCTCGCGCACGCTCACGCAGCGGTGGGTGGCCACGGCCGTCGCCATCGCGAGCGTCGCCGGGTTCTTCGGCACGCCGTCGCGCGAGCTCGTCATCGTGGCCGGGCTGTTGCTGCTGATCTGGCTGCCGGCGGTGCCCCTGCCGCGCCTGCTCGTGCCGCTGGTCGGCGTACTGGCGGGGGCATCCATGTTCATCTACCTCACGCACTGGCAGGTGTACCCGTCGCTCGAGAACCACGTGCCGTGGCTCGCGACGCTGCTCTCGCTCGCCGTGGGCGTGGTCGCGTGGAAGCTCTACTCCCTCGCCTCGTCGCGCCTCACCGCGATGGGTAGAGCACGACGCCGCCGTCGACGCGCACCTCGACCCTGACGCCCGGGTCGAGACCGATGACCTCGTGATGCGGCAGCCGCAGCTCGATCGTCGAGGCCTCGGTGTCGCCGAGCCGCAGGTGCACCTCGGTGATCGGCCCGATGCGGCGGATCCCCGTCACGGTGGCGTTCGGCGCCGAGGCATCCGTGCGCAGCTCGAATTGGGCCGGACGCACCATGGCGAGCGACGCGACGGAGTCGGCCGCCACAGTGCCGGCCACCTCAGTGCCGGCCACCTCAGTGCCGGCCGCCCCTGCGCCGCTGCGGTCGTGCCGAATCGGGATGCGCCCGAGCACGCACTCGGCGCAGCCGCTGCCGAGCGTCGCGGGTAGCAGTACCGCGGCTCCGAGGAAGGCGGCGATCTCGGGCGTCGCGGGGCTGTCGTAGACCTCTGAGGGCACGCCCGACTGGGCGAGCCGGCCGTCGACCATGATGCCGATGCCGTGGCCGAAGGTGAGCGCCTCGTCTTGGTCGTGGGTCACGAGAACGGCCGTCGTCGCCGAGCGCTCGAGGGCCTCGATCACGGCTCGGCGAGTCTGCTCGCGGAGCCCGGTGTCGAGCGCGCTGAACGGCTCGTCGAGCAGGATCACGGCGGGGCGCGGTGCGAGCGCCCGGGCGAGGGCGACGCGCTGCTGCTGCCCGCCCGAGAGCTGGTGCGGAAATCGCCCGGCGAGGGCCGGGTCGAGCGCGGCGAGGCTCATCGCCTCGCGCACGCGGGCCGCGCGATCGCGTGCGCCACGGAGACCGAACGCGATGTTGCCCTCGACCGTGAGGTGCGGAAAGAGGGCGCCGTCTTGCGCGACGTAGCCGATGCCGCGGCGGTGGGCCGGCATCGAGCGCCCGCCCGCCCCTGCGAGCACTCGGTCGCCGAGCGAGATGCGGCCGTGGTCGGGCTCCTCGAACCCGGCGATGAGCCGCAGCAGCGTGCTCTTGCCGCTGCCCGATGCGCCGACGATCGCGGTTCGCGACCCGTCGGGCACGTCGAGCGAGATGTCGTCGAGCACCCGCGTGCTGCCGAACGACTTCGCGACCGAGTCGATGACGAGTCTCATCGCGCGCGCCATCCGCGAGCCTGCGCGAACATCAGGCCGACGGCCGGAATCGAGAGCAGGATGAGCAGCAGGGCATAGGGCGCGGCACCGGGATAGTCGACGGCGGATGCCGCTGACCAGAACTGCGTGGCCAGGGTGCGGGTGCCGGTCGGGGCGAGCAGCAGCGTCGCGGTGAGCTCGTTCGCGGCCCCGAGCGCGACGAGCGCGGCGCCCGCGGCGATCGACGGCACGAGCAGCGGCACGGTGACGCGCAGTCGCGCCACGAGCGGCGAGACGCCGAGCGAGCGCGCGGCCTCTTCGAGCGACTCGGGCACCTGGGCGATGCCGGCGCGCAGCGACACCAGGGCGCGGGGGAGGAACACGATCACATAGGCCACCATGACGGTGAACACCGTCTGGTACAAGGCCGGCACGAGACGGAGCGTCACGGTGACGAGAGCGAGCGCGACGATGATGGCGGGCAGGCTGCTCGCGACGTAGTACGGCGCTTCGAGGACGCGCACGCGGCGGCCCGGGAAGCGGCCGACGAGCCACGCCACGGGGAACGCCACGAGGGTGGCACCGATCGCGGCGCCGGCGCCGAGGAGCGCGGTCTGCAGCACGGTCGCCCCGAGGTCGGCGAAGGCCGAGCTCTCGGCTGCACCGAGCCAGCGAAGCACGCTCGCGAGCGGCACAGCGGTCGACGCGAGCACGAGCGCCGTGAGCGCGCCGATCGCGGGCGCGGTCGCGCGCCCGAGCCGGATCGGCACCGCCGGGTGCGGGCTGCCTGAGCCGACCCGTGCGTACCGACCGCGACCCCTGGCCGACGATTCGGCCACGAGCAGCAGCAGGCACAGCGCCGTCAGCACGACGCCGAGCGACGCCGCGGCCGGCCCGGCGAACGTCGACTGGTAGGCGACGACGATCGCCGTGGTGAAGGTGTCGAAGCGCACGAAGGCGAACGCGCCGTACTCGGCGAGGAGGTGCAGGGCGACGATCAGACCGCCGCCGAGCATCGCGAGGCGCAGTTGCGGCAGCACCACTCGCGCGAACACCGCCCACGAGCCGTCGCCGAGCGAGCGGGCCGACTCCTCGAGGGCGGGGTCGAGGCCGCGCAGCGTCGCGAGCACCGGCAGGTAGACGAGCGGCGAATAGGCGAGCACGGCGACGAGGAGGCCGCCGCCCAGACCGTGGATCGAGGGGATCGCGCTCGCCCAGCCGTAGCTGGCCACGAAGGCCGGAATCGCGAGCGGTGCGGCGAGCAGCACCGCGAACACCCGGCGGCCCGGCAGGTCGGTGCGCTCGACGAGCCACGCCCCGCCGACGCCGAGCACGATCGTCGCCGGCACACCGATCAGGAGCAGCAGCACCGTGTTCAGCAGCAGCTCGCCCACCCGCGGGCGGAACACCAGCTCGGCGAGCTCGGCCCAGCCGATCTCGACGACCGTCGCCACGACGTAGCCGACCGGCACGAGCATGACGGCCGCGAGCACCACGACGAGCGCGACGAGCGTCGCCGGCGGTCGTCGCCCGCCGTCGCCCGACCGACCCCGCCCGCCCGTCATGCGAGCCGGGGCGTCGATCGCAGCGTCTGTCGTCAGAGCAGACCGGCGTTCGTCATGAGCTCGATGACCTGCGGCCCGTTGAGCTTCGAGGGGTCGACGGCGGGCGCGTCGAGCGAGTCGAGTGCCGGCAGCGGCGCCTTCGCGGGGATGCCGCTCGAGACGGGGTACTCGAAGCTGTAGCCCTGGCCGAGGATCGTCTGGCCCTGCTCGCCCGCGAGGAACGCCAGGAACTGCTGCGCCTCGTCCTGGTGTGTGCTCGAGGCGAGCACGCCGCCGCCCGAGACGCTCACGAAGGCGCCCGGGTCTTGATTGCCGAAGTAGTGCAGCTTCGTGTTGCCGCTGTTCTCGGCCGTCTTCTCCTGATCGCGGAACCAGTAGTAGTGGTAGATGACGCCGGCCGGAACCTCGCCCGCGTTCACGGCCTTCATGGTCGCGATGTTGTTCTGGTAGACGGTGGCGTGCTCGCCCATGGCATCGAGCCAGGTCTCGGTGGCTGCTTCGCCCTCGAGCTCGAGCATCGCCGAGACGATGGCCTGGAAGTCGGCGCCGCCGGGAGCGCCGCCCCAGCGGTCGTTCCACTCGGTGTTCGCGAGATCCATGAGCGAGGCCGGCAGTTCGGCCTCGTCGACGAGCTCGGGGTTGTAGACGAGCACCGTCGACCGCGCGGCGATGCCGGTCCACAGCCCGCTCGAGGGTCGGTAGGTCGCAGGCACGAGGTCGAGCGTGGCCTGGTCGACCGGGGCGAAGAGCCCGGCGTTCTCGACGAGCGACATCGCCGGCGAGTTCTCGGTGAGGAAGACGTCGGCCTTGGACGCCTCACCCTCCTGCACGAGTTGGTTGCCGAGCTCGCTGTCGGAGCCGTGGCGCAGCACGACCTCGATGCCGGTCTCCTCGGTGAATGCGGCGACCCACTCCTCGGTCAGCTGCTCGTGCTGCGCGTTGTAGACCACGAGCGCGTCGGCCGAGGGGCTCTCGGATGCGGCATCGTCGGACGGCGCGGCTGCGGAGCATCCGGTCAGGGCGACGGCGGCGAGAACGACGGATGCCGCGGACGCGACGAACGGGGAGGAATGACGGCGCATCACGAGGCTCTTTCGGATTCGAAGTGCAGGAGAGGCTATCCTAACCTTCGCGGGTTCATGCCGAAGACTCCGGCGACTCGCACCCCGCGAATCGTTGCGCGACGCGTCGCGTCGCGACGCCGATCGTCACCGTGCCGTCCTTCAGGTCTGGCGTGCCGGGCGGAGCGTGAGCTCCGAGATCGAAGCTCGGGCGGGCTGACTGACGACGAAGGCGACTGTGCTCGCGATGTCGGTCGCAGTCAGGACGGCGCCGCGAGCCTCCATGTCGGCGTACCAATCGCGGATGAACTGCTGGTCTCCGCCGAACTCCGTGGCGACGGCGCCGGGGTACACGGTGCAGAACCGTACATCACGACTGGCGTACTCCTTGCGCCACGCCTCCATGAGACCGCGCACCGCGAACTTCGAACCGCTGTAGGCGGCAGCCCGTGGCTCGGCCGAGAGCCCGGCCGTGGATGAGATGGTCAGCACGTCGGCGACGCCGTGCTCGCGGGCGGCGTCGAGCAGGTGCGGCAGTGCTGCAGCTGTGAGATGGGCGACGGCGTTGATGTTGATGGCGAAGAGGCTGTTCCAATCCTCTTCGGCCATCTCTTCGGAGGGCTCGTTGACGCCGTATCCAGCGGCGTTGACCAGCGCGTCGATGCTCCCCGTTGTCGCTACGGCGTGCTCCACGGCGCGTGACGCCGCGTGCTCAGCAGTCAGATCGAGCGGAAGCACATGCACGGTACCGGCCCCGGACGGCAGGCTGCGGCCTTCGTCGGCGAGGCGCGCGAGTCGATCTTCTCTGCGGGCCACGCCGACGACGTCGAATCCGATGGACGCCAAGGCGAGCGCGCTGGCGGCCCCGATGCCGCTGGATGCTCCGGTGACGAGCGCCGTGCGGGCGCGTCGATTGGTGATCATGCGTGGTTCTCCTCGGGTGTGGTGATGTCGGTGAAGATGATCTCCATGAGTGGGCTTCCGGCCATCCAGTCGTCGACGAGCTGCGGCTGTCGCACCACAGCCGGATTGTGCGGCTGGTTGAAGTCGTCGACGATGCTCTCGAAAACCGGCCGCTTCTCGACCGGATCGGTGATGGGAACGGCGGTGGCGCGCAGGTCGGCGTGCACACCGTGCTTGAGGTGGAACACGAACCGCGGGTTCGCAAGCAGGTTGGCGTACCACGCTCGGCGGGCGGGCGTGCTGCTGAGGTACCAGCGCCCATGGACGTGATGGAACCAGATCTCGATTCGCCGTGCCCGGCCGGTGCGTGCCCCGGTCGTGGTGATATCGACGGTGCGCTGCCAAGCGGAGGAGCGCCGGTCGATGTTGAGTGCGTTCGTGATCAAGGTCGTGTCGTGCACGGATTCTCCGATTCAGAGGGGGAGTGCGGAGTTGCCTGCGGGTGAAGGCAAGAAAATACTAACTAGTTTGTTCATCTTGAGACGATAGAGGATTACCGGCGCGAATTCAAACCAACCAGTCGGTAGTTACAATTGCGTCGTGACGACATCGAAAGGCGAGGCGACCAAGCGACGCATCATCGATGCCGCCTCGAACGAATTCGCTCGGTTTGGAATCGCCGGCGCCAGGGTCGATCGCATCGCCGCCGATGCGCGGTCGAACAAAGGCCAGATGTACGGGTACTTCGGGGGGAAGGAGTCACTCTTCGACGCTGTGTACGCCGAGCACATCAGCCGGATGGTGAACGCGGTACCCCTGCCCGGCGACGATCTGCCGGGCTATGCCGTCAAGCTGTATGACACCTATCTCTCGCACCCCGAAGTGGTGCGCCTGACGACGTGGGCGCGACTCGAGCGGCATCCGGTCGGAGACATGTACGACGACGGCGAGGACCACAATCGCGAGAAGGTCGAGGCGATTCGCGAAGGCCAGCGGGCAGGGCTGGTCGACCCGGGACTGGACGCAGAGGATGTGTTGTCACTCGTCACCTCGATGTCGATGGCCTGGTCGCCCGCGAGCCCGCTCATCGCAGCCGGCCCCGATGACGCCGGTGAACTCCATGGGCGTCGCCGAGAAGCGCTGCGTGTTGCGGTACGTCGGGCGTTCTCGATCGAACAGTAGGCCCGCCCGCGAGAACCGCCGCTCTCGTCGTTCGGCTGAGAGAGCCCAGTCGAGACACCCCCCGAACGGCCGGAACTGTTGTTATCTCAGGTTCTTCGGCGGGACACTCAGTCATGTCCATTCCACGGCGGGGCCCGATGATCGGGCGAATCGCGGTGTTCGCATGCGCGCTGGGCCTGCTGGCGGCATGCACATCGGGCGGCGTCACGCCCGCAGCGTCACCGAGCCCCCTTGCCTCGCCGACGGGGTCGGATGCATCCGATCAGGTGCCGGGCGACGACGCCGTGAAGGCCGACGCGATCATGCAGATCGTTCGCGACTACATGGACGAAGCGCACCTGAAGGCGGTCATCGTCAAGGTCTCGGTCGACGGCGAAGAGATCGTGACCGCCGCCGAGGGCGAGTCGATGACGGGGGTGCCTGCCACGCCCGACATGCACTTCCGCAACGGCGCCGTGGCGATCTCGTACGTGTCGACCCTGATGCTGCAGCTCGTCGACGAGGGCGAGATGAGCCTCGACGACAAGGTCTCGATGTACCTGCCCGACCTGCCCCACGCCGACGAGGTCACGGTCGAGCAACTGGCCCAGATGACCTCGGGCTATCAGGACTTCGTGCTCGGCAATGACGAGTTCGCCCAGATCGCCTACGCCGACGTGTTCAAGGCGTGGACGACGGAGGATCAGCTCGCGCTCGCGATCGACAAGCCGCTCTGGTTCGAGCCCGGCACCAACTGGGCCTACGCGCACACCAACTACGTCATCCTCGGGCTGGTGCTCGAGGAGGTCACGGGGATGCCGCTCGAAGACGCCCTGCAAGAGCGGGTGCTCGATCCACTCGGGCTCACGAACACGAAAGCGTCGCTCACCGCCGTGATTCCCGAGCCGGCGCTGCACGCCTACAGCTCGGAGCGGCGCACCTTCCTCGAGATCCCCGAGGGCACACCGTTCTACGAGGACTCCACGAACTGGAACCCGTCGTGGACCATCAGTCAAGGCGCGATCCAGACGAGCAACATCGACGACCTGCTCGCGACCGCGGTCGCCGTCGGCACGGGCGAGCTGCTGTCGGAGGAGTCGTACGAGGCGATGACCTCGACCGATCTTCGCGGCCAGACGACGGCGATCGACGGATGCGTCAACTGCCGCCCGCTCGACGAGTTCGCGACCTACGGGCTCGGGCTGTGGATCACGGGCGACTGGCTGCTGCAGAACCCGCTCTTCTACGGCTACGCCGCGGTCAACGCCTACCTGCCATCGGAGAAGATCGCTATCGCGGTGGCCGTCACCTACGAGGAGGAGGCGTTCGACAGCGAGGGGCAGTACTCGAACGGCGGCGACGATCTCTTCCGCAGGATCGGCGCGTACCTCGCCCCCGACGATGCGCCGCCGGTGCGACCCGCGCCGTAGTGCGTGTCGCCGGCGAGGATCACCCGGTCTTCGTCCAGTCGAGGTTGATGACGTCGCCGATGTAGACGTTCTCGCCGAAGTCGTGGATCTGCGGATTCATGCGCAGCAGTTGCTGCTGCGGCAGGTCGAAGCGCTGCGCGATATCGAAGAAGTGGTCGCCCGAGACGACCGTGTAGCTGATCGGCATGCCCGACCCGTCGAGCACGGGCGTGCCGTTCGCGCCGTCGGCGGCGCCGAGGTCGACGGCGGGGCCCGGCTCGTAGACGGGGGCCGGTGCATTCGGCACGGGTGCGGGCGCGGGAGCGGGCACAGGTTCGGCTGCCGGCGGAGCTACCGGGGTGGGCGTCGGCGTCGGGGTGGGCGTCGCGGTGACGGTGGCGACGATCGTGACCGGCGGAGGGGCGGGGGCGCCGACGCATCCGCTCAGTGCGATCACCGACGTGATCACCGCGGCGGTGCCGAGCCCGGCCAGGCCATTCTTGGCATCGATCTTCGTCGCCGTGCCGCGCGCTCGCCTCACCGGGCCTCCGAACCGTAGGGTGGCACGCCGCCCTCGGCGCGCCGGTCGGTTCACCCTATCGGTCGGCTCGTGCGTTCGACAGGCCGTGCGATTCCGCCGTCGATGATCGCGGCACGGATGCGCTCGAGTCCCTCGGCGAGCTGCGTGTCGGTCGTCGCGGCGTAGCCGAACACGATGCCAGGCTGCTCGTCGCCGGCCACCGCCGAGTAGTCGGCGAGCGGCGCGACGGCGACGCCCTCGGCCGCCAGCCTGGCGACGACGGCAGCGGATGTCGCGGCGTCGGGCAGCTCGATCACGGCATGCAACCCGCCGTCGAGCGCCGAGAGCGGTGCGCCCGGCAGGTCGCCGAGCGCGGCGAGCACGAGCCTGCGCCGGTGGGCGTACTCGCGACGGGTCACGGCGATGTGCCGGCGCACCGTGCCGCCGGCGAGCAGCGCGGCCATGGCCTCCTGCGCCACGCCGGGCACCGGGCACGCCTCGTCGGCGCGCACCTCGGCGACCGCGGCCCGCAGAGTGGGGTTCGTCTCGGCGGGCGGCAGCACGAGATAGCCGAGTCGGAGCCACGGCGTCAGCACCTTCGAGAAGCTGCCCACGAGCACGGTCAGGCCGGCCTCGTCGAGCGAGGCGAGCGCCGGAAACGGCGGGCCGGTGTGGCGGAACTCGCTGTCGTAGTCGTCTTCGATCACGAGCGTGCCGGTCGAGCCCGCCCAGGCCAGCAGCTCGAGCCGGGTCGCGACCGGCAAGCGGCCCCCGAGCGGATACTGGTGGCTCGGTGTCACCATCACAGCGTCGGGTCGGTGTGGTGCCCGGCGCAAAGCCTCGAGATCGAGCCCGTCGGCGTCGACCGCGACGGGCATCGTGAGCATGCCGCGGCGCTCGAGCGCCCGACGCGCCGACGGATACCCGGGGTGCTCGACCGCGACGATCGGTTGCGCCCCGCGGAGGACTCGGAGCGCTCCGGCTATGAGCCCGACCGCCTCGTTCGTGCCGGCGGTGATCACGACCTCGTCGGGAGAGCACGTCACGCCTCGCGCGTGGCGCAGGTGGTCGGCGATCTCGGCGCGAAGGCTGTCGACACCGAACGGCGGCGGCGACACCGACGGGATCTCGCGTGCTGCGGCGTGCCGCCACGCCGCCCGCCAGGCGCGCGCGTCGATGCGGGCGGTCGAAGGGTAGCCGGGAAGCAGGGAGATGCGGGGTTCGGTGCGGCCCGGTTCAGCGTCGGGTGCGCCCGTGGGTGCTGAGCTGGTGAGCGCCGCGACGATGCGTGACGTGCCTGGGCCGGCGGCCCCGGTCGCCGGCATGCCGCCGCTGAACGTCGTCGGCAGCTCGGCCACCCGGGTCGCCGCGCCCTGCCGCATGTCGAGGTACCCCTCGCCGGCGAGTTGCTCGTACGCCGCGACGATCGCGCTGCGCGAGACGCCGAGCTCGCTCGCCAGTGCCCGAGTCGACGGCACCGGATCTCCGGGGCGAAGCGCGCCGTCGAGGATGCCCCGGCGCACCCCCTCGACGAGTTGCACCCCGAGCGGTCGGCCCGACGAGCGGTCGATCGCGAGCATCGGCCCATCCATGAGCGCCTCCCGACTGGACTGGTAGAACCTGCGGGAACTGGACTCGCAGTGCGACCAGTGTACGTCGAGACTCGAACCGTGACCACGATCGACGCCCCAGCCCAGCAGCCGCTCGCACCGCGACGCATCCGCCGTATGTCCGAGCGCCAGACCACTGACCGCGACGCCCTCTTCGAGCTGCTCGACACCGAGCTCGTGGGGCACCTCGCCGCCGTCGTCGACGGCGTGCCCATCGTCGTGCCCATGGGCTTCGCCCGCGACGGCGAGCACGTGCTGCTGCACGGCTCGACCGGCGGCGGGTTCGCCCTGCGCGCGGCATCCGAGGGTCAGACCGTCGCCTTCGCCGTGACCGCGCTCGACGGCCTCGTCTTCGCCCGGTCGCTCTTCGACAGCTCGATGAACTACCGCAGCGCCGTGGCATACGGCGTGCTCGAGCCCGTCGAGGGCGAGGGAGCGGATGCCGCATTGCTCGCGCTCTCGGAGCGGCTCATGCCCGGCCGGCCCGCCGAGGTGCGGGCGACGAAGCGCAAGGAGGCCGCTGCGACTCGAGTGCTGCGGTTGCCGCTCGACGACGTGGTCATGAAGATGCGCGCGGCGGGGGCATCCGAGGCGCCAGGCGACGGCGAGGATCACTCGGTCTGGGCGGGCGTCGTGCCGCTCGGTCGGGCGTGGGGCGAGCCGCAGCCGTCGGAGCTCACCCCCGAGGGCACCCCGACCCCCGACTCCGTGGTCGCCCTGACGACGCGGCCGGGCGAAGGTCGGAAACTTCCATGAGGTTTCATCACATTTCGTGATCGCCGAGAGAGGAAAGACCCCGTGTTCGCACTCCTGTTCCTGCTGCTGATCGCGTTTGTCGCCGCCATCGCCGTGGCGGCGGCGCTGGTGCAGTTCCGCCGCGATGGGTACCGGCGCACGCCGGCCGCGCCGCGCTGAGCACCGCGGAGCTCCCGGCCGCCGATGCTCCGGTCAGCCGGTCGCCGGCAGCTCGACTCGCTCGGCACCGATGCGGTCGATGCGGCGTCGACCCCACTCGGCGAGCGGTTCGAGCGCGGCGTTCAGCTCTCGACCGAGCTCGGTGAGTGAGTACTCCACCCGCGGGGGCACCTCGCGGTAGACCTCGCGGTGCACCAGCCCGTCGTATTCGAGCTCGCGCAGGTGCTGGATCAGCATCTTCTCGCTGACACCGGGCAGCCCGCGGCGCAGCTCGCCGAACCGCCGGGTGCCGGCGTCGAGTTCCCACAGGATCAACGACTTCCACTTGCCGGAGACGACGTCCATCGCGGCATCGATGCCGCAGATGTAGGGGCCGCTTCGAGGCTCTGCCGACGGCGCGGTGTCAGTCATGCTTACCATTTGGTAAGTATTGCACTAAATAGTAGGTACTTGTCGGTATCGCAGTGTCGCGTCAGGATGGCGTGATCGGCCGGCATAGACGCGCACGACGTACCCGCTGGCCCGACACCCCACCGAGAGGACACCACTATGAACGCGCCCCTGAACGCGCCCGTCACCGTCAGCATCCTCGGCCTCGGCGAGATGGGGCGCGCGCTCGCAGCCGCCCTGCTCGGGGCCGGTCACGCCGTCACCGTCTGGAACCGCACGCCGGGCCGGGCCGCACAGCTCGTCGAAAGCGGTGCCGTCGAAGCGCCGAGCGCGGGCGCGGCCCTCGACTCGTCGGAGCTCGTCATCGTGTGCCTGTTCGACCACGACTCGGTGCACGAGACGCTCGACCCGCTCGTCGATCGCTTGCGCGGCCGGGTGCTCCTCAACCTCACCACGACCTCGCCCGAGCAGGCGCGAGAGCTCGGGCGGTGGGCGGATGCCGCGGGCGTCGCCGCGCTCGACGGCGGCATCATGGCCGTGCCGTCGATGATCGGCGGGCCCGGCAGCGAGATTCTGTACAGCGGCGACCAGAACTCGTTCGAGCGGTACCGCCACGTGTTCGACCGGTGGGGCATCAGCAGCTACTTCGGCGCAGACCCCGGCCTCGCCTCGCTCTACGACATCGCCCTCCTCTCCGGCATGTACGTGATGTTCGCCGGGTACATGCAGGGTGCGGCGCTGGTCGCCACGGCCGGCGTCTCGGCAACGGCCTTCGCTGAACGCTCGGCCGCGTGGCTGTCGGCGATGAGCGGGGAACTCGTGGGCTACGGCCGCGTGATCGACGGCGGCGACTACACGGTCGCCGGGCAGCAGAGCCTCGATTTCTCCGACCTCTCGAAGATGCTCGAGGCGGCGGCCGAGGCCGGGGTCGGGGCCGAACCGCTCGCGATGGTGCAGTCGCTCATCGCGCGCCAGCGCGACGCGGGGCGCGGCGCCGAGGGCTTCGCCCGCATCTTCGAGTCGGTGCGGCACGCCGACTCGGTCGCGGGGTCCGGAGGAGGTGAGCGCCAGACGACGGTCGACGGGAGTGCAGCTGCGGCCTGACCCGCGATGAGCGCCATCGAGTGCTGCGGCGTGCCGGCTGTGCCGGCTGTGCCGTTCGGGCCGCTCAGTTGCGCGGTGCGGCGCTCGTGCTTTCGCGGGCGATGAGGCGGTGCGGAGCCACGATCTCCTGCGCTGGTGACGCCGGATCGTCGATCCGCGCCGTGATGCGTCGCACGGCTTCGCGAGCGATGAACGGCGTGTCGAGGGAGACCGTGCTGAGCGACGGCCGCGCGTAGCGACCCTCTTCGATGTCGTCGATGCCGATCACCGCGATGTCGTCTGGAACGTGAAGGCCGGCGTCGAAGATGGCGCGCATCGCGCCCATGGCCAGGAGGTCGGAGAAGCAGAAGATCGCGTCTGGGCGTGGGCTCAGTTCGAGGAGTGCGGTCGCAGCGGCATAGCCGTCGGCGCGGCTGTAGTGGGCCGCCGACTTCTCGTAGTCGGGGTCTGGTTCGAGTCCCGCGTCGCGCAGCGCCGCTTCGTACCCAGCGGTGCGTTGCAGCGGAGTCGCGTATTCCTCGAGCGGCTGAGTGCCGATGGCCGCGATGCGGCGGCGGCCGAGTGCGATGAGGTGCGAGACGGCGTCGTGTGCTGCGCGGACGTTGTCGATCGCGACGTGATCGAACCGACCGTCGAACTCGTGCTCGCCGAGGAGGATGAGTGGCATCCTGGTCGCGCCGTTCATGGAGAGCAACTCGGTTTTCGTCACCAGTGGGCTGAAGAGCAACCCGTCGAAGAGCATCGTGCGGTCTTCGCCCATGAGGAGCTCGCGTTCGCGCTCGTGGTCGTGCCCCGTCTGGTCGATCATGACGCGATAGCCGAACTCGGCGGCAGCATCGATGACGTCACGGGCGAGTTCGCTGAAGTAGGGCACGTCGATCTCGGGCACGATGAGTGCGAGCATGCCGGTGCGCCCGGTGCGGAGCGTTCGGGCGACGGGGTTCGGGCGGTAGTCGAGCTCTTCGATCGCCTTGAGCACACGCACCCGCATGCGGTCGCTCACGTGCGTGTAGCCACTCACCACGTTCGACACGGTGCGCACGGAGACCTGTGCTCGCTCGGCCACATCGCGCATCGTTGAAGGCATGCAGCAATACTAGCGTTTGCAACGTACGCAAATTCGGTTTACAGTTTGCAGACGTTGCAAATCGACGATGTCGCACCACAACACGAAGGAGTGTCCATGCACCGCCACATCAAACGGCGCGGCGCGCGTCTTGCCGCCATCGGAGCGATCGCGGTCGGCGCGATGGCGCTGACGGCGTGCGGCCCTGATGTCACGGGCGGCGGCGCCGAAGCCGGCGACGATCGCTTGCAGGCGCCCACCGCCCAAGGGCCCGAGGGCGAGATCACGATCTGGGATCGCTCGGGCGACCTGTTCGAGGTGTTCGAAGCAGCCATCGACGACTTCAACGAGAAGTACCCGAACATCACGGTCAATCACGAAGCCGTCGACATCGACGCCAAGCTGCAGAACACGCTCATCACCGGCACCGATGTGCCCGATGGCGTGTTCCTCGACGATGCGAAGGTCGGCGGATTCGCCGAGTACCTGTGGGACCTCAGCGATGTCCTCGACCCGTATGTCGCTGACATCGCGCCGCAGAAGGTCGATGTGAACTCGGTCGACGGCGGCATCTACGGAGTGCCGTTCGACCTCGACCCTGGACTGCTCTGGTACAACGCCGCGGCGCTGGAGTCCGCCGGTGTCGACGCGACACAGATCGAGACGTACGACGACCTCATCGATGCCGCCCGCGCCTATCAAGCCGCCAAGCCCGGCTCGAAGCCGATCCACCTCGAGCAATCCGCCTTCCTCGGCCAGCTGCAGCTCGAGATGTACGCGAACCAGCTCGGCACCTCGATCGCCGATGAGAACGGGGACTTGCGTCTCGACAGCCCGGAGTACGAGCAGATCCTGACGTTCCTCGACACGGTGCAGTCCGAGGGGCTCGGCACGCGCGCCGAGTACCTCAGCCCGACCGATATCGCCGAGCTCGAGAACGGCAACCAGGTGTTCTACCCGTGGGCGATCTGGTTCAGCTTCGCACCGCAGCAACTGCTGCCCGAGACCAGTGGCGACTGGCGTGCCATGGAACTGCCCGCGTGGGAGGCCGAGGGGGCCCGAAGCGGTGCGATGGGAGGGTCGTCGTTCGTGCTGCCGAAGGACGGCGAGAACTCCGAACTCGCGTGGCTGTTCTACGAGTTCCT
This sequence comes from Agromyces subbeticus DSM 16689, assembly GCF_000421565.1. Taxonomy (GTDB): domain Bacteria; phylum Actinomycetota; class Actinomycetes; order Actinomycetales; family Microbacteriaceae; genus Agromyces; species Agromyces subbeticus. Next base: position 143,160 of record NZ_ATXG01000003.1, on the reverse strand, counting down.
CATGTTCGACGAAGCCGGATACACGGCGGTCTGGGGACCCAACGACATCTATCCGACCGGACTCAACACCTCGATCCCGAGCTACTCACCGGCAGCGAACCCGTCGGCTCCCCTCTTCGAACCGGTCGACGCGCTCGGCGGACAGGACCTCTGGGCGGTCGCGACCGAGGCCGGCGCCCAGATCCCCGGCGGTACGCCGATTCCGAGCTGGTGGGCCGGTGCGGTCGACTACCTCGGCAACGACGTTCAACGGATGCTCGACGGCGATCTCACGCCCGACCAGGTGCTGACCGGTTCGACCGAGGCCATCCAGACCAACCTCATCGATCGGCAGTGACCCCAGCACCATGACCGCACTCCCAGCCACTCACTCCGCGGCACGTCAGCGGCGCCGCCGTCCCGGCAGCGCGTTGATCCGCCGGCGCCTCGCTCCGTATCTCTTCGTGTTGCCGTTCCTCGCGATCTTCTTCGCGTTCAGCGTCTACCCGCTCGTCTTCACGGCGCGCTTGAGCTTCACGAACTGGCGCGGCACCGGGGCCGCGGAGTGGGTCGGTTGGGACAACTACACGTACCTGCTCTCGAACCCCGGCTTCTGGGGCTCGCTCGGCAACTCCGCCGTGCTCTGGTTGCTGATCGTGCCGATCCAGCTGGTGCTCGGCGTCATCGTCGCCGTGCTGCTCAACTCGGCGACGCTGAGGTTGCGCGGCATGTACCGGGTCGCGTTCATCGTGCCGTTCGTCACGCCGCTGGTCGCGGTCGCGCAGATCTGGATCGTCCTCTTCGACCAGCAGTACGGTGCGGTGAACGCGGTACTCGGCGGGCTGGGCCTGCCCGACGTCGGCTGGCTCACGACGAGCGAATGGTCCAAACCCACGCTCGCGCTGCTCTTCCTGTGGAAGACCACGGGGTTCATCGTGATCATCCTGCTCTCCGGGCTGCAGTCGATCGACAATTCGCTGTACGAAGCGGCAGACCTCGACGGAGCCTCGCGCGTCCGTCAGATCTGGAGCATCACGGTGCCATTGCTTCGCCGCACCATCATGTTCGCGGTCGTGCTGCAGACGCTCGCGGTGTTCCAGATGTTCGCCGAACCCTTCGTCGTGACGCAGGGCGGCCCGTACAACTCGACGACCACGGCCGGCTACTACCTCTACAACCACATCACCCGCGCCGACCTCGGCACCGGTGCCGCGAACTCGTTCCTGCTGGTCATCCTCGTGATGGCGCTCTCCCTGCTCTTCGTCCGGACCCTGCGAGCGAAGGATTGACCATGGCCGACATGACACTCACCGAGCGCGATCAGCGCGAGACATCCGCACCTTCGACCTCGGCGACTGAGCTGGGTCCCGTCGGTGCCCGGGGTTCCCGCCGCTCACAGCTCAGGATCGGCACGCACGCCTTTCTCCTGCTCCTGATGGCCGGCTTCCTCGCGCCCGTGGCGTGGGCGCTCGTCTCCTCGTTCAAGCCGGCCAACGACATCATCCGTGCGCCGCTCTCGTTCGATCCGTCGACGTTCACGCTCGACAACTACGTGGCGATGTTCCACGACGTCCCCATCGCGCACGGCTTCCTCAACACGGCGATCGTGCTCATCGCCAAGGGTGCCATCACGATGTTCTTCGCACCACTGGCGGCCTACGCCTTCGCGAAGTACGAGTTCGTCGGCAAGAACATCATCTTCGGGGCGGTGCTCATCACCCTGATGCTGCCCACCATCGTGCTCATCATTCCGCTGCTGCTCGAGATGAAGACGTTCGGCTGGGTCAACACGTACCAGGCACTGATCCTGCCGGGTGCCGTCGACGCCTTCGCGATCTTCTGGATGCGGCAAGTGATCAGCGCGGTGCCGGACGAGCTTCTCGACGCCGCTCGAGTCGACGGTTGCAGCGAGTTCGGCATCTTCTGGCGCGTGATCGTTCCAGTCATCCGCCCGGGACTCGCCGGACTCGCGGTGCTCACGATCATGAACATCTACAACGACTTCGTCTGGCCCGTGGTCATCGCGAGTTCCGAGCAGATGGCGACGCTCCAGGTCGTGCTCTCGACGCTCGCCCAGAACATCACGGGCAACCGGATCGGGGCGGACTACGCCACGGTCACCGGCGAACTCCTCGCGGCGAGTTCCGTCGCACTCATCCCGCTGCTGGTGCTCTTCATCGTGCTTCAGCGTCACTTCATCAACGGCATCCTCGCCGGAAGCGTGAAAGGTTAGAAATGTCAGTACTCCCTTCCGAGATCACGACGGTACAGCCGGGTTCATCGGCCATCGCCGAGATCCCTCGTCCCGAGTACCCGCGACCCGATCGCGACCGGTCCTCCCGCTGGGTGAATCTGAACGGGAGATGGTCGTTCGAGGCAGACGGCTATGCCGGTGAGATCACCGTTCCGTTCGCGTGGGAGAGCGAAGCGTCGGGGGTCAACCGATCCTGGCTCGAGCACGGTGTCTATCGTCGTCGCGTCGTCGCGCCGGAGGCGTGGGTCGGATCGCGACTCGTGCTCAGCTTCGGCGCGGTGCATCATCGCGCGGTGGTGCGGATCGACGGTGGTGTGGTGGGCGAGCACGTCGGGGGCTACGAGTCATTCGAGTTCGACGTCACCGACTACCTGTTGCCCGGCATCGAGTCCGAGCTCACGGTTGAGGTGACGGCACCGGCAGACAAGCGCGCCGTCGCTCACGGCAAGCAGCGGTCGATCCCGCGCGACGACTACGACGGAGTGTCGTTCACCCCGACGTCGGGCATCTGGCAGACCGTGTGGCTCGAGGCCCGCGGTCGCACCTACGCGCAATCGGTCATCGTGCGCGGCGACAGCCTCACCGGTCTCGACGTGGCCGTCGAACTCGCCGGCGACGCACCCGACGGCGCGTCCGTCTCCGCTCGCATCGTCTCGACGAATGAAGCGATCAGACTGACGACGGATGCCGCGGGGCGGGCGAGCGGGCGCATCGAACTCGCAGCACCCCGCCTCTGGTCGCCGTCGGATCCGCACCTGTATCGGATCGAGGTGAGCACCGGCGACGGCGAGGGAGCCGACTCCGTCGTCGCAGTCACCGGTCTGCGTCGCATCGAGGTGCGCGGCGAGCAGCTCTTCCTCAACGGCTCGCGACTCTACCTCCGCGGCATCCTCGACCAGGGATATTGGCCCGACACCGGTCTCACGGCGCCGACCGCGGACGCGCTCCTTCGCGACATCCGGCTCGCTCGAGACCTCGGCTACAACCTGGTGCGCAAGCACCTGAAGTTCGAGGAACCGATCTGGCTGCACGAGGCCGACCGCACCGGCACGCTCGTCTGGGCCGAACCGGCCTGCCCGAGCCGCTTCTCCGAGGCCGCGGCCGATGCGTTCGATGCGCAATTGCCGGCCATGGTCGAGCGCGACGGCAACCACCCGAGCATCGTGATCTGGGGTCTCTACAACGAGGAATGGGGCCTCGACTGGGACATCCCGGGCAGTGCCGCGCGCGCCGCCGCTGCAGAGCGAGCGTACGACCGGCTCCGTGGACTCGACGCGACCCGGCCCATCGTCGAGAACTCGGGGTGGTCGCACGTGAAGAGCGACCTCGTCGACTGGCACTACTACGAGCCCGACCTCGGGGAGTGGCGTCGCGCGGTCGCACGAATGGCGTCCGGAGAACAGGAGACGTTCCCGGTGCGTCTCGGCCCGGACTTCATCGTCGACAAGTCGCTCTACGGTTCGTCGGAGTTCCCGCGCACCGGGGTTCCCATCATCAACAGCGAGTACGGCGAGGGCTTCACGAGTCTCGAGCGCGCATGGCACCTGCGGTGGGAGACGCAGGAGCTGCGTCGACACGACCGGTTCGCCGGATACGTCTACACGGAGTTCGCCGATGTCGAACACGAAGCGGCGGGACTCCTCACCGCCGATCGTCGAGCGAAGGACTGGGGCGGATGCATCCCGGCCGACGTCAACGCCGACACGGTGCTCGTGCTCGACCTCGTGCCGTTGTCGGCCGGGGCCGACATCCTGCCTCCCACCGAGCCGTTCGGCATCGACCTGCGAGTCTCGCATCACGGCGACTCGGCGCTGGAGGCGACCGTGCATGCAGCATGGGTGCCCGCGGGATCCCCGGTCGATGAGCTCCCGGAGCACGACGATGCATCCTCCGGCTCGGTTCGAGTCGAGCCGTTCCGATTGTCCGAGACCGTGACCGTCACGGTGCCGCCGAGCGGGGGTGCGGCACGCCTGCTCATCTGGCTCCTCGACGAGCAGGGCAGGCTCTCGGCGCGGGCGTTCCTCGACGCCGCAGAGGTGGAGCCCCCGAACCGGCGCGGCGCACGAGCGGGCGAATACACCGATTCGCCGCTCGTAGGCGAAGCGTAGACGTCTGGTGCGCCCGGTATCCGGCGCCCTGGGCCCTCCGCCCTAGGCCCTCGAGGCGAGGAAATAGGGCGATCGCCCGATGGGTGGCAGGTGCCTTAGCGAGCACGCTGGAGGCATCCGGTCAGGCGATCGGAGGCACACCAGGAGGCATCATGCAGTTCTCAGCAGACTTCGTCGCAATGCACGCACACCAGAACGACGTGCTTCGTGCCGAGTGGGAGCTCGGCCTGCAGCGCGACGCCGAGGAGCGCGGCTCGGGCGATGCGGTGGCATCGCCCGAGCCCGTGCGCCGGCACCGCCGCCACCACGCGCACCGGGCCCAGCGACTCGCCCTGCGGTGACCACCGCGCCCACGGCGGGTGGAGTTGCGCCGAGCGCGATCACGGATGCCTCGACGGCCCACGATGTCGGCGGCACGTGGCACGATGAGATCGTGACCACGTCAGCGGCGGCCATGGTCGGCCGCGACGCCGACCTCTCGAGGCTCAACGAGCGACTCGACGAGGTACGCGCCGGCGCGCCGTTCACCGTCGTCATCGGCGGCGAGGCCGGCATCGGCAAGACCCGGCTGATCCGCGAGTTCCAGCGCGGGTTGCCGGCCGACGTGCGCCTGCTCGTCGGTCAATGCGTCGACCTCGGCAGCGTGGCGGCGCCCTACGCGCCCGTGAAGGCGGCGTTGCGCACCCTCGTCTCCGACATCGGCCCCGAGCGGGTGCTCGAGGCGGCCGGCCCCGGCCGCTCAGCGCTCGCGGCGCTGCTGCCAGAGCTCGCGGCATCCGAGTCCGTTGCTGCGAGCGCCGAGGCCCCGGCCGGTGTCGGCGCCGCAACGGGCCAGCTGCACGAGGGCATCGCGGTGCTGCTCGAGACCCTGTCGCGTGAGCGGCCGATCGTGTTCCTCATCGAAGACCTGCACTGGGTCGATGCTGCGACGCTCGCCCTGCTCCGCTTCCTCATGCGAGCGCTCGGCTCGAGCCGCGTGCTCACCGTGCTCACCTACCGCACCGAAGACGTCACGCGGGGGCATCCGCTGCGCGCCTTCCTCTCCGAGGCCGAGCGCGATCGCTGGGTCGAGCGTCGCGACCTCTCGCGGCTGACCCGCGCACAGGTTCGCAAGCTCACGAAGTCGCTCACCGGCGCGGCGCCCACCGACCAGGTGCTCGCCACGGTCTTCCGCCGCAGCGACGGGGTGCCGTTCTTCGTCGAAGAACTCGTCGGCCTCGACGGCTGTCGCGACGAGAGCGACCTGCCCGACACTCTTCGCGAGCTGCTGCTCGCCCGCTACGAGCGGCTCTCCGAACCCTCGCAGGCGCTGCTGCGGCTCGTCAGCGTCGGCGGCGTGCGCATCTCGCACTCGATGCTCGAATCGGTCTTCGACGGCACGGCCGCCGAGCTCGAGCTCGCTGCGCGCGAGAGCGTGCTGGCCGGAGTGCTCACGATCGACGGCGACGACTACGCATTCCGGCACGCCCTCGTGCGCGAGGCGATCCTCGCCGACCTGCTTCCCGGCGAACGAGCACGCTTCCACTCCCGCTACGCCGAGGCCTTCGAGGCGGCCGCAGCTGCGGGCACGCGCCGGCTCGCGGCCGAGATCTCCTTCCACTGGCTCGGCGCGCACGATGCCGCGCGGGCCTTCCCGGCCACGATCCAGGCGATGCGCGAGGCGCGATCCGCCGCGGCATACGCCACGGCGGCGCAGCTCGGCGAGCGGGCGCTCGGCCTCTGGGACGTCGTGCCCGACGCCGCGCGCGCCGCAGGCATGACGAAGCTCGAACTCATGGGCCGCACCGCGTCCCACCTGCGCAACGCCGGTGAGGGCGAGCGCAGCCTCGTGCTCGTGAAGGCCGCGCTCGCGGAGTGTCCGCGCGACGACCCCCAGTACCCCCGTTTCCTGCGCGACAAGGCGATGTACCTCGCCAACGTCGGGCGCCCCGGCTCGATCCCGGTGCTCGAAGAAGCGCTCGAGGCACTCGGCGAACACGGCTCGAGCGAGCTGCGCATGACGACGCTCACCGGGCTCGCCGGTCGGCTCATGATCGAGGGCCGCCTCGACGAGGCGGTCGAGACCGCCGAGCGCGCGCTCGCCGTGGCGTTCGAGATCGACTCCCCGCGTTACGCATCGATCGCCACGAACGTCGCAGCCGTCAGTCGCGCGAGCCGCGGCGAGGTCGAGGCGGGGCTCGCCGGGCTCGAACGGGCTCGTGAACTCGCCGAGGGCGACGGCGCGGCGCTGCTGCGCTACTGGGTCAACGCCTCAGACCTGCAGCACCTCGTCGGCAACCACCGCGAGGCCGTGCGGCTCGCCGAAGAAGGGCTCGAGCAGGCCCGCGCGCAGGGCGTCGAGCGCAGCTCGGGCGTGATCCTCGCCTCGAACGCCGTCGACCCGCTCTTCGCGCTCGGCGAGTGGGATCGCGCCGCCGCCCTGGTCGAACGCGCGATCGCCCTCGACCCGCCCGGCCCGTTCGGCGTCTACCTGCAGCGCGCCCGCATCTGGGCCATCCTCTGGCTCGGCGAGCCGGTGCGCGCCGCCGAGCAGTTGCGCGCCGTGCGTTCGGTGATGGCCGACATCATGCTGGTCGAGACCCAGACGCGGCTCAGTGTGAGCCGGGTCGCTGCCGAAGTGGCCCTCGCCAACGGCGACGTCGCCGAGGCGTGGCGCGAGGTGCGCCGCGTGCTCGACGAGCCGAACGCACCCAACGCGCCGCTGCCCGGCTACGCCCTGCCGCTGCTCTGGGTGTCGGCGAGGGTCGTCGGTGCCGCCCGATCGGGCGCCGTCGAACGGGCCGGCGGGCTCTCCGACTCGCTCGCGGCCGAGATCATCGCGGCCGAGCCGGCGTTGCGCCGACTGCTCGATCGGCTCGACGTCTGGCCCACTCATCCGCTCTGGGCGGCATTCTTCGAGGCAGAACTCGCCGCGGCACCGAGCGGAGCGACCGGTGGCTCCGGCAGTGCCGGCGGTTCCGGCGGCTCCGCTGGAACGAGCGCTGCAGCATGGCGAGCGGCCGCGCAGGCCGCAGCAGCGCCGGCGGCGGCGGGCTACCTCGCTCCCTACGCCCTGTTGCGCCAGGGTGAGGCCGAACTCGCTTGCGGCGATCGCGCCAGCGCCAAGGTCACCTTGCAGAGCGCGCTCGACCTTGCATCGAGCGGCGGGGTCGGGGCCATCCGCGATCGGGTCTCCCAGGTCGCCGCGGCTGCGGGGCTCGCGCTCGACGGCGGCATGGGCGGTGGCCGCGCAGCATCGGCCCACGTCGGTGCGGCGGGCAACGGCGCTGCCCCCGGCATCGCCGGCGCACCGGCATCCGACGACGCGGCGGCCGCCGCAGCCGCGACCGCCGAGCTCACCGCCCGCGAGCGGCAGGTGCTCGAGCTCATCGCCGAGGGCCTCAGCAACCGCCAGATCGGTGAGCGGCTGTTCATCAGCGGCAAGACCGCGAGCGTGCACGTCTCGGCGATCCTCCGCAAGCTCGGTGCGGCGACTCGCACCGAGGCGGCGTACCGTGCCGGCGTACTGCGCTGAGCTGAGACTCCGCGTATAGGCTCGATGCCCATGGGGAGCGAGCCGCGAGCGGATGACGCGAATCGGCGTCGGCCCAGCATCGCCGCCGTCGCTGCGGCGGCAGGTGTCTCACCGACGACCGTCTCGCACGCGCTGAGCGGAAGCCGGGCGGTGCGTGCCGCGACACGAGATCGAGTCATTCAGGCCGCCGCTGAGCTCGGCTACACGCCCAACCGGCTCGCGAGTGGTCTGCGACTGCAGCGCACGGGCGTGATCGGGCTCGCGAGCGACCGCATCGCGACGACCGCGTTCGCCGGCCGAATCGTGCAGGGTGCGCAGCAGGCGGCGCGCGAGCGAGACGTCGTCGTGATGGTGGTCGATTCCGAGGGCGACGCGGAGCTCGAGGCGCGCCAGTTGCGTTCCCTCGTCGATCACCGAGTCGACGGCATCCTGCTCGCGCGTATGTTCCATCAGCGGGTGAGCCGCCCCGAGAATCTCGGCGACACGCCGGTCGTGCTCGTCGACGCCGTGCCGGTCGACGGGTGGCAAGCGCCGTCGATCGCCCCCGACGAGCCCGCGATCGCGATGAAAGGGGTCGAGCACCTGCTGGCCGCCGGCCACCGCCGCATCGCGTTCGCGACGACGACGGATGACACGCCCGCGAGCCGTGGACGCGAGGCCGGGTTCCGTGCCGCCCTCACCGCCGCCGGCGTGGATGCATCTCCCGCGTTCATCGAGCGCGGCGCCTCCGATGCGATCGGGGGCCGCGAAGCGGGCCGCCGCCTCCTCGAGCGAGCGAGCGCGGAACGGCCGACAGCGGTGTTCTGCTTCAACGACCAGATGGCGATGGGCGTCTACCAGGCCGCGGCGGCACTCGGCCTCGACGTCCCGCGCGACTGCTCGGTACTCGGCGTCGACGACCTCGACATCGTGGCGGCGGCGCTGGCGCCCGCGCTCACCACGATCGCGCTGCCGCACCGGGCGATGGGCCGCTGGGGGATGAACACACTGCTCGACATGATCGACGGGGTCGATCGAGGTCGGCGAGCGGTAGCGGATGTCGCAACGCCGCTGTTTCTCAGGTGCGAGCTGGTCGAGCGGGGCTCCGTGGCGCCGCCGGCCCGCTGATCCGACATCCCTGCTCTCTAGTGAGGGAACCGGAAACGGCCGAGGTGCGGATGAATCATCCGACGAGCACAGGAGCTGGAGCGGAGCTTGTCGTGGTGCTGCGCTGCGAACCACGCGGCGCTGAGACGCAGAGAGTCCCGTACACGCAGTGTTTCGTATGCGTGCACGGGACTCTTTCGCGGTGTTATCGACTCGTTGTGTTCGCCATGCGATGCCGGCGAGCGGTTGCTACGCCGATGCCGCCGACCAGCAGGAGCGCCAGCGCTGTCGCCCAGAAGGGCAGTGCTTCGATGCCGGTCGCGCCCAATTGCGCGAGGCCACCTCCAGGAGTCACCGGCGGTGCGGGAGGCGTCGCCGGAGACGTGGCGAGCACGGTCGCTGTGTCCTCGTTCGACTCCACCGGCTGGTCCGTGGCGGTCGTGCCGGTCGCGGTAGCGACGTTGACGATCTCGCCGGCTGCAACATCTTCGGCGGTCACGCTGTATGGGGAGGCGACGAAGATGTAAATAGCTGCCGGTGGTAGGTAGTCGATCGGTTCGGGCAGGAGCTCGGCGATCAGCGCATCGTTCACGACAACGTCGTAGAGCGTGACGTTGCCCGTGTTCTGTACCCCGAACGTGTACACGATCGTTTCTCCGGCGTCGGCGGTGCCGTTGTTGTTCGTATCGTCGAGTTCGGCGGTCTTGTTGATCGCGAGTGACGGGTCGGCAGCAACGACGTCCTCGACGTGCTCGTCAACCGAGGAGAAGACCTCGGTGCCGTTCGGCACGTGACCGCGAGCAAAGGCGGTGTTGAGAACCTCACCCGCATCGACGTCGGCTTGGGTCACGGTGTATGGCGAGGCTGTAAAGGTCGCTGTCGCAGTTGGCAGGAGATCGGTTCCCGCCGGGAGCACGCTGGCGACTCGATCGTCGATGACGTTCACGCCGAGGAGGGTCGTGTTGCCGTTGTTCGTGACTTCGAACGTGTACGTGATCGTCTCGCCGACATCCGCCACGCCATTCGTGTTGGTGTCGTCGAGCGCTCCATCCTTCTCGATGGAGAGGGATGGTGCGAGCTCTGGCGTCGGAATGACCGCATTGGCCGGACCCGAAACGACATCTACCGGGCCGTCGACGGAGAGGTAGATGCCGCTTGCTGTTGCCGTGTTGAGCAGGGCGCCTGCGTCCACGTCGGCCTGAGTGGTCACGTAGTCGGCTTCGAAGAACGCGTTGGTGTTCGCTTCCACGTCGATTGACGCCGGCGTTGTGGTGCCGACCTTCGGGTCGTTGATCGTCACTCCGGTGAGGTCGACCGTTCCCTCGTTGTGAGTGACGAAGAAGTAGTGAACCGTGTCACCGACGTCGGCCAGGCCGTTGCCGTTGACATCGATGGTGATTTCCCCGGACTTCTCCAGGGTCAGGAGCGGATCCGGCACCGGGGTAAGAACCTTGGTGGTGTCGGTGTTGGATTCCACGGGCCCGATAGGGCTTACCGCGTCGGCGATGGCCGAGTTGTTCACTGAGCCGGTGTTGAGGTCGGCTTGCGTGACCACGTACGGGTCGGCCGTGAACACGTTCGTCTCTCCCGGAGCGAGGGTGACGGATGCGCTGATACCGGAGACCAGGTCATCGACGATCGTGGCGTCAGTGACCGTGACGTTTCCGGTGTTTTCGACAGTGAAGGTGTAGTCGATGGTCTCGCCGAGGTCGGCGACGCCATTGCCGTTCGTGTCGTTGAGTTCGGCTTGCTTGTCCAGCGTGATTGCCGGCTCTCGAGGAGGCGTCGGAACGAACTCGGTGTCCTCTTCAGAGACCACCGGGTCTTCGTCAGGACCCAGACCGATAGCAGTGGCGATATTCGTTACGCCGCCGGCATCGACATCAGCCTGCGTCACGACATATGGCGTGGACGTGAACAGCTGCTCGCCGAATACCGGCAAGTCGACGGGTTCCGGAGTGACGCCCGCGACGAGAGAATCGTCGACGGTCACGTCGGTGAGCGGGGCGTTGCCGGTGTTGCGCACCAGGAACGTGTAGTCGATCGTTTCGCCGACATCGGCAGCGCCGTTGGCGTTGGTGTCGTTGAGTTCGGATTCCTTGTCGATGCTGAGTCCGGGCGCGCATGCGGCTTCGATGCGGGTCTCGTCGCCGGCTTGTGCTTCGTAGTAGGTCCAGTTCTCGATCGAGCGCAGGTCCCCCCACGGCTGCGGCCAGCCGTGTGTTCCGAAGCCGGAGGTCAGCGTGGAAGTATCTACTCCGCTTCGGCCGTCGGCGTATGGCAACACGGCCTGCGTCCCTCGAGGTGCGAGATCGCGGTCGTCCCAGTAGACCTTGGGGTTCGGTGCCGTCACACCCGGGGTGAGTCCGGTCACCCGAATTCCGGAGGCGCTGTTGACGTTGCCGAGACGCTCCACGTCCTGGAGGACGAGGTGCATTTCACCGACGCGGTCGACGACGACTCGCGTGGAGAATGGTGCGCACACGTCCATGGGCTGGCCGGCGCCGTCGAGACCGTCGAACGGGACGGTGATGTGCCCGGGAGGGCTGCCCCACGGGATTGTGCGGTCGGCTGCGTCGTCGTAGGAACCGTTGTTGTCGGCGTCGATCTCGATCGAGTATCCGCCGTTGACGCCGGCGAGGTCGAACTCGATCTGCCCGGCGCGTGTGAACGGGCTGTTCGGGATCAACGTGAGATTCGTTGCGGCCGGTGCGATGGCCGTTGGTCGGATCCATTCCATGCCTTGAGCTGATGGAGCGTTCGCTGGCAAGTCGGCAGCAGGAGCGTCGAGGAAGATCTTGTAGGCGTCGCCGCACGCGTCGCTGTAGTCGTAGCGCGGGTCGATGAATACCCCGTTGGCACCGAACACTGTGCCCTCGACCGACTTGTAGATCGGGGTGCAGGTGCCGGCGTCGACCAGTCCGAAGCCGTTGGACTCGAAGTACGATCCGAGGCCGTTGTATGCGACGAGGAGCACTCCGTACAGGTAGCCCTCAGGGGTGGCGATCCACAGCGACTGGTTGGTTGCGCCGGCCTGGTTCTGCCCGTACCGCTCGACCCAGGTCCGTCCTGGAATCTCAACGTTTGCGGCGGTACGCGCTTCGACCTCCCAGTTCCAGTTCCAGTTCGTGGTGTTTGCGACGATCTCGTTGTCCTCGTACTTGATCGCCCACACCCCCGGAATCGAGGCGAGCCCCGTCGCTACACACGCGGAGCCGTTCGGCGAGCCCGCGTTGAAGTGGCAGGTCTGCTGCACCACGCCGGTCGGGTCTGTGATGGTGAAATCCGCCGCCTGATTCGGATCGCCGGCGAATTGGGTGAAGTTGTAATACGGAACTTCACCCGCCTCCACGTAGACGTAGAACGTCTGGTCGAGCATCAGGCGACTGCCCGGGTAGTTGGTGGTCGCCTGTGCACTCGTTGCGCCAGCCACCGCCAGCCCCAAGGCCATGACAGCCGCGAGGACCGCCGCAGCGGTCCTCCGAATCGTGTGCGTGCGCGCGTGTCTACCGTTCGTCACCGTTGATGCCCCCCAAGGAATGGGGGGCAAGCATCTCACGAAAGTTGCTTCGCATGCTTTTGGGGGTGAAGTCGAGGGTGAATTCGAGCCCCTCGCCTTGCCAAGCACTCGGTATCGGGGCGCTTGCGCCTCCGGCACAGATGCGTCATCGGTCGGCGTCCCTGCGTGTCCCCGGAGTCTCCGGGTAGGGCGGTAGTAGGTGTCGTGCGATCGCGATGGTGATCGCCTGCTTGCGGTTGGACGCACCGAGTTTGCGGTACAGGCTCTTCAGTTGCGTCTTCACGGTGTTCGTTGACACCGACAGTTCTGCGGCGATCACGCTGCTGCTTGCCGAGCGAGTGAGGGCGCGAAGCACGAGTCGCTCGCGTGGGGTGAGGATGGGTGCGGCGTCGCCGCCCTGGATGACGGAGGTCAGCTGTGGCGACACCGATGGTGCAGCGATGAGCGCAGTGAGACGCTCGCGGTCATCCGCGGGGATCAGAGTGAGCGGGAGCAGCTGGCCACGGCCGCCGAGAAGCGCCGAGGCACGTTCGATCGCGTTCTTGGCATGCGTTTCATCGACGGTTCGGAGCAGGGCGACCGCCTCGAGTACTGCCGCTTCAGTGGTCACTCGCGATGAAGGCGCGAATCGAGCGGCTTCGCGGGCCGCTCGGAGCGCGTCACCTGGTCGACCGGTGACGAGCGCGAGCCGTGCATGGTCCACCATCGAGCGCGCATTGGCTTCCGTTGCATCCCGGTGCAGCACTTCTCGTGCCGCGTCAGGGTTGCCGAGTGCGAGGTGCAAGAGCATGCGAACTGTGCTGAGCGCCCGGCGTGCCCTCGGCGTATGCCCGGCGCGGCCGTGTTCGGCGACGCTCGAGTCCAGCTTTTCGAGCCCGGTCGCCGCTTCTCCTGCCTGCAACGCGACCATCGCCTCGACACGCGCCATGACGAGCCAATGCTCACTCGTCGCGCGGTGAGGTGCGAACACCCGAACGTGACGTTTGGCCGATTCCACATCGAGTCCCTCGAGGGCGATCACCGCCTCGGCGACTCGGTAGAAAGTGCCTTGATAGCCGTCGACCAGCACGGTTGGCCAATCCCGGGCGCGAACGAATTCGACGGATTGACGGGCTTCGGGGATGTCGCCGTTCAACGCGTGGATGCCGGCGAGCATCGCGACGCAACTGAACCCCGACTCACGATGATCGCTTTCCGCGAGTGCGAGTCCCATGCTGAAGATTTCGAGGGCGAGGCTGACTTCGTTGCCGTAGTAGAAGGTGATGCCGAGTTGTGCGTAGATGAGGGGCAGTTGCTCGCGGTATTGGCCGGTCTCTTCGGGCGAGAGCCGTTCGGCGGCTTTGAGTGCACGCTGGGCTGGCGGGATGGCGCGTGCATGGAAACCAAGCACCCGCAGGGCGGAGCTCTCGGCGGCGCAGAGGAACACGCGGTCGCTCTGGGAGAGTGCGCCGTTCGTCGTCTTCGTCGCCGACGCGGCGAGGGCGAACAACTGCAGTCCGCGCATCCGGCGCACACCGACGGCGTTGTGGCAGATCGCCAGCAGCATGACGAGCAGCGGGTACGCGCGGAGCCGCTCGAGGGGCACCGTGCCGAGGATGCCGCGAACCTGTGTCCCGTGCTGTCGCAGCAGGGTGAACCAGGTGGACTTCACGACATGGGTCGCGAGAGTCAGGTCGTCACCGGCCACTGCGGATTCGAGAGCCGCTATCGCCATGCCGTTCTGCATGCGCCAATTCACGAGCGCCGCGTTCAGCCGAGGCAACTCCTCGGGGAATCGGGCCTTGAGCTCACGTCGCAGCAGTTCCCTCGCGAGTGGGATGAAGGTGAACCGGCGGGCGCCTTGCTCCGACCATTCACCGAATCCGTAGTCCGCTGCGGCGTCGAGGATGCTTCGAGCGTTGTCGTCCGCGGTGAGGTCGTGAGCGAGTTCGATGGTCAGCTCGTCGGCGAGACTCATGCGGGTCAGCGCGTCGATGATGCGCGGGTCGTATCCGGCCCCGGTGATCCGAGCTCGCATGAAGGCCTCGACGGAGTCGGCAGCCACTGCCAGTAGCTCGGCACGCGGGAGACCCGTGTTCGCCCGGGCAGCCAGAGCGTGAACGACGACGGGGAGACCGCCGGACAGCTGATGCACTTCTTCGGCCATCGCAGGGCTGATGTGCAGCGTCGCTCGGATTTCCTGCTGAGTGAACATGAGGTCGATCGGTGAGACCACGGCCCGATCGATCACGAATGCGAGGCCGGGTTCGTCGAGCTGGGTCGTCTGGTTCGCGGCGGCGATGACCCGTAGCGAGGGATGCCGCAGCAGAAGCTCGATGATGCTTCGGAGCGTCGACTCGTCCGCTACTGATGCCTTGTCGATGATGATCACGGGTGGCGCGTGCATGTCCGAGAGCGCGCCGTCGAGCGAAACGCCGGGTCCATCGCCCGTCTGCGCTGTGTCGACCGCGGCGTGCGCACGGGCAGCAGGGAGCAGCCCGCCCCGCGCGAGCCGCTGGAGCACTGCGACCGCGAATCCTTCGGGCGTGGACGATTGCGGCTCGATGTCAACCCAGATCACGCGCCGTTCCGAGCGGCCGGCCCACTGTCGCAGCAGCACCGTCTTGCCCGAACCACCGACACCTCGCACGACCGTCAACGGTGCATCCGAGTCGAGCAGCGCATACAGCCTCGGCCGCTCGAGCAGACCTGATGGGATGCGCGGAGCGTCTGCGATCGTGCCGCTCGACGCGACGGTGCGGTCGAACGAAGAATGCCATTTGCGCATGGGTCCCCAAATGCCTCGGTGCAAGGTGTGGGTTGCGCAGTCCCGAACACCTCTTCAGCCCAGCATGACCCCCGGTCGCACCAGATTGAAGGCCACGTTACCCGAAGTGTGGTGGAAGGTCCGGTTGCTGAATGGTGCGGCGGACTCAATCGAGGCGGCGACCAAGACTCTGCGCGAACGCTGGCTGCCCAGATCCTACGAACCGATGCGAACGACACCGAATCTCGGAGTATGCGTTCGAGCTGCTTCCTCGCGTCAACCGCGAACTCCGGTCGCCCGCTCGACCGCTGCCACCGCGAGCGGCGCGAGTCGCATCGAGCGCAGTTCCGTCGCCCCGCCGACGGATTCCACCGAGAGGCCGTTCGCACCGGGCGCCCCGAAGACGACGTTCGAGAGCACCGCTTCGCCGTCGTTCGCGAAGACCTCGACCGAGCCCGTGTCGACGACGAGGTCGAGGGTCACTACCCCGTCTCGAGCTGGTGCCGGTGCGGTGCGCACGTCCCGGTAGACGGGCGGCATCGAGGCCGCCACGGCGTCGGCGTCACGCGCGACGAACACGGTGCCGGCCTCGAAGTCGACGCCGACGGTCGCGAACGCGCCGTCGCCCTCCTTGATGCGGAACCGCACCTCCGAGGCCGGGTCACCGGGGTCGGCAGCGACCTCGACGCGGAGGCGATAGGCGTCGGAGTCGGGCTGGGGGAGCGGAGTGCTCGAGGCATCCGACACCCGCAGGTGCTCGACGAGCTCGGCATCTCCCTCGAGCGAGGCGAGCGCCGCCACCGGAGTCGAGACGAGCGTCGGCCGCCCGTCGACGCTGCGGAGTGCCAGCTCGCGCACGACCGAATCGGTGCCGCCGTGCCAGTCGTCGGTGGGCAGCTCGCCGGCGTACGCCCAGTTGTTGAGCCAGCCGATCGAGTAGCGCGACGCGAGGCGCTCCGCCTCGGGCAGGCGCGGGTCCTCCCATGTCACGGTCGCATAGAAGTCGGCGCCCCGGTCGAGCCACGACGGCGGGGCTGCACCGTCGCCGTCGCCGTCGACGGTGAACCTCTCGCCATCCCACGCCCCGGTCCAATACGCGGTACCGGTCGACATGCCGTGCTCGGTGCCGTTGACCCCGGCGGCGAGCACCCAGGTCGTCTTCGCGGGGTCGCCATCGAGCGACATCCGGAACAGGTCGGGGCATTCGAGCACGCCGAGGTCGTCACGCTCGAACGCCGAGCGATAGGTCCATGACTTCAGATCGGGTGAGGTGTAGAAGCCGATGCGGTGGCCTTCGGCGAGCACCATGAGCCATTCGCCGCGCGCGTCGTCCCACACGATCTTCGGGTCGCGCCAGTGCGTCTTGCCGGGGTTGTCCATCACGGGGTTGCCGTCGTACGGCTCGAACCGGGAGCCGCCGTCGGTCGACACGAAGAGCGACTGCCGCTGCACGCCCTCGTGCTGCTGCGTGAGCATCGCGATCACGGCGCCCGCGCCGAAGCCTGCGGTGTTCTCCGTGTCGATCACTGCGCTGCCGGTCTCGATGTCGCCGAGCCCGTTCTCGTACTTGTCGATCGCGACGCCCTCGTCGCGCCAGTGCACGAGGTCGGTCGAGGTCGCGTGGTACCACTCGGTGCCGTTCCCCTCGGGGTAGTCGGCGTTGTAGAGGTAGTAGTAGTGCCAGCGGCCGTCGAGCCAGATCGGCCGTTGCGGGTCGTTCATCCAGCGCTCGGCCGGCGTGAGGTGCACGGCCGGGCGGTAGGGCGACCACTCGGCCGGTCGGGTGTAGTCGGGCGCGGCGGTCGGGGCCCGGGTGGCGGCATCCGGTTGTTCCGGCGCGCGGCTGCCCGGTGCGAGCAGGATTGCGATGCCGACGCCGGCGACGATTGCCGCGACGACCGTGGCGATGGCGATGATCGTGATGACGACGCGCGTCGAGCCGCCGGGCCGACGCCATCGGCCCGAGCGCACGCGCGTCGCCGCGCCGTCCGGCGCGTCACGCTGGTGTGTGCGGTTCATGATCCTCCGTCGTGGTTCGTGCACCGCCGGGCCGTCAGATCCGCTGTCGCGGGGTGGTCGTCGGAACCGGCGATGCACCTTCGCAGCTGTGTCTGTGGGGAGGAGCGCAAGCGCCACTCGAGGAATCGTCGGCAACGCTAACCGCTTCCAAATCGATTTGCAAACATCGGCGCGCCGATCGCGGCCATGAACGCGCGACCATCCGCGCCAGCCTGCTGATCAGCCAATTCGCATGCGAAGACATTCATTTCGAAGATATTGTCCACGACTTGACAACGTTGTCAGTTTTCCCATAGGTTCCAGTGCTGGGGGAGCACAAGCGTCGCGGATTCGAGGAAGTACCTTCATCCACGAAAGGCGACGAACATGTCAACATCACCGGGGCGTATCAAGCGCCCACTCATCGGAGCAATGGCCGCGGCCGGCGCCCTGGTCGCGACCCTCTTCACGGGCACGGCGGGAGCGGTCGCCGCACCCGACGACCTGCAGCCCGGCCCCGAGCCGACCCTGCACACGCAAGAGGCCTACGCGCCAGAAGACGACTTCACCGCGAAGTGGACCCGCGCCGACGCCCGTCAGCTGAAGCGCCTCTCCGACCCGGGCGCGCCTTCGCGGGAGAACTCGATGCCGACCGCACTCACCATGCCGACGGTGCCGCAGGACTTCCCCGACATGTCGAACGGCGAGGTCTGGGTGTGGGACACCTGGCCGCTCACCGACGAGGCCGGCAACCAGTACAGCGTCAACGGCCAGGAGATCATCTTCTCGCTCGTCGCCGACCGCAGCCTCGGCTTCGACGACCGGCACGTCTTCGCGAAGATCGGCTACTTCTTCCGCCCGGCCGGCCTCTCGGCCGATGAGCGGCCGGAGAACGGCGGCTGGACCTACGGCGGCCTCGTCTTCGACGAGGGCGTGACCGGCCAGATCTTCGAGGACCAGTCGTACAGCCACCAGACCCAGTGGTCGGGTTCCGCGCGCATCATGAAGGGCGGCGAGATCAAGCTCTTCTTCACGGATGTCGCGTTCTACCGTGACGCAGCCGGCAACAACATCAAGCCCTACGACCCGCGCATCGCACTGAGCGTCGGGCACGTGCACGCCAACAAGCAGGGCGTGAAGCTCACGGGCTTCAACAAGGTCACGAGCTTGCTCGAGGCCGATGGCACGTACTACCAGACCGGTGCGCAGAACGAGTTCTTCAACTTCCGCGACCCGTTCACCTTCGAGGACCCGGCGCACCCCGGCGAGACCTACATGGTGTTCGAGGGCAACTCGGCCATGCCGCGCGAGTCCGCACAGTGCACCGAGGAGGACCTCGGCTACCGTGAGGGCGACCCCTACGCCGAGACGGTCGACGCGGTCAACGCCTCGGGTGCGACCTACCAGATCGGCAACATCGGCCTCGCGAAGGCGAAGAACGACGAGCTCACCGAGTGGGAGTTCCTGCCGCCGATCCTGTCGGCCAACTGCGTCACCGACCAGACCGAGCGCCCGCAGTTCGTCTTCGAAGACGGCAAGGCCTACCTCTTCACCATCAGCCACCGCGGCACGTTCGCGAACGGCATCGACGGCCCCGAGGGCGTCTACGGCTTCGTCGGCGACGGCATCCGCAGCGACTTCCAGCCGCTGAACGGCGGATCGGGCCTCGCGCTCGGCAACCCGACGAACCTCAACTTCGCCGGCGGTCAGCCGTTCGCTCCCGACTACAACCAGCACCCGGGTCACTTCCAGGCGTACTCGCACTACGTGATGCCCGGCGGACTGGTGCAGTCGTTCATCGACACGATCGGCACGCACGATGACTTCGTGCGCGGCGGCACGCTCGCCCCGACCGTGAAGATCGACCTCGATGGCGCCGACAGCGCCGTCGACTACACCTACGGCACCGACGGGCTGGGCGGCTGGGCCGACATCCCGGCGAACCTCGACGTCAACCCCGGCGGCAAGGTGCAGTAGAGGCACGAACGACGGATGCCCCGGGGCGCCTCGCCCCGGGGCATCCGTTCGTCTCAGCCGGCGACGCGCACGAGCAGCTCGCCGCTCGGTGTGACGCCCGCCGAGTTCTCGACCTCGATCGAGTAACGGTGCTCGCCCGGCGCGGCATCCGTGATGGCGAACTCGACGACACGGCCGTCGCCGGCCGAGCGGTAGACCCGGCCGATCACCGAGCGGTTCTCGACGAGGCGCACGACGGTCGTCGGCTCGCCCTTGGCGACCTTGACCTTGATGACGAAGTCGCCGTCGGCATCCGGACCCTTTCGCGGGCCCGTGAGCGCCGAGACCTCGGCGGCCGCCGGCGCCGCCGTGGCATCGTCGACCCCGGCCTCCTGGTACATCGCTCCGTGCATCGGCGTCACCGTGAGCGACTCGAGCGTCGCGCCCTCGCCGTCGGCCCAGAGCCCGATGGCGTCGGCGCCGGCGTTCGGGAACACCTGATCGGTGATCGTCGTGCGGCCGTCGGCGGTGAACACCTCGACCGAGGAGCGGTCGATGTAGGCGGTCAGCGCGATCGTGCCGTCGTCGCGCAGCGCCAACGGAGCGTCATCGAGCGAGGCGAACGCAGGGTGGAAGCCCGTGCTGCCCGAATCGCGTCGGTCGACGAACAGCCGGCCCGATGTCGCGTCGTACCCGATGCGCGTCGCCGACTCGTCGTCTCCCAGCACGCTGAGCCCGACCGCGTCGGCGGCGCCCGGTCGCAGCACGGCGTCGATGCGCACGACCTCGCCCGCCACGGGCAGCGTCTCCGCACCGTCGGTGATCGGCCGCGAGGCATCCGTGAAGGACCGATCGGTCTGCTCGAGCTCAGCGAACTCGGGCACGACCTGCTGCACGAGCCGCGGGCCGCGCTCGGTCGTCACGAGTGACACGTCGCGCGGCAGCGCCATCGCGCTGCGCCAGGAGCCCGTCGGGATGTCGTTGGCATAGTCCCAGTTGTTCATCCAGCCGAGCATCACGCGGCGGCCGTCGGGCGCGTTGCTGAACGACACCGTCGCGTAGTAGTCGCGGCCCCAGTCGAGCCAGTCGTAGCCCTCGATGCGCGGTGCGGCCGCGGCATCCGAGAACATCACCTGGTCGACAAGCACGTGGCCCCAGCCGAACCGGTTGTTGTCGATGATGCGGACGGATGCCTCCTGCCCGGCGAACTCGGCGACGTTCCAGTTCACCCAGTCGAGGTTCTCGCTGTTGCTGCCCGTCGCGGAGCGCACGATCTCGCCACCGACGACGAGGTTCACGGAGGTCTCCTCAGAGCGGGCCCGCGCCGGCGCCCCGCCGAGCACGAGGTGGTCGACCGTGAGGTGGCCCCAGCCGCCGGTGGCGTCGTCGTGCACCTGGAACTGCGCGTCGCGGCCGACGAACTCCGACACGTCCCACGACTGCCAGTTCAGCGCGCCGCCCTCGGGGCCGTACGCCGTGCGCACGACCTCGCCGTCGACGAGCAGTCGCGCCTCGAGCGTGCCGTTGAGTCGCCTGCCGCCGCCGAGCAGGAACGACAGGCGATCCTCGCCGGGCTCGATCGTGAAGGCCGGCGAGGTGAGATCGCCGCGGTTGGTGTCGCCGAACGGCCCGGCCTCGAAGGTGTTGATGCGCTTCTGGCCGAGGAAGTAGTCGCCGCCCTGCGTCGACGGGCTGCGGCTCGGGTCGATCGCGAGGTCGCCGGTGGCCTGCCAGCCCGTGTCGGCGAGCGTCGTGCCGTCGGCGAACTCGAAACCGTCGAAGAGCAGCCGGCCGGCGGGCGGCTCGTTGCCGAGCCGGGTGCCGTCGACGTGCGGGTGGTTGCCGCCGCCGACGAGCAGGTTCACGAAGGGCCGGTCGACGGTGAACGTGGGCGACTCGAGCGTGCCGACGGGCCAGTCGAAGTCGTTGAAGCCATTCACGAGGCCGGCACCCAGGTGGCCGGTCACGGTGTTCTGGCCCGGCAGCGTTCCCGCCGCGGGAGCGTCGCCCCATGGCCCGTTCTTCCAGTTGCCCGGCTCGTTGCCGACCGCCCAGTCGCCGTACCTGCCGTCGTCGAACCCGGCGAAGAGGTCGCCGGGCGGCACCGCGGCATCCGACACCGTGCTCTCCGAGGTGAACGTCGTGCCGTCGAACTCGCCCACGAAGTACTGGCCGCCCGAGCCGCCCGCGACCGAGCCCGGGTTCAGGTTGACCACCATGACCCACTTGGTGTTCGCCGGGTCGCCGTCGACCGGAAGCGGGAAGAGATCGGGGCACTCCCAGATGCCGCCAGCCGCGTTCGCCGGGCCGAAGTCGCTGAGGTGCGTCCACGTCTTCAGGTCGTCGCTGCGGGAGAGCACGACCTTGTACTGCAGGGCCTCGACCGCGGCCATCACCCAGTACGACTCGCCCGTGGCGGGGTTCGTGTAGCGGAACACCTTCGGGTCGCGGAAGTTCGCGGAGTCGCGGTCGTAGACCGGGTTGCCCAGGTACTTCGTCCAGGTCTGCCCGTGGTCGAGGCTGTAGGCGAGCGATTGGGCCTGCTTGCCGGCGTGGGTCGGGTGGGCGGGCGTGTAGGCGCTCGTGTAGATCGCGATCATCGGCGGTTTCTCTGCGGTGCCGAAGCCGCTCGTGTTCTCCTCGTCGACCACGACCGAGCCCGAGAAGATGTCTTCGATCGCGACGCCGTTCGCGTCGAAGGTCTGCGGGATCGCGACCGGCCGCTCTTCCCAGTGCACGAGGTCGGTGCTCGTCGCGTGGCCCCAGCTCATGTTGCCCCAGCGGGTGCCCGAGGGGTTGTGCTGGAAGAACAGGTGCCACGTGCCGTCGTCGTAGACGAGGCCGTTCGGGTCGTTCATCCAGTTGCGCTCCGGTGAGAAGTGCAGCGAGGGTCGGTACTGCTCCGAGGCCGGGTCCGGTGCCGCATCCTCTGCGGCCGCTGGCACGGCGCCCATGAGGCCGGTCGCAAGCGCCGCGACGGTGGCCGCCGCCGCGGCTGCGCGCCATCCTGATTTCGTCGTCATTATTCGTTTCGCCCTTCGTTGCACGAGTCACGATGCCATGATGACATCGTTGTCAGTCAGTGACGGCGATGTTACGTACTGTCCGGCGGACATTGCAAGCGGTTCGCGGATGCGCCGCTGCGAGCGGTCGAGAGAGTGGGCCGTCGGCGCGGTATCACCCGGTGGCGCCATCCAGGTGATCGCGAACAACGAGGCCGAATTTCCGGAGGACCTTGCTTCCGCAGTCTCGCGCGATCTATAGTCGTACGATCGTAATCTAAAGCTTCAGGAGCTCACGATGACAACAACTCAGCGGGTCGCGTTCGTAACCGGCGCAACCTCCGGCATCGGCAAAGCCACAGCGATCGCCCTGGCGGCCGCAGGCTTCCAGGTGATCGGAACCGGCCGCAACACCGCGCGACTCACCCCGCTCACCGGGGTGACCTACGTCGACCTCGACGTCACCAGCGACGAGTCGGTCGCCGCAGCACTCACCCAGGTGATCGACCGATTCGGGCACATCGACGTTCTGGTCAACAACGCCGGCGTCGGCACGACCGGCGCGGCCGAGGAGTTCTCGATCTCCCAGACGCAAGACATCTTCGACATCAACGTCTACGGCGTCATGCGCACGACCAAGGCCGTGCTGCCGCACATGCGCGCCCGCGGCCGCGGTCGCATCATCAACGTCTCCTCGCTCAGCGGGTTCGTGCCCAGTCCGTTCATGGCGCCCTACGTCGCGACCAAGCACGCGGTCGAGGGCTACTCCCAATCGCTCGACCACGAGGTGCGCGAGCACGGCATCCGAGTGCTGCTCGTTGAGCCAGGCCCGATCAACACGCCGTTCGCAGGCCACAGCGTGGAAGCCGATACCCCCATGCCGCTCTACGCGGCCGGGCGACGCAACTACGACGAGCTGATCGCGAAGAACCTCAGCAGCGGCGACGACCCCGCCGTCGTCGCCAAGGTGATCGTCGCAGCGGCCACCGACCGCAACCCGAAACTCCGGCGCACGGCCGGCACGACCGCCCGCACCATCGACGCGGTGCACCGTGTCGCTCCGGCCCGCAGCTTCGACCGCGTCATCCGCAGATTCAACCGGATGCCGAGCTGAGTGCCGGAGAATTCAACAGGAGTCGTCGAGAGCGGAATCAGGGGCGAGCTCGGCTGAGAAGGAGGAACCCATGGTGCGGTACACGAAAGAGCACAAGCAGGAGACACGGCAGCGGATCGTCGCGACGGCCGGCCGACGGCTCAAGCGAGACGGCATCGACGGCTCGGGTGTCGCGACCTTGATGAAGGACGCCGGACTGACCAACGGCGCCTTCTACGCCCACTTCGAATCCAAAGACGACCTCGTCGCCGCCGCGATCGCCGATCAGCTTCACGCGCAGCACGCGAACCTCGTCGCGCACGCGGAGCCCGGGCCGGCCGGCCTCGAACAGATCGTTCGCTGGTATCTCTCGCCCCAGCAACGCGACGACACCGCCGACGGCTGCCCCAACGCCGCCCTGCTCGACGAGATCGGGCGCACCGCAGACGCGACCCGGCAGGCGTACACCGACGGCGTTCTGGTCGTCATCGACGGCCTCGCCGCCCGCATGGCACCCGAAGATCCGCCTTCGGCCCGCGTGAAGGCACTCAGCCTGCTGGGCATGATGGCCGGCACGCTGCAACTCTCCCGCGCCCTGACCGACCGGCAGCTCTCCGACGACCTCCTCGAGCAGGGCCTCCGCAATGCCTTGACCCTGATCGGCGCCGAGGCCCGTCCCTGACCTCAGTGAGCAGAGTATCTCGGACGCCGGCGTTCTCATGGCCGCGTGGAATGCGGAGCCAGCTCAGCTCAGCGGAGCCGCCATACGGTGACATCCTGCTCGGGATTCTCGCTCGGGTGCTCTGCGACCCGTTCGAAGTCTCTCGGGAAATCGACTCCGCAGCCGTCGAGTCCTGTCTGGAGTTGTTCGTAGATCCCTGAGTCGTCGCCACTGCTCGCCGACTGAAGCACGAAGAGGTCGTCGGGCCGCTCGCCTCCGCACGCCCGAATCATGGAGTTCGCCCAGTCGGGGCCCGGCCAGAGGTTCGCCCATCCGCTGCCGTTGAACGCCATCAGCGCGCCGGGAGAGGCCATCGACAGCGCCGGAACCCCGTCTGCATCCAGTCGTGTACCGGTGTCGTCGAGCCACTCCAGCAACTCCACCTCGCCCTCGGTCAAGCGCAGGCCCCTGAACTCCCCGGTCGTGCTCTCCGTCTTCTGGGAGAAGTACGGCTGGGTGCGGTAGGGGTGATTGAGCACATCGCCCGCGACGGCAACGGATCCAGCCGCCACGATCGCGGCCGACAGCAGGAGCGGGAACAGCCGCATCACGGGCGAGGTCGTCCAGGAACGCTCCCACAGCACTGCGAGGGCCATACCGGCGCCGACCGCCCAGAAGGTGGCGGAGAAGACCGTCTGCCCCAACAGTGCGTTCAAGGTGCCGATTCCGCTGACCAGGGGGATCAGGGCGAACAGCGCCAGAAGGAAAATCGTCGTCGTCGCGCGATGTCCGATCAGAAGACCGGGCCGAACAGTTCGAGGCGCGAGCACCGCGAACGACAGAACCGCGGCGAAGAACATGAAGGCGGTGCCGAACCCGAGCGCACTGAAGATGTGCACCCCGGCCGGGGGAAAGGCCGGAATCGAGACCACCATGATCAGGGCGACGGCCCCGAGCGCGAGTGCGACGTGCACGATCGACCCGGGCAAGCCCGACCTGCCCCCGTCTGCCGGGGTCCGGGGGATTCCTCTGCTCACGAGCAGAGCCACCGCCGCGAGGATGATCGGAGCAGCGAGCACCCCGATCGTCTGCGACGCGGACCACAGGTACGCATTGAGCATGTCTGTCAGCGAATATCCGCTCACCGCTTGGTCGTCGGGATTCAGGAACAGAGCGATCACCGACTGCGTGTAGGCGACGACGGGCGTACCGGCCACGAGCATCACGAGCGCCGCGACGACAGCGCCGCTCGCGAGGAACCCGACCCGCACCCACCTCCGCCCGGAGTTCGCCGGCAGGAGTGCGACGATGAGCGCAATGACGGTGAGCGCGGCGGCCGCAGTGATCTTCGCGACGAAGAGTCCGCAGATCAGGAAGCCCACGAGGGCCCAGAGGACCCACTGGCCGCGACGTCGCGCGGGCGGCGTCGTGTTCACCCTGCCGCGGACGAGGAGCAGGATGAGGATCGCCCCAGCGAGCTGCGTGAGCCAGGAGGAGAGCTCGTTGTACCCGAGATAGCGGGGCGGGTAGCTCCATGCCGCGAACGTTCCAGCCTGGGCGACCAGAATGACGAGAATCCAACTCGATCGGCGCAGTTGCACGCCGATCGCGTCGAGCGCAGACCTCGCGATCACGCAGAGCACGATGGACAGCGCGATATAGCCGAGCAGCCGGAGGACCCTGAAGGCGAGGATGCTGCTGCCGAAGAGCTCGTACAACGGATTGAGCAGGACCTGGAAACCCCAGAACTCGCCGCTGCTCACCCGATTGCTGGAGATCATCGCGAAGGCGAAGCCCTCATCACTCCAATCGAATCCGCGATTGAGCGCGGCGACGATCACCAGGAGGGTGAGGGCGACCCCTACCCCGATTCCGCCCGTGATGATCCAGAAGCCGAGTCTGCTGCCCGGTGGAGGCACATCGGCTGGCGATACCTGCTTGGTAGCATCGATCTCGGCGTGCACCGTCTCGGCGTGCACGACCTGGGTGCTTCGACCGAGGTCATCGACCGGAACGAATTCGTCGGTTGTGCTGCCCAAGTGTCGGTGCCTTACTCGTGAGATGTTGCGATCGATTGCCGTCGGTCCCGCCGATGGGCATGCGCAATAGCGAATCGTCCGAATCGCATGGCGATCCTACCCGACCCTCGTCGAGCATTTTCGAGCGGCTTCGCCGCTACCGCCCGATCACGAGCTCCTCGGCCGTGCGGCCTCCATCCGGGGAGGATCAGCTCGGAGCGACGGACGCGGTGTCGGCGTGCGGCACGCGCAGCAGCGCACCCTCGTGGCGCACGGTCGCGGCGGCGATCGTCATCGCCTCGTGCAGTGCCGCGGCCCAGGCATCCGTCGTCTGCGGCAGCCCGCCCTCGGCAACCCGGTGCACGATCGCGGAGAGCGTGGCATCGCCGGCGCCCATCGTGTCGACGATCGGGCCGGGCAGCTCGACGATGCCGGAGCGCACGACGGAGTCGCCGTGGTGCACCCGTGCCCCATCGCGCCCGGCCGTGGCGAGGATCGCGCCCCGCATGCCCGGCAGGCTCCGAAGCCGGCTCACGAACGCCTCGAGCGAGTCGCCGAGCAGCAGGTCGGCGTCTTCGTCGCCCACTTTCGTGAGCAGCGAGCGCGACGCGAAGTCCTCGAAGTTCGTGAGGAACGCGGCCCGATCGGCGAGCATGCCGGCGCGCGGGTTGCCGTCGACGATCACTCGTCGCTCGGGGTCGGCGATCGCGCCGACGAGCTCGGCGTATTGCTCGGCATCGTCGAAGGGGAAGCAGCTGACCACCACGAGGTCGGCCTCGTCGATCGCGGCTCGGGTGGCGTCGTCGAATCGGATGCAGCGCCGCTGCGCGGCCTCATTGAACTCGTATCGCGGTTCTCCCGCGGTGCGGTCGGAGATCGCTCGAGAGGTGCCGAACGGCGAGGGGCTCTCGGCCAGCCCGACCCGGTAGTCGCGCAGGTACCCGCGGATGCGGTCGCCCGGCTCGTCGTCGCCGACCATCGCAACGAGCGTGGTCTGTTCGCCGAGGAGCGCGAGCCCGACCGCGACATTCAGCGCTGCGCCGCCGACGAACTCGCGAGCGCCGGTCGGGTCGCGCAGCTCGTCGATGAGCGCGTCGCCGATGACGGTGATGCGGGCGGCGGGCCCGGTGCCTCGCCGAGAGGGCTGCTGCGGCAATTGCTGCGACATCCGTTCAGCCCTCCGCTCGCGGTGCGATCTCGCCCGAGCCACGCTCGAGCAACTGCGTCGGCACGATGGTGCGCGCCGCGGCCGAGATGTCGCCGTCGAGGCGGGCGAACACACGCTCGGCGGCGGTGCGACCGATCTCCTGCGGGTTCTGCGCCACGACCGTCACGCCGGGGTCGAGCAGGTCGCCGAGCGGCACGTCGTCGAAGCCGACGAGGGCGGTGTCGTGTTGGCGCCCGAGTTCGCGCAGCGCGCGGATGACGCCGATCGTCACGAGGTTCTGGCTCGAGAAGATCGCGGTGGGCGGGTTCGGCGCATCGAAGAGCGCGAGGGTCGCGGCACGCGAGGTCGCCTCATTGTGGAGTCCTTCGATGATCTGCTGGCCCCGGGTCGAGACGCCGGCCCGGCCCAGTTCATCGAGGTAGCCGCGGTGGCGCTCGCGCGCGGTCTGGATGTCGTGGCGATCGCCGAGGTAGGCGATGCGGCGGTGCCCCTGCTCGAGCAGGTGACGGGTCGCGAGGGCGGCGCCGTCGGCGTTGTCGCTGACGACGGCGTCGGAGGTTAGCCCGGCCGGCTCGCGGTCGACGAAGACGACCGGGGTGCCGCGCCGCAGCTCGGGTGCGAGGTAGGCCTGGCTCTCGGAGATGGTGGTGAGGATGAGCCCGTCGACGCGGCGGCGGAGGAAGGCCGAGACCGCCTCCTGCTCGCGGTCGGGGTCGTCGTCGAGGCTCGACGCGAACACCGAGACCCCGCGAGCGAGTGCAGCATCTTCGACGGCCCGGTGCACCGCCCCCGAGAAGGGGTTGTCGACGCTGCCGACGAGCAGACCGAGCGTGCGCGTGCGGCCGTCGGCCCTGCGCAGGTTGCCCGCGTGCAGGTCGGGCTGGTAGTCGAGCGTGCGGGCCGCGGCCTCGACCTTGGCGATCGTGGCCGCCGAGACGTTCGGCTCGCCGTTGATGACGCGCGAGACCGTCTTCACGCCGACACCGGCCAGGGCGGCCACGTGCCGCATCGTCGGTCGCGAACGAGCGCTCTCCGGCGCCGTACTCGTGTTTGACAACGGTGTCACGATTTGCTCCCAAGTGTGCAAGTTGGACTTGACTATACATGCCTTGGTGAGCTAGACCTATCGATGACATCGTTGTCAAGGCGACAACGGGCCTTCCAACACCAGAGGAGATTCATCGATGAATCACACAGCACCAGGTGCGCTCCGCCGCCGTCTCATCACCGCAGGATCGCTCACCGCCGCCGCGGCGCTCGCCCTGACCGGCTGCGCAGCAGGCGCCGATGCGGGCGACAGCGGAGACGCCGAAGAAATCGGCGTCTCGCTCATCGTCAAGACCACGACCAACCCCTTCTTCGTCGCCATGCAGGACGGCGCAGAGGCAGCCGCCGACGAGCTCGGCGTGAACCTCACGCTCGCCGCTGGCAAGGAGGACGGCGACGAGGACACCCAGATCCAGGCCATCGAGAACGCCATCTCCAAGGGTGACGCCGGCATCCTGATCACCCCGAACGGCCCCGGCGTCGAAGACGCGCTCGTCAAGGCCCGCGACGCCGGCCTCTTCGTGATCGCACTCGACACGCCGCCCGCCGACCCCGAAGCCGTCGACATCACCTTCGCGACCGACAACTTCGCGGCCGGCCAGGAGATCGGCCGCTGGACCGCGGCCAAGCTCGCCGGCGAGACGGCGACCATCGCGCTCATCGACCTCTTCGACGACAAGATCGTCTCGGTCGACTACAACCGCGACCAGGGCTTCCTCGACGGCATGGGCATCGACACGGCGGATGCCGCGGTGAACGGCGACGAGGCGAAGAGCGGCACGTACAGCGGCGGCGACTACGAGATCGTCGGCAACGAGGCATCCGGTGGCGCCGAGGACGGCGGCCGCACCGCCGCCGAGACCCTGCTCTCGAAGAACCCCGACATCAACGTCGTCTACACGATCAACGAACCGGCCGCC
Organism: Agromyces subbeticus DSM 16689; assembly: GCF_000421565.1. Lineage (GTDB taxonomy): Bacteria > Actinomycetota > Actinomycetes > Actinomycetales > Microbacteriaceae > Agromyces > Agromyces subbeticus. Next base: position 114,090 of record NZ_ATXG01000003.1, on the reverse strand, counting down.
TACGGCGCCTACGAGGCCTTCAAGGCAGCCGGTCAGGACGACGTGATCGTCGTCTCGGTCGACGGCGGCTGCGCCGGTGTCGACCAGGTCGCCGAGGGCATCATCGGCGCGACGAGCCAGCAGTACCCGGTCAAGATGGCCGAGCTCGGCGTGCAGGCGATCTTCGACCTCGTGAAGACGGGCGAGGCCCCCGAGACGACCGAGGGGCTCGACTTCTTCGACACGGGCGTCGCGCTCGTCACCGACGACCCGCAAGAGGGTGTCGAGTCGATCGATACCACGCAGGGCGGCGAGATCTGCTGGGGCTGATCCCCGGCACCGCACCGTGAGTGGTGCGGGTCGGTGAGGATGCCGCGGCGCGGCTCTCCTGATCATGACCCACCCCGCGGCATCCGGTCCCTCCCGGCCCGCACCGCTCACTCACCGAACAACGGAGTATCAACGTGACCCAGCAGACCACCGAGCCGCCGACCTCGGCGCTCGACCTGGCCGAGGAGTTCCTCGACCGAACCACCCCGCTCAGCCGCATCCGGAACACCCTGCACCGCTACCCGGCGATCAGCCCGGCGCTCGTGCTCGTGCTCGCCGTGATCGTCTTCGGACTGCTCAACGACCGGTTCCTGAACCCGGCGAACCTCTCGCTCATCACGCAGCAGGTCGCCGTGGTCGGTACGCTCGCCGTCGCCCAGACCCTCATCATCCTCACCGCGGGCATCGACCTCTCGGTCGGCGCCGTCATGGTGCTGAGCTCGATGGTGATGGCGCAGACGAGCGTGCAGCTCGGCCTCCCGGGCATTCTGGCCATTGTCCTGGGCCTCGTCGTCGGCCTCGCAGCGGGCGCCCTCAACGGCTTCCTCGTCACCCGTCTGAAGCTGCCGCCCTTCATCGTGACGCTCGGCACGCTCAGCATCTTCGTCGCGCTCACCCTGCTGTACTCGGGGGGCGCGACCGTGCGCGGCGCCGAGATGCCCGAACTGCTCACCGCGATGGGCGCCACCTTCACCATCGGCGGCGTGAACTTCACCGTGGGCGTGCTGATGATGCTGGTGCTCTACGTGGTGATCTCCCTGATCCTCGCGAAGACCGCCTGGGGCCGACACGTCTACGCGGTCGGCGACGACCCCGAGGCCGCGCGCCTCGCCGGCATCAGTGTGAACCGGGTGCTGATGAGCGTCTACCTCGCGGCGGGCGCGATCCTCGCCCTCGGTGCCTGGATCCAGATCGGCCGCACGAACGCGGCATCGCCCAACGCGGGCGCAGAGCTCAACCTCGACTCGATCACCGCCGTCGTCATCGGCGGCACGAGCCTCTTCGGCGGTCGCGGCACCGTTTGGGGCACCCTGCTCGGCGCTCTCATCGTCGGTGTCTTCCGCAACGGCCTCTCGCTCGCGGGGCTCGACGTGCTCTGGCAGACCTTCGCGGTCGGCGTGCTCATCGTCGTCGCCGTCTCGGTCGACCAGTGGATTCGAAAGGTACGCAAATGACCACCGCAACGGATGCCGCGGGCCAGGTGCCCGCCGCCGGCCCCGCCGAGACCCGCACCCCGATCCTGAGTGCCCGCCGGCTCGTGAAGACCTTCGGCCGCGTCGTCGGCCTCGACGGGGTGAGCCTCGAGCTGTACCCCGGCGAGGTGCTCGCGATCATCGGCGACAACGGCGCCGGCAAATCGACGCTCATCAAGTGCCTCACCGGCGCCGAGATCCCCGATGAAGGCGAGATCTTCCTCGACGGCAAGCCCGTGCACTTCAAGCGCCCGCAAGACGCCCGGGCCGCGGGTATCGAGACCGTCTACCAGAACCTCGCCGTCTCGCCGGCGCTCGACGTGGCCACGAACCTGTTCCTCGGGCGGGAGGAGCGCAAGCGCGGCATCCTCGGCTCGGTGTTCCGCATCGTCGACCAGAAGGGCATGCGCGAGAAGGCGCGCAACGAACTGCGCGCGCTCGGCATCTCGACGCTGCAAGACGTGACCGTGCCCGTCGAGAACCTCTCGGGCGGGCAGCGTCAGGCGGTCGCGGTGGCCCGGGCCGCGGCCTTCGGATCGAAGGTCGTCGTGCTCGACGAACCGACGGCGGCACTCGGCGTGCGCGAGTCGAACCAGGTGCTCGAGCTCATCAGGAACCTGCGCGATCGCGGCATCCCCGTCATCCTCATCTCGCACAACATGCCGCACGTCTTCGACGTCGCCGATCGCATCCACATCCAGCGACTCGGCAAGCGTGCCGCGACGATCACTCCCGAGTCGCACACCATGACCGACGCGGTGGCGATCATGACCGGCGCGCTGCGCGCGTGAGCGGAGCCCGGGTCGAGCTGATCGCCGAGTTCACCGCGATCGCCGGTCGCGAGGAGGAGGTCGAGCGCCTCCTCCTCGCGCTGACCGCCGAGGTTCGCCGAGAGAGCGGATGCCTCGACTTCACGCCGCACCGAGTGGCCCCGGCACCCACCGGGCGGGCCTTCATGGCTGCTGCTGCTGCGGCGGCGGGACCGGCGCCGGTCGGCGCGCGCTTCGTCGTGACCGAGGCCTATCGCGATGCCGCCGCGTTCGCCGAGCATCTCGCCGCCCCCTACGGCGCCGACTTCAACGCCGCGCTCGGCCCCTTGATCGTCGAGCGCGGTTCGGTGCTGACGTTCCTGACACCGCTCGGCTGAAGGAGCTCGCCCGACGACGACGACGACGGGCGGCGGCGGCGGTGTCGACGCGGTCGTCCCCGGGTCGATCACGTGGGAACACGTGGCGACTCCAGCGCGACATACCGCGCGAGCACCCGGCCGATCTACAGTGTGCAGATGATCGCGAAGTTCGCACCGGATCCGATCGCCCCCGTGCTCGAGCGCCTCGGCGAGTCACCCCTGTCGACGTTCGTCGCCATCGCCGTGCTGCTCGCCGGTGCCGTCGTGCTGTTCGCGTTGCGCCGCCGCGCCGACCCCGACCTGGCCGCGAGCGCTCGCTCCGCGGTGGGCACGGGAGCGGTGCCGGTGCCATCGACCGGCGACCCCGACCCGGCGGCAGCGCTCGCCGCGACGGAGGCGGTCGGCGCCGCCATGACCGACGCCGGGTACTCGGTCATGACGGTGCGCAACGCCCTCGACGACATCGCGCGCGTGAACGGCCTCCCGGCGAGCCAGGTCGTGGTCTTCCCGACCGCGCTCCTCGTGTCGGCTCGGGGCGAGAAGCAGGAGGGCCACGAGCGCCGGGAGGGGGAGGAGCGCACCGGTGCGGTCCTGAGCGGCGAGGGCAGTCTGCTCCTCTGCCAGATCGACGAGGTGCAGCGCACGGTGGACGCAGCGCGCACGGGCCTGCTCGACCCCGCCTCGACGATCGACCGCATCCGCTGGGTGCGCGAGATGAAGCCGCCGTACGGGCGGGTGCTGCGCGCGCTCGGGTACGTCATGCTCAGCGCCGGGCTCTCGGCGATGCTCGGTGCGTCGTGGCTCGGCATCGGCGTCGCGGGCGCGCTGGGCGCCGTCGTCGGCACGCTGCTCCTCATCGGCGAGCGGCTGCCGAACCGCTACGGCGCCCTCATCACCGTGACCGTGGCGTTTGCCGTCGCGCTCGTCGTGTTCGTGCTGATGCGCGCTGGATTCGGCCCCGGACTCCTGGCCGCGCTGATCGGGCCACTGGTCGTGCTGCTCCCGGGCGTGCTGCTGACGACCGCGGCGCTCGAACTGTCGACCGGCCAGATGATCGCGGGCGCCGGCCGCCTCGCCGCGGGCGGCATGCAGCTCGTGCTCATCGCGGCGGGCATCGTCAGTGCGGGCGCGCTCGTCGGCGTGCCCGACCTCGAGTTCACCGAGAATCCCGAGGCGCTCGGCCCGATCGCGCCGTGGGTCGCCGTGGCCGTCTTCGGGGTGGGCATCGCCGTGCACCAGTGCGCGCCGCCCCGCGCCATGCTGTGGATGATGTTCGTGCTCTACGTCGCCTATGCCGCGCAGGTCATCGGCGGCGTCCTGCTCGGCGGCGTGCTGTCGGCCTTCGTCGGCGCGCTCGTCGTCACGCCCGTGACGGCGCTCGTCGCCCGCCAGTCCACCGGCCCGGCCGCGATGGTGAGCTTCATCCCCGCGTTCTGGCTGCTCGTGCCGGGCGCGCTCGGCCTCGTGGGCGTGGCAGAGGTGCTCGGCGGTGATGTCGGCGGCACCGCCTCGCTGATCGCCACGCTGACGACGATGATCGCGATCTCGCTCGGGGTGCTCGCCGGCTCGATCGTGTCGGACCGGATGCGGCGGCCGCCGCTCTGATCGAAGCGGTTCTCGCGTGCCGGTACGGTGGTGAGGACCCACGAGGAGCACCATGAAACCCGGACCGAGGCGCAGCGTCAGCCAGGTCGACATCGTCGATGCGGCGTTCGAGATCCTCGAGCAGAAGGGCTTCGCCGCCGTCTCGGTGCGCGGGGTGGCCGCGGCACTCAGTCTGACGCCCACTGCGATCTACACGTACTTCCCCTCGAAGAACGCCCTGCTGCGGGCCATGGTCGAAGAGTTGCTCTCGAGCCTCGACCTCCACGCGGCATCCGACGCCTCGGTCGAGTGGCGCAGTCGTGTGCACGCGCTCGCCGCCGGGCTCCGCGCACGCCTCGCCGAGCACACGGGCGCGATGGTGCTCGTGACGAGCGGGCCGCTCGACGGGCAGCACGCCCTCGGACTCAATGAAACCCTCATCGCAGGTTTCATGGGCGAGGGGATGCCGCTCGATGACGCCGCCCGCGCCGCGCACGCCGTGCGCGCCCACATGCTCGGGGTCGCCGCCCTCGATGCCGCCGAGCGGGCCGGCGACGCCGACGCCCCGGCCGGCCGCGCTTCGACGGGCGCGCTCTGGTCGGATGCTGCGAGCCATCCGCTCACCGAGGCGACCGCGCACCTCGTGGCCGGCATCGGCGCGGGCGCCGAGGAGTCGAGCGAAGCCGCAACTGCCGAAGCTGTCAACAGCCCCGACACCGCGTTCGCTTGGGGCATCGACCGCTTGCTCGACGGCATCCTCGCGGGCGTCGGCACTCGCGCCATCGCCTGAGCGACCGACCTCGCGCACCCCCGCGCGGCACGCGGGTTGCGGCATCTGCGCGCGCGAGACTTACTCCGTGCTGCATCTGCGAATGATCGTGCCGCCGGCCCTCCGCACCGATGTCGATCGCGTGCTGCGGGCGCCCGATGCGCCGGTCACGAACCTCGTGGTGCTGCCGGGCGCCGGCGTCGACCCGTCCGGCGACGTGATCCTCTGCGACATCGATCGCGACGCGACGAGTTCGCTGCTCGCCGAGTTGCACGGTCTCGGCCTCGACGAGCAGGGCTCGATCGCCGTCGAGTCCGTCGATCTCGCACTCGGCCGCAAGCGCCGGCACAGCGCCGCGACCGTGTTCGGCAACGACGACGACGCCGTCGTGTGGGAGGAGGTCGAGGCGCGCACCGACGACGAGGTGCGGCTCTCGGCGACCTTCCTCGTCTTCATGGCGGTCGCGACGATGATCGCAGCGGTCGGCGTCGTGACCGATCAGCCGATCCTCATCGTCGGGGCGATGGTGGTCGGCCCCGACTTCGGCCCCCTCGCGGCGATCGCCGTCGGCATCGTTCGGCGAAGGCCACGCGTCGTCTGGCGTTCGACCGCGACGCTGCTCATCGGCTATCTGTCGGCGATTGCCGTCACGATCGGCTTCGCGCTCGTGCTCGAGGCGATCGGCATCTTCCCGGCCGATCCACTCGCACAGGCGCATCCGATGACCGAGTTCATCTGGCAGCCGAACGCCCTCAGCTACGTCGTCGGCTTCCTGGCCGGCATCGCCGGAGTGCTCTCGCTCACCTCGGCGAAATCCGGAGCCCTCATCGGCGTGCTCATCTCGGTGACCACGATCCCCGCAGCCGGTGCGATCGCCGTCGCGATCGCCGACACGCAATGGGAACAGGCCGGCAACTCGACGCTGCAACTCATCGTCAACCTGGTTTCGATCGTGACCGGCGGCGTGCTGACGCTCGCCGTGCAGCTCCGGGTGCAGCACCGCGCGGCTCGTCGGCGCGAGCAGCGCCTCCTCGGACAGGCGCATCCGCGGTCGTAGGCCGAGCCGTGCGCAGACGGGGCCTTTGCACGGGCGGTGCCACGGCGTGACGCGGCGAGGCGCCGACTCCCCGAGGGGAGCCGACGCCTCGTCGTTCGTGCTGGTGTCTCTCGATGTCGCCCGATCAGCCTGCGGCGGGCGGGGTGATGGTGATGAGCGCGGACTGGTTGCCCTTGAACGCCTTCTTCACCTGCACCACCGTGCCGTAGCCGACACCGTCATCGGCGGGGTTGCCCGTGCCGAAGACGCCGCCGAGCGGGCTCGCTGCCCCGTACAGATCGGTCAGCGGGTTGCCGTCGAAGTCGACGATGCGCGTGCTGTACGGCGCGTTGCCGACCGAGGGCACGACCACCGAACCGTCGCGGAAGCGGCGGGCCATGCGGCCGTCGGGCAGCACTTCGAGGCCCGACGTCCATCCGAGGTCGTCGGTGAAGGTGCTCACCGGCTCGCGCGACGGGATGTCGGTGCAGTGCTCGGTCGTCAGCTCCGCACCCGGGAAGCACTCCGTGAAGGCGTGCGTCGGGGTGAGGCCGAAGGCGACGTCGGAGGACTGCGCACGCGACGGCAGGTTGTGCTGCAGCGTGCCGTCGGCCGCCGCTGCGTCACCGGTGCGGCGCAGCGGGTCGAAGTGGCTGTCGACGAGCAGCAGGCCGCCCTTGGCGCCGTAGCTCGGCAGTGCCGTCTCGTTCGTGCGCACGTGGTTGGTGTCGCCGTACGTCGTGTCGCGGTACCAGACCAACGCTCCGGGAGCGTTGTAGGCGAGCTTCTCGACCTTCCACGCACCGTCGCTGTACACCGAGTTGTAGCCGTACTTCAGGCCCTCGTCGAAGCCGTCGAAGTTGCGCCACTCGACCATGTAGTACTGGGCCTTGCTCGAGGTGCCGGTGTCGATGCGCCAGCCCGGGCCGGTCGTGTCGGCGAACGTCGTGACCTCAGCGGTCCAGCCGTTCTCACCGCTCTCGACGTCGTCGGTCCACACCGTGTCGGTTCCGCTCGTGACGGCGAAGTCGTCGGCGAACCAGCCGCGATCCTGGTAGGCCGCATCGGTGGCGAGGCGCAGTCGAACGCCGACCGTCGTGCCCGCGTACGACGAGAGGTCCACGTATTGGCGAGCCCACCCGTGCGAGTCGCCCGTGAGGCCGTACTTCTTGTCACCGAAGGTGGCGAGGTTGCCGTTCGGGTCGGGGTAGCCATCGGGCGTGGTCGCCTCGGTGCCGTCTTCGTTGAAGACCTTGACGTCGGTCCAGGTGGTGCCGCCGTCGGTCGAGACCTCGACGAATCCGAAGTCCCAGTCTGCTTCGATGACGAAGTTGTTGCTCATCCAGAACTTCGCGTCGGTCGGCACGTCGACGGTGCGCGAGATGCGGATGTCGCCCCAGTCCTGATCGGCACCGGTGTACCACATGTTCTCGCCGCTGGCCGGCTCGGCGAGCGTGATCACCTTGTCGGGCAGGTTGACCTTCACGCCGTCTTCGGAGCCCTTGGGCGAGCGCGACGCCTGGCCGACCTTGATGGTCTCGGTGTCGTCACCGGGGTTCATCACGACCGGGTCGACCCAGCCGAGCACCCACTTGTCCCAGATGCCCATGTGCGTGGGCATCGACTGGAAGATGGGGCCGGCGTGCGAACCAGAGGACATGAGGTCCCAGAAGTCGACGTCGGAGTTGCCCTGGTTCGACGTGTCGTACAGGTCGGGCAGGCCGAGGTCGTGGCCGTACTCGTGCGCGAACACGCCGACACCCGAGTCTTCGGGCTGCACGATGTAGTTCGAGAGCTTGAGGTCGGTGCCGGGGATGTCGGCGCCGCCTGCGACGGCGGAGGAGTGCGCCCAGATGGCGTAGGTGCCCTGCGCGCCGCCGTTTCCGGACTTGTCTTCGCCGGCGTGCACGAGCACGACGTGGTCGATGACGCCGTCGGGCTCGTTGAAGTCGCCGTCGCCGTCACGGTCGCCCTGGTCTTCGATGTCGTACTCGGACCACGGGAAGTCGGGCTGTGCCTCGGCGAGTGCCGCGACCGCGTCGATCGGCAGCTGGCCCGGTCCCTTGGGGTTGTCGGGGTGGCCCTGCTGGTCTTGGATCTCGCCTGCCTCGTAGACGCCCTCCTCGTTCTGGAAGCAGACGCTCGCGCCGTACCAGCCCTCGGAGTGCGGCACGGTGATCCACGGGGTGGCCTCACCGGAGACGGTGTAGGCGCCGCGCGACATCTCTTCGTACATCGACTTCATCGTGTAGCCCGAGATGTCGAAGCCCGGCTGGCCGTCGGGGCCGGTGAGGTCGGTGCGGACTCGATCGGTGATGCCTTCGTCGGTGAAGAGCATCTTGTTGTAGTGCTCCGACGAGAAGTCGGGCACCCACATCGAGTTGTTGTCTTCGAGCTCGTAGCTCGCGGGGTCGGGGATGCCGTTGTGCGTCGGCCCGTTCTGCACGTTGCCGAGCATGCACTGCTTCGAGCCGAACTCGGTCGGCACGTAGGTGTTCGTGAAGTCGTCGTTCGCGTTCTCGTTGAACTCGACGAGGATCGTCAGCAGCTTCGCTTCCTGCGTCGACTCGGCCTGCTTGAAGTTCGACTTCTTGGGCTTCTTGTCGTGCTTGGGCTTCTTCAGCTCCTTCGGGTTCTTCCCCGTCGCGATCGACTTCGCCTCCAGCGTGGCGAGTCCCTTCGCGGCGATCGGGTTGCCCTGCGAGTACTTCTGATCGAACGCCTCTGCGTCGGCTTGAACCTGCGCTGACGACTTGGCGGTGACGCCGTCGACGAGCACCTCCCCGTCGGTGTCGACCGTGAGGTCGGCGCGCGGCGCGACGTAGTTCATGTAGTACTCGGAGTCGCTGATCACCGGTGGCGACACCGGTGCTTCAGCTGCGACCGCCCCGCTCGCACCCAACGACACCAGACCGGTGGCCGCGAGCGCGAAGATCGGGATGACCGCAACCGCGCGCTTCCGCGTGCGGCCCGTGAATCCAGACATGCTTCTCCCTTCGATCGACCCGCGGAGGTGACCGCGGGCCGCATGCTTGTTCGTCGGTGGGCGAACGTACTCGGAATCCTGCCGTGCATCGCGGCGCCTATGGAAGAGCTGTGAGGGCTTCGCCGAGTACGACGCGCGTCTGTTGCGTGGGCCTCGAGATTCACGTCGATCATGCGCGCGTGTCACCCGAATGGGGGCGATTCTTGCATCCCGCTCATCATGAGGATTCGTCGACTCTGATTCGAAGTGGATCGTGCTCATGGTCGCAGCCGTCGACCGTGTCGCGCTCGCCGGATGCAGCACCGACACCCTGCCTGCGCCGGTCGTCGTCGAACTCGGCTACTGAGACAGGCGCGGCGCGACCCGTAGCTCGCGACGCGGTCCCGGTGCGCCTCAGCCTAGGAGCAGGCTCCGCAGCTGGTCGGCCGAGTGCACGACCGCCATGGCGTCGGCGGCCTCGTCGGGGGAACCGTAGCCCCACTCCACGAGGATCGTGGGCACACCGTTGGCGAGGGCTCCGAGCGTGTCGTAGCCGCGGTCGCCGACCATGACCGAGCGCTCGGTGTTGATGCCGAGCGCGTTCAGGCGGCGCAGTGCCTCGGCCACGACGTCGGCCTTGGTGCTGCGCTCCTCATCGTCGCTCGCGCCCGCGATCACCGTGAAGTACTGACTCAGGTTCTGGTGGTCGAGCACCTTCGTGGCCATCGACTCGGGCTTCGAGGTCGCGAGGGCGACGGGGATGCCAGCGGTGTGCAGCCGCTCGAGCACGCCGGCGACGCCCGGGAACACGGGGGAACGCAGCACGTGGTCGGCGTAGTGGTCGCGGTAGATGTTGAGGGCCGCCCACGCCTCTTCGTCGTCGAAGCCGGCAGTGAGGCGCAGGCTGTCGAGCAGGGGCGGGCCCACGTACGAGAGCAGCACCTCTTCGCTCGGCACCGGCAGGTCGAGCGCGGTGAACATGTACGCGAGCGAGCCGGTGATGTCGGATGCCGAGTCGACGATCGTGCCGTCGAGGTCGAACAGCACGGCCGACCAGGTGCGGGTCGGCGCGGTCGTCGTCGGGGGCGTCAGGGTCTCGGAAGTCACCGTGACATCCTAGGCCCACGAATTGCGAGGGTTGCTCAGTGTTCGGTCAGAACAGCCGGGAGTGCCCGTCGTCGACGCCGCGCATGGCGTCGTAGTCGAGCACCACGCAGCGGATGCCGCGGTCTTCGGCGAGTGTGCGCGCCTGCGGCTTGATCTCCTGCGCGGCGAACACCCCGGTCACCGGGGCGAGGTGCGGGTCGCGGTTCATGAGCTCGAGGTAACGGGTCAACTGCTCGACGCCGTCGATGTCGCCGCGGCGCTTGAGTTCGACGGCGACCGAGGCGCCCGCGGCATCCGTCGCCAGGATGTCGACCGGCCCGATCGCGGTCATGTACTCGCGGCGAACCAGCCGGTGCCCGTCGCCGAGCAGCTCGATCTGCTCGGCGAGCAGCTTCTGCAGGTGCGCCTCGACGCCGTCCTTCTGCAGGCCGGGGTCGATGCCGAGCTCGTGCGCCGAGTCGTGCACGACCTCGTGGATCGAGACGATCAGCTGGTCGGCCGTCTTCTGGTGCACGACCTTCCAAAGCTGGACGATGCCCGCGGCGCGCTGGTCGTCGTCGGGCTCGAGCGTCGTGAGGGTGCACGGCGGGCTCATCCAGTTGAGCGGCTTGTAGCTGCCGCCGTCGGAGTGCACGAGCAGGCTGCCGTCGCCCTTGACCATGAGCAGGCGGGTGGCGAGGGGGAGATGGGCCGCGAGGCGCCCCGCGTAATCGACGGAGCAGCGGGCGATGACGAGACGCACCTGTCGAGTGTACGGCGAGCGGATGTCGCGGCGCTCGCGCTACGCGTCGTGCGGGCCGTCGTGCGGCCTAGCCTCGTGGTGCCGCATGCCGTTGCTGCGCTCGCGCTCCTTCATCTCGGCCTCGAACAGGTGCCGGCGGCCGCCGATGAGCTCGTCGCGGGCGGCGCGCTCCGACGCCCGGACGGCGGCGAAGTAGCCGTCGTCGTACTCCTCGACGATCTGGAACGTCCACCGGCCCTCGAGCACGTTGCGGCCCACGATCTCGGCGTCGATGCGATCGGCGATCGCATCGTGCCCAGCCTCGCGGAACAGCTGCACCGCTTCGCCGATCGCAAGGTCGGCGGTGCCGGTGAGGCGGTGGAACCGGTAGAGCGAACCGCGGGCGTCCTCGATCACCTCGAGGGCCTCCGAATACTTGCCGAGCGCAGCAACCGTGGCATCGCTCACGCCACCCGGTCGGGTGTGCTCGGGGCGCGGAGTGTCGGCGTCGGCGCGTTCGGTCTCGTCGTGAATGCCCATGAGGGCATTCTGCGGGCCGGAGGCCGCGGCGTCACCCCCTTGCGCCGAGCCCGTTACCCCGTGCGAGGCGGAATCCGACGCGCCCGTCGGCGCCTCAGTCGGAGGTTCGGGCGCGCGGGCCGCTGCGCTCGCGCGCGGCCGGTGCAGCGAGCGCCGAGAGCACGAGCAGGCCGAGGATCACGAGCAGCGCGTTGAGGATGCCGAAGTGCTCGCCCAGGAAGCCGAGCAGCGGCGGGCCGGCGAGGAACGCGGTGTACCCGATCATCGCGACGGCGCTCACGCGGGCGGCGGCGCCGTCTGGCGAATCGGCGGCGGCCGACATGCCGACGGGGAACCCGAGTGAGCAGCCGATGCCCCAGAGCGCCGTGCCGACGATGAGCACCCACGGCTCGGTGCCGAAGATGAACATGCTGAGCCCGATGATGCCGATGATGGCGAGGGCGCGCAGTACGGGCACACGCCCGAACCGGTCGAGCACGGGTCCGCCGAGCACTCGCGCCCCGGTGATCGCGACCGTGAACACCACGAAGACGACGGCGCCGGTGGTCTCGTCGAAGCCGTGCCCGTCGACGACCGCGAGGGCGAGCCAGTCGTTCGCCGACCCTTCGGCGAACGACATGCCGAGCATGATGACGCCGATCAGCAGCAGTCGCATGTCGCCCCACACGGCGAGGTTGTCGCGCAGGCGCTGGGTCCACGGCGGCCGCGGGGCATCGACGTGCAGGTCGTCGCCGACCTCTGCGCGGAGCGGTACGTAGCGCACCGCGACGACGACGGCGATCGCGATGAGCACGGCGATGACGCCGAGGTGCACCGTCACCGAGAGCGAGAGAGCGGATGCCGCGGCGGCGAGCCCCGCGCCGGCGACCGTGCCGAACGAGAAGAAGGCGTGCATGAGCGGCATCACGGTCTTGCCGATCTCGCGCTCGGCCTCGGCGCCCTCGACGTTCATCATGACGTCGACCGCGCCGTTGCCGAAGCCGAAGAGGATCAGGCCGATGACCACGAGCGGCACCGACGAGAGGGTGGCCCCGCCGATGCCGACGAGCACGAGGCCGACCGACACGGTCATGAGAGCGCCGATCATGCCAGTGCGGGCGCCGAAGCGGGCGAGCAGCCACGGGGCGGCGATGAGGCCGAGCACCGAGCCGATCGAGCCGCTCAGGATGACGAGGCCGACGCCCTGCGTGCTGAGCCCGGTGTCGTCGCGAATGGCCGGGATGCGAGCCACCCAGCTCGCAAGGCTGAGGCCGCTGAGAAAGAAGATCGCGAAGATCGCGTTGCGCCAGGCGAGCAGTTCTCGGGCAGGTCGGGCTGTTGCGGCGGAATCTCGGGGTGTTTCGCTCATCGTCTCTGCTTCTTCGTCATCGGTGCGTCCGCCCGGGTCGAATCGATTCGATAACCCCGACCAGTGAACGATATCGATCACGTCGAGTGAGCGCAACCGAGCGCGAGCGCGGCGGTTCCTCCCGACGGCGAGCGAGGAGAACGAGGGACTTGCGGTGCCGCCGCAGCGCGGCTAGGTTCCTCTGCTAAACGATTAACAAGGTTCGAGCGCCTCCCGTCATCGCCCGCCGACCCAGCGCGTCGAGACGGGGCCGGGTTCTCGAATTCCCCCCGACGTTCCGCATCTTCGAAGGAGAATCATGCTCCACAGCACCCGCACCGTCGCGGCCCTTGCCGCGTCTTCGGTGGCGCTCGTCGCCCTCGCCGCCTGCTCATCGGGCGACGCCGGCGGCGGTGACACCGGCGACGTCACGCTCACGTACGGCATCTGGGACCCGAACCAGGAGCCCGCGATGGAGGAGATCGCCGCCGCATTCACCGAAGAGCACCCCGATGTCACGGTCGACATCCAGCTCACGCCCTACAAGGAGTACTTCACGAAGCTGCAGACTTCCGTCTCGGGCGGCGCCGCGCCCGACGTGTTCTGGATGAACGGCCCGAACTTCCAGCTCTACGCCTCGAACGGCGTGCTCGCCCCCCTCGATGACGCGAGCGTCGAGACATCCGACTACCCGCAGGGCCTCGTCGACCTGTACACCTTCGACGGCAGCCTCTACGGCGCCCCGAAGGACTTCGACACCGTCGGCCTCTGGTACAACACCGAGCTCTTCGACGCAGCCGGGGTCGAGTATCCGACCGCCGACTGGACGTGGGCAGACCTCGAGGCGGCCGCCGCGAAGCTCACGAACCCCGCCACCGGTGTCTACGGCATCACGGCGAGCCAGTACGGCCAGGAGAACTTCTACAACTCGATCGCGCAGGCCGGAGGCGAGGTCATCAGCACCGACGGCACCGAGAGCGGCTACGGCTCACCCGAGGCGCTCGAGGGCATCGCGCTCTGGACCGACCTGATCGCCGCGGGCTCCTCGCCCACCGCGCAGCAGATGACCGACACCAACCCCGAGGACTTCTTCCTCTCGGGCAAGTCGGCCATGTTCCAGAACGGCTCGTGGGCCGCGGTCGCCTACGCCGAGAACCCCGACATCGCCGAGAAGGTCAACGTCGCGCCGCTGCCCGCCGGCCCCGAGGGCAACCAGAGCGTCATCCACGGCATCGGCAACGTCGCCAACGCGAAGAGCGCGCACCTCGATGTCGCCACCGAGTTCGCCGCGTTCGCGAGCAGCGAGGCCGCCGCGAAGATCCAGGCCGAGAGCGGCACCGTCATTCCCGCGTTCAACGGCACGCAGGACACCTGGGTGAAAGCGCTGCCGCAGTACGACCTGCAGGTCTACATCGACGCCCTCGAGACCGCGGTGCCGTACCCGGTGTCGAAGAACACCGCCGCGTGGACCGCGATCGAGAGCGAGGTGCTCGCGCAGGTCTGGGCGGGCACGCTCACCCCCGAGGCCGGGCTGCAGCAGCTCGCCGACGAGATGCAGGCAGCCCTCGACGCGGAGTCGGAGTAGTCGCATGACCGACCTGATCGCGCAGCGCACCGCGGCGCCGATCGCCGAGCTCGACGGGGGGCGGCCAGGGGGAGCCGCCCCCGGTCCCGGCCGGGCCGCAGCCGGCAAGCGCCGCCGGCGCGGCCCTGGCCAGTCGGGCTGGTGGGCCCTGCTCTTCATCGGGCCCACCGCCGCCGGCCTCTTGGCGTTCTACCTCTGGCCGACCGTGCGCACCCTCATCCTCTCGTTCACGAAGTCGGGTCCCTTCGGCGGCTCCGAGTTCGTCGGCTTCGACAATTACGCCGAGCTCCTCCAAGACCCCGAACTCATCGGCGCGCTCCGGAACACGGCGGTCTACACCGTCATCGTGCTCATCGGCATTCCGCTCGCCGTGGGCATCGCGGCCCTGCTCAACACCACGAACCTGCGCGGTCGCGGCGTCTACCGCACGCTCTACTTCATTCCGGTCGTCACGATGCCGGCCGCGATCGCACTCGTCTGGCGCATGATCTACAACGGCGATTACGGCGTGCTCAACGAGGTGCTCGGCGTCGTCGGCATCGACGGCCGCAGTTGGCTCACCGACCCGAACACGGCGCTCGTCGCGATCGCGGTGGTCGGCATCTGGGCCGGTCTCGGCACGAACATCGTCATCTTCCTGGCCGGTCTGCAGGGCATCCCCGACACGGTCATGGAGGCCGCCGACCTCGACGGCGCCGGCCCCGTGCGCAAGTTCTTCTCGATCACGATGCCGCTGCTTTCGCCGTCGATCTTCTTCGTGAGCGTGATCAGCGTGATCGGAGCGCTGCAGGTCTTCGACCTCGTCTACATGATGCTCGGCCGCAACAACCCGGCGATGCCGAACACCCGCACGATCGTGTACCTCTTCTACCAGGCGGGGTTCCTCGACAACGAGCGCGGCTACGCGGCGGCGATCGCGTTCCTGCTGCTCCTCATCATCCTGGTGCTGACCGTCGTGCAGTTCCGGCTGCAGAAGAAGTGGGTGCACTATGAGTGACCTCTCGCTCGACACTCGTGCGATGACCGGCACGGATGCCGCTGGCAGCCGTCGGCGCGAGGCATCCGCTGCTCGTGGCCGTCGGCGCAACCGCGGCCACTGGATCGTGCACCTGCTGCTCGGCGGCGGCGCCGTGATCATGGTGTTCCCGTTCATCTGGCAGACCCTGACGGCGTTCAAGACGTTCCAGGACTCGGTGCAGGTGCCGCCCGTGATCCTGCCCGACCCGTGGGTGTTCTCGAACTTCGCCGAGGTCTTCGACTCGATGCCGTTCGGGCAGATGTTCCTCAACTCGGTCGTGCTCACGATCGGTCGCACGGTCGGCCAGGTGGTGCTCTGCACGATGGCGGGCTACGCCTTCGCACGCATTCCCTTCAAGGGGCGCAACATCGTGTTCGTCGTGTTCCTGTCGGTGCTCATGGTGCCCTCGCAGCTGTACCTGCTGCCGCAGTACGAGATCATCCAGTCGCTCGGCTGGCTGAACACGCTGCAGGCGCTCATCGTGCCCGGCATCTTCAGCGCCTTCGGCACCTTCCTCATGCGGCAGTTCTTCATGTCGATGCCGGCTGAGCTCGAAGAGGCGGCCCGCATCGACGGCGCCAACCCGTGGCAGACCTTCTGGCGCGTCATGGTGCCGCTCGCCCGGCCGGGCATCATCGCCCTCGTCGTGTTCACGGTGCTGTGGTCGTGGAACGACCTGCTCTGGCCGCTCGTCGTGACCACGGATCCCGAGAAGATGCCGCTCTCGGTCGGCTTGTCGCAACTCGTCGGGCTGCACGGCACTGACTACCCTGTGCTCATGGCCGGCGCCCTGCTCGCGACGCTGCCGATGCTGATCACGTTCATGATCCTGCAGAAGCAGTTCATCCAGGGCATCGCGTTCTCGGGAACGAAGGGATGACGCGATGACGCAGGCGCACGACGATGACGAGCGCGACGTGGCCGGTGAGCGCGACGAGCGCGCCGCTGCGCCTCGCCGCCGGCCGACGCTGCGAATGGTCGCCGAGCTCGCCGGCGTTTCGACGGCGACGGTGTCGTACGTCTTCTCGGGCCGCAACGGCGGTGACTCGGGGGTCGCCGAGCCGACCGCGAAGCGTGTGCTCGAAGCCGCTGATCAACTGAACTACCGGCCGAACCGCGCGGCCCGCACGATTCGCACGGGCCGCAGCGACACCGTGCAGCTGTCGCTGCACATGCTGAGCGACCCCTGGTCGCTCGCGGTCGCCGCGGCGGTGAACGACGAGGCGAATCGGCACGGCCTCACGACGCTGATCCTCGCCGACGGCGACTGGTACGCGGCGCTCGACCGCGTCGAGAGCGACGTCGCCTATCTCGACGGCGTCGGCACCACCGACGAGGGCAAGCGCAAGCTGCGCGAACTCGCCCGGCGGGGCCAGCGGCTCGTGGTGTTCTCAGAGACGCTCGAGCCCGACGGCTACGACGTGATCCGCTCCGACGCGATGCCGGGCTGCTACCTCGCGATGGACCACCTGCTCGAGCGGCATACGGCGATCGGATGCCTCGTGGCCGAGGGTGCCGTGCGCTCGCCGGAGCCCTCGCGGTACTCGCCGTACCTCGAGCGCATGCGTGAGCGAGGGCTGCCGATCGTCCCGGCGCACACCGCGAGCTACGCCGACACGCAGGCGAACGCCTTCACCGCGGCGGTCGCGCTGCTCTCGCAGGAGCACCGGCCGACCGCGATCTATGCGACGACCGACTTCGCGGCGATCGCGGCGATCAACGCCGCCCACATGCTCGGGCTCCGGGTGCCGCACGACGTGGCCGTGGTCGGCATCGGCAACACGCCCGACGCGCAGCTCGTCGCTCCGACGCTGACGACCGTCGGCCCGAGCGACTTCTACGAGCGCCAGGCCGAGATCATCGTGGCGCGCGCCCTCGACGCCGACGCGCACGAACCGCAGCTGCACGAGTTCCCGTGGTCACTGTTCCCCGGCGGTTCGACCGATCTCGACGCCCCGCCGCGCAGCTCGCGCGCCACCGTTCTTCCGTAACACCTCTGAAGGAGCACCACCCCGTGGATCTGAACATCGGCATCATCGGCTTCGGCGCGCGCGCGTCGCTCTGGAACGAGGCGCACCGGCCCGGGCAGGGCTCCCGCGTCGTCGCGGTGTGCGACCTCTCCGAGCGATCGCGGGCCGACGCGCGAGCGGCGCTGCCCGAGGCATCCGTCAACGACTCGCTCGACGAACTGCTCGCCGCCGGCGTCGACGCCGTGATGGTGCTGACGCCCGACCACCAGCACGCGACCGTGGCGATCGCCGCGCTCGAGGCCGGCGTGCCGGTGTTCTGCGAGAAGCCGCTCGCCGTCACGATCGCCGACGCCGACGCCATGCTCGAGACCGCCCGGCGCACCGGTACCCGACTCTACGTCGGCCACAACATGCGCCACATGCCGGCGATCGTGCTCATGCGACGGCTCATTCTCGAGGGGCGCATCGGCGAGGTGAAGGCCGTGTGGTGCCGGCACTTCGTGGGCAACGGCGGCGACTACTACTTCAAGGACTGGCACGCCGAGCGAGCGAAGACCACCGGGCTGCTGCTGCAGAAGGGCGCGCACGACCTCGACGTCATCCACTGGCTGGCCGGCGCCTACACCGAGCAGGTGCAGGCGATGGGCTCGCTCAGCGTCTACGGCGACATCGACGACCGGCGCGACCGCTCCGACGAGCGTATGCGCGACTGGTTCAGCCTCGACAACTGGCCGCCGGCATCGCAGACCGGCCTGAACCCCGTGATCGACGTCGAAGACATCTCGATGGTCAACATGCGCCTCGGCAACGGCGTGCTCGCGAGCTACCAGCAGTGCCACTTCACTCCCGACTACTGGCGCAACTACACGGTGATCGGCACCGAGGGGCGCATCGAGAACCTCGGGGATGTCGCGGGCGCCGAGGTGCGGCTCTGGAACCGTCGGCACCAGGGCGCTGCGCCTGCCGACGAGACCTTCATCGTGCCCGAGGCCGATGAAGCGGCCGGTCACGATGGCGCCGACGCGCTGCTCGTCGCCGAGTTCCTGCGCTTCGTGCGCGAGGGCGGTGCGACCGAGACCTCGCCCGTCGCCGCGCGGGAGGCGGTGGCCGTCGGCATCCAAGCGACCGAGTCGCTCCGCGGCGGCGGCGCTGCGCTCGCGGTGCCGCAGCTCGACGCCGGGCTCGTCGCGTACTTCGAGGCGGGGCAGGTCGAGCCCGCCGCGGTGTCGCGGGCCTGAGACATCCGCTCGCCTGTCTTGATGCGAGCGCCCGGATACGATGGCTGAGTCATCCGGCGCACCCACCGGACCACTCGCATGAGCCGCCGCACCCAGTGGCTCGTGCGCCGAACAATGGAGTTTCGCCGATGAAGGCCCTGTACAAACCCGCGCCTGGCGCCGGCCTCGAGTACGTCGATCGGCCCGAGCCCGAGATCGGGCCTGCCGACGTGAAGATCCGGGTGCTGCGCACCGGCATCTGCGGCACCGACCTGCACATCGAGAAGTGGGACGACTGGGCCGCGTCGACGATCGCCGCGCCGCTCGTTCCCGGCCACGAGTTCTACGGCGAGGTCGTCGAGGTCGGGCCGCTCGTGCACGACGTCGCCGTCGGCGACCGGGTCTCGGGCGAGGGCCACATCGTGTGCGGCATGTGCCGAAACTGCCGTGCGGGGCGCCGCCAGATGTGCATCCGCACGAAGGGTGTCGGGCTGCACCGCGACGGCGCGTTCGCCGAGTTCGTCGTGCTGCCCGGCGAGAACGTCTGGGTGCACCACGCCGACATCGAGCCAGAGGTCGGCGCGATCTTCGACCCCTTCGGCAACGCCGTGCACACCGCGCTCGCCTTTTCGGTGGTCGGCGAAGACGTGCTCGTGACCGGCTGCGGGCCGATCGGGCTGATGTCGATCGCGGTGGCGCGCCACGTCGGCGCCCGGTTCATCGTGGCGTCGGATGTCTCGCCCGCACGCCTCGAGCTGGCGCTGTCGATGGGCGCCGACGCCGTCGTCGACGTGTCGAAGGAGCGCGTGCGCTCGGCGCAGGGGCGACTCGGCATGCGCGAGGGCTTCGACGTCGGCTTCGAGATGTCGGGCTCGGCGAAGGCGCTGCCCGAGATGATCGAGAACATGAACCACGGCGGGCGCATGGCGCTGCTCGGGCTGCCCGCCGAGCCCTTCGCGATCGACTGGGGCAAGGTCGTCACCCACATGCTCACCATGAAGGGCATCTACGGGCGCGAGATGTTCGAGACGTGGAACTCGATGAGCGCGATGCTGCAGACGAGCCCCGAACTGCGCGGTCGCGTGGCGTCGATCATCTCCGATCGCTACCCGGCACGCGAGTGGCGCACGGCGTTCGATGCGGCCGCCTCGGGCGGCGTCGGCAAGGTCATCCTCGATTGGACGGAGCTCTGATGTACGGAACCATTCGCGAACAGCTTCGCGGCGAACTCGACGAGATCGAGGCCGCCGGCCTCACCAAGCGCGAGCGCGGCATCCACGGACCGCAGTCGTCGCAGATCGAGGTCGCGGGGCGCGAGGTGCTGAACTTCTGCGCCAACAACTACCTCGGGCTCGCGAACGACCCGCGCATCGTCGCGGCCGCACACCGCGGCCTCGACGACTGGGGCTACGGCCTCGCGAGCGTGCGGTTCATCTGCGGCACGCAAGAGCTGCACCTCGAGCTCGAGAAGCGGGTCTCGTCGTTCCTCGGCTACGACGACACCATCCTCTTCTCCTCGTGCTTCGACGCGAACGGCGGCGTCTTCGAGGTGCTCTTCGGCGCCGACGACGCGATCATCTCCGACGAGCTCAACCACGCCTCGATCATCGACGGCATCCGGCTCTCGAAGGCGCAGCGCTACCGCTACAAGAACCGCGACCTGGCCGACCTCGAGGCGCAGCTGGTCGCGGCATCCGATGCCCGTCGCCGGGTGATCGTGACCGACGGCGTGTTCTCGATGGACGGCTACATCGCGCCCCTGCAGGAGATCTGCGACCTCGCCGATCGCTACGACGCGCTCGTCTTCGTCGACGACTCGCACGCGGTCGGGTTCGTGGGCGAGCATGGCCGGGGCACGCCCGAGTACTGCGGCGTCGAGGGCCGGGTCGACATCACGACCGGCACGTTCGGCAAGGCGCTCGGCGGGGCATCCGGCGGCTACGTCGCCGCTCGTCAAGAGATCGTCGACCTGCTGCGCCAGCGCGCGCGCCCGTACCTCTTCTCGAACACGCTCGCGCCGGCGATCGTCGCCGGCACGATCGAGGCGCTGTCGCTCGTCGAGAGCTCAGGTTCGCTGCGGGAGCGCCTGGTGTCGAATGCCGCGCTGTTCCGCTCGCTGATGACGGATGCCGGGTTCGAGCTGCTGCCCGGCGAGCACGCCATCGTGCCGGTGATGTTCGGCGACGCCGCGCTCACCGCGCGCATGGCCGATGCGTTGCAGCGGCACGGGGTGTACGTGACGGCGTTCAGCTTCCCGGTCGTGCCGCGCGGCGCCGCGCGCATTCGCGTGCAGCTCTCGGCGGCGCACTCCGACGACGAGATCCGGCGCTGCGTTGCCGCGTTCGCGGCAGCCCGCGACGAGGTGGGCCCCGCGGCCTGACCCCAGGCCTCCTCCCACCTCCTCCCGCCCACCTCGTTGAGATGGCACAAACACGCCCTCCGGGCGGAGGCCGAGGGCGTGTTTCCGCCCGATCAACGGGAATCGAATCGATTCGGCCTAGAATCGGGCGCATGCAGCCCGACGCCGCGTCCCGCCCGACACTCGCCGACGTCGCCGCGCGCGCCGGTGTCTCTCCGTCGACGGCGTCGCTCGCCTTCAGCGGCTCGGGCCCCGTGTCGGATGCCACGAAGGAACGCGTGCGCGCCGCGGCATCCGACCTCGGCTACGCCGGCCCCGACCCCCGGGCTCGCTCGCTGCGCCGAGGACGTTCGGGCATCGTCGGCGTCGTGCTCGAGGAGCGGGTGCGCGCCGCGTTCCTCGACCCCGTGAAGATCCAGATGCTCGACGGCATCTCCGAGGGCATCGCCCCGCTCGGCGCGGGCCTGCTGCTGCTCACCGACACGGGCGAGGTCGGCGGCAACGCCGTCGGCATCGAGAGCGCTCCGGTCGACGCGGTCGTGCTGATCGGTTGCAGCCCGCGGCTCGCCGTGTCGATCGAGGCACTGCGCCGCCGCGGCATCCCTGCCGTCGCCATCGAGGGCGAGACCGGCGAAGACATTCCCGAGATCTCGATCGACAACCAAGCGGCGACGAGGCGGGGTGCCGACTACCTTCGCGAGCTCGGCCACACGGATGTCGCGATCGTCACCCTGCCCTTCGACGCCGACCGTACTCGCGGCCCGATCACCGATGAGCTGCTGGCGGCGAGCACGGCCGCCACGGCGAGCCGACGACTCGCCGGCGCCCGCGAGGTGTTCCCGCATGCGACCGGGCGGGTGGCCGCCGCGAGTTCGATCGAAGAGGGGCTCGAGGCGGGGCGCGCGCTGCTCGCTGATGCCGCACAGCGGCCGACGGCCATCATCGCGCAGAGCGACCTGCTCGCGGCGGGGGTCATCCAGGCGGCTGAAGAGCTCGGCCTCCGCGTGCCGGCCGAGCTCAGCGTGCTCGGCTTCGACGGCATCCGGGTCGACGGGCTGCAGCACGACCTCACGACGCTCGTGCAACCCTCGGTCGCGAAGGGCCGTGCGGCCGGCGAGGCCGTCGTGCAGATGCTCGCCGGCGAGCCGCCGCGGTCGCGCTGCTTCACGAGCACGCTGCACGTCGGCGACACGACCGCGCCCCCGCGCCCGATCGGCGCGTAGCTCCGAGATCTCGGGTCGCCGTGCAGGCGGCGGGCGGCGGCGCAGGCGCTGTGCGCAACTCCGGAGATTTCGACCGACACGCCGGCGGAGGCGGGTCGGCCAGCGGCGTGTTGGCACCTGGCTCCGGAGTTGTGCACGGCGTCGACTCGCCAGGCGTCGCCGACCGTAGGCTGACGTCATGACCCTCGACCTCGCCGCCGTCTACCGCGACCTGCACGAACACCCCGAGCTCTCGTTCCAGGAGCACCGCACCGCGGGCATCGTCGCCGAGGCGCTCACCTCGTTCGGACTGATCGTG
Source organism: Agromyces subbeticus DSM 16689 (assembly GCF_000421565.1). Taxonomy (GTDB): domain Bacteria; phylum Actinomycetota; class Actinomycetes; order Actinomycetales; family Microbacteriaceae; genus Agromyces; species Agromyces subbeticus. The sequence goes on along the minus strand of NZ_ATXG01000003.1, from coordinate 91,740 downwards.
ACCACCGGCATCGGCCGCACGGGCGTCGTCGGCGTGCTCGAGAACGGCGCCGGCCCGACCGTGCTGCTGCGCGCCGACATGGACGGCCTGCCCGTGCTCGAGGTGACCGGCCTGCCCTACGCGAGCACGGCCCGCGGCACCGACCACGAGGGCAACGACATGCCCGTCATGCACGCGTGCGGACACGACGTGCACGTCACGTGCCTGCTCGGCGCGACCGAGCGCCTCGTCGCCGACCGGGCCAGCTGGTCGGGCACGCTGATCGCGCTCTTCCAGCCCGCCGAGGAGTGGGGCGGCGGCGCAGAGGCGATGGTCGCCGACGGCCTGTACGACCGCGTGCCGAAGCCCGACATCGTGCTCGGCCAGCACGTCGCGCCGTTCCCGGCGGGCTTCGCGGGCGTGCATGCCGGCGTCGCGATGGCCGCCGCCGACTCGCTCTCGGTGCGCCTGCACGGCACCGGCGGGCACGGCTCGCGCCCCGAGACGACGGTCGACCCCGTGTACCTCGCCGCGTCGACCACGGTGCGGTTGCAGGGCATCGTCGCGCGCGAGCTGGCGGCGACGGATGCCGCGGTGGTGACCGTCGGCCAGATCCACGCGGGCACGAAGAGCAACATCATCCCGGCGGAGGCGACCCTCGGACTCAGCGTGCGCAGCTTCGACGAGACCGTGCGCACGAAGGTGCTCGCCGCGATCGAGCGCATCGCGAAGGCCGAAGCCGCGGCGTCGGGTGCACCGCGCGAGCCCGAGATCACCTTCGAAGAGAGCTTCCCGCTCACGGTGAACGAGCCGGCGGCGACCGAACGCACCGCCGCGGCACTGCGGCGAGCGCTCGGCGAGCAGCGCGTCATCGACCCCGGGCTCGTCTCGGGCAGCGAAGACGTCGGCGTTCTCGCCACGGCTGCGGGCGCACCCCTCGTCTACTGGTTCCTCGGTGGCGCCGACCCGTCGCTCTTCGGCGACGCGCTCGCGACCGGGCGCATGCCCGACGACATCCCGTCGAACCACTCGCCGTTCTTCGCGCCGCTCATCGAGCCGACGCTCGACGTCGGCGTCGCCGCCCTCGTCGCCGCCGCACGAGAGTGGCTGGATTCGACCGAGGCCTGACCTGCCCCTGACGCGGAGCGCGAGCCGCCCTCAGCGCCCGGCGCCGACCACCATCCACGCCGACCCGCGCGCCCTGAGCCCGAGGGTCACCGCCCGTGCGCCGAGGTAACCGAGCGCGAACGCGGCCATGAGCCACGCCGGGCCGGCGGCCCCCGGCGGGGCCACCGCGACGACCCAGAGTGCGAGCGGCACGAACACGGCGAGGTTCACCACGCCGGTCCAGGCGAGGTAGCGGGCGTCGCCCGCGCCGATGAGCACGCCGTCGAGCACGAACACGATGCCGCCGAGCGGCGCCGAGAGCGCGAGCACGACGAGCGTCGGGGGCAGCAGCGCCGCGACATCCGCCGAGCTCGTGAAGACCGCGGGCAGCACCCACGCCGTCGCGAGCACGATCACGCCGACAACGGCGCCGCTGCCGACGCCCCATTGCAGGCAGCGTCGCAGTACGGCCCGGACGGCGGTGAGGTCGCCCGCGCCGAGGTCGCGGCCGATGAGCGCCTGCGCGGCGATCGCGAGCGCGTCGAGGGCGAAGCCGATCGTGAAGTAGATGGTCATCGCCACCTGGAACGCCGCGAGCTCGTTCGGGCCGAGCGAGGTCGCCGTCCACGTCGCGAGCAGCAGCGCGAGCCGCAGGCTCAGGGTGCGCAGGAACAGCCACCCGCCCGAGGCGGCGCCGCGCAGCACTCCGGCGTGATGCGGCCACGGGCTCGTGCCCACGCGGGCGGCGTGCCGCCCGACGACGACCAGGTAGACCGCGACCATGCCCCACTGCGCGACCACGGTGCCGAGCGCCGAGCCCGCGATGCCCCACCCGGCGACGTAGATGAACACGTAGTTGAGCACGATGTTCACCGCGAAGCCGATACCGGCGACCCAGAGCGGCGTGCGAGTGTCTTGCAGGCCGCGCAGCAGGCCGGTTGCGGCGAAGACGACGAGCATCGCGGGCAGCCCGGCCATCGAGATCGTGAGGTAGACGGATGCCTCGGCGGCCACGTCGGGGCTCGCGCCGAAGGCCCCCACCAACACGGGGGCGGCCCACCAGCCGGCGACCGCGAGCACCGCGCCGAGCCCGAGCGCGAGCCAGAGCCCGTCGACGCCGGATGCCACGGCGCCGCGTTCGTCGCCGAGCCCCACGCGCCGGGCGACGGCGGGCGTCGTCGCGTAGGCGAGGAACACCATGAGCCCGATGATCGTCTGCAGCACGGCGCTCGCGAGGCCGAGACCGGCGAGCGGCGTGGCGCCGAGGTGCCCGATCATCGCCGTGTCGGCGAGCAGGAACAGCGGTTCGGCGATGAGGGCGCCGAGCGCCGGCACGGCGAGGCGCAGGATGTCGCGGTCGACGGATCGCGGCGCGGATCGCGGCACGGATCGCGCCGAGGGTCGTGGGTCGGGGTCGTTGCTGCTCATGGGCCGCATCGAGCCTATGCCGCGCCGCCGACGCGGGCGTCGCGGCATCCGTCGCCCGGGTCGTAGAGTACGAGGAGTGACGACACGGATGCCGACCGCGACGAGCCGCCGAAGGTCGCGGAGGCGCACCGCGTTCCGCCTCCACCCGGCGCAGGCCGTGGTGATCGGCTTCGCGCTCGCAGTGCTCGTGGGCACGATGCTGCTCATGCTCCCGATCGCCAAGGCCGGGCCGGGCGGGGCCTCGTTCATCGACGCGCTCTTCACGGCGACGTCGGCGGTGTGCGTGACGGGCCTCACGGTCGTCGACACGGTGACCCACTGGTCGCCGTTCGGGCAGGTCGTCATCATGATCCTGATCCAGCTCGGCGGCCTCGGCATCATGATCTTCGCCTCGCTCATCGGCCTCGTGCTCGCGCGCAAGCTCTCGGTGCGGTCGCGGCTCAACACGGCCGCAGAGGCGAAGGCGGTCGGCTTCGCCGATGTGCGCGGCCTCGTGCGCGGCATCGTGCTCATCTCGCTGACGATCGAAGCCGCGGTGTTCCTGCTGCTCGGCGCGCGGTTCCTGATCGGTTACGGCTACGCGCCGGGCGAGGCGGCATGGCACGCGGGATTCCTCGCCGTCTCCTCGTTCAACAACGCCGGCTTCGCGCTGTTCTCCGACAACCTGATGGGCTTCGTCTCCGACCCGTTCATCTGTCTGCCGATCTCGGCGGCGATCATCCTCGGCGGCCTCGGCTTTCCGGTGATCATGCAGCTGCGAAAGGAGTTCACGCGGCCCCTGCACTGGTCGATGAACACGAAGATCGTGCTCTGGGCGACCGTCGTGCTCCTCATCGCCGGCACGGTGTACCTCACGGTGATCGAGTGGAACAACCCCGACACCCTCGGCGGGCTCGACCCGGCGGCGCGGGTGCTCGCGGGCTTCTTCCAGTCGGTGCAGACTCGCACCGCGGGCTTCAACTCGATCGACATCGGCGCGATGAACGACGCGAGCTGGCTCGGCATGGACGTGCTGATGTTCATCGGCGCCGGCCCGGCGGGCACCGCTGGCGGCATCAAGGTGACGACGTTCGCCGTGCTCTTCTTCATCATGCTCACCGAGCTGCGCGGCGAAGCATCCGTGAACATCTTCGGCAAGCGGCTCTCGCGTGCGGTGCACCGGCAGGCGATCACGGTCGTGCTGATCGCCGTCGCCGCGGTGGTGGTCTCGACGGCGGTGCTGCTGCTGCTCACCGGCCTCGACCTCGACCGCGTGCTGTTCGAGGCGGTGTCGGCGTTCGCCACGGTCGGCCTCTCGACCGGCATCACGGCCGACCTGCCCGACGCGGCGCAGCTCGTGCTCGTGCTGCTGATGTTCGCGGGCCGGCTCGGCCCGCTCACCCTCGGCACCGCGATCGCCCTGCGCGATCGGCGCATCCTGTACGAATTCCCCAAGGAAAGGCCCGCCATTGGCTAAGTTCCCGTTCTTCGGCGGCGATACCTCTCGTCGCATCGCAGAGGCCGACTCGGTCGCCGTCATCGGCCTCGGCCGCTTCGGCAGCTCGCTCGCCCTCGAGCTCATGTCCGCAGGCACCGAGGTGCTCGGCATCGACCTCGATGAAGACCTCGTGCAGGCCATGAACGGCCAGCTGACGCAAGTGGTGCGCGCCGACTCGACCAAGGAGGAGGCGCTGCGCCAACTCGCGATCGACGAGTTCGACCGGGTCGTCGTGGCCATCGGCGACGACATCTCGGCGTCGATCCTCACGTGCTCGGTGCTGCTCAGCATGAACATCCCGGTGATCTGGGCGAAGGTCGTCGACGACCGGCACGGCCTGATCCTCGACCAGCTCGGGGTGCACCACGTGATCTACCCCGAGAAGGACATGGGGCGTCGGGTCGCGCACCTCGTGCGCGGAGCCGCGCTCGACTACATCGAGGTCGACTCGGGGTACGCCCTCGTGAAGGCGGCCGCACCGAACGAGCTGCTCGGCAAGCGGCTCGGCGACACGGGCCTGCGCGCCGCATACGGTGTCACGATCGCGGCGTTCAAGCGCGACGCCGAGCAGTGGCGCAACGCCGACGCCGACACGATGCTGCAGGCCGGTGACACGATCCTCGTCGTCGGGCCGACTGCGAGTGCTGAGAGTTTCGCCCAGCTTCGCTGAGACAGGTGACCCGTCGGCGGGCCGACACTTAGGCTGGAGCAATGACCGATGCCGCGCTGCCCTCCGGAATCAAGCACGACGAGCTCGATGCGGGCATCCGGCCGCAAGACGACCTCTTCCGGCACGTCAACGGCCGGTGGATCGAGCGCACCGACATCCCCGCCGACAAGGCGAGATACGGCTCGTTCCTCGTGCTGCACGAAGAGGCCGAGCAGGCTGTGCGCGAGATCATCGAGGAGTCGCAAGGCGCCGAGCCCGGCACCGAGGCGCGCAAGGTGGGCGACCTCTACGCGAGCTTCCTGAACGAAGAGCGCGCGAACCTGCTGGGCGCCACGCCTATCGCCGGCCAGCTCGTCGAGGTCGAGCTGATCAGCTCGGTCGGGGCGTTCCTCACGACGCTCGGGCAACTCGAGCGACAGGGCGTGCCGGGCTTCCTGCAGCTCTACGTCGACAACGACCCGGGCGACCCCGAGCGCTACCTCGTCTTCGTCGAGCAGGGCGGCATCGGCCTGCCCGACGAGAGCTACTTCCGTGAAGAGCGGTTCGAGTCGGTGCGCGAGGCGTACCGCTCGCACCTCGAGCGGATGCTGCGGCTCGCGCAGCTCGACGAGCCCGAGGTGCGTGCGGCGCGGGTGTACGAGCTCGAGACCGAGATCGCGGCCGCGCACTGGAACAACGTCGAGACCCGCGACAGCGAGAAGACGTACAACCTGTACTCGTGGGATGACGCGGTCGCGGAGGCATCCGCCGACCTCGACGTCTGGCGCGATGCGATGGGCGTGCCCACGGGTGCGTTCGACGAGATCGTGCTGCGCGAGCCGTCGTTCGTGCAGGGCCTCGGCGCGCTGCTCACCGAAGACCGCCTGCCCGCGTGGAAGGACTGGCTCGCCTGGCAGGTCGTCCGCGGCAGTGCGGCGTACCTCTCGAACGACTTCGTCGAGGCGAACTTCGACTTCTACGGGCGCACCCTCACCGGCACGCCGCAGATGCGCGAGCGCTGGAAGCGCGGCGTCTCGCTCGTCGAGGGCGCCATGGGCGAGGCCGTCGGGCACATCTACGTCGAACGGCACTTCCCGCCAGCCGCGAAGGTGGCGATGGACGACCTCGTGGCGAACCTCGTCGAGGCCTACCGGCAGTCGATCACCGGGCTCGAATGGATGGGCGAAGAGACGCGCGCGAAGGCGCTCGACAAGCTCGCGAAGTTCACGCCGAAGATCGGCTTTCCAGTGAAGTGGCGCGACTACTCAGTGCTCGAGATCTCCGACGACCTCGTCGGCAACGTGCGGGCGACCGCCGAGTTCGAGTTCAACCGCGAGCTCGGCAAGATCGGCAAACCGCTCGACCGCGACGAGTGGTTCATGACGCCGCAGACGATCAATGCGTACTACAACCCGGGGTTCAACGAGATCGTGTTCCCCGCGGCGATCCTGCAGTACCCCTTCTTCGATGCCGAGCGGGATGCCGCGGCGAACTACGGTGCCATCGGCGCCGTGATCGGGCACGAGATCGGGCACGGCTTCGACGACCAGGGCTCGAAGTACGACGGCGACGGGCGCCTCACCGACTGGTGGACCGAGGCCGACCGCGCCGCGTTCGAAGAGCGCACGACGGCGCTCATCGACCAGTACGACGCCCTCGTTCCCGAGCAGCTGCTCACCGGGCGGGTCGACGTGGCGGAAGCGGGCGACGCCGACGGAGAAGGCGAGAGCGAAGGCAACGGTGAGGCGCACGTCAACGGCGACGCCCACGTCAACGGTGCGCTCACGATCGGCGAGAACATCGGCGACCTCGGCGGCCTCGCCATCGCGTGGAAGGCCTACGTGCTCTCGCTCGGCGGCGACGTCGAGGCGGCCCCGGTGATCGACGGCCTGACCGCCGCGCAGCGGTTCTTCCTGTCGTGGGCGCAGGCCTGGCAGATGAAGGGCCGCGACGAAGAGGTCATCCGTCTGCTGGCGATCGATCCGCACTCGCCGAACGAGTTCCGGTGCAACCAGATCGTCAGAAACATCGACGAGTTCTACGCTAGCTTCGGAGTGACTCCCGATGACGCGCTCTGGCTCGATCCAGCCGAGCGGGTGACGATCTGGTAGTCGCAGATCCACAACCGCAAGAACACCGAAATTCGAGCGCGCCGCTGAACGCGGTGGGGGAGCGCCGACCGCCAGAGGAAGGCAGTGGAATCACCGTGGTGACGTCGTCGCAGGGTTCGGAGCGGCGTGCACGGCATAGCGACATCCGGCGCGGCAAGCATCGCACCGAAGAGGCGAACGAGAACTTCGCACGCGGGTTCGACGCGCTCGGCGAACTCGCGCTCGCGGGCGTGCAGGTGTCGGCCAGGGCGACCGACCTGGCCACCGGCAAGGTGCTCTTCTCCGTCGACGACCATGTCGTGATGCCCACGGCGTCGATCGGCAAGGTGCTGCTGCTCGTCGAGGTCGCCTCGCGACTCTCGGGCGACGGCAGCGAGGCGTTCACCGTGCTCGACCGGGCGCCGCGCGACGCCGTCGGCGACTCGGGCATCTGGCAGCACATGCAATCGCCGTCGCTGCCCCTCGCCGACCTCGCGGCGCTCATCGGGGCGACGAGCGACAATCTCGCCACGAACGTGCTCATCCGCCACGTCGGCCTTGAGGCCGTGCGCGCTCGCACCGAGACGCTCGGCCTCACCCGCACGGCGCTGCTCGACCTCGTGCGCGACCATCGCGGCCCCGACGACGCACCGCAACTGTCGATCGGCTCGGCGAAAGAGCTCACCTGGCTCTTCGCCTCGCTCGCTCGCGGCGAGATCGTCTCGCCCGAGGTGTCGCAGCGCGTCGTCGGCTGGCTCTCGCTGAACGCCGACCTGTCGATGGTGGCGAGCGCCTTCGGCCTCGACCCGCTCGCGCATCGCACCCCCGACCACAACGTGCTGCTCATGAACAAGACCGGCACCGACGGCGGCGTGCGCAGCGAGGTCGGCGTGCTGCGCGGCCCGCGGGCGAGCGTCTCGTACGCCGTGTCGATGTACTACGCCGACACGATGATCTCCTCGCGCCTGGCGGTGCTCGACGGCATGCGCCAGGTCGGTCTCGACCTGCTCGAGTACGTGCACTGAGCTCTCCCGGTTACAGGTCGCGGGTCATGGGCAGTGCTCCCCATACGGAGGATGTCGTCCGGTTGGTATGGTCGCTGCGGAGAGGCTCCTCTCTCACAACACCTCTCTCCGAAAGGCGCCCCAAGCATGCGTCCCATCTCCTTGCGAGTCCGTGCGGCTGCCATCGCCGCAGTCGTTGCGCTCCCCTTCGCCGGCCTGCTCGCCGCCGCTCCGGCCCAAGCAGCCGACGCCCCGGTGATCGCGCTCGACACCACTTCGTTCCCCGCAGGCGAGTGGGGTGCGGGCTTCCACATCACGGGCACCGGCTTCATCGGCACCGGTGACGTGACGGTGTCGGTCGGCGTCGCCGCTGGCCCTTCTTCGGGCGAGGGCCTCTACGAGATCACCGTGACGCCAGATGCCGAGGGTGCGATCGATGCGCAGGTCGTCCCGATCCGCGATGCTCCGGTCACGAGCGAGTCCGACTACCCCCGGGTCTCCGTGAACGCCAGGCAGCAGCTCGATGAGACCGAATGGCTCGTGTCGAACTCGGTCGCGCTGACGATCACCGAGTCGGACCTGCCGGAGCCCGGCGTGAGCCTCGGACAGGTGGTTTCGCCCGAGCAGCTCGCCACCGGCCTCACCGCGAACTTCGCGGGCTTCGGTGCCGATGAGCCGGTCTACTACGGATTCCAGCTGCTCCGCGACGGCGAGCCGGTCGGCGACTTCGCCGGTCTCGAAGAGACGGTCGCCGACGCAGCCGGCGCAGGCACGGTCACTGCCACGATCCCGGGCGCACAGGTCGGCGACGTCCTCGCCTACTACTTCAGCGGGGACGAGACGGGCCGCTTCATCGAGGGCGAAGCCCCCGTCATCGCCGCTGCGGTGGTTCCGGCCGGCGAGAGCTCGACCCCGGCCGCGACCGGCCCCAAGCTCGCCGAGACCGGTGTCGACCTGACGGTCGGCGCGCTCGCAGCAGGGCTTCTCGTGCTCGGCGCAGCCGGCGTGCTCGTGCGTCGTCGCTTCGCCACGCGCTGAGTCTCGCACCGCACGAATTCGACGCGGGGTGATCACGGGATCCGTGACCGCCCCGCGTCTTCGCGTTCGCTCGAGGCTCGGGCACCACGAGATCGGGGATCGCCACGAGATCGGATCGAATCGGGCGGATCAGGCCGATCGGGGGGTTTTCGCCGAAATGGTGGCGGCCCGCGCCGGCACGGCGAATGATTCGATCCCGGCCACGACGGCCGCGCTCGTCTCTGGCGCCGAGAGGATGCGGAAGTGCCCGGCGACGGGCACCTGCACGTTCTTCGCCCCGGCGAGCACACTGCCCTCAGGCACGTGCGGGTCGAAGGTGCCGAAGACCGACACGATCTGCGAGTTCATCGACGCGGCGCCGGTGAGCTCCGTGATCGTCGCTCCCTCGGGCAGGAACTCCCGCAATCCGGGGTCGAGCAGGTAGCGCGCGAGGCGCGAGCCGCCGAACGGGGTGGCGATGGCGACCACCCCGATGAGCCCGAGCCGCCGGTCGGCGTCGCTCAGCAGCATCCGCTTGCCGACCAAGCCGCCTTTCGAATGCGCCACCATGACGAAGCCCGCCGGCGGCGTCGGCGCGCGCTCGAGGGCGCGGGCCATGCGGGCGGCCGTCTCGAAGATGCCGAGCAGGTTCGCGCCGAGGCCGTGCACGACCTGCACGCGATAGCCGTGGCGATTGAGATCGTCGCCGAGCGGCGCCATGAACGACCAGTGCTCGTAGACGCCCGGCAGCAGCAGGATCGTCGGCTTGCCTGCATCACCCGTCGACCACCGCTTCGACGCGTTCGGCAACGTCAGCACCCGCAACTGCTGGCGCACCGCGTCGAGGTAGTCGAGTGCCCACCAGCCCGCGGCCGCGAGCGGAGGGAGCGGTGCCGGTGCGTCGGGAACCGTGGCGCTGCTCGCGATCGGGGCATCGGGCTGCACGGGTTCGCCGCTGCGCACCGTCGGCGCGGTGCGCGGCACCTCGCGCCCGACCGCTTCGCCACGCGCGTGCCGCGCGATGAGGTCGGCGACCAGCGGCCCGGCGGTGATCATGGTCTCGTGGCCGCGCCCCGGCACCTCGGCGTACCGGCCGTTCGGCACGAGTGCCGCGGCCTGCTTCGCCCAGTCACGGGGCACGATTCGGTCGCGCTCGCCGCGGATGACGAGCGTGTCGGCGGTGATCTTCGGCAACGTGCGCTCGATCTCGTGCTCCATGACGGGCGCAAGCGACTCGAGGTACCAACCCGCGCCGGCCTTGGCGTACGACACCAGGCCGAGGGTGAGCACCTTGGGGTGCGCGAGCACGAGGTCTTGCGCGAGTCGCCCCGCCTGTTTGGCCACGGTCCGCTCCCGAGGGTTCACGGTCGGCCCGATGAGCACGATGCATGGGAAGAGCTCGGGATGCCGCGCAGCAGCCTCTGCCACCACTTGCGCGCCGGCGGAGTGTCCGACGAGCACCGGCCGCTCGATGCGCTCGGCACGAACGAGTTCGGCGAGCAGGTCGCCCGCGGCCGGCATCGACGGCGGATGCTCGGGTTCGGGTGCTTCACCGAAACCGGGCAGGTCGAGCGCGTACACGGTGCCGGTGCGACCGAGCGCCTCCGCGACATCCGACCAGTACTCGTGCGCCATGCCGATGCCGTGCACCAGCACGTAGTCCGGGCCGTCGTCGATGCCGGTGCGCGTGATGAGCGTGACCCATTCGCCGCTGCGGAATACGCGGGTGGTCGCCATGCCCGAAGTCTACGAGGGCGAGCCGACTACTCCCCGAAGCCACGCCTCGATGCCGTCGGCGTCGATGGGCAGGGCAGCCGAGAGCACCTCGTGCCCCGAGTCGGTCACGAGCAGGTCGTCTTCGATGCGCACGCCGATGCCGCGCAACTCCGGCGGCACGGTGAGGTCGTTGGCGTGGAAGTAGAGTCCCGGCTCGACCGTGAGTACGGCGCCGGGCAGCAGGGGTTCGTCGAGGTAGCGCTCGTCGCCGATGCGAGCGCAGTCGTGCACGTCGAGGCCGAGATGATGCCCGGTGCCGCACGGCAGGTAGCGACGGTGCTGCTGGCCGTCGGCCGACATCGCCTCGTCGACCGACACCGTCAGGATGCCGAGCTCGTGCAGGCTCGTCGCGATCGACTCATATGCCGTGGTTCGCATATCGCGGAACGACCGGCCGGGCCCGACTTGTCCCATGGCCGCTCGATGCGCACGTTCGACGTGGTCGTGCACCGTGCGCTGTGCCGGGCTGAAGGCACCGCTCACCGGCAGCGTGCGGGTCACGTCGGCGGTGTAGAGGGTGCGCGCCTCGACCCCGGCGTCGAGGAGCACCACGTGCCCGGGCAGCACCGGGCCGTCGCAGCGGGTCCAGTGCAGCGTGGGCGAGTGCGGGCCGCTGCCGACGACGGTCGAGTAGCCCACGCCGTTGCCGACGGTGCGGGCGTGGCGATCGAACGTCGCCTGCAGCCAGCGCTCGCCGCCGAACTCGGCCGCGGCCGGCAGCTCACGCGCGACGGAACGGAACCCGGCGACCGTCGCATCGACCGCCGAGCGCAGTTGCGCGATCTCCCACTCGTCTTTCACGAGCTTCGCGGCCGAGAGCGCGATCGCGAGTTCGGCCGAAGGCGCGAAGCGGTCGCCGAGTCGCGGCTCGGCGGCGCCCGCGATGAGGGTGTCGGCCGGCAGGGCGTCGAGCGCGTGGTCGAGCCGTTCGAGGGAACGCACGTCGACACCGAGCGCGCTCGACCAGTCGGCGAGGCCCGCAGCGGGGCCGATCCACAGTTCGCCGCGCAATGCGTCGGCCGCGAAGGCGTCGCTTCCTGGGCCGATCGGCTCGGCGAGGTACACGACGGCATCGTGCCCGCTGCCGGAGGGCGTCATGACCAGCACGGCGCCCTCGGTCTGGCACGAGGTGAGCCACACGAAGTCGCTGTCGGCGCGGAAGCCGAACTCGGTGTCGTTCGAGCGCACGTGCGAACGACCGGCGGCCACCGCGATCGTTCGCCCGGTGAACTGCTCGCCGATGCGGGTGCGATGCCGGGCCGCGGCAGCGCCGGCGCCGGGTGCGACGTCGGCGTGGCGGTCGGCCGGGCCCCAGCCCGCCGCCATGTAGTCGCGGAACGCCTCGGTCTCGGGCAGCGGCTGGGTGCGAGGGTCGCGGAAGGAGAAAGTCTCTGGACGCATGGTGCCCAGTAAGCCAGCAGCACGAAAGGACGTCAACAGCCGGAGGTTCGAATCGGCGAAACATCCGCAGTACTGCCGACGAATCGTACGATTTGTCTCGAAACGCCGCCCGGACGCACGTCGACACGAGACGGAACGCGCGACGGTTTGACACCCCTTTCGCCGCCTCCACACAATGGCGTCATGACCGGATCGCACCACGAGCACCCCTCGACCACTCTCGACATCGATCTCGATCAGCGGGTGTTCGACATGGTCTCGTCGACCTCGAGCGTGGTGGATGCCGACGCCCCGACGCGCTTCGTCTACCGCGAGGCCGACGGTGTGATCTGGGGCGAGTATCTCGGCGACACGGTGTCGATCGGTCGCTTCTGCGGCGTGCGGAACGAGGCCCGCATCGACATCTCGTTCGTGCACCGCGGCCCCCGGGTCGGTACCGTCACCGGCAGCGCCTCGTCGGTGATCTCGCTCGCCGACGATGGCGCGCTTCTGCTCACCGAGGAGTACCGCACCCCCGATGGTGCACTGCATACGAGCGTGTGCCGTGAGGTGCTGGGGGCTGGACCGGCCTGAGCTGAACCTGCTGCGCCGGCGGCCGGGTCAGCGCCGTCGCCGCTCGGGCACGCGCTGCGCGCGGTCGTCGCTCGTGCGCACGAAGCGGGTCATGCCGAAGCGCTCGCCCGAGTCTTCGACCGAGCTGCTCGCGGTGCGCGCCATGCGCAGTGACACGTGAGCCCGCTCCTCGTCCATGATGAACACCGTCGTGGTCGCCTTGATCGACGGCCACTGGGCGAGCCTGGTCGCGACGAGCTCGTGGATCGCCGCCACGTCGGGCGCCCGCACGATCAGCATGGCATCGTGCTCGCCCGTCATGACGGCGTAGTACTCGAGCTCGGCAACTGAGGTGAGCCGGGCCCGGAAGTCGGCCCACTGGCTCTGCCGCAGCGTGATGAAGACCATCGCCGCGACTCCGATGCCGACCGAGGCCGGGTCGACCTCGGCGTGCACGCCCTTGATGACCCCGCCCCGAACGAGCGCCTCGTAGCGCGTGTACGCGTTCGAACGAGAGATGCCGAGCTGCTCGGCGAGCGACGCGACCGAGGTGCGACCGTCTTCTCGCAGGAGCTCCAGCATGCGAACGTGCGTGTCATCGAGTTGCATCGGGGACTCCATCTGTCCAGTCACAGCAATAGGGTGAGGCAGTACCTGAGAGAATATGCCAGTATCGCCACAATATCGAGACATTTCTTCTTCGTTACCGCATCGATGATTGACGAATGACTGCGGTCGCACTACTTTCGCACTCATCCCTCCAACCAGAGAAGGAGCACCCCCGTGTCTCGATCGTTCCGCCGCACAGCACGGCGCAGCGCAGTCGCCGTCGGCCTGGCCGTCGCCGCTTCGCTCGCCTTCAGCTCCTGCGCTGCTCCTGATTCCTCCGAAGCCCCTTCGGGCGGTTCGCTCGTGGTCGATGCGTCGTTCGACCTGAAGACCGCCGACCCCAACCGCGAGTACGAGACGACCGGCTCGATCGTGGCCAAGGCCCTGTATGAGACGCTCCTCACGTTCGACGGCGACGACGTCACCACGCCGGTCGACGGCCTCGCGAGCTACGAGATGAACGCCGACAACACGGTGCTCACCCTCACGATGAACGAGGGCCACACGTTCTCCGACGGGTCGGAGGTCACCGTCGACGACGCCGTCTTCTCGCTGCAGCGCGTGCAGGGGGTCAAGGGCAACCCCTCGTTCCTGCTCGACGGCGTCACCGTCGAGAAGACCTCCGACGCCACGCTCACGCTGACCTCGGCGACCCCCAACCCCGCGCTGCCCTTCATCCTGCCGAACCCCGCCCTCGGCGTGGTCAACCAGGAGGTCGTCGAAGAGAACGGCGGCAGCACCACGGCCGACGACGATGCAGAGACCTTCCTCAACACCACCTCGGCGGGCTCGGGCCCGTACGTGCTCGAGTCCTTCGACGCGGCGTCCCAGGTCGTGTTCACGGCGAACCCCGAGTACTCGGGCGACAAGCCGGCGTACGAGCGTGTCGTGCTGCGCAACGTGCAGGGCCCGACGCAGAAGCTGAACGTCGAGGCCGGTGACTCGCAGGTCGCCCTCGACCTGAACCCCGACCAGGTCGCCGAGCTCGACGATTCCAAGGTGTCGATCATCGCGAACCCCTCGCGGTACATGATCTTCCTGCTGCTGAACCAGGACCCGGCCGTCAGCGAGATCACGAGCAACCCGAAGTTCGTCGAGGCGGTCAAGCTCGGCATCGACTACGACAAGATCGTCGATCTCGCCGGTGAGGGTTCGGTGCGCCCCGGCGGCTTCATCCCCTCGATCTTCAACGGAGCGCTCGACGCGGCCGACGGCAATCAGTTCGACGCGGATGCCGCGGCAGCCGCCCTCGCCGAGTCCGGGTACGCCGGCGAAGAGGTCACGCTGAACTTCCCCAACGACATCACCGTGCAGGGCCTCTCGCTGCAGAGCATCGCGGAGTCGATCCAGGCGCAGCTGAAGGAGGTCGGCATCACCATCACGCTCGCGCCGGCACCCGTCGCGACCGAGCTCGACGCCTATCGTGACGGCAAGGAGACGGTCGGCCTCTGGTACTGGGGCCCCGACTTCCCGGACCCCTCGAACTACCTCGCGTTCACCCCGGGTGAGCTCGTGGGCCTGCGCGCCGGCTGGGCGGCGGGCGCCGACCCGACCGTGACCGATCTCGCGGCGACCGCCGTCGCGGCGACCGACCCCGCTGCACGCGCCGCAGCCTACGAAGAGCTGCAGCAGGCGCAGAACGCGAGCGGACCGTTCATCCCGCTGCTGCAGCCCGCGCAGAACGTCGTCACGGCACCGAGCATCACGACGGTGCCGCTCAACCCGACCTGGACCGTCGACCTTGCCGGAATCGAATAGCACGGCTCCTCGGGAGCAGGGCGCGCGAGCGGGCATCCACCCGCTCGCGCGCTATCTCGGCATCCGGGCGGCGTTGACCGTCCTGCTCCTGTTCGGCGTCACGCTCGTCACCTTCACGCTCACGAACCTCGTGCCGGCCGACCCGGTGCAGGCGGCACTCGGCGAGCAGGCCGCCGCGGACCCCGAGATCGTCGCGCAGTTCCGCGCCGATGCAGGACTCGACCAGCCGCTCCCGGTGCAGTACATCACGTACGTCGGCAACCTGCTGCAGGGCGACTGGGGCATCTCGCAGCAGACGAGGGCGCCGGTCGCCCAAGACCTCGGCAAGGCGTTCCCCGCGACCGCCGAGCTCGCGCTCGCGGCCATCCTCATCTCGATCGTCATCGGCATCGGGCTCGGCATGTGGGCCGCACTCAGGCGCCGCACGATCACCGACCAGGTGATCCGCGTCGTCAGCCTGATCGGTATCTCGGTGCCGTCGTTCTGGCTCGCACTCGTGGTCTACTTCGTCTTCTTCTCGCAGCTGCACTGGTTCCCCGGCTCCGGCCGGCTCTCGCCCGCGGCCATCCCGCCACCGAAGGTGACCGGCATGTACACGGTGGACTCGCTGCTGGCCGGTCAGTGGGCGACCTTCGGCGACGCCGTCTCGCACCTGATCCTGCCCGCGGCGGTGCTCGCGCTCTACACGATCGGCCTGCTCACGCGGTTCGCCCGCTCAGCGATCCTCGAGGTACTCGATCTCGACTACGTGCGCGCGGCCCGCGCCAAGGGCCTGCCGGGGCGGATCGTCGTCGGCCGCTACGTGCTGCGCGGCGCACTCGTGCCGATCATCACCGTGCTCGGCGTCGCGTTCGGCTCGCTGCTGTCGGGCACCGTGCTCGTCGAGAAGGTCTATTCCTGGCACGGCCTCGGCGAATACGCGTACTCGGCGGCGACGAAGCTCGACCTCCCCGCCATCATGGGCGTCGGCCTCATCGTGGGATTCGTCTACATCGGACTGAACTTCCTGATCGACGTGCTGTACGGCGTCATCGACCCGAGGGTGAGAGTGGCATGACCGACATCCTCGCAGTGCAGACCCGGCGCAAGGGCCGGTTGCGCATCTCCAAGCAGCTGCGCACTCCGCTCGCGATCACCGGCGGTGCGATCGTCGTCTTCTGGTTGCTCATCGCCCTCTTCGCGCAGTGGATCCGTCCGTTCGACCCGCTCGCTCAGGACTTCATGCGCCTGCAGCCGCCGAGCGCCGAGCACTGGTTCGGCACCGACCAGGTCGGCCGCGACGTGCTCTCGCGAGTCATCACCGGCGCCCAGGTCTCGATTCCGCTCGCGCTCATGCTCGTCGTGTTCGCGATGCTCATCGGTTCGCTCCTCGGTGCGATCGCCGGCTATTTCGGCAAGGCGATCGACGAGGTCATCATGCGCATCGCGGACCTCGTCTTCGCGTTCCCGACGATCATCCTCGCGATGGTCATCGCCGCCGCCCTCGGCCCGAGCCTCACGAACGCCGTGATCGCGATGCTGATCGTGTCGTGGCCGGCCTACGCCCGTGTCACGCGATCGCTCGTGCTCGGCGCCCGCAACGCCGAGTACGTGATCGCGGGCCGGCTGCTCGGAAACGGCCCGTTCACCTCGCTCCGCAAGGACATCCTGCCGAACGTGCTCTCGCCGGTCGTGGTGCTGGCGACGCTCGACGTCGGCACGGCGATCCTGCTGCTCTCGGGCCTGTCGTTCCTCGGTCTGGGCGCCATTCCGCCGACCCCCGACTGGGGAGCGATGGTCGCCGACGGCGTGCAGAACTTCTCGTCGTGGTGGATCGCCGTGTTCCCCGGCCTCGCCATCCTGACCGTCGTGCTCGCGTTCAACTTCCTGGGCGACGCGCTGCGCGACGCCCTCGACCCGCGATCGCAGGAAGCCGTGCAGGGGAGGGCGCTGTGAGCAGCACGAACGACGCCATGATGAAGCAGGCACCGCGACACCCGGGCGGCGTGGTCATCTCCGGCCTCACCTTGAGCTTCGGTCGCGGTGACTCCCGCAAAGAGATCCTGCGCGGCATCGACCTCGACGTGCCGGCCGGGCAGATCACCGGGCTCGCGGGCGAGTCGGGCTCGGGCAAGACCATGACTGGTCTCGCCGTGTGCGGGCTGCTGCCCGCGGGTGCGCAGCTCGGTGGCAGCATCCGCTTCGAGGGCACCGAGTTGATCGGGCTCAAGCAGCGCAGCATGAACCGCTTCCGCGGGGCGAAGATCGCCATGATCTTCCAGGACCCGACGGCCAGCCTGCACCCCATGCTGACGATCGAGGCGCAGCTCGTCGATCACTACCGGCATCACACCGGCGCCTCCAAGCGGGCGGCGAAGGCGCGAGCGCTCGAGATGCTGGGCCTCGTGGCCGTGCCGCTTCCTGAGGCCGCGCTGCGCAAGTACCCGCACCAGTTCTCGGGCGGGCAGCTGCAACGCATCGCGATCGCGTCTGCACTCATGTGCGACCCCTCGGTGCTCATCGCCGACGAGCCGACGACCGCGCTCGACGTGACGGTGCAGGCGGGCATCCTGCGGCTCCTCCGAAAGCTCTGCGACGAGCTCGGCATCGCCATCGTGCTGGTCACCCACGACCTCGGGGTCATGTCGGCGCTCGCCGACACGATCGCCGTGATGCGCATGGGCGAGATCGTCGAGCACGGCGACCGCCACCAGGTGATCACGGCGCCGAGGCATCCGTACACGAAGTCGCTCATCGAAGCGCTGCCCGAGGCCGACTCGGGTGCGAGTTCCGATGCGCCGACCGGAAGCGAGACTGCATCATGACGCTCCTGAAACTCGACGAACTGCAGGTCTCGTACAAACTGCCGGGTCGTGGCACGCTGCGCGCAGTCGACGGGGTGAGCTTCGAGCTCGAGCCGCGCCAGGTGCTCGGGCTCGTCGGCGAGTCGGGCTGCGGCAAGTCCACCCTCGCGCGCGCCGTCTGCGGTCTCGAGGCGGCATCGGCCGGCACGATCGAGTTCAACGGCCGACCGATCGGCAAGCTCGGACTGCGCAAGCGCGACCCCGGGCTCATGCGCATCCAGATGGTGTTCCAGAATCCGTTCGCCTCGCTGAACCCGCGGCGCACGATCGGCAGCCAGATCGAAGACGGCTTGCGGGTCAACCCCGACCGCGACGCCTGGAACGTGGCAGACCTGCTCGAGCACGTCGAGCTCGACGCCGAGAGCCGCACTCGATACCCGCACCAGTTCTCGGGCGGACAGCGTCAGCGCGTCGCGATCGCGCGCGCCATCGCCGCCGGGCCCGAACTGCTCATCGGCGATGAGCCGATCGCCTCGCTCGACGCCTCGCTGCAGGCCCGC
Source organism: Agromyces subbeticus DSM 16689 (assembly GCF_000421565.1). Taxonomy (GTDB): domain Bacteria; phylum Actinomycetota; class Actinomycetes; order Actinomycetales; family Microbacteriaceae; genus Agromyces; species Agromyces subbeticus. Next base: position 73,550 of record NZ_ATXG01000003.1, on the reverse strand, counting down.
ATCGCGATCCTGATGCGCAAGCTCGCCGTCGAGACGGGTGCTGCGCTGCTCTTCATCAGCCACGATCTCTCGGTCGTTCGGGTGATCGCCGACGACGTCGCCGTGATGAGCGCGGGTCGCATCGTCGAGCGCGGCCCGGTCGAGCAGGTGTGGTCGCAGCCGCAGGACCCGTACACGCAGCGCCTGCTCGCGGCGATCCCGGTCGTCGACGGGCTGGGCGTGCTGCCGGGGTAGCAGCGCGCCCGGCAGACCCGCCGCCTGCGGGCCCGCGGCCTGCGGGTCCGGCCCGCGGCCGCCACTCGCGTCAGTCGATGAGGCCGGCGGCGGCGAGCCGCTCGAGCACCTCGACCCCGGCTGGCGGGCACCGGTCGACCTCGGCGGTCGTCACCCAGTGCAGGCTGCCGACCTCGGCCGAGGCGAGCGGCGCGGCATCCGTCTCGGCGCGGAAGACGCGCATGCGCACCAGGCGGCCATCGGGCTCGCCATGCGCCTGCACGACGACCTCGAAGAGATCGACGAGCTCGGCCGGGTCGAGCACCAGCGCGACCTCTTCGAGCGCCTCGCGAGCGGCGGCCTCGGCGGCCGTCTCGCCGGCATCGATCTTGCCGCCCGGCATGTAGTAGACATCGCGGTCGCGTGCGGTGACCATGAGCACGCGGCGGTCGCGCACGAGGGCGATCGCCGCGACGCGGAGGTCGGTGAGTTGAGGCATCGGTTCAACCCTAGATGGGGGGCGCGGAGCCGGCGGGGCCCCGGTGTACCCTGAGTCGCTTACCTTTCCGGAAGAGGGGTGGCACAGCGTTCCGGGCCGCGCGTTACGGGTGCGGCCCGGAATGCACTGCTTCCGCCGAGCGTGCGAAAGCCCCAGCCCGCCGATCGGCGAACCGGGGCTTCCGGACTCAGCGCAGACGAGATGCGTTACCGGAGGTCGGCGATCACCGCCTCCGTCGCGCGGATCACGAGCGCCGCCGCCTCGGCGTCGGTGCGGATGCGGGTCGGGACCTTCGCGACGATGAACTCGAGCTTGCCGATCGCCGTTGCCGTGTCACCGGCGGCCAGGGCCGCGTCGACCTCGGCCAGCGTGTCCCCGAACGAGGCCGCCGCGCCGTGCGTGATGCGGTCGTCGTCGTCGAGGCTGTCGAGCAGCGCACGGATGTCGTTGGTCGACGTCGTGAACTCGAGCTGGTCGAGGTCGACCCCGCCTGTGCTCGTCACGAACAACCGATCGGTTCCCTCCGGCACGGTGACCAGCGGCGCGGATGCCTCGAGCCACTCGGTGCCGGCACTCGCCACGTCGATCGTCAGGAACGGCTCGGCGTCGGCGCTGCCCCACCGCAGTGAGAGCGACCCGGTGCCCGTCGCGCGTGCCTCGACGCCCGTGATCCCGACGAGGTTCACCGGGTCGTACGCCAGCCAGTCGCCGGCGTCGAACGAGGTGACCTTGCGGAAGGCGTGAGCGGTCTCGTCGTCGACGATCGTCGTCTCGCCGCCCTTCGCGTCGGCGTGCTCGGCCTGCAGTTCGCGCGGGTTGAGCAGCGTCACGTCGTCGGCCGAGAGCGCCGGAGCCGTCGCGCTGCCGCCGTCGGTGTACGAGGCGCCGATCTGGGCGTAGATGTTCTCGGTCTCGCCGTGGCCGGCCTCCTCCTGCATCTCGATCTCGGCGGTGCAGCCGGTTCCGCTGAACAGCGGGTGGGCGTGCGTGTTGTCGTGACCCAGGGCGTAGCTCCAGTTCACGCGCGAGCAGTCGATCGTCGTGTCTTCAGGATCGGTGACCTTCACCTCGAAGGCGACCGTGTCGCCCCAGTCGGCGAACGAGCCGTTCTCGGGAGTCACGATCTCGATGGTCGGCGCGGTGTTGCCGACCGTGATCACGACCGATGAGAGGCTGACGCGCCCGTTCGAGTCGGTGACCCGGACGCGCGCCGTGTACTGCCCGTCGGTCGTGTACGTGCGGCTCACCTCGGCGGGGCCGTCGGTGAAGGTGCCCGTTCCGTCGAGGTCCCACGCGAAGCTGAGCGCGAGGCCGTCGGGGTGGGTGCTCTCGGCGGCCGAGAAATCGACCTCGAGCGGACCCTGGCCCGACGTCACCGAGGCGTCGAGCTCGACGCGCGGACCCTTCGTGCCCTCGACGTAGTCGACCCGGTAGAGGCCGGCGTCGGGGTTGGGGCGGAAGAACCCGTCGCCGTAGTCGAGTACGTAGAGCGATCCGTCAGGGCCGAACTCGAAGTCGATCACGTTGTCCCACGGGGGCATGCCAGCCGCGTTGAGCGAGGCGTTCGGCAGGAAGTCCTCGATCTTCGTGACCTCGCCGTCGGGGTCCTCCTGGCTGAAGGCGAAGATGCGGTCGCGTGAGAACTCGGCCATGAACGCCTTGCCGTCCCAGTACTCGGGGAACTTCGTCGTCGACGCGTTCTCCTCGTCGTACCGGTAGGTCGGGCCGCCCATGGGGGCCTGCCCGCCGGCCCCGAGCTCGGGCCACGGCTGGTGCGTGACCTGGTCGCCGTACCAGATCTGCGGTGCCGTCGCAGCGGGCAGCTGCGTCAGGCCGGTGTTGTGGCGCGAGGTGTTGATCGGCCCGGCGGCGCAGTCGAACCAGTCGCCCTGGGCGAGCGTCTCGTAGTCCCAGTCGTTGTAGTTCGCGTTCGGTCCGTGGCAGTACGGCCAGCCGCCGTTGATCGGCTTCGTCGTGCTCTGCCACTCCACATAGCCCATCGGGCCCCGGAGGTCGCTCGCCGTGCCCGCGTCGGGGCCGTAGTCGCCCCAAGTGACGGCTCCGGTCTCGGGGTCGTAGTCGATGCGGAACGGGTTGCGCAGGCCGGTGGCGAAGATCTCGGGGCGGGTCTTCTCGGTTCCCGGGGCGAAGAGGTTGCCCGCGGGGATCGTGTACGAGCCGTCGTCCTGCACATCGATCCTCAGGATCTTGCCGCGCAGGTCGTTCGAGTTGCCGGCGCCACGACGCGAGTCGAGACCGGGGTTGTAGCCGATACGGTCGTTGTTCGGCGCGTAGCCGTTGGCGCCGGGCGTGCTCGCGGGTGTGTTGTCGCCCGTGGCGAGCAGCACGTTGCCGTCGTTGTCGAACGCGACGTCACCGGCGACGTGGCAGCACTGACCGCGCTGGACCTCGACCTTGATGATCACCTGCTCGCTCGCGAGGTCGAGCGAGTTCGTCTCGGCGTTCCAGTGGAATCGGCTGAGCTGGTTGTAGCCCTTCCACTGGTTCCAGTACGACTCGTCGGCACCCGCCGGCAGCGTGTTCGGCGCCGAACCGGTCGGCGTCGTCGCCGGGTACGGGGCCGTCATCGTGCGGGGCGCGTAGTAGAGGTAGACCCAGCCGTTCTCCTCGAAGTCGGGGTCGAGGGTGATCGTCTGCAGTCCGTCCTCGGAGTTCGCGTAGACCTCGATCGTGTTGACGACCGCCGTGGTGCCCTGGGCGGGATCGGTGAGGCGCACCTGGCCGCCGCGAGTCGTGGTCAGCACGCGCGAGTCGGGCAGCACGGCGAGGTCGATCGGCTCGCCGACGTCTCTCGTGAGCGTCACTCGTTCGTAGTTGGCCCAGGTGGTGGCGCTGACCTCGTCGCCGTGATCATGGCCGTCGTGTGCGAAGGCTGCGGCCCCGGCGCTCACGGTGAGCGACGTCGCCGCCAGCAGTCCGCTGAGCACGAGCGCGCCCAACCGGATTCTGGATTTGGACATGGATGTCTCCTTGGAAGAGGGGTGTGCTGAAACGAGGAATGCCCCGGGCCGGGTTACGGCCTGGCCCGGGGCAGTGTGCTTTAGCCGCGGAGCGCGGCCATGCCGTCGTACGCGACCTGCGCGAACGCCAGCGATTGGCCGGGGTTCGCGCCGCCACCGGGTGCCGTGTCCTGCTCCCACATCGAGTTGTGGTAGCCCTTGGCACCGATGCGCTGGAAGAACGTCGTGTAGTCGATGTCTCCCTGGCCGAACGGCACCATGTCGTAGCCGTTCGGGGTCGCCGTGTTGATTCGCCCGTCTTTCGTGTGGAACAGCGGGAACCGGGTGGTCTGCGCCGAGACGACCCCGGCGGGGTCGAAGAGGCTCTCGACCACGGTGCCGTCGGGCGCGGTGAAGCTGCGGTGCTTGTACTGCGCCACGTGCGCCCAGTAGATGTCCATCTCGAGGTACACGTAGCTCGGGTCGGTGTTCTGCAGGAAGTGCTCCAGGCGACGGATGCCGCTGGATCGGGTCGGCCGCCCGAGCGCGTCGAGCGGGCCGCTGTCGAGCAGGAAGCTGTACGCGATGTCGTGGTTGTGCGTGTACAGCTTGAGCCCGTGCGACGCCGCGCGCTCGCCGAAGAAGTTCCACCGCTCGGCGGCGAGTTCCCAATCGGCGACGAAGGCGCTGTTCGTCGGGTCGTTTCCGGTTCCGATGTGGCCGAGGCCGAGGATGTTCGCGACCTCGCACTGCGCGTCGAACGCCGCGATCGTGGCATCGCTGACGGTCGACGGGATCGAGCCGTGGTTGCCCTCGGCTTCGAGTCCGTTGTCGTCGAGCCACGTGCGCAGCAACTGGGCGCCGGCGACGTTGTTGACGTTGCCGCCCTCGGCGTTGGCGTGCTGGCCGAATCCGGCGAACTCGATCTGCTTGTAGCCGATGCGCGAGAGCTCTTGGAAGACCTCCTTGAAGCCCGACGCGAGGTCGGTCGTGTTCGGGTCGCGCGAGACGGCGTCGCGAACCGTGTAGAGGATGATGCCGCGCTTGCCCGGGGGCAGGAGCACGCCGTTGCCGGCGCCCTTCGCCCCCGACACGGCGGCCGCACGGGTGGCGGCGTGGGCCGGCCCCCCGCCGAACGCGGCCGCGCCGAGTGCGGCGGCCGCGGCCATGCCGGTCGTCGCTGCGAGGAGTTGTCGCCGCGAGAGTCCAAGGCGCCGGCCCAACTCGGGGTTGTCGTCGCGCTCGATGAGATCGTCCATGATGCTCCTTTGCATGAAGAGGGATGTGTCGAGACCCGGCACCGTCGCCATGTCGCGGCGGAAACCTCGCCCCGCACGGGCTCGCGATGCCCTGGTTCACACCGGTCGTCACGCTCCCAGACCGCCTGCCAGCAAAACCGACCGGCGTTCTTTTTCGAACGGTACGGCACATCTTGCGGATAGGTCAAGCGAAAGCCGAGAGTTGTCCGTATTCTTTGGTCGGTCAGTCGGCAAAAGTCGGCAGAGGGGCAGGGGACCGGTTCAGCGAGCTCTGGGGCGCCCTCGAATGCAGCGATTCATCGCCACTCACAGCTGCCCGCGGCATCCGCTCGACTACGCCGTGAGCGTCTTCACGAGTGCGACGGCCTCTGCGGGCGACACCTCGGGCAGGTACGCCCGGCCGATCGCGAGACCGATGGTCGGCAGGGCGAGCGGGTCGGGGTAGGCCATCGAGATGGTCTCGTACTCGGGGTTGAACTTCGCCTTGAACCGGAACAGCGACGAGAAGCCGTAGGCGGGCTCGAGCGTCGCGGCGAGCCAGTCGAGCAAGCGCGTCATCACGGTCGGCTCGGGTGGCGCCTCGCCGTCGGCGAGGGGCTTCGACGCGAGCGGAGCGCCGGAGAGGCTCAGCACCTCGGCCCCCGTCTCCTTCATGTGCAGTGCCGCCGAGGCGATGAGGAACTCCATGATGCCGTTCATGCTGCCGTCGGCCCGGCGCATGAAGTCGATCGTCCAGCCCACGACCGCGCCATCGCGGAAGACCGGCAGCCAGCTCGTCACGGTCTGCAACCGGCCATCGGGGCCCACCGCGAGCATCAGGCGCACCTCTGGGTCCTTCAGCTCCTCCATGCCGCCGAGCGTGAAGCCCATCTCGGGCAGTTCCTTCTCGGCGACCCACTCCTCTGAGATCGCGTTGATCTCGGCGACGGTCGTGAGCGGCAGTTCGTTCCAGCTCGTCCAGACGGTGGTCATGCCCTCCTTGATGCCGCGGTTCAGCGCCTGTCGAACCTTCTGCCACGGCTTGCCGGCGAGTTCGAGCCCCGTCGTGCGCACGAGGGTCTCCTCACCGACCGACATGTGCTGCCAGCCGAGCTCGTCGAACACCGGCAGGTACTGCGGGTGCACGCTGTAGAAGACGGGCACCCAGCTGTTGGCGTCGCAGAAGGCGGCGAACTCGCGGATGACGCGGCCGGCCTCGCTCGGCGGGCAGATCGGGTCGGACATCGTGATGGCGACGCCGTTGATCACCCGATAGGCGACCGCCGAGTCGCCATCGGCACCGAACCAGATCACGTTGCCCGGCCACGTCGCCATGAAGCCGAGGGTGCCGCCGCCGTTGCGGTGCAGCAGCTCGCGGAGCCGCTCGTCGTCGGCCGTCTTCGCGGCGGTCTCGGCGCGCGACCGCGACATGAGCCGTACGGCGGCGACGATGAACACCGCCCAGAACAGCGGGCCGACCACTTGGTAGAGCACGCTCGTCAGGTCGTGCCCCGGCAGCACGATCGGGTCGACGACGGCGAGGAAGTGCGGCGGCACGAAGCGCTTCAGCGTGTCGAGCAGCAGATCCCAGCCGGTCGCGGCCGGCCAGTACTCACCGAGCGTGGTGAGGCCCGCGGCGAAGTAGAGGCCGGCCAGTACCACGAAGGTCGCGCCGACGGTCACCGCGAACTGCGCGATGCTGCGCCGGGGCGCGCGCAGCTGGAAGTGCCGCCTCGTGGCGATCAGCATGACGATGATGCCGATCGGCAGCGCGAGCACCGCGAGGATCCAGACCACCAGCTCGCCGAGGTCGAACACCGTCCAGGTGCCGTCGTCGACGTCGGCCGTCGTGACCGTGACGTCGAACGCCGTGCGGGCGAAGAGCAGGATGGCGAGGTTGACCGCGATCGCGAGCCACCACGCGAAGCGTCGCCCGCTGCGGAGGCCCCACGCCGCCAGCAGCAGGAGCAGCACCGGCACGAACGAGAGCAGGAACATGCCGAAGCCCTGGGCGCTGAGCAGTGCGAGTTGGGTGGTGCACGCGTCGCCCGCCGCCCCGCCGCCCGTGCTCCCTCCGCACTGCGCCATCACCGCGGCCAGCTCGAGCGGGTCGTCGCGATAGAGGTAGGAGCCGAATGCGAACGGCGTGAGCTCGGAGCGGTTGATGAGCGCGACGATCGGCCCGACCGCGGTCACGGCGACGATCGCCGCCACGAGGGTGCGGGTTTCGCGGTGCGAGCTCCGGCGTGCCGACAGGGTCGAGGCGTCGCGCGCGAGCACGGCGCCGAGCAGGTAGCCGGCGACCGCGGCGACGAGACGGTAGACGTTCGACGAGTCGCCGTCGTAGAGCACGAAGACGAGGATGAAGGCGACCGTGACGAGGCGGATGCGCCGGCGCCACAGCGTGCCCATGAACGCCGTCGACGCCATGAGCGCGCCCACGATGCCCGTGAGCGGGTCGAGGGTCAGGTCGGCGGCGGTGCCCGTCGCCCACCACTCGCCGGCGAGTGAACCGAGCCACTGCACCACGGTGCCGAGCGCGACGCCGAGCACGCCGGTCACCACGAAGGCGACGATCGTGCGCCAGGTGCCCATGCGGCGTTCGGCGATGCCGAGCAGCAGCAGCGAGGCGAGCACGCCGAACACGAGCTGGAAGGGGTCGAACGCGATCACGAGCGCCGAGCCGACCGTCCACCAGCGGCCGGCCTCGATCGTCGTGAGCACGCCGGCAGCCCAGGTCGAGGTCGTCGCGTCGGAGGCGCTTCCGGCGGCGGTGCCGGCCGCGATCGTCGTGCCGAGCAGCACGACGGCGAGGGCGATGCTGAAGGGCACCCGACGGATGACGCCGCCGAGCGTCTCCGCGGTCGAGCGCAGGCGCCCGGTGGGCTCGGCGTCGTCGACGTGTTCGGTCGTCCGGGTCACGGTGCCGCCAATCCGAGCCTGGGGGAGAGTACCTCGAAGCCCTTCTCGAGTCCGCCGTTCAGTGCCTCGGCGTCGTGGTCGGCGCCGGCCACGACGAAGAAGGTCGTTGCCATGCCGGCCGCCGCCGCGGCATCCGCGAGTCGCTCGGTGCCGGGCTCGAACGCACGATCGCGCTCGCCGACCGTGAAGACCGCGGTGGTGTCGGGGTACGGCGCCTTCGCCGCCATGATGTTCGCGGGCTTCACTGCGTCGTAGGCGGTCTGGCTGCCGCCGAAGACGCTCGCGAGCACATCGGCGGCCTGCTCCGCTCCCGCGAACTCGACCGGCGAGATTGCGAGGATGCTGCCGAACATCTCGGGGTACTTCGCGCCGAAGTAGGCCGCGCACTCGCCGCCGTTCGAGTAACCGGCGATGGTGGTGTACTGCCGGCCCTGCAGCACGTCGAGGTGCTGCTTCGCCCACGGCATGACGTCTTGGGTGACGTAGGTCTCGACCATGCCGAGCTCGGTGTCGAGGCAGAGCGGGTCGACCGAGGGGTCGCTCAGCTGGTCGATGACGAGCGCGATCGGGGCGAGCCCGTCGTGCTCGGCGGCGAAGTCGTCGAGCACCGCGCCGATGAAGCTCGCGTCGGGGTCGCCGGGCTGGCCCATCATCATGACGACGAGCGGCAACCGCGGGGCATCCGTCACGAGCGCCGCCGGCGGCAGGTAGAGCTGCGCGGGCCGTGCGGGGAAGCCCGACACGGTGTTCGGCACGCCGCCTTCGACGACACCGACCTGGCCCTTCGCGGGCAGGTCGGCGGGCGGCGCCCAGGTCAGGTAGAGCGGCTCGGCGGGGTCGGCGGCATCAGCGGGATCGGGCGTGGGCACGGCGATCGGGTCGGCGGTCGAGATGTGGAACATCGAGCCGAGGGTGGGATTCAGGCCGTAGGCGGCGTTGACGCCGAGCGCCGCGACCCCGGCGAAGAGCGGGATCGCCAGCAGTGCGATCACCTTGCGCCACCATCTCGAGTGCCAGAGGTTCCAGATCGCGATGAGGCTCGCGGCGAACGCGGCAGGCACCCAGAGCCAGGCCGCCTCGTTCACCGGGCCGCCGAACGCGTCGAGCAGGTTGACCGCGATCCAGAGCGTCGCGACGCCGAGCAGGCCCCCGACGATGACGAGCACGATCACGGCCATCACCCATGACCAGCCCGAGCCGCGGAAGAGCAGGTAGAGCAGGGCCAGCGCCGAGAGCCCGGCGACGGCGATGACGAACGGACCATCGATCACGTTCAGTTCGAGCACGAGATCCCACACCCTTGCCCCCTCGGCCCCGGTCGTGTTGGGCACAGCGTAGCGGCACGCCGAGTCGCCCGGCGGGATGGCGCGCGCTCGTTCGCGCCCGCGCCCGCCCGTAGGATGGTGACACCGTGTCGTCTTCCGGCATTCGCCCGATCCCGACCTCTCGCCCGATCCCAGGACCATTGGAGCCACCGTGGCCGCACCCAGCCGTCTCGAATCCGTCATCGCCCTCGCCCAGCATCGGGGGTTCGTCTTCCAGGCCGGCGAGATCTACGGCGGATCGAGGTCTGCGTGGGACTACGGGCCCCTCGGCGTCGAGCTGAAAGAGAACATCAAGCGGCAGTGGTGGCGGTACATGGTCACCGGCCGCGATGATGTCGTCGGCCTCGACTCGAGTGTCATCCTGCCCAAGCAGGTGTGGGTCGCCTCCGGCCACGTCGGTGTCTTCACCGACCCGCTCGTCGAGTGCCTGCACTGCCACAAGCGCTTCCGCGAAGACCACCTGCTCGAGGCGTTCGAGGAGAAGAAGGGCCGCGCCCCCGAGAACGGCATGGGCGACATCGCCTGCCCCAACTGCGGCACCCGCGGCCAGTGGACCCCGCCCCGCGACTTCAACATGATGCTGCAGACCTACCTGGGCCCGGTTCAGGATGAGTCGGGGCTGCAGTACCTCCGCCCCGAGACGGCGCAGGGCATCTTCACCAACTTCGCCAACGTGCTGCAGGCCGCGCGCATGAAGCCGCCGTTCGGCATCGGCCAGATCGGCAAGTCGTTCCGCAACGAGATCACGCCCGGGAACTTCATCTTCCGCACGCGTGAGTTCGAGCAGATGGAGCTCGAGTTCTTCGTCGAGCCCGGCACCGACGACGAGTGGTTCGAGTACTGGCTCGACTACCGCTGGGACTGGTACGTCGACCTCGGCGTGAACCCCGAGAACCTGCGCCGCTTCGAGCACCCGGCGGAGAAGCTGTCGCACTACTCGAAGCGCACCGTCGACATCGAGTACCGCTTCGGCTTCACGGGCGGCGAGTGGGGCGAGCTCGAGGGAGTCGCGAACCGCTCCGACTTCGACCTCAAGACCCACTCCGAGCACTCGGGCAAAGAGCTGTCGTACTTCGACCAGTCGAAGAACGAGCGCTGGATCCCCTACGTGATCGAGCCCGCGGCCGGCCTCACCCGCTCGCTCATGGCCTTCCTCGTCGACGCGTACGACGTCGAAGAGGTGCCGAACGCGAAGGGCGGCGTCGACACCCGCACCGTGCTGCGGCTCGACCCGCGCCTGGCCCCCGTGAAGGCCGCCGTGCTGCCGCTCAGCCGCAACGAGCGCCTGTCGCCGCTCGCCCGCGAGGTCGCCGCGTCGCTGCGCAAGCACTGGAACGTCGACTTCGACGACGCCGGCGCGATCGGCCGTCGCTATCGTCGCCAAGACGAGATCGGCACGCCGTTCTGCATCACGGTCGACTTCGACTCGCTCGACGACAACGCCGTGACAGTTCGCGAGCGCGACAGCATGGAGCAGGTGCGAGTGCCCCTCGCCGAGCTCGAAGGATACCTGGCAGCACGGCTCATCGGCGCGTAGCGCCGCGCTGCCGTGCAGGGCCGCGTGGCCGGTCATGACCGGCCACGCGGCATCCACTCAGCTCACTCGAATGAGCAGGCGCTGCCAGCCGCTCGAGCCGTCGGGGGCGATCGGGGCGAGTTCCTCGGTCTGCAACGTGCCGTCCTTGTCGGTCGCGCGCACCGTGAGGTAGTGCGTGCCGGCCGTGGCCTGCCATTCGAGGAACCACTGCACCCACGTGTTGCCGCTGATCGGAGTCGCGAGGGTCGCCTGCTGCCAGGCTCCGTCGTCGACCCGCACCTCGACCTGTTCGATGCCCACCGGCTGCGCCCACGCGACGCCGGCGATCGTGGTCGGGCCGGCCGTGACGGCCGTGACGATGCGCGGGGTGTCGATGCGCGACGAGAGCTTGATCGGGGCCTTCGCGCTGTAGCCGCGCGGGGTCCAGTACGCCTCGTCGGCGTCGAACCTCGTGACCTTCAGCTCCGTGAGCCACTTCGTGGCCGACACGTAGCCGTAGAGGCCGGGCACGACCATGCGCACCGGGAAGCCGTGCTCGAGCGGCAGCGGCTCGCCGTTCATGCCGACCGCCAGAATGGCGTCGAGACCGTCGTCGGTGAGCGACTCGAGCGGCGTGCTCGCCGTGAACCCGTCGACGCTGCGTGAGAGCACCATGTCAGCGCCCGACGTCGGCGATGCGAGTCGCAACACCTCGCGCACCGGAACGCCGAGCCAGATCGCGTTGCCGAGCAGCTCGCCGCCGACCTCGTTCGAGACGCACGTGAGCGTGACGGCGTACTCGTCGAGTCCCATGTTCACGAGGTCGTCGAAGCTGAGCTCGATGCGACGATCGACCATGCCGTCGATGGTCAGGCGCCACGCCGCCGGATCGACCGACGGCACGACGAGCGCGGTGTCGACCCGGTAGAAGTCGGCGTTCGGGGTGACGAGCGGGCTGATGCCGGGGATGTCGAGCTCGGCGCCGGCCGGGATCACGACGGTCGACCGCGGAGCCGGCAGCTTCAGCGCCCGGCGGATGGCGGCGATCGACGAGGTGGTCGCCGTTGCGATGCGGGCCCCGACGCCGACGACGAGCGCGGATGCCGCGGAGATGGCCGCGATGCGGAAGAACGCGCGCCGGTCGACGCCGGGCGCGGGGCGGCGTTGGGCCGGGTCGGCGGGGTCGGCCGGGTCGGCTGGGGTGCTGGGCGCCGAGGCTGCAGGTGCGGCCGCGGGGGCGGCCACTGCCTCACGCCACGCGCGCAGCCGACGCACGAGCACGACGAGCAGGATGCTGCCGACGACGCTGCCCACGACGGGCGGGACGAAGGCCAGCGGTGTGGCCCCGGCGCGCGTCACGATCGCGGCGACCGACAGCGCCCCGGCGATGCCCATCGTGATGACGCCGAGCGGGGGACGCAGCAGTTGCAGCACGCCGGCGAGGGCTGCCGCGATGACCACAGCGAGCCCGAGGCTTGCGAGCAGTACCGGTTTGTCGTTCTCGCCGAACGTGGCGATCGCGAACTCCTTGAACGGCTGCGGCACGATGTCGATCACGAAGGAGCCGACCGCGAGGATCGGGCTGCCATCGCGAGCGACGGCGAGGGCGATGAGTTCGGCCACGGCGAGGAACGCGCCGGCACTCACGATGCCCGCGATCGCGGCCCACCACCAGAAGCGTCGTCTGGGCGGCCTCGAGCCGCTCGATCCATCGTTCATCGCACGACCTCCGCATCGGCAGGCACGCGAACGACCCGCTACAGGGTGTTCGCCACCGAGGTGGGATCGGATTGGATGGATGCCGGCCAGCGAGCGTGTCATAGCGGGTCTGTCTCGGAGGACACCGTTGCGGGGAGGAACGGCGTCGCCCGCCAACGCGCAACGGACGCAGGTGCTACGTCTAGCGAAGCCTCTCGGCAATCATTAGGCTGACGGCACTCGCGGTCCTCGGTGCTGATGGAGGTTGCATGTCGAAGCCCCCCGTTCGGTTCGGGTTCGGGTTCGCGTTCGCGTTCGCTCTGACGTTCCTGATTCTGGGGTCACAGATCGAGTACTTGCCAAAGGCAAACGCCGCGTCGATCCCTCTCGGCTGACGTGTCGCTGATCGCCGCATCGGCACCCCACAACTCCGACATGGACGCCTTTGAGAAGGCTGCGGAGTGGCAACTCGAGGCGAGCAACGCCATCACCCTTGTTCGTGAGACCTACCCGTCTGACTACGCGGCGGGCTGGTTCAGTGGAACAGCAGTGAATGTCGCCTTTGCATCAGAAGTCCCAGCGGGTGCGAACGACATCCTGGCGGCTGCAGGTTACCCGTATGCAGTCATCGAGAACTTCGGAGCGTCGGAGTCCGAGATCATTTCTGTCGGCGATCGCGTGCACGCGGAGGCGATCGAGTTGGCGGGCCCGGGCGTCGAGGTTGCTTCGGGTCCGATCATTCCCGATCGAGTATTCGAGATCACGATCGCCGGTGAACCTCAGAACGGTCGCGGCGATCTCGCCGACCCGGCCGCGATCGCATCCGAGATAGTAGCCCGCGTCGGCGCTGAGAGCCTCCGAGGCTTTGGTGTAGCGGTTCACCTATCGAAACCTGAGGATTTGGGCGACGCCGGATGGGGGCAGGCGGGTGGGACCGCCATCAATGCCACCGACGGACAACCATCGTGCACGTCGGGATTCGTGGTCACCGCGGCCGTCGGTTCTGACCTGGGCGTGATCACCGCGGGACACTGCTCGAACAACCTCCAGCAAATCTCCCCGAACGGCAACTTTCTCTTCAACTTTCGGGCTGAGCACCTGGGTGCCAGTGGTGACATGCAATGGATGCGGAGCCCGGTGATGATGGATGCGTGGTTCCACTACGACCACGGGCTTGGCCGGCCGGTCACCGGGAAGAACGCGGTGTACGTCGGCTCCTCCATCTGCGTGTACGGGCGAAACGGTGGGCGCAAGTGCGGGAACGTCGATGCTGTCAACCAAACCCTGACCACGTCGAGCGGCACAGCAGGCGGTTTGGCGCGAACAACCGGGACGGCGGTGCAGCAGGGCGATAGCGGCGGGCCGGTGTATCTGAACACGACCGCGCTCGGGGTCATCAAGGGATTCGGAGCATTCAATGACTTCTTCACGCCCATCGAGCCGATTCTCTCGAGGTTCCAACTCCAGCTCTGCCTGGACCCACCCGGTTGCCAATAGACGGTTGCGCGGGCATGGAATCATCGTCGTAGTCTCCGTCGCGCTGCTGCTGGGCGGATGCGCGGCCGAGGAGCCGTCAGGACTTCTCACGTACCCGCTGCCGGAGGACTGGGTCGCGGATGCTGGGCTGAAGGTCGGAACGCTCGCATTCGTGGACGACTGTCTGCGATTCGAGGACGGCGCCATCCCAGTCTTCCCCGACAAACTTACGACCTGGGACGGCACCGTTCTCACCTTCGCGGGCGAGGAGTACCGACTCGGCGACGAGATGAAGGTCGCCGGGGGGAGTCCCGTTGACGGCGCCACGGTATCGGTCCCCATCCCGGAATCGTGCGGCGACGGTCCGATAGTCGTCGTCGGCCCCCCGCCCCGTAGCTGAGCGCCCGGCGTAGTCGTGGCGTCTCCGCGCACCGCAGGCGTCCTCAACGGCGTGATCGCCTGGGCGCGGCATTTATCGGACACGCCCTACGCGCGTTCCACCGGCAGCCACAGTTCGCACGTCGCCGTGCTGAAGTCGGCGGCCCGGTCGAGCACCGCCACGATCGACGGGCCCGGCCGCAACCGCCACGGGTTCGACGGGAACCAGTCGGTCGCGGTCGCTGCCCATGCCGACTGCAGGGCCGACGGGTAGGAGCCCGCGACGTGGAACACCGCCCAAGTGCCGGCCGGCACCTCGATCGCGTCGAGGTCGTCGGGCACCGTGGTCGCCTCGCTGACGGCGACGCCGTGCAGGTAGGTGAGTTCGCTGCCCTCGGCGTAGTCGGGGTCGACGTCGGCGCTCACCTGGAGGAGGCCCGACGGCTCGGTGTCGCTCAATCGCTTGAGGCGGGGGTGCTCGGCCTCGGGCAGCGTGGCGATGTGCGCCTGGATGTGCGGATTGACGCCGTGGTGGATGAGCGGCACGCGGGCCGAATGCCCGACGAGCCGGAATGCCGGTCGGTCGGTGATGCGAGTGTCCATGGGGGAGTTCCCTTCTACGGTCAGGCGGAACCTGAGCTGCGGTTGTGAGCGAAGGGGGCCGCCGTCTCGGCGCACGTCGGCAGGGCCGACGCCGTGCACCGATCGGAACGCTCGGTTGAACGCCTCGGTCGAGCCGTAGCCATGGCGAACGGCGATGCCCAGCAGGTCACCGTCGTCGGCGAGCACTTCGGCAGCCGCGACGGTCATGCGGCGTCGCCGCACGTACTCCGACAACGGCATGCCGGCCAGCGACGAGAACATTCGGCGCAAGTGGTACTCGGTCGTGCCGAGGCCGCTCGTCACTGCGGAGATGTCGATCTCCTCGGTGAGGTGCTCGTCGATGTACTCGACGAGCCGGTTGAGTGCTGCGATCACGGTCGCCCCCTTTCACTCACCAGCCTGCCCGCGAGCCTCGACCGGCACCCGACTCTTCCGGTTCGATTCGATCGCAGTGCGTGCACGAGCTCGTGCCGCTCAGGGGTGGGTGCTCCCGGTGCCGATCGCACGCAGCAGCACGTCGACCGTCGCCCGGGTGGCGTCCTCGACCGACATGCCGTCGAGGAGATCGCCGGTCGCCAGGGCGGCGATGCCGTGCACGCTCGCGAAGATCACGAACGCGAGGCGCTCGGGATCGCCGGGCAGCACCTCGCCCGCAGCTTGCGCTTCGGTGATGAGCGCGATGGTCGCACGCATGCTGCCGCGGGCGGTCTCGACGAGCGCCTCGCTCGCGTCGGCCTCGTGCTTCACGGCGTACATGAGGCCGAGCAGTGCGGCGTTGTCGACGGCGAACGACACGTAGGCGCTCGCGACGGCGAGGAATCCGACATCGAACGAGCCGGATGTCGCCGCGGCATCCGTCATCGCCCGGTTCAGGCGCTCGAAGCCGTCGAGGGCGAGTGCGTCGAGGAGTGCGCGCTTGTCGCGGAAGTGGCGTGCCGGCGCCGCGTGGCTGACCCCCGCATCGCGTGCGAGCTGGCGGAGCGAGAGCGCCTCGACGCCCGACCGTTGCACGGTGCGCTCCGCGAGCTCGAGCAGTGTCTCTCGCAGGTGCTCGCGATGATAGGCGGGGGTCGACACATCTCGAGTGTAGCCGAGATGTAGGCATTGACAACATGGCGTTCGATCATGCATGATGTTGTCACTGACAACATCATGCACTTCGATCGGAGCACCGAATGTCCCGCAACCACGCCGGAACCGCCGCCATCATCACGGGCGCGAGCTCGGGCCTCGGCGCCGAGTTCGCTCGAACCCTCGCTGCGCGCGGCGCGAACCTCGTGCTCGTCGCCCGCCGCGAAGATCGCCTGGTCGCACTCGCCGACGAGCTCGCCGCCGCGCACGGGGTCGCGGTGCATCCGATCTCCCTCGATCTCGCCGCGGCCGGCGCCGTCGGGACCCTCGCCGCGTTCGTGCGCGATCGCGGCCTCACCATCGACTCGCTCGTCAACAACGCCGGGTTCGGCATGCACGGCCCTCTCGTCGATGCCGACCCAGCGCGCATCGACGAGCAGGTGCGGCTCAACGTCGGCGCACTCGTCTCGCTCACTCGCGAGTTCCTCCCGGCGATGACCGCCTCGGGCCGGGGCATCCTCGTGAACGTGGCGAGCACCGCGGCATTCCAGCCCGTGCCCACCATGGCGGTCTACGGGGCGACGAAGGCATTCGTCTTGAGCTTCACCGAGGCGGTCGCCTTCGAGACCCGCGATTCGGGTCTGCGCGTCACGACCCTCTGCCCCGGCGCCACGCGCACCGAGTTCTTCGAAGTCGTCGGCACCGAAGAGGCGCGGGTCGGCCGCTACCAGACGCCGGCGCAGGCCATCGCCACGGCGATGCGCGCACTCGATGCGCGTCGCACGCCGGCCTCCGTGGTCTCGGGCGCCGGCAACGCCGCGACGGCGGTGTTCGCTCGCATCATGCCGCGCTCGATCGTCGTGCCCATGACCGCTCGCATCATGTCGCGGTGACCGAGGTGCGCGCAGGCTCCACCGCTGCACGTGAGGTTCGAACGTATGTTCCACAGCCTGTGGATAACGTGTGGAGAACTGCGCCCTCGAGCGATGGAGAACGGCCTTTGCGCCGTGAACGGGGGGCGCGCCGTGCGGCGTTCACCGCGTAGCTTCGATCGAGTGCGCGCCTGGCCCACCCAGCCCGAAGGTGCGCGCCGCCGGCTTTCTGATCGGCGGAGAGCGCCCGGCGTCCCTCAGGCCGTCAAGCCCGCCGCGGCGCTCTCGACATCACGTGCCCGGCTCGCCGACCACTCGCGCTGTAGCACGCCGTAGAGGGCGGTGTCCTGCCACTCGCCGTCGTTGAACTGCTCTTCGAGAATCGTCGCCTCGCGCCGCATGCCGAGACGCTCGCAGAGCGCGGCGGATGCCGCATTGCGGGCGTCGAGGAAGGCCTGCATGCGATGCGGGTTGAGCGTCTCGAACGCGAAGTCCCTGATCGCGAGAGCAGCCTCGCGCGCGTAGCCCTTGCCCTGGAAATCGGGGTGCACGACCCAGCCGAGCTCGAGCTGCGCATGCTTGACGCTCGAGACGCGCACCATCATGTCGCCGATCACGCGGTCGTGCCCGGCGCCACCGAGAGACGGCGCGCCCGGCAGCGACATCGCGAGCACGAAGAAGTCGCCGTCGGCGGCGAGCACCCGCGCCGCGGCACGGGTCGCGGTGTGGGCGTAGGCCTCGACTTGGGCACGCTCGGGCCATGGCAGGTAGACGAGCACCTCGGGAAGCCGTTGGTACTCATACACATCCGCGGCATCGGATGCCTCGAGCGGACGCAGCACGAGGCGTGGCGTGCGCAGCGGTGATTCGACGAGCGAGGTCGCATCGAAGGGGAACCGCAGGGCGGGCGGGCCGTCGGCCTCGGGCTGGATGGTGGGCGCTGGCTCAGTGGACTCGTGCATCGACAGGATCGTATCGTGAGCCTCCGACGACGAAGCGTGAGCGAGAAGCGGTGCGTGCCGATCAGGCCGTGGCGACCGTGCCCGCATCGTCGACGCCGGCGTCGCCGGCGTTTGGAACCGCGCGTGCCGCGCCACCCGCATCGGGTGTCACGCCGAAGATCGCGGCGAGGCCGTCGATCCAGGCCTGTTGTTCGCCGGCCCGGGCGAGCTCGCGCGAGCGCACCATCGGGGTGTGCAGCAGCACGCCGGCCATGTGCCGCAGCGCAGCCTCGGTGCGGCCGTCGTCGTCACCGCGGGTGCGCGCACGCTCGATCTCGCCGTCGAGGATGTCGAACACGTGCCGCCGAAGGGCGACGACGGCGGGCGCGACGTCCTGCTCCTCACGGCTCTCGCCGAAGGCGCGAGCGGCGCCGCTGACGATCGCGCGCGCGGCGTCGGTCGCCCCGAACTCTTCGAGCGGCGCGTGGATGCGGATGGTCTCGAGGTCGAGCAGCTCGACGCCCGGTACCTCCACGACGTCTGGGGCGACGTTGCGGGGCAGCCCGAGGTCGATCACGAGCTGGCGTTCGGCGATGACGGCGTCGGGCCGCGCGACGAGGCGAAGGGAATCGGCGACGCCGGCGTCAGCACCGGCGACGGGAGCGAGCCCGGATCGGCCGGCCTCGAGCATCGCCCGATCGACGACGTGGTGCTCGGCCGTGGTGCAGGTGACGATGACGTCGGCGCTCGCGGCAGCTGCGGCGACCTCTCGCCGGCCGACGGCCTCGATGCCGTGACCCGCGGCGAACTTCGCGGCGCGGCCGGAGGGCGAGAAGACGCGCACCTCGGTGACGCCGCGGTCGCGCAGGGCGGCGAGGGAGGCGCCGGCGAAGCGGCCGGTGCCGACGAGCAGCACGCGGGTGCCGGCCCAGTCGGTGACGCGGCTCTCGGTGAGGTCGAGCGCGAGACGCACGAGCGAGCGGCCCTCGCCGCCGAGCCCGGTCTCGTTCTTCACGCGCCGGGAGATCTGCGAGGCGCGCTGGAAGAGTCGTTCGAGGTCGGGCGTCGTGGTGCCCTCGGTGCGAGCGCGTTCGAGCGAACGGCGCACCTGCCCCGCGATCTCGCCCTCGCCGACGACGACGGATTCGAGACCCGACGCGACGGAGAACAAGTGGCCCGCGACGGCGTTGCCGTGCACGAAGCCGAAGGTGGTGCGAAGCTCGTCGGGCTCGAGGCCCGCGACGGCGCCCACCGCGTGGATCGCCTCGTGCACTGCGGGCACGGGCGACTCGCCCTCGGCGGCGTCGAGGTCGAGGTAGGCCTCGAAGCGATTGCAGGTGGCCACGACGACGGCGCCCTGCACGGCCGGATGCCCGTTGCGAATGCGTGGGCCGGCGGCATCCGCGGTCGCCGAAAGACGCTCGAGCATGTCGAACCCGGCGTTCTTGTGACTCGCGGAGAGGCAGATGAGCACGAAGGGATTCTACTCGCCGTCGAATCAGGGTTCGCCCAGAGCGACTTCGGGGGTCTCAGCGTGCGGCGAGCACCGGCGACTGGCGCACGATCTGGATGGGCGCCGTGAGCGGCGGAACCTCGAGGCCTTCGGCCGCGAGGGCCTCGCGGTGCTTCGCCTTCCAGCTGCGCACGACGGCGTAGAAGGGGGCGTCGCACAGCGCGTAGCGGCCGGGACGTTCGGCGGCGAACACGATGGGCAGTTCGACGCTGACGCCGGCACGGCGCACGCGGAGCACGAGCACCGAGAACGACGAGTCGCCCGCGACCATCGAGTCGCTGCGGATGCCGCGAACCTCGCGCCAGGCGAAGTGCGCGGCACGCCGCGGCCGGCGGCCGCCGTTCCAGAACGAGATGCCGAGTTCGTCGGCCACGATCGAGTAGCGCGCCGCGAGCGCGACCGCGCGCGGATCGTCGGCCGTCAGCTCGGTGAGGCCCGTCACGAGATCTCGGCTGCGGATGCCGCAGCTCACCTCTCCGCGCACGCTCGCCTCGAGCGCGCGTCGCCGGGCGCGGGCGCGTCCGAGTTCGCCGAGCCGAACGAACATCCAGACGACGGCGGCCAGCACCGCGAGCCCCGATGCGGCCACGGCGATGCGCTCGACCGCGGGCACGTCGGGCAGTCGCAGCATGAGGCGCTCGAGCGCCGGGGCGCCGGCGATGAGCACGCCCACGACGATCGCGGCGACGGCGGCGATGGCGAACGTGATGCCGACGCGATGCGGCGCGGCCGCGTTCATCGCGCGACTCGCGCAGATCGGGCGGCGGGAGCGGGAGCGGGAGCGGGAGCGGGGTCGAACCGGGTGCTGCACTTCATCGGGGGCATGGCTTCTCCGTGGGGGGCGGAGGCGCACGAGGTGGGGGCGACGTGCGTCGTCGTGCTCGGGGGCGCACAACGTCTCGACCTTAGCGTCGAAGGCGGCGCGAATGTAAGGCCTCCTGCCGATGGAAGTGAGCAGACGTCGACATCGGGCATCGCTTCTGCACAGCTCCGTCCCCAGCTCGATACGCGACAATTGTTTCGTGATCCTCCCCCCGCAGCATCCGCTCTCCGCCGGCCTGACCTCCGACTCGCGTCTCGTGCGTGCATATAGAGGAGAGCGCTCCGACGTCACCCCCGTGTGGTTCATGCGGCAGGCCGGTCGCTCGCTGCCCGAGTACCGCGACCTCCGCGTCGGCACGCGAATGCTCGATGCCTGCCTCGAGCCCGCGATGGCAGCCGAGATCACCCTGCAGCCGGTGCGTCGGCACCGGGTCGACGCCGGCATCTTCTTCAGCGACATCGTCGTGCCGCTCAAGCTCGTGGGCGTCGATGTCGAGATCCAGCCGGGCCGCGGGCCCGTCTTCTCGAGGGGCTACGCGGATGCCGCTGGCGTGGCCGAGCTCACGGCGATCGACCCTGCACGGCTCGACGAGGCATCTGCCCCGATCACCGAAGCAGTCGGCCGGGTGGTCGCCGAGCTGAACGCCACTCCGCCGAGCGGTGGTGGCGCGGCGGGCTCGAACGAGCCCGGCAGCACCCCGCTCATCGGCTTCGCCGGCGCGCCGTTCACCCTCGCCGCCTATCTCGCCGAGGGCGGCCCGTCGAAAGACCACCTCGCCGCGCGCACGCTCATGCACGCCGACCCCGGCGCCTGGCGTGCGCTCATGGACTGGACGGCGGAGCTCACCGGGCGGTTCCTGCGCACGCAGGTGCTCGCCGGGGCATCCGCCGCCCAGCTCTTCGACTCGTGGGCCGGTGCGCTCTCGCTCGCCGACTACGAGACGCACGTCGCGCCCGCGTCGACCAAGGCGCTGGGCTTCGTGCACGACCTCGCGTACGAGATTCCGGATGCCACGGGCGACGCTGCTGCCCGCGCGACCCGCAGCGTGCCCGTCGTGCACTTCGGCGTCGGCACCGGCGAACTGCTCGGCGCGATGCACGACATCGGCGTCGACACGGTCGGAGTCGACTACCGCATTCCGCTCGACGTCGCCGCGCAGCGCATCGGCGACGGTGTGCCGTTGCAGGGCAACCTCGACCCCGCCCTGCTCGCCGCACCGTGGCCCGTGCTCGAGTCTGCCGTGCGCGAGGTGCTCGAGCGCGGGCAGTCGGCCCCCGCCCACGTCTTCAACCTCGGCCACGGCGTGCCGCCCGAAACCGACCCGACGGTGCTGACCCGCGTGGTGCAGCTCGTGCACGAGGCCTCGGCATGACCGGAGGCGCAGCACCCCTCGAGCCCGTCATCGAGCGCTCGACCGCCGACGTCGTCGTGGTCGGCGGCGGCGTCGCCGGTCTCGTCGCGGCCCTCGAGTGCGCGAAGGTCGGGCTGCGGGTCACCGTGCTCGAGCGGCGTGACGAGCTCGGCGGATGCGTCGGCCGCATCGAGCTCGACGGGCTGACCCTCGACAGCGGTGCCGAGTCCTTCGCCACCCGGGGCGGTGCCGTCGCCGAACTGCTCGACTCGCTCGGGCTCGGCGACGAGGTCGAGAGCCCGAACCCCGCGGGCGCCTGGCTCGTGATGCCCGGCAAGCAGGGGCGGCCCGATGCGGCACCACTGCCCAAGACGGGTGTGCTCGGCATTCCGGCGAACCCGCTCGGCGACGATGTGCGCCGCATCATCGGCTGGGGCGGCGCGATCCGCGCGTACGGCGACCGGCTGATGCCGATCCTCCGCATCGGGCGCGCCCACAGCCTCGGTCAGCTCGTGCGGTCGCGCATGGGCCAGGCCGTGCTCGACCGGCTGGTCACGCCGATCTCGGCCGGCGTCTACTCGACCGACCCGAACGAGCTCGACCTCGACGTCGTCGCACCGGGTCTCAACGAGGCGATGACCCGTGCCGGCTCGCTCTCGGGCGGCGTCGGCCAGCTCGTCGAGGCGCGCAAGGCCGGGGCGGCGGTCCGCGGCATCCGCGGCGGCATGCACCGCCTCGTCGACGCGCTCGAGCGCGAGCTCGACCGGTTCGACGTCACGGTCGTTCGCGGGGTAGAGGTCACGGGCCTCGAGCGAGTCAGCGCCGACGCGGCATCCGGATGGCTCGTCATCGCGACCACCGACGACGGCGAGCTGTTCGTCACCGCACCCGACGCCGTGCTCGCGGCATCGGGGCACGTCGCCCTCGGTCTCGTCGAGGCGGCCCTCGACGGCTGGGCGACGAGCCCGAAGCCCGCTCCCGACATGACGAGCAGCACGTGGCCGCCTGCGGCATCCATCGAGCTCGTCACCCTCGTGCTCGACGCGCCAGACCTCGACGCCGCTCCGCGGGGCACCGGCGTGCTGGTCGCGGCCGACACCCCTGGCGTCACCGCGAAGGCACTCACCCACTCGACCGCGAAGTGGAGCTGGCTCGCCGAGTCGGCCGGCGGCCGGCACGTCGTGCGCCTCTCCTACGGTCGCGCGGGTTCGTCGAATCCCCTCGACGGCCGCTCCGACGCCGAGGTCGCAGGGCTCGCCCTCGCCGACGCGTCGCTGCTGCTGGGCGTGCCACTCGACGAGCGGATGCTGCGCGCCTCGGGCCGTACCATATGGCGCGACGCGCTCTCGCAGGCTGCGCTCGGGCAGCGCGACCGGGTTCGCGCGCTCGAGGACGCGCTCGCCGCAGAGCCCGGAGTCGAAGCCACCGGATCGTGGGTCGCCGGCACCGGCCTGGCCTCCGTCGTGCCGCACGCACTCGAGGTCGCGCGGCGAATTCGGCACCGTCGGGTGCACCCCGACGGCACTGCATAGCCGGAACGGAATATTTCGACGCAACCCCCTTGCGCCGGTTCGTGCGGGGTCTACGCTGGAACAGTCGCTGTGGTGAACCACAGGGGGAGATGGGGTGCACATGAAAGGCAAGATCCTCTTCGTCGTGGGGCTCGGAGTCGGCTACGTGCTCGGTACGAGAGCCGGTCGTGAGCGTTACGAGCAGATTCGAAAGGCAGCGCAGGGCGTGTGGAACACGCCGGCCGTGCAGCAGGGCGTCGACACCGTCAAGGGGTTCGCGGCCGACAAGGTCGGCGATCTCTCCGACACCGTGCTCGACGGCGTGAAGTCGTTCATCGGCAATGCCACCCGCGGAGCAGGGGCGACCAAGCACGACGTCAGCAGCGCGACCACGGCCGCGAAGCGCAATGTGTCGAAGGCCGCCGAAGCAGCCAAGTCGGCGGTCGATTCCGCAGCATCGGGTCTCGACGACGCGATCGACGAGGCCGCGAGCTTCGCGTCGACCGCGGCGTCATCGAACTCGGCGGCGAAGTCGGCGGCCAAGCCGGCCGCGAAGCGCACCGGTTCGGCATCGGGCAGCACGTCGACGGCCAAGGGCACCACCGCGGGTCGGGCGAACGCCAAGCCCGCCGCATCCGATTCATGACCGTGGAGGTGACCGCGCGATGACCGCACCCTCGAACGACGACCGATCGCTCTTCACGCTGATCGGCGAGCTTCCCGACACGATCTCGTCGCTCGTGCGCGCCGAGATCGACCAGATCAAGGCCGAGGTCTCCTACAAGGTCAAGCACTTCGGCATCGGCTCGGGCCTCGTCGCCGGGGCAGCCGTCGTCGGCGTCTTCCTGCTGTTCACGCTGATCACCACCGCCATCTTCGCGCTCGCGCTCGTGATGCCGGCCTGGGCCGCCGCGCTCACCGTGTCAGGCGTGCTGCTGCTGATCATCGTCGTGCTGCTCTGGATCGCGTACATCAACTTCAAGCGCGGCTCCGAGCCGCTCGAGTCGGTCGAGAGCCTGAAGGCCGACCTCGACGCCCTGAAGGGAACGGGTGACTATGACCGCCGCTACTGACGCGCGCAACCTCTCCAAGCGCGACACCGCGACGCGCGAGCGCAACCTCACCCGCTTGCAGGCGAAGGTCGCGTCGCAGCGCGCCCGCGCCGACTTCGCCGCCACGCTCAACGCGCTCGAAGACAAGCTCAACGTGCCGAAGCAGGTCGGCATCCGAACCGAGCGGGCGAAGGTCAGGCTGCGCCGCTTCGCCGACGAGCAGCCGGTCGCCGCGATCGCGGCCGCCGTGGGCGTCGTGGCCGCGGTCGGGGTCACCGTCTGGCTCGTCGTGCGCGCGAACCTCGACTGATCGCGTGACCGAGGCCACCAGCTCGGCCTCCGGGGCGACGGCGGTCGACCGCGTCGCCGCCCTCGTGCGCGCCGAGATCCTGAGCGGGGTGCTCGCCCCCGACACGCCGTTGCGCGAAGAGGCGGCGTCGGAGAGATACGCGGTGTCTCGGCACACCGTGCGCGCCGCGTTCCAGCGGCTGGTCGCCGAGCGGCTCGCCGTCGCCGAGGCGTATCGCGGAGTGCGGGTGGCGAGCTTCGATCGCGCGCACGTCATCGCCCTGCAGCAGCTGCGTGCCGCGCTCGAGGTCGAGGCCGTGCGCATCGCGGCCGATCGCTTCGGCGATGCGTGGCCCGAAGCGGTGCTCGCGCCGGCGAACGATGCGCTCGACCGGCTCGCCGAGCTCGCCGCCGCCGCTCGTGAGACCGAGACCGAGCCCGCCGCCGATGCCGACGACGTCGACTGGCTCGAGGTCGAGCGCATCCACGCCGACTTCCACCGGGCGATCGTCGCCGCGTCGGCCAGCCCGCGAATCATCGAGGCGCACGACGCGATCGGCAGCGAGTTGCTGCTCTTCCTCCTGCACGTGCGCCCGCACTACACGCTCGAGAGCCTCATCGCCGAGCACCGGGCGCTGCTCGACGAACTGCCCGAGCGCGGGCCCGACGCGTTGCGCGAGCATCTCGAGCACTCGACGCGGCTGCTCGTGGGCGAATAGGAGTCCGGCTCGCGCCGGTCGATCGGAAGGATTCGACGATGAGGTCGGAAGAGGACTCCAAAGACGCAGCTGTCGATCGTGATGCCGACGCGGTGACGGCATTCGCCGACCGCATCTTCGCATCAGCTCTCGGCGGCATCGAGCTGCTCAGCATCTACCTCGGCGATCGGCTCGGCTGGTATCGCGCCCTCGCCGACGGCGAGCCGCTCGACGCGTCGACGCTCGCCGCACGCACCGGCACCCACGAGCGCTATGCGCTCGAATGGCTCGAGCAGCAGGCGGTGAGCGGCATCCTGACCGTCCACGATGCGAATGTCGTGGCATCCGCCCGCCGGTTCGCCCTGCCTCCTGCGCACGCCGAGGTGCTCGTCGACGCCGACTCGCTCAGCTACCTCGCGCCGCTCGGGCGGTTCCTGGCGGCGACGGCAGGGCAGCTCCCTGCACTGCTCGACGCCTACCGAACCGGCAGCGGGGTCTCATGGGCGCAGCTCGGCGACGATGCCCGCGAGGCGCAGGGCGACATCAACCGGCCGTGGTTCCTGCGGGAGCTCGCGCGTGCGCTCGCGGGCGTTCCCACAGTGAACTCGGTGCTCTCCCGTGCAGGTGCCCGGATCGCCGATGTCGGCAGTGGGCACGGCTGGTCGGCGATCGGCATCGCGCAGGGGTATCCGGGCGCTCGCGTCGAGGGGTTCGATGTCGACGAACCCTCGATCGCGGCGGCACGCGGACACGCGCAGGCGGCGGGAGTCGCCGATCGGGTTCGGTTCCATCACGTCGCAGGTGAGGCGCTTCCCGAAGAGGCAGTGTTCGACGCCGTGTTCGTCTTCGAGGCGTTGCACGACATGCCACGACCGGTCGAAGTGCTCGAGGCGATCCGGCGCGCCGTGCGCCCTGACGGCGTGGTCGTGATCATGGATGAGGCCGTCGCAGCAGGGTTCGCCCCCGACGGCGACGAGACCGAGCGGATCATGTACGGGTACAGCCTGCTCGTCTGCCTGCCCGATAGCCTCTCGACTCCCGGGTCGGTCGGCACGGGCACGGTGATGCGGCAGTCGACCCTCGAGCGGTATGCCAGGGAGGCGGGCTTCGCGGGCATCGAAGAGCTGCCGATCGAGGGCTTCGCCTCGTTCCGGTTCACCCGGCTTCTGGTCTGACCCTGAGCGCTCGGCTCAGGCCGTGATCGCCGCGAACCAGATCAGCAGCATCGTCACGAGGAACCCCACGACGTAGTTGATGCCGAGGAACCGCCGCCACCCCTCGTTCGCCCGCCCCGACTCCGCGTCGCTCACGTTCCGGTACGGCGCCGCCACCGCGACGTAGGGCACGACGAGCAGCGCGGCGAGCGGCCCGGGCCAGGATGTCGCGAGCATGAGCAGCCCGGCGAGCGCCCACGCACCCATCGCGAACCGCACCGTGCGCCGGGCGCCCAGCACCGTCGCGATCGACGCGATGCCACCCTCACGGTCGGGCACGACGTCTTGCACGGCACCGAACGCGTGGCTCGCGACGCCCCAGGCGAGAAAGCCGAGCAGCAGCGCGACGAGCTGCTGGGTGAACGCCGCCCCGGCGAGCACGAGGCCGTAGACCGCCGGGCTCACGAAGTGCACGCTCGACGTGAGCGAGTCGACGAACGGCACCTCCTTGAACCGCAGCCCGGGCACCGAGTACGCGGCGATCGCGAAGAGGCTGATAGCGAGCACCGCCCACGACGCCGGCCCGCCGAGCGCGACGAGCACCACGACGAAGGGCACGCACGCGACGATGGCGGCGATGATCGTGAGCCGGTGCCGACCGGGCACGAGCAGTGCGCCCTCGACGCCGCCCTTGCGCGGATTCGCGGCATCCGATGCGTAGTCGAACACGTCGTTCACGCCGTACATCGCGAGGTTGTAGGGCACCAGGAAGAAGAGCGTGCCGATCACGAACGCGAGATCGACCTCGCGGGAAGTCAACAGGTACGCGGCCGCGAACGGGAACGCCGTGTTGACCCAGCTGAGCGGCCGCGAGGCGGTGAGCAGATCGGTGACGGCGCTGCGACGGCGCGTGCCGACGCTCATCGATCGCGCCCCGTGTCGCTCGCGATCCACGTCGCCCGTCGGCCGTCGCTGCGCCGGTGCCCGCTGCCGCCATCGCCACTGCCGACCAGGTTCCACACTCCGCTGAGCAGCAGCACGCCCGCGATCGGGTAGGCGAGGTCCTCGATCGGTGCGAGCCCGAGCCTCAGACCCGAGATGTGCTCGTCGGCGTAGCCGAACAACCCCGTCGCGATCATGATCGAGTCGAACGCGACGGTCAGCACCACGAGCACGAGCATCGTGAGCAGCACCGCGCGACCGTGGCCGCGCGGTGCGTGCCGCCAGCCGATCGCCGCGACGACGATCGCGACGACGACAAAGCCGATCGAGAGCAGCAGATAGGTCACCGGTGAGACTCCCTCGCAGCGATGAGGCGCACGGCGCCGGTGTAGAGCACGAGGGTGAGGTAGCTGAGGAACGCGAGGAAGACGAGCTCTTCGACCGGCAGCTCGGGGGCGAGCAGAATGCCGGTGCTCACGGCGTTATCGCCGCGGTGGAAGATGCCGAGCCCGATGCCGGCGAGATCCCACACCAGGAAGAACGCGACGCCGACCCCGAGCACGATCGCCGCGCGCCGCGGCGTCCGCGACCTCGGCGATGCGAAGACGAGTCGGTACCGCACGTCGAGCAGCACCATGCACGCGATGCCGCCGAGCAGCACTGCCAGGTAGACGACGCTCATGCCGGCACGCTCCTCGCGACCGGTTCCGCGAGCGGCCCTGCGCCGCGCTCGCCCCGCAGTGACTTCGCCACGAGTTCGGCGCTGATGAGGCACATGGGCAGGCCGATGCCCGGCACCGTCGTGGCACCCGCGAAGAACAGGCCGCGTACCGAGCGCGAGGCCGTGCGCCCGCGCAGGAACGCGCTCTGGCGCAGCACGTGCGCCGGGCCGAGCGCCGAGCCGCGCCAGGAGTTGAACTCCGCCTCGAAGTCGCCAGGGCCCACCGTGCGGCGCACCGCGATGCGGCCGGCGAGGTCGGGGATGCCCGTCCACGAGGCGAGCTGCGCGATGGCGGCATCGGCGATGCGCTCGACTGTGGGGTCGCCCTCGCCGTCGAGGCCGCCGCGGCCGATGCCGGGATCGGCCGGCACCGGCACGAGAACGAAGAGGTTCTCGTCGCCGGGCGGCGCCACCGTGGAGTCGGTCGCGCTCGGCCTGCAGACGTAGAGCGAGGCAGGGTCGGGCACCGACGGCGAACGACCGAAGATGCGCTCGAAGTTCCCGTTCCAGTCGGCGGTGAACAGCAGGTTGTGGTGCTGCAGTTGCGGCAGTCCGCCGCGAACACCGAGCATCACGAGCACCGCGCCGGGGCCAGGGTCCACCCGCCGCCGCGCGGCATCCGACCGGTCGTGCGCTGACGGCGGCAGGAGTGCCGTCTCGGTGTGGTGCAGGTCGGCGGCCGACACGACGACCTCGGCCTCGTGACGTCGTGGGGCGCCCGTCGCGTCGACGAAGCGGATGCCGCAGGCCGCGCCTTCTTCGACGTCGATGCTCGTGACCCGGGCGTTCGTCACGATGCGTGCGCCGGCGCCCCCGGCCAGTCGGGCGACGCTGTCGATGACCTCGCGGAATCCGCCCATCGGGTAGAAGACGCCGTCATCGAGGTCGAAGTGGCTCATCAGGTGGTACATGCTCGGGGCGGCCGACGGTGAGGTGCCGAGGAAGACCGCGGGATAGCCGAGCACCTGCCGCAGGCGCTCGTCGCGGAACCGCCCGGCGACGAAGCGGTCGAGCGGTTGCAGCAGCAGCCGACCGAGCCGCCCGAGGCGGCGGAGCACCGCCGGCACGAGCAGGGCGCCCGGTGCCGAGAAGTCGTTGTAGAGGAAGTGCTCGAGCGCAAGGCGCGTGGTCTCGTGGGCCGAGTCGAGGTACCGCTCGAGCTCCCGGCCGGCCCCCGGCTCGATCGCCTCGAAGGCCGCCGCGGCGCGATCCCGGTCGGCGGCGAGGTCGAGCGGCTCGTCGTGGCGTTCGAAGAACACTCGGTAGCCGGGGTCGAGGCGCACGAGGTCGAGCTCAGCCTCGGTACTCGTGCCCATGAGCCGGTAGAAGTGCTCGAACACCTCGGGCATGAGATACCACGAGGGGCCGGTGTCGAACCGGAACCCGCGGGTGTCCCACCGCCCCGCTCGGCCGCCCACAGTCTCGTTCGCCTCGAAGACGGTGACGTCGTGCCCGTCGCGAGCGAGGAGCGCCGCTGTGGCGAGCCCAGCGATACCAGCGCCGACCACCGCGACCCGGCTCACGGGGCATCCGCTCGGTGCGCGGGTTGCGGCCGCGGTTGCAGTCGCGGTCGCGGTCGCGACACCGTCGCGCGGGCGAGCAGCAGCAGCTTCTGCGGGGTCGGCACGCGCACCCGCACGGTCAGGAGCTCGCTCGCAGGCGTGCGGCGCAGCCGTTCGGAGAGGGCCGAGAACAGTGCGTGCGCTGCGGCGACGGCCCTGCGGCATCCGCTCGGCAGCTCGGGCACGACCGCGCCCGCGATCGCCAGATCGCGATCGATGTCGTCGAGCAGCCGGGTCTTCTCTGCTTCGGTGAGGTGCGCCGGATCGATGCCGGGAAAGTAGCGCCGCCCGAGCGTGGCGTAGTCGTCGGCGAGGTCGCGCAGGAAGTTGACCTTCTGGAAGGCGGCGCCCAGGTGCTGCGCGCCGCGCCGCCACCGCTCGTCGCGCTCTGCGTCGGCGGGCAGCCCGTCGCTGAAGGCGCGGAGGCACATCAGGCCGACAACCTCGGCCGATCCGTAGACGTAGTCGCGCAGTTCGGCGTCGTCGAAGTCGACGGGTTCGAGGTCACGGCGCATCGACGCGAAGAAGGGGCGGGTCAGCTCGGCCCCGAACCCCGTCGCCCGCGCCGTCTGTGCAAAGGCGTGCACCACGAGGTTCGAGCTGTAGCCGCGGTCGATCGCCCGCTCGGTCTCGGCCTCGAGGCCATCGAGCATCGCACGCCGTTCGGCCGGGGCGAGCCCGGCCTCCTCGGCCGGCCCGTCGACGATCTCGTCCGCGATGCGCACGAGCGCGTAGATGTCGGCCACGTGCGCGCGCACCGGGCGGGAGCAGAGCCTGCTCGCGAGGCCGAACGAGGTCGAGTACTGCGAGATCACGTGTGCCGAGCCGTGGCGCGCGGTGCGGTCGTAGAGGGCGAGGCCGGTCGCCGGCGCCGTCATCGCACACGCTCCACGCAGTCGCGAGCCGAGGCGCTGAGCCCGTCGCGAAGCCGCGCTGGCAGGCCGGCGGCTGCGATCGCGTCGATGGCACCGGCGCAGCGGGCCGCGATGAGCTGCTCGACCCGCGCCAGGGCGCCGCTCGACTCGATCGTCGCCCGCAACCGGCCGGCGGCCGCGTCATCGAGATCGGCGCGGCCGAAGTCGCCCGCGACCGCCGACCAGGCGTCGTGCTGCCGGGCGTAGGCGATGAGCAGCGTCTCCTTGCCCTCGCGCAGGTCGCCGAACACCGACTTGCCCGTGACCGCGGCGGTGCCGTAGACGCCGAGCACGTCGTCGCGCAACTGGAAGGCCACGCCGAGTTCGCGCCCGATCTCGCCGAGGCACTCCACCGCATCGGCGGGTGCACCGGCGAGCACCGCGCCCGCCTGCAGGGGCGCGCTGAACGAGTACGACGCCGTCTTGTTCTCGATCATGGTGAGGATCTCGCGCTCGCCGGGTGCCGCTCCCGCCTGGTGCACATCGGCGTGCTCGCCCGCCGCGGCGAGGAAGACGCACTCGTCGATGATCTCGAGCAGCCGGTTGCGGATGCCGCGTGGCGCGTCGAGCTCGGCCACGAGACGGTGCGCGCTGCTGATCAGCAGGTCGCCGGCGAGAATCGCGGATGCCTCGCCGTACTCGTGCGCACGGGCGGTCGAGAGCCCGCGGCCGATGGCATCGAGCGCGAAGCGGCCCGCGACGTTCGGAACTCCGCGCCGCACGAGGTCGTGATCGATGACGTCGTCGTGCATGAGGAATGCCGTGTGCAGCAGCTCGAACGCCGCGGCGAGACGCACGGCGTCGACCGAGCCTGCGTCGACCGAACCGTCGAGCGAGCCGGCGACCGAGCCTGCGTCGGCGAAGGCCGAGTAGGCCGCGAGCGCGAGCTCGGGCCGGATGCGCTTGCCGCCCGCCGTGGCATCGCGGGCCGCCTCCCAGAGCCGGGTGTAGTCGTCGCCGTGCGCGGTCGCCCGCTGCACCCGGTCGGCGAAGAAGGCGTCGAGCACCTCGTCGACGGTGCCGGCGCCGCTCGCGACGGCCCGGTCGAGGGTCAGCCCGATCATGACGCGACCGCCTCGGGCAGGGAGCCGCCGAGGAACGGCAGGAGCCGCGCCTGCAGTGCCAGCCACGGGCTGAATGCCCATGGCGCGTGCTCGATCGCCGAGGCGAGCCGCCGCGGATGCACCCACGCGAAGTCCATCACCTCGCCCGGGTGCGGGGTGGGCGAGGTCGTCGATCGCGCCGAGTACACGGGGCACAGTTCGTTCTCGACGATGCCCGAGGCATCCGTCGCCCGGTAGTGGAAGAACGGGAGCACCGGCTCGATGCGTTCGAGCTCGAGCCCCAGCTCGAACTCGCCCCGCCGGCGGATCGCGTGCACGAGGGTCTCGGCAGGAGCCGGGTGCCCGCAGAACGAGTTGGTCCAGACGCCCGGCCAGGCCTGCTTCGAGAGCGCCCGCCGGGTGACGAGCAGTTCCTCGCGCTCGTTGAACACGTGGCACGAGAAGGCGAGGTGCCGCGCGGTGTCGGCCCCGTGCACGCTCGACTTCGGGGCTCGGCCGATCGGCCGATCGTCGGCGTCGAGGAGCACGACCTCTTCGATGTCGGTGAGGGTCATGCGAGCTCCAATCATTCACTGCTTAGGCTAGTAGTTAGCTTAGCGAGAAATATACATGACTGGCTAGAATCGTTCCATGGCAACTGAGCGGCAGCCCCGGCACGACATCGCCGCCGCCATGCACGATCCGCGCATCTCCGACCGCGACGAAGAGCTCGTCAGCCGTGCCGGCCTCGACGACACCGAGGTCGACCAGATCGTTCGCGTCATGCAGAGCCTGCGTGGCTGGCACGACGCCGAACGGCAGATGAGCGAGGCATCCCGCCGCTACATGAAGCTCAACGCCAACGACATGCGCGCGCTCCGGTTCCTCATCGCGGCCCGCAACCAAGGCGAGATCGTCACCCCCGGCGCCCTCACCGAGTACCTCGGCATCTCGAGCGCCTCGACGACGAAGCTGCTCGACCGACTCGAGCGCGGCCACCACGTCACGCGATCACCCCACCCCACCGACCGGCGGGCGCTCGCCATCGCGGTCACCGAGGCCACGCGCCTCGTCGCCCGCGAATCGGTCGGGCGGCAGCACGCCCGCCGCTTCGCTGCCGCAGCCGAGCTCACGCCCGACGAGCGCGAGGTCGTCATCAGATTCCTCGACGCGCTGAGCGCGACCCGGCTCGATCAGGACTGAGTCGGAGCCGCGACCGCTCTCTCCCACGACGCGACCGGGCCGTCGACCACGTCGAACAGCGGATGCGGCTCGGCGACCTCGAGCGAGGTCCACTGCTGCGCGAGTTCCGGCGAGCGTGCAGCCAGCTTCGCCCGCAGGTGCGACCACTCGAGGGCCAGCTGGCCGCTCGCCACCTCGATGCGGATCGGCGCCGCGCTGCGGCGATGCACCTTGCTCGCGTCGAAGCGGTAGCCGCGGGCGGTGGCCTCTTCGGCGACGCCGGCGAGGTAATCGCCGATCGCGCCCGTGGCATCGGGAAGCTCGCGGAACCGTTCGAGCTGCGGATGCCGCGTGTAGCCGCGCGTCGCACCCTCGAGCACGGCCTGCGCGAGCAGGGCCTCCCGCCAGCACGCGGTGAGCCCCTGTCGGTCGAGGTAGCGCGGGTGCAGCGACCAGATTCTCATCCGTCGAGCGTACGTCGGGCGCCGTCGCACGCGGCAGGCAGGCCTCTGCTCACGTTCGAGCCTGTGACTTCTTTTGGCCGTTCACGCGGAAAGGGGGAGACTGGAGACATGTCTTCCCCCGCTGCCGAAGCGGCAGCCGACGCGCTCCGTCCCGATTCCGAAGCCGGCGAGTCTCCCGAGGGGTTCACGGTGTTCGCCGTGCTCCGCCGGGACCCGGCGAGGCCCGATGACTACGACGGCCACGATGTGCGCCGCATCGTCGACGAGCTCGACGGCGTCATCTCGCTCGTCGAGAACGAGGGCATCACCCTGCGCGGCATCTACGACGTCTCGGGCCTGCGCGCCGACGCCGACGTCATGCTGTGGCTGCACGGCCCGACCGCCGAGGGCCTGCAGTGGGCGCTCCGCGAGCTGCGCCGCGCCCGCATCCTGAAGCACCTGCTGCCGACGTGGAACGCCATGGGCGTGCACCGCGACGCCGAGTTCAACAAGCGGCACGTGCCCGGCTTTCTTCGCGGCATCGAGCCGAAGTCGTGGC
Organism: Agromyces subbeticus DSM 16689; assembly: GCF_000421565.1. Lineage (GTDB taxonomy): Bacteria > Actinomycetota > Actinomycetes > Actinomycetales > Microbacteriaceae > Agromyces > Agromyces subbeticus. The sequence continues at coordinate 40,082 of NZ_ATXG01000003.1, read as the reverse complement.
TCACGGTCTACCCCTTCGTGCGCAGCTACGAGTGGTACCTGCTTCCCGAAGAGGAGCGCAGCCGCATGCTCGCCGACCACGGCCGCAAGGGCGCCGCGTTCCGCGGCGCGATCGCCAACACGGTCAGCGCCTTCGCGCTCGGCGACTACGAGTGGCTGCTGCCCATCGAGTCCGACGACCTCACCGAGCTCGTCGACCTGATGCGCGACCTCCGCGCCACCGATGCCCGACGCCACGTGCGCGAAGAGGTGCCGTTCTACACGGGCCGCCGCATCACCACTGCCGAACTCGTGGAGGTGCTGCAGTAATGGCAGCGGTCAACCTCGGCCGCAAGCCGGCCCCCGCAGCATCCGCCCCCTGTGCACCCGGCGCTGTCGTGCCTGGTGCGACTCCCGCGGCGCAGGCCGGCCCCGCGCACGTCACCGAGCCCGTCGCCTACGACGCCATCCTGCTTGCCGGCTTCGGCGGCCCAGAGGGGCAAGACGACGTCATCCCGTTCCTGCGCAACGTCACGAGCGGCCGCGGTATCCCCGACGAGCGCCTCGAAGAGGTCGCGCACCACTACCGTCACTTCGGCGGCACGAGCCCGATCAACCAGCAGAACCGCGAGCTGAAGGCCGCGCTCGAGGCCGAGCTCGCAGCACGTGGCATCGATCTGCCGATCTATTGGGGCAACCGCAATTGGCACCCCTACGTCAACGACGCGCTCGCCGAGGCGAACGCGGCCGGCCACTCGAAGCTCATCGCCATCGCGACGAGCGCCTACAGCTCGTACTCGAGCTGCCGTCAGTACCGCGAAGACTTCGCCGACGCGCTCGAAGACACCGGCCTCGGCGACGAGGTGCAGATCGACAAGGTGCGGCAGTTCTTCGATCATCCGGGCTTCGTCACGCCGTTCGTCGAGGGTGTTCGCGACGGGCTCGTGGGCCTCGAGGCATCCGTGCCCGGCCTCGATCGCACCACCGAGGTCGAGGTGCTCTTCGCGACGCACTCGATTCCCTCGACCGACGCGGCGAAGTCGGGGCCCGGTGAGCGCGGCTTCGGCGAGGGCGGCGCCTACGCCGCGCAGCACCGTGCCGTCGCCGAGGTCGTCATGGCCAAGGCAGGGGCGGCGGATGTCCCGTGGCAGCTCGTGTACCAGTCGCGCAGCGGCCCGCCGTCGATGCCATGGCTCGAACCCGACATCAACGATGCGATCGAAGAGCTTCCGGCCGCGGGCCGGAAAGCCGTCGTCATCGTGCCGCTCGGCTTCGTGAGCGACCACATGGAGGTGCTCTGGGACCTCGACAACGAGGCGCTCGAGACCGCCGAGCAGCAGGGCCTCGCCGCCGTGCGCGTGCCGACGCCCGGCACGCACCCCGCCTACGTCGCCGGCCTCGTCGACCTCGTGCTCGAGCGCGTCAACGGCACTCCGGTCGCCGATCGGCCGGCTGAGACAGAGCTCGGGCCCTGGTACGACGTGTGCCGCCCCGGCTGCTGCGAGAACGTGCGGCTCGGCTTCCGGCCGGCGCTCGCGGGGATTGCACCGTGAGCGGCGTGAGCGCCGCGGGCGGCGTCATCCGGGTCGGCACCCGCGGCAGCGCACTCGCCATGGCCCAGACCCGGCAGATCTCCGAACGGCTCGGCAAGGCCGCGAAGGCCGAGATCGAGCTCGTGCCGATCACCACGCAGGGCGACACCTCGCGCGCGTCGCTCGCGACGATCGGCGGCACGGGCGTGTTCGCCGCGGCGCTTCGCGAGGCGCTGCTCGCCGACGAGTGCGACGTCGTCGTGCACTCGCTGAAAGACCTGCCGACCGCCGAGCACGAGGGCCTTCGGCTCGGTGCCGTGCCCAAGCGGGCCGACGCCCGCGATGCGCTCTGCGCGCGCGACGGGCTCACGCTCGCCACGCTGCCCGCCGGGGCCCGCGTCGGCACCGGCTCGCCGCGACGCATCGCCCAGCTCGGCGCCGCCCGGCCCGATGTCGTCGCGGTCGACCTGCGGGGCAATGTCGACACCCGGCTCGGCAAGGTCGAGGCCGGGGAGCTCGACGCCGTGCTGCTCGCCGCCGCCGGCCTCGGCCGGCTCGGGCGGGCCGATGCGGTGACCGACCTGCTGCCGCTCGCCGACTGGCCGACCGCGCCGGGGCAGGGCGCCCTCGCCATCGAGGTGCGGCGCGCCTCGGGCGACCGTTCGCTCGAACGCGCGCTCGAGGCGATCGATCACGGCCTGACCCGGGCGACGGTGCTCGCCGAGCGGCTCGTGCTGGCCGGTCTCGAGGCCGGCTGCTCGGCGCCGATCGGTGCCACGGCCTTCATGGAGGACGAACTTCTCTTCCTGTCGGCGACCGTGTACAGTGCCGACGGGGCGCGGCAGCTCGTGAGTTCGCACGCGGCCACCCCTGAAAGCCGCAGCGCTGCCGACCTGGCAGACGCGGCACGCGATGTCGCCGAACGCGTCGTCGCGGAACTCCTCGGCAACGGCGCCGCCGAACTTGCACCACCTGAGGAGTCGCAGTGAGCGAATTCGAATCGATGACGGGTGCCATCAACCTGCCCGGATCGGCCGGCAAGCCGCTCGCCGGCTGGCGAGTGCTCGTGCCGCGCGGCGGGCCGTGGGGCGACGGTGTCGCCGCAGCCCTGCGTGCGCGGGGTGCGTCGCCCGTGATCGCGCCCATGATCAACTTCGCCCCGACCGACGACCAGCCGGCCCTCGAGGCGGCTCTCGCCAAACTCGCCGCCGGCGAATTCGACTGGGTCACCCTCACGAGCGCGACGACCGTCGACGTGCTCTCGACCTACGACGCGATCATTCCTGAGACGACGAAGGTCGCAGCGGTCGGGGAGACCACCGCTGCCGCTCTCGTTGCCGCGGGCTACCACGTCGACATCGTTCCCTCCGAAGACAACTCGGCCCGCGGCCTGCTTGAAGAATGGGAGGCGGCGACCGAAGGCGCATCCGGCCTTCGCGTGCTCGCGCTGCGTTCGGCCATCGCGAAGCAGGTGCTCTCGATCGGCCTCGCCCGCGCCGGCCATCACGTCGAAGCCGTGGTCGCCTATCGCACGGTCGGAGTGCCGGTGTCGAAGAAGGTCGCCGACGACGTGCGCTCGGGCCGGGTCAACGCCGTGCTCGTGACGTCGGGCAGCGTCGCCGAGCAGGTGCAGCAGCAGCTCGGCCCGATCCCCGAGTCGATCCTCGTTGCGGCCATCGGCCCCCAGACGAAGAAGGACGCCGCCCAGGTCGGCCTCCGCGTCGACGTCGTGGCTCGCGACCGCACCGCAGAATCCCTCATCGACGCGGTGGTCGACGCCGCCACGGCCAACGCCTGACGCGCGCACGCCCGGCGCTCGCACAGCGGCCGCGACGTAGGCTGGTCGGGTGAGTTCCACGCCAGTTCCCCGTGTTCGCCCGCGCCGTCTGCGCGAGACCCCTGCCCTGCGCCGGCTCGTCTCCGAGACCCGGCTGCACCCCGCCGACCTCGTGCTGCCGATCTTCGTTCGCGAGGGCGTGACCGCCCCGGTGCCGATCGGCTCGATGCCGGGCGTCGTGCAGCACTCGCTCGACAGCCTGCCGCAAGCGGTGTCGGATGCCGCGGCCGCCGGCATCGGCGGCGTGATGCTCTTCGGCGTGCCCGAGTTCCGCGACGCCCGCGGATCGGGTGCGACCGACCCCGACGGCATCCTGAATGTCGCGACCCGGGTCGCCGCCGACGCATCCGCCGGGCTTCTCGTGGTGCAGACCGACCTCTGCCTCGACGAGTTCACCGACCACGGCCACTGCGGCGTGCTCGACGAGCACGGTCGCGTCGATAACGATGCGAGCCTCGAGCGCTACACCGCCATGGCCCTCGAGCAGGCGCGAGCCGGCTCGCAGCTGCTCGGCCTCTCGGGCATGATGGACGGCCAGGTCGCCGCCGTGCGCGAGGCGCTCGACGATGGCGGGCACCACGACACGGCGATCCTCGCCTACTCGGCGAAGTACGCGAGCGCGTTCTACGGCCCCTTCCGCGAGGCCGTCGAGTCGACGCTCGAGGGCGATCGGCGTTCGTACCAGCTCGACCCCGGCAACCGTCGCGAGGGTCTGCGCGAGGCGATGATCGACATCGACGAGGGCGCCGACATCGTCATGGTGAAGCCCGCCGGCAGCTACCTCGACGTGCTCGCCGACGTCGCCGCGGCATCCGACGTGCCGGTCTGGGCCTATCAGGTCTCGGGGGAGTACGCGATGATCGAGGCCGCCGCCGCGCACGGCTGGATCGACCGCAAGCGCGCCGTCATCGAATCAGTGCGGGGCATCCGTCGCGCCGGCGCCGACGCGGTGCTCACCTACTGGGCCGTCGAATTGGCGCACTGGATCACGAACGGAGACACGGAGTGACCGGCCCCACGAACGACGAGCTCTTCGCCCGCGCGCAGGCGGCCATCCCCGGAGGGGTGAACTCGCCCGTTCGGGCGTTCCGCTCCGTCGGCGGCACGCCGCGATTCCTCGTGTCGGCGAAGGGCCCGTACGTCACCGACGCCGAGGGCCGCGAGTACGTCGACCTCGTCGCCGGCTGGGGGCCCGCCATCCTCGGCCACGCCGATCCGCGGGTCGTCGAAGCGGTGACGGATGCCGCGGCGCGCGGTCTCTCGTTCGGCGCATCGACGCCCGCAGAGACCGAGCTCGCCGAGCTCGTCGAGCAACGCGTCGCGCCGATCGAGAAGCTGCGGCTCGTCTCGACGGGCACCGAGGCGACGATGAGCGCCATTCGCCTGGCCCGCGGCTTCACCGGTCGCGACCTGCTCGTGAAGTTCGCCGGCCACTACCACGGCCACTCCGACGGGCTGCTCGCCGAGGCCGGCTCCGGCCTCGCCACCTTCGCGCTGCCCGGTTCAGCCGGGGTGCCAGCGGGCATCGCCGCGCTCACGCTCGTGGTTCCCTACAACGACCTCGACGCGCTGCGCGCGGTGTTCGCTGAGCACGGCGACCGCATCGCCGCCGTCATCACCGAGGCCGCTGCGGCCAACATGGGCGTCGTGCCGCCCTCGCCGGGCTTCAACCGCGCCGTCGTCGAGCTCGCGCACGCCAACGGTGCGCTCGTCATCTCCGACGAGGTGCTCACGGGCTTCCGGGTGTCGGCGGCGGGCTGGTGGGGCATCGAAGCGGGTGACGAGGGTGCCTACACGCCCGACCTCATGACGTTCGGCAAGGTCATCGGCGGTGGCATGCCGGTCGCCGCGCTCGGCGGTCGTGCCGAGATCATGGATCAGCTCGCCCCGCTCGGACCCGTCTACCAGGCCGGCACGCTCTCGGGGAACCCCGTCGCCGTGGCCGCCGGTGTCGCGACGCTCAGGGCAGCGGATGCCTCGGTGTACGCGAAGCTCGACGCCACGGCCGAGACCATCAGCGATGCGGTCTCCGCCGCACTCGACGCCGAGGGCGTCGCGCACCGGGTGCAGCGCGCAGGCAACCTCTTCAGCTTCGCGTTCGGCGCCGAGGCGGCGGCGGGCGAGGTGTGCGACTACGCGACCGTGCAGCGCCAGGAGTCGTGGCGCTACGCGCCGTTCTTCCACGCGATGCTCGACGCGGGGGTCTCGCTGCCACCGAGCGTCTTCGAGGCGTGGTTCGTGACCGCGGCGCACGACGATGCCGCCATCGTGCGGATCATCGACGCGCTGCCCACCGCGGCGCGCGCCGCGGCATCAGCGGCAGCGGGGTGAGTCGGCGGTAACCGGCTGAGCGGGTTCAGCACGCTGCGGCCGGGTGCACCGCCGACCCCGACCACGAAACCGTTATGGCTTTGTGGGGAGTCGACTCGCCGCGCACCGCGTGACTCGGGCAGGATGGAAGCATGGCGAAACTCCGCGTGCACACCGACCGGATCGAGGTTCACCTCACCCCGGCCGAGAAGTCGCTCGCGCTCCGCAGCGCCGACCTCGTGGTGCAGCGCGACGACATCCGTTCGGCGACCATCACCGACGACCCGTGGATCTGGATCCGCGGCATCCGTCGTCGTGGCACCGAGGTTCCGCTCGTCGTGGCGGTCGGGGTCTGGAAGTACCACGGCGGCACCGACTTCGTCATCGTCAAGGGCAAGCGCCAGGCGGTCGTGCTCGAGCTCGCCGCGGGTGAGTTCACCCGCATCATCCTGAGCACGAATCACGCCGGCGAGCTCATCGATCGACTGAAGATCACGGTCGGGCCCGACGCACCCGACGCACCCGACGCCGACTGACCGGCGCCACGAACCCGCTGCTCAGGCGAACGCGAAGAGCACGAAGCCGATGAGCGGCAGCGTTCCCTGTACGAGCGCGGGCTTCAGGTAGCCGCGACCCGTGGTCGTGAGCACCGCGGCGGCGAGGAACATGCACGCGGCGGTGAAGAGCACGAGCGTCTTGCCGACCGGCATCGCGCCCGCCCAGTAGAGCGTGAGGCCGAGCGCCGCGCCGATGCCGAGGAAGAGGTTGTAGAAGCCCTGGTTGTAGGCCATCGGCTTCGTCACGTCGGCAGCGGCCTGGTCGGTGACGCCGAAGCGCTTCCACGTCGAGGGCCTGGTCCACCACACGCTCTCCATCAAGAAGATGTAGCCGTGCAGCAGTGCGGCGAGGGCGATGAACACGCTTCCGATGACGGCCATGCCGCGATCGTAGCGGTCATCGCCTCCACCGGGCCGGCGCACCCGCGGGGGAGCCGCCCGTTCGCGAGCGACGGAGTTCAGCCGGCCTCGGTCGCCGGCTTCCGGTGCTTGGCGTTCCAGCCTCGAGCCGCCGTCACTGGCCGTGCCGGGGGAGGTGGGCCGATGCGATGGTCCTCGAACTGCGTCGACATGACGAGGTTCGTCTCGAGCGGGCCGTGTTCGCCGAGCCGCTCGACGACACCCTCGAAATGCGCCATCGACGCTGCTCGCACGCGGAGGAGGGTGCAGTACTTGCCCGTGAGCTTGTGGATCTCGGTCACCTCGGGCAGGTCCTCGCGGTCCACTGTGCGGAGCAGGCATTTGCCCGAGTCGCAGTGCAGTTGGATGAAGGCGGTGACCGGCTGGCCGGCGCGGTCGGCGTCGATGGCCGCGGTGTACCCCGTGATGACGCCGAGCGACTCCATGCGGCGCACGCGCTCCGCCACCGCCGGAGCGGACAGGTGCACGCGACGGGCGAGTTCGTTGAACGAGAGGCGAGCGTCGTCCTGCAGCTCATGGAGGAGCGCCCAGTCGGTGGCGTCCGGTTCGAACGATTGCAACGTCTCTCCCGCCTTCTGCGTTGCGCTCGCAACGTCGCCGGGCCGGATCAGGGCGTGACGCCCATTCATCCGGCGTTCGACCATTCCTACCATTGCAGGCATGATTCCGGAATCGTCGGCGAACAGGATGTCCTCCGCACTGACAACCCCGCTCCGCGCCCTGCTCGTGGCGGTCGCGCTCGGCGGGTTCGCCCAGTCGCTCGCGGGATCGGCGGGCGGCCTGCTCGCGGAGGACATCGCCGGCTCCGCCGCCACCGCTGGGCTGCCGCAGTCGATGCTCGTGCTGGGCTCCGCGATCGGCGCCCTCGGCATCAGCCGCGTCTCCGTTCGAACCGGGCGGGGCGCCGCGCTCGCCGGAGGCGCCGTGCTCGGGGTGTGCGGCTGTGCGCTGGTGGTCGCCGGAGCCGCGGCCGCACTCCTGCCGGCGGTACTCGTCGGCAGCCTGCTCTTCGGGGTCGGCAATGCGGCCGTGATGTTGAGCCGCTACGCCGGAGCGGCCGGCGTCGATCCGGCGAGGCGGGTATCCGCCATCGCGGCGGTGCTGGTCGCGACCACGATCGGGGCGGTGCTCGGGCCGCTGTTCCTCGGTCCTGCCGACGACGCGGGGCAGGCCCTCGGCCTCCCGCCGCTCGCCGGCTGCTACGTCGCCGGAGCCGTGGGCATGGCCGCAGCCGCGGCATGCTTCGCCGCGTTCGGGCGTCGCACGCCGGTTCCGGAACGCAGCGCCGAAGGCGACCCGCGCGCCGATGACGACGTCGCGCCGACGGAACGGCGCCGCGACACGATCGTCGGCGTCGGTGTGCTGAGCCTCGCGAACGTGGTGATGGTCGGCGTCATGACCGCCCTCCCACTGCACCTCATGCACCTGCATGCCGACATGTCGGTCGTTGGCGTCATCATCTCGCTGCACATCGGCGCGATGTTCGCGCCCTCGCCCATCTCCGCCGCGCTCGTGCGTCGGCTCGGCGCCGAAGGCACCGCCGTCACCGCCGGGTCGGTGCTCGTCGCCGCGACCGTCGTGGTGGCAAGCGGCGCCGCGTCGGTGATCGCCATCGGCGCCGGCGTGCTTCTCGTCGGCCTGGGGTGGAACCTCGCCCTCGTCTCCGGGAGCGCGATCCTCACCAGGAGTGCTCCCGAGCGCCTTCGACTCCGACGCGAAGGCTGGGGCGAAGTGGGAATGGGCACCGCCGCCGCGGGCGGCGGGGCGATGTCGGGAGTGGTGCTCGAGCTCACGGGCTTCGCGACCCTCGCGTTGTGCGGTTGCGCCGCGGCCGTCGTGCTCATCGGCGTGGCCGCGCTCGCTTCCCGGCGGACGGTCATCGCGACCCGAGACTCCGCCGCGGACGAAGACGCGGTGGGGCGCGGAGCCTCGAGGTGACGCTCAGGCGCCGCTCGTCAGTTCACGCCGCGAGCCGCTCGGCCTCGACGAACCGCTGCGCCGCCTCGAGCGTGGCCGCGAGCGCCGCCCGACGCGAGCCCTCGACATCGGGGTTCACCACGGTCGGTGCGAAGTGCACCTCCTCGACGTCGGTGACGCCGATGAAGCCGAGCCAGTCGCGGAAGAAGGTGGTGGTGAAGTCCGACCCGAACGCCGGCGGCAGCCATTCGGCGTACACCCCGCTCGTGTAGACCACGAACGCCCGCTTGCCCTGCAGCAGCCCGCGGTAGCCGGTCTCGGGGTCGAACGCGAACGCCCAGCCGGGCTGCGTGATCACGTCGATGAGCTGCTTCAGCGGGTACGGCACGCCGGCGTTCCAGAACGGCACGTTGAAGACGAGCGTGTCGGCGGCGTCGAACCGGTCGAACACCGATCGCGCGTCGCGCCAGGCATCCTGTTGCTCAGCAGTCTGCTCCTGCCCGCCGAAGACGGCCATCTTCGCGCCGGCCGCCACGGTGCCGAACTCGGGCAGCGTGCCGTCGAAGACGTCGAGCCGCTCGACGGTCAGCTCGCCGTCGCCGGCCTGGAGCTCGTCGACGAAGCGCGTCGCCAACTCGAGAGAGCGGCTGGCGTCGCCCCTGGCAGAGGCGTTGACGTGCAGCAGGTGGGTCATCTGGATTCCTTCGGTCGAACGTTCGGTGTCGAGTGCGCTGCGCTCACCGGGAATGGATCGCGCCCCGCAGCGGTTTCGATCGTCACATCGCTGCGCGCGTCGCACCAGCAGGCACTTCACAGTGCCGTGGGATGCCGCGGGTGCCCGACATCCGACCGCCGACCGAGTTCTGGAGACACCGTGACCCTCACCGCCGACCAGCAGCGCGCCGCCGCGAAAGACGCCTACGCGTCGTACCTCGCCGAATGCCCGTCGCGTCAGGTGCTCGACATCATCGGAGCCAAGTGGGCGACGCTCGTGCTGCTGCCGCTCGCCGAAGGCCCGAAGCGGCACTCGCAGCTGCGCGCTCGCATCGCCGGCGCGAGCCAGAAGATGCTGACCGAGACGCTGCGACTGCTCGAGCGCGATGGCCTCGTGGCGCGCGAGGTGAAGCAGGTCTTTCCGGCGCACGTCGAGTACTCGCTCACGCCCCTCGGTGAGAGCCTGATGCCCATCCTCTGGCACATGAAGGACTGGGCCGAAGTGAACATGGCCGAGGTCGAGGCGCACCGGCGGGCTGCCGCCGACTGAGCAGCGTGCCGAGTGACGGCGGCCGGCTCAGCCGGGAATGGGGTCGTCGAGCGGCTCGCGTTCCAGTTCGACCGGCACGCCGAGAAACCGCTCGAGCTCGGTGACGGATGCCGCGAGCGATCGCTCCTCGGCACGGGAGAACGCACGCCAGGGCACGACCCGCACGACAGCGCGCTTCGGTTGCACGACCGGCGCCCACCGGCCCGCCATCACGCCATCGATCATCAACGCGTGCAGCGACGTCTCGGCGTGCACGGACTCGACGTCGTCGGGCAGCAGATAGGAACGGGGTGCGGCGTACCCCATGATGTATTCGTCGTAGGCCTGCAGCAGGTCGACAGTGCCCGTCGGCGCACCCGGCGATGCGACATCCGCCGTCGATGCGACCCCGCCGGCCCGCGCGGCCTCCGTCACCTCGGCATCGTGCCAGTGCACCGCCCCGTCGACCTCGACGGTCTCGACCCGGCCCGCGCTCGCATCGACGAGTGTCGCGAACGCGCGGCGCGTGTCGCCCAGCGTGAACCCCGACCAGACCGAGAAGTCACGGTCGGTCACCGGCCCGCGCGAACGGATGAATCGCTCGGCCAGCTCGACGAGGGCGGCATCGCGCGGCTTCGGCGCCGACGGCGGCACGCGCTCGTCGAACGCCGCGTAGGTGCGCTGCTTGCCGACGTTCGCCCCGCTGATTGCGACGCGTTCGAGCTCGGCGAGCATGAGCACGTACGTGAACCCGAGCCCGCTCGAGGGGTGCCCGGCCGCTTCGAGCGCCGCGGCGAGCTCTGCCCTCGTGCGATGCCCGCACGCGAGCGATGCGGCGACCACGTCGAGCGCACGCACCCCGGCCTCGCCGTCGACCCCGGTGCGACGGTAGTACGTCGTGTTCGACCGATGCACGCGCTCGGCCGAGAGCTCCATCAGCCACCGGGCATCCGTCGGGTCGACGAAGTGCCAGGTCGGGCGCAGCACGTGCGTGCGCAGGATCTCGCCGCGGTCGAGCGCGGCGGTGACGGAGGCGACATCCGGCCGCCGCTCGGGCGGCACCCGCATCGCGAGCCCCCACTGCGCGGGCACGAACTCCTGCGCCTGCACCGCGACGAAGTCGCGCACGACGGCGGGCGCCGACGCCGCATGCAGCCCGCGCAGCCCCTGCACCCGAAGGCGCAGCCGGCGGAGCTCCTCGCGGTTCACCCCTACGACACGTCCCTGCGCCAGGTCGTCGCCCCGCCGATGACGGTCGCGACCACGGCGATGCCGGCCAGCACGAGCCCGCCCTGCCACCACTCGAGCGACTCGCTCGAACCGAGCGAGGCGATGTTGTAGAAGGATGCCCCGACGAGCGCGTCGCTCGCAGCGCCCGGCAGGAACCGCCCGATCGAGGCCGTGACATCGCTGAGCGAGGCGACGAGACGCAGGATCGGCTCGACGAACTGGGTGAAGGCGATCACGATGACGATCGCCGCGACCTGGTTCGTGACGAGCACGCCGAGTCCGACGCCGATCGCGCCCCACAGCGCCATGGCGAGCACGCCGCGACCGATGAGGGCCCATGTGTCGCTCGAGTCGAGGCCGGTGTCGAGGCCGAAGGCGGCGAGTGCCGCCGACCCAGCGCCCACGGAGACCGCGAAGGCGATGACGCCGAGGCCCGCGCCGATCACGAGCTGCGAGATGAACTTCGCCGTGAGCACCACGGTGCGGTGCGGTTCGGCGAGGAACGTCGGGGTGAGTGTCTGGTGGCGGAACTCCCCGGTGACGGCGAGCGCCCCGAGCAGCACCGGGAACACGTAGCCGATCGACGACGCGAAGCTGTAGACGAGCGGCGCGAGATCGAGGCCGGCCGGCAGCGGCGCCGAGTTGCCGGTGGATGCCGCGGCATCCGGATTCTGGCTCGCCCAGCCCAGGAACGCGCCCAGGCCACCCGACATGATGGCGACGTAGCCCGCGAGCAGGATCGCGAGGAGCCACCAGATGCGGGTCGTGAAGACCTTCTGGAACTCGGCGCCCAGGGCGCGAACGAGGTTCACGACGCCTCGCCTTCGCCGACGAGCGAGAGGAACGACTCTTCGAGCCCCGATTTCAGTCGGTGCAGCGCCGCCAACTCGACGCCCCCGACGAAGGCGGCGTGGCCGACCCGGGCGGGGTCGGGCTCGTCGACGATGAACCCGCTGCGTCCCTCGATGAACTCGAGACCGGCGGACGTGAGGGCCGCAGCGAGCGCCGGGCGGTCGGGCGAGTCGGCGATCGTGCGAGGCGCCGAGTCGAGCTCGAGGCTCGCGAGGGTGCCGCTCTTCATGAGCCGGCCCTTCGCGATGATCACGACCTCGTCGACGCTCTGCTGCACCTCGCTGAGCAGGTGCGAGGAGACGAGCACCGTGCGCCCTTCATGGGCGAGGGTCTGCAGGAAGCCGCGGATCCACTTGATGCCCTCGGGGTCGAGCCCGTTGATCGGCTCGTCGAGCACGAAGACGCCCGGGTCGCCGAGCAGCGTGTAGGCGAGGGCGAGTCGCTGGCGCATGCCGAGCGAGTAGCCGCCGACCCGGCGATCGGCGTAGTCCGACATGCCCACTTGCTCGAGCACGACCGGCACTCGCGCGGACGACAGGCCGGCCGCCGTCGCGTACACCTTCAAGTGGTTGCGCGCGGTTCGGCCGGGATGGAAGCTCGCATCGAGCGCGGCGCCGACGGTCTCGAGTGGTCGTGGCAGCGCCGAGTAGGGCGTGCCGCCGAACGTCGCAGTGCCCGCGCTGGCGTGCTCGAGCCCGAGCAGCACGCGCAGTGTCGTGGTCTTGCCCGCGCCGTTCGGGCCGAGAAACCCGGTGACGCTGCCCGGTTGCACGGTGAAGCTCAGATCGTCGACCGCGGTCACCGGGCCGAAGTGCTTGCTGAGCCCCGAGATCTCGATGGGGATGCCGCTCGCCATGCGCTCTCCTCACGTGGGGGCGAGCTCGGCCGCGCTGGTCGCGCCCCCGCACGACCGGGCGGCCAGGCCGCCTCACGCTCACCCTAGCGAGCGCATGCGGCCAGAGGCATCCGTCGCGCGGGGGATTCGCAGATCTGCTCAGTTCAGCGGGCGGATGCCGCGGGGCGGAACACCGCCCGCGTAGAGCTCCGTCGCGGCATCCTGCAGTGCGCCGAGTGCGATGCGCTGCGTGGACGGGCCGTACGAGATGCGCGCGACGCCGAGCTCTTCGAGGCGCGCAGGGGCGGGCACGTCGGGCAGGCCGATGACGCTCACCCGGTGCCGGCCGATGCCGGCCACGAGCTCTTCGACGACGTCGTCGCCGAAGTTGCCGGGCACGAAGACGCACGTCGCGCCGGCGTCGAGGTAGGCGAGCCCGCGCTCGATCGCATCGGCGATGTTCACCTCGAGCGGGCGCTCGTGCCCGCGGAGGAATGCGTCGGTGCGGGCGTTCAGGGCGAACGGCACGCCCTCGGAGTCGGCGGCTGCGACGACGGCGCGCACCGCGGCGACGGATTCGGCGAGCGGCTTCAGCTCGTCTTCGAGGTTCGCGCCGGCGATGCCCTCGCCGATGGCTCGTCGCACCGTCTCGCCGACGTCGCCGTAGCCGGCCTCGAGGTCGGCGCTCACCGGCACGTCGACGGCGCGCGCGATGCGACCGCACATGTCGAGCATGAGCTCGATGGGGATCTGCTCGCCGTCGGGGTAGCCGAAGCTCGCCGCGATCGAGTGGCTCGCCGTGGCGATGGCGCGCGTCTGTGGCAGGGCGGCCACGGCCGTGGCGCTCACGACGTCCCACACGTTCACCACCTGCAGCAGCTCGGGTGCGGTGTGCAGGCGGCGGAGTTCGGCAGCGGATTCGGCGAGGGTCATGGTCTCAGCGTATGGCCGGCCGCCGATGACGTTGCGCGCCGTCGTGGTGTCAGCAGTCGTCGGAGCGATTCAGCGCAGCGCCGCGGCGAGCCCGTCGAGCAGGCGTTCGACGTCGTCGTCATCGGTGTACGGCGCGAGCCCGACCCGCAGCCCGCCGGCGTCGCCGAGGCCGAGATGACGCGAGGCTTCGAGCGCGTAGAAGTTGCTGCTCGGTGCGAGCACCTCGCCCTCGGCGAGCCGCTTGGTGACCTCGGATGCCTCGTGGCCGACGAACGTCATGAGCAGCGTCGGCGTGCGGCGCGACGCACGCGACCACACGGTGACGCCCGGGAGTGCGGCGAGCCCCGTCTCGAGGCGGGCGAGCAGGGCAGACTCGTGCTCGTGCAGTGCCGCGTACGACGCGGCGAGCTTCGCGCGGCGCGAGCTCGCGGCATCCGTCGCCCCGGCGAGGCCGGCCAGTGCGTCGACCGCGGCGGTGGCGCCGGCCAGCAGCTCATAGGGGAGCGTGCCGAACTCGAAGCGCTCGGGAACGGCGTTCGTCGACGGCGCCAGCTTGTCGGGCACGATGGATTCGAGCAGCTCGGGCGCCGCCGCCAGCACGCCGAAGTGCGGGCCGAGGAACTTGTAGGGCGAGCACGTGAAGAAGTCGGCACCGAGGGCGGCGAGGTCGGGCAGCTCGTGCGCCGTGAAGTGCACGCCGTCGACGAAGACGAGGGCGCCCACATCGTGCGCGGCGGCGGCGATCGCGGGGATGTCGGGCATCGTGCCGATGAGGTTCGACGCCGCCGTGACGGCGACGAGGCGCGTGCGCTCGCCGAGCAGAGCGGTGACCGCCTCGACGGGCAGTTCACCGGTCGCCGGGTCGAAGTCGGCCCAGCGCACGGTGGCGCCGACGTGCTCGGCCGCCTGCACCCACGGGCGGATGTTCGAGTCGTGGTCGAGCCGGGTCACGATGACCTCGTCGCCCGGGCCCCAGCGCTTCGCGAGGTGGCGGGAGAAGTCGTAGGCGAGTTGTGTGGCGCTGCGCCCCTGCACGATGCCTCGCGGATGCCCGTTGACGAGATCGGCCATGGCGAGCCGGAACCCGTGCACGGCGGCCTCGGCCCGCTCCTCGGAGACGCCGATCGTGCCGCGATTCGAGAGCGGCCCGGTGAGCACGGATGCCACCGCCTCGCCCACCGACCGCGGCGTCTGCGTGCCCCCGGGCCCATCGAACTGCGCCCAGCCGCTCTCGAGCGAGGGGAAGTCGGAACGGATGCGGGCGACGTCGTAGGCCATGGCGAGAGCCTAGACGCCTGGCGATCACCCCTCGCTAGCATTGGGGCATGTCGGAGGTGGTGGCCGGGGCATCCGGCGCGACGACCGAACCGGTGCCGCGGCGCCGGTTCTCGGTGAACGCCGCCCTCGACGGTTTCTTCTTCGTCTTCGCTGGGGTCGCCTCGGTCTGGCTCGCGTGGCTCGTGCTGACCGAGTCGTTCTCGTTCGGCTGGTTCGGCATCCTCTTCTTCCTGTTGTTCTGGCTCGTGCTCGCGTACCTCGTGCTGCCGCGCCTGCACCGCATCCTCACGACGATCTACGTGCCCGACTACTTCATCGGACGCGCGCGAACGAGCGACGGACTGCTCGGCGATCCGGTGAACCTCGCCTTCGACGGCGACGAGGCGTCGCTGCACGCAGCCTTGGGCGCAGCGGGCTGGACCAGGGCCGACGACGTCGACCTGGCATCGAGCTGGCGCATCGTGACCTCGACCGTCACCCGCCGCAGCTACGACGAGGCACCGGTCAGCCCGCTCTTCCTGTTCGGGCGCCAGCAGGACTTCGCCTACCAGCAGGAGGTCGAGGGCAACCCCGCGCGGCGCCACCACGTGCGGTTCTGGCGAACCCCCGACGACTGGATGCTGCCCGGCGGCCGCCGCGTCGAGTGGCTCGCGGCGGGCACCTTCGACCGGGCGGTCGGCTTCTCGCTGTTCACACTGCAGGTCACGCACAAGATCGACGCCGACATCGACATCGAGCGCGACCACATCGTCACCACGGTCATCGCCGCGAACCCGGCGGCACGCGTCGAGGTGCTCGCCGACTTCTCGACGGGCTATCACTCGCGAAACGGCGGCGGCGACACGATTCGCACCGACGGCGACCTGCCGGTCGTCGACGTGAGTGCTGTGCCGGTCGCGGCGATCGAGGCAGCGGATGCCGCGGGCGCAGCGGATGTCGCGGCGCCCGCGCCTTCGGTGCCCGGGGGGGCAGAGCGATGAGCGTCGACAAGCGCCCGGCCTTCGAGTCGCCGGCCCGTCTCGTGCAGGCGCCACCGGTCGCCCCCACCATGGCGAGGCCCGCTGCCACCGTGTTCGGCGCGGTCCTCGTGGTCTGCCGAGTGCTCGCCGGGGTCGTCTGGCTGCTCTCGCTCGCCGTGCAGTGGCGGCAGGTCGTGACGGTGGATCTCGGCATCCCGCTCGACGATGATGCCGCCGTCGATGCCGGCTCGAACGCCGTGCTCGTGGTCGTGCTCATCGTCGGCGCGATCGTGCTCGCCGTCGAGGTGGTGCTCGCGCTGCTGATCTTCCGCGGCAGCAACTGGGCCCGCATCACCGTCATGATCTTCGCGACGCTCAGCATCACGTGGTCGGCCATCGACTACTTCGGCGCCGACACCGAGATCACCCTGCGCACGACGCTCATCACCCTCGCGCTCGACATCCTCGTGCTGCTCGCCCTGTCGAGCCGTAACGCGCGGGCGTACGCCCGGCGGCCCCGCGTGCGCTCTCGGTGAGGGCGCCGGTCGGCTACACCTCGGTGCTCGCGCCAGGCGACACGTCGAGCAGTGCCTCGGCGACCGAGCGGATGAGGGTCGTCACCTCGTCACGGGTCTTCGTGCCGGCGAGGATGTCCATGACGAGGCCGTCTTCGAGTGCGACGAGCGACCAGGCGATCTCGTCGACCGCGATGCGCGGCCGAAAATCGCCGGTGGCGATGCCGTCGCTCATGATGCCGCGGTAGATCTCGACCTGCCGACGGTCGAGGGCGTGATCGGCGTCGTTCATCGACTCGTCGCGCAAGCCGGCTGCCCAGAACTCGTAGAGGATGCGCGAGTCGTCGCCCTCGAGCCCGCCGGTGGAGCCGGCCTCGATCGCCGCGTGCAGTCGCTCGGTCGGTGTCGTCGCCGTGGCGACCGCGGCCGTGATCGTGGCGATGAAGCGGTCGCTCGTGGCGAAGACGAGCTCCCGCACGATCTCGTTCAGCCCGCCGAAGTAGTAGAACACCGACGACGACTCCATGCCCGCGGCGGTCGCGATGGCCCGCAGCGTGGTGCCGGCAGCACCCTCGCGCACGGCGACCTCGCGCGCGGCGTCGAGAATCGCCAAGCGGCGTTCGGCTCTGCGGTTCGGGCGAGGCATCCCGATCATTCTGCCGCACGCGACGCACTGCCCGCCGAAGTCGCACCGGCAAGTTCTTCGAATGATGTTCGAAAATTGATTGACACCAGATCAGAACGTTGTTTGAATGCCATTCGACAAACACCCGCCGTCGAAGGAGACCCGATGAGTCCGACCCCAGTACCCGCGGTGCACCAGCCGGCTCCGGAGGTGACCGGCAAGGGCTTGCGAAGCAACGCCATCGGTCTCAGCCGCATCGTCGCGCTCGGTCTCGCCGCCGTCGCCCCCGCCTACAGCCTCGCCGTGACGTTGGGCTACGTGGTCGGTGCGGTGGGCGTGCAGACCCCGGCCGCCTTCCTGCTCGGCTTCGTGCCGATCCTCTTCACGGCGTTCGCGTTCCGCGACCTGAACCGGGCGATGCCCGATTGCGGAGGCGTCTTCGTCTGGATCTCCCGGGCACTCGGCCCGCTCGCCGGCTGGTTCTTCGGCGGCTGGGTTCCCCAGATCGCGACCTTCATCGCGACCGCCGCGCTCGCCCAGGTGGCCACGGTCTACCTGCTCGCCTCGGTCGGGCTCGAGGCGGTCGCCGAGAACCCGCTCGCGATCATCTCGATCGCCGTGGGGCTCATCGCCCTGAGCGCTGCCGTCGCCGTGCGCGGCATCGAGCTCGCGGCCTGGGTGCAGTACGCCCTGATCGCACTGCAGATCGTCGCGATCGGCGGCTTCTGCATCGGCGCGTTCACCGCCATCGCCGCGGGCACCGCGCCGTCGACCGGTGAACCGATCAGCGCCGCGTGGTTCAACCCGTTCGCCGCGGGGGATCCGAGCGGGCTCGTCGCCGGCGTCATCCTGTGCCTCTTCATCTACTGGGGCTGGGACGCGCTGATCTCCGTCAACGAAGAGACCACCGACCGCTCACGCACCCCTGGGCGTGCGGTCATCGTGTCGACGGTGATCCTGCTGGTGCTCTACTGCGGTGCCTCGGTCGCCGCGCTCGGGTTCGGCGGCGTCGAACTCATCACCTCGGATGCCGCGATCGACGACGTGCTCTCGGTGCTCGGTCCGCTCGCCACCGGTGACGTCTTCGGCAGGGTCATCACGCTCGCGATCGGGCTCTCGGCCCTGGCCGCCCTCTTCACGGTGGCCGTCAGCACGCCCCGGTCGTGGCTCAGCATGGCGACCTACCGGCGCTGCCGAAGGCCGTCACCCGCGTGCACCCGCGATTCCGTACGCCCGACGTCGCGACGTACTGGTGGGCGGGAATCAGCGTCGCGACCATCGTCGTGCTGACCCTCATCTCGAGCGACTTCATCGGCCTCGCGATCCTCGCGATCGGCCTGCTCGTGGCTGCGTACTACGCGGCGACGGCGATCGCCGCGATCGTCTACTTCGCACCCGCGATGCGCCGCAGCGCCTCGACGCTCGTCATGGCGGGCGTGCTGCCGGCGATCGGAGCGCTGCTGATGGTCGTGGCGTTCATCGCGAGTGCCGTCGACATGGCGTCGCCCGAGTATGTCGGCGAGTCGATCCTCGGCGTCGGCACCGTGTTCTGGATCGGCGTCGGCGCACTCGCCGTCGGCGTGGTCATCACGCTCGTGCTGCGACCCGTGTTCCCTGAGTTCTTCGGGCGGAAGACGATTCCGGTCGGCACCGTTCGAGACCACGATTTCGTGGTCGCGAGCACTTCCGATCTCGACCGAGAGGAGCGCTGACGTGCGCGCCCTGTCCATCGCCGCCATCCAGACCGGCGCCGTCGCCGGCGACCTCGACGCCACGTGGCGGCGGTTCGAGGCGCAGGTGCGCGCGGCCGTCGCGCTCCGGCCGCACCTCGACCTCGTGGTGGTGCCCGAGTTGCTGCTCGCGGCGCCCGGACCGCTGCTCGTCGCCGACCCCGACTTCGACGAGCGCGCCGCGACGACCGTCCCCGGCCCCTTGACCGATCGGCTCGGCGAGCTCGCGCGCGACCTCGGCGTGTGGCTCGTGCCCGGTTCCCTCGTCGAGCGCGGCGACGACGATCGGCTCCACAACACGGCGATCGCGATCTCGCCCGAGGGCGAGATCGTCGCCCGCTATCGCAAGCTCTTCCCGTGGCAGCCGTACGAGG
This sequence comes from Agromyces subbeticus DSM 16689, assembly GCF_000421565.1. Taxonomy (GTDB): domain Bacteria; phylum Actinomycetota; class Actinomycetes; order Actinomycetales; family Microbacteriaceae; genus Agromyces; species Agromyces subbeticus. The sequence goes on along the minus strand of NZ_ATXG01000003.1, from coordinate 20,957 downwards.
AACTCGAGCCCGGGCGCGACTTCGTGACCTTCGACATTCCCGGGCGAGGCCGGATCGGCCTCGCGATCTGCTTCGATGGCAGCTTTCCCGAGGTCGCCCGGCAGCTCGCCTGGCTCGGCGCCGAGGTGATCATCCAGCCGACGCTCACGACGACGCGCGACCGCGAGATGGAGGTCGTGATGTCGCGGGCCAACGCCTTCGCGAACCAGGTGTTCGTGGTCAACCTCAACGGCTCGGCTCCTTCGGGCGTCGGCGAGAGCGTCGTGGTCGACCCCGAGGGCACGATCATGCAGCACGCCGGCGGCGGCGAGGAGGTGCTGTTCTCGGTGCTCGACCTCGACCGGGTCTCCATCGTGCGCGAGTACGGCACACTCGGCCTGAACCGGCCCTGGGTACAGCTCGCCGAGCAGTGCGCCCAGGTGCCCTACCCGATGTTCGGCGGGGCGCTGATGCTGCCGCCCCCGTGGATGTCTGCCCGGTGAGGTCGTCCGGCGTCGACGGGGGTCTCGATTCGCTCGCTGGCGCTCGCTACTCGACCGGCGAGTTCGAGTGCGCCGGGCACGCGCTCGCGCTGCACGACTCGCACAGCACGAACTCGGCGTCGCACGAGGCATCCGTGCAGTTGACGGTGCGGTTCGTGGCGCTGCCGCACCCCGTGCACGAACCGATGACCGCAGCGTGGTCGCTGAAGTCGATCGAGCCGCGCTGGTCGAAGACGTAGAGCGAGCCCTGCCACAGGCCATCGTCGCCGAAGCGCTCGCCGTACCGCACGATGCCGCCGTCGAGCTGGTAGACCTCGCCGAAACCCCGGCTCGTCATGAGGCTCGAGAGCACCTCGCAGCGGATGCCGCCCGTGCAGTACGTCACCACGGGGCGGCCCTTGAGCTCGTCGAACTCGCCGGAGTCGAGCAGCTCGACGAAGTCGCGCGTCGTCTCGGCGTCGGGCACGACGGCTCCGGCGAACCGCCCGATCGCCGCCTCGAGCGAATTACGGCCGTCGAAGAAGACGACGTCGTCGCCGCGCTCGGCGACGAGCTCGTGCAGGGCTTCAGGGCTGAGCTTCGTGCCGCCGCCGAGCACGCCGTCGGGATCGACCCGCAGCTCGCCCGGTGCGCCGAACGACACGATCTCGTCGCGCACCTTCACGCTGAGCTTCGGAAAATCGAGGCTGGCGCCGTGCTCGTCGAGGCCGGTGCCAGCGCTCCACTTGAAGTCGATGTGCTTGAAGGCCGGGTAGTCGCGCGTCTTGCGAACGTAGCGCTTCAGCGCACCCATCTCGCCGCCGAGCGTGCCGTTCAGGCCGTGCTCCGAGATCAGGATGCGGCCGCGCAGGCCGAGCGACTCAGCGAGATCGCGCTGCCACAGCCGCACCGCATCGGGGTCGGCGAGCGGCGTGAAGACGTAGTAGAGGAGGATCTTGGCGAGGGCCACCCGTCGATGCTACGTGGCTCGCCGATGCGATGCCGCCCCGGCTGCGCCGAGATCGGAATGCCTGTTCTTCCTGATCGCTTGAGAGTCGTCCGTATGTCGTGTGCCAGTTCCCCCTCATCACTGAGGTCCCGAGACAGAAGTGTCCACGAGGTCATGAGACTTCACACCCTCATCGCTGAGGTGGCACTGGCATATGGGTTTGTGGGAGTGGTCGGCTGAGGGGGAACTGGCATACCGGTTTACGAAATTGTTTCTGCCGGTCGGCCGTCGTCTTCGATCGCTGTCGTCGACACGTCGAACCATCCGCTCGGGCGTCCGCGCTGTCCACGCCGGCCGGCGCGATGCGCGTGCGGTGTTCGTACCGATGGCGTCGGTCGGGCAGGAAACCCGGGTGCCCGTCCGACTCCGGTGCCGTAGCGCTGCTCCCACAGCGCAAACAGCTCGCCGACGGCTTGGTCGAGTCGTTCGAGGTACTCGCCGTTCACGACGTAGAGACGCGATTGCGGCAGCCCCTGGTCGGGCGCCACACTGACGACTCCCTCGTCCCGCAGGATCCGCAAGTGGTGCGATACGGCGGATCGGGAGACGGAGAACTCCATCGCGACGATGTCGTTGAGGATCCCCACCGGATGCTCACCGACCGCGAGCACCTCGATGATCCTCCTGCGCACGGGTTCGGCCACGATCTCGAACGGATGCATCATCGCCGCAGCGTATCGACGATGCGGCTGGACGACGCTCGCCCATCCACAGGTGTGGACGCGGGCGCGCCGTGGACGAGTTCTGCGTGGTGCTCAGTGCTTGTTGCCGCTGAGCGCGAGCGCTCCGCCGAGCCCGATCATCATGACGCCGCCGGTGGCCGAGAGCTGCGACATCCGCTTCGGTGAACGCGCGAACCAACCGCGTGCCGCGCTCGCGGCGAGCGCCCACACCGAGTCGCAGGCGAGCGCGAGCACGATGAACACGACGCCGAGCTCGAAGAGCTGCAGCGGGATCGACCCGGCCCTGAACGAGACGAACTGCGGCAGCACCGCCACGAAGAACGCGATCGTCTTCGGGTTTGTGACGCCGACGACGAAGCCCTCGCTCAGCTGGCGCCAGTGCGAACGCGGGGCGGGCTTGCGATCGACGGATGCCGCGGCATCCGCTCGGTGCCTGATGGCCTGCACGCCGAGGTAGACGAGGTAGGCGGCACCGGCGAACTTGATGATCGTGAACAGCACGACCGACTCGGCGACGATCGCGCCCACGCCCAGCGCGACGGCCGTGACGAGCGGCACCATGCCGAGCGCGTTGCCGATGACGCTGAGGAGCCCGCCGAGGCGGCCGAGCGAGAGCGAACGCCCGATCACGAACAGCACGCTCGGGCCGGGGATCACGATGAGCACGACCGACGCGACGACGAATGCCCAGAGGTTCTCGACAGGGACCATCCCTGGATGCTAGCTGCTCGCCTGGCCGATGGATGCGCCGAGGTGCACCCGGGTGCCGAACGGATCCTCGACGAGGGCGACGCGTTCGCCCCACGGCTGATCGGTCGGCTCCTCGAGTACTCGCGCGCCTGCCTCAGCGAGGGCGGCCGTCACCTGGTCGACGTCGTCGACGTAGAACCAGAGCAGGGCGTTGCCCGGCGGCAATGGCGACTCGGTCACCCCGAGCGCGATCGTCGTCGAGCCCGTCGCAAGCGAGACGTACACCGGCTCGCCGTCGGGCGGGAACCGGTAGCGCACCTCGCCGCCGAGGCCGTCGCGGTAGAACGCGAGCGCGGCCTCCATGTCGGTGACCTCGATGATGGGAAATGCGGAATCGATCATCATGCCTCCTGCGGCAGAGGCTACGCCCGTCGCCGTGGTGCCGCTACGGTGGCAGTCGTGAGCGACCACATCTCCGCGACCGTCGCCGACGGAGTCGGCCATGTCACGCTCGACCGCCCGCAGGCGCTGAACGCGCTGAGCTACGAGATGATCCGTGCGCTCACCGCGGTGTTCGAAGTCTGGCGCGACGACACCGAGGTCGGCGTCGTGGTGCTCGACGGCGCAGGGGAGCGCGGGTTCTGCGCCGGCGGCGACGTGCGCGAGCTCTACGAGTACGCCTCGAACGACGATCATGCCGAGGCGCGTCGCTTCTTCCGCGCCGAGTACCGGCTCGACGCGATGATCGCCCGCTACCCCAAGCCCGTCGTCGCGCTCATGGACGGCATCACCATGGGCGGCGGCATCGGTCTCGCCGGCCACGCGGCGATCCGCGTCGTCACCGAGCGCTCGCGGGTCGCGATGCCCGAGACGCGCATCGGCTTCACGCCGGATGTCGGTGGCTCCTGGCTGCTCGCCAGGGCGCCGGGCGAACTCGGCGTGCATCTCGCGCTGAACTCGCGCACGATGGATGCCGCCGACGCCCTGCACGCCGGCTTCGCCGACTCGTTCGTGCCCTCCGAGCGGCTGCCGCACGTGCTGCAGGCGCTCGCCGAGCGGGCCGACCCCGGCAGCCCGGCCGAGATCCTCATGCTGTTCGACGAGACGCCCGGCCCCTCGGCGCTCGCGCTCGCCCGCGACTGGGTCGACGCGTGCTACTCGGCGCCGACCGTCGGCGAGATCATCGACCGCTTGCGTGCCTTCGCCGATGGGCGGTCGACAGCGCCAACGGAGAACGTCTCGTCGAGCGCGTTCCCGCGGCATCCGCTCGATCCCGAGGCGGCCGCCGATGCGGCGGCCGCCGCCGACGAGCTCGAGGCCCTCTCGCCGACGGCGCTCACGCTCACGCTCGAGTCGGTGCGCCGTGCCCGCACGTTGCCGAGCCTCGAAGACGCGCTCGAGCAGGAGTTCCGGCTCGTGTCGTGGTTCATCGAGCAGCACGACCTGCGTGAGGGCATCCGCGCGCAGGTCATCGACAAGGACCGCAGCCCGCGCTGGAACCCGTCATCGCTCGCCGACGTCGAACCGGGTCTCGCGGCGCGCGTCATCGACACCCCCGTCGACGAACCCGTGTGGCCGGGTAGAGGCGCCGCCTGACGAGTGTCGCCGGCTCCGGGGCATCCGTCAGCCGCATTCGATAGCGTTGAGGGGTGAAGACCCACCACCTGCGTACCCACCGGAGTGACGAGAACCTGGCTCGTGAGGGTCAGCTCGCCTGGCAGTTGGCCGGGGTCGCGATCGATCCCGTCGAACTCGACGACGACGTCACCGACATGGTCGTCAACCGCGTCATCGACAACGCGGCCGTCGCGGCCGCCTCCATCGCGCGGGGGCCGGTGGTCTCGGCGCGCAGCCAGGCGCTCGCCCACCCGGTGTCGATCGGCGGCGACGGCGCCACCGTCTTCGGCGCGGATGCCGCGCGCCGCACGAGCCCCGAGTGGGCCGCGTGGGCCAACGGCGTCGCCGTGCGCGAGCTCGACTTCCATGACACCTTCCTCTCAGCCGAGTACTCGCACCCCGGCGACAACATCCCGCCGATCGTCGCCGTCGCCCAGCATCTCGCGGCGAACCGCGGCCTCACCGGGCACGACGTCGTGCGGGCGATCGCCACGGGTTACGAGATCCAGATCGACCTCGTGAAGGCGATCTCGCTGCACAAGCACAAGATCGACCACGTCGCCCACCTGGGCCCGTCGGCCGCGGCCGGCATCGGAACGCTGCTCGGCCTCGATCAGGAGACGATCTTCCAGGCCATCGGCCAGGCGCTGCACACGACGACCGCGACCCGGCAGTCGCGCAAGGGCGAGATCTCGACGTGGAAGGCGCACGCCCCGGCCTTCGCCGGCAAGATGGCCGTCGAGGCGGTCGACCGCGCGATGCGCGGCCAGACGAGCCCCGTGCCGATCTACGAGGGCGAAGACGGCGTCATCGCGTGGCTCCTCGACGGGCCGGATGCCTCGTACGAGGTGCCGCTGCCCGAGATCGGCGAGGCGAAGCGCGCCATCCTCGACTCGTATACGAAGGAGCACTCGGCGGAGTACCAGGCGCAGGCCTGGATCGACCTCGCGCGCAAGCTCCACGAGGAGTACCCGCTCATTCTCGACGACCCGTCGCGCATCGAGTCGGTCACGCTGCACACCTCGCACCACACGCATTTCGTCATCGGCTCGGGCGCGAACGACCCGCAGAAGTACGACCCCGATGCCTCGCGCGAGACCCTCGACCACTCGATCCCGTACATCTTCACGGTCGCGCTGCAAGACGGCACGTGGAACCACGCCGAGTCGTACTCGCCCGAGCGGGCTCACCGCCCCGACACGATCGAGCTGTGGAAGAAGGTCACGACGGTCGAAGACGCCGAGTGGACCCGCCGATACCACTCGAACGACATCGCCGAGAAGGCGTTCGGCGGCCGCGTGGTCATCAAGCTCGCCGACGGCGGCGAGATCGTCGACGAGATCGCCGTGGCCGACGCGCATCCGCTCGGTGCCCGGCCCTTCGCCCGTGAGCAGTACGTGCAGAAGTTCCGCACGCTCGCCGAATGGGCGCTCACGCCCGAAGAGATCGAGCGGTTCCTCGACGTCGCGCAGCGGTTGCCCGAGCTCGGCCCCGATGAGCTCGGCGGCCTCACGTTCACCGTCGCGCCGGGCGCCCTCGTCGGCGTCGACATCCCAGAGGGGCTCTTCTGATGCTGTATGCCCAGACCCCGCCGGCCGAGAAGCGCCGGCTCTTCCGTGAGCGGCTCGCGAGCGGTGAGCTGCTGCGCTTTCCCGGGGCGTTCAACCCGCTGTCGGCGCGGCTCATCGAGCAGAAGGGCTTCGACGGCGTCTACATCTCGGGCGCCGTGCTGAGCGCCGACCTGGGTCTGCCCGACATCGGCCTGACCACGCTCACCGAGGTCGCGGGCCGCGGCAAGCAGATCGCCCGCATGACTGAGTTGCCGGCGATCATCGACGCCGACACGGGCTTCGGCGAGCCGATGAACGTCGCCCGCACCGTGCAGGAGATGGAAGACGCCGGCCTCGCCGGCCTGCACATCGAAGACCAGGTCAACCCCAAGCGCTGCGGGCACCTCGACGGCAAGCAGGTGGTCGACGAGTCGACCGCGCTGCAGCGCGTCCGCGCCGCCGTCGACGCCCGCCGCGACCCGAACTTCCTGATCATGGCGCGCACCGACATCCGTGCCGTCGACGGGCTGCCCGCCGCGGTCGACCGCGCGAAGAAGCTCGTCGACGCGGGCGCCGACGCGATCTTCCCCGAGGCGATGGCCTCGCTCGAAGAGTTCGCGGCGATCCGTGCCGCGGTCGACGTGCCGTTGCTCGCGAACATGACCGAGTTCGGCAAGAGCGAGCTCTTCACCACGCAGCAGCTCGCCGACGTGGGCATGAACATCGTGATCTGGCCGGTGTCGCTGCTGCGCCTGGCCATGGGCGCTGCGGGCCGCGGCCTCGACGAGCTGACGGATGCCGGTGCGCTCACCGGCAAGCTCGACGAGATGCAGCACCGCGCCGACCTCTACGACCTCATCGACTACGAGGGCTACAACCACTTCGACACCTCGATCTTCAACTTCCGCGTCGCCCGCTGACGCGGCATCCGCTCTCGGTAGTGGCGAGCGGGTCGCCGGGTGCCTCTAGGCTGGGGGAGCGGTCGCGCCGCAGCGCCCGCACCGATCCGCGAGGAGCACGATGAGCGAGCAGCAGGGGGCCGCGTCCGCAGACGAGGGCGGTCCGGTCATCTACAAGGGCCTGGCCGGTGTGCCGGTCGACTTTACGGCGGTCTCCAAGGTGAACCCCGAGTCGAACTCGCTGCTGTACCGCGGCTATCCGGTGCAGGAGCTCGCGGCTTCGGCCACCTTCGAAGAGGTCGCCTACCTGCTCTGGTACGGCGAGCTGCCCGACGATGCGCAACTGGCCGCGTTCGAGGAGCGCGAGCGCTCGCTCCGCGGCCTCGACCACGAGGTCAAGCGCATCATCGACGAGCTGCCGCTCACCGCGCACCCGATGGATGTGGTGCGCACGGCGGTGAGCGTCATCGGGGCGAGCGACCCGGCCACGCCCGACGACAGCGTCGAGGCGAACCTCGACAAGTCGATCCGCCTGCTCGCGAAGCTGCCGTCGATCGTCAGCTACGACCAGCGTCGTCGCCGCGACCTCGAGTTCGTCGAGCCGCGCGCCGACCTCAGCTTCTCGGCGAACTTCCTCTGGCAGACCTTCGGCGAGGCGCCGGAGCTCGAGGTCGTCACCGCGTTCGACGTGTCGATGATCCTCTACGCCGAGCACTCCTTCAACGCGTCGACCTTCACCGCACGCGTCATCACCTCGACGCTCGCCGACCTCTACTCGGCCGTCGTCGGCGCCATCGGTGCCCTCAAGGGTGCACTGCACGGCGGCGCCAACGAGGCCGTCATGCACGCCTTCGACGAGATCGGCGCCGGCCCCGGTGGCGCCGAGCGCGCAACGGCCTGGCTCGACGCGGCCCTCGCCGAGAAGCGCAAGATCATGGGCTTCGGTCACCGGGTCTACAAGAACGGCGACTCGCGCGTGCCCACCATGCGCGACGCGCTCGAGCGCATGGTCGAGCACTACGACCGGCCCGACCTGCTCGAACTCTACGTCGCCCTCGAGGCCGCCATGGCCGAGCGCAAGGGCATCAAGCCGAACCTCGACTACCCGGCCGGCCCGGTCTACCACCTCATGGGCTTCGACACGCTCACGTTCACACCGCTCTTCGTTGCGAGCCGCATCACCGGCTGGACCGCGCACATCATGGAGCAAGCGGCCTCGAATGCCCTCATCCGCCCGTTGTCCGTCTACAACGGCGTCGATGAGCGGCACGTGCCTGCGAAGGCCTGACGCCATGTCGCACGTCTTCCTCGAGATGACGATGACGCTCGACGGCTTCACGTCGGCGCCGGGCGTGAGTCTCGAGCACCCGCTCGGCCTCGCCGGCGAGCGCGTGCACGAGTGGATGCGCCACTCGATCTTCGACGGCTCCGCGCCGCTCGACGACCGCAACGGCGACGCGACGCCCGACGAGATCGATCGTGAGGCCGCGGCGAGCATGTTCGAGAAGACCGGCGCCTTCGTGCTCGGCCGCCGCACGTTCGACGTCGGCGAGGGGCCGTGGGGCGATGACCCCGTGTTCGAGGGCCGCCCGTGCTTCGTCGTCACGAGCCGCGAGCGCGAGTCGTTCGAGCGCGGCGGCTCCCGCTTCGAGTTCGTCACCGGCGGGGTCGCCGAGGCGGTCGCCCGTGCGAGCGAGGCCGCGAGCGCGGCATCCGTCTGCATCATGGGTGGGGCGGATGTCGCGAGGCAAGCGCTCGCCGCCGAACTCGTCGACGAGGCGCGGCTGCACCTCGTGCCCGTGCTGCTCGGCGGAGGCAGCCGGCTCTTCCCCGACTCGGCGGCGCACCGGGTCGAACTGGTGCCCACCAGCGTGCTGCAGGGCGCCCGCGCGACGCACCTGCGCTATCGGCTGCTGCGGTCGTAGGTGTCGCCGGTCGAGTAGCGCCCGACGAAGGAGGACGCGTATCGAGACCCGGGAGCAGACACCCGGGTCAGCGCTTCCTCACATTTGCACGCTCGAGCCGCGCCCCGTTTGTGGGCACCCGCCAACGTTCGATGATCCACCACGATTTCGGCATACAGTCGTTGATCATGCACATGTTCTTCCGCACCCTGCTTCACGTGCTGTTCCTCTCGCGCCGCAAGCCCGACCTCGGCCACTGGGATGTCGCGCGCACGAACTTCATCACGCTGCCGACCGATCTCGACATCAACCGGCACATGAACAACGGCGTCTACTTCTCGATCATGGACGTCGCCCGCTTCGACATGCTCGTGCGCAACGGCGTCTGGGCGATGATGCGCGAGAAGGGCTGGTACCCGGTCGTCGCGAGCGAGACGATCACGTTCCGCAAGTCGTTGCAGCTGTGGGATCGGTTCACGATCGAGTCGCGCCTCGTCGGCCACGACGACAAGGCCGTCTACATGGAGCAGCGCTACGTGCGCCCCGGCGCCGACGGCGTGCCCGAGGTCTACGCGCAGGGCTTCATTCGCGCCCGGTTCCTGAAGAAGGAAGGCGGCACGGTGCCGATGTCGGAGATCGCCGATGCGCTCGGCGTCTCCGACGCCGCCGAGATCCCCGAGTGGATCGAGCGGTGGGGCCAGGATGTCGCGTTGCCACCGACCCGCGCCGCGGCGCCGTCGGTCTGGCACTGACGCAGCTCCCGCCGGTCGAGTAGGCCCGCCAGGGCCGTATCGAGACCTCGCACCTGGTCTCGATACGCTCCTTCGTCGCTACTCGACCGGCGACGCGCGCTACGAGAGTGCCTTCCTCGGCACCACGACTTCTTTGATGATGAGCAGGATGCCCGCCGCGACGGGGATCGCGACGAGCGCGCCGGGCAGGCCGCCGAGGGTGCCGCCGGCGAGGGCCGCGATGAGCACGATCGAACCGGGCACCTGCACCGCCTTGCTCATCACTCTCGGCGTGAGGATGTAGGCCTCGACCTGCATGTAGACGAGCATGGCGATGAGCACGATGAGTGCCGACACGGGGGAGACGAAGAGCGAGAGCACCGTCATCACCGCCGTGGTGAGCACCGTTCCGATCAGGGGGATGAGCGTGATGAAGAACGCGGCGACCGAGATCACGAGCGCGAACGGCACCCCAACGACGAACAGCAGGATGAAGCTGTAGACGGCGTTGAAGAAGGCGAGCACCACCATGCCGCTGAGGTAGCGGCCGACGTTCTGCATGATGCGCTCGGCGTAGCCGACGACGCGCTCGCGGTGCGACGCCGAGACGAGCGTGTAGATCGCACGCTTCGAGACGTCGAGGGTCGCGGTGAAGTAGATCGTCAGGATGAAGACGAAGAACGCGCTCGAGAGGCCGCCGAGGATCGCGAAGCCGATGTTCAGCGCCCCGCCACCGATCGTCGCCCAGAAGTTCGGGTCGCTGACGAGGTCGACGATCCAGGAGTAGACCGCGCCGAGCACGCCGCCTGAGCCGGCCTGCACGTCTTGGAACCACTGCTGGGTCTGCAGCTCCTGGTACATCGACGGGATGCTCGTGACGAATTGCGCGGCCTGCGTGATGACGAGGGGCAGCACGAGCCAGAGCATGCCGACGATCACGAGCACGAACAGGATGATGACGGTGACGATGGCGAGGCCGCGCTTCATGCCGCGTCGCTCGAACCAGCGCACGAGGGGGTCGAGGCCGAGGGTGATGAAGGCCGCAGCGAGCACCGAGAAGACGACGCTCGAGATGCTCACGAACGCGGCCGCGAGACCGAGTGCGACCACCACGCCGAGGGTCGCGACGAACGCCCACTGGAATGGACGGTTCGTCATGAGGTTCGTCTGGCGCTCGCGCCATCCCGTCGGCGTGCTCTCGCGGGCTCGACGCTCGATGCTCTTCACGGCGTCAGTCTAGGGTTCGGGATGTCGCGGGCCCGCGACATCCGTCGCCCGTCGTGTGTGCCGCGGGCGGCGCTCATGACGGACATCCGTCGCCCGTCGTGTGTGCCGTGCGCGGCGCTCAGTGCACCCTGCCCGGAACGGACAGCTCTCGGTAGTGCGACGAGAACGCGGGGTGGTAGGTCTCCCAGGAGGGCAGAGCCGCCCCCGACCGCGAGGCCGCGAGTCGATCGAGGTAGTAGTCCCAGCCGGGCCCCATGTCGGCGGCCTCCGACGCGTCGCGCAGCCGCTGGCCGAGCGTGAGCGTGGTCATGCCGCCGCCTTCGACGAGGTGGCAGAAGACCCGGATGCCGGTCGAGCCCGGGCCCGAGTCGGCGGTGAAGCGGTGCGGCGGTGCGCACTCGAGAATGCTCACGTTCTGCCATTCACCCTCGCCTTCGGCCTCCATGCGGAAGCGCACGCCACCCGTGGCGGGGCTGCCGGTGTAGGTGCCGATCCACGCGCGCATGGCAGTCGGATTCGTGAGGCTGAACCAGACGTCTTCGATGGGGGCGTAGAAAAGGCGGTCGAATTGCAAATAGAGGCCGTCGTCTTTCAGCACGTAGTGCCCGGTCGGTTTCGCGGTCATCTTCGGCCCCCGTTCGCTCGTTCCCTCAGGCTAATCCCGTCGGTGTCGATCTACCAGAGTGCGTGCGGCCGGTCATAGAGTGAGCGCATGACATCCAAGGGCGCCGTGCGCGAAGAGTCGATGGACATCACCGAAGGAAAGTCGGGGCTGTGGGGTGCGCTCGCGGGCCTCATCGTCTTCGCGCTGATCGCGGTGCCGCTCTCGGCATCGTTCGCGTTCGCGACGCATCCGCACTCGCAGCAGCTCTTCGCTGGCCGGCTCTCGGAGTCGACGACCGGCGGCTACCAGTTCTTCTGGTGGATGGTGACGATCTTCCTGTTCGCGCTGCCGTTCCTCGTCGGCTACGGCGTGGCGAAGCTCTCGGTGAAGTCGCTCACGATCGTCGGCGCCGTCGTGGCGCTGTTCGTCATCGCGATCCTGGTGCTCGGCCAGCTCTTCGTCTTCTAGCCGCGCGGCTGCGGGCACGGGTGCTGCGCACCCAGCTCACGCCGGCGCGCCGTCGTACCCTTCGCGCGATGCCATGATCTCCTCGTGGTTCGCGGCGGCCCAGCCGACGAGCCCGAGCACGGGCTCGGAGAGCGATCGCCCGAGGGGCGTCGCGGCGTACTCGACCCGCGGCGGGATCTCGGGATAGCTCGTGCGCGAGACGAGTCCGTCTCGCTCGAGGTTGCGCAGCGTCTGCGTGAGCATGCGATGCGAGATGCCGTCGACCTTGCGCTGCAGCGCGGTGAAGCGCAGCGGCTCGTCGTGCAGCACGCCGATCACGAGCAGACTCCACTTGTCGCCGACGCGCGAGAGCACGTCGCGGATCACGGCGCTCGCCGGGTTGTCGGTGCTGCACGTCGACGAGCCCAGGTGCGGGTGATCGACGAGCGGTTCGTCGGCGGTGATGCGCAGCGCAGCATCCGTCGTGGCCATGGTCTGCCTTTCTCTCCCGATACGCACCCGGAGGTGCGTGGCGCACGGTGAAGTGCCCGGCTCTCGTGGGTTATAGTCACCGATCGTGCGTCACGCACTCATCGTAACCGAAGTGGAGACCCCCTTGATCATCGCCCTCTGGATCGTCACTGCCCTGCTCGCCCTCGTCTTCCTCGCCGCCGGAGTCGTGAAGTCGACGAGCCCTCGCGAGAAGCTGGTTCCGAAGATGGCCTACATGGAGGACCTCTCCAATGGCCAGGCCCGCGCCGTCGGCATCCTCGAGTTCCTCGGCGCGCTCGGTCTCGTGCTGCCCGCCGCGACCGGCATCCTGCCCTGGCTCACGCCCGTCGCGGCGTTCGCCCTCGCCATCACCATGGTGGTCGGAGTCGCGCTGCACGTGAAGCGCAAGGAGTCGTTCGTGCCGGCGCTCGTGCTCGCCCTGCTCTCCCTCGTCGTCGGCATCGGCTGGGTCCTGCTCGGCTGACACTGCGGGGCCCGGATCGGGGCTGGCCCCGAGGCATACCATACCGTATGGTATGAATGGTGACGATGCTTCCCGAACCCATCTGGCCGGTGGTGGTGCTGGCGCTCATCCAGCTCGTCGACGGGGTGATCAGCGCGATCCCGCTGCCGTTCATCGCGAAGTGCTTCGACGACGTGCGCTTTCCACGGCGCTGGTGGTGGGTGCTGCCGCCGACCAAGTTCGCGGCAGCGGCCGGCCTGATCGTGGGCATCTGGGTGCCGGTGCTCGGTGCGATCACGTGCGCCGCGCTCGTCGCCTACTTCCTCGTAGCGATCGGCATGCACATCGCAGCGCGGGACTTCGGGCGCAACCTCTTCGTGAACGCCACCGGAATGCTCGTGATCTGCGTCGCGGTCGGGCTGTACTGCTTCGTGCTGTGAGCTGAGTAGAGCTGAGCCGAGCCGAGCGTCAGTCCGACGCGGCCCCCGGTACCGCGTCGAGGAGCAACTCGTAGACCGCTCGCAGCTCGCCCGCCGAGATCGGCGGTATCGTGACCGCCGCCCCGAGCGAGACGAGGTAGGGCACGAGCGCTGCGGTGCGGGCGGTGGCATCGGAGTCGCTCGCCGGCCGCCAGGCCGCCTGCAGCAGCTCGATCACGCGGGTGTCGATGCGCGACTGCACCGCCCGCGCCGCGGGGTCGGCGTGGGCCCACGCGCGCACCGCGCGATCGAGCTCCGCGCGACGGATGGAGGCCCGGTCGGCCGTCGCCAGATCGACGAGCCACTCGAGGGTCGCCCGCGTGCCCTCGTCGCGGCGCTCGTCGATCGCCGTGCTCAGCTCGCGCAGTGTCGATTGCTCGTAGTGCTCGAGCAGGGCGGCACGGTAGCCGCTCGCACCGTCGAAGTGGTGATGGAACGACCCCTTGGTCACGCCGAGGCGGCTCGCGAGCCGGTCGATGCGGAGTCCATCGACGCCGTCTCGTGCGAGCACCTCGAGGCCGTGGTCGAGCCAGTCGGTGCGTGAGGTCGCCATTCCGTCACCATACCTGAGCGCATGGTCGTGACGGGTGACGGTGCCTCGCGCCGTATCGCGTCGCAGCGGGCCGCTCCTCAGCGCTTCAGCTGAAGGATGCCTCGAGCACCGCCATCGCCGCGTTGTGCCCGCCGATGCCGCTCACGCCGCCGCCGCGCACCGCGCCGGCACCGCAGAGCAGGATGCGCGGGTGCGCCGTCGCGACGCCCCAGCGCTCGGCCGGCGATGCGAGCGCGGCGCCCGGCTCGGCCCACGGCCACGAGAGCGGCCCGTGGAAGATGTTGCCGCCGGGCATCGCGAGCGCGTGCTCGAGGTCGAGCGTCGTCTTCGTCTCGATGCACGGCCGGCCCACGGCATCCGGCGCGATGACTCCCTCGATGGGCTCGGCGAGCACCGAGTTGAGCGAGGCGAGCACCGCGGCCTGCAGGGCGGCGCGCAACTCGTCGTTGCCGAAGCGCTCGAGCAGGCGGTGCGGCACGTGCAGGCCGAAGACGGTCAGCGTGTGGGCTCCGGATGCCGCGAGCTCGGGCGCGAGGATCGATGGGTCGCTCAGGGTGTGGCAGTAGATCTCGCACGGCAGCGGCGACGGGATGCGGCCCCGCGCGGCGTCGGAGTACGCGGCCTCGAGCTGCGACTCGAGCTCGTTGATGTGGAAGGTGCCGGCGAACGCCGCCTCGGGCGCGACATCGGCGTCGCGCAGCCTCGGCAGCCGCGTGAGCAGCAGGTTCACCTTCACCTGAGCGCCCTCGGGGGCGGCGAGCTGGCGCAAGCGTTCGCGCACGACGCTCGGCACCGGGTGCGAGGCATCGGCCGTGACGAGCCGGTCGAGCACCGCGGGTGCGACGTTCGCGAGCACGACGCCGGCCTGCGACATCCGCTCGCCCGACTCGCCGACCGCCTGCCAGCGCACCTCGCCCGAGGGGTCGATCGAGGTCACCTCTGCGCCCGTGACGAGCTCGGCGCCGGCCTCGCGGGCCGCGCGTGCGAGCTCGCCGGTGACCGCGCCCATGCCGCCGACGGGCACGTCCCAATCGCCGGTGCCGCCGCCGATGACGTGGTACAGGAAGCAGCGGTTGGCGTCGAGTGCGGGGTCGTCGAGGTCGGTGAAGGTGCCGATGAGACCGTCGGTCGCGACCACGCCACGCACGAGATCGCTCGCGAAGCGCGCCTCGATCGTGGCGCCGAGCGGCTGCTCGACGAGGTCGTGCCAGATTCGATCGTCGCCGATGAGGGCACGCGCCTCGTCACGAGTCGGGAGCGGCTCGGTCAGGGTCGGGAAGAGCCGGTGGGCGAGCGTCGCGGTCTCGGCGTACAGGGCGTTCCACGCGTCGAGGTCGTCGCCGGCGCCGATGCGCTCGAATGCTGCGCGGGATGCGTCGGCATCGGCCTCGCGATCGACGAGCAGGCCCCGCGCGGGGTCGGCCGGGTCGGGCGTGTACGACGAGAAGCGCCGTCGCACGAGCTGCACGTCGAGCCCGAGATCGTCGATGATGCGCTGCGGCAGCAGGCTCACGAGGTAGGAGTAGCGCGACAGTCGCGCGTCGACGCCGTCGAACGCCTGCGCCGAGACGGCGGCACCGCCGAGATGTTCGCTGCGCTCGAGCAGCAGCACGCTCCTGCCCGCGCGGGCGAGGTAGGCGGCGGCGGTGAGGCCGTTGTGGCCACCGCCGATGATCACGACGTCGTGGGGCATCCCACGAGCGTACGCGACCGTCGTTCGTCCGAACTGTTACTGACAAGTCAGTAAGTTCTCGCTAGGCTGACGCACGCGACGCGCCATGGATGACGCGGAGCGTGCACCATCGCAACGATCCGGTTCCGCCGGCGGCGACACGGTTCGCCGCCGCGATGTTCGAAGGAGAACACTGTGACGACGACGAAGCAACTCACCAGCGGGAGGGAACGACCGCATGGTCGGCGCGCCACCCATCGGCTCGCGGCGAGTGCGGCCGTGGTCGCGCTCGTCGCAGGAGGCGCGGCCTTCGCGGCGACACCTGCTGTCGCAGCCGAACCGGACTTCGGCCCGAACGTGACGATCTTCGACCCGTCGATGTCGGTCGACGACATCAATGCAACGCTCGCGAGCCTCGCGAACGAGCCGGAGTTCAGCCAGAACCGGCACGCGGTGTTCTTCGCCCCGGGCACGTACGGCAGCGACGCCGGCGAGAACGACCCCTCGACGGCGACCGGCATCGTCAACGCCGAACTCGGCTACTACACCGCGATCGCCGGCCTCGGTGCCTCGCCCGAAGACGTGCGCATCAACGGCGCGCTGCATGTCGAGCCAGTGCGCGCGTGCGAAGCGAATCCCTGGGACTGCCAGCAGCCCGGCTCCCTCACCCGGTTCTGGCGGTCGCTCGGCAACATGACCATCAACCCGATCCAGCGCCCGGTCGGTGTCGACGCGGCCAGGCCGTTCCCGAGCGGGGTCACCGACCCGCACACGATGCGATTCGCGGTTTCGCAGGCCGCGCCGCTGCGCCGGATGAACATCGAGGGCGATCTCACCCTCTTCGGCAGGGTCGGCGAGTACGCGTCGGGCGGATACCTCGCCAACTCGAATGTCGACGGCACGATCATCACCGGGTCCCAGCAGCAGTGGTTCACGCGCGACTCCACTGTCGGCGCGTGGGACGGCGGCGTCTGGAATACCGTGTTCTCGGGTGTCGACGGCGCCCCCGTCACCGACTTCGCGCCGGGGAACAAGACGAACGTCGCTGAGACGCCGATCAGCCGCGAAGCGCCGTACCTCTACCTCGACGGCGATGACTACAAGGTCTTCGTGCCGAAGGCGGCGACTGAGACGACGGGCCACGAATGGTCGACGGATGCCGCGGCGGGCGACTCGATCGCCATCGACGACTTCTTCCTCGCGCATGAAGGCGATTCCGCCACCGAGATCAACGCGGCGCTCGCGTCGGGCAAGCACCTCCTGCTCACGCCGGGCATCTACCACCTCGATGCGCCGATCGTCGTCGATCGGGCCGACACCGTCGTGCTCGGACTCGGCTACGCGTCGCTCACGCCCGACACCGGCACCGCCGCCCTCGAGGTCGGCGATGTCGCGGGCGTGAAGATCGCCGGCATCACCGTCGACGCCGGCACCGTCGAATCGGAGGTGCTCGTGAAGATCGGCCCCGACGGGGCATCCGTCTCCGACTCGGCCAATCCGACCACGCTCTCCGACGTGTTCATCCGCGTCGGCGGCCCGTGGGCAGGCAAAGCGGTCACGAGCATCGAGGTGAACAGCGACGACGTACTGCTCGACCACATCTGGGCCTGGCGCGCCGACCACGGCGCGGGTGTGGCCTGGGACTCCAACACCGGCGCGCACGGAGTCATCGTGAACGGCGACGACGTGAATGCGACGGGGCTCTTCGTCGAGCATTACCAGGAGGAACAGGTCATCTGGAACGGCGAGCGCGGACGCACGATCTTCTACCAGAGCGAGATCCCGTACGACCCGCCGACCCAAGCGGCGTACATGGACGGCGACCGCCTCGGCTTCGCGTCGTACCGGGTGGCCGACCACGTCACCGAGCACTTCGCGCAAGGACTCGGCGTCTACTCGTTCTTCGACGCGACGATCAACGGCGGCCAGGACATCCGGGTCGAGAGCGGCATCCAGTCGCCCAAATCCCCGAACGTGCGGTTCGAGTCGATGACGAGCGTGTTCCTGAACGGCACGGGCGGCATCAACCGCATCATCAACGACGCCGGCGCGCCGGCGGTCGGCAGCTTCGCATCGCCGCAGCTCGCGTCGTACCCGCCGGCGGATACGACGGCCCCCACCATCACCATCGTGGCTGACCCGGTGGCACCCGGTGCCGACGGCACGTACGCGAGCGAGGTGAGCCTCACGATCACCAGCAATGACGACTTCACGCCACCGCCGACCATCGAGGTGAACGTCGATGGTGCGGGGTGGCAGACGGTCGCGGCGCCGATCGTGCTCGGCAATGGGATGCACAGCGTCGTGGCGCGGGCGACCGACGCCGCTGGCAACGTGTCGAGCATCGCCACGTGGTCGGGCGCGATCTCGATCGTCGCGGTCGAAGACGTGCCGCTCGACGTTGCCGCGCACACCCAGTGCCTCGACGGAAAGGCGTACATCGTCGTGTCGGCGGTCAACCGGGCGGCCCTGCCCGCAGACGTCCGGCTCACGACCGACGAGGGCACTGTGAAGTTCGCGAAGGTGGCACCGGGTGCGACCGTGACCTACCTCTGGAAGTCGGGTAAGACGCTCGACGACGGTGAAGCGATCGTCGCGGGCTACACGTGGAGCAACGGGCAGGGCAAGCACTCGTCGTATGACGTGGCGTACGCCGGCTCGGTTTGCGCGAAGAAGTAGCGGATCGACGAGGGGCGAGCGGATGCCGCATCCGCTCGCCCCTCGTTCGCGTACTCCTGCTCAGCGGGCCCGCTTCATGGCCCGCACGCCGACCACGATGCCGATCGTGCACGTGACGACGGCGGCGATGATGCCGCCGACGACCGCCGGAGCGCCGAAGTCGCCGGCGAGCAGCGCGCGCTCGGCGCCGACGAGGTAGCTGAGCGGGTTGATTGCGGCGGCGACCTGCATCCACGCGGGGCCGTCGTCGAGCGGCAGCAGCATGCCCGAGAGGATCATCAGCGGGAACAGCAGCGTCTGGTGCACCATCCAGAACATCCAGTCGCGGTTGCGGCACGCGAGGGCGAGCGTGTAGCTCAGCGCGCCGAAGCCGATGCCGAAGACGGCGAGCACCGCGAGGCCGGCGATGAGCCCGGGCACGTGCAGGGTGAAGCCGAACGGCACGGCGACGAGCACGACGATCGTGCCCTGGATGACGAGCGGCACGACCTCCTTCAGTGCGCGGCCGACGAGGAGCGCGCTTCGCGAGAGCGGCGCGACGAGCGTGCGCTCGTGCGATCCGGTCTGCATCTCGAAGAGCAGGTTCGCGCCGGTCGAGGCCGTGCCGAAGAGCGCGACCATGACGAGGATGCCCGGCACGAACCACTGCAGCGTGCCCGCGACATCGCCGCCGGCGGCACCGACGAGCAACGGGCCGAAGAGCCCGAGGAAGATGAGCGGTTGCACGAGCGAGAACATGACGCTGAACGGGTCGCGCACGAGTGGCCGCGACTCGCGCACGAAGACGGCGGCGGTGTCGTGCACGAAGCCGGTCGGGCGGGCGGTGGGAGTGGTGGTGGTCATGGGAGTTGCTCCTTCGTGTTCGTCGGTCGAGCAGCGCGAAGCGCGTATCGAGACCTTGGGGTGATGGTGTTGGGTCTGCTGGTCTCGATACGCGTGCTCCTGCGTCGCGCGCTACTCGACCGGCGGTGTGGTCAGGCGGAAGCGACGAGCTCGGGCTCGGCGGGCTCGGCGTGCGCGGCCTCTTCGCGGAGGCTGCGGCCCGTCAGTGCGAGGAAGACGTCGTCGAGGGTCGGTTGGCGGTGCGTCGCGGCCACCACCTCGAGGCCGGCATCGCCGAGCGAGCGGATGTAGCGGGGGAGTGCCCGATCGCCGCCGGGGGCCGTGACCGTGACGATCGACCCCGAAGCCTCGCCGTCGATGCGTGCCGCGGCGGCCGCGGCATCCGTTGCCGTCTCGAAGGTGAGCGTGACGCGGTCGCCCGCGAGCGAGTTCTTGAGCGCCCAGGCCGTGTCGTCGGCGATCAGCTGGCCATGATCCATGACCATGACGCGCTCGGCAAGTTGGTCGGCCTCTTCGAGGTAGTGCGTCGTCAGGAAGATCGTGGTGCCCGTCTCGCGACGCAGCTCGACGATGTGCTCCCACAGGTTCGCCCGGCTGTGCGGGTCGAGGCCCGTCGACGGCTCGTCGAGGAAGAGCAGTTCGGGTCGGTGGATCAGCCCGAGGGCGATGTCGAGCCGGCGCTTCTGGCCGCCGGAGAGCGACTGCACCTGCCGGCCGGCGACCTGGCCGAGCTCGAGCGACTCGATGAGCTCGTCGGCGCGAAGCCGCGTCTCGCGGCGCCCCATGCCGTAGAAGGATCCCTGGGCGTGCAGTTCATCGCGCACGCGCTGCGTGTGCCCACCCGAGGTGCCCTGGCCGACGTAGCCGATGCGGCGGCGCACGCCGGCGGGGTCGCGACGGATGTCGGAGCCGGCGACGACCGCTTCGCCGCTCGTGGGTGGCAGCAGGGTGGTGAGCATGCGAAGCGTCGTCGACTTGCCGGCGCCGTTCGGGCCGAGGAAGGCGACGAGCTCGCCGGCGTCGACCGAGAAGTCGACGGAACGGACGGCCTCGACGACCTTTCCCTTGGCGGGGAACGTCTTCGTGAGGCCCTGTGCGGAGATCATCTGGTTCGTCATGACCCCAGTTTCTCGAGGCATCCGGACAGTTTCTGTCCTTATGGATGAGAAACTTTGAGCATGGCCGCAACGACCTCGAGAACCCTCGAACTCCTCTCCCTGCTGCAGAGCCACCGGCACTGGTCGGCACGTGAGCTCGTCGACCGACTCGGCGTCTCCGACCGCACGCTGCGGCGCGACGTCGACCGATTGCGCGAGCTCGGCTACGGCATCGATTCGGCGCGCGGCAGTGCCGGGGGCTATCGACTGCAGGCCGGCACCGGGCTGCCGCCGCTCCTGCTCACCGACGACGAGGGCGTCGCCATCGCGGTCGGCCTGCGCTCGCAGGCGACGGCAGGGCTGCGCGGCGCAGAGCACACGACCATCAGCGCGCTCGCGAAGCTCGAGCAGGTGCTGCCACCCGCCCTCCGGCGGCGCATCGAGGCGCTGCAGTCGCACGCGGCCGTCGGCGTCGGCGGCCCCGGTTCCGCACGCTCGGGTCGGCCGGCACCCGAGATCGACACCGATTTGCTCGGCCTGCTCGCGCTCGGGTGCCGCGACTCCGAGCGGCTGCGCTTCACGTACACGGATGCCGCGGGCGAGTCGTCGTCGCGAGTGGTCGAGCCGTACCGGCTCGTGCCGGTCGCCCGCCGCTGGTACCTGCTCGCGTGGGACCGGCAGCGCGACGACTGGCGCACCTTCCGCCTCGACCGCATCAGCGACCTGTTCCAGACACGGGTGCAGTTCGAGCCCCGGCCGATGACCGATGAGCAGGCGCGCGACCGTGTCGAGACCGCACTGCGCTGGCGGAGCCGCAACGTCACGGCACGGGCGATCGTCGACCTGCCGCGCGCCTC
>NZ_ATXG01000002.1 GCF_000421565.1 Agromyces subbeticus DSM 16689 | reverse complement strand
CCGGCCTTCGGGAAGATCTGCTCGTGCTCGAGCTGCCCGGTCGAGACGATCGATCCGGCCTTGTCGAAGATGATCGCGCGCGACGAGGTCGTGCCCTGGTCGATCGCCAGGATGTAGTCGGACATTCGGTTCTCTCAATCTGCTCAGCCGGCTCAGCCGGCGCTCATTTCGAAGTCGAACTGCGGGGGCCGCCCGACAGGCCGGCCCCCGCTGTGCTCAGCCGAGGATCGGCAGCAGCGGGATCGCCGCCCAGCCGGCGAGCAGTCCGCCGATGATCGGGCCGACGACCGGCACCCACGAGTAGGACCAGTCGCTGGCGCCCTTGCCCTTGATCGGCAGCAGGAAGTGCGCGATGCGCGGGCCGAGGTCACGCGCCGGGTTGATGGCGTAGCCGGTGGGGCCACCGAGCGAGACGCCGATGCCGATCACGAGGAGCGCGACGGGCAGGGCGCCGAGGGCCGCGAGACCACCATCGCCCTGGCGACCGCCGCCGAAGCCGATCACGACGAACACGAGCACGAACGTGCCGATGATCTCGGTGACGAGGTTCCAGCCGTAGTTGCGGATGCCGGGGCCGGTCGAGAAGACACCGAGCTTCGAGGCCGCCAAGGGCTCCTCGTCGAAGTGCTGCTTGTAAGCGAGCCACACGAAGGCGGCGCCGAGGATCGCGCCGATCAGCTGGGCGCCGATGTAGGCGATGACCGAGACGAACCCGACCGGCACGGTGATGCCGAGGGCGGCGTTGCCGAATTCCTCGGCACCGTTGGCGACGAGACCGAGCGTGACCGCCGGGTTGATGTGCGCCCCTGATGCATACGAGACGATGACGCCGGCGAAGACCGCGAAGCCCCAGCCGATCGTGACCATGAGGAACCCGCCGTTGAAGCCCTTCGTCTTGGCGAGGGCCACGTTGGCGACCACACCGCAGCCGAGGAGCACGAGCATCGCCGTACCCACGAGCTCACTGAGGAACAGCACTCCGAGATTGTCCACGTTGACCCATCCATCCTTTTCGCCGAGCCCGGTGGGCATCGCCCAGGGGCGGAACACAGCCCACGATACTCAGACGGGCGATGGCGCGGAATGGGGGCACGCGATTTGCCCGGTGCCTCTTACGGTCGACACCGCCTCGGGCGTAGGTTGGCGGGGGAGTGCTGCGTCGGCGTCGATGCACGGCTGCACGGCGTCCGGCAGCTGAGGGAAGGGATGTCCGTGAAGAAGATCATCAACGATCCGAAGCGGGTCGTCGACGAGTCGGTCGCCGGCTTCGGACTCGCGCATGCGGATCTCGTGCGCGTCGAGCTCGACCCGATCCACGTCGTGCGCGCCGATGCGCCCATCGCCGGAAAAGTCGGCATCGTGAGCGGCGGCGGCAGCGGGCACGAGCCGCTGCACGCGGGCTACGTCGGCTTCGGCATGCTCGATGCCGCCGTTCCCGGGGCGGTGTTCACGTCTCCGACACCCGACCCGATCCTCGCCGCGACCAAGGCCGTCGACAGCGGTTCCGGCGTGCTGCACATCGTCAAGAACTACACGGGCGACGTGCTGAACTTCGAGACCGCGGCAGACCTCGCGGCGGCCGATGGCATCGACGTGCGCTCCGTCATCATCAACGACGACGTGGCGGTCAAGGATTCGCTCTACACCGCCGGCAGGCGGGGCGTCGCGGGCACCGTGCTGGTCGAGAAGATCGCCGGAGCCGCGGCTGAGCGAGGCAACTCGCTCGACGAGGTCGCCGACGTCGCTGAGCGGGTGAATGCGAACGCCCGATCGATGGGGCTCGCGCTGACGCCGTGCGTCGTTCCACATGCCGGTGAGCCGAGCTTCACCCTGGCCGAAGACGAGATCGAGATCGGCATCGGCATCCACGGCGAGCCAGGACGAGAGCGCATCGGGCTCGAGCCCGCCGATCGACTCGTCGATCGACTGCTCGCGCCGATTCTCGAAGACCTGCCCTACGAGCGGGGCGAGCGCGCACTCCTGTTCGTCAACGGCATGGGCGGAACCCCGCAGGTCGAGCTCTATGTGGCGTACCGTCGTGCAGCAGAGGTGCTCGAAGAGCACGGCATCGAGATCACCCGTTCGCTCGTCGGCAACTACATCACCGCGCTCGAGATGCAGGGCATGTCGATCACGCTGCTGAAGCTCGACGACGAGATGGTCGAATTGTGGGATGCCCCGGTGCAGACGGCTGCACTGCGATGGGGCAGATAGTGATGGATCGAAGGGGGAATCTCGGTGGGATTGGACATCACCTGGGCAGTGGACTGGGTCAGGCGCAGCGCACAGGTCATCTCGGAGCATCGCGTCGAACTGATCACGCTCGATCGTGAGATCGGCGATGGCGACCACGGCGAGAACATGGACCGAGGTTTCCAGGCGGTGCTTCCCAAGCTCGACGATCTGGCGGCCGGATCCACGCCGGGTGATGTGCTGAAGCTCGTTGCGACGACGCTCATCTCGACCGTGGGTGGAGCTGCCGGGCCGCTCTACGGCACCGCGTACCTGAAGGCTGCCGCTGCGGCCGGCGGTGCGGTCTCGCTCGACGGCCCGGCCATCTCAGCGATCCTGACCGCGGCTCGCGACGGCGTCGTTGCCCGCGG
Organism: Agromyces subbeticus DSM 16689; assembly: GCF_000421565.1. GTDB lineage: Bacteria > Actinomycetota > Actinomycetes > Actinomycetales > Microbacteriaceae > Agromyces > Agromyces subbeticus. Next base: position 499,372 of record NZ_ATXG01000002.1, on the reverse strand, counting down.
AAAGGCGGAATCCGGCGACAAGACGATGATCGACGCCTGGACTCCGGCCGTCGATGCGGCGGCAGCCGCTGCCACGGCAGGCACTGACGCAGCCGGAGTCTTCGCGGCCGCCGCCGATGCGGCGGAGGCGGGCGCAGTCGCGACCGAACCCCTCGTGGCGAGAAAAGGGCGCGCGAGCTACCTCGGCGAGCGCTCGGCCGGCCATCGCGATCCCGGTGCCGAGTCGAGCGCGCTGCTGCTTCGAGCCGCTGCCGACACGGCAGCGGCGGCAGCGGGGGCGTGAGGGTGGGCAGCCCTGGCAAGGTCGGTCTCGTCTTCGTTTCGCATTCCTCCGACATCGCGCGGGGATTGGTCTCGCTCGCGCGCCAGATGGCGCCGACCGCGAGCCTCTTCCCTGCGGGCGGCACCGACGACGGACGCATCGGCACGAGCTTCGACCTCGTGACGGCCGGCATCGCCGACGCCGACGCCGGCGAGGGCGTCGTGGTGCTGTGCGATCTCGGCTCGGCCATCCTGACGGCTGAGACCGCACTCGACTTCCTCGACGATGCCGTGCGCGATCGAGTGCGAATCGTCGACGCACCGCTGGTCGAGGGTGGCGTGGCCGCGGCCGTCGCCGCCGAGTCGGGCGATCCGCTCGACGTCGTCGTCGAGGCAGCGGAATCCGCATGGGGAGGACGACGCGACGACGCCTCGGAAGGTGCACCGTCGGAAGCTCAGGTCGCCGGCGACGCGGCTCAGCCGATCGACGGCGACCGTGCGGCATCCGGACACACCCGTAGCATCCGCCTCGTGAACTCGGATGGCCTGCATGCGCGACCGGCGGCTGAGCTCGTCAAGCTCGCCAGCACCTTCGCCCAGAAGGTGACGGTGAACGGAACCGACGCGAAGAGCCTGCTCGGCATCATGTCGCTCGGGCTCACGAAGGGTGCGCAGGTCGACATCGCGAGCGAAGATCCCGACGGACGCGAAGCGGTCGACTCGATCGCCGCGCTGGTCGAATCCGGGTTCGGCGAGGCCTGAGCCGGATCGTCTGGTCGGCTCAGTTGCCGCCGGCGACGCGGATGTCGGCTCCCGAGGTGTACGCGGCGTCGCGTGAGAACAGGTAGGCGACCGCTCCGGCGATCTCGTGCGGTTCGCCGGCGCGCCGCATGGGAATGTTCGGCGCCCGTTCCTCGGGGGCGTTCGGTCGTCCGGCGGCGGCGTGGATCTCGGTGTGGGTCGTGCCCGGCGAGACCGTGTTGACGCGCACTCCGACCGGCCCGAACTCCTTCGAGGCACCGGTCGTGAGCGCGTTCAACGCCGCCTTGCTCATGGCATAGGGAATGTAGGTGTTTGGAGCGCCCGACCGCGCGGCGCCCGAGGAGATGTTGACGATGCATCCGCCGTCGCCGCCTCGATCGGTCGCCATGTGGGCGATCGCGGCCCTCGTGAGCACGATCGGTGCGAGCACGTTCACTCGGAACAGCTGCTCGCTCTCAACGATGTCCGCATCGAGAAAACCACCGATGAGCCCCGTGATGCCGGCGTTGTTGACCAGACCGGTGACGCGACCGAACTCGGCGATGGCCGTCGGCAGTACGGTCGCCGCAGCATCGAGATCGTCGAGATCGACCTGCAGCAAGAGCACCTTCGCGCCCGCCGCCTCGCAACGTCGGGCAACCTCGTCGGCCCCGTTGCGACGTTCGCGGAAGGTGAGCACGAGGTCGTGTCCGTCTGCCGCGAGGCGCTCGGCGATGGCGGCTCCGATGCCCCGGCTCGCTCCGGTGATGATCGTGACCGGGCGGCGTGCAGGGGAGTCATCCGTCATGGAATCAGCCTATGGGCGTCGCGGGCTCCGCGCATCTGCGACGATGCTGGCGGAACACCCGGGGCAGGCGTAGCATCTGCCCCATGGCACGCGACATTGCGAGCCGCGAAAACGGCAACGCATTCACGCACTTCTTCGACCGCATCGACCGGGCGTTGCTGCCCGCGTTCGGCCCGCCACCGGCGATAGCGGATAACTCGGTGGCCGAGCCGACCGATGAGAAGCCGTGTCCGATCTGCGGGCACCCCATGTTCGAGCACGTCATCGACCACTCGACGGCGAACACGGTGCTGATCTGTCCGACCGATGAGCGATTGCCCGAGACCGACGTCGCGGGCCCGCTCAACGAACTCGGCATGCCCGCGTCCGGCAAGCGGGCTGCGAAGTTCGCCGACCGCGACGCGGCGCGCTGAGCGGCCCGGCTACCCGATCGAGCGCATGAACCCGCTGAGTTCGTCGGCGATGAGCTGCGGCTCCTCGAAGGCGAGGAAGTGGCCGCCCCGCCCTGGTGCGGAGTACTGACGGATGTCACTCGCGGCGCGTTCGGCGATTGAGCGCGGAAAGAGATCGAACGGGTGCTCATGACTCTGCGTCACAGCGACCGGCACCGTGATCGTCGACCGCGGCGTGTTGTGCGGGTAGTCGAGGTACTGGCGGAAGGAAGGGCCGATCGATTCGGTCACCCAGTACAGCGTCAGCATGGTGCACAGCGTGTCTTTGTCGAACCTCGACTCCAGGTCGCCACCGCAGTCGCTCCAGGCGCGGTACTTGTCGATGATCCAGGCGGCGAGGCCGGCCGGTGAGTCGACGAGAGCGGCTGCGATCGTGTCTGGGCGAGTGCTCATGATCTCGCTGTACCCCGAGTCGGACTCGTCGAACTTCTCGTCGGCGTCGAGGAAGGCCTGCTCGGCCGGGGTGATGGGTGGCGCGTCGAAGTCGGCCGGGAACGGCCCGTGGATGACGTGCAGGCCCGCGACCTCGTCGGGGTACATCGTCGCGAGCCATCCGCTCGCTGCGCCGCCGATGTCGCCGCCGAAGGCGAAGTAGCGGTCGTATCCGAGCGTTTCGGTCATCAGCGTATGGAACGACTCGGCGATCGCGGCGCGGGTGAGCGGAGCATCGGGGAGCCCCGAGTAGAGGAATCCGGGCAGGGACGGGATGACGACGTCGACATCGAGGAGGTCGGCGAGCGGCAGCATCTCGATGAAGCTGCTCGGCCAGCCGTGAGCGAGCAGCACGGGCGGGCGGGTCGAGTCACGTCGCACGTGAACGAAATGCTGTCCGCGATCGAGGAAGTGCGAGTACGAGTTGAGTCGAGCCTCGGCGCTGCGCCAGTCGAACTCGTTCGCCCAGTACTCGATGAGCGATCGGAGGTAGCCCGGGTCGGTGCCGGCGCCCCAGCCCGCGCTGCTCGGGGCGGTGTACCTCGTGCGCAGGAGCCTGGATCGCAAGTCGTCGAGCACAGCGGATGGCACGGAGATCGTGAAGGTTCCCATCTCTCGACGGTAGCGGAGCGACTCGCGTCGATCGTCGTTCGTCGTCGGCTCACCGGTGCGGTGCGGGCGCCGAACGAGCGCGATGCCGACGCACGGCGTCCCGGTTCGCGCAGCGCACAGAGCAGTACCGTTGCCGGCCGTTGCGCGTGACGTCGACCACGACATTGCGGCAGCCATCGCCGGGTGCCGAGCCGGCGGCGCATCGTGCGAGCCGGTGCATGCCTCGGGTGGTCAGGTGCAGGGCGGTGCCGACGCTGACGACGGCGAGCAGCACGTGGGGGAGTGCATGGTTCTGATCCCGATAGTGCAGGTGCCAGCCTTCGCCGTCATGGTCGGTGAGGCGGGGATACGCCGCAGCGGCCGCCATGTGGGCGTTCAGTCGAGCTGCTCGATCGTGCGGCTCGGGGGCATCGACGACGGTGAGCCAGCCGTCGATGACCTCGCGGGCGCGGGCGTGGTCACCTGGAGCCTCGGAGAACTGCAGAGTCATGCCGAACTGACGCGTTCGGGCGACGATGCCGTCTCGATCAACCGGCCAGTCATTGGCCAGGGATGCCGCGAGGAGCACCGAGTACTCGCCGTAAGGGTTGAGATGCATAAGAGCATTACATCATTGTGGAATGCATGACGACAGCCTGCACGCCGAAGAACCACCGTTCAGCCGACGCGAACGCCGATCCGGAACACATCTGGCGGGTCGAATCCAGGCACGCCACGTCTGACGGCGAGGTGCGATACGCGCAATGCGTCGTCTGCGGCACGCGACGTGTCGAGCTGCAGAATGCGGCGTGGTGCTCGACGAACACGAGCCGGTAGGCTTCTCGCGAACGTGACACGATTCGAGGAGGTGAGCCCGATGCACGCACTGTCCATTCCGGGCGCTCCTTCGAGTTCACGATCGCGCGACTGACGTAGCGTCGCGGGGAGCGCCGACGCACTCTCAGAAAGCTACGACGATGAATCAATCACTGCACGACCTTCCGCCGACGACCTCCCGTGATGTCGCGGAACACTCCTCCCGTACGGCCTTGGTACTCGGCGGCGGCGGATCGACGGGCAACGCCTGGCTGATCGGCGTCATCGCTGGTCTGTTCGATGCAGGGCTCGACGTGACCACTGCCGACCTCACGATCGGTACGTCAGCCGGCTCGACGGCGGCAGCCCAGCTCGCCGGTGCGACTCCAGCCGAGTTGTTCGCCGCCATCCTCGCCGCTGCACCTCTGCAACCAGCCGACCCGGTCGGAACCGACCGTGGACGCGCTTCGGCCAGGCCGGTGATGGAACACCTGGAGCGGATGAACACGATCATCGCCGCGTCCGACGACCAGGCTGATCTTCGTCGCAGACTCGGCTCGGCGGCACTCGACATCGATGCCGCATCGGATGGCTCGTGGCATGCGCGGTGGAGTGCCACGGTCGCCTCACGGCTGCCCGACGCGCAGTGGCCGCAACGACGCATCCTCGTGACCGCGATCGACGCCGGCACCGGCGAACCCGTCGTATTCGGCAGCCACAGCGGGGTCGACCTCGTGGATGCCGTCGCAGCAAGCTGCGCCAGCGGACATCCATTCAGGATCGGTGACCATCTCTACCTCGACGGCGGCTTCCGATCCAACGCCGAGAATGCGGATCTGGCGGCGGGATACGCGCGCGTGCTCGTGCTCGCGCCGTTCGGCGGGAGAACGCTGACGCCCGCGTCGTGGGGCACGCACCTCGCGACACAGATAGCCGAGCTCCGTGCAAGCGGCAGCGGCGTCGAGACGATCTTCCCTGCCGCCAGCATCGAACATTTGTTCGGAGCGAACGCGATGGACTACTCGTTACGTCCGGCCGCTGCTCGAGCTGGATACGACGAGGGCAGCACCCGCGCCGCGCGTCTCGCCGAATTCTGGCGCTGACGACGGCAAAGCCGCCAACGCAGGGGTTCTGAGGCTGACGTCGGTCTCAGAACTCCTGCGCAGGCTGCGGGGGAGTGCCCTCAGTTCTTCTTCAACTCTTGGGCGAGCATCACGAGGATGCCGCTGGGGCCCCGTAGGTACGTGAGCTTGTAGACGTCTTCGTAGGTCGCGATGCCGCGAAGCGGGTGGCATCCGTGCTTCGCAGCAATCACGAGGGCTTCGTCGATGTCATCGACCGAGAAGGCGACCCGGTGCATGCCGATCTCGTTGGGACGAGTCGGTTCCGTCTCGATCGCCTCGGGGTGGATGTACTCGAAGAGTTCGAGACGCCCCTCACCGTCGGGCGTTTGGAGCATCGCGATGCGGGCGTGATTGCCATCGAGACCGACGGCGGTGTCGGTCCACTCTCCACTGACCGTGTCACGGCCGACGACAGTGAGGCCGAGATCCGTGAAGAAGGAGATCGTCGCGTCGAGGTCGCGAACTGCGATGCCGACGTTCTCGAGTTTGATGACCATGGGATGCATGCTACCGAGCGGTATCGAAGAGCACAGGGAATCCGCGACATCCGGCGGCCGCGTAGTTCAAGAATGGCCCTGCATGCGGCCGTACTGGCCTTGTCGAAAGCCGGAGCGAGTCGGCAGACTGGCAGCACCGATGCGAGGAGGCTGCCATGGCGCACGTGATCAAGCCGCTCACTCCCGAGACCTTCCCGGCGTGGCTGGCGCTCGCGCAGAAGCACAACGGAGTCTGGGGCGGGTGCTACTGCTCGTATTTCCATGACGACTCGGAGCACACCGTCAAGGATGAGTACGACCGGGCGACGTTCAAGCAGCGACTCGTGGGGGAGGGCATTGCGCACGCCGCGCTCGTCTTCGATGGTGACGATGCGATCGCATGGTGCGAGTACGGCAGCCCGGTCGAGTTGCCGAACATCTACCACCGCAAGCAGTACGACGCGGGTGAGACCAACCCGGCGCCGTGGCGCATCACGTGCTTCTTCGTCGACCGCGACCACCGACGATCGGGAGCGGCACGAGAGGCGCTCGACGGCGCACTGGACTTGATCGCGGAGGCCGGTGGAGGCGAGGTGGTCTCATTTCCCAACGAGCTCACCCCGGGCAAGAAGACGTCGTCCTCGTTCCTTCACAACGGCACGAGGGCCATGTTCGAGAAAGCTGGATTCACGTTCGAGCGTCACATCGGCAAGAGCAAGACCGTGATGCGCAAGACCATCGCACCGCGCCATGGTTGACGCCGACATCCACTCGGCCGAATACCTCGAGAGGACTCCTTCGCGTGGTTCGGACCGCTCAGCGCGGCGCTGGGGCGTGATCGGCGTACCATCCAGCGCAGGTGGCCATACGCCGGGGATGGACTTGGCCCCGGCCGCGATTCGCGCCGCGGGCCTTGTGAGGCGTTTGGTTGCCGGTGGCGACCGTGTGGTCGATCACGGTGACACGGCTGGTTCCCGTTGGCAGCCTGATCCAGCACACCCTGACGGGCAGAATATGGCGGAGGTCGCAAGGGTGGCCTCGGAGACGACTTCAGCCATCACCCACATTCTCGAGACAGAAGCGCGGCCACTCGTCATCGGCGGTGATTGCACGGTGACGATGGGCGTCGTCGCCGGCTTCCAACAATCTGGACAACCGTGCGCGTTGCTGTACTTCGACGGCGGTCCAGACCTCTACACACCTGGCCGCACCGAGTACGGAAACCTTGATGCGATGGGGCTCGCACACATGCTTGCGATACCCGGAAGTGACCCGCAACTGACATCCATCTGGGGCGGCGGCGCCGTACTTCATCCGCACGAGGTCGTCCTCTACGGTGATGCCATTCCAGACCGTTCACATGACCTCGAGGACGTGCTGTCGGCTCAACTCCAACTGAAGCGGTTTCCAGCCGGCTTGATCCATCAGGATGTCGCCTCCGCAGCGCATGCTGCGCTGAGCGAGATCGAGCGAGCGGGCCGTCGCTTCGTCGTTCATTTCGACGTCGACGTACTTTCCCATATGCACATGCCCATCGCGAACATGCCCAATCCAGATCACGAGCCATGGGGCCTCACCATTGCGGAGGTCGTCGAAAGTCTGCGCATCTTCACGAACAGTGACCTCTTCGCGGGGATCGTTCTCGCGGAGGTCAATCCAAACAACGCGCCCGGTCCGGAAACCCTGGTCGAGTATGTCGAGATGATCACGAGCGGACTGGCAGGACGGCCCCACATTCCCGACCACGACCAGGCTGCCCGCGGTGAACAGTTCCGTGCGCGTGAGTCCCTGTGCGATGACAGGTAGGCCCGCAATGTCAGCTTCGTGGGGAGCGTGCTCGCCGGACCAATCCACGACGCCTGCCACGAACGTCGTTCGCGCACCCGGCCCCCGACGCTGCACCTCCACCGCGGATTTCCATTTGGTTCGCCGCTTATGTGCGCCCGGAAACCTCCACCGTCGCCGTCACGCGACCGCGCGCTGGCGCTCCGCCGCGATGCGTCGCCGTCAGACGACCGCGCGTGCCCTGGCGCTCAGCCGCGCGAACGCGCTCTCCGCGCCTCCGAGGAGCGAACCACCCTCGCGCACGGCCTGCTGCCACGCGTCGAGCACGTCGTGGCGGTCCATCGCCATGACCGCCTCCCACGGATCGTCCTCCTCGATGGGAACGCCGCCCATGCCCCATCGCGCCGCCTCGTACAAGAGCGGGATCGCCGCGATGCCGCGCTCAGTCGCCGAGTAGGTGACCTTGCGGGCATCCGTCTCGCTCGGGGTGCGCACAATGATTCCGCTGCGCTCGAGTCGGGCGAGGCGGTCGGCGAGCACGCTCGGACCGATGCGCTCCTCGGACCGAAGGAACTCCCCGAAGGTGTGCTTGCCGAGTGTGAGCAGGTCGCGCATGATCAGCAGCGACCAGCTGTCGCCGAAGGTCTCCACGGTGAAGTTGGTGGGGCAGGTCGACCGCCCTTCAGCTCGCTTCATGCGTCGAGTCTACGGCATTGACTTTGGTCATCGTAGTGAACTACGCTTCGATCATCGAAGTGAAAAGGATGCCGCTGCGGCGGCCTGCAGCGGAGGAGCCACGATGAACGACACGTCCCAGCACGAGACGCACGATCTCGTCGTGAGCCGCGACATCCCCGCCCCCATCGAGGCGGCGTGGAAGTCGTGGACCGAACCCGATCGCGTGCTTCGCTGGTGGGGCCCGAACGGCTTCACCTGCACAGTCGCCGAGCTCGACGTGCGCGTCGGCGGCACGTCCCTCGTGTGTATGAGTGCCCCCGACTGGGGGTTCCCGGCGCTATACAGCACCTGGGCGTACACGCTCGTCGACGCACCGCACCGCCTCGAGTTCATTCACAACATCGCCGACGAGCACGGCGCGACGATCGACCCCGCGACCATCGGGGCAGCGGGCATCCCGCGTGACGTGCGGCACGTCATCACATTCGAGTCGGTCGGCGACGACGCGACTCGACTCACCGTCACCGAACTCGGCTACATCGATCCCGAGCAGCTCGCGCTCTCGAAGAAGGGCCTCGAGGAGTCCCTCGACAAGCTCGTCGCGATCTACGTGTGAGCCCAGCCGCCCCGAACGTCCCCGCTGAAACGGCGGATCAGAAGGCTAAACAGTGATGCTGCAGGTGGACGCGACGGGAGCCACCGTGCCGCCTTGCCAAGCACCTAGCTAATCGCGCTCCCGCTGATCAGGCAGGAGAAAGAGGGGAGGAGGAGTCGCTGGCGTTGTTTCAACAAAGTGCAAGATCTGACCTGTGCTTATTGTCGATTCCGACATAATGTGCATTATCGGCGCAAAGCATTTCTTCCTCTGATCCCGCTCGTCACGCCTTGCGCGAATTTCACGGGGCGTCGCTCAGTATCGACGAAGCCAACCGCCTCTACGTCGCAAGCGACTCGACGATCGCACCTTCGGCCGGAACTCCGACGGACCTGACGACGAATTCTGGCCCACCTCGAGACCGCTCCCGAAAGTTTCGAAACGCAAGCGGGACTCCGCGCGCGATCGAGAAGTCGGCAGAGTCCATGACTTGCATGTGCAGATGCGGCTCAGTGGAGTTTCCGGAGTTTCCACACTTTGCGATCTCCTCCCCGGCCCGTACCGCATCGCCGACGGCAACGCGCATCGACTCTCGCTGCAGATGAGCAAGGGCCGCGAATCCGCTTCCGTCGCTGAGAGCGATCGTCAGGGAGTTTCCGGCGACCGCGTGCACTCCCTGCCGAAGGCGTTTCGCCTGACCGAGCATGTACGGAATTAGCGACAGCTGCGATCGTCGACCTGCATGGTCGAACTCACCGTCGTGCACATCGACGACGACACCATCCGCCGGCGCAAGCACTGGTCGTCCGAATCCGAAGAACCGATCCGGCGGTTCTGCTGCGAGAACTGTTCGCCAGTCCCGAGATCTGCCGGTGCGGCCGAGGCGATCCACAGCCACGAAGTCGATCGCGAAGCGTTCGCCGAAGATGTCGACTCCATGACTGGGAACACGTCGGGCCGGACTGTTCTGAACCACCCAGAGCCCCTCGAACGGCAGGGAGAGCACGACAGGTCTGGTCATCTCCTCTGGTCACTCCTGCCAAGTCGGAGAGCGCAGCACGCTGCGTGAAGCTATGGTCGCACGACTCCCCTGCTCTCACCAGGGAAAGACGAGTCGCACGCACGCCTCCCGCGCGTGGGCATGAGGCTCGATACGATCGACTCGCGCGACACACCCCGACCCTGTCACGTCTCGAATTGTCGACGACGAAGGGAACTGAGCGGATGCAGCGAACACGATGGGGCGTCTGGGTGATCGCAGCGATCGGAATCACCGCTGCCGCAGGCATCACCACGTCGCCCGGGCCGGCGGTGGCGGCACCGGCCTCGGTGCCGATCGAGATCCGGTATTTCGAAGACGGCACGTTCCTGCCGGTCGTGGAGATCGAGATCGGCGGAATCGGATTGTCGGTCATGCTCGACACCGGGTCGCAGGGGCTCGTCGTGAATCCCGGTCGGCTCGCGGACGCGAGCCCGCAGCCGACGATCACCGATGTGGCGGCAGACCCGTCATATGACGGGACCGATATCACCGGCACGATCGCCCTCGCACGCGTCGCGATCGGCGACCTCACGACACCGGCCGAGATCCCGTTCGTCTACGCGACCTCCTGCAGCACCGAGTTCTGCCTCGGCGGAAACCTGCACCTCGACGGGATCCTCGGGGTGAGTCAGGGCGAGAACATCTACCCGAGCGCGACAGATCCGCAGTACCACTGGTACTCGGCGATCGCGCAGCTCGAGGGAGAGGCTGCTCATGGACACACGATCACCCTCGGCGAAGAGGGCGGCACACTGGAGTTGGGAAGGCCGTCGCTCTCCGGCTCCCCCATGACGGTTCTGCAGGCGCAGAACACCGGATCGACCTATCCGGATGGCGCGGCGATCTACGAGAAACCTGTCGAGACGTGCTGGACGATCGTCGATCAGACGAAGTGCCTGAAGACGACCCTCGACTCGGGTGAGCGCTCCGCGGTGCTCATGGGCTCCCAGTTCGGGCCCTGGACCACTCCCCTGCCCTCACCATCACCGTGGCCGAGTGCTCCGAGCACGATTCACCTCGCCGATGTGAACGCGGGCACCGTCATCGGGTTCGCCAAGCCGGGCGAGGCGCCGTTCTGGTCGCGTACGGTGGCGCTCGCCGATCGCGCCGTCGGCCTCTACACCGACACGAACCACGAGTACTTCAACAGCGGCAACGTCTTCTACGTCGGCCGCTCGGTGGGCTTCGACAACGCAACCGGTCAAGTGCTCGTGGGTGCGAGCACCGGAACGCCAGGGCCCGTTCGCGATGTGATGGCATCCGTCGGCGATGCCAGCATCGACGTCGCATGGAAGGAACCGGCGGCGCACGAAACTGCGGCGACCGCGTCGACGATCGAGTCGATGATCGTGCAGGTGCGGGGCGACGCCGGGCACGTCGTCAGAACGCTGACACTCGCTGCCGATGCACGCACGACGGTGATCGACGGCCTCGAGACCGGCCGCACTTACACCGTCGAAGTGGCGGCCGCGAACGCCTTCGGGCTCGGCCCCTGGACGATGGCCCCGCATCCGCTGAAGCTCTCGCGCCAGCTTCCTGCCACCGGCACAGCCGTCGAAAGCCAGTTCTGGTGGGCGCTGGCCGCACTTGCGCTCGGTGCGACCGCCGTTTCGATCCGTGCCCACGGCGTTCGCCGCCGTGCCGGCCGGAGCGGTTGAACCCAGCACGCTGTCGCACAGAGACATCCGAAGACGCGCGCATTCACATCCGACACTCAGGCGACGCGTCGCAATAGCCTGACCCTGCATCGGCACCCGCCGCCAGAAAGGACAACATCATGTCTACGTCGCAGCCCAGTGGGGTCTTCGCGTCCTTCTCACTCGACGCTTCGTCGCTCTCGAAGTCGTCGATCAACACCATCCGCGCGACGCTCGGCATCAGCGGCGTCGTCGCGCTGATCTTCGGCCTGTTCATCACGTTCGCGCCCGAGAAGACAGCAGTCGCACTCGCGTGGCTGTTCGGTCTCTACTTCCTGATCGCCGGTATCGCCTACATCGGCCTCGGCATCTTCTCGAAGGGCATCTCGGGTGGTGCTCGCGCGCTCGACATCATCCTCGGCGTACTTTTCGTCATCGGCGGCATCGTCGTGCTTGCGAATCCGAGTGAGTCCGCGGTCTTCCTCGGAATCTTCCTCGGCGTGCTCATCGGCGTGCTGTGGATCGTCGAAGGCCTCGCGGCGCTCGCTCAGTCGAGCGACTCGGGGTCGAAGGCGTGGGCGATCTTCTTCGGAATCCTGAGCATCGTCGCCGGCATCGTGCTGCTCTTCTCGCCGCTCTGGGGCGCCGTGTTCCTGTTCTGGTTCGCGGGAATCAGCCTCATCGTGCTCGGCATCGTGCAGATCGTGCGAGCGTTCACCTTCGGCCGGGGCGTCACGGCCGCAGCCTGACCGGAATACGGCGAGAGGCCGGTCGGAGCGCTCGCTCCGACCGGCCTCTCGCTATCCGGGTGCGCGGCGCTCAGGCATCACCCTCGCGCGCGAACCCGGACGTGTCGCCGACGTACCTCGTGTTGTCGGCCGGCACCGGCTCGACGGCTGCCGATGCCACCTCTGCAGCGAACTCCGCCACGTTGAAGAGCCGTCCGGCGTCCTGCTTGCGAGCCTCGATCGCTCCGGGGTTCGCCCGTTCGAGCAGCGTCGCCGTGATGGTGCCCTCGATCATGTCGCCCGAGACGACGACGAACTCGACGCCCGCGGCCTCGAGTACGGGCAGCTTGGCCCGCAGCGCGTCTTCGCCGGCTCGCTTGGAAAGAGCGACCGCCTCGTACTCGGGCATGGTGGGCGTGGTCCGGATGAAGTGGGCCTGGTGGCTCGTCACGAACACGATGCGAGCACCGGCGGCGAGGTGCGGCATCGCGCCCTCGGCGACGTTGACCTGGGCGTCGCGGTTCAGCCGCATCGCGTAGTCCTCGCCCATGCCGGTCTCCATTCCGCCCGATGCATTGAGCACGAGGATGTCGATCGGGCCGAGTTCGGCCGCTGCGCGCTCGAACATCGAGGCGACGGATGCCGCGTCGGTGAGGTCGGCCGCGACGGCGATGGCCCGCCCTCCTGCTGAGGTGATCTCGGCGACGACCTTCTCTGCGCGCGGCGCCTTGCTGCGGTAGTTCACGACGACGGACGCCCCGGCTGCTGCGAGGTACCGGGCGGTGTCGGCACCGATTCCACGCGAGGAACCCGTGACGAGGGCGACGCGGCCGTCGAGCGAACCGGGGGCGAGCGGGTTGGTCACAGTGAACTCCTCAGGCTGGACGGACTCGGTCCGCGCGGTACAGGCGAACCGAGACTATCAACTCCCCCGCCGCTCCCCCGCCGCGTCATGCGCACTGATAGTTTCGGTACAGGCCCGCGTGCGAAGGAGAACCAATGGATGTGCTGACCCAGTACGCGTGGATCGTCTGGCTGGTACTGATCCTGGCGTTCGCCACGATCGAGATATTCACCCTCGAGATGACCTTCCTGATGCTCGCGCTCGGCAGTGTCGCCGGGCTCCTGTCGGGTCTCTTCGGCATCCCGTGGTGGGCACAATTCATCGTGGCCGCACTGGTGGCGATCGCCCTCATCTTGACGCTCAGGCCATCACTGCTGCGGATGCTGCGCCGGGGCGGCGACCCGGCTCGAAGCAACGTCGATGCGCTCATCGGCGCCGACGGTCAGGTCATTCGCACCGTGACCCCCGCGGGCGGACAAGTGAAACTGCAGAACGGTGACGTCTGGACGGCTCGGTTGTCGCCGATCACCGAGCAAGCGGATGTCGCGGTCGGCGAGCGAGTGCTCGTCACCGGCATAGACGGGGCGACGGCTGTCGTCGTTCCGATTGAGAGGAGCACTGGGGCCTGATGGACATCTCCACCGTGATCGTGGCGATCATCGTCATCGCGATCGTCATCTTCGTCATCGTGGTGCTGGCGAAGTCGATCCGCATCATTCCGCAGGCGTACTCGGGTGTCGTCGAGCGGCTCGGTCGCTACCACAAGACCCTCAGCCCCGGACTGAACATCCTCGTGCCGTTCATCGACCGGCTCCGCCCACTCGTCGACATGCGCGAGACCGTCGTCTCCTTCCCGCCGCAGCCGGTCATCACCGAAGACAACCTCGTCGTCTCGATCGACACGGTCGTCTACTTCCAGGTGACCGACGCCCGCGCTGCGACCTACGAGATCGCGAACTACCTCGGCGCCGTCGAGCAGCTGACGACGACGACGCTGCGAAACGTGGTCGGTGGCCTGAACCTCGAAGAGGCGCTCACCTCCCGCGACAACATCAACGGGCAGCTCCGCATCGTGCTCGACGAGGCGACCGGCAAATGGGGCATCCGCGTCGGACGCGTCGAACTCAAGGCGATCGACCCGCCCCACTCCATCCAGGACTCGATGGAGAAGCAGATGCGCGCCGAGCGTGATCGCCGCGCACTCATCCTCACGGCCGAGGGCACCAAGCAGTCCGCGATCCTCACCGCAGAAGGTGCTCGACAGGCCGCCATCCTCTCGGCTGAGGGTGACGCGAAGGCCGCGGTGCTCCGCGCGCAGGGTGAGGCCGAGGCGATCCTCACGGTCTTCGACGCCATCCACAAGGGCGACCCCGACCCGAAGCTCCTCGCCTACCAGTACCTGCAGACGCTCCCCCAGATCGCACAGGGCGAGTCGAACAAGCTCTGGATCGTGCCGAGCGAGCTCACCGAGGCGCTGAAGGGCATCGGCAAGGCGTTCACTCCGGCACCTCCGACGGCACCGGGTCAGCCCGATGCCTCCGGCGCAACCGGCCCGCGTCCCTGACGACGGGTCTCTTGGCCACCGCCTACTTCGAGCCGGCGAGGCCCCGAGTGCTTGCGCACCGCGGTCTGGCCCTCGAAGCACCTGAGAACACCCTCCTCGCCTTCGCGAAGGCCGTGGCGATCGGCGCCGATTACGTCGAGACCGACGTGCACTCGAGCGCCGATGGAGTTGCGGTTGTGGCTCACGACCCCACGCTCGCCCGGGTGGCCGACCGCGATGTCGAGGTTTCGAAACTCACGATGGCCGAGCTGAGGCGCATCGACCTCGGGCATGGCCAGGGGTTCTGCTCACTCGAAGAAGCACTCGACGCGTTTCCCGAGACTCGATTCAACATCGACGTGAAGATCGAGAGTGCTGTGGATGCAACGGTCGCTTCCGTTGCGAAGGTGCGTGCCGGTTCGCGCGTGCTCCTCACGAGCTTCTCCGAGAGACGGCGCCGACGGCTCGCAGCGTACGTGCTCGATGCGGCGACCTCGGTCGGCGGCGCCGGAGTCATCCGTACCAGACTCGCTTCCCTCACGGGCTCCACGCGAGCAGTGAGCCGAGCCCTTCGCGGCGCGCACGCCGTGCAGGTGCCCGAGCGAGTCGGGGTGTTTCCGCTGGTGACCGAACGATTCGTCGCCGCCGTGCACCGTGCGGGTGCGGAGGTGCACGTCTGGACCGTCAACGATCCGGCCGACATGACTCGCCTGCTCGACCTCGGCGTCGACGGCCTCGTCACCGACCGCGCCGACCTCGCACTCCCCCTCGCCCTGGCTCGAAACTGAGAATTCCCCGGTAAACATCAGCCTGCGGAAAGGGAATGCCCAGCTTGATCGTTTAGACATGTAGACGAGCGAGAGGAGTACGCCATGGCGGACAGGAGCCTTCGAGGCATGCGCATCGGCGCACAGAGCCTGCAGAGTGAAGACGGCGTGGTGTTCGCCGACCGCGCCGAGTACGCCTATCGCTGCGAGACGTGCGGTCGCGAGACCGTGATGACGTTCTCCACCGAAGCCGAACTTCCCGAGTCGTGGGAGTGCAAGCACTGCGGAGCATCCGCCGTGCTGCTCGTCGACTCGAAGCCGGTGGAGATCGACCGCTCGGGCGAGAAGGTCGCCCGCACGCACTGGGACATGCTGCTCGAGCGCCGTACGCGCGCCGAGCTCGAGGAATTGCTCGAAGAGCGCCTCAGCTACCTGCGCGCACGGCGCGGTCAGCAGAAGATCGGCGCGTAACGCGCCTCACCAGACGGATGCCTCGGCGACGAGGCATCCGTTTTCATTTGCGCAGACGCTGCCGGAACGCGGGAACCGACTCGGCTCTCACCGCTCAGCTCCATCGCTCGCATCCGTCGTGCGGCCACCCGCGCGTGCACGGCGTCGAGCGACGACACCCAAGCCGATCAGCGCCAGCAGAGCGCCAACGACGATCACGAGCGGCACGGCGCCGCCCAGCAGCACCGCGGGCGTCAGCCCGTCGCGGAGTTCGACGTCGGTGACCATGGCCCCGGGCTCGTAGGCGGGCAGCGAATCGATTGTGCGACCCGTCGGGTCGATGACCTGGCTCGTGCCAACGGTCGAGATGTTCACGACCGAGCGACCGGTCTCGATCGCACGCAGCCTCGCGATCGCGAGCTGTTGCTCGTTCTCATCGGTGCCGCGGAAGTCGGCGTTGTTCGTCTGCAGCATGTACAACTGCGCACCGTCGCGAGCTCCCTCCCACATCACCTCGTCGTAGATGACGTCGAAGCAGATCGCGAGACCGGTCACGGCGCTGCCCAGGTCGAACACCGGGGCGTTCGTGCCCGGGGTGTAGCCGCGCTGAATGAGCCCCGTCAGGTCGCCGGCGATCGCGTCGAAGAACCAGCGGTCGGGGATGTACTCGCCGAACGGAACGGGATTTCGCTTGTCGAAGCTGTCGACGGCCCCCTCGCCGGCCCGCCAGAGCAACGAGGAGTTGAAGTAGAGCTCGTCGCGAGTCGTCACCGTGTTCAGCACGATCGGCGCGTCGAGCGTCTCGCCCAGGCTGTCGAAGATGCGTGCGACCGACTCGCTCCGGGTCGGATCGATGTCGGAACCGCCCTCGGGCCAGAGCAGCACGTCGATGCCGGTCTCGTCGAGGATCGGTTCGGTCGCCGCGAGTTGCGACTCGAGCACGTCTCCTGGTTCGCGTTCATCGAAATAGCCGGCGGGGCCGTTGCCCTGCACGCTTGCCACGCGGATCTCACCGGCCGGGGTCGTGGGGGCCGCGGGGACGAGCATCGCCACGGCGAGCAGTGCAATCGTCGGCGCCGCGGTCACCGGGTGACGCCAGCCTGCCGTGCGTACCCACTCGATGATGCCGGCGACGACGGTGACCATCACAAAGCCGAGTCCCGTCGACCCGACCCACGAGACGACATCGGCAAGCGGACTCTCGGACTGGCTGAGCGCCGCCCTCCCCCACGGGAAACCGCCGTAGGGAATGCTGCCCGTGGCCGCTTCGCGTGCGCACCAGAGGCCCGCGACGAGCAGAGGCAGCGCGAGGACTCGCACCCACCGCGATCGGGTGACGCGCGGCAGCCATCGGTACGCGAGCGCGATGAGCACCCCGCCGGCCGCCACGAAGAGGGATTCGAGCACCGAGAGTGCGATCCAGGGCACCGGCCCGAGGTACAGCGACGTCCACGAGACCTGCAGCAGGTAGAACGAGAGACCGAACACCAATCCGACCAGCGCGGCGCCCCACGCGGAGCGTCCGATCAGGCTGACGAGGGCGAGGGCGATGCCGACGAATGCCAACGGCCAGACGGATGCCCCGGGAAACCCAAGGTCGTAGACGAAACCCCCGGCGGCGGCGGCGAGCACCGCGCCCCACAGCGGCAGCAGGGGGCGTTCGGCGTTCTCGGGCACCAGATCAGCCTAAGCGACCGCGGGTGCCGGTCAGGCGACAGTGCCGTAGGCCACGACCCCGCGCCGAACCGAGTCGATCGCCGCTCGGGCGGTCGCGCCGAGTTCGGCGTCGGCCACGATCGAGATCTGGTCGAGCAGGTCGACCACCTGCTTCGTGAGGCGAACGAAATCGCCGGCGGCGAGTTCGGTGTCGGCCAGCACCGTTCCGAGACCGGTGCCGCGAGCCCACGAGTGCATCGCCGACGCGAGCGCGGGCGACGGCACTTCGCTGCCGGGGAGACGGTGTTCGCGCTCGAGGTCGTCGAGCACGCTCCAGGTGTCGGTCGTGCGCTCGAAGGCCTCTCGGAATCGTCCGCGCGGCAACCGGTAGTCGACGCCGCTGTCGTCACGTCGCGGTTCGTAGACGAGCGTTGCGGCCATCGCCGCGATGCCCGCCTCGTCGAGGCCGTCCCAGATTCCCCGGCGCAGGCATTCGGCCACCAGCAGGTCGCGTTCGCCGTAGATGCGCTTCAGGGTGCGCCCCGACGCCGTCGAGACGAGTGTGCCGTCATCGTCGCGCTCGAGGTATGCGAGCGACTCGAGCACTTCGGTCACGCGATCGAAGCGCTTGGCGACCTGGCCGGTGCGGGTGCGGATCTGGCGCGAGAGCTGCTCGTGCTCCTGCTTCAGCCGCCACCAGCGCTCGGCCCATCGGGCGTGTGATTCGCGCTCGGCGCAGCCGTGGCATGGATGCGCCCGCATCGCCTTGCGGGCCGCGGTGAGCTCACGCTGCATCCGCTCGCGCTCGCCGTGCGTCGGATTGCCCTTCGACGATTGGCGCTCGATCTCGCTGATGCGCCGCCGAAGCGCGGCATACTCGCCGAAGTCACCGAGGTGGCAGCTCATGGCCTCGTCGAAGCCGGCCATCGACTCCTCTTGCTTGCGGAGGGTGCGGGCAAGGTCGACGACGGCGCGGTCGGCCTGGAACTGCGCGAACGACAGCTCGAGGATCTGCCGCGTGCGTTCCCGGCCGAACTGGTCGATGAGGTTGACGGCCATGTTGTACGTCGGGCGGAAGCTCGAGTTGAGCGGGTAGCTGCGGCGAGACGCCAGCGAAGCGACGGCTTCGGGATCGAGTCCATCGACCCACTGGATGACCGAGTGCCCTTCGACGTCGATGCCGCGGCGCCCGGCCCGGCCGGTGAGCTGCGTGTACTCCCCCGGCGTGATCGGCACCCTCGCCTCGCCGTTGAACTTCTCGAGCTTCTCGAGCACGACCGACCGCGCCGGCATGTTGACGCCGAGAGCAAGCGTCTCGGTCGCGAACACGACCTTCAGGAGCTTCAACTGGAACAGCTCCTCGACGATCTCTTTGAACGCGGGCAGCATGCCGGCGTGGTGCGCGGCGACGCCGCGCTCGAGACCCTCGAGCCACTCCCAGTAGCCGAGCACCGCGAGGTCTTCGTCGCGCAGCATGCGCGCCCGCGACTCGACGATCTGTCTGATCTCTGCGCGTTCCGACGACTCGGTCAGACGGATGCCGCTGCGCAGCACCTGGCGCACCGCCTGGTCGCATCCGACGCGAGAGAAGATGAACACGATCGCCGGCAACAGGTTCTTGCCCTGCAGCATCGCCACGACCTCTGGCCTGTCAGCGCGACCGTTGCCACGTGCATCGCGATGGTAGCGGCCTCGATCGCCCCCTCGCTGGCCCCGGGTCGATCGTCCGGCGATGGATCTGCCACCGGCGCGGGCCAACTGCTTGAGCTCGGGGTTCACCCGGTTCGTGGCGGCCTGCCCTGACGAGTCGAAGAGGTCGAGCATCCTGGACTTCACGATCACGTGCTGCTCGAGCGGCACCGGGCGCTCTTCGGAGACGATCACGTCGGTGTCGCCGCGCACGGCCTGGAGCCAGTCGCCGAACTCCTCGGCGTTGGAGACCGTTGCCGAGAGGGAGACGAGTCGCACCGCCTCGGGCAGGTGGATGATGACCTCCTCCCACACCGCCCCGCGGAACCGATCGGCGAGGTAGTGCACCTCGTCCATGACGACGTACGCGAGGCGGTCGAGCAACGGCGAATCGGCGTAGAGCATGTTGCGCAGCACCTCGGTCGTCATCACGACGATGCGCGCGCCCGAGTTGATGTTCGTGTCACCCGTGAGCAGGCCGACCGATTCAGCGCCCCAGGTGTCGACGAACTCCTGGTACTTCTGGTTCGAGAGCGCCTTGATCGGCGTCGTGTAGAAGACCTTCGCGCCGGCCTCCTTCATGGCGAGGAACACCGAGAACTCGGCGACGACCGTCTTGCCCGCACCGGTCGGCGCCGCGACGAGCACGCTGCGGCCCTCGTCGAGCGCGCCGCACGCGGCGAGCTGGAACGGGTCGAGGTCGAATCGCAGGCCCGCGACGAAGTCGGCGAGACGCGGCTGGCGGCGCTGCTGGCGAGAGTGCGCGTAGCGCTCGGCCGGCGAGAGGCTCATCACCCCTCCAGCCTAGACAGGCTCTCCGAATTCGAGGAGGTTGCGGCGCGCGACACGGCGATCATGCAGGTGTGCGACGAACCATGCTGCGAAATAGAGCACGATCATGGGGATCGCGAGCATGAACATCGAGATGACGTCGGCCGACGGCGTCGCGATCGCCGTGAACAAGACAATGACGAGGATCGCGATGCGCCACGACTTGATGATCGAGGCCGCGCTGATCACGCCGGCGAAGTTCAGGAGCACGATGAACACCGGCACGACGAAGGCGACGCCGATCGCGACGACGAGCTTCAACACGAAGTCGATGTACTCCTTCGCGGTGAGGAACGACAGCGCCCCCTCTGGCACGAATCCCGTCATCAGTTTCACGATGTTCGGCAGCACGAACCAGCCTGCTGCGCACCCCGCGAAGAACAACGGGATCGCGGTCACGAAGAACACCAGCGTGAAGCGACGCTCGCGCTGATTCAGCCCGGGCACCAGGAACGCGAAGACCTGGTACAGCCACACGGGGCTGGAGACCACGAGCCCGATCGTGAACGCGATCTGGAGCATCAGGTCGAACCCGCTCGAGATCGTCGGGAACACGATCGCCGTATCGGAGCCCTGCGCTTCAGCCACCCGCTGCACGGGCTCTTGAATCGCCTGCCAGACGAACGCGTTGGTGAGCCACCAGCCGAGGCCGGCACCGACCACGATCGCGATCGCCGAGATGAAGAGGCGCTTGCGGAGCTCGATCAGATGCTGACCGAGCGACATCCGCTTCTCGCGGTCCTTCTCACCGCGATCTTTCACCGCGGTCACCGGAGTCAGGACTTCTTGCCGGAATCCGGAGCGTCGGCCTTCGGCGTCTCATCGCCAGCCGCCGGAGCGTCGGGGTCGGTCTTGTCGGAACGCACCTCGGTCTTGAGGATCTTCATCGACTGGCCGAGGCTCCGAGCAAGAGCGGGAAGCTTGGGAGCTCCGAAGAGCAACAGGATGACCACGAGGATGATCAGCGCGTGCCAACCGGTGAAGCCTTGCCACATGGGGGTTCGTCCGTTCGTCGATGAGGGTGACGACAGTCTACCTGCCGTCGGTGTCGGCGCGGTTCGGTCCGACATCGGATGTTTCGGGATCAGCGTAGCCCGCGAGACCCGCCGCTGCCCACTCGGCGACGACAGCCCGTGCCTCGGCCGGAGCGACCACGGTCACGAGGCCCGGAAGTCCGGCGATCAGTCGCTTGAGCCCGTGCACGTGCGCGAGACGCAGCGTGACGCGTAGTCGATCGCCGACCGTCTCGCTGCGGGAGTCGGCGAGGTAGTCGGCGAGCAGCGGCAACGCCGCAGGCGAGACGTCGACGACGACGTCGAGATCGGAGTCGGAGCTCTGGAAGAGGGTGTCGGGCACGACGCGATCGGAATGGTCGCCGATCGGGGCCTCGGAGACGAGCAACTCGCTCATGCGGTCGACCCGGAAGTTGCGCACGTCTTCGCGCGTGTGGCAATAGGCCTGCAGGTACCAGTCGGCGTCTTGCGACAGGATCCGCAGCGGATCGACGCGGCGGCGACCGGCGACGCCGAGCGCGTTGCGATATTCGAACTCGAGCTGCCGACCACCCGTCACCGCCTCGCGGATGACGGCCAGTGAGGCATCCGCTTCGGACTCGGCGACCGCCAGCCGGCTCGGCGCCGCAGAGGCTCCGGCCGTGAGCTTCGCCATGAGCGACGCGAGCGATGCCCGTCCGGCGTTCTCGGGCGAGGCTGAGAGGTACTGCAGGCCGGCGATGAGCGCGGCCGCCTCGCGAGCCGACAGCCTCGGGGCGTCATCGATCGCGACGTGATGCACGATGACGATCACGTCTTCGTCTTCGAAGGCGTCCCAGTCGATATCGAAGAGGTCGTTGGGCTGGTATGTGCCGGTCTCACCGGGCAGTCCCGAGGTCGCGATGAGCCGCACGGCGTGCCGGATCTCGTCTTCGGTCATGGCGAAGTGCGCCGCCGCCTCTGCGACATCGACGACGCGCTGCTCGAGAAGGTACGGCACGAACGAGAGCAGGAAGACGAGCTTGTCGGGAGCCTTCAGCGGCTTGGAACGCTTGACCATCATTGCTGCCCTCCACTCGGTTCGCGATGAGCGGCCGCCACGGCCCGCAGCCGGTCGCGCACCGCGGTCTGCAGCGTTGCCGGCGTGAGCACTCGCACCTCAGGCCCGTAGGCGGCGAGCTCGTCGGCGAACACCGCGGCATCGGTGTAGTGCAGGCGGATGACTCCGGCGTCTTCGTCACCTTCGATCGCGCGCTTGCCGAGCCGTACCTCGGCGTCGCTGCCGGCCGTGACCGCGAGGTCGGCGACATTGCTCAGCCGCAGCTCGTGCAGTTCGGCGATGATGCGGTCTTGCACGCCGAGCGGCGGCGCCTCGAAGCTCGAACCCGGCACGGGGGTGACCTCGCCGATGATGCGTGACAAGAGGAAGGTACGCGACCCGCGCGCGTCGTGGTCGTAGGCGTGCAGATGCCAGCGGCCGTCGTGCAGCACGACCGCGAGGGGGTCTGCGGTGCGAAGTCGCGGTTCGGCCTCGCCGGGCTTGAAGTAACGGAATCGCACCGTCTGACGACGATCGAGCGCCTGCCGGAGCGGCTCGAAGGCGGGGTCTCGAACCCGAAGCCGCGGCGCGTAGCCGATGACCGGCTCGCGCGGTTCGATGCCGAGCGAGCGGAGCTTCGTGAGGGCGCGCTGCGAATCGGCCGAGAGTGATGCCTCGCGCCACACCTCGGCCGCGAGGCCGAGCAGCGCGAGCTCGTCTGGCGTGAAGCGCACTTCGTCGGGAAGGTCGTACTGGCCCTTGGGGATGCGATAGCGCAGCGCCTGGTTGTCGCCGGGCCGGTCGGGCGACTCGACGGTCTCGAGCGGGATGCCGAGTTCGCGGATGTCATCTTTGTCACGCTCGAACTGACGCTCGAGGTTCGCGTTCTGGCCGCCGGAATCGAAGCGCTCGGCGTAGCCGCGCACGGTCGACAGGATCTCGGACTTCAGCAGCCCCGTCTCGGTTGCGAGCAACGCGAGCACGAGGCTGAAGAGGCGATCCTCGACGGGGATCTTCGCTTCGCTCTTGACCTCTTCACCGCTTGCCACAGGTGCGATCTTACTGAACCGCGGCGACGGCGACGGCCGCTCGGAGCGGCTCAGATCACGCCGAGGATGTCGATCACGAAGAACAGGGTCGAGTTCGCGGGGATCTTCTCGCTCGCCTGGTCGCCGTAGCCTTCGCTCGGCGGAATGACCACCGCGACCTGCGAGCCGACCTTCTGGCCGATGATCGCCTCGGCGAAGCCGGGGATGACCTGGCTGCCTTCGCCCTCGGCGACGACCATGTTGGCCGGTGCGCCCTTCTCCCAGCTCGAGTCGAACACCGTGCCCTCGGCCCAGGTGACTCCCGTGTAGTGCAGCACGACGGTGGCGCCCGACTCGACGACCTCGCCCGAGCCCTCTTTCAGCGTCTCGATCTCGACGGTCTCGAACGGGTCGGCCTTCGGCACTGTGATGCCCGGTCGACCGTCGGGGGCGAGCACCACCGCGGGGAACCCGTCGCGAGTCAGGCGCACGGCGCCGTCGGCACGCGGCATGAATGCGCGCCGGATGTCGAGCACGAACACGAGGCTGTCGCCGGGAGTGATGCCGAGCTGCTCGTTGCCGTCGGGGCCGAATCCGTCTTTCTCGGGCACCACGAGGCTCACCCGTGAGCCGACGGAGCCGCACGTGAGCCCCTTGCTGAGCCCCGGGAGGGTCGACTTCGATACGGTGAGCGGCACGGGGTCTTCGTCGCCGAAGCCCGTCACCTGCAGCTCTTCACCGGTGGCACCGTTGAACACCGCGAGCCCGACGAGCGCCTGCTGGCCGTCGACGAGCCGCTCGCCGTCGCCGGCGATGACCTCGGTGCACTGCGTCTCTTCTGGCGCCAGCGGCGCCGGGAACTCGATCTTCGGCTTCTTGCCGAACTCCCCGGTCACCGTGATCGCGTCGGAGGAGTCTCCGGTCGACGCCTCAGGGGCAGGCGCCGAAGCGCAGCCCGACAGGGTCAGGGCGATGATGCCGGCCGTGGCGATGAGCGCGAATGACGAGCGCACTGATCCTCGATTCTTGGGGTGATCGGTGAGGGGCGTTGAAAGCCTACCCGGCTGGGTCGGCCGGTTCGGTGTCGTCGGCGCGCGACCGTGTGGCCGCGGCATCCGCCTGCCTGACTCGCTTGCGCAGGCTCTTGTCGCTGACGGAACGCTCGCCGAGCGCGCCCGGCGTCCAGGCTTCGACGTCTTCGTCGCTGAACTCGGTCTTCGAGGGGCGACGCTTCAGTTCGGGCAGCACGGTGTTCGGGGCGAGTCGACGCGCAGTGATCAGAAAACCGGTGTGCGCGATCATGCGGTGGTCGGGGCGCACGGCGAGGCCCTGCACGTGCCAGCCGCGCACCATCGTCTCGGACGACTGCGGTTCGGTGTACTCCCCCGTGGCCCTGATCGCCTCGGCGACCCGGGAGAGCTGCGTCGCGGTCGCGATGTAGCAGAGCAGCACGCCGCCGGGCTTGAGCGCTGCCGAGACGGACTCGAGGCATTCCCAGGGCGCCAGCATGTCGAGCACGACGCGGTCGACCGAAGCCGCCTCGACGGTATCGGGCAGCACCTCGGCGAGATCGCCGAGTGTGATCGACCAGTTCTCGGGATCTGCACCATGGAAGGTCGCCACGTTGCCCCGGGCGACGCTCGCGAAGTCGTCACGTCGCTCGAAGGAGAAGAGGTGGCCTGCAGCTCCGATGGCCCTGAGAAGCCACAACGAGAGCGCCCCTGAGCCGACGCCCGCCTCGACGACCCGGGCACCCGGGAAGATGTCGGCCTGCGCGAGGATCTGGGCGGCGTCCTTCGGGTAGACGATCGCGGCACCGCGCGGCATCGACATCACGAAGTCGGTGAGCAGGGGGCGCAGCGCGAGGTACTCGATGCCCACCTGGTTGGCCACGACCGAGCCGTCGGGCAGTCCGATGAGATCATCGTGGGCGATCAGGCCCTTGTGCGAGTGGAAGTGCTCGCCCGGCTGCAGGGTGATCGTGTGCAGGCGGCCCTTGGGTCCGGTCAGCTGCACTCGGTCGCCGACCCGGAACGGGCCGCTCTGCTCTCCACGGCTCGCGCTCATGCCGTAGCCTCGCGCTCGTTGAGCAGCGCGGCGACATCTGCGACGGTCGCGCCGTCGAGGGTCGGCCAGTGCGCGCTGGACGGCTCGTCGTCGAGCGCGAGGATGTTGGGCACCGCGATCGTGACCGCACCCGACGCGAAGGCCGAGGCGAGTCCGGGGGGCGAGTCCTCGATCGCCACGCACTCGGCGATGTCGACGTCGAGCAGGGCCGCGGCCAAGAGGTACGGCTCGGGGTGGGGCTTCGCGTTCTCGACGCTGTCGCCCGTCACGATCACGTCGAACGCCTCGAACGGAATCGCCGAGACGACGTCGTCGGCCATCGAGCGCAACGACATGGTCACGAGCGCGGTGGGCACGGATGCCTCGCGAAGCGCCAGCAGCAGCTCGCGGGCACCGGGCCGCCACGGAACGCCGTGCTCGCGAAGCTGCTCGCGCACCCGCTCGGTCAGGCGCTGCACGATCGTGTCGAGATCGAGATCCACTCCCTTGGCCTGGAAGAAGGCCGCCCCTTCCCAGAGTCCGCTGCCGACGAGCTCGAGCGCGTCTTCATGGGTCCAGGAGCCGCCGAAGGACTCGATGAGCTCCTCTTCGGCAGCCATCCAGTAGCGTTCGGTGTCGACGAGGGTGCCGTCCATGTCCCAGAGGACTGCGGCGGGGAGGCGAGTGGTCACAACCGGCAAGTCTACGGGCACGGCCTATTGTGGAGGTGAACCCGGAGATCCGGGGCGGGAAGCGGGGCACCAGGAGTGAATCAGCCGGCCGGTTTCGAGGGCGGAAGGCTGCTCGTCGTCGCATTCGAGGGATGGAACGACGCCGGAGAGGCGGCGACCGGGGCAGCGAAGCTGCTCGTCGAGCGCCTCGGCCTCGTCGAGGTCGCAGCGGTCGATCCCGAGCTCTACTTCGACTACCAGTTCACCAGGCCGACGATCGTGGTCGGCGATGACGGCACCCGCAGGCTCGAGTGGCCGGGTGCGGCGATCATGGGTCCCGGCGGCGAAGCCGACGTCGACGACGACGAGCGGGTCACAGGCCCGGGCGCCGACACGCTGCACGTGCTGATCGGCGCTGAGCCGGCCCGCAGCTGGAAAGGGTTCGCCGCCGAGCTCATCGATGCCGCCCTCGCCGCCGACATCGAGGGCATCGTGCTGCTCGGCGCGATGCTCGCCGATGCGCCGCACACCCGGCCGCTCTCGGTCTTCGCCTCGAGCGAGAACCCCGAGGTGCGTTCGGCGCTCGGCGTCGAGCGTTCGAGCTACGAGGGGCCGGTCGGAATCCTCAGCGTCATCGCCGATCAGGCCGAGCGAGTGGGCATCCCCACGGTGTCGCTCTGGGCCTCGGTGCCGCACTACGTGCACAACGCGCCCTCGCCCAAGGCCGTGCTCGCGCTGCTCGGCAAGGTCGAAGAGCTCACCGGCCTCTCGATCCCCCGCGGCACGCTCGAGATCGATGCAAAGGCCTGGGAGGCCGGCGTCGACGCCCTCGCCTCCGACGACGACGAGATGGCGGGCTACATCACGCAGCTCGAGCAGGCACGCGACGCGGTGGATGCTCCAGAGGCGAGTGGCGAGGCGATAGCGCAGGAGTTCGAGCGGTACCTGCGCCGGCGCGGCGACGGCCCCGAGGGACGTGCCGACGGGCGCCCGACGCCCTGACGCAACGCTCACCCGGTCCGTTCGCCGGGCCGCTCACGCGGGCTCAGGCGTCGAGCACGCCCGTGCCGAGCAGCACGAAGATCGTGATGCCGAGCAGCACGCGGTAGATCACGAACGGCAGGAAGCTGCGCTTCGAGATGTAGCTCATGAAGAACGCGATCACGAGGATGGCGACGACGAACGCGACGAGCGTCGCCGCCGCGGTCTCGATCGGGCCGTACACCGCAGGCTCGCCCCAGCTCTTGACGAGCTGGAAGAACCCGCTGCCGAAGACCGCAGGGATCGCCAGCAGGAACGCGTAGCGAGCGGCCGCAGCGCGCTCGTAGCCGAGGAAGAGCCCGATGGTGATCGTGCCGCCCGAGCGCGAGACGCCCGGCACGAGGGCGAGCGACTGGGCGAGGCCGAAGTAGAGCCCGTGCGGCACGGTGAGGTCGTCGAGCTTGCGACGCTTGGCACCGGCCCAATCGGCAAGGCCCAGGATCAGGCCGAACACGACGAGCATCGTCGCGACGATCCAGAGCGAGCGCAAGCTCGTCTCGATCTCGTCCTGGAACAGGATGCCGAGCACCACGATCGGCACCGAGCCGATGATGATGAGCCAGCCCATGCGCGCATCGGGGTCGTTTCGCGGAACCCGCCCGGTGAACGAGCCGAACCAGTGCGAGACGATGCGCACGATGTCTCGCCAGAAGAACACCACGACTGCCGCCTCGGTGCCGAGCTGCGTGATCGCGGTGAAGGCCGCACCCGGGTCCTGCGCACCCGGCAGGAACTCCCCCAGGATGCGCAGGTGCGCGCTCGAGGAGATGGGCAGGAACTCGGTGAGCCCCTGCACGAGGCCGAGGATGAGCGCTTCGATCACGTGGTGCATCCGCCTTCCGCCTCCGCGGAAGTCGGAGGAATGGGTTCGGTCAGTAGTCGAGGAGGAGGTCGCGGAGGACCTGCCTCCCGAAGACTAATGCGTCCAGCGGCACCCGTTCGTCCACCCCGTGGAACATCGCCGGGAAGTCCAAGCCCTCTGGCAGTTTCAGCGGGGCGAAGCCGTAGCCGGCGATGCCGAGCCTGCTGAGCGCCTTGTTGTCGGTGCCGCCCGAGAGCAGGTAGGGGAAGACCGGCACACCGGGATCGTGCACTTCGAGCGAACGCTTGACCGCATCGACCAGGGTGCCGGATGTCGCCGACTCGAGCCCGACGTCGCGGTGCACGATCTCGATGTCGACGTCGTCGCCGATGAGCGCCTTCACCTCGGCGAGAACGGCGTCCTCTTCGCCGGGCAGCGTGCGGATGTCGATGAGCGCCTCGGCCCGGTCGGGGATGACGTTGTGCTTGTAGCCCGCGGTCAGCAGGGTGGGGTTCGACGTCGTGCGCAGGGTGGCGGTGATGAACCCCGAGGCCGAGCCGGTGGCGAGGGCCAGCTCGTCGGGCGAGACCTGCTCGGGGTCGACGCCGAGCACGCCCGCGATCTCGCCGAGCAGCTCGCGGGTGGTGTCGGTGAGGCGGATCGGCCACTCGGTGCGCCCGAGGGTCGCCACCGCCTCGGCGAGCTTCGTGATCGCGTTGTCGCGTATGAGCCGGGAACCGTGCGCGGCCACCCCCCGTGCGACGAGCCTGATCCAGAGCAGCGACTTCTCGCCGGTCTGCAGCAGGTAGGCGCGACGACCGCCGACCGTGATGGAGTAGCCGCCGACTTCGCTGATCGCTTCGGTCGCCCCTGCGAAGAGCTCGGGGTGGTGATCGACGAGCCATCCGGAGCCGAGGCCGCCGCCGGCCTCCTCGTCGGCGAAGAAGGCCACGACGAGGTCGCGTGCCGGTTGGGAGCCCGAACCGATGATGTCGCCGAGGGCGGTCAGCATCATCGCGTCCATGTCTTTCATGTCGACGGCGCCGCGGCCCCAGAGCATGCCGTCGCGCACCTCGCCGGCGAACGGATCGACGCTCCAGTTGCGGGCGTCTGCTGGCACCACGTCGAGGTGTCCGTGCACGACGAGCGCGGGCTTGGAGGAGTCGCGGCCGGGCACGCGCGCGACGACGCTCGTGCGCCGTGGTTCGGGCTCGAAGAGCTGCGGCGCGAGCCCGAGTGCTGCGAGTCGCGCCTCGACGTATTCGGCGGCCTCGCGTTCGCCGTTGGCCGTGCCGCCACCGTAGTTCGAGGTGTCGAAGCGGATGAGGTCCCGTGCGACGGTCGCCGTCTCGTCGAGCTCGGCGGCAGGGGTGATGTCGGGGAGAGACGGGGCCATGCCCCTCACGCTAGCCGGGGCATCCGCCGATGGCCACCGTGTCGAAAGCGCCCCGGAAACCGTGCTAATGTCTTCTCTCGGGCCACCGAGGAATCGGAAGGGCCTGACACGAGCGCGGGTGGCGGAAATGGCAGACGCGCTAGCTTGAGGTGCTAGTGCCCTAACGGGCGTGGGGGTTCAAGTCCCCCCTCGCGCACGCTTGTGTCGAGAAGGCCGGATCAATTCTGATCCGGCCTTTTCGCATTTCCGGGTTGTTCTCGCGCTCGCCGGGACAGTCGGCTCGGTCGACTTGCCGTATTCGAACATGTGTTCGAAACTGTGAGGGTGACCATGACCGCTCCCCTCGCCCCGGCCGATGGGCCCTCGCGCGTCGAGGAGCTTCAGGCCCGCATCCGCGGGATGCAGGCGACGCGGCTCGATTCGAAGCTCGTTCCGACGCATCCGGCCTTCGAACGGGTGCTGCCGGGCGGCAGCCTTCGCGAGGGCACCGTCGTCTCCGTCGAGGGCTCGACGACCCTGCTCATGGCCCTCATGGCCGGCCCCTCGGCGAGCGGGCGCTGGTCGGCCGTGGTCGGCATGCCCGAGTTCGGCGTCGAGGCGGCGGCACGCTTCGGCATCGACCTCGAGCGGCTCGTGCTCGTGCCCGACCCGGGGCGGCAGTGGCTCACGGTGGTCGCCGCGCTGGCCGACGTCATTCCCGTGGTCGCCGTGCGACCGGTCGGCGGTGTCGCCCCCGCAGAGACCTCGCGACTGACCGCCCGGCTCCGGCAACGCGGCACGGTGCTGCTCGTCGCCGGCGAATGGCCGGGCAGCGACGCGAGCCTCGGCGTCGAGGCGAGCGAGTGGCACGGCCTCGAGCTCGGGCACGGGCATCTCAGCGACCGCGACGTCGTCGTCTCGGCGGGCGGGCGCGGGGAGTTCGGCCGGCGCGCCCGCTCCCGGCTCCAGCTTCCGGGGCGGTCGCTCGCCGTCGAGGCCGTCGATGCTGCGCCTCCAGCGCCCGTGCGTCTCGACGAGTACGAACGGCGGGCCGTCTGATGATCATCGACCCCACTCGCACGATCGTGCTCTGGTGCCCCGACTGGCCGGTGTTCGCCGCCTGCCGAGAAGCCGGCATCGACGCGACCCTCCCCGTGGCCCTCATCCAGGGCGGCCAGGTCTTCGCCTGTTCGGCGGCGGCGCGCCGCGACGGCGTCGTGCGCGGCGTGAAGCTCCGCGAGGCGCAGTACCGCTCCCCCGGGCTCATCCTGCTCGACTACGACGCCTCGCTCGACGTGCGCGTGTTCGAACCCGTGGTGCGGCGGGTCGAAGAGACGGTGCCGGGCGTGCAGCTCATCCGCCCCGGCACGCTCGCCATGCGGGCCCGCGGCCCCGCTCGCTACTACGGCGGTGAGGATGCCGCGGCGCGGGCGCTGCTCGACACCGTCGCGGGGCTCGGGGTGGCCGGCGCACGGGTCGGGGTGGCCGATGGCCCCTTCGCGGCCGAGCAGGCGGCCAGGGCGGCCGGCGCTGCCGGCGAGCCACCGGTGGGCATCGTCGCGCCAGGAGCATCCGCAGCATTCATCGCACCGTTGCCCGTGGGGCTCGTCGTCGATGCTCGCACCTCGACCCTGTTGAATCGACTCGGGGTGCGAACCCTCGGCGAGTTCGCCGCCCTCCCCGAAGCCGACGTGCGGCGCCGATTCGGTGCGGCGGGCGCGTTCGCCCACGATCGTGCCACCGGCCGCGAGCAGGCCAGGGTGCTCGCCCGCACGCCGCCGCCCGAGTTCGAGGTCTCGCAGGAGTTCGAGCCGCCGCTCGACCGCATCGACCAGCTCGCCTTCGCGTTCCGCGTTCGGGCCGACGAATTCATCGAGCGCATGCGGGCGAAGCGGCTCGTGTGCACGGGCATCCGCATCGAGATCGACGACGAGTCGGGCGGTCATTCCAGCCGCAGCTGGCTGCACCCGCGCTGGTTCACGCCCGCCGATGTCGTCGACCGGGTGCGCTGGCAGCTGCAGGGCGCCGGCACCGCCGACAGCGCGCTCACCTCGCCCATCACACGGCTGCGCATCGTGCCCGAACGCATCGACTCGACCGGCAACCACGAAGAGGGGCTCTGGGGCGGCGGTCCCGACGAGCGCGTGCATCACGGCCTCACCCGGGTGCAGAGCATGCTCGGCCATGATGCGGTCGTGACCGCCGCGATCGGCGGCGGCCGCATGCTGGCCGAGCGTCAGGTGCTCGTGCCCTGGGGCGATCGGGCGCCAGAGCGGGGCGACACGGCGGCGCCCTGGCCCGGTAGCCTGCCCACGCTCGCTCCCGCGAGCGTGTTCCGCGAGCGACTGCCGATCGGGCTGCTCGACGCCGGAGGCGCGATCGTCACGATCGATGCGCGGGGGGCGATCTCGGCGAACCCCGAACGATTCGCGCTCGCCGGTGGCGTTGCCGCCCCCGTGCGGGCCTGGGCGGGACCATGGCCCGTCGTCGAACGCTGGTGGGACGCCGAGCACGCCAAGCGCGTGCACCGCTTCCAGATCGTCGACGACGACGGTTGCGCGTGGCTTCTCGTGCGCGACGACGAGGGCTGGTGGGCCGAGGCGAGATACGACTGAGCGCGCACCGATCGTGCCGAACGAACGGCGTGTGGAACGAACTGGCTGACTCGATGGGCGGTGGCTGATGGGGTGGAACAATCCCGGCATCCCGTGGTCGGAGCTCGAGCGCAAGCTCTCCGATGCGCGCCGGCCGGGCGCACCCAAGCTGCTCGGCGACGGCGGCGACAGTCCGGCATGGAGCCGCAAGCGGCATCCGTATCGACCGGCCGGTGATCTCGAAGCCCCGGCCGGGCCGATCGTGCCCTATGCCGAGTTGCACGCGCACTCGAACTTCAGCTTCCTCGACGGCGCATCGTCGCCCGAGCAGCTCGTCGAAGAGGCGCACCGGCTGGGTCTCTCCGGGCTCGCCGTCACCGATCACGACGGCTTCTACGGCATCGTGCACTTCGCTGAAGCGGCCGAGAGCTTTCCCGAGCTCACGACCGTGTTCGGCGCCGAGCTCTCGCTCGGCCTGAGCGGCCCGCAGAACGGCTTCGCCGACCCAGAGGGCGAGCACCTGCTCGTGCTCGCCCGGCGTGAAGCCGGCTACCACCGGCTCGCCGGGGCCATCACCGCGGGGCAGCTCGCCGGCGGCGAGAAGGGGCGCCCCGTCTACTCGCTCGAAGAGCTCGCCGAGCGAGCGGCCGGCGAGTGGGTCGTGCCGACCGGGTGCCGCAAGGGCGCCGTGCGCCGTGCGCTCGCCGAGGGCGGGGCGGATGCCGCGGCGCGCGAGCTCGACCGCCTCACCGCGCTCTTCGGCCGCGACAACGTCGTCGTCGAGCTCTTCGACCACGGGCATCCGTTCGACCAGCAGGCGAACGACACCCTCGCCGGGCTCGCCGAACGCGCCGGGTTACCGCTCCTCGCGACGAACGCCGTGCACTACGCGACGCCGCCCGAGCATCGGCTCGCCGCGGCCCTCGCCGCTGTGCGGGCGCGCCGCAGCCTCGACGACCTCGATGGCTGGCTGCCGGCCTCCGATCAGCTGCACCTGCGCAGCGGGGCCGAGATGGACCGCCGGTTCGCCCGCTACCCGGGTGCGGTGGCCCGTTCCGTG
The DNA here is from genome assembly GCF_000421565.1 of Agromyces subbeticus DSM 16689. GTDB lineage: Bacteria > Actinomycetota > Actinomycetes > Actinomycetales > Microbacteriaceae > Agromyces > Agromyces subbeticus. The sequence continues at coordinate 466,778 of NZ_ATXG01000002.1, read as the reverse complement.
ACGCTCGCCGAAGAGCTCGGGTTCACCCTGCGCAGTGCCCGTCCGAAGCTGCCCCGGCAAGAGGTCCCAGAGGGGCACACCCCGATGAGCTGGCTGCGGGTGCTCGTCTGGCAGGGCGCAGCAGAGCTCTACCCCGGCGTGCCCGCGCACGTGCGTGAACGCCTCGAGCGCGAACTCGACGTCATCGAGCTGAAGGACTTCTCGGGTTATTTCCTCATCGTGCACGACATCGTCGCCGAGGCGCGGCGACGCGGCATCCTGTGCCAGGGGCGAGGCTCGGCGGCGAACTCCGCCGTCTGCTACGCGCTGCGCATCACGGCGGTCGACTCGATCGGGTACGGACTGCCGTTCGAACGCTTCCTCTCGGCGCTCCGCGATGAGGAGCCCGACATCGACGTCGACTTCGACTCCGATCGGCGCGAAGAGATCATCCAGTACGTCTACGACAAGTACGGCCGGCAGAACGCCGCGCAGGTCGCGAACGTCATCAGCTATCGGCCGAAGGTCGCGGTGCGCGACATGGCGAAGGCGCTCGGCTACTCCACCGGCCAGCAAGACGCCTGGTCGCGGCAGGTCGAACGCTGGGGCGCCGTGGTCGAGACCGACGACCACGACATCCCCGCTTCCGTCGTCGAGCTCGCCGAGCAGGTGCTCGGCTTCCCGCGACACCTCGGCATCCACTCGGGCGGCATGGTACTGACCGATCGCCCGGTCGGCGAGGTGGTGCCGATCGAGCACGCCCGCAAAGAGCACCGCACCGTGGTGCAGTGGGACAAAGACGACTGCGCCTGGATGGGCCTCGTGAAGTTCGATCTGCTCGGTCTCGGCATGCTCGCCGCCCTGCAGTACACCTTCGACCTCATCCGCGAGTCGACGGGCGAGGTGTGGGAGCTGCAGACACTGCCGAAAGAGGAGCAGGCGGTCTACGACATGCTCTGCCGAGCCGACTCGATCGGGGTATTCCAGGTCGAGAGCCGGGCGCAGATGGGCACGCTCCCCCGGCTCAAGCCCCGCTGCTTCTACGATCTCGTCGTCGAGATCGCCCTCATCCGGCCCGGACCGGTGCAGGGCGGTGCGGTGCACCCGTACATCCGGCGGCGCACGGGCGAAGAGGCCGTCAGCTACCTGCATCCCAAGCTCGAACCGGTGCTCGAACGCACGCTGGGGGTGCCGCTCTTCCAGGAGCAGCTCATGCAGATGGCGGTGGCGGTCGGCAATTGCGACGCCGCCGACGCCGACCAGCTGCGTCGTGCCATGGGCTCCAAGCGCGGGGTCGAGAAGATCGAGCGGCTGAAGGCGAAGCTCTACGCGGGCATGGCCGAGAACGGCATCGAGGGCGAAGTCGCCGATTCGATCTACGCGAAGATCGAGGCGTTCGCGAACTTCGGCTTCGCCGAGAGTCATGCCCTGAGCTTCGGGTTGCTCGTGTACGCGAGCTCGTGGCTGAAGCTGCACTATCCGGCGGCGTTCCTCGCCGCCCTCCTGCGTGCCCAGCCGATGGGGTTCTACTCGCCGCAGACGCTCACCGCCGATGCGCGTCGGCACGGGGTCGAGGTGGTGCGCCCCGACATCCTGCGGTCTGGCGTGCACGCCGGGCTCGAGGCGAACGATGCCGCCGCGGGATCCGTCGGTGATCGCGAGGTCGGTGACGGATGCCGCGCACCGACCGGACTCGATGCGTGCACCGACGCCCTGCAGCCGCCGATCGCCTCCGGCTTCGATCGCCGCGAACCCGACCGCGGCGCCGAGCATCGCCGTGACAGTGCCTTCGTGGTTCGACTCGGCCTCGCCGACGTCACCTCCATCGGCCGGGCCGTCGCCGAGCGCATCGTCGCCGAACGCGAGGCTCACGGCCCGTATCGCGACATGGCCGACGTCTCACGGCGGGCGGCACTCGATGCGACCCAGCTCGAGGCGCTCGCCGCGGCCGGCGCCTTCGACGGGTTCGGGCTCGAGCGGCGCGAGGCGCTCTGGCTCGCCGGTGAGGCGGCGACCGACCGTGAAGAGTACCTCGCGGGCTCGGTCGTGGTCGTGCAGCCTCCCCTGCTGCCGATGCTGAGCCCGGCCGAGCAGGTGGTCTACGACCTCTGGGCCACGGGCATCTCCCCCGACGACCACCCCATCAGGCATCTCCGCGAGCGGCTCGACGATCGCGGGGCCATCCGCATCGACCGCCTGCAGCAGGCGGAGTCGGGCCGCCGCATCGAGGTGGGCGGGGTGGTCACCCATCGTCAGCGTCCGGCGACGGCGAGCGGTATCACCTTCCTGAACCTCGAAGACGAGTCGGGCACGCTGAACGTCATCGCCGGCGTCGGGGTGTGGAACCGGTATCGCCGCATCGCGCGTGAGGCGCCGGCCATGATCGTGCGCGGCATGCTCGAACGCTCGCGTGAGGGTGTCACCAACCTCGTCGCCGATCGATTCGAGCCGCTCACCGTGTCGGCGCCGCACCGATCGCGCGACTTCCGTTAGCCTCGACCGGTGCCCGTGACGCCCCGCGACGAACCTCGCCTCGACCCCCAAGACCGCTACGGCGGCGACGTGCTCGCCGGCGATTGGAAGGCGCGCGGCCGCACGGTGATTCCCACCGTCGAGGCCGAGCGCGAGCTCGTCGTCGAGCTCGACGACGGCTTCTGCGGCGCGATCGTCGGCGTCGCGAAGGGCATCGTGACGCTCGAAGACCGGTTCGGCGGTAAACGCATGTTCCCGCTCGGCTACGGGTTTCTCATCGACGGCCGGGCCGTGCAGCTCGTCGCGCCGAAACCGAAGGCGCCCGTCGGCCGGCTGCGCACGGCTTCGGGCTCGTTCGCCGTGGAGTCGGCGCCTGCGCGGGTCGCCCTGCCGAGCCGCATCTTCGTCGAGGGCCGTCACGACGCCGAGCTGGTCGAGAAGGTGTGGGGTGCCGACCTCCGCATCGAAGGCGTCGTCGTCGAATACCTCCAGGGCGTCGATGTGCTCGCCGAGGTGCTCGCCGACTTCAAGCCCGGCCCCGGGCGCAAGGCGGGCGTTCTGGTCGACCACCTCGTGCCGGGCTCGAAGGAGCAGCGCATCGCCGACGCCGTCATGCGGGGGCCGCACTCGTCGAACGTGCTCGTCGTGGGGCATCCGTTCATCGACATCTGGCAGGGCGTGAAGCCCGCCCGTCTCGGCAAGACGGCCTGGCCCGTGATTCCGAGAGGCACCGAGTGGAAGCACGGTGTCTGCGACGCCTTCGGCTGGCCGCACGCCGAGCAGGCCGACATCGCGCGCGCCTGGCAGCACATCCTCGGCCGCGTGCGCGGCTACGGCGACCTCGAGCCGGCGCTGCTCGGCCGGGTCGAAGAACTCATCGACTTCGTGACGGCACCCGCCGGCTGACGAGCCGACGCGCACGAGGACCCGATGCGTGCCGGGGTACCCTCGTGCGATGCAGATCGGGGCCTCCACCGCCGATCGGGTACTCTCGCAGCCGACCGCGAGCAGATCACATCAGATCGAGAAGCCGCCGTCGCTCATGATCAACTGGCCCGTCACCCAGCGGGCCTCATGGGAGACCAGGAACCGCACGAGTCGTGCCGCGTCGTCGGGAGTGCCGAGCCGCCCGCTCGGTTGGGCGGACGTGAGCGCCGCCCGCGTGGCGTCGTCCATCCAGCCCGTGTCGACCGGCCCGGGGTTCACCAGGTTCGCCGTGATGCCGTGCGGTGCCAGCTCGCGAGCAGCTGCGATGACGATTCGATCGAGCGCGCCCTTGCTCGCGCCATACGGCACGTTGCCCACGACGTGGTCGCTCGTCAGCGCGACGATGCGCCCGCCACCGGCCGGCACCTGCTCGGCGAATGCACGCAACAGCAGCCAGGCTGCTCGGGTGTTGACCGCGAAATGCCGGTCGAAGCTCTCCACGCTGGTGTCGAGGATGCCGGAGTCCACGCTCTCGGCGTGCGAGAGCACGAGTGCTCCGACCGGACCGAGCTCGGCCGACGCCCGATCGATGAGCCGCCCGGGCACCTCGGGGTCGGCGAGATCGGCGTCGATGCCGAGCGCGCGTCCACCGATCGCGTGGAGTTCGGCCTCGAGAGCGGCCGGGTCGCGATCGGGATCGCCGCCCAGCGACATCCGCCGGTCGTACTCGCCGAGATGACTGAAGGCGATGTCCCATCCGTCGGCGGCGAGTGACGTCGCGATCGACCAGGCGATGCCGTTTCGGCGACCGGCCCCCGTGATCAGGGCGACGCGTGGTGACATGAGGCTCTCCTAGACGATGGTGGTGCCGAAGGCGAGGCCGAGCAGGTACGTGACCGCCGCGGCTCCGAGGCCGATGCCGAGCTGCCGCATGGCCCGCTTCAGCGGCGAGGCACCTGACAGGAGCCCGACGATCGCACCGGTCGCGAGCAGGGCGATGCTGACGAGCACGGTTGCCGTGATGATCGCCGCGAGACCGGTCAGACCGAAGAGGTACGGCAGCACCGGGATGAGTGCGCCCGACGCGAAGAAGCAGAAGCTCGAGATCGCGGCAGACAGACCGGTGCCGACGGCTTCGTCGTCGTGCTCGATGACGTTCAGCGCATCGGTGGGCGTCTGCGCCTGCTCGGCAGCATGCACGCGAGCGACGACGAGCGCGGCGTGCGCGATGGCATCGCGCTCGTTCATGCCGCGTGCTCGATAGACGAGCGCGAGCTCATTCGCGTCGATGTCGAGGTCGGGCAGCGCGTCGCGAGCGGTCGGGTCGGGGGCGGATGCCTCGAGCAGTTCACGCTGCGACCGAACCGAGACGTACTCCCCCGCCCCCATCGACAGCGCGCCCGCGAGCAGGCCGGCGATACCGGTGAAAAGTACGACCGCGGCGGGCACACCCGTCGCCCCGATGCCGAGCACGAGCGCGAGGTTCGAGACGAGCCCGTCGTTGGCGCCGAAGACGGCCGCGCGGAACGTGCCGGCGAGCCGGCGACGTCCCCGTGACGCGAGCCCGCGAACGACCTCGCCGTGGATGCGCTCATCGGCCGCCATCGCAGCCGTCGCATCGGGATCGGTCGCGTACGGCGAGCGAGCCTCGGCACGTTGCGCGAGTGCGAGCACGAAGATCGACCCGAACCGGCGGGCGAGCGCGCCGAGCAACCGGGTGCGCACATCGGCGCGCGGCACGCCGTTGTCGTCGCCGCCCAGCAGCGCGAGCCAGTGCGCTTCGTGGCGCCCCTCTGCGGCCGCGAGCGCGAGCAGGATCTCGCGTTCCTCACCCTCTCGCCGTGCAGCGAGCTCACGGTAGACGGCGGCCTCGGCCCGTTCATCGGCGAGATACCGTCGCCATCGGGACCGGTCGGCGGACGTACCCGCTGACTGCTCGTCGCTCATCGTGCTCCCGTTCCACGGCGGGTGTCGGTGGCGCCGGCCATTCTCACCCGCGCCATCGCATGCGGCCGTTCGCACGGCCGACAGTCACGATATCGGCCGAGTCGGGCGTGAAGCCGCCGTTCGCCGTGATTGGCAGGATTTCGGAGAGCCGAACCGCGAGGCGCTGCGGCGAGGCGAGCGGTCAGCTGACCAGCCGGTTCCAGCCGTCGCCGTCGACGTGCTCGAAGATGAGGTTCGTCTCGGTGTGCGCCACAGCCGGGTGCCCCGTGAGGTAGGCGAGCACGAACTCGCGCAGCTCTTCGGCGTCTCTGGCGGCGACGTGGATCAGGTAGTCTTCCGCTCCCGCCATGTGGAAGACCCCGATGACGCCGGGCAGGTGCGGAACCGCCTGCCGGAACGCATCGATCTCACTGCGATCGTGCTTGACGAGGCGGATCGCGATGAGCGCCTGCAGCGAGACGCCGAGCGAGGCGAGATCGACGTCGACCCGGTAGCCCCGCACCGTGCCGAGGGTCTGCAGCCGCCGGAGCCGGAGCGATACCGTGGATTCCGCGACCCCGACCTCTGCGGCGAGAGCGGCGCCCGAGGCGCGCGCGTTGGTCGACAGGGCCTGCAGGAGCGCTCGGTCGACTCGATCGAGTTCTGGTTTCTGCGCCACAGGTGGTCTCCTCAGGAGTCGAGATTGCAGAAGATTCGCGGTTTCAAGCGTATCCTACGGATGCTTCGGGCCGGGTTGCCGATACTCACAGATTCTGCTTGATTCGAGCTATGCAGACATCGTCGTCGCACCTCGAGACCCGCGCCGTGCATGGTGGCATGGCGGGCGTTCGAGAGAGCGGATCCCATGTGCCCGTCATCGACTTCTCGACCACGAACCCGCTCGGCGACGTCGAGAGCGGCGGCGCCTCGTATGAAGAGCTCGCGACCGGTCACGACCTCGGCGACGGTCGATCGGCGGTGTACCAGCGGCTCTGGCAGCCGGGCGTGGCCCGCTTCGAGGAGTCGCTCGCCGGCCTCGAAGGCACCGAGGGCGCCGTCGCCTTCGCGAGCGGAATGGCGGCGCTCGCCGCGACGCTGATCGCAACAGCCTCTGCCGGCCGGCCGCACGTCGTTGCGGTTCGACCGCTGTACGGCGGAACCGACCACGTGCTGGCGAGCGGACTGCTCGGCACCGAGGTCACGTGGACGGACACGGCCGGCATCGCCGCGGCGGTGCGCCCCGAGACCGGTCTCGTCGTCGTCGAGACGCCGGCGAACCCGACGCTCGAGCTCGTCGACATCAGGGCGGTCGCGGATGCCGCGGGCGACGTGCCCCTGCTCGTCGACAACACCTTCGCCACTCCCGTGCTGCAACGCCCGGTCGAGCACGGCGCGACCCTCGTGCTGCACAGCGCGACGAAGTACCTCGGCGGCCACGGCGATGTCATGGGCGGCGTCGTCGCCGGCGACCAGGCCTGGGTGGAGCGCTTGCGCCAGGTGCGCGCGCTCACCGGCGGCCTGCTGCATCCGATGGCGGCGTACCTGCTGCACCGGGGCCTCCGCACACTCCCCCTGCGGGTACGCGCCCAGCAGGCGACGGCGGCGCTGCTCGCCGAGCGGCTGCTCACGCATCCCGCGGTGGCGCACGTGCGGTATCCGGGCCTGCCTGGTCAGGATCCGAGCGGACTGCTCGGCCGGCAGCTCGAGGGCGCCGGTTCCATCATCGCGATCGAGCTCGCCGGCGGGTATGCAGCTGCGGCGCGCTTCACCGAGTCGTGCGAGCTGATAACCCATGCCGTCTCGCTCGGCGGGGTGGACTCCCTCGTGCAGCATCCGGCCTCGCTCACCCACCGACCGGTGGCGGGTGAGGCCAAGCCCGGCGCGGGCATCGTGCGCCTCGCGATCGGCCTCGAGCACATCGACGACCTCACCGACGACCTCATGTCGGCGCTCGACCGTGCGGCCGAACTCGACTGTCTCGACAGCGCGCCGAACGAGTTCGCCGAGCGCGAGCTGATCGAGGAGCACTGAGCACTGAGCGACGCTGACGCGACCGACGCGACGGCGACGCGATTCGACACGCGCGTGTTGCGGCCGAGACGGCCGAGGCGTAGAACGTGAGGGTGGTCGATGACCGCTGGGAGCAGGGTGACGCGTACGAGCGCTACATCGGGCGATGGAGTCGTCCGATCGCGGCGCGGTTCCTGACCATGCTCGACGCGCCCCTCGGCATCCGCTGGCTCGACGTCGGGTGCGGTACCGGCGCGCTCTCCGCCGCGATCGTCGACCGATGCGCCCCGATATCGGTGCTCGGCATCGACCCGTCGGCGGGCTTCCTCGCGACCGCGCGGGTGCGGCTCGGCGAGGCGGTCGTGCTGCGGCAGGGCGACGCCGAGCATCTTCAGCTGGAGGATGCCTCGGTCGACGCCGTCGTCTCCGGCCTGGTGCTGAACTTCGTGCCCGATGCGGCCGCCGCCCTCGCCGAGATGGTGCGCGTCACGGCCCCGGGCGGCCGCCTCGCCGCCTACGTCTGGGACTACGGTGACGGAATGCAGGTGATCCACGAGTTCTGGCAGGCAGCGACCGAGCTCGATCCGGATGCCGCTGCTCTCGACGAAGCCGTGCGATTCCCACTCTGCAGTCCGGCGCCCCTCGCCGAGCTCTTTTCGCGAGCCACTGGCGACGAAGCCGTGGTCGAGGCGATCGACGTCCCGGCCCGGTTCACCGACTTCGACGAGTACTGGAGCCCGTTTCTGGCCGGCCAGGGACCCGCGCCGTCGTATCTCGCGACGCTCGACGAGCCGCATCGGACGGCGCTGCGGGAACGCCTGCGCGAGCGGTTGCCCCGGGAGTTCGACGGCTCGATCGTGCTGTCGACGAGGGCATGGGCAGCGCAGGCGCGCGTGAACTGACGTTCGAACGGCCGCGTGCCCGAGTTCAGTCTCGTGCCGGCTCCTGCTCGACTGGCGCAGGCTCGGGTTGAGGATTGCGGATGCCGATCCACGACACGATGCCGCCGATCACGAGCACCGCAGCCGTCGCGAGCGCGACCCGGTGGTAGCCGTCGACGTCGAGCTGCGTGCCAATGATGACCCCGATCGACGCGATCGCCACGAGCCCGGCGATGCGCGCCACGGCATTGTTCACGGCCGATCCGATGCCGGCGCGGGCGGGGTCGACGGCACCGAGGATCGCCGCGGTCAGCGGGGCGACCGTCATCGCCATGCCGAGCCCCGTGACGATGATGCCCGGCAGGAACTGGCTCCAGTACTCGACCTCGGGGGTCACGGCGAGTGTCATCAGATAGCCCACCGCGACGATGATCGGCCCGACGGTCATGAAGATGCGCGGCCCGAAGCGTGACGACAGCGAACCGAACCACGAGCCGAGGAAGACGAGCATGACGGTCGGCGGCAGGGTGGCGAGTCCGGCGAGGGTTGCGGGGAACCCGGCGTACTCCTGCAGGAAGATCGTGATCGCGAACGGGCCGAGCGAGAAGGCCGCATAGATGAAGAGCGTGGCGAGGTTGCCCGCCGCGAAATTTCGCGCCGCGAACAGGCGCAGCGGCAGCATCGGCTGCGCAGCGCGGCGCTCCCACCAGAGGAAGACGATGAGCGCGACGATGCCGACGACGAGCGGCACGAAGACGACGGGCGATGCCCACCCGAACCGGCCCTGCTCGATCAGCGCGAAGACGGTGCCGCCGAGTCCCACGACGCCGAGGCCTGCACCCAGCCAGTCGATGCGCTCCTTGTCGGGGTTCGGTTCGTCGCGGCCGAGCGCATGCATGATCACGAGCGCGAAGGCGATCGGCAGCAGGTTGATCCAGAACACGAGACGCCACGAGAGCAAGTCGACGAGCGCGCCGCCGAAGAGCGGCCCGATCAGGAATGCGACAGTCGTCCACGCGGTCCAACGACCGATCGCCTTGCCCTGCTCCGACTGCGCGAACGTCGCGATGATGAGCGCGAGCGAGCTCGGCACGAGCAGCGCGCCGGCCGCCCCCTGCAGGGCCCGGGCGATGACGAAGACGACGCCATCGGGTGCGACGGCGCAGAGCACCGAGGTGGCGGCGAAACCGTAGAGTCCGACGCGGATGATGCGGAGCCGCCCGAACGAGTCGGAGAGCGAGCCCGCGAGGAGGATCAGCGACCCGAGGGTGAGCAGGTAGGCGTCGACCGCCCACTGCTGCAGCGCGAGCCCGCCGCCGAGCTCCGCCTCGATCGCCGGCAGCGCGACGTTGATGACGGCGCCGTCGAGGAACGCGATGAACGAGACCACGATGGCCACGATGAGCACGCGAGAGCGACGTTCCATACCGAAATGCTAGCCCCGCTCAGGATGTCGGCACGGTGCGCCCGTCAGCGACTGCCGAGCCGCTTGCGGAGGAATTCGATGCGCGCCTGCAACTGCGTCACGGTGGCTTGCGCGACGGCCGGCCCGCCGCACACGCGGCGCAGCTCGGCGTGCACCTGCGAGTGCGCCTCGCCGGTGTGCCGCGCCCAGAGCCCGACGAGACTGTTGAGCAGCGACCGCTGCTCTTTCAACGTGCGGAAGAGCGCGACCGGTTCGGGGTTCTCGTCGGCAACCACGTGCTTGCGTCGCTCACTGGACCGACGTGCCTGCCGCGCCTGCCGATGGCGCAGCAGTTCGGAGACCTGCTCGGGCTCGAGGATGCCGGGAATCCCGATGAAGTCGAACTCCTCGTCGCTGCCGGGCTCGGCGAGCGTGCCGAACTCGGTGCCGTCGTAGAGCACGCGATCGAACGAGGCATCCGAACCGATCGCCTCCCAGGTGCCGCTCTCCATCTCTTCGGAGGCGCGCTCCTCGCGATTGGCCGACTCGAGCAGGCTGTCGTCGAGCCCGTCGTCGTCGCTCTCGCCACCCCGCCGGTCGAGCGCGTGATCGCGTTCGAGCTCGAGCTGGGCGGCGAGTGCCATGAGGCCCGGCACGTTCGGCAGGAACACCGAGGCCGTCTCGCCGCGGCGCCGGGCTCGCACGAAGCGGCCGATCGCCTGGGCGAAGAAGAGCGGCGTCGACGCGCTCGTGGCATAGACGCCGACGGCGAGTCGTGGCACGTCGACGCCCTCGGAGACCATGCGCACAGCAACCATCCACCGCGTCGCGCTCGCCGAGAACTCCTCGATGCGGGCGCTCGCCTCCTTTTCGTCGGAGAGCACGATGGTGACCTTCTCGCCGCAGATCTGTTCGAGGATCTGAGCGTAGGCGCGGGCGACCGTCTGGTCGGTGGCGATGACGAGCCCGCCCGCGTCGGGGATGCCGTGCCGCACCTCGGTGAGGCGTCGATCGGCGGCCGCGAGCACCGCGGGAATCCACTCGCCGCTCGGCTCGAGCGCCGTGCGCCACGCGGACGAGGTGATGTCTTTCGTGTTGTCTTCGCCGAGCTTGGCCTCCATCTCGTCGCCGGCCTTCGTGCGCCAGCGCATGTGGCCCGCGTAGACCATGAAGAGCACCGGTCGCACGACACCGTCGGCGAGGGCCCGGCCGTACCCGTAGTTGTAGTCGGACTTCGAGAGCCGCACGCCCTGGGCGTCGGGCTCGTACTGCACGAACGGGATGGGCGCGGTGTCGGAGCGGAACGGCGTGCCGGTCAGCGAGAGCCGCTTCTCTGCGCGGTCGAACGCCTCGCGGATCGCGTCACCCCACGAGAGTGCATCGCCGCCGTGGTGCACTTCGTCGAGAATGACGAGCGTCTTGCCCGAGAGTGTCACGTCGCGGTGCAACCCTGGCCGCATTGCGACCTGCGCGTAGGTGACGGCCACGCCGTGATAGTGCCGCGAACTGCGACCATGCGCGTTGCGGAAGTCGGGGTCGAGCCGGATGCCGGCGCGCGCAGCGGCATCGGCCCATTGACGCTTCAGGTGGTCGGTGGGAGCCACCACGGTGATGCGGTCGATGATTCGTCGCGAACGCAACTCGGCCGCCAGCCTGAGGGCGAAGGTCGTCTTGCCGGCGCCGGGCGTCGCTGCGGCGAGGAAGTCACGGGGCAGTTCTTCGAGATATTGCTCGAGCGCTTCGGCCTGCCAGGCGCGGAGCTTCGAGGCGGTGCCCCATGCCGCCCGCTCGGGGAACGACGGCGAGAGGTGTTCGGCCGCCGACGTACCCGGTTGGGGTCCGAAAGGGGTCGCGATGCTCACTGAACCCGAGCGTAGCGGAGGGTTCTGACATCCCCGAACCGGATCGACCTGCACGATGCTCGAACCCGATCGACTTGGCACAATGGAGGAATGGTCACGCAGCAGCATCCCTGGTCTCGCTACGTCGCCCTCGGCGATTCCTTCACCGAGGGCATCGGCGACCCCGAGCCGAACGCGCCCGGCGGCCACCGCGGATGGGCCGACCGCGTCGCCGAAGTGCTCGCGCAGGGCACCGAAGACTTGGCGTACGCGAACCTCGCCGTGCGCGGCAAGCTCATCCAGCAGATCATCGACGAGCAGCTCGAGCCGGCGCTCGCCCTGCGGCCCGACCTCATCACGATCTCGGCGGGCGGCAACGACGTCATTCGCCCCCGCACCGATCCCGACGAGATCGCGGCCCGGTTCGAGTACGCGATCGAGCGACTCTCGCGAGACAACGCGACCATCGTGATCTTCACGGGCGTCGACGTCGGTTTCTCGCCCGTGTTCCGGGGCATCCGCGGCAAGGTGGCGATCTACAACGAGAACCTGCGCACGATCGCTGCGAAGTACGACCTGATCGTCGCCGACCAGTGGGCGCTCACCGAGATCCAAGACCAGCGCATGTGGTCGCCCGACCGGCTGCACCTCAACTCGCTCGGCCACCACACGGTCGCGCGCATGGTGCTCGACGCGCTCAACGTCGGCAACACGCTCGAGCCGCTGAAGCCCGAACCGCTGCCGTCGAGCACGTGGCGGCAGGCGCGCGTCGATGACCTGTCATGGGCGCGCGAGTACCTCGTGCCGTGGGTGGTTCGCCGCATCCGGCACCAGTCGTCGGGCGACCTCATCAGCGCCAAGCGACCGGATGCCGGGCCGTACTCGCTGCCCGAGTGAGCCCACCCTCTTCCGGCACGACCGCCCACCAGCGACTCAGTCGAGCGCACCCGGATTCGAGAGGCGCCACCAGGTGCCGGGATCGTCGATCGCGGCGTCGAGCACGAGCGGCACGCTGATCTCCTGAGACCCGGCACGCACGATGGCGGTGCCGACCTGCTGCCCCTTCGGCGCGAGCGTGACGGGCTCGGCGAGCACCTCGACGTCGACGGGCGTATCGCTCCAGACGACGAGGGATGCCCCATCGGCGGTGCGCGCCCGCGCCGTCTCGCCCCACGGGGTCGTGTACTCGGCGAGCACCTGGTCGACTTCGAGCGGCGCGACCTCGTGGAACCCGGGAGCGACGGAGTCGAGTAAAGCCGCGATCGCCTCGTTCAGCACCGAGTGGTTCTCGCCGCCGAGCAGCACGCCGACGACGGTGACGCTCGAGCCGCCGACCGGCACATCGGCCGAGAACAGCAGGTTCGCTGCGTCGTCGGTGGTGCCGGTCTTGATGCCGTCGACGCCGTGCGTGCCGAGCAGCTTGTTCGAGTTCTTGACGGTGCCGATCTCGGGCAGGTCGGCCGACTGGGTGGCCACGATCTCGGCGATGGTCGGCTCGGCGAGGGCGATCTGACCGAGCTGCACCATGTCGGTCGCCGTGCTGACGTTGTCGAGCGAGAGACCGCTGGAGTCGGCCAGTTGCGTGTTGACGAGCCCCTTCTCGGCGACCCAGGCTCGCGCGCGGTCGAGGAACGCATCGACGGAGCCGAACGCCCAGTTGGCGATCGAGATCGAGTAGTTGCCGCCCGAGGCGAGCAGCATCGCCTCGAGGCTCTCGCGCAGCGTCAACGTCGACCCGGCAGCGACCGGGGCGACCGAGGCGTTCTGCGCGACCTGATCCCAGTAGATGTCGACGTCGGCTTCGGTGTACGCGATGTCGGGGCCGCCCTCGCCCGCGGCGATCGGATGCGCCTCGAGCACGACGAGTGCGGTGATGATCTTCACGAGGCTCGCCATCGCCATCGGCGTCGACTCGTTGCCCGCCGCGACGAGTCCGTCGAAGCCGACGGCGCCGACCGCATAGCTGCCGAACCCGGGCAGGGCGAGCGGCTGAGCGGGTGCGGCGACGGGCTCGGGGTCGGTCACCGCCGGCGCAGCGGCCGGCACGGCGGCGCCGAGCGCGTTGGCGGTGTAGACGCCACCCGTGGTGACGAGGGCGACGACGATCGCGAGGGCGCTGAACACGACGATGCGCCGGCGCCGGTACACGCGCGCGTTCGCCTGCCGCACGTCGGGGTCAGACATCGGAGACCGCCTCGTCGAGCGCGACCGCGTAGAGCACGACCGCGGCGGCAGCCGCGACGTTCAGCGAGTCGACGCCGTGGCGCATCGGAATGGTGACGACCCGATCGGCGGACTCGAGCGCGGTGCGACTGAGCCCGTCGCCCTCTGCGCCGAAGACGAGCGCGAGTCGCTCGGGCGGGTCGGCCGCCAGGGCCGGCAGCGAGACCGCGTCGTCGGCGAGGGCGAGAGCCGCGATCGTGAAGTCGTGGGCGTGCAGCAGTTCTGCCGCCTGCGGCCACTCGGGCAATCGCGTCCACGGCACCTGGAACACCGTGCCCATGCTGACCCGCACGCTGCGACGGTAGAGCGGGTCGGCGCACCGCGGACTCACGAAGACGGCGTCGGCGCCGAGCGCCGCGACGCTGCGGAAGATGGCGCCCACATTGGTGTGGTCGACGATGTCTTCGAGCACCACGACGCGACGCGCGCCGGCGAGCAACTCGGCGGGATCGGCGAGCACGGGCCGCTCGAATGCCGCCAGCGCGCCGCGGTGCACGCGATACCCGGTGATCTCCTCGAGCTGGTCGGGCTCGGCCAGGTGCACCGGGATGTCGAACGGCGCGAGCGTCGGCTCGAGCGCCGCGAGCCACTTCTCCTCCATCAGCACCGAGCGCGGTCGGTGCCCCGCACGGATGGCTCGGGCGATGACCTTCGCGGACTCGGCGATGTAGAGCCCCTGCTCGGGCTCTCGGGTGCTGCGCAGCACGACGTCGGTGAGCCGCGCGTAGTCGGCCACCGCGTCGGATGCCGCGTCGCGGACTCGTTCGATGTGCATGTGTCTCCTCACCTCCAGCCTGCCAGTGCCCGAAACATTCCGGAAAACGGACACGTCTAGAATCGGACCACGCTCGAAGGGAGACGTGCAGTGAGCACTGGCATCGAGGCTCCGATCATCGCCGAGGCACGCCTCGCCGAGGCGATCGAGTTGCTGCGCGGCGCGCGCGTGGCGGTGCTCACGGGTGCGGGCGTCAGTACCGATTCGGGCATCCCCGACTATCGAGGCGAAGGTGCCCCCGTTCGCACGCCGATGACGGTGCAGACCTTTCTCGCCTCCGAGCAGGCGCGCAAGCGCTACTGGGCAGGCAGTCATCTCGGTTGGCGCAGCTTCGGCAGCGCGACCCCCAACCGCGGACATCTCGCCCTCGCCGCCCTCGAGGCGAACGGCGTCGTCACCGGCGTCATCACGCAGAACGTCGACGGCCTGCACCGCCGCGCCGGCAACCGCCACGTCATCGAGCTGCACGGCAGCATGGATCGGGTGCTCTGCCTCACCTGCGGCCAGCACTACGCGCGCCAGGCGATCGCCGAGCGTCTCGAGACGCTCAACCCCGACATCGATCTCGAGACCGCCATCAGGCCGGCTCCCGACGGCGACGTCGAGGTCGACGACGTCGATGCCATGACGATCCCATCGTGCACCGTCTGCGGCGGCATCCTGAAGCCCGACGTGGTGTTCTTCGGCGAGTTCGTGCCGTCAGACACCTTCCAGGCCGCGGCATCCCTCGTTCAGACGGCCGACGTGCTGCTCGTCGCCGGCTCCTCGCTCGTCGTGAACTCGGGCATGCGGCTCATCGAGCAGGCGCGCCGCAAGCGACTGCCGATCGTCGTCGTGAACCGCGGCATCACCAAGGGCGACAGCCGTGCCGCGATCAAGATCGATGCCGGCGCGAGCGAGACGCTCGCCGCATTCGCCGCCGCGCTCGATTCGTGAACCTCGGCGCCGCTCTGCGAGAGTTGGACCCATGACGGATGCCGCGACCCCACCCGCTGACACCGCTCCTGTGCTCATCGCCCTCGTGCGCCACGGCGAGACCGAGTGGAACCGCCTGCGGCGCCTGCAGGGCACGACCGACATTCCGCTGAACGACACCGGGCGCGGCCAGGCGGCGCAGACGGCCGCACTGCTCGGCGTCGATTCCTGGGACGCCGTCTACGGCAGCACGCTCTCGCGGGCGGCTGAGACGGCACAGATCATCGCCCGCTCGCTCGAACTGCCCGAACCGAAGCTCATCGCGACCTTGGCCGAGCGGGCGCACGGCGTGCTCGAGGGCCTCGACCACGTCGGCCGGGCCGCCGTCGAGGCGCAGGCGGCCACCATCGAGGGCCTCGAACCCCGCTCGGTCGTGATCGAACGGGCGACGGCAGCGCTCACCACGATCGCCTCGGCGCACCCCGGCGGCGCGGTGGTGGTCGTCTCGCACGGCGGCGTCATCCACTCGCTCATGCTGCACCTGAGCGACGGCACCCTGCCGGGCGTCGGGTATTCGATCGCCAACGGATCCGTGCACCTCGTGCGCGTCACCGCGGGTTCCCTCGAACTCGTCGAGCCCGAGGCGCTCACCGGCACCGACGCCTAGGGCGTCGCCGGCGCTGAAGGCGCAGCACCGCCCAGGACCGCATCGACGATACGCCGGGCTTCCGCGGCGCTCGACGACGTGCGTCCGAGCGCGCGCACGAGCGCGACGCCGACGAAGGCCTCGGCGAGCTCCTCGAGCGGGCGTTCGGGCGAGAGCTGACCGGCAGCGACGCCCGATTCGAGGCGGGCCCGCAGCAGGGAGTTCGCGCCGAGGCC
Organism: Agromyces subbeticus DSM 16689; assembly: GCF_000421565.1. GTDB lineage: Bacteria > Actinomycetota > Actinomycetes > Actinomycetales > Microbacteriaceae > Agromyces > Agromyces subbeticus. The sequence goes on along the minus strand of NZ_ATXG01000002.1, from coordinate 450,542 downwards.
TTCGGCCAGACGCGCTCCGACATCGGAGTGGTCGGTCGCCGCCGCGATGAGCGAGAGCACGAGCGAGTCGCCGCCCTGCCGCTCGACGAACGTCAGCATGACGTGCAGCCACGTGGCGAGATCGGCGCGCAGGTCACCGGAGTCGGCCGGCGTGTAACCGCCGACGAGGAGTCGTCCCTCGAGCAGGCAATCGGCGACGAGAGCGCCCTTCGACGGCCACCAGCGGTAGATCGTCTGCTTGCCAACGTGAGCCTCGGCGGCGATGCCCTCCATGGTGAGGTGATCGTATCCCCGGGTCTCGAAGAGCCGCGCCGTGGCATCGAGGATCGCGACGCGAGCTGCCTCGCTTCGGATCGGACCACGTCGATGCTCGGACACCTGCACATGCTACTCACAGAAAGACGAGACGGTGCGTCTCGTATACTCGCACGGTCGATCGGATTCTCGATCGCGCGCGAGAGGAATCTGACGTGGCTGAGCTGTTGTACCGACTGGGCAAGTTCTCGGCACGGCGGGCCTGGGTGGTCATCGCCGCCTGGACCGTCGTGCTCGCCATCGCCGTCGGTGGGTTCCTCGTCGGGTTCAAGGGGCTCACGACGAGCTTCGACGTGCCGGGCACCGCCTCGGGCGAGGTCATCGACGAGCTTCAGGCGGAGCTGCCCCAATACAGCGGCGGCGCAGGAACCGTGGTCTTCACCACGACCGATGGCGAAGCGCTGACCGACGAGCAGCAATCGGAGATCAGCGCCCTCATCACCGACCGGGCCGGCCTCATCGACGTCGAAGACGTGGTCGATCCCTTCGACGCACAACAGCAGCTCGATGATCAGCGCACGCAGTTGGCCGACGGCCAGCAGCAGATCGACGACGGGCGGGCCCAACTCGACGCCGGCCAGGCGCAGCTCGATGCCGGAACCGAGCAGTTGGAGGCCGGTCAGGCCCAGCTCGACGCGGGCCAGGCACAACTCGACGCCGCGCGGCAGCAAGCGGTGTCGGCAGGCGCACCGACCGACGAGATCGATGCGCAGCAGGCGCAGCTCGACGTGCAGCAGACCCAGGTCGACGCCCAGCGCGCAACGCTCGACGCCGAACAGGCCAAGCTCGATGACGGCCGCGCCGAGCTCGAGGCCCAGGCCGAACAGGCCGAGCTCGGCGGCGAACTGCTCGGCTTCGCCGACGGCGTCCGCCTCGTCTCGGACGACGGCTCGACGGCGATCGCGAACGTCTCGTTCACCGTGCCGCGCCTCGAACTCTCGGAGGACGCGAAGCAATCGGTCGTCGACCACTTCTCGGCCGAGGCCATCGAGGGGGTCTCCGTCTCGTTCTCGACCGACATCTCCCAGGGCGTGCCCGAGCTGTTCGGCATCGGCGAGGCGATCGGCCTCGTCATCGCGGCGATCGTGCTGCTCGTGATGCTCGGCTCCGTCATCGCGGCATCCCTCCCCCTCGTCACCGCCATCTTCGGCGTCGCCGTGGCGATCGTCGGCTCTCTCGCGTTCTCGGGCGTCGTCGACATGGCCTCGGTCACGCCGATGCTCGCGGTCATGCTCGGACTCGCGGTCGGCATCGACTACTCGCTCTTCGTCGTGAACCGCCACCGCAAGCAGCTGTTGCAAGGTGCAGAGGTCATCGAATCGATCGGCCTCGCGAACGGCACCTCCGGCAACGCCGTGGTCTTCGCGGGTGCCACCGTGATCGTCGCCCTGCTCGCCCTCAACGTGACCGGGGTCCCGTTCCTCGGCCTCATGGGCACCGTGGGCGCGATCGCCGTGGCTGTCGCCGTGCTGATTTCGACGACGCTCACGCCGGCGCTGCTGGGCCTGCTCGGCACTCGCATCCTCCGACGCCGCGTTCGCGCGCACCTCGGCGAGGGCAACCGGCACCAGCCTCCCGTCGTGCGCGCCATGCCGACGTGGCGCGCGGTGCTCACAGGCGTCGTCGCCGTGCTCGCACTGCTCGTCATGGCGATTCCATCGCTCTCGATGCGCGTCGGCCTTCCCGACGGCTCGAGCGAGCCGCACGACTCGACGGGCTACGAGGCGTTCACCGTGACCGAGCAGCAGTTCGGCGCGGGCGCGAACAGCCCGCTGCTCGTCACGGCGACGCTGCCCGACGGAACGACCGACGACGACGTGCTCGCGCGCCAGGTCGAGGTCGCCGGGGCGCTCGCCGCGCAAGACGACGTGGTCGCCGTCGCCGCCGTCGACGTCTCCGACGACAACTCGCTCGCCGTGTTCCAGGTGATCCCGGCCGAGGGGCCGAACGACGCCTCGACCGAGCAGCTCGTGCGCGAGCTGCGCGAACTTCCCCCGATCGACGACGACATCGTGCTCGGCGTCGCCGGGCAGGCCGCGATCAACATCGACATCTCCGAGGGCCTGGCCGACGTGCTGCCGCTCTACCTCGTCGTCGTGGTCGGTCTGTCGCTGCTCATCATGATCCTCGTCTTCCGGTCACTGCTCGTGCCGATCATCGCGACGGGCGGCTTCATCCTGTCGTTGTTCGCCACGTACGGTGCGGTCGTCGCGGTGTTCCAGTGGGGGTGGTTCGCCGAACCGCTGGGCATCAGCACCGGGCCGATCCTGAGCTTCCTGCCAGTGATCCTCGTCGGAATCCTGTTCGGCCTCGCGATGGACTACCAGCTCTTCCTCGCCACCGGCATGCGCGAGGCCTACGTGCACGGCGCGTCTGCGCGTCTTGCCGTGGCGCAGGGACTTCGCGCCGGACGGTCGGTCGTGATCGCGGCCGGCCTCATCATGATCTCGGTCTTCGGCGGATTCATCTTCTCGGACGCCACGATGATCCGGTCGATCGGCTTCGGTCTCGCCTTCGGTGTGCTCGTCGACGCCTTCGTGGTGCGCATGCTCCTGATGCCGGCGATCATGCACCTGCTCGGCCGTTCCGCCTGGTGGATCCCCAAGTGGCTCGACCGAATCATGCCCGACGTCGACGTCGAGGGGGCCGCGCTCGAGCGTCGCCACCACCTCGTCACGACCGGGGATGCACCGACCGACGGAGCGTCAACCGAAACAGCTCCGAGCGAAGCAGCACGGACCAAAGCAGCACCGACCGACGGGCGGTGACTGCGCCGGCGATCAGCGTGAGCGCCGCCGATGCCGGAGCCCGTTGCCGGCGACCGTCGCGCGGATGAGCGCGAGGAGGCGCTCGGCGGAGGCGGCCCAGGTGTACTTCGAAGCGATCGCGATCGACGCCTCGGAGCGCCGCTCCCACTCACCCGCTCGCTCGAGCGACCACAGGGCCGCGACGAGGGATTCGGGGTTCTCGGCGTCGAAGTACACCGCGGCGTCGCCCCCGATCTCGCGGAAGATCGGAATGTCGCTGACCACGACCGGCGTGCCGAGTCGCATCGCCTCGACGAGCGGGATGCCGAATCCCTCGGCCTTCGAGGCGTGCACGAGCGCGGTCGCACTCGAGAGGAGCTCGGCGTACGCGGCATCCGTCACCCCGTCGTGGAAGACGAGCCGCGCCTGCGGTGCGAGGCGCGTGAGGCGTGCCCGCTCGTCACGACCGATGCGACTCAACAGGTGCAACTCGTGGTCGGGCAGCGCTGCGACCGCGCGCACGAGCGTGTCGACGTTCTTGTAGGGCATGTAGGAGCCCATGTAGACGAGGCGATGACCCTCGGGTCGGGTGCGCGGTCGCACCGGCTGAGCGAGGTCGTCGGCGGCGTTCGGCACGACCGTGACCGGACGGTCGGTGAGGTGGTGCTCGTGGATGAGCCCGGCAGTGGTCTCTGAGACGGTCACGACCTGGTCGGCGCGATTCAGCAGCATCCGCTGCGGCCACCACGCGAGGTGGTAGAGCCGCCAGAGCAGCCGAACGGGTGCCGGCAGGTCGCGCGGCGGGGTGCGGTTCTCGTAGTAGATGAGGTCGTGCAGTGTGAGCAGCAGCTTGTAGTCGCGGCCCCACGAGCCCATGGTCTGCATGGGCGAGAAGACCACGTCAGGGCGCAGCTTCTTGACCTGCAGGGCGACGAGCGGTTCACGGATGCTCGTGGGCGAGCTGACGAGCTGCCACGGCAGGTCGGGCAGCATGTCGAGCTGGCGGTGGTCGCTGACGAGCATGGTGAGCGGATGCCGCTTGCCCAACTCGGTCACGATGCCCGCCGTGAACCGGCTGATGCCGTCGTGCTGCCCGATGCGGGTGTACCGGCAGTCGACGACCAGCCTCACGCTCGCGCCTCGGCGCGGAGGAACCGCAGGATGCGCGATGCCGCGTCGCCCGGCGTCTCGTAGTGGATGAGGTGGCCCACCTCTGGGATGACCTCGAGGCTCGCGTCGGGGAAGAGCGTGACGAGCCGGTGCTGCGCCGCGAGGGGGGTGACATCGTCGCGCTCGGCGGCGACGAGCAGGGTCGGCACCGTGATGCCGGCGGCGTACTGGCTGACGTCATGGCTCACCGACGCGCGGAACGCCTCGAGCACGGCGTCGCGGTCGCCGAACGCCGAGAAGTAGCGGTCGTGCTGGTCGTGGATGAAGCGTCGAAGCGACTTCGAGCGGGTCTTCGCCATGGTGACGCTCATCACCCGCACGATGGCCCCGTTGCGGAGCAGGGCGAAACCGGCGCGCTCAGGCAGCGCCGCGGCGGTGCGGTAGTAGAGCACCGCGAGCCTCGTCATGACCCCGCGGGGGCCCTCGAGAGCGGGCGCGCCGATCGGGTTCACGAGCACGAGGCGCTCTGGCGCGAGTCCGCCGGCGACGGCAGCAGCTGACACGATCGAGCCGAACGAGTGACCGAGCAGCACGTAGTGCCCCTCGAGGTCGAGCGTGTCGATGAAGGCGCCGAGCCAGTCGGCGTACGCCGAGATGTCGTGCGGGCGGCCCGTGAAGGTCGCCGATTCGCCGAACCCGGGCAGGTCGGGCGAGATGATGCGGAACCCGGGCAGCTGGGCGACGACGGGTTCGAGGCCGTGGTGGTCGCCGCGGAAGCCGTGCACGAGCACGAGCACCGGGTCATCTGCCGCGCCGTACTCCCACCAGGCCGTCTCGGTGCCGGCGACCACGGTGCGGTGCGCCCGAACGGGGATGCGAGCGAGCTGCTCGGCATACGGGGAGGTGATCATCATCGACATTCTATGGCGCGAGACCGATGCCTCACTGAGCGCTGTGGAGAAGCAACGACCCGCGGATGCCGCCGACACGCGTTCCGACGACGAGGTGATGACGGTGGCCCGACATAGCCTGACGCCATGGATCTCACGGGAGCCCGCTGGGCCGAAACACTCGCCGTCTTCGACCTCGAGACCACGGGCATCGACGTCGACACCTGCCGCATCGTCACGGCGCACGTCGGCGTGATCGGCGCAGACGGCGAAGCGCTCGAACGACGCGAGTGGCTCGTCGACCCCGGCGTCGAGATTCCGACGGCCGCTTCGCTCATCCACGGCGTCAGCACCGAACGCGCCCGCCTCGAGGGGCAGAACGCGGCGACCGCCGTCGCCGAGATCATCGGCACCCTGTCAGCCGCCGCGGCTCGAGGGCTCCCCATCGTCGCGTACAACGCCGCCTACGACCTCACCGTGCTCGAGCGCGAGGCCGAGCGCTACGGCCACGCCCCGCTGCCAGGCCCGGCACCGGTCATCGATCCCCTGGTGATCGACAAGGCGGTCGATCGCTACCGTCGCGGCAAACGAACGCTGACGGCCGCCGCCGAGCACTACGGCGTCTCGCTGCCGAACGCCCACGACGCCGGCGCCGATGCCGTCGCCGCCGGGCGCGTCGCACAGGCGATCGCCAGGGCATTCCCCGAACTCGCGGCGATCGCCGTCGCCGATCTGCACGCGCGACAGGTCGACTGGTGCCGCGAGCAGGCCGAGAGCTACCAGGCCTATCGCCGCGCGAACGGCGAGCCCGACTTCACGACCTCGGGCGCGTGGCCCGTGCGGCGCCTCGTCGGGGCATCCGTCTCGGTGAGTGCCGGTGCCGCAGTCCCGTCAGCAACAGTCGGCATCGCCGACGGCTTCCCGGCCCCGCTCGAGCCCGACGCCCTCTTCTGAGCCGCTCGATAGCCGGGCACCGGTTCGACGCCCGGGCACGCAAAGAAGGCCCCGCCGATGGCGAGGCCTTCTTGTTGACAGGTGTTACTTGCCGAAGTTCTTGAAGCGCTGGTTGAACTTCTCGACGCGACCGGCCGAGTCCATGATGCGCTGCTTGCCCGTGTAGAACGGGTGCGACTCCGACGAGATCTCGACGTCGATCACCGGGTAGGTGACACCGTCGAGCTCGATCGTCTTGTCACTCGTCGTCGTGGAACGCGTGAGGAAGGTGGCGCCCGAAGCGAGGTCGCGGAAGACGATTGCGTTGTACTCGGGGTGGATGTCGGTCTTCATGGAGACTTCCTTGCTGTGCGGATGGTGGATTCGAAAGCCTGCGCAGACGCAGGGAAAAACGGTGGCCCACGGGCCAGCTATCGATTCTAGCAGAACCGACGGCGCGAACGGTCACACGGCGCGTGCCGCGTAGCGCCCGTCGGTCTCGGTGAGCTCGATCGTCATGTCGAACGTCGTGGAGAGGTTCTCGGCCGTGAGCGCCTGGGCGAGCGGGCCCGCCGTGACGATGCCGCCCTTCTTGAGCAGCAGGGCGTGCGTGAACCCGACTGGGATCTCTTCGACGTGGTGCGTGACCATGACGATCGCGGGCGACGCGCTCGACGCCGCATAGCCGCCCAGCAGGCCGACGAGCTCTTCGCGGGCACCCAGGTCGAGGCTCGCGGCCGGCTCGTCGAGCAGCAGCAGTTCGGGGTCGGTCATGACGGATCGCGCGATCTGCACGCGCTTCTGCTCGCCGTCGGAGAGGCTGCCGAAGCGGCGGTCGGCGAAGCCGTCGAGGCCCCACTCGTTGAGCACCCGCTGCGCACGACGCAGGTCGATGGCCTCGTACTCCTCGTTCCACCGCCCGGTGACCGAGTACGCCGCGGTGAGCACGACGTCGAGCACCGTCTCGTTGCGCGGGATCTTGCGCGCCATCGCCGTGGAGGCGAAGCCGATCATCGGCCGCAATTCGAAAACGTCGACCTTGCCGAGGGCCTCTTGCAGCACGTCGGCCTTGCCCGATGTGGGGTGCATCGCGGCTGCAGCGATCTGCAGCAGGGTGGTCTTGCCGGCGCCGTTCGGCCCCAGAATCACCCACCGCTCGTCGGAGGCGACGCTCCAATCGACCGAGTCGAGGATCTTGTTGCCATCGCGGACCACCGACACCTCGTGGAACTGCAGAACCGTGCTCGCCATGGGTCCAATGCTATCGGCAGTGCAGGGGCCGCTCGGCGCAGCGGGTCGGTCGCGAGCCGTCGGGGTCGCTCAGCGCTCGAGCACTCGCGTGTAGAGATCGAGCGTGCGCTCGGCGATCGCAGCCCAGCCGAACTCGGCCTCGGCGCGGTGCCGGCCGGCAGCGCCCATCGCCGCCGCGCGCGCCGGATCCGCCACGACCGCAGTGAGCGCCGCTGCGAGATCGGCGACGTACCGGTCGGGATCGACCGGCGTGCCAGTGCCGTCGTCGAGCTGCTCGATGGGAACGAGCACCCCGGTCACGCCGTCGGCGACGACCTCGGGAATGCCGCCCGTCGCGGTGCCGACGACGGGCGCACCGCACGCCATCGCCTCGAGGTTCACGATGCCGAGGGGCTCGTAGATCGACGGGCACACGAAGGTCGTGGCCGCGGTGAGCAGCGCGGTGAGTTCGGCGCGCGGCAGGTGACGATCGATCCAGACGACGCCGCTTCGCTCGGCGCGCAGCGCCTCGACGAGGGCGGTGACCTCTGCCATGATCTCGGGGGTGTCGGGCGCGCCGGCGCACAGTACGAGCTGCACGTCGTCGGGCAGCAGCCGCGCAGCGCGCAGCAGGTAGGGCAATCCCTTCTGCCTCGTGATGCGGCCGACGAAGACGACCGACGGTCGATCCGGATCGACACCCAGCGCCCGCACGGCGGCGGCATCGTCGCGCGGCGCCCAGTCGGCGAGATCGATGCCGTTGTAGACGACCTCGACCCGTTCGGGGTGGATCGAGGGATAGGCGCGAAGGATGTCGCGGCGCATGCCCTCGCTCACGGCGATCACTGCATCGGCGTCTTCGAAGGCGGCGCGCTCGACCCACGACGAGAGCCGGTATCCCCCGCCGAGCTGCTCGGCCTTCCAGGGCCGGAGCGGCTCGAGGCTGTGCGCTGAGACGATGTGCGGCACGCCGTGCAGTCGCTTCGCCGTGAACCCGGCGAAATTCGCGTACCAGGTGTGCGAGTGCACGAGATCGGCCCCGGCGACGTCGCCGGCCATCAGGAGGTCGACTCCCATGGTGGCGAGTGCGGGATTCGCCGAGGCGAATTCGTCGGGCGTCGGATAGCCGAAGGTGCCGGCCTCGGCACGCGGTTCGCCGAAGCACCGCACCTGCACGTCGATGCTCGAACGGAGCGCCCGCACGAGCTCGGCGACGTGCACGCCGGCGCCTCCATAGACCTCGGGTGGATACTCGCGGGTGAGCAGGTCGACGCGCATGCAGCAAACGTAGCGCAGCGACATCCGTCATGCCCCGACTCGACTGCCCCGACAGCGCCGCGGGCTGACTAGGGTGGTCGCATGGCTGCGCGCAAGGTATTCGGCATCGTCCTCGCCGGCGGCGAGGGCAAGCGACTCATGCCCCTCACCGAAGACCGGGCGAAGCCCGCGGTGCCGTTCGGCGGGCAGTACCGCCTGATCGACTTCGCGCTCTCGAATCTGCTGAATTCGGGCTTGCGCCAGATCGTCGTGCTCACCCAGTACAAGTCGCACAGCCTCGACCGTCATGTCTCGCAGACGTGGCGCATGAGCGGCCTGCTGAACTCGTACGTCGCCTCGGTGCCGGCGCAGCAGCGACTCGGCAAGCGGTGGTTCTCGGGTTCGGCCGACGCCATTCTGCAGAGCCTCAACCTGATCTACGACGAGCAGCCCGACATCATCGTCGTGGTCGGCGCCGACCACGTGTACCGCATGGACTTCGGCCAGATGATCGACGCGCACATCGAGTCGGGCGCCGCGGCGACGGTCGCGGCGATTCGTCAGCCGATCTCGCTCGCCGACCAGTTCGGCGTCATCGAGGTCGACCCGGCGAAACCGGGGCGCATCCACCGCTTCCTCGAGAAGCCGAGCGACCCGATCGGGCTTCCCGATTCGCCCCGCGAGGTGCTCGCCTCGATGGGCAACTACGTCTTCGACGCCGACGCGCTCATCGACGCAGTGCTCCGAGACGGGGAGCGCACCGATTCGAGCCATGACATGGGTGGCGACATCATCCCGGCGTTCGTCGCGCAGGGCGCCGCCGGTGTCTACGACCTGCAGCGTAACGAGGTGCCCGGCTCCACCGATCGCGACCGGTACTACTGGCGCGACGTGGGAACGATCGACTCCTTCTTCGAGGCCCACCAAGATCTCATCTCGGTGCTGCCCGTCTTCAACCTCTACAACCGCGAGTGGCCGATCTTCAGTCAGCAGCTGAACTCGCCGCCCGCGAAGTTCACGCGAGACGCACGCGGCACGCTCGGCACGGTGATCGACTCGATCGTCTCGCTCGGCTCGGTCATCTCGGGCGCGCACGTCGAACGCAGCGTCATCGGTCCGTGGGCGGTCGTGGGTTCGGGTGCGCACGTCGCCGACTCGATCCTCTTCGACCGGGCGCGCATCGACGCCGGCGCCACGGTGCAGCGTGCGATCCTCGACAAAGAGGTCGTCGTCGACGCCGGCGCCCGCATCGGCGTCGATCGCGCCGAAGACGTCGCCCGAGGCTTCATCGTGACCGACAGCGGCATCACCGTCGTGGGCAAGGGCTCACGCGTCCGGGCCACCGCGTGAGCGCCGGCACCATCGGCCGCGCGAGCGGCCCGCTCGTCGTGCTCGACGCGGACTCGACACTGATCCTCGAAGAGGCGATCGAGCTGCTCGCCGAGGCCGCTGGCAGCCTCGAGCATGTGGCCGCGGTGACCGAACGCGCGATGCGGGGCGAGCTCGATTTCGCCGCGAGCCTGCGCGAACGAGTGGCGACACTTGCCGGCCTCGCCGACACCGAGCTCGCGGCCGCGCGTGACCGCATGACACCGACACCCGGTGTGCACGAGCTCATCGCGGGAGTGCACGCGGCCGGAGGACTCGTCGGCGTGGTCTCGGGTGGTTTCCATGAGCTGCTCGACCCGCTCGCCGAGCGGCTCGGGCTCGACTTCTGTCGCGCCAACCGACTCGAGGTCGCCGACGGCCGACTCACCGGACGCGTCGACGGCGCAGTCGTCGATGCGGCTGCGAAGGCGTCGGCACTCGTCGAGTGGGCGGATGCCGCCGGCATCCCGTTGCACCGCACCATCGCCGTGGGCGACGGTGCCAACGACCTGCAGATGCTCGATCGAGCAGCGCTCGGCGTCGCCTTCTGCGCGAAGCCCATCGTTCGGGCCCAAGCCGACGTCGCGATCGACCGCCCCGACCTCAGCGGCGTGCTCGCCCTGCTCGGCCTGCGCGGCTGACACCGGCGGGCTGCGCCTTCGCGGATCGCGGCGCGATCACTGCGGTCGGGTCGTCAGTGCCCCATGCCGAGACCGCCGTCGACGGGAATCACCGCGCCGGAGATGTACCCCGCCTCGTCGCCGGCGAGCCAGGCGACGACCTTCGCGACCTCGTCGGGCGTCGCGAAGCGGGCGAGCGGAATGCTCTTCTTGTATTCGGCCTGCTGCGCCTCGGGCAGTTCGTCGGTCATGTCGGTCTCGATGAATCCGGGCGCCACGACGTTCGCCGTGATGTTGCGCGCGCCGAGTTCGCGGGTGAGCGACCGGGCCATGCCCACGAGCCCCGCCTTCGACGCCGAGTAGTTGACCTGACCGGCCGAGCCGTAGAGGCCTACCACGCTCGAGATCAGCACGATGCGCCCGAACCGCGCCTTGAGCATGCCCTTCGAGGCGCGCTTGACGACACGGAACGCGCCGGTGAGGTTCGTGTCGATGACGCTCGTGAAGTCGTCTTCGCTCATGCGCAGCAGCAGGGTGTCGCGCGTGACGCCGGCGTTCGCGACGACGACCTCGATGGGGCCGAGAGCGGCCTCGACCTCGGTGAAGGCGGCGTCGACGGATGCCGCGTCGGTGACGTCTGCCCGAACGGTGAGCGACCCCTCGGGCCCCGCCCCGCTGCGAGCCGTGACCGCAACGCGATGCCCCTGTGCGATGAACTCACTGGCGATCGCGAAGCCGATGCCTCGGTTGCCACCGGTCACGAGAACGGTGCGGCTCGTCGTCATTGCGTGCGTCTCCTTCTGCGGTCGGGCCGATCGGCCCGCTCCAGTTTAGAGGCTGGCAATTCGCGGCATCCGTCGCCCGCCGATCGACGTAGGCTTGAAGCACGAGGAGGTGCCGGAGGACCACGGCGACCACCATGAAGCAGCAGTCGATCACCACGTTGCCGCCGTCGCCCGAGGCGGAGCGGCGCTCGCGCATGATCAAATACACGATCGCAATGTCGATCCGCGTGCTCTGCATCGTGGCGCTGCTCTTCGCCGAAGGCTGGTGGCTGGCGATCTTCGCGGCCGGAGCCATCTTCCTCCCCTACTTCGCCGTCGTCATGGCGAACGTGAGCGGCCCGAGTCGGCAGCGACGAGTGCTCCGACCCGGCGGGCTCGTGCGCCGCACTCCCCCGCCGCAAGGACCGGCGCCGACGGATGGCGCGGGGTCGCCGAACCACCCGAACACCGAGCATCCGGAGCACACCGAGAACGTGAATCACGATGAACGCGGCGCCGCATGATCGGTGGCCTGGGCGCGTCGCCCGACCACGGCGTCTGCTCGCGCGCAGAATGCCGGCAGCCCGCGACCTGGCGCATCGACTGGCGCAACCCGCGAATCCACACCGGCGACCGGGGCAAGACCTGGCTCGCGTGCGATGAGCACGTCGACTACCTGCGCGGGTTCCTCGAGGCCCGGAGCTTCCCGGTCTCCGTGGCGGCGTTCGCCGAGACCGGAACTGATGGCACGGCGTCGACGGATGTCTCGAGCGGAGGCCGACCGTGAATGACTGGCGCTTCCTCCTGCACCGCCGGTGGGCGGGCTACCTCGCGCTCACGATCGTCTTCGCCATCGTCTGTTCGGCCCTCGGCGCGTGGCAGTTCAATCGGCGGGCCGAGGCCCTTGCCGAACTCGCACGCATCGACGCGAACTACGACGCCGCTCCGGTGCCGGTGGGCGACGCGCTGCCCGACCGCGCCGCATTCGACATCGACCAACGCTGGCAGATCGTCGCGCTCTCGGGCGAATACCTGCCCGACGACGAGGTGGTCGTACGCAACCGGCCATTCGGAGGCAGTTCGGGCTTCGAGGTGATCACGCCGTTCCGGCTCGACGACGGCACCGTCTTCATGATCGACCGCGGCTGGATCGCGCAGAACGCCGAGGGCAGGCCGAGCGTGGTGCCGCCGCCGCCCGACGGCGAGGTGCAGGTCGAAGCCCGGCTGAAAGCCGGCGAGGGCCGAATCGAGGGGCGCACGTCGACCGGCGCCGAGTTCGCGACCATCGATCTTCCCGAGCTCGCGGAACGCGTCGGCGAGCCGAGCTACACGGGGGCCTACGGAGTGCTCGTGCAGTCGCGCGCCGACGCTGAGACGCCGCCGTTGGCAGCACCTCGGCCCGAACGCGACGAGGGTCCGCATCTCTCGTACGCGCTGCAGTGGTACGTCTTCGCGCTGCTGGGCTTCATCGGGCTCGCGTGGGCGGCGAACCAGGAGCGCAAGGCGAACGCCGCGGCATCCGGCGCCGTCGACGCCACCGGTCGCGTTCGGCGCGCGCCGAAGGAGCCGAAGCGCGACGCTGACGCCGACCTCGAAGACGGCGTGCTCGACCGCCGCTGACCTCAGGCCAGCTCGATGAGCTCCTGGTACTCGCGGCTCCAGTGGTCTTCGGTGCCGTCGGGCATGATGAGCACGCGTTCGGGGTTCAGCGCCTCGACCGCGCCCGGGTCGTGCGAGACGAGCACGACCGAGCCCTCGTAGTGGGCGAGCGCGTCGAGGATCTCGGCGCGGCTCGCGGGGTCGAGGTTGTTCGTGGGCTCGTCGAGCAGCAGCACGTTGGCCCCCGAGACCACGATCATCGCGAGCGCGAGTCGCGTCTTCTCTCCGCCAGAGAGCACGCCGGCGGGCTTGTGCACGTCATCGCCGGTGAAGAGGAAGGAGCCGAGCACCTTACGCGCCTCGGTCTCGGTGAGGTTCGGTGAGGCGCTCACCATGTTCTGCAGCACCGAGCGAACGACGTCGATCGTCTCGTGCTCCTGCGCGTAGTACCCCACCCGCAACCCGTGCCCGGCCTCGACCACACCGGTGTCGGGAGCGTCGACGCCCGCGAGGATGCGGAGCAGCGTCGTCTTGCCTGCACCGTTCAGGCCGATGATGACGACCTTCGACCCGCGGTCGATCGCCAGGTCGACGGCCGTGAAGATCTCGAGCGAGCCGTAGCTCTTCGAGAGGTCGCTCGCCGTGATCGGGGTACGACCGCACGGCGCGGGAGTCGGGAAGCGAAGCTTCGCCACGCGATCGACGGTGCGCACCTCGTCGAGCCCGGCGAGCAACTTCTCTGCTCGGGCGACCATCTGGTGCGCGGCAGCGGCCTTCGACGCCTTGGCGCCGAACTTGGCGGCCTGCAACTGCAGCACTCCGGCCTTCTTCTCGGCGTTGACGCGCTCCTTCTTGCGGCGCTCCTCGTCGGCGGCGCGCTGGCGCTGGTAGTGCTTCCAGCCCATGTTGTAGATGTCGATCGCCGATCGATTCGCGTCGAGGTAGAAGACGCGATTCACGACCTCTCCGACGAGCACGACGTCGTGCGAGATCACGATCACGCCGCCCCGGTAGTTCTTCAGGAACTCGCGGAGCCAGACGACAGAGTCGGCGTCGAGGTGGTTCGTCGGTTCGTCGAGGATCATCGTCTCGGCATCCGAGAAGAGGATGCGAGCGAGCTCGATGCGACGGCGCTGGCCACCCGAGAGAGTTTTGAGCGGCTGGTCGAGAATGCGGTCGGGCAGGTTCAGGTTCGAGGCGATCGATGCGGCTTCCGCCTCGGCGGCGTATCCGCCGAGCGCGTTGAAGCGGTCGGTGAGGTTGCCGTACTTCTTCATGGCGCGCTCGGCGACCGCGGGATCGGGATCTCCCATGTTCAGGGATGCCTCGTGCATGCCGAGCGAAATCTGGCCGAGCCCCCGCGCATCGAGGATGCGGGTGCGGGCGAGCATCTCGGGGTCGCCGGACCGCGGATCCTGCGGCAGGTAACCGATTTCCCCGCCGCGGTCGATGCGGCCGCCGGTCGGGAGCGTCTCGCCGGCGAGCGTCTTCGTGAGGGTCGTCTTTCCGGCACCGTTCCGGCCGACGAGGCCGATCTTGTCGCCGTCTGAGACGCGGAAGTCGACGTGCTCCATCAGCACGCGCGCACCGATGCGGATCTCGAGATCATGGACGGCGAGCACGGGATTCCTCCGAAGGAACAGGGGTGGGATGACGTGCCGAGCGGCACAGCCTCCCAGTCTATCCCGCTCCGGCTCGCCGGGCCGCGCCGCACGGGGCGAGCGAGCGGATGTCACAGGCATCCGCCAGACTCGGGGCATGCCGACGAAACTCGCCAGCGACGCCCGCGTTCGCGCTGCCCGACTCGAGTCCCACGGTCTCGCCGCTGGTCTGCCGTCGATCGCTGCGGCGGTACGACGCCTCGGGGCTGTGCAGGCGCAAGACTTCGCTGCATCGAAATGGGTGGTCGGCTCACGAGTACCCGGTTCGGTCGCCGCCGACGTCGATGCGGCGATCGAGTCGCGCGACGTGCTCCGCTCCTGGCCGATGCGCGGCACCCTCCACCTCGTGCCGGCCGAGTCCCTGCGCGACATCCTCGCGATCACCGGTCCGCGTATCGTGCGCCTGTCGGCGACTCGGCACCGGGAGCTCGGGCTCGATGACGAGATCTACGCCGCGGCCAGACGCATCGCCGAACGAGAGCTCGAAGGCGGCCGGTCGCTCTCGCGCGACGAGCTGCAGGCCGCGTGGCAGGCGGGCGGCGTCGAGACGACCGGACAGCGCGGGTATCACCTGATCGCGTGGCTCGCGCTCGACGCTGTGCTCTGCGGCGGACCGGTCGAGGGCCGCGGGCAGCGCTTCGTGCTGCTCGATGAGTGGTCGCCGCGCATCGCAGCGGCGCCCGGCCGCGATGAGACGCTTGCGAAACTCTTCATCTCGTATGTCGCCGGGCACGGTCCGGCGACCGTGCGTGACTTCGCCTGGTGGAGCGGCCTGACCCTCACCGATGCCCGGGCAGCCCTCGCTGACGCCGGCGACGCGGTCGCTCCCTTCGACGACGAGCGATTCGTCGTCTCCGACGTGTCCGACGAGAGCCACGGCTCGACCGACGCTGCTCCCCCGGCTCCGCGAGCGGCAGGTCGGTTCGTGCTCGCTGCGTTCGACGAGTACTTCCTCGGCTACGCCGATCGCGATCCGGTGTGCGACCCGGCGCACGCCCGCCGCGTCGTGCCGGGGTCGAACGGCGTGTTCCAGCCGACGCTCGTGCAGAATGGCCGGGTAGTCGGTCTCTGGCGCCCGGTGAAACGCGCTCGCGCGACATCCGTCTCGCTCGATGGCTTCGATGGCGAACTCGACCCCGCGCGGTTCACGCCGCGACTTCGGGAGTGGGCGCGGTTCTGGGGTCAGAACCTCGGCGAGATTACCGCGGCGGCGAGGTGAATCGGAGAAGGGCGGTCGTGCGTGTGCACGACCGCCCTTCGCTCTACTCGTGATTACTGCTCGAGCGCGGCCTGCAGCTCGAGGGTGATGGTCACCTGGTCGCCGAGCAGCACGCCGCCGGTCTCGAGCGCGGCGTTGTACATGAGGCCGAAGTCCTCGCGGTTCACGACGGCCTTGGCCGTGGCGCCGCCCTTGTAGTTGCCGTAGGGGTCGCCGCCGAAGCCGCCGAAGTCGAAGTCGAAGGTGACGGGCTTCGTGATGCCGCGGATCGTGAGATCTCCGTCGACCTTGAAGTCGCCCTTCTCGACCCGCACGCCGGTCGAGACGAAGTCGATGGTCGGGTGGGTCTCAGCTTCGAAGAAGTCACCGGTGCGCAGGTGCGCGTCGCGGCTGGGCTCGTTGGTGGTGATCGAGGCGACCTCGGCCGACGCGGTCACGCTCGAGTCGAGCGGGTTCTCGCCCGTCACGAAGGTGGCGTCGAAGCGCTCGAACTTGCCCTTGACCTTGCTGATCATGAGGTGGCGAATGCTGAAGCCGACCTCGCTGTGAGCGGTGTCGATCTTCCAGGTCCCGGCGCGGTATCCGGGGATCTCGATGGTCGAGGCAGTGGTCGTCATATTGGGCAGTCTCCCGTGTTCGTCATCGTGGTGGCCGTTCGGCCACACGTATGCAAACGCATGTAGCTGCGGAGTATTCCCGAGGTCGGAAATCAGTTCGCGAGTTCGCGGCGAAGCGTCAGCACTCGAACTGCAGCGGCGTCGAGCTGCGCTTCGCTGATGCGACCCGACTGCACGGCGGTGACGATCGAGCCGACGAGGCCCTCGACGGAGATGCCCATCGTCGAGGGGTCGGCCGGCAGCACGTAGAGCAGCAGGTCGGCTCCTGCAGCCACGGCTCGCACGGCATTCTCACCGGGATCGGCGTACTCGGCGAGACCGTTGTGCTGCAGCATCAACATGTCGTCGGTGACGACGACGCCGTCGAAACCCAGTTCCTCGCGCAGGATCCGGTGCCACTCGGGCGAGAGCGAGGCCGGGGCCGGGTCGACCGCCGGGTAGCTCAGGTGGCCGGTCATCACGAGCTCCGCGCCCGCATCGATGCCGCTCCGGAACGGCAGGGCGGGCCCGGCTCGCCACTCGTCGAGTCCGAGGGGCGCGCTCGGCACGCTCGAATGGGAGTCGCCCGGCGCGGCGCCGTGGCCGGGATAGTGCTTCAACGTGCTCGCCACGATGCCGCGCTCCCCTGTCACAGCGCCCGCGACGCGCTCGGCTGCCGCCGCCGGATCGGTGCCGAGCACGCGCCCGAAGATGAAGGACTCGGGATCTGCCGTGACGTCGGCGACGATGCCGAAGTTCACGCTGACGCCGCTCGCGGCGAGCATGTCGGCCCGGGCGGCGAACGCGGCCTGCGACGCAGCAGGCGCCTCGGCGCGCAGGGTGTCGGCGGCCGCAGCGCCGTCCCATGGGAGTCGCTGCACCTCGCCGCCCTCCTCATCGATGCCGATGAGCAGGGGCGCCTCGGTGTCGACCTGCACGGCCGCCGTCAGCGCGGCGAGCTCGGCAGGGCCGCCCGGCACGTTGTCGCCCATGAGGATGAGCCCCGACACTCCCGACTCGGCGAACGCCCGAAGCGGCGCCGGATCGGTGCCCGGCGCGTGCAGCATGAGCAGCGCGGCGGCCTTCTGCTCGATGGAGAGCTGCGACATCCGCTCGTCGACCCAGGCGGCGACCGGGTCGATCGGGGTCGGGGACGGTGTCGGCGACGGAGTCTCGTGGGCACTGCGTGTCGGAGCGGCATCCGGCGCAGCGCCGGCGCACGCTGTCGCCGAGAGCAGGATCCCCGCGATGGCGAGCGGAAGGATCGCCGTTCGCTTCGTTCGCATTCGGGGAAGTCTACGTTGCGTGTCTGAACCACCGCTCGGCGAGCGCATGGGTAGACTCGCCGCCTCGAAGGGGGTGTTCGTGCGGCGCAGATCGAGGTTCGCGGCAGGCACGGCGGCGCTGCTCGTCGCCACCCTCGCGCTGCCCGCCGCTCCCGCCCTCGCCGAGGACTATCCGAGCTGGGAAGAGGTTGCCGCAGCCAAGCAGGACGTCGCCACCCGCGAGGCCGAGGCCGTGCGTATCACCGACCTCGTCGCGGCGCTCGAAGCGGAGTCGGCCCGGCTCGGCGACGCGGCCGTCGAGGCAGCGGCGGTGAACGCGGCAGCGGCGGCTGCGCACGCCGGAGCCGAGCAGCGAGCGAACACGCTGGGCTCCGCGTCGACTGCCGCAGCGGCCGAGGCCGTCGCCTCGGGCGAACGGCTCGGGCGGGTGGGCGCCGTGCTCGCCCGCACGGGTGGCATGGATGTCACGTTGCGCCTGTTGCTGGCCGGTGACGCGTCGTCCGACTTCCTGCAGGGGCTGTCGCGAGCGGCGCAGCTCACCGAGCTCTACGGCGGAGTCGCCGAACAGGCCGAGAGCGCACGGGCGCAATCGCAAGCGCTCGCAGCGCAGGCCGATGTCGCCGAGCGTGAACGTGAGCGGCTCGCCGTCGAAGCCGCCGATGCTGCCGCTGCCGCCGAGACGGCACATGCGGCCGCCGAGGCCGACGTCGCCGAACAACGCGCCGTCGTCGACACCCTCTACGCCCAGCTCGCGAGCCTTCGCGACAGCACCGCCGAGCTCGAGCGGCG
Organism: Agromyces subbeticus DSM 16689; assembly: GCF_000421565.1. Lineage (GTDB taxonomy): Bacteria > Actinomycetota > Actinomycetes > Actinomycetales > Microbacteriaceae > Agromyces > Agromyces subbeticus. Next base: position 432,158 of record NZ_ATXG01000002.1, on the reverse strand, counting down.
GCATCAGGCCGGCGAACAGCTGAAGGAGGCAGAGTCGGAACGGCAGCGGGCCGCCGAAGAGGCGAGCGGCGGCATCGGCAGCGCTCCCCCGCCGGGTGTCGTCGTCGACACCGCTGGTGCCAAGGCGTACGCCGCTGCAGCCGTCGCACGGTACGGCTGGGGCAACGGCGAGTACCAGTGCCTCGTGCTGCTGTGGACCCGCGAGTCGAGCTGGCGTGCCGACGCCTACAACGCCTCGAGCGGCGCCTATGGCATTCCGCAGTCATTGCCCGGCAGCAAGATGGCCTCCGCCGGTGCCGATTGGCGCACGAACGCCGCGACCCAGATCGAATGGGGCCTCTCGTACATCGCCGACCGCTACGGGGCTCCGTGCGGTGCCTGGGCGCACTCGGAGGATGTCAACTGGTACTAGCGGTACAACTGGTACTGATGCGCGAACACGACGAACGAAGGGCGTTCCACCGTCATGCCGCCGAGGGCGTGCTGCTGCTGGGCGGCGGAGCCGCGATCCTGCTGCAACTGGCCGACCCTCGTGTCGCTCGCGGCGTCGCCCGGCACAGCGCGTTCCGCGAGCGGCCCCTCGATCGGCTGGTCGGCACGCTCGACTACGTCTACGCCATCGGATTCGGCGATGAGGCCGTGGCCGCCGAGGCGGTGCGCACGGTCAACCGCCGTCACGCGCCCGTTCGAGGGGGCGCCGACAGCACTGCGCCGGCCTACAGCGCCTTCGACGCCGACGCGCAACGGTGGGTCGCCTCGACCCTGCTCGCCGTCGCCCTCGAGTTGCATGAACGACTCTGGGGACCCTTGCCGATGACGACCGCCGACGCGATCGTGATGGGCTACGCGCCACTCGGCGGCCGTCTGCAGGCGACCGGCGATGGCTGGCCCTCCACCCGGGCCGAGTTCGATGCGTGGTGGATCGACCGGCTCGCCGGCCTCACCGTGGGCGACGACGCCCGAGCCGTGGCGAGAAGCCTGCTCACCGAGACATCCGCGCTGCCCTTCGGTGCCGCAGCGCTGCTGCCGCTCGTGCGCCTCGTGACGGCCGCACTGCTGCCGGCGCCGATTCGCGCTGCGTACGGGTTCCACTGGACGCCTCGCGTCGAGCGAGTCGTGAACGGATGGTTCCGCGCGATCGCCGCCGTCTGGCCGCTCCTGCCCCGGGCCATTCGCCACGCGCCGATGCGCGCCTCGCTTCGACGCGTCGAAGCGAGGCGCAGCCGGTACTCTGGAGATGAGCAACGAGGACGATGATGACCCAGCCAGCACAGCACCGGAACGACGCGCTCGATGCCATCGACCGACGCATCGTCGCCGAGCTCAGCCGCGACGGTCGTCTCTCGGTGCGCACGCTCGCCGAACGGGTGCACATCTCTCGCACCGCGGCGCACAATCGCGTGCAGCAGTTGCAGCAGCGCGGCGTCATCACCGGGTTCGGCGCGCAGATCGACCGCAAGGCGATCGGCCTGAACATCTCGGCGCTCGTGGTCGTTCGCATCGGCGAGGTGTCGTGGGAGTCGATCGCCGCGAAGCTCGCCACCCTGCCCTTCGTCGAGAAGGTGCAGGCGGTGTCGGGCGACATCGACATCATCCTCACGGTGAGCGCGCCCGACCACGAGCAGCTGAGCCAGGCGATCCTCCGCGACATCCATGACATGCCCGGTGTGGTCTCGACGAGATCGCACCTGATCCTCGCCGAACTCGAGGGTCACCCGCCCGCGCAGACCCTGGACATCTGGCGCAGCTGAGGCTCTGCTGCCGGACGATCGGCAACGCTTTCGGCCCCGCGAAGCCGTTCGTTCACGGTTGCTCGAGAGCCCCACCGAGCGGCGCGAGAGTGTCGCACGATGAAGGCATGAGCCTCAATGTCGAGCACGCCTCCGTTCGCGTCCTGCCCTCCGAGAAGCCCCTGCGGCTGCTCGACAACGCCGGGCATGCGGTCACCGGCGCGGCCACCGGCGGCTTCGGTCTTCCCGACTCCGAGACGCTCCTCGACCTCTACCGAAAGATGGTCGTCGCCCGGCGCTTCGACGTGCAGGTCACGGCACTCACCAAGCAGGGCCGGCTCGCGACGTATCCCTCCGCCTACGGGCAGGAAGCCTGTGAGATCGGCGCGGTCGCAGCCCTGACGACCGATGACTGGCTGTTCCCCACGTATCGCGACAGCGTGGCACTGCTCACCCGCGGCATCGAGCCCGGCGACATCCTCGCCGCCTTCCGCGGCGACTGGCACAACGGCTACGACCAGCATGCGCACCGCACGGCCGCGCAGGCGACGCCGCTCGCGACGCAGACCCTGCACGCGGTCGGCCTTTCGCACGCGGCCAGGCTCCGTCACGACCCGGTCGTCGCCCTCACCTTCCTCGGCGACGGGGCGACGAGCGAGGGTGACGCGCACGAGGCGTTCAACTTCGCTGCGGTCTGGCAGACGCCCACGGTGTTCGTCGTGCAGAACAACCAGTTCGCGATCAGCGTGCCGCTCGAGCGGCAGACGCGCGCCGCGACGCTCGCCGACAAGGCCGTCGGCTACGGCATGCCGGGCTACCACGTCGACGGAAACGACGTCGCGGCCATGTACGCCGTGACACAGGCGGCCATCGACCGGGCACGCTCCGGCGGCGGCCCCACCCTCATCGAGGGCGTCACCTACCGCATCGAGGCGCACACGAACTCCGACGACCCGACCCGCTATCGCGCGGCCCGCGACGTCGAGCACTGGAAGCGCCGCGACCCGATCGAGCGCCTCGAGAAGTACCTGGTCTCCGAGGGCGCGCTCACCGAGGCGCTGCGCACCGAGATCGCGGATGCCGCGGAGGCGCTCGCCGAGCGCACGCGCGAGGTGATGACGACCGAGGCCGAGATCGACCCGCTCGAGCTCTTCGATCACGTGTACGGGCGCGACCGCGCCGCACTGCTCGAACAGCGCGCCGCCCTCGAGGCCGAGCTCGCCGCCGGCGCGTTCGCCTCGCACGCCGGAGCCGCACGATGACCGCGACCGTGACGAGCAGCACCTCCGCCGAGGCATCCGCCCCGACGCAGCTCACCATGGCCGGCGCGCTCAACGCCGCGATGCGCGATGCGATGACGGCCGACGACCGCGTCGTCGTCTACGGAGAGGACGTCGGGCCGCTCGGCGGCGTGTTCCGCGTCACCGACGGCCTGCAGGCCGAGTTCGGCACCGACCGCATCTGGGACTCGCCCCTCGCCGAGTCGGGCATCATCGGCACGGCGATCGGCATGGCGATGTACGGCATGCGCCCCGTTGTCGAGATGCAGTTCGACGCCTTCAGCTACCCGGCGTTCGAGCAGATGGTGTCGCACGTCGCGAAGATGCGCAATCGCACGAAGAGCCGGGTCACGCTGCCGATGGTGGTGCGCATTCCCTGCGCCGGAGCGATCGGCGGCGTCGAGCACCACTCGGACTCCTCCGAGTCGTACTGGGCGTCGACGCCGGGCCTCACCGTCGTGATGCCGTCGAATCCCGCCGACGCATACTCGATGCTCCGCGAGGCGATCGACAGCGACGACCCCGTCGTCTTCATGGAGCCGAAGAGCCGCTACTGGTCGAAGGCGCCGCTCGCGCTGCCCGTGACGACGGCGCCCATGGACCGCGCCGAGGTCGTGCGCGAGGGCACCGATGTCACGCTCATCGGCTACGGCCCGACGGTGCGCACCGCACTCGAGGCGGCGGAAGCCGCATCCGAAGAGGGCCTCTCGATCGAGGTCATCGACCTCCGCAGCCTCTCCCCCTTCGACGACGCCACCGTCGGCGCATCCGTGCGCAAGACCTCGCGCGCCGCCGTGATCCATGAGGCCGCCCAGTTCGGCGGCTACGGTGCAGAGGTCGCGGCACGGATCACCGAGCGCAACTTCCATCACCTCGCCGCACCCGTGCTGCGCATCGCGGGTTTCGACATCCCCTTCCCCTCGCCGAAGCTCGAGGAGTACCACCTGCCGACCGCGAACCGCGTGCTCGCAGCGCTCGACACCTGGGAGTGGGACGCATGAGCCGCGAGTTCATCCTCCCCGACCTCGGCGAGGGGCTCACCGAGGCCGAGATCGTCGCGTGGCTCGTCGCCCCGGGCGACGAGGTGACGATCGACCAGGTCGTGGTCGAGATCGAATCGGCGAAGTCCGTCGTGCAATTGCCCACGCCGTTCGCCGGTGTGGTGGAGTCGCTCGGCGGCGAGGTCGGCGAAGTGCTGCACGCCGGAACGGTGCTGATGACGCTCGGCGCCCAGGCTGGATCACCGGCGTCGACGGCGCCATCGGCATCCACATCGGCGTCAGCTCAGGCTGCGGATGTCGCGGAGCCAGCCGAACCCGGCATCATCACCCGCGACGCCGCCCCCGCTGAAGAGTCCGGCGCCGTGCTGATCGGGTACGGCACGCGGCAGTCGACCGTCACGAAGCGATCGGCGTCGGCGCCGGCCCGCTTCGGTCGTCGTGGCGCCGGCAGCGGCGCTGCCGGCGGCGGTGCGGCCAGCGGCGGCACCGCGGCGACCAGCCCGGCCTCACGTGCAACCGGCTCCGCGCGACTCGATGCCGGCCGTCGCTCCCCTGTGGTCTCCCCCATCGTTCGCCGTCTCGCCCGCGAACACGGCTTCGACGCGAGTCAGTTGCTCGGCTCAGGACCCGAGCACCTCGTGATGCGACGCGACGTCGAGTCATACATCGCCGAGGAGCGCGAATCCGGAGCGAAAGCGAGCCCCGCGACATCCGTCGACCGGCTCGAGACGTCACCGGCACCCGCAACCGGCACCGACCGCGACGGTGACCGCCGGGTGCCACTCGACCGCATGGGCCGCGCCGCCGCGGCGCACTTCTCTCGCTCTCGCCGAGAGATCCCCGAGGCGACCGTCTGGATGGATGTCGACGCCACCGAACTGCTGAGCGCGCGCCGCCAACTGCAGGAGGCGACCGGCGAGCGCTTCGGCATCACGGCGCTCATCGCCCGGTTCGTCGTCGCGGGGCTCGTCAAGCACCCGTCGCTCAACGCGAGCTTCGACGCCGACCGCGAAGAGCTCGTCATTCACTCGACCGTGAACCTGGGGCTCGCGGCGCAGACTCCGCGAGGACTCCTCGTGCCGGTCGTGCACGGCGCCGAGCGGATGTCGCTGCGCGCCCTGCGCGACGCGATCCTGACGCGCACCGACGAGGCCACCACCGGCGCGTTCCCGCCCGCCGCACTCACCGGCGGCACCTTCACGCTCAACAACTACGGCACGCTCGGGGTCGACGGTTCCGCCGCCATCATCAACCACCCCGAGGCAGCGATGCTCGGCGTCGGGCGCTTCATCGAGCGACCGTGGGTGGTCGAGGGCCAACTCGCCGTGCGAACCGTGACCGAGTTGACGATCTCATTCGATCATCGCGTGTGCGATGGCGCGGAGGCGGCCGCGTTCCTCACCTTCCTGGCGCGCTGCATCGAGCGCCCGGTCTCCGTGCTCGCCGAGCTCTGAGCGCAGCGCGGTGGCAGCCGCGCGGAATCAGAAGCGCGGGATCGGCCGCGCCGGATCAGAAGAACTCGTCGGGCGTGCCGGCCGCGCGCTCGACGTCGCGGGTCTGCTGCCCGGCCGCGGTGAGCTTGGCGACCGCGACCCGGAGACCTGATTCCATCTGCGCTGCCCATGCGTCGGACTCGCGGGCGCCGGCCTCGGCCGCGCGCGCCCGCGCCTCACTCGCTTGGGCCGCTTCGCGAGCGTCTTTCACCTGCTTGAGTGCGAGCGAGATGCCGTAGTAGGCGGCCACCATGGTGGCGATGGGCGCGGCGATGATAGCCAGGGCGCTGATCGCCGCCCCGGTCGGGCTGAACGCGATGAGCAGCGCGAACGCGAGGAAGAGGGCGACGATCGCGGCGAGCACCACGAGCATGAACCTGAGGTCGGTGCCCCACCTGCCCCGCTCGACTGCATCGGCAGGGGCATGCGCCGGCGTCTGCTCGGAATCGGATGCGGGCGCGAACGTCTGCATCTCAGTCGTGGGGACATCGTGCTCAGTGGTCGGACGACCGTACACGTCGGACATTCGTGCTCCGCTCCTGTTGCATTCGGATCAACCCCCCAATTCTGGGGCCGCGTCGTTGGCCGGTCAAGGCGCCGCGCGGCGCGTCAGGCGCGTCGCACCGACCGGGTCAGGCCGCTTTCGCCTCCGCCAGACCTGCTTCGATCGCCGCGATCACCGCGGGATCGTCGGGCTGCGTCGTCGGTCGGAATCGCTGCACCCGACCGCCCGGCTGCACGACGAACTTCTCGAAGTTCCACTTGACGCGGCCGGCCTTGCCGGCGGCATCCGTCACCTTCGTGAGTGCCTCATAGAGCGGATGCCGGTTGCGGCCGTTGACCTTGACCTTCTCCATGAGCGGGAACGTCACGCCGTACGTCATGGAGCAGAACTCCTTGATGTCGTCGCCGTCACCCGGCTCTTGGCCCGCGAACTGGTTGCACGGAAACCCGAGCACGGTGAAGCCGCGGTCGCCGTATTCGCGCTGCAGCGCCTCGAGCTTCTCGTACTGCGGAGTGAGGCCGCATTTCGAGGCGACGTTCACGACCATCACGACCCGGTCGGTGTAGTCGGCGAGCGTCGTCGTCTCGCCGTCGATCGTCGTGAGGGGGATGTCTCTGATGTCCACTCCTCGAGCCTAGGTGCGCCAGAGACGTGCGAAGCCGCCTTCACACCGGATGCGAAGGCGCGCCGCTCGCGCGCCGGCCCGAATCGCGGCAGACTCGCCCCATGAGCGTCTCCGAAGAAGATCTGGTGTTTCTCGAGCGTGCCGTCGCGCTCGCGCGAGAAGCCGCGGCGGCCGGCGATGGTGCGTTCGGCTCGGTGCTCGTGGATGCCTCGAGGGTCGAACGATTCGCCGACCGCAATCGCGAAGTCACCCTCGGCGACGAGACGCGGCATCCCGAGTTCGAGATCGCCCGGTGGGCCGCGACGAACCTGACGACGGCTGAACGAGCCGGTGCCACCGTCTACACGTCGGCCGAGCACTGCCCGATGTGCTCCGCAGCGCATGCATGGGTGGGTCTCGGACGCATCGTCTATGCGGCCTCGGCGGCGCAGGTCAGTGCGTGGCGAGCAGAAGTCGGTCTCGCGCCTTCGCCCGTCGCCGTACTTCCCATCACGATCGTCGCGCCCGGTCTCGTCGTCGACGGGCCCGTCGACCGATACGCCGGCGAACTCAGGTCGCTGATCCTCGGCGCTCCGATGGAGTCCTGAGCCGCGCGCAGGCGGACGGCTCGCGGCGTCCGGTGTCGGCGTGGCGCGATACGGTCGGATGGCGCGGCCGAGGCCGTGAGGTGACGAGCGGTGTGCGCACGTCGAAGCGCATCACGTGACGATGCACGCCACCGAGAGGACCACCCCAGCACGATGATGGGCGTCAACCATGCCACGAGCGGCGCCGCCGCTTGGATCGCCGCGACCGGAGCCATGCCGTACCTCACCAGTGGCGCGTACCCTCTCGATCCCGTGGGCGTCATCGCGGGATCCTTCGTCTGCGCCGGCGCGGCGCTGCTGCCCGACGCCGACCACCACAGCGCCACGATCGCCCGGTCGGTGCCGATCCTCGGTCGGCTCACCGCCGGCGCCGTCAACTCGGTCTCCGGCGGACATCGCCACGGTGCGCATTCGCTGATCGCAGCGGCGATCGTCGGTGTCGGCGCGTGGGCGCTGACGCTCGTGACGCTCACGACGGAGCGACTCGGCACGTTCTCGCTCGGCACCGTGATCGGTGCTGCGGCGCTCATGTGCTTCGCCGTGAAGGCACGCGACATGGTCGAGTCGTGGCTGACAGCCTGGGTGCTCGGAGCGGTGTTCGGAATGCTCCTCGTGCTGCTCGCGCCCGGCAGCATCGCGTGGTTCCCGCTCGCCGTCGTCGTCGGCTTCCTCGCCCACCTCGCGGGCGACCTGCTCACCACCGGCGGCCTTCCTGGGCTGCTCTGGCCGATCAGGCCACGACCGCCGAAACTGCTGCGCAAGGCACCGCTCATCAGCAGCATCTGGCGACCGAACGGCTTCGTCGCCCTTCCGCTGCTCGGAGACACCGGGTCGATCCGCGAGATCGCCTTCGGATCGGTGCTGGCGCTCTACGTGCTCGTCGGGAGCGCGCACGAGGCGCTGCTCTGGTTCGGAGTCGACATCATCGCCGTGCCGTAGCGATCGCGCCACGGAACTCGGCGTCATCGACCGCGCGCAGTTCGCCGCGCGTGGGATTGCAAGCCGGTCTCTGCCCGGGTGAGGTTGACGAACGGGGGTAATCGTGGGCACGACATGGGTTCGAATGAAAAGGCCCCAAAAATGGCCCCGACGGCCCCTTCTCGGCCATCTTCAACGCGAAAAACCCCTGTGAATCTACCGATTCATCAGGGGTTCTTGGTGGATCTGAGGGGACTCGAACCCCTGACCCCCTGCATGCCATGCAGGTGCGCTACCAGCTGCGCCACAGACCCGTACACCCCGTTTGGGGCAACGAATTGAGCTTACACCAGCCTCGGCCCGCGAAAGAAATCGAGGGACCCTCGACCCGCGGATGCCCCGGCCATCAGCTCTTCGACGTGAGCAGCGGTGCCACCGGCAGCGCCGGGCAGTCGGCCCAGAGCCGCTCGAGACCGTAGTACAGGCGCTCTTCCTGGTGGAAGACGTGCACGACGAGGTCGCCGAAATCGAGCAGGATCCAGCGACCGGTGTGGTGGCCCTCGCGACGGCGAGTCGGGGTGCCGGCGTGGCCGAGCACCTCTTCGATCTCGTCGGCGATCGCGATGACGTTTCGTTCGGAGTTGCCGGTGACGAGGAGGAACACGTCGGCGAACGGGAGCGGCACCGACACGTCGAGCGCGACGAGATCGTCGCCGCCCTTCGCATCGGCTGCGCGCGCCGCTGAGGCGAGCAGATCGAGAGCCTGGGCGGATGCGGTCATGCGCTCACTTCCGGTGCGTGATTGATTCGGATCAGAACAGCCCCGCGATCGCGCCGATCACCAAGGTACCGACGACGCCGAGTGCGAGCACGCCGGCGGTGACGGCGAGCACGAGCGGAACGTTCATGCTCTCCTTCTTCGGAGGCGCGATCATCGCGCGCGCGGCACCTTGGGTGCTGATCGCGCTCGTCGCCGCCACGGGCGCTGCGCCGGTGCCGACGTCTTCGACCTGGTCGAAGAGACGATCGACGTCGGAGGAATCGATGCGGCTCGGGTGAACGCCGGTGGCGCCATAGGAGCGAGGCAGGTCGATCGACCCGGTGGCGATGATCTCACCAGGGGCTGCGAGTGGGTTGCCGATTGCGGAGAGCGGGCTGCCGATCGACCCGTGGTCGGGAAGGTTCGGCAGGATGAGCGCGTTCGTCGTGGTCGGCACGCCGTGGCTGACCCCACCGCGCGAGAGCAGCTGATCGAACGGCTCGGCCACTTCGACGGGAGCGTTCAGCTGCGAGGTCCAGTGACCGACTGCGGCCGAGGCGGATGCGTCGGCCTCGGCGTCGCTCGGACGAGTCGCCGGTGCCGGCGCAGCGGCGCGTGATTGCGATGAATCGATCGGCTGCGCCGCCGCATCGTCTTCGAGGTCGAATTCGTCGAGCTGGGTGCCGTCGAGCATGGCGCGAAGCTCTCGACGTGTGAGCGTGCGCTCGGGCGTGCTCGACTCGGCCTGACCAGGCTGTTGCACGGCCTGAGCCGCGCTCACCGGCGCCGGCTGCACCTGTTTCGGAGCCTGGAGCGCATTGGGCGGAGGCGGCACCTGCCGCGGAGCGAACGGGCTCTGCTGGGGCAAAGGAGCCACCCCGGGCACCGCTGGTGCAGCGGGCGCTACGCCGAACGGCGAGGCGTCTGCGTACCCCGCGGCCGGCCGAGGGGCAGCGAAGGCCGGGCTCGAGGCCGAAACGGGAAGCGAGGGGGCGGGAACGGCTTGCGCGGGCGTCGGCGGAAGCGAAGGAGTCGAAACGGGGACGGGCGGAGCCTCGTGCGCTGCATCAGGGGTCGACGAAGGCTCCTGCTGCTCCAGCAGTCGCTCGCGTTCGCGCATTTCGCGGCGCGTCAGCGGCGGATCCTGCGACGACGTCATTCGACACTCCGGTAGAGATGGTGCTTGGAGATGTACTGGACGACCCCATCGGGCACCAAGTACCACACCGGGAAACCCCGGCGCACCCTGCTCCGGCAATCGGTCGACGAGATCGCCAGTGCCGGAACCTCCAGCAAGCTTACGTCTTGCTCGGGCAATCCAGAAACGCTCAGCACATGTCCCGGACGACTCACAGCAACGAAGTGCGCAAGATCCCAGAGCTCCTGCACGTCTTTCCAGGAGAGGATCTGCGCGATCGCGTCGGCTCCGGTGATGAAGTACAGGTCGGCGTCGGGACGCTCGCGTCGGATATCACGCAGCGTGTCGATCGTGAACGTGGGCTTCTCGCGATCGATGTCGACGCGGCTCACGGTGAACCGGGGGTTCGACGCGGTCGCGATGACCGTCATCAGGTACCGGTGCTCGGCCTGCGTGACGTTCGACTTGTAGCTCGGCTGCCCGGTCGGCACGAACACGACCTCGTCGAGGTCGAGAGATTGCGCGACCTCACTCGCGGCCACGAGGTGTCCGTGATGGATGGGGTCGAACGTGCCGCCCATCACTCCGATTCGAGGCCGGGGCCGCGCGACCGTCATCGCGATCTCGCCCGCCTCAGTGGCCGCCGTGCTCGTCTCCGGTGTGGCGGGCGGCGTACGCCGCGGCCTTCGCGCTGTGGCGGTTCGCCACGTCGCGGTACGAGGCGACGACGAAGCCGAGCGCGGCGAAGATGACGAGGGCGATGAGGCCGTAGACCCACGTCTCCATGGGCAGTTCCCTCGCGTGCACCGTTTCGGTGAACACCGTCGCGGTCTGCACTGCGGTGGCTAGGCTCATTCGCCGTTCCTTTCGAATCCTGCGGGTCGTGCTCCAGACAGTCTAGCGATGTCAGCTGCGCACATGACCGGCGCCCCGCACGATCCACTTGGTGCTGGTGAGCTCGGGCAGGCCCATCGGCCCCCGTGCGTGCAGCTTCTGCGTCGAGATGCCGACCTCGGCGCCGAACCCGAACTCGGCGCCGTCGGTGAAGCGGGTGGAGGCGTTCACCATGACCGCCGCGGCATCCACCTCGTTCAAGAACCGTTCGGCATTGCCGAGGTCGTTGGTGACGATCGACTCGGTGTGCTTCGTCGAGTACCGGCGGATGTGGCGGAGGGCGTCGTCGAGCGAGTCGACCACCCCGACCGAGAGGTCGAGCGACATGTGCTCGATCGCCCACTCGTCGTCGGTGACGGCCGTGACCTCGGGCCTGATGGCACGCACGCGCTCGTCTCCATGCACCGTGACACCGGATGCCTCGAGGCGGGCGAGCACCGGCGGCAACAGGCGCTCGGCGGCACTCGCGTGCACGAGCAGCGTCTCGAGCGCGTTGCACACGCTCGGGCGCTGCGTCTTGGCGTTGTGCACGAGATCGACCGCCCAGTCTTCACGGGCGCTCTCGTCGAGGAACATGTGCACGACGCCGGCACCCGTCTCGATGACCGGCACCTTGGCCTCGTCGACGACGGCGCGGATGAGACCGGCACTCCCCCGCGGAATCAGCACGTCGACGTAGTCGCGGGCCTGCATCAGGTGGCGCGCACCGGCCCGACCGAAGTCGTCGACCGTCTGCACGGCTTCGGCGGGAAGGCCGACCGACTCGAGTGCGTCGCGAAGCACGCCGAGCAGCACCCGGTTCGTCGCCTCGGCAGCGCTGCCGCCGCGAAGCACGACCGCGTTGCCGCTCTTGAGCGCGAGCACGGCGATGTCGATCGTGACATTGGGCCGCGCCTCGTAGATCGCTCCGATCACGCCGAGCGGCACGCGCACCTGATCGATGCGAATACCGTTGGGCAGCGAACGGCCGCTGACGGTGTCGCCGACGGGGTCGGTGAGAGCGATCACCTCTCGAACGGCGTCGGACAGCGCAGCCACTCTCCGTTCATCGAGGGTGAGTCGATCGAGGAGGCCCGCCCCGAGGCCTGCCGTGCGGCCGGCGTCGAGATCGACGGCGTTCGCACGGATGATCTCGGATGAGCGCTCGGCGAGCAGCACCGCCACCTGTTCGAGCGCGGCATCCTTCTCAGCGGTCGCGGCGCGCGCGAGGCGGCGGGACGCCTCTTGAGCGGCGGCGAGACGGCGGTCGATCACGGAGGTGTCGAGGTCGGTCTGCTCCATGGCACCAGCCTAGGTGAGCGGGATGTCGCCGACGCTCGTGTGACGCCCTGGGGCCGCGTCGAACCAGGTGCCCACCGGGGCACCCGAGAGGGCCTCGGCGACGAGCGGCGTGGCGGTGATGAGCACCGCGGCGCCCGCCTCTGCTGCGATGCGCGCGGCCGAGACCTTGGTCTCCGCTCCCCCGGTGCCGACGCCGGCTCGACCGGCAGCACCGATCTCGACGCCCTCGAGGGCATCGCCGTACGGCACATGCTCGATGCGGCGGGCACCCTCGAGATGCGGCGGCTTGGTGTACAGGGCGTCGACGTCGGAGAGCAGCACCAGCAGCTCGGCGCCGATCAGCTCGGCGACCAGTGCCGCGAGGCGGTCGTTGTCGCCGAAGCGGATCTCGTGCGTTGCGACGGTGTCGTTCTCGTTCACGATCGGGAGGATGCGCAGCGACAGGAGGCGGTCCATCGCGCGCTGGGCGTTCGAGCGCGGCGTGGCGTTCTCGAGATCGCCCGCGGTGAGCAGCACCTGCCCGGCGAGCACGCCGTAGCGGTCGAGGCTCGTCTGGTAGCGCCACATCAAGACGTTCTGCCCGACGGCCGCGGCGGCCTGCTGCGTGGCGAGGTCGGTGGGCCTGCCGTCGAGCTCGAGGAACGGGATCGCGGTCGCGATGGCGCCCGACGACACGAGCACGATTTCGGCCCCGCGAGCGTGCGCGGCGGCCAGCGCGTCGACGAGTGGACCGATCTGCTCGGCGTTGTCACCGCTGATCGACGAGGAGCCGACCTTCACCACGATGCGCGTGGCCGAGGCGATCTCGGAGCGATTGCGAGGCGTCATGCCCGTTCCTCGCCGCTCGAGTCCTCTCCGCCGTCGGTCGCGGCGGGCGATGCCGGGGCATCGGTCGCCGCGATCGCCGCGTCGTCTGCTGCGGTCTGCTCGTCGAGCTCCGACCACATGTTGGCGCCGCGTTCGCGCTCGAGCTCGGCGCGCGCTTCGGCCTTCGCGTCCATGCGCTCGTAGTATTCGCTGCGTCGTTCGGCGCGCGTGGCGCGCCGGTTCTCGTCGAGACGCACGTCGGTGCCGCGTGGGGCGGTGATGAGCTCGGCGGTCGAGGTGAGCGTGGGCTCCCAGTCGAACACGACACCGGCGCCCTTGCCGATCACGACGGTCGATCCGGCATCGGCTCCGGCGCGTACGAGCGCGTCTTCGACGCCGAGCTTGGCCAGACGATCGGCCAGGAAGCCGACGGCCTCGTCGTTCGTGAAGTCGGTCTGCTGCACCCAGCGTTCGGGCTTCTGGCCGAGCACCCGGTAGATGGTGCCGTAGCTGCCGCCTTCTGGGCGCACGACGAAGCCGGGATCATTGGTGGTCTTCGGGCGGATCACGATGCGCTCGGGCACGGGAATGGCGGCCAACTCGGCCCTGGCCGTGTCGACGAGCTCTCCGAGCGCGAAGCCGAGCTGGCGGAGTCCTTCGTGGCTCACCGTCGAGATCTCGAAGACGCGGTAGCCGCGGGACTCGAGCTCTGGGCGAACGAACTCGGCGAGGTCGCGCCCCTCTGGCACGTCGATCTTGTTGAGCGCGATGAGCTGCGGGCGCTCGAGCAACGGCACCTGGCCCTCGGGCACCGGGTACGCCTCGAGTTCACCGAGGATGACCTCGAGGTCGGTGATCGGGTCGCGCCCTGGCTCGAGCGTCGCGCAGTCGAGCACGTGCAGCAGCGCGGCGCAGCGCTCGACGTGACGCAGGAACTCGAGGCCGAGCCCCTTGCCCTCGCTGGCGCCCTCGATGAGGCCGGGCACATCGGCCACGGTGAACCGGTGGTCGCCGGCCTGCACGACGCCGAGGTTCGGGTGCAGCGTCGTGAACGGGTAGTCGGCGATCTTCGGGCGCGCCGCAGACAACGCGGCGATCAGGCTCGACTTGCCGGCCGAGGGGTAGCCCACGAGCGCGACATCGGCGATGCTCTTCAGCTCGAGCGTGATCTCGATCTCGTCGCCGAGCGTGCCGAGCAGCGCGAACCCGGGGGCCTTGCGCTTGGTGCTCGACAGGGCGGCGTTGCCGAGACCGCCGAGACCGCCGGCCGCGGCGACGAACCGCGTGCCCGGCTCGGTGAAATCGGCGAGTTCGACGCCATCGGCGTCTTTGACCACGGTGCCGACGGGCACCGGGAGCTCGAGCGTCTCGCCGACGGCTCCGGAGCGGTGATCGCCCATGCCGGGCTGCCCGTTCGGAGAGGAGCGATGCGGGCGTCCGTGGTAGCCCAGGAGCGTGGTCACCTGCGGATCGGCGATGAGCACGATGTCGCCGCCGTGCCCGCCGTTGCCGCCATCGGGCCCGGCGAGCGGCTTGAACTTCTCACGGCGCACCGAGACGCAGCCGTTGCCGCCATGACCGGCACGCAGGAACAGCGTCACCTCGTCGACGAAGCTGACCATGCTGCACTCTCCAAACCGATGATGAAAACACGTGAGGGCGAGCCGAAGCCCGCCCTCACGAAAACCGTCGATCGACTATTCGCCGACCGCCACGATGTTGATGACCTTGCGGCCACCCTTGTGACCGAACTGCACTGCACCGGCCTCGAGGGCGAACAGGGTGTCGTCGCCACCGCGACCGACGCCCGCGCCCGGGTGGAAGTGGGTGCCGCGCTGGCGGACGATGATCTCGCCTGCGCCGACGACCTGGCCACCGAAGCGCTTCACGCCGAGGCGCTGCGCGTTGGAGTCACGACCGTTGCGAGTAGAGCTCGCTCCCTTTTTGTGTGCCATTAGCTGCTCTCCTCAGGCTCTACTTGATTCCGGTGACCTTGACGCGCGTGAGGTCCTGACGGTGCCCCTGGCGCTTCTTGTATCCGGTCTTGTTCTTGAACTTCTGGATCACGATCTTCGGGCCGCGAAGGTCGTTCAGGACCTCGGCCGTGACCGTGACCTTCTCGAGCGACTTGGCGTCGGAGGTGATCTTGTCGCCATCGACGAGGAGAACCGCGGCAAGGGTGACGTTGCCGTTCTTGTCTGCCTTGATGCGGTCCATCGTCACGATAGTGCCGACTTCGACCTTCTCCTGCCGACCGCCGGCGCGCACTACTGCGTAAACCACTACTCGTACCTATCTCTGGGGAGCCCGGAGGCTCCGACTGTCTGATGGGATGTCACTGCGCGGGACCCCAGCGGGAAGGAGAGGGTCGTCACTGCCAGAAAACTGTGTTGCAGATACGTCTGCAGACGGGGCCGCCGGGATAAGCGGTGGCACCAACGGTCGAGTTTACCGGATGTCGGGGGGCCGGTCAAACGCGCAGCCACCGGCGAGTCGCAAGTCGTGCCGCGTAGGATCGCCCCATGACCGTGCTCATCGACACGCCGCTCTGGCCGAAGCACGGCACGGTGTGGGCGCACCTCGTGAGCGATGCGTCGATCGACGAGTTGGTCGCGTTCGCCGAGCGAGCCGGTCTGCCCCCGAGATCCTTCGATCTCGACCACTACGACGTCCCGATCGAACGCTACGACGATCTGGTCGCGGCGGGTGCTCTCGCGGTGAGCCCGCGCGAGCTCGTGGCTCGCCTGCGCGGCAGCGGGCTGCGCGTCACGCCGCGTGAGCGACGCGAGCGCGCAGCCCGCGGCTCACTCGCCTGAGGCGGATGCCGCGTCGTCGCCCGAGCCGTCGGCCCTGGTGATCACCGGTGCTGCACCGGCGGGGCTGAGCGCCGCCGTGGAGACGCGACGGCTGCGCGTGCGCCCCTCGCCGGCCTTCTTGGGGGCAGGCAGCGCGTCGAGCACGGAGTCGAGGAGCACCTCGGTCTCAGCGACACGCACCGGGCGCTTGCGCTCGACCGGCGGCACCGGCAGATCGAGAATCTGCGGTGCCACAGGCTCGGCCACAGGTGCGACCTCGACCGGAGTCTCGGCTTCGGCGGCCGGGGCCTCCGTTGCCGCGCCCTGCTCCTGCGAGACACGACGGTGGCGACCGCGGCGGCTTCGACCGGTGGCTTCGACCGGCTTCTCGCTCGCGTCGGCCTGCGCCGGACGCGTGGCAGCCGGTTCGGCGGCCGCAGCTGCGGCCGGCGCTTCGCTCGCTCGCTCGTCGGGCTTCTGCTCGGCGTGCGGAATCGTCGAAGCCGCGATCTGCGCGAGCGCGTTCTTCACGTCGTCGGTGATCGCGTGGGTGCCGGTGTGCGCGGCGGGCGCGGTAGGCGCCTGCGCAGGCTGCTGCTGGTTGCCGCCACGGCCGCGACCACGACGCTCGGGCTGCGACTGCTGGGCACTGCGGTGCTTGACCACGGGTTCGTGGTGCACGATGATGCCGCGGCCGGCGCAGACCTCGCACGGCTCGCTGAACGACTCGAGCAGGCCGAGGCCCAGCTTCTTGCGGGTCATCTGCACGAGGCCGAGCGAGGTGACCTCGGCCACCTGGTGCTTCGTGCGGTCGCGCGAGAGGCACTCGACGAGCCTGCGCAGCACGAGGTCGCGATTGGTCTCGAGCACCATGTCGATGAAGTCGACGACGATGATGCCGCCGATGTCGCGCAGCCGCAGCTGGCGCACGATCTCTTCGGCCGCCTCGAGGTTGTTCTTGGTGACCGTCTCTTCGAGGTTGCCGCCCGAACCGACGAACTTGCCGGTGTTGACGTCGACCACGGTCATCGCCTCGGTGCGGTCGATCACGAGCGAGCCGCCTGAGGGCAGCCAGACCTTGCGGTCGAGCGCTTTCTCGATCTGCTCGCTGATGCGGAACTCGTCGAACGAGTCGCGATCTCCGGCGTGCGCCTCGACACGCTCGAGCAGGTCGGGAGCGACCGCGCGGAGGTATCGCTCGATCGTCTGCCGCGCTTCGTCGCCCTCGATGATCATCTTCTGGAAGTCTTCATTGAAGACGTCGCGCACGATCTTGATCAGCAGGTCGGGCTCGGAGTGCAGCAGCGCGGGCGCCTGCACCTTCTCGAGCTGGGTCGCGATGTCGGCCCACTGCGCGATCAGGCGGTTCACGTCGAGCGTCAGCTGCTCTTCGGTCGCGCCTTCGGCCGCGGTGCGCACGATCACGCCCTGGTTGTCGGGCAGCACCTCTTTGAGGATCTTCTTGAGGCGCGCACGCTCGGTGTCGGGGAGCTTGCGGCTGATGCCGTTCATCGAGCCGTTGGGCACGTAGACGAGGTAGCGGCCGGGCAGCGAGACCTGGCTCGTCAGGCGAGCACCCTTGTGGCCGATCGGGTCTTTCGTGACCTGCACGAGCACGCGGTCGCCGGGCTTGAGCGCGAGCTCGATGCGTCGGGGCTGGTTCTTCTCGCCGTTCTCGGCTGCAGCCTCCCAGTCGACCTCGCCCGAGTACAGCACGGCGTTGCGGCCGCGGCCGATGTCGACGAACGCGGCCTCCATGCTCGGCAGCACGTTCTGCACGCGACCGAGGTAGACGTTGCCGATGAGCGAGGCCTCTTGGTTGCGGGCCACGTAGTGCTCGACGAGCACGCCGTCTTCGAGCACGCCGATCTGGATGCGGCCGCCCTTCTCGCGCACGACCATCGACCGGTCGACGGATTCACGACGGGCCAGGAACTCGGCCTCGGTGATGACGGCGCGTCGCCGGCCGGCGTCGCGACCATCGCGGCGACGCTGCTTCTTCGCCTCGAGGCGCGTCGATCCCTTGACCTTCTGCGGCTCGGTGATGAGCTCGACCTCGCGGGGCTTGCGCACCTTGACGACGGTGTTCGCGGGCTCGTCGGAGTTCGAGCGGCCCTCTTCTCCGCTTCGACGACGCGTGCGACGGCGAACCGTCGAGCTCTCTTCGTCGTCGTCGCGGTCGCGGTCGCGCGCACCGTGGTCGTCACGTTCGCGTCCGTCGCGGCTCTCGCGCTCAGGGCGCTCGCCGCGCTCGGGGCGATCGACGGTCACGAGCACCGGCGGCGCGTGGAAGATCAGGGAGGTCGTCGTGAGCGTCGCCGGAATGGGCGATGCGGTCGCGGGTTCGGCAGCCGGTTGCGCGGTCGCGGCCTGCTCGTCAGCTGCCGTTGAGGCGGCCTCGACGGATGCGTCGGTCGCAACCTCAGACTCCGATGGGACCTCGACTGCGGCGCTCGCGGCCGCCGCGGGCGGCGCTGCGTCGGGCTCGGGCTCGGGCTCGGGCGCGACGATCGCCTCGGGCGTCGCCGGCACCACTGGCTCAGGCGTCACCGCCTTCGAGCGACCTCCACGCCGCGAGCCGAAGAGGCCCCCACGCCGTCGGGTCGAGCCGCTGCCGGTCTCGGGTTCGTTCGTGTTCTTCTCGTTGCCTTCCACCATCTCTGGTGCACTCCTACGCCGGTTCCGACAGCCGCGCCGTCGCTCCGTACTCGTCTGGAGCGGCTCTGCGCGTCGCGCCGAACCGCCGAATCCTTCACTACTGCGACCGGCAGGTTGCCTGTGTCGCCACGTCTTGCGGTGTGTTCACCGCCTACTCGGATGCGCTGCATCCTCAAAGCCCTCATTGGCGTCGTGCCGGGCGCGGCCCGGACGACTCCTTCGATTATCGCATGCTCTCGCAGCTGAGGGCGGAATCGGCATGCCATAATCCGAGCATGCCGGACTCCTCCCGTCGTTCCCGCCCAGTGGCGCTCGCGGTCTTCTTCGTGATCTCCGGCGCCCTCGGCCTGCTCGCGGCCTTCGAGCTCTCGGTCGAGAAGGTGCTGTCGCTCAGCGATCCCGGGCACGTGCCGGCGTGCAACGTCGGCGTGCTCGTCGGTTGCAGCACGAACCTCGAGTCGTGGCAGGGCGGCGTCTTCGGCTTTCCCAACCCGTTCATCGGCCTGATGGCCTGGCCGGTGGTGATCACCGTCGGCGTGGCAGTGCTCGCCGGCGCGAGGTTCGCGCGCTGGTTCTGGGTGCTCTTCAACGTCGGCGTCGCCGGGGCGCTCGTGTTCGTCGGCTGGCTCATCGTGCAGAGCATCTACGTGCTCGACGTGCTCTGCCCCTGGTGCATGCTCACGTGGGCGGTCACGATTCCGACGTTCTGGGCGCTCACGCTGTACAACCTGCGAGAGGGGCATATTCCGGCATCGGCACGTGTTCGCCGGCTCGCCGGCTCGTGGCTGTCGTGGGTGCCCCTCATCACGGTGATCTGCTATGCCGTCATCGTGCTGCTCGCGCAGGCGCAGATGGACGCCATCCCGCGCATCATGATCGACCTGCAGAACCTCGCGGGCTGAGCGACGGGCGTCGCGGCGCCGGGAATCCGGTCACCGCGACATCCGCTCGATCGATCAGAACCAGAGCGCGAGTTCGCGTTCGGCGGACTCGACCGAGTCCGAGCCGTGCACGAGGTTCTGCTGCACCTTGAGTCCCCAGTCGCGGCCGTAGTCGCCGCGGATCGTGCCGGGCGCCGCGGTCGTGGGGTCGGTCGTGCCGGCGAGCACCCGGAAGCCCTCGATCACCCGGTTGCCGGCGACTCGCATCGCGACGATCGGGCCGGACTCCATGAACTCGATGAGCGGCTCGTAGAACGGCTTGCCCTCGTGCTCGGCGTAGTGGTGCCCGAGCAGTTCGCGGTCGGCCTGCACGAGGCGGATGTCGACGAGGGAGTACCCCTTCGCCTCGATGCGGCGGAGGATCTCGCCGGTGAGGTTGCGTGCGACCCCGTCGGGCTTGACGAGCACGAGGGTCTCTTCGATCGGAGTGGTCATTCCTGTTCCTTCCATCGAGCGGCCGCTGCCGCCCGTTCTCGGTCGATTCGGGCACCGGTCACCATGCAGTACCACCACATGCCGCCGAAGAGTGCGCCCACGACGAACATCGCGGGGTTGAGGAAGCCGGAGGCGAGGATGAGCACCTGGAGGGCCCAGCCGAGCGGGTAGGCCCAGCTGAATCGCAGGAGCCCGATCGTCGCGATCAGGCCGATGATGATGACGCCGCCGGCGGCGAGCGGCACCCACGACGGCAGCGCCGCCTCGACACCGCCCTGCGCGAGACCCCAGATGACGAGGGCGGCGAGGAAGACGACGATGACCTCGAAGCCGAGGACGATCGCAGCAAGGCTCTGCCGGATCGAGCGCGGACGCGCGGTGTCAGCTGGTTCAGTCGGCTCGGACGGCTGCGCCGGCACGTGCTCGGGCTCGTTCGGCTGCGTCGCGTCGCTCATGCGCGCGCCCACTCGCGATCGGCGGCGATGCCGATGGCCTCGCCGACCAGCACGATCGATCCGGCGACGACGACGGCGCGCTTCGGTTCAGCAGAAGCCCACGTTCTCGCCCGGTCGAGCGCGTCGTCGAGGCGCTCGACGATCTCGACCCGGTCGGCCCCGACGACACCGGCGACGGATGCCGCGAGCTCGGCGGCCCCGATCGCGCGATCTGATGCCGGGGCGGTGACGATGAACCGTGAGGAGCCGGCGATTGCGCCGACGATGCCGGCGACGTCTTTGCCGGCAAGCACGCCGAGCACGACGACGACCTCGTCGAAGTCGAAGTACTCCTCGAGCGCCGCCGCGAGCGAGGCGGCACTGTGCGGGTTGTGCGCGGCATCGACGATGACGGGCGGCTCGGTGCCGATGATCTGCAGTCGGCCGGGCGACGTCGCGAGGCCGAGCCCCTGCTGCAGCACCTCGTCGGCCAGCCGCATGCTGCCGGCGCCGAGGAACGATTCGACGGCCGCGATCGCGACCGCGGCGTTCTCGGCCTGGTGCCGACCGAAGAGCGGCAGTGCGAGGTCGCGATACTCCCCCGCGAGCCCCCGCACCGAGATGAGCTGGCCGCCCACCGCGACGCGCGAGTCTAGCACCGCGAAGGCACCGCCCTCGACCGCGAAGGTGCCGCCGTTCTCAGTGGTGACGTCGCGCAGCACCGTGAGTGCCTCGGGCGACTGGAACGCGGTGACGACAGCGGCGTCGGGCTTGATGATGCCCGCCTTGGTGCGCGCGATGCGTTCGACGGTGGCGCCGAGGGCGGTCTCGTGGTCGAGGGCGATCGGCGTGAACACGGCGACCTGGCCGTCGGCCACGTTCGTCGAGTCCCACTCGCCGCCCATGCCGACCTCGAGCACCATGACGTCGACGGGCGCGTCGGCGAAGCACGCGAACGCGAGTGCCGTGAGCGCCTCGAAGAACGTCAGTCGTGGCTTGCCCGCCGCCTCGAGTTCGGCATCGACGATGTCGATGAACGGTGCGATCTCGTCCCAGTTGCGCGCGACCGCCTCATCGGAGACCGGCGCCCCGTCAATGAGGATGCGCTCGGTGAAGCGCTCGAGGTGCGGGCTCGTCATGAGGCCCGTGCGAAGACCACCGGCCCGCAGGATCGACTCGATCATGCGGCTCGTCGACGTCTTGCCGTTGGTGCCCGTGATGTGGATCACCGGGGCGGCCCGGTGCGGGTCGCCGAGCAGTTCGACCGCGCGACGCGTCGCGTCGAGTCGGGGCTCGGGAGCGGCTTCGCCGACCCGTTCGAGCAGGCTCCGGTAGACGGCGTCGGCCGCGTCGGCGAATTCGAGATCGTCGGTCATGCCTTGGTCACTTCCACGTTCAGGCGAGACGACTCGCCGACGGTCTTGGCGTCGTCGCCGGGCGTTCCGGCGACGACGGAGAGCTCGATCGCGAGCGTCTCGCCCGCGATCAGCTCTCGGTGCAGTTCGGCGGCCGCAGCCCCGACCTCGTCGAGCGTGAGCGTCAGCCGGATGCGGTCGCCGACCTCGAGCCCGGCCGCCTTCCGCGCCTCCTGGACGGCGCGCACGACGTCGCGGGCCAGGCCCTCGGCCTCGAGCTTGGGTGTCGTCGCAGTGTCGAGGATCACGAAGCCCCCGTCGGAGAGCAGCGCGAGGGCACTCGACCCGTCTCCGCTGCCGCCGGCCTCGAGCACGAGCTCGTACTCCCCGGTCTCGAGCGGGATGCCGCCGGCGACGACCGAGTCGCCGTCGACGCTCCATTCGCCCGAGCGAGCGGCCTGGATCGCCTGCTGCACGGTCTTGCCGAGTCTCGGCCCGGCGGCCCTCGCATTGACGGTGAGTCGCTTCGTGACGCCGAATCGCTCGGCGCTCGAGGCGTCGAGCGTCACGAGGTCGACCGCCTTGACGTTGAGCTCGTCGCGCAGGATCGCCTCGAACGGCGCGAGCGCAGCGGCATCCGTCGCCACGACCGTGAGTCGGGCGAGCGGGAGCCGAACCCGCCGGCCCGACTGCTTGCGCAGCGACAGCGCGACGGAGCTGATGTCGCGCACGGCGTCCATCGCGGCCACGAGTGCGTGGTCGACCGGGAAGCCCTCGGCGTCGGGCCAATCGGCGAGGTGCACGCTGCGACCGCCCGTGAGCCCGCGCCAGATCTGCTCCGAGACGAGCGGCAGGAGCGGTGCAGCGAGCCGGGTGAGCGTCTCGAGCACGGTGTACAGCGTGTCGAAGGCCTCTCGGCCGGAGCCGTCGTCGGCCACGCCCGACCAGAACCGGTCGCGCGAGCGGCGCACGTACCAGTTCGTCAGCACGTCGCCGAAGTCGCGCAGCTTGGCCGCCGCGAGCGGCGAGTCGAAGTCTTCGAGATCGATCGTCATGGCCGTCACGAGCTCGCCGAGCTTGGCGAGCAGGTAACGGTCGAGCACGTCGGTCGAATCGGTGCGAGCGGATGCCTCGTAGCCACCCTCGCGGGCCGAGTTCGCGTAGAGCGAGAAGAAGTACCAGGTGCTCCAGAGCGGCAGCATGAACTGCCGCACACCCTCGCGGATGCCCTCTTCGGTGACGACGAGGTTGCCGCCGCGCAGCACCGAGCTCGACATCAGGAACCAGCGCATCGCGTCGGAGCCGTCGCGCTCGAAGACCTCTGAGACATCGGGGTAGTTGCGCAGCGACTTCGACATCTTCTGCCCGTCGCTGCCGAGCACGATGCCGTGGCTGACCACGTTCGTGAAGGCACGTCGGTCGAAGAGCGCCGTCGACAGCACGTGCATGACGTAGAACCAGCCGCGGGTCTGGCCGATGTATTCGACGATGAAGTCGGCGGGGTTGTGGCTGTCGAACCACTCCTGGTTCTCGAAGGGGTAGTGCACCTGGGCGAACGGCATCGAGCCCGAGTCGAACCACACGTCGAAGATGTCGGAGATGCGCCGCATGGTCGAGCGCCCGGTGGGGTCGTCGGGGTTCGGCCGCACGAGTTCGTCGATGTAGGGGCGGTGCAGGTCGGGCTCGCCCTCGGGGTTCAGGGGCAGCCGGCCGAAGTCTCGCTCGAGCTCTTCGAGCGAGCCGTAGACGTCGACGCGCGGGTATTCAGGGTCGTCGCTCTTCCACACCGGGATCGGCGAACCCCAGTAGCGGTTGCGGCTGATCGACCAGTCGCGCGCACCGGCGACCCACTTGCCGAACTGCCCGTCCTTCACGTTGTCGGGCACCCAGTTGATGTCCTGGTTCAGCTCGCCCATGCGGTCGCGGAACTCGGGCACGCGGATGAACCAGCTCGAGACCGCCTTGTAGATGAGCGGGTTGCGACAGCGCCAGCAGTGCGGGTACGAGTGCTCGTAGCTCGCCTGCCGGAGCAGTCGGCCCTCTGCCTTGATCAGCTGGGTGAGCGGCTTGTTCGCGTCGCTCCAGAGCAGCCCCGCGACATCCGTCACCGCCGGCAGGAACCGACCGCCCTCGTCGAGCGAGATGACGACCGGGATGCCGGCGGCTTCGCCGATCCGCTGGTCCTCCTCGCCGTAGGCGGGTGCCTGGTGCACGATGCCGGTGCCGTCTTCGGTGGTGACGTAGTCGGCCACGAGGATGCGCCAGGCGTTCTCGAGTCCGTAGGCTTCGACGTCGGCATAGTAGTCGAAGAGGCGGTCGTAGCTGACGCCATCGAGCTCGCTGCCCCGGACGGTGCGCGACACCGCCGCGCGCGCCTCGTCGGCGGAGTCGTAGCCGAGCTCCTTGGCGTGGTTGCCGACGAGGTCGATCGCGAGCAGGTACTCGCCGGCGAGCACCTCGGTGTCGGATGCCGCGGCGCCCGTCTCGGCCGTGCCGACCTCTTCACGCAGCACCGTCGCGTCGGGCGTGCCGTTCGGCCCGGCAGGCACGACCGCGTACTCGATGTCGGGCCCGACCGCGAGGGCGAAGTTCGTCGGCAGGGTCCACGGCGTCGTCGTCCAGGCGAGCGCCCGCACCGCGGTGAGGCCGAGCGACTCGGCCTTCGCGCCGACGAGCGGGAACGTGACGGTGACCGTCTGGTCCTGACGCATCTTGTAGACGTCGTCGTCCATGCGCAGCTCGTGGTTCGAGAGCGGCGTCTGGTCGCGCCAGCAGTACGGAAGCACCCGGTAGCCCTCGTAGGCCAGGCCCTTGTCGTGCAGCGTCTTGAACGCCCAGATGACGCTCTCCGTGAAGGTCACGTCGAGCGTCTTGTAGTCGTGCTCGAAGTCGACCCAGCGGGCCTGGCGGGTGACGTACTCCTGCCATTCCTTCGTGTAGCGCAGCACGGCGTCTTTCGCGGCCTGGTTGAAGGCCGCGATGCCCATCTCCTCGATCTCGCTCTTGTCGGTGATGCCGAGCTGGCGCTCGGCCTCGAGCTCGGCGGGCAGGCCGTGCGTGTCCCAGCCGAAGCGACGGTGCACCTGGTGGCCGCGCATGGTCTGGAAGCGCGGGAAGAGGTCTTTCGCGTAACCGGTGAGCAGGTGGCCGTAGTGCGGCAGTCCGTTCGCGAACGGCGGCCCGTCGTAGAACACCCATTCGGGCGCGCCCTCGCGCTGGTCGATCGAAGCCTGGAAGGTGCCGTCGGCCTTCCAGAACGCCAGCACCTCGCGCTCGACGGCGGGGAACTCGGGTGAGGGGGCGACACCGTGGTCGTCTGGGGTGCGGGGGTACACGATCGCTCCTTGCGGGACGGATGCTCTCACGAGGACGCCGGAGTTCGAACGAACGACCGCCGCGGTACCACCTCGCTTGCGAACCGCGTCTCTCGACCGGTTCGCCCCTCATTGCCGGCTGTGACGGGCCGCCCCGTTCGGTTCTACCACCGAGCGGATGCCGCATGGCACCCGTTCGGGTTCTTCCGAAGACTCCCCGGTGATGGCCGGATCTCTGTCGTTGTGTCTTGACGACTACTGCGCCGGCCCATGAGCCGGATCGATGTCGTTGCAGACAAGACTACCGCGTCGGCATGGGCCGCAGCACGCCAGAGGCCTGGGGCGCCGATCGGTAGGCCTCGCGCACGAGGGCGAGGAGCGCGGCCTCGGGCAGCTCGTGGTTCTTGGCCTCGTCGACGAGGTCGTGCACGGCGCCGGCCAGCGCGCTGCGACCGCCGACGCGCACCGAGACGATGGCACCGCGCCCCCGGTGTAGCTCGATGAGGTGTTCGTCGCGCAGCCGATGGTAGGCGCGCAGCACGGTGTGCACATTGAGGTCGAGCGAAGCGGCAAGCTCTCGCGCGGCGGGGAGCCGCTCGCCTCCCGAGAGTCGGCCGTCGATGATCGAGGCGCGGATGCCGGAGGCGAGTTGCTCGAACAACGGGGTCTCGTGGGAGGGATCGAGACGAATCAGCACGCTTATATCGTATTGTTCTAGTCGATATAGAACAAGCTCCTTGTCGACGCTGCGCGGCGGTGTCAGGATGGGTTCGGGCCCGCGCCGACGAGAGCCCGCCCACTCCCCTCATCGCAAGGATTCCGATGCGTGCTGCACCCGTGACCACCTCCTCGACCACCCGGAGGTTCGGCGCGATCGGCGTCGCCCTCGTGGCGACCGTCACGCTCGCCGGGTGCCAGGCGCCCGCGCCCGAGGCATCCGGAGACCCGGTGCAGGGCGGCACACTCAGCTACGCGAGCGGCGACGCCGAACCGACCTGCCTCGACCCGCATGTCGGCGGCAACTACCCCCAGGCGCTCCTCGCCGGGCAATTCCTCGAATCCCTCGTCTCGCGAGACGAGACGGGTGAGATCATCCCGTGGCTCGCTGAATCCTGGACGGCCTCCGACGACGGCCTCGCCTGGGAGTTCACGCTTCGCGACGACGTCGCCTTCACCGACGGCGCGCCGCTCGATGCAGAGGCGGTCAAGGTCAACGTCGAGCACCTGAAGGACCCCGCGACGCAGTCGTCGACGGGCTACCTCGCGCTCGGCAAGGTCGATCGGGTCGAGGTCGTCGACGAGCAGGTCGCGCGATTCGTGCTGAGCTCCCCCGACAGCGCCCTGCTCGAATCGCTCACGCAGCCCTGGACCGCGATCGAGTCGCCGGCCGGGCTCGCCCGCGGCATGGACGAGAACTGCCAGGCTCCGATCGGCACCGGCCCATTCATCGTCGACGAGTGGGTCAAGCAGGACCACGTCTCGCTCGTGCGCAACGACGACTACGCCTCTGCGCCCGCCGACGCCGCGCACGAAGGCCCCGCCTACCTCGAGGCGATCGACTGGCGCTTCGTGCCCGACGCTGCGTCGCGCTACGCGGCCCTGCAGGCCGGCCAGGTCGACGTCATCGACAACCCCCAGCCCGACACGATCTCGACTGCGGAGTCGAACGATTCCCTCGTGTGGCTCGACGCCCCCCGCCCCGGTGCGGCCAATCGCATCGAACTGAACTCTGGCCAGGCGCCCTTCGACGACGAGCGGGTGCGCGAGGCGTTCATCCGCGCCGTCGAGGTCGACGAGGGCATCGAGTCCCTCTTCTTCGGTACGGCCGAACGCTCGTACTCGCCGCTGTCGTCGGTCGAGTCGGTCGCCTATTCCGACGAGGCGCTCTTCGAGCCCGACCTCGACCGTGCGAACGCGTTGCTCGACGAAGCGGGCTGGAGCGAACGCGACGCCGACGGCTACCGCGTGCGCGACGGTGCTCGGCTGACGCTCCGCTTCCCGGTGAGCACCAACCAGTCGATTCCCGCCGAGCAGTCGCTCTTCGAACAGGTGCAGGCGACCGCGAAGGCGGCCGGCTTCGACGTCGTCATCGAGCTGCTCGACCTGTCGAGCTGGTACGGCGCACTCGCGGCGCACGAGTACGAGATCGTGAGTGCCCCGTATACGAAGGTCGGCCCCGACGTGCTCCGCATCCTGTACCACTCCGACAGCATCACGCCCGCCCCGAGCGGCTACTTCGCGAACCTCTCCCAGCTGAACGACCCCGAGGTCGACGCACTGCTCTCCGACGCCGCCGCGACGAGCGACCCCGAGGCTCGAGCAGCGAGCTACGAGAAGGCGCAGCGCCTCATTCTCGGCGGGTACTACCTGCTCCCCCTCTACGACCAGCAGAACAGCTTCCTGATGAGCACCTCGGTGCAGGGTGCGCGGGCACTGCCGACCGTGTCGACACCGACCTTCTATGACGCCTGGCTCGCCGGCTGATCGCCCGAGTCGCGTCAACGGCGCGGCACTTCGCCGCACCGGCCTGCTCGTGGCCGGTGCGGCGTTCGTGCTGTGGGCGGTGGCGAGTCTCACCTTCTTCGCGATCCGCCTGATCCCGGGCGACCCGGCGCAGGCCATCCTCGGCGGCCCGGGCTCGCAGGCCTCGCAGGAGGCGCTCGACCAGGTGCGCCGCGACTACGGCCTCGATCAGCCGCTGCTCGTGCAATACCTCGCGATGCTCGGACGACTCGTCACCGGCGATCTCGGCACGTCGTACGCGCTCAAGCTCCCGGTCGCCGACCTGCTCGGTGCGCAGCTCGGCGGCACCCTGCTGCTCGCGACGCTCGCGCTCGCGCTCGCCTGGCTCCTCGCGCTCGGCCTCGCGATCTGGTCGACCGGCCGGGGGCGCGTCGCCTCGGCACTCGGCGAGGGCATCGAGATCACGTCGGCGGCGCTGCCGCACTTCTGGCTCGCCGCCGTGCTGATCGCAGTGTTCAGCACGGGGCTCGGCTGGCTGCCGCCCGTGGCGACCGGCACGCCGAGCGGCCTCGTCCTCCCGGTCGTGACCCTCGCCGTTCCGCTCGCGGGCTTCCTCGCGCAGGTCATGCGCGAGAGCCTCCTCGACACGATGCAGCAGCCGTTCGTCGTCTCGGCGCGCGCCCGCGGCGAGAGCGCGCTCGGCGTGCGGCTGCGGCACACCATCCGTCACGCGGCGCTGCCCGCGATCAGCCTGTCGGGCTGGGCGCTCGGCTGGCTGCTCTCGGGTGCCGTCGTGGTCGAGACGATCTTCGCCATGCCCGGTCTGGGCCGCACACTGCTGCAGGCCGTGACGCTCCGCGACATCCCCGTCGTGACGGGTGTCGTGCTGCTCGTCGCGCTCGTCTACGTGCTGATGACGGTGCTCACCGATGTGGTCTCGCGCATCGCCGACCCGCGACTGCGTCAGGAGGGTGCGCGATGAGCGAACTCGAGCTGCGGCAGACGACGGTCGAGGCATCCGCAGACCACCTGCCCGCTCGGCCGCGAGGCCGGATGCCCCGCATCGGCACGCTGCTCTCGGGCGCCTTCGTGCTCTTCCTCCTGGCCGCGAGCATCGCCCCTGCGCTCATCGCGACGCAGGATCCCAACCAGATCGCCGCCGCCGACGCCTTCCAGCCGCCCTCGATCGCGCACTGGTTCGGTACCGACGAGTCCGGGCGCGACCTCTACAGCAGGGTCGTCGCCGGTACCGGCACGTCGCTGCTGATCGGCGTGACCGCGACCGCGATCGGGCTCGCGCTCGGGCTCGTGCTCGGGGTGCTCGCGAGCTTCGGCGGCCGGGTTGTCGACTTCGGTGTCAACCGGCTCGTCGAGGTGCTCTTCGCGTTCCCGGGGCTGCTGCTGGCGCTGCTCGTGATCGTCGTCTACGGGCCGGGGCCGGTGACGGCCACGATCGCCGTCGGGCTCTCCACCGCCCCGGGCTACGCGCGCATCATCCGCGGGCAGCTCGTCTCGATCCGTTCCTCGCAGTACGTCGAGGCCGCGCGGGTGCTCGGTCGCGCACCGGGCCGAATCCTGGCGCAGCACGTGCTGCCGAACGCGCTGATCCCCCTGTTCGTGCTCGCGACCCTCGGCATCGGGCAGGCCATCGTCTGGGCTGCGGCCCTCAGCTATCTCGGCCTCGGCGCGCAGCCCCCGGCCGCCGAGTGGGGCGCGATGCTCGCTGCCGGGCGCACCTATCTCGCGACCGCGTGGTGGATGACCGTCTTTCCGGGTCTCATGATCGTCGGCACGACGATCGCGACCACCGTGCTCGGCCGGGCCATGACCAGACGCGGACGGAGCGGACGATGATGACGGATGCTGGCGAGCCCGTGCTCGACGTGGCGTCGCTGCGCGTCGCCTTCGGCGGCGCCGAGGTCGTGCGCGGCGTCGACCTCATGATCCTGCCGGGCGAGTGCGTCGCCATCGTCGGCGAGTCCGGGTCGGGCAAGTCCGTCACGGCACGCGCACTCCTCGGCATGGCCGGCCCCGATTCCCGCACGAGCTCGGAGCGCCTGGTCGTCGCGGGGCAGGAACTCGGCGCGGCGAGCGAGCGAACGTGGAGAGACGTCCGCGGCGCGCGCGCCGGTCTGATCCTGCAGGACGCACTCGTCTCCCTCGACCCGCTACGACCCGTCGGGCGTGAGATCGAGGACCCGCTGCGCATTCATCGGCGGATGTCGGCGGCCGAACGCCGAGCGCGGATGCTGCAACTGCTCGCCGACGTCGGCATGCCCGACCCCGAGCTCGCGGCCGGCCGTCGCTCGGGCGAGCTCTCGGGCGGACTCCGTCAGCGTGCCCTCATCGCGAGCGCGATCGCGCTCGATCCGCCGCTCCTCATCGCCGACGAGCCCACGACCGCGCTCGATGTCACGGTGCAGGCCCGTATCCTCGCGCTGATCGCCGGCATCCGCGAACGCGGCACGGGTGTGCTGCTCATCAGCCACGACCTCGCCGTCGTCGGCCGGCTCGCCGACCGGGTGCTCGTCATGCGCGACGGCGAGATCATCGAGCAGGGCACTGCGCGGAAGGTGCTGGAAGACCCGAGCGAGCGGTACACGAAGGCCCTCATCGCGGCGGTTCCGGCGGATTCACCGCGCGGCGCGAGGCTGTCGTCGTCTGAATCGGGCATCGGAGCGGCGCCCGGTGCCGCCCCATTGGCAACGTCGGCGCGCACGCCGCCGTCGGCGGATGCCGCCGCCCTGCTCGCGATCGATCATGTCACGAAGACGTTCCCCGTGCCGGGCGGCCGGTTCACGGCGGTCGACGACGTCTCGCTCTCGCTGCGACGAGGCGAGACGCTCGGCCTCGTCGGCGAGTCCGGCTCGGGCAAGACCACGGTGGCGCGCCTCGCTCTCGCGCTCACGCCACCCGACCACGGCGCGGTGTTCCTCGACGGGCAGGAGTGGTCGACGATCGATGAGCGCCGCCGGCGACCGGCCCGCCATCGCATCGGTGCGATCTATCAGGACCCGCTGAGCTCGTTCGATCCGCGCTGGAGTGTGCGGCGCATCCTCGCCGATGCCGCCGACCGGGGGCGCCGGGATGCTCCCGCGTTCGCACTCCGTGAACTGCTCGATCAGGTCGGCCTCGCGGCATCCGTCGCCGACCGACGGCCGCTGACGCTCTCGGGTGGGCAACGCCAGCGGGTGTCGATCGCTCGCGCCCTCGCGGCGTCACCCGACGTGCTCATCTGCGACGAACCCGTCTCTGCGCTCGATGTCACGATCCAGGCGCAGATCCTCGACCTCCTCGATGAACTGCAGCGAGAGCGCGGACTCGCGCTGCTGTTCATCTCCCACGACCTCGGTGTGGTGCGCCACATGGCCGACCGCGTCGCCGTGATGCGCGCCGGTCGCATCGTCGAGTCCGGTGACGCCGAACGGGTATTCGTGCGGCCCGAGCATTCCTACACCGCGCAACTGGTGGCCGACGCCCCCCGCCTCGGCATCTGACGCACCCCTGCCGACGCAGCGCCGTCGATCAGGCGGCTCG
The DNA here is from genome assembly GCF_000421565.1 of Agromyces subbeticus DSM 16689. Classification (GTDB taxonomy): domain Bacteria; phylum Actinomycetota; class Actinomycetes; order Actinomycetales; family Microbacteriaceae; genus Agromyces; species Agromyces subbeticus. Next base: position 401,207 of record NZ_ATXG01000002.1, on the reverse strand, counting down.
CAGCGCGCACTCGGGTAGGCTTCATCGAGGCATATTCAGGCACCTCATCACCGACACGGTGCCGTATACATCGAACCGGAGCATCATGACCGACACCGCGCGCATTCCCGACAAGCCCGCACTCGAAGGGCTCGAGTCCGTCTGGGGCGGAGCGTGGGAGCGCGAGGGCACGTACCGGTTCGACCGCGAGTCGGCGACTCGCGAGTGCATCTACTCGATCGACACTCCCCCGCCCACGGCCTCGGGTTCGTTGCACATCGGCCACGTGTTCTCGTACACCCACACCGATGTCGTCGCGCGCTTCCAGCGCATGCGCGGCAAGAGCGTGTTCTACCCGATGGGCTGGGACGACAACGGCCTGCCCACCGAGCGTCGTGTGCAGAACTACTATGGTGTGCGCTGCGACCCGACCCTCGCCTACGTCGAGGGCTTCGTGCCGCCGTTCGAGGGCGGCGATGGCAAGTCGACGAAGGCCGCCGATCAGGTGCCGATCAGCCGTCGCAACTTCATCGAGCTCTGCGAGCGCCTCACCGTCGAAGACGAGCAGCAGTTCGAGGCGCTCTGGCGCCAGCTCGGCCTCTCGGTCGACTGGACCCAGACGTACCGCACGATCGGCGAGGAGTCGCTGTTCGCCTCGCAACTCGCCTTCGTGCGCAATGTCGAGCGCGGCGAGGCCTACCAGGCCCTCGCCCCAACCCTCTGGGACGTCACGTTCCGCACCGCGGTCGCCCAGGCCGAGCTCGAAGACCGCGAGCAGCCGGGCCACTACCACCGCGTGTCGTTCCACCGGCCCGACGGCGGAGTGGTCGAGATCGAGACCAGCCGGCCCGAGCTCATCCCCGCGTGCGTGGCCCTGGTCGCACACCCCGATGACGAGCGCTACCAGCCGCTCTTCGGCACGACCGTCACGACCCCGGTCTTCGGCGTCGAGGTGCCCGTGCTCGCGCATCACCTCGCCCAGAAGGACAAGGGCACCGGCATCGCGATGATCTGCACCTTCGGTGACATCACCGACGTCGTGTGGTGGCGCGAGCTCGACCTGCCGAACCGCGCGATCATCGGCTTCGACGGCCGCGTCATCGCCGAGGCCCCCGATGTCATCTCGTCCGAGTCGGGCCTCGCCGCGTTCGCCGAGCTCGCCGGCAAGACCACGTTCTCGGCCAAGCAGGCCGTCGTGCAGCAGCTCCGCGACTCGGGCGATCTGCTCGCCGACCCGAAGGCGATCACGCACCCCGTGAAGTTCTTCGAGAAGGGCGACAAGCCGCTCGAGATCGTGTCGACCCGCCAGTGGTACATCCGCAACGGCGCGCGCGACGAGGCGCTGCGCGAGCGACTGCTCTCGCACGGCCGTGAGATCGACTGGCACCCCGACTTCATGCGCGTGCGCTACGAGAACTGGGTCGGCGGCCTCTCTGGCGACTGGCTCGTCTCCCGCCAGCGCTTCTTCGGCGTGCCGATCCCCGTCTGGTACCCGCTCGATGCGGCCGGCGACCCGAAGTTCGACGAGCCGATCGTCGCGACCCGTGAGATGCTGCCCGTCGACCCCTCGTCGGCCGCCGCACCGGGCTTCGACGAGTCGCAGCGCGGCGAGGCCGGTGGCTTCATCGGCGAGCACGACGTCATGGACACGTGGGCGACGTCGTCGCTCACCCCGCAGCTCGCGGGCGGCTGGGAGCGCGACCCCGAACTCTTCGAACTGGTCTTCCCGTACTCGCTGCGCCCGCAGGGTCAGGACATCATCCGCACCTGGCTGTTCTCGACGACGCTCCGGGCCGAGCTCGAGCACGGCGTCGCTCCGTGGGCGAACGCCTCGATCTCGGGCTTCATCGTCGACCCCGACCGCAAGAAGATGTCGAAGTCGAAGGGCAACGTCGTCACGCCGGCCGGTCTCCTCGACCAGCACGGCTCCGATGCGGTGCGGTACTGGGCGGCATCCTCGCGCCTCGGCACCGACGCGGCCTTCGACCCGCAGAATCCGACCCAGGTCAAGATCGGCCGTCGCCTCGCCATCAAGGTGCTGAACGCCGCGAAGTTCATCCTCGGCTTCGACGGGCGAGCAGATGCCCCGGTGACCGTGCCGGTCGACCGCAGCATGCTCGCCGAGCTGGCCGTCGTGGTCGACCGCGCCACCCGCGCGCTCGACGGCTACGACCACGCCCGCGCCCTCGAACTCGCCGAGACGTTCTTCTGGACCTTCTGCGACGACTATCTCGAGCTCGTCAAGGAGCGCGCCTACGGGGCTCCGAGTGCCGAGCAGGCCTCGGCGGTGGCCGCACTCAAGACGGCGCTCGACGTGCTCCTGCGTCTCTTCGCCCCGGTCATCCCGTTTGCGACAGAAGAGGCCTGGCGCTGGTCGCACGACGGCTCGGTGCACCTCGCGTCGTGGCCCGTCGTCGACGAACTCGCCGCTCGCGGCGAGGCCGGCGTCGAGCTTCTCGAGCTCGCCGGCCTGGCACTGACCGGCATCCGGCGTGCGAAGACCGACGCGAAGGCCTCGCAGAAGACGCCAGTGGCGAGTGCCGCGATCGCGGCTCCGGCCGTGACGATGGCGCTGCTGCAGTCGGTCGAATCAGATCTGCGTGCGGTGGGGCGCATCGCCGAGCTCGGCTTCGTCGAAGCCGAGACGTTCGAAGTCCGCGACGTCGTCTTCGAGGCGCAGTCGGAATAAGGGGGAACCATGAGCTACGAGATCCGATCGGCCGGTGACGACGACTTCTTCGGGTGGCTGCCGCTGTTCGCGGCGTACTGCAGCTTCTACGAGACGGAGCTCGACGACGCCAAGGCGTTGATCGTGTGGAACTGGATCCGCGACGAGGCCGAGCCGCTCCAGGCAGCGCTCGCGGTCGACGACGACGGCCGTCCGGTCGGGCTCGCGCACTTCCGCGCGGTGCCGCACTCGCTCAGCGCGACCCGCGGCATGTACCTCGACGACCTGTACGTCGACGAGTCGGCACGCGGCGCGGGCATCGGCCGGGCGCTCATCGAGCACGTGCACGCCCGGGCGGCCGAGATCGGCACCGGTGGCGTCAGCTGGATCACGGCCGACGACAACGCCGACGCCCAGCGCGTCTACGATCAGCTCGCCCGGCGCACGAGTTGGGTCACCTACGAGATGGACGCCTGATGCGGCTCGGCACCCGCTGGGCCTTCGGCACCGAGCCACCGGCATCCGTGCCGGTCGAATTGCGCGAGCGCATCGCGGCTGCCGAGACGGCGTTCACCGGCGACGGCGAGAATCGTCACTGGACGCTCACCTGGCTCGAGGGCCGGCCGATCGCCGAGCTCGACGACGGCACGGTCGTGCGCGAGACGATCGTCGACGCGCACGACGCCGACGAAGACTGGTAACAACCCCAACGCCGGCGGCCTCGGTCGCGGTCGCCGCTCGTGACGGCTACGCGCGCGCGATGATCTCGCCGTGCGGCATCATCAGCCAGCCGTCGGCGTCGGCGGCCCAGGCGCGCCACGCCTCGGCGATGCGCCGCAGCTCGTCAGGGTTCGCGTGCCCCGACTCGATCGCGTGCGCGGCGAACTGCGATTCGGTCGCGCGCTCGGCCCATGCGCCGCCCCACCACTCGCGTTCGAGTTCGGTGGCGAACACCCAGTTGGTGGCGGTCGAGGCGATGTCGGTGAACCCGGCCTCACGGGCCCAGCTCTTCAGGCGTCGGCCGGCGTCGGCTTCGCCGCCGTTCCACTCGTGCACCGCGTGGTACAGCTCGAGCCACCGCGAGAGCCCGGGCGAGGCGGGATTCCAGATCACGCCGCCGTAATCGACGTCGCGAACCGCCACGATGCCGCCCGGCTTGGTGACCCGGCGGAACTCGCGCAGCGCGTCAACGGGGCGACCGAGGTGCTGCAGCACCTGGTGCGCGTGCACGATGTCGAAGGTGTCGTCGTCGAAGCCGAGCGCGTAGGCGTCGCCCACGGCGAACTCGGCGTTCGCCACGCCCTCGCTCTGCGACAGTCCCGTGGAGTGCGCCACGACGTCGGCGGATGCGTCGATGCCGACCACCGTGCCCGGTCGCACCCGTCGCGCGATGTCGATCGTGATCGTGCCGGGGCCGCTGCCGACATCGAGCACCCGTGCGCCGGCCCGAAGGTGCGGTTCGAGATAGGCCGCCGAGTTCGCCACCGTGCGCCAGGAATGCGTGCGCAGCACGCTCGGGTGGTGCCCGTGCGTGTACTCGTCGCGGGGCGCGTTCTCGGGCCGTTCGATGCTCATGCTCCGAGCATATGCTCACGGGGCGCGATGGCGACCGGCCTCGCCCCGATGGCAAGTACGGTGGACTGATGAGCGATCCATCGAACCCGCTGCTCCAGCCGAGTCCGCTCCCGCACCTGCTCCCGCTGTTCGCCCTCATCCGCCCTGAGCACTTCCGCGAGGCGATCGAGCTCGGCATGGACGAGCAGCGCGCGGCGGTCGAGCTGATCGCTACCGACCCTGCTGCCCCCACGTTCGGCAACACCATCGTGGCCCTCGAGCGCTCGGGCGCCCTGCTGCGACGCGTGCTGCCCGTGTTCGAGAACGCGAGCTCGGCCGACAGCAGCGCGGCCATCGACGAACTCGAGGTCGAGTTCGCACCGAGGCTCGCCGCGCACCGTGACGCCAATCGGCTCGACCCGCGTCTCTATGCGCGGCTCGTCGAACTCCACGCGAGCCGTGATGAGCTCGGACTCGACGCTGCGTCGGTGCACCTGCTCGAGCGATACCACCGCAGGGCGACGCTTGCCGGCGCGGCCCTCGACGCAGAGGCACGAGCCGAGCTCACCGCCCTCAACACTCGCATCTCGCAGCTCACGACCACCTTCCAGCAGCGGCTGCTCGCCGAGACGAACGAGCTCGCGCTGCACCTCCTCGACGCGGCGGAGCTCGATGGGCTCGACGCCGGTCGACGATCAGCGGCACGCGAGGCGGCGATCAATCGGAGCCTGCCCGGCTGGCTCATCACGCTCGTGCTCCCGACAGCCCAGCCGGCACTCGCCGAACTGGAGCGCGACTCGGTGCGCGATCGGTTGTTCGCCGCGTCACGGTCACGCGGATGCCGCGGGGGCGACCACGACACACGCGGGGTGCTGCTCGAGCTCGTGCGTCTCCGCGCCGACCGTGCGCGCCTGCTCGGCTTCCGCAATCACGCGGCCGCCGTCGCCATCGACGAGACGGCGGGATCCCCCGAAGCGGTCGCCGGGCTGCTCGAACGCCTCGTGCCCTCAGCAACGGCGAACGCGCGCCGAGAGGCTGAAGCGCTCACCGAGCGGGCCGCGGCCCTCGGCCGTCGTGCACTCATCGCGTCCGATTGGGCGGCGCTCAGCGAGATCGTGCGCCGCGATCGATACGACGTCGACCTGCATGAGATGCGCCCGTATCTCGAATTCGACCGAGTATTGAAGCACGGCGTCTTCCATGCCGCCACCCTGCTGTACGGTCTGCAGTTCGTCGAGCGCACCGACCTCGTCGGCTATCACCCCGAGACGCGCGTCTTCGAGGTGTTCGAAGAGACCGGCGAGACAGTCGGCCTCTATCTGCTCGACCTCTACACGCGCGACTCCAAGCGCGGGGGCGCGTGGATGAGCTCGCTCGTCGAGCAGTCCGAACTCGAGGGCACGCTGCCCGTCGTCGTGAACAACCTCAACGTGCCGAAGCCGGCCGACGGCGAGCCGACCCTACTGACGCTCGACGAGACCGAGACCCTGTTCCACGAGTTCGGGCACGCGCTGCACGGCCTGCTCTCCAGCGTGGCGCATCCGTCCGCGTCCGGTACGAACGTCGAGGGCGACTTCGTCGAGCTGCCGAGTCAGGTGAACGAGCTCTGGGTGCTCCGACCCGAGATCCTCGGCAACTACGCCGTGCATCACGAGACCGGCGAGCGGATGCCGCAGCACCTCGTCGACCGCCTTCTCGCCTCACGCACCTTCAACGAGGGGTTCGCCACGACCGAGTACCTCGCGGCGGCCACGCTCGACCAGGCCTGGCATCGGCTCAGCTCCGACGAGGCGGCGGCCGTGACCGATGTCGCCGCGTTCGAGCGAGCGGCGCTGGCGGCCTCGGGCCTCGATGACCCGCTTGTTCCGCCCAGGTACTCGAGCACCTATTTCGCGCACATCTTTGCTGGCGGCTACGACGCGGGCTATTACTTCTACATCTGGAGCGAGGTGCCCGGCGCCGACATCATGGCGTGGTTCGAGGCCAACGGCGGTGCGACGAGGGAGAACGGCGAGCGATTCCGCCGTGAGGTGCTCGCACCGGGTGGCTCCCGCGACCCACGGGAGTCGATCCGCCGACTGCTCGGTCGCGAGCCCGACATCGCAGCGCTCCTGAGCCGGCGCGGCCTCGCCTGAGACGACGGATGCCTCGTGCAGCGTGCTGCACGAGGCATCCGACGATGGCGGGAGTGATCTCAGATCGAGTCGACTCAGATCGCGAACCCGAGCGCCCGCATCATGTCGCGGCCGTCATCGGTGATGCGCTCTGGACCCCACGGCGGCATCCACACCCAGTTGATGCGGAACGCGTCGACGGTGCCGTCGAGCGCCTCGGCCGTCTGCTCTTCGATGACATCGGTCAGGGGGCACCCGGCGCTCGTGAGCGTCATGTGAATGACGAGGGCGTCGTTCTCGTCGTCCCAGCCGAGGTCGTAGATGAGGCCGAGGTCGACGATGTTGACCCCGAGCTCGGGGTCCATGACGTCCTTCAGCGCTTCTTCGACCTCGTCGTAGCGCTCAGGTGCGAGAGAGGTGACCATGATGCGATTCTACTCTCGCCCTATTCGGCCGTGGCCGCTGCTTCAGCGACCTGGTAGCGGTCGTAGCCCTCGTCTTCGAGACGATCGGCCAGCTCTGCACCACCCTGCTCGGCGATGCGGCCGGCGACGAACACGTGCACGAAGTCGGGCTTGATGTAGCGCAGGATTCGCGTGTAGTGCGTGATGAGCAGCACGCCGAGGCCCGAGGTGGCGTGCGCACGGTTGACGCCCTCGGAGACGATCTTCAGCGCGTCGACGTCGAGACCCGAGTCGGTCTCGTCGAGCACCGCGAACTTGGGCTTCAGCAGTTCGAGCTGCAGGATCTCGTTGCGCTTCTTCTCGCCGCCCGAGAAGCCCTCGTTGACGTTGCGCTCGGCGAAGGCCGAGTCCATCTTGAGGTTCGCCATCGACTCGCGGACGTCTTTGATCCAGCCGCGGATCGCGGGCGCCTCGCCGTCGATCGCCGTCTTGGCTGTGCGGAGGAAGTTCGTCACCGTCACGCCGGGAATCTCGACGGGGTACTGCATGGCGAGGAAGAGGCCGGCACGAGCACGCTCGTCGACCGACATCTCGAGCACGTTCTCGCCGTCGAGCAGGATCTCTCCCTGCACGACCTGGTACTTGGGGTGGCCGGCGATCGTGTACGCGAGTGTCGACTTGCCCGAGCCGTTGGGGCCCATGATGGCGTGGATCTCGCCCTCGTTGATGACGAGGTCGACGCCGCGCAGGATCTCGCGGGTGCCCTGGTCGGTCTCGACGTTGACGTGGAGGTTCTTGATCTCGAGAACGGACATGTTCGTAATGATCTCTTTCGGTTGCCGGCCGTTCCGGGCCGGAGAAGGGTGTGTCAGACGGTCAGGGTGACGGCGGGATCGATGTGGACGTCGCCGTCTTTGAGCTCGACCTGGTAGACCGGGACGGGCTCGTACGCGGGCAGCGTCAAGGGCTTGCCCGTCTTGAGCGAGAACATGGAGCCGTGGGCCCAGCACTCGAGGGTGTCGTCTTCGACGAAGCCCTCGGCGAGCGAGATGTCGCCGTGGGTGCAGGTGTCGCCGATGGCGAACACATCGCCGGCGGCGTCTTTCACGACGGCGATCGGCACTCCCTCGAGCACGAAGCGGGACGCCTCGTTCACGGCGAGGTCATCGATGGCGCACACGCGCACGGATGCCATGTCAGCGGCCTTCCAATTCGGACTCGATCGCCGCCGTGAGGCGGGCTTCGAGGTCGGCTGAGCCGATCTTCTGCACGATGTCGGTGAGGAAGCCACGCACGACGAGGCGACGAGCCTCGTCTTCGCGGATGCCGCGAGCCATGAGGTAGAACAGCTGCTCGTCGTCGAACCGGCCCGTGGCACTCGCGTGCCCGGCGCCCTCGATGTCGCCGGTCTCGATCTCGAGGTTCGGCACCGAGTCGGCACGGGTGCCCTCGGTGAGCACGAGGTTGCGGTTCTGCTCGTAGCTGTCGGTGCCGACCGCGGCGTTGCCGATGAGCACGTCGCCGACCCAGACGGTGCGAGCACCAGCACCCTGCAGCGCGCCCTTGTAGGTCACGCGGCTCTTGGTATTCGGCGCGTCGTGGTGCACGTAGACCTGCTGCTCGAGGTGCTGGCCGGCATCTGCGAAGTACAGGCCGAGGGCCTCGATGTCGGCGCCCTGCTCGGCGAGGTGGGTCGAGGGATTCACGCGAACGACGCTGCCGCCGAGCGAGACCACGATGTGCTTCAGGAACGAGTCGCGGCCGAGTCGCGCGAACTGGCTCGAGAGATGCACGGCCTCGTCGCTCCATTCCTGCAGCGAGACGACGGTGAGGGATGCCCCGGCGCCGACGAGGATCTCGACGTTCTCACTGAGACGGGCGGCCCCCGTGCCGGCGAGCACGACGAAACCACGGCTGTTCGGCGCGGCCTCGATGACGGTGTGTGCAGCCCGGGGCGTGTCGCCGAGCCCCGTACGGGTCACGAACGCGATCTTCTCGTCTTCGCCGGTGACGGAGATGAGGAGGGCGTCTTCGAAGGTCGACCACGCGTTGGCGCTCGCGCGCTCCTCGGGCGTGCCCGCCGTGCCGATGCGGGCGTCGTCACGCGGAATGTACGAGAACGCGATGCCGGGGACATCCGTCGTCTCGATCGGAAGTCGCGCGCCGTCGAGCTCACCGCCGGTGAGGTCGGCGAAGGCGGCGACCGGCGAGAGCTTCCACTCGCGCTCTCGGCCGTGCACTGGAGCGAAGTCGGCGACGTTCACCGAGCGGAAACGCTCGGAACGCGTCTGCACGGGCACGAAGGCGCCGTCGGAGTGCGCGACGAGGCCGTGCTGGGCGGCGGTGGGCATGGCTGTGCTGGTCATCTGATCGGTCATTCCTAGCCGACGCTGCCTTCCATGCCCATCTCGATGAGCTTGTTGAGTTCCATCGCGTATTCCATCGGCAGCTCGCGGGCGATCGGCTCGATGAAGCCGCGCACGATCATCGACATGGCCTCGGTCTCATCGATGCCACGGCTCATCAGGTAGAAGAGCTGCTCTTCGCTGACCTTCGAGACCGTGGCCTCGTGACCGAGCTTCACGTCGTCGACGCGGATGTCGATCGCCGGGTAGGTGTCGGAGCGGGAGATCGTGTCGACGAGCAGCGCGTCGCACACGACGCTGTTCGCCGAGTGATGCGCGTTGGCGTCGATGCGAACCTCGCCGCGGTAGCCGGCCCGGCCGCCGCCGCGGGCGATCGACTTCGAGACGATCGACGACTGCGTGTAGGGCGCCATGTGGATCATCTTGGCGCCGGCGTCTTGGTGCTGGCCCGGGCCCGCGAAGGCGACCGAGAGCGTCTCGCCCTTGGCGTGCTCGCCCATGAGGAAGATCGAGGGGTACTTCATCGTGACCTTGGAGCCGATGTTGCCGTCGATCCACTCCATGGTGGCGCCTTCGGCAGCGGTCGCACGCTTGGTGACGAGGTTGTAGACGTTGTTCGACCAGTTCTGGATCGTCGTGTAGCGCACGCGTGCGTCTTTCTTCACGATGATCTCGACGACGGCCGAGTGCAGCGAGTCGCTCTTGTAGATCGGCGCCGTGCAGCCCTCGATGTAGTGCACGTAGCTGCCCTCATCGGCGATGATCAGCGTGCGCTCGAACTGGCCCATGTTCTCGGTGTTGATGCGGAAGTAGGCCTGCAGCGGAATCTCGACGTGCACGCCCTTCGGCACGTAGACGAACGAGCCGCCCGACCACACCGCAGTGTTGAGCGCGGCGAACTTGTTGTCGCCCGCGGGAATCACGGTGCCGAAGTACTCCTCGAAGAACTCGGGGTGCTCTTTCAGCGCGGTGTCGGTGTCCATGAAGATGACGCCCTGGCGCTCGAGGTCTTCGTTGATCTGGTGGTAGACCACCTCGGACTCGTACTGGGCGGCGACGCCCGAGACGAGGCGCTGGCGCTCTGCCTCGGGGATGCCGAGACGCTCGTACGTGTTCTTGATGTCGTCGGGCAGGTCTTCCCAGGTCTGGGCCTGCTTCTCGGTGGAGCGCACGAAGTACTTGATGTTGTCGAAATCGATCTCCGACAGGTCGGCACCCCACGTGGGCATCGGCTTGCGCTCGAAGAGCTGCAGCGCGCGCTGGCGTCGCTGGAGCATCCATTCGGGTTCGCTCTTCAGTGCCGAGATGTCGGCGACCACCTCCGGCGAGATGCCGCGTCGGGCTGATGCCCCGGCAGTGTCGGAGTCGGCCCAGCCGAACTCGTAGGTACCGAGTCCTTCGAGTTCCGGTCGGTCGATCAGTACGTCCGTCATGCTCTCCCTCTTCTCCTCCGGTACAACCGGCTATCAGGCCGGCTCATTCCCCTCGTGAGTCGAGGTGCTCGTTGAGTGGGTGATGATGTGCCCGGTGGCGCTCTTGCCAACCTAAGATGGCTTACGGCCCGACACGCGCAGTCTCGCGCAGTCGACGGGCCCGCCAACCCATCAAGTCTACAGGGTCGCGGGGGTGCCGAACCGGACTCCCAGTGCCGTCACAGCGCGATCCGGATCAGGAACGAACCCGCGTGACCCGCACACTCCGCACCTTCGCCTGGGCTTCGTTCGTCGCCCAGGTCACGATCATCGCGACGGGTGGCGCCGTGCGCCTGACGGGGTCGGGGCTCGGGTGCCCCACCTGGCCGACCTGCACGGCCGATTCACTGGTTCCCACCGACGAGCTGAGCTACCACTCCATCATCGAGTTCGGCAACCGCATGATGACGGGCATCGTGGGCATCATCGCGCTCATCGTGTTCGTGCTGGTCTGGCGCATCCGTCGCGAACGGCGCGACCTCTACGTGCTGGCGTTCATCGTCGGCGTCGGCATCGTGGCCCAGGCCATCGTCGGCGGCATCACGGTCTGGACTGGCCTGAACCCGTTCATCGTCGGTTTCCACTACCTCTCCTCGCTCGCGCTCGTGTGCGTCACCGCCGCGTTCCTCGACCGCATGGACTCCCCCGCCGGGGCACGCGAGCGAGCCGTGCCGGGCTGGTACGCGGGGCTCACCCATGCCACGAGCGCCGTGCTGCTCGTCTCGATCGTGTTCGGCGTGCTGACGACCGGCTCGGGCCCGCACTCGGGCGATGCCGAGGCGGGGCGCTCCGGCTTCGACTTCGAGATCCTCGAGCACATCCATGCCTGGCCCGGCTACGCGCTACTCGCCCTGACCGTCGCGCTCGTCGTCGTGGCGTGGCGACTCGGCCTGCCCACGCTGCGGTGGTCGATCGCGCTGTTCGCCATCGAACTCGTGCAGGTCGGGGTGGGCCTCTACCAGGCGCGCAACGGCCTGCCGCCGTTCGCGGTCGGCGTGCACATGGTGCTCGCCGCGCTCACGGCGGCCGCGATGACCATCGTCATCGTGCGGCTGAAGCGCCCGGTCACTCCGGTCGAGACGGAGCGGGCCGTCGGCGAAGCCACCGTGGCACCGGCCCGCTGAACGCGGAACTTCGACCGGGCGATCTGAGGGGTCACGAATGCTGATCGAACATCGAGGCCACCGGCCGGTCGTGCATCCGACCGCCACGATCGCCGCGACGGCCGTGCTGTCGGGCGACGTCACCGTCGGGGCGGGCAGCCGCATCCTGCACGGCGCGGTGCTCAGTGCCGAAGACGGAGCGATCCGCATCGGCGCCGAATGCGTCGTCATGGAGCACGCGCTGCTTCGCGGACGAGCCGGACACGACGTGGTCATCGGCGATCACGTGATGATCGGTCCGCATTCGCACGTCAACGGCGCCACGCTCGCCGACGAGGTGTTCATCGCCACGGGCGCGTCGGTCTTCCCCGGCGCGAGCATCGGGCACGGTGCCGAGGTGCGCATCAATGCGGTGGTCCAGGTGAACACGGTGCTCGGCGCGGGAACCGTCGTGCCGATCTCGTGGGTCGCTGTCGGGGCGCCCGCAACGGTGCTTCCGCCCGAGCGACACGACGAGATCTGGGCGATCCAGCGCGACCTCGACTTCGTCGGCACCGTCTACGGGAGCCCGAGGGCTCACGGCATGCACGAGATCATGACGCGGCAGTCGGCGTTCTTCGCCGCGCACAGCGACGACCGGGTGGTCGACGACGCCGAGGCATCCGACGCCTGACCGCCATCAGTCCAGGCTGGGCCCGCAGACACGGTCTGCCGGAGCGGATCGCGGCCGAGGTGGTGCGAAGGCGCCGCTCAGAAGGGCAGCAGCGGGTCGATGCCGACCGCGAGGAACACGAGCGAGAGATAGGCGATCGAGCCGTGGAACACGCGCATCGGCGAGAACTGCTCGTGCCGGATGGCGAGGCTGTAGAGCCGGTGCGTCTCGTAGATGAACCAGACGCCGGTGACGAGGGCGACCACCGAGTAGACGAGGCCCATGCCGGCGATCGGGATGAGCAGCAGCGAGCACGCGACCGTCGCCCAGGCGTAGAGGATGACCTGCAGGCCGACCTGGGCACGACCTCGCACCACGGCGAGCATCGGCACCCCTGCGGCCGCGTAGTCGTCTTTGTACTTCATCGAGAGCGGCCAGTAGTGCGGCGGCGTCCAGAGGAAGATGATGAGGAAGAGGATGAACGGCGCCCAGTCGAGGCTCTCGGTGACGGCCGCCCAGCCGATGAGCACCGGCATGCAACCGGCCACGCCGCCCCAGACGATGTTCTGTGACGTGCGGCGCTTCAGGATCAGGCTGTAGAACACGACGTAGAGCAGGATCGCCCCGAGCGAGAGCGCCGCGGCGAGCCAGTTCGTGAAGATCCAGAGCCAGGCGATGGAGGCGAGTCCGAGCGCATAGGCGAAGACGAGTGCCTCGCGATCGGTCAGCTCGCCGGTGACGAGCGGCCGGCCCTGCGTGCGCTTCATCACGCGGTCGATGTCGCGGTCGATGTAGCAGTTGAACGCCCCAGCTGAACCGGCGCTCATGGCGCCGCCGATGAGGGTCGCGACGAGGAGCCAGAGGTCGGGCAGGCTCTGCTCCGCGAGGATCATGGTCGGGGCCGTGACCACGAGCAGCAGCTCGATGACGCGCGGCTTCGTGAGCGCCAGATAGGCGGCGAACTTGCGCCGCACGGTCATCGCCGGTCGGGTGACCCGGGTGTCTACGGCTGCCTGCATCGTTCCTCTTCCGGCGCGCGGGCGCGCATGTGCCGCCACGCCCGCGTTCGATTCTATGACATCATGTGTCGTCGAGTTGGGTAAAGGCTTTCCCCACGCAGTCGGGGCCTCACCTCCAGCAACCGGCCGCGTGAACTTCTCGTCACGGTCATGAAACGTGAGGAGTCCATATACTGGCAATGCGCGCCCGACGGCGCGGATTTCGAATTGCCGTCCGGTGCCGACGACCAACGGGTCATCCGCCGGGCACATCGCGCCGAAGCGACTCCCGCGGTGACGGGGACCATCGGTTCTCGGCGCCGTCCATGACCGGAAGGAACAGCACATCGTGGCAACTCTGCAGTGGGAACCCATTGACGACCAGGCCGTCGACACGGCACGCGTACTCGCGGCCGACGCCGTCGAGAAGGTCGGAAACGGACATCCCGGCACCGCGATGAGCCTCGCGCCCGCCGCCTACCTCCTCTTCCAGAAGGTCATGCGTCGCGACCCGGCCGACCACGCGTGGCTCGGCCGCGACCGGTTCGTCCTCTCCGCCGGTCATTCCTCGCTCACGCAGTACGTGCAGCTCTTCCTCGCCGGCGACGGCCTCGAGCTCAGCGACCTCGAGTCGCTGCGCACCTGGGGCTCCAAGACGCCGGGGCATCCCGAGTACGGCCACACCGCCGGCGTCGAGATCACCACCGGGCCGCTCGGCCAGGGCCTCGCCTCGGCAGTCGGCTTCGCCTATGCTGCGCGCTTCGAGCGCGGCCTCTTCGACCCGGATGCCGCGCCGGGCACGAGCCCGTTCGACCACTTCGTGTACGTCATCGCCGGCGACGGCGACCTGCAGGAGGGCATCACGAGCGAGGCGTCGTCGCTCGCCGGCCACCAGCAGCTCGGCAACCTCGTCGTGATCTACGACTCCAACCAGATCTCGATCGAAGACGACACCAACATCGCATTCACCGAGAACGTGGGCGAGCGCTACGAGGCCTACGGCTGGCACGTGCAGACCGTCGACTGGAAGAAGACCGGCGAATACATCGAAGACATCGCCGCACTGAACGCCGCGATCGAAGCGGCGAAGGGCGAATCCGACAAGCCGTCGATCATCATCCTGAAGACCATCATCGGCTGGCCCTCCCCCGGCAAGCAGAACTCGGGCAAGATCCACGGCTCGGCGCTCGGCGCAGCAGAACTGGCCGCCACGAAGGAGGTGCTCGGCTTCGACCCCGAGCAGAGCTTCGTCGTCGCCGACGACGTGCTCGCGCACACCCGCGGCGCCGTCGAGCGCGGCGCAGCGGCGCACGCCGAATGGCAGCTCGCCTTCGACGCGTGGGCTACGGCGAACCCCGATCGCAAGACCCTGCTGGACCGGCTCGAAGCCGGCGTCCTGCCCGCCGACATCGAGTCGGCGCTGCCCGTCTTCGAGGGCGGCACCGAGGTGTCGACGCGCGCAGCGTCGGGCAAGGTCATCAATGCCCTCGCCGGCGTGCTGCCCGAACTCTGGGGCGGCTCGGCCGACCTCGCTGAATCCAACCTGACGACGATCAACGGGGCCGCCTCGTTCATCCCGACCGAATGGTCGACCCACGAGTTCTCGGGCAACCCCTACGGCCGCGTGCTGCACTTCGGCATCCGGGAGCACGCCATGGGCGCCATCGTCAACGGCATCGTGCTGCACGGCAAGACGCGCGCCTTCGGCGGCACCTTCCTCATCTTCAGCGACTACATGCGGCCCGCCGTGCGTCTCGCGGCGCTCATGAAGGTGCCCTCGATCTTCGTCTGGACGCACGACTCGGTCGCGCTCGGCGAAGACGGCCCGACCCACCAGCCGGTCGAGCAGCTCGCGACCCTTCGCGCGATCCCCGGGCTCGCGGTCGTGCGCCCCGCCGACGCGAACGAGGTGGCCTACGCCTGGCTCGAGATCCTGAAGCGCACGGATGCCCCGGCCGGCATCGCGCTCACCCGCCAGAACATCCCCGTGTTCGAGCGAGGTGCCGGCGAGGCATCCGGTGACACCCTCGCGGCGGCATCGAACGTCTCGAAGGGCGCCTACGTGCTCGCCGACGCTGCTTCCGGCACGCCCGACGTGATCCTGATCGCCACCGGCTCCGAGGTGCAGTTGGCAATCGCGGCGCGCGAGACGCTGGCCGCAGAGGGCATCGGCGCGCGCGTCGTCTCGGCACCGTCGCTCGAGTGGTTCGAGGAGCAGCCGGCCGAGTACCGCGAGCAGGTGCTGCCCGCGGCGGTCACGGCCCGTGTCTCGGTCGAGGCGGGGATCGCCCTGTCGTGGCAGCGCTACCTCGGCAACCGCGGCCGCGCGGTCTCGATCGAGCACTTCGGCGCATCCGCCGACTACAAGACCCTGTTCCGCGAGTTCGGCATCACGGCTGACGCCGTCGTCGCCGCCGCGAAGGAATCGCTCGCGTCGGCCTGACGCGCGCCAGAAGAGGAGAAACTCCCATGACCAGCTCCCCCACCGCAGCCCTCTCCGAGGCCGGCGTCAGCATCTGGCTCGACGACCTCTCGCGTGAACGCATCGCCTCGGGCGACCTCGCCCGACTCATCGCCGAGCGCAAGGTCGTCGGCGTGACCACCAACCCGACGATCTTCGCCGGCGCACTCGCCAAGGGCGAGCGCTACGCCGACCAGGTGCAGACGCTCGCCGCGGCCGGCGCCGACGTCGACACCGCCGTCTTCGAGATCACCACCGACGACGTGCGCGACGCCTCCGACGTCTTCCGCCCGGTCTACGACGCGTCGAACGGCTTCGACGGGCGGGTCTCGATCGAGGTCGCTCCCGGCCTCGCCCGCGACACCGCGGGAACCATTGCCGAGGCGAAGTCGCTCTGGGCGAAGGTCGACCGCCCGAACGCCATGATCAAGATCCCGGCGACCGTCGAAGGCCTCGGCGCGATCACCGAGACCATCGGCTCGGGCATCAGCGTGAACGTCACCCTGATCTTCAGCCTCGATCGCTACCGCCAGGTCATCGAGGCCTACCTCGCCGGCCTCGAGCAGGCGAAGGCCGCCGGACACGACCTCTCGACCATCCACTCGGTCGCCTCGTTCTTCGTCTCGCGCGTCGACACCGAGATCGACAAGCGACTCGTGGCGATCGGCACAGACGAGGCGCTCGCGCTGCGGAGCAAGGCCGGCATCGCGAACGCACGGCTCGCGTACGAGCTCTTCGAGCAGGAGTTCGGCGGAGAGCGTGCCGCTGCACTCCTCGCGGCAGGGGCCAACCGTCAGCGTCCGCTGTGGGCTTCCACCGGCGTGAAGGACCCGGCGCTGCCCGACACGCTCTACGTGACCGAGCTCGTCGCACCCGGCGTAGTGAACACCATGCCCGAGAAGACGCTCGAGGCGACGTTCGACCACGGCGAGATCACCGGCGACACCGTCACCGGCGCATACGCCGACGCCGGTGCCGTGCTCGATGCGCTCGCGCGCGTCGGCGTCGACTACGACGACGTGACCCTCGTGCTCGAGAACGAGGGCGTCGACAAGTTCATCGTCTCCTGGAACGAACTGCTCGACACGATTCGCGGCGCCCTGGAGTCGGCTCGATGAGCTTCCGCATCTCGGTGAGCGGCGCGGCGGCCGATGCCGTGCGCCGCACCGTGCCCACGCTCGTCGCCGACCTGGTCGCGAGCGGCATCACGGGTCAGGACGCCGCGCTCTGGGGGCCCGAGGCCGAGGCGGAATCCGCCAAGCGTCTCGGCTGGACCGAGGCGGTCGCGATCTCGCGCCCCCTCGTGCCCGAGATCGAGGCGCTCCGCGCTGAGCTCGACGCCGCTGGCGTCGACCACATCGTGCTCGCGGGCATGGGCGGTTCGTCGCTCGCTCCCGAGGTCATCACGCGCACCACCAACGTGCAGCTCACGGTGCTCGACTCGACGGAGCCCGGCCAGGTCCGTGCCGCCCTCGCCGATCGGCTCGCGACCTCGGCGCTCGTCGTCTCGTCGAAGTCCGGTTCGACCGTCGAGACCGACAGCCAGCGCCGCGTCTACGAGGGCGCCTTCCGTGATGCCGGCATCGACCCGACCACGCGCATCATCGTGGTCACCGACCCGGGCTCGCCGCTCGACGAGTCGGCCCGCGCCGCCGGATACCGCGTCTTCAACGCCGACCCCAACGTCGGTGGTCGCTACTCCGCCCTGACCGCGTTCGGCCTCGTGCCCTCGGGGCTGGCCGGCGTCGACATCTCCGAGATCCTCGACGAGGCCGAGACGATCGAGCTCTCGCTCGCGATCGACAGCCCCGAGAACCCCGGACTCGTGCTGGGTGCCGCGATCGCGGCGACCTCGCCTCGGCGCGACAAGCTCGGCATCATCGCCGACGGCACGCACATCGTCGGCTTCGCCGACTGGGCCGAGCAGCTCATCGCCGAATCGACCGGCAAGGCCGGCACCGGCGTGCTGCCCGTCGTGCTCGGCGTCGACGCACCCGAGCTCGGCGAGAACCTCGCCGACCTGCAGATCGTGCGCATCGTCGACGAGGCGGGCGACGAGATCTTCCGCGACGACGACACCGACGAGATCCGCGTCTCGGGCACCCTTGGCGCGCAGTTGCTCGTTTGGGAATATGCGACCGCGGTCGCCGGGCGGCTGCTCGGCATCAACCCGTTCGATCAGCCCGACGTCGAGTCGGCCAAGATCGCGGCTCGCGGCCTGCTCGACGCCCGTCCGGAGCCTGCGCCCGCGGCATTCGTCGAGCAGGGCATCGAGGTGCGAGGCACGCCCGAGGTGATCGGCGCGTCGAGCGATCTCGCGTCCGCCGTCGACGTGCTGCTCGAGGAGCTGCCCGCCGACGGGTACCTCTCGATCCAGGCCTACGTCGACCGCGTCGCGCACCCCGAGCTCGAGCGCCTCCGCGACCTGCTCGCTGTGCGGTCGGGCCGGCCGGTCACTTTCGGCTGGGGCCCGCGGTTCCTGCACTCCACCGGCCAGTACCACAAGGGCGGTCCGGCCGTCGGAGCGTTCCTGCAGATCACGCAGACCCCGGCCGATGACCTCGCGATCCCCGATCGGCCGTTCACCTTCGGTCAGCTCATCGCCGCTCAGGCATCGGGCGATGCGAGCGTGCTGGCCGACCTCGGCCGACCGGTGCTCACCCTCACTCTCACCGACCCAGCAGCCAACACGACGACGCTGTTCGACGTCGTCGGCTGATTTCCGGAGGAACGATGCAACCGGCCGCGATCACCGCGCAGCACAACCCACTCCGATCGCCGAAAGATTATCGCCTGAACCGCATCGCGGGACCGTCGAGCCTCATCATCTTCGGCGTCACGGGCGACCTCTCACGCAAGAAGCTCATGCCGGCGGTCTACGACCTCGCCAACCGTGGGTTGCTGCCTCCCGGGTTCGCGCTCGTCGGCTTCGCACGCCGCGATTGGGCCGATCAGGACTTCGAGAAGGTCGTGCACGACTCGGTGAAGCAGTACTCCAGAACCGAGTTCCGTGAAGACGTGTGGAAGCAGCTCGCACGCGGCATCCGCTTCGTGCAGGGCGACTTCGACGACGACGCGGCATTCGACCGGTTGCGTGAGGTCGTGGCCGAGCTCGACGAGAAGCGCGGCACGATGGGAAACCACGCGTTCTACCTGTCGATCCCGCCGAAGTCGTTCCCGCTCGTGACCGAGCAGCTCAAGCGCTCTGGGCTCACCGAGCAGAACGACGGCCAATGGCGCCGCGTGGTGATCGAGAAGCCGTTCGGGTCCGACCTGCAGACGGCCCGCGAACTCAACGACGTCGTCGCCTCGGTGTTCCCACCCGACTCGGTGTTCCGCATCGATCACTACCTCGGCAAAGAGACTGTCCAGAACATCCTGGCGCTCCGGTTCGCGAACCAGCTCTACGAGCCCATCTGGAACGCCAACTACGTCGACCACGTGCAGATCACGATGGCGGAAGACATCGGCGTCGGCGGCCGGGCCGGCTACTACGACGGCATCGGCGCGGCGCGCGACGTCATCCAGAACCACCTGCTGCAACTCCTCGCGCTCACCGCGATGGAGGAGCCGATCTCGTTCGAGGCCGGCGACCTGCGGGCCGAGAAGGAGAAGATCCTCGCGGCCGTTCGGCTGCCCGACGACCTCGCCACCGGCACCGCCCGCGGGCAGTACGCAGGCGGGTGGCAGGGCGGCGAGAAGGTCATCGGCTTCCTCGACGAAGACGGCATGAACCCCGAGTCGACGACCGAGACGTATGCGGCCATGAAGCTCACCATCGGCACGCGCCGCTGGGCGGGCGTGCCGTTCTACCTGCGCGCCGGCAAACGCCTCGGGCGCCGCGTCACCGAGATCGCGGTCGTCTTCAAGCGGGCCCCGCAACAGGTGTTCGCCGACAGCCAGACCTCGCAGCTCGGCCAGAACGCGCTCGTCATCCGGGTGCAGCCCGACGAGGGTGTCACGATCCGGTTCGGGTCGAAGGTGCCGGGCGCCGGCATGCAGGTGCGCGATGTCACGATGGACTTCGGCTACGGCCACGCGTTCACCGAGGCGAGCCCGGAGGCCTACGAACGACTCATCCTCGACGTACTGCTCGGCGACCCGCCGCTCTTCCCCCGGCAAGAAGAGGTGGAGCTCTCCTGGAAGATCCTCGACCCGATCGAGGAGTTCTGGGCGACGCAGGGGCAACCCGAGCAGTACCGGCCGGGCACCTGGGGTCCGGCCTCCGCCGATGAACTCCTCGAACGCGACGGACGAAGCTGGAGACGCCCATGATCGTCGATCTGCCCGACACGACGACGAGCCAGGTCTCCAAGACCCTCGTGAAGATCCGCGAAGAGGGCGGCGTCGTGGCCCTCGGCCGCGTGCTCACCCTCGTCATCGCGACCTCCCCCGGTGCCGAGGAAGAGGCGATCGAGGCGGCCAACGACGCCTCTCGCGAGCATCCGATGCGCGTCATCGTCGTCTCGACCGAGCCAGGAACCGAGAACTCCGAGGTCGCGCCGCGGCTCGACGCCGAGATCCGGGTCGGCGGCGACGCCGGTGCGAGCGAGGTCATCGTGCTTCGCGCCTGCGGCGATGCGGCACGCGACGAGGAGAGCCTCGTCATGGCGCTCCTGCTCCCCGACGCACCGGTCGTCACCTGGTGGCCGAGCGCGGCTCCGCCCGTGCCCGGTCGCTCCGCACTCGGCCGCATCGCGCACCGCAGAATCACGGATGCCTCGGCGCAGCCCGACCCGCAACAGGCGCTGCGCGCCCTCGCTTCCAACTACACGCCCGGCGACGCGGACTTCGCCTGGACCCGCCTGACCCTGTGGCGGGCGCAGCTCGCCGCAGTGCTCGACCAGCCGCCCTACGAGCCGGTCACCGCGGTGGAGGTCACCGGCGCGATCGACTCGCCGTCGACGACGCTTCTCGCCGCCTGGCTCCGTCTCGAACTCAACGCCCCGACCGAATACGAGCTCACGGGCCCCGACGCGGCATCCCACGGCATTCACGGCGTCAGACTGTCGCGTGATGGCGGCGCGATCGAGTTGATCCGCGACGTACCGGGCATCGCGACCCTGCGCCAACCAGGACAGCCGCTGCACGACCTTGCGCTGCCCCGGCGAAACCTCCGCGACTGCCTCGCCGACGAACTGCGACGGCTCGACCCCGATGAGTTGTACGGTGAAGTGATCACCAAGGGGCTCGAGCTCCTCGGCGCCGTCGACGATGGAGGCACGGCATGACCAACGAACGACGCGTGCTCGTGCACCCCGACAAGGCCTCGCTCGCCGGTTCGGTCGCGGCTCGCTTCGTCACGAAGCTCCTCGACATCCTCGACTCCCAGGCCGTTGCGCACGTCGTGCTCACCGGTGGATCAATGGGCGCTGCCGTGCTCGCAGCGGTCGGGGCCTCACCGGCTCACACCTCGATCGACTGGTCGCGGGTGCATTTCTGGTGGGGCGATGAGCGATGGCTGCCTGCCGGCGACGCCGAGCGCAACGACGAGCAGGCTCGCGCCGCCTTCCTCGAAGACCTCGACCTGCCCTCCGAGAATGTGCACCCGTTCCCCTCCGTGGACTCCGGTCTCGACCTCGACGCGGCCGCTGAGGCATACGCTGCCGAGCTCGCGTCGCACGGCGTCGATGGCCTGCCGCATCCGATCTTCGACATCACCTTCCTGGGTGTCGGGCCCGACGGCCATGTCGCGTCGCTGTTCCCGCACCGCTCGGGCATCCAGGTGACCGACCGCACGGTGATCCCCGTGCGCAACTCACCGAAGCCGCCACCCGAGCGGTTGAGCCTCACCCGGCCCGTGATCAACGCCTCGCAGCGCATCTGGCTCGTGCTCGCCGGAGCAGACAAGGCGTCGGCGCTCGGGCTCGCGCTCGCGGGGGCGAGCCGCGACGAGGTGCCCGTTGCCGGCATCAAGGGTCGACGCCGCACGGTCTTCTTCATCGATGCCGACGCAGCATCCGAGGTGCCCGAGGCGCTCATCGCACGCGAGTACTGAACTGGCGCCGTCCTTCCAGCCGTCGCCGGAATCGGTGGGCGCCTGAATCAGCTCGATCGGGACACGAACGCGAGAAGGGGTCGGCCTGGTGGCCGACCCCTTCTCGCGTTCCGCGTGTGTGCGGGTCAGGCCTTGGGCGCCTGACCGCGACGGGTGCGAAGCTGCGTCAGCGCGTCGTCGAGCAGCGCAGCGGCCTCTTCGTCGGTGCGGCGCTCTTTCACGTACGCGAGGTGCGTCTTGTAGGGCTCGAGCTTGGAGACCGACGGCGGGTTCTCGCGATCGCGGCCTGCGGGCAGACCGCTCGACGGGCTGTCGATCGTCTCGGGGATCTCTTCATCGGGCAGCGTCGCCGAGAAGTACCGCACGGTCTCGGTGCCGTGCGCGTCCCAGTAGCTGATCGCGACGCGGTCTGCGTGGAAGCCGCGGTCTTGCTCGCCCATGGGGCCGGCTCCGACTCGTGAACCACGGATGGCGCTGTTTCCTGATGCCATGATGAGCCCTTCGTCAGATTCCGGCGTCGAACTTCGTGATGAGTCCCAGCACGACGATGCAGGTGACCCACACGAGTCCGAGGATCACCGTGATGCGGTTCAGGTTGCGCTCGGCGACGCCGGATGCGCCGAGGCTCGACGTGACACCGCCACCGAACATGTCGGACAGACCGCCGCCGCGACCCTTGTGCAGCAGGATGAGCAACGTCAGCAGCAGGCTCGTGAGACCAAGCAGCACCTGCATGACGACCTGGAGAATCTCCACGGGTGAACCTTTCCGGGCACGACAGATGGGTCGGTGCCGACAATCGAGTATAGCCGGAAGCGCCGCGGTGCCCGGGAGCGCATCGCGCTTCCGGGCACCGGTGACGCGATGCTTCAGGCGCCGACGTGCTTCTTGAACCGAACGATGCTCGAGAACTCGTCGATGTCGAGGCTCGCCCCGCCGACGAGCGCGCCGTCGACGTTCGGCTCGCGCAGGAACGAGGCGATGTTCGCCGCCTTCACCGAACCGCCGTATAGCACGCGGGTCGCCTGGGCGACCTCTTCGCCCACAAGTTCGACGAGCAGGGCGCGCAGCGCCGCAGCGACTTGTTCGGCCTGCGCCGGCGTGGCAGCCTGGCCGGAGCCGATCGCCCAGACGGGCTCGTAGGCGACGACAAGCCCCTTGGACCCGTCGATGCCCTCGAGTGCCGCGCGGAGCTGCGCGACGGGTACCGCGCTCGGGCCGTGCTGCTCGAGGTCTGCGGCGGTCTCGCCCACGCAGACGACCGGCACGAGACCGTGACGGTGCGCGGCGGCGATCTTCGCGTTGACCTCGGCGTCGGACTCGGCGTGCAGCGTGCGCCGCTCGGAGTGGCCGATGATCACGTAGCGGCAGTCGAGCTGCGCGAGGAACGCACCCGAGATCTCACCGGTGTAGGCACCGGAGTCGTGTGCCGAGACATCCTGAGCCCCGTAGCCGATCGGCAGGGAGTCGGCCGCGACGAGCGTCTGCACCGAACGCAGGTCGGTGAACGGCGGGAACACCGCGACCTCCGCGTCGGCGAAGTCGTGCTTCGCATCGGCGAGAGCCCACGCGAGCTTCTGCACGAAGGCGATCGCCTGCAGGTGATCGAGGTTCATCTTCCAGTTGCCTGCGATGAACGGGGTGCGCTTCACTGCCATCCGAGGACCTCCAGTCCGGGGAGCTTCTTGCCTTCGAGGAACTCGAGGCTTGCGCCGCCCCCCGTGGAGATGTGACCGAACTGGTCGTCATCGAAGCCGAGTTGACGAACGGCGGCTGCCGAATCGCCGCCGCCGACGACGCTGAGGCCGTCGACCTGCGTTAGCGCCTCGGCGACCACGCGCGTTCCCGCAGCGAACGGGGCGAGTTCGAACACGCCCATCGGACCGTTCCAGAACACCGTCTTCGACGCGCGGATGCGGTCGGCGAACGCCGCAGCCGTGTCGGGGCCGATGTCGAGGCCGAGGCCGGATGCCGCGAACGGCGTCTGCTCGATCGAGTCGGCAGTCGTCACCACGTGCTCGGCGTCAGCCGAGAACGATGCCGCGACCACGACGTCGGTCGGAAGCACGATGTCGACGCCGCGCTCGGTCGCTTCGGCCAGGTACCCGCGCACCGTCTCGATCTGGTCGGCCTCGAGCAGGCTCGATCCGACCTTGTGCCCCTGGGCGGCGAGGAAGGTGAAGAGCATGCCGCCGCCGATCAGCAGCGCGTCGACGCGAGGGAGCAGGTGTGCGATGACACCGAGCTTGTCGGAGACCTTCGAGCCGCCGAGCACCACCGTGTACGGGCGCTCGGGCGTCTCGGTGAGACGGTCGAGCACGTCGAGCTCGGCCGCGATCAGCAGGCCGGCGGCGCTCGGACGCAGCTGCTCGAGCTCGAAGACGCTCGCCTGCTTGCGGTGCACGACGCCGAAGCCATCGGAGACCACTGCATCGGCGAACTCGGCGAGGGCGCCGGCGAACGCCGAACGCTCGGCCTCGTTCTTCGAGGTCTCCCCCGCATTGAACCGCAGGTTCTCGAGCACGAGCACTTCGCCGTCGCCGAGCCCGGCGACCTTCGCCGAGGCATCCGCACCGACGGTGTCACTCGCGAAGGCGACCGGCGCCTCGAGCAGCTCGTCGAGGCGCGCAGCGACCGGCGCGAGGCTGTACTGCGCGTCGGGTGCGCCATCGGGTCGCCCGAGATGGGAGACCACGATGACGCGGGCCCCTTGCGCGACAAGCGCCGCAAGGGTGGGGACCGATGCCCGCACGCGGCCGTCGTCCGTGATGGCCCCGTCCCGCAGGGGGACGTTCAGGTCACAACGGACGACGACGCGCTTGCCGGCGAGCGGACCGAGGGAATCGATCGTTCGCAGGGTCACAGAGGCTCGATTCAGAGACGATCGGCGACGTAGACGGTGAGGTCGACGAGGCGGTTGGAGTAACCCCACTCGTTGTCGTACCAGCTCGAGAGCTTCACCTGGTCGCCGAGCACGCGGAGGAGGCCCGCGTCGAAGATCGAGGAGTGCGCGTCGCCGACGATGTCGCTCGAGACGATCTCGTCTTCGGTGTACTTGAGGATGCCCTTCATGGGGCCCTCTGCAGCGGCCTTGTAGGCGGCCTTGACCTCGTCGACCGTGACCGGACGCGAGGAGGTGACCGTGAGGTCGGTGATCGAGCCGGTGGGCACGGGCACGCGCAGAGCGAAGCCGTCGAGCTTGCCGACGAGCTCGGGCAGCACGAGGCCGATGGCCTTCGCCGCGCCCGTCGAGGTGGGAACGATGTTGACGGCTGCGGCACGCGCACGGCGCAGGTCCTTGTGGGGACCGTCCTGCAGGTTCTGGTCGGCCGTGTACGCGTGCACGGTCGTCATGAGGCCGCGCTCGATGCCGAACGCATCGTTGAAGACCTTCGCGAGCGGTGCGAGGCAGTTCGTCGTGCAGGAGGCGTTCGAGATGATGTGGTGACGCTCGGGGTCGTACTCGTGCTCGTTGACGCCGATGACGAACGTCGCGTCTTCGTCGGTCGCGGGCGCCGAGATCAGCACCTTCTTCGCGCCGGCCTCGATGTGCTTGCGCGCATCGCCGGCCTTGGTGAAGAAGCCGGTCGACTCGATGACGATGTCGACGCCGAGCTCGCCCCAGGGCAGGTTCGCGGGGTCGCGCTCGGAGAAGGCCTTGATGGCCGTGCCGTTGACGATGATGTTGTCGTCGTCGTAGTCGACCGTGGCGTCGAGGCGGCCCGCGATGGAGTCGTACTTCAGGAGGTGAGCGAGCGTCTTGTTGTCGGTGAGGTCGTTCACGGCGACGATCTCGAGGTCGGCGCCCTGGGCGAGGGCGGCGCGGAAGTAGTTGCGGCCGATACGGCCGAAGCCGTTGATGCCGATCTTTACAGACACAGATGTCTCCTGATTGATGATGGCGCGAGCGCGCACTTTCACGGGGTGAACTGGTCGGACGGCGGTGTCCCCGGACGGGTCCGGGGACACCATCCGTTTACGACAGTAGCAGCAGCCCTGAGGTCTTCTCACCAGCGGTCTGGAACCGCTTCTGGACGTTCTCCCAGTTCGTGATCGTCCAGAACGCCTTGACGTAGTCGGCACGCACGTTCTTGTAGTCGAGGTAGTACGCGTGCTCCCAGACATCGAGCATGAGCAGCGGCACGATGCCAGCAGGCAGGTTGCCCTGCTGGTCGAAGAATTGCACGATGATCAGGCGTTCTCCGATCGAATCCCACGCGAGCACCGCCCAGCCCGAGCCCTGGACGCCGAGCGCGGTGGCCGTGAAGTGCGCCTGGAACTTGTCGAAGGATCCGAAGTGGTCGTCGATCGCCGCGGCGAGCTCACCGGTCGGCTTGTCGCCGCCGTCGGGCGAGAGGTTCGTCCAGAAGACGGAGTGATTGACGTGGCCGCCGAGGTTGAAGGCGAGGTCCTTCTCGAGCTTGTTGACGTTCGCGAGGTTTCCCGAGTCACGGGCCTCGGCGAGCTGGGCGAGCGCGGTGTTCGCACCCGTCACGTACGCCTGGTGGTGCTTCGAGTGATGCAGCTCCATGATCGTGCCGCTGATCGCCGGCTCGAGCGCCGAGTAGTCGTAGGGCAGATCGGGGAGGGTGTAGTCGGCCATTGCTTCTCCTTGTCAGATGCGCCGGGTCGACCGGGCGTATCCCCGGGGTTCCGCGGCTGCCATCCGAGTCTATGCCCGGTACCGCGGGGCCAGGCGAGCCCGGAGCGGGGTTGACGCCGTATGACGGATGTCGCACGATGGCCTGCCCGCCTCACAGATGCGACACGCAGGCGCACGTGGGCGTGCGTCGGCGCCGCATGCCGACGAGGCATCCGAAACGCGGCGGAGGAGCCGAGACGCGGCTCAGACCTCGTCGAGGTCGGCCGGCAGGCTCGCCTCGGTTCCCGGAACACCGAGGTCGGCTGCACGCTTGTCTGCCATGGCGAGCAGGCGACGGATGCGGCCTGCCACGGCATCTTTCGTCATGGGCGGGTCGGCGTAGTGCCCGAGCTCGTCGAGACTCGCCTCACGGTGCGACAGCCGCAGCTCGCCGGCGTACTTGAGGTGGTCGGGGATGCCCTCGCCGAGAAGCTCCATGGCCCGCTCGACCCTGGCGCAGGCGGCGACGGCGGCCTGCGCCGAGCGGCGCAGGTTGGCGTCGTCGAAGTTCACGAGCCGGTTGGCGGTCGCCCGAACCTCGCGGCGCTGGCGCAGCTCCTCCCAGTTGCGAACCGTCTCGGTGGCACCCATCACGGCGAGCATGGCGCTGATGGCCTCGCCGTCGCGGATGACGACGCGGTGCACACCGCGCACCTCTCGCGCCTTGGCCGAGATGCCGAGCCTGCCTGCGGCACCCACGAGCGCCATGGCGGTCTCGTTTCCGGGGCAGGTGACCTCGAGTGCCGCTGACCGACCGGGGTCGGTCAGGCTGCCCTTGGCGAGGAACGCGCCACGCCAGATCGCAGCGACCTCGTCGCGGGAACCGGTGGTCAGCTTGTTCGGCAGACCACGCACCGGGCGGCGTCTGGCATCGAGCAGGCCGGTCTGGCGAGCGAGGGTCTCTCCGCCGTCGAGCACTCGCACGAGGTACTGGTTCGTGCGTCGCATGCCCGTCGGCGAGATGACGGACACATCGGGCCGAACGCCGTAGATCTCGCCGAGATCGCGGGTGACGCGCCGTGCGAGCGTCGGCGAGTCGAGCTCTGCCTCGATCGCGATGCGGTTCGAGATGATGTGCAGTCCCCCGGCGAAACGCAGGATGGATGCCAGCTCTGCGACCCGGACCCCCGTCTTCGACACCTCGACGCGCGCCAGCTCTTCTTTCACGTCAGCGGTCAACGCCACCTGGTCGTCCCATCTCTCATCATGTCGCTCCGGCCGCTCATCATTCGCGGCCGAGATCCCGGTCTTTCACGCTCACGACGACGCCGGGCATCGCCGCGATGCGGGTGCTCAGCTCACGAATCAACGCGACCGAGCGGTGCTTTCCGCCGGTGCAACCGATCGCGATCGTCGCGTGCCGCTTGTTCTCGCGCTGGTAGCCGGCGAGCACCGGCTCGAGCGCCTTCGCATACGCGTCGAGGAACTCGGTCGCACCCGGCTGGCTCAGCACGTATTCCGACACGGCGGCATCATTGCCCGTGAGGTGCCGGAGCTCGGGGATCCAGAACGGGTTCGGCAGGAACCTCGCGTCGGCGACGAGGTCGGCGTCGGAGGGCACGCCGTACTTGAATCCGAAGCTCTGCATCGTGACGCGAAGGCCGGCGTGGCCGGCCTCGGCGAACGTCTCGGTGACGAGCGTCGCGAGTTGATGGATGTTCAGGTCGGAGGTGTCGACGACGATGTCGCTCGACTCGCGGAGCTCGGCGAGGCGAGCACGCTCGGCACCGATGCCGTCGAGGAGCGTGCCGTTGCCCTGCAGCGGATGCGGGCGCCGCACGGACTCGAAGCGTCGTACGAGCACGGAGTCGGTGGCGTCGAGGAACACGACGCGAACGTTGACACCGGCGCGCAGCGCCTGGATGATCTCGCGCAGCTCTGAGAAGAAGTCGCGGCCGCGGATGTCGACGATCGCGGCGATGCGCGGCAGCGACGTGCCGGCCCGTTCGACGAGCTCCACGAGCGGGCGCAGCATCTGCGGCGGCAGGTTGTCGACGACGTACCAGCCGAGGTCTTCGAGTGCGTTGCCGACGGTCGAACGGCCTGCACCGGACATTCCCGTGACGATCAGCATCTCCTGCTGCTCGGAATCAGCGGTCATCGTGTCGGGGCCCCC
This sequence comes from Agromyces subbeticus DSM 16689, assembly GCF_000421565.1. Classification (GTDB taxonomy): domain Bacteria; phylum Actinomycetota; class Actinomycetes; order Actinomycetales; family Microbacteriaceae; genus Agromyces; species Agromyces subbeticus. The sequence goes on along the minus strand of NZ_ATXG01000002.1, from coordinate 372,680 downwards.
TTCCGCGTGTCGACACTCCAGCCTACCGGGGCGCGGGGGCGCCGTCGGCGTGCAGGGCGCCGTGAACGGTCGCCGCGAGCGAGGGCCCGATGCCCTTCACCTCGGCGATCGAGGTCTCGGATGCCGCCCGCAGTTGCTTGACCGAACCGAAATGCCGCAGCAGTTCCTTGACCCGCGACGGGCCGAGACCCGGTATCTCGGAGAGCACACTGCTGATATCTCGCTTGCGACGCTGCCGCTGATGCGTGATCGCGAACCGGTGAGCTTCATCGCGCACGCGCTGGAAGAGGAAGAGCGCGTCGCTGTTGCGAGGAAGGATCACCGGGAAGTCGCCGTCTGGGGTCCAGATCTCTTCGAGTCGCTTGGCGATGCCGCAGAGGAAGATGCCCTCGACACCGGATTCTTCGAGGGCGCGGGCCGCTGCCGCGACCTGCGGTTGGCCGCCGTCGACAACCAGCAGGTTCGGGCGATACGCGAACTTCTTGCGTCGCTCGGATGCCGCAGCATCCGGCTCGCCGTGTGCCGTCGTCTCGGCGGCTGCCGCTGCGACGGTCGATTCCTCGCCGGGCGCGACCGCGTCGGGCTCGATGGGCGAGCCCGTGGCGTCGGGCGTCTTCAGGTAGGCGAGGCGCCGGGTCAGCACCTGATGGATCGAGTCGGTGTCATCGGTGGAATTCGGGATCGTGAACCGGCGGTACTCGTCTTTGCGGGGCAGGCCGTCTTCGAAGACCACCATCGACGCGACGATATTGGTGCCGCTGAGGTGCGAGACGTCGTAGCACTCGATGCGCAAGGGGGCGTCGGCCATGCCGAGTGCCTCTTGGATGTCTTCGAGGGCTCGCGAACGCGTGGTGAAATCGGCGCTGCGGCGCGTCTTGTAGAGCATCAGCGTCTGCTTCGCGTTCTGCGTGGCCGTCGCGAGCAGCGCAGCCTTGTCGCCGCGTTGCGCGGCCCGGAGGCGCACCTTGCGCCCGGCGATCGCCCCGAGCCAGGTCTCGACCGCCTCTGCGTCTTCGGGCAGTTCGGGTACGACGACCTCGGCGGGCGGCACGATGCCGTCTCCGTAGGCGTTCTGCACGACCGAGTCGACGAGCTCGCCGAGCGGCACGTCGAGTTCTTTGTCGACGGTCCACGAACGAACACCGCGAATGCGGCCTCCACGCACGATGAAGAGCTGCACCGCTGCGGCGAGTTCATCGTGATCGATGCCGAAGACGTCGATGTCGACGTTCTCGGCGAGCACCACCGCGCTCTTCTCGAAGAACGACGTCGCCGCCTGCAGGCGATCGCGCAGTCGCGCTGCGGACTCATAGTCTTGCACCGCCGCGGCTGCGCGCATGCGTTGCGTGAGTTCGCCGATGATGCGTCGGTCTTGGTTCTGCATGAACGAGACGAACCGGTCGACGTTCTCGCGGTGCTCCTCGACGGTCACGAGGCCGGAGCACGGCCCGAAGCATCGCCCGATCTGCCCGGCGAAGCACGGCTTGCCGCTCGCGATGGCACGGCGGTAGTCGGAGTCTTTGCACGTGCGGATCGGGAACAGCTTGAGCAGGATCTCGAGCGTCTCGTTGACCGCCCAGACCTTCGGGTACGGCCCGAAGTACCGTGCACCCCGGATATTGCGATTGCGGGTGACCACCGCACGCGGCGCCTCGTCGGCCAGCGTCACGGCGAGGTAGGGATAGGACTTGTCGTCTTTGAACTGCACGTTGAACGGCGGGTCGAACTCGTTGATCAACGTGAATTCGAGCTGCAGCGCCTCGACCTCGTTCGCCACGACGGTCCACTCGACCGAGGCGGCCGTTGTGACCATGCGCCGGGTGCGCTCGTGCAGCGTGCGGAGCGGTGCGAAGTAGTTCGAGAGCCGCGCACGCAGGTTCTTCGCCTTGCCGACGTAGAGCACGCGCCGTTCAGCGTCTCGGAAGCGATAGACACCCGGAGTGGTGGGGATCTCGCCCTTCTTCGGGCGATACGGAACGCTCTCGGCGCTCGACGGTACTGTGCTCATCTCCTCAGCTGGCGACCGCTGATCGCGCCGATGACGCGTCGAGAATCTCGCGCAAGAAGTACCCGGTATGGCTCTCGGGCGAGGCCGCGACGTGCTCGGGCGTTCCCACTGCCACGATCTGCCCGCCGCCGGAGCCCCCCTCGGGGCCGAGGTCGATGATCCAGTCGGCCGATTTGATGACGTCGAGGCTGTGTTCGATGACGATGACGGTGTTGCCCTTGTCGACGAGCTTGCCGAGCACCTTGAGGAGCTTCTGCACGTCTTCGAAGTGCAGACCGGTCGTCGGCTCGTCGAGCACGTAGACGCTGCGCCCGTTGGAACGACGCTGCAGTTCGGTCGCCAGCTTGACGCGCTGCGCCTCGCCGCCCGAGAGCGTCGTGGCGCTCTGGCCGAGCTGCACGTAGCCGAGTCCGACGTCGACGAGCGTCTTCAGGTAGCGGTGGATCGCCGAGATCGGTTCGAAGAAGTCGGCGGCCTCGCTGATCGGCATCTCGAGCACTTCGGCGATGTTCTTGCCCTTGTAGTGCACTTGCAGCGTCTCGCGGTTGTACCGCTTGCCGCCGCAGACCTCGCACGCGACGTAGACATCGGGCAGGAAGTTCATCTCGATCTTGATCGTGCCGTCGCCCGAGCACGCCTCGCAGCGCCCGCCCTTGACGTTGAAGCTGAACCGGCCGGGCAGGTAGCCGCGGGCTTTGGACTCGTTCGTCTCGGAGAAGAGCGTGCGGATGCGATCGAAGACTCCGGTGTAGGTCGCCGGGTTCGATCGCGGCGTGCGACCGATCGGCGCCTGGTCGACGTGTACGACCTTGTCGAGCTGGTCGAGCCCGGTGACGCGACGATGCTTGCCGGGAACCTTACGGGCGCCGTTCAGACGATTGGCGAGCACGCGGTAGAGGATGTCGTTGACGAGGGAGGACTTGCCGGAACCGCTCACCCCGGTGACCGCAGTGAGCACGCCGAGCGGGAACTCGACGTCGACACCACGAAGATTGTTGGCCTCTGCGCCCTGCACGCCGATCATGCGCTCGGCGTCGATCGCTCGACGCTGTTCGGGAACGGCGATCTCTTTGCGCCCCGAGAGATAGTCGCCGGTCAGGGATCGGGTGTTCTTCACGAGATCGTCGTAGCTGCCGGAGTGCACGACCGTGCCGCCGTTCACGCCCGCACCGGGCCCGATGTCGACGATCCAGTCGGCCGTGCGGATCGTGTCTTCATCGTGCTCGACGACGATCAACGTGTTGCCGAGGTCGCGCAGCGCGATGAGCGTGTCGATGAGTCGTCGGTTGTCGCGTTGGTGCAGGCCGATGCTCGGCTCGTCGAGCACGTAGAGCACGCCCGTGAGGCCGGAGCCGATCTGCGTCGCGAGGCGGATGCGCTGCGCCTCACCGCCTGACAGCGTGGCCGCCGCCCGCGAGAGGTCGAGGTAGCTGAGCCCGACCCTGATGAGGAAGTCGAGGCGGAGCTTGATCTCTCGCAGCACTTGCGCCGCGATCGCCTGCTCGCGATCGGTGAGCTCGAGACGGTCCATGAACGAGCGCGCGTCGGTGAGGCTGAGCAACCCGACGTCGGCGATGCTCGCATCGTGGATGAGCACCGAGAGCACTTCGGGCTTGAGCCGCTTGCCGTCGCAGACGGGGCAGGGCACCTCGCGCAGGTACTCGGCCCAGCGCGCGCGCTGCACGTCGGTCTCGGCCTGCAGGTACTGCCGTTCGATGTAGGGCACCACGCCCTCGAACCCCGAGGTGTAGCTCATCTCGCGGCCGTAGCGGTTGCGCCACTTCACCTTGACCTCGAAGTTGTCGCCGCGCAGCACCGCTTGGCGGGCGACCTCGTCGAGCTCCTCCCATGGCGTGTCGAGCGAGAAGTCGAGGTCGCGCGCGAGGCCGCCGAGCAGCTTCTCGTAGTAGTTGTAGAGGCTCTTGCCCTGCGAGGTCCACGGCAGGATGACGCCTTCGGTGATGCTCAGGCTCTGGTCGCCGAGCAGGAGCGCATCGTCGACCGACATGCGGGTGCCGAGGCCCGAACACTCGGGGCAGGCGCCGAACGGCGCGTTGAACGAGAAGGTGCGTGGCTCGATCTCGGTGAGCTGGATCGGGTGCTGGTTGGGGCACGAGAGTTTCTCGGAGAACGTCGCCCACGCTGCCGGGCCGGTCTCGTCGACGTAGTTGACCTGCACGAGGCCATCGGTGAGGCGCAGCGCTGTCTCGAGCGAGTCGGTCAGCCGGCCGAGCAGCTCGGGGCCGGCGACGAGCCGGTCGATCACCACCGAGATGTCGTGCTTGACCTGCTTCTTGAGCAGCGGCGGCTCGTCGAGCCGGATGACGTCGCCGTCGACGACGGCGCGCGAGTAGCCCTGCGCGGCGAGATCGCGGAAGAGGTCGACGAACTCGCCCTTCTTCTTGGAGATGACCGGGCTCACCACCTGGTAGCGAGTGCCCTCTGTCAGCTCCATGAGCTGGTCGGCGATCTGCTGCACGGTCTGACGCTGGATGCGCTCACCGCAGACCGGACAGTGCGGCACGCCGATGCGCGCCCAGAGAAGGCGCATGTAGTCGTAGATCTCGGTGATCGTGCCGACCGTGGAGCGCGGGTTGCGGTTGGTCGACTTCTGGTCGATCGAGACCGCCGGGCTGAGTCCCTCGATGAAGTCGACGTCGGGCCGGTCGACCTGGCCCAGGAACTGGCGCGCGTAGGCCGAGAGCGACTCGACGTACCGTCGCTGGCCTTCGGCGAAGATCGTGTCGAAGGCGAGCGAGGACTTGCCCGAGCCCGAGAGACCGGTGAAGACCACCATCGCGTCGCGTGGGATCTCGACGTCGACGTTCTGCAGGTTGTGCACGCGGGCACCGCGAACACTCAGGTGCGAATGGGCATCGAGACGTGAAACTGGCACCCTTCGAGTTTAGAGAGCACCACCGACATGCATGCCTCGAGGGCACATGCTCTGAGCGAACATATGTTCGAATCCCTGCTCAGCGCGCGCTCGCGATGGCGTCTCTCTCAGCCGAGGTGGCCGGCTTTCTCCATCTGGCGCAGCTCGCGCTTCAGGTCGGACACCTCGTCGCGCAGGCGCGCGGCGAGCTCGAACTTCAGCTCCCCCGCTGCCACCAGCATCTGGTCATTGAGGTCGCGGATGAGGTCTTCGAGATCGTTCGCGCCGGCCGCCGCGATGCCCTCGCGGCGGAGGTTCGGCACCGGCGCCTTCCGCTTGGCATCACGGCCGGCCAGCAGGGCGGCGGTGTCTGCCTCTTCGCGCGCGAGCACGTCGGTGATGTCGGCGATGCGCTTGCGGAGCGGCTGCGGATCGATGCCATTGACCCGGTTGTACTCGATCTGACGGTCTCGACGGCGCGTCGTCTCATCGATCGCCGACTTCATCGAATCGGTCAGCACGTCGGCGTACATGTGCACCTCACCCGAGACGTTTCGAGCGGCGCGGCCGATGGTCTGGATGAGCGAGGTCGACGAGCGGAGGAAGCCCTCTTTGTCGGCGTCGAGGATCGCGACGAGCGACACTTCGGGCAGGTCGAGCCCCTCGCGAAGGAGGTTGATGCCGACGAGCACGTCGTAGACGCCCGCCCTCAGCTCGGTGAGGAGCTCGACCCGACGGAGCGTGTCGACGTCGGAGTGGAGGTACCGCACCCGAACTCCGGCCTCGGTGAGGAAGTCGGTGAGCTCTTCGGCCATCTTCTTGGTGAGCGTCGTGACGAGCACGCGCTCATCGCGCTGCGCACGAGCGCGGATCTCTTCGAGCAGGTCGTCGATCTGCCCTTTGGACGGCTTCACCACGATCTGCGGGTCGACGAGGCCTGTGGGGCGGATGATCTGCTCGACGATGCCGTCGGCGATGCCCATCTCGTAGCGGCCGGGCGTGGCCGAGAGGTAGACGGTCTGGCCGACGCGCTCTTTGAACTCGTTCCACTTCAGTGGCCGGTTGTCGAGCGCGCTCGGGAGGCGGAAGCCGTGCTCGACGAGCGTGCGCTTGCGCGCCGAGTCGCCCTCGTACATCGCGCCGATCTGCGGCACGGTGACGTGCGACTCGTCGATGACCACGAGGAAGTCGTCGGCGAAGTAGTCGAGCAGGCAGTGCGGTGCCTCGCCCGGCTGGCGGCCGTCGATGTGCCGCGAGTAGTTCTCGATGCCCGAGCAGAACCCGATCTGCTCCATCATCTCGAGGTCGAACGTCGTGCGCATGCGCAGCCGCTGCGCCTCGAGCAGCTTGCCCTCGCGTTCGAGTTCGGCGAGACGCTCTTCGAGCTCGATGCGGATCGTGCCGATGGCGCGCTGCATCACGTCGGTGCTCGCCACGTAGTGCGACCCGGGGAAGACGGGCACCGAGTCGAGCTTCGCTACGACCTGGCCGGTGAGCGGATGCAGGCTGTAGAGCGCCTCGATCTCGTCGCCGAACATCTCGATGCGGATCGCGAGCTCTTCGTAGATCGGGATGATCTCGATCGTGTCGCCGCGCACCCTGAAGTTGCCGCGCGAGAAGTCGACGTCGTTGCGCTGGTACTGCATGGAGACGAATTTGCGGATGAGCCAGTCACGGTCGACCTGCTGCCCGACCTGCAGCGGCATCATCGCGCCCAGGTACTCATCTGGCGTACCAAGGCCATAGATGCACGACACCGACGAGACCACCACGACGTCACGGCGGCTGAGCAGTGAGTTCGTGGTCGAGTGTCGCAGCCGCTCGACCTCTGCGTTGACCGAGGAGTCCTTCTCGATGAAGGTGTCGGTCTGCGGCACGTAGGCCTCGGGCTGGTAGTAGTCGTAGTACGAGACGAAGTACTCGATGGCGTTGTTGGGCATGAGCTCGCGGAACTCGGTGGCGAGCTGCGCGGCGAGCGTCTTGTTGTGCGCGAGCACCAGGGTCGGCCGCTGCACCTGCTCGATGAGCCACGCGGTGGTCGCCGACTTGCCGGTGCCCGTCGCACCGAGCAGCACGACATCGGTCTCACCGGCGTTGATGCGGCCGGCGAGTTCGGCGATGGCCGCGGGCTGGTCGCCGCTCGGCGTGTACTCGCTGATGACCTCGAAGGGGCGAACGGAACGGGTGGCCTGCATGCCCTCAGTCTACGAGCGCGCACCGACACTGCGGCCGGGACGGAACGCCCTCACCGCCGAGGCACAGCCCTCACTACGCCCGAGCGCGACCCTCGTCGACGATGCGACGCCACAGCGCGTCGGTCTGGCTCATCGTGTGCGCGAGCGATCCGTCGGTGTCGATCACGACATCGGCGACCGCCAGTCGCGCGGTGTTGTCGACCTGGGCGTCGACCCGCGCCTCGGCCTGGATCGGATCGAGGCCGCGCTCCTCGACGAGGCGCTCGACCTGCGTGCGGCGCGGGGCATTCGTGACGACGATCAGGTCGAAGGGGTGATCGACGGATGCCTCGACGAGCAATGGCACGTCGTAGACAACCACCGCTTCTGGGTCTTCGCGCTCGGCCTTCGCGATGAGCCGGCTCGAGAGCTCGCGAACCGCGGGATGCACGATGGCGTTCAGCTTCGCGAGCGCCTCGGCGTCGCCGAAGACGTGCTCCCCGAGCTTCGCGCGATCAAGGGAGCCGTCTCGACGCAGCACGTCGGCGCCGAACGCCTCGACGATCGCCGCCAGCGCGGGCGTGCCGGGCTCGACGACCTTTCGCGCGAGCTGGTCGGCGTCGATATGCACGGCGCCGTGCTCGTAGAGCCGACGTGCGACGGTGGACTTTCCTGAGGCGATGCCGCCCGTGAGGCCGATCAGATACACGCCACCACTCTAACCGTGCGACACTCGACGCGACGGCGAAGGAGGCGCAATGCTCGAGCTGCTGACCGGAACCGGGCTCGCCCTCGCTGCGGGGCTGAACGCCTGGATCCCGCTCGTGGTGATCGGCGCGCTCGATCGCTTCACCGGTCTCGTCGAACTGCCACCGCAGTGGGCGTGGCTCCCGAGGCCTTCTTCAGTTCGCAGCAGTGGGTGCCGATCGCCGTCGGAGTGGTGCTCGCCTTGCTCGTGCACCTCGCGAAGTCGATGGCACGTCCCGTGATCAACGGCATGACCGCCGGTGTCGGCGCACCGGTCGCGAGCACCGCCGAGGATGCCGGCTCGTTCGCCCTCGCGTTCGCCGCCATCCTCGCCCCCGTGCTCGTGGTCTTCGGCATCATCGCGATCGTCGTGCTCGTGATCGTCGTCGCGCGCCGTCGACGAGCACGTCGCTCGCGACATCCGTCGACCTCGACCTCATCGTGAAACGCCGGAAGGCCGGCCCCCGAGGGGACCGGCCTTCCGTCTCGCGAATCGCGACTAGTTGTTGCTCGAGAGCTTCTCGCGCAGCGCCGCGAGCGACGCGTCGTCGGCGAGGGTGCCCGCGCCGGCCGCGTCGCTCGAGAACGATGCAGCGCTCGAGGTGAACGAGTCGTCGGCGACAGCAGCAGCGTTCGCCGCGGCGACCTGCTTCTTGTGCGCCTCCCAACGAGCCTGGGCGGCAGCGTAGTCCTGCTCCCACTTCTCGCGCTGGGACTCGAAGCCCTCGCGCCACTCGTTGGTCTCGGGGTCGAAGCCCTCGGGGTACTTGTAGTTGCCCGCCTCGTCGTACTCGGTGAGCATGCCGTAGAGCGCCGGGTCGAACTCGGTGCCCTCGGGGTCGACGCCCTCGTTCGCCTGCTTCAGCGAGAGCGAGATGCGGCGACGCTCGAGGTCGATGTCGATGACCTTGACGAAGACCTCTTCGCCGACCGACACGACCTGCTCGGCGAGCTCGACGTGCTTGCCCGAGAGCTCGGAGATGTGGACGAGGCCCTCGATGCCGTCTGCGACGCGAACGAACGCACCGAACGGAACGAGCTTCGTGACCTTACCCGGGGCGACCTGACCGATCGCGTGGGTACGGGCGAAGACCTGCCACGGGTCTTCCTGCGTCGCCTTGAGCGACAGCGAGACGCGCTCGCGGTCGAGCTCGACGGAGAGCACCTCGACGGTGACCTCCTGGCCGACCTCGACGACCTCGCTGGCGTGCTCGATGTGCTTCCACGAGAGCTCGGAGACGTGGACGAGACCGTCGACGCCGCCCAGGTCGACGAACGCGCCGAAGTTGACGATCGACGAGATGACACCCTTGCGGATCTGGCCCGGGTGCAGGTTCGCGAGGAACGTCGAACGCGACTCGGACTGCGTCTGCTCGAGCAGCGCACGGCGCGAGAGCACGACGTTGTTGCGGTTCTTGTCGAGTTCGAGGATCTTCGCTTCGATCTCCTGGCCGAGGTACGGCGTGAGGTCGCGAACGCGGCGGAGCTCGATGAGCGACGCCGGGAGGAAGCCGCGAAGGCCGATGTCGACGATCAGGCCGCCCTTGACGACCTCGATGACCGAACCGGTCACGACGCCATCGGCTTCCTTGATCTTCTCCACATCGCCCCATGCACGCTCGTACTGAGCGCGCTTCTTGGAGAGGATGAGGCGGCCTTCTTTGTCTTCCTTCTGGAGGACGAGTGCCTCGACGGTGTCGCCGACGCCGACGACCTCGCTGGGGTCGACGTCGTGCTTGATCGAAAGCTCACGCGAGGGGATGACACCCTCGGTCTTGTAGCCGACGTCGAGGAGCACCTCGTCGCGGTCGATCTTCACGACGGTGCCCTCGATGAGGTCGCCGTCGTTGAAGAACTTCAAAGTCTTCTCGACCGCGGCGAGGAAATCGTCAGCAGATCCGATGTCGTTGATCGCGACCTGCTTGGGTGCCTTGGTCGTTGCGGTTGTCATGTAGTGAATGCTCCGTAAAGGACAAAATCGAGCCCATCGCGCGGGAGAGCGTTATGTTGGTTCCGCGATGGGCATGCGGACAGGGATGTCACACGAGTGACGCTCCATCCTAACCGCTCGCGGGCGCGGGCCGCAATCCGCCGTCGGTCGCGGGCTGCTTCGTCACCCGGGAGGCGCCATCGCGTCGATCCGCGCATCGAACGTCATGTCCCGTGTCGCGCGATAGTTGAGGTGCACGGATGCCGCGACGGTGTTCACGCCGTCGCGAAGCGCAGAGGCCGGGATCGTGACCACGATCTGCGGCGCGGCCGTCGTACGTGGCGCGGCCGTCGCGTACGAACCGGCGCTCAGCACGCCGGCCGGCATGTTCCGGCGGGCCACCTCGACGCCGTTGACGTAGACGACCACACCGTCATCGGCACGGGTCGTCAGTGTGACTCCCGTGAGCACGTCCGCGTCCGCGACGGTGAACGTGCGCCGGAACTGCGCGCTCAGCGGCCGTGCCGATGTGGGCGGCGGCACGTCGACGACCGTCGCGATCCCTGGCGCCCCGAAGCCGAACAGCGCTCGACCGGCATTCCACCCGACGTCGTCGAATGCGGACGTGGTCCAGCCGGCCGGCCAACTGCCGCTCCGGTACTGCCAGCGCCATTCGCTGCCGTTGTCCACGAGCACCACGGGAACCGGGTCGGAGGGCGCAGGATCGGTCGTCACGTCGACCGTCGTCTCCGCCGACTCCAGCCCGGTGGCGCCAACAGCCCGAACACCGTACGCGTAGGCGGTCGCCGCGGAGACCTCTCCGTCCACCAGTGTCGTAGTCGTGCCGGACACCGTCGTGAGGGCCTGGCCGTCTCGAGTGATGATCCAGCTCTGCACCGGTGTCGCATCGCCCGGAGTCCACGAGAGGGTCACCTCGTCATGGGTGCTGTCGGCGCTGACCGACGGCGCCGCCGGTGCGACCGGTTCCGTCTCGTCCACCCGGGTCGCCGCCATCACGAGCTCGAACGACGCGTCGGCGGTGGCGCGGTAGTTGAGATGCGTCGAGGCTGCGATCGTGTTGATGCCGTCGTGGAGCAGTCCCGCGGGGACGAGGAACTCCGTCGGAGTCGCGGTCGCCGTCGCGGTCCTCGGCGCGGCGGTCGCGTAGGTGGCGGCGGCGACCGCGCCCGTCGGCATATTGGCTCGACCGACCTCGACGCCGTTGACGTGCACCACGACACCGTCGTCGGCGCGGGTGATCAACCGCACATCTTCAAGTTCATTCGCCTCGGTGATCTCGACGCGATGCCGGAACAGCATGCTGAGCGGGCGGTTCGAGGTAGGCGATGGCTTGTCGATCACCGTCGCGATCGAGCCCGAACCGCGCCCGAGCGGGGCTGTTCCGCGGGTCCAGGTGCTGTCGACGAACGACTCGCTGTTCCAACCGGTCGGCCAGGCACCGCTCTCGTATCGCCAGCTCCACGGCGAACCGCCGGCGACCAGCAGTACCGGGTCTCCCCCGGGCGGCGAGTGCATGTCGTATGAGAGTGTGAATCGGCTGTCGGCGTCGTTCTCCATCTGCTGCAGGTACGGCGAGTACGTGAAGGCGTCGACCGTGTCGGTCGCCGGATGGAAGGTGTAGTAGCGCAGCCACCCGTTGCCGCCGTTCGCACGGTCCTGGTAGTCGCTGAGCACCTGATGCACCGGCCTGCCGCAGGCGTTCGGATCCGTGCGTCGGGCTTCGCTCAGCTCGCCGTCATGCCAATGCCCGTTCACCACCATGAAGATGCTGCAATTGGGGTAGACGAGCTCGTTCCACACGTCGTTCGCCGACTTCGGCACGGTGTCCGTGCGGATGACGGTGTTCGATCGGTTCCCGGTGGTCGTGATGAATCCGTGCGTCGCGAGGATGACGCGGCGATCGGGATGCGCATCGATCACGCGCTGCGCCCACGCCAGCGAGTACGCGGGCGACTCGAACTCGAGGTTCAGGATGAGCAGCTCGAGCCCGCCGGCGTCGAGCAGGGCGTAGTTGTCCTTGTTCTTCCGGTCGATGCCGTCGGGTCCGAACTGGTTCTGGCCCAGGTAGCCCCCGTACCGCACCGACTCGGAGTTCCAGCTCGCCGCCGAATAGCGGCTCGGCGGGAAGTAGGTGTCGTAGGTGTTCGACTCCCCCGTCGTGATGCTGAGATCGTGGTTGCCGGGGAGCACGGAACTGGGGACGCCCGCCGAATCGAGGATGGCCATCGACCGGCTCGCTCGCGTCCATTGGTCGACGTTCGGCCAGGACTCGACGAGGTCGCCGACATGGATCGCGAATCTGGTGTCGAGCTCGTCCGCCTGGTCGACGATCCACTGCGTCTGCTGGTCGAAGATCGCATCGATGCCGCCGGTGTTGGTGTATCCCTGCGTGTCTGGGATCACGACGATCGTGAAGTCCTCATCGGCTGCGATCGCGGTGCCGATGGGGGTGAGCATGAGCGCCGCGATCGAGGCCGTGGCGGCGATCGTCGCCGCCAGCAGCCGTCTCGATCGGGGGTCGCTTCGAACTCGGGTCATCAGAACATCCGTCGAGCCGCGGGCCCGGATCGACACGGCTAGGTCTACGCCGTCTGAGCTCTCGCCGCCACACCCCCGTACGGGGGCGGTGCCGCCAGGGGGAATCAGTCGGCTGGCCGTGCCCCCGCATTGACGCGGCCGCGAGCCGGCCGGAGGATGCTGCGCAGCGCGGGCTCGAGCTCGGGGTGCTCGAACGCGTATCCCGCGTCGAGCAGGCGTTCGGGCACCACCCAGCGACTCTTCAGCACGAGTTCGGTCTCTGTGCGGATGACCGCGGACCCGAGTTCGAGCATCCAGCGCCAGGCCGGCACACCGATCGGCACGCCGAGGATGCGCCGAATGGTGCGCATGAGCGTGCGATTGTCGGAAGTCTCAGGCGCGCTGACGTTGATCACGCCGTCGAGATCCGGCCGGCCGCGCAGGAAGTCGACGACGGCGGCGAACCCCGACGCGCCGGCGATGACGATACGACTCACGTCGCCACCAGCATCGCGGCCGCCGTCGGAGAGATCTTCACAGGCACGCTCAGGAGAGCAGCGCCGTGCGAAGCGTGTCGAGCCCGACGCCGCCGAGACCGAGCGCCGTGCGATGGAACTCCCGGATGTCGAACGAAGCCCCCTCACGACGTGCCACCTCGTCGCGCAACTGCTCCCAGATGCGCTGCCCCACCTTGTACGACGGCGCCTGCCCCGGCCAGCCGAGGTAGCGGTGCACCTCGAATCGCACGAAGCCCTCGTTCATGTTGACGTTCTGCCCGAGGAACTCGAAAGCGTATTCGCCGGTCCAGACTCCGGCGCCGTCGGGCCGCTGCTTGCCGAGGTGCACGCCGATGTCGAGCACCACGCGGGCGGCGCGCATGCGCTGCCCGTCGAGCATGCCGAGGCGGTCGGCCGGGTCGTCGAGATAGCCGAGCCCCTGCATCAGCCGCTCGGCGTAGAGCGCCCACCCCTCAGCGTGACCCGAGGTGCCCGCGAGCTGTCGACGCCAGGTGTTGAGCTGGCCGCGATTGACGACCGCCTGGCCGATCTGCAGGTGGTGACCCGGAACACCCTCGTGGTACACCGTCGTGAGCTCACGCCAGGTGTCGAACTCGGTGACGCCCTCGGGCACCGACCACCACATGCGGCCTGCACGCGTGAAGTCGTCGCTCGGACCCGTGTAGTAGATGCCGCCCTCTTGCGTCGGCGCGATCATGCACTCGAGCGTGCGGATCTCGGCGGGGATGTCGAACTGCGTGCCGGCGAGTTCGGCGACGGCCCTGTCACTCGTCTCCTGCATCCACCGCTGCAGTGCATCGGTGCCGTGCAGCTTGCGCGAGGGATCGCCGTCGAGGAAGGCGATCGCCTCGGCGACGGATGCTCCGGGCACGATCTCGTTCGCGATCGCCTCTTGCTCGGCGACCATGCGGGCGAGCTCTTCGATGCCCCATTCGTAGGTCTCGTCGAGGTCGATCTCGGCGCCGAGGAACTGTCGCGACTGCAACGCGTAGATCTCGCGCCCGACCGCATCGTGCTCGCCCGCCACCGGCTCGAGCTCGCTCTCGAGGAACTCGGCGAGCTTTCCATAGGCGGATGCCGCGCCGCCGGCCCCCGCGCCCAGATGACGCGTGAGCGTCTCGGGAAGGTCGGCGCCGTCGGCGGAGGCCGACCCGGTGAACGTCGCGAAGAATCCGTCGGGCTTGGCGATGCGACGAGCCTGGGCTGCGACCTCGCGCACCTGGCGCCGCGCCGGCACGACTCCTCGACTCACTCCCGACCTGAGGGTGTCGATGTAGCCCTCGATCGCCGTGGGCACGGCCGCGAGACGGGCGCTGATGCGCTCCCACGCTTCGGGAGTGTCGGTGGGCATGAGGTCGAAGACCTCGCGGATCTCTTGCGCAGGGCTCGCGATGACGTTCAGGTCGCGCAGGTGCAGGCCGGCATCGTGCCGTTCGAGCTCGAGTTCGAGCTCGCTGCCGAGGTCGGCCACGGTGATGCGGTCGACGCCGTCGACCGGCACCGCCGCGCGCAATGCGGCGAGCGTCTCGCGAGTCGCCGCGATGCTGCGCTCGTGACCTTCGGGCGAGAAGTCGGCGAGCCGGTCGTCGTGTGTCGTGCGCCCGATGTAGGTGCCGACGCCGGGGTTCAGTTCGACGAGTGTGTCGACCCACCCCTCTGCGATCTGATCGACGTCGGTCGGGGTGCGCTCACTCGATGCCATGCTCCGACCCTATGGCAGTCGGCCGACATCGTGCAGGCGGCGATCAGTGCGCCGCGTCCTCCCAGTTGGCCCCGCGCCCGATCTGCACGTCGAGCGGCACGAGCAGTTCGGCCGCGTGCGCCATGCGGTCGCGAACGACCGTCTCGAGCACCTCGGATTCACCCTCGGCGACCTCGAAGATGAGTTCGTCGTGCACGGTGAGCAGCATGCGGCTGGCGAGGCCGCGCTCGAGGAGCTCAACCTCGACACGCGCCATCGCGATCTTGATGATGTCGGCCGCCGAGCCCTGGATCGGCGAGTTGAGCGCCGCCCGCTCGGCGTTCTCGCGGTGCACCCGGTTGGGGCTGTTGAGGTCGGGGAACGGACGCCGACGGCCGAAGATCGTCTCGGTGTAGCCGTCGATCTTCGCCTGCTCGACGACGGTGCGCAGGTAGTCGCGCACGGCGCCGAATCGCTCGAAGTACTCCTTCATGAGCAGGGTTGCCTCTGCCCGGTCGATGCGGAGCTGCTTCGACAGGCCGAACGCGCTGAGTCCGTAGGCGAGGCCGTACGACATCGCCTTGACCTTGGTGCGCATCACCGGGGTCACGTCGGCGGGGTCGACACCGAACACGCGGGCGCCGACGAATCGGTGCAGGTCTTCACCGGCGTTGAACGCCTCGATGAGACCCGGGTCGCCCGAGAGATGCGCCATGATGCGCATCTCGATCTGCGAGTAGTCGGCGGTGAGCAGTTCGACGTACTCGGGCCCGTGCCGGAACGCCTTGCGGATGCGGCGACCGTCTTCGGTGCGGATCGGGATGTTCTGCAGGTTGGGGTCGTTCGACGACATACGGCCGGTCGCCGCGCCGATCTGCCCGTAGCTCGTGCGGATGCGACCGTCGGCGGCGATCGACTTGTCGAGCGACTCGACGATCTGACGCAGCTTCGTGGCGTCGCGGTGCTCGAGCAGGTAGCCGAGGAAGGGGTGCGGGTTCGACTCCTGCAGGTCGGCGAGTGCGCTCGCGTCGGTCGTGTACCCGGTCTTCGTCGCACGTGTCTTCGGCATGCCGAGCTGGTCGAACAGCACCTCTTGCAGCTGCTTCGGCGAGCCGAGGTTGACCTCGCGCCCGATCTCGGCGAACGCCGCCTCGGCGAGGCCGGCGGCACGCGTGCCCAGCTCGGACGAGAGCGCAGCGAGCTCGGTGTGGTCGACCGTGACGCCCCGGTGCTCCATGGCGGCGAGCACCCGCACGAGCGGCATCTCGACGTCGGCGAGCAGTTGCCGAGAGCTCTCGGGCAGTGCCTTCAGCACCACCGGCGCAAGACGCTTGGAGTACCAGGCGTACTCGGGCGCCCCGGCGTCTGAGCCCTCTTCGGGCACGAGCTGGGCCGGGTCGGCCTGCGGCACGGTTTCGCCGAGGTATCGCTCCACGAGATCAGCGAGGGTCTTCTCGGCGAGGATCGGCCGCACGAGCCATCCGGCGACGAGGGTGTCGACGACGAGCCCGTCGAAGGCCAGGCCGGAGCGCAGGAGCGCCTTCAGCTGCGGCTTCGCGTCGGTCATGATCTTCGGCGCATCGCTCGCGAGCCAGGCCTCGAACGGCGCGTAGTCGGAGCGGCCCGGCTGCCACGGAAGATGCACGGTCTCTTCGGTGGTCGCGATGCCCGCACCGATGACGAGGCCGTCGAGCACCTCGAGGCTGAGTCCGAGCCCGGCCGGCTCGGCGGCGGTCGCCCGCTCGAGCCATGCGGCGAGCTCCTCGTCGAGCAGTCGACGCGGGGTCGGTGCCGCCGGCCCGGCCTCGACGGGCTCGACGGGCGCCGCTGCGGGAGCCGGACCGCCGGCGGCACCGCCGTTCGTCTCACCGGCCGCGATCTTCTTCAACCGCTCGAAGAGCGTACGGAACTCGAGCCGTTCGAAGAGCGGTTGCACCGCTTCGATGTCGATCGGCTTGGTGACGAGCTCGTCGAGCTGCACCTCGAGTTCGACGTCGTCGACGAGCCGGTTCAGCCGCCGATTGCGGATCGCGTTCTCTTTCTCGTCGCGCAGGTTCTGCCCGACGACACCCTTGATCTCGTCGGCGTGCTCGAGGATGCCGTCGAGGTCGCCGTAGAGGCCGAGCCACTTGACAGCGGTCTTCTCACCGACCTTCGTGATACCGATCAGGTTGTCGCTCGTCTCGCCGACGAGCGCCGCGACATCGGGATACTGCTCGGGGCGGATGCCGTAGCGCTCGACGACGGCATCGGTGTCGTAGCGCTTCAGCTGCGAGACGCCCTGCGTGTTCGGGTACAACAGCGTCACGTCGTCGTTGACGAGCTGGATGGTGTCTCGGTCGCCCGAGACGAGCAGCACGCGGTAGCCCTCGGCGCGGCCACGCGCGGCGAGCGTGGCCAGGATGTCGTCGGCCTCGAAGTCCTCTTTCTCGAGCGTGCGCACGCCCATGGCCTTCAGTGCGTCTTGCAGCAGCGGCACCTGGCCCTTGAACTCGACCGGCGTCTCGCCGCGCGTGCCCTTGTACTCGGCGTACTCGCGCGTGCGGAACGAGAATCGCGAGATGTCGAAGGCGACGGCAAGGTGCGTCGGCTTCTCGTTCTGGAGCAGGAGCAGCAGCATCGACAGGAAGCCGTGGATGGCATTCGTGTGCTGCCCGTCACGAGTCGTGAAACTGTCGACGGGGAGGGCATAGAAGGCTCGGAAGGCCAGCGAGTGACCGTCGATGACGAGGAGGGTGGGCTTATCTGCGTCCGACACCCCGCAAGCCTACAAGCGGCCGGCGACACTGCCCGACGGTGCATGCAGAAAGCGGATGCCGCGGCGACAGGTGTCGCCGCGGCATCCGCCGAAGTGGAGTGCTCGCTGCTACTTCTTGGCGGCGAGCTGTTCGATGATGGCCTGCGAGACGTCTTTCATGGTGAGGCGTCGGTCCATCGAGGCCTTCTGGATCCACCGGAACGCCTCGGGCTCGGAGAGGCCCATCTTCTCGTTGAGCAGGCCCTTCGCACGATCGACGAGCTTGCGGGTCTCGAAGCGCTCGACGAGGTCGCCGACCTCGGCCTCGAGCGCGATGATCTGCGCATGCCGCGCGAGGGCGATCTCGATGGCGGGCAGCAGGTCGTTGGGCGTGAACGGCTTCACGACGTAGGCGAGGGCGCCTGCCTCGCTCGCGCGCTCGACGAGCTCTTTCTGGCTGAACGCCGTCAGGAGCACGACCGGGGCGATGTGGCCCTTCGAGAGTCGCTCGGCGGCCGAGATGCCGTCGAGCTGGGGCATCTTGACGTCCATGATGACGAGATCGGGCCGGAGCTCGGTCGCGAGTGCCACTGCGGTCTCGCCGTCACCTGCTTCGCCGACGACCTCGAAGCCGTTGTCGCGCAGGATCTCGACGATGTCGAGGCGGATGAGCGACTCATCTTCTGCCACGACGACGCGGCGCGGTGCCGGCTGGGTTGATTCGGTGTCTGTCACGCAGGAAAGCCTACGGTATTCTGAGCAAGGCCTCTGGCCGGTGTGGCGGAATGGCAGACGCGGAGCACTCAAAATGCTTTGCCCGAAAGGGCGTGTGGGTTCGACCCCCACCACCGGCACCACTGCACGGCACGGGTGGCTTCCTCGACGGAAGCTCACCCGTGCCGGCATGAGCAGCCGTCGATCGCCAGCTCCAGACCCCCGTTTCTTCAGTGGTGCGGCTGGGCGGCGAGCACGGCGTTGCGCTCCACGATCAGCCGGCGCAGGTACGGACCGAGCACTCGTTCCGCGACGCGACCCAACGGCCCGAACGGCGCAGCGAACCGCACCCGATCGATCATGATGGTGCCGCCGTCGGCATCGGGGGTGAAGCGGTGTTCGTGCCGGAACGTTCGGAACGGCCCGCGTACCTGCTCGTCGACGAACAACGACGGTTCATCGAACGCGGTGATGCGGCTCGTCATTCGGAACGGAACACCGAAATGCCTCGCGCGCCAGGTCACCTCTTCGCCCGAGCCGATGAGGCCGCGGGTGACGCCGGAGACGGCGCGCTCACGCGATGCCGCCATCGACGTGACGTGCAGGTCGATGCTCCGCGAGAGATCGAAGGACTGCTGTACCGAGGTCGGCAGGCGGGTACGGCACTCGAATTCGACGACCACTCAGGCAGTCTCGCATGCGATGAGCGGATGCCGCGGCATCCGCTGCCCGCACACGGCGCACGCGAAAGGAGCCGGCCCGACCGGACCGGCTCCTCACGTGCTGACTGCTAGAGCACCTCGCCGACGACGTGCACGCGCACGTCGTTCGTGGTGCCGGGGATTCCGGGAGGGGATCCCGAGATGATGACGACCTTCTCGCCCTTGACCGCCTTGCCGGTCTTGGCGAGCACCTCGTCGACCTGTCCGACCATCTGGTCGGTGTGCGTCACTCGGGCGACGACGAAGGACTCGACGCCCCAGTTCAGCGCCATGCGGCGACGGATCGCCGGGTCGGGCGTGAAGGCGAGGATGGGGATCTTCGAGCGCAGCCGGGTCATACGACGCACCGACTCCCCCGACTCGGTGAAGACGCACAGGTACTTCGCCTCGACGAAGTCGGCCACCTCGACGGCCGCGGCCGTGATGGCACCGGCCTGCGTGCGCGGCTTCGTGCCGAGCGGCGCGATGCGGTCGAGCCCGTGCTGCTCGGTGGACTCGACGATGCGGGCCATCGTCTGCACGGTGACGACGGGGTACTCCCCCACGCTGGTCTCGCCCGAGAGCATGACCGCGTCGGCGCCGTCGAGCACGGCGTTCGCGACGTCGGAGGTCTCGGCGCGGGTCGGCACCGGGCTGTGGATCATCGACTCGAGCATCTGCGTCGCCACGATGACGGGCTTGGCGAGACGACGGGCGATCTCGACCGCGCGCTTCTGCACGATCGGCACGGCCTCGAGCGGCAGCTCGACGCCGAGGTCGCCGCGCGCCACCATGATCGCGTCGAAGGCCTCGGTGATCTCTTCGAGGGCGTCGACGGCCTGCGGCTTCTCGATCTTCGCGACGACCGGAACCCGGCGTCCCACCTCGTCCATGATCTCGTGCACTCGCGTGATGTCGGAGGCGTTGCGCACGAAGGAGAGCGCGATCAGGTCGGCGCCGAGCTCGAGGCCCCAGCGCAGGTCAGCCTCGTCTTTGCCGGAGAGCGCAGGCACGTTGACGGCGACGCCCGGCAGGTTGATGCCCTTGTTGTTCGACACCGGCCCGGCCACGATGACCTTCGTGGTGACGACGACGCCGTCGGTCTCGACGACCTCGACGCGCACCTTGCCGTCATCGATGAGCAGGAAGTCGCCCGGCTTGACATCGCCCGGCAGGCCCTTGAACGTCGTGCTGACGAGCTCTTTCGTGCCCACGACGTCTTCGGTCGTGATCTTGAAGATGTCGCCCTCGGCGAGCTCGTGCGGTCCGTCGGCGAACTTGCCGAGGCGGATCTTCGGCCCTTGGAGGTCGACGAGCACGGCGATCGCACGACCGGAGTCGTTCGCCGCCTTTCGCACGTTCTGGTAGACGCCCTCGTGCACGTCGTAGCTGCCGTGGCTGAGGTTCATGCGAGCGACATCGACGCCCGCATCGATGATCGCCCGGATCTGCTCATAGCTCGATGTCGCCGGCCCGAGGGTGGCGACGATCTTCGCGCGTCTCATGTGGTGTGTGCTCCTGGTGTTCCGCGCGTCAGCGCTTGCGTGATGGTCGAAGCGCGCCGTGCGGCACGCCGGTGGTCAGATGGAGAACGCCTGCGCCGTCGAGGGAATCGGTGCCGGCAGCAAGGTCTCGCCTTCAAGGTAGCGGTCGACGGCGGATGCCGCAGCACGGCCCTCGGCGATGGCCCAGACGATGAGGGACTGGCCGCGACCCGCGTCGCCGGCGATGAAGACGCCCGGCTGCGACGTCGCGTAATCGGCCTCGCGAGCGAGGTTGCCGCGGTCGGTGACCTGGAGCTGCAGCTGCTCGTCGAGCGAACCCGTCTCGGGCCCGGTGAAGCCGAGCGCGAGCAGCACGAGGTCGGCTGGGATCTCGCGTTCGGTGCCGGCCTTGGGCACACGCCGGCCGTCGAGGTACTCGGTCTCGGCGACGCGGATGGCACGGACCTCGCCGACCTCGTTCGAGAGGAATTCGACGGTAGAGGCGAGGAACTGACGGTTGCCGCCCTCTTCGTGCGCGCTCTGCACCTCGAACAGCGTCGGGTGCATGGGCCACGGCTGGTGCTCGGGGCGACTCGCGCCCGGCTCCTTGCCGATCGC
The DNA here is from genome assembly GCF_000421565.1 of Agromyces subbeticus DSM 16689. Taxonomy (GTDB): domain Bacteria; phylum Actinomycetota; class Actinomycetes; order Actinomycetales; family Microbacteriaceae; genus Agromyces; species Agromyces subbeticus. Next base: position 351,955 of record NZ_ATXG01000002.1, on the reverse strand, counting down.
GAGGTTGGTGACCGACAGCGCGCCCTGGCGGTGCGCCGTGCCGATGCAGTCGGCGCCGGTGTCGCCACCGCCGAGCACGACGACGTGCTTGCCCTCTGCCGTGATCTGGTCGAAGACCTGATCGCCGGCGAGCTGCCGGTTCGACTGGGTCAGGTAATCCATGGCGAAGTGCACGCCGGGGAGGTCGCGCCCGGGGATGGGAAGGTCGCGGGGCACGATCGCACCCGTGGCGACCACGACGGCGTCGTAGCGCTCGCGGAGCTGGGCCCACGTGATGTCGACGCCGATGTTCACGCCCGCACGGAACCGGGTGCCCTCGGCCGTCATCTGCGCGAGACGCAGGTCGAGGTGCTTCTTCTCCATCTTGAAGTCGGGGATGCCGTAGCGCAGCAGGCCGCCGATGCGGTCGTCGCGCTCGAAGACGGCGACGGTGTGGCCGGCTCGGGTGAGCTGCTGCGCCGCCGCGAGGCCTGCAGGGCCGGAACCCACGACCGCGACGGTCTTGCCCGTGAGCCGCCCGGGCGGCTGCGGCTGCACCCAGCCGTTGCCGAAGGCCTGGTCGATGATCGAGACCTCGACCTGCTTGATCGTGACCGCGGGCTGGTTGATGCCGAGCACGCACGAGGATTCGCACGGAGCCGGGCAGAGCCGGCCCGTGAACTCGGGGAAGTTGTTCGTGGCGTGCAGGCGGTCGGCCGCCGCGCGGCCCTCGCCCCGGTACATCAGGTCGTTCCACTCGGGGATCAGATTGCCGAGCGGGCAGCCCTGGTGGCAGAACGGGATGCCGCAGTCCATGCAGCGACCGGCCTGTCGGCGCAACTGGGCCGGGTCGCCCTGCTCGTAGACCTCCTTGAAGTCCATGATGCGCACCGGAACGGGTCGCCGCTTGGGCAGCTCTCGCTCGGTGACCTTCAGAAAGCCCTTCGGATCAGCCATTGGTCACTTCCCGTGTGTTCATGTGCGCAGCCGGGTCCAGCGTCTGGATCTTCTCAGCCATTGGTCACCTCGAGGATGCGGGTCCAGACCACGTCGCCGTCGGGGTCGAGCCCCTCGTCGACCGCGCTCTGACGGGTACGGAGCACTGCGGCGTAGTCGCGCGGCAGCACCTTGGTGAATCGGTCGAACGCGGTATCCCCTGCAGCCAGGAGCGCTGCCGCGACCGCGGAGTCGGTGTTCGCGACGTGCTGCTCGAGCAGGTCGCGCACGATCTCGCGGTCGGCGCTGCCGAGCGGCGAGAGTTCGAGTTCGCCGGCGGCGAGCGATTCGCGGTTGACCTGCGCTTCGCGGAGGCCGAGCACATAGGCGGTGCCGCCCGACATGCCGGCGCCGAGGTTTCGCCCGGTCTCGCCGAGAACGAGCGCGAGCCCGCCGGTCATGTACTCGAGCGCGTGGTCGCCCACGCCTTCGACGACCGCGATCGCACCCGAGTTGCGCACCAGGAAGCGCTCGCCCACGATGCCGCGGATGAACATGCTGCCTTGCGTGGCGCCGTAGCCGATGACGTTGCCGGCGATCACGTTGCGCTCGGCGACGAAGCCGCTGTCCCGCGACGGGCGCACCACAATCTGCCCGCCGGAGAGGCCCTTGCCGACGTAGTCGTTCGAGTCGCCCTCGAGCCGGAGCGTGATGCCGCTCGGCAGGAAGGCGCCGAACGACTGGCCGGCCGAGCCGGTCAGGGTGACGTCGATCGAGCCGGCCGGCAGACCGTGCTCGCCGCGACGCACGGTGACCTCGTGCCCGAGCATAGTGCCGACGGCGCGCTCGGTGTTGCGGATCGGAAGGGCGATCTCGATGCTGCCGCCCTGCTCGAGAACGAGCTGGCTGCGGCGGATGAGTTCGTTGTCGAAGTGCTGCTCGAGCTCGTGATCTTGACCGCGCGCATTGCGGCGCGGCTCGGACTCCGAGAAGTCGGGGCCGACGAGCACGGGCGACAGGTCGAGGCCCGAGGCCTTCCAGTGCCCGATCGCGCGGTCGGTGTCGAGCAGCTCGCGCCGGCCGATGATCTCGTCGATCGAGCGGTAACCGAGCTCCGCCAGGTACTCGCGCACCTCTTGGGCGATGAACTCGAAGAAGTTCACGACGAACTCGGGCTTGCCCGTGAAGCGCTTGCGCAGCTCGGGGTTCTGGGTGGCGACGCCGACCGGGCAGGTGTCGAGGTGGCAGACGCGCATCATGACGCAGCCCTGCACGACGAGCGGCGCGGTGGCGAAACCGAACTCTTCAGCACCGAGCAGCGCGCCGATCACGACGTCGCGCCCGGTCTTCAGCTGGCCGTCGACCTGCACGACGACGCGGTCGCGCATGCCGTTCAGCATGAGCGTCTGCTGCGTCTCGGCGAGGCCGAGCTCCCAGGGCGTGCCTGCGTGCTTCAGCGAGTTGAGCGGGCTGGCACCGGTGCCGCCGTCGTGCCCCGAGACGAGGATGACGTCGGCGAGGGCCTTGGCGGTGCCGGCCGCCACCGCGCCGATGCCCGACTGGCTCACGAGCTTCACGTGTACGCGAGCCTTGGGGTTCGCTCGCTTCAGGTCGAAGATCAGCTGCTTGAGGTCTTCGATCGAATAGATGTCGTGGTGCGGCGGCGGCGAGATGAGGCCGACGCCCGCTGTGGCATGTCTCGTGCGCGCGACCCACGGGTACACCTTCGTGGGCGGCAGCTGGCCGCCCTCGCCGGGCTTGGCACCCTGCGCGAGCTTGATCTGGATGTCGTCGGCGTGCGTGAGGTACATGCTCGTCACGCCGAACCGGCCCGAGGCCACCTGCTTGATCGCGCTGCGGCGCTCGGGGTCGAGCAGGCGGTCGAGGTCTTCGCCGCCCTCACCGGTGTTCGACTTCGCGCCGAGCCGGTTCATGGCGATCGCGAGCGACTCGTGCGCCTCTTTCGAGATGGAGCCGTAGCTCATCGCACCCGTCGAGAACCGCTTGACGATGGACTCGACCGACTCGACCTCGTCGATCGGCACCGCAGGGCGGGTGCCCGTGCGCAGCGCGAACATGCCGCGCAGGGTCATCAGCTCTTCGGCCTGCGAGTCGACGAGCGAGGTGTACTCGCGGAAGACGTCGTAACGACGGTTGCGCGTGGAGTGCTGCAGGCGGAACACCGTCTCGGGATTGAAGAGGTGCGGCGAGCCGTCACGGCGCCACTGGTACTCGCCGCCGGTCGTCAGGCGCTCGTGGGCGCGCACCGCGACGTCTTGCGGGTAGGCCTGCGTGTGCCGCTCGAGGTTCTCCGCCGCGATCGCGTCGATGCCGACGCCGCCGAGCTTCGAAGTGGTGCCGGTGAAGAACTCGGCGATGAACTCCTGGTCGAGGCCAATCGCCTCGAAGGCCTGAGCTCCCGCGTACGACGAGATGGTCGAGATTCCCATCTTCGACATGATCTTCAGCACGCCCTTGCCGAGCGCCTTGATGACGTTGCGCACGGCCGCCTCGGGCGTGACGCCCGTGATGACGCCGGAGCGCACGAGGTCTTCGCAGGTCTCCATGGCGAGGTACGGGTTCACAGCGGATGCCCCGTAGCCGATGAGCAGCGCGACGTGATGCACCTCGCGCACGTCGCCGGCCTCGACCACGAGCCCGACCTTCATGCGGTTCTGCGAGCGGATGAGGTGGTGATGCACCGCCGAGAGCATCAGCAGAGACGGGATCGGCGCCAGGTCTTTGTTGGAGTCGCGGTCGCTCAGCACGATGAACGCCGCGCCGGCCTCGATGGCTTCGTCGACCTCGCCGCAGAGCGCCGTCAGGCGGTTGCGCAAGGCGTCGGCGCCCTCGTCGAAGCGGTACAGGCCGCGCACGGTGACCGTCGTGCGGCGACCGGGTGTCGGGTCGATGTGCACGATCTTCGCGAGCTCGTCGTTGTCGATCACGGGGAACGTGAGCGAGACCTGGCGTGCGTGCTCGGGGCCGGCGTCGAGCAGGTTGCGCTCGGGGCCGAGGGAGGTGCCGAGCGAGGTGACCACGGCTTCGCGGATCGAGTCGAGCGGCGGGTTGGTCACCTGGGCGAACTGCTGGGTGAAGTAGTCGAAGAGCAGCCGTGGGCGCTGCGACAGCACGGCGATCGGAGTGTCGGAACCCATCGCGCCGAGGGGTTCTTGACCCGTGCGCGCCATGGGCGCGAGCAGGATCTTCACTTCTTCTTCGGTGTAGCCGAAGGTGCGCTGGCGGCGGTTGACGGATGCCGGGGGGTGCACGATGTGCTCGCGCTCCGGCAGGTCCGCCAGCTGGATGCGGCCCTGCTCGAGCCAGTCGCCCCACGGTTCGGCGGCGGCGAGCTCGGCCTTGATCTCGTCGTCTTCGATCAGGCGGCCCGCCTCGGTGTCGACGAGGAACATGCGCCCCGGCTGCAGGCGGCCTTTGCGCACGATGCGGCTCTGCTCGATGTCGAGCACGCCGATCTCGCTCGCGAGCACGACGAGCCCGTCGTCGGTCACGACGTACCGCCCGGGGCGGAGGCCGTTGCGGTCGAGCGTCGCGCCGACGAGCGTGCCGTCGGTGAAGACGATGGCAGCGGGGCCGTCCCACGGCTCCATGAGCATCGAGTGGTACTCGTAGAACGCACGCCGCTCGGCGTCGATCTCGGTCTGGTTCTCCCAGGCCTCGGGCACCATCATCATGACCGCGTGCGGCAGGCTGCGCCCGCCGAGGGTCAGGAGTTCAACCACCTCGTCGAAGGAGGCCGAGTCGCTCGCGCCCGGCGTGACGATGGGCAGGATCGGGGCGAGGTCGCCGAGCAGCTCCGACTCGAGCTGCGACTGGCGGGCTCGCATCCAGTTGCGGTTGCCCTGGATCGTGTTGATCTCGCCGTTGTGGGCGATCATGCGGAACGGCTGCGCGAGCGGCCACGACGGGAAGGTGTTCGTCGAGTACCGCGAGTGCACGAGCGCGAGCTTCGACGCGAACCGCTCGTCGGAGAGGTCGGGGTAGAACGGCTCGAGCTGCAGGGTCGTCACCATGCCCTTGTAGACGAGCGTGCGGCTGGAGAGCGACGCGAAGTACAGCTCGAGCTCGCGCTCGGCGCGCTTGCGCAGTCGGAACGTGAGGCGGTCGAGCTCGATGCCCGAGACGGTCGCGCCGCTCGACGAGGTCGCGACGGCCTTCACGAAGAGCTGTTGCACGACGGGCATCGCGGCGCGGGCGAGCGTGCCGAGCTCGTCGGGTCGAACCGGCACTTCACGCCATCCGATGACCGAGAGGCCTTCGGATGCCGCGAGGCCGACGAACGCCTGCTTGGCCCGGCTTCGCGCGGTGGGGTCGACGGGCAGGAACGCATTGCCGACGGCGTACTCCCCCGCGGCCGGCAGCGGGAACGCCGTGACTGCCCGGAGGAACTCGTCGGGAACCTGGGTGACGATGCCCGCGCCGTCACCGGTGCCGGCGTCGGAGCCGACGGCACCACGGTGCTCGAGGTTGCGCAGCGCGTCGAGGGCCGCGGTGATGATGTCGTGCCCGGCTGTGCCACGCAGGGTCGCGACCATCGCGAGGCCGCAGGCGTCTTTCTCGTCAGCCGGGTCGTACATGCCCTGGGCAGCCGGAAAGGAACCGAACCTCGAGAAGGGTGGGGTGAGCGACACGTGAACCGTCCTCATCAACTAAGTGTGCAGCGGGGGACGTCGTCGGCCCATCAAGGGAATGTGGCGGCGCGTGGTGCGGCGTCGCTTCGGAGAACGCGGTGGTGGGGCGTGCCTACGGTGAGGGGGTTCGGCTGGGGCTTGTGGCCGCCGTCACGCCCGATTCGCTCTCGCCCTCGACGTCTTCGTCGAGAGAGTCGGAGTCGGACTCGATGTCTTCGGAGTCTACCTCAGCATTGGGGGCGCTCCATTCACGCCCCGACACGTACGGGCTCGGCTCGTCGCCGGTGTGGCGACGGCGCTGCACGAGGATCAGCACGATGCCGAGCACGATGGCGGCGAAGGACGCCCAGACGTTCACCCGGATGCCGAGGAACATCTCGCTCGGGTCGACGCGGATGGACTCGAAGATCGACCGACCGACCCCATACCAGATGAGGTAGACGCCGAGCGCCTTGCCCCAGCGCAGGTTGACCTTGCGCTCGAGCAGGATGATGAACGCAGCACCCGCGAGGTTCCAGAGCAGCTCGTAGAGGAACGTGGGGTGGAAGAGCGTGCCTTCCGCGAGGCCCTGCGGCCACGCGACGTTGTCGTACTCGATCTCGAGTCCCCAGGGCAGATCGGTCGGCGAACCGAAGAGCTCGTGGTTGAACCAGTTGCCGAGTCGGCCGACCGCTTGCGCGACGAGCAGGCCGGGGGCGAGCGCGTCGGCGAACGACCAGAAGCGGACGCCGGTGAATTTGCAGCCGATCAGCACGCCGACGGCGCCGCCGATGAGGGCGCCGTAGATGGCGTTGCCGCCCTCCCAGATCGCGAAGACCTTCCACCACTCCTGGCCGGCGAAGTAGTCGAGCGGGTGCGTGAAGACGTGGTAGAACCGGGCGCCGATGATGCCGAGCGGCACCGCCCACAGGGCGATGTCGAGCACGATGCCGGGCTCGGCACCGCGCTTGGTGAGGCGACGCGAGGTGATGATGACGGCGAGGATGATGCCGACGAGGATGCAGAGCGCGTAGGTCTGGATCGAGACGACGCCCCACGGCATCGGGATCTCGAGGGCGCGCCACGCGGGGTCGGGGCTCGGAATGCTGAACGGTGCGATCACGCCGGCTTATGCCTTTCCTCGGTTGCGTCGGCCGCTGACGGCCTCAATGAGCGTACTTCACTCGGCGCGGGTGCCGCGCGCGAGTTCGGCGGCGAGCTCGCCAACGCCCGCGATGCCGCCCTGCGCGAGCGCGTTCACGAGCGCCGAGCCGACGATGGCGCCGTCGGCGTAGGCGAGCACCTCGGCGACCTGGGCGGCGGTCGAGATGCCGACGCCGACGCAACTCGCCGGCGCGTCGGCGGCGGTCAGCCGTTCGACGAGCGCGCGAGCGGCGCGGTCGACGTCGCTGCGGGCGCCCGTGATGCCCATGGTCGACACGGCGTACACGAAGCCGCGACTGGCATCGACGACTTGGCGGATGCGGGCCTCGGTCGACGTCGGTGCCGCGAGGAACACTCGGTCGAGACCGGTGCGCTCGGATGCCGCGATCCACGCGGCGCCCTCGTCGGGGATCAGGTCGGGCGTGATCAGGCCGGCTCCCCCTGCGGCGACCAGGTCATCGGCGAACCGATCGACGCCGTACTGCACGACGGGGTTCCAGTAGGTCATGATCAGCACCGGGGCATCCACCCGCTCGGTGATGCGGCGCACGGCCTCGAAGCCGTCGGTCAGGCGGAAGCCGTTGGCGAGGGCCTGCTGCGTGGCGGCCTGGATGACCGGGCCGTCCATGACGGGGTCGGAGTACGGCAGGCCGAGCTCGAGGATGTCGACGCCGTTCTCGACCAGGGCCACCGCGGCCTCGACGCTCTCGTCGAACGTGGGGAAGCCCACGGGAAGATAGCCGATGAGCGCGCCGGCCGCCTCGTCGTTGCGACGGCGGATGACGGAACCGACCGTGTTCATTCGGGGTTCTCCTGGTCGTAGAGCTCGAAGTAGCGAGCGGCCGTGTCCATGTCTTTGTCGCCGCGGCCCGAGAGGTTCACGAGGATCGTGGCGTCTGGGCCGAGCTCGCGCCCGAGCTCCAGTGCGCCCGCGAGCGCGTGCGCCGACTCGATCGCCGGAATGATGCCCTCGGTGCGGGTGAGCAGGCGCAGCGCCTGCATCGCCGCGTCGTCGGTCACCGGGCGGTAGTTCGCGCGGCCGAGCGCCGCGAGCCACGAGTGCTCGGGCCCGACGCCCGGGTAGTCGAGCCCCGCCGAGATCGAGTGGGATTCGATGGTCTGGCCGTCGTCGTCTTGCAGCAGGTAGCTGCGCGCTCCGTGCAGCACGCCGGGCCGCCCCTTGGTGATGGTCGCGGCGTGCCGCTCGGTGTCGACCCCCTCGCCGCCCGCCTCGAAGCCGTACAGCGCCACGTCGGTGTCGTCGAGGAAGGCGTGGAAGATGCCGATCGCGTTCGACCCGCCGCCGACGCAGGCCGCGACGGCGGTCGGCAGCCCGCCGGTGAGGTCGATGACCTGCTGGCGAGCCTCTTCGCCGATGATCTTCTGGAAGTCGCGCACCATCTCGGGGAACGGGTGCGGGCCGGCGACGGTGCCGAAGATGTAGTTGGTCGTCTCGACGTTGGTGACCCAGTCGCGCATCGCCTCGTTGATCGCGTCTTTCAGGGTGCGTGAACCCGCCGTCACCGCGATGACCTCGGCGCCCAGGAGCCGCATGCGCGCGACGTTCAGTGCTTGACGCTCGGTGTCGACCTCGCCCATGTAGATCACGCAATCGAGCCCGAACAGCGCCGCGGCGGTCGCCGTGGCGACGCCGTGCTGGCCGGCGCCCGTCTCGGCGATCACCCGGGTCTTGCCGATTCGCTTCGTGAGCAGTGCCTGCCCGAGCACGTTGTTGATCTTGTGCGAGCCCGTGTGATTCAGGTCTTCACGCTTCAGGATGACCCTGGCGCCCCCGGCGTGCGCAGCGAAACGAGGCACCTCGGTGATGATCGACGGCCGCCCGGTGTAGCTGCGACCGAGCTCGGCGAGCTCGGCGCCGAACGCGGGATCGAGCTTCGCGAGGTCGTAGGCCTCGCCGAGCTCGTCGAGGGCGGCGACGAGGGACTCGGGCACGAAGCGCCCGCCGAAGTCGCCGAAGTACGGACCGGTCTGCGCTCTGAGCGCCATGTCACACCGCCAGGAAAGCTGAGAGATTGGCAATCGGGTCGCCGCCCGTGACGAGCGCCTCGCCGACGAGCACGACGTCGGCGCCCGAAGAGCGGTAGTGCGCGACATCCGCCGCCGACAGCACAGCCGACTCCGCGACGCGGATCGCGCCGTCGGGGAATCGGGGTGCCAACCGGCCGAACAGGTCGCGGTCGAGTTCGAAGGTCGAGAGGTCGCGGGCGTTCACGCCGATGAGGCGTGCGCCGAGCGCAGCCGCGCGCTCGAGCTCTTCGGCGGAATGGGTCTCGATGAGCGGCGTCATGCCGAGCTGCACGATGAGGTCGTAGAGCTCGCGAAGCACGGTGTCATCGAGCGCGGCCACGATCAGCAGCACGAGGTCGGCGCCGGCCGCACGGGCTTCGAAGACCTGGTACGGCGTCGCGATGAAGTCCTTCCGAAGCACCGGCAGGGCCACCGCCTGCCGCACGGCCTCGAGGTCGGCGAGCGAGCCGCCGAACTTACGGCCCTCGGTGAGCACGCTGATGACGCTCGCGCCGCCGAGCTCGTAGCTGCGAGCGAGGGCTGCAGGGTCGGTGATCGACGCGAGCGGGCCGCGTGACGGGCTCGACCGCTTGATCTCGGCGATGACCTTGACGTGCGACGCAGGCCGCAGCGCCTCGATCGCGTCGAGGGCAGCGGGGCGTGCGAGCGCCGCCGCCTCGACCACGGCGAACGGCGCGCTCTCGCGGCGCGCTTGAGCGTCGGCGACTGCGTTCGCCGTCAACTCGGCGAGCACTAGTGCGCCTTTTCGGTGACCTTCGAGCCGCCGACGCCGTAACCGGCGCGAACGAGCGCCCAGCCGACGAGGAGCCCGACGACGAGCAGGCCGGCCGAGGCCCAGACGAGCCACTGCAGGTCGAAGAAGAAGGCGACGGTGCCGATCGTGACCGCGATGAGCATGATCGTGACGGCGGTCCATGCCGCGGGCGAGTGTCCGTGGCCGGGATCTGCGGTCTCAATGCTCATGATGCTCCTTCGTGCGGGGTTTTCGTCGGTCAGTCTAGCGGCTCGCGCCGCTGGGGCTCTCGTCGCCGGTCGGGTCGTCGCCGCGGCTGAGGCCGTCCCAGTCGTCGATCGCCTGGTCGGATGCCGGGCGCTCTGCGCCCGGGGCGCCGCCCGAGCGTGCCGCATCGTCGGCCAGGCGGGAATCGCTGTAGCGGCGCGACGAGGCCGGCCAGCGGCGGCCCGTCACGAGCACGGCGAGTGCCGCGATCACGAGCACGACGCCGCCGAGCATGGCGACCCACGGCCACGCCGTCGCGGTGACGGATGCCACGAGTTCGGCGGTGGGGGCGGCGCCGGCGACCCCCGTCGCCTCCGTGACCGCTGCCGAGACGGAACCGACCGGGTCTGCGAGCGACATGCCGCCCGCGAGCAGCACGCAGCCACCCACGACGACGCCGAGCACGCCGAGCACGAACCTGATGCCGGGCCCCGCGATGCCGAGGGCGGGAGCGACCGCGAGGCCGGCGAGGCCGAGCGCGGCGAGTGCCGGTGATGCGATGCTGCCGGCAACGGCGATCGGGTCGCCCGCGCCGACGGCGGTGCTCGCCTCGATGACGAGTTCGAACCAGGTCTGGCTCCACGAGAGCAGCACGAGCCCGGCCCCGACGATGATCGCGAGGATCGACGGCAGTTTCATGTGCGCCGGCGTCATGACTCCACCCGGTGCATGGCGTTCGCCACGGCGACGGCGCGCAGCGGCGCTGCGGCCTTGTTGCGCGACTCCTGGTACTCCGACTCGGGATCGGAGTCGGCGACGAGCCCGCCGCCCGCCTGCACCCTGGCCACGCCGCCCGAGATCGTCGCGGTGCGGATCGCGATCGCGAGATCGGCGTCGCCGCCGAACCCGAAGTAGCCGACGACTCCCCCGTAGACGCCGCGTTGCGCGGGCTCGAGTTCATCGATGATCTCGAGGGCTCGTGGCTTCGGTGCGCCCGAGAGGGTGCCGGCCGGGAACGTGGCGCGGAAGACGTCGATGGCGTTGGCGCCGGACACGAGATCGCCCTCGACCGAGGAGACGAGGTGCATGATGTGGCTGAAGCGCTCGACCCGCATGAACTCGGTCACCTCGACGGTGCCGGCGTCGCAGACCTTCGCGAGGTCGTTGCGGGCGAGATCGACGAGCATCAGGTGCTCGGCTTGCTCCTTCGGATCGGCGAGCAGTTCGGACTCGAGGTCGGCGTCGGCCTCTGGCGTGGCGCCTCGCGGCTTGGAGCCGGCGATGGGATGCGTGAACACCCGACCCTGCTGCACCTTGACGAGCGCCTCGGGCGAAGAGCCGACGATCCAGTACGGCTCGCCCTCGGTGTCGTCGAGATGCAGGAGGTACATGTACGGGCTCGGGTTCAGGCTGCGGAGCACGCGGTACACGTCGATCGGATGCGCCGTCGCCTCTTGTTCGAACCGCTGCGAGATGACCACCTGGAAGATGTCACCGTCGCGGATGTACTGCTTGGAGCGATCGACGGCGGCGAGGAAGTCGGCCTTCTCGGTGCGGTGCACCGGGTCGGCGGCACGACCGAGGTCGATCTCGGCGAGCCATGCCTCTGCGGGCTGCGCGAGCCCCAGCTGCAGGCGGTCGAGCCGCGCCTGAGCGTCGTTCCAGAGCTCGCCGGGCTCGTCGCCGCGGTCGTTCAGCACCGAGGCGACGAGTTGCACTGTGCCCGTGCGGTGATCGATGACGACGAGCTCCGAGACGAACGCGAACGCCTGACCGGGCACCGGGAAGTCCGATGGCGGGCGATTCGGCAGCCGCTCGATCTGGCGGATCGCCTCCCACCCGATGAAGCCGACGAGGCCGCCGGTGAGCGGAGGGGCGCCGGGCACGTCTTCGGTGCGCCAGCGCTCGAACAACGCCTCGAGTGCGGCGAGTGGGGCGAGCCCGGCAGCGTCGCCGAGTGCGCGCTCGGCGCTCAGCCCGTGGTCTTGCCAGACCACCCCGCCGTCGCGCTCGGTGAGCACCCCGTACGACGAGACGCCGACGAAGGAGTAGCGCGACCAGATGCCGCCCTGCTCGGCGGACTCGAGCAGAAAGGTGCCCGGCCCGCCTGCGAGCTTGCGGTAGATGCCCACCGGCGTCTCGCCGTCGGCGAAGAGCTCGCGTACGACGGGCACCACTCGGCGCCCGGCGAGCAGGGCGGTGAACTCGTCGAAGGTGGTGGTCGCGTCGGCCAACGTGTGTGCTCCTCGAGTCAGTCGGCGGGTGGGAACCCGGCGGTCGCGGCGATCGGGTCGCCGTCGAAACAGGTTCGGGTGCCCGTGTGGCAGGCCGCCCCGATCTGCTCGACCCGTACGAGCAGGGTGTCGGCGTCGCAATCGAGCGCCGCCGATCGCACGTACTGGGCGTGGCCCGAAGTGTCGCCCTTGCGCCAGTACTCCTGGCGCGAGCGCGACCAGAATGTGACACGGCCCTCGGTGAGGGTGCGCCGCAGCGCCTCGCGGTCCATCCAGCCGAGCATGAGCATCTCGCCTGAGTCCCATTGCTGGATGACGGCGGGCAGCAGGCCGTCGGCGTTGAAGACGGCGCGGTCGAGGGCCTCGTCGACCGTCGATTCGGTGGTCATCGCACGATCCTCCCATCGGCGGCCAGAGCGGCCTTCACCTCGCCGATCGTCACTTCGCCGTTGTGGAAGACGGAGGCCGCGAGCACTGCGTCGGCACCGGCGGCGATCGCCGGCGCGAAGTCGGCGACCGTGCCGGCGCCGCCCGAGGCGATCACCGGCACACTCGACAACTCGTGCATGAGCGCGGTGAGCTCGAGGTCGAATCCGGCCTTCGTGCCGTCGGCGTCGATCGAGTTGACGAGCAGTTCACCGGCGCCGAGCTCGATCGCCCGCCGCGCCCACTCGAGCGCGTCGAGGTCGGTCTCGGTGCGTCCGCCGTGCGTCGTCACGACGAAGCCCGATGGCGTGCGGCCCGACCGCTTGACATCGAGCGAGAGCACGAGCACCTGGGCGCCGAACCGATCGGCGATCTCGGCGATCAGCGGCGGCCGGGCGATGGCAGCGCTGTTGACCCCAATCTTGTCGGCGCCGTGCCCCTGCAAGCGTGCGACGTCGTCGGTCGAGCGGATGCCGCCGCCCACCGTGAGCGGGATGAACACCTGCTCGGCCACGCGCTGCACCATGTCGTAGGTGGTCGAACGGTCGTCGACCGTCGCGGTGACGTCGAGGAAGGTCAGTTCGTCGGCGCCCTGCTCGGCGTAGCGCGCGGCGAGCTCGACCGGGTCACCGGCATCGCGCAGGTTCTGGAAGTTGACGCCCTTCACGACGCGGCCTGCGGCCACGTCGAGACACGGGATCACACGGACGGCGAGGGACATGGCCGTCTCACAACCGAGCCGCGTGAATGGCGCCGACGAGAATGGCCCGCGCCCCCAGCTCGTACAGTTCGTCCATGACGTGGTTCATGTCGACCCGAGGGATCATCACGCGCACGGCGACCCACTCGGGGTCGTGCAGCGGCGAGACCGTCGGCGACTCGAATCCGGGAGCAGCCGCGGTGGCCCGCTCGAGGTGCTCGAGCGGCACGTCGTAGTCGAGCAGCACGTACTGGCGAGCCACGAGCACGCCCTGCAGGCGGCGCAGCAGCGTCGCGGCACCGGGCTTGTCGACCCCGGAGCCGATGAGCACGGCCGTGGAGTCGAGAATGACCGGACCGAAGATCTCGAGGCCGGCCTGACGCAGCGTTGAGCCGGTGGAGACGACGTCGGCGACCGCATCGGCGACCCCGAGCCGCACCGCGGACTCCACGGCGCCGTCGAGCTTCACGAGCTTCGCCGGCGTGACGCCGTGACCGGCCAGGAACGAGCCGACGAGCCCGGGGTAGCTCGTGGCGACGCGAACGCCGTCGAGATCGGACAGCTCGGCGAACGAGCCCGCCGGGCCGGCGAAGCGGAAGGTCGAGTCGCCGAATCCGAGTGGCGCGATCTCCGAGGCATCCGAGCCCGAATCGAGCAGGAGGTCGCGGCCCGTGATGCCGACGTCGAGGGCGCCGGAGCCGACGTACGTCGCGATGTCGCGCGGGCGGAGGTAGAAGAACTCGACCCCGTTGCGGGGGTCGGCGGTGTGCAGGTCGCGCGGGTCGCGGCGGCCGGTGTACCCGGCCTCGTACAGCATCTGCGCAGCGGTTTCAGCGAGCGAGCCCTTGTTGGGCACGGCGATTCGGAGCATTTCAGTACTTTCGTGTCGACGGTTCTGATCGGCCTTGGGCATGATCAGAGATGTCGGTACACGTCGGCGGGCGAGAGCCCCTTCGCGAGCATCAGCACCTGCAGGTGGTACAGCAGCTGCGAGATCTCTTCTGCGGTCTCGTCGTCGCTCTGGTACTCGGCGGCCATCCACACCTCGGCCGCCTCTTCCACGATCTTCTTGCCGATGGCGTGCACGCCGGCGTCGAGCTCGCGCACCGTGCCGGAACCCTCTGGGCGGGTTCGGGCTTTGGCTTCGAGCTCGACGAAGAGGTCGTCGAAGGTCTTCACACTTCTAGGCTACCGGTGCGTGTGGGTGTGCGCGGACGCGGCGTCACGAAGCTCGGCGATGCGCTCGGCGGGTACCTCTGCGCCGAAGACCGCCGAGCCGGCGACGAAGGTGTTCGCACCCGCCTCGGCGGCGATGCCGATCGTGTCGAGCGAGATGCCGCCGTCGACCTGCAGCCAGACGTCGAGACCGGTTTCGCGCACGGTGCTCGCCAGCCGATCGAGCTTCGGCATCGTCTCGGCCATGAACGACTGCCCGCCGAAGCCGGGCTCGACGGTCATCACGAGCACCTGGTCGAACTCGGGCAGCAGTTCGAGGTACGGCTCGACCGCGGTGCCGGGCTTCAGTGCGATGCCGGCGCGCGCGCCGATCTCGCGGAGCCGCCGCGCGAGCGCCACCGGGTCGGTCGTCGCCTCGGCATGGAAGGTCACCGAGAACGCGCCCGTCTCGGCATAGCCGGGTGCCCAGCGCTCCGGGTCGTCGATCATGAGGTGCACATCGAGCGGAATCGGGCTGACCTGCTGGAGGCGCCCGACCATCTGCAGGCCGAACGTCAGGTTCGGCACGAAATGGTTGTCCATGACGTCGACGTGCACGAGATCGGCACTCGCGATGCGCCCGAGCTCGTGCTCGAGGTTCGCGAAGTCGGCAGCGAGGATGCTCGGGTTGATCCGCGTCGTCATGCTGCCACCCTATCGATCGGCGCGGCCTGCGCCGGTCTCGACGGCGGCTGCGCCGACAGGCCCTGCGTCGCCTCGTTTCTGCACGAGTGCGATGAACATCGCGTCAGTGCCGTGACGGTGCGGCCAGAGCTGCACCGTCTCCGCATCGCCGGCGAGGTCGAGCGGATGCCGCGACAGCCCGGCGACGACCGCCCGGGTGTCGAGCTGCACCGCCGACGCCCCGGCCCTCCGCAGGGCGGCACCGAGGGTGCCGTGCGTCTCCGCGGTGTGCGGCGAGCACGTCACGTACGCGAGGATGCCGCCGGGCGCGAGCGCGGCGAACGCGCTGTCGAACAGTTCGCCCTGGAGCTTCGTCAGCTCGGCGACATCCGACGGCGCCTTGCGCCATCGCGCCTCCGGCCGCCGGCGAAGGGCGCCGAGCCCCGTGCACGGTGCGTCGAGCAGGATGCGATCGAACCCGCCGGGTGCGTCGAGCCCGGTGAGATCGAGGTCTCGGCCGTCGCCGACGTGCACCTCGACATCGATCGGCACACCCGAGATCGCGCCGCGAACGAGTTCGGCGCGCACGGGCACGGTCTCGTTGGCGGTGAGCACCGCCCCGCCGGTCAGCGCCTCGGCGGCGAGCACTGCCGTCTTTCCGCCCGGCCCGGCGCAGAGGTCGAGCCATCGCTCCCCCGCGCGCACCGGCACCGCGCGGGTCAGGGCCAGCGCGGCGAGCTGCGAGCCTTCGTCCTGCACCCGGATGCGACCGCCCGACCCCTCGGCGGCGGCGATCGGATCGGCCGCGACGGCACCGATCGGGGAGAACCTGTCGGGCTCGAAGCCCTCGAGCTCGTCGGTGTCGACCTCGAGCCCGGGCAGCACCGCGAGGTTCACGCGCGGCGAGGCGTTGTCGGCGCCGAGCAGCGCCTCGAGCTCATCGGCGCGCCCCTCTCGGTCGAGCGCGGTGCGCAGGGCGCGCACGATCCACTCGGGATGACTCGTGACGCCCGCGAGGCGAGCGTCGTCACCGGTCGCGATCTCGGCGACGCGCTCGCGCCACTCTTCGGGTGCCGTGCGCGAGATGCTGCGGAGCACCGCATTGGCGAACCCGGCCGCCTTCGGTGCCACCCTCCGAGCGAGTTCGACCTGCTCGTTCACAGCGGCGTGGGTGGCGACTCGCGTCGCGAGCAACTGGTGCGCGCCGAGCCGCAGCACGTCGAGCACGGCGGGGTCGATCGCGCTCGCCGGTCGATTCGCCGCGAGCTCGATCACGTGATCGTAGAAGCCCTGCATGCGAAGCGTGCCGTAGGTCAGCTCGGTCGCGAACGCCGCGTCGGCGCGGTCGAGGCCGGCCCGGCGGATGCGGACGGGCAGGAGCAGGTTCGCGTAGGCCTCGTCGGCCCGCACAGCCTCGAGCACCTCGAGCGCCACGATGCGGGCGGGCGCGATGGGGGGTTTCGCGGCTCGCATTCCCTCGGTGCGGCGGGCCGGTCCGCCGCGTCCGCGCTGCCCGCCGCGAGGTTCGCCACTGGCGCGCGGCATGCGAGGGCCGTCGCCGCTCATCGGGCCACCGCCACGAGTCGACCGGCGCCGCGCCACCAGTCGGCGGCAGCCATCACCGGCTTGCCGGCGGGCTGCACGCGACGCAACTCGAGCGGTGTCGTGGCCGTGCCGATCAGCAGCCTGCGTGCGTCGAGGCGCAGCTCGCCGGGGGCGAGCGCAGGAGCCGGTGCGGCATCGAGAGGCCGCGCGAGTTCGACGACCTTCACCCGTTGCTCGTCGATCGTCGTCCACGCCCCGGGCTCGGGCGTGACCCCGCGGAAGCGCGCGTGCACGGCGTCGGCCCGAAGCGACCAGTCGAGCCGCGCATCGTCGATCGTGAGCTTCGGTGCGAGACTCGGCTCGCCGACCTGTGCCGTAGCTCGCGCGGTGCCCGCCGCGATGTCGTCGACCACGCCTGCGAGCAGCTGCGCGCCCGAGACCGCGAGCTCGTCGAGCAGCTCACCGGCCGTCTCGTCTCCGGCGAGCGGATGCCGCAGCGTGCCGAAGACGCCACCGGCATCGAGCTCGGGAACGAGCTGGAAGACGGCCGCGCCGGTCACCCCGTCGCCGGCGATGAGCGAGTGCTGCACGGGGGCGGCGCCTCGCCAGGCGGGAAGCAGGGAGAAGTGCAGGTTGATCCAGCCGTGAACCGGTGTCGACAGGAGTGGTTCGCGCACGAGCCCGCCGTACGCGACGATGACACCCAGGTCGGGGGCGAGCTGAGCGACATGCGCGGTGGCGTCGGCATCGAGGCGATTCGCCTCGATGAGCGGCACGTGCAGGCGGGCTGCCGCCTGCGCGACGGGCGACGGCGTCAGCACGCGCTTGCGACCGAGCGGGGCCGGCCGGCGCGTGACGACGCCGACGAGGTCGTGGCCGCTCGCCGCGAGGCGTTCGAGTGACGGAACGGCGGCGGCAGGAG
This sequence comes from Agromyces subbeticus DSM 16689, assembly GCF_000421565.1. GTDB lineage: Bacteria > Actinomycetota > Actinomycetes > Actinomycetales > Microbacteriaceae > Agromyces > Agromyces subbeticus. The sequence goes on along the minus strand of NZ_ATXG01000002.1, from coordinate 334,590 downwards.
TGCCGGCGAAGACGATGCGGAGCTTCTGCACACTCCATTGTCGCCGACGTGGCGGTGGCTACGGCACCTCGGGGTCGTCGAAGCGTACTCGCAGCACCGACGGCCGCTTCGGCGGCCGTCCGGTCACCGGTCTGCGGCGCTCGGTGGCGACCCGGATCATCTCGGCCCTCAGCGCCTTCGCGACGGCCGCGCCCGCGGCGTAGTCGAAGCGCACGATCGCACGTTCCAGCCCCTCGTCGACCGGCACCGGCCCGAGGGCGTCGACCCCCTCGGCCGATTCGCTCGACGCGGTGAGCGCACGTGCCACGAGTGCGGGCGCCGCGGTGACGCTGGCCACCCGGACGGCGGGCGGGAAGCGCAGAGCGCGCCGGCTCGCGAGCTCACCGCTCGCCCAATCGGCCTGGCGCCACGATGCGAACGCGGTGGCGAGGGCCCCGGCGACGCCGACCAGGTAGACCGGCGAGCCGGGTGCCGCGAGCGCCGCGGCATTCGACCACCACCGCAGGCAGTCTTCGGCGACGCGAAGCGACTCGCGCAGCAGCATGCGTTCGCCGTCGAGGAGGAGGACAGCGCGATATCCGCCGTCGGCGATCGGCTCCGCACCGCGAGTGGCCACCACGAGGGCCGGTTCAGCGCCCACCCGCAGCACCGGCCGCTCGCCGTCGGAGAGGATCACCCGCGAGGTCGGGAACGCCCGCCCGAGCTCTTCCGCGGTGCGACTGGCGCCCACCGTCGCGGCGCGCAGCTTCGGCGACTCGCACACGGGGCAGCGCCACGTGCTCCCGCTGCTGCCGCAGAGCACGCATCGGGGGTCGCCGCCGCTGCGCGGCACGACCAGAGCTCCGCCGCAGGCGATGCACCGTGCCGGCTCGCGACAGCGATCGCACGTGAGCAGCGGTGCGTGGCCGGGGCGCGCGACCTGCACGAGCACCGGACCCTCGAGAATCGCCTGCTGCGCGGCACGCCAGGCGCTCGAGGGGATACGTGCCGAGCCTGGTTCGGGCGAAGCCTGCTGCTCGGTCGGAGTGACGCGCGGTCGCACGTGCCTGACCGCCGGCACGTCGCGAACCCAGCCGATCTCGACGAGTCGTTCGACCTCGACGCTGCGCGTGTGACCGACGAAGAGCAGTGCGGCACCCGACTGCTCCTGCCTGATGAGCGCGGCATCGCGCGGGTGCACGCCGGGGGCGAGCTGCTCGTTCTGCAGCGAGTCGCCGTCGTCCCACATGGCGATGAGACCCAGCCGGCTCGCCGGCGCGTAGACCGTCGAGCGGTTTCCGATGATGACGCGGGCCTCTGGCCCCGTGGCATCGAGGAACGAGCGGAATCGCTCGCCGCCGGTCTGACGCGCGTCGGTGCGCAGCACGCGGCGGGCATCGAGACGGTCGGCGAGCGCCGCCTGCAGCTGCTCCTGGTCGCGATAGTCGGGCACGATGATGAGGCTCGAGCGGTCGCGAGCGAGCGTGTGCGCGGCGGCAGCGGCGAGCGTCGCCGCCCAGGCGCCGACCCACTCGCTCGAGGCGAGCCGCACCGGTCGGGGGTCGGCGGCCAGCGACATCCGCTCGCCGGCCTCGATGCCGGTCTCGATGCGGCCGGGCTCGTAGCCGGGGATCGGGGCCGCCGGCCCCGGCAGCTCACCGGCATCGGGCTCGGCCGCTCGCCAGGCGCGCTCGGCTCGCACGTACCGGCTGGGAATCGCCACCCGCAGGATGTCGCCCGCGTTGCCCGCGGCACGGTCGGCCGCCGCGCGGGCCAGTGCCCAGACCTCGGGCATCAGCAGCGGCACCTCGGAGACGACGTCTTCGAGCTCGCTCAGTCGCCCGTCGAACTCGCTCGATGCTGCGAGTTCGACGAGCCAGCCGTTCGCGATGCGCCCGCCGGATCGCAACGGTACCCGCACCCGCACGCCCGCGCGCGCCGCTTCACGCAACCGCGCGGGCACCGCGTAGTCGAAGAGCTGGTCGAGCTGGGGCAACGGCGAGTCGACGAGCACGCGGGCGACGGAGCCGCCGGCCACGTCAGAGCCCGGCAGCGGTGCGCAGGTCGTCGACCCGGTCGAGGCGCTCCCACGTGAAGTCGGGCAGCTCACGGCCGAAGTGGCCGTAGCTCGCAGTCTGCGCGTAGATCGGCCGGAGCAGGTCGAGATCGCGGATGATCGCGGCCGGACGCAGGTCGAAGACCTCGCGGATGGCCGCGATGATCTGCTCGTCGGCGAGCACGCCGGTGCCGAAGGTTTCGACGTACAGGCCGACCGGAGCCGCCTTGCCGATGGCGTACGCCACTTGCAACTCGAGCCGGTCGGCGAGGCCCGCCGCCACGGCGTTCTTGGCGACCCAGCGCATGGCGTATGCCGCCGAGCGGTCGACCTTCGAGGGGTCCTTTCCGCTGAAGGCACCGCCGCCGTGGCGGCTCGCGCCGCCATAGGTGTCGATGATGATCTTGCGGCCGGTGAGCCCGGCATCGCCCTGCGGACCGCCGATCTCGAAGCGACCGGTCGGGTTGATGAGCACGGTCAATTCGGGTCGCGCGAGTTCGACGGTGTCGAGCACCGGCCGGATCACGAGCTCTTCGACCTCGGCACGCAGCTGTTCGGTCGAGATCGCGAGCGTGTGCTGGGTCGAGAGCACCACCGTCTCGACGGTCTGCGGCACCTGGCCGTCGTAGCCGATGGTGACCTGGGTCTTGCCGTCGGGGCGCAGGTAGTCGAGCTCACCGTTCTTGCGAACCGCGGCGAGCCGCTCGGCGAGGCGATGCGCGAGCCAGATCGGCACCGGCATGAGCTCGGGCGTCTCGCGCGTCGCGTAGCCGAACATGATGCCCTGATCGCCGGCGCCCTGCTGGTCGAGCGCATCGACGCTCGCCCGCTCGCGCGACTCGAACGCGTGGTCGACGCCCTGGGCGATGTCGGGCGACTGCCCGCCGATCGACACCGAGACGCCGCACGAGCGGCCGTCGAACCACGCATCGGAGGAGTTGTAGCCGATGGCGGAGACCCGCTCGCGCACGATCGCCGGGATCTCGACGTAGCCGCTCGTCGTGACCTCGCCCGCGACGTGCACGAGCCCAGTGGTCACGAGCGTCTCGACCGCGACCCGGCTGTTCGGGTCTTCACGCAGCAGCGCGTCGAGGATGGAATCGGAGATCTGGTCGCAGAGCTTGTCCGGGTGCCCCTCGGTGACGGATTCGGAGGTGAAGAGGCGGAGTGCGCTCATGCGGGATCGGATTCCTTCGTGGTGGTCGCGGCACGTGCCGCAGTCGTCGTAACCGAGACAACCACGTCGAGGATGTCATGCGCCACCGACAGCTTCGTTCCGTGTGCTCGTGTGACGACGGAGCCGTCTGGGCCGATGACGACGACGTGGTTCTCGTCGCTCGCGAACCCCTCGTTCCAGCCCACCCGGTTCACGACGAGCAGGTCGGCGCCCTTCGCCTCGCGCTTGGCCCGGCCGAGCGCCAGCAGGCGTTCGTCGTCGGCCTCGGTCTCCGCTGCGAATCCGACGAGCACGGTGCCGTCATGCGGCGCATGGCCGAGCCCGGCGAGGATGTCGGGATTGCGCACGAGCTCGAGGGTCAGGCCGTCGTCGCTCTGGTCTTTCTTGATCTTCGCCTCGCTGACGTTCGCGGGGCGGTAGTCGGCGACGGCTGCCGCCATCACCACGACGTCGGCGCCGCGGGCGGCGTCGGTCACGGCCTGCTGCAGCTCGAGCGCCGTCGAGACACTGCGGATGTCGCAGCCCTCGGGTTCGGCGACCTCGAGGTTCGCCGCGATGAGCGTGACCCGCGCACCACGTGCTCTGGCCGCCTCGGCGATGGCGATGCCCTGCTTGCCGCTCGAGCGGTTGCCGAGGAATCGCACGGGGTCGAGCGGCTCTCGCGTGCCGCCCGCGGTGACGACGACGTGCCGGTCGGCGAGGTCGCCGGGCACTGCGGATGCTGCGATGGGCTCATGGCCGGTTGCAGCGCGCCGGAGTGCAGCGCGCACGATCTCGTCGGGCTCCTCCATACGGCCGGGGCCGCTGTCGGCACCGGTGAGCTGGCCGACGGCTGGGCCGACGATCGTCACGCCGCGCGAACGCAGCGTCGCGATGTTCGCCTGCGTGGCGGGATGCTGCCACATCTCGGTGTGCATCGCGGGCGCGATGACGACCGGTGCGAGGCTCGCCAGCACGGTGTTGCCGAGCAGGTCGTCGGCGAGGCCGGCGGCGAGCTTCGCGATCGAGTTCGCCGTCGCCGGTGCGATGACGATGAGGTCGGCCGCCTGGCCGATGGCCACGTGCCGCACCTCGGCGACGCCCTCGTAGAGCTCGGTGTGCACCGGGTTGCGTGAGATCGCCTCGAGCGTCGGTCGCCCGACGAAGCGCAGAGCGCCCTCGGTCGGCACGACGTGCACGTCGTGTCCGGCGAGCACGAGGGCGCGAACGACGCCGACGGCCTTATAGGCGGCGATGCCGCCCGTGATGCCGACGACGATGTTGAGCCGAGTCATCCGGCCCTCCGGATCACTCGGCGATCGGGCGGAGCCGGAGCTTGTCTTCGTTGATCTCGTGCAGGGCGACCGAGAGCGGCTTGTCGTCGATCGACGAGTCGACCAGCGGGCCCACGTTGTCGAACAGGCTGCCCTCGTGCAGGTCGGCGTAGTAGTCGTTGATCTGGCGCGCGCGCTTCGACGCGAAGATCACGAGCTGGTACTTCGAGTCGACCTTCGAGAGCAGGTCGTCGATGGGAGGATCGATGATGCCGGACAGCTTCTCAGCCATGGAATGACTCCTTGATCGTGGGGTGCGCACCCGCAGTGCGCGGAAAGTCGTGACGAGGGCAGCTCAACGCCGACCCTTGCGAGATCTCATCAAGTCTACGACCTCTCGCGCGGCTTCGGCGACGTCGTGGTTCACGACCTGGTGATCGAACTCGTCGACGGCGGCCAATTCGACCTTCGCGGTCTCGAGCCGGCGCTGCTGTTCGGCGGGGCTCTCGGTGCCCCGACCCACGAGCCGGCGCACGAGTTCGTCCCAGCTCGGCGGCAGCAGGAACACGAGCGTCGCCTCGGGCGCGGCGCGGCGAACCGATCGCGCTCCCTGGATGTCGATCTCGAGCAGCACGCTGTTTCCGGCGGCGATCGCCTCTTCGACCGCCTTACGCGGCGTGCCGTAGCGCGAGGCGTTGTGCACCGTCGCCCACTCGAGCAGTTCGCCGTTCTCGACGAGGCGATCGAACTCGGCGTCGTCGACGAAGAAGTAGCTCTCGCCCTCGACCTCGCCCGGCCGTGGCGGGCGGGTCGTCGCCGAGACCGAGAGGCGCACATCGGGGTGATGGCGGCGGATGTAGTCGGCCACCGTACCCTTGCCGACCGCGGTCGGGCCCGCCAGCACGACGAGTCGGTCGCCCGTGCCGCCGTGGGCGGCGACCCAGTCGGCGAGGAACTCGCGGAGCCGGCGGCGCTGCAGCCGCCCGAGGCCGCCGAGACGCTTCGACGGCGAGATCTCGAGCTCGTGCATGATACGGGCGGTCTTCGTCTGCCCGATCGCCGGGATCGAGGTGAGGAACTCGGTGACGCGCAAGCGACCTTCGACGCCCTCTGGCGACTCGAAGGCCTCGCGCAGCACATCGAGGGGGCTCCGGGAGCCCGCGGCGACCGCCGACTTGACGGTGGCTCTCGCGCGACGCGCGGCGACGGCGGCACGGGATGCCGCGACCCGGTCGACCTCGGGCGGCGACTGCCGCACAGTGGTGGTCTCGTGCTCAGACACTCGCGGCCCCCACCTCGTCGACACGGCGGGTGATCGCCTCTGCGAGCGCATCGGGCCCGACGCCGAGCAGCGAACGCGACTCGCTCACGATGACCCCGGCGGCGAGCGATCCGTAGATGGCCCGCAGCTCGGAGAGCTCTCCGCCCTGGTGCCCGAAACCGGGTGCCAGCACCGGCAGGCCGGGCTTGGGCGGGTCGGTGTCGAGGTCGATGCCCGAGGTGCGCAGGTCGATCGTCGCGCCGAGCACGACGCCGACCGAGCCGAGCGGGTGGTTCGCGGCATCCGCTCGCCCGTGGTTCCAGGCGATGACGCCGCTCGTGATCGCCTGTGCCACCGTGCTGCCGGCCCGGCTCGACTGCTGGAGCACCGCACGCTGGATCGCGGCGGCTTCGGGGTTGGAGGTCGCGGCGAGCACGAACAGGCCCTTGCCCGCGGCCTCGGCCGCGGTCAGCACGCCCTCGATCGAGCCGAGTCCCTGGTAGGCGCTGATCGTCATGGCGTCGGCCTCGAGGCTCGAACCCGGGCGAAGCCACGCCTGGCCGTAGGCCTCGACGCTCGTGCCGATGTCGCCGCGCTTCACGTCGGCGATCACGAGCAGTCCGGCGTCGCGCGCCTCGGCCATGATGCGTTCGAGCACCGCGTAGCCGACGGCGCCGTGGCGCTCGAAGAACGCGACCTGGGGCTTCACGATGCCGGTGCGGCCGGCCGCCGCGTCGACGACCCGCAGGCCGAACTCCCGCACGCCCTCTGCCGAGTCGGGCAGGCCCCACTGCTCGAGCAGCCCGGCATGCGGATCGATGCCGACGCAGAGCTTGCCGTAGGCGGCGAAGACGGCCTCGAGCCGCTCGCCGAACGGCGTGACCTCGGTCATGCGCTCGCCTCCCGGCGGAGCTGGTACTCCTGCAGGCTCGTGACCTCGAACCCGTCGCGCTGCACGTCGAGCGAGGCGACGGCGGCCGAGAGCTCGGCGATCGTCGTGAACAGCGGGATGTCGCGGGCGACCGCCGCCGCGCGGATCTCGTAGCCGTCGGCCCGAGAGGAGCGACCGCTCGGGGTGTTCACGACGACGTCGACCTCACCGCGGTTGATGAGCTCGACGACCGAGGCGGCGTCGTCGCTCGTCTTCTCGCTGAACTTCAGCACCTCTTGGGCGCGGATGCCGTTACGACGCAGCACCTCCGCCGTGCCCTCGGTCGCGGCGATGTCGTAGCCGAGCTGCTGCAGGCGCAGCACCGGCAGGATGATCGCGCGCTTGTCGCGGTCGGAGACCGAGACGAACACCGTGCCCGAGGTGGGCATGCCGCCGTAGGCTGCGAGCTGGCTCTTCGCGAACGCGGTCGGGAAGTCCTTGTCGATGCCCATGACCTCGCCGGTCGAGCGCATCTCGGGGCCGAGCACGGAGTCGACGATGATGCCCTCGCGGGTGCGGAAGCGGTTGAACGGCAGCACGGCCTCCTTGACGGCGACGGGCGCGTCGAACGGCACCCGCGATCCGTCGGAGGCGGGCAGCATGCCCTCGTCGATGAGCTCGGCGACGGTCGCGCCGACCATGATGCGCGCGGCGGCCTTCGCGAGCGGGATGCCGAGCGCCTTCGAGACGAAGGGCACGGTGCGGCTGGCACGGGGGTTGGCCTCGAGCACGTAGAGCACGCCGGCTCCGATCGCGAACTGAACGTTCAGCAGGCCCCGCACGCCGATGCCCTCGGCGATGGCACGCGTCGCCTCGCGGACTCGGTCGACCTCGGCGCGGCCGAGGGTCACAGGCGGCAGGGTGCAGCTCGAGTCGCCGGAGTGGATGCCGGCCTCCTCGATGTGCTCCATGACGCCGCCGATGTAGAGGTCGGTGCCGTCGTACAGTGCGTCGACGTCGATCTCGATCGCGTCGTCGAGGAAGCGGTCGACGAGCAGCGGATGAGTCGGACCGACGATGCCCTGACCCTCGATGCGTGCGAAGTAGTCGGCCAGCGACGGCGAGTCGTAGACGATCTCCATGCCACGGCCGCCGAGCACGTAGCTCGGACGCACGAGCACCGGGTAGCCGATGCCCTCCGCGACGTGCACGGCGCCGGCGAGGTCGATCGCAGTGCCGTTCTTCGGTGCGAGGAGGCCCGCGGCGTCGAGGATGCCGGAGAAGAGCCCGCGCTCTTCGGCGAGGTCGATGGCATCGGGCGTCGTGCCGAGGATCGGGATGCCGGCGGCCTCGAGGCCCTTGGCGAGCCCGAGCGCCGTCTGGCCGCCGAGCTGCACGACGACGCCCACGAGCTCGCCCGACTGCGACTCGGCGTGGATGACCTCGAGCACGTCTTCGAGCGTGAGCGGCTCGAAGTAGAGCCGGTCGCTCGTGTCGTAGTCGGTCGAGACCGTCTCGGGGTTGCAGTTGATCATGATCGTCTCGAAGCCCGCCGCCGAGAGGGCGAACGAGGCGTGCACGCACGAGTAGTCGAACTCGACGCCCTGGCCGATGCGGTTCGGGCCCGAGCCGAGGATGACGACCTTGCGGCGATCGCTCGGCTCGACCTCGGTCTCGAAGTCGTAGCTCGAGTAGTGGTACGGCGTGAGCGCCGGGAACTCCCCCGCGCACGTGTCGACGGTCTTGTAGACCGGGCGGATGCCGAGGATGTGGCGCACCTCGCGGGCGTCGGCCTCGCCGAAGCCGCGGAGCTGGCCGATCTGCGCGTCGGAGAAGCCGTGGTCCTTCGCGAGCAGCAGGAGTTCGGTGTCGAGGTTCTCGGCGGAGGCGATGGTCTCGGCGACCTCGTTGATGAGCACGATCTGGTCGAGGAACCACGGGTCGATCTTCGTCGCCTCGAAGAGCTGCTCGATCGACGCGCCCTTGCGGAGCGCCTGCTGCACCACCACGATGCGGCCGTCGGTCGGCACGGATGCGACCTCGAGGAGCTCCTCGATCGAACGGTCCTCTTCGCCCCAGTGGAACGAGGAGCCGCGCTTCTCGAGCGAGCGGAGCGCCTTCTGCAGCGCGGTCGCGTAGTTGCGGCCGATCGCCATCGCCTCGCCGACCGACTTCATGGTCGTGGTGAGCGTGGGGTCGGCGGCCGGGAACTTCTCGAACGCGAACCTGGGCACCTTGACGACGACGTAGTCGAGCGTCGGCTCGAACGACGCCGGGGTGACCCGGGTGATGTCGTTCGGGATCTCGTCGAGGCGGTAGCCGATGGCGAGCTTCGCGGCGATCTTCGCGATCGGGAAGCCGGTGGCCTTCGAGGCGAGCGCGCTCGAGCGGGAGACGCGCGGGTTCATCTCGATGACGATGACGCGGCCGTCGGCCGGGTCGATCGCGAACTGGATGTTGCAGCCGCCGGTGTCGACGCCCACTGCACGGATGATGTCGATGCCGATGTCGCGCAGGTGCTGGTACTCGCGGTCGGTCAGCGTGAGAGCGGGCGCCACGGTGATCGAGTCACCGGTGTGCACGCCGACGGGGTCGACGTTCTCGATCGAGCAGACGACGACCGTGTTGTCGGCGGTGTCGCGCATGAGCTCGAGCTCGTACTCCTTCCAGCCGAGGATCGACTCCTCGAGGAGCACCTCGGTCGTGGGCGAGTCGTGCAGGCCCTGGGTGACGATGCGCACGAGGTCTTCCTCGGTGTACGCGAAGCCCGATCCGAGGCCGCCCATCGTGAACGACGGGCGCACCACGAGCGGGTAGCCGAGGTCGAGGGCGAACTCCTTGGCCTGCTCGAGCGTCTTCGCGACGTGCGACTTGGCGACACCCGCGCCGGCCTCGATCACGAGGTCCTTGAAGAGCTGGCGGTCTTCGCCCTTGCGGATGGCGTCGACCTTCGCGCCGATGAGCTCGACACCGTGCTTCTCGAGGATGCCCGCGTCGTGCAGCGCGATGGCCGCGTTCAGCGCCGTCTGGCCGCCGAGCGTCGGGAGCACCGCGTCGGGCTTCTCCTTGATGATGATCGACTCGATGATCTCGGGCGTGATCGGCTCGATGTACGTCGCGTCGGCGAAGTCGGGGTCGGTCATGATCGTCGCGGGGTTCGGGTTCACGAGGATGACCCGCACGCCCTCCTCGCGGAGCACGCGGCACGCCTGAGTGCCCGAGTAGTCGAACTCGGCGGCCTGTCCGATGACGATCGGACCGGATCCGATGACGAGGACGCTGTTGATGTCGTCGCGCTTGGGCATTACTCGTTGCTTCCTTCGGTCGCGGTGCTCGTCGAGGTTTCGGTCGGTGAGCCGGTCGAACGGGTCGAGACGACCATGTCGCGGAATCGATCGAAGAGGTAGTTCGCGTCGTGCGGCCCTGCCGCCGATTCGGGGTGGTACTGCACGCTGAACGCGGGGATGTCGAGGCAGTTGAGCCCCTCGACGACGTTGTCGTTGAGGTCGTAGTGGCTCACCTCGACCCGGCCGAAGCCCTCGCTCGACTCGCTCACCCGGTCGATGGGGGCATCGACCGCGAAGCCGTGGTTGTGCGCGGTGATCTCGACCCGGCCCGTCGCCTTGTCGAGCACCGGCTGGTTGATGCCGCGATGTCCGAACGGCAGCTTGTAGGTGCCGAAGCCGAGTGCGCGGCCGAGCAGCTGGTTGCCGAAGCAGATGCCGAAGTAGGGCAGCCCCTCGCGGAGGGTGGTGCGCAGCAGTTCGACATGGCGATCGGATGCCGCGGGGTCGCCCGGCCCGTTCGAGAAGAACAGGGCGTCGGGCTCGAGTGCCAGCACCTCCTCGGCGGTGATCGACTGCGGCACGACCTGCACGTCGAACCCGCGCTCGGCGAGGTACTTCAGGGTCGACGTCTTCACGCCGAGGTCGAGCACCGCGACCGTGCCGATGCGCTCGCCGACGGCGGGCAGCGAGTACGTCTCGGTCGTCGAGACGGCCCCCGAGAGGTTGGCGCCGGACATCGCCGCACCGCCCTGCACGAGGTCGAGCTGCTCGCCGGGGGTCAGCAGCGCGTCGTCACCCGAGAAGATGCCGGCGCGCATGGCGCCGGCCGAACGCAAGTGGCGGGTGAGTGCTCGCGTGTCGATGCCGCTGATGCCGACGACATCGGCTGCCGCCAGGTCGTCGTCGAGGCTGCGCTGCGAGCGGAAATTGGAGACGACGCGCGAGGGATCGCGCACGATGAAGCCGGCCACCCAGATGCGTGCGGACTCCATGTCTTCGTCGTTCATGCCCGTGTTGCCGATGTGCGGCGCGGTCATCATGACGATCTGGCCGGCGTACGAGGGATCGGTCAGCGTCTCCTGGTAGCCGGTCATGCCGGTGGCGAACACCGCTTCACCGAGGGTGCGCCCTCGGGCACCGTAGGCGCGGCCGTCGTACCGGCGCCCGTCTTCGAGAACGAGCACGGCGGCCTCGTTCGTGGTCGTGGGGGTCTCAGTCATGCGAGGCCTCACTCTCCTGCTCTGGCCGAAGCGCGGCTGGCGCTGCGGCGATGTCCTGTTCCGATCGCGGCGCGGCTTGCGCGGCCGGCGCTTCGGCGATGTCGTTGACGGCCCCGATGATCTTGGCCGAGTCGCCCGGATACCGGGCGCGGACGTAACTGTCGACTCGTCGTTCGGCGTGCTCGCTCGCCTGCCGCACCTGGGGGATCCAAGTGAGGGCGATCAGGCCCTCGGGCTCGACGCCGCGATCGATCGCGTAGCTCGCGACCCCGGCGCCGACGAGCCGATCGGCGGGGATGAAGGTGAGCGACTCCCCCGCGATGCGGAGGATCACACCCTCGGCGAGCACCTCGACATGGCCCGAGCCGCGGAAGGCGAGGCCGTGCACCGCGAGGCGCTCGAGCGGTTCGCCGACGGGCGTGGTCGCGACGTAGAGCACCTCGGCATCGAGCGTCGGCGCCCCGTGCGCGGCGGGCACCGGATACGAGCCGAGGGATTCGTCGCGCGCGGTTCGTCGCTTCCACGAGCGGTACATGAGCCAGCCCGCGAGCCCGACGACGACGACCGCGACGATGACGCCGATCACCTTATCCATGCGAGACCCCCTGAGCGGATGCCGCGTTGCGGGCGACCTCGTCGGCCGGACGCACCGCGCCGTCGAGGAAGGTCGGGTAGCCGCCGTGGAAGGTCGCGACGACGCGGCCCGGAAGGCGCCGGCCGAGATAGGGCGAGTTCGTGCTGCGGCCCGCGAGTCGGTCGAGATCGAACTCGGCTGCCGCGGAGGGGTCGTACAGGGTGAGCTCGGGTGCCGCACCGGCGGCCAGCGCCTCGCCGTGGCCGCGCAGCCCGCCGATGCGTGCCGGTGCCGACGACAGCACGCGCGCGACATCCGCCCACGTCATGAGACCGGTCTCGACCATGGCGGCGTGCACCACGGCGAGGGCCGACTCGAGGCCGACCATGCCGTTGGCCGCAGCCTGCCACTCGCTCTCCTTCGCCTCGACCGGGTGCGGTGCGTGGTCGGTGGCGACGATGTCGATGGTGCCGTCGGCGAGGGCCGCGCGCAGCGCCTCGACGTCTTCGCTGCGGCGCAGCGGCGGGTTCACCTTGAAGCGGGGGTCGTATCCCGCGATCAGGTCTTCGGTGAGCAGCAGGTGGTGCGGTGTCACCTCGGCGGTGACGTCGATGCCGCGGGCCTTCGCCCAGCGGATCACCTCGACCGACCCTGCGGTCGAGACGTGGCAGATGTGGAGGCGAGAGCGCACGTGCTCGGCGAGCAGCACGTCGCGGGCGATGATCGACTCTTCAGCGACGGCGGGCCAGCCCGTGAGGCCGAGCTCTCCCGAGAGCGCGCCCTCGTTCATCTGCGCGCCCTCGGTGAGTCGTGGCTCCTGCGCGTGCTGGGCGATCACGCCGTCGAACGCCTTGACGTACTCGAGCGCCCGGCGCATCAGCAGCGGGTCGGAGACGCAGAACCCGTCATCGGAGAACACCCGCACGTTCGCGCGGGATCGGGCCATCGCGCCGAGCTCGGCGAGCTGTTCGCCCTTGAGGCCGACGGTCACGGCGCCGATCGGCTGCACCGTGGCGTAGCCGGCGGCGCGGCCGAGGCTCGCCTCCTGCTCGACCACACCGGCGGTGTCGGCGACCGGGAAGGTGTTCGCCATCGCGAACACCGCGGTGAATCCGCCGGCTGCGGCGGCCTGGGTGCCGGTGAGCACGGTCTCGCTCTGCTCGTAACCCGGCTCGCGAAGGTGCGTGTGCAGGTCGACGAGGCCCGGCAGCGCGATCAGCCCGTCGGCATCGATGACGGTCGCGCCCGCGGCATCCGCGATGCTGCCGACCTCGGCGATGACGCCGCCGTCGAGCAGCAGGTCGGCTCGCTCACCGCCGGGCAGCGTGGCGCCGTTGATCAGGAATCGCTCGTTCATCAGGCTTCCCCTCGATCACCGGACATCAGCAGGTACAGGGCGGCCATTCTCACTGAAACTCCGTTCGCGACCTGCTCGCGCACGGTCGACTGCTGTGAATCGGCCGCGCGGGCGGCGATCTCGAGCCCGCGGTTCATCGGACCCGGGTGCATCACCATCGTACTGGGGGGCAGCGCGTCGAACCTGGCGTCGTCGAGACCCCAAGTGCGCGCGTATTCGCGGCTGTTCGGGAAGAACGCCGCGTGCATGCGCTCGGCCTGGATGCGCAGCATCATGACCACGTCTGGTGCGCGGCGGAGCGCGGCGTCGAGGTCGTAGCCGACGACCGCCGGCCACGTCGAGGTGTCGACCGGCACGAGGGTCGGCGGGGCGACGAGCTCGACCTCGGCTCCGAGCGTCGCGAGCAGCCAGACGTTCGAGCGGGCAACGCGCGAGTGCAGCACGTCACCGACGATCACGACGCGCACGCCGTCGAGCCCCCGGCCTCGCGATGCCGCGCCGTGCAGGCGCCGCCGCATCGTGAACGCATCGAGCAGCGCCTGGGTCGGGTGCTCATGCGTGCCGTCGCCGGCGTTGACGACGCCGGCGTCGATCCAGCCGCTCGTCGCGAGGGTGAATGGCGCCCCCGAGGCGTGGTGGCGGATGACGACCCCGTCGGCGCCCATCGCCTGCAGCGTCTGCGCCGTGTCCTTCAGGCTCTCGCCCTTCGACACGCTGGATCCTTTGGCGCTGAAGTTGATGACGTCGGCCGACAGTCGCTTCGCCGCGGCTTCGAACGAGATGCGCGTGCGCGTCGAGTCCTCGAAGAAGAGGTTGACCACGGTCTTTCCGCGCAGCGTCGGCAGTTTCTTGACCTCGCGCTCCTGCACCGCCGCCATGTCTTCGGCGATGTCGAGGAGTTCGATCGCCTCTTCGCGGGAGAGTTCGCGGGTGCTCAGCAGGTGCCGCATCATTCCTCGCCCTCGTCGATCGTGACGGCGTCATCGCCGTCGATCTCATGAAGCCGCACGTTGACCCGCTCGCGAGCCGAGCTCGGCAGGTTCTTGCCCACGAAGTCCGCACGGATCGGGAACTCCCGGTGCCCGCGATCGACGAGCACGGCAAGCCGCACGGCGCGCGCACGGCCGAGGTCGCTCAGCGCGTCGAACGCCGCCCGGATGGTGCGGCCCGAGTAGAGCACGTCGTCGACGAGCACGACCGTCTTGCCGTCGATGCCTCCGGGAGGCAGCTCGGTCGGCTGGGGCGTGCGAGTGCGCGTGCGCGTGAGGTCGTCGCGGTACATCGTGACGTCGAGCGCACCCGCCGGCGGCGCGTCGACATGGGATTCGATGCGGGCGATGGTCTCGGCGATGCGACGGGCGAGGTACACGCCACGAGTCGGAATGCCGAGGATGACGAGATTCGAACTTCCACGATTCGATTCGAGGATCTCGTGCGAGATGCGGGTCAGTGCCCGCGAGATGTCAGCCTGATTCAGCACGGCACGTGCCATCAAACGACTCCCTTCTCCGCCTCACGGGACGGCCTTAAAGGTTGTCAACTCGAAGAAGTCTATCGTGTTCGGCCGCCTGGCGCGGCGACCCGGTCAGGCCTTGGCGTGCGAGATCGCGGCGAGCAGGCCGTTGACGAAACCCGCCGAGTCGTCAGTGGAGAGCACCGTGGCCGCCTCGACGGCCTCGGAGATCGCGACAGGGTCGGGCACGGCGTCGTTGTGGATGATCTCCCAGACGCCGATGCGCAGGATCGCACGGTCGACTGCGGGCATGCGCTCGAGGGTCCACCCGTGCGAGTGCGTCTCGATGAGCTCGTCGATCTCGTCGCGGTGGTCGACGATGCCGTCGACGATCTCGCGGGCGTACAGCCAGGAGGCGGCCCGCTCGGGTTCGCCCACGGCCTTCTGCGCCTCGACGACGAGCATCTGCTCGACCGGCACCTGGCGCATGTCGGCCGAGTACAGCAGGTCGAGCGCGCGCTTGCGCGCCTTGGTACGAGCGCTCACTAGTCGTTCACACGGCCGAGGTAGTCGCCCGTGCGGGTGTCGACCTTGACCTTCGTGCCGGTCTCGAGGAACAGGGGCACCTGGATCTCGTAGCCCGTCTCGACCGTCGCGGGCTTCGTGCCACCGGTCGAGCGGTCGCCCTGCAGGCCCGGTTCGGTGTACGTGATCTCGAGCACGACCGAGGCCGGCAGCTCGACGTAGAGCGGGTTGCCGTTGTTGAGGGCCACCGTCACCGACTGGTTCTCGAGCATGAAGTTCGCGGCATCGCCGACGACAGTGCCCGGAACGGTGATCTGGTCGTAGTCGCTCGCGTCCATGAACACGAAGCCGTCGCCGTCGGCGTACAGGTAGGTGAAGTCACGACGGTCGACGTTCTCGATCTCGATCTTCGCGCCCGCGTTGTAGGTGCGGTCGACGACCTTGCCCGTGACGACGTTCTTCAGCTTCGTGCGAACGAACGCACCGCCCTTGCCCGGCTTGACGTGCTGGAACTCGATGACGCTCCAGAGCTGGCCGTCGATGGAGAGGACGACGCCGTTCTTGATGTCAGCGGTGCTTGCCATGCGTATGTGTTCCATTCAGTTGCGAAGAGGCTCGGCCGAATGGCCGGAGAAGTACAGTCGGTCGAGTTTAGTCGCTCGCCCGCGAGCACGCCAATGCGAGCCGGAAGCGAGCGGATGCGGCATCCGTTCGCCGTTCGACGGACCGCTCAGCGGTTGCGCAGCACCCAGTCGATCGCGAGGCGGTACGAGTCGCTGCCGAAGCCGGCGATCACGCCGGTGGCGACGCCCGAGATCACGCTCGTGTGCCGGAAGGTCTCGCGCGTGTGCGGGTTCGACAGGTGCACCTCGATGAGCGGAACGCCGGCCTGCTTGAGCTGCGCGGCGGCATCGCGAAGCGCGTAGCTGTAGTGAGTGAAGGCGGCGGGATTCAACACGACCGGCAGGCGCCGGTCGACCGCCTCGTGGATCCACCCGATGAGTTCGGCCTCGTCGTCGGTCTGGCGCAGGTCGATCGAGACATCGTCGGGCACGGATGCCGCGAGCGATTCGCCGATGTCGGCGAGGGTCTCGTTGCCGTACACCTCGGGTTCGCGCGTGCCGAGCCGGCTCAGGTTCGGTCCGTTGAGGACGAGGATCGTGGAGGTCACGCCGCCAGCCTACCGAGCGGTTCGGGTCGTGACCTCGCCGGTCGGCGGGCGCGGCCACCGCGCGTTCACCGAGTGGTCGGCATCCCGACCGCCGAAGGACACACCGGCGTGCGCCGCGAGCGATTGGGTTGCGTCATGGCACAACAGACCGCGCACGTACGAACGCGCATCCTCGCCCTGGCCGCAACGGCCGCCACCGCAGCTGTTCTCCTCATCCCCGCTCCGGCGCACGCGGCCGGCTCGGAAGAGCAGCGCTCGCCCACCGCCAAGACGATCGAGCCCACGCTCGTCGCCCGGGCGACGCTCTCGGCCGACCACCTCGAGGCCGGGCCGCCATCGGGCGCCCTCGCCTCGCCCGGGAACGGCCGCACCGGCCCGTTCGCAGGCCAGGTCGTGCCAGGGTTCTCGGCGATGATCGACAACGGTGACGGCACGTTCTGGGCCCAGCCCGACAACGGCTTCGGTTCGAAGGCCAACTCGGCCGACTTCCTGCTTCGCAATTACCTCGTGCGCCCCGCCTGGAAGACCGCCGAGGGCGGCTCGGGCGAGATCGTGATCGAGCGCTTCGTCTCGTACAACGACGCGAACCGGGTGCTCGACTTCCCGATCGTCAACGAGAACACCGACGATCGCCTGCTCACCGGAGCCGACTTCGACATCGAGTCGATCGTGCGCGCGAAGGACGGCACGTTCTGGGTCGGCGAGGAGTTCGGTCCCTTCCTGCTGCACTTCGGCGCCGACGGCACGCTGCTCGAGCGCCCGTTCCCGATGCCGGGCGGGGCGAAGTCCCCGCAGAACCCGTATCTCGGTACGGGCGAGACACCGCTGGTTCGCGCGAGCCGCGGATTCGAGGCGCTCGCGGGCTCGAACAACGGCCGCTACCTCTACCCCGTGCTCGAGGGCGCCTACGCGAACGACCCCGACCTGCGACGACGCGAGATCCTCGAGTTCGACACGAAGCGCGGCACCTACACCGAACGCACGTGGAGCTACCAGACCGATCAGGACGCGAACGTCATCGGTGACGCCTTCACGGTGCGAAGCGACGTGCTGCTCCTCGTCGAGCGCGACGACTTCGAGGGCGACCAGGCCGTGACCAAGCGCGTCTACGAGATCGACCTCTCACGCACCGATGCCGCGGGCTACGTCGAGAAGGAGCTCGTGCTCGATGCCCTGCGGATCGCGAACCCCGATCTGCTCGCCACTGGCGACGGCTACGGCACCGGCGAGGCGTTCTCACTGCCGGTGCAGTCGTTCGAGACCGTTGTGCGGTTGCGCGACGGTCGCCTGCTCATCGGCAACGACAACAACTACCCCGGCAACGACGCGCGCATCACGGGAACGCCCGATGACACAGAGTTCGACGTCATCGACCTCACGCGGCAGCGTGTGCCGTCGTCGGACATCACGGTGGTCGGCCACCGCGGTGCGAGTGGCTACCGGCCCGAGCACACGCTCGCCGCGTACCAGGCGGCCATCACGCAGTGCGCGGACTTCATCGAGCCCGACGTCGTCGCGACGAAGGACGGCGTACTCGTCGCCCGCCACGAGAACGAGATCGGCGGCACGACGGATGTCGCGGCCAGGCCCGAGTTCGCCGACCGCAGGGCGACGAAGACGATCGACGGCGCCGCCGTCACCGGCTGGTTCACCGAGGACTTCACTCTCTCCGAGCTGAAGACCTTTCGTGCGATCGAACGCCTCCCGCAGCTCCGCCCGCAGAACACGGCGTTCGACGGGCTCTACCAAGTGCCGACGCTCGACGAGGTCATCGATCTCGCACGCCATTCGGTCAGCTGCCAGGGCGCACCCGTCGGCGTATATCCCGAGACGAAGCACCCGACCTACTTCGACTCGATCGGGCTCTCGCTCGAGGAGTCGCTCGTCACGCAGCTCGCCGTGAACGGCCTCGATCACGCCGGTGCGCCCGTCATCCTGCAGAGCTTCGAGACCGCGAACCTGCGCGAACTCGATCGCCTGACCGACGTGGGCATCGCCCAGCTCGTCAACGCGAGCGGCCGGCCCTACGATTTCGCCGCCACCGGCGACATCCGCACCTACGCCGATCTCGTGACGCCCGCTGGGCTCGCCGAGATCGCGACCTACGCTGACGGCGTCGGTGTCGAGAAGAGCGTGGCGATTCCGCGGCTCGCCGATGGCACGCTCGGCACACCGACTGCGGTGATCGGCGACGCGCACGCGGTCGGCCTCGCGGTGCACGCGTGGACCTTCCGTCGTGAGAACGCGTTCCTCGCCGCGGAGTTCCGCTCCAGCAGCGACCCAGCCGGCATCGGCGACCTCGCCGGTGAGATCCGCGTGTTCGTCGAGGCCGGCATCGACGGCCTGTTCAGCGACAATCCCGACGTCGCCGTCGCCGCGCTCGACTGAACTCAAGCGCTCGGGCGGACGCGGATCGGTGCGCACTGCACCGATCCGCGTCCGCCCTCGTCGCGCGACTCAGGAAGCGATCTCCTGGTAGGCCGCGAACAGCAGCGACTGATCGGGCGCGAGCATGACCGTTGGCTTGGCGAGGTCGTCGAGCACGATGAATCTCAGCTGGCCCGCGCGAGCCTTCTTGTCTCGTTGCATCGTCGCGAGCAGGGTGTTCCATCGGCCGGCCGGGTACGACGTCGGCAGGCTCAGCAGGTCGAGCACTCGTCTGTGGCGATCGGCCACCTCGTCGGAGAGCCGGCCCGACAGCCGGCCGAGCTCGGCCGCGAACGCCATTCCCACGGCGACGGCCGCGCCATGACGCCACTGGTAGCGCTCGGCGTGCTCGACGGCGTGGCCGAGGGTGTGGCCGTAGTTGAGGATCTCGCGGAGTCCCTGCTCGGTGAAGTCCTCGGAGACGACATCGGCCTTCATCTGGATCGAGAGCTCGATCACGCGCCGGAACTCGGGGGTCGCAGGATCGGTGGCGGCGTCGGCGTCGGCCTCGATGATGTCGAGGATCTCTGGGTAGCGGATGAACCCCGCCTTCACGATCTCGGCGAAACCGGCGAGGATCTCGTTCTTCGGCAGCGTGTCGAGCACGTCGAGATCGCAGATGACGGCAGCTGGAGCGTGGAAGACGCCGACGAGGTTCTTGCCCTCGTTCGTATTGATGCCGGTCTTGCCACCGACCGCGGCATCGACCATGCCGAGCACGGTCGTCGGCACCTGCACCACGCGAACACCGCGAAGCCACGTGGCGGCGACGAACCCGGCGAGATCGGTGACCGCTCCCCCGCCGAATCCGACGATCGCGTCGGTGCGGGTGAAGTCGGCCTGGCCGAGCACCTGCCAGCAGAAGGCGGCGACTTCGACCCGCTTGCCCGCCTCGGCGTCGGGCACCTCGGCGAGCAGCACCTGGTAGCGGTCGGAGAGCGCCTCGCGCAGCTCGGCCGCCTTCGCCCCGAGGGTCGCAGGGTGCACGATCAGCACCTTCGCCGCGCCAGCGCCGATCGCGTCGCCCAGTTCGGCGAGCACACCCCGGCCGACGATCACGTCGTATCCCGACTCCCCACCGACCCGAATGCTCGTGCGCGCGTCGCCTGTCGTCATCGTGTTCCTCCGAAGTGCCCGGTGATGTCGTCGACGATCCTCGCGACCGAGCGTCGCGAGGTGTCGATGCTGAGATCGGCGACGGCGTCGTAGATCGGCCGGCGCTCCTCGAGGATCGCGATCCAGCGCTCGAGCCCGCCCTCGGCGATGAGCGGGCGGGTGCCACCCGCGAGCCGTGGCGCGACCGCCGTCGGCGAGACCTGCAACCAGACGACCGGAAGCGCTGCGAGATCATCGCGGGTGTCGGGGTGCAGCACTGCGCCGCCGCCGAGCGAGATCACGGCCTCTTCACGAAGCGCCTCGGCGACCACCTCGCGTTCGACGACGCGGAAATACTCCTCGCCCTCGCGCTCGAAGATCTCCGCGATCGGGCCGTAACGCTCGGTGATGCGCGCGTCGGTGTCGACGAAGGGCGCGTCGACGGATGCCGCGAGGCGCTGGCCTACCCGTGACTTGCCGGCCCCCATGGGGCCGACCAGCACGATCGGCAGGGCGAGGCCGCTGTGCTCAGACACGATCGGCGACGGCCGGCGCGGGGGTGCCGGCCGTGCGGAGCGTCTCGGGGATGGCAGCGAGGTACGACTCGAGGTTGCGCCGGGTCTCGTCGATCGAGTCGCCGCCGAATTTCTCGAGCACGGCGTTCGCGAGCGTCAGGGCGACCATGGCCTCGGCGACGACGCCGGCCGCCGGAACGGCGACGACATCGGATCGCTGGTGGTGCGCCGCGGCTGCTTCTCCGGTGGCCACGTCGACGGTGGGCAGCGCGTGCGGAATGGTCGCGATGGGCTTCATGCCGGCGCGCACGCGCAGCACCGTGCCGGTCGACATGCCGCCCTCGGTGCCGCCGGCCCGGTCGCTCGTGCGCGAGATCAGGCCATCGGCGACGTGCAGCTCGTCGTGTGCAGCAGAGCCGCGGCGCCGGGTGGTCTCGAACCCGTCGCCCACCTCGACGCCCTTGATCGCCTGGATGCCCATGAGCGCAGCGGCGAGCTGCGCATCGAGGCGGCGATCCCAGTGCACGTGCGAGCCGAGCCCGGGCGGCAGATCGTAGGCGAGCACCTCGACGACGCCGCCGAGGGTGTCGCCTTCCTTGTGGGCGAGGTCGACCTCTGCGACCATCGCGGCCGAGGTCTCGGGGTCGAAGCAGCGCAGCGGATCGGCGTCGAGCGCCTCGACGTCGTCGGGCGTCGGCAGGGGCCGCCCCTCGGGCACGCGCACCGGGCCGATGGCCAGCGTGTGCGCGACGAGGGTGATGCCGAGCTCGGCGAGGAAGGAGCGGGCCACTGCACCGAGTGCGACGCGAGCGGCGGTCTCGCGGGCGCTCGCCCGCTCGAGCACGGGCCGTGCCTCGTCGAAGCCGTACTTCTGCATGCCCACGAGGTCGGCGTGACCCGGGCGCGGGCGCGTCAGCGGTGCTCCGCGGCCGCGGCCGAGCTTGGCGGGGTCGATGGGCTCTGGGCTCATGACCTCCTGCCACTTCGGCCACTCGGTGTTGCCGATGCGCAGGGCGATCGGGCTGCCGAGCGAGAGGCCGTGGCGCACGCCCCCCGAGATGGCGAGCTCGTCTTGCTCGAACTTCATGCGGGCACCCCGGCCGTAGCCGAGTTTGCGGCGCGCGAGATCGGCGCGAATGTCGTCGAGCGAGACGGGGATACCGGCGGGAAGACCCTCGAGGATCGCGACCAGCTCAGGGCCGTGCGACTCTCCGGCAGTGAGCCAACGGAGCATGTTCCTATCCTTCCACAGGGGCGGCGACCCGAATCGCGCATGACGCGAACCGGTCACGGAGCCGGGATCTTCAGCGAAGCGCCTCGCGCATCGCCGCGAGCACCGTCGCCTCGTCGTCGAGCTGAGCGTTCGGGTCGCCGTTCACGAAGACGCGCACCTGGAGCAGCGCCTGATGCAGGAGCATGCCGAGTCCGTGCACGACGTTGCCGCCGGCTTCGAGCCAGCGAGCGGCGAGCGGCGTCGGCCACGGGTCGTAGGCGACGTCGAGCAACGCGGCGGCCGAGATCAGCCGAGCGGATGCCTCGACGCCGAGGTCGGCTCCCCCGGGCACCGTGCTCACCACGATGTCGAACCCGTCGGCCACCGTCAGCTCGTCGACGGTGCCTTCGTCGACGAGGATGCCGAGTCGACGGCCCAGCTCGACGAGTGCTGCCGCGGCGCCCGGCCTGCGCACGAGCACGCGCACCTCGCTCGCGCCGAGCTGCGACAGCGCGATGAGCGCCGAAGCCGCGGTGGCACCGCCGCCGAGCAGCAGTCCGCGGGAGACATCCGGCACGCCCGACTCCTGGAGCGTGCGCACGATGCCGCCGACGTCGGTGTTGAAGCCTCGCCGCGCCTCGCCGTCGAACAGCACGGTGTTCGCCGCACCGGCGAGGCCCGCGATCGGGTCGATGTCGTCGAGGAGCGGCAGCACGTGCTGCTTCAGCGGCATGGTGAGCGAGAGTCCGCGCCATGCGGGGTCGAGGCCGTCGATGAAGGCGCGAAGGCCGCCACCCTGCATCTCGATGGCGGTGTACTGCCATGGCAGGCCGAGGCGGTCGTAGGCGGCCTGATGCAGCGCGGGGCTCTGGGAATGCGAGATCGGCGAACCGAGCACCGCGAGCCGGCGAGGCTCACTCACAGTACGAGGCGTTCTCGTCGAGCGCGCACCATTCCTGCAGCCGCGACACGGCGGCGTCGTGCTCGTCGACCGTCGTCGAGAACACGGTCTCTCCGGTCGCCAGGTTCACGGGAACGAAGAACAGCCACGTGCCGTCGGCCGGATGGATCGCCGCATTGATGGCGACGTCGCCGGGATTGCCGATCGGGCCGACGGGGAGGCCGGGGTTGGCATATGTGTTGTACAGGTTCGAGGCGTCGGCGCGCTCGGCATCGGTGGTCCATACCGTGTGGGTGTTGCCGGTGCCGTAGGCGACGGTGGCGTCGGACTCGAGGTTGATGCCCTGATCGAGCCGGTTCTGGAAGACGCGCGCGACCTTCGGGAAGTCGTCGAGGTTCGAACCGGCCTCGCGCTGCACGATCGAGGCGAGCACGACGGTGCGCCAGCGCTGGTCGGCCGGCACCCCGGCGGCATCGAGCGCCTCGAACTGCCGGTTCACGAGGGTCTGCAGCACCGCATGCGCGTCGAGTCCGGGCTCGAGCGTGTACGTGGCCGGGAAGAGGAAGCCCTCGAGCGTCGTCGCCTCGGCGGGCAGCCCGTAGCTCGCGGGCGGCTCGGCGGCGGCGGCCTGCAGGTTCTCGAGCGGCACATCGCTGCCCTCGGAGATCGCGACCAGCGCATCTTGGAGCGCCGTGCCCTCGGGAATCACGAAGGTGTTCTCGAGCTTGTTCGCAGGGTCCTGCAGCGCGTCGAGCGCTGCCTGAGCGCTCATCTGCTCGGCGAGCTGGTAGGCCCCGGGGTGGAACTCCGGCTCGGGGGTCTGTTCGAGCAGCAGGTCGTAGAAGGCGTCGTACGAGGCCGTGACGCCCTCGTCGACGAGGTTCTCCGCGATATCGGCGCCGTTCTCACCGTCGTGGATCATGAATACGACCTCACCGGTGCCCGAGCCCGAGAAGTCGGCCGCCGGCGTGAACCGCTCGACGAGCGCGTTGATCGGGCCCTGCAGAAAGAAGTAGGCCACGGCGCCGAGTGCGACGACGATCAGGAGCCCGATGAGGCAGCCCCATGCTCCACGCCGTTTCGGCTTCTCGGGCTCGAACGGGTCGGACGTGACGGCTCGCCGTTCGGCCCGCGACGGGCGCGCCTCGGTGTGCGGAGACGCTCCGACCGACGGGTCGGCCGCCATCGGATCGGCGAGCACGGCGTCGAACAGGGGCGGGGAGGCCGGCTCACTCGGTCGTGCGGGTGCGGGAACGCCCGCGCCTGCCCCCTCTGCGGCGGCCTCGCGCCGCTGCTCGGCCTCCCTGGCCTCCCTGCGGGTCATCGGGCGCCCCTCGGCCTCGGCAGCGGGCGGAGGCGGCGTGCCACCGGCCGGCTCGCTGTCGGATCGAGCTGGAGTCGGAGGGCCGCTCGCGAGCAGCGCATGCCAATCGGTCGCGGCGCGCTCGGGGTCGTGGTGCTCTGGGGGGAGCTGGGTCACAGGGAGGATGGCCCTTCGTCGGTGTCGATCGTGCGCCCGGGCGGGCGGGCGGAGGCCCGCTCGGCGTCGATCGCGTGTTGCAGAATGATAACGGCTGCAACCTGATCGACGATGGGACGCTGCTTCCGCGTCGACTTTCCGGTCGCACGAAGCGCCTGCTGCGCGCTCACGGTCGAGAGCCGTTCGTCGACCAGGCGCACGGAGGCGCCGCCGGCAGCGAGTCGCCCCGCGAAGGCGACGGCATCGTCGGTCGAGGGCGTCGAGGCGCCCGAGAGCGAGAGCGGGTTGCCGACCACGATCTCGATCACGTCGTATTCGCGGGCGAGCTCGAGGATGCGGGCGACGTCGGCGTCTCCGTCGACCGCGCGCGGCACCGTCTCGACCGGCGTCGCGAGCAGCGCTCCGGCGTCGCAGCGCGCCACGCCGATGCGGGCGCGCCCGACGTCGACGCCGAGTCTCGTTCCGGGTCGCACGATGTCGCTATCCGCGCAGTGCCGAGCGCACGGCATCGAGTGCCGCGGGGATCGCGGCGAGGTCGCTGCCGCCGCCCTGGGCGAGGTCGGGCTTGCCGCCGCCGCCACCGCCGAGCAGGCCGGCCATCGTCTTCGCGAGCGCACCCGCGTTCGCACCGGCGTCACGGGCTGCGGGCGAGGTTGCGACGATCGCCACGGGCTTGCCGCCCGCCTCGGCAGTCAGCGCGACGACGGATGCCGCATCGCCGAGCTGCGATCGAACCGAGAGCGCCAGCGCGCGCACTTCGTCTCCGGAGCCGAGGGTTCCGAGGTGCTCGGCCACGAGCAGCACGTCGCCGTGGCGCACGGCCTTGGCCGCGAGCGCAGGCACCCGGTCGTTCAGCGCGCGGGCCTCGAAGGCCTGGATGCGCTTCTCGGCGGCCTTGAGGCTCGTGACGAGTTCGCCGACCCGGTCGACGAGCTGGTCGGGCCGCGTCTTGAGCGTCGAGGTGAGCTCGGAGACGAGTGCTCGCTCCGACGCGAACCGACGGAACGCATCGAGGCCGACAAGCGACTCGACGCGTCGGTTCGAGGCGCCGACCGAGGACTCCCCCACGATGTTGATCATGCCGACCTCGGAGCTCGTCGACACGTGCGTGCCGGCGCAGAGCTCCCGCGACCAGGGTCCGCCGATGTCGACGACGCGAACGACGTCGCCGTACTTCTCGCCGAAGAGTGCCATCGCGCCGAGCGACTTCGCCTCGTCGAGCGGCATCTCACGGGTGACGACCTGCAGGTTGTCGCGAATCGCGGCGTTGGAGATCTCTTCGATCTCGGAACGGGTCTCGCTCGAGAGCGCCGAGTTCCAGCCGTAGTCGAGCCGCAGGTAGCCGGCCTTGTTGAACGAGCCCGACTGGTGCGCATTCGGGCCGAGCACCTGGCGCAGCGCCGCGTGCACGAGGTGCGTGCCCGAGTGCGCCTGGGTCGCGCCGCGCCGGTACCGCTCGTCGACGAGCGTCGTCGCAGCCACGCCGACGCCGACCTCGCCCTTCGTCACCTTCACGGTGTGACTGATGAGCCCCTTGATGGGCTTCTGCACGTCGAGCACCTCGAGCTCGAAACCGTCGCCGACGATGCGGCCCTGGTCGGGCGCCTGACCGCCGGACTCCGCGTACAGCGAGGTCTGGGCGAGGATGACCTCGGCGGTCTGCCCCGCGGTCGCGAACGGCACCGGGCGGCCGTCGACGAGCAGCCCGAGCACGGTCGAGGCCGTCGTGAGCTCGGTGTAGCCCGTGAAGATCGTCTCGCCCTTGGCCCGGTACTCGGCGTAGACCGAGAGGTCGGCGAGCACCTTCTTCTTCGACTTGGCATCGGCTTTCGCGCGGGAGCGCTGCTCGGTCATGAGCGTGTCGAACGCCGCGCGGTCGACGGCGAGGCCTGCCTCGTCGGCCATCTCGAGGGTCAGCTCGATGGGGAAGCCATAGGTGTCGTGCAGGAGGAACGCGGTGTCGCCGGCGAGCTCGGCTCGGCCCGAGCCCTTCGTCTTCGACACGGCGAGGTCGAGGATCGACGTGCCGGCCGTGAGCGTTCGGAGGAAGGTCTCCTCCTCGCCGAGGGCGAGCTGCTCGATGTGCGCGTAGTCCTTCGCGACTTCGGGGTAGGCGCTCTTCATCGCATCGCGCGACGCCGCGAAGAGCTCGCGGAAGGTCGGGCCCTCGACGCCGAGCAGGCGCATGGCACGGATGCTGCGGCGCAGGAGCCGGCGCAGGATGTAGCCACGCCCCTCGTTCGACGGGCTCACGCCGTCGCTCATCAGCATGAGCGCGGAGCGCACATGGTCGGCGATGACGCGCATGCGCACGTCGTCGTCGTGGTTCGCGCCGTAGCGACGCCCCGACAGCTCGGCGGCGCGGTCGAGCACCGGGCGCACCTGGTCGATCTCGTACATGTTGTCGACGCCCTGCTTGATGAAGGCGACGCGCTCGAGCCCCATGCCGGTGTCGATGTTCTTCTTCGGCAGTTCCTTCACGATGCGGAAGTCGGTCTTCGACGTCACGTCATCGATGAGGTACTGCATGAACACGAGGTTCCAGATCTCGACATACCGGTCGTCGTCGGTGGCCGGGCCGCCGTCGATGCCGTATTCGGGGCCGCGATCGAAGAAGATCTCGGAGCAGGGGCCGGCCGGGCCGGGCTGGCCGGTGTGCCAGTAGTTCGTGTCCTTGCCGAGGCGCTGGATGCGCTCGTCGGGGAGGCCGGCGACCTTCTTCCAGAGCTCGATCGCCTCGTCGTCGTCTTCGTAGACCGTGACCCAGAGGTCGCCCCGGTCGAAGCCGTAGCCGCCGCCGGACTCGGGCGTCGTCAGCAGCTCCCACGCCATCGAGATGGCGCCCTCTTTGAAGTAGTCGCCGAAGGAGAAGTTGCCGCTCATCTGGAAGAACGTGCCGTGCCGGGGCGTCTTGCCGACCTCTTCGATGTCGTTCGTGCGGATGCACTTCTGCACGCTGGTGGCCCGATGGTACGGTGCGGGCACGAGCCCCGTCAGGTACGGCACGAAGGGCACCATGCCGGCGACCGTGAAGAGCAGCGTCGGGTCGTCGGACACGAGCGATGCCGAGGGGACGACGGTGTGCCCGCGCTCGGCGAAGAAGTCCAGCCAACGCTGGCGAATTTCGGCAGTCTGCATGATTCCGTTCTCGATCGTGCCCGGGGAACCGGGCCATCAGATTCGCGTGCCCGCTCAGAGAGACGGAGTCGTCTCGCCCTGCTCGGCGCGGAGTTCTGCGTCGCGGGCGTGGTAGCCCTCGGCGATGGCGTGGCCGAAGGCCCTGGCCTTCGCGTCGACCGCGGAGAAGAAGTCCCGCCCCTGCTTGGTCTGGTTGACCTGGTGGGCGACCGCGAATCCGGCCGCGACGCCGACGGTGAACCACAGAATGCTCTTCACGAGGTGCTCCTGCTCCCTGATCGATGTGTCGCCTTGCGCTGCGCTCGGCACGCCTCGCAACAGTCTAGTGGCCGGGTCGAAGCCCTCGCCGGGTACGCGACAGGGGCCGCGGGAAACCCCGCGACCCCTGCCTGCACTGCTCTGCGTCAGCGACCTGCGTAGTACTCGACGACCAGCTGCACGTCGCAGGTCACGGGGACCTCGACGCGCTTGGGGCGACGGACGAGCTTCACCTGGAGCTTGTCGAGCTCGACCTCGAGGTAGCCCGGGAGCTTGGGCAGCACGTCGACGTGACCGCCGGCAGCGGCGACCTGGAACGGCTCGGTGCCCTCGCTGCGCGCCTTGACGTGCACGAGCTGGCCCGGCTTCACGCGGAACGACGGGCGGTCGACCAGCTGGCCGTCGACGAGGATGTGACGGTGCACGACGAACTGGCGGGCCTGCGAGATGGTGCGGGCGAAGCCGGCGCGCAGCACGATGGCGTCGAGACGCATCTCGAGCAGCTCGACCAGGTTCTCACCGGTCAGGCCGTCAGTGCGCTTGGCCTCGACGTAGGCGATCTTCAGCTGCTTCTCGCGGATGCCGTACTGGGCGCGCAGGCGCTGCTTCTCGCGCAGACGCACGGCGTAGTCGCTGTCCTGCTTGCGCTTGGTGCGGCCGTGCTCACCGGGAGCGTACGGACGCTTCTCCATGTAACGGGCGGCCTTCGGGGTGAGGGCGACGCCGAGCGCACGGGAGAGGCGGGTCTTGCTGCGTGACTGGTTCGACACGAATGTCCTTTCGGAAGAATCTCAAGTGAATTTCACGGCGCGATCGTGCGCCGAAAATCTGTGTCAGAGGGATTCGCCAAGGGTGGATCGGCTACAGATCGCACCCATTCGCCGGTGACTCTCTCGCAGCCGCGCTCGAGAATCAGGCTTCAGGCCAACGGAAATGATATCACGACCGCCTGCCGACCGGGCCACGGCGCACGCGGCCGCATCGGTGTCAGCGCTCGCCCCGCACGATGCGGCGCAGTTTCGCCAGTCGCGCCGACACCTCGCGTTCGTTGCCGTGCTCGGTGGGCTCGTAGTAGACGGCCCCGCGCAGCGAGTCGGGGAGGTACTGCTGCTCGACCACGCCGATCTCGTCGTTGTGCGGGTACCGGTAGCCCTTGCCATGCCCGAGCCGCTTCGCTCCGGGGTAGTGCGCGTCGCGCAGGTGCTTGGGCACGCGACCCGCCTTGCCCTCGCGCACGTCGGCGATCGCCTGGTTGATGCCGAGGTAGGCGGCGTTCGACTTGGGTGCGGTCGCCAGGTGCACCACGGCCTGCGCGAGCGGGATGCGCCCCTCTGGCATGCCGATGTACTGCACGGCGTCGGCGGCGGCGACCGCGACGCCGAGCGCGGTCGGATCGGCCAGCCCGATGTCTTCGGAGGCGAGCACGATGATGCGCCGGGCGATGAACCGCGGATCTTCGCCGGCCTCGATCATTCGCGCGAGGTAGTGCAGTGATGCGTCGACGTCGCTGCCCCGCACCGACTTGATGAACGCGCTGATGACGTCGTAGTGCTCGTCGCCGTTGCGGTCGTATCGCAGCAGCGCCCGGTCGACGGCACGGGCGACGATGTCGGTGGTGATCACGGGGGTGACGGATGCCGCGGCATCCGTCTCGCCGTCACCATCGTCCTCGGCGTCATCTGCATCGTCGCCGCCCACTGCTTCGGCGCTCGCGGGCGTGCCGGACTCATCGTCGCCGTCGCCGTCGCCCTCGCCCGCCGTTGAAACCGGGGTCGCCGGCGACTGGGTCGCGGCGACCGCCGCCGCCTCGAGCGCGGTGAGCGCGCGACGTGCGTCGCCTGAGGCGAGCCGGATGATGGCGGACCGCGCCTCGGGATCGAGGGCGACCTTGCCGCCGAGTCCGCGCGGATCGGAGACGGCGCGGTCGACGAGCACGCCGAGGTCGTCGTCGGTGAGGAGTTCGAGCGTGAGCAGCAGGGAGCGCGACAGCAACGGCGAGATGACCGAGAACGAGGGGTTCTCTGTCGTCGCGGCGACGAGGATGACCCAGCCGTTCTCGACGCCCGGCAGCAGCGCGTCTTGCTGCGCCTTCGTGAAACGGTGGATCTCGTCGAGGAAGAGCACGGTCGACAGACCGTAGAGGTCACGGCTGGCGCGTGCCTCCTCCATGACCTGGCGAACGTCGCGCACGCCGGCGGAGACCGCCGACAGTTCGACGAACTTGCGACCGGAGGAGCGGGCGATGGCCTGCGCGAGGGTGGTCTTGCCGGTGCCGGGCGGGCCCCACAGGATGACCGAGACCGAACCCGTCGCTCCGGTGCGGTCACCCGCGAGCGCGACGAGTGGCGAGCCCGGCGTCAACAGGTGCCGTTGACCGGCGACCTCGTCGAGGCTCGTCGGACGCATGCGCACCGCGAGCGGGGTCGCGCCGGAACGCAGCCCCGGGCCGGAATCCAACATGCGTTCAAGCGTAGTCGCGGCATCCGACACCCGATCCCGGGCGCCGAACTGCCATCCGACACCCCTGCGACTCCTCCACGAACGATCCCATCGAACGGCCTTCTCGGCGACACGAACGGAGCGGCGATTGGTCAGCGCACCCGGGCTTGCGTAGAGTCGGCTCGCAGGAGTCCCGAGAAGGAGCATGCGTGGCATCGATCGACCGGCAGTCGCGTGAAGAACGAGCGCGCCTGCGCACCTACCAGGCACGCCAGGAAGTCCACACGCGCAAGCAGCGCCGACGCACACGAGACAACGTCATCGCGGTGCTCGCTCTCGTCGTCGTGCTGGCGCTCGCGACCGCTGCGCAGCTGTTCTACTTCAGTGGCGGGCCGGGCACGCCCGAGCCGGTCGCCTCCGAGACGCCGACGCCGAGCGCCACGCCGCCGGCCGGCGAGAACCAGGGTGACGTGCCATCCGCCGACCTCGCCGAAGGCCGCGTCTGGACCGGCACGCTGACGCTCAACGACATCCCCGTCGGCATCGAGCTCGACGGCGCGACCGCGCCTCAGGCCGTGTCGAGCGAGATCAGCCTGATCCAGTCCGGGTTCTACACCGGCACGAGCTGCCATCGCCTCACCACCGAGGGCATCTGGGTGCTGCAGTGCGGCGACCCGGCCGGCGACGGCACCGGTGGCCCCGGCTACAGCTACGGCCCGGTCGAGAACGCACCGGCCGACGGGCTCTACCCGGCGGGAACGATCGCGATGGCTCGCGGCGCCGACCAGTACAGCAACGGCAGCCAGTTCTTCATCGTCTACGAAGACACGACGCTTCCCGGCGACACCGGCGGCTACTCCGTCATCGGCCATGTCACGAGCGGTCTCGAAGAACTCCGCAGCGGCGTCGCCGACGCGGGTACCGCCGACGGTGCGACGGACGGCGCCCCCGCGGTGCCGACCACGATCACCTCGTTCACCATTCAGTGACGGCCGATCCCGCCATCCGGCGGTGCAATAGGCTTGATGCCGTCATCGCCGCCCCCGGGCGGCATTCGACCTACGACAGGGTGAGGCCGTGACCGATTCAGAGCAGCAACCGTGGGGCCGCGTCGACGAGACGGGCACCGTCTTCGTGCGCACGAGCGACGGCGAGCGTGCCGTCGGGCAGTATCCCGACGGCTCCGCTGAAGAGGCACTCGCCTACTTCGAGCGCAAGTACGGCGATCTGGCCGGGCAGGTGGGCCTGCTTGAGCAGCGGGTTCGCCGCGGTGCTCCGGCTGCGGATGTCGCGAAGGCCGTCGCAACGCTTCGCGCCTCGGTCTCCAGCGCCAACGCCGTCGGCGACCTCGAATCGCTCGCTCGTCGCCTCGAATCGCTCTCGGGTACGACGAAGGAGCTGACCGAGCAGCAGCAGGCCGAGACGAAGGCCGCCGTCGCCGAGGCGATCGCCGAGCGCACCGCGATCGTCGAGGCCGCTGAGGCCCTGGCCGCCGGCGATCCCGCGAAGACGCAGTGGAAGCAGGCGACCGCCGAGCTCGACGAGCTCTTCACTCGCTGGCAGCGGCACCAGCAAGACGGTCCTCGACTTCCGAAGAACGAGGCCAACGACCTCTGGAAGCGGTTCCGCGCTGCGCGCTCGACGATCGAGACGCACCGCAAGGCGTTCTTCGCCGAGCTCGATGCCGCGCACCGAGACGTGCGCACGCGCAAGCAGGCGCTCATCGAACGCGCAGAGGCGCTCGCCCCGCGCGGAGCAGACGCGGTGGGCGACTACCGCAACCTGCTCGACGAGTGGAAGCTCGCGGGGCG
This sequence comes from Agromyces subbeticus DSM 16689, assembly GCF_000421565.1. Taxonomy (GTDB): domain Bacteria; phylum Actinomycetota; class Actinomycetes; order Actinomycetales; family Microbacteriaceae; genus Agromyces; species Agromyces subbeticus. Next base: position 303,129 of record NZ_ATXG01000002.1, on the reverse strand, counting down.
CGCGGGCAAGAAGCTCGACGACTCGCTCTGGGCGAAGTTCAAGGCCGCCGGCGACGTGCTGTTCAGCGCGAAGGCAGAGGTCGATGCGCAAGAAGACGAGAGCTACCGCGCCAACCTCGACGAGAAGCTCGCGCTCCTCACCGAGGCCGAGACCCTCCTCTCCGAGAAGGACCCGAAGCAGGCCCGTTCGACGCTGAACCGCCTGCAGCGCAAGTGGGACGAGATCGGCAAGGTGCCTCGCGACCAGGTGCGCGTCGTCGAAGACCGCATCCGCAAGGTCGAGAACCACGTCAAGTCGCTCGAGGAGGAGCGCTGGCAGCGCGAAGACCCCGAGAAGAAGGCCCGCTCCGAGGGAATGCTCGGCCAGCTGCACGATGCCATCGACAAGCTCGAGGCCGAGCTCGCGGCGGCCGAAGCTGCCGGCGACACGCGCGCCGCGGCATCGGCGCGCGAAGCGCTCGATGCCCGTCGCGCCTGGCTGAAGGCCGTCGGGGGCTGAACGAACGGCGCCGGGTGGTCGTCTTCACCGCGACCATCTCGGCGCCGCCCTCTTCTCCACAGATCCGCCTCAGACAGGCGAGCGCCGGCACGGATGCTGCAGCATGGCCTCATGGCCAAACTGCCGCCCGTGCTCAGCACCGACGATCTCGCACTCGCAGAGCTCTGCGCCGCTCGCATCGACGGCGAGCTCGTCGTCATCGACGAGGCGTGGGCGCCCGTCGATGAGCCCGACCTGCCCTCGCTCCGAGCATCGGCGATCGGGCTGCGCGCCCCACGAACGCTCGTCATCGAGCGCTTCTCCGCCGCGTGGGTGCACGATGCGATTCCCGCTCCCCCGCACGTCGCCCAGTTCTGCGTGTCGCGCACGTCGCGCGTCGCGGTGATCTCCGCACCGCGACTCGTCATTCGTGAGGTGTCGATCAGCGACGCCGACATCATCGACTTCCGGCATGCCAGGTGCACTACGGTCGCGCGCACGGGCTTCGACCTGCTCAGGGAACCCGGCCATGCCGACCCGCGCCCGGAGCGCGTCGTGGCCGAACTGTGTGCGCGGCAGCCGCTGCTCATCGACGAGTTGCGCGCACGCTTCGCAGGCGCAGTGCGAATGCCGCACCGGGCCCTCGCGCTCGAGCGGCTCGCCCGCATCGAGGCCGGTCAGACGTTACGCCATCCGGTCGGCGATGCCCGGCAGTTGCCGGCGCCTGCTCAACCGTCGCTGAGGCCTGCTCAGCCGTCGCTGACGCGGTAGACGTCGTAGACCGCGTCGATGCGGCGCACGGCGTTGAGCACCCGATCGAGGTGCGTGGTGTCGCCCATCTCGAAGACGAATCGGCTGAGCGCGAGTCGATCGGTCGACGTCGACACGTTGGCCGAGAGGATGTTCACGTGATGCTCGGAGAGCACGCGCGTCACGTCGGAGAGTAGCCCGGCTCGATCGAGCGCCTCGATCTGGATCTGCACGAGGAACACGCTCTTCGAACTCGGCGCCCACTCGACGTCGATCATGCGCTCGGGCTCTTTCATGAGCGACTGCACGTTGTGGCAGCTCGCCTGGTGCACCGAGACACCAGCACCCCGCGTCACGAAGCCGACGATCTCGTCACCGGGCACCGGAGTGCAGCACCGGGCGAGCTTGACGAGGATGTCGGGTGCCCCGCGCACGAGCACGCCCGAGTCGGAGTGGCGAGGAAGCGGCCTCGATCGCACCGGGATCGGCAGATCGGGTTCGTCGCCCTCTTCGACGTCGCGCACGAGCGCGACGACCTTCTCGAGCACCGACTGCGTCGACACATGACCTTCGCCGACCGCGGCGTAGAGCGACGAGACGTCGTCGTAGCGCAGTTGTGCGGCGACCTCGGCGAACGACTCCTGGTTCATGAGCTTCTGCAGCGGAAGGTTCTGCTTGCGCATCGCCCTGGCGATCGCATCCCTGCCCTGCTCGATCGCCTCGTCGCGTCGCTCTTTGGTGAACCACTGACGGATCTTGTTGCGTGCCCGGGGGCTCTTGACGAAGCCCAGCCAGTCTTGGCTCGGACCAGAGTCGGGGTTCTTCGAGGTGAACACCTCGACGACGTCGCCGCTCGACAGCTCGCTCTCGAGGGGCACGAGGCGACCGTTGACCTTCGCACCCATCGTGCGGTGACCGACCTCCGTGTGCACGGCGTAGGCGAAGTCGACGGGGGTCGCACCCGCTGGCAGCCCGATCACGCGTCCCTTCGGCGTGAAGACGTAGACCTCTTTGGCGCCGATCTCGAACCGAAGCGAATCGAGGAACTCGCCGGGATCGGCCGTCTCGGCCTGCCAGTCGGAGATGTGCGCGAGCCACGCCATATCGGTCTCGTTCTGGGGAGCGTTCTCGCCCGCTCGAGTGCCCGCCATGCGCTCTTTGTACTTCCAGTGCGCGGCGACACCGTATTCGGCGCGCTGGTGCATGTCGTGCGTGCGGATCTGGAGCTCGACCGCACGCCCCTTCGGGCCGATGACGGTCGTGTGCAGCGACTGGTAGAGGTTGAACTTGGGGGTCGCGATGTAGTCCTTGAACCGGCCGGGCAGCGGGGTCCATCGTGCGTGGATCGCGCCGAGCACCGCATAGCAGTCGCGCACGGAGTTCACGAGCACTCGAATGCCCACGAGATCGTAGATCTCGTCGAAGTCGCGTCCGCGCACGATCATCTTCTGGTAGATCGAGTAGTACTGCTTCGGACGGCCCATGACCTTGCCGCGGATCTTGGCGATCTTCAGGTCGTCGGTCACCAGGTCGATGACGTTCTGCACGAACTCTTCTCGCTGCGGCGTGCGCTGCTTGACGAGGCTCTCGATCTCGGCGTAGAGCTTGGGATAGAGCACGGCGAACGACAGGTCTTCGAGTTCCCATTTGATCGCCTGGATACCGAGGCGATGCGCGAGCGGGGCGTAGATCTCGAGCGTCTCGGTCGCCTTGCGTGCAGCCGAGGCTGCCGGCACGAACCCCCATGTGCGCGCATTGTGCAGTCGATCGGCGAGTTTGATGATCAGCACCCGGATGTCTTTCGACATCGCCACGATCATCTTCCGAACGGTCTCGGCCTGCGTCGAGTCGCCGTACTTGACCTTGTCGAGCTTCGTGACGCCGTCGACGAGCATCGCGATCTCGTCACCGAAATCGGCGCGTACCTGGTCGAGGGTGTACGCAGTGTCTTCGACCGTGTCGTGCAGCAACGCCGCCGCGACGGTCTTCGAACCGATGCCGAGATCGGCGAGAATCTGCGCGACCGCGATGGGGTGCGTGATGTACGGCTCGCCGCTCTTGCGCTTCTGGCCGTCGTGCGCGCGCTCGGCGACCGTGTACGCCCGCTCGATGAGCGAGAGGTCGGCCTTCGGGTGGTGCATGCGCACGGTGCGCATGAGCGTGTCGACGGCGCCCGAGGGCTGCGCCTTCGAGAAGATGCGCGGTACCAGACGGCGCAGCGATGCCGTCGAGTTGACACCCGTCTCCGTCATCGCTCACCTCCGGACTTCAATTATCGCCGCTCCGGAGGCCTCGACGTGCCATGCAGCGCACGCCGCCCGCGAACATCACGCAGTGGGCAGCGCTTCGGCGGCCGTCGAGACGGACGCCGCGCGCTCACGCTCCTTCAACACCTTCTGGTCGTGACGGCGGATCGCCGGCTCGCCCTCACGCAGCTGCGAGTACAGCGGAGCCGCGACGAAGACCGTCGACCAGGTGCCGACCAGGATGCCGATGAGGAGAGCGAGCGAGATGTCCCGCAGGGTATCCGCGCCGAGCACGCCCGCACCGATGAAGAGGATGGCGGCGACGGGAAGCGCTGCCACGACGCTCGTGTTGATCGATCGCACCAGCGTCTGGTTCACCGCGAGGTTCACCGACTCGGCGAAGGTGCGCCGCGACTCCTCGCCGTCTTCTGCCGTGTTCTCGCGGATCTTGTCGAAGACCACGACGGTGTCGTAAAGCGAGTAGCTGAGGATCGTCAGGATGCCGATCGTCGCTGCAGGGCTGATCTCGAAGCCGACCGCGGCGTAGAAACCGGTCGTGACGATGAGGTCGGCGATCAGCGCGATGATCGCGGCGGCCGACATCTTCCAGGTGCGGAAGTAGAGCGCCATGATGATGCCCGCGAGCAGGAGGAAGGCGACGAGGCCGATGAGCGCCTGCCTCGTGACATCCGCACCCCAGCTCGGGCCGACGAACGACGACGTGACCTCGGACTCGGGCACGTCGAAGGCCGCCGCAAGCGCGTCCGACACCTCGCGGGAGTCCTCTTGCGAGAGCTGGTCGGTCTGCACGCGCACGCCGTTGCCGCCGACGATCGCGACCCGGACCTCGGCGTCGGGCACGACCGAGTGCACGGCTTCGATGGCGGGATCGGCCGCGGCGTTCTCGACCTCGGTGATCTGGAACTGGGAGCCGCCGCGGAACTCGATGCTGAAGTTCACGCCGGTGAAGAGCGGGACGATGACCGAGAGCAGCACGAGGATGCCGGCGATCGTGTACCACTTCTTGCGTCCGCCGACGAAGTTGAACGATCGCTTGCCGGTGTAGAGGTCGTTGCCGAAGGTCGTGAGACGGTTGGCCATCAGGAGTCCTTCCCATCGTTCGACGTATCGGAGGCGCCCACCGCGGCAGCGGCCTTGCGCTCGGCGATCGTCTGGCGACGCTGCGCCTCTTTGGAACTCGCCGCGGTCTTGCGCGCCGGCAGGTCGGTCGGCTTGCGGAACTCGGCCCGGCCGCGGTACACCGCGCCCAGCGCGTTCGGGTCGAGACCCGACCAGGGGTTTCCACTCGAGAAGAACCGCGTCTGCGCGAGCAGTTGCAGCATCGGGTGGGTGAAGAGGATCACGACGATGACGTCGATGACAGTCGTGATGCCGAGCGTGTAGGCGAAGCCCTTGACGCTGCCGACGGCGAGTACGAAGAGCACGATCGCCGCGAGCAGGTTGACGCCCTTCGACGCGAGCACCGTGCGGAATGCACGTTTCCAGCCCGCCTCGACGGCGCCGACGAGCGGTCTGCCGTCTCGCAACTCATCGCGGACGCGTTCGAAGTACACGATGAACGAATCGGCGGTGAAGCCGATCGCGACGATCAGGCCCGCGATGCCGGCCAGCGAGAGGCGATAGCCCTCGCGCCACGACAGGATCGTGATGACGAGATAGGTCACGATCGCGGCGATGATGAGCGAGGCGATCGTCACGGAGCCGAGCGCGCGGTATTGGAACAGCGTGTAGATGACGACGAGGATCAGGCCGATGAGGCCGGCGACCAGGCCGGACTGCAGCTGCGAGGTGCCGAGCGTCGGCGAGATCGTGTCGGAGGACTGCACCGTGAAGCTGATCGGCAGTGCGCCGAACTTCAGCTGGTCGGCCAGTGCCTTCGACGAAGCCTGGTCGAAGCTGCCGGTGATCTGCGGCTTGCCGTCGGTGATGGCGCCGTTCATGGACGGTGCCGTGAGCACGGCGCCGTCGAGCACGAAGGCGAACTGGTCGCGCGGCGTCTGGCCCTGCAGGCCGAACAGACGGGTGCTGACCGCGGCGAAGTCTTCGGTGCCCTCGGCATCGAAGACGATGTTCACGGCCCACTGGCCGGTCGATGCGCCGTTCTGGGTCTGCACCATGCCGTTGGTGGCGTCGACGATGTTCTCGCCGCTCGCCTCGACCGGGCCGAGCAGATACTTCGCGGTGCGGCTCAGGTCGCAGGTGACGAGCGGCTCGTCGGCCGGAGCCACGTTCGTCGACACGTCGTCGAGCTCTGCGCAGTTGAACTCATCGAACTGCTTCTGCAGGGCGGGAGTGACCCACGACGGATCGCTGCCATCGGTCGGCTCTGCGGTGGGCGTCGACTCGAGCTCTTCGGCGGGCGCCTCGGTCGGAGCCGGGCTCGCGCTCGGATCGATCGCGGTGTTCGTCGCCGCATCGGCGAGCAGCACGGCACGGAGTTCGAGCTTGGCCGACTGCTCGATGCGAGCACGGGTCTGGTCGTCGAGCTCACCCGGGATGCGAACGACGACGTTGTCGCCTTCGGTGTTGATCTCGGCTTCGGCGACACCGGAGGCATCGACGCGCTGGCGGATGATCGCGACCGCCTGGTCGAGCTGCTCCTGCGAGACGTCGGCGCCGGTCTCGACCTTCGGCGCGAGGATGATCTGCGTGCCGCCCTCGAGGTCGAGGGCGAGCTTCGGGGTCCATGACCCACCGCCCCAGATGACGCCTGCGGCATTGATGCCGAACAGCAACGCGATGATGACACCCAGCCAGGTGAGAGATCTCCATGCCTTGCGCACGGAGGTCGGCCGGGATGACCGCTTGGTTGGTGCAGCCACGTGTTCCGCTTTCTCTGCAGGAGCCCGCGCGTCAGCGCGCGGGCCCAGCTTCGGGGTGAGTCTTAGTCGTCGGACTTCTTGGTGTCGGGCGTCTGGTCGCCCGAGTCACCGCTCGTCACGTCGTCGGCGGGGTCGACGACCCGCTCGCCGAACTCGGGCGCGCCGTCGACGACAGCCGCCTCGTCTGCGTCGTCTTCGACCTTCGGCTCGACGACGCGGGCGATCGTCTGACGGTGCACCGTCAGCACGGTGCCGGGCGACGTCTCGAGCAGCACCTGGTTGTCTTCTTCGTCGATCGACAGGATGGTGCCGAAGAGACCGAAGTTGGTCATCACCTTGGCGCCCGCCTGCACCTTCGACTGCAGTTCGCGCGCGTCGGCCTGACGCTTGCGCGAGTTGCGGAACATGAAGAAGATCAGCACCGCCAGGACGGCGAGCATGATGATGGTGAACGGATCGAACGTCATGAGTGGGGAATACCTTCCGGTGTGCGGCGCGCGCACGAAGTCATCGGTGCTGAGGGGTCAGCCTCAATGGATTATAGGTCATCGATCGGAAGCGCCGTTGCCGCGTCGGGCGCGGCTGCGGTCAGACCGAAGTGCCGCCATGCCGCGGGAGTCGCGACTCGGCCCCTCGGGGTGCGCGTGATGAGGCCGATGCGCACCAGGAACGGCTCGACCACGGCTTCGATCGTCTCGGCCTCTTCGCCGACGGAGACGGCGAGCGTGTTCAGGCCGACCGGCCCACCGCCGAAGCGCGTGAGGATCATCTCCATGACCGCTCGGTCGAGCCGGTCGAGGCCGAGCGGGTCGACGTCGTAGAGCTCGAGTGCTGCCCGCACCGAGGCGAGGTCTGCGCGCTGACCGTGCACGAGCGCGTAGTCGCGCACACGGCGCAGCAGTCGGTTGGCGATGCGAGGCGTGCCGCGGCAGCGCCCCGCGATCTCGGCGAGTGCCTCGCGGTCGACGTCGAGGCCGAGCATGGTGCCGGCTCGTGCGAGCACCTGCTCGAGTTCTGCCTCGTCGTAGAACTCGAGGTGGGCGGTGAACCCGAACCGATCGCGCAACGGGTTCGGGAGCAGCCCCGCCCGAGTAGTCGCCCCGACGAGCGTGAACGGCGAGAGGTCGAGCGGCACCGATGTCGCCCCCGCGCCCTTGCCGACCATGATGTCGATGCGGAAGTCCTCCATGGCGAGGTAGAGCATCTCTTCGGCCGAACGCGCCATGCGGTGGATCTCGTCGATGAACAGCACCTCGCCCGGCACGAGCGAGCTCAGGATGGCCGCCAGGTCGCCGGCGTGCTGAATGGCCGGCCCGCTCGACATGCGAAGCGGTCGGCCGCCCTCGAACGCCACGATCATGGCGAGCGTGGTCTTGCCGAGCCCAGGAGGGCCCGCGAGCAGGATGTGATCGGGCGTGCGCTGCTGCAGGGTGGCGGCGGTGAGCAGCAGCTGCAACTGCCCGCGCACCCGAGTCTGGCCGACGAACTCGCCGAGGCTCTTCGGGCGCAGCGCGCCCTCGAATGCGAGCTCGGCCTCGGAGGCGAGGATCGGATCGGTGAGATCGAGGTCGCCGTCGTTCAGCTCGTGCTGGCTCATCGCGCCCGGCCCGCCTGCTGTGCCGGGCCGAGCCGGGCGAGGGTGAGCCTGAGCAGGGTGGGCACCGAGGCCGCCTCGATATCGGATGCCGCGGCGATCGTCTCATCGACCGCCTCTGCGGCGACCCGCTCCGACCACCCGAGGCCCGTGAGCGCGGCGAGCACGCTGTCGGCCGCGCCGCCCGCGACGATCGGGGCCGCCTGCTGCGTCGTGGTGGGCGGCGCGATGACCTTGCCGGCGAGCGAGACCGTGATGAGCTTCGCCGTCTTCGGCCCGATGCCGCTGACCTTGCGGAAGACGGCGTCGTCGTCGCGCTGCACCGCCTCGGCGATCTGACCGGGCGACAGCGACGACAGCACCCCGAGGGCCGACTTCGGGCCGACACCGGTGACCCCGATGAGCAGTTCGAACACGTCGAGTTCGTCACGAGTCGCGAAGCCGAAGAGCGTCAACGAGTCTTCGCGCACGATGAGCGTGGTGTGCAGCGACGCCTCGTGCCCCTCGCGCGTGGAGAGGGCGAACGCGGGGGTCGTGTTGACGTGGAACCCGACTCCGCCGACGTCGATCACGACCGAGCCACCGGCTGCGACGAGCACACGGCCACGAAGAGAGGAGATCACCGCTTCAGCCTACGGGCCGCCCCCGACACGGTGGCGGAACGCTCGGCGGCGATCCATGCCCGTTGCGCCGGAGTCAGCGCGGAATCGTCGACTCCCCCGGCAGCGGCCTCGGCGCCATCGCGAACCGCGGCGCCCGCGACTCCCCCGGTGCGCCAGGCGTGGCAGATCGCGAGGGCGAGCGCGTCGGCGGCATCCGCCGGCTTCGGCACCTCGTCGAGACCGAGGATGCGCGCCACCATGGCGCCGACCTGCTTCTTGTCAGCGCGGCCGTAGCCGGTGATGGCGGCCTTCACCTCGCTGGGGGTGTGCAGCGCGACCGGCAGCGAGCGGCGAGCGGCGATCAGCATCGCGACGCCCGAGATCTGGGCCGTGCCCATGATCGTCGAGACGTCGCTGCGCGCGAAGACCCGCTCGAGGGCCACAGCCTGCGGGCGATGCTCCTCGATGATCGCCTCGAGCCCGTCGGCGATGAGGGCGAGCCTGCGCGGTGTGTCGAGCTCGGCCGGCGACCGCAGCACCACCACATCGACGAGGCGGGCCGTGCGGTTCGGCTCGACATCGACGACGCCCACGCCGCAGCGCGTCAGGCCGGGGTCGATGCCGAGCACGCGCACGGCGATGGGCTACTCCGCCTCGAGCTCGGCCTGCACCTCGGGGGTCAGGTCGAGGTTGCTGTAGATGTTCTGCACGTCGTCGCTGTCTTCGAGTGCGTCGATGAGGCGGAACACCTTGCGCGCGGTGTCGGCGTCGACCTCGACCTTGAGCGACGGCACGAACGCGGCATCCGCCGAGTCGTAGTCGATGCCCGCGGCCTGCAGTGCCGTGCGCGCCCCGACCATGTCGGACGCCTCGGTGATGACCTCGAAGGTCTCGCCCTCGTCGGTGACCTCTTCGGCGCCGGCATCGAGCACCGCGCCGAGCACGTCGTCTTCGCTGAGTCCGTCGGTCTTGGCGACGACGATGACGCCCTTGCGGGCGAAGTTGTAGGCCACCGAACCCGGGTCGGCCATCGTGCCGCCGTTGCGGGTCATGAGCGTGCGCACTTCGGCGGCCGCACGGTTCTTGTTGTCGGTGAGGCACTCGATGAGCAGCGCGACTCCGTTCGGGCCGTAGCCTTCGTACATGATCGTCGTGTAGTCGATCGACTCACCGCTGAGTCCGGCACCGCGCTTGATGGCGCGATCGATGTTGTCGTTCGGAACCGAGGTCTTCTTCGCCTTCTGCACGGCGTCGACGAGCGTCGGGTTGCCCGACATGTCGGCGCCGCCCATCTTCGCGGCGACCTCGATGTTCTTGATCAGCTTCGCGAAGGACTTCGCACGGCGCGAGTCGATGATCGCCTTCTTGTGCTTGGTCGTCGCCCACTTGGAATGCCCGGACATGCGTCTCCTGAATCGAATCCTCGCGCGACTGCGAGTCGCGCTCAGCCATTCTAAGACAGCGACCGCCCGGCGGCCCTCAGGCCAGGAGCTTCACGAGGGTGCGGAGGTTGCGATTGGTCGTCGTCGGCTTGTAGCGAGGCTTCCCGAGCACCTTGGCGAACGGCGTCTCGAGCGTCGTGCCCTTCACGGGATTCCAGTACACGACGCCGTCGCCCGGGGCGATCGGGTCGGCCCCGGAATCGGTCTGCCCCGCTGATGCCTCGAGTTCGTCGAGCACGGCGGGCTCCGACGCGAAGACCACGTACGGTTGGCGCGATGCGTCGGATGCGTCGAACGGGAACGCCTCGACGACTCGGCGCAGCTGCTCCCGAGTGACGAGCACGATCCACGCCTCGTACCCGAATCGCTCGCCGAGGGCACGCTCGATCTGCGTCTTCAGGGCAGCGGATGCCGCGGCATCCGCGGTCTCGAACGCGACGTTGCCGCTCGCGAGCACCGTGCGCACGTGGTCGAACCCGAGACCTTCGAAGACCGTTCGCAGCTCGGCCGACCTGATCGTGATGCCGCCGACGTTGACGCCGCGGAGGAGGGCGATCCACTCGGTCATGGCGTGAGCCTAGCCGTCGAGGCGGGCCAGCACCTTGCCGAGGAAGTACTCGTGGAAGCGGTGCTCCCCCGTGATCTCGGGATGGAAGCTCGTGCCGAGCAGGTTGCCCTGCTCCACGGCAACGACCCGGCCGTCGTCGAGGGTCGCGAGCGGGGTCGCCGCGGCACCCACGGACTCCACGACCGGACCCCGGATGAAGACGGCGTGCACCGGTCGGTCGCCGAGGGCAGGGATCGCGAGGTCGGTCTCGAACGACTGGTTCTGCGAACCGAAGGCGTTCCTGCGCACGACGACATCGAGGCCGCCGAGTGATTGCTGGCCCGCGATGGCATCGAGCACGGTGTCGGCGAGCATGATGAGGCCCGCGCAGGTGCCGTAGACCGGGAGGCCGCCCTCGATCGCACGCTTCAGCGGCTCCTGCAGGCCGAAGGTGCGCGCGAGCTTGTCCATGACGCTCGACTCGCCCCCGGGAATCACGAGTCCGTCGACGGCCGCGAGCTCCTCGGGGCGCCGCACGAGCGACACGTCGGCGCCGAGCTTCGCGAGCACATGGGCGTGCTCGCGGAAATCGCCCTGGAGGGCGAGCACGCCGACGCGGGGCCCGGCCTCGGCCGGATGCCCCGCGTCGAGCGATTCGCTCCGGAGGTTCGTGGTCACCAGCCGCGCTCTGCGAGGCGGTGCGGTGCGGCGAGGTCGCTGACGTTGATGCCGACCATGGCCTCGCCGAGGCCGCGAGAGACGGCGGCGACGACCGAGGGGTCGTCGTAGAACGTCGTCGCCTTGACGACAGCGGCCGCGCGCGCCTCGGGGTTGCCCGACTTGAAGATGCCGGAGCCCACGAACACGCCGTCGGCGCCGAGTTGCATCATCATCGCGGCATCAGCGGGGGTCGCAACACCACCGGCGACGAAGAGCACGACCGGCAGCTTGCCGGTCTCGGCGACCTCGAGCACGAGCTCGTAGGGCGCCTGCAGCTCTTTCGCAGCGACGTAGAGCTCGTCTTTCGTCATCGAGCGCAGCACGTTGATCTCGGAGGAGATCTTGCGGATGTGCTTCGTCGCCTCGGAGACGTCGCCGGTGCCGGCCTCGCCCTTCGATCGGATCATCGCCGCACCCTCGTTGATGCGGCGGAGCGCCTCGCCGAGATTCGTGGCACCGCAGACGAATGGGGTGTTGAACGCCCACTTGTCGATGTGGTTCACGTAGTCGGCGGGCGAGAGCACCTCGGACTCGTCGATGTAGTCGACGTCGAGAGCCTGCAGCACCTGCGCCTCGACGAAGTGCCCGATGCGGGCCTTCGCCATGACGGGGATCGACACCTCGGCGATGATCGCGTCGATGAGATCGGGGTCGCTCATGCGGGCGACGCCGCCTTGCGAGCGGATGTCGGCGGGCACGCGCTCGAGGGCCATGACCGCGACGGCGCCGGCGTCTTCGGCGATGCGCGCCTGTTCGGGGGTGACGACGTCCATGATGACGCCGCCCTTCAGCATTTCGGCGAGGCCGCGCTTCACGCGGCTCGAACCGGTCTCGGGTACGGTCACAAGGGATCCTCTCGGATGAGCGCGCGCGAACGTCGCGCGCATCAGAACAGACGAACAGAACTATTGTCCTAGGCCAAAAGATAACATGGTCTCGGAGACGACGAAGGGAGCGTTCGTGATCATCGACATCGAAGGACGCTCGGCGTCCGAAATCGCCGAGAGTCTGCGGACGCTCATCGAGCGCGGTGCGCTGGGCCCCGGCGACGCGCTGCCGCCGGTGCGAGCGCTGGCCGAGCACCTCGGAGTCAATCGCAACACCGCGGTGTCGGCCTACCGGCAGCTCATGAACGCCGGTGTCGTCATCACGCTCGGTCGCGGCGGAACGCGAGTGGCGGGCGGCGCGCACGTCGCCCAAGAGGGGTTCGCCGCCGATACCGCGCTTCGCGACATCGGCACCGGCAACCCCGATGCCGCGCGCATCCCCGATCCGTCCCGTGCTCTGGCGCGCATCGCGGGGCGAGCCGTGCTGTACGGCGAACCCGTCATCGACCCCGAACTCGAGCGCTGGGCCGACGCGTGGATGAGCACCGACCTGCCCGCCGGCACGGCCGTGCGCCTCACGGTGACGAGCGGCGCGGCCGACGCCGTCGAGCGCCTGCTGGCACAGGCCCTCACCCGAGACGACGCCGTCGCGCTCGAAGACCCGTGCTTCCTGACGAGCATCCACACGGTTCGCGTCGCCGGCTACCGACCCGTGCCGGTTCCGGTCGATGACGAAGGCATGACCGTCGACGGCCTGCGGGCCGCCCTCGAGCAGGGAGTTCGCGCGGTCATCTGCACGCCCCGTGCGCAGAACCCGACGGGCGCGAGCCTCACCGAGCGACGGGCCGCCGAACTCCGCGCGGTGCTCCGCGATCATCCGTACGTACTCGTCATCGAAGACGACCATTACTCGCTGCTCTCGCGCCTGCGATATCACTCGCTGATCAGCGCAGAGCATCGCCGCTGGGCGCTCGTGCGCTCGGTGTCGAAATTCCTCGGACCCGACATGTGCCTCGCCGTCACGGCATCCGACCCCGAGACGGCCGACCGGCTCGCGGTGCGCCTCACGCCCGGCACCACCTGGGTGAGTCACCTCCTGCAGCGCCTCGTGCACGCGCTCGCCACCGACCCCGAGGTCTCGGCGCAGATCCGTGCCCATGGCGAGCACTACGCCGCTCGCAACGCCGCGTTCGCCGAGCTGCTGACGGCACAGGGCCTGCCGACGGCGGTGGGCGACGGCCTCAATGTCTGGGTGCCGCTCGGCGCGCCCGCCCGCGCTGTCGCCGAGCAGCTGATGCGCCGCGGATGGCTCGCCCGGCCCGGCGACGAGTTCGCACTCGACGACCACGGCCCGTCGGAGCATCTGCGGCTCACCGTGCACGACCTCGATGATGCCGATCAGCGGATGCTCGCGACCGACATCGGCAACTCCGTGCGCACGGTTCGCGAGCAGTCGAGGCGCTCGGGCCCGTCGCGCACGCCCGAGATGCGATGATCGATCGGTGAAGGTTCTCTCGATCCAGTCCGCGGTCGCCTACGGGCACGTCGGCAACTCCGCGGCCGTCTTCCCCCTGCAGCGCATCGGCGTCGAGGTGCTGCCGGTCTACACGGTCAACTTCTCGAACCACACCGGTTACGGTGCATGGCGCGGCCCGATGATCAGCCCCGACGACGTGCGCGACGTCATCACGGGCATCGAGGAGCGCGGGGCCTTCCCGCAGATCGATGTGGTGCTCTCGGGGTACCAGGGCGGCGAGGGCATCGCCGACGTCATTCTCGACGCAGTGGCCCGCGTCAAGGCTGCGAACCCCGCTGCCGTCTACGCGTGCGACCCCGTCATGGGCAATGCCACCTCCGGATGCTTCGTGGCGCCCGCGATCCCGGTGCTGCTGCGCGACCGCGTCGTGCCCGCCGCCGACCTGATCACGCCGAACCAGTTCGAACTGGGCTTCCTCACGGATACGACGCCCGACACGCTCGAGTCGACCCTTGCATCGGTCGACCTGATCAGGGCCACCGGTCCGAGCACGGTGCTCGTCACGAGCGTCGAGCGACCCGATCGCGAAGCGGGCACGATCGAGATGCTCGCCGTCGACGACGCCGGTGCATGGATCGTGCAGACTCCCCGACTCCCCATCAAGGCCAACGGCTCAGGGGATGTCACGGCAGCACTGTTCACCGCGCACTACCGCCGCACGGGCGACGCGGCAGACGCACTCGCGCGAACAACCTCGAGTGTGTTCGAGTTGCTCTCGCTCACCCACGAGTCGGGTGAACGCGAGCTGCAGCTCGTCGAGGCGCAGGAGCACTACGCCCACCCGAAACTGCAGTTCGCCGCCCGTCAGGTGCGCTGAGCGCTCAAGCGGGCCAGGCCTCGGCGATCTCGTGCCGCACCTCGCCGAGCAGGCGCGGCAACGCCTTCGTGCCGGCGATGATCGGGAAGAAGTTCGAGTCGAGCGCCCACCGCGGCACGATGTGCTGGTGCAGGTGCTCGGCGATGCCGGCGCCCGCGATTCGGCCCTGGTTCATGCCGATGTTGAACCCGTCGCACTTCGACACCTGCTTCACGACGCGCATCGCGATCTGCGTGAGCTCGCCGATCTCGGCCACCTCGTCGGGCGTCGCCTCGTCGTAGGTCGCCACGTGGCGATACGGGCAGACCAGCAGGTGGCCGCTGTTGTAGGGGTACAGGTTGAGCAGCACGTACGCGTGCTCACCGCGAGCGACGATGAGCGACTGCTCATCGCTCATCTCGGGCGCCCGGCAGAACGGGCAGGCGTGCTCATCGGGTTGCTGCCCGTGCTGGATGTACACCAGCCGGTGCGGCGTCCAGAGCCGCTGGAACGCGTCGGGCACGCCGGCGAGGTCTGCCGCGTCATCCGTCGGCACGCCGTCGAACTCGTCGGGCTGGTAGGCGCTCATGAGAACACGTCGTCGCGCGTGACCACCTGACGACGTTCGTCGATCACCTGCCGGATGCGTTCGACCGCCTCGGCGATGCGCACGCCGTTCTCTTGCGTGCCGTCACGGAACCGGAAGCTCACCGTCTCACCGGATCGGTCGTTCTCGCCGGCGATCAGCTGGAACGGCACCTTCTGCTGCGTGTGGGTGCGGATCTTCTTCTGCATGCGGTCGTCGCTCACGTCGAGCTCGGCGCGCACACCGAAGCCCTTCAACTGCTCGATGATCGCGCCGAGGTAGGGCGCGAACTCGTCGGCGACGGGGATGCCGACGACCTGCACGGGCGCCAGCCACGCCGGGAACGCACCGGCGTAGTGCTCGAGCAGGATCGCGAAGAATCGCTCGATCGAACCGAACAGGGCCCGGTGGATCATGATCGGGCGCTTCTTCTGCCCGTCGCGATCGGTGAACTCGAGCCCGAACCGCTCGGGAAGGTTGGGGTCGACCTGCACGGTCGAGAGCTGCCATGTGCGACCGATCGCGTCGCGCGTCTTGAGGTCGATCTTCGGGCCGTAGAACGCGGCCTCACCGGGCATCTCGGTGAGCTTCAGCCCGCTCGAACGGGCGACGTTGCGGAGCGCATTCGTCGAGTACTCCCAGAACTCATCGGAGCCGATCCACTTGTCTTTGTGGTCGTCGCGCATCGACAACTCGAGCTCGAAGTCGTCGAGACCAAAGTCGCGCAGCATCGAGATGACGAAGTCGAGCACCTTGGCGACCTCCTCTTCGAGCTGCTCGGGAGTGACGAAGAGGTGCGAGTCGTCTTGCGTGAACCCGCGCACGCGGGTGAGACCGTGCAGCGCACCCGAGAGCTCGTTGCGATACACGGTGCCGTTCTCGGCCATCCGGATCGGCAGGTCGCGGTAGCTGCGCCCGCGCTCCTTGTAGATGAGGATGTGCATCGGGCAGTTCATCGGCTTCAGGTAGTAGTCCTGGCCCTGTTTCGTGATGTTGCCGTCGGCGTCGCGCTCCTCGTCCATGCGAATGGGCGGGAACATGCCCTCGCGATAGGTCACGAGGTGGTTCGACTGCAGGAAGAGGTCTTCCTTCGAGATGTGCGGCGTGTAGACGTAGGTGTAGCCGCCCTCGATGTGGCGACGACGCGCGTGCTGCTCCATCTCCATGCGCACGGTGCCGCCGCGCGGGTGCCAGACCGAGAGGCCAGAGCCGATCTCGTCGGGGAAGCTGAAGAGGTCGAGTTCGCGTCCGAGCTTGCGGTGGTCGCGCTTCGCGGCCTCTTCGAGCCGGAGCTGGTAGGCGCGCAGCTCGTCTTTGGTCGGCCAGGCGGTGCCGTAGATGCGCTGCAGCTGCGGGTTCTTCTCGGAGCCGCGCCAATAGGCGGCGGCGATGCGGGTGAGCGCCCAGCCGTTGCCGATCATGCGCGTGTTCGGCAGGTGCGGACCGCGGCAGAGGTCTTTCCAGACCGTCTCGCCGGTCTTGGGGTCGACGTTGTCGTAGATGGTGAGTTCGCCGCCGCCGACCTCGACGGATTCGTGGTCGTCGCCGCTCGACTCGCCGTGGCCGCCGGAGCCCTTCAAGCCGATGAGCTCGAGCTTGTACGGTTCGGCGGCGAGCTCGGCGCGCGCCTCGTCATCGGTGACGACCCGGCGCATGAAGCGCTGGCCCGCACGAACGATGCGGGACATCTCTTTGTCGAGTGCCTTGAGGTCGTCGGGAGTGAACGGCTCGGCAACGTCGAAGTCGTAGTAGAACCCGTCGGTGACGGGCGGGCCGATTCCGAGTCGGGCCTCGGGGTTCACCGTCTGCACGGCCTGAGCGAGCACGTGGGCCGCTGAGTGGCGCAGGATGCTGAGACCGTCGGGCGAGTCGATCGTGACGGGTTCGACCTCGTCGGTGTCGGTGACCGTCGTGGCGAGGTCCTTGAGCTCGCCATTGACGCGCATTGCGACAACGGATCGGTCGGTGAAGAGCTCGAAGCCGTCGGCCACCTGGATCCACTCCTTGAAATCGGTCTACAGAACCCTTCAACTGTAGTCGCCGTGGCCTGACCCGCTCGGCACCTCGGTGCTGCCCCGGAGGCGACTCGCACATCACCGTTTAGAGTTTTCCTCATGAATGAGACAACGAAAGAACTGGGCGCTCGCAGCGAGTTCGATGAGCGCGTGATCGAGCTCGCCGACTTCGAACCCGACATCCGGCTCGAGGAGTGGGCTGAGAAGTACCGAGTCGGCGAACTCGTGCTCGGCCCCATCTTCTGGGCGTCGATCGACCTCCTCTCCCCCGTGCACACCGTCGGCCGCGGTCGCACGAATCTCACCCTCATCCGGCCGACGATCATGCAGACCGACGCCGCCACTCCCTATGCCGGGCTGGACCGACGCGAGTCGCCGACGCGCAACCCGGCGGTCTCGATCCATTTCGAGCCGGCGGCGTACGGCATCACGGGGGTGGGCACCTACGTGTGCACCTTCTCGGTCGAAGCCTTCGGCCGGGTGACGCTGAACGGGAGCGGCTACGCAGCGTCGGGCACGGTCGTCGGCGCCGGCCCCCGGAGCGTCAGCGGAAAGCAGACGGTGACCATCACGCTGAAGAACCTTCCCGCACACGGCGGCTGGGCGGCCATCGAGCAGACGGCCGGCGAAGCCTGGTCGTGGTACTCGACGCGCATCGCCTACCCGCCGCTCGTGTTCGAGCAGTTCGGCTGATCGGCACGCCGGAAACGACGAAAGCCCCGGCGATGCCGGGGCTTTCACATGGTGGGCGATACTGGGATCGAACCAGTGACCTCTTCCGTGTCAGGGAAGCGCGCTACCGCTGCGCCAATCGCCCAAGTCGAGAATGGAAGTTCTCAGCTTGGAGGTGGATACGGGATTCGAACCCGTGTATACGGCTTTGCAGGCCGCTGCCTCGCCTCTCGGCCAATCCACCGTGTCTGGGTTCACCACCAAAAGAACAGGAATGGGGCTTTCGCCCCATCCTGATCAGAGCGGATGACGAGATTCGAACTCGCGACCCTCACCTTGGCAAGGTGATGCGCTACCACTGCGCCACATCCGCATTGCCCGCGTTTTTGCGTGCAGAGAGACTCTAACCGATTCTCTGAACGATTCACAAACTGACGGGGTCGGCCAGCGGAATCACGCCGGTCACAGGCCGAATCCGCCCCTGATCCCCGGGCGTGTCGACGTCATCCCGGCCTCATCGCCAAGCGCATGGTTCGGCATGCTGGCGCTCGATGTGCATTCGCCCCACCGGGTCGGCTAGTATCGATTCCGCGGTCACCGCGTGTGACTCGCAACTCCCACATGGGCGATTGGCGCAGCTGGTAGCGCGCTTCCTTCACACGGAAGAGGTCGTCGGTTCGAGCCCGGCATCGCCCACGAAAGCCCCCTCTCCACAGGGGGCTTTCTTCAATCCCGGGTGCAAACCCGCGTCCCGCCGGATGGCCCGTTGTGGCTGCCTCACTCCCCCAGTACCGTGTGCAGTACACGCAACGAAGCGGAGGGGAAGCCCATGTCAGGCGAGGTGTCGTTCATCGAGTTCGGGGCAGCGGACGCCATGACCGCACGCAGCTTCTACGGAAAGCTCTTCGGTTGGTCGTTCGAGGCCGGTCCGGGCGCGGCTGGCTACTCCATCGACGGGGCGGGTGTGCCGGCCGGGGTGCACGGCAGTGATCCGGGCGCCGCACCCTACGTGTTCTTCAGCGTCGATGACCTCGACGCCGCCGTCGCCGCCGTTCAGCGCCTCGGGGGAACCGTCGAATCGTTGAACGGTGCCGACGACGAGGAGACCGTCGCGGTCTTCGGCGAGTTCCGGCTGTGTCGTGACGACCAGGGGTCGCCGTTCGGGCTGCACCGGCCCTCGCGGGCGTGAGGCGTCAGCGCCAGCCATACCGCTCGTCGAGAGCTGCGGCGACGCGGCCGTACCGCTTCGCATCGAGCGAGGCGGCCTCACGCCGCATGCCGTCGGCACGCACCCGGAAGACGCGATCGATGCGCGCCCAGCTCGGGCGCCCCGCGGCATCCCAGTCGCCGGTTCCGAGGGAGACGAAGTCGCGATCGGCGTCATGCGCCTTGCTCGTCAGTTGCACCGCGAGATAGTCACCGGCGCCGGATGCCGCGACGATCACGACCGGGCGGTCCTTGCCGCGCCCGTCGTTCTCCTCATAGGGCACCCACGTCCAGACGATCTCGCCGGGGTCGGGCTCTCCATCGCGTGACGGTGCATACGCGAGCCGCACGCCGCGCAGCGCCCGCGGATCGACCTCGAGCGTCGCGGCCGACCCCGACTGCCCCGGGGAGAGCGTGTCGGTCGCGAGCACCGGTCGCGCCGCGGCATCCGCTCGCTTGGTCGAGCCGGTTCCGAGCAGCGCGCCGAAGACGCGACCGAGGGCGGTGAGGAAGCGGCTGGTGTCTGACACACCGGCACACTACCCCACCGCCCTCGCGAGCCGTTCGGGCCCATCAGGGCCCGACGGTTCAGACGGTCTCGAGCTTGTACGCGTCTTCGCCGTGCACGACGGTGTCGATGCCGGCGATCTCGTCTTCGTTCGTCACCCGGAAGCCCATCGTCTTCTGGATGATGGTGCCGATGATGTAGGTCACGACGAACGAGAACACGAGCACGGAGAATGCCGCGATCGCCTGCACCAGGAGCTGCGTGCCGTCACCACCGGTGAAGAGGCCCTTGTCGGTGGCGAAGAGACCCAGGTAGAGCGTGCCGATGAGGCCGCCGACCAGGTGGATGCCCACGACGTCGAGCGAGTCGTCGAACCCGAGCTTGAACTTCAGGTCGATCGCAAGCGCGCACACGGCACCGGCGACGAGGCCGAGCACGATCGCCCAGCCGGGGGTGAGGAAGGCACAGGCGGGCGTGATGGCGACCAGGCCGGCCACGGCGCCAGAGGCGGCGCCGACTGAGGTGGGCTTTCCGTCCCTGATCTTCTCCACGAGAAGCCAGGCGAGCAGTGCGGCTGCCGGCGCGGCGAGCGTGTTGATCCAGGCGAGTGCCGCGGTGCCGTCGGCAGCGAGCTCGGAGCCCGCGTTGAAGCCGAACCAGCCGAACCACAGGAGGCCGGCGCCGAGCAGCACGAAGGGCGGGTTGTGGGGCACGTGAGCACCCTTCGAGAACCCGACGCGCTTGCCGAGCACGAGCGCGAGGGCGAGCGCCGCCGCACCGGCGTTGATGTGCACCGCCGTGCCGCCGGCGAAGTCGAGTGCGCCCGTGCCGAAGAGCTCCTGCATTCCGTAGGTGATCCAGCCGCCGTAGGTGAAGTCGCCGGTTTCGGGGTCGAGCCCGAAGTTGAACACCCAGCTTGCGACCGGGAAGTAGACGATGGTCGCCCAGACGGCGGCGAACACCATCCACGCGCCGAACTTCGCCCGGTCGGCGATCGCGCCCGAGATCAGCGCGACCGTGATGATGGCGAACGTCGCCTGGAACGCCACGAAGGCGAGCGGCGGGTACGCGGCGCCCTCGGGGGTCTCGAGCAGGCTCGTGAGTCCGAGTGCCGACCAGTCGATGGCGAACGGCGCCGAGAGCCCGTCGGCCGATGGGAAGGCGATCGCGTAGCCGTAGAGCACCCAGAGCACTCCGATGAGGCCGATGGCGCCGAAGCTCATCATCATCATGCTGATGACGCTCTTGGCCTTGACGAGACCACCGTAGAAGAATGCGAGTCCCGGCGTCATGAGCAGCACCAGTGCAGCCATGATCAGCAGGAACGCCGTGTTGCCTTGATCCATCTCGAACCTCTCTCGGATTACAGGGGGAAGCCTGTGCGCCCCAGTTTCACGAGGCGACGTTTCCGAAGAGATCGTCTGTTGTTTCGAGTTGGTTACGTCGTGGGCCGTCAGGTAAACAGCACGTTTCGCAGCGCGGGGCAACGCATGGGAATCGCCCCGGAGAGCCGCGTCAGTCGTGCGGCGGCAGCTCTCCCGTGGTGAGCGCGATCATGCGCGACATCGCCCGCAGGTACTTCTTGCGATAGCCGCCCGACATCATGTCAGCAGCGAAGACCTGGTCGAGCGGCAGCCCGCTCGCGATGATCGGCACCTCGGCGTCGTAGACGCGGTCGATGAAGGCGACGAGCCGCAGCGCCGCGTTCTGGTCGGTGAGTTCGTGCACGCCCTCGAGCGCGATGAACTCGAGGCCCGCGACGAGCTTCACGTACTTCGAGGGGTGCACGGTCGCAAGGTGTTCGATGAGCTCGTCGAAGCCGTCGAGCGACACCCGGTGGCCTCGAGCGGCAAGGGCGGCGGCGGTGCGGGAGACATCGGCGTCGCCCGCGAGCGACTCGGCGTGACCCTCGGTGTCGCGGCGGCGGTAGTCGAGGCCGTCGATGCGCAAGGTCTCGAAGTTCGAGGAGAGGGCGTGGATCTCGCGCAGGAAGTCGCTCGCCGCGAACCGTCCCTCGCCGAGTGCGTTCGGCGGCGTGTTCGAGGTCGCGGCGACGCGGGTGCCGCCCGCCATGAGTTCGCCGAGGAACCGCGTCATGAGCATCGTGTCGCCCGGGTCGTCGAGCTCGAACTCGTCGATGCAGACGAGCTTCGCGCCCCGCAGCAGGTCGACGGCCGGCTGGTAGCCGAGCGCGCCGACGAGCGCCGTGTACTCGATGAAGGTGCCGAAGTATTTCGGGCCGTGCGCCACGTGCCAGAGGGCGGCCAACAGGTGCGTCTTGCCGACGCCGAAGCCGCCGTCGAGATAGACACCGGGCAATTCGATGCGGGCAGGGCGCTTGCGGGAGAAGAATCCGCCCGGGCGCTGCGCCGCGCGCCAGGCGCCGGCGAACTCCTTCAGGCGTTCGAGCGCCGCCTGCTGCGACGGGAAGTCGGGGTCGGGCCGATACGACTCGAACGACGCGTGCTCGAACTGCGGTGGCGGCGAGAGCTCGGAGGCGATCTCGGCGCCCGAGATCGACGGGTTCCGCTCGATGATGCGAATGAGGGCATGGCTCGATGCCGTGGTCATGCTTGAGGTGCTCCCGTGTTGCATCGGATGACCGGCGTACTGACTTCGCCCGTCGCGCCGCGTAGATTCGTGGGTGGACAGGTGTTCAGCCTAGTCCGCTCCCCCGAACACCCCGCCCGACCGGGCGATCCCAGGAGGTACCCATGTCCGCCGAGTTCGACTCCGCTCAGAAGCTCGCCGAGTACGCGCACCCCGAGCGTCTCGTCACCACCGCGTGGCTCGCCGAGCACCTCGGTGAACCCGGGCTCGTCGTCGTCGAGTCCGATGAAGACGTGCTGCTCTACGAGACCGGCCACATCCCGGGCGCCGTGAAGATCGACTGGCACACCGACCTCAACGACCCGGTCGTGCGCGACTACGTGAACGGCGAGCAGTTCGCCGCGCTCCTCGGCTCCAAGGGCATCGCCCGCGACACGACCGTCGTGATCTACGGCGACAAGAACAACTGGTGGGCCGCTTACGCACTCTGGGTCTTCACGCTCTTCGGTCATGACGACGTGCGCCTCCTCGACGGCGGTCGCGACCTCTGGATCGCCGAGGGACGCGACATCACGACGGATGCCCCTGAGGTGACACCGGTCGAGTACCCGGTGGTCGAGCGCGACGACCGGGCGGTGCGCGCGTACAAGGACGACGTGCTCGCCCACCTCGGCAACCCTCTTATCGATGTTCGTTCGCCCGAGGAGTACAGCGGTGAGCGCACGACCGCGCCGGCGTACCCCGAAGAAGGCGCGCTGCGCGCCGGCCACATCCCGACCGCGGCATCCGTGCCGTGGGCCCGTGCCGCTGCGGCCGACGGTACCTTCAAGTCGAGGGAGGAACTCGACGCGATCTACCGCGGCGAGGTCGGCCTCCAAGACGGTGACGACATCGTCGCCTACTGCCGCATCGGCGAGCGGTCGAGTCACACCTGGTTCGTGCTGAACCATCTGCTCGGCTTCGAGAAGGTGCGCAACTACGACGGCTCGTGGACCGAGTGGGGCAGTGCGGTGCGCGTTCCCATCGTGACCGGTGCCGATCGCGGAGAACTCCCCGCCCGCTGAGCCGGGCGACGGGCAGGGGCGCGCCGAGCCATGGGAGAATGAATCCGATGGATGCGACGACCCTGCCCGCTCGACTCGCCGAGACCCGAGACGACTTTCTCGCTCTCGGTGTGCGCGACCGCCTGCAGCTGCTGCTCGAGTTCTCGAACGAGCTGCCCGAGCTGCCCGAGCGCTACGCCGACCATCCCGACCTCTTCGAGCGCGTCGAGGAGTGCCAGTCCCCCGTGTTCATCTTCGTCGAGGTCGACGAAGGTCGCGTGCACCTCTACGCCACGGCCCCTGCCGAGTCGCCGACGACGCGCGGCTTCGCCTCGATCCTCGCGCAAGGGCTCGACGGCCTCACCGCGCAACAGGTGCTCGACGTGCCGGCCGACTACCCGCAGTCGCTCGGTCTCGGCGAGGCGGTGTCGCCGCTGCGCGTCCGCGGCATGACGGGCATGCTCGCCCGCATCAAGCGGCAACTCCGCGAGCGACTCGCCGCCTGAGTCGCGAGCGCCGAACTCAGCCGGCGATCTGCGCCTCATCGCCGCGGCTCGCGACCAGGTCGCCGTGGCGCACGAGCCAGCCGTGCACGAGCGCGGTCCACCGCTCGGGATCGTGATTCCAGAGTTTCGTGTGCCGAGCGCCCTCGAACTCCTCGAACTGGATCAGGTCGGGCCGCGCGGCGGCGAATCGGCGCGAGCCGTCGATGGGAACGAAACCGTCGTCGACGCTGTGCATGAGCAGCATCGGCACCTCGAACTCCTCGGCCCGCGCGACGGGGTCGAGTTCGGCGACGTCGATCGGTGCCGCGATGCCGGTGAGGCCGGCGCCGAGCGGTCCGCCGAGCACCTGCACGACGAGGTCGCCGAGCTCCGGCGGCATCCGGTTCAGTGTGCCCTGGAATCTGAGGATGTCGGTCCAGTCGATCGCCGGAGAGTCGAGCACGACCCCGACGAGCCGCTCACGCACCTCTTCGGAGCGCAGCACCGCCTGCAGCGCGATGGCGCCGCCCATCGACCAGCCCATGAGCACGATCTGCTCGGCGCCGTGTTCGACCGCGAACCGAGTCGCGGCGACCACATCGGCCCACTCCGTGCCGCCGAGGCCGTATCGGCGGTCTTCGCTCTCGGGCGCATCGCCGTCGTTGCGATACGTCATGAGCAATGAGTTCCAGCCGGCGTCGCGGGCCGGCGCCACCGCACGCAGCGTCTCGGGCCGTTTCGCGCCCCGACCGTGCACCTGGATGACCCACCGAGCCGAGGCATCCGCCGACCTGATCAGCCAGGCGGGCGCCGGACCGAGCTCGGTCTCGACGACGACGTTCTCGTACGGAGCATCGAGCTCCCACGGGCCGAGGTGGTAATAGCCGTCCATGCGACCTCGGGTCGCTCGATCGAGCCGCCCGAAGTCGACGGAGTCGATCGAACGACGCACTTCGCGTTCGCCGTCCTCAATGACGTCGCCGAGGCGTGCATGGCCGGCGTCGCGGTCGAACCAGAGCCCGTACCTGCCGCGCATACGAGTCTCGTCGGAGGCGAGGAGCGTGATCTCGCCCGCCGGCAGGTCGACGCTGACGATGCGCACGTCTTCGAGGCGTTTGCCGGCCGGCGTGACCACCTTTCGAGCGAAGTACACCGCCACCGCGCCGGTGGCCGCGCCGATCGTGAGCGCGACGAGTCCCACGGCGGATGCCGCTATGCCGATGGTCGTGCCGACAGCTCGCTTCCGACGCATCCGTTCCTCCCGAAGTCACCGTTCGGTGTGCCGCGGCGTGCCGCCGACATCCCCCGTAGTCGAGACTCTAGTCTGCAGTCGTGCCCGACTCAGCGCCTCCGCTCCCCCCAGAGTTCGCGGCCGCCCTCGATTCGTTGCGGGCGGCTGTTCCCCGAGCGGAATTGCGTATCTCCGAGATTCCGGCGCCGGGCTCGCTCGCGCCGAACGCCGTCGCCCTCTCGGCCGACGTCACGCCGAGCCGTCACGAGGATTCCGAACTCGGAACCGGTCGCTTCGTGCTCCTGCACGATGCGAGCGAGCCCGAGGCGTGGGGCGGCAGCTTCAGGGTCGTCTGCTTCGCGCAAGCACCGCTCGAGACCGACATCGGCCTCGACCCGTTCCTGGCCGACGTGGCCTGGTCGTGGCTGGTCGACGCGCTCGATGCACGCGGCGCTCGCTACATCGCCGCGTCGGGCACGGCGACGAAGATCCTCTCCACCGGGTTCGGCGAGCTGGCGCGTCAGGGCGACGGCGCCCAGATCGAGTTGCGGGCCTCGTGGACGCCCCTCGACGCGGCGATCGGCCCGCATGTGGAAGGCTGGGGAGAATTGTTGTGCATGCTCGCAGGACTTCCGCCCCGATCAGAGGGGGTGACCGCCCTGCCACGTCGGAGGTCGAACCGTGGATGAATTCCAGGTGATCGAGACTCCCGCCGCCTTCGATGAAGCGGTGCGGCGGCTTCTCGATGGCGAGGGACCCATCGCGGTCGACGCCGAGCGTGCGAGCGGTTTCCGCTATTCGCAGCGGGCGTACCTGATCCAGATGTATCGCCGCGGCGCAGGAACCTTCCTCTTCGATCCGCCGCAGATCCCCGACTTCTCGGTGCTTCAAGACGGCATCCATGCTGAGGAGTGGATCCTCCATGCCGCCAGTCAAGACCTCGCCTGCCTCCGCGAGGTCGGACTCGACCCCGACCGCATCTTCGACACCGAACTCGCGGCTCGCCTGCTCGGCATGCCGAGGGTCGGCCTCGCATCGGTCGTCGAAGAGCTGCTCGACATCAAGCTCGCCAAGGAGCACTCGGCCTCCGACTGGTCGACGCGCCCGCTGCCGCAATCGTGGCTGAAGTACGCGGCCCTCGACGTCGAGCTCCTCGTCGACGTGCGCGAGAAGCTCGGTGCGAAGCTCGCCGAGACGGGCAAGGCCGAACTCGCCGACGAGGAGTTCGATGCCGTGCTGCACCGCGCCGCGAAGCCCGCGGCCGCCGAGCCCTGGCGTCGACTCTCCGGCATCCACGCGATGCGCAGCCCCCGCAACCTCGCCGTCGCCCGCGAGCTGTGGCTCTCTCGCGACGAGCTCGCGACCGAGCTGGATGTCGCGCCCGGCCGCCTGGTGCCGGATGCCTCGCTCCTCGCGGTCGCCCGGTCGTTGCCGTCGACCCGGCGCGCGCTCGCCGACCTGCGCGAGTTCAACGGTCGCGCGAGTCGCACCGAACTCGATCGATGGTGGAGCGCGGTCGAACGCGGCCTCACGACGACCGACCTCCCGGCCGTACGGGTACCGAGCGATGCCCCGCCACCGCCGCGTGCGTGGGCAGCGCGGCATCCCGACGCCGACGCCCGCTTGCGTGTCGCGAAGGTCGCCATCACCGAGGCCGCCGAGCAACTCGACATGCCCGTCGAGAACCTGCTGACTCCGGATCACCTTCGTCGCGTCGCCTGGACTCCGCCCGAGGAGGCGAGCGCCGCGTCGATCGGCGAGGCCCTGCTCGCGCTCGGCGCGCGTCGCTGGCAGGTTGCGGCAACCTCACAGTTAATCGCCGATGCATTTGTGGAGGCCGCACAATCGCTCGAGGATGCCACCTCCGACGCTTCGTAGGTTCCGTCAAGCGATTCAGCGGCTCCTCAGCGGCGTTCGTAGGATCGAGACATCCTGATCGAAAGTGAGCTGCAGCGTGGCTGATCAAGCTGAAGTCGTGTTCGTCGATGGGGTCCGCACCCCGTTCGGCAAGGCCGGCGACAAGGGCATGTACTGGAACACCCGTGCCGACGATCTCGTCGTCAAGGCGATCGTCGGACTCATCGAGCGCAATCCGAACGTTCCGAAGGACCGCATCGACGATGTCGCGATCGCGGCGACGACCCAGACCGGCGACCAGGGCCTCACGCTCGGCCGTACGGCGGCGATCCTCGCCGGCCTCCCGAAGACCGTGCCGGGTTTCTCCATCGACCGCATGTGCGCCGGGGCCATGACGGCCGCGGCCATGATGTCGGGCTCGATCGGCTTCGGCATGTACGACCTCGCGATCGCCGGTGGCGTCGAGCACATGGGCCACCACCCGATGGGCTCGGGCGTCGACCCCAACCCGCGATTCCTCACCGAGAAGCTCGTGGGCGAAGACGCCCTCGTGATGGGCGCCACCGCCGAGCGAATCCACGATCGATTCCCGCAGCTCACCAAGGAGCGCAGCGACCGCTACGCTCTGGCGAGCCAGCAGAAGACGGCCGCCGCCTACGCCGCGGGCAAGATCCAGCAAGACCTCGTGCCGGTCGCGATCCGCACCGACGAGGGCTGGGGCCTGGCGACGCGCGACGAGGTCATGCGACCCGAGACGACGCTCGAGGGCCTGGCCGCGCTGAAGACGCCGTTCCGGCCCCACGGCCGCATCACCGCGGGCAACGCCTCTGGACTGAACGACGGCGCGACGGCGGCGATCCTCGCCTCCGGTGCCGCAGCCAAAGAGCTCGGCCTCACCCCGAAGATGAAGCTCGTGAGCTTCGCCTTCGCCGGCGTCGACCCCGAGATCATGGGCATCGGCCCGATTCCCGCCACCGAGAAGGCACTGCGCAAGGCCGGCCTCTCGATCGACGACATCGACCTGTTCGAGATGAACGAGGCGTTCGCGGTGCAGGTGCTCTCGTTCATGGATCACTACGGCATCGCCGACGACGACCCCCGCGTCAACCCGTGGGGCGGCGCCATCGCCGTCGGTCACCCGCTCGCCTCTTCCGGCGTGCGCCTGATGAACCAGCTCGCGAGCCAGTTCACCGAGCGGCCCGACGTTCGGTACGGCATCACGAGCATGTGCGTCGGCCTCGGCCAGGGCGGCACCATGATCTGGGAGAACCCGAACTTCAACAAGAAGGCGAAGAAGGCCTGATGACCGACTACACGAAGATCGACTTCGACTCGCTGGTCGCCCTCGCAGGCGACGACGAGGTCGTCACGCATTCGTACGTGCGCGACGTTCCGCTCTCGGGCGGCAAGACCCTCGCCCTTCTGACGCTCGACAACGGACGCGACCACACCCGGCCCAACACGCTCGGTGCCGCCACGCTCCTCGAGTACGCGAAGACGCTCGACGAGCTGAAGGCGCGCGCCGCCGCCGGCGAGATCGACGGGGTCGCCGTCACCGGAAAGCCGTTCATCCTCGCCGCCGGAGCCGATCTCTCGAAGGTCGCCGAGATCCCCGACAAGGAGACCGCGAAGAAATTCGTGCAGCTCGGCCACTTCGCGCTCGCGAAGCTCGGCGAGGTCGGCGTGCCCTCGTTCGTGTTCTACAACGGCCTCGCGCTCGGCGGCGGGCTCGAGATCGGCCTGCACGCCGACTACCGCACGGTGGATGCCTCGGCGCCCGCGCTCGCGCTGCCCGAGGTCTTCCTCGGGCTCATCCCCGGCTGGGGCGGCGCGACCATCCTGCCGAACCTCATCGGCATCGAGAACGCCCTCAAGGTCGTGATCGAGAATCCGTTGAAGCAGAACCGTACCCTCAAGGGGCAGGACGCGTTCGACCTCGGCATCGCCGATGCGATCTTCCCGTCGGTCAGTTACCTCGAAGACTCCATCCGCTGGGCCGACGACGTGGTCTCCGGACGGATCAAGGTCAAGCGGCCGAACGAACCGGGCAAGGTCGAGCGCCTCGTCAAGTGGGACGCAGCGATCGGCATCGCGACCAAGATGCTGAAGAGCCGCATCGGTTCGATCCCGAAGTCGCCCTACGCCGCACTCGACCTCATGAAGGCCGCCAAGAGCGGCACTCGCGCCGAGGGGTTCCAACGAGAAGACGAGGTGCTCACCGAGCTCATCGGCGGCGACCAGCTGCATGCATCGATCTACGCCTTCAACCTCGTGCAGAAGCGAACGAAGCGGCCGGCCGGCGCACCCGACAAGGCGCTCGCGAAGAAGGTCACCAAGGTCGGCGTGCTCGGCGCCGGCTACATGGCGAGCCAGCTCGCGCTGCTCTTCGTGCGCCGCCTCCGGGTTCCCGTCGTGATCACCGACATCGACCAGGCGCGCGTCGACAAGGGCGTGGCCTACATCGCCGAAGAGATCGACAAGCTCCTCGAGAAGGGCCGCATCTCCCCCGACGAGTCGAACCGGCTCAAGGCGCTCGTCACCGGCACCGTCGACAAGGCCGACTTCGCCGATTGCGACTGGGTCATCGAGGCCGTGTTCGAGGAGCTCGAGATCAAGCAGAACGTCTTCGCCGAGGTCGAGCAGCACATCTCGCCCGAGGCCGTGCTGGCGACGAACACCTCGTCGCTCTCGGTCGAGCAGATCGGTGCCAAGCTCGCCCACCCCGAGCGGCTCGTGGGCTTCCACTTCTTCACCCCGGTCGCGGTGATGCCGCTGATCGAGGTCGTGAAGACGCCGCACACCGACGAGGCGACGCTCTCGACGGCCATGGTCGCCGCGAAGAACCTGCGGAAGAACGCCGTCATCACAGCCGACACCCCCGGATTCGTCGTCAACCGTCTGCTCGCGGTGCTGCTCGGCGAGGCGATGCGCGCGGTCGACGAGGGCACCTCGTTCCAGACCGTCGACGAGGCGATCGCGCCCCTCGGCCTGCCGATGGCGCCCTCGGCGCTGCTCGACCTCGTGGGCCTCAAGGTCGGCGCGCACGTGCTCGACACGCACCACGCAGCGTTCCCCGATCGGTTCTACCGCAGCGAGAACCTGCACAAGCTCGCCGCCTACGGCAAGCTCCTCGAGAAAGACGACAAGGGCCGCGTCAAGGGCTTCGACAAGGGCGCGATGAAGATCGTCGCCGGCGGCAAGAACAGCCGGACGGCCGACGAGATCCTCATCGCGCTGCAAGACGGTCTCGCCCGCGAGGTGCGACTGATGCTCGACGGCGGCGTCGTCGAGGCAGCAGAAGACATCGACCTCTGCATGGTGCTCGGCGCTGGGTTCCCGTTCCAGATGGGCGGTCTCACGCCGTACCTCGACCGCGTCGGTGCCTCCGAGCGCGTATTCGGCGACACCTTCCACCACCCGATGATCACGGGCGTGGGCGCCTAGCATCCCACGAAGACGACGGCCCTCGGCGCATGCCGAGGGCCGTTCTTCGTTGGGCAGGCGGCGGGAGCGCCGGGCGCGTCGCGTCAGACGCGCGGCTGCGGGCTCGTATCTGTCGGTACACCGGCCTCGACGCCGACGCCGCGCGCGTGCGGCAGCTTCGAACCGAGCACCATCGCGGTGACATCTCGAGCGATGTGCTGGGGCGTCAGGCCGACCCGTTCGAGGATGTCGGCACGGGAGCCGTGATCGAGGAACTCGTCGGGCAGCCCGAGTTCGGTGACCGCCGTGTCGACGCCCGCCTCACGAAGATCTTGTCGGATTCTCGTGCCGATGCCGCCGACCCGGATGCCGTCTTCGATGCTCACGACGATGCGATAGTCGGCGGCGAGGTCGATGACGCTGCGCGGTACAGGCACGACCCAGCGGGGATCGACCACGGTTGCGCCGATGCCCTGCGCCTCGAGCCGCGCGGCGACCTGCAGCCCCGTGGCGGCCATCGGGCCGACAGTGACGATGAGCACATCCCTGCGGTCGGATTCGGCGAGCACGTCGACGCCGTCGCCGGTGCGGCGCACCGCGTCGAAGTCGGTGCCGACGGTGCCCTTCGGGAAGCGGATGACGGTCGGCGCGTCGTCGACGAGCACGGCTTCACCGAGCTCTTCGACCAGTCGGATCGAATCGCGCGGAGCCGCGATGCGGATGCCGGGCACCACCTGCAGGATCGACAGATCCCACACACCGTGGTGGCTCGGGCCGTCGGGCCCGGTGACTCCCGCCCGGTCGAGCACGAAGGTGACGCCGGCCTTGTGCAGCGCGACATCCATCAGGACCTGGTCGAACGCACGGTTGATGAAGGTCGCGTAGACCGCGACGACCGGGTGCAGTCCGCCGAAGGCGAGGCCGGCGGCAGAGGTCGCCGCATGCTGCTCGGCGATGCCGACGTCGAAGACGCGGCTCGGGAACCGTTCGGCCATGCGGTGCAGACCGGTGGGGCGCAGCATCGCCGCCGTGATGCCGACGAGGCGGTCGTTGCCCTCGGCGAGGTGCATGAGCTCGTCGGCGAAGACGCTCGTCCATGACGGAGCCGAGGCGGTCTCGAGGGACTCGCCGGTCTCCGGATCGATCTGGCCGACGGCGTGGAACTGGTCGGCGGCATCGCGGAGCGCCGGCTCGTATCCCCGGCCCTTGTCGGTGATGGCGTGCACGATGACGGGCGCGCCATAGTCCTTCGCCTGTCGCAGCGCCTCTTCCATCGCGTGCTCGTCGTGGCCGTCGATCGGGCCGATGTACTTGATGTCGAGATTCGAGTAGAGCGCCTCATTGCCTGTGAACCGGCTGAGGAAGCCGTGCAGGCCGCCGCGCACGCCTCGATAGAACGCACGAGCCGGGGCGCCGAGGCGATCGAACACCTGACGGCTCGAGAGGTGCAACGAGCGGTAGGTCTGCTTGGTGCGCACCGTGTTGAGGAAGCGGGCCATGCCGCCGATCGTCGGCGCATACGAGCGCCCGTTGTCGTTGACGACCACCACGAGCTTTCTCGTGTTGTCGTCGGAGATGTTGTTGAGCGCCTCCCAGGTCATGCCGCCAGTGAGCGCTCCATCGCCGACCACGGCGACGACGTGCCGGTCGTGCTGACCGGTCATCTCGAATGCCCGGGAGATTCCGTCGGCCCACGACAGCGAGCTCGATGCATGGGAGCTCTCGACGATGTCGTGCTCGGACTCCGAGCGCTGCGGGTAACCGGCGAGGCCACCGGTCTGCCGGATGGTGGAGAGGTCGCGCCGACCGGTCAGGAGCTTGTGCACGTACGACTGGTGACCGGTGTCGAAGACGATCGAGTCGCGCGGTGACTCGAAGACCCGGTGGATGGCGATCGTCATCTCCACGACGCCGAGGTTCGGGCCCAGATGACCGCCGGTCTTGGAGACCGACTCGACCAGGTACTCGCGGATCTCGCGCGCGAGCTGATCGAGCTGTTCGGGACTCAGCGCATCGAGATCACGAGGTCCCGAAATCGTCTCGAGCAGTGTCATGCAATGGCCTCCGGAGAATCGCGGGCGCTGCCGCTGAACGGAACGAGTCTACGCCGGGCTCTCTGAGAACCCGGGCAGAGAACGGGGCGATCGGCGAAACGCCGACCGCCCCGATTCCCTACTGATCGATCAGACGAGCGATCGCAGGACGTACTGGAGGATGCCGCCATTGCGGTAGTAGTCGGCTTCACCCGGCGTGTCGATGCGCACGACCGCATCGAACTCGACCGTCGCCTTGCCCGGCGCCGAGTGCTCACTCGGCGTGGCGACGACGTGCACCGTCTTCGGCGTGACGCCCTCGTTCAGCTGCTCGAGGCCGGTGATGGACACGACCTCGGTGCCGTCGAGCCCCAGCGACGCCCAGCTCTCGCCCGCAGGGAACTGCAGCGGCACGACGCCCATGCCGATGAGGTTCGAGCGGTGGATTCGCTCGAAGCTCTCGGTGATGACTGCCTTGACGCCCAGGAGGCTCGTGCCCTTGGCCGCCCAGTCGCGCGAGGAGCCCGACCCGTATTCTTTGCCACCGAAGATGACGAGCGGGGTGCCCTGTGCCTGGTAGTTCTGGCTCGCGTCGTAGATGAACGACTGCGGCGCGTCGGCCTGCGTGAAGTCACGCGTGTAGCCGCCCTCGACACCGTCGAGGAGCTGGTTCTTCAGGCGGATGTTCGCGAACGTGCCACGGATCATGATCTCGTGGTTGCCGCGGCGCGAGCCGTAGGAGTTGAAGTCCTTGCGGTCGACGCCGTGCTCGGTCAGGTAGTGGCCTGCGGGGCTGTCGGCCTTGATGTTGCCGGCGGGGCTGATGTGGTCTGTCGTGACCGAGTCGCCGAGCTTGGCGAGCACGCGAGCTCCGGCGATGTCGGAGACCGGGGTGGTCTCCATGGTCATGCCGTCGAAGTACGGGGGTTTCCGCACGTAGGTCGATGCCTCGTCCCACTCGAAGACCGAGCCCTCGGGGGTCTGCAGCGAACGCCAGCGCTCGTCGCCCTCGAACACGCTCGCGTACTGGTGCGTGAACATGTCGGTGTTGATCGAGGTGTCGATCGTGTGCTGCACCTCGGCCGCATCGGGCCAGATGTCTTTCAGGAAGACGTCGTTGCCGTCAGTGTCGGTGCCGAGCGCGTCGATCTCGAAGTCGAAGTTCATCGACCCTGCGAGGGCATAGGCGATGACGAGCGGCGGGCTCGCCAGGTAGTTCATCTTCACGTCGGGGTTGATTCGACCCTCGAAGTTGCGGTTGCCCGAGAGCACCGCAGTGACGGCCAGGTCGCTCTCGTTGACCGCGGTCGAGATCTCGTCGATCAGCGGGCCCGAGTTGCCGATGCAGGTCGTGCAGCCATAGCCCACGGTGTAGAAGCCGAGGTCTTCGAGATAGCTGGTCAGGCCGGCCTTCTCGTAGTAGTCGGTGACGACCTTCGAGCCCGGCGCGAGGGTCGTCTTGACCCACGGCTTGGCCTTCAGGCCCTTCTTCGACGCGTTGCGCGCGAGGAGACCCGCCGCGAGCATGACCGAGGGATTCGAGGTGTTCGTGCACGAGGTGATCGCCGCGATCGCGACGGCGCCGTGGTCGAGCGTGAACTGCTGGCCGTCTTCGAGCTGAACGCGCGTGGGGCTCGACGCTGTGGCCGGAGCGTGGCTGCGGTGGTGGTGCTCGTGCTGGCTGTGCTCGTCTTCGGGCGAGTTGCCGGGTGGGTCGGAGGCCGGGAACGACTCGGCGCCCTCGAGGTCGACGAGGTCGTGGTCGACAGTGGCGTAGTTCAGAAGGTCTTGCTCGAACGCGCTCTTCGACGCCGAGAGCTCGATGCGGTCCTGGGGGCGCTTCGGGCCGGCGATCGAGGGCACGACGGTCGAGAGGTCGAGCTCCATGTACTCGCTGAACACCGGCTCGGTGTCGGCGTCGTGCCAGAGCTTCTGCACCTTGGAGTACGCCTCGACGAGCGCGATCTGCTCGTCGCTGCGGCCCGTGAGCCGCAGGTAGTCGAGGGTGACGTCGTCGATGGGGAACATCGCGGCGGTCGAGCCGAACTCGGGGCTCATGTTGCCGATCGTCGCCCGGTTGGCGAGGGGCACGGATGCCACGCCGGAACCGTAGAACTCGACGAACTTGCCGACCACGCCCTGCTTGCGGAGCATGTCGGTGATCGTCAGCACGACATCGGTCGCGGTCACGCCCGTGGGGATGGTCCCCGAGAGCTTGAAGCCGACGACCTTGGGGATGAGCATCGAGACGGGCTGGCCGAGCATGGCCGCCTCTGCCTCGATGCCACCGACGCCCCAGCCGAGCACGCCGAGGCCGTTGACCATGGTGGTGTGCGAGTCGGTGCCGACGCAAGTGTCGGGGTAGGCGCGGAGCGCTCCGTCGACGGTGCGCGTGAAAGTCACCTTCGCGAGGTGCTCGATGTTGACCTGGTGCACGATGCCGGTGCCCGGAGGAACGACCTTGAAGTCGTCGAACGCGGTCTGGCCCCAGCGGAGGAACTGGTAGCGCTCGCCGTTGCGCTCGTATTCGATCTCGACGTTGCGCTCGAGCGCGTTCTCGGTGCCGAAGAGGTCGGCGATGACCGAGTGGTCGATGACCATCTCGGCGGGCGCGAGCGGGTTGATCTTGTTCGGGTCGCCGCCGAGGGAGACGACCGCCTCGCGCATGGTGGCGAGGTCGACGATGCAGGGAACACCGGTGAAGTCCTGCATGACGACGCGTGCCGGCGTGAACTGGATCTCGGTGTCGGGCTCTGCCGTCGGCACCCACGACCCGAGGGCCTCGATCTGCTCCTTGGTGACGTTCTTGCCGTCTTCGGTGCGCAGAAGGTTCTCGAGCAGCACCTTGAGGCTGAACGGAAGCTTCTCATGACCCGGCACGGTGTCGAGCCGGAAGATCTCGTAGGACTTGTCACCGACGTGGAGCGTGTCCTTCGCCCCGAAACTGTTCACTGCAGACACGATGTCCTCTCCTTCGCGGATGCCGCCGGCCATGCAGGCGGCACTCCATCTTCTCCGTCGGACATGGGGCTGTTCCAGCAAGGGTAACCTAAGCCGCTTGCCGGCCGACAGGCCTCGCACGGTGTGCGATTTTATCTCGACGTCGAGATAACTCTATCACTCGGCGGTGCGCGCCGATGACGGGTAGATCGCTCGCACGACGAGCCAGGAGAAGACCAGTACGAGTGCGTAGAGCGGCACGCCCATGAGCAGGCGCGTGGCCCCGAGCGCCTCGACGTTGTCGACGAGATAGAACGGCACCTGCACGGCCAGGCGGGCGACGAACAGCCCGATCCAGACGAGCGTGAGGATCTGGGCGGCGCGGTACTTGCGCTTGTCGTGGCGCCACGCGACGCCGTCGCCCATCAGGAACCCGACGATGAGGCCGATGGCCGGCCAGCGGACGAGGAGGGAGACGAGAAGCGCGACCGCGTACGCCGCGTTCGTGAAGAACCCCAGCACGTAGTTGTCGCGGGCATCGCCCGACCAGAGGGCGAGTGCTGCAGAGGCGAGCACGCCGACGAGCCCGGCGATCGCCTGCGTCGGCTGGCCCTTGGCGACGAGCCGCACGACCGTGAAGACCACGGCGAGGCCGACGGATGCCGCGAGGGCCGGCACGAGCGCCGCCTGAGCATCTTGCCCCGCGAAGCTCGTGAGGCCGCTGTAGACCACCAGGAAGACGAGGCCGGGCAGCAGCGCCTCGAGGATGCCGCGAATACCGCCGACCGCGGTCAGCAGGTCGCGGCCGCTCAGCTTCTCGTCGCGCGCGAGCGCGCCGAGTCCGCTCTTCTCAGCAGCCGCAGCGAACTGTCGGCCGAACTCGCCGGCGCTCGCGTCGGCCTCCGCTGCCGCGGGCTGGTCGTCGGTAGCGGCATCCGAACGTTCGTCTTCGCCGGGCCGCGACGGCCCAGTGGCATCCGTCATCGGCGTCACACGGTGGGCGCGCCCGTTGAGGACGCGGGCATGCGCAACGGGATGAGGTCGCGCGGCGGCATCGGAGTGTTGCCGCGAACGACGACGACGGAGCGGAAGAGATCTTCGATCTTGGCCGCGGCCTCGGGGTCGACGGCCGCTTCTCCGGCGATGACACCGCGCAGGAACCAGCGGGGCCCGTCGACACCGACGAAGCGTGCGAGCCGCATCTGACCCTGCTGGGCCTGTTGGCCATCGCCGGCCGCGACGGGGATCTGGGCGAGCAGCTCGGGGCCGAAGGTGCCCTCGCGCACGGTGGTGGTGCCACCCTGACGAGCGATCTGGTCGGCGATCTGCGCCCGGATCTCGTGCCACAGCCCACTCGAGCGCGGGGCCGCGAACGGCTGCACCTGCAGCGTCGAGTTCGCGTAGTCGAGTCCGATGGCGACCACTCGCTTCGTGCCCTCCTCGACCTCGAGCCGGAGGTGCAGGCCTTCGCGCGGCAGCACCTTCACGCCGCCGAGGTCGACGTACGGTCGAACCGGGTTCGCCTCGGACTCATCGAAGGGGCCGGCCACGGCACGGTCTTCGGGGGCGGACTTGGGCTGTTCGGCGGGGATCTCGCCGGTGTTCTCGATGTCGCTCACGCGTTCACTCCTGACTTGTGCTCGCCGAGACCGGTGGAGCCGAAGCCCCCCTCGCCGCGCAGGCTGCCGGGCAGCCGGTCGACCTCCACGAAGCGGGCACGGCTGACGGGCATGACGACGATCTGGGCGATGCGGTCGCCGGCCTCGATCGAGTACGACTCGCTCGCATCGGTGTTCAGCAGTGCGACCTTGATCTCGCCGCGGTAGCCGGCGTCGACGGTACCCGGCGCATTGACGATCGTGATGCCGTGCTTGAAGGCGAGGCCCGAGCGCGGCACCACGAATGCGACGAAGCCGTCTGGCAGGGCGATCGCGACACCGGTGCCCACCGTGGCGCGCTCACCGGGGGCGAGCACGAGGGACTCGGCAGCATGGAGGTCGGCGCCCGCGTCGCCCGGATGGGCGTAGTTCGGCACGCGGTCTGCCGTGATCAGCACATCGACGGATTCGGTCACTGTTCGAGGGTAGTGCAGAAGTCTGGTCGAATAGAGCCATGCCCGACTACCGCGAGAAACTCTGGCCGACGCCCTGGATCTACGTCGCGAGCCTGCTCCTGATCCCCGCCAGCATCCTGGTGCTCGCGCCCGTCTCACTGCCCGCCGGCATCGCCACCGGAGTCATCCTCTACGGTGCC
This sequence comes from Agromyces subbeticus DSM 16689, assembly GCF_000421565.1. Taxonomy (GTDB): domain Bacteria; phylum Actinomycetota; class Actinomycetes; order Actinomycetales; family Microbacteriaceae; genus Agromyces; species Agromyces subbeticus. The sequence goes on along the minus strand of NZ_ATXG01000002.1, from coordinate 265,945 downwards.
GTCGTCGCGTCGCTCAGCATGACGGCCCCCGTGGTCGAGGTGTCGGAGGGCCGGCTTCGCGCCGGTCGCGCGTCGATCCCGCTCGCCGACACCGGCACGGCCGTCGGGGCGACGGATGACGCGGCTCGCGTCGAGCGCGGCACGGGCCTCGACGCCCGCGCGTTCCTCGTGATCCGCGGCTGGGTGCAACCCGTGGTGCGGGTGCCGGTCACCGACACGGCCGATCCGACCCCGTACTGGCTCATCTCGACGCGCCATCCGAAAGAACTGGCCGCCGCGATCAATGGATCACGACGGCCTGCGCCTACTGAGCCTGGCGTCTAGAGCGCGCACTCCAAGCAGATCGGTCCGAGCTTCGTCTCGTGGTCGATCTGCGAACGGTGCTTCACGAGGAAGCAGTTCACACAGGTGAACTCATCAGCTTGCGGCGGAAGCACCACGACGTCGAGTTCGACGTCGGAGAGATCGGCACCAGCGAGATCGAAACCGCCGGGGTTATCGGCGTCATCGACATCCACTACGCCCGACATCTTGTCGGGGACGCGCTCCTTGAGGGCCTCGATCGACTCAGAGTCGTCTTCGGTCTTCCTCGGTGCGTCGTAATCCGTTGCCATTCCCATCCATTTCCTCATCGCCGAAGATTCGGCGGCCATAGTCTGCATCAAATCGGTTGCGTAAGCAAACCACTTGTGCGGCGTTCTCTCAGCTGCTTTCTGCTCAACTTCCGCCGCGCCCGGCCTATTCCCGCGAGCACGCATCCGAACGTGGCATCCTTGGGCGGAGACGAAGGCACGGAAGGGCTTGTCGCGATGCAGGAACTCAAGGTAATCGGGGTCGAGAACGGCGCGTTGCTCGCCGCCTCCGACGATGGCGCACGCTTCCGGATCGAGATCGACGAAGTACTGCAATCTCGCATCCGGCAGGCACAGCCCGAACAGCACACCGGGCCGAAACCCTCGCCCCGCGAGGTGCAGGCCCACATCAGGGCCGGCATGTCCGCCGATGAGGTCGCCCAGGTGACCGGCGCGGCCATCGACTACATCCGCCGGTTCGAGGGTCCGGTGCTCGCCGAGCGCGAGCACATGGTCACTTCGGCGCTCGCCGTTCCCGTGCACGTGACCCCAGATGCCGACCCCGCCGACGAGCAGCCGTCGTTCGGCGGCGTCATCCGTGAACGACTCGCGCAGCTGGGCGCTCACGGCGAACGCTGGGCGAGCTGGAAAGACGAAGAGCGCGGCTGGATCATCAAGCTCGAGTTCACGGCTGAGACGATCGACCACGATGCGCGCTGGAGCTTCGAGCCTCGCAAGCAGTCGTTGCAGCCCCTGAACTCCGAGGCCATCACGCTCTCGCAGCAGGGCGAGATGAAGGGCGCGCTCATTCCCCGCCTGCGCGCGGTCGGGCCCGACTCCGAAGAGTCGCGCTTCGACAGCGGCGCGTTCACGTTCGAGGAGCCCGAGCACGGCGACTTCGACACGGCGCCGCATCTCGAACCGCTTCCCTACGCGCGAAGCCAGGCATCGAGCCCGGCAGCCGCTCGAGCAGCGATCAAGCGAGCGGATGAGCCGAAGCAGACCCTCGGCGAGACGGCCGACCTGCTCGAGGCCCTCCGCCGTCGTCGCGGCGAGCGTGAGGCAGCCGGCAACGAACCGGAGCTGCCTCCCGCACCCGAGCCTGCGCCACGCGCGCCGGCCCCCGTGCACGAGGCTCCCAAGCCCGAACAGCCGGCCGAAGAGAAGCCCGGCACGGCCGCACGCAGCATCTGGGGTGGCAAGGCCTCCACGACCCCTGCAGGGGCTCGCGGTGGCGCCAAGAAGGGTCGCGCCTCGATGCCCAGCTGGGACGAGATCGTCTTCGGCGCTCGCACCGACGACGACCTCGCCTGACGCGTCGGGGGCCGCCCCGAAGCATCGCACCCGCTCTTCGACGAACGCCGTCGTGTTCACCGCACGGCGGCGTTTCGCATGCTCGCTCGCAGTGTTAGCATCGAACGTATCTTCGAATCAGTGAGGTGTCATGTCGCTCGTCTGCGAGTTCGTCGAGTTGTGGACGAATGACGACGGGCTTCCGCAACGGCTCGTGTGGCGCGGCCGTCGTTTCCGGGTGAACGACACTCCCACCACTCTCGTCGGCCACTGCGACTGGTGGGCACCGGTCGCCCGGCACGATGTCTCACCGGGCCACGCGCCGCTGCAGATCACCGGTTGGCGCTTCCAAGCTGCCGCCGACGACGGGCAGACGCATGTTTTCGACGTGCGGCGCCGAGACGACCGCTGGCAGCTGCTGCGGGTGTTCGACTGACTACGCCGTCTCGGCGTCGACGGGGCGGGCGCCGTCGCCGTTCGCTGTCGGCGGCACTTGGGCGGGCGGCGCCCCCGTCGCCGTGGTCTTCGGCGTCGGGCGCCGAAGCCACAGCATGAGCACCCCGCCGACCACGAGCCCCCAGAAGGCGGAGCCGATGCCGGCCACGGCCACTCCCGAGGCGGTCACGAGGAAGGTGCCGATCGCGGTGATGCGCTGGGCCGGATCTTCGAGCGCACCGGTGACCGCGGTGACGAGGGCGCCGAGGAGCGCAAGGCCCGCGACGGCCGTGATGATGATGGGCGGCGACGCCTGAACGACCGCGGCCGCGAGCCCGGCGCCGGCGCCGAGCAGCAGGTAGACGACGCCCGAGGTGAGCGTGGCCACCCAGCGCCGCTTCGGGTCGGGATTCGACTCGGGGCTCGCCATGATCGCCGCGGTGATGGCGGCGAGATTGATCGCATGCCCGCCGGCGAACGCCGCCGCCACCGTGGCCGCGCCCGAGGTGACGAGCACCGGACGAGGGGCGAGGCGGTAGCCGAACGTCGACATCACGGCGAAGCCGGGCACGTTCTGACCGGCCATCGTCACGATGAACAGCGGCACCCCGAGGCTCACGATCACGAACGGGTCGAAGACGGGCGCGACGAACTCGAGCTGCGGCCGCACTGCTTCGCTCTCGAGCACGGCGGGCCCGGCGATCAGCGCGATGCCCACCACGGCGACGAGCATGGCCGCGGGCACCGCCCAGCGCGGCGCGAGCCGCGCGAGGAGCAGCCAGACGAGCACCATCGGAATCGCGATCGCGGGTTGCTCGACGGCGGCGAACACCGGCGCGACGCAGATCGGGAAGAGGATGCCGGCGAGCATCGCGCTCGCGATCGGCTTCGGGATGCTCGTGATCGCCCGGCCGAGCGCCGGCCAGAGGCCTGCGAGCACGATCAGCACGCCGCACACGATGAACGCACCGATCGCCGCGGCGAACTGCTGGGTCGTGGCGGCTGCGGCGACCAGCAGGGCAGCGCCGGGCGTCGACCATGCGAACGACACCGGCATGCGGGTGACGAGCGGCAGCAGGATGCAGGCGAGTCCAGTGGCGATGCACAGCGCGAAGAGGCCCGACGCTGCTTGCGTCTCGGTCGCGCCGACGGCGAGCAGGCCCGCGATCACCAGGGCGAATGAGCTGGCGAAGCCGGTGATGGCCGCGATGACGCCCGCGACGACGGTGTGGAAGATGGGCGGTGCTCGCTCTCGGCGGGTCTTAGGCCGACTTCTCGGCGCGGCGCGGCTTGTGCGGCACGATCGTGGGTGCAGCGTTGTCGAGTACCGCGGCCTTGGTGACGACGACGCGCGCGACGCCGGTCGAGGAGGGGACCTCGAACATGATCGGCCCGAGCACCTCCTCCATGATCGCGCGGAGGCCGCGGGCACCGGTCTGGCGCAGCACGGCGAGGTCGGCGATGGCCTGCAACGCCTCTTCGTCGAAGTCGAGCTCGACGCCGTCGAGTTCGAACATGCGCTGGTACTGCCGCACGAGGGCGTTCTTCGGCACCGTGAGGATCTCCATGAGCGCTTCACGATCGAGCGGGGTCACGGTCGCGACGACCGGGAGCCGGCCGATGAATTCGGGGATGAGACCGAACTTGTGGAGGTCTTCAGGGAGCACCTCGCTGAAGATGTCGGCCTCGTCTTCTTTGTTGTGCAGCGGTGCGCCGAACCCGATGCCGCGTTTGCCCGCTCGCGACGAGATGATGTCTTCGAGTCCGGAGAAGGCGCCGGCCACGATGAACAGCACGTTCGTCGTGTCGATCTGGATGAACTCCTGATGCGGGTGCTTGCGCCCGCCCTGCGGCGGCACGGAGGCGACGGTGCCCTCGAGAATCTTCAGGAGTGCCTGCTGCACACCCTCGCCCGAGACGTCGCGCGTGATCGAGGGGTTCTCGGCCTTGCGCGCGATCTTGTCGACCTCGTCGATGTAGATGATGCCGGTCTCGGCGCGCTTGACATCGAAATCGGCGGCCTGGATGAGCTTCAGCAGGATGTTCTCGACGTCTTCACCGACGTAGCCCGCCTCGGTCAGCGCAGTGGCATCGGCGACCGCGAACGGAACGTTCAGCTGCTTCGCGAGCGTCTGCGCGAGGTAGGTCTTGCCGCAGCCCGTCGGGCCGATCAGCAGGATGTTGGACTTCGCGAGCTCGACGTCATCGCGAGCATCGGCGGAGGTCAGCGTCGTGCGAGCACGAACGCGCTTGTAGTGGTTGTACACCGCGACCGCGAGGGCCTTCTTGGCTGCCTCTTGCCCGATCACGTACTCTTCGAGGAATCCGAAGATCTCTTTCGGCTTGGGCAGTTCGAACTCGCCGGCCTCGGTCTCGCCGGCCTCGGCGAGGCGCTCCTCGATGATCTCGTTGCAGAGCTCCACGCACTCGTCGCAGATGTAGACGCCGGGTCCGGCGATGAGCTGCTGCACCTGCTTCTGGCTCTTTCCGCAGAAAGAACACTTGAGCAGGTCGGCGCTCTCTCCGATGCGTGCCATCGAAACCCTCCCTGTCGACGAGTCTGTTCCGAGCCTAGCCCGAGATCGGGCCGTTCGAGCGTAGCCGGTCGGATTCGACACGCCCTGCCGTTCGCCGGGCGCGAACCGGCTCGATCAATCGAGCAGATGACGCAGATAGCGCCTCGGATCGTCGAGATAACTGCGCCAGTGCGACACGAGCTCGAGTTCCTCCCACGTCGTCTGACGGATGCCCCACTCCCCCAGCTCGAGGATCGTGGCGCCCGGCACCGAAGCGAGCACCGGCGAGTGGGTCGCGCAGATGACCTGCGTGCCGCGAGCGACCATGCGATCGAGCCCGGCGATCCAGCCCAGGATGGACGAGAAGGAGAGGGCTGCTTCGGGTTCGTCGAGGCAGACGAGTCCGGCGAGGTACTGCGGATGGTTCAGCTTGTTGTCGAGCAGGTCGTTGAAGGACTCGCCGTGGCTCAGCGAGTGCAGGTGGCGATCAGGACTGTCGGGCAGCGCCTCGAGGTAGCTGTAGTAGCCGTGCATCGTCTCGGCGCGGAGGAAGAAGCCCCACTTCGGCGCCGACGGGCTGCGCTCGATGCGCAACCAGTCGGCCAGCGGCGACTCGCTCGGGCGGGTCGATCGCCCGCCGTTGTTGCTGCCGCCCTCAGGCGGCAGCCCGTAGGCCGTTGCGATGCCCTCGAGCAGCGTCGACTTTCCGCTGCCGTTCTCGCCGACGAGGAACGTCAGGCCGGCCGGGAACTCGATGCCGCCGTCGCCGATCAGCTGATCGATCGCGGGAATGCTCGCCGGCCATGCGATCCGGTCGATCACGGCGTCCGAATACAGCGAAACGCGGCGGATGGCGCGGCTGTCGTACAGCCAGTCATCCGCCGCGTTCACGGTGGCGCTACCTATCGCGTGATCGCGGGTGCCGTCTTGCGAGAGGTCAGCACCTGATCGATGAGGCCGTATTCGAGCGCCTCGGCCGCAGACAGGATCTTGTCGCGGTCGATATCGGTGTTGACCTGCTCCTGCGAACGGTTCGAGTGACGCGAGAGCGTCTCTTCGAGCCATCCGCGCATGCGCAGGATCTCGGCGGCCTGGATCTCGATGTCGGAGGCCTGGCCGTGACCGGCCTCGCCCATCGCCGGCTGGTGGATCAGGATGCGCGCGTTCGGCAGCGCGAGGCGCTTGCCGGGGGTGCCGGCCGCGGCGATGACCGCCGCCGCCGAAGCCGCCTGACCGAGCACGACCGTCTGGATGTGCGGACGGATGTACTGCATCGTGTCGTAGATCGCCGTCATGGCGGTGAAGGAGCCACCGGGCGAGTTGATGTAGAGGATGATGTCGCGGTCGGGGTCCATCGACTCGAGCACGAGCAGCTGCGCCATGATGTCGTCGGCGGATGCGTCGTCGACCTGCACGCCGAGGAAAATGATGCGGTCCTCGAAGAGCTTGGCGTAGGGGTCTTGGCGCTTGTAGCCGTAGGCCGTGCGCTCTTCGAAGCTCGGCAGGATGTAGCGCGAGCCCGGTGCCTGGACGCCATTGAAGGCGGTGCCACCGAAAGCAGGGATGTTCATTCGCTCGTTCTCTCTTCTCTCGAGTGCCTACGCCTGGGTTCCGCCGCCGCCGGCCACGTCGAGCGCCGATTCGCGGATGTGGTCGACGAAGCCGTACTCGAGTGCCTGCTGCGCGTTGAACCAGCGGTCGCGGTCGCCGTCGGCGTTGATCTGCTCGACGGTCTTGCCGGTCTGCGCCGCGGTGATCTCTGCGAGTCGCTTCTTCATGTCGAGGATGAGCTGCGCCTGCGTCTGGATGTCGCTCGAGGTGCCGCCGAAGCCGCCGTGCGGCTGGTGCAGCAGCACGCGGGCGTTCGGCGTGATGTACCGCTTGCCCTTCGTGCCGGCCGTGAGCAGCAGCTGCCCCATGGAGGCGGCCATGCCGATGCCGACCGTGACGATGTCGTTCGGCACGAACTGCATGGTGTCGTAGATCGCCATGCCGGCCGTGATCGAACCGCCCGGCGAGTTGACGTAGAGGAAGATGTCTTTCTTGGCATCTTCGGCGGCGAGCAGCAGCAGCTTCGCCGCGATCTCGTTGGCGTTGTCGTCGCGCACCTCGGAGCCAAGCCAGATGATGCGGTCCTTCAGCAGTCGATCGAATACACCGGTGCCTGGTGTCGGTTCGGCCATGTGTCGCTCCGTTTCCGTTGTCGCGTTCACTCGAATCTATCCGGTGCAACGCACGCGAACGGGGCTGTTCGCCCTAGGCGGATGCCGCGAGCTCCGCGGCGTATGCGGCGAGCGACACGCGGTAGCGCTGCAGGTGCGGTGCGAGAGCTGCGAGGGCCTCGGATGCCGCGAGGCGAGCATCGCCGGCATCGATGCGGGCGAGGGCACGGAACGCCACCACGGCGTCGCGCAGTTCGCTGGCATCGGGCTCGATCGCGTCCAGCAATTCGATGGCCTCGAGCGGCCGGCCGAGGTTTCGGAGCGTGGAGGCGAGCTGCACGTGCGCCTGCACTCGCTCGGAGCCGCCGAGACCGCCGGCGAGGGCGCGCCGGTAGAAGTCTTCGGCCTCGGCCTCGAGCCCTGCCGAGTCGCGGGCGCCACCCTGTTCGAAGAGCGCGACGGGATCGGAGGCCGCACGCTCGGCAGCGAGCGCATCGATGCGGCGGATCACCTCGTCGTCACCCAGTTCACCCGCCTCCGCCCAGACGGCGTCGACCCGCTGCTGCCAGTCGCTCATGCATGCACCTCTCATGTGTCGCGACGACGTCTTCCGCGTCGGAGGACGCCTCGGATGCGACCTCCACGCCGGAAACCGTCGTGGGAGGGAGGGGGAACACGAAGGGGCCGGGCGAATCGCCCGGCCCCTTCGTTCACGCGGATCTACTCCGCGGCCTTCTTGCTTGCGCGCTTCTTCGGCGCAGGCTTCTCCGCGGCCTCGTCGTCAGCTGCTGCCTTCTTCGGTGCGCGCTTCTTCGGTGCGGGCTTCTCGGCGGCCTCGGCCTCTTCGACGATCTCTTCAGCCTCGTCGACGACCTCGGCTTCGGCTTCAGCCTCTGCTTCGGCCACGGCCGTGAACTCCGAGAGATCGACCGGCTTGCCAGCGGCATCCGTGACCTTCGCCTTGCCGAGCGCGATCGCGAGCGCCTTGTTGCGCGCGACCTCGCCGACCATGGCGGGGATCTGGCCGTTCTGGCTCAGCGCCTGCACGAACTCGTTGGGGTCCATGCCGTACTGGGCAGCGCCCTGCACGAGGTACTGCGTGAGCTCGTCCTGGCTCACCTGCACACCCTCGGCCTCGGCGATCGAGTCGAGCAGGATCTGCGTCTTGAACGCCTTCTCGCTGGACTCGGCGACCTCTGCGCGGTGCTCGTCGTCTTCGAGACGGTTCTCGTTCTCGAGGTGACGGTGCACCTCGTCGTCGATGACCGCCTGGGCGACGGGCACCTCGACGAGCTCGAGGAGCTTGTCGACGAGGAGGTCGCGGGCCTGGCCGCCCTGACCGAAGGACTTGTTGCGGGCGACCTGCTCCTTGAGGCTGTCGGTCAGCTCGGCGAGCGTGTCGAACTCGCTCGCGATCTGCGCGAAGTCGTCGTCGGCCTCGGGAAGCTCGCGCTCCTTCACGGCGGTGACGGTGACGGTGATCTCTGCGGTCTCACCTTCGTGGTCGCCGCCCAGGAGCTTCGACGCGAAGGTCGTGGTCTCATCGGCCGAGAGCGTGTCGAGCGCCTCGTCGATGCCCTCGAGCAGTTCGCCCGAGCCGAGCTCGTACGAGATGCCGCTCGCCCGGTCGACCTCGGTTTCGTCGATCATGGCGACGAGGTCGAGGGTGACGAAGTCGCCGCTCTTGGCAGGGCGGTCGACCGTGATGAGCGTGCCGAACCGGCTGCGCAGACGCTCGAGCTCTTCGGAGACCTCGTCGTCGGCGACCTCGACGGAGTCGACCGTGAGCTCGATGCCGTCGTAGGCGGGCAGCTCGATCTCGGGGCGCACGTCGACCTCGATGGCGAGCAGCAGGTCGCCCGAGAAGTCCTTGTCGCTCGGCCACTCGACGATGTCGGCCTCGGGCCGGCCGAGGGGGCGCAGCTCGTGCTCGGCGACGGCGGCGCGATAGAACCCGTCGAGGCCTTCGTTGACGGCGTGCTCGAGCACGGCGCCCTTGCCGACGCGCTGGTCGACGATGGGCGGCGGCACCTTGCCCTTGCGGAAGCCGGGCACATTGATCTGCTCGGCGATGTGGCTGTAGGCGTGGGTGATGCTGGGCTTCAGCTCCTCGGGCGTCACCGAGATGGTGAGCTTGGCGCGCGTCGGGCTCAGCTTCTCAACCGAAGTGGTCGGCATGTGGAAGATCTCCTGTTGTGTGGAAGTTCGTGTCGAGTCGGGGAACTCGTCGGGGCGACAGGATTCGAACCTGCGACCTCCCGCTCCCAAAGCGGGCGCTCTACCAAGCTGAGCTACGCCCCGAGTCGCGACTCAACTCGTCGGATCGCCCGCGCGGGCATGCCGAAGCATGCGTCAGACGGATGAACCCGGGAAAGTCTACTGCACAGTCCGCGCCCCGCGTTTGCACCGGCGCCGACCGACGACCGACTCGCGCTGTGGATGAACCGACCGCGGGTGCGCGCCGCATGGCAGAGTGTGCGCATGACCGACCTCACCCCCGGCGATCGGGGCGATCTTCGGCGCTGGCCATCGATCCCTGCGCATCTGATCAGCCCGAGCCTGTGCCCGGCGTGCTTCAGCGCACTGGGCTCGTCGACGTGCACCACGTGCGGCCTCGATCTCGCCGTTCCCGCTGCGGCCGAGCTGTTCGCACTCGGGCAGCGGATCCACACGGCGGAGGCGAGCCGGCAGTCGCTGATCACGAGCATGCGCGCGGCACAGGCGGCGAGAGCAGCGGATGCCGCGGCTCGCGTCGCCCTCCCGGTCGCTGCAATGGGAGTGGCGCCTGCTGCGATGCGCATCGGTGAGCCCGTCGTTGCAGCCGCCGGATCTGCCGATGCCGTGGCCCCGGTGGCCACCGTTCCCGCACCCGCGCACCCGGTCACGGCTCCCCCGGTTGCTCCGGCCGCGCCATCGCCGTCGATGGCGGTGGCGCAGGCACCGGCCGCGACGACCCTGCCGAAGCGCTCCGGGCGCTCCGGCGTGCAGGTGCTGCTGCTCACGCTCGGCGTCGTGCTGATCTCGATCACGGCGATCGTGTTCCTCTTCGTCGCCTATCTCGTGGCGAGTCTCGAGGTGCGATCGATCATCATCGCCGCGGCGAGCGTGCTCGTGCTCGGCGTCGCCTGGTTGCTGCGGGCACGCGGCCTGCCCGGCACGGCAGAGGGCGTGGCATCCGTCGCCATCGTGTTGCTGCTGCTCGACGTCTGGATCGTACGGGCCAACGGACTGTTCGGCACCGACGCGCTGAGCGCGGGCGGGTACACCGGTGGCGCGCTGCTCGTCGTCGCGGCGGCGCTGCTGGGCGTTCGGGCGGCGAGCGGCATCCGCGTCGCCGGATTCGCCGCGGCAGGCCTCGCGCCGATCGGCGTGTTCCTGCTGGTCGCAGAGGCTTCGCCCGACTCCTCGTCGGTCACGGCCTGGTGGCTCGGCTCGCTCGCCGTCGCCGTCCTCGGCGCTGCGGCCGTGCTGCTGCCCCGCAGCATCGAGCGCACGATCATGATGGCAGCCGGCGTCGGCGGTGGGGTGATCGCCCTGATCACTGCGGTCTGGGCGCTTCCCGATGCTTCCTGGCATCAGTTGTTCGCCTACCTCGCGGTCACCGCAGCGTGGCTCGCGATGCTGCTCGCGGTCCGCCTGCGCGCCGGCGTCTCACCGGTGTGGGGTCGAGTCGCCGCTCCGATGCTCGGCCTCGCAGTCGCTCTGGCACCGACCGTCTCGATCGCGACCGAGCTCGACGCGTCGCTCGCCCTCTGGCTCGCACCGGCCGCGGCGGGCCTCGTCGCCTGCCTGTTCGCCGCGGGCACTCACCTGCGCGGAACGTGGGCCGACGACGCGGCGTGGGCCTGTCTGGTCGCGGTGGTCGTCGCGTTCGCCGCTGCCGTACCGGCGGCGGTTCTCGGAATCGGGGTCGTCATGACGAGGCTCGCGACGACCGTGCCGCCGTGGAACCGTGCCCTCGACGAACCGCTCGACGCGATCACGCGCGACAGCGATCTCGGTGTCGTGCTCGTGCCCTTCGTCGTCGCAGTCGGAGCGCTTGCTGTCACGGCACTGGTCCGTCGCGCGCGCACGTTCGCGGCCATCCCGATCGGAGCTGCGCTCGCCGGAGTTCTCGTCGTGGGCGCCCTCGCTCCCAACCTCGCCGTCACGTCGTTCCTGCCTGCCATCGCCGCCGGCGGAGCCCTCGCCCTCGCCGTCGCGCTCCGGCGATTCGCGCTGCCCGCGGTCACGGTCACGCTCCTCGTGCTCGGCGTCACCGGTGCCGCGATCGCCTGGTGCGTCGGCTACTCGAGCACTGCGCTGTGGCCGTGGGTCGTGGTGCTCGTCATCGCCCTCGCCGTGGCAGGCAGGGCACTCTCGCGTCGCGTCTGGGCCGACAGTGCCCGCTCGGCCATCGGCGCTGCGCATCTCGCGATCGCAGCTGTGCTCGCCATCGTCGCCGTGGCATCGGTGCCGTTCTGGTTCCGGGCATCCGCTGCGCAGCTCGCCGACGCGTGGATGTCGCCGTGGATGTGGGTCGCGACCACGACGGCCGCGCTACTCGTCGCTGCCGCGATCATCCGGCGCGGTTCAACGGGCGATCGGCTCGCCGTCATCCTGCCGCTGTTCGCGGCATCCGTCATCGCAATATTCGCGCTCGCCTTCGAAGCCGAACCGGCGCTGCGCTGGCTGCCCGCGCTCGTGCTCGTCGTCGCAGGCGTGTTGTGGCTCCGCATGGGCGTTCCCGCATCGCTTCGCATTCCCTTCGCCGGGGTGACGCCCCTCGCGATCGCCTTCACGTCGGCGGTCGCCGTCGAGCTGATCTTCGGCAGGGAGTTCATTGCCATCGGCCTCGCCGGCGCGACGCTGCTCGCTGCTGCCCTCGCGCACCTGCTGCCGATGCGAGGCGGCACTGCTCGACCCGTGTGGGCAGGCGCGGTCGGCGTCGCCGGGGTCGTCTCGCTCGCGGCGGCCGCCTCCGGCCTGGCGACGACGAATACGACCTGGCTCGTGCTGCTCGTGCTGACTCCCGTGCCGATCGTGCTCGCCGCACTCGACGGCGACCCGATCGCCAGTCACCGACCCGGTCGCCACCTCGCCTGGCTGAGCCTCGCCCTCGCGGTCGCGACGGTCTGGACCCGGCTGGCGAGCGACGGCGTCGACAACGTCGAGGCGTACACGCTGCCGCTCGCTGCGGCGCTCGCCGTGACGGCCGGCCTGATCACCTGGCGACGCCTGAACGCGACCCCGCGCGGCACCGGCCGCACCGCACTGTTCGCTACAGCCGCGGCGATCGCCGTGCTGCCGAGCGTCGCGTCGGCTGCGGAGTCGGAACTTCGCACCCTGCTGCTCGCCTCGATCGGCATCGTCGTGGCCATCGCCGCGATGTTCCTGCCCGAGACGGCGCGTGCGGTGCCCGTGCGACTGCTCGGTGCGGTCGCAGGATGGGTCGCCGTCACCGGGGCCGGGCTCGTGCGCGGCACCGCCATCGCGCTCGACCAGGGCGACAGCGTGCTGATCGTCGAGTTCTGGCCATTCGTGGCACTTGCCACGGGCGTGGCGCTCGCCGTCATGTGGACTCGAACGGCGTCGAAGCCCGGCTGGCTGGCCGAGGCCCTTCTTACGGTATCCGTCGTCGTCGCCGTCATCCCGACGCTGCTCGCGATCGTGCTCGGCGAGGATGCCGCCCTGCGAGCCGCCGTGCTCTTCCCGTTGCTCGCCGTCGCACACATCGGCAGTGCCATCACGACCGCGCGCCCCTTCGCCGGGCCGCAGCTCGGCTGGTCGACACTCGGCGCGCTCGGCCTCGGCGGCGTCATCGCGCTGGCGTCGCGAACGGTGGATCCGTTCGACCTGGTGACGGCGCCGGTCGCGGTCGCGCTCATCGGCGCCGGATGGTTCAGGATGCGTCGCTCCCCCTCGCTCGGCAGTTGGCCCGCGCTCGGGCCGGGGTTGGCCGTGCTCCTGCTTCCGGCGCTCCTGGCCGACTTCACCGATCCGCAGGTGTGGCGCCTCGTCGCACTCGGCGTCGTCACGGTCGTCGTGGTGGTTGTCGGCGCGATGCGGCGCCTGCAGGCACCTCTGCTGCTCGGCGGCGCCGTGCTGCTGGTGCACGCGATCGTGCAGCTCTGGCCGTGGATCACCGACCTCTACGAAGCTGTCTGGTGGTGGCTCTGGCTCGGCATCGCGGGCGTGCTGCTCGTCGTGCTGGCCGCGACCTACGAGCGCCAGCTGCGTCTGGCACGCGGCACGATCCGCTCGATCGCCGAGCTGCGGTAGGCCCCGCAAATGCGGTGCGCGTCACAGTCTGCGCCGCATCGTGTACTACGATGATGCAGTGCCCGCGAGGGCACGCGGGGATGTAGCTCAATGGTAGAGCCTCAGTCTTCCAAACTGATTACGCGGGTTCGATTCCCGTCATCCCCTCCGTTCCAGCCCTTCTGACTCGTGCGTCCTCCGAGCCGCACACCATCGCGACCATCGTGCCGCGGCATCCGGCGCCGATTCTCGCCGGATGAGCCGAGCCTTCCCTTCCTTGAAATACCAGGGCATCCGCGTAGCGTTGAACCAGACATACGTTCCAGGGAAGGTGGACCACATGACCGACACCAAGACCGCTCCGAAGACTCCGAAGACCGGCGCGAACGCCGACGTCGCCTCCGGCGTCGCCCAATTCCTCACTCCGGTGGTGCAGGAACTCGTCGCACTCGCCGTCAACGGCAAGCAGGCGCACTGGCATGTGCGCGGCGTGAACTTCATCGCCGTGCACGAACTGCTCGACGTCGTCGTGGCGCACGCGCAGGAGTGGGCCGACCTCGCCGCTGAGCGAGTCGTCGCGCTCGGCCTCCCGGTCGACGGCCGCCTGAAGTCGGTCTCCGACAAGAGCGGCGCGGCGAACCCGAAGCTCGGCTTCCAGCCCTACGACGAGGCGATCGCCGATGTCGTCGCGCAGATCGACCTCGCCGCCGAGAAGGTCGCCGCGGCGATCGAAGGCCTCGACGAGCTCGACCCGGTGAGTCAAGACGTCGTGATCGAGATCCGCCGCGGGCTCGACAAAGACCGCTGGTTCCTCTTCTCGCACATCTCCGTGAAGTAAAGCCGCGATGGCGGCCTGACGGGCCCGGGTGCAGAATGCCGCTATGACGGCGGATGCACCCGGGCCCGTTTCATCTTCCGACGACGGCCGCAGCGATGGCGACAGCGGTGACGTCGCGAGCCTCAGCGACGCTCAGAAGTCGTTGCGGGCCCAGATGCTCGCGACCGAGCACTGGAGCCTGCTCGCCTCGCGCAGCACCACGCAGAGCGAGGTGCTCACCCGCATCGCGATCTTCCTCACCCTCGTCTCAGCCGGCCTCGTCACGCTCGGCGTCCTCGGTAACGCCACGGGATTCCGCGGCTGGTTCGGCATCGCGGCACTCGGCGTGCTCACCCTGCTCGCGGTGCTGGGCGTCGTCACCCAGCTGCGCGTGTTCAACACCGCCACCGAAGACCTGGCCTACGTGCTCGCGATGAATCGCCTGCGCGGCGCCTACGTCGACCTCGACCCGGGCATCGAGCGCTACTTCATCACCGGCACGACCGACGACGAGGTGGGCGCCGGCACGACGTACTACCCGTTCGGAGCTCGAAACCGATCGCAGGTCTTCGCCAGCTCGATGATGGTGATGCTCGTCGTCAACACCGCACTGCTCGGGCTTCTGCTGGGCGCCATCACCTTCGCGATCGGCGGCTCGGTCGGATGGTCGGTCGCGCTCGGCGCCGTCGTCGGTATCACGGCGTTCGCGCTCTGGATGCGGTTCGGCTATCGCAGCTACCGCCACGTCATGCGCATGCATGCGCCGCTGCGACGCGCCGGCGACGTCTGAGCGAGCTACCGCTGCAGCCAGGTGAGCACCGCGAGCACCCGGCGGTGATCGGTGCCGGAGTCTTCGAGGGCGAGCTTCTGGAAGATCGAGGTGACGTTCTTCTCAACGGCTCCCACGCCGATGAAGAGCTGCTTCGCGATGCCGGCGTTGGTGCGCCCCTCTGCCATGAGCGTCATCACCTCGCGTTCACGGGGAGTCAGGTTCTCGAGCGGATCGCTCCGGCGGGCGAGCAACTCGCGCACCACCTGCGGGTCGAGCACGGTGCCGCCCTGGCTCACGCGCTCGACGGCGTCTTCGAGTTCGTCGAGCGAGGCGACCCGATCTTTCAGCAGGTAGCCCATGCCGCCCTCGCCCGACGAGAGCAGCTCGTGCGCGTAGGTGCCCTCGACGTACTGGCTGAGCAGCAGCACGCCGAGCTTCGGCTTGCGGCGTCGCAGCTCGATCGCCGCGCGCACTCCCTCGTCACGGAACGTCGGCGGCATGCGCACGTCGAGCACCGCAAGATCGGGTTCGGTCTCATCGATCGCCGCCAGCAGCGAATCGGCTTCGCCATAGGCCGCGACGGTCTCGAACCCGGCCTCGTCGAACAGTCGCACGAGGCCCTCACGCAACAGCACTGAATCTTCGGCGAGCACGATGCGAAGGGGCGTGCGGTCGGTCATGCCCCCACATTAGCGGCGGGCGAACGGATGCCTCGGCCCTCGTGGGCGCGAGGCATCCGTCGCTCGTCGTCAGTGTCCGATGGGCGACGGCGAAGGCGCGAGCGGCACGTAGGGAATGTGTGCGCCGATCGTGGTCGGTCCGCCGGCCGGGCTGTCGATGACGAGCATGCCGCGAAGACCCTGCACGCGTTCGTCGAGGCCGGCGAGCCCATGGCCGGAGGCGAGCGCAGCACCGCCGCGACCGTTGTCGGTCACCCAGAGATCGATCCAGTGCCCCGTGGCTCCGGTGTCGCGGGTCGAGACGGCGAGGCGGATGCCGCTGGCCTCTGCGTGCTTCACGGTGTTGGTGAGCAGCTCGGCGGCGATGAAGTAGACGTTGCGTTCGATCGGCGCCGGCAATGCGCTGTCGGTCGGCAATGCGATCTCCATCGTCACCGGAACCGGGCTGCGCGCTGCGAGCGACTGCAGGGCGACCGCGAGCCCACGATCTTCGAGGATCGGCGGGGCGAACCCGCGAGACAGGGCGCGCAGCTCGTCGAGCGTCTCGCGGGCCTGCGTACGGGCCTCCCCGAGCAGCTCGCGTGCCGAATCGGGGTCGCCTTCGAGCTTGCGCTCGATCGCCGCGAGGTCCATCTGCAGCCGCACGAGGCGTTGTTGCGGGCCGTCGTGGATGTCGCGTTCGAGCCTCCGCAGCGAGGCATCTTCAGCCTGCACCGCTGCGCCGCGCGAAGCGGAGAGCTGGGCGACCTCGCGTTCGAGCGCCTCGGAGCGCCACGCTCCGAGCAGGCCGCGGGCGACGACGTCATGCAGCAGGGTGAGGCCGCGGAAGACGAACGGGAGCGTTGCGAGGAAGATCGCGCCGATGACGAACTCGAAGATGGGCTCGGAGACACGGGGATCGATGGCGGGGCCGTTGCCCAGCAGCAGGAAGTCGAGCACGACCTCGCTGAGCCAGAAGTCCCGCCCCTCATCGGGGATGTAGCGCTGCCAGATCCAGCCGGTCGTGCCACCGAGTGCGACGGAGGTCCACGCGACCGTGATGCTCCACGTGATGACGCTGATGATCGGATTGATCACGATGCCGTGCAACAGGTAAAGCCAGTAGTGTCCCTCGACGAACGGGGCGAAGACCGAGCGCCAGAAGCCCCGGTCGAGGTCGGTGCGCCCCCACGGCGGTTGAGCGATCGAGCCGCGCCCCGCCCAGCGAAGCCGCGTCAGCTCGAGCGTGCCGAAGCCGCGCGCCATGAACAGAGACGCGACGAGGATGAAGACGCCGAAGACGAGCACGATGAGCCCGAGTCCCGTGAAGAACGTCGTCGACAGGAGCACCAGGCCCGTGATCGCAATCGGCATCGTGAGGATGAGGAAGGCGAACTCCCGCGGCACCGTCGCCCACAGCGACCAGTAGCCGGCGCGCTTTGCGGCGGCATCCGTGGGGCTCGTCTCGCCCGCGGCGGGAGTGATGATCTCAGTGCTCATGGTGGGTTCCTTCAGTCATCGTCGCACGCTGGCCCGGTTCGACGACGGCGAACTGGCCCATCATGCCCTGGTCTTCATGCCACAAGAGGTGGCAGTGGTACATGTACGGCGTGTCGGGATCGGTGTAGTCCTCGAACCGCATGAGCAGTTCGTACTCGGTCTCGGGCTCGGTGTAGATCGTGTCCTTCCAGCCCGCGAGCTCGGGCGGCGGTGGGCCACCGTCGATCGAAGCGATGCGGAACTGCACGTCGTGCACGTGGAAGCTGTGCGGCACTTGCGTCGCGTTCTCGACGACCCACCGTTCGAGCGTGCCGACCGTGACCGTCTCGTCGATGCGACCCATCTCCATCGAGTCGCCGTTGATCTCGAAGCTGTCGTTCAGCTCGAACGTGCGGGTCGTCACGACCTCTGCCTCGTCGAACGCCGGAATCGTCGTCAGTCGTTCGGGAACGGCGGGGGCAGGGTCGAGCGTCTCGCCGGCACGGAGTTGGAGCACGTCGTAGGAGTCGGTTCCACCGTTGCCGGCAGCGACCGGCCCGGCGAGCGCGGCGATCTCGGGAGTCATGCGCGATTGCAGCACGAGACGTTCGCCGGGGGTCATGCGCACGAGCGCCTCGGCCCGTTCCCCGGGCGACAGGCGCACGTGATCGAGATCGACGGATGCCTCGAGCAGGCCGCCGTCGGTGCCGATGAGTTCGACGGCTCGGCCGTCGCTCCACGTGAACGCGTAGCTGCGAGCCGTCGACGCGTTCAGCAGCCGAAGGCGCACGAGCTCGTCGGCGACGTCGAGGTAGGGGCCGCGAGTGCCGTTGACGAGGAGTTCGTCGCCGAGCCCGCCTGCGTAGCCGCGCGGGTTCGCCTCCTGTTCGCCGGCGGCCGAGAATCCGGTGTCCTGCACGATGACGGGGACGTCGTCGACCCCGTACTCGCGCGGCAGGGCGAGCGCCGCCTCCTCGTCGTCCTGCACGATGAACATTCCGGCGAGACCGCGCGAGACGTGGTCTTCGGTCTCGCCGTGCGGGTGCGGGTGGTACCAGAGGGTCGTCGCCTGCTGGTCGATGTCCCACTCGGGCGACCAGTTCGCGCCGGGAGCGACCATCTGATGGGGCCCGCCGTCCATCTCGGCCGGCAGGTGCATGCCGTGCCAGTGCACCGTGGTCGGCTCGTCGAGGGAGTTCGTGACGTCGACGCGCACGTGCTCGCCGCGCTTGGCGACGATCGTCGGGCCCAGGTAACTGCCGTTGAAGCCCCACGTGTCGCTCGGTTCGCCTGGTTCGAATTCGCTCTGCCCGGCGCGGGCGTCGAGACTGAAGACACGGGTGCCCTCGGCATCGACCGTCGACTCGGCGAGCGGCGGAATGGCGAGCGGGGTGTCGAAGTCCACCTTTCCTACGGTCGAGACGGCGCCGGGGCCGACGATGCCGCACCCGGCGAAGGCGACGGCGACGAGGCCGCCGGCGGCGACGGCGGCGAGCGCGGATCCGATGGCGGCGCGGGGCCTGCGGAGTCGTGACTGGAGCATGACTCCAGCCTTCCGATCACCGCGGGCGGGCCACAGCCGGAGCACGCCCGGAACGGGGCGGGGGTTTTCCCCCGGCTCAGCTCCCGATCAGCGTGTGGGTGATGCGGCCCCCGACGAGCGTCGCCGCGACCGGCATCGTGCGCAACTCGTCGACGGATGCCGCGAACGGGTCGACATCGACGATGGTCAGGTCCGCCGGACCACCGGCCTGCACCGCACTGCCGTGCCCGCCGGTCGATGCGGCGAGCGCCACCCGGGCCTCGATGGCCTGCTCGGGATGCCACGGCTCTCGTCCATCGCGCGAGCGGCCCACGGCGGCGGCGATGGCGACCCAGGGGTCGAGGGGTGCGACCGGCGCATCGGATCCGAGCGCGAGCTCGACGCCCGCCGCGGCGAGTTCGGCGAGCATGAACGCCCGGTCGGTGCGACCTGCCCAGTAGTGGTCGGCGACGTCGCGGTCGTCCATCGCGTGCTCGGGCTGAACACTCGCCACGATGCCGAGGCGCGCGAAGCGGTCGACATCGTCGCGGCGCAGCAGTTGGGCGTGCTCGATCGAGCCGCGACCGTTCCATCCGGTGCCGTCGACCGCCTCGAAGGCGTCGAGCACGCGGGCGTTCGCGCGGTCGCCGATGGCGTGCACCGCCGGCATGATGCCCGCTTGGTGAGCCCGTCGCATGAGCGGCACGAGCTCCTCGAACGTCACCGTCGCGAGCCCGTACGGGTGCTCGTCGTCGGCGAGGCCCGGGTACGGGTCGAAGCACCACGCCGTGCGCGTGTTCAACGACCCATCGGTGATGACCTTGTAGGCGCCGACCGTGACGAGTCCGCCGGTGCCGGGCACGATGTCGCCCGTGCGCAGTCGTTCGCCGATCGCACGGTCGAGGTGCTGGGTGTAGACGCCGAACGTCACGCGCAGGTCGTCGGTGCCGGAGGCGACCCGTCGCGCCCAGTCGTCGCGGTTCCACCGCATCTCGTACTCGGTGATGCCCACCACGCCGCGGGCCGCGGCATCGCGCGCGGCATCCGCGACCCAGCCGTCGAGCACCTCGTCGGCGACGTCGTCGATCTCGCGCACGAGCCGGAAGCAGTCCTCTTCGCGGAGCACTCCACTCGGCAACGCGCCGGCATCGAGCCCGTGCCGCCGCAGCGCTGCCGAGTTCACCCAGCAGGCGTGCAGGTCGGCCGCGACGAGCACCACCGGTACGTCGCCCGATGCGGCGTCGAGCGCCTCGAGGCTCGGGGCATCGGCCCAGAGGCCGTCGCGGTAGCCGAAACCGACCACCTCTCGGGCACCACGATCGACGGATGCCGCGACCAGGCGCACGGTCGCCGCGGCCGAGTCGGCGCCCGCCAGCGCGAGGCGGCGCGACACCATCGCCCACTGCGAGAAGTGCACGTGCCGATCGTGCAGCCCGGGAAGGATCCAGCGGCCGTCGAGATCGAGGCGCCGCGCTGCCGTGCCGTGCGCGGTGGCACCGGCCGGCGTGATCGAGCTGATGCGCCCACCTGCGAGGTGCACGTCGACGGCGCGCTGCTCGCCCGGGATGCGCGCGTTCTGCAGAACGAGATCGCTCACGCCCGTGCCGCCCGCAACGACTCGTGCGTGCGCCGCATCTCCGCGGCGAGCGCGGTGCTCGCGTACGGCCCCTCGCCCTCGAGCTCGTCGATGATGCGGTCGACCGTCTCCGCGGGCTTGTTCTGGCTCATCTTGTTCTTCGCGACGAACCGCGTCACGGGGATGCGCAGGCCGACGGTGCCCGCGGCGATGCGGTCGGCGTACGCCGAGTTCTCGGCGGTGCCGCGCATGAGGCGCGGCTCGGGCATCGGGCGTTCGAAGTGCTCGACGAGGGATTCGAGCACTCGCAGGTTCTCGTCGGGGCGGAGCAGCTCGGGCGTGCCGTGCAAATGGGCACTGACGAAGTTCCAGGTCGGCACCGCGGGGTTCGCGTCGTACCACCCGGGCGAGATGTACCCGTGCGGGCCCTGCACGATGACGAGCACCTCGTGCGCTCCGAGCTCGTGCACGACCTCGTCGGGGCGGCCGACGTGCGTGAGCAGCACGACGCCGTCGGCCTCCTCGTCGAGGAGCACGGGGTAGTGGGATGCCACGAGGCCCGAGGCATCCGTCATGCTCACGAGCGTCACCCAGGGGTGTTCGCGGATCAGGCGCTTCACGCCGTCTTCGCTCGCGAGCGTGAAGCTGGGGTTCTGTCGCATGTGCGTTCCTCGGTCTCGATACGCATCGTGCACCCGGCCAGCGGTCGAGTGCTCAGGCTTGGCAGTACGGGCACCAGTAGAGCTTGCGGGCACCCATCTCTTCGAGCACGATGTTGGTGCCGCACACCCGGCACGGCAACCCCTCGCGCTTGTACACCCAGTGCCGGTCGGCGCGGTTGGCCATCGCCGCCCGATAGGCCTCGGGATCGAGATCGTCCATCGTCATCATCTGGCCGGTCTCGACACCGATGCGCAGCAGTTTCGCCCAGTCGCGCCAGAGGTGGCGCACGTGCTCTTCGGGCACGAGCTTGCCCGGGGTGTGCGGGTTCTGCCGGGCGCGGAAGAGCAGCTCCGCCCGGTAGACATTGCCGATACCTGCGACGACGTTCTGGTCCATGAGCAGCAGGCCGATCGGCGTGGCCTTCTTCAGGACGGTGCGGGCGAACCGCTCCTCAGCGTCGGGTCCGCCGTCGAGCAGCGGGTCTGGACCGAGTCGGCCGACGACCGCCTCGACCTGCGCCGGGTCGAGCACCTCGCACGCCGTCGGGCCGCGCAGGTCGGCGCAGATCGTGTCGGTGAGCAGTCGCACCCGCACCTGCCCGATCGGCTCAGGGGGGAAGGTCGAGAGCTCGTTGCCCTCTTTCTCCGATTCCGACATGCGCAAACGGGTCTTGCGCGGGGCACCGATCGAGCTCAGCGAGTTCTCGCCCGCCGAGTCGAGCACGACCGCATCGGGGTTCGGGCCCTCGAGAAAGGTGCCGCGCTGGTTGGTCTGGCCCATGCGGCCGTTCGCCGAGGCGATCGTCGCGTCCATGCGGATGTCGCCCGCGAAGTCCCACGCGCCGTACATGCCGAGGTGCACGCGCAGCCACATATCGCCCTCGAAGCCCAGGAACATCTGCTTGCCGACGGCGCGGGCGTCGGTCATGCGGCGCCCGTCGATCTCGGCCGCCCCGACCGCGAACCGGCCCTGCGGGCTCGAGGCGTGCACGACATGGCCGACGAAGTTGCGTTCGAACTGCCGGGTGATGCGGTGAACGGAGTGACCCTCGGGCATCGGAACCTCTACTCGGCGGCGGCCGCAGACTCGGGCGACGCATCGACGCCCTTGCCGGCGATGTCGCCGGTCGTCTCGTACTCGGCGAGCTGCGCAATGCGCCGCACATGACGCTCATCACCCGAGAACGGCTCGGCGATGAACGCGTCGATGTAGCGGATCGCCTCTTCGACGGTGTGCTGGCGGGCGCCGATGGAGATGACGTTCGCGTCGTTGTGCTGGCGGGCGAGGATCGCCGTGTCCATGCTCCAGACGAGGGCCGCGCGGACGCCGGTGACCTTGTTGGCGGCGATCTGCTCGCCGTTGCCCGACCCGCCGAAGACCACGCCGAGCGCGTGCACGCCGGCGGCCTGGTCGCGGGCCACGCCGAGTGCCGCGTTGATGCAGAACGCCGGGTAGTCGTCGAGGGCGTCGTACTCGCCCGGTCCGTGGTCGATGACCTCGTGACCGCCGTTGGTCAGGTGATCGACGAGCGTGCGGCTGAATTCGAGGCCGGCATGATCGGTCGCGATGTGGATGCGCATGCGCCAAGTCTAGGGATTCGGCGCCCAGGTGAGCGCACGCCCGTGCGGGTGCGCCCAGGCCCGTTGCACGCCGTCGAGGGCGAGCACGAGGTCGCTGCTCTCGTTCGGCACGTCGTCGCGCACACGGATGCCGCCGAGCACGCCCCGCCCCTCGACCGAGAGCCAGTGGCCGGGCAGCGCACCGACCTGCTGCACGAAGACGTCGCGGGCAGCCTCGTCGAGGTACATGAGCACGGCCGTGTGGAAGACGACGAGCGTGGCATCGGAGGGGGCGGATGCGGCGAGCGCGGCGAGTTGCTCGTTGAGGTCGCCGCTCACGAGGCGCGGCGGCATGTTGGCGGCGATCTCGGCAGCAGCCCTGAGCCGTGCGCGGCGATCGTCGTGCTCGGGCCAGACCAGTGCATCGAGCCAGGCGACGTCGGCGGGCTTTCGCACATCAAGCGGGTTGAGGTCGATGCCGGCACGCCACACGACCTCGGGCATGGCGGATGGCACCGGCGCCGGCACGTCGCCGCGGAGTGAGCAGTCGAGCACCACCGTGCTCTGGCCGGCCGCAGGGTCCAACCGCGGATGCCCCGAGTAGTGGTAGCTGTACTGGTCGGGGTAGAGGCAGAGGCCGGCGGATGCCCCGACCTCGAGCAACGCGATCGGCCCCTCGATGCCGCCGAGCACGGGCAGGTGCAGCGCACACCGGGCCGCCTCGTTGGTCTGCGTCGCGTGGTTCAGCGCGACGCCCCGCACCTCGCTCCAGTGTTCGGCGAGCCATGCGGCGAAGACCGGATAGTCGCCGATCGGGGCGCCGAGCAGGCGCGCAGCCGAGAACACGAGGTTCGGCTGCCGCTTCTGCGGCGGCAACTCGTCGATGAGGGCCAGCGCAGTGGCATCCGCTGCCACGCCCGCCGCCCAGGCCTCGTACGTGGCGGACATGCCGTGCGCCTCGACCTCGGCGAACGCGCGATACCGCTCGGCGGTCGGCGCCGAAGCATCCGTGCTGGTGCTCATGGCGTCACGCTACTCCCGCGTGCCGGGTCTCGGGACGCTCCTGCGTCGCCACGGGGCCGACGGGAACGACGCACAGGTGTTCACCGGCTGGCGACCCGTAGAGTTCCAGCATGCCCTCCGAAGTCTCAGCCTCCTCCAGCGCGCCCTCGATCGACGCGCGAGACCTCGAGACGACCCTGCGGGTGCTCGCTACACTCAGCGAGCTCGACGAGCACGACCCCGACTTCGAGACCGTGCGCCGGGCGACCGCGAAGATGTTCAAGTCCGTCAAGGTCAGCCGCCGGCTCGAGAAGCGCAAGGTCGTGCAAGACGCCGACCGCGCCGTGATCGCCGCGACCGCGACGGGCGCGCCCACCCGCATCGACGACGAGACGCGCGGCGCCGACCTCGTGAGCGGCACCGATGCACGCACCGCCGGCGAGCTGCTCGTGGCACGCCCCTGCTACATCTGCAAGCAGCGCTACACGCTCGTCGACGCGTTCTACCACCAGCTCTGCCCGATGTGCGCGGCCATGAGCCACGCCAAGCGCGACGCGCGCACCGACCTCACCGGCAAGCGCGCGCTGCTCACCGGCGGGCGCGCGAAGATCGGCATGTACATCGCGCTGCGTCTGCTGCGCGACGGTGCGCATACGACCATCACGACGAGGTTCCCCCGCGACGCCGCACGGCGCTTCGCCGCCATGCCCGACTCGGGCGACTGGCTGCACCGCCTCCGCATCGTCGGCATCGACCTGCGCGACCCCGCGCAGGTCATCGCGCTCGCCGACGACATCGCGGCGCAGGGCCCGCTCGACATCCTCATCAACAACGCAGCCCAGACCGTGCGCCGCTCCCCCGGCTCGTACTCACCGCTCGTCGAGGCCGAGTCCTCGCCGCTTCCCGACGGGCCGATGCCAGAGCTCGTGAGCTTCGGGCACACGAACGACGCGCATCCGCTCGCGCTCGCCGATTCGGTGTCGAGCCACCCGGTGCTCTCGTCGGGCCTGTTCGCCGGCACGATGACGGCCGACGACCTGACCGCGCTCGCCCTCGCGCCCGGCTCGAGCTCGCTCGCGAAGCTCGCCGACCGCACCGCGATCGACGCTGGCGGCCTCGTGCCCGACCTGCACCACGAGAACAGCTGGAGCGCCGTCGTGCAAGACGTCGACCCGCTCGAGATGCTCGAGGTGCAGCTCTGCAACACGACGGCCCCGTTCATCCTCGTCAGCCGCCTGCGGGCCTCGCTCGCCGCGACCTCCGCCCGCCGCAGCTACATCGTGAACGTCTCGGCCATGGAGGGCGTCTTCAGCCGCGGCTACAAGGGGCCGGGGCACCCGCACACGAACATGGCGAAGGCCGCAGTGAACATGCTCACGCGCACGAGCGCGAAGGAGATGCTCGCCGACGGCATCCTCATGACGAGCGTCGACACGGGCTGGATCACGGATGAGCGCCCGCACCCGACGAAGGTGCGCCTCGCCGAGGAGGGCTTCCACGCCCCGCTCGACCTCGTCGACGGCGCGGCACGCGTGTACGACCCGATCGTGCGCGGCGAAGCGGGCGAAGACATCACCGGAGTGTTCCTGAAGGACTACGAGCGCGCCGACTGGTGACGAGTCTGCCTCCGCTCCGTGACCGGGCGGTCGCCGAGAGCTAGGCTGGTGGACATTGCCTGCGGCCACGAGCCGCGTCGATGACTGCCGAAGGAGCGCACGTGCCCGGAGAGAACCTCACCCGAATCGAAGCCGAGGAGCGCGCAGCGCTCGTCTCGGTCCACGACTACGACGTCGTGCTCGATGTGACCACGGGTCCGGAGGTGTTCCGCAGCGAGACGACGGTGCGATTCTCCGCGACCGCGGGCGCCTCGACCTTCATCGACGCCATCACGGCGGCGGTGCACTCGGTGACGCTGAACGGCGTCGAACTGGACCCCGCCGAGGTGAGCGACGGTGTGCGCATCCAGCTGCCGAACCTCGCCGCCGACAACGAGCTGCGCGTCGTCGCAGACGGCCGCTACATGAACACGGGCGAGGGCCTCCACCGCTTCGTCGACCCCGTCGACGACGAGGTCTACCTCTACACGCAGTTCGAGGTGCCCGACTCGCGCCGCATGTTCGCCGTGTTCGAGCAGCCCGACCTGAAGGCCTCGTTCCGCTTCACGCTGACCGCGCCGTCGCACTGGGAGGTCGTGTCGAACTCCCCCACGCCCGAGCCCGAGTTGCAGCCGTCGACGCGACGCGCCGACGACGTGTCGAAGGCCACGTGGGCGTTCTCGCCCACGCCGCGCATCTCGAGCTACATCACCGCGCTCGTCGCCGGCCCCTACCACGTGGTGCGCGACGAGCTCACGAGCTCCGACGGCCGCACCATCCCGCTCGGGGTGTTCAGCCGCAAGAGCCTCGCCCAGTTCCTCGACGCCGACTACATCTTCGAGAAGACGAAGCAGGGCTTCGAGTACTTCGAGGCGAAGTTCGACGTGCCCTACCCGTTCGAGAAGTACGACCAGATGTTCGTGCCCGAGTTCAACGCGGGCGCGATGGAGAACGCAGGGGCGGTCACGTTCACCGAGTTCTACGTGTTCCGCTCAAAGGTCACCGACGCGGTGCGCGAGCGCCGGGTCGTCACGGTGCTGCACGAACTCGCGCACATGTGGTTCGGCGACCTCGTCACCATGAAGTGGTGGAACGACCTCTGGCTGAACGAGTCGTTCGCCGAGTGGGCGTCGACGATCGCCACGGCCGAGGCCACCGAGTGGCACGAGGCCTGGACCACGTTCAACTCGATGGAGAAGAACTGGGCCTACCGTCAAGACCAGCTGCCGTCGACCCACCCGGTGGTCGCGACCATCAACGACCTCGAAGACGTGCAGGTGAACTTCGACGGCATCACCTATGCCAAGGGCGGCTCGGTGCTGAAGCAACTCGTGGCCTGGGTCGGCGTCGACGCCTTCTTCCAGGGCGTCTCGGCCTACTTCAAGAAGCACCAGTGGGGCAACACGACCCTCGCCGACCTGCTCGCCGAACTCGAGACCGCAAGCGGCCGCGACCTCTCGGGCTGGTCGAAGCTCTGGCTCGAGACCGCGGGTGTCAACACGCTGCGTCCTGAGATCGAGATCGATGACTCGGGCACGATCACCGCCTTCACGGTGCTGCAGTCCGCTCCCGCCGACTACCCGACGATTCGCCCGCACCGCCTCGCCATCGGCTTCTACAACCTCGTCGACGGCAAGCTCGTGCGCGAGCACCGGGTCGAGCTCGACGTCGACGGCGAGCGAACGGATGTCGCCGAGCTCGTCGGCCTCGCCCGCCCCGACCTCGTGCTGCTGAACGACGACGACCTCGCCTACGCGAAGATCCGGCTCGACGAGGCATCCCAGCAGGTCGCGCTCGCGAACCTCTCCGAGATCGAGGACCCGCTCGCTCGCGCGCTGGTCTGGAGCTCGGTGTGGGATGCCACGCGCGATGCCGAGACGAGCGCGAGCGCCTACCTCGACCTCGTGCTCGGCAACATCGCGAGCGAGACCGAGTCGACGACGCTGCGCATCGTGCTCGCGAACGCCGTGCTCGCGGCGAGCGCGTACACCGCGCCCGAGCACCGCACCGAGGCACGACGTACGCTCGCCGACGGCTTCTGGACCCTCGCCCAGCAGGCGGTGGCGGGCAGCGACGCGCAGTTCCAGTTCGTCATGAACTTCGCCGCGATCGCCGAGGCCGGCTCGCACATCGACGACCTCGCGGCCCTCGCCGATGGTTCGCTCGCGCTCGAGGGGCTCGAGATCGATACCGACCTCGGCTGGGAGCTGCTCATCGCCCTCGTCGCGGCCGGTCGCGCGGGCGACGACGAGATCGATGCTCGCCTGGCCGGTGACAACACCGCGACGGGCCAGCAGTCGGCCGCTCACGCGCGCGCCGCCATCCAGACGCCCGAGGGCAAGGAGCGCGCCTGGGCGTCGCTCATCGACGTCGACACGGCGACCAACACCGTCGTGCGCGAGACGGCCGAGGGCTTCCTGCGGAGCTCCGACCCTGCGCTGCTCGAGGCGTTCGTCGAGCGCTACTTCGCGATGCTCGAAGACATCTGGGAGGCGCGCAGCTACGCGATCGCCGAGAAGCTCGTCGACGGGCTCTACCCGTCGCCGCTCGCCAACCGTGCGCTCGCCGACGCGAGTCGCGCCTGGCTCGAGACGCACCCCGACGTGCCGGCGCTGCGCCGACTCGTCGTCGAGCGACTCGCGGGCATCGATCGCGCCCTCGCCGCGCAGGCGCGCGACGCGCAGTAGCACCGCGTAGCACCTCGTTCAGGGCGGGGCGCCGTGGTACCCCGGTACCACGGCGGCCCGCCCTGAACCATTCCTCAGGCGGATGCCTCGGGCTGCCCCTGTTCTCTAGCGTTGAAGCATGATCACGGCAGAAGGGCTCGTCAAGCGCTACGGCGCGAAGACCGCCGTCAACGACATCAGTTTCACCGTTCGCCCGGGCCAGGTGACCGGTTTCCTCGGTCCCAACGGCGCCGGCAAGTCCACCACGATGCGCATGATCGTCGGTCTCGACCGACCGACTGCGGGCGGCGTCATCGTCAACGGCAAGCCGTATGCAGCACACCACGCCCCGCTGCACGAGGTGGGCGCGCTGCTCGACGCCAAGGCCGTGCACACCGGTCGCAGCGCCTACAACCACTTGCTGGCGATGGGCGCGACGCACGGCATCGGCGCCAGCCGAGTGCGCGAGGTCATCGAGATGACGGGCCTCGAGTCCGTCGCCCGCAAGCGGGTGGGCGGCTTCTCGCTCGGCATGGGCCAGCGGCTCGGCATCGCCGCCGCGATGCTCGGCGACCCCGCCACGCTCATCCTCGACGAGCCCGTCAACGGCCTCGACCCCGAGGGCGTGCTGTGGGTGCGCCAGTTCGTGCGCCATCTCGCTGGTGAAGGTCGCACGATCTTCCTCTCCTCGCACCTGATGAGCGAGATGGCCCTCACCGCCGACCACCTCATCGTGCTCGGTCGCGGGGAGATCATCGCCGACGCACCGGTCGCCGATATCATCGCGGGCGGCACGCGTCAGCGTGTGCTCGTCCGCTCACCGCACTCCTCGCAACTGGCCGACCTGCTCGCCGCCCCCGAGGTCGCGGTGGTGCGCTCCGAGGCGGGCGTGCTCGAGGTCACCGGCCTCGCGGCATCCGGAATCGGAGACCTCGCCGCACAGCACGGCCTCTCGATCCACGAACTCACCCCACTCAGCGCGTCGCTCGAGGAGGCCTACATGGCCCTCACCGCCGACGCCGTCGAATACCGCACGGAGGCAGTCCGATGACTACGATCACTCCGACCTCGGCGCACCCCGCCCAGCGCACGCACTCCACCTCGTTGAGCTTCGGCGGTGTGCTCGGCTCCGAATGGATCAAGCTCCGCAGCCTTCGCTCGACGATCTGGTCGTACGGCATCGTCATCGCCATCTCGCTCGGCATGGCCCTCATCATGTCGCTCAGCATGGTCAGCGGAATGAACGGCGCCATGGACGCCGCTTCGGCGCCGGCCGAGCAGCAGACGCAGTTCGTGCTGCAGGCATCGGTCTTCGGCGTGTACTTCGGCCAGCTCGTCGCCGGCGTGCTCGGCGTGCTCGTCATCAGCGGCGAGTACACGACCGGCATGATCCGATCGACCCTCACCGCCGTGCCGAAGCGCCTGCCTGCCCTCGCCGCCAAGGCGGTGGTGCTGTTCCTGGCGACCTTCGTCGTCGGCCTGATCGCGAACCTCGCGGCCTTCGTGCTCTCCTCGGTCATCTTCTCGGGCATCGACGTCGCGGCGAGCATCACCGACCCGGCCGTGTTCCTCTCGCTCATCGGCGGGGCGCTGTACCTCGCCCTCGTCGCGGCCTTCGCACTCGGCGTCGGCACGATGCTGCGCTCGAGCGCCGGTGGCATCGCCGCGGTGCTCGGCCTCATCCTGCTGCTGCCGACGGTGCTCCAGATGATCCCGGCCGACTGGGCGCACGATCTCATTCCGTACCTCTTCTCGAGCGCCGGCATGAGCATGTTCACCTCGACCACGGCGGAGCCCACTGCCGACGGGTTCGGCGTCTGGCTGAACCTCCTCATCGTGCTCGGCTGGGTGGGGGCATCCATCGCCGGCGCCGCGGTGCTGCTGAAACGACGGGACGCGTAGAGTCCAGTCCATGACGGAAGCACCCATCTCCCCCGGCTACCCGGCTTCGGTAGTCGGGGGAGAACTTCGTCTGCCGAAGCCCCCGGGGGTCATCCGGCAGTTCTGGGCGCGGCATCCGTGGCTCACCGATTCCCTGATCACCGCGCTCTACTTCATCCCGACGTTCTTCAGCGGGCTGGCTCTCGGGTTCGGCCCTGATGCGCCCCCGCCCTGGATCACCGCCGCGCAGCTTGCGGCGGTCGCGGTCGCGGGCGCCGCGCTGCTGCTGTTCCGGCGGCGGCATCCGTGGTTGCTGATCGGGATCGCCTGGATCGCGAGCCTCGTGGTGTACCCGTTCGGTGCCACGGACGTCTCGCCGATGCTGCTCGCGCTGTATGCACTCGCGGTCTACCGCTCGACCCGCGCTGCCTGGCTCGGCTTCGGCATCTCAGTCGTGATCGCCAGCGTGTCCTCGTACATCGCCGTCTGGGCGCAAGACGGGGCCGATGTCGCGCCGTTCGGTGCCAATGCGCCGGCGTCGGCGTCCCAGTTCACGATCTTCCTGCTGATCGCGACCCTCATCGGCATCACCGTCGGCAACCGCAGGCGCTACCTGAACGCCCTCATCGATCGTGCGCACGACCTCGCCCGCGAACGCGACCAGCAGGCACAGCTCGCAACGGCACTCGAACGATCCCGGATCGCGCGTGAGATGCACGACATCGTGTCGCACAGCCTCACCGTCATGGTGACGCTCGCCGACGGATCGGCGGCCACCGCAGCCCGCGACCCGGCGCGCGCGACGGAGGCGATGCAGCACGTCGCCGAGACGGGCCGCGCGGCCCTCGCCGACATGCGCCGCATGCTCGGCGTGCTCGCCGCACCGGCCGAGGCCGCCGAACGGCTCGCTCCGCAGCCGGGCAGCAGCGCGATTCCCGAGCTCGTGGAGAGCTTCCGCGCCGCCGGGCTCCCGGTGCAGCTCACGACCGCCGGTGCACCGGTCGACGATCCCAACCTGCAGCTGACGATGTACCGCATCGTGCAGGAGGGCCTGACGAACGCGCTTCGCTACGCGGCTACCGCACGGCGGGTGGATGTCTCGGTCGTGCACGCCGACGGCGTGATCCGGGTCGAGGTGGTCGACGATGCCGACACCACGTCGACCTCGGGGGTCGGCGGCGGCGGCCACGGACTCGTCGGCATGCGAGAGCGCGTCGCCCTCTACGGCGGCACCATCGAGGCCGGGCCCGGCAGTGTTCGCGGATGGCGGCTGCATGCCTGGCTCGAGTCCGAGCCGCAGCACGACGACGATCGGGCGGCACTCCCGCGTGTCGAGACGGACTCCGCGAACAGCACGCCCCCTCCCAACCGGAAGGAACCGAGATGAGCGCCACCGAAGCTCCCATCCGCATCGCGATCGCCGACGACCAGTCACTCGTGCGCGCCGGCCTCCGCATGGTGCTCGATGCCGAGCCCGACCTGGCCGTCGTCGGCGAGGCATCCGACGGCAGCGAAGCGGTCGCGCTCGTCGACGCGCTCGAGATCGACGTGATGCTCATGGATGTGCGCATGCCCGGTGTCGACGGGATCACCGCGACCGAGGCGATCGCCGCAGGACGCAGGCCGACGCGGGTGATCGTGCTGACCACCTTCGACCTCGACGAGTACGCGTTCGCCGCGATCCGGGCCGGCGCGAGCGGATTCCTGTTGAAGGACTCGCGGCCGGCGGAGCTCGTCGGCGCCATTCGCACGGTGCACGCGGGCGAAGCGGCGCTCGCCCCGCGCGTGACCCGTCGCATGATCGAGCTGTTCGCGGGCGACCTGCCGAACCACGGTGGCAGGCGGGACTCCCCCGAGCTCGCGACGCTGACCCCTCGCGAGCGCGAGATCCTCGTCGCCATCGCCGAGGGCCGCAGCAATCCCGAGATCGCCGAGCAGTTCTTCCTCTCGGAGTCGACGGTCAAGACGCACGTCGGCCGCGTGCTGCAGAAGCTCGGGGCCCGTGACCGCGTGCAGCTCGTGATCTTCGCGTACGAGCAGGGACTGCTCACCGCACCAGATCGGCCCGCCTCGAGTCAGTAGGCTGGCTGGTCAACGACCACACGGAGGCCCCCGCACATGCCCGCTGCCGATCTCACCCGAACCGAAGCCGAGCAGCGCGCCCTCGTGGTGCAGAGCCCTCGCTACGACATCCGCCTCGACCTGACGGCGCCGGGCGAGACGTTCCGCAGCGAGACGCGAGTGACGTTCGGTTCGATTGCGGGGGCGTCGACCTTCATCGAGGCGTGCACGGTCGACGTGCAGGAGATCTCGCTCAACGGCGATCCGCTCGATGTCACGGCGGTCAGCGACGGCACGCGCATCCGCCTCGAGGGTCTCGCTGCAGAGAACGAGTTGCTCGTCGTGGCGACGTACGCGTACACGAACACGGGTGAGGGGCTGCACCGCTTCACCGACCCGGTCGACGGTGCGAGCTACCTGTACACCGAGTTCGCCGTCGCCGAGGCGAACCGCGTCTTCGCGGTGTTCGACCAGCCCGACCTCAAGGCCTCGTTCACCTTCACGATCACGGCACCGGCCGAGTGGAGCGTGCTCAGCAACGCGCCGACGCCCGAGCCCACACCGGCCGTGCTGATCGCGACCGACGCCATCGACCACGATGCAGCGGGTGCGCGCACCTGGGCGTTCGAGCCGGGTCCCGTCATCTCGAGCTACATCGTCGCGATCATCGCCGGCCCGTACGCCGCCTGGCACGGCACCGCGCGCAGCATCGACGGGCGCGACATCCCACTCGGCCTCTTCACGCGCGCCTCGCTCGCGCAGTACGCCGAACCCGAGGTCATGTTCGGGCTCGTACAGGCGGGCCTCGCGTTCTACGAGAACGCGTTCGGCGTGCCCTACCCGTACGGCAAGTACGACCAGATCTTCGTGCCCGAGTACAACTGGGGGGCGATGGAGAACGTCGGTGCGGTCACGTTCAACGAGTCCTACCTGTTCCGTGCCCGCGTCTCGGACGCCCGCCGCGAGCAGCGCGCGATCGTCGTGCTGCATGAGCTGTCGCACATGTGGTTCGGCAACTCGGTCACGATGCGGTGGTGGAACGACCTCTGGCTGAACGAGTCCTTCGCGACCTGGGCGTCGACCCTCGCGACCGCGGCCGTCACGGAGTTCACCGGGGTGTGGGCGACGTTCGCGAGCGATGAGAAGACCCACGCCGCCGAGCAGGATCAGCTGCCGTCGACGCACCCGATCGTCGCGCCGATCGAGAATCTCGGCGATGTCGAGGTCAACTTCGACGCGATCACCTACGACAAGGGCGCGTCCGTGCTCAAGCAGCTCGTGGCATGGGTCGGCCTCGAGGCGTTCCAACGGGGTG
Source organism: Agromyces subbeticus DSM 16689 (assembly GCF_000421565.1). GTDB lineage: Bacteria > Actinomycetota > Actinomycetes > Actinomycetales > Microbacteriaceae > Agromyces > Agromyces subbeticus. Next base: position 233,160 of record NZ_ATXG01000002.1, on the reverse strand, counting down.
TCGGCGCCTATCTCACGGCACACGCCGGCGGCAACGCGACGCTTCGAGACCTGCTCGACGAGCTCGAGACGGCGAGCGGCAGAGACCTCACGCGCTGGTCGCAGCTCTGGCTCGAGACGGCGGGCGTCAACACGCTGCGCGCGGTGATCGAAACCGATGACACCGGCACGATCACTGAGGCGCGCGTCGAACAGAGCGCGGCACCGGGGCATCCGACGCTGCGACCGCACCGCCTCGCGCTGGGCTGCTACTCGCGGGTCGACGGCGCGCTCGAGCGCACTCACCGCATCGAACTCGACGTCGACGGCGCCGTCACCGAGGTGCCCGAACTCGTGGGACTGGCGCGTCCCGAGCTGCTCCTCGTCAATGACGACGATCTCACGTATGCGAAGGTGCGACTCGACCCCGACTCGTTCCGAACGGCCATCGATCACTTGCCCGAACTCACCGACCCGGTCGCCCGCGCGGTCATCCTCGGCTCCGCGTGGGACGCGGTGCGCGACGCCGAGGTGCCGGCCATCGAATTCGTGCGCCTCGTCATCGGCAGCATCGGCCACGAGACGCAGTCGGCGGCGCGATCGCTCGCACTGTCGCGGCTCGAGCTCGCGATCGGCCGTTACCTCGCCGAAGAGCACCGCCCGCAGCTCGCCGCCGAGGCCGGCGATGCCGTGTGGGCGCTCGCCGAGCTCGCCGAGGCCGGCTCCGACACCCAGCTGCAGTTCGTCAAGGGATTCACCCGCATCGCCGCCACGGCAGCGCACGCCGATGTGCTCGGCAGCCTGCTCGACGGGTCGATCAAGCTCGACGGACTCCAGGTCGACCTCGACCTGCGCTGGGAGCTCGTGATCGCGCGGTCGACGCTCGGCGCCGGTTCCGACGACGAGATCGCCGACGCGCTCGCTCGAGACGACACGGCGAAGGGGCGCCTGCTCGCCGAGACGGCACGCGCCGCGCGCCCCGATCAGGCCGTGAAGGATGCCGCGTGGCGGCGCGTCGCGACGGATGCCTCGCTGTCCAACGATCTCGCACGCGCGATCGCCGACGGGTGGCAGCGCACGACGCAGCCCGAGCTGCTCGCGGCGACGACGACGGAGTACTTCGCCTCGCTGCAGTCGTTCTGGAGCACTCGCAGCTTCACGATGGCCTCGCTCGTCGTGCGCCGGCTGTTCCCGGCGCCGTTCGTCTCGCCAGAGCTCGCCGCGATGGCTCGCGCCTGGCTCGACGCGAACCCCGGCCCCGCACCGTTGCACCGCCTCGTCTCCGAACAGCTGCACGAGCTCGAGCGGGCGCTCGCCGCGCAAGCACGCGATGCCAGCGAGCTCTCGGGCGCGGCTCAGTAGACTTTCACACCATGTTCGGTTTCGAAGAACCCGCTCCTCCGAGCAATCCGGTGACCGTCGACTTCTGGGCGCAGATCGCGCAGTTCTGGGCGGACAACTGGGGCATCGTCCTCGGGAAGATCGTCTCGGTCGTCATCATCGTCGCGATTGCCTTCCTCATTCGCTGGGTGCTGCACTTCTTCATCGAACGTGTCGTCAAGCAGATCGTCACTGGGGTCAAGAAGAAGCAGGACGTCACCGACACCCAGGCTCTGCAAGCGTCACCCCTCGCGGCGGTTCGGCTCGTGCAGCGCACGCGCACGCTCGGCACGGTGCTCACCAACGTCGTCAATGTCACGCTCTTCATCATCGTCACGCTCATGATCGTGAACGTGATCGACTCCAGCATCCTCGGCTCGTTCGCGCTGCTGTCGGCCGCGATCGGCGCCGGCCTCGGCTTCGGTGCGCAGAACATCGTCAAAGACGCGCTCAACGGCATGTTCATGGTCGTCGAAGACCAACTCGGCGTGGGCGACGTCGTCGACCTCGGGCCGGCGACCGGCATCGTCGAAGAGGTGCACATCCGGGTCACCAAGATCCGCGACGTCAACGGCACCCTCTGGTTCGTGCGCAACGGCGAGATTCTGCGTGTTGGCAACATGTCGCAGGGCTGGGCCCGGGTGATCGTCGATCTCGCCGTACCGTACGACGTCGACGTCGACGCCGTCGAGGCGGCGCTGCTCCGCACCGCCACCGAGATGGCGCAGTCGACGAAGTGGCGCTCGCGCGTTCTCGAGAAGCCCGAGGTGTGGGGGCTCGAGTCGGTCACCGCCGAGGCGCTCGTCATCCGCGTCGTCATGAAGGTGCGATCGTCGGCGAAAGACGATGTCGCCCGCGAGCTGCGCATGCGGCTCAAGCACGCGCTCGACGAGATGGGCGTCAAGCTGCCGAGCCTCAACAGCGTCGTGCTCACCGGGTTCGACGGCGCGACCAGAGTCAAGGGCGCGAAGCCACCCAAGACCTCGCCGAGCGCCGTGGTCGCCGGCGACACCGGAGCCGCGGTCGCCCGCGCCACGGTCAAGCAGCCGCGAGCTCCCCGAGCCCCGAAGCGACCGTCGCCGCCGACCGGAGGAGCATCATGAGCGAGTACCTGCCGCCCGAGGCATCCGGCCCTCCTCAGCCCGCGAACGTGCCGCTGCGGGGCACCGAGCACGGCGCAGCACTCGGGCCCTCGTTCTACGAGACCGTCGGCGGCCGGCCGATGTTCGAGAAGCTCGTCGCCGAGTTCTACCGTGGAGTCGCGAGCGACCCGGTGCTGAAGCCCATGTACCCCGAGGACGACCTCGGCCCCGCGGCCGAACGGCTCACCATGTTCCTCGAGCAGTACTGGGGCGGCCCGGGCACGTACAGCGAGCAGCGCGGCCACCCGAGGCTGCGCATGCGGCACCAGCCGTTCAAGGTGAACCCCGACGCACGTGACCGATGGCTCGCGCACATGCGCGTCGCCGTCGACTCGCTCGACCTGCCGCCGCTCGCCGAAGAGACGCTGTGGGACTACCTGCAGCGGGCCGCCTACGCGATGGTCAACACGTTCGACGAGTAGCACCACCCCGACACCCATCACCACCCGAGACGAAGGAGTCCCCGTGGCAGCCTCCGCGGCACCCGCAGCGAATCGCAACGACCAGAAGCCCGCAGATGCGATCATCGTCGGGGCAGGGCTCTCGGGCCTCGTCGCCGCAGCCGAGCTCGTCGATGCCGGCAAGCGGGTCATCATCGTCGATCAGGAGCCTGCGGCGAGCCTCGGCGGTCAGGCGCACTGGTCGTTCGGCGGTCTCTTCCTCGTCGACTCGCCGGAGCAGCGCCGCATGGGCGTCAAGGACTCGCTCGAGCTCGCCCGGCAGGACTGGCACGGAACGGCGGGCTTCGACCGCGACGAAGACGAGTGGGGCCGGCGTTGGGCTGAGGCCTACGTCGAGTTCGCGGCCGGCGAGAAGCGCGCCTGGCTGCACGAGAAGGGCGTGCGCTTCTTCCCGATCGTCGGCTGGGCCGAGCGCGGCGGCTACAACGCCATCGGGCACGGCAACTCGGTGCCCCGATTCCACATCGTGTGGGGCACCGGGCCCGGCGTGCTCGCACCGTTCATCGCGAAGGTGAAGGCGGGCGAGGCCGCAGGGCTCGTCGAACTGCGGCATCGTCACCGGGTCGACGAGCTCATCGTCGAGCAGGGCGCCGTCACCGGCATCCGCGGCGCGGTGCTCGCCGACGACGCGGCGGCCCGCGGCGAGTCGAGCAACCGCGACGAGGTCGGCGAGTTCGAATTGCGGGCGCCCGCGGTGGTCGTCGCCTCGGGCGGCATCGGCGGCAACCACGACCTCGTGCGGCAGTTCTGGCCGAAGCGCATGGGCGAGCCGCCGGCATCGATGCTCTCGGGCGTGCCGGCGCACGTCGACGGGCGCATGCTGCCGATCACCGAGCGAGCCGGCGCTCGTCTCGTCAACGGCGACCGCATGTGGCACTACACCGAGGGCATCACGAACTGGAACCCGATCTGGCCGCTGCACGGCATCCGCATCCTGCCGGGCCCGTCATCGCTCTGGTTCGATGCGACCGGCAAGCGACTCCCCGTGCCACTGTTCCCCGGCTTCGACACCCTCGGCACGCTCGAGCACATCGCCGCCACCGGGCACGACTACTCGTGGTTCGTGCTCACGCAGAAGATCATCGAGAAGGAGTTCGCGCTCTCGGGCAGCGAGCAGAACCCCGACCTCACGGGCAAAGACGTGAAGCTGCTCGCCGAGCGCCTCGGTTCGGGTGCACCGGGGCCGGTCGAGGCGTTCAAGCAACACGGCGTCGACTTCGTGGTGGCCGACACCCTGCCAGAATTGCTCGAGGGAATGCGGGGCCTCGCCACCGAGACCGAACTCGACACCGAGAACATCGAACGAGAGGTCGTCGCCCGCGACCGCGAGATCGACAACGAGTTCTCCAAAGACCTGCAGTTGACCGCCGTGCGCGGCGCGCGCAAGTACCGGGGCGACAAGCTCATCCGGGTGGCCACGCCGCACAAGATCCTCGACCCGAAGGCCGGCCCGCTCATCGCGGTGAAGCTGCACATCCTCACGCGCAAGACCCTCGGCGGCATCCAGACCGACCTCGACTCCCGCGCGCTCGGCGACGACGGCAGGCCGATCGCGGGCCTCTACGCGGTCGGAGAGGCTTCGGGGTTCGGCGGCGGCGGAGTGCACGGCTACCGAGCTCTCGAGGGCACGTTCCTCGGCGGATGCCTCTTCACCGGCCGCGCCGCAGGGCGCGCGATCGCGCGACGTCCGTCGGTCGAGTAGCGAAGCGTATCGAGACCACGCAATCGGTCTCGATACGCTCCTTCGTCGCTACTCGACCAGCGGTGGGGTCTTACGCCTTCAGGGTCCACGGCTTGCGGCGCACGAGCACGTGCCCGCGGCGCGTCGAGAGACGGGTCCACGGGCCCGTCTCGAAGAGCTTCACCTCGTCGTCGCCGAGGAACCCGAGACTGTAGGCCGCGAACGCCGCCCCGGTCGGGATGTACTCGACGCCCTCGACGCCCCGCCCCCAGACCTCTGAGCGCACACGCTGCACGAGCTGCTCGCCGGTGCCGGCGGGAATCGCCTCGGCGACCTCGTCGATGCCCGCACGGGCGGCCGACTCGAGCGTCGCGGCATCCGTCGCGCCGAGCGGCCGCCAGCCGCCCCGCGGCGGCGAGATGCCCGCCCAGGTGACCGTGTTCACCTCTGGCGGTCGTGACATCGACACGGGGCGTGAGTCATCGTCTTCGCCGAGCTCGCCTCGGGCCCGCACGATGCGCTCGACGAGCGAGCGCATGGGCACCACCGAATCGAACTCCTCGGCGTCGGCGAGTGCGAACGTGCGGAGACCGAGCACGGTGGGACTCTCGTCGAGGATGCCGCGCGGGTACAGGATCGCGGTGTACACGGCGAGGATGCCGGATCCGGCGATCAGGCGCACCGAACCGTCTTCGACGCGGCCTGCGCGTTGCAGGTAGGTATGCAGATCTCCGAGCGACAGGCTGTCGGCGAGCGCGAGTTGTTGAACCATCTCCTGTCTAAACTACCAAGAGAGCGCCGCCGCCCCGGGCGGTCTCGCGCTCCGCGGGAGCCGGGCGGTCACCGACACCCACACGGAGGAACCATGAACGGTCCCATCGACGGCTTGTTGAGCACCCTGCAGCTGACCGACACCGGCGCTCGCACGACCGAAGACATCTTCACCGGACCGTCGCAGTGGATGCCGCTCGGGCGTGTCTTCGGCGGGCAGGTGCTCGCGCAGTCGCTCACCGCGGCAATGCACACGGTGCCCGACGACCGCACGATCCACTCGATGCACGGCTACTTCCTGCGCCCCGGAGACGTTGAGCACCCGATCACCTTCTCGGTCGATCGCCTGCACGACGGCCGCTCGTTCTCGACGCGGCGCACCCACGCGTACCAGAACGGCGAGCCGATCCTCTCGCTGATCGCCTCGTTCCAGACCGAAGACGACGGCGTCGAGCATCAGGTGGACATGCCGACCGACCTCCCCGACCCCGAGACGCTGCCGTCGACCGCCGACGTGCTGGGCTCCTTCGACCACGACATCGCCCGCTACTGGTCGAACGAGCGGGCCTTCGACGTGCGGCACATCCCGTCGCCCGTGTATCTGAGCGTCGAAGGAGAGCGAGTCCCCCGTCAGGCGGTCTGGATGAAGGCCTTCGGCAAGCTTCCCGACGACCCCAAGCAGCACCGGGCCGCGCTCGCCTATGCGAGCGACTACTCCATTCTCGAGCCGATCCTGCGAGCGCACGGCGTGGCGTGGGCGACGCCCGGCCTCAAGGTCGCGAGCCTCGATCACGCGATGTGGTGGCACCGCGACGCCCGCGTCGACGAATGGCTGCTCTACACGCAGGAGTCGCCGTCGGCGAGCGGAGGACGCGGCCTGTCACTGGGGCGCATCTACACCCGTGAGGGTGTATTGGTCGCCAGCGTCGCGCAAGAGGGCATGGTGCGGGTGCCCTAGCCGGTGCTCGGCACGTTCGCCTGCGCTTACGCTTGCGCTCTCGCCTGAAGAGATGCTGTGGAATTCGCCCCGTCGACGGCGAGGGGAACACAATGGTGGCATCAGGCTCGCGCGATGCGAGCGACGCGGACGAAGGAGCTCCGGCGATGACCGATCCCACTGATCTCTCCCGACGCACCATCCTCACGATCGGTTCGGCCGGCGCCGTCGGCGGCGCGCTCGCCCTCGCCGGGTGCGCAGCGGATGCCCCGAGCAGCAGCGCGCCGGCGAGCACTGCTCCCCCACTCGTCGAGGAGACACCGGCGTCGCCGACCGCAGCACCCGACGCGCCGCCCGTCGGCGACGACATCGCGGCCCTCGCCGACGTTCCCGTCGGCGGCAGCATCGATGCCAAGATCAACGGTGAACCCGCACTCATCGCCCAACCGACCGCCGGTCAGGTCGTCGCGTTCAGCGCCGTCTGCACGCACCAGCAGTGCGTGGTCGCGGCGGCCGGCGACGAGTTCCACTGCCCCTGCCACGGGTCGATGTTCGACGCTGCCACCGGCGACGTCATCCAGGGGCCCGCGCTCGAGCCGCTGACCGCGATCGGCGTCGCCGTCTCGGGCGACCGGATCGTCGCCACCTCCTGACGATGGACTACACCTTCGCCGGGCTGCCGCTGCACGTGCTGCTCGTGCACGCGGTCGTGGTGCTCACCCCCTTGCTCTCGCTGTGCCTCGTCGTCATCGCCGCATGGCCCGGCGCTCGTCGGGTGCTGTGGCTGCCCGTGCTCATCGGTGCAGCCGTGCTGCTGCCGCTCGGTCTCGTCACGATCGAGGCCGGCAAGTGGCTCGAGCAGCGGGTGCCGCCGGCCCCACTGATCCAGGAGCACACGGCGCAAGGAGAGGAAATCGTGCCGTGGCTCATCGCGTTGCTCGGGCTCACGGTGGTGATCGCGGCCTGGGCGATCGTCGAACGCGTGGCGCGCGGGCGCGGTGACGGCCACGACCTCGATCGTGACGCGGTTGCTGGCGGCGCCGGCCCGCGCCGGGGCACCCGCCTCGCTGTCGGCATCGTGCTGACCCTTGCCGCGCTCTTCGTCGCGGCAGCATCGACCTGGACGCTCGTGCAGATCGCCGAGGCCGGCAGCAGGGCGGTCTGGGAGGGATCGTTCAGCGAGGTGCCGCTGAACGAGTGATGCGCCGCTGAGCACGCCGCTGAGCGACTGAGGTGCCGTTGCGCGCGCCGGTCAGCGGCGGCGGAAGACGATCGGCTCGCCGACGTAGGGCTCCCACGCAGCCCGCTCGGCGTCACCGATGCGACGTGGTCGTTCGCTCGCCGAGTCGACGAGCACGATCGTCGTCACCGCCCGGGTGTACAGCACCCGTGGCTCGACGTCGACCGGCGAGTAGACCTCGTAGCAGACGTCGAGGCTCGCCCCGCCCATGTGGCCGATCCAGAGCTCGATATCGACCGGCTGGCGCTGATACGGGATCGGGGCGAGGTACTCGACCTCTTGACGCGCGATGAGCGTGATCGTCGTCGAGCCCGGCGTCGCGTCGAGCACCGCGGTCGACGCGCCGACCGCGTGCTCCGACGTGTCGTCGCTCACCCAGAACGCCTGGATGCGCGCCTCTTCGAGCAGGCTGAGCATGCGGGCGTTGTTCACGTGGCCGTAGGCATCGAGATCACTCCAGCGGAGCGACGTCGGCACGTGGAGTCGCATGTCAGTCTCGCGTGAGCTTGCGGTAGGCGGAGCGGTGCGGCTTCGCCGCATCGGGGCCGAGGCGCTCGATCTTGTTCTGCTCGTACGACTCGAAGTTGCCCTCGAACCAGTACCAGTTGGCCGGGTCGTCAGCCGTGCCCTCGTAGGCGAGGATATGGGTCGCGATGCGGTCGAGGAACCAGCGATCGTGGGTGATGACCACGGCGCAGCCCGGGAATTCGAGCAGGGCGTTCTCGAGGCTCGACAGCGTCTCGACGTCGAGGTCGTTGGTCGGCTCGTCGAGCAGCAGCAGGTTGCCGCCCTGCTTGAGGGTCAGTGCGAGGTTCAGTCGGTTGCGCTCACCACCGGAGAGCACGCCGGCCTTCTTCTGCTGGTCGGGGCCCTTGAACCCGAACTGCGAGACGTAGGCACGCGAGGGGATCTCGGTCTTGCCGACGATGATGTAGTCGAGCCCGTCGGAGACGACCTCCCACAGGTTCTTGTTCGGGTCGATGCCGCCGCGGCTCTGGTCGACGTAGGAGATGTCGACCGTCTCGCCGATCTTCAGGTCGCCGCCGTCGAGGGGCTCGAGCCCGACGATGGTCTTGAAGAGCGTCGTCTTGCCGACGCCGTTCGGGCCGATGATGCCGACGATGCCGTTGCGCGGCAGGCTGAAGCTCAGGTCTTCGATGAGGATGCGTTCTCCGAAGCCCTTGCGGAGCTTCTTCGCTTCGATCACCTGCGCGCCGAGGCGCGGGCCGACCGGGATCACGATCTCTTCGAAGTCGAGCTTGCGCGTGCGCTCGGCCTCGGTCGCCATCTCTTCGTAGCGGGCGAGGCGAGCCTTCGACTTCGCCTGACGGCCCTTGGCGTTCGAGCGAACCCACTCGAGCTCTTCGGAGAGGCGCTTGGCGAGCTTCGCGTCTTTCTTGCCCTGCACCTGCAGTCGCTCTTGCTTCTTCTCGAGGTACGTCGAGTAGTTGCCCTCGTAGGGGTAGAGGCGACCGCGGTCGACCTCGCAGATCCACTCTGCGACGTGATCGAGGAAGTACCGGTCGTGGGTCACGGCGAGCACGGCACCGGGGTACTTGGCGAGGTGCTGCTCGAGCCAGAGCACGCTCTCGGCGTCGAGGTGGTTGGTGGGCTCGTCGAGAAGCAGCAGGTCGGGCTTCTGCAGCAGCAGCTTGCAGAGCGCCACGCGCCGCTTCTCACCGCCCGAGAGCACCGAGACCTTCTCGTCGCCCGGCGGGCAGCGCAGGGCGTCCATGGCCTGTTCGAGCTGCGAGTCGAGGTCCCACGCGTCGGCCGCGTCGATGGCCTCTTGCAGCACGCCCATCTCCGCGAGCAGCGCGTCGAAGTCGGCGTCGGGGTCAGCCATCGCGAGCGAGATCTCGTTGAAGCGGTCGAACTTCTGCTTGATCGGTCCGACGCCCTCTTGCACGTTCTCGAGCACCGTCTTGGACTCGTCGAGCACGGGCTCCTGCATGAGGATGCCCACCGAAAAGCCGGGACTCAGCTTCGCCTCGCCGTTCGAGGGCTGGTCGAGACCGGCCATGATCTTCAGGATCGTCGACTTTCCGGCGCCGTTCGGGCCCACCACGCCGATCTTCGCTCCGGGCAGGAACGCCATCGTCACGTCGTCGAGGATGACCTTGTCGCCGACCGCCTTGCGGGCGCGAACCATCGAGTAAATGTAATCAGCCATGTCGTCTACCAGTCTATGGGGCGCGTCTGCCCGACGAGACAGGCACCGGTGCCGAGCGGCGGGCGGACCGCGCCGTGATAGCCGCCCGACTTCGGTCCGTACTGCCCGACGAGGCACTCGCCCTGGAACACCACCGAGAACTGCACCGAGTCGGCGGCCTCGCCGATCGTGGTGGTGTCGGCGGTGACCTGCATCTGGGCCTTGTCGAATCCGGCGGCCGTCAGCGCGTCGATGAAGTCCCGGCCCCCTGCTGCGCCGTTCGCGGCGACGACAGCCGCGTTCACCCAATCGAAGAACGCGAGGTTCTCGGCGGCTGACAACTCGGGTCGGAATTCGGGGGCCGTCGCGGTCGGCGCCGACGGCGCCATCGGTGTCGGCCGACTCGTCGACGGTTGCGAGGGCTGCGGCTGAGGATCGCCGGACGTGCATGCCGCGGTGCCGATGACGATGGCGACCCCGACCGAAGCCAGAGCCGCGGATGTTCCGAACCGCCGCCTCATCGTTCCCCTCACCGACGGTGCCGACCGTCCGAGGCGAGTCTATGCGTTCGCGGTCGACGGAAGGCCCCGGTCGGTCGGCACTCGGTGAGCCGTGCCGGTTCAGACGGCAACCACCTCGGACTCGGACTCGAGCAGTTCGATCGCGTGGTCGTCGGACACCGACGCCGAGTCGGAATCGTCGTCGAGTTCGCTCGCGGTCGAGACGCCCGGCCACGTCGATGCGAGCTGCTCGCCCACCGGCCCCTCGAAGGTGTCGCTCGAGAGCTGCGACGACGAGCCGTCGGCCGGTGCATCCGCCGCTCGGGGGCGAACCTTGGCGTACGTCGTGACGCACCAGGCGAGGTCGTGCCCGATGGCGTCGGCCTCGATCTCGGCGGCGGTGCCGGACTTCTCGCCCGTCTCCCACGCCCGGAGCCGCAGCCGGCCGCGCACGATCAGGCGTTCGCCCTTGCGGATCGAGAGGCTCGCGTTCGAAGCCAGCTGGCGGAACGCGGAGACGGTGAACCAGTTGGTCTCGCCGTCTTCCCACGTGCCCTTTGCGCGGTCGAAGACCCGCCGCGTCGAGGCCAGGCGGAACGAGGTGATGGCGAGGCCCCCGTTCGTGACGGTGTGTTTGGGATCGGTTCCCACGACGCCGGTCACGGTGATGATGTCGGTCATTGCTGCACTCCTCAGTCGGATGCCGCCGCGGATCGACGGCACGCGGCTCCGGAGTGCGCTCGTGCCGGATCGCTCCCCGGAGCCGCGTCGCACCAGCATCACCGAGCGCTTTCGGCGTGCAGCGGCAGATGAGCCGATCGGTGCGGCGAATCACCCCGGCGCGCGATGTTGAGGACGAGTCGATGAACGACGAGACGACGATCGGCGACGGGAGCGGAGCGACCGCGACCCCGCCCTAGAGTTGGAGCATGAGCCACGTCGCCCTCCCCGAACGCTACGACCGCATGCAGTACAACCGAGTGGGGCGCAGCGGTCTGAAGCTCCCGGCGCTCTCGCTCGGTCTCTGGCACAACTTCGGCCATGAGCGGCCCTACGACACTCAGCGCGCGATCGTGCGCCGGGCGTTCGACCTCGGCATCACGCACTTCGACCTCGCGAACAACTACGGGCCGCCCGCCGGCAGTGCAGAAGAGACGTTCGGCCGCATCCTCGCCGACGATCTGACTCCCTACCGCGACGAGCTGATCATCTCGTCGAAGGCGGGCTACGACATGTGGCCCGGCCCGTACGGCGACTTCGGATCGCGCAAGTACCTGCTCGCCTCGCTCGATCAGAGCCTCGGGCGCCTCGGCCTCGACTACGTCGACGTCTTCTACTCGCACCGGCCCGACCCCGAAACGCCCATTGAAGAGACGATGGGCGCGCTCGCGTCGGCGGTGCGGCAGGGCAAGGCGCTCTACGTGGGGATCTCGAATTACGACCCAGACCAGACTCGCGCCGCTGCAGCCGCCCTCGAGGCCGAGGGCGTGCCCCTGCTCATCCACCAGCCGCGATACTCGATGTTCGACCGGCACATCGAAGACGGCCTGTTCCCCGCGCTCGAAGAGGTGGGCGCTGCGAGCATCGTCTTCTCCCCGCTCGCGCAGGGGCTGCTCACCGACCGCTACCTGACCGGCGATGTACCGGCCGATTCGCGTGCGGCGACGAGCCGATTCCTCACCGCCGATCGCATCAGTGCCGAGTACCTCGACCGTGCGCGGGCCCTCGACGCGATCGCGAAGGAGCGCGGCCAGTCGCTCGCCCAGCTCGCGCTCTCATGGGTGCTGCGACAGCCGCTCGTTGCGAGCGCGCTCATCGGCGCCTCGAGCGTCGCCCAGCTGGAGCAGAACGTCGCCGCCCTCGACTCCGCCCCGCTCACCGAGGCCGAGATCGCCCGCATCGACCCGCACGCCGCGCACGGCACCGGGCTGGCCTGACGCCTCGACGCTCACCGACGCCGCGCCATCGTTCGCCTCGAACGGTGGCGCGGCGTCGTCGTCGGTAGGCCGAGGTGCGGCTCGGCGCACAGTATGAATCCGCCGCGATCGGATGTCGGTGGCGCGCTCTACTCTCGTGACGAACCGCAGGGCCGGCTGCATCACGAGAGGAGCGACATGTCCGCCACCACCAGCATCGCGCGCACGCGCGAGCCCTTCCCGATCGTCGTGCCCGGCCTGCTGATCTCCCCGGCGGCCCCTGGCCTCTGGCGCGTCACGCGCCCGCAGGGCGCGGTGCTCGGGCACATCGAACAACGTGGCGCAGGCGCCGAGCTGCGGTTCGCTGCGAAACGACTCGTGGCCGGCGGCATCCGCTCGATCGATCTCGGCGAGTTCTGGTCGTCGCGCGACGCTGCAGAGGTCTTTCGCTGACCGCTCGATCGCGGGTATCGGGGCACGCCGCAGCGGCTCAGTCACGGCATCGGTCGCGCGCGGTAGCCTGCGGCCATGCAGTGGTGGAACGATCTCATTTCCTGGCTCGACTCGAGCGCGGCGCGTCCGGCCGTCTTCTCGGCCGCCGTCTTGTTCTTCGCGGTGCTCGCGGCCGGCCTCCTGGCCGTGTGGATCGCGAACCTCGCGATCAAGCGGCTCGTCGCGCAGCGCGATCGCGAGGCGAAGGCCGCCGCGATCGCGGCGCTCGTCGATGCCGCGACCGAGGCGTCGGTGTGGAACTCGCTCACCCCGCAAGAGCAGGTGCTGGCCGACCGCGCTGTCGGTCAGGCCGACATCATCGTTCGGCTGCTGCCGATCCGCGGGTCGGATGTCGCCGCGAACTGGGCGGCGCACCAACTGCACGAACTCAAGCGCGCCTCGGCGACGTTCGGCTACCAGCTCGACCCGGCAGTGGTCGAGTTCCGCGATCGTCTCCTCGAATGGCAGCGGCGTCCTTCACGCACGCGCCGGCAGTTCCAGAACGACCTCACGCGGTGGCGTTCGCAGCGCCAGGAGCCCGAGCAGGTCGCCGTCGACCAGCAAGACGCGTGGGTCGCCGATCAGCACCAGCAGCGCTATCAGGGCGCGGTCAAGCTCGACGATGCGCGCACGGCGACGGCCAACACCGCTCCGACGCCGACCGTGCAAACCGAATCGCTGCGCTGAACCTGCGCTGAACGACGCGGGCGCTCAGCGCCACCAGTCGTCGAACATCGACACGGGCACCGTGCGCTTGTGCCGTGTCTGCAGGTAGCGGGTCTCGATGCGCTCGGCGACCGAGTCGTCGATCGCGACACCCTCGAGGTAGTCGTCGAGGTCGTGGTAGCTCAGGCCGAGGTTCGCCTCATCGGACTGACCTGGGTCTGCGTCGAGCAGATCTGCGGTCGGCACCTTGAGATACAGCCGCTCGGGTGCGCCCAGGTGCTCGAGCAGGGCACGCCCCTGTCGCTTCGTGAGTCCCGTGAGCGGCAGGATGTCGGCGCCGCCGTCACCGAACTTCGTGAAGAACCCCGTGATCGCCTCGGCAGCGTGATCGGTGCCCACCACGAGCAGTCTGCACTCGCCCGCGAGGGCGTACTGCGCCACCATGCGCATACGGGCCTTCACGTTGCCCTTGCCGAAGTCGCTGAGCGGCGCGTCGACCGCCTCGGCGAAGTCGGCCGCGAGTCCGTCGACGCCCGCCTTGATGTTGAACACGATCGTCTCCTGCGGCTCGATGAACCCGAGCGCGAGCTGCGCATCGTCTTCGTCGCGCTGCACGCCGTACGGCAGCCGCACCGCGACGAACCGCGCTGCACCGCCATCGGCGACGATCTCGTCGACCGCGAGGCGGCAGAGCCGGCCGGCGAGCGTGGAGTCCTGTCCCCCGCTGATGCCGAGCACGAACCCGGCCGCGCCGGTCGCCAGCAGGTACGACTTCAGGAAGTCGATTCGTGCTCGCACCTGCTCTGCGGGGTCGATGACGGCGGTGACGTTGAGGTCGGCGATGATTCTCGACTGCAGCTCTCGCATTCCACGACGATACCGCCGAGATGTTTCCGGCACGCAAACCGGGTGCGCCGCGTCGCCGCCGTGCTCGAGCCGGCACCTCCGCTAGCATCGCGACAGATGCACGATCGTGCCCGGGAGGGGAGTACGCATGCACATCTCGGTGGGAACGATGGTGCTCGTGCCGGCCATCGCCGTCGCGGCTCCGCTGCTCGTGCGTCTGGTCGGTCGTTGGGTGGCGATCCCCCTCGTGGTCTTCGAGATCGTGCTGGGCCTCGCGCTCGGCCCGGCGATGCTCGGCTGGGTCGAGCCGGATGAGTTCATGAGCCTCCTCGCCGACTTCGGCCTGGCGATGCTCTTCTTCCTCGCCGGCAACGAGATCGACTTCCGTGCGATTCGTGGCCGGCCGCTGAGTCGCGCGGCGATCGGCTGGATCATCTCGCTCGCCGCCGGCATCGGCATCGCGACCGTGCTCGCGGCCGACCTGCCTGCCGCGGCCTTCATCGGCATCGCGCTCACGTCGACGGCGCTCGGCACGATCATGCCGGTGCTGCGCGACTCCGGCGACCTCGCCACACCGTTCGGAGTCGCCGTCATCGCACTCGGCGCGGTCGGCGAGTTCGGCCCGTTGCTCGCGATCTCCATCTTCCTCAGTGGCCGTTCACCGCTGCTCGCCGCAGCCGTGCTCCTGACCTTCGCCGTCATCGCAGGCATTGCGATCTGGCTGGCCGCCAAGGGAGTCGGCAAGCGGATGCATCGGGTGATCACCGCGACCCTGCATACGAGCGGGCAGTTCGCCGTGCGCCTCGTCATCTTCGTGCTGCTGGCGCTCGTCGCGCTCAGCATCGTGCTCGACCTCGACATGCTCCTCGGCGCGTTCACCGCGGGTGTGCTGTACCGGCTGCTGCTCTCCGGCGCACCCGAACGAGATGCCGAGATCGTCGAGACGAAGCTCGAGGCGGTCGGCTACGGATTCCTCGTGCCCGTGTTCTTCATCAACACCGGCGTGACCTTCGACCTCGCGTCGCTCTTCGGCGACATCCGCACGATGCTGCTCCTGCCGATCTTCCTCGTGCTCATGCTCGTCATCCGCGGTGGCCCCTCCCTCCTGTCTGCTCCCAAGGGCTCGAGCCGCCGCGATCTGGTCGCGACCGCGCTCTTCGGCGCCACCGGCCTCCCCATCATCGTCGCGGTCACGGCGATCGGCGTCGACAACGGCGACCTGCCGAGCGGCACCGCTGCCGCGCTCGTCGGCGCCGGCATGCTCTCGGTGCTGCTCTTCCCGCTCATCGCGCTCGCCCTTCGCAAGGGCAGAACGGATGTCGCAGAGCCCGCGCCACCCGATAGCGGCCGCCATGTGCCGATCGAGGGATGACACCTCCGCCCATCCGTCCGTCGCACGCATGCCCAGCGAGCCTCCCGGGTCCTCCCGGTATGCTTGGCAGCGCCGCCCCCGTAGCTCAGCGGATAGAGCAGGAGCCTTCTAATCTCTTGGTCGCAGGTTCAATTCCTGCCGGGGGCACCGAGAATGAGCGCCAGGTCGGGCCCCGCGAACGACGCACGTCGGACCACCCCGATAGAATCGCGGCATGGCTTCCTCGAGTGACCGACTGGTCTGGATCGACTGCGAGATGACCGGACTCGACCTCGAGGTCGATGAGCTCGTCGAAATCGCCGTCGTCATCACCGACTACGACCTGAATCCCGTCGATGCGGGGCTCAGCATCGTGATCAAGCCTGACTCGAGCGCGCTCGAGTCGATGGGCGAGTTCGTGCGCACGATGCACACGCAGTCGGGGCTGATCGAAGAGATCCCCAACGGGGTCAGCGTCGCCGAGGCCGAGTACGAAGTGCTCGAATACGTGCTGAAGCACGTGCCCGACGAGCAGAAGGCCCCCCTCGCCGGCAACTCCATCGGCACCGACCGGGCATTCCTCTCGAAGTTCATGCCTCGCCTCGACGCGCACCTGCACTACCGCAGCGTCGACGTCTCGTCGATCAAAGAGTTGGCGAAGCGCTGGTATCCCCGCGCGTACTTCAACTCGCCGCAGAAGAACGGCGGCCACCGGGCCCTCGCCGACATCCTCGAGTCCATCCGCGAGCTCCACTACTACCGTCGAGCGGTCTTCGTCGCCGAGCCCGGTCTCTCGTCGCAAGAGCTCCAGACGCTCGCAGCGACCGTTGTGGACGAGTTCGACGCCAAGGTGTAGTAGTCTCTTTGAGTTGCCAGATTGCTTCGGCGGTCTGCACATGGTGGGTATAGCTCAGTTGGCAGAGCGCCTGGTTGTGGTCCAGGAGGTCGCGGGTTCAAGCCCCGTTACTCACCCCAATGTTTTTCCCCGGCAGCACGATGGCCGTCTCCGTCCGAACGCCGATTCGAGCCCGTCGAACCCCGATCGGAGCCACTCGTGGAACTCGATGCCGAGGCGTTCGAAGCGATCGTCGTCGATGAGCTCGATCAGTTGCCCGACGATATGGTCGACGGCCTCGACAACGTCGTGTTCGTCGTCGAAGACCGGCCCGAAGACGGCTCGCTCGACCTGCTCGGCCTCTACGACGGCTGGGCGTTGACGGAACGCGATCGCTACGGCTTCGGTGAGATGCCCGATCGCATCGTGCTCTACCGCGAACCCCTGCTGGCGATCGTCGACGACGAAGACGAGCTCCGTGAAGAGATCCACGTGACCCTCGTGCACGAGATCGCCCACTTCTACGGCATCGACGACGCCCGCCTGCACGAGCTGGGCTGGGCGTGACTCGACGCCGGGATACGCTGATTCAATGAGCATCACCCCCGGCCGAATCGTCGGCATCGCCGTCGGAGCGATCGCGATCCTCGGCATCGGGGTCTACGGCCCCGCGATGCTCCTCGGGCCGCTTCCGACGGTGACCGTCACCACGACGAGCGCATCGGGTGATGATGCCGCGGGCGCTGCTGCGATCACCCTGCCCGACACCGGAGCGAGCGCGATCGCGGCACTCGGCGACGACGGCACTGCCTCGACGCTCGCTACCGCCGGCGATGCCGCGGCCGTTCCCATCGGCGGAGCGGCGAAGCTCGTCACCGTGCTCACGACGCTCGAGTCCCTGCCGCTCGCAGCCGGGGGCGCAGGTCCCGCGATCACGATCGGGCCCGACGACTACACCGACTACCTGCGCTACGCCTCCGAGGACTCCAGAACCCTGGCCGTGCTGCCCGGCGAGACCTGGACCCAGCGCGACGTCGTACGTGCCGTGCTCCTCGCCTCGAGCAACAACCACGCCGACACCCTCGCTCGCTGGGCGTTCGGTGGCGTCGAACCCTACGTCGAGGCGGCGAACGAGTGGCTCGCCGCGCACGACTTCGCCACGATGCACGTCGCGGATGCGACCGGACTCTCGGGTGACAACATCGGCACCGCCGAAGAGCTGACCCGACTCGGCGCCCTCGTGCTCGCCGACCCGCGGCTCGCCGAATTGTTCGATGCTGCCGAGACGCCCTCGATACCCGGTGAGCGTGACGTGCCCGACGTCGTCTCCCACCTCGGTGAGAGCGGCGTGCGAGCGCTCTCCCGCAGCTACACCGACCAGGCCGGTGTCAGCTTCGTCTTCACGACCGAGGTTGCGGGCGCCGAGGGCGACCCGCCGCACCGCCTCGTGAGCGGAATGACCCTCATGCCCGACTACGACACGCTCGACGCGGCTGTTCAGGCCGCGATCGATTCGAGCTCGGTGTCGGCCGCGCCCGTCGAGGTGATCTCGGCAGGCACGACCTACGCACGCGTCGAATCGGCGTGGGGCGACCGCGCCGATCTCATCGCCTCGGTGAGCCGAGCGGATGCCGCTTGGGGAAGCGCGGTCGGCGAGACATCCGTCACCGTCGAGCCGTTCACGACCGCGTCGGCGGGGCGCGAGATCGGTCGCGTCAGTGTCGAGACCGCCGACGGCGAGGTCGGATCGCCACTGGAGCTGACCGACGACATCCGCGACCCAGGGCCGCTCTGGCGACTGACCAACCCGGGCGCGCTCATCGGCGCATTCTTCGACCAGCGCGACTGAGCCGGTCGGCTGAGCCCGTCGGCTCAGTCGTTCTCGTCGTCGGACTCGACCGGATCCGAGTCGTCAGCGTCGAAGCGGAAGCTCACCCGAAGCTGCCCGTTGACCTCGCGCTCGTCGACCGCGTCGTACCAGAACAGCGACTCGAGGCCGTCGACGGCCGCGACCATGCCGACGCGACGCTCGGCCTTGCCTCCGACGAGGATGCGTTGCTCGAACTCGCCTTCGAGCGGGCCGTCGAGGAACTCCGCGACGTACTGGGCGCCTGTCGTGTCTGTGCTCATGTCACTACCGTAGCCCTCGCCCCCGGCACCGTGCAGGCCCGCCCAGATGGCGATCAGTTGCCGACGACCCGCACCCGTACGTCGGCACGACGAGCGGGTGCGGTGCGAATGACGTACCGGCGCCACTGGCCCTCCCACAGATCCCAGTACGGGTCGAAGGCTCCGGCGTCGCGGGCCAGCGCCCGGCGCTTGCGCACCTCGACCGACGCCTCGACCCAGACGCGCACCGCATCGGCCGAGTGGACGGCCGCGAATGCTCCGCAGCCCTCGACGATCAAGGCGCGGCCTGGTCGGTCGCGCTCGACTCCGCCGACCTGCTCGGCGGCCCAGTCCCAGCGTCGCCACTGCCCGACCGCGCCCCGTCGCCGGCGGGCGACCAGGTCGTGCGACACCTCGAGGCCGGCTCGTTCGAGCCCCGTCCAGCCTGGATACACATCGTCGAGCCGGACGAGTTCGGGCGGGTGACCGGGCCAGGCGCGAAGCACCGCGTCGGCGAGCGTGCTCTTGCCCGAGCCGCTCGGTCCGTCGATCGCGATGATGCGTGCGCGCCCGGCGCTCTCGTCGGCGCGGATGCGGGCGAGCACCGCACGCACGGCGGATGCCGCGGGCGCCGCCTCGTCGCGGGGCGACGTCACGACCACACCGGGTGGAAGGTGCCCGCCCAGACCGCGGCCCAGATCGCGAGTGCCGCGATGCCGACGGCGAGGCACAGCAGGGCTGCGTCCGGCCAGCCCACACGGGACTCGCGTGCCCAGGTCCGCGGGTGGTCGGAACCGAAACCGCGCGCCTCCATGGCCGTCGCGAGCTTGCTCCCGCGCCTGATGGCGAGCACGAGCAGGGCGAACGCCATGGTGGCGAAGCGCCTCACCGCACCGCGGTCTCCGATGCCGCGCGCCCTGCGCGACAATGCCATCGCCCGCCAGTCCTCGATGAAGAGCCCCACGAGGCGCGCGCCCGCGAGTGCGCCGAGCACGAACCGGCTCGGCAGCCGAGCGATCTGGGCGAGGCCGTCGGCGAGCTCGGTCGGGTCGACGTTCATGAAGAGCAGCACCGCGGGCAGACCGATCGCGAGCACTCGCACGGTCACGGCGACCGCGAGCTCGATCGAACCGTCGGTGACACGCGCCAGCCAGAACGACCAGTATTCGGTGCCCTCGGGGCGGCCGTAGAGCAGCATACTGAGCCCGGCGATGGGTGCCGCGATGAGGATCGGCCACGTGCGCGCCACGAGCATTCCCGGCGTCACGCCGGCGATGGCGAACAGCAGGAGCTGCACGACGAGCGCCACGGCGGCACTGACCCAATCGACGGTGAGCAGCAGCGGTGTGGTCAGGAGCATCGCCGCCGCGAGCCGGCTGACCGGATTCACGCGGTCGACCAGCCTGAGTCGGGCTGCCGGGTTCATGCGGCCGCCTTCGCCAGCAATGCCTCGCGACTGAGGTCGAGGTGCTGATCTCCGAGTGCCGCGAGGTAGGCGGGATCGTGACTCACCGACAGCAGGGTGACCCCGTCGTCGACGAGCCCGCGCAGAAGCGTCACGAGCTCGATCCAGGTCAGGCGATCCTGACCGAACGTGGGCTCGTCGAGGATGATCACGCGAGGCTGCGCGACGAGCGCGCACGCCACGGTGAGCCGTCGCTGCTCGCCGCCCGACAGCGTGAACGGGTTCGCTTCGGCGAGCAGGGCGAGGCCGAGCCGCTCGAGCATCTCGTCGGTTCGACGTTTCGTCGTCGCCGCGTCGAGCCCGAGCGCACGTGGTGCGACCTCGAGCTCGCGCTGCACCGTGGACGCGACGAACTGATGCTCGGGCTCCTGGAAGACGGTGCCGATGCGCGTCAGCAGTTCTCGAGAACGCCAGCGGATGGGATCGGTCCTGAGCCCCGCGGCGAGGTCGGGCGCGGCGCGCACCCGGCCAGCCAACGGTGGCAGCAGGCCGCCCATGGTGAGCGCGAGGGTCGACTTGCCGGCACCGTTCGGACCCGTCAGCACGGTCGACGCCGCATGCGGCAGCGACAGTTCGAGGCCCTCGCGCACGACGGCATCACTGCGTCGGCCGATCGCGAGCTCGACGGCCTCGAGATCGGCGACGGATGCCGCGGCGACGGGCTGGGCAGCGGACACGGTCGGCGGAGAGCCGGGCACCCAGACGCCGGCGGCGAGCAGCGCGTCGCGCTGGGTGTCGATGACCTGGCGAGGATCGCCGTCGGCGATCAGCCGGCCGTTGCGACCGAGCACGACGATGCGCGTGACGAGATCGATCCACACGTCGACCCGGTGCTCGACCACGACGAACGTGGCCCCGGTGCGATCGAGTGTGCGCGCCACGGCGAGACGCACCTCTGCGACGCCCTCGGGGTCGAGGTTCGCGGTCGGCTCGTCGAGCAGCAGCAGGCCCGGGCGCATCGCGAGCGCCCCCGCGAGAGCCAGCCGCTGCTTCTGGCCGCCCGACAATGAACTCGTGGGGTGATCGAGCGGCAGGTCGAGCCCGACCTGCTCGAGCGCCGCGCGCACGCGAGGCCAGATCTCGTTCCGCGGCACGCCGAGATTCTCGCAGCCGAACGCGACGTCGTCACCCACGCGGGCGAGGATCACCTGGGAATCGGGGTCCTGCAGCACGAGACTCGCGCGGCCGCGCACGGCCCCGGGCCACTCGCCGTCGATCAGCAGGGTCCCCGTCTCCTCGCCCTCTTCTGCGCCGCCATGCACACCCGCGAGGGCGTGCAGGAGGGTCGACTTGCCGGAACCCGACGGGCCGAGGAGCAGCACCCGCTCCCCCGGCGCGATGCGCAGGTCGATGCCGTCGAGCGCCGATCTCTTGCGGCCGGCATGACGCCACCCCCACCCGCGCGCCTCCACGCGCGCGGGACGGGTGGCTTCGGAGGCCTCTGTCACCTCAGACTCGCTGTGCCACGTCTTGGCCGGCGGCGAATCGACTCAACGCCCCGGTCGCCGCGAGGCCGCGCACGATGAGCCAGCCGAGCAGCCCGGCGAGCAGCGCGCCCGAGATCACGACGGTCGCGAAGTAGAGTCCGAGGAACTCCGCCGACTTCGCCAGGTTGCCCGAGACGAAGAGCTCGAGCGTCCACGCTGCGGCGCCCGCCGCGGCGCCGGCGAGCATCGCCGGAAGCAGGCCAAACCTGCGGTACGCGAGCAGCGCGAAGACGAGTTCGGCGCCGAGACCCTGCGCGAGACCCGAGTAGATCGTCTCGATGCCCCACTGGTTGCCGATGAGCGCCGACACGATGGCGGCGAGCAGCTCGACGAAGAGCGCTGCTCCGGGCTTGCGGATGATGAGACCACCGAGCACGCCGCCGATCAACCAGATGCCGACGGCGACGCCGCCGAGACCCGGGGTCAGCGCGTCGGCCGCGCTGAACCAGGCGTAGCCGACGTTGTTCCAGAAGAGGAAGAGCAATCCGGTGGCGACGCCGATGACGCTGGCGACGACGATGTCGACGACCCGCCAGCGCAGGTTGCGCGACTTCGCGGTGACGGAGGGGGTGCTGGCTTCAGATGATGCGGTGTGCACTGTCGTGCCCTTTCGATTCGTGGAAAGAGGGCACGGGAATTGAGATGTGATTGGCCTCCCTGCGCTGGCATGACCCAGATCAGGTTCGACGGTCGAAGGTTGAGAACCTTCCTCTCAGCCCGGCTCACCGGACTCCCGTGTTTCGCTGACGAGTATACGCCGACGTGGTCGAGCGCGCCTGCGCGGGAGTCCGCACAGCCGCGGAAGTGCGGATCGCGAGTTCAGCGCTTGAGCGCTCGGATCACCATGCGGAGGGCCTTGCCGGTCACCCAAACGAGCGGAGTAGCGACGAGGAGCAGGCCGATGAGGTTCGGCTCGAACCTGACGTCGCCACCGCGCCCGACGTATGCGCCGAGCGGAATGGAGACTCCCCCACCACCGCCACCGCCGCCCTCATCGCCCTGGGCGTCGGAGCCGCTGCCGGCCCCGAAGCCGTAGTAGCCGAGCGCCACCGGCACCACCTTGGCGCCATCGATGTCGAGGATCTCGCCGTACGACGTCTTCACACCCACGCCGGCGACGGTCTCGGCGAGTTCCAATACGAGTTCAGCCATGGGCCAACGCTACCCGCGTGCGCGCCGAGGAGCCACCCCCTCGGCGAATCGGCACCGTCAGGGGGTGGCGCCGCCGCCGGACGCGTTCTTGCGGCGCGTGGACTCGACGCGGGCGGCCGAGGGGCGCACGAGCGCCGCGGGTCGCACCGACCCGCGGCCGAATCGAGCGGTGACCTCGTCGATCGTGCGCTCGGCCTCTCGCCATTCCTCATCGGGGTCCCACAGCATGGCGCCGCTGCCGGACGGACGGAGTTGTTCGGCGCGAACCCCGATGAGACGAATGCGTGCGCCGTCGCCGGCCAACTCGCCCAGCGCGGCGGAGGCCTCGTCGTAGATGCGGCGTGCGACGTCCGTCGGCTCGCCCAGCGTGCGCGAACGGGTGACGGTGCGGAAGTCGCCGTACCGGAGCTTCAACACGACGGTGCGCCC
Organism: Agromyces subbeticus DSM 16689; assembly: GCF_000421565.1. Taxonomy (GTDB): domain Bacteria; phylum Actinomycetota; class Actinomycetes; order Actinomycetales; family Microbacteriaceae; genus Agromyces; species Agromyces subbeticus. Next base: position 210,170 of record NZ_ATXG01000002.1, on the reverse strand, counting down.
GACGAGACCCGCGCGGCGCAACCGCACCGCCACATCGTCGGAGAGCCGCAGCAACTCGCGCCGCAACTGCTCGAGGTCGGTGAGGTCGTAGCCGAAGGTGACCTCGTGCCCGATGCTCTTCTCCTCGCGGCCCGTGACGACGTCACGTGCGTCGACACCCATGGCGAGGTGGCTGAGCTTGGCCGCGAGGGCGGGACCCAGCGCGCGTTCGAGCGCCTCGGCCGGCATCGCGGCGACATCGCCGACCGTTCGCAGGCCGATGCGGGTGAGCGACTCTTCCGTCACCCGGCCGACGCCCCAGAGCGCCGAGACCGGCAGCGGATGCAGGAACTCGAGTGTGCGATCGGCGGGCACCACGAGCATGCCGTCGGGCTTCGACCGGCTCGACGCGACCTTCGCGACGAACTTCGTCGCGGCCACGCCGACCGAGCACGTCAGCCCGGTCTCTCGGTGCACGCGCTGGCGCAGGGTCCACGCGATCTCGGCCGGGCTGCCGTGCAGGCGCCGCGCGCCCGACACGTCGAGGAACGCCTCGTCGATCGAGAGCTTCTCGACGAGCGGAGTCACCTCTTCGAAGATCGTCATGACACGCCGCGAGTACTCGGCGTAGCTCGTGTAGTCGCCGCGGAGCACCACTGCGTTGGGGCAGCGCTGCAACGCGAGCGACATCGGCATGGCGGAGTTCACACCGTATCTGCGCGCCTCATAGCTCGCGGCCGACACCACACCGCGGCCGGCCGTGCCACCGACGAGCACGGGCTTGCCGCGCAGGTCTGGACGCTTCAGCAGCTCGACTGACACGAAGAAGGCGTCCATGTCGACGTGCAGGATCGGTGTCGCCGAGTCGTCGACCGGACCGGTGGTCACTTGGCGCGACGAGCCGTCCTGCTTGCTCATGCTGCGACCCTAGCCCCTGCCACCGTCATCGCCGGAGGCACCCGGCGTCGCGAGCGCCGCTCGGATGCGACGCCAGGAGCGTCAGAACCCGAAGTCTCCACCGCCGCCGAAGTCACCGCCACCGAAGTCGCCGAAGCCACCGGAGTCACCGCCCGAATCGGCACCGGAGGCGTCGTACCCGCCGGCATCGGCGCTCGCGTCGGCGCTCGATTCGGTTCCCGCGTCACCGCTGTCGCCGCTGCCGTCGGCGCCGGCGTCGGCCGATGAGGGGTCGGGCAGGAACGCCTGGGCGATCGCCGAACCGACGACCACACCGGCGACGGAGCCGAGCAGCGAGCCCGCGAACATGCCGCCGAACGACGGCCCGCCCTGCTGTCCGCGGCCGGCGCCGGCATCCGCGCGGTTGAACGCCCGCTCGACGCTGCCCGGGGCGCGGAGCTCTGCCCGAGTCGCCGCGCGGGCGAGTGCGCCGGGCTCGTCGGAGACGAGTCGCTCGCCGGCGGGCGCTTCTTCGGTCAGCGATGCGAAGACGGCGGCGCGCTGCTCGGGCGTGAGCTTGGCGAACGCCTCGGCGTGCACCGCCTCGATCGACTCGGGCGGCGCGGTGCGCATGAGGTAGCGGTAGCGCTCGATCGCGAGCTCGTCGCCGCTCAGCTTTCGCGCGGCCGGTGCAGCCGGTTGGGCCGGACGAGCCGCCGGCTCGTCGGGCACACTGCCGAAAAGACGGTCAAGGAATCCCATGGTGTCCTCGTCAATCGTTCAGGGGTCGACCACTCTATGGTCGCCGGCGTCAAGCGGGCTGTGAATCGAGCGGATGCCGCGTGGCAGGTGCCACGAAGCCGTCCCAGGTCTGCGGCTACGCGCCCTGCCCGGCGCGCTCGAGCACGAGTTCGCGCACGCGCGCGGCATCGGCCTTGCCCTGCATCGCCTTCATGACAGCTCCGATGACGGCTCCGGCGGCTTGCACCTTGCCGTCTCGGATCTTCGCGAGCACGTCGGGCTGCGACGCGAGCGCCTCATCGATCGCCGCGATCAGCGCACCGTCGTCGGAGACGACCGCGAGACCACGAGCGTCGATGACCTGCTGCGGCGACCCCTCTCCCGCGATGACGCCCTCGAGCACCTGGCGAGCCAGGCGATCGGTGAGCGTGCCGGCGTCGACGAGCTTCGAGAGCTCGGCGACGTGCTCGGGCGAGACGAGGCCCGACGCGTCACGGTCGGCGGCGTTCGCGAGTCGAGCGATCTCGCCCGTCCACCACTTGCGGGCGGCAGCCGGCGTGGCACCGGCCTTCACGGTCGCCTCGAGCTCGATGAGGAGTCCGGAGTTCGCGACATCCTGGAACTCGAGGTCGGTGAACCCCCAGTCGCCCTTCAGGCGGCGACGGCGCACCGCCGGGGGCTCGGGCAGCGCCGCGCGCAGCGTGTCGATGAGCTCGTTCGAGGGAACCACAGGCAGCAGGTCGGGCTCGGGGAAGTAGCGGTAGTCGTCGGCATCGGACTTCGGACGGCCCGCGCTCGTCGCGCCGGTGTCTTCGTGCCAGTGCCGAGTCTCTTGCGTGATGGTTCCGCCACCGGCCAGGATGGCCGCCTGCCGCTGGATCTCGTAGCGGACGGCGCGCTCGACCGAGCGCATCGAGTTGACGTTCTTCGTCTCGGTGCGGGTGCCGAGCTTCTCCTGCCCGCGCGGGCGCAGCGAGACGTTCGCGTCGCAACGCAGGTTGCCGCGTTCCATGCGCGCCTCGGAGATGCCGAGCGAGAGCACGATGTCGCGGATCGTCGAGACGTAGGCGCGGGCGAGTGCGGGTGTGTCGGCCTCGCCGCCGAAGATCGGGCGGGTGACGATCTCGACGAGCGGCACCCCGGCGCGGTTGTAGTCGACGAGCGAGTACTCGGCGCCCTGGATGCGCCCGGTCGAGCCGCCCACGTGGGTGAGCTTGCCGGCGTCTTCCTCCATGTGGGCGCGCTCGATCGGCACGGTGAACGTGCGCCCGTTCTCGAGTTCGACCTCGACCTCGCCGTCGAATGCGATCGGCTCGTCGTACTGCGAGATCTGGTAGTTCTTCGCAAGGTCGGGGTAGAAGTAGTTCTTGCGGGCGAACCGGCTCGACGGCGCGATCGAGCAGCCGAGCGCGAGCCCGAGGCTGATCGAGTACTTCACGGCCTCGCCGTTGACGACCGGCAGCGAACCCGGCAGGCCGAGGCACACCGGCGTGGTGAGCGTGTTCGGCGCGGCATCGTGGAACTGCGAGTTCGCCGGGTTCGGAGCCGACGAGAACATCTTCGTGGCGGTGTTCAGCTCGACGTGCACCTCGAGGCCGATGACCGGCTCGAACAGTTCGAGGGCCTTGTCGAAGTCCATCAGTTCAGCGCGGGCCATCAGAGAGCGCCTTCCTCGGTCGCGGTGAGCTCGTGTACGGAGAGGTCGGGGGCCTGCGCGAGGAGCGGACCGCCCCAGCGCGCCTCGAGCAACTGCTCGAGCGCGCCGCCGACGTTGTAGAGCCGCGCGTCTTCACGAGCCGGCGCGAGGAACTGGATGCCGACGGGCAACCCGTCTTCGGGCGCGAGGCCGGCGGGCACCGAGATGCCCGGCACTCCCGCGAGGTTCGCGGGGATCGTGGCGATGTCGTTGAGGTACATCGACACCGGATCGGCGAGCTTCTCGCCGAACTTGAAGGCGGTCGTCGGCGCGGTCGGCGAGGCGAGCACGTCGACACCGGCGAACGCGGCATCGAAGTCGCGCTGCACGAGCGTGCGCACCTTCTGCGCGCTGCCGTAGTACGCGTCGTAGTAGCCGGCCGAGAGGGCGTAGGTGCCGAGGATGATGCGTCGCTTCACCTCGGGGCCGAATCCAGCCTCACGCGTCGCCGACATGACCTGCTCGACAGTGCCGCCGCCGTCGAGCGAGGCGCGCAGACCGAAGCGCACCGAGTCGAACTTCGCGAGGTTCGACGATGCCTCTGCGGGCAGGATCAGGTAGTAGGCCGCGATGGCGTACTCGAAGTGCGGTGCCGAGACCTCGACGATCTCGGCGCCCTGCTGCTCGAGCAGCTCGAGCGCCTCGTGGAACCGCTGCCGCACTCCGGCCTGGAAGCCCTCGCCGTCGAGCTCCTTGATGACGCCGATGCGGAGGCCCGAGACATCCGCTCGCCGAACCGCCTCGGCCATCGACGGCCAGGTCTCGGGAATCGAGGTCGAGTCGAGCGGGTCGTGCCCGGCGATGACGTCGTGCAGCAGCGCCGCGTCGAGCACGTTGCGCGTGACCGGGCCGATCTGGTCGAGCGACGAGGCGAGCGCGATCGAGCCATAGCGGCTGACCGCACCGTAGGTGGGCTTCACGCCGACGGTGCCGGTGACGTGGGCGGGCTGGCGGATCGAGCCACCGGTGTCGGAGCCGAGGGCGAGGGGCGCTTCGAACGCCGCCACGGATGCCGCGGAGCCGCCGCCCGAACCGCCGGGGATGCGGTCGAGGTCCCACGGGTTGTGGGTGGGGCCGTAGGCGGAGTGCTCTGTCGACGAGCCCATGGCGAACTCGTCCATGTTGGTCTTGCCGAGGGGGATCATGCCCGCCTCGCGCACCTTCGTGACCGGGGTCGCGTCGTAGGGCGGGATCCAGCCCTCGAGGATGCGGGAGCCCGACGTCGAGGGCATGCCCTTCGTGACGAGCACGTCTTTGATCGCGATCGGCACGCCCGCGAGCGGCCCGAGCGCGGCACCGGCGGCACGCTGACGGTCGATCTCGGCAGCAGTCTCGATGGCGCGCTCGCCCTCGACGTGCAGGAAGGCGTGCACGGCGCCGTCGACGGCCGCGATGCGGTCGAGGTGTGCCCGAGTGGCCTCGACCGAGGAGACCTCGCCCGCGGCGATCTTCGCGCCGAGTGCGGCGGCGGACAGGCGGATCAGTTCGTCGCTCACTGCTCTTCTCCCAGGATCGCCGAGACCTTGAATCGCGATCCGTCAGACTCGGGGGCGCCCGACAGCGCCTCGTCGACGCTCAGCACCGAGTCGCCCACGACGTCGTCGCGGAAGACGTTCTGCATCGGAATCGGATGGCTCGTCGGTGGCACCTCGGGGGTCGCGACCGCACTCACCTGCTCGACGGCGTGCATGATCTGGCCGAGCTCCGTCGTGAGGTGCTCGATCTCTTCATCGGTGAGCGCGATGCGGGCGAGGTTCGCGAGATGCGCGACCTGCTCCGCAGTGATTTCGGACATGCTGCTCCGTCGTCTCGGGATGTGGGGATGCACCGATTCTATCGGGGCTTGCCGAAGAGCCCGATGCCGTAGCGGTGCAGCAGCTCGTACGCGTCGGCGAAGGTCTCGGGCTCTTCGTCGTCGGGGCGCCCGTACTTCGCGAGCAGCAGCCCGAGGAGCCCGCGGGCGGGCGGGCTCAGCGGCTTGTCCTTGTGGGCATGACCGGGGTGAGGGGCGTCGGCCTGCGGATTGGGCGGGATGTACTGCGGCGTCGTCGACGGCCAGGTCAGCGGATGCCGCGGGGCATCGAGGTTCACTGCGGAGAACATGTCGTTCGCCTCGGCGTCGCGGCGGGTGAGCGGCTTCAGCCCGTGCAGTTTCGAGAGCGTCGCGATGACGGCGCCATGGTGCATCTCGTCATTGATGATCGTGCCGGCGCGCGTGTACGCCGAGACGGCGATCGCGGGCACACGGCATCCGAGCCGATCGAAGCGGAAGCTCATTTCACCGGCGTCGCCGTCGACGTCGGGCGGGGTCGCCGGCGGCGGCGGCACGTGGTCGTAGCAGCCGCCGTGCTCGTCGAAGGTGATGAGCAGCATCGTGTTGAGCGCGTTCGACCCCTTCGACGACGCGCTGTGCTTGATGGCCGAGTAGATCTCGTGGAGCAGCGCCTCACCGGCGCGCACATCGGAGATCGCGCTGTCGACGACCTCGGTGCCGTCGATGACGCTCTCGCGCAATTTTCCGAACGGCGGATGGAAGTCGTTGTGGTTGTACGTCATGCGCGGTTCGATGAACGAGTACGCGGGCAGGGTGCCCTGCTTCACGTCGTCGTGGAACTGCTCCATTGTGGCGAAGTGCTCGGTGCGCCAGTACTGCTCGAGCACTGGTGCGTGCAGCACGCCGGTGAACGACACGAGCTGCAAGGCGTCGAAGTAGATGCGCCACGAGATGCCGGCCTCTTCGAGCCGATTGAAGACGGTCGGCGTCGCCGGGGCGTCGAGCCATTTCGAGTACCCGCCGCCGTGCTTGTTCGTGACGAAGCCGTGCGACGTCGATGCGTGGAAGAACGAGCGGTTGCAGAAGGTCTGCGACGGCACCGCCGCATGCCAGGCGTCGAACACGGCGAAGTTCTTCGCGAGAGTCGACACGACCGGCAGCATCTCGGGCGAGAACGAGCCCATGATCTGTGCGAGTTCGACTGTGGTCGGCGGCGTACCCTGCTTCAGGCGCTCGAAGTTCACGAGGTAGTCGGTCACGAAACCGCTCATCGCAGGCTCGACGTTCGCCGCGGGCGCGTTGTAGGGCGCCGTCATGTGCTCGACGAAGAGCTGCGCGTTCGTCGGCGGATTGATCGTGTCGAAGATCTGGGTGTTGACGTGCGGGTACTCCTCGCCGGGATCGGGGTTCGGCCGCCCCATGATGTCGTCGGTCGGGCCCTCGTAGACGTGGGCCGCGATGGAGGTGCCGTCGGGCGCGGTGTTGCGGTAGTCGCCGAATGCGAGCCCGTCGAACTGCTGGCGATCGGGAAGGTCGTCGGGCGTGTACAGCCAGCCGAGCAGGTTGTCGAAGGAGCGGTTCTCACCCATGACGACGACCAGGTGATCGAACCCGGCCTTCTCGCGCGGCGTGAAGGCCGCGAAGTCGTCGGCGCCCTCGTGGTAGCCGGCGGCGTGACCGACCGCACCGCCGATCGCGGCACCCGCCCCGCCCCCGACCACGGCGCCGGCAGCGGCGACGCCGCCGAGTTTCAGGAAATCGCGTCGACTGGACGCGTCGTGAGCTCGGCCGGCGCCATCTGCGGCGGCACCGTCGTCATCTGCCATGTGTTCCCCTGCCTCTTCGTCGCCGCACCCCGCAGCAGCACTACCCGAGCGCGCCGGGCCCCCGGGTGACGAGCACGGCGAACTGCGCCGCGTCGAGCACGCGGATGCCGAGCTCTTCGGCCTTCGCGAGCTTCGACCCGGCGCCTGGCCCGGCCGCCACGAAGTCGGTCTTCTTCGACACGCTCGACGCGGCCTTGCCGCCGGCGGAGATGATCGCCTCTTGCGCGCCGTCACGGGTGAAGCCCTCGAGAGAGCCCGTTGCCACGATCGTGAGTCCGGCGAGCACTCCCCCGGCCTCTGCTGCCGCTCCAGGCCCCGGATGCCCCGGCGTCGCCCACTGCACTCCCGCCGCACTCCACCGCTCGACGATCTCGAGGTGCCAGTCGACGCCGAACCAGTCGATGAGCGAATCGGCGATGATGCCGCCGACGCCGTCGACCTCTGCAAGTTCTTGCCGGGTCGCCGCGCGGATCGCGTCGAGGGAGCCGAACCAGTCGGCGAGCGCCCGTGCCGCCACGGGGCCGACGTGGCGGATGTTGAGCGAGACGAGCAGCCGCCAGAGTGGCTTGGTCTTGGCCCGGTCGAGTTCGGCGAGCAGCTTGGTCGCCGCCTCGGAGGGCCCGACCTCTCGCACGTCTTTCTTCACACCCGCTGCGCGTCGCTCGGCGGGGGTCATCGTCTCGGTGCCCGCTGGATAGCTGGCGGGCCCGAGCTTCTGGAACGGCGCGCGCCTGATGGGGACGCCGGTCTCTTCGTCGACCCGCGGCTCGCCCGTCTCTGCGTCTCGCACGACCACCTCGATCGGCACGAGCTCGTCGATGGTGAGATCGAACAGCCTGGCTTCGGTGGCGAGCGGGGGCTCTGCTGGGAACGACGGCTGCGTCAGCGCGGCGGCGGTGACCTCGCCGAGCGCCTCGATGTCGAGGCCGCCCCGGGACCCGATGTGCTCGACCCGACCGCGCACCTGCGCCGGGCAGGACTTCGCATTCGGGCAACGCAGGTCGATGTCGCCCTCTTTCATCGCGCGAAGGGGTGTGTCGCACTCGGGGCAGCGTTCGGGCATCTGCCATTCGCGCTCGCTGCCGTCTCGCAATTGCTCGACCGCCCCGAGGATCTCGGGAATGACGTCACCCGCCTTGCGGAGCACGACGGTGTCGCCGATGCGCACGCCCTTCGCCTTCACCACCTGCTGGTTGTGCAGGGTGGCCTGCCGAACGGTGGAACCGGCGACCTTCACCGGTTGCATCACGGCATACGGCGTCGCCCGGCCGGTGCGGCCGACGCCCACGACGATGTCGAGGAGCTTCGTGTGCACCTCTTCGGGCGGGTACTTGTAGGCGATCGCCCACCGGGGCGCGCGGCTCGTAGCGCCGAGTTCGTCGTGCAGTGCGAGCTCGTCGATCTTCACGACGATGCCGTCGATCTCGTGCTCGACGTCGTGACGGTGCTCGCCGCGCTCGGCGATGTAGCCGGCCACGTCGTCGACGGAATCGAACACTCGCGAGTGCGGCGAGACCGGCAGGCCCCACCCGTCGAGCAACGTGTAGATCTCGGATTGGTTGTGCACGTCGGGCCCGCTCGATGCGGCACTGCGCCAGGCGCCGATGCCGTGCAGGTACAGGGCGAGCCGGCCGAGCCGCTCTCGCATGAGCGACTGCTCGAACGCGTTCTTCTTCTCACGACGCTGTCGCAGGCTGCCTGCGGCGGTGTTGCGCGCGTTCGCGAACTCGGGGTACTTCACCGGGATCTCGTCGACGGCGCGCCCCTTGGCCAGTTGCTCGGCCTCGAACGCGGCCTGCAACTCGTGCTGCCGTTCGTTGAGCGCCTCGAAGTCGAGCGTGGGCAGGAACACCTCGCCGCGCACCTCGAAGAACGGTGGATAACCCTCACCCTCGAGTCGACGCGGGATGGTGGGAATGAGGTCGACGTTCTCGGTGATGTCTTCGCCGACTCGCCCGTCGCCGCGGGTCGTGGCCGTCTCGAGCACGCCGTCTCGGTAGGCGAGGCTGATGGCGAGCCCGTCGATCTTCAGCTCGGAGAGCCAGTGCACTGGCCGCCCTGCCGCGGCCTGCGCCCTCGCCGCCCACTCGCGGAACTCGTCGATCGAGAAGACGTTGTCGAGGCTGAGCATGCGCTCGGCATGCTCGTGCGTGGGGAAGCCCGCCGCCACGATCGGAGCACCGACCTGCTGGGTCGGGCTGTCTTGCCCCGCCAGTTCGGGGAACGCGCGCTCGATCGCCTCGAGTCGGCGCACATCGGCGTCGTACTCGGCGTCGCTCGCGATGCCTGCGCCCTCGGAGTAGTAGTCGAGCCGGTTGCGCTCGATGCGCTCGGCGAGCGCGGCCGCTTCGGCACGCGCGGAGTCGAAGTCAACGGGGATGCCGCTCGCACCGGAAATGTCGCTCACATCGCAATCCTATGAGCGACGACCCACGCGCGGTGGGAGGACCCGTCAGTCGCCGAATCCGGCTCGGTCGATCTTGCGGTGGTACCGCGTACCGATCTTGCCGCCGAGGATGGCGCCGCCGAGGCTCGCCACCGCGACGACCACCGCCGTGACGATGCCTCCGACGGTCAGCTCGCCGTCGCTGACGGGGATGCGCGGGAAGGAGTTGACCTCGCCGAGCAGGTCGTACTGGCTGCCGACCGCGACGCTCAGCAGCGCCACGGCGATGGCCATCACGAGCGCCCACACCCACACCGCGACGCCCTGCACGACGCCGTTGAACCGCGCCATGCGCCCGGCGACGTAGCCGCCGCAGTAGTACGCCACGAAGAGGATGACGAGCAGCGCGACGGCACCGATCCAACCGACGGTGTCCGCGGGCAGCACGGCCTCCTCGGCGGCCTTGCCAGTGGTCACCGGAACGCCCAGTCCGAGCGCCGCGCCGGTCGCTGCGAGCAGGGCCGTGAGCATGACCGTGGTGCCGGTGGCCGTGAGCCAGCCGAAGAACGCCGAGCCGATCTTGACGCCGCCGAATTGCTGCCGCTCACGGTCGACGACGACGCTGCGGTCGACAGCGGGCTCCGCACGTTCGACCACCGCGCGTTCGTCGACCACCGCGCGTTCGTCGTCGACGACTGGGCGCTCTTCAACCGCAACACGCTCGTCGAGCGCAGGCCGCTCTTCGACGACGGGACCCTCAGGTGCCGGCTCGGGCCGCCGTGCGGCGGTCTCGTCGACCGGGAGGCGGTGCTGGTCGGCGGGATCTCGGGGGGTGCTCACGCTGGTGCTCCAGTTCTGTTCGGGTAGGCGCCGGATTGGCGTGAGTCCCGAACCTATTGGAGAACCGGCATGCGCCGCAGGCCCTTGACAGGCCTCGAGCCATCCGACAAGGAGGCGAGCGTCTCAGGCGTCGACCGGCACCGCACTGACCGTGCGGTCGATCGTGAACTGGCCGAGCACGCGGGTGCCCACGTAGATGACCGCGGTCTGGCCGGGTGCAACGCCGTCGAGCGGATGCCCCGGGGTGACGACGAGCTCGCCGTCGACGAGTTCGGCGATGGCCGGCACGGGGTCGGCGTGTGCGCGGATCTGCACCTCGCACTCGAACGCGGTCGACGGATCGGCCAGGGGCAGGCCCGCCCACGAGAAGCGCGACCCCGCGATGAGGCCGATCGCGAGCGCCTCTTTCGGGCCGACCACGACGGTGTTCTCTTTCGGGCGCACCTCGAGCACGAATCTGGGCTTGCCGTCGGCCGCGGGCGTGCCGAGCCGCATGCCGCGCCGCTGGCCGACCGTGAACGAGTGCGCGCCCTCGTGCGAACCGACGACGGCACCCGTGCGGTCGACGATGTCGCCCGTCTCGGTGCCGACGCGCTCGGCGAGCCAGCCCTTGGTGTCGCCGTCGGGAATGAAGCAGATGTCGTAGGAGTCGGGCTTCTGCGCCACCGAGAGCCCGCGTTCGGCGGCCTCTGCGCGCACGAGCGTCTTCGAGGGCGTGTCGCCGAGCGGGAAGTAGGCGTGCGCCAGCTGCTCGGCGGTGAGCACGCCGAGCACGTAGCTCTGGTCTTTCGCCTCGGCGCTCGCGCGGTGCAGCTCGCGGTTGCCCGCGGCATCCGTCACGATCTTGGCGTAGTGGCCCGTGGCGACCGCGTCGAATCCGAGTGCGAGCGCCTTCTCGAGCAGCGCAGCGAACTTGATGCGCTCGTTGCAGCGCATGCACGGATTCGGCGTGCGGCCGGCCGAGTACTCGGCGATGAAGTCGTCGACGACGTCGGCCTTGAAGCGCTCGGAGAAGTCCCACACGTAATAGGGGATGCCGAGCACGTTCGCGGCGCGCTGGGCGTCCATGGAGTCTTCGATGGTGCAGCAACCGCGGCTGCCGGTGCGCAGCGTGCCCGGCATGCGGCTGAGCGCGAGGTGCACGCCGACGACCTCATGGCCCGCCTCGACGGCGCGCGCGGCCGCGACGGCGCTGTCGACGCCGCCGCTCATCGCTGCGAGAACCTTCATGCCACCAGTCTAAACAGCGCTCGCTGAGAGCGGATGCCTCGTGGCCGGCGATCAGCGGTCGAACGAGGTCGCCCGGGCGGCGAGGCCGGCTCTGGCCGCCTGCGCGTGGGCGGCGGGCAGCGCCGCAAGGAACGCCTCGACGTCGGCAGCGGTCGAGCCGTGGCCGATCGTGATGCGCAGCGCGCCGCGCGCGTCGGCCTCCGAGCGACCCATGGCCATCAGCACGTGCGACGGCTCGGGCACGCCGGCCTGGCACGCCGACCCGGTCGACACCGCGACACCGGCGGCGTCGAGCAGGAAGAGGAGCGAATCGCCCTCGCAGCCCGGGAACGAGAAGTGCGCATTGCCGGGCAGCCTGCCGGCCGCCGACATGTCACCCGAGAGCCGGGCCTCGGGTACGGCTCGCAACGTGCCGTCGATGAGCCGGTCGCGCAGCGCCGCCATGCGGTCGGCATCGGCATCGAGCCGCGAGGCGACGACGGATGCCGCAGCCGCGAAGGATGCCGCGGCCGCGACGTCTTGCGTGCCCGAGCGCACCTTGCGCTGCTGCCCGCCGCCGTGGATGAGCGGTTCCACGGCCGCCGAGCGGTCGAGCACGAGCGCGCCGATGCCCGCCGGGCCGCCGATCTTGTGCGCCGAGACACTGAGCGCGACGAGACCGGCGCCGCGCGGGGCATCCGTCGCTCGTCTGATGCCGTGGACGTCGATCGGCACTTGGCCATAGGCGGCGATCGCATCCACATGCAGCGGCACGCCGGTGCGCGCCGTCAGCCGCGCGACCTCGTCGACCGGCTGGATCGTGCCGACCTCGTTGTTCGCCCACAGCATCGTGACGAGGGCGACGGATGCCGCGTCGGCCTCGAGTTCGGCGGCGAGCACGTCGAGACGCACCCGGCCGAGCTCGTCGAGCGGGATCTCGGTCACCTCGGCGCCCTCATGCGCCCTGAGCCACTCGACCGCGTCGATCGTCGCGTGGTGCTCGCCGGCCGGAACCAGGATTCGGGTGCGAGCGGCGCCGGTCGCGGCATCCGTGCGCCGCTGCCACCAGAGGCCCTTGATCGCGAGGTTCACGGCCTCGGTGCCGTTGCCGGTGAAGACGATCTCGATGCCGTCGGCGCCGAGCGTTGCCGCGACGTGCTCGCGCGACTCCTCGAGCAGGCGTTTCGCCTGCTGCCCCGCGCTGTGGATGGACGAGGGATTGCCGACCACTGCGAGCGCGGCGGTGAGCGCGTCGATGGCCTCGGGCAGCATCGGCGTGGTCGCGGCATGATCGAGGTAGACCAATCGCCCTCCATCCCTGAACGTGTTCGCGGGCGCCTCACGCTGTGCGTGCAGGCGCTTGCAGGCGTGTCGCCTCCACGAACTACTGTAGATCGCATGCCTGAGCGCGATCCCCTGCACGACCTCGGCGTTCGCGCCGGTGCCGACGGCGGAGTCGCCCGAGTCTGGTCGGAGCACGCGACCTCCGTCGACCTCGTGGTCTTCGACGGCGACGACCTCGACTGGGCACTCTCCCGCACGCCGCTCGTGCGCGACGACCACGGGGTCTGGCAGGGCGAATCCGCCGACCTCCGGCCCGGTGCGCACTACGGCCTTCGCGTCGACGGGCCGGCGGGCGTCGAGCACGCGTTCAACCCCGTGCACACCCTGCTCGACCCGTATGCCACCGGGCTCGCCCGCGCCGACGACGGGTCGTGGCGCGGCGTCGCGCTCGAGTCGCTCACGGCGACCGGGTTCGAGTGGGGCGACTCGGCGAAGCCGCGGGTACCGCTCGACCGCACCGTCGTCTACGAAGCCCACGTGCGAGGGTTCTCCAAGCTCAATCCCGCCGTGCCCGAGGCGCTCCGCGGCACCTACGCCGGGCTCGCGCACGACGCGTCGCTCGAGTACCTCACCGGGCTCGGCGTCACGACGGTCGAACTGCTCCCCGTGTACGCCTTCGTCTCCGAAGAGCGGCTCGTGCGCCAGGGCAAGCTCAACTACTGGGGCTACAACACCCTCGCCTTCTTCGCCGCCCATGCCCCCTATGCGAGCGTCGCCGCGCAGGCCGAGGGCGCCGCAGCCGTGCGCCGCGAGTTCGCCGGCATGGTGAAGCGACTGCACGAGGCCGGCCTCGAGGTCGTGCTCGACGTGGTCTACAACCACACGGCCGAGGAGGGGCGAGAGGGGCCGACGTACTCGCTCCGCGGCATCGACAACGCCGCCTATTACCGTCACGACGCCCACGGCCGGTACGTCGACACCACGGGCTGCGGCAACAGCCTCGACATCGCGCGCGAGGCGCCGGCCCGCCTCGTGCTCGACTCGATGCGCTACTTCGCCGACGAACTGCAGGTCGACGGGTTCCGCCTCGACCTCGCGGTGACGCTCGGGCGCGACGATCACGAGGCCTACTCCCCCGAGCACCCGCTCTTGCAGGCGATGCTCGCCGACCCCGTGATCGGCGCATCGAAGCTCATCGCCGAGCCATGGGACGTCGGGCCCGACGGCTGGCACACCGGCGGGTTTCCGGCAGGCTTCACCGAGTGGAACGACCGCTACCGCGACCGCATGCGCGACTTCTGGCTCGGCGATCTGCGCCGTGAGCGGCAGACGGGCTCCGCGGGCAGCGGCATCGGTCGGTTCGCGACCCGGCTCGCCGGTTCGTCGAACACGTTCTCGGCAGATCGGGGCCCGCTCGCGAGCCTCAACTTCGTGACCGCGCACGACGGCTTCACCCTCGCCGATCTCACGGCCTACGACGTCAAGCACAATCAGGGCAATGGCGAGGGCAACCGCGACGGCACCGACTCGAACAACTCCTACAATCACGGCGTCGAGGGCGAAGCGGCCGACCCGGCCGTGCGTGCGGCGCGTCGCCGCAGCATCCGGAACCTGCTCGGCACGCTGCTGCTCTCGGCCGGAGTGCCGATGCTCACGGCCGGCGACGAGTTCGGCCGCAGCCAGCGCGGCAACAACAACGCCTACTGCCACGACTCGTCGCTCACCTGGCTCGCATGGGATCCGGCCGATCGCGCGAGATTCGCCCCCGAACTGCTCGCGACGACGCGACGCCTCATCGCGCTTCGTGCCGAGAACCCCGCGCTGCGCCCCATCCGATTCGGCCGGCCGGGCGAAGCGGTGCCGAGCGCCTCGCAGATGGACTGGTACAACGCCGACGGCGAGACCATGGAGATCGACGACTGGAACTCGCCTGCCGAGCGAACGCTGCAGTACCTCGCCGCCTCCACGCCCGAGACCGAGGCGCTCAACCGCATCCTGCTCGTCGTGCACGCGCACGAGTCGCGCACCGACGTCGTGCTCCCCGCGCATGACGGCGTCACGAGCTACACGCTCCTGTGGGATTCGGCCGACGAGGTGCCTCCGACCGACGATGCCGCCGCGCCGGCTGCGACGGCGCCCGGCACGAAGGTCTCGGTCGACGGGCAGTCGATGCGCCTCTACCGTGCCGAGGGCGGGCGATGATGGCGAAGCGAGCGGATGCCGCTGCCGGCACCCCGGCGACCGTCGCCCTCACTCGGGCGGGCGTCGCGTTCACGGCACTCGGCTACGAGCACGACCCGCGCGCCGCTGCCTACGGCCTCGAAGCCGCCGAGAAGCTCGGCCTCGACCCCGACCGCGTCTTCAAGACCCTGCTCGCGAACGTCGACGGGGCGCTCGCCGTCGCCATCGTGCCCGTGGCCATGCAGCTCGACCTGAAGGCGCTGGCCGCGTCGCTCGGCGGCAAGCGCGCGGAGATGGCCGATCCCGCCGTCGCCGAGCGGAAGACCGGCTATGTCGTCGGCGGCATCAGCCCGATCGGGCAGAAGACGACGTTGCCGACCGTACTCGACGAATCGGCGATCGTCTGCGAGACCATCTACGTCTCGGGCGGCCGGCGCGGCCTCGACCTCGAGCTCGCTCCTGACGACCTGCTCACCGTCACGGGCGGCCGCTTCGCCCCGATCGCCCGCGCCCGCTGAACTCAGCCCGCGATCGCCACGAGACCGAGCTCCGCCGTCGAGAGCAGCAGTGGATGCCGCGGCACCACTCGCACCGTGTATCCGAACGCCCCAGCTCGGTCGAGCACGACCGTGCCCGTGTAGAGGCGTTGCCCCGCTGGCGCCTGCGGGGCATCTGCGTCAGGCGCCGGATCGAGCGCGGCGCGCTGCACGGCGTCGATCGTGTCGTCGGCGCGGCTGCGACCGTAGACGACCTCGACCGAGACGTCATCGGGTGCGAGCTCGCCGAGCTCGACGTAGGCGCGAAGATGCAGCACGTCACCGACATGGGGCGTGTCGACGCCGCCCGACTCGACGTGCACGACGTGCACCCCGGGCCACGCAGCCCTGACCCCGGCACGCCACGCCGAGAGCTCTCGCGCACCCCGCGCGCCTTCGGCGGAGACCTTGGCGAAATGCTCGGCGGCGGGCCGGTAGAGCCGCTCGACGTACTCGCGCACCATGCGGTCGGCGCCGAGCTGCGGCGCGAGCTCGGCGAGGGTCTCGCGCACGCGGCGCACCCATTCG
Organism: Agromyces subbeticus DSM 16689; assembly: GCF_000421565.1. Lineage (GTDB taxonomy): Bacteria > Actinomycetota > Actinomycetes > Actinomycetales > Microbacteriaceae > Agromyces > Agromyces subbeticus. The sequence goes on along the minus strand of NZ_ATXG01000002.1, from coordinate 194,293 downwards.
ACCGGCACCCCGTCGCCGTCGCGTTCGTAGTACCGCGGCGCGACCCGGTGCTCGAGCAGTTCGTAGAGCGCCGCCGCCTCGAGGGTGTCGCGCTCGGCGGCGTCGCCCGCGGCATCCGCCGACGGAATCACCCAGCCGTAGTCGTCTCCGGCGAACTCGGCCCACCAGCCGTCGAGGATCGACAGGTTCAACGCGCCGTTCATCGCCGCCTTCATGCCGGAGGTGCCGCACGCCTCGAGGGGGCGCAGCGGGTTGTTCAGCCAGACATCGCAGCCCGGGTAGAGCAGCTCGGCCATCGCCATGTCGTAGTCGGGCAGGAACACGATGCGCTCGCGGAGCTCGGGCTGCTGCGCGAACTGCACGAGCTGCTGGATGAGTCGCTTGCCTTCGTCGTCGGCCGGGTGCGACTTGCCGGCGATGACGAACTGCATCGGCCGCTCGGGGTTCGTGAGGATCGCCTTCAGCCGCTCCGGATCGGCGAGCATGAGGGTCAGGCGCTTGTAGGTGGGAACCCGACGGGCGAAGCCGATCGTGAGCACATCGGGGTCGAGCACGTGCGACACCCACTTCGGCGGCTGCGCGCCCGAGTGCTGCTCCCGCCAGGATGCCTCGAGCCGTCGGCGCGCATCGTCAACGAGCTGCTGGCGCATGCGGCGCTTCGCCGCCCAGAACTCTCCGTCGGAGAGCGCGGGGCTGCGCCATTCTGCGTGCTCGGTGTCTCCCGTGCCGAGCGTCGTCTCCGCGATGCCGAGCATGACGGGGTCGGTCCAGGTGGGCGCGTGCACCCCGTTCGTGATCGAGGTGATCGGCACCTCGTCGGCGTCGAATCCGGGCCACAGGTCGCCGAACATGCGCCGGCTGACCTCGCCGTGCAACTTCGAGACGCCGTTGGCGTGCTGCGCGAGCCGCAGGCCCATGACGGCCATGTTGAACGGGCTCGCCTCGGGGTCGGCGCCCGGCTCGACGCCGAGGGCCAAGGCATCGGCCGGGTCGACGCCCGGCAGCAGGCCGCTCGAGAGGTAGCGCTCGACGAGGTCGCGCTCGAACCGATCGATGCCGGCCGGCACCGGCGTGTGCGTCGTGAACACCGTGCCGGCACGCACGAGCTGCAGCGCCTGGGCGAACGAGAGCCCTTCGCCGATGTACCCGGCGATGCGCTCGAGCCCGAGGAAACCGGCGTGCCCCTCGTTCATGTGGAACACCTCGGGAGCCGGCGATGCGCTGAGCTCCGCCCACGCCCGCAGCGCGCGGGCACCGCCGATGCCGAGCAGCAGTTCCTGCAGCAGTCGGTGCTCGCCACCGCCGCCGTAGAGCCGGTCGGTGACCGACCGCAGCTGATCGGAGTTGGCCGGGATGTCGGTGTCGAGCAGCAGCAGGGGAACCCGACCGACCGCGGCCGTCCACACGCGGGCGTGCAGCGAGCGGTCGTCGGGCAGCGCGAGCGTCACCTGCACCGGGGCGCCGTCGGGCCCGCGCAGCACCGAGAGCGGCAGGCCGTCGGGGTCGAGCACCGGGTAGCGCTCCTGCTGCCAGCCGTCGGCCGAGATCGACTGCGAGAAGTAGCCGGCCTTGTAGAAGAGGCCCACTCCGACGATCGGCACGCCGAGATCGGATGCCGCCTTGAGATGGTCGCCCGCGAGGATGCCGAGACCGCCGGAGTACTGCGGCAGTGCCGCGGTGATGCCGAACTCGGGCGAGAAGTAGGCGATCGTGCGCGGCGTCGCTGCGTCGAGCGATTGGAACCAGCGCGGCTCGGCGAGGTACTCGCGCAGGCTCGACCGCTCGCGTTCGGCCCACTCGACGTAGCCGGTGTCGCCGGCGAGCTCGTCGAGACGGCCCGGCTCGACGGCACCGAGGAAGGCCACTGGATCGTGCTCCGACCCCTGCCACACCTCGGGATCGATGTGCTGGAACAGGCGTCGCGTCGGCTCGTGCCACGACCACCGGAGGTTTCCGGCGAGCTCTTCGAGCGCAGCGAGCTGCGCCGGCACGACGGCGCGGACCGTGAACTTGCGGATCGGCTTCACGCTTCCACCCTAGGTCGGGTGCATGTCGAACACGTGAACACGCGGTCACGGCGCGACCCCCTCGTTTCGGCCGTCTCGACCGCGGCAAACGCGCTACGGTCGAACGGTGACGTCCAGCCCTGTGCTCGCCGGCCGGATCCCCGTGACCCGGCTCACCCCGACCGTGCCCGACGATCGATGGCGACCGAAGGCGTTCGAGGGCGAAGTGGTGCCGTTCCGCGCCACGGTCTTCCGCGAAGGGCACGATCAGGTCGGCGCGATGCTCGTCATCACCGCCCCCTCCGGCGTCGAACGGCGCGAGCGCATGTCGCCCCTCACCGATGGCACCGACCGCTGGGAGGCCGAGGTTCGGCTCGACGAGGTCGGCGAGTGGCGGTGGCGGGTCACCGGGTTCGACGACGAGATCGCGACCTGGCGGCACGACGGCGCACTCAAGGTCGATGCGGGGGTCGACGCCGAGCTCATGTTCGAGATCGGCGCCCGACTGCTCGATCGGTCGGTCGCCGAGACATCCCGCCCGCTCGTGGCACGCAAACGACTCACGGCGCTCGCTGAAGGGTTGCGCCGCTCCGAGGCATCCGTCGCCGACCGCCGGCAGCTCATCGACGACCCCGCGCTCGACGAGTTCGAGGCGCGCCCGCTCGCGCGCCTCTCGAGCGACTCCCCCGAACGCACGATCCTCGTCGAGCGACGTCGCGCCGGTGTCGGCGCCTGGTACGAGTTCTTCCCGCGGTCCGAGGGTGCGAAGCAGTTGAAAGACGGCAGCTGGAAGTCGGGCACGTTCCGCACGGCCGCGAAGCGGCTCGACGGCGTCGCCGCGATGGGCTTCGACGTCGTCTACCTGCCGCCGATCCACCCGATCGGCGTCACCAACCGGAAGGGACGCAACAACACGCTCGCCCCAGGCCCGCACGACCCCGGCTCGCCGTGGGCGATCGGCGGACCGCTCGCCGACGGCACCCTGGGCGGCCACGACGCGATCCACCCCGATCTCGGCACGCTGGCCGATTTCCGGGCGTTCGTGCGACGGGCGGGCGCGCTCGGCATCGAGGTGGCGCTCGACCTCGCGCTGCAGGCCTCGCCCGATCACCCGTGGGTGGCCGAGCACGCCGACTGGTTCACGCAGCTGCCCGACGGCACCATCCGCTACGCCGAGAACCCGCCGAAGAAGTATCAAGACATCTACCCGGTGAACTTCGACGACGACCCCGAAGGCATCTTCGCCGAGGTGCTTCGCGTCGTGCGGCACTGGATGAAGCAGGGCGTGCGCATCTTCCGTGTCGACAACCCGCACACGAAGCCGCTGCAGTTCTGGGAGCGACTGATCGCTGCGGTGAATGCGGATGACCCGGGCGTCGTCTTCCTCGCCGAGGCGTTCACGCGACCCGCGATGATGCAGGCGCTCGCGATGATCGGATTCCAGCAGTCGTACTCGTACTTCACGTGGCGCAACACCAAGGCCGAGCTCGAGGAGTTCCTCACCTCGGTGTCGCAGGAGACGGCCGATTTCATGCGGCCGAACCTCTTCGTGAACACGCCCGACATCCTCACCGAGTACCTCCAGTTCGGCGGGCCGGCGGCCTTCACGGTGCGAGCGACGATCGCTGCGACCGCGGCGCCGCTCTGGGGCGTGTACGCCGGCTTCGAGCACTTCGAGTCGGTCGCGCGGCCAGGGGCCGAAGAGGCGATCGACAACGAGAAGTACGAGTACAAACCGCGCGACTTCGCTGCCGCCGAGCGCGAGAGCCGTTCGCTCGCGCTCTACCTCGGCATCCTCAATCGCATCCGCGCAGAGCACCCGGCGCTCGGCCAGCTCCGCAACATCCGCTTCCACTCGAGCGACGACGACTCGGTGCTCGTCTACTCGAAGCACCTCGAGGGCCGCTTCATCGACGCGCCCGGCGCCCGGCGCTCCGCCGACGACGACACGATCATCGTCGTGGCCAATGTCGACCCGCACTCGGTGCGCGAGACGACCGTGCACCTCGACCTCGAGGCGATCGGGCTCGAGCCGGGCGCCAGGTTCGACGTCGAAGAGCTCGTGACCGGCGAACGCTGGGTCTGGGGCGAGTCCAACTACGTGCGCCTCGACGCCTTCACTCGTCCCGCGCACATCCTGCACGTGAGAAGGGGCCCCGATGCCTGAAACACTCGCAGCTCCCGTCATCGTCGACGAGACGCTCGCGGCCGTCGCCGAGGGACGGCACTCCGACCCGCACTCCGTGCTCGGACAGCACGGCTTCGAGCTGGCCCATGTCGAGGGCCCGCTCACCGCGATCCGCACGCGTCGCCCGCTCGCCGACGCCGTCGACGCGGTGCTGGCCTCCGGCGAGGTGCTGCCGCTGGCACACGTCGGCCACGGCATCTGGGCCGGCGCCGGGGCGTTCGGCCCGGTCGACTATCGGATTCGCGCGCGCTACGCCGACGACGCCGAGTGGACGAGCGACGACCCCTACCGGTTCGCACCCACGCTCGGCGAGCTCGACCTGCACCTCATCGGCGAGGGACGTCACGAAGAGCTCTGGCGAGTGCTCGGCGCGCACTCGCGTGAGCACTGGGGCGTCGCGGGGCGAATCAGCGGCACCGCCTTCACCGTGTGGGCGCCGCGCGCCCGCGCCGCACGGGTCGTCGGGGCGTTCAATCGGTGGGACGGCGCCGCGCACGCGATGCGCAGCCTCGGTGCGACCGGCGTCTGGGAGCTGTTCGTGCCCGATCTCGAGCCGGGCGCGGTCTACAAGTTCGAGCTCCTGACCGCCGCGGGCGACTGGATCATGAAGGCCGACCCGATGGCTCGGCAGGCCGAGGTGGCGCCCGCCACCGCGTCGATCGTCTCCCTCAGCACCCACGAGTGGGGTGACGAGGCATGGATGACACGTCGGGCCGGGACCGAGCTGCACTCGGAGCCGATGAGCATCTACGAACTGCACCTCGGCTCCTGGCGGCCGGGCAGGGGCTACCGAGACGTCGCCGACGAACTCATCGAGTACCTCGAGTGGCTGGGCTACACGCACGTCGAGTTCATGCCGCTCGCGGAGCATCCGTTCGGCGGCTCGTGGGGCTACCAGGTCACCGGGTACTTCGCGATCACCTCGCGCTTCGGCTCCCCCGACGACCTCAAGTACCTCATCGATCGGCTGCACCAGGCCGGCATCGGGGTCATCATGGACTGGGTGCCCGGGCACTTCCCGAAAGACGACTGGGCCCTCGCGCGATTCGACGGCGAGCCGCTCTACGAGCACGCCGACCCCCGCCGCGGCGAACAGCTCGACTGGGGCACCTACGTCTTCGACTACGGCAACCCGCGGGTGCGCAACTTCCTCGTGGCCAACGCGCTGTTCTGGTTCGAAGAAATGCACGTCGACGGGCTCCGCGTCGATGCCGTCGCCTCCATGCTCTACCTCGACTACTCCCGCGATGAGGGCGAATGGCTGCCCAACGTGCACGGCGGCCGCGAGCACCTCGAGGCCATCGCCTTCCTGCAGGAGGCCACTGCGACCGCGTACAAGCGCAATCCGGGCATCGTCATGATCGCCGAGGAGTCGACCAGCTGGCCGGGCGTGACCGCGCCAACCTCGAGCGGCGGGCTCGGGTTCGGCTACAAGTGGAACATGGGGTGGATGCACGACTCGCTGCAGTACATCCAGAACGACCCGATGTACCGCTCGCACCACCACCACGAGCTCACGTTCTCGTTCCTCTACGCGTTCAGCGAGCATTTCATGCTGCCCATCAGCCACGACGAGGTCGTGCACGGCAAGGGCTCGCTCGTGCGCAAGATGCCGGGCGATCACTGGCAGCAGCTCGCGAACGTGCGGGCCTACCTCGCGTTCATGTGGGCCCATCCCGGCAAGCAGCTGCTCTTCATGGGACAGGAGTTCGGCCAGCTCTCCGAATGGAGCGAGGAGCGCGGCCTCGACTGGTGGATCCTCGACCAGCCGAGCCACCGGCAGCTCGCCGAGTTCGTCGCGTCGCTCAATCGCGTCTATCGGGCGAACCCTTCGCTCTGGCAACTCGACGACGATGTCGCCGGTTTCGAGTGGATCGAGGGCGGGGCCGCTGCCGAGAACGTCATCGCGTTCCTCCGCTACGACCGCGATCGACGGCCGCTGCTGTGCGTCGTGAACTTCGCCGGCGTGCCGCACAAGGCGTTCCGGCTCGGGCTGCCGGTCGCCGGCCGCTGGCGCGAGCTGCTGAACTCGGATGCTTCGGAGTTCGGCGGCTCTGGCGTCGGCAACCTCGGCGGGGTCGATGCGATCGCGGCACCGTGGGGTGGTCGCCCGGCGTCGGCGACATTCGCCCTGCCGCCGCTCGGCGCCGTGTGGTTCACCCTCGACGAATCGCCGGCCGGGTAGCCGACAGCGACCCGCTCAGTAGAGCAGGTTCGTGAGGCGTCGTCGTGCGTCGACGACTCGGGCGTCGTCGACGCCCACGACCTCGAACAATTCGACGAGCCGTTCACGCACGAGCTTCTTGCCGTCGACGTCGAGGCCCGGGAACATCGTCAGCAGTCGGTCGAACGCATCGGCGACGTGGCCGCCCGAGAGATCGAGGTCTGCGACATCGAGCTGAGCGCCGAGATCGTCGGGTGCGGCGGCGGCCGCGGAGCGGATCTCGTCGAGGGTCTTGCCGTTCAGGCGGCCGAGCAGGTTCGCCTGCGCGAGCCCGGCGACCGCGAGCGCGTCGCGCGGGTTCTGCACGATGGCGGTGCGATACGCGGATGCCGCGGCGGCGAAGTCACCGCGCTCGATGGCGTCGTACGCCTCTTGATGCAGCGGCGGTAACGGGGCCTCGACAGGCGCGGCCGACTCGGGCTCGGCGCCCGCTTCGCCTTCGCTCGGGGCGATGCTGCCGCTGACGCCATGCTGGCCGGCGAGTTCGAGCAGCTGATCGAAGAGCTGGTCGAGCACTTCGTCTGGCTGCACGCCCTCGAAGAGCGGCACCGGCTGACCGGCGATGACCGCGACGACCGTGGGAATGGACTTCGCCTGGAAGGCCTGCACGAGCTGCGGGCTGCGGTCGGCATCGGCCGCCGCGAGCACGAGCCGCCCGTTGCGCGCACGCACGAGCCGCTCGAGGGACGCGAGGAGCGTCTTGGACGGCTCGCTCCAGGTCGCCCACAGTGCGACGACGACCGGCACCGTGCGCGAGAGTTCGAGCGTCGAGCCGAACGCCGCGTCATCCGTCTCGAAGACGATCTGATCGGTCGGGCCCGAGGCGGCGTGGGCGCCCTGAGCCGTCGAGTCGCTCTGCGCCTGGCGCTGCACGAGGGCCGACAGGTCGACAGCGCCCCGAAGTGCTGCGCCCGCGGGAGGGATTGGATTGGTCACGGTACCTCCGAAGCTCCGATGAGACTCTCCGACCAGCCGAGCAGGCGGATCTGGTCGTCGGCGTCGTTTCCGACGCCGGGAACGTAGAACAGCAGTTGCATGCCGATGACACGCTGCACGCCCTTCGCGCTCTTGTCGCCGAAGCCCGAGAGCGCGAGGGCGGCACCTGGCTGGAACCCGATGGTGCCACCGTCGTTCGGCACGACCTTCTCGGTCTGATCGATCGAGACGGTCACGAGTGCGCCGGCATCGTTCGTCGCCAGGGCGACCGTCGGACTGTCGCCGACGACATTCGAGAACGTCGCGTCGGCCGTGGGCGGCAAGCCGTCGTTGATGACCTGTTGTCCGGCCACGCCGAGCTGCTCTCTGAGGGCGTCGCCCTCGGGATCGAACAGCGCGGCGAACTCCGAAGTGTCGCCCTTCAGCAGCACGTCGGCGTAGGCCGCAGCGACCTGGCCCGTCGGCATGACGAGTCCCTTGAACTCGGGCGAGATCGGCGGCGCGCCGATCGAGGCCGGTGCGACCTCGGGAACGTCGGCATCGGGCGCGAGCGCCATCGAGTAGAGGATCTTGTAGTTCTCGCGAGGCGACTGCTGCACGAGCACGAGCGCGGTCGGCGCGATCGTGGGGTCGTCGGCGTTCTTCGCGATGGTGAGCACCGTGCGCGGCCACCCGGTGGCCTGCTGCGGCAGCGTCAGCGTGAGTGGCGACGCGGGAATCGGCGTCGGCGCCGGGTGCTCGGCGAGTGAGCCGCGGATCGCGTAGTTGGCGGTGCGAGCTTCGAGCGCCGGCCCGGCGAAGCGTTCGGCGGCCGCTGTCGCGTCACGTGAGGCGTCGACCTCGGTGGCGAAGACGGCGACCCGGCGCATGATGCGCTCCATCTGCGGCACGGTCACCGCAGGCACAGCCTCTGCCTCGGACTCTCCGGCGTCATCGTCGGCGTCGTCGGCCGCGGGTGTGTCGAGCGGAGTCGCAGGGGCGGTGGTCGCCGGCGGGGCCAGCTGGTCGAAGCTCGGCCAATAGTCGGGCGAGCATCCGCTGAGTGCCAGCGCCGGAATGACGAGCAGCGGCACGAATACGACCCGCTTGGCCCGGCCGATGGCGCGCCGACCGCCGCCGCCGATCTGGGCGCGACCGGGCTTCGGGGCACTCGGCAGCCTGCCGCGCGGCCCCTTCGGCAGGTTGCGCCGCGGCCCGCGCGACCGGCGGTGGTTCATGAAGCCCGAGATGACGAGCGCGATGCCGGCCAGGAAGACGAGTGCGCCGCCCACGATCAGAGGTCCGGCCCACGGCGTCGCATTGTCGAGCGGCCAGTCGATCTTCACGCGCGAGGGGAGCTCGTCGCCGCCGTTCGCGGTGATCAGCACCGAGATGCCCTCGGGCACATCGATCGTCGTGGTGAGCACCATCTCGTTGGTGAACTCATCGAGCCAGAGGTCGGAGCCGACCGGCGACGGCGCGACCACGGTGTCGGCGTCGGGGACTGCTGCGGCATCCGTCGGCGGCACGGAGGGAGTCGGCGTCGTGGGAGCGGGGTCATCGATCGGGTCGCTGACGACGATCTCATTCGTCAGCTCGTCGCCCGCAGCGTCGTGGCCGACGGCGACGAACTGGGTCTCTCCGAGCCACGCCTCGACATCGGCGGTGCGCCCGTATGCGAGGAACGCCTTCGGCGAGCCCGAGACGGTGATGGTCTGCTTGCCGGGGTGCGCCGACAGCGCGTCGGGCTGAAGCACGATGAAGTCCGCCTCACCGCCCGAGAACTGAGCCGACAACGACACGCGGTCGGGCTCGAGAAGCACCGTGCGCTGAGCGATGCCGAGCCCGATCATCACGGCCGCGGCGATGAACGCCACGATTGCGAAGACGAAGCGCACGAACCGACCTCCATTTGCCGCCTGCGGCGACGTCTGACAAAGACATTCCACACTACCGGCGGAATCTGGGAGACTCCTAACCACTCGCTGGGTGAACCGTGTCCGCGCGCTTTCTGCGCGCCCCGTACAATCGGACACACATCCCGCATGCGCCCCCACGAACGCGGGACAGAGCCCGGAGGAAGAATGGCCGTCGAAGAGACCGAGTTCACGCAGGTGTTCCGCGGATACGACAAAGAAGAAGTCGACAAGGCGATCAATGGACTTCGCCGCGACATCATCGCCGCGAACAACCAGAGCACCGACAGCGTCAAGGAGAACAAACGCCTCCTCGCGCGTATCGAAGAGCTCACCGCCGAACTCGAAGAGGTCGGCAGCCCGACCTTCTCCGGCCTCGGAACCAAGCTCGAGAACACGCTGCGGGTCGCCGAAGAGCAGTCGACGCGACTGATCGCCCAGGCCGACATCGACGCCGAGAAGTTGCGCCGCGCCGCCGAAGACGAGGCGCACCTCATGCGCTCCGACGCGCACGAGCTCGCCGAACGCACGCTCACCGAGGCACGTGCCCAGGCGAACCGCATTCTCGAGAACGCTCGCGCCGAGGCCGACGACATGGTGTCGCGCTCGCACGAGTCGAGCGAACAGCTCCGGCAGGATGCCGCGCGTGACGCCGCGGCCATCCGTGGCGCCGTGGCGACCGAGACCGCCGAGATCCGCACGAGCGCCAAGCGCGAATCCGCGGCGATGACCGCCGCGGCCGAGCGCAAGGCGTCCGAGATCCTCGTCGCCGCCAACGCCGAAGCCACCGAGGCGCGCGCAACCGCGGCCGGGCTCACGCAGGAGACCGAGCAGACCCGGGCCGAGGTCGCGATCGAGCTCGACCGGGCACGTGCAGAGCTCGCCCGCGAGACCGAACAGGCCCGCATCGACCTCACCGCCGAGACCGAGCAGTCGCGCCTCGACCTCGAGCGCGAAGCCGCAGAAGCACGAGCCGCCATCGATGCCGAGATCGCCGAGCGCCGCGCCGCCCTCGTGCACGAGCTCGAGCAGGCCCGCAGCGACCTCGATCGCGAACTCGAGGCCGGTCAGGCCGAGCTCGCACAACAGCGCGATCAGGCGAAGCTCGACCTCGAGCGCGAGGCCGAGGCCGCGCGCCTCAAGCTGCAGCACGAGCTCGAGCGCATCCGCGCCAAGCACGCTGCCGACCTCGAGCAGATGCGCGCCGACCTCACGCTCGAACAGGAGCAGGCACGAGCCGACTTCGACGCGGAGTCCGAGCAGGCACGCATCGACCTCGACAACCAGCTCACCGCGATGCGCAAGAAGACCACCCACGAGGTCAACCGCATGCGCCGCGAGATCGAGAAGGCCCACCTCGACCTCGAGTCCGAACTCTCCACCAAGCGCGACGAGGCCGAGCAGGAGCTGCTCGCCGCGCATCAGGAGGCGGTTTCGCAGACCCAGAAGTTCCTCGAAGACGCCAACGCCGAACTCGCCGAGGCGGTCGCTCGCACCGCCGAGAGCCGCGCTGAGGCCGACCGGCTCGAGACGGAGGTGCGGTCCGAGATCGCCGTGGTCCGCGACAAGGCCGACGACGAGGCACGCGATCGCATCGCCGCTGCGCACGAGCAGGCCCGCAAGCTCATCGCCGACGCCGAAGAGCGCACCCGTGCACTCGTCGCCGACGCCGAAGACCGGCTCTCCCAGATCAAGATCGAACGCGACGCCGTGGCCGGATACTTCGAGAGCCTCCGCGGCGTGCTGACGCAGGCGGAGCAGATCGCGGCCAAGACCAAATAGCCGGCGAGAAGGGGGCGCGGGCCGTTCCATGAAGATCCAGAACGCGTTCCGCATCGGGCTCGTCGGCACCCTCGGTGTCGGCGTCGGCCTCCTCATCCTCACCTCGGTCGTCACGCTGTCGACGATCATCACCTACATCGGAGCAGCACTCTTCCTGGCCCTCGGCCTCGACCCGGCGATGAGCTGGCTCGAGCGCCGGGGGCTGCCTCGATGGGCCGCGATCCTGATCGTCATGACGGGGGTCGGGTTCCTGGTCGCCGCCCTCGTGCTCGCCGTCGTGCCGATCATCGTCGACCAGGTGAGCCAGCTCGTCGAAGAGATCCCCCGCATCGTCGAGCGGGTGAACTCCGAGGAGTGGATCGAGAACCTGAAGGACCAGTTCCCTCAGGTGCCGATCGATGAGATCAACGAGCAGGTGACCACGGGTCTCACCGATTTCTTCACGAATCCCGACAAGCTGAGCGAACTCGCCGGCGGTGTGCTGCAGGTCGCCCTGGCGATCGGCACCGGCGTCTTCGGCGTGGTCATCGTCTTCATCCTGATGCTCTACTTCGCCGCGTCGCTGAACACCATGAAGCGCGCCGCCTACCAGCTCGTGCCCGCGTCGAAGCGAGCCCGGTTCGCCGACCTCACCGAGCAGATCACGCAGTCGGTCGGCCGGTACGTGCTCGGTCAGGTGTCGCTCGCCGCGGTCAACGGCATCGCGAGCTTCATCTTCCTCTCGGTCATCGGAGCGCCGTTCACGGCGGTGCTCGCCCTGCTGGCCTTCCTGTTCTCACTCGTGCCCCTCGTCGGCACACTCAGCGGCTCGGTGATCATCGTGCTCGTCTGCCTGATTCCCGGAATCGGGTCATCGCCGCTGACCGCGCTCGTCGCTGCCATCTACTACATCGTCTACATGCAGGTCGAGGCATACGTGCTCAGTCCGCGCATCATGAACCGGGCCGTCAAGGTACCCGGCGCTCTCGTCGTCATCGCAGCGCTCGCGGGCGGCTCGCTCGGCGGGGTGCTCGGCGCACTCGTGGCGATCCCGGTCGCCGCCGCCACCCTGCTCATCATCAAACAGGTCGTGATTCCGCGCCAGAACGAACGCTGAGCGGCACAGCCGGCGAGCTCAGACGTCGGCCGTCGACGGCGGCCAGACGGTCGGCAGCGGCACCGAGGCGGCAGGATCGACGATGGCGACGATCTCGTCGAGCACGCGACGCGTCTGCGACTCCCCCACCCACAGGTGGCGCCCGCCGGCGACGTCGATGCGTGTGGCGCGAGGCACGCTCGCGAACCGCTCAGCGGCCTCGGGCGGCCTGAGGTAGTCGTCGAGCTCCGGAATCAGTGCGACGATGGTCGGCGACGCCTGCTGCCATCGAGAGAGCTCCTCGTCGCTCGTGCGGTGCAGCGGAGGCGACAGCAGGATCGCGCCCTCGATATCGTGCTCGAGTCCGTACTTCAGCGCGAGCTCGGTGCCGAACGACCAGCCGAGCAGCCACGGGTGCGGGAGCGCCCGCTCTCGCACGAACGACATCGCCGCCGCGACATCCGCTCGCTCGGAGACGCCCTCGCCGAACGTGCCTTCACTCGTGCCTCGTGGCGATGAGGTGCCGCGGGTGTTGAAGCGCAGCACGGCGAAGCCGGCCAGTGCCGGCAGGCGGGCGGCCGCCTTCCGCAGGATGTGCGAGTCCATGAAGCCGCCGGCGGTCGGCAGCGGATGCAGCGTGACGAGCGTCGCCACGGGCGCACGGTCGATCGGGGTGGCGAGTTCGCCCACGAGCATCAGCCCGTCGGTGGTGCGCAACTCGATCTCTTCGCGCCTGGCCGGCAGTTCGACGCCCGCGCGGATCTCGATGGGAGCTTCAGTCATGGGGTGCCGATCCTCCAGCAGTGCAGATGCCAATGACGGCGAGACGCGAGGTCTGCAGCATCGCCGAGCACGCCGTCGGCACGCCAAGCGACCAGGTGGGCGACACCGGGTGCGACGTCGAGTCCGCAGCCCGGGCACAGATACGCCTTCACGGCCTGCGTCTCGGAAACGGGCTGCACGTTCCACTCGCGGCCGCCTCGAGACTCGGTGCGCCGCCAGCCAGACGTGAGACGCTCGACGTCGAGTTCCGGGTGGTCTTCACGGGCACGAACCGCCCGGCTGCGGGATCGGTTCGAGCGCGCCATGGATCCAGTCTAGGCGAGCCGGATCGGATGCCGGGTGCCGGTCGCCGTGCGAGAGACCGCCGGCCGTCAGTTCAGGGCGTCAGTACCAGCCGACGTCTTGCGAGTGGGCCCAGGCGCCACAGGGGGTGCCGTAGCGGTTCGACACGTAGCCGAGGCCCCACTCGATCTGGGTTGCAGCATTCGTCTCCCAGTCGGCGCCCGCCGTCGCCATCTTCGAACCCGGGAGCGCCTGAGGAATTCCGTAGGCACCGCTCGACGCGTTGTGCGCGTTCACCCGCCAGCCCGACTCCTTGTTCCAGAGGGCCACGAGGCAGTCGAACTCGCCGGCCGACCAGCCGCGCGCGGCGACCGCACCGGCCGCATACGCCTGCGCGGAGCCGGGATCGGGCGTGACCGCGGGCGGGGCCCAGCCGCTGCCGGTGCTCGTCGACGCCGGCGCGAGCTTGATCTCGGGCTTCTTCTCGACCACGTAGGCCTCGCGCCCGACCTCGATCGTGTACTCGCCCCCGACTTCGATCGCCTGCACCTCGGCTCCGCCGAAGCGATCGCCCTCTTCGGCGAAGGTCGATGAGGCCGTCGCTCCGGAGAAGGGGTCGACGATGTTCACGAGCAGAAAGCTCACGGAAGCCGTGAAGGCGAACACGACGGTGACAGCCTGCTTGAACCGGCTCGTGCGGGGCGGTTTCACGACCGAGCGGGCCGCGACATCGGTCATCGACGGAGACGCGAACGTCTCGTCTCCGTCTGCATGCCTACCCACGATTCGACGAGTGTATCGGACGGGCGCAGATCGGAGCCAGCCCGACGCGCGACCGCATCGCAGCCCACCGCACGGCACCCCGCCTCATCGAACGGCCAGCATGACGTCGACCACCGCATCGAGCAGCAGGTCGACCTGGGCCTCGCGATAGCCGCCCCGCTGCGTCTTGAACACGACGGTGCGCACGTCTTCGATCGAGATCGGCCATCCATCACGGAAGTAGCGGGTGAGCTTGTCGGCGAAGCGGTCGACATCGCGCACGCTGTAGCCGCGAACCAGCGGGCTGACCCGGTCGAAACGCCGCCCCTCGGGCCTCGCGAGGCGATTGGAGACGACCTGCGCCGTGGTGCGCGCTTCGCGCAGCCACGCTTCGCCGCCATGCAGGCGAGCCGCGACCTGACGCTCCTGCGCTGCGAACGCATCTTCGAGGCGCTCGAGGGCCTGATCGACGTGCGAAGTGGAGTAGCCGCCCTTCTGCATGGCGAACGCCGTGAGCCGGATGCGGTCGGACGTCAGCGACTCGTCGTCGGGCCGTGCGGTGCCGTCGTAGGCCCGGCGGGCGAGTTGGAGGAACGCTTCGACCTGGGCGGTGTTGTACCCGAGCTTCGGCTTTCGTACGCGAGGGAAGGTGGAGTCCACCGCTCCATTATTGCGGAGGCTCACCCGAAGATCCGGAAGGCCACGAATGCGACAGCGGCCGACGGCAGGATCGAATCGAGTCGATCGAGGAATCCGCCGTGGCCCGGCAACCAGGAACTCATGTCCTTGATGCCGATGTCGCGCTTGATCAAGGACTCGACGAGATCGCCGAGCGTTGCGCTCAGGAAGATGGCGGCGCCGAAGATCAGGCCGAACCACCAGGTGTTGCCGAGCATGAGCGTCGAGAGCAGCACGCCCGCGACGAGGCTGGCCGCCGCCCCACCGGCGAAGCCCTCCCACGTCTTCTTCGGGCTGATGACCGGCGCCATCTTGTGCTTGCCGAACATCAGACCGAAGGCGTAGGCCCCCGTGTCGGCAGCGACGGCGATGGTGATGAACGCCAGGGTCCAGAGCTCTCCGCCCTCGGCGGCCGTCAGCACGACGGCGAACGTCGCGAGGAAGGTCACGTAGCCCTGCACGAACGCGCCGGCGGCGATATCACGGCCGAGGTCTCGCGACGTGCGGCGGCGGGCGGGCACCAGTTGCTCACCGAGCCGCCAGAGGGACACCACGGCGATGCCGCCGAGCACCGCGAGCAGCTGCCCGCCTGCACCGCCGTAGTACGACAGCGGAACGGCGGCGACGGCGACCACGACGGTCGGAATGCGCGGCACGTGATAGTCGCCGTGCCGCAGCGCCTGCGCGAGTTCGTAGCTCGCGAAGGCCGCGATGAGCACCGCGAAGAGCATGAAGAGCTCTTTGATCACCAGCAGGCTGAGCAGCAGCGCAACACCGAACCCGAGCCCGATCAGGATCGCGAGGATGAGGTTGCGGCCCGTGCGGGCCTTGATCTTCTCCTGCGCCTGGTCGAACTGCGCCTTGCCGACTTCGAATTGACGCTCGAGGTCGGCCTTACGTGCGTGCACCTGCGCTCGGAACTCCTCGCGCGAGGTTCGTTCGGCTCCCCCGGCGTCCGACTGATCCTCTTCTGGGACGCCTGACATCGTCGTGCCTCAGACCTCGAGGAGTTCGGCTTCCTTGCGCTTCAAGGCCTCGTCGATGGCATCCACGTTGGACTTCGTGAGCTGCTCGAGTTCCTTCTCGGCGCGAGAAACCTCGTCATCGCCGACCTCGCCCTTGAGCGCGTCGAGGTCGTCTTTCGCCTTGCGACGGATGTTGCGCACCGAGACCTTGGCGTCTTCGGCCTTGCTGCGCACGATCTTCACGAACTCGCGACGTCGCTCTTCGGTGAGCTCGGGCAGCGTCACCCGGATGATGTTGCCGTCGTTCGAGGGGTTCGCACCGAGGTTCGGCGTGTCGCGGATGGCCTGCTCGATGTCTCGCATCGCGCCCTTGTCGTAGGGCGTGACGAGGAGCGTGCGCGCCTCGGGGTTCGCGAGCGAAGCGAGCTGCGCGAGCGGCGTGGGCGTGCCGTAGTAGCTCACCATGATCTTCTGGAAGAGCTGGGGGTTGGCCCGCCCGGTGCGCACACTCGAGAAGTCGTCTTTGGCGACATCCACCGCCTTGTGCATGCGTGCGTTGGCATCGGAAAGTACGTCCGCGATCACGGGGGCTCCTTCTGGTTCGCTACTCTGGCCAGTCTATCGACTGACGGCTTCCTCGCCGTTGCTGACGATCGTGCCGAGGTCGGCGCCGAGGATCGCCGCGGTCACGTTGCCGTGGGGTGCCATGCCGAACACCTGCATCGGCATGCCGTTGTCCATGCAAAGGCTGAACGCCGTCGAGTCGACGACCTTGAGCCCGCGCTGCAGCGCCTCCTGGTAGCTGATGCGGTCGATCTTGTGGGCATCGGGGTTCGTGCGGGGGTCGTCGGAGTAGACGCCGTCGACGCCGTTCTTCGCGACGAGCACGACCTCGGCTCCGATCTCGAGCGCGCGCTGAGCGGCGACGGTATCGGTCGAGAAGTACGGGAGTCCGGCGCCGGCGCCGAAGATGACGACCCGGCCCTTCTCGAGGTGCCGCTCGGCACGACGCGGAATGTAGGGCTCGGCGACCTGCGTCATCGAGATCGCGGACTGCACGCGGGTCTCGGCGCCGGCCTGCTCGAGGAAGTCCTGCAGCGCGAGCGCGTTCATCACGGTGCCGAGCATGCCCATGTAGTCGGCCCGGCCCCGGTCCATGCCGCGTTGCGACAGTTCGGCGCCGCGGAAGAAGTTGCCTCCGCCCACGACGATGGCGATCTCGACCGTGCGGGCGGCATCGGCGATCTCGCGAGCCAGTGCACTGATCACATCGGGGTTCACCCCGAGCGACCCCGCCCCGAATGCCTCACCCGAGAGTTTCAGCAGGACCCTGCGCTTGTGTTCCGTCATGCCGACCGATCCTTCCACTTCGCGTCTCAAAGCTACTGGTTCGCCGAGCCCGGCGCAGTGCCGGTTCTCGGGAGATTCCGACGAGCTCGGCCCGTCGTGTGCCCGGAGGTGCTCCGGACACAGCAAAGGAGTCCGGATCGAGAACGATCCGGACTCCTTCGTTGGTGTTAGGCGCCGACCTTGAAGCGAGCGAAGTCGCTCACCGTCAGGCCTGCGTCGGAGAGCACCTTCGCGATGGACAGCTTGTTGTCCTTCGCGTAGTCCTGCTCGAGCAGTGCGACCTGCTTGAAGAACGCGCCGAGGCGGCCTTCGATGATCTTCGGAAGGGCGGCCTCGGGCTTGCCCTCCTCACGGGAGATCTGCTCGACGATGCCGCGCTCCTTCTCGACCGCCTCTGCCGGAACGTCCTCACGCGTGAGGTACTCCGGGTTGGCGAACGAGATGTGCTGAGCGACCGAGCGTGCGGTCTCGACGTCGGCACCGGCGAAGCCGAGCACGACACCGACCTGCGGCGGGAGGTCTTTCGACGTCTTGTGCAGGTAGATCGAGAACTGCTCGCCCTTGACGAGACGGATGCGCCGAAGCTCGACCTTCTCGCCGAGGATCGCGGCTTCCTGGTCGATCACGGTCGCGACGGTCGAGCCCTCGGCCGGCGCGGCCAGGGCGGCCTCGACGGTCTCGGCACGAGCCGCAGCGACGGCGGCGAGCACGCGGTCTGCGAGCGAGACGAACTTGTCGCCCTTGGCGACGAAGTCGGTCTCGCACGCGAGCTCGATGAGCGTTGCCGTGCCGTCGCCGTTGTCGACGGCGGCGACGAGGCCCTCAGCGGTGGAGCGGTCGGCACGCTTCGCGTTGCCCTTCGCCCCCTTCAACCGGAGGATCTCGACTGCCTTCTCGAGGTCGCCGTCGGCTTCCACGAGTGCGTTCTTCGTGTCGACCATGCCGGTGCCGAGGCGCTCGCGCAGGGTCTTGACGTCTTCGAGAGTGAAGTTGGCCATATCTGTAAGTCTCCTGGACTCGTGGTCTTACTTGGACTCTGCGGCGGGCTCGGCCTCGACGGCAGCCTCTGCCTCGATCTCGACCTCGACGACGGCCTCGGCGGCAGCCTCGGCGTCGTCGGCGGACTCGGTCGCAGCTTCTGCGGTGGCGTCGGCGGAGACCGCCTCGGCGACCTCGGCGACCTCTTCGGCCTCAGCCGTTGCGCCGTCGACCTTGGCGGTCTCGGGCGAGGACTGCTCGGGCGTGCCGGCCTGGAGGAGCTCCTGCTCCCACTCGGCGAGGGGCTCGACGGCCGAGACGTTGCCCTCGGCTTCAGGCTTCTGGTGGCGCTCGATGAGGCCCTCGGCCGCGGCGTCGGCGACGATGCGCGTGAGCAGGCTCACCGAACGGATCGCGTCGTCGTTGCCCGGAATCGGGTACTGCACCTCGTCGGGGTCGCAGTTGGTGTCGAGGATGCCGATGACGGGGATGCCGAGCTTGCGCGCCTCATCGATCGCGAGGTGCTCCTTCTTGGTGTCGACCACCCAGAGCGCCGACGGGGTCTTCGTCAGGTTGCGGATGCCGCCGAGCGACTTGTGCAGCTTGTCGAGCTCCCGCTTCTTGATGAGGAGCTCCTTCTTGGTGAAGCCGCTCGTGGTGCCCTCGAAGTCGAGCTCCTCGAGCTCCTTCATGCGCGCGAGGCGCTTGGAGACCGTCTGGAAGTTGGTGAGGAGGCCACCGAGCCAACGCTGGTTGACGTAGGGCTGGCCGACGCGGGTCGCCTGCTCGGCGATCGCGTTCTGCGCCTGCTTCTTGGTGCCGACGAAGAGGATGGTGCCGCCGTGGGCGACCGTCTCGCGCACGAAGTCGTAGGTCTTGTCGATGTAGGCCAGCGACTGCTGCAGGTCGATGATGTAGCTGCCCGAGCGCTCCGTCAGGATGAAGCGCTTCATCTTCGGGTTCCAACGGCGGGTCTGGTGCCCGAAGTGCACGCCGCTGTCGAGCAGCTGGCGAATGGTGACGACGGCCATGAGCCGTACTCCTTTGTTCTCAGTTGTCGCTCCGGCCGGCGGCTGGAGCCCTGGCGCCCGGCACGGCTCCGCCTGTTCTGCGATGAAGCAGAGACTGGACTGAGTGGAGTCGTCGGCCGAAATGGCGCGCGTAGTCACTCCGGAAGACCGAAGTGCTCCCGATACTCTACCATCGCCACTTCGCCTCCCCAACCGCAGGGTCCGCGCCGTTCTCCACCGCTTTCGCCAACACGGTCAGCGGATGCCGCGAGCAGCCGAGCATCGAGGAATGAACGCATCTCGGCCCACTCCGACGTCCATCTCGCGCGAGGTTCGGCGCCGACGGCGCTGGTCCGCCGTCGCCGCTTCCACGCTCTCCGCCGCGGTGCTGCTCGCGCTCGCGGCGACCACGCCGATCGCGGCCGCCCTGACCGGTGGCGACGGCACTGCTCCGCGCGAGCAGCAGGCGCCGCAGGAGTACCTCGAGCAATGGCTCTGGCCGGTCGAGGCACCCATTCGAGTCATCTCCCCGTTCCGGGCTCCCCCGTCGCCCTACAAGGCCGGCCACCGCGGCATCGATCTGCAGGCGGTGGCCGGTGCAGCCGTCGTGGCGCCCGCCGCCGGCGTCGTCAGCTTCGCCGGCATGGTCGCCGGGCGACCGGTCGTCGCGATCGATCACGGAGACGGCGTGGTGAGCGCGGTCGAGCCGGTCGCTGCAGTGGTCCAAGCCGGGGCAACCGTCGCCGCCGGCGAGGTCATTGGCGCGGTGTCGTCGGGCGGACACTGCGCAGCGGGGTGCGTGCACTTCGGCGTGCGGGTCGACGGCGAGTACGTCTCGCCGTTCCTCTTCCTCGGCGGTCTGCCGAGAGCGGTGCTGTTGCCGTCGTCGTGATCAGGCTCGGGGATGCGCGGTGCGATAGCTCTGCTTGAG
The DNA here is from genome assembly GCF_000421565.1 of Agromyces subbeticus DSM 16689. Classification (GTDB taxonomy): domain Bacteria; phylum Actinomycetota; class Actinomycetes; order Actinomycetales; family Microbacteriaceae; genus Agromyces; species Agromyces subbeticus. Next base: position 174,448 of record NZ_ATXG01000002.1, on the reverse strand, counting down.
CCGCTCCGACGACACATGCGTGTATATCTGCGTGGTGCCGAGGCTCGCGTGACCGAGGAACTCCTGCACCGCGCGCAGGTCGGCGCCGCCGTCGAGCAGATGCGTCGCCGCGGTGTGCCGGAACGCGTGCGGGCCACTCGGCCCGCTGCCCGGAATCGTCGAGAGCACCGCGGCGACCAGCCTGTAGACGCTGCGCACCCCGAGCCGACGCCCGCGTGCGCCGAGGAAGGCGGCGCGGGTCGACGCGGCGCCTGGGTCCGCCGTGGCGAGCGCTGCGGCGGCGATCATCGCTGGCCGGGCCTCGTCGAGGTAGCGGTCGAGTGCACGCGCGGCGGGCGCGCCGTATGGCACCATGCGCTCCTTGGAGCCTTTTCCGAGCACCCTCACGATGCGGCGGCGGCGGTCGATATCGTCGAGGTCGAGGCCCACGAGTTCCGAGACGCGCAGCGCTGAGGCGTAGAGCAGCTCGACCATGGCCGCATTGCGCACCTCGACGGGGTCGCCGGTGCCGGCACGGGCGCTGAGGTCGGCGAGCGCCCCGGCGACCGCCTGCTCGGTCATGACGCGTGGCAGCGTGCGCTGGGCGCGCGGCGCCTTGAGTCGTGCTCCGGGGTCGGCCTCGAGGGTGCCCCGCCGTAGCAGCCATGCGGTGAATCCGCGGGCGGATGCAGCCCGGCGTGCGATGCTCGTGCGTGCGAGACCGCGCTCGGTGGCGGCCCAGAGCCAATCTCGCAGGAGCGCGAGGTCGAGCTGGCTCACCTCCGTCGACCCGCGCGCCTCGGTGAAGGCGATGAGGTCGAGAAGGTCGCTCCGGTAGGCCGCGACCGTGTGCGGCGAGTAGGCGCGCTCGACTGCCACGTGCGACAGGTAGTCGTCGAGGAGCAGGTCGAGGTTCACTCCCCCAGCTTGCTCTTCCGAGCCGAGCGCTGCTGCACGGCGCGCCCACGCCGGCTCGACGCACACGACGACCGGCGCCGGCTCGAGGCGGCGCTCACTGCGCGGGGCGCTTGCGCGAGAACCGATCGAGCCGTTCGTCGGCCGGCAACGCCTCGAGCTCGGCGAGATACTCCTCGCCGAAGCTCGTGACCGCCGGGAACCGACCCACGGGAACCACCGAGGTCACCAGCCCCTCGTCGAAGAGGTGCACGAGCGAGAACGAACGACCACCGTCGATGCCGACGAGTGCGCGTGGCGGCGCCGAGAGATCCATCGTGTAGGCGGTGGCACCGGCGACGGAGACCGGGATGCCGGCGAAACTGCCGTTGGTCGAGTAGTGCAAGTGACCGCCGAGGATCAGCCGCACGTCACTGCCCCGCACCACCTCGGCGAACCGCTCCTGACCACGGAGCTCGAGCACATCCATGAGTGCGAGCGGTGTGGCGATCGGCGCATGGTGCATCGCGATGACAGTGCCGTGCTCCGCGGGTTCGGCGAGCGCGGCATCGAGCCAGTCGAGCGATGACTCGTCGAGCTCACCGTGATGGTACCCGGGCACCGTCGAATCGAGGGCGATGACCCGCAGGCCGTCGACGTCGACGATGCGGTGCACCGGCGACTCTGCCGCGGGCTCGAGAAGCAGCTCGGTGCGGAAGGCTGCGCGTTCATCGTGATTGCCCATGACCCAGACCAGCTGGGCGGCCACGCGCTCGGCGAGCGGTTCGAGGGCTTCGCGAGCGAGACGGTAGGCGTCGGGCTCACCGAGATCGGCCACGTCACCGGTGACGACGATGGCGTCGATCGAATCGCCGAGCCGCTCGAGCTGATCGCAGAACTGTGCGAGCGCGCCGACCGTGTCGGCAGCACCTCCGAGCGGTGCGCCGCCGTGCAGCAGGTGGGTGTCGCTGACCTGGGCGATGATGTGACGAGCCGCGGGATATCGGCCGAGTTGCGGGTAGCGCATCGGATCCCCCTTCCGCCGACAGCCTAGGGGCTGCCGCCGACGCGGGGAGGAGGCTCACCATCGTTCACGTGCCCTTCGCCCGCAGCCAGCCCTGCGGGTGCCGCACGACGCGAGCCGCTGCCTCGAGCCCACCGAGCACGCTCATCACGGCAGTGGGCGCCATGCCGCATCGACGTGCAACGTCGGCGAGCTCGCGAGGGCTGCGAGCGCTCAACGCGTCGAGCACGCGCACCGCATCCGGCGTCGCCGACGTGCCCCAGCGACGATCGGGGGCGGCGGCGTCGAGCGGACCGCCATGCGACATTCCCTCGAGCGTCGAATCGTCTGGATCGTCACGACGGCTGCGCGAGCGGGCGGCACGGCGCTCGCCGACGAGCTCGGCCATCTGGTCGGTGTCGACGACGCACACCGCGTCGTATTCGCGCAGCAGGCGGTGGCAGCCCGCCGACGCCGGGCTCGTCACCGGACCCGGCACCGCGCCGAGCGGACGGCCGAGCGCCGCGGCGTGCCCAGCGGTGTTCAGGGAGCCCGAGCGGAGCCCGGCCTCGAGCACGACGGTCGCATCGCTCGCTGCGGCGATGAGCCTGTTGCGCTGCAGGAACCTCCACTTCGTGGGTGCCGCACCGCACGGCAGTTCCGAGATGACGGCACCGGTCTCGACGATGCGCGAGAGCAGCGTCTCGTGGCCCATCGGGTAGAACCGGTCGACGCCACCGGCGAGGAACGCGACCGTCGTGCCGTCGCTCGCGAGCGCAGCCCGGTGGGCCATGCCGTCGATGCCGTACGCGCCACCGGAGACGATGGTGATTCCCCGGTCGACGAGACCGGCGGAGGCCTCCATGGTCACGTGCTCGCCGTAGCCGGTGGCGGCACGCGCACCCACGAGGGAGATCGACGCCGACGACGCCTGGAGCGCGTCGCCGCGTCCGCGTACCCAGAGCCCGATCGGCGCGTGGACGCCGAGCTCGTCGGCCCCGCTCGGCCAGGATCGATCGCTCGGCACGAGGAACGCGGCCCCGACGCGAGCCGCCTGCGTGAGCGACCGCACGAAGGCGGCGTGGTCGAGCCGCGGCGACCATCGGGCGAGGCCATCGGTCGCCTCGCGCTCGTCGATGGCGCCGCCGGCGTTGAGCACCTGGTCGACGAGGCGAGGCGGGCTCGCCGAGTCGAGTAGCACCTCGGCCGCGGAGACCGCACCGATCGCATCGATCACACGACCGAGGAGGCCGTCGCCGGGCTCTGCCACGGAACCGAGGAGTGCGCGTGCGAGGAGCTCGGCGTGAACCGACGGGTCATGGTCCGCGCCAGGGGGACGCACCGCCACGAGTTCGGCGCGCAGGCGAACGGCCGCAGCACGAACCGCGCTCACAGTGAGAACCCCTTTCGGAGGAAGAGGGCCCTGCCGACGTGCTCGAGGTTCGGAACCGGCGCCCCGTCGAGATCGGCGAGGGTCCACGACACCTTCAGGATGCGGTCGTAGCCCCGCATCGTGATGCCGCCGAGCTCGAGCGACCGGTCGAGGTCGGCGGTCGCACGACCGCCAGGATGGAGGCCCCCCACCCCGCGCAGCCACGGGCCCGGCATCTGCGCGTTCGTGCGCCACGGTGTGTCGCGCAACCGCTTCGCCGCACGCGCCCGCGCCTCGATGACGCGCTCACGAGCCACCGCGGTCGACAGGCCCGGCCGCTCGGCGGCCACGCGCAGACCCGCGGCCGTGATGCGCGGCACCCACAGTTGCACGTCGAGTCGATCGAGCAGGGGGCCCGAGATGCGCGCCAGGTATCGGCGACGCGCAGCCGGAGGACACGTGCATTCCGCGAGCTTCGACCCGTGATTGCCGCATGGGCACGGGTTCGCCGCGAGCACGAGCTGGAACTTCGCGGGAAACGACGCCACGGCATTCGCCCGGTGGATCGAGATGCTGCCCGATTCGAGCGGCTGGCGCAGCACATCGAGCACCGCCGCGGGGAACTCGGGAGCTTCATCGAGGAAGAGCACGCCGTGCGAGGCGCGCGCCGCAGCACCCGGTCGGATCAAGCGGCTGCCGCCGCCGACCATCGCCGCCGCGGTCGCCGTGTGGTGCGGGGCCTCGAACGGAGGGCGTTTCGACAGCCCCGAGCGCAACGGCCGGCCGGAGAGTGAGCGGAGCGAGGCGACCTCGAGTGCCTCTTCGGTGTCGAGGTCGGGCAGGATTCCCGGCAGACGAGAGGCGAGCATCGTCTTGCCGGCTCCGGGCGGCCCGAGCAGGTACACGTGATGGCCGCCCGCCGCCGCCGCGAGCAGCGCCTCGACAGCTCCGTCGTTGCCGGCGATGTCGGCCAGATCGCCTGGCGGCTCTTCGGCCGATTCGGCGCGGTCGGGCGCCGGAACGACGTCGAAGTCCTGCTCGGCGAAGGAGCCACCGTGGCGGATCGCTGCGTCGAGCAGCGAGACGACGCCGACCACGGTCACTCCGGGCACGAGGCCGGCCTCATCGGCGTTCGCGGCGGGCACCATCACGGTGTCGTAGCCGGCCCGCACGGCTGCGAGCACCGCCGGGAGGATGCCGTCGATCGGCCGGAGCCTCCCGTCGAGGCCGAGTTCGCCGAGATGCACCACCTGTTCGACCGACTCGGCGGAGATCTCGCCCGAGGCGGCGAGGCACGCCACTGCGATCGCGAGGTCGAAGCCCGAGCCGTGCTTCGGCAGGGCCGCCGGCGACAGGTTCACGGTCAGGCGTCGTGACGGGAGCGGGCAGCCGGCGTTCACCGCAGCGGCGCGCACGCGATCGCGTGCCTCGCCCAGTGCGGCGTCGGGGAGTCCGATGATGACGAAGGCGGGCAGCTGCGACGAGAGATCGGCCTCGACCTCGACGATCGAGCCGGCGAGGCCGAGCAGTGCCACTGAACGGGTGCGGGCGACGGGCATCAGTTGATGCCCTCGAGGTGCTCGATGAGCGCCGGCGACTCGGTCGGTGCGAGCACCGCGACGGCGTCGATGCGGATGCGGGAGACCGCGGCATCCGTCGTCTCGCACCAGGCGATCGCGAGGCGGCGCATGCGGGCGAGCTTCAGCGGGGTGATCGCCTCGAAGGGATGCCCGTACTCGCCCGACGTGCGTGTCTTGACTTCGACGAACACCGTGTCTCGGCCGTCGCGGGCGACGATGTCGATCTCGCCCATGCGGCACCGCCAGTTGCGCTCGAGCACCTGCATGCCGCGAGCTTCGAGATGCTCGACCGCCAACTGTTCACCGCGCCGGCCGAGCTCTGCATTGTGCGCCATCCGCACCACCTCCGCGTCCAGCGTGGCGGGCGGCTCCGCGCCGTCCGGGCGCCTGACGGGTCACCGTGGAGAACTCTGAACGATCGCAGGTGGGGAGACCGAGTGGGGGCGGTCGGGTGCATGATGGGCGGAAGCCGACGATTCGCTCGAAGGAGACCGGAATGCCGTTCGAACCAGTAGCGCTCGATCACGAGTTCACCGCGCCGATCGGCGTCGACGTCAAGGGGGAGCTCTGGGCGTGCGTCGAGATGCCGGGCTCGGCCGAGTTCTTCGGCACCGGCAGGGCCGTCAGGGTCGACGCCTCCGTCGACGGCGTGCCGCTGCGCAACGTCGGCCTGATGACCACTGGCACCGGCGGTCACATGCTCTCGCTGAACGCCAAGCTCCGTGAGATCCTCGGCAAGGATCTCGGGGACACCGTGACGGTGCGCCTCGATCGCCGCCTCAGCTGAGGATCGCGCCCGAAGTCGGGTCGGGCGGCCGCCTACTCGTCGAGCGCGAGCTCTTTCGGCAGCTCGAACTCGCGCGTGGCGAGCTCTTCGACGTTCACGTCTTTGAAGGTGAGCACCCGCACCGACTTGACGAAGCGGTCGGCACGGTAGACGTCCCAGACCCAGACGTCCTTCATCGTCAGCTCGAAGTAGAAGTCGTGCTCGGTGTCTCGCCGCACGAGTTCGACCTCGTTGGCGAGGTAGAAGCGCCGCTCCGTCTCGACCACGTACTTGAACTGCGAGACGATATCGCGGTACTCCCGATACAGGGCCAGCTCGACCTCGCGGTCGTAGTCTTCGAACTCGTCCTCATCCATCGCACTCATCCTACGCCGAGGTCGAACAGAGTCGGCGCCGCCGGCACTCGATCGTGCAGCCACGTCGTGCGGTGCAGCTCGCTCGGTCCGTGCTCATCGAGCGCTGCGAAGTGCGCCCGGCTCGAATAGCCCTTGTTCTCGTCCCACGCGTAGAGCGGCCGCTCGTCGTGCGCGCGGCGCATGCCGCGGTCGCGGTGCACCTTGGCGATGACGGATGCCGCGGCCACCGATGCGCAGTCGCGGTCGGCCTTGATGCGGGTGACGACTCGCGCCCGGTGCTCGATCGAGACGCTGAGCCAGTCGTGGTTGCCGTCGAGGAGCAGCGGCACCTCGGCCGTCAGCTCGTTGACCGCTGCGAGCTCGGCGAACGCCCGGGCTCCGGCCAGGCCGAGGCAGGCCATGATGCCGAGCTCGTCGATCTCGGCAGCGCTGGCTTCGCCGACCGCCGAAGCCCGCACCCAGGCCGAGGCCTTCGGAGCCATCGCCTCTCGGCGCGGTTCGCTCAGGAGCTTCGAATCGCGAAGCCCGGCCGGCATGCGCCGCACACCCGAATCGATCAGCACGAGCCCGACGGTGACGGGACCGGCGAGCGCTCCACGGCCGACCTCGTCGCACGCGAGCAGCATGGGCGAGCCGGCTAGGAACTCGCGTTCGGTGCGAAGAGTCGGTACGGCGACGGGCACCATGTCAGCGCTCCGCCTCGTCGACACCCTCGAAGACCTGCGGGTAGTTGTCGAGCCACGCCCAGTGGTCGAGCGGCCAGCTGACGACGAACGCTCGCCCGACGACGTTCTCGATCGGCACGAATCCCTTGAGCGGCGTGGAGCCGTTGTAGCGCGAGTCCTTCGAATTGTTGCGATTGTCGCCCATGACCCAGAGCGAATCCTCGGGCACGACCACGTCGAAGTCGTCTCGCGAGGCCTTCGTGTCGCCAGGTGGCAGAGCGATATAGGGCTCGTCGAGCGGCACGTCGTTGACGCTCATCTGCCCGAGCGCGTTGCAGCACACGATGTGGTCGCCCGGCAGGCCGATGAGTCGCTTCACGAGGTGATCGTTCGAGTCGGGAGCCGAGAGTCCCACGAACGCCAGGAACCAGTCGACCGCGGCCACGAGGGGCGGCTGCTGCTCTTCGACGCGTGCCGGGAGCCATCCGCCCGGATCTTTGAAGACCACGACATCGCCGCGCTCGAGCGGCGTCACCTCGGGAACCAGCTGGTTCACGATGATGCGGTCGTCTTTCACCAGCGTCTCCTCCATCGACTGCGATGGGATGAAGAACGACCTGATGAGGAATGTCTTGATGAGGAACGAGACCAACACGGCCACCACGAAGATGACCAGCAGGTCTCGGAAGAAGAGAAGGATGCTGCGTTGTCTGTTCGGCGTTGCCGAATGCGCGCGATCTGTTCGCGTGCCTGTGTCTTCTGTCATTAAACCGCCCGAGCTCCTCACCCAGTCTAGGGGTGAGGAGCTCGGGGACGAGTTCGCGTCGGGCGCGATCCGCGAAGCGGATCAGCTGTCGCGCTTCTCCTTGATCTTCGCCTTCTTGCCGCGGAGCTTGCGCAGGTAGTAGAGCTTCGCGCGACGCACGTCACCACGGGTGACGACCTCGATGTGGTCGATCACGGGCGAGTGCACGGGGAACTTGCGCTCCACGCCGACCTGGAAGCTGACCTTGCGGACCGTGAAGGTCTCGCGCACGCCTTCGCCCTGGCGGCCGATGACGACGCCCTGGAAGACCTGGATGCGGGCGCGCGTGCCTTCGATGATGTTGACGTGCACCTTGACGGTGTCGCCGGGGCGGAAGTCGGGGACATCCGACCTCAGGCTCGCGGCGTCGACATGGTCGAGGATGTGCATGATGGTTCGCTCTCTGCGCCCGCAACCGGTCGAACGCTGATCATTGGATGGAAGTTCTGGTGCCGCCTCGCACGATCGAATCGTGCGTGCGCGCTCCCCGGAGGCAGAGACCTGCGGCGGCACAATCCTCTATTGTGCCATGCCGGTGGCCCGCCGGGCAAAACCGGGCGACGGATGTCTCGGGCGGCGACGCGCGCCGCCGTGAGACGCTACTCGCGCACCTCGTGGATGATGATCACGTCGTCGCCGCCGTCGTCGAACGGCGGCCGCCGCGCACCGGGTGCCGGTGCACCGTTCGACGAACCCGAACCCGAACCCGACGACGCCTGCGGCCGCTCGGCGGCGAGCCGCTCGAACTCGGCCATCGAGGCCTTCACACGATTGGCGCCGTCGGTGACGAGCTGCCACACCGCGATCCAGAACGCCGCGATCGCCAGCAGGATGGCGAGCACCCCGAAGAGCGTGGCGGACGCACCGTAGAACCCGGTCGCGATGATCGAGAGATGCCACGCGGTCAGCACGCCGGCGTCGGTCCACGACACCGCCCGCTGCTGGCGCACGGTGGGCCGGATGCCGACGAGCAGCGCGACGATTCCGAGCACGACGAACGCGACCGGTACGACGATCACGAGACCGAGCGTGCCCCAGCCACCCGCACCGAAGACGGCCCAGCCGACCGCGAGCCAGACGGGCAGCACGACGACCGCGATCATCTGCCATCGATAGAGCGCACGCCGGAGAAGCATGGTCACAGCGTAATCCGACGACCCTGCGCGCGAGCCGGGTGTTCACTCAGGGCGGAGCCACCAGAATGGAGGCGGAGAGGATGACCGTGATTGAACTTCGTACCACCGCCGAGATCGAGGAGATGCGACCGGCCGGCCGGTTCGTCGCGAGCGTGCTGGAGGCGACCTCGGCCGCCGCGGCCGTCGGCGTGAACCTGCTCGAGCTCGATGCCCTCGCCCACGAGATGATCCGCAAGGCCGGCGCCGAGAGCTGCTACATCGACTACCACCCGTCGTTCGGCGCGAGCCCCTTCGGCAAGGTGCTCTGCACCTCGGTGAACGACGCGGTGCTGCACGGCCTCCCCCACGACTACACGCTGCGCGACGGCGACCTGGTGAGTCTCGACTTCGCTGCCTCGGTGAACGGATGGGTCGCCGACTCGGCGATCTCGGTCGTCGTCGGCACGCCCCGCGACGAAGACCTGCGTCTCATCGACACGACGCGCCGGGCGCTCGACGCCGGCATAGCGGCCGCTCGCGTGGGCAACCGCATCGGCGACATCTCGCGAGCCATCGCCGATGTCGCGAAGGCCGAGGGCTACGCGATCAACACCGACTTCGGCGGCCACGGCGTCGGGCGCACCATGCACGGCGACCCGCACATCCCGAACAACGGGCGCCCGGGCCGGGGGTTGCCGCTGAAGCCCGGCCTCGTCGTGGCGATCGAGCCGTGGTTCCTCGACACCACCGACCGCATCTTCACCGACCCCGATGGGTGGACGCTGCGCAGCGCCGACGGCTCGCGCGGCGCGCACTCCGAGCACACGATCGCGATCACCGAGGGCGATCCGATCGTGCTCACGCAGCGCTCCTGAGTCTGCTGGGCCCGCGTCACGAGCTCACGGTGCGAGTTCCACCTCGATCATGCCGCCGACGATGCGCGTGCGATAGGTGCGCAGCGCGAGCGAGGCATCGGTGAAGCACTCCCCCGTGCCGAGGTCGTAGACCTGCTTGTGCAGCGGTGATGCGATCGTCGGGCGGTCACCTCTCGAGCCCACGATGCCCCTCGCCATCACGGGCGCGCCCGTGTGCGGGTCGTGGTGGTCGACGGCGTACACCTCGTCGTCGGCGAGCCTGATCAGGGCGACCTGGGTTGCCCCGAGCAGCGCGACCTCGCCCCAGCCGGCTTCCAGTTCGTCGACCGCGCAGGTGCTCGCCCACGTGGTGCTCGTCTCGAGTGTGATCGACATTCGGCTCCTCTCCTCGTGCTCCGACGCTAGGCGGCGGGTGTTTCCCGCGATGCCTCCGCGTGTTTCGAGGGAGTGAAACCGTGCTCACATGACCCGATGCGGCGAGTGCGGCGCAGGACAGCTGCGGTTACCCGCCCGAAACAGGGCGGAAACGGGCCGGTCGTACGCTCGCCTCATTCGAGCCACGGAGGCAGCCATGACCGAGAGCACCAACGCCGCAGCCGGCGTGCGCGACGTCGTCATCGTCGGCGGCGGCCCCGCGGCGCACCGACTCGCCGACAGTCTGCACGCCCGCGACACCCACCGCGCACTGCGCGTGACCGTCGTCGGCGAAGAGATCCACGAACCCTACGATCGCGTCGCGCTCAGCACGAGACTCGCGGATGGCGCAGCCGACCTGACCCTGCAGCCGTCGTCGATGTGGGCCGACGGGCACATCCGCCTGCTCACCGGCGAGCGTGTCGTCGCCATCGACCCCGTCGCGCACACCGCAACGACCTCCGGTGGCGTCGCCCTGCACTGGGACGAGCTCGTGCTCGCCACCGGTTCGAGTGCGCCGGTGCCCGAGATCCCCGGGGCGGCGCACGCTCGGGTCTACCGCACGATCGACGACGTCGATGCCCTGGTCGCCGAGACGCGCGAGCTCGCCGCGCGGCATGGGCGCCCCGCCCAGGTCGTCGTCGCCGGCGGCGGCTTGCTCGGCCTCGAAGCGGCAGGCGGGCTCGCCAAGCTCGGCGCTCACGCCGCGGTCGTGCACTCGGGCGGCTGGCTCATGTCGGCGCAACTCGACGAGGGCGCCGGCCGTGCGCTCGGCCGCATCATCGCCGGGCAGGGCATCGGCCTCCACCTCGGCGCACGACCGGCGACGATCACCGCCGAGAACGACGCCGTCACCGGCGTCGTTCTCACGAACGAGCGGGTCATCGCGGCCGACCTCGTCGTCTTCGCCATCGGCATCAGCCCGCGCGACGAGCTCGCGCGGGAGATCGGGCTCGAGCTCGGCCCGCGCGGCGGCATCGCGATCGACACGTCGTGCGCGGCATCCGCGCCGCACATCTGGGCGATCGGCGAGGTCGCGAGCTTCGAGGGCCGCTGCACCGGGCTCGTCGCTCCCGCGAACGCCATGGCCGAGGTCGTCGCCGACCGGCTGCTCGGCGGCGCAGCCGAGTTCACGAGTGTCGACGACGCCACCAAGCTCAAGCTCTCGGGTGTCGACGTCGCGAGCTTCGGCGACGCACTCGGCCGCACCGAGCAGGCCCTCGAGATCGTCTACGCCGACCCTGCGCGCGGGCTCTACCAGAAGCTCGTCATGACCGACGACGCGAAGACGCTGCTGGGCGGCATCTTCGTCGGCGACGCCTCGCCCTATGCATCGCTGCGGCCCCTGCTCGGCACGCAGCTCTCGAGCGAACCGGCCGCGTACCTCTCGGCCTCGGGCATGGAGGCACCCGCGGGCGACGAGCTCCCCGCCGCTGCGCTCGTCTGCGCCTGCAACAACGTGAGCGCGGGCACCATCCGCGACGCGGTCTCGGGCGCACACGCCGATCACGCCGAGGGCTGCACCGAGCTCGGCGCGCTGAAGACCTGCACCCGCGCCGGCACGCAGTGCGGCTCGTGCGTGCCGCTCGTGAAGAAGCTGCTCGAGTCCGAGCTCACGAAGTCGGGCATCACCCCCTCGCGGGCCCTGTGCGAGCACTTCGAGCTCTCGCGTCAGGAGCTCTTCGAGTCGATCCGCGTGCTCGAGCTGACCTCGTTCGACGAGATCATCGCGCGGCTCGGCACCGGTCGCGGCTGCGACGTGTGCAAGCCCGTGGTCGGCTCGATCCTCGCCACGCAGCACGGCTCGTACATTCTCGACGGCGGCCGCGGCGGCCTGCAGGACACGAACGACCGGGCGATGGCGAACATGCAGAAGGACGGCACCTACTCGGTGGTGCCCCGCATCCCGGCCGGCGAGATCACGCCGCAGAAGCTCGCCGTGATCGCGCAGGTCGCGACCGACTTCGGCCTCTACACGAAGATCACCGGCGGTCAGCGCATCGACCTCTTCGGTGCCAGGCTCGATCAGTTGCCCGAGATCTGGAAGCAGCTCGTCGATGCCGGATTCGAGTCCGGTCAGGCCTACGGAAAGGCCCTGCGCAACGTGAAGAGCTGCGTCGGCTCGACGTGGTGCCGCTTCGGTGTGCAGGACTCGGTGTCGATGGCGGTGCGGCTGGAGCTTCGGTACCGCGGCCTCCGCTCGCCGCACAAGCTGAAGTTCGGCGTCTCGGGATGCGCTCGAGAGTGCGCCGAGGCGCGGGCCAAGGATGTCGGCGTGATCGCGACCGACCAGGGCTGGAACATGTACGTCGGCGGCAACGGCGGCTTCCAGCCCGCGCACGCGCAACTGCTGGCGAGTGATCTCGACGACGAGACGCTGCTGCGCTACATCGATCGCTACATCATGTACTACATCCGCACCGCCGACCGGCTGCAGCGCACTGCCCGGTGGATCGAGGACCTCGAGGGCGGCCTCGATCACGTGCGCGACGTCGTCGTGAACGACTCGCTCGGGCTCGCCGAGGAACTCGAGCAGGCGATGGCCGCCCACGTCGACACCTACGAGGACGAGTGGGCGGCCACCCTCGCCGACCCCGACCGGCTGCGACGCTTCCGCTCCTTCGTGAACGCCCCGAACGATTCCTCTCCCGAGATCGCTCGCGTGCCCGAACGCGATCAGTTCCGGCCCGCGACCGCAGAGGAGCGCGAGCGCGGTGAGGCCGTACTCGTGGCCGGACCCACCATCCCCGTGCGCGGGGCCGGCGCATGAGGGGCCGCGTGACCCTCGTCGGAGGCGGCCCTGGTCGTGAGGACCTGCTGACGCTCGCCGCCCTGCGCGCGCTCGGCGAAGCAGACGTGGTGCTCTACGACCGGCTCTCTCCCCACGCTCGCCTGCATCACCTCGCTCCGAACGCCGAACTCGTCGATGTCGGCAAGCGGCCAGGCCATCACGCCGTGCCGCAGTCCGACATCGAGGCCCTGCTCGTGGAGCACGCCCTCGCCGGTCGTCATGTCGTGCGGCTCAAGGGCGGAGATCCGTACGTGCTCGGCCGTGGCAGCGAGGAGGTCATCGCGTGTCACGCGGTGGGAGTGCCCGTCGAGGTCATTCCCGGCGTCACGAGCGCCGTCGCGGTGCCGGGAGCCGCCGGCATCCCGCTCACCCATCGCGGTGTCAGTCACCTCTTCACCGTCGTCTCGGGCCACGCGCCCCTCACCGAGACCGAACTCGGCCACCTCGCGGGGCTCGGCGGCACCGTCGTCGTGCTCATGGGCGTGAACTCCCTGCCGTCGCTCACCGCCGGCCTGGCCCGACACGGCATGTCGGCCGAGATGCCGGTGGCGATCATCGAGCGCGGCTTCCACAGCGACCAGCGCACCACGATCGGCGAGCTCGGCGACATCGTGCTGACCGCGGGCCGCGCCCGCGTGGCCTCTCCGGCGGTCGTGGTCGTCGGCGAGGTCGTTCGGCTCGCCTTCGACGGCGACGCGAACGCCGCCGAACTCATGCAGCGCGCCGCCGCATTCACGGCGGTGGCCACGTGACCGACGTCGCCGAGTGCCCACCGGGCTTCCGCGCCGACCAGCTCGAGGGCTTCCGCATCGGCGTGACGAGCGACCGGCGCTCGGCCGATCTCATCGACGCCCTCGCGCGGCGCGGTGCCCAGGTGCTGCACGCCCCGACCCTGCGCATGGCGAACGCCGTCTCCGACGACCCGGTGATCGCCGACACCCGTGCCATCATCGAGGCCCGGCCCGACGTGCTGCTCGCCACGACCGCTTACGGCGTGCGCCGGTGGTTCGAGGTCGCGGATGCCGCGGGCCTCGGCGAGGACCTCGTCGACGCGCTCTCGTCGACGGCGATCCTGGTGCGCGGGCCGAAGGCGCGCGGAGGCATCCGCGCCGCCGGCCTGAACGACGTCGGCATGAGCGCCGAGGAGACGACGGAGTCGCTGATCGACGAGGTGCTCGCGACGCGGCCCGGCGGCCTCACGGTCGCCGTGCAGCTGCACGGGTTCCTGAACCCCTCGCAGCTCGACCGCCTGCGCGACGCGCACGAACGGGTGCTGACCGTCGAGCCGTACCGCTGGATCGAACCCGATGAGACCGACGAGCGTGTCGACCGCCTGATCGAGGCGGCCTGCACCGGAGGGCTCGATTGCATCACGTTCACGAGCGCGCCGGCCGTGCACGCGCTCTTCGCTGCTGCCGAGGTTCGCGGGCGCTACGACGATCTCGTCGATGCGATGTGCGGCCCGGTCGTCGCCGCCGCCGTGGGGCCGGTGACCGCAGCGCCGCTCATCGCCGCCGGCATCGTGCCCATCCAGCCCGAGCGGTATCGCATGGGCGCGCTGATCCGCCTCGTGTGCGAGCACCTCGAGTCGAACCGGGTGCTGCGCCTCGACACCCGGCGCGGCCAGGTCGAGCTCCGCGGCGCGGTCGTCGTGGTCGATGAGCGCCACGTGGCGCTCGCCCCGGTCGCCCTCATGATCCTCCGGGCCCTCGTGCTGGCGCGCGGATCGGTCGTGCCGCGCGATCGGCTCACCGCGGCGCTGCCCGGCACGAACGACGAGCACGCGCTCGAGGTGGCCCTGAGCCGGCTGCGCCAGACGATCGGTGTGCCGGGGCTCATCGCCACCGTCGTCAAGCGCGGTTACCGCATGGACGTCTGATGACGACCTCACACGCCGTGCCGCCTTGGGTGAGCAGCTGGAGACACAGGGTTTACGACCGGCACGTTCCGCGGAAACACGCGGCGAATAGCGTCAGGCACACGAGCTCGACCCCGTGACCGACTCTCCCCGGAGGCCCCGATGACCGACACTGTGAACAACGCACCGCCGCACGTCGACGCACCTTCCACCGACGCTGCCGCGCCGGCCCTCGTCACCCGTCCGGGGCGATGGATCGACAATTGGAACCCCGAGGACGACGAGCAATGGCAGACCGCGGGTCGTTCGATCGCCCGTCGCAACCTCCGCTGGTCGATCTTCGCCGAGTTCCTGGGCTTCGTCGTCTGGCAGCTCTGGTCGGTCGTCGCCGTCACGCTTCCGGCCGCCGGCTTCGACCTCAGCACGAATGAGATCTTCTGGCTCATCTCGATTCCGAGCCTCGTGGGCGCCACCCTTCGAATTCCGTACTCGTTCCTCGTTCCGAAGTTCGGCGGCCGCAACTGGACGATCATCTCCGCCGGCCTGTTGCTCGCCCCGGCGATCCTGCTGGCCGTCGTGGTCGGCAACCCCGACACGCCGTTCGGCGTGCTGCTGCTCGTCGCCGCGCTCGCCGGTTTCGGCGGCGGCAACTTCGCGAGCTCCATGTCGAACATCACGTTCTTCTACCCGCAACGCGAGAAGGGCTGGGCGCTCGGCTTGAACGCCGCCGGCGGCAACCTCGGAGCGGCCGTCGCGCAGTTCGTCGTACCGATCGTCATCACGATCGGCGCGGCAGCCACGCTGAACCTTCCGCTCGCCGGCTGGATCTGGGTGCCGTTCATCCTGCTCGCCATGTTCGGCGCGTACCGATACATGGACAACATCTCGAGCGCGAAGGCCGACTTCGCCGGCTCGGCGGCCGCGCTCCGCGAGCCGCACCTCTGGGTGCTCGCCGTGCTGTACATCGGTACCTTCGGCTCGTTCATCGGTTTCGCGAGCGTCTTCCCGAAGCTCATCGCCGATCAGTTCCCCGAGTTCTCGGGCATCGCCGTCGGCGGCGCCTCCGTCTCCCTCGCGTTCCTCGGAGCCCTCGTCGGCTCGCTCGCCCGTCCTTACGGCGGCCGGCTCTCCGACCGCTTCGGCGGCGCACGCATCACGATGCTCGCATTCGCGGCGATGGGCACGATCACGGTCGGCGTGTTGCTCACCCTGCCCCTCGGCAACTTCTGGCTCTTCCTCGGCCTGTTCCTGCTGCTGTTCGCGTCGGCCGGCATCGGCAACGGCTCGACCTACCGCATGGTGCCCATCGTCTTCGCCGTGCGAGCGGGCGCCGGGGCCGGCGACGTGTCGACGCAGCGCAAGGCGGCAGCGGCACTCGGACTCATCTCCGCGATCGGCGCCTACGGTGGATTCCTCATCCCGCAGGTGCTGAACCTCTCGTTCCAGACCACCGGCGGATATGCCGGCGCCTTCCTCGGCTTCATCGCGGGATACGTCGCGCTCCTGCTGCTCACCTATGTCGTGTACGTGCGCTCCGGCCGCCTGCGCGAGCACAAGATCTGAATCGAGACCGCATTTGAGCCCCGCCGACACGCACTGCCCGTATTGCGCGCTGCAGTGCGCGATGACCCTCACCCCGATTGCCACGACGGATGCCGCGGCCGCACCGGTCTCGGTCGCCGGGCGTGACTTCCCGACGAACCGGGGCGGGCTGTGCAAGAAGGGCTGGACCTCGGCGGAACTCATCGCATCACCCTCGCGCCTCGGCGCCCCGCTCGTGCGGGGCGCCGACGGCGTGCTCCACGAGTCGAGCTGGGACGACGCGCTCGACCACATCACGACCTCACTCCGCGGCATCCGTCAGGAGCACGGCGCCGACGCGATCGGTGTCTTCGGCGGCGGCGGCCTCACCAACGAGAAGGCCTACCTGCTCGGCAAGTTCGCGCGCGTCGCGATCGGCACGAGCCGCATCGACTACAACGGCCGCTACTGCATGTCGTCGGCGGCAGCTGCCGGCAACCGCGCCTTCGGGATCGACCGCGGGCTCCCCTTCCCGCTCGAAGACCTCGACGGAGCCTCGACGATCCTGCTGCTCGGCACGAACGTCGCCGAGACCATGCCGCCGTTCATCGGCCACCTCGCCGGAGCCCAGGCCGCCGGCGGACTCGTGGTCGTCGACCCGCGGCGCACCGCGACCGCGCGACTCACCGAAGACGGTCGCGGGCTCCACGTGCAGCCGATGCCCGGCACCGACCTCGCGCTGCTACTCGGGCTCATCCACGTGGTGATCGCCGAACGACTCGTCGATCTCGACTACGTCGCGGCACGCACGACGGGGTTCGAGTCCGTTCGGCGCAGCGTGGCGTCGTGGTGGCCTGAGCGCGTGCAGTCGGTGACCGGCGTGGCCGCACTCACCCTGCGCCGCCTCGCTCGCCGGCTCGCATCGGGTCGCAACACCTACATCCTCACGGGCCGCGGCGTCGAGCAGCACGTCGACGGCACCGACACGGCGACCGCGGCGATCAACCTGGCACTGCTCCTCGGGCTGCCCGGCCGGCCCGGCAACGGCTACGGCACACTCACGGGGCAGGGCAACGGGCAGGGCGGGCGCGAGCACGGCCAGAAGTCCGACCAGCTGCCGGGCTACCGCAAGATCACCGACCCCGCTGCTCGGGCGCACATCGCGAAGGTCTGGGGCATCGAACCGTCGCAGTTGCCCGGCCCGGGTGTTCCCGCCGTCGAGTTGCTGCAGTCCCTCGGCCGTGAAGGCGGTGTACGAGCGCTGCTCGTGCACGGCTCGAACCTCGTGGTCTCCTCGCCGAACGTGACGGCGGTGCGCGAACGGATCGCGGCGCTCGACCTCCTCGTCGTGTGCGACTTCTTCCTCACCGAGACGGCTTCACTCGCCGACGTCGTGCTGCCCATCACGCAGTGGGCAGAGGAGGAGGGCACCATGACGTCGCTCGAGGGCCGTGTCATCCGTCGCCGTCGCGCGATCACCCCGCCGGAAGGCGTTCGCGATGAACTCTGGATCCTCGCGGAGCTCGCCCGTCGCCTCGAGTGCAGCGCGACCTTCGACACCGACCCCGAGCGCGTCTTCGAGGAGCTGCGCCTCGCCTCCGAGGGCGGCCTCGCCGACTACTCGGGCATCGACTACGCCATGCTCGATGCCGGCGAGGCGGCCTACTGGCCCTACCCGCGCGGGAGCGCAGGCACGCCGCGGCCCTTCGCCGAGCGATTCGCCCACCCCGACGGCCTGGCACGCCTCGTCGCCGTCTCGGTGCGCGAGACGGCACGCCCGCTCCCCCTGTCGGGCGAGCTGACGCTCATCACCGGTCGTCTGCTCGAGCACTACCAGAGCGGCGCACAGACCCGACGGGTGCCCGAGCTCGCCGACGCGCAGCCCGAGGCACGTGCAGCGATGCATCCGTCGACCGCCGAGCGTCTCGGCGTCTCCGACGGTGACCTGGTCGAGCTCTCGAACCCGCGTGGCACGGTGCGGTGCCGGGCGCGGCTGACCGCAGACATCCGGCCCGACACGGTCTTCCTCCCCTTCCACTACGGCGACGAACAGGCGGCCAATCTCGTGACCTCAGACGCCGTCGACCCCATCTCGTCGATGCCCGAGTTCAAGACCAACGTCGTGCGCGTGGAGCGCGTCGGCGGCCTCGTCGCGGCCGGAGCCGTGGCATGAGCGCGCTCCGGGTGGTGCTCGTGGGCTACGGGCCGGTTGGCGCGCGATTCGTCGAGGAACTGCTTCCGGCGGTGGAGCGCGGCACGATCGAGCTCACGGTCGTCGCCGGCGAGGACATCGAGGCGTACAACCGCGTGCTGGTCGCCGAGTACGCCGTCGGCAACACCGAACTCGACTCCATGCTCGTCGGCGATCGCGAGGCCGCCGAGGCCGCCGGGGCTCGAGTGCTGCTCGGCGTCGCGGCGACCTCGATCGACCGCGCCGCACACCTCGTGCACCTCTCGACGGGCGAGGCGATCGCCTACGACCGGCTCGTGCTCGCGACCGGGTCCCGGGCGAACGTGCCGACCCTCGACGGCGTCGAGCGCCACCGCAGAGACCTCGCCTCGCTCGAGAAGTACGCGCGGCAGCTCGTCGCCCGTGACGACGAACTGCCCGCGGGCATCACGGCGCTGCGCGACCTCGCCGATGCCGAACGCGTGCTCGCCGCCGTGCGGGACCGCAAGCGCATCGTCGTGCTCGGCGCCGGGGTGCTGGGCCTCGAGCTCGCCCTCGCGGCGGCGCACGCGGGCGCCCAGGTGTGCGTCGTGCACCACGGCCCGCACCCGATGCCGCGCAGCCTCGATCGTGGCGGCGGCCAGGTGCTGCGCGCAGCACTTCGCCGGTCCGGCGTGACCGTGATCGCGCACAGCCGTGCCGAGGCCGTGGCGTTCCGCACCGACGACGACGGCACCCGCCGCTTCGACCTGCTCGTGACGGCCGACGGCAAGCAGCTGCGCGGCGACCTGCTCGTGCTCTCGTGCGGGGTGAGCCCGCGGAACGAGCTCGCCACGCTCGCCGGGCTGCGCACCGCCGTCGGCGTCGTGGTCGGGCCGGGCCTCGCGAGCTGGACCGACCCCGACATCTATGCGGTCGGCGATTGCGCACAGGTCGTCGAGCGCACCGACGAGCTCGCGCGGCAGCGTTCGTTGCCGGGCGCGCCGTCGGGTCTCGTCGGCCCGGGCTGGCGGCAGGCCTCGTGGCTCGCTGCGACGTTCACCGCGTCGGCCGAGCGCACGGCGAGCGAGGCCGGCGCGTCGGGCTCGGCCGGCGCTGCTGCCGATTCGGCAACGGATGCCGCGGCTCCCGTCGAGCGCGAGCCGATCGTGATGCTCAAGGCCGAGCACATCGACGTCGTCGCGGTGGGCGAGATCTCCGCCGATCCGTGGGACGACGATGCCCTCCATCCTCGGCGGCGGGTCTCGCAGTGGGCCGATCCCGAACACCTGCGCTACGTGAAGATGGTGACCGAAGACGGCATGCTCACGGGCTTCGTGAGCGTCGGCATGCCGCGCACGGCCGCCGAGCTGACGCTGCTGTTCGAGCGCGGCAGCGAACTGCCGGCCGATCGATCGATGCTGCTGCGGTTCGACGGCCCCGACTACGACCCCAGCACCGATTCCGATGCCTTCGCTCCCGGAGCCACGGTGTGCTGGTGCAACGGCGTGAGCGTCGGCCGTATCGAGGAGTCTGCGGCCTGCGGCAACACGACGGTCGAGGGGGTCGGCCGCGACACCCGGGCCGGCACCGGTTGCGGCGGCTGCAAGGGACGGATCGCCGAGATCCTCGCCCGCGCCGCCGAGGCCGACGAGACGCCGACCCTCACCCTCTGAGGAGGCTCACGAGCTCAACGCCGTAGGCGGCTCGGTGCCGGAGGCGAGTCACCACGGGAGGCGGAGCAGCCGGGCGGCTCGGCGGCCCTCGCCCGCGGCCGAGACGAGCAGTCCGTCGGCGTCGGCGAGTCCGCGCAGCATCGCGGCGCCACGCCACTGAGTCGGCACGGGCACGCCGTCGGTCCACTCGAACGGCGTCAGCATGTGGCCGTGGTCGTGGTCGGGAAGGCCGTCGACCACCATCTCGTCGAGGCGGCCGACCGGTCGCTGCGATGCGACCTCGAGCCACGGCGGCACGAAGCTGAGAAGGCAGGCGAACGCCGCGAGCGGATTGCCGGGCAGCCCCAGCACGGGCACGCCGGCGCTCGTGCGCGCCAGCAGCACCGGGTGCCCCGGCCGCATCGCGACCCCGGCGAACTCGACGGAACCGCCCTCGGCGACGATCGCGCGGCGCAGCAGGTCGCCACGGCCGCCTGCGGTGCCACCGGTCGTGATGAACAGCTCGGGGCGGCCCGTCGCGAACAGCTCGACGAACGGGTCGAGGCGGTCGAGGATGCGCCGCGTGCTGGCCGTCGCGCCGAGCCGGGTGAGCACGGCCGGCAGCGACGGCCCGAAAGCATCACGCACGGTGCCGGGCATCGGGAGCCCGTCGGGCACGACCTCGTCACCGGTCACGACGAGTTCCACGCACGGGATGCCGCGCACGTCGAGCGTGTCGTGGCCGGCCGCCGCGGCGAGGGCCAGTCGCGGCGGAGTCAGGCGGGCACCCGCTCGGATCACCGGCTCCCCACGGCGGAGCTCTTCGCCTCGTCGGCGGATGTCGCGTCCCTCGTCGACCGTGCGCTTCGGCACGGCGCCCAGCAGACCGGGCAGGCCGGACACCGGCGCGCCGTGCTCGGAGCGCAGGATGCCGAGGGTGCCGGGCGGTACGGCAGCGCCCGTGGTGATGGCACGAGCAGTGCCGACCGGCAGCAGGTGAGCCGGCGCTTCGCCCATCACGACCGCTCCGTCGATGCGCCACGGGCCCGGACCCGCCACCGCCCAGCCGTCCATCGCACTGACGTCGGTCGTCGGCAGGTCGACGAGCGCGTGCACGTCGGTCGCGAGGCGCCGCCCGTCGGCCTGCCTGAGCGCAATCGTCTCGACGACGAGCGGGCTCTCGGCGCCGGCCTGCCGGAAGACCCGCCTCGCGGCATCCCAGGCGAGGCCGCTCACGGCGCCTCCTCGACGAGGCGGCGTTCCACCTCTGCGGTCACTTCGGCGAGCGGGATGCCGCGGGCTGCGGCGTACCCGGCGATGAACGTCGTGAGCGGTGCGGACGGGCGCGCGAGCCCGTGCGCCGCGATTCGGGCGAGGTCGAGCACGCCCGCGACCTCGGCCTCGACGTCGAGGCCCAGCGCCTCGGCGAGTTCGCGCGACCAGCCCTCGAGGTCACGCGACCCGGACATTTGCACCTCCGGCGTCGGCAGCTCGATGCCGTGATGCGCCGCGTCGGCCGGCGTGTCGATGTCGGCGCACCAGCTCGCGGGCAGCTCGAGACCGCGCAGCTCGAGCCGCCGCAGGACCGCCCGCATCGATGCTCCCCGCCGCCGAACCGCATCGCGCGGCTCGCGCTGCACCTCGGCGAGCGCCTCTCCGACGGCGGTGGCGAGGGCGGGCGTGCGATAGACGGCGAGCAGCGGCTGGCTGCGGCCATCGGGATCGACCCCGACGACGCCGTGCCGCGTCGCGGTCGCACGCGCGAGCAGTGCCGCGACGGCGGCCGCACCGCCCACGAGGTCACCGGCGAGCACGACGGTGAACGGCTGCGGATCGTCAGCGAGGCCGTCGAGCCCGGCCGCGATCGCGGCGACCGGACCGCCCCAGGGCGGGTCCTCCGACGCGACCCTGACCCGCCGGTCGGCGACGACCCAGCGAGGCGGCGCGGCATGCGCAACGTAGGCGACCGCGCGAGCCTCGGTCACGGCGCCGATCGCCCGTGCAGCCAGACTGGCCCCGTCGATCATGAGCGCGGTCTTGTCGATGCCGCCGAGCCGCGACGCCCGGCCACCGGCGAGCACGATCGCGTCGTGAGCGATCGGCCGTGGTCGCCCGACCGACGAAGCGGGCGCGGCCATCATGCTCGCTCCAGACGAGCGGATCGGGCATCGGAGTAACGGTCGAGCACGAGCTCGACCAGTCCAGAGGGAGCCGGCTCGTCGGGCAGCAGCAAGGGCCGCGCAATGGCGTCGGCCCCAGCGGCCGCCGCGGCGTCGTAGAACGTTCCGGGTGCGAGCAGGTACGTGCCGAGCACGACGCGAGCGCCGGGATGCACCTCGCGGATCATCTCGATCGCATCGGGCAGGCGCGGAATGGCGGCGGCGATGAAGCCGACCGTGACTGGTCGCCCGAGGCGCTGCCCCAGCCGTCGCCCGGTTTCGAAGCACTCGCGCACCGCTCGCGGGTCGTTCGATCCAGCGGCGGCGAGCACGACGGCGTCACCATCGGCGAGCCGCACCCCGCCGAGCCGCTCGGCGAGCACCTCGACGATGCGTTCGTCGGGTCCGAGTTCGGCGGCGAGCCTGCTGTCGCTGCCGCGGTCGTCGAGACCGAGCGAGAGCCCGGTGCGCACATGGAATCCGGCCGAGAGCACGAGCGGCACGAAGACGGCTCCGGCATCGGCGCCGGACCCGAGCGCCGCAGCGACATCCGATCGACTCGCGTCGATGAAGCTGATCGACACGTCGAGATCGGGTCGCGCCGACGCGACGCCGTCGACGAGCCTGATCACGGCCTCCCGATTGGCGCTCGATGGCGCTCCGTGCGTGACCGCGACGAGCCGGAGCGGCGGCCCTTCGAGGTGCTCCGACGCGGCGCCGGCGCCTGTGGACCCGACCATGTGCTGACCCGCGCTTTCCGGCGGAACCCGGTCTCACCCGCCGCTTCGACGCTAGGCAGGGCGTGTTTCGCGCACCGCACCCACGTGTTTCCGGCAGGTGAAGACTGCCTCACGACGGCGCGGGGCCGGTGCTACTCGCCGAGCAGTTCGGGGCGAACCCGGCGAGTGCGCTCGACCTGCTGGTCGCGCCGCCACGCGGCGATCGCGCCGTGGTTGCCCGAGAGCAGCACGGGCGGAACCTCGAGCCCGCGCCAGGCGGCGGGCTTGGTATAGCTCGGGTACTCGAGCAGGCCGTCTTCGTGCGACTCCTCGACGAGGCTCTCGGGGTTGCCGACGACACCCGGCACGAGGCGACCGGCGGCTTCGATCATGGCCATCACCGCGACCTCGCCGCCGTTCAGCACGTAGTCGCCGAGGCTGATGAGCCGCACACGCATGCGCGTCGAGTAGTGATCGACGACGCGCTGGTCGATGCCCTCGTAGCGACCGCAGGCGAACACCAGGTGCGGTTCGGCGGCGAGCTCGCGGGCGATCTGCTGGGTGAACGGCTCGCCGGCGGGCGACGGCACGACCAGCAGGGCATCGGATGCCCCGGTGCCGACGATGCCGTCGATCGCCTCGCCCCACGGCTCGGGCTTCATGACCATGCCCGCCCCGCCGCCGTAGGGCGTGTCGTCGACGGTGCGATGGCGGTCATGGGTGGCGTCGCGAAGATCGTGCGCCGTCACCTCGATGAGCCCCGACTGGCGGGCCTTGCCGAGCAGCGAGATATCGAGCACCGAGAAGAACTCGGGAAAGATCGTGACGATGTCGACGCGCATCGGCGGCTACTCGCCGGGTTCGATGGGCGCCTCGGTCGGCGCCTCGGCCGCGGCATCCGCCTCTTCGGCCGTCGCCTCGACCTCTGGATCAGCCTCGACCTCGGATTCCGACTCGGGCAGCTCTTCGAAGAGCCCGGGAGGCGGCGTCACCGTGAGCGTGCCCGCCGCGAGGTCGACCTCGGGAACGATCGCCGAGACGAACGGCACCATGACCTCGCCGCCACGCGTCTTCACGATCAGGAGGTCTTGCGCGGGCAGGTGCTCGACGTGCTTGACCTCGCCGACGCGCTCACCGTCGCGGATCACCGCGAGGCCGACGAGCTGGTGGTCGTACCAGGCGTCGTCTTCGGGCGCCTCTTCTTCGACGTGCGTGACCCAGAGGATCGCCTTCGCGAGCGCCTCGGCCGCCGTGCGGTCGTCGACGCCCTCGAAGAACCCGACCGCGTGGCCATTGTACCAGCGCAGCTCGCGAAGCGTGATGCTCTTGCCGTGCCACGGCGAGGTGTCGGGCACCTGCAGCGAGAACTCCGCGCCCGGCACGAACCGGCGATCGGGGTCGTCGGTGTAGAGCTCGACCTTGATGGCGCCCTTCAGACCGTGCGCCTTCAGGAGCCGACCGACCCTGAGTTGCGTGCCTGCGGTGTCGGCCACGTCAGTCGTCGGTGTCGACGACGTCGACGCGAACGCGGCGGCCGTCGGCGAGGGCGGTGACGAGCGTGCGGAGCGCCTTCGCGGTGCGGCCGGCACGGCCGATCACGCGACCGAGGTCCTCGGGGTTCACATGAACCTCGAGGACCTCGCCACGTGCGCTCGACGCGGAGACGACCTTCACTTCGTCAGGGTGATCGACGATCCCCTTGACGAGGTGTTCGAGCGCGGACTGGAGCAAGGCTTTACGCCTCGTCCGTCGCGGTCTCGGCGGGGGCCTCTTCGACCTTCGCCGCGGGCTTCTCGGCCTTGGGCTTCAGCACCGGCTTCTTCTTCTCGTCGGCGACGTAGGCGGCCTTCGGCTCGGCGACCTGCACGGTCGACACGGCGTTCTTGTCGCCCTTGAACTTGCCCCAGTCGCCCGTGAGCTTGAGGATCGCGGCGACCTGCTCGGTCGGCTGCGCACCGACGGAGAGCCAGTACTGTGCACGGTCGGAGTCGACCTCGATGAACGAGGGGTTCTGGGTGGGGTGGTACTTGCCGATCTCTTCGATGACGCGACCATCGCGCTTGGTGCGCGAGTCGGCGACGACGATGCGGTAGTACGGCGCACGGATCTTGCCGAGGCGCTTGAGACGAATCTTGACAGCCACAATTCTCCTGAAATGTTATGAGGTGGGCGAACTGACAGCCGTGAGCGTGGGGTGCACACTCGGCGGAAGCTCAATAGGTTCTGCGCGTCGGATAGAGGGTCGGACGGTACAGAACTCGACTGACCATTCTTGCAGATCTCACGCCGCAACGGTAATCGCACGGATGTCGCCGGCCACGACGACGACATCGGATGACGCGGCGCACGTCTCGCGCGTGCCCATCGTGTCATGATGTCTGCACGCTGGCGCCCGCGCCGCGGGAACGGGGCTTGCCATGTCGATCGCATTCGCGGACTCGCCGAGGTCGAGTGTGGGTCTCGAATGGGAGATCGCGATCGTCGATCGGGCCACCGGTGAACTCGCCTCCGTCGCCGATCGGGTGCTCGAGGTGCTCGATTCGGGCAGCGAGGGCGGGAAGCATCCGTTCATCACCTCCGAGCTGCTGACGAACACCGTCGAACTCGTGAGCAGCCCGCATGCCAGGGTCGCCGATGCCGTCGCAGATCTCGAGCGGCAGCTCGCCGAGGTTCGCACGGTGATCGACGCACTGGGCGACTTCGACCTGATCTGCGCGGGCTCGCACCCCTTCAGCCAGTGGTACGACCAGCACCTCACCGACAAGCCGAGGTACCACAAGCTCATCGAGCGCACCCGCTGGTGGGGTCGCAACATGATGATCTGGGGCGTGCACGTGCACGTCGGCATCGAAGACCGCGACAAGGCCCTGCCCCTCCTCGACGGCCTGCTCGCCTACCTCCCCCACCTGCAGGCGCTCTCGGCGTCGAGCCCGTTCTGGGCGGGCGTCGACACCGGCTACGCCTCGAATCGCGCCCTGATGTTCCAGCAGCTGCCGACGGCGGGCCTGCCCTATCCGCTCGCCGACTGGCCGGCGTACGAGCGCTACGTCGACGACCTCGTGCGCACGGGCGTCATCGACGATCACAGCGAGGTGCGCTGGGACATCCGGCCCTCGCCGAAGTGGGGCACCGTCGAGGTGCGCGTCTGCGACGGCCTCTCGAGCGCCGCCGAGATCGCGGCGATCGGCGCCCTCGTGCAGTGCCTCATCGAATGGATGAGCACGATCCTCGACGAGGGCGGCACCCTGACCGTGCTGCAGCCCTGGTACGTGCGCGAGAACAAGTGGCGCGCCGCCCGGTACGGCCTCGCGGCCGAGGTGATCACGGATGTCGCGGGCACCGAGCGCCCCGTCGCCGACCACCTCCGAGAGCTGCTCACGACGTTGGCACCCACGGCCGAGCGTCTCGGCTGCGCGGTCGAGCTGCAGGGCGTTCGCGGCATGCTCGACGCCGGTGCGAGCTACGCCAGACAGCTGCGGGTCGCCGAGGCGGCCGGCGGCGACCTGACGGCCGTCGTGGCCCACCTCGCCCGCGAGCTGCGCGACGGCATCGCGAGCGGCCCGCCCGCGACATCCGCTCCGGCCGCGACGGCGCCGGCCGGCGACTCGACCGACTAGGCCGGGATCCGCCGAGTGCGGATGAGTTCGGCGTACCACTTCGCGCTGTCTTTCGGCAGGCGTTCGAAGGTGTCGTAGTCGACCCTGACGATGCCGAAGCGCTTGGAGTACCCGTAGCCCCACTCGAAGTTGTCCATGAGCGACCACACCTGGTAGCCGCGCAGGTCGACGCCGCGCTCGATCGCCCGGTGCGCCGCGGTGAAGTGGCGGCGCAGGTAGTCGATGCGCTCGACGTCGTGCACGGCGGGCCCGTCGGCCTCCTCGACGACGGCGTCGGGGAACGCCGCGCCGTTCTCGGTCACCATGAGCGGCACGTCGGGGTAGCGCTCGCTCAGCGCGACGAGCAGGTCTTCGAGGCCTGAAGGGTCGATGTTCCAGCCCATGTCGGTGTATGGGCCCGGCTGCGCGAGGAACTCGACGTGCTCGGAACCCGGCCACGGTGTGCCGCCCATGTCTTTATGGCCGTCGGCGTTCGCCCGCGGCGAGACACCGTCCCACATGTCGACGGTCACGGTCGAGTAGTAGTTGACGCCGAGCAGGTCGATGGGCTGGGCGATGAGCTCGGTGTCGCCGGGCTCGACGAACGACCAGTCGGTGATCGCCGCGGTGTCGGCGATCACGTCGGCCGGGTAGCCATCGCCGAGCAGCGGCCCGAGGAAGACGCGGTTCGCGAGGCCGTCGATGCGCCGTGCGGCCTCGGCTCCGCCGTCGCCGGATGGGCGGATGACGTGCAGGTTCAGCGTGATCGAGTAGCCGGGGTCGTTCGTCGCGACCTTGCGCAGCTCGGCGATCGCGAGTCCGTGCGCGAGGTTCAGATGGTGCACCGCGGCGAGCGACGTCGCGGGTTGCATGAGCCCCGGGGCGTGCGCGCCGGAACCGTAGCCCAGGTAGGCGCTGCACCACGGCTCGTTGAGCGTCGTCCAGACGGCCACCCGGTCGCCGAGTCGCTCGCCGACCAGTCGGGCGTAGTCGGCGAAGGCGTACGCCGTCGCGCGGTTGCCCCAGCCGCCCTCGTCTTCGAGGGCCTGCGGCAGGTCCCAGTGGTAGAGGGTCGCGATCGGGCGGATGCCTCGGGCGATGAGCCCGTCGACGAGGCGCTCGTAGAACGCCAGGCCCGCCTCGTTCGCCGGCCCCCGACCGGTGGGCTGGATGCGCGGCCAGGCGATCGAGAAGCGGTAGGCCTCGAGGCCGAGCTGCACCATGAGGTCGAGGTCTTCGTCGAGCCGGTGGTAGTGGTCGCACGCAGTGTCGCCCGTGTCGCCGTTCCAGACCTTGCCCGGCGTGTGGCTGAACGTGTCCCAGATCGATGGGCCGCGACCACCCTCGTGCACGGCGCCTTCGATCTGGTACGAGGCCGTGGCCGAGCCGAAGAGGAAGTCCTCGCCGAATTCGAGGCCGTCGTCGCGGTAGTCGGGGGTGCCGATCGTCATCGTCAGTGCTCCAAGTCGTCGTCGCGGCATCCACTGCCACCGCATCAATGTAGCGCGATGAGGTCATAGTCTGGAGACGATCATGGAATCGCAGCCGACTCTCGAGACCGCCGAGTTCCGGGCCGAACTCCAGCCCGAGCGCGGGTCGAACGGCGGCTACTCGCTCGTCATCGACGGCGTGACGCAGTCGCACGTGAATCCCGACGATCCTCGCGACCTGCAATTGCCCTACGTGCGCCGCATCGCGGCGGTGCTCGGTGCGCTGCCGGGCGAGGCGCCGGCCGTGCTGCACCTCGGGGCCGGCGGCCTCACGCTCCCCCGCTACCTGCACGCCATCCATCCCTTCGCCCGCCAACGCGTCGTCGAGCTGCACCCCGAGTTGCTCGACTTCGTCACCACGCACCTGCCACTGCCGGCCGACGCTCGCATCGAGCTCGCGATCGGTGATGCAAGGGCCGAGGTGCAGCGCCTCGCCGTCGAAGGCGACGCCGCATGGGACCTCGTGCTCGTCGACGTCTTCGCCGGAGGTGCGGTGCCTCGGCACGTGACGACGGGCGAGTTCTTCGCCGAACTCGCCTCGTTGCTCGCGCCCGGCGGCGTGCTGATCGTCAACTGCCTGAACGGCGCGGAGCCCGAGGTGACCGGTGACACGATCGCCGCCGTGCTCGAGCTGCTGCCCCACCTGCTCCTGATCGGCTCCGAGGCGGTGCTCGGCGGCATGACGCCGGGCAACACGATCATCGTCGCGTCGCGGCATGCGCTCGACGCCGAATCGATCGCGCAGTGGCTCGGAACCGACCCGCTCTCGATGGCGACCGGCACGACCGTCGTCGACGGCCCGATGCTCGAAGAGCTCGCGGGCACCGTGCGACACGACGCCGCGCCCGAGCTGCCTGCGAGCTAGCGGCGGAGCATCTTCTGCAGGGCGGCGAGCTCTTCTTCACTCGGCGCGCCCTTCGCCCCTGCGCCGCCGCCGAGCCCGAACCCCGACCCCGCGGGCGCGCCCGCCTCGCCGGGCACGACGCCCGACGCGAGCGCAGCCTGTTCGGCGGCGCGCTTCGCCGGGTTTCCCGAGCGCGACGCGTTCTGCTTCTTGCCCTTGCCCTTTGCCGACTGCCGCTTGCCGGTGCCGTGCCCGCCACCGCCGGGCATGGGCCCCATGCCGGGGATCTGCGGCATGCCGCCGCGCGCGACCGTCTTCATCATCTTCGCGGCCTGCTCGAAGCGAGCCACGAGTTGGTTGACGTCGGTGACGGTCATTCCCGAGCCCTTGGCGATGCGCACGCGTCGCGAGCCGTTCAGCAGCTTGGTGTTCTCCCGCTCGGCAGGGGTCATCGACTGGATGATCGCCTCGGTGCGCACGATCTCGCGTTCGTCGAAGTTCTCGAGCTGCTGCTTCATGCCGCCCGCGCCGGGCAGCATGCCGAGCATCTTCTTGATCGATCCGGCACCGCGCAACTGCTGCATCTGGCCGAGGAAGTCGTTGAGCGTGAACGTGTCGGTCGCGAACTTCTCGGCGACCTTCATCGCCTCTTCTTCATCGAAGGCCGACTGCGCCTGCTCGATGAGCGTGAGGATGTCACCGAGGTCGAGGATGCGGCTCGCCATGCGGTCGGGGTGGAACGGCTCGAAGTCGTCGAGCCCTTCACCCGTGGAGGCGAAGATGATGGGGCGACCCGTGACCGAGGCGACGCTCAGCGCCGCGCCGCCGCGCGCGTCGCCGTCGAGCTTGGAGAGCACCACGCCGGTGAAGTCGACGCCCTCTTGGAACGCCTTCGCGGTCGTGACGGCGTCTTGGCCGATCATCGCGTCGATGACGAAGAGCACTTCGTCGGGGTTCGTCGCCTTGCGGATGTTCGAGGCCTGCTTCATGAGCTCGGCGTCGACGCCGAGCCGGCCGGCGGTATCGATGATCACGACGTCGTGCTGGGCGCGTTCGGCCTGCTTGACGGCGTCTCTGGCGACCTTCACGGGGTCGCCGGTGCCATTGCCGGGCTCGGGTGCGTAGACCGGCACGCCCGCCTGCGCGCCGACGACCTGCAGCTGGTTCACGGCGTTCGGGCGCTGGAGGTCGGCCGCGACGAGCAGCGGCGTGTGGCCGTCTTTCACGAGCCACTTCGCGAGCTTTCCGGCGAGCGTCGTCTTGCCGGCGCCCTGGAGGCCGGCGAGCATGATGACGGTCGGCGCGGTCTTCGCGAACTGCAGGCGTCGCTGCTCGCCGCCGAGGATCGCGACGAGCTCGTCGTTGACGATCTGCACGACCTGCTGAGCGGGGTTCAGCGCCTTGTTGACCTCGTCGCCGAGCGCGCGCTCGCGCACGTGCGCGGTGAACTGCTTGACGACGTCGAGTGAGACGTCGGCGTCGAGCAGTGCGCGCCGGATCTCGCGAACGGTGCCGTCGACGTCGGACGCCGAGAGCTTGCCCTTGGTGCGGAGATTCTTGAAGGTCTCGGCGAGGCGGTCAGACAGGTTTCCGAAGGTAGCCATGGTGTGCCAAGTCTAAATGAGGTCGGATGCCGCGACGGCGCAGCCGCGGCCACCGGCGAGCAGCCGCTCAGGCGTCGAAGCGGAGGTCGACCATGTCGCGCTGGATGTCGATCGACGCGACGAGGCGCGAGTCGATGTCTTCGGGGGCGAGCCCGAACTCGAACTCGGCGAAGGTCTCGCCGTCGCCGTCGGCATCGGGGCGCAGGTCGACACGCACGAGGCTCAGCGAGCGCAACGCGTCGATGTCGCGGTCGCCGGAGTCGCGGGTGATCGCGTCTGCCGCGGCATCCGCCTCGTCGCCGTTCAGTACCGCTGCGAGGAACTGCGAAACCGGGCTGCTGCCCGAATCGAGTTGCCCGACGAAGACGCCGCGCAGTTCGTCGTCGATGAGCTCGAGCTCGCCGACCATCGTCGCCGCGGCGTCGAGGGATGCCGTCGAGACGCCATCGGCATCGGCGTCGAGCACGACCTCGACGTCTTGGTCGCCGTACTCCTTGCGCTCGGCCCAGTAGTCGCCGATGAGGCCGAAGTAGTCGTGTTCGATCGCCATGTTGTGCTCCTTCTCAGCCGACGAGCTTCTGCGCGAAGACGTGCGGCGTGAATCCCGTGAGGTCGCCGATCGCCTCACCCTGCCCGATGAGCTTGATCGGCAGCCCGGTCTTCTCCTGCACGGCGAGCACGAAGCCGCCCTTGGCGCTGCCGTCGAGCTTGGTCAGCACGAGACCCGTGACGCCGCCGTGCTCGATGAACGCCTCGGCCTGGGCGAGTCCGTTCTGGCCCGTCGTCGCGTCGAGCACGAGCAGCACCTCGCTGATCGGCGCCTGCTTCTCGACGACGCGCTTGATCTTGCCGAGCTCGTCCATGAGCCCGCCCTTGGTGTGCAGGCGCCCCGCGGTGTCGATGATGACGATCTCGGTACCGTCGCGCTTGGCCTGCTCGACCGTCTGGAACGCGACGGATGCCGGGTCTTGGCCTTCGCGCTCGGGGCGCACGATGCCGACGCCGGCCCGTTCGGCCCACGTCGCCAGCTGGTCGACCGCCGCCGCGCGGAACGTGTCGGCCGCGCCGACCACGACGGTGCGGTCGTAGCTGCGGAGGAAGCGGGCGAACTTGCCGATCGTGGTCGTCTTGCCGACGCCGTTGACCCCGACGACGAGCACGACCGCCGGCCGCTCGGTGAGTTTGAGCGTCGGGTCGTACTTCGCGAGCCGCTCCTCGACGATCTCACGGAGCATCCGCTGCACGTCTTTGGGGTCGGTGGTCTTGAAGCGCTCGACCTGCGCCCGGATCTCGCCGACGATGTCCTCGGTGATGGCGGGGCCGAAGTCGGCTCGAATGAGCGCCGACTCGAGGTCGTCCCACGTGTCGTCGTCGATCGTCTTCGCACCGAAGACCCCGCGAAGGGCCGCGCCGAGCGACCAGGATGCACGTTCTGCCATGCCTCCAGCCTACGGCGCGCGAGTACCCCGTTCCTGCGGCCGACTGCAAGGGGTTGCCGCCGGGCGCGTTCGGCGGCAGCGTCGAAGCGATGGCCCGCCGGCCGACCCCGCCGGCCGAACGGCCGAATACCCCGGCCGAGCGAAGGAGCAGCCCATGACGATCGTCGGATTCCACGCCTCGCACGAGCAGATCGCGCCGCAAGCCCTGCTGCGGGCGGTGCAGCGGGCGGAGGAGGCAGGATTCGACGCCGCGATGTGCAGCGATCATCTCGCCCCTTGGAGCGTGCGCCAAGGCGAGTCGGGGTTCGCGTGGAGCTGGCTCGGGGCCGCGCTGCAGGCCACCCGACTGCCACTCGGCGTGGTCACCGCACCCGGGCAGCGCTACCACCCAGTCATCACCGCGCAGGCGATCGCGACGCTCGAGTCGATGTTCCCCGGCCGCTTCTGGTGCGCGCTCGGCAGCGGTGAGGCGATGAACGAGCACGTGACGGGCGACGCCTGGCCGGACAAGCCCACCCGTGAGCAACGACTGCTCGAGTCGGTCGACGCCATGCGCCGGCTGCTCGCCGGCGAGGAGGTCAGCGCTTCCGGCCTCGTCACGATCGATCGCGCCCGGG
Source organism: Agromyces subbeticus DSM 16689 (assembly GCF_000421565.1). Lineage (GTDB taxonomy): Bacteria > Actinomycetota > Actinomycetes > Actinomycetales > Microbacteriaceae > Agromyces > Agromyces subbeticus. Next base: position 142,161 of record NZ_ATXG01000002.1, on the reverse strand, counting down.
TGTGGAGCCTGCCGACGGTGCCGCCGCCGCTGCTCGCCGCAGCGGTCAGCGCCGAGACCGCAGTCGACGGCGCCGCCTGGGCCGACGGCCTGATCACCGTCGACCAGCCTCGCGATGCGCTCCGCAAGGTCGTCGACGACTACCGGGATGCCGGCGGGCGCGGGCCGCTCGCCGTGCAGGTGCACCTCAGCTGGGCCCCCAGTGACGACGAGGCGCGGGCGATCGCGCTCGATCAATGGCGCAGCGGCACCGTTCCGCCGCCGCTCGCCTGGGAGCTCGACACTCCTGCGGCATTCGACGAGCGCACCGCGGATGCCACCGCCGACGACGTCGCCCGGTCGGTGCAGGTCTCGGCCGACACCGGGCGACACCTCGAGCGGCTCCGCGAACTCGTCGAACTCGGATTCGACCGCATCTTCCTGCACCACGTCGGTCAGGAGCAGGACGCCTTCATCGACGCGTTCGGCGAGCGCGTGCTGCCCGAGCTGCGGAGCGACTCATGAAGATCACGGCGCGCGGGGATCTCTGGTGGAAGACGGCGGTCGTGTACTGCCTCGACGTCGAGACCTACATGGACTGGAACGATGACGGATCCGGCGACTTCGAGGGCCTGGCGCACCGACTCGACCATCTCGCCGAGCTCGGCGTGAGCTGCCTGTGGCTGATGCCGTTCCAGCCGACGCCGAACCTCGACGACGGCTACGACATCACCGACTTCCAGGCGATCGATCCGCGGCTCGGCTCGTTCGGCGATTTCGTCGAGTTCATCCGCATGGCCCGTGACCGCGGCATGCGGGTGATCATGGACTTCGTCATGAACCACACCTCCGACCGGCACCCGTGGTTCCGGTCGGCCCGCCGCAGCCGCGACTCGGCGTTCCGCGACTTCTACGTCTGGCGCGATCGGCCCCCGAGGAAGCAGCAGCAGCTGGTCTTCCCGGGCGAGGAGACGAGCGTGTGGGAGCTCGACGAGCGCACCGAGCAGTACTACCTGCACTCGTTCTACCGGCATCAGCCCGACCTGAACGTCGCGAACCCCGAGGTGCGCGACGAGATCGCGAAGACCCTTGGATTCTGGCTCGAACTCGGCGTCTCTGGGTTCCGGGTCGATGCGGTGCCCTTCCTCATCCAGCCGCCCGAGGGCGTCGACGTCGGCGATCCGCACGAGTTCCTCCGCGACCTTCGCCGGTTCCTGCAGCGTCGTTCGAGCGAGGCGATCCTGCTCGGCGAGGTGAACCTCCCCTATGAGCAGCAACTCGACTTCTTCGGGCATCCCGATCGGCCGTCGGAGCTCACGATGCAGTTCGACTTCGCCGCGATGCAGCGCATGTACCTCTCACTCGTGCGAGAGGATGCGACACCCCTCGCCGAGATGCTCGCCTCTCGCCCCGAACTGCGCATCGAAGCGCAGTGGGCGAACTTCGTGCGCAATCACGACGAGCTCACGCTCGATCAGTTGAGCGACGAGGAGCGCCAGGAGGTCTTCGACGCGTTCGCACCCGAGGAGTGGATGCGCGTCTACGGGCGCGGCATCGCGCGGCGCCTGCCGCCGATGGTCGATGGCGACCCGCGACGAGTTCGCATGGTCTACAGCCTCATGTTCTCCCTGCCGGGAACACCCGTGCTGTTCTACGGCGAGGAGATCGGCATGGGCGAGAACCGCGACCTCGGCGGCCGCATGACGGTGCGCTCACCGATGCAGTGGTCGAATGAGGCGAACGGCGGCTTCTCGCGTGCATCGGCCCGTCGACTCGTCGCCAAGCCGCCGAACGACGGCTACGCGCCCGAGCATGTCAACGTCGAGGCGCAGATGCACGACCCCGACTCGCTGCTCTCCACCATTCGCAGCTTCGCCCATCGCTACCGCAGCTCGCCCGAGATCGGCTGGGGCGCGTTCGAGGTGCTGCAGCACGATGAACCGTCGGTGCTCGCGCATCGCATGAAGGCAGACTTCGGCAGCTTCATCGCGCTGCACAACTTCGCTCCGAGGCCGGCGACCGTGCACCTCTCGCTCGGCGACGTCGCCGAGCAGGCCAGGCTCTCCGACCTCTTCGACGTGTCGGTGGTGCCGATCGATGATGACGGCCGGGCCGACATCGAAATCGGCGCCTACGGCTACCGCTGGTTCCGCATCGTCGATTCGGAGGATCGTCGCCTGACCTGAAGTGGATGCCGCCGCATCCGCTCATCTCGGCCGCGCCCGAGCATGGACCGCGCCGCTCTGCGCAGCTCGACCCACGCGCGCACCATCGCCACCATGATCACCTGCGTGGCGATGACGACGAGCGTGTTCAGCACCGGATTCGCTGCATCACGGACGAACATGCTCACGGTCGGCAGATAGACGCACCAGATCAGCACCAGGTGAAGGACATAGCCCGCGAGCGTGTGCCGCCCATAGGTGGTGAACAGCCCGCCGAGTGCCCGGTCGAGCGCCGGACCCCATCTGCGCGCCACGAACAACAGGCCGGCGAACCAGATCGCGCCGATGACGAGCCGCCCTGGAGCGAGCGTGGCTTTCGCCTGCCACGGTTCGAACCACGTCCAGTGTTCGAGGAACGCGCGCTCGATGCCGAAGAGGAACTCGGAGAACCAGCCCGGGAGGCGGTCGGCCGATGCCACGAGGATGTGGTGGTTCCAGAAGATGACGAACTCGAATCCGAGTACGGAAACGACGAGGATCACGATCAGGCCCACCTCGACGGCTCGGCGGGTGGCTGCTGACCTGCGCCTCCATGCCACGATGATCTCGGGCCATCGACATCCGAACACGATGCCGATCGTGAACAACAGCGGCCAGGCGAGCTTCATCGTGTCGTCGGCGGCGAGACCGCCGACCGACTGCGTCACCGCCCACGGGACCCCGGCGATCAGCACCGCGATCCATTCGAGACGGTGCAAGGCGGCCCAGATGACGAATGGGGCGAACAGCATCGCGACAGCGTAGAGCGCGAGGAAATCAGCGGGCTGCCCGTTCGCGCCGCCGAGCAACAGCACGTCGACCACGCCGTCCCATGACAGCGGGTTGCCCCGGAGGTGCAGCACCACGAGTCTCATGAGCACGAGGAGCACCGCGGCGGCATAGATGAGCAGAGCCCGTCGCCAGACCCGGATCCAGACGAGTCCGAGGCCATCACGAGCTGCCGAAGGCAAGTGGACGTACCCGACCATGATGCCCGAGACGAGGTAGAAGCCCTCGGCAGCAGATGCCGGCAGCGCGCCCCGTCCGGTCACCAGTTCGACGAGGTTCGGCTCGAAGTGGAGGTGGTTCGTGATGATGACGAAGAGGAAGAAGCCGCGCAACAGGTCGAATGCGACGATGCGCGGCCGTCGGGCGCCGACCTCGGCCGCGGGCGGAGCATGATCGTGGCCGTCCGCCGTCGTCACGACGCTCACATTCGAATGCCCGCGATGCGGGCGTTCTCGACGAATCCCGGCTTCCACCAGGCCGCGTCGTACTCCCGTTGAAGCTGCGCACGTCGGAATCGGTAGAACGACCGCTTGCGCTCCGGCATGCCGAGCTTCGAAGCCACGACACCGAGCGAGTTGTCGTGATGCAGGGCGCCGACCACCTCGGCCTGAGCCCGAGTCGGCTGGTTCACGAGTGATGACAGCAAGCCGAACGCCACGTCGAGCGGGATCTGCCGAACCCGCTCGGGCAGCACTTGCGTGAGCTCGCGGTGATCGTCGACGAACTCCAGCGCTGCCGCCTGGATGGCTTCGACGATCGCGGTGTCCGCGGCATTGAGCCGTTCCGACGAGAAGACCGGCGTCCAACCGTCGTCGCTGCGATGCACGGTCGAGACCGAGGGATGCTCCGGATTCGCGAACAACAACTCGATCACCTCGATCCCGCGGTAGACGCAATCCTCCGTCCAACGGCGAGCGGATCCGCCGAGCCGGGCATCGAGGAATCCGTGGATCCGACCACGGCCGGCGGTTGCCGGCGTGTCGAAGAGTCCGAAGTAGAAGCCGTGCAAGTGCGGATTGATCATCGACTCGAACGACAGCTGCATGCTTGCCTGCCATCCGATGTCGACGACCGCGGTGCCGGATTCGCCGAGACGCATGGCATTCAGGTACCCGATCACCTGCTCGCGCTCCGCGCCGGCCACGGCCACGATCTCAGGCTCGAGAGCACGGAAGATGCTCTTGAGTTCCGCACTCCGATATCCCGCGATCGGCGTCGTCGCCGTCAGCCCGACGCGCATCGACGCTCGTTCGATCTCGGCAAGCGGGATGTCGGTGCTGAACCGGTGCACAAAGTCGATCACGCTGAGCGGCACGCCGCTGCTCACGAGGAATTCCAGTTGGCCTGGGGTCACCGCGGCTCGGATCTGCGCGAAGTTCACCATCCGGCGCGAAGCATAGACGTACTCGGTCGGAAGGGCGTTGTGCCCCAGGTATCCCTCGTAGGCACGCTGCATGAGGCGGCCCTCACGAGACAGGAACGCAAGTCGCTTCGTGCCGTTCGAGATCGCGGCATGGTGGAGCCATTGGCTGAACGCGACGAGAACCGGACCGAGCACCGCGTAGCCGAGTTCTTCAGGGGCGGCTATCGCGCGGCTCTCGATGCGGCGCGCCGAGGCCGCTCCGACGAGGCTCATCGCAAGTTCAGTCGGACCGTGCCCGGGGTTGGAGGAGAGCTCCTTGAACACCGACAACGGGAGCGCCGACGTTTCGCCGCTGAGGCGCGAGAGCACCGTCGGAAGGTGGACCGCATCGAATCCGGCGTACCGTGCGGCGTCGACATCCGCTTCCGCGTTGTCGCCGATATGGACGACTCGGGCACCGGGGAACTCGGCGCGAATGGCGAGATACGCCGTGCCGTTGTACTTCGCGATCTTGTCGTGTCCGCTCACGATGAGGCGTTCCCAGCCACGGTAACCTGCCGCCTCGAGTGCCTCGGCGATCGTCGAGGGGGCCAGGTACATGTCGCTGACGATCAGGATCCGTTTGCCGGCAGCAGCGGCCGCATCGAACCAGCGCCGCCCGGACTCCCGCCCGCGGAGCACCTGCAGTTCAGCGGCGATCTCCTCGCGCTTCGCCGCATCGATGACGTCGTCTGGCAGATCGAGATCGTGAGCCAACCGATCGTAGATCTGATCCAGCGTGATGTCGGGACCCACGCTGGGATCGCCATAGCAGGCATGCTCGGCGGCGATTCGCGCGCGGGTCCAGTCGACGGGCAGGATGTGACGCCCTCGCGCCTCGAGCGCGGACTTGGCCAGGCCGAACACGTCGGTCGGCCGAAGAACGATTCGCTCGAGAAGGGTGTCGAAGACGTCGAACGAGACGATGTCGGCATCGGCGATCGTCTCGGCGATGGTGTTCCCGAGCGCCCTCATGCGCTCGCTCCACGGCTGCGGCGCGTCATCTGAGCGATCCCGCCGGCCATCCGCCGTGGCAGGCGACCCATATACGCGCGGAAGCGCAATTCCATTCCCTGGCCGGGGACGCGGGGCATCTCCCGCACCTCGCGCTCGAGGACGGCGAGACGGTCGAGCACGGAACGGCCGTTGGCAGCGTTGAACACCGTCTGCGAAGTCACGACCGAGGAGTAGAGCAGTCGCTGGGCCGAATCCATGCGGAAGGCCTTTCCGGTCAGCTCGGTACCGGCTCTTCCTCGCGCGGCCGGGCCGTCCTCGTAGATCGTGACGAGTGGCACTCGCGACGAGACGACGCCGACCGGGCCCAGATGCAGCACGCGAAGCCCGAAGTCCCAAGCGGCCGAATAGACGAGCACGGGGTCGAAGAGACCGGAGCCCAGCGCGGCCGATCGACGCACCACCAGCGTGCCGTGTCGAGTGCGATTCACCGACGACTGGGACACCAGATCCAGATCGACTCCCTCGTCGAAGACCTGGACCTGCATACCGTCGACGAGGGCATCGACCATGACGCCGTTCACGTCTTCGATCCGCGCCGAAATCGGGTTGACGATGACACCGACCTGCACAGGGTGCCGATCCAGGTGTTCGATCGCGAGTTCGAGGAACCGAGGATGCCACGCGGCAGCACCGTCATGAACGACGATGAAGTCGGAGTCTTCCGCTGCGATCTGCTCGTTCACGAGATCGAGCACGACCCGGCCCGGTTCTACGACGATCTCGACGGCATGCGGCGCGCCCACCCACGTCCCGATGCCGTCGGCATGTTCGTCTCGGATGACGGTCAACCGCTCGATCACCCTCGTCTGCTGGGCGATGCTCGCCGCCGTACGACCGCGCGACGCCTGGTCATTCGGATCGATCACGATGACGTGTACTCGACCCTGATTCGACTCCGTGTCGTGCACGGCGGTCGGGGCCGGGAGCGACGGAGGCTCCGGCGCAGGAGCCTGCTCGGCCAGTCGATCCTGAAGGTGCTCGATCGTGCGGTACATCCCTCGCAACTGCTCTGACATGGCAAGCCAGCGCAGCGCCTCCGCCTCCCCCAGGCGCTTGACGCGGGGTTCCCGAATCTCCGCACACGCGAGGAGCTCGTTGATGCATCGATCGAGGGTGTATCGACCGCGGAAGCGCTCGACGCTCGATCGTGAGAACGCAGCCGCGTCTGCGTAGCCGTCACGGATCTCAGCTGCGATCTGCGCGGAGGAGAGCCGGCGAAATGAGGTACGCCCACTGAAATTCGCCTCAGCCTCCGTCTCGAATCCTTCGTCATCGAGCCAGCCCGGGCCGCCGAAGTGGTCGTACACGTAGACGGGCAGGCCCATGACGAGCGCATACTGGACGGTCTTGCCGATGGTCACGATGCCGTCGTACACGGCGAGCAGTTGCGGAGTGATCTCAACGGAGCCCGAGCCGGTGGCCTCTCCCAACACATCGACGACGACGCCGTCGCCTCGCAGCACCGCAGCCGCGTCGAGCAGTTCTGCGGGCGGATGATTCGAGACGATCGCGAGTCGTTCGAGCGGACGCTGTCGGCGCATCTCGCCTGCTGCGAACGATCGCGGCGCCGGATTGGCGAAGACCCGACCGGGCCCGGTGAGCCCGAACGGGCGCAAGGCGAGCTCGGTGCGCACGGAGATGAACGACCGCACGTCGGCAAGGTGATCCTCGATCTCGGCGAAGAGCGGCTGATCGATCTCGATGATCGGTGACATGTGGTGCCAGACGAGCGGAATGGAGACCTCGCGCTCGGCGAGTCTCCTGATGATCGAGGGAGGCAGCAGGGAGTGCTGCACCCAGATCAGGTCGTAGTCGAGTCCGAAGTCCTCGTACGGGTCAACCGCCACGCGAACGGATGCCCCGGCGGCGAGCGCGGCGAATCGCTCGGCCATCGGATCCATGAACAGGTTCGTGTAGACGTCCACGTGCCAGCCGCGGAGCGCGAACTCCTCGGCCAGCTCGTACGTGACGATCTCGGAACCGCGGCGTTCTCGCAGATGGTTGGCGGTGATCAGAATTCTGGGCATGCTCCGCATTCGGATGGCGCTCGGGTGTCGCCGCAGTCGCGGGTCCAGAAAGACTATGCGCTGCGGCTCCCGGCACCGGACCAGAACCGGGTCAGGACCCCTGAACTGGGGGCGCGATCATCCGGGCCGGATCAGCTCGCCTTCGCCTCGCGCTCCTCGCGGACGCGTTGTCCGACGACCGCCGACACGCCGTCTTGCCGCATGGAGACCCCGTACAACGCGTCGGCGATCTCCATCGTTCGCTTCTGGTGGGTGATGACGATGAGCTGGGAGTCTTCGCGCAGGGATTCCATCGTCGTCAGCAGCCGCCCGAGGTTCGCGTCGTCGAGCGCCGCCTCGACCTCGTCCATGATGTAGAACGGGCTCGGCCGGGCCTTGAAGATCGCGATGAGCAGGGCGACCGCGGCGAGCGATCGCTCACCGCCTGAGAGCAGCGAGAGACGCTCGATCTTCTTGCCCGCGGGCTTGACGCTGACCTCGATGCCGGTCGTGAGCATGTTCTCGGGGTCGGTGAGGGTGATGCTGCCGACTCCCCCGGGAAAGAGGACCGGAAAGACTTCGGCGAACGCGGCTTGCGTGTCATCGAAGGCGCTGCGGAAGATCGACTCCATCTTGCCGTCGATCTCCTCGATGATCGTCAGCAGGTCCTTGCGCGTGTTGGCGAGGTCGGTCAGCTGCTCGGTGAGGAACTGGTGGCGCTGTTCGAGAGCCGCGAACTCCTCGAGCGCGAGCGGGTTGACCCGACCGAGTTGGGCCATCTTGCGCTCGGCCTGCGCCAGTCGGCGCTGCTGCTCTTCGCGTCGGTACGGGCGAGGGTCGCCACCCTCCTCTTCGGCGGGAATCTCCTGGTCGGGGCCGTACTCGTCGACGAGCACGTCTTCGGTGAGCCCGAGCTCGGATTCGGCACGCTCGACGAGGCCGCCGACGTGGAGCTTCTTCTCGTAGATGCGCAATTCGAGGCCGTGCACGTCTTCGGTCACCGATTGCAGCCGCTCGCGCACGGCGGCCTCCTCGCGTCGTACCGCCTGCAGCTCCTCGTTGCGGCTCGCCCGCTCGGCCTCTGCGCGTCCGAGCGCCACACGCGCCTCCGCGACGGAAGCATCGATCGAGGCGAGCGCCGCGGGCAGCGCATCGGCGACCCGGGTGGCCGCCTCGAGTTGGGCGCGACGGATCACGGCGCGCCGTGCGGCATCCGCTGCGGCCTGCCGCTCGGCTTCGAACCGCGCCTCCATGGCGCGGATGCGGGCCTCCTCGGCCCGCACGCGCTCCTTCGCCGTCTCGAGCCTGAGCTTCGCCTCGACCTCTGCCTCGCGTGCCGACTCGAGCGCGGCGAGCGCGCCGTCGCGAGCGCTGGTCTCGAGTACCGGCCGCGGTTCGGCCCTCGCCGCCTCGAGGGCACGCTTCGCCTCGGCGGCGAGCTGCTCGGCCTCGGCGACGCGCTCTTCGGCGTTCGCGGCGGCCTGTCGGAGCCGCTCTGAGTCAGCGTCGGCCGCCTCGGCTTGCACCCTGGCGCGGTTCAGCCGCTCGGTGCGCTGCGCGAGCTGCGCGTCGAATTCCCGCAGTGCCGCGAGTGCGCGCTTCGACTGCTCCTTCGACTGCTCGACGATCTGGCGCTGCTCGGTGAGTTCGAAGCGAGCTCGCTCGATCTCGGCCCGCACCTCTTCGAGGCGTGCGGCTGCGCGATCGCGCTCCGCGATCAGCTCGATGCGGCTCTGCTTGCGTCCCGAACCGCCGCGCAGCACGAAGCGGCCGACGACGGTGCCGTCTTTCGTGATGACGGTGGCCGGCGTCGCGCGGGTGGCCAAGGCCGGCTCGGCGGCACGCGCCGCGTCGAGGTCGTCGGCGATGAGCACCTCGGCGAGCAGGCCGAGCACCCCGGTGGGCGCGATGACGACGTCGGATGCCGCGGTGAGACCCTCGACCGGCGATGCCGCAGCCGGCGTGCTGCCGGCGTCGGCCAGTGCGAGCGCCACCCGACCGAGCTCGCCGTGCGAGGCGTGCTCGAGAGCGCGATACGCAGCTGCGCGGTCGTCGACGAGCACGGCGTCGCTCAGCGAGCCGAGTGCAGCGGCGATCGCGGCTTCGTAGCCGGGTTCGACCTGCAGCGCTTCGGCGAGCAGGCCCCGCACACCGGCGACGCCGGCCGTGACGAGCGCCGCCGATCCGTCTTTCTGGTCGAGAGCGAGCGAGAGCGCCTGCGTGCGGGCCCCGAGCGCACCGTGTTCGCGCTCGCGGCCGTGCAACTGCTCACGGATGCGCTCGATCTCGGCCTCGGCCTCGAAGACGGCACCCTGGGCGAGCTCGTAGGCCTCGTCGAGGTCGGTCTCGGCCGTCTCGCCGCTGTCGGCATCGGCTTCGGCGGCGGCGAGCGCCGTTGCTGCAGCAGCGCGGCGCTCGGCCGAGGCGTCGAGGGCGTTCTCGTGGCGCAGCACCTCGCCGCGCACCGCGGCCAGCTTGGACCCGGCTGTGTCGGATTGGCCGGTGAGCTTGGAGAGCTCGAGGTCGTAGGCCGATACGAGCGCGCTCTGCCGCGCGATGCCCTCGTCGACCGTGTCGAGCTCGGCGCGACGGCGCATCGTGGTCTCGTGGGCCTCGTCGAGCGCCGTCGCCGCCACGCCGACGCCGTCGCGGATGCCGGTCAGTTCCGACACGGCCTCGTCGATCATGGCGCGAGTCACGCTCGGCGAAGCATCCGCCTGCTCCGAGGCGCTGCCGAGCAGCGCGATGCACTGGCGCGCCAAGGAGTCGAGGGAGCGAAGGCTGCCCTGCGCCTGCTCGAGAGCGAACGTCGTCGACCTCGCCCGGTCGACCGCGTCACCGACCTGCGCCTGCTCGAGACGCGTGACCTTCGCCTGATGCTGTTCGAGCTGGTCTTGCAGCACGAGTCGCTCGGCATGACGCTCGTGCTCGCTCTTGCCGTGCTCGTCGAGTGCGCGGCGAAGACCGACCACCTCGTCGGCGAGCAGCCTCGCCTTGGCGTCGCGCACGACCGCTGCGATCGTCGCGGCCTCGCGTGCGACCTCTGCCTGCCGGCCGAGCGGCTTGAGTTGGCGCCGGATCTCGCCCGCGAGGTCGGAGAGTCGCGTGAGGTTCGCCTGCATCGCGTCGAGCTTGCGAAGCGTCTTCTCTTTGCGGCGTCGATGCTTCAGGATGCCTGCGGCCTCTTCGATGAAGCCTCGGCGATCTTCGGGGGTGGCCCGCAGGACCTGGTCGAGCTGGCCCTGCCCGACGATGACGTGCATCTCGCGACCGAGGCCGGAGTCGCTGAGCAGCTCCTGCACATCGAGCAGTCGGCAGTTGTCGCCGTTGATGGCGTACTCGCTCGCGCCGTTGCGGAACAGGGTGCGCGAGATCGTCACCTCGCTGTACTCGATCGGCAGTGCGCCGTCGCTGTTGTCGATCGTGAGGCTCACCTCGGCACGCCCGAGCGGGCCGCGAGTCGAGGTGCCGGCGAAGATGACGTCTTCCATCTTGCCGCCGCGCAGGGTCTTCGCACCCTGCTCGCCCATGACCCAGGCGAGCGCGTCGACCACGTTCGACTTGCCGGAGCCGTTCGGACCGACGATGCACGTCACGCCCGGTTCGAACGCGAACGTCGTCGGCTGTGCGAAGGACTTGAAGCCCTTGAGCGTCAGGCTCTTCAGGTACACGTCCCACCCTCTCCTGGTCGCGAGAACGCTGGGGACTACGGTATCCGAGGTTCTGCCCGTCGCCGTGCACGCGCGCCGACCGGCCGCGGATCCCCGGTTGTCGTCGTCGAGCGGTGCCGATAGTCTGATCGGCTGCCTGCACGGCGGCAGAGGAGGACTTGTGGGCATCGACATCCGACCGCTGCAGATACCGGCACGACTCGATTCACCGGAATCCGCCGAATTCGAGGCTTATACCGAACTCACGGCGGCGATCGACGAATCCGTATGGGGGCATCGCCGCTTCGCCTACGAAGCAGCTGAACTGCTGCCCGAGTTCCACGACGACCGCTACACGGGCCGTCAGGCGTTCACGGCATGGAACGACGGTCGCTGCGTCGGACGCGCCGAAGTGCTGTGGGAGCAGGGCGCCGACGCCCGCACCGCCGAGATCTCGGTCGGGGTCGCGGTTGACGAGCGCGGCCGCGGCCTCGGTTCGGCGCTGCTCGCCGAGGCCGAGGCTCACGCCACCTCGCTCGGGCGTGAGGTGCTCGCCGGCTACTCGGACGTGTCGCTCGTCGATCTCGATGCCGCGGGGCCGCGTCTCGAGGCCCCCGATGGCACCGGATCGATTCCCGCCGCGTCACCGGGTGCCGCCTTCGCGACCCGGCACGGGTATCGCCTCGGGCAGCTCGAGCGGGTGAGCGGTCTGACCGTGACCGGTCGTCTCGAGGAGTTCCGACGCCTGCTGGCCGAACAGCTCGCAGCACGACGCCCGGATGCCGTGGACTACCGTCTGACGGGGTGGATCGATCACGCGCCCGACGCCCTGGTCGACTCGCTCGCCGTCGCGCACGCCGCGATGTCGACCGATGTGCCGGCCGGCGGCATCACGATCGACGAAGAGGTGTGGGATGCGGCTCGAGTGCGTGCCGGCGAGGAGCGGGCCCGCAGCGGCGGGCGCACGACGCTCGTGCAGGCCGCGATCGCACCCGACGGCTCGGTGGCCGGGTACACCGAGCTTCAGCTGCCGACGAACTCGGAGGCCGTCTTCCAGTGGGACACGATCGTGCTCGGCACGCACCGGGGTCACGGCCTCGGCATGCTCCTGAAGCTCGCGAACCTCGTGCAGCTCGGCGAGACGGCACCGGAGCGCACCGACGTCTACACGTGGAACGCCGACGAGAACGACCACATGCTCGCGATCAACATCGCGCTGGGCTTCATCCTTCGCGGGATGAGCGCGGAGTGGCAGCGCGCCTGACCCGTTGGCAGCGGGGGCAGAAGTGCGAACCGCGGTTCATGAACGCCTCGCGCACCATCGGGGTGCCGCAGCGCGGGCACGGCAGGCCGGCGCGCCCGTAGGCGTTCAGCGAGTGCTCGAAGTAGCCCGATGCGCCGTTGACGTTGACGTACTGGGCATCGAAGCTCGTGCCGCCCTCGGCGAGCGCCTTGCCGAGCACCTCGCGCACTGCCCCGAGCAGTTCACGGGCGCGGCGGGGCGACAGCGATGACGCCGGCTGCTCGCCGTGCAGGCGCACGGCCCAGAGCGACTCGTCGGCGTAGATGTTGCCGATGCCGCTGACCACGCCCTGATCGAGCAGCACGCGCTTGATCGCGGTGCCGCGTTTGGCGAGCGCCGCGAAGAAGTCGCGCTCCGAGAATGCCGGGTCGAGCGGATCCCGCGCGATATGAGCGACCTGCGCCGGCACCGTTCTCGCCCAGGTCCCCGACACCTCGCCCGAGAACCCGCCGACCTCGCCGTCAGTGGTCGCCACGAGGCGATCGACGGCGAGCGACCCGAAGATGCGCTGGTCGACGAAGTCGACCCGCAGTTCACCGGCAGCGGGATGCTCGAGGTGCAGTCGCACTCGCGCGTGCGCGTCGTCGCCCGGATGATCGGGCGTGCGCAGCAGCATCTGACCGCTCATGCCGAGGTGCCCGACGATCGCGCGTCCGTCGCGGGTGGCATCGCCGCCGAGCGGCAGCCAGAGGAACTTGCCGCGTCGCACGGCCGCCTCGATGCGCGCTCCCGCGACGAGCGCTTCGAAGTCGCCGGATGTCGCGTCGTGCCGCCGCAGCGATCGAGGCTCGAGCACCTCGACCGCCGAGACGACCGCACCGGTGACGGCCGGAGCGAGTCCGGCTCGCACGACCTCGACCTCGGGCAGCTCAGGCATCTTTCGAGACTACTGCCGGGATCGGACCCCTCTGCCTCAGCTGCGCGAGAACCGGATGGTGGCCAACTGGAAGGGCCGGAGGTGCACCGTCGCCACCCCATCGGCGGCTCCCACGAGCGCCGACGGTTCGTTGGCCGTTCGCTCGAGCAGATCGGTCTCGACGATGCCCGAGGTGGCGAAGTCGGCCGTCACGCTGCCGGTCGCTCGCGCGCCTCGCGCTTCGTAGAGCCGAACGACGACGTCGCCCGAGCGGTCCTCGGCGAGCTTCACCGATTCGATCACGATGCTCGGTGCGTCGCTCCGTACGATCGGTGCCACGGCGTGGGCACCGGCGACCTGCCGGATCGGGAGGTTGAGTCGGTACCCTTCCTTCGCGGCGTCGATGACGTCGGTGCCGATCGAGACCGAAGTGCGCAGCCTGTGGCGGCCCTGGTCGCTCTGCGGGTCGGGGAACACCGGGGCGCGCAGCAGTGACTGCCTGACCAGGGTGGTCGTGCCTCCGTGCGCTCCGGCGATGCGGGTGATGTCGTGCCCGTAGGTCGAGTCGTTCGCGACGGTGACGCCGAAGCCCGGCTCGGCGACGTGCACCCACCGATGGGCGCATGTCTCGAATCGGGCGGCGTCCCAAGAGGTGTTCACGTGCGTCGGCCGATGCACGTGACCGAACTGCACCTCGGAGGCCGCTCGCTCGGCGTGCACGTCGAAGGCGAATGCGAGCTTCAACAGCTTCTGCTTCTCGTGCCAGTCGACGATCGTCTCGATGTCGAGTGCCGTCCCCTCGGCATCGAGGGTGAGCACCTGCTCGACCGTCGAGGCGCCGAAGCGGCGTTCGATGCGCACGAACGGCCGCCCCGAAGCATCCGTCTCGAGCTCGACCGAATCGGCCTGCCGCAGATCGGTGCCCGATCGCTGGTAGTGGTGGTCGATGTCCCAGGCGTCCCATTGCGTCGGGGTGTCCCGGAACAGCTGCAGGAGGTTGCCGGGCTGCCCGGCCGGAATCGCGTCACGGCCCGTCGCCAGGTCGACGAGCGAGGTGACGAGTCCCGAGCCGTCGATGACCGCGCGAAGCCGTGCGCTCTCGAGGACGATGTCGTCACCGTTCCGCTCCGCTCGCAGGGATGGCGGTGCGTGCAGCGCACCCGCAGACAGCGGCGCAACGCCGTCGACCGGGAACGGCGAGGCGTTGAACGCGACGACCGAACGACCGAGGTCTGCATGTCCATCCGCACGATGCGAGATCGGGTCTCCGAGCGCGGAGATCGCCTCGGCGATGATGCCCTCGAGATCGCGGGCGATGCGCTCGTAGCTGCTCTCCGCCTCGCGGTGCACCCAGGCGATCGAGCTGCCGGGCAGGATGTCGTGGAACTGCAGCAGCAGCACCGAATGCCAGAGTTCCGCGAGACGTTCGGCCGGATAGTCGGCACCCGCTCGCACTGCCGCCGTGGTCGCCCACAGCTCCGCTTCCCTGAGCAGATGCTCGCTGCGTCGGTTGCCGGCCTTGGTCTTCGCCTGCGAGGTGTAGGTGCCGCGATGGAACTCGAGGTAGAGCTCCCCCGACCACACCGGGGGGTTCGGGTAGTCGCGTTCGGCTTCCTCGAAGAACGCGAGCGGCGATGCCACCTCCACGGTCGGCGACCCCTCGAGCGATGCGGTGCGCGCCGCCGCTGCGAGCATCTCACGGGTCGGGCCGCCGCCGCCGTCGCCGAAGCCGAACGGCACGAGCGAGATGTTCGATGCGCCCTTCTCGGCGTACTGGCGTTGCGCTCGCGCGAGCTCTTCGCCCGAGAGCACCGAGTTGTAGGTGTCGACGGGCGGGAAGTGGGTGAAGACGCGCGACCCGTCGATGCCCTCCCAGGAGAAGGTGTGGTGCGGCATCGTGTTGGTCTCGTTCCAACTCGTCTTCTGCGTGAGGAAGTAGCGCGAACCCGACGACGTGACGATCTGCGGCAGCGCTGCCGAGTAGCCGAACGAATCGGGCAACCACACCTCGAGCGGTTCGATGCCGAACTCGCGCATGAAGAACTGCTTGCCGGCGAGAAGCTGGCGCACGAGTGCCTCACCGCCCGGCATGTTGGTGTCGGATTCGACCCACATCCCGCCGACGGGCACGAATCGTCCCTCGGCCGCGCGAGCACGGATTCGCTCGAACAGCTGTGGATAGTGCTCCTTCATCCAGGCGTACTGCTGCGCCGACGACGCCGCGAAGACGAATCCCGGATCGCGGTCCATGAGGTCGAGCACGTTGGAGAAGGTGCGAGCGCACTTGCGGATCGTCTCCCGCACCGGCCACAGCCACGCCGAGTCGATATGCGCGTGACCGACCGCGATCACGCGGTGAGCGCTCGCGTACGCCGGTTGGGCGAGCACCGGCGCCAGGATCTCACGCCCGAGCGCGGCCGTGCCTCGCACGTCGTCGGGGTCCATGCGATCGACCACCGCTTCGAGCGCGCACAGGATGTCGGCGGTGCGCGGGAGGTCGGCACTGAGCTCGTTCATCAGGCCCGTGAGCGTCCAGATGTCCATCTGGAGGTTCCACACCTCGGTGTCGCGAAGCACGACGTCGACCCGTCGGAGGCGGTAGATCGGTTCGGTACCCGCGGTCGACTTGTCGCCGACCAGGGTCGGGCGGAAGCTCCAGTCGCTGCCGACGTCGGGATTGGAGGCGGCCTCGATGTACACGTCGATGCGTCCACCAGGGCCCACCTCGACGGGAACGTAGTCGTTCAGTGGCTCGATCGCCTTCACGATGCGCCCGGCCGGATCGAACACCAGGCCCTCTGCCTGGAAGCCGGCCTGACCTGACAGGAAACCGAGGTCGACGAGCAGCTCGATGTCCCCGGGGAGGCCTGCCCACTCGGCGGGCACCTCGCCCGTGACATGGAACCACGTCGTGCCCCACGGCTTGCCCCACGGCGACCCGACCGCGAACGGCTCGAACGGCTGCGCCAGCGCCTCCGCGAACGGGACCGGCTCGTCGGGGACCTCCCAGGCGCTGACGGTCAGTGCAGCGCTCTCAGCGGTGGCGGCGGGCTTCAGCCGTTCCTCGACGAAGCGGGCGATCCTGGCGCGGACGAGAGCGGAGTTGTCGTGCATGGAGTGGTTCCTTACGGATCGAGGTGAGATCAGCCCTTGACGGCGCCGGCGAGTGCCGACGATCCGCCGAGCACCCGTGATACGAGCACGTAGAGGGCGATCACGGGAACGGAGTAGAGCAGGGAGAACGCGGCCAGTTGGCCGTATGCGACCGAGCCGTACTGACCGAAGAACGCGAAGATGCTGACGGCGGCCGGCAGCTTGTCGGGTGAGAGCAGCAACACGAACGGCACGAAGAAGTTGCCCCATGCGCCGATGAACACGAAGATGAACACCACCGCGAGCCCCGGTCGCATGAGCGGCACGACGATGCGGGTGAGCGTCGACATCATCGAGGCGCCGTCCATCCACGCGGCCTCTTCGAGCGTGACCGGCACGCTGTCCATGAAGCTCTTCGTCATGTAGATCGCCATCGGCAGGCTGGTCGCAGCGAGGAAGAGGATGGTGCCGCCCATCGAGTCGATGAGGTTGAAGGCGACGAACAGGCTGTAGACCGGCACCATCATCGCGGTGATCGGCAGGCAGGTGCCGAAGAGCACCCCGTACAGGAACGGCTTGTTGATGCGCATCCGGTAGCGAGACAGCGGATACGCCGCCAGCACGGCGACGACGACCGTGATGATCGCGCAGCCGGCCGACAGGATGAGGCTGTTCAGCAGGGGGATGAAGGCCTTCTCGGGCGTCATCACCTCGACGAAGTTCTGCAGTGACACGGCATCGGGCAGCTTGATCGAGAGCGTCGCACGCTCGTCGACCGACGCCAGCACGAGCCAGACGAGCGGCAGCGCGAACGCGGTGCCGACGAGCAGCAGCACGCCGTTCGAGACGAGCCGCAGACTCCTGCGGCTCGGTGAGGTCATGCCCATCAGTCGACCTCCGGCTTCAACGCGCGCAGGTAGACGATCGAGAACAGCGCTCCGACGAGCAGGAGGATCGTCGCGATCGCCGTGCCGAACCCGAGCTTGCCGAACTGGAACGCCTCTTGATAGGCGAGCACCGGCAACGTCGAGCTGTCGGTACCCGGGCCGCCACCCGTCATGACGAAGATCAGCGTGAACACCGACAGGGTCTGCAGCGTCGTGAGCATGAGGTTCGTCGAGATGCTCCGTCTGATCATCGGCACCGTGATGAACACGAGCCGCTGCCACCCACGAGCACCGTCGACCTCGGCGGACTCGGTGATCTCGGGCGGAACGTCCTGCAGCGCCGCCGAGTACACGAGCATGGAGAAGGCGGTGCCTCGCCAGATGTTCGCGATGATCACGGCGAGCATCGGCGTCGCGTAGAGCCAGTTCGTGCCGTCGATGCCGACGGCCGCGAGCATCGTGTTCAGCGTGCCCGTGTCGTTGAAGAACGCGTAGGCCGCGAACGACGCCACGATCTCGGGAAGCACCCACGCGCTCACGACGAAGGTGCCCACGACGCCCCGAGCGAAGCCGTTCGACGAGCGCATGAGGATGGCGAGCCCGAGCCCGATGACGTTCTGTCCGACGATCGCCGATGCGACCAGGAAGACGAGCGTCAGCATGACCGACTTCGGGAAGTCGGGGTCGGCGAAGAGCTCGGCGTAGTTCGCGAAGCCGACGAACGAAGCGCCCTGCGCAGCCGATCCGGTGAGCGATGCGTCCGTGAACGATCCGTAGAACGAGCTGATCACCGGGCCGAGCAGGAAGATGACGAGCAGGACGATGGCAGGCACGAGCGGGATGCTCCGCACGAGAGACCTGCGGGCGCCGACCGCCGACCGGCCGGGCCGGGGAGCACGTCCCCGGCCCGGCGCGGCCGCCGGTCGCACCTGTTGGAGCGTGGCCACGATCTACTTCGCGCTCGTCGTGTTCTCTTCGCCGACGATGCCGATGACGGCCTCGTCGTAGGCGGCGGCCGCTTCGGCCGGACTCTGCTGCCCGGTCATGACGGCTTCCATCGCGATGGTGATCTCGCTCGAGATCTGGCCGTAGTCGCTCGTGGCCGGACGGAAGTTCGTGACGGCGACGATCTCGGAGAAGAAGCCGAACGAGGGGTTCGCAGCCTGATAGTCGGGGTCCTCCGAGACGTCGCTGCGCACGGCGATCTGGCTGGCGGCGATGTCGTACGACTGCGAGTTGTCCTTGTCGAGGGCCAGTGCGATGAAGTCCCATGCGGCGTCCTTGTTCTCGGACTTCGATCCCATGGCGAGGGTCCAGCCGCCCGACATGCTCGTCGCGCCGGGCTCGTCGCCCTCCTGAGTGGGCATCGGCGCCTGCGCCATGACGTCGCTCCATTCGGGCCACGGCGCGGTGCCGGTCTCGAGCCAGGTGCCGCTCAACCACGAACCGTCGAGGCCGATGGCGAGCGTGCCCTGCGGGAACCACTCGGCCGAGACGAGGTTGCCCACGTTCTTGTCGAGCGCTTGCTCAGGGGTCGGCCCGAGTCCGCCCTGGTAGAGGTCCTCGATGAAGGTCAACGAGTCGACGAAGCCCTGCGAGCCGGTCACCCACTTCTTGTCATCGGTGTCGTAGAGCGTGTCGCCGGTGCCGTAGAGCAACATCTCGAATCCCTGCATGGCGGCGGCCTCGCCCTGCGCCTTGCCCGAGTACACGTTCAGCGGCACGACATCGGGCAGTTTTGCCTTGATGGTCGCCGCGGTGTCGAGCACGTCGGCCCACGTCTCCGGCTCCCACGGCACGGGCACGCCCGCTTGCTCGAACACGTCGGTGTTGTACCAGAGCGCACGGGTGTCGGTGCCCATGGGGATTCCGTAGGTCTTGCCGTCGCCACCGAGCCCGGCGCTCTTCGCGTTCTCGTAGAAGGCGTCCCAGTCCTCCCACGACTCGGTGTACTCGTCGAGCGGTGCGAGGTAGCCGGCGTCCGCGTCGGATTCGACCATGAAGGTGTCTTCGTACATCACGTCGGGTGCGGTCGACGCCGACTGGTTCATGAGCGCGAGCTTCGTGAAGTAGTCGTTCTGCTGCGCCTCGATCGGCACCAGCTCGACGGTCATGCCCTCGTTCTCCGCTTCGAACGCGGCCTTGACCTCCTTCATGTGATCGTCGAGCTGCGTGAAGGTGCCGAACTTCTGGTAGGCCACCTTGATGGTGTTCGACGATCCTCCGTCGTCGGCCGAGCATCCTGACAGTGCGAGGAGGCCGGCCGCCGCGAGCGCGACCGTGGCTGTGAACGTGTGCTTCATTGCATCTCCTTGTGGTTTCCTCTTCGGTCGGAGTCGCGAGTGGCGACGGTGCCGCGTCGCGGTGCTCCGAATGATCGAACGGATGCCGGCGGCATCCGCCGGGTCAGTACAGATCACGCCACTGCGGCGGCGTCCACGCGAGGACCGCGAAGATCTGCGTCGCCGCGGCCTGCTCGAGCAGCTCGGTCGGGCCCTCATCGAACGAGAAGATCCCGGTCGACGGGTCGCGGTGCTCGGTCCAGACGTCGTCGGCGTACTGCTGCATGGCATCGCGGTAGGTCGAACCGCCGGTCACCGATTCGAGGAGCAGCAGGTTCTTGAAGAAGATGGAGTTGAAGAATGCCGGCTGATCGTCGAGTCGCCCTTCGTCGATGTAGTACCGATACGCGGCCTCGGCGATGCGCGAGGCTTCGTCGAGGTAGCGCTGTTCGCCGGTGACCTCGTAGAGCAGCACGTTCACCCCGACCGGCACGCCCTGGTTGTACGACCACACCGTCGGCTCGATCGTGCCGGCGAGGTCGACGTGGTCGGAGTACAGGCCGTCGGGGCGCTGGAGGTTCTCGTTCGTCCAGTCGTACATGCGCAGCGACCAGTCGAGATAGCTCTGCTCCCCCGTGATCTGGTAGAGCCGCAGTCCGAGCTGGGCGCCCGGCATGTTCGAGACCGTGTTGCGGTCATTGCTCCATGGCGCCTGCGTCCAGAAGACACCGCCGGGGTTCGGATGACTCGGGTCGGTGTCCCACCCGGAGACGACGAGCGCGAAGATCTCCTCGGCACGAGCGAGCGCAGCCTCATCGCGGTCGGTCAGGTACCGCTGCACGTCGAGGAGGCCGACCCACTCGTTGTCGTCGTAGAAGTAGTCGCCGCCCTCGCCGAACTCGCCGACGGGATACGACGCGTAGCCGGGAAGGCCCGTCGTTCCGCCGTCCGCATCCCAGTAGTGCTCCTGGGCTGCGGCCGCGGTCACGAGCGCGGCGTCGTAGCGGCGGCCGCTGCTGCCGGGCTGGTTGGCGAGATCGGCGATGGCGATGTGCGCCTGCGAGAACGGCCACTCGAACGAGTACTGCCGATCGCCCGGCTGCACCGGGATCTGCTCGCGATACAGGCCACTGCCGTCGGCGACGGCGAAGTGTTCCTGCATCGCGAGGAACGAGGCGTGAGCGCGGAGCGAGTTCTCGTGCCGGTTGCCCGCTTGCGCTCGATCGGCCGACCGGGCGGACTGCTCGGGCGCGACCGCGTGCGCGGGAGCGGCGGCTGTGAACAGCAGTGCGGAGGTCGCGGCGATGGCGACGGTTGCGGCGAGTGTGGACTTCATGGATCTCCCTTGATTCCGTGATCTCTCCCGCTTCGGCATCGATGCCGAGGGGCCCATCTCGCATAACTAAAACGCATGGACTAATTCTTGTCAACAGTCTCGGCAGCATTTGCTGACCCTCGCTTGGGGGACGTCGGCCCTCGAAGGGGCTGCGGTCCGGTCACCGACCGCGGATCGAGCGATCAGCCGGAGATGAGCAGCGCCGACGGACGCGGTGAGAGCGCGTCATCGAGCACGAGGCAGGCCGCACCGACGGCGGCGACGTCGTCGCCGATGCGTGACACCGTCACGGCGATGGGATGCGTGGTGACGAGCGCCTCGGACGTGTTGACCTGCACCGAGATCCTCTGAAGGATGTGCGACGAAACACGATTCCAGTACGGACCACCGAAGACCACGGTATCGAGATCGAGCAGGTTCGCCACGGTGACGACGGCGACCGCAGTGCGATCAGCCACCTCGTCGAGCATCGCGACTGCGGCAGGGTCGCCGGACGCCGCGAGGGCCGCGATCGTCGCGAGCGCCTCGTCGACGTCTCGACCATCGAGCGGAGCACTCGGCGTGTCGACCAGGCCCGCGGCAGTCGCCTGGGCGACGAGCGCTCTCGGCATGATCGCATCGCCGAGGCAGCCGCGTCGCCCGCAACTGCACAGCGGCCCGCCGGGATCGACGATGATGTGGCCGGCGTCGCCCGCATTGTTCGTCGCACCGCGCACCGCCTCATGCGCGATGGCGAGGCCCACTCCGACGCCGGTGCCGTAGTAGAAGAACATGAAGTCGTCGCGCTCATGCGCTGAACTGGTCCAGAGTTCGGCGACGGTCGCCGCCGTGACATCCTTCTCGAGCAGCACAGTCAGCCCGGTGGACTTCGCCAGCGCGTCGCGCAACGCGACCCCGTGCCAGCCCTCGAGCAGCGGGGGGTCGAGCACGACACCACGGTCGAGGTCGAGGGGCCCGGGCGCTGCGATGCCGACGCCGAGCACGCGTGATCGATCGACGCCGGCGTCGACGATGATCGCCTCGATGGAGTCGCGCATGCCGTCGATGACGTCGTCGGGTGTCGTACCTGACGGTGTCGCGGTCGACGCATGTGCGATCACCTGACCGTCGAGGTCGAGGACGACGTAGGTGATGACCGACGGATCGAGGTGCACGCCGATCGCGTAGCCGCCGTTCGGGTCGAGCTCGAGGATGATCCGGGGCTTGCCGACGCCGAGGATGCGCTGGCCGGTCTCGCGGATGATGCCCTCATCGAGCAGGCGACGCGAGACGTTGGACACCGTCTGCGCACTGAGGCCGGTCTGCTCGGCGATCTCGACCCGACTGAGTCCGTCAGTCGTGCGTCGGATCGTATCGAGGATCACGATCTGGTTGAACCCGCCGAGGGCGTGCACGTTGGTGCCTCGTCGCACGCAGTCACCCCCTCGAGCTGTTCGACACCAGTATGCCGTTCGAACAGCGATGATCGAGCAGGAGCCTCAGTTGGCGTTCAGTCGCACCCAGGCCTCGAGCGCGGCGGCCATCTCGGCCTGCTTCTTGCTCGAGCCCTCACCACTAGCAGCGACCAGGTCGCCGACGGCGACGGTGGCGATGAAGTGCTTGCTGTGGTCGGGGCCGCTCTCGGTCACCGTGTAGACGGGTGCGGAGGTGCCGCGCCGGGCGGCCATCTCCTGCAAGCTCGTCTTCGGGTCCATGGCGGCGCCGAAGCGCGCCGGGTCTTGCAGCAGGGGCGCAACGAGTCGCAACACGAGCTCGGTGGCTGCTTCGCCACCGGCGTCGAGGTAGACCGCGCCGATGATCGCCTCGACCGTGTCGGCGAGGATCGACGGCTTGTCGGCCCCGCCGGTCATGGTCTCGCCGCGACCGAGCCGGATGTACGGCCCGATTTTGATCGCACGACCGACCTCGGCGAGCGCCACGCTCGAGACGAGGCTCGCTCGCCGCTTCGCCAACTCACCCTCGTCGAGATCGGGGTGGTCGCGGAAGAGCTTGACCGTCACGGCCTGCCCGAGGATCGAGTCGCCCAGGAATTCGAGGCGCTCGTTGGTCGGGATGCCGCCGTTCTCGTACGCGAAAGACCGGTGCGTGAGCGCAAGCAGGAGCAGGGCGGGATCGATCGAGATCTGCAGTCGCTGCTGCAGCTCTTCGAGCGTTCGATCCGTGGCCCCGCTGAGTTCCGTTCGCGTCACGACCGGTCGTTCGGGAATCTGGTGCCGACTAGACGTCGGCGACCTTGCGGCCCTTGTACTCGAGGAACAGCGGGGTGCCCGCGGAATCCTCGACGACCTTCGCGCGGTGCGGAAGGCTGTAGGTAACCTTGCCGTTCTCGACGGTCTTGACGAGCGTGGGGACCTCGGCCTTCCACTGCGCGCGGCGCATGTGGGTTCGGGCGCGTGACTTCTTCCGCTTCGGAACAGCCATGACTATCTCTCTCTCTGCTGGTCGGTCCCGGATTCGGCATCCGGACCGCTGTCTTCGGAAGCCTGGAACCCGGTGAGCGCGGCCCAACGAGGATCGCTGTGCTCAGGGGTGACGAGTTCCGGATGATCGGCCAGTCGGAGCCCGGTCTCGAGGTCGAGACCTGGGCAATCCGGTCGGCACACCGGCTGGAACGGCAGTGCCAGCACTACCGCATCGCGGATGAGCGATTCAAGATCCACGTGGTCGTCTTGAACCTCATACTCGATTGCTTCTCCAGAATGATACCCGAAGAGCTCTTGGAACTCGACTTCGACCGGCAGGGCGATGTCGATGAGGCACCGACCGCACTCCCCTTCGGCCACCGCATCGATCTCAGCCGTGACGAGAATGCCCTCGTGCACCGACTCCAGCCGCACTTCGAGGTCGAGCTCCGAACCGGCGCGAACCGCGACGAGTCCCTCACCCATCTGCTCGCCGGCGGCCACGGTGAAGGGATGCTCGCGCATCTCGCCGGGATGGTTGACGAGGTCGCGCACGTTCACACGGAACGGAGAATGCTTGATGGCCACGATCGACGATTCTACGCGTCGCCGGATGGGCGTTCGCCCAGCACGCCGCGCGCGGCGTCGAAGAGCGAGCGCGGCACGAGCGCGGCACGAGCACGCTCGACGGGAGTCGCTCCTTCGATGAGTGCCGCACGCACCAGTGAGAGCTGCTCGAGCGCCTCGTCGTGGAGCGCGGACCCGTTCCCGGGGCCGTAGCGCTCGCGTTCGACCGCGTCTCGCAGGGACAGCAGGGCGGCTGCCGGCGCCTGCTCGCGGAACGCAGCACGTTCGCCGATCGCCGTCGCCACGGCTCGGGGGGTCTGGGTGGCATCGCCACCCGTGCCGAGGTCTCGTGCGGTGGCGATCACCTCGTCCCACGCGGCATCCGCCGGTCGCCGGCCCTTCGCGATGTTGCGACGGCGGGCAGATCGCTGAACGAGCCGGAGCGCCGCGGGAAGCAGGAGGAGCAGTACGACGAGAAGTGCGATGGGCACGGTGCGCTGCCACCACGCGTTCGACGCGAGCGTGTCGGCGCTCTGGCCGGAGAGCGCGCGATCGGGGTCGAGCTCGGGGCGGCCGGTCGAGCCCGGTGTCGACGGGGCGGCGCTCGGCAACGTCGGCCCGGTCTCATCGCCGGCACCGGGTCGCGAGTACCCCGGCACGCTGCCACGGCCGGGCGTCGGCTCGAAGGGCACCCAGCCGATGCCCTCGAAGTACAGCTCGGGCCACGAATGCAGGTCGTGCGAGTCGACCTCGACGCGCTGCATGCCCTCGACCCGCTCCTGCGTCGGCGTGCCCGGCGTGTAGCCGAGCGAGATGCGCGACGGGATGCCCGCCTCGCGCGCGAGCACCGCCATGGTCGAGGCGAAGTGCACGCAGTAGCCGGCCTTCGCCTCGAGGAACTGCGCGATGACGTCGAACCCGCCGCCGTCGTACCCGTCTGCGACCGGGGCCTCGGTGGAGTAGTCGAAGTCGGGAGAACGGAGGAAGGCCTGGATCGCGACCGCCGCGTCATATGGCGAGGTCGCCCCCGCGGTGACGGCTGCCGCGGTCTCGGCGATGATCGCCGGCACTTCGTCGGGCATCTCGAGCGATGCTTCGAGTTCTGACGGCAGTTGGCGCCCTGCGTCGCGCAGTTGCGCCACGGTCGGCTCGACCTCGAGCCTCGTCACCTCATAGCGCTGCCCACCGGTGTTCGTGTCGACGCTGCGAACGGCGAGCGAGCCCTCGTCCCAGAACCACGAGCCCGACAGCCCCTCGATGCGCGACGTGGGGTATGGAACCGGCAGCCAGGTGGTGCGCACCTCGTCGACGACCACCTCGATGGGGTGCTCCGACGTCGCCACCTCTGCCGAGAGCCCGTCGGGGCGCGGCATCGCATCGACGGTGTTGTCGCCATCGACGGCGGCGTCGGTCGCGCCCCAGACCTCGCCCTCGAAGCGGTCGAGGGTGAGCAGCGTGAAGTACGGCCGATCGGCATCGCGGGCGAAGTAGTGGAAGGCCGGGCGGGGTTCGGGTCGGCGCAGGTCTCGGCCGAGATCGATGAACGGACTGACCCCGCGCGCGAAGAGGGTGCCCTGGCTCGGCGAGCCGAGCAGCAGGCTCGTCGACACGCTCGGCGTGGAGGCCGCCAGCACCGAAGCGGCCAGCAGGCCGACCGCCGCGAGACCGAGCGAGGCGCCGAGCGTCGACACGATCGGCACCCGCTTCGGCGGCACGATCGTGGCGGCGTCGTCGCCCTCATCGCCGGCCTGCAGTCGGGCGTGACGCCGCACCCGCACGTCGATGCGAAGCAGCAGCAGGTACGCGGCCGCCGTGAGCACGAGGGTCGGCGTCTCAGCGCCCGCCTCGATGATGAACCCCGGCACCAGGATCGGCACGAGTGCCGGGGCCGCGGCGAGCGCCGGCATGCGGAAGGTCTGCACGAACAGGTCGGTGAACACCGCGAGCACCCCGACGCCGAGAGCGAGGGCGAACAGCAGCGGGGGCACCGGGATGGCGGGCACCGACTGCTGCTCGATCGTGCGCTGCGCGCCCGTGAGCAACTCGCCGAACGTCTCGAAAGTGCCCTGCGTCGGGATGAGCAGCGCGATGCTCGTCGACCCGCCGAACACCAGTGTGAGCAGCAGCAGCATCACCACGAGCTCGAGCACCGGCACGAGGGAGGCCGGGGTGCGGAGTGCGCGAAGCCCGGCTCCGGAGAACAGGGTTCCGGCTGCCACGAACGCGCACAGCCACCACCAGCCGCTGCCGGCGATGAGCGGGCCCAGCGCCATCGTGGCGACCACGAGCAGGAGGAACGACGACGCCGTGAGAGCGAGCCGCTGCAGCCGCGACAGAGGGATCGGGTCAGGACGCATCGTTCACCCCGTCTCCGTGGTGAACAGGTCGGGCGACGCGGCGCCAGCGGTCGAGCTCACCGCAGTGGGTGCGGACGACGGCATGGGAGCAGCCGACCCCGCCCACGCCGAGGCGATGTCGGCGGCCCGCCGCACGCGGACGACGCGCCAGTCGGACTTCTCGAGCGCCTCGATGACCGAGGGGGCGACCGTCTCGGTCACGAAGGCGACCGCGGGTTCGAAGGTCGATCGCAACGCCACGAGCGTGCGGGCATCGTGTTCGTCGGGATCGATGAGCACGGCGAAGCCCGGCATGCGCGCCTCGCGCCCGCGCGGACCCGATGCGTGCGCCGGCGCGTGCTGCACGTCACGCGACGACGGGTGCGATGACGGTTGCTCGAGCCGCGCGAGACCCTCGAGCAGCAGGTGATCGCCGCCGGGCATGCGATAGCCGGCACCGGAGTCTTCGGAGAGCAGGCTGCGCTCTGGATCGTCGACCCGATCGCATCGCACTCGGAACCCCCGCTCGAGCAGGTGCATGCCCACCGAGGCAGCGACCTCGACGCCGAGTTCGAATCCGAAATGGGTGTCTTCGGCACCCTCACGGCGATAGGCCGAGGACTTCGGCCGGCCTGCGAGCGTCGTGTCGAGCACGATGCGCGCTTCGGGATCGCCGCGCTGCTCCTCTTCGCGCACCATCAGCTCGCCGCGGCGGGCCGTGGCGGCCCAGTTCACCCGGCGCATGGGGTCGCCGTAGCGGTACTCCCGGGCGATCAGCTCGTCGGAGTTGGGGTGCGTGCGTCGCTGCAGCCCGTTGAGCACGCCGTCGACACTCGCCGCGGAGCCGAGAGCGGCATCGAGCGGAGTCACCCTCGGCGTCACCACCACCTCATGGCCGTTGCCCACGTCGCGGTCGATGCGGGCGAGCCCGAAGGGATCGGAGATGCCCACGCGCAACGGGCCGACCTGGAACACGCCGCGACGCGGCATCCGGAGCCGGTACTCGAGGCGCACGGTGTCGTCGCCTGCCGGCAGCATCGACTCGTACGGGCCGATCGCGGGCAGGATGGCCTCGGGCGCCGATGCGAGTCCGGAGGGCACGCCGTCTCGCCAGTGGGCGCCGTCGAAGGTGCGGCGTGAACGGTTCTTGACGACGAGGGCGACGAGCGTCGAACCTCCGGCGGCGATGACCGGCGGCGCGAAGCGCCGGGTCACGGCGAGGCGCGGCGTGCGCAGTGCGACGAAGAGGGCCGCCACGCCCGGCATCGCGATGCCGACGAAAGCGAGCACGAGGATGTCGCGCAGGTCGAACCACAGCGACAGCGCCAGGAGGAGTACGCCCACGATCACGAGCGTGGCGCCGCGCCGGGTGAGTCGCGGCCAGATCGCGACTTTTACGGAGCGTGGGCGCCACATGTCAGTTCCTTCGAGCGCTGCCGACCGGAACCGGCGTCTCCCCCACGATGCGGCGCACGATGGCGTCGATGAGCGGCCCGCTGTCGCGGTCATGCGCACCGATCGCACGACTCGTCGGCACGAGGCGGTGCGCCAGCACCGGCACCGCGAGCGCGTCGACGTCGTCGGGTAGCACGAAGTCGCGACCGTGCATGGCGGCATGCGCCTTCGCCGCCCGAATCAGCTGCAGAGTCGCCCTCGGGCTGGCGCCGAGCCGCAATTGTCGGTCGTCGCGCGTAGTCCGTGCGAGCTCGACCGCGTACTCCTTGACCGGCTGCGAGGTGAACACGTGCTGCACCGCCTCGATCATGCCGCGGAGCTCGTCGAGCGTGACGACCGGCCCCAGGGAGTCGAGCGGGCTCGAGGTCTCTCGGGTCGAGAGCATCGCCAGCTCGTCGGCCGACGAGGGATAGCCCATGGAGATGCGCGCCATGAATCGGTCGCGCTGCGCCTCGGGCAGCGGGTACGTGCCCTCCATCTCGACGGGGTTCTGCGTCGCGATCACCGTGAAGGGCGGTTCGAGGCGGTACGTCGTGCCGTCGGCCGTGACCTGCCGCTCCTCCATGCATTCGAGCAGGGCCGATTGCGTCTTCGGGCTCGCCCGGTTGATCTCGTCGCCGATCACGATGTTCGCGAACACCGGCCCGTGCTTGAACTCGAAGCGACGACTCGCCTGGTCGAAGACCGAGACGCCGGTCACGTCGCTCGGCAGCAGGTCGGGAGTGAACTGGATGCGACTGACCGTCGCGTCGACCGAGCGGGCGAGGGTCTTGGCGAGCATCGTCTTGCCGACGCCCGGCACGTCTTCGATGAGCAGGTGACCCTCGGCGAGCAGCACGGTGAGGGCGCTCGTGACCGCGTCGCGCTTGCCCGCGATGACCGCCTCGACGTTCTGCACGATGGCCGCGGCACGCACCCCGACCTCGTCGATGCTCATCTTCGCCGTGACGGCGGCGGTGTCGGTCATGGCGTCATCGCCGACTGGAGGTACTCGGAGACGGAGGCCGGCACGTAGGGCGCGACGTCGCCGCCGAGGGCGGACACCTGGCGCACGAGCGAGCTCGACACGTGCGCGTTGGCCGGATCGGGAAGGAGGAAGACGGTCTCGACCCCGGCGAGATGCCGGTTGACGATGGCCATGGGCGTCTCGTAGGCGACGTCGAGCTGCGATCGCACGCCCTTCACGAGCACGGATGCCCCGACGTCGGTGCAGTAGTCGACGAGGAGACCCATGCTCCACGATGCGACCACGATGCGCCCCTGGATGCCGGCGTCGGCGATCGAGCGCTCGATGAGCGACACCCGCTGGCCGATGGGCAGCAGCGCCGACTTGTCGGGGTTGTGCACCACCACGACATGCAGCTCGTCGTAGAGCCCCGCGGCCCGCCCGATGACATCGAGATGGCCGAGCGTGACGGGGTCGAACGATCCTGGGACGACGGCGATCCGCTGCATACGCTCCAGCGTACTGCCCGCGTGGCCGGTCGTCAGGGGCTGTGCACAGTCTCGGAGGCTGTGCACAGCCTCGACTCTTGCTCTGGTTTCAACCCGTGCTCCGGTTTCAGCCCGTGCTCCGGTTTCAGCCCTTGCTCAAGTAACCGCTCGTCTCCTCGTCGAGGCGACGGCGCACCGCGGCCGCGAGGGCCGGATGGTCGGCGAGGCCCCCACCGCTCGCGAGCACGTCGTGCGCGAGCTCGCGGGCCTCGGCGATGAGGTCGCCGTCACGGGCCACCTTGAGGAGCTTCAGCGAGGAACGGCCGCCAGACTGGGTGGCGCCGAGCACGTCTCCCTCTTGCCGCAGCTCGAGGTCGGCCTGCGCGAGGTCGAAGCCGTCGAGCGTGGCCGCGACCGCCTCGACACGCTGCAGCGCGAGCGAGCCGGGCACGGCCGAGGTGACCAGGAGGCAGATGCCCGGCACGCTGCCGCGCCCCACCCGGCCGCGCAGCTGGTGCAGCTGCGAGACGCCGAACCGATCGGCGTCGACGACGACCATCGCGCTCGCGTTCGGCACGTCGACGCCGACCTCGATCACGGTCGTGGCGACCAGCACGTCGAGTTCACCGGCCGCGAAAGCGCGCATCGTGGCGTCTTTCTCGTCGGCCGACATTCGCCCGTGGAGGGGTGCGACGCGGGTCTCGGCGAACCGGGGATGCGCCAGCAGCTCGGCGAGCACGGCGGCGACGGATGCGACGGGGGCCGCGGCATCCGTCGGTGCGTTGCCGCCCGAGCCCGCCTCGGCGACGGCGGCCTCGGCCGCGGCGCCCTCTTCGAGGACCTTCGGCTCGATCGCCGGACACACCACGAACGCCTGGCGCCCTTGCGCGAGCTCTTCGGCGAGGCGTTCCCAGATGCGGGGCCGCCATGCCGGTCGGATCGCGAGCGGCACGACCTGGGACGTGATGCCGGCGCGACCGGCCGGAAGCTCGCGGATGGTCGAGACGTCGAGGTCGCCGAAGACGGTCATCGCGACGGTCCGCGGAATGGGGGTGGCCGTGAGCACGAGCACGTGCGGGGGGTTGCGGCCCTTGAGCCGCAGCGCCTCGCGCTGTTCGACGCCGAATCGATGCTGCTCGTCGACCACCACGAGCCCGAGGTCGGCGAAGGAGACTGTCTCGCCGAGCAGGGCGTGCGTGCCCACGACGATGCGCGACTGGCCGGCGGCCGCGCGGAGCAGCGCCTTCTTGCGCTCGGCGAGAGGCAGCTGGCCGGTGATGAGCGTGGGCATGAGCTCGGCCGCGAGATCGGGACCGAGCATCTTCGCGATCGACCTGAGGTGCTGGCCCGCGAGCACCTCAGTCGGGGCGAGCAGTGCCGATTGGCCGCCTGAGTCGGCGACGGCGAGCATCGCCCGCAGCGCGACGACGGTCTTTCCCGAGCCGACCTCGCCCTGCACCAGCCGATTCATCGGCACCGGCTCGCCGAGGTCGTGGGCGATCTCGGCGCCGACCTCGAGCTGGTCGCCCGTGAGGGTGAACGGCATGGCGGCGTCGAACCGTTCGAGGAGCCCGCCCGCGACAGGAAGCCGTGCAGCGGTCGCGTGCGTCCTCAACTCGGCTCGGCGGGCGAGCAGGGCGGTCTGCAGCACGAACGCCTCGGTGAAGCGCAGGGTGCGCCGCGCGCTCTTCCAGTCGCCGTCGCGTTCGGGCCGGTGCACGAGTTCGAGGGCGTCGCGGTGCGCGAGCAGCGACTGCGACTGCCGCACGCTCAGGGGAAGCGGGTCGTCGAGGGGCGCGAGCCCGTCGAGCACGAGCTCGACGGCCTTCGCGATCTGCCAGCTGGCGAGCGTGCCGGTGGCCGGGTAGATCGGGATCGGCGCCTCGGCCCATCGCTTGGCCGCGGCGTCGCCGGCCTCGAGCGGGGCGGCATCGTCGAAGAGCTCGTAGTCGGGGTGGGCGAGCTGCCGCTGTCCCTTGTAGTCGCTCACCTTGCCGGCGAAGATGCCCCGCCGCCCTGGGCGGAGGTCGGCCGCGCGCCAGCGCTGGTTGAAGAACGTGAGGGTCAGCACGCCGGTGCCGTCGGTGATCTTCGCCTCGACGATCGAGCCGCGCCGGGCGCGCATCGACCGCTCGCCCACCTCGATCACCTCGGCGATGATCGTGATGTTCTCGTCGAGCGGCAGCGTCGCGAGCGCCGTGAGCTCACCGCGCATCGCATAGCGACGCGGGTAGTGCGCGAGCAGGTCGCCGACCGTTCGGTGCCCGAATCCACGCTCGAAGGCCTGCGCCGTGCGACCGCCCAGGGCACCCGACAGGCGCGAATCGAGGGTGAACGATCCCGGCGGCGTCGCCCCGTCGGTGATCGCGTCTGCGCCCTCGGTCATGCGTCGATCGTAGGCTCCGCCTCCGTCAGCGCGGCGAGCTCGGCCTGCACGTACGGGTCATCGGGTCTCGCGGCAGCGAGTTCCCGCTGCAGAGCGAGGGCCTCGTCGATGCGATCGAGGCTGCGCAAACAGCGCGCGACCGACCATCGGGCGACGTGGCGCTGCTCGGTCGTGCCGAAGCGATCGGCCGCCTCGACCGCCTGCTCGAAGTGCGAGAGCGCTGCTTGGGCCCGGCCTGCGTCGTGCATGGTCCAGCCGAGGTTGTTGTGCAGGGCGATGCCCCACCGCAGCACCCGGGCGTCGCGCACACCGGCGAGCACGTCGAAGCCCTCAGCGGCCCACTCCTCTTCGTGCCCGGCGTCGTTCAGCGCGAGCATGTGCAGGGCATCGAGCACGAGGAACGGCGAGGCCGCGAGCGCCGCTTCGCGCACCCCGCGGGTCAGCTCGGGAATGGCGTCGGCAGGCAGGCCGGCGGATGCCGCGAGCCGCCCCCGCTCGATGGCCACTCGCGCGCGCAGCTCCGCGGCATCCGCCGGGGAATCGCTCGCGGGCACTCCGGCGGTGACCGACTCGAGCGCGGCGAGTGCCTCCCCCGCCCTGCCCTGGATGCCGAGCGCCCTGGCCAGCTGGGTCGTCATCACGGCGCGAAGGTGCGCGGAGTTGCCGTCGTCGTCGGCGGCCTCCCGGAACCGCTCCTCGCTGGCCGCCGGGTCGCTGAAGTCCCAGAGTCGGTCGATCATCTGCTGTTCGGCGCCGCGGTGTCGGGACGGGTCGGCGGGCACCTGGTCTGTCGAGTCATCCACCCACCCATCATGGCAGCGCGACGAGCCGTCATGCAGCGCAGCACCCCATCATGGCAGCGCGACGACACCGAACGTTATGCTGCCCTGAGCATGACCCGTATCATTTCCGGATTCGCCGGCTCCCTGACCCTCCGCGTGCCGCGCGCCGGCACCCGGCCGACGAGCGACCGCGTGCGCGAGGCGATCTTCTCTGCCCTCGAGGCGCGAGATGCCCTCGAGGGGTCCCGAGTGCTCGATCTGTACGCTGGGTCGGGTGCCCTCGGCCTCGAGGCGGCGAGCCGGGGCGCGACCGATGTCGTGCTCGTCGAGCGTGCGAAGCCGGCGGCCGAGGTCTGCCGTGCCAACGCGGCGGCCGTCGTGAAGGCCGCCCGAGGCCACTCTGCGCCGCACATCCGTGTGGTCGTGCGCGCGGTGGCCGCCTACCTCGAAACCGCACCGGCCGGCGTCGACATCGCGTTCATCGATCCGCCGTACGATCTGTCAGAGAGCGCGCTCGCCCGCGACCTCGAGCTGCTCGCGCCGCTCCTCGCCGCCGACGCCGTCGTGATGGTCGAGCGCAGCTCCCGCTCCCCCGAGCCGCAGTGGCCGAGCGGCATCGCGGCCGAACGGCGGCGCGACTACGGCGAGACCACGCTCTGGTGGGCGACCACGGTACAGCCCGCCGAGCCCGATCAGCCCGTACGGCCGTCCCAGCCCGAATAGGGGTCCCACCCGTCGGCGCCGATCGGATCGCCGTCGAGCAGGAGCGCCCCCGCGGCATCCGTGACCGAGCCGATGCGCTCGAAGGGCGCAGGCAGCGTCGTTCCCGGCGGGAACGTCGCGAGCAGGCCGTGGTCTTCGGCGCCGGCGAGGGCGAGCCGTACGTCGGGGCCGAGCGCCGCCGACGAGAAGTCGAGGCCGACGCCGCTCGCGAGGGCGATGCGGCGGGCGTCGCGGGCGAGGCCGTCGGAGACGTCGAGCATGGCGGTGGCACCCGCCACGGCGGCCGCGACGCCGGCGGCGACCGGCGGCTCGGGTGCGAGCTGCGCCGCGATGAGCAGCGGATGCCGCGCCCGCAGCGCCTCGGCCAGTGCGGCGTCGGGCTCGCCTGCGGCGTCTCTCGCCTCACCGAACAGCAGCGCGAGCCCTCGAGCGGCATCGCCTCGTACGCCGGCGTGGGCGAGCACGTCGCCTGGGCGGGCGCCGCTGCGAGTGACCGGGGCACGGCCCTCGAGGTCACCGAACGCGGTCACCGCGATCGTCAGCACGGGAGAGGCAGAGAGGTCGCCGCCCACCACGCCCGCACCCGGCGCGAGTGCGGCGAGCCCCTCGCGGAGGCCGTTGGCGATGCCCTCGAGCACCGAGGCATCGGTCGAGGGCGGGGCGGCGATCGCGACCACCAACGCGGTGGGTCGGGCGCCCATCGCCGCGACATCCGTGAGGTTCGTCGCCGCGGCCTTCCAGCCGAGTTCGAACGGGCTCGACCAGGCCAGCCGGAAGTCGGGCCCGTGCACCATCAGATCGGTGGTCACCACGAACCGGCCATCGACGGCCGCGACGACCGCGGCATCGTCGCCGGCGCCGAGGAGCGCGGCATCACCGGCCCGCAGCCGCGGCAGGATGCGTGCCAGCACGGCGTCTTCGCCGAGTTCTCCGATGGTGCGATGGTCGGCCGCGGCATCCGCTCGCTGGGGGTCGTGCATGCCTCTCACGCTAGCGTGCCGCGCGGCCTCAGCAGTTGGGACGGCACGCGCGCTGCGACAGGGCGTCGGTGAGCACCGCGCTGAGGTCTTCGGGGCGGGCTGCCGAATAGGCGGCTCCGCCGGTCGCCTCGGCGATCCTGCGCATCGCCTCGAGGTCGGTGTCGGGGCCGATGCCCACGAGTACCACCGGCACGGGCTTCTCCGGGTCGTTCAATGCGGCGAGCTCGGCCAGCAGTTGCTCACCCGAGATGCCGTGCTCGTCTTCGTTGCGTCCGTCGGTGAGCAGCAGCACGGAGTTGGCCTTCTCGGGGTCGTAACCGGCGCGCACACTCTGCACCGCGGCGAGCGTGGTGTCGTAGAGACCGGTGGCGCCACCGAGCCGGGATGGCAGCGACGCGATCACCTCGTTCAGCAGTTGCTTGTGTGCGTCGTTCGAGAGGCGGTCGATCGGGGCGAGCGACTCCCAGTCCTCGGCCCCCGAGCGGAGCGTCGAGAAGCCCCAGATGCCGAGGTCGACCTGGCCCGAGAACTGCGCCAGGGTGGCGCCTGCCGCCTGCTGGAGCACGTCGATGCGGCGCTGGCCCGACACGGTGGGCTCCTCCATCGACCCCGAAAGGTCGATCACGGTGAGGATCCGGGAGCGCACACTCACGACGCCCCACGTGCGGAGGATCGCGACCTGAGCGGATGCCGCGGCCGAACTCACCTCGATCGGTGCCTCGATCACGCCGTCCTGCTCGAGCGTGCCGCCACCGCTTCCATCACGGAAGCCGTCGGCCGCGAATCGCTCCGTCGCCTCCCAGAGCACCATCTTCAACGCTCCGAGCTCACGCGCGCGGAGTTCGAGCGCGAGCGCCTCGGCGTCGTTCTGCGCGCGCCGCCGAGCCGCCTCCGGCAGGTGCTTCGCCAACTCGGTCTCATCGAGCAGCCGAAGGAAGGGATAGCTGAGCGCAAGACTGCCGTCGGCCGGATAGAGCGCGAGCAGCGGCTCTGCGCCCGCCTCGCGATTGTGGAGCGCGATCTGCTGTTCACTCGCGATGGCGACAGTGCCGGGATCACTGACGCTGAGCGCGGCGAACGCGGCGTCGGCGGTCGCCGGCACCTCGCCGTTCAGGGCGAACATGGCGTCCTGGAACTGCCGCGGCTGGGTGATGTCGGCCCGGCTCTCGAGCGACTGCAGGGCGTTCAGGCTCGCCGACGACGCCTCGGGGTCGGGCAGCAGCGCCGGGAACTCGCCGGTCAGGAGCGCCTTCCAGCTGACGTCACGATCGGCGAACTCCTCGGCGCGACTGACGGGGGCCGCGAAGACGACCGGGCTCGTCGCGACCGAGCGCTCGAGCGCGATGTCGGGCACCGGGCGGCCGAGCGAGCGCGCCATGCTCGACATGCGCACGAGCCACACCGGCGAGTCCGGGATCCAGGCATCGACATCGGAGGCAGTGCCCGAGGCGAGCACGGCCGCGGTGTCTGCGGACTCCTGCGCGAGCACCTCCGTGCGCGAGCAGGCGGCCTCGCTCGCGTCGTACTCGGCTGCGACGGCCTGCACGGTCGATGCAATGGCCCGGTCGGCCACGACCGTGAGCTCGACGGGCTCGATGCACTCGGGCACCGAGGCGATCCATGCGTCGAGCCCGCCCGTCGCCCACGCGGTGCCGACGGCGCCGACGCCGCCGACGAGCGCCGCGATGGCGACCGCCGCCGCGATGACGCTGCTCGTGCGACGGCGCCGTCTCCGGCTCTGCTCTCGCTCGCTTCGACGGCTCACTCGCGCTCCATTGCTCGACTGCTCGACGGTGAGCTGTCTCGATCACCGCGCTCGGGGAGGCCGCGGTGCCGGATCAGTGGGTGGACGAGGCGGCACCGCAACGCATTGGTAAGCAATCATTACATTCAAGCCGTCTGAGCGCACCTCCCGCGCGCGACGAAGATGGCGCACACATGGCGTCGGGCACCGATCTGCGCGGCAAGCTTGCGCCGAGCCGCTCGCGATAGCCTGAGCAGGATGTCTGAGTCACCGATGCCCGCGTGGTCCAATCCGGCGCTCCGCGCCCTTGCCGCCTCGACCGTCACCGCCGTATCTGTGCTCGTGCTCGCCGCATGCAGCCAAGCGGTTCCGGTCGAGGCCGCCGACGCTGCGAGCGATCCCGCGTGCGCCGCCGTCGTCGTGCGGCTGCCCGATGCCCTCGCGAAGGACACCGAGGCCGAGCAGGCCCAGCGCGAGACCAACGCCCAGGGCACGGGTGCCTGGGGCACGCCGGCCTCCGTCGTGCTGCGGTGCGGCGCCGAGGCACCGGGCCCGACGACCGACCGCTGCGTCACGGTGAACGGGGTCGACTGGGTCATCGACGAGTCGTCTGCGCCCGACTACCTCTTCACCACGTACGGTCGCACGCCGGCCGTCGAAGTGCTCGTCGACAACGACGTGGTGTCGGGCACGACGGTGATCACCGAGCTCGCCGACGCAGTCTCGGTCATCCCCGCCGATGGCGCCTGCACCACGATCGGCGAGAACGCCGGCTGACTCCGCCGGCCGAGAGCCACTCGTCGAGTCGCCTAGCGGCTGCCGCGCGCGTGCCCCGCATCGATCAGCTCGGCGATCAGGTCGGGATAGCTGAGACCCGACTGCACCCAGCAGGTCGGGAACATCGAGATCGGCGTGAAGCCCGGCATCGTGTTGATCTCGTTGACGACGAAGCCCTCGCCGGTCAGGAAGACATCGACCCTGGCGAGCCCCTCGGCGCCGATCGCCTCGAACGAGCGCTGGGCGATGCGCTGCAGTTCGAAGAGCTCGCCATCGCCGAGCTCGGCCGGGCAGATGAGGTCGACACCCGGCGCATCGAGGTACTTCGCCTCGAAATCGTAGAACTCCCGGCCGGTGACCACGACCTCGCCGGCGACGCTCACCCGAACGGATGTCTCGGCGCCACCGAGCACGCCGCACTCGATCTCGCGGCCGACCACGGCGGCCTCGACGAGCACGGTGCCGTCTTCGGCGAACGCGGTCTCGAGCGCGGCGTAGAGCTCCGACCAGTCGGCGACCTTGGTGACGCCCACCGAGGAGCCGGCGCGCGCCGGCTTCACGAACACGGGCAGGCCGAGCGCCTTCGTGCGCCGTTCCCACAGTTCGCGGTTCGCCTCGAGCCCCGCTCGAGTGAGGGTCACCCACGGCGCGACGGCGATGCCCGCGCCCTCGAGCACGGTCTTCGTGAAGTGCTTGTCCATGCCGATCGACGAGGCGAGCACCCCGTTGCCGACATAGGGCAGCCCGATCAGCTCGAGCAGCCCCTGAATGGTGCCGTCTTCGCCGAACCTGCCGTGCAGGATCGGGAACACGACGTCGACGTCGCCGAGTGAACGTTCGCCAGAAGCATCCGTCACTCTCAGCTCGCGTGACGACGCGCTCTCGGGCCAGCGCACGCGACTGCCGTTGTCGACGACCTCTGGCAGGTGCGCCGGGTCGAGGGCGAAGCGATCGGCGTCGTCGGACTCGAGCACGAGCGCCCCGTCGCGGGTGATCCCGACGGGGATCACCTCGTAACGACTACGGTCGATCGCCCGCAGCACTCCGCCCGCCGTTGCGCAGCTGATCGAATGCTCGCTGGAACGCCCTCCGAATAGCAGAACCACTCTGAGCTTGTCCATCGATCGTCCTTTCGCCCTGCGGCTCGTCGTCGGTCGTGAGGTGCGGCGCGATGTCCTTCGGGTCGAGGGTGCCCGCGAGCACCTGCCGCACCTGTTCGACGATGGGCATGTCGACGCCCATCGCTCGCGCCAGTTCGAGGACCGGCCCGACCGAGGCGAGCCCCTCTGTGGTCTGCTGCATCTGATTGACGACGTCGTTCAGGTGGTAGCCCTGGCCGAGCAGCCGGCCGGCCGTGTTGTTGCGCGAGAGCGGCGACTGGCTCGTCGCGATGAGGTCGCCGAGCCCAGCGAGGCCGGCGAGGGTCTCGGGGTGCGCTCCGTAGGCGACCGCGAAGTCGGTCATCTCGACGAGGCCGCGCGTGATGATCGAGGCCTTCGTGTTCTCGCCGTAGCCCACGCCGTCGACGATGCCGATCGCGACGGCGATGAGGTTCTTCAGCACGCCGCCGAACTCGGTGCCGATGACGTCGGTGTTCACGAACGAGCGGAAGTAGCGGTTGCGGGCGACGGATGCCACGGCCTGCGCCGTCTCGAGGCTCGTCGACGACACGACGGCGGCCGTGGGCTGCTCTTTGGCGATCTCGAGCGCGAGGTTCGGCCCCGAGATCACCGCGATCTGCGCGGGGTCGATGCGCAGCACCTCGGCGATGACCTCGCTCATGCGCTTGCCGGTCGACTTTTCGACGCCCTTCATGAGCGACACGACCGTGGCTTCGGCGTGCAGATGCGGAGCCATCGCGACGAGGTTCTCGCGCAGCGACTGACTCGGCACCGACACGTAGACCTGCTCTGCACCCGCAAGGGCGAGATCGAGGCGGCTCGTGGCCCGGAGGCCGAGCGGCAGGTTCACGCCCGGCAGGTAGTCGCTGTTGCGCTTGCCCTCTTGGATCTCACGGGCGAGCTCCGGGCGCCGGGCCCAGAGCACGACATCGGCCCCGCCGTCGGCGAGGATCTTCGCGAACGTGGTGCCCCAGCTGCCGGCGCCGAGCACGGCGACGCGCTTGCCGGCGACCTTTCGCGACGGAGTTCTAGTCTTCAAGGCGACCGGTCTCCTTCTGGCCATGTGCGGCCGGATTCCAGCGCGCGGCCGGAGCCGGTTCGCCCCGCAACTCGGCGAGCAACTCGGCGATGGCGGCCATGAGCTCGTCGGTGGCGGCGAGGAGCGTTCGCTGGTCGAGCGGCTTGCCTCGATACGCGCTGAGGTCGAGCGGTTCGCCGATGATCACGTCGATCGTGTTGCGCGGGAACACGCTGATCTTCTTGCCGTACCGGGGCATCAGGGTCTGCGTGCCCCAGTGGGCCGCCGGAATGATCGGGATGTCGCGTTCGAGCGCGATGCGCACGGCACCGGTCTTGCCCCGCATCGGCCAGAGATCGGGGTCGCGGGTCAGCGATCCCTCGGGGTAGACGACGACCATGCGGCCCTTCTCGACGAGCTCTTCGGCCGCCCTGAGCGCTGCATGGCTGCGACTGCCGGCCCGCTCGACGGGGATCTGCCCCGACGTGCGCAGGAGCCAACCGAGCACCGGATTCTTGAACAGCGACGCCTTGGCGAGGAACCGGGGCGCGCGGCCCAGCTTCCATGCCGCCGCACCCATCACGAGTGGGTCGATCTCGCTGAAGTGGTTGGGCGCGAGCACGAACGCGCCCGACTGCTGCATCCGCTCGCGGTGGTGGAACCGGAAGCGGGCCGCGACGGCGAGCGGTGGCAGGGCGATCGCGGCGAGGAGCCAGAAGAACGAGGGGCGGCGGGTCTCCGAACGTACCCTCGCCGGGGAGTTCGAAGACGGGTCGTCGTGTGGCACTCCCCCATTATCCTTCGAGTTCGAAATCCGCCCCGAGCAGCTCGAGCTTCGTGATGAAGTCCTCGTAGCCGCGCGCGATGATTCCGACGTTCGAGACAGTGGATCGGCCTTCGGCGGTGAGCGCCGCGATGAGGTGGCTGAAGCCGCCGCGCAGGTCGGGCACCTCGATGTCGGCGCCCGTGAGCTTCGTCGGCCCGGAGATGACGGCCGAGTGCTTGAAGTTGCGCTGTCCGAAGCGGCACGGCGCAGAACCCAGGCATTCCTTGTGCACCTCGATCGAGGCACCCATCTCGACGAGCGCGTCGACGAATCCGAAGCGCTGCTCGTAGACCGTCTCGTGCACGATCGAAACGCCCTTGGCCTTCGCGAGGGCCACCACGAGCGGCTGCTGCCAGTCGGTCATGAAGCCGGGGTGCACGTCGGTCTCGATGATCACCGGCGAAAGCTCTCCGCCCGGGTGGAAGAAGCGGATGCCGTCTTCCTGGATCTCGAAGTCGCCGCCGACCTTGCGGAACACGTTCAGGAACGTGAGCATCTCGGCCTGGCGGGCACCGCCGACGAAGATGTCGCCGTCGGTGGCGAGGGCCGCTGCAGCCCAGCTCGCGGCCTCGTTGCGGTCGAAGAGGGCACGATGCGTGTAGCCGTCGAGCTTCTCGACACCCTCGATGCGGATGACCCGATCGGTGTCGACCGTGATGATCGCACCCATCTTCTGCAGGATGTTGATGAGATCCATGATCTCGGGCTCGATCGCCGCGCCCGAGAGCTCGGTGATGCCGTCGGCGAGCACCGCGGTCAGCAGCACCTGCTCGGTGGCGCCGACGCTCGGGTAGGGCAGCGACACCTTGGCGCCGTGCAGCCCGCCGGGTGCGGACATGCGGATGCCGCTCGGCAGCTTCTCGACGATGGCGCCGAAGTTGCGCAGCACCTCGAGGTGGTAGTCGATGGGGCGATCGCCGATGCGGCAACCGCCGAGGTCGGGGATGAACGCCTCGCCGAGGCGGTGCAGCAACGGCCCGCAGAACAGGATCGGGATGCGGCTCGAACCGGCATGCGCGTCGATGTCGGCCATGTGCGCCGTCTCGACCGCCGACGGGTCGAGGATCAACTCGCCCTCGATGCCCTGCGTGACGCTCACGCCGTGCACCTCGAGCAGCCCGCGCACGATGCGGACGTCACTGATGTTCGGCACGTCTTTCAGCACGCTCGGGGTGTCGCCGAGGATGGCCGCGACCATCGCCTTGGTGACGAGGTTCTTCGCGCCCTTCAGCTCGATGCGGCCACGGAGCGGCTTGCCGCCGTTGATCGTGATCTTGTCGACGTTCAATCCGACTGCCGTTCCATGGTTCT
Source organism: Agromyces subbeticus DSM 16689 (assembly GCF_000421565.1). Taxonomy (GTDB): domain Bacteria; phylum Actinomycetota; class Actinomycetes; order Actinomycetales; family Microbacteriaceae; genus Agromyces; species Agromyces subbeticus. Next base: position 101,496 of record NZ_ATXG01000002.1, on the reverse strand, counting down.
TGGCATCCTGCCCGAGTGTGTTCACAGACTCCCTGATTCCGCCGGCTCCCGGATGGGGAGCGTTGTCGGCCGCCACGCTTCTCGATGAGACTCGAACTCGGTGATGGCGGCTTCGTCTCTGAGGGTGAGCCCGATGTCGTCGAGTCCCTCGAGAAGCCTCCACCGAGTGTAGTCGTCGATGTCGAACGGCACTCTGAGCGACCCTACGGTCACAGTTCGCTCAACGAGATCGACCGTCACCGCTATTCCCGGCTCGGCCTCGACAACCGCCCAGAGCCGTTCGACGTCTTCGTACGCGACCTGAGCTGCGACGAGGCCCTGCTTGCCCGAGTTGCCGCGGAAGATGTCTCCGAACCGCGAGCTGATCACGACGTCGAAGCCGAAGTCGCGCAGCGCCCACACAGCGTGCTCACGGCTCGAGCCGGTGCCGAAGTCGGGCCCGGCGATGAGCACCTTCGCGCCCTGGTACTCGGGCCGGTTCAGCACGAACTCGGGGTCTTGGCGCCAAGCGTAGAACAGCGCGTCGTCGAACCCGGTCTTCGTCACGCGCTTCAGGAACACGGCGGGGATGATCTGGTCGGTGTCGACGTTCGACCGGCGCAGCGGCGCCGCGGTGCCCGTGACGGTGGTGATCTTCTCCATGGTCAGTGCACCTCTCCTTCGGTCTGCAGATCCCAGGGACTCGAGAGCGTTCCGCGAATCGCGGTGGCAGCGGCGACGAGGGGCGAGACGAGGTGCGTGCGACCGCCCTTGCCCTGCCGGCCCTCGAAGTTGCGGTTGGAGGTCGAGGCGCACCGCTCGCCGGGCGCGAGCTGGTCGGGGTTCATGCCGAGACACATCGAGCAGCCGGCGAAACGCCACTCGGCGCCGAAGTCGGTGAAGACCTTGTCGAGGCCCTCGGCCTCGGCCTCGAGCCGCACGCGAGCCGAGCCCGGCACGACCATGACCCGCACGCCGTCGGCCTTCCGCTTGCCCTTGACGATCGAGGCGAACGCGCGAAGGTCTTCGATGCGGCTGTTGGTGCACGATCCCATGAAGACGGCGTCGACCTTGACGTCTTTGAGGGGCGTGCCCGGTTCGAGCGCCATGTACTCGAGCGCGCGCTCGGCGGCGGCTCGCTCGTGCTGGTCGGCGATCGTCGCCGGATCGGGCACCGTCTCGGAGAGCGAGACGCCCTGACCCGGGTTCGTGCCCCAGGTGACGAACGGCTCGAGCGTGTCGGCGTCGATGAAGACCTCGGCGTCGAACTGCGCGCCCTCGTCGGTCGCGAGGGTCTCCCAGTACTCGACCGCGGCATCCCAGTCGGCACCGGCCGGCGCATGCGCGCGGCCCTTGAGATACGCATAGGTCGTGGCATCCGGAGCCACCATGCCCGCTCGAGCACCTGCCTCGATCGACATGTTGCAGATCGTCATGCGGCCGTCCATCGACAGCGCGCGAATCGCACTGCCGCGGTACTCGAGCACGTAGCCCTGGCCGCCACCGGTGCCGATCTTCGCGATCACCGCGAGGATGATGTCCTTCGCGGTGACGCCGGGCCGCAACGCACCCTCGACGTTGATGGCCATCGTCTTGAACGCCTTCAGCGGCAGGGTCTGCGTGGCGAGCACGTGCTCGACCTCGCTCGTGCCGATGCCGAACGCCATCGCGCCGAACGCGCCGTGCGTCGAGGTGTGCGAGTCGCCGCAGACCACCGTGATGCCCGGCTGGGTCAGCCCGAGCTGCGGGCCCACCACGTGGACGATGCCCTGCTCCTTGTCGCCGAGCGAGTGCAGGCGGATGCCGAACTCGGCCGCATTGCGACGCAGCGTCTCGATCTGCGTGCGGCTCGTGAGGTCGGCGATCGGCTTGTCGATGTCGAGCGTCGGCGTGTTGTGGTCTTCGGTCGCGATCGTGAGATCGGGGCGGCGCACCGGGCGGCCGGCGAGCCGCAGCCCGTCGAAGGCCTGCGGGCTCGTGACCTCGTGCACGAGGTGCAGGTCGATGTAGATGAGGTCAGGTGTGCCGTCTTCGCCCTCGGCCACAAGATGGGCGTTCCAGACCTTCTCGGCCAGGGTTCGCGGGTGTTCGATCGTCTCGACGGTGTTCGTCGATGCTGCGTTCATGCGTTCGTCTTCCTCAGTTCCGGGGGTCAGCCGACGACGGACTCCGCGGCGGGGAAGGCCTCAGAACGAAGCCCCGCCGCGGCACCGAAGGAGAAGACGTCGTCGTGCGCGCACCACTTCAGGCTAACACCTCGGAAATGGAGGAGCGGCCAACGCGTCGTCACGTCACAAGCGTTCGACGGACACGACGAACGATCCCAACTCGATGCGATCGCCCGGTTGCAGCACGACCCGCTCGCCCGCCGCGAGATCGCGTGCGCCGCTCTGCCGGCCGGTCACGAGCACGCCGTTGGTCGAATGCAAGTCGGTGACCGAGAGCTCTGCACCCTCGAGATCGATGACCGCGTGCGTCTTGGAGACGGACTTGGCAGGGTCGACGACCGGCACGAGTGCGGCATGCGGGCGCGCGGGAACCGCCGACGGATCGCGGCCGAGCACGAGCGAGCCGCCGACCTGGAACCGCTGACCATCGGCGAGCGTGAGCACCCACGGGCCGTGCGCCGTCGCCTCGGAGACGGGCGCCACCGGCGCAGGCGGAGCCGCAGGACCGGTCACGGCCGAGAAGACCGGGAATGTCGCCGGCGGCACTTCGCGCGCGCGCGGCGGCGCGGCCTCGACCGTGTCGGGGATCAACCCGGGAGGCGGAACGATGAACCCCTCGTGTGCCACGACACCACTCTAGCGAGCAACACGGCGCATCGAGGCGCACCGTCACCCTGCTGCCGGTGCCGCGAGCGGCCCTCCCGATTCCGTCGTCCCTGGCATGGTCGGCGCGCTGGGCGGCGCCGACTGCGTGCCGGCGGCCCCCGCCTTCGCAGTCGAGGAGCCGGAGATGTCGACCTTCGACCAGTCGCGCTTGGATCGGATGCGGAAACGGCTGAAGAGGCGACGCAGTCGACCGGATGCCGCGCGCACGAGTCCGACCGATTCGATCACCTCGCTCCAAGTCTGCTCGACCACTGCCTCGTCGACCTCGTGTCCGCCGAACACCGCACGATCGGTGGCATCGGCCAGCGGCATGATGCGGATGCTGCTCGCCGGCGAGTCGGCGCGCACGACGCGAACCGGACCGGTGTCCGTGTGCCGGGCGGGCACGTCGCCGAGACCCTGCGCGCGGAGCTGGTCTTCCAGCGACGAGGCGACCTGTCGGCGGCTCCCGACGCGAGGCACCTCGAAGCCGAGTTCGGCGAACTCGTCGGTCAGCTCGTCCCACGCACCGGCGACACGGCGATCGCCGGAACCCTTGGTGCGGCGGCGCCGGCGCCGCCGGGCCTTGATCGCCGCGATCACGAACATGGTTCCGAAGAAGAGCAGCAGCGGAATGCCCACCGCGCCGGCCGTGATCCAGGCCCACACCGGAATGATGAAGCCCTGATCCTTCTTCTCGTCATCGCTGTCGTCGATCTCGACGGCGGTCAGCAGGTCTTCGTCCTCGTTGTCGCTGCGCGGAGGCTGGCGCACCTGGGGCTGCGGCTCGGACTTCGGCTTCGGCGTCTGGTCCTGCGGGATGTCGGTCTCGTCGGGTGTCGGCTGGAAGGAGACCCAGCCGACGCCCTCGAAGGCGACCTCGACCCAGGCGGTCACGTCGTCGCCGACGACCTCCACCGACTCCGCGTCGTCGCCGATCTCGGGGGCGAAGCCCATCACGACGCGCGAGGGGTAGCCGAGGTACCTGGCCATGAGCGCCATGGCGGAGGCGTACTGCTCTTCGTCGCCGATCATCTGGCTCCGCGTGAACAGCTCGATCATGCGGTCGGCACCATGTCCGGCGCGCGAGGGTACCGAGTCGGAGGCGAGACCGTGACTGAGGAAGCCCTGGGTCTTCAGCGCCTTCTCGATCGCGCGAAGCTGCTCGATCGGCGTCTCCGCCGTGCCGGCGAGTTCCTGTGCCTTGGCGACGACGACATCGGGCGTGTTCTCGACGGGTGGGAGATCGAGCCGGGCGGCCGGCGTGTCGACGAGGTCGGCGTCGTCGATGCCCTTCTGCGTCGTCGCGTCGATCGTGTACCGATAGCCGTCGCTGACGCCGCTTGTGAGCACGGCAGTGCCGGTCGACGGGTTGTACCGGAGGTCTCCGGCGCGATCCGAGCTCGTGCGGTCGTCGAAGACCAACCGGGTCGGATACCCCACGCCCGGCAGCCACACGTCGTCGTACGCGCTGACCTCGATCTCGGCCGTGCGCTCGGCGCCCGGCCGCATCAGCTTCGGCAACGGGATCGTCTCGCCCACGAGGGAGAACCCGCCGTCGGTCGATGCCATGTCGTCAGGACCTGCGACGTTCCAGAGCTTGCCGTCGTAGGCGTCCATGCTCGCGAGGCGGATCACGTCGCCCGGTTCGAGACCCGTCGCCGTGAAGATCGGCGTATCGGCGAGGTCCTTCGTATAGGCGCGGAATCCGGCGAGCGGACTCGGGAACGCGAGTGGATCGAAGGGCGGCGTGATCTCTTCACGCAGCACGAAACGATCGGGTTGGGTGGGCGCCAGCGCGGTGCCGGCGAGAGCGCCGACGAGAACCGCGCCCGTGACCAGGATGCCCGTACCCATGAGCTTGCGTCGCTGCAGCCTGCTGGCGCCGTCATCGCTCGCAGAAGCGACGGCGCGGCGTCGCCAACCGAGCCAGATGAGCGCGATCGCCGCGAAGGCGACACCTCGCACGCCCGCGAAGTACGCCTCGTCCGTGCCGAGCAGAATTCCCGAAAGGAAGAGGAGGGCAGGGCCGACGAGGAGGACGCTCGCACGCAACGGCGTGCGCTTGGTCACCAGCCAGCGGCTCGCGAGCATCGTGCCGATGAGCGCGACGAGCCACGTGGCGAAGTACGGCACGACCGGGATGTAGTACGGCGCCTCGACGGGCGTCTGCAGCGTGACGATGTCGGCCCAGCCCCAGACCGCGCCGAGCGCGAGTCCGGCGAGCGTCTCGAGGCTCGGCAGGAATCCGAACAGTGACTGGCCCGGCATGGTGAGCACGCTGCCGAAGAGGAAGTAGCCGAGCATCGCGGCGAGCACGTTGGTCAGGACGCCGAGTCGCAGCACGTAGCCGAGCACACCGAACCCGGTGCCGACGACGAGTCCGCCGACGCCTGCGAGCAGGAAGTTGTGGTCGCCGAACGAGGTCTCGTAACCGATGACGCCGAGCAGCGAGAGGATCGACAGGATGACGACGTCGAGCCAGGCCCGCGACGGGAAGAGGCGGGTCGACGGCTGCGCGGCGGCCTCGGCGGGCGCCACTGGTTCTGGAACACTCACGGTCGAACCCTCCGGAGAACACGCGGCAGGTCGCCGATCTGACCGATGGTGACCACGGTGAGTCCCGAGACCTTCGCGATGCGCGAAGGGGCCCCGAACTCGGCACGGAATCCGATCGTCTGGGTATCGAGGCCGAAGATGCTCTCGGCGGCGCGGAAGTCGGCGAGTGGCACCTTCGAGCCGGTGACGATCATCACGACGCTCGGGGCGGGCAGTCGCTTCGTCGAGTCCCGCGCGAAGTCGCGAAGGTTCTGGTAGTCGCCCGAGGTCTCTTCGAGACGCGACGAGTCATCGAGCAATGCCACGGGCGTCGCCGTCGAGAGGGGCATCCGCTCGCTCACGATGCTCATGTTCGTGCCGTCGCGCACGACCTGCACGCCGATCGACGCGGTGATCGAGATCGCGAGCTCGAACTCGTCGTCAGAGGAGTACGCCGTTCGATCGGTCGAGTGCACGATCGTGAGCTGCGAACGGCGGGTCTCCTCGAACTGGCGCACCATGAGCTGGCCGGTGCGCGCCGAGGTGCGCCAGTGCACGTTGCGCAGTGCGTCCCCGGGCTCGTAGGACCGCAGGGCGTGGAAGGAGATGTCGTCGTTCGTGATGGTCTTCGTGATCTCGCCCTCGAGGTCGCGAACGAGGCCCGAAGCACTCGGGGCGAGTCGGGCGGTCACGGGGTGCACGAAGAGCTCGACCTGATCGGTCCAGCGCACGGTGCGGCGCAGCAGCCCGAGCTGGTCGCCGCGAACGGTGATCGCAGGGCCGGCGACGATCACGGCACGCCGGTGCGTCGGCACGGCGAACAGCTCGTCGTGCTCGGCCTTCGGCGCGAGCACCGGAATGACGAACTCGGCGACGCCGTCGCCCACCGGCAATTCCATGCGCGATGGGATCGACGCCTTCGCCGCGATGTTCGTCACCACCATGCGGCCGAGGGCTCGTTCACCAGCGACGACGCGGTGCGGGTTCAGCTCGATGTGCACGCCGAAGTTGGTGCGCCCGAAGACGAAGGCGACGGCGACGAGCAGGGCTGCGGCGAGGGTCGCGCCGACATAGCCGAACTCGACCCACCCGAAGATGCGACTGAGCGCGAACGCCAGGATCGCGCCGCAGACGACGATCCAGCCGAGCGGCGAGATCACCCGCGTGACGGGCGTCGCGAACGCGAAGAGTCGCCTGAGCGCCTGCCCGGCCAATCGCGCGATGTTACGGAGCCCGCCGAGGAGCGCACGCCACAGGCCTCGCAGCGCGATCAGCGACTGCGAGGGCGCGCGCGGAGCTGGTTCGACGCGTTCTGCGGGAGTGGTGCCACTCATGCCGCGCGATAGGCCGGCGGCTCGATGTCCACCAGCACGCGGCTCACGATGTCTTCGGCGGTCACGCCGGCGAAGTCGGACTCGGGGTCCACGATGATGCGGTGCGCGAGCACCGGCACCGCGAGCTCACGCACGTCGTCGGGCGTCACGTAGGTGCGACTCTGCGACAGCGCCCACGTCTTCACCGCACGAGCGAGGGCGAGCGCACCTCGCATGCTGACGCCGAGCGTCGAATCCTTGTGGCTGCGGGTCGCGGTCACGATGTGGTTCAGGTACGCGAGCACGGATGCATCGACGTACACCTCGGAGGCGAGCTGGGCCATGGCCGACACCGAGTCGGGCGCGATGATCGGCGAGATCTTCGACGCACGAGCGCGGTTCGACGAGTCGAGGAGCAGTGCGACCGCGGTGTTGTGGTCGGGGTAGCCGAGCGAGGTCTTGATCAGGAAGCGGTCGAGCTGCGCCTCGGGCAGCGTGTAGGTGCCCGCCTGCTCGACCGGGTTCTGCGTGGCGATGACCATGAACGGGCGGCCGACGTCATGACTCACGCCGTCGACGGTGACACGGCCCTCTTCCATGACCTCCAGCAGCGCCGACTGCGTCTTCGGGCTGGCGCGGTTGATCTCGTCGGCGAGCACGACCGACGCGAAGATCGGGCCCTTGTGGAACTCGAAGACGCCCTTGCCCTGGTCGTAGATCGTGACGCCGGTGACGTCGGAGGGCAGCAGGTCGGGCGTGAACTGGATGCGCGAGTTCGAGCCGTCGAGCGTGTTCGCGAGCGCCTTCGCGAGCACCGTCTTGCCGGTGCCCGGCACGTCCTCGAGCAGCACGTGGCCATCGCTCAGCAGCGCCATGACGACGAGCCGGATGACCTCGCGCTTGCCGAGGATCGCCTGGTCGACGTTGTCGACGAGCTTGGTGAAGGCGTCCGAGAACCAATCGGCCTGTTCCTGTGTCACTGACATGTTTGCTCCTCTGATGTATGCAGGCTGTGTTCGTTCCACGTGATCACCACGTGTCGAAACCGATGTTGTTCCACTGGCTTCCGCTGATACCGCCGAGGGTGCGCGAGGTGCCACCGCTCACGTTCTCGAATCGCACCGCGATGGTCTCGCCGGCTTGCCGGATGCCGAGGTGGTTCTGAAGCTGCAGTCGGCCGCTCGCTCCGACGTCGAAGGTGCCTTGGTAACCCACGGCACCGCCGTTGATCGTCGCGTAGACGCGATAAGTGCCCGGATCCATGTTGCTCCAGGTGATGCGCACCTCAGCGCAGCCGCTACCGCCGCTCTGGCACCCCATGCTCGGACCCTTGCCCAGCGAGCCCGAGGGCTGCGGCGGTGGCGGGTCGTTGACGACGACGGAGGCACTGTTGATCGGTCCGGGCTTGCCGCTGCCCTCGTTGACCGCTCTCACGTCGACGGTCCATGTACCGGCGCCGGCGCCCCCCGTCGAGGCTGAGGTGCTGTTCGTGGTTTGCCAATTGCCATTATTCAGACGCCACTGGTAGTGGATCGCACCGCCGCCGGTGACGGACGGCGCGTTCCAGTCCATCCGCAATGTGGCGGGCGCGTCGCCACTCTTCGAGATCGAGACGTTTCGGGGTGCACTCGGGGTGCCGTACGGCGTCACAGTGCGGCTGGGCGCCGAGGCTGCAGAGTCGCCGATGGCATTCCGTGCGGTAACGGTGAACGTATAGGCCTGACCGTTGGTCAAACCATCGATGGTGTGGTTCGCGCCAGCGGCACTGGCTCCGAACTCTTGGCTGCCGCCCGCCCACTGCACGACATATTTCGTGATAGGTGAGTTGTTCGTGGCCGGCGCCCTCCAGCTCACGACGGCCGAGGCATCCCCGGCTGTGGCATCAGGCGCGGCCGGTGCGTCGGGCGCGGCGCGCACGATCACGGTGACGCGCCCCTGCACCTCGCGCGTCGGATCCTTCGTGCCGTCTTGCACCCGATAGACGATGCTCAGCTCACCGGTGAACGCGGGCCCGGTCTTCGCCGTGATCCCCGTCGACGTGAAGGTCACGCTCGCCGCGCTACCGACCGATTGCTGATCGATCTGCGCATCGACGACGCGCAGCGGCGTCCCTTCGGCCGCGAACGGGTTCACGTCGTTTGCGAGCACATCGATCGTCTCCGACTGGCTGCGCAGCATCTCGATCGGACCATCGTCGCGTGCGACAGGCTTCGGACGCGAAGAACTCACGACCTCGACGTCGATCGAGCCCGGAACAGAGAACTCCTTGTAGTTCACGGTGAAGGTCAGCGTGGTCTTCGTGCCCGGCTGCACACCGAGCGGCGAACTGACCGTCAACATCGAGCCGTTGATGCCGGCCGAGAAGTCCGCGTTCTGACCGCTGAGCCCGTTGTACGAGAGCTCCTGCAGCACCTTGTCGCTCGGGTGACCGCTCGACTGGCGCAGATCGACCTGCTGCGCCGCCTCACCGGCCTCGACCTTGATGCTGCGCGGCGTGAATGTCGGCGGCACGTCCTCGAAGTTCGGATCGCCGACCGTCACGGGAATCGTGAGGAACGCCTTGCGGCCCTTGGGATCGCTCGCGCTCTCACCGTCGGTGACTTCGAACGTCACCGCCGACTGGCCGCGGAAGTCCTTCGCCGGCGTGTACGTCAACGACGAGGCATCCGTCATCGGCGAGGTGCCGTTGCTGTTCGTCGCCGTCGCCGAGAGGATACGTGCCGGCTTGCCCGACGGCACGATGACGATGTCGCCGACGCTCCATGAGATGGTGCCGTTCATGCGCACGATCTGCGGTCCGAGCTCAGCAAGGTACGGCGGCGGGAAGGTCTCTTCCTCTTCCTTCTCGGCTTCAGCATCGGCGTTCGGCGGCACGATCACGAACGCCATCGCCGAGAGCTCGTCGACCTCGTTGGTGAGGCGGTACGCGATCGCCTGACGCTTCGAGGTCGGCTTGACCTTCACCGTGCCATCGGGCATGACTTCGGCGTTCTCGGAATTCGGCCCCTCGACCGTGACCACGAGATCTTCGACGAGACCGCCGGGGTTCTGCGCGTCCTTCAGCGGGTCGACCGTCACCGAGTTCTTGTCTGCGACTTGCTTCGGTTCAACGACCTGGTCGTGCGCCGTGGGCGGTTCGATCTTCGCGTCTTCGGTCACGAGCACCTGGATGAACGCGCCGTCGGCGCCGCCATGTCCGTTGGTGATCTCGTAGCGAACCGAGTTGCCGCCCTCGGCGTCGGGCGCTTCGACGAGCACCCGGTTGTTCTTCACGCTCGCCGTGAGGCCCTCGCCCACCTCGGGCAGCTTCTTCTGCACCTTGATGGGGTAGCCGCTCGGGTCGGAGTCGTTGCCGAGCACGTCGATCGCCGCACGGCGACCTGGCCGCAACTCGACCACGTCATCGACCGCGTTCGGCGGCAACGCCTCGACGGGGCGTGGGATCACGCCGATGCGAATCGTGCCGGTGGCCGACTTGCCGCCCGTGTCCGCGACCTCGTACGTGAACGATTCCGTGCCAGCAGAGCCGGCATACGCCTCGTAGCTGATGTGCGTGCTGCCGATGTCGACGATCTTGCCCAGCGACGGCGGCGTCGTGATGCCCACGAGCGTCACCGAATCGCCGTCGGGATCGATGCCGTCAAGGGGGACATCGATCTTCACCGCGGTGCCTTCGAACGTGCGCGATGTCAACGGCAACGGCAACGGCGCGCGGTTGCCCTTCGCGTCGGGGCCGACGACGGTGAACCGCACCACGGCGGTGGCCGATTGCTCGTAGTCGTCGAAGACCTTGTACGAGGCCGTGTAGACCCCGGGTTCACTCGGCGCTTGATACCGCACGGTGTCGCCAGCCGTGAAGACGAGTCCACCGGCGCCGGTCACGTCCACGAGCGCGCTGTCGAGGGTGAGCGGGGCGGCGTCGGGGTGGTAGTCGTTCTCGAGCACCGGCACCGTCGTGATGTCGCCGGCACGCACCGTCACCGCGTCATCCGTCGCGACCGGCGGCTGATGCTTGACGAGCGGCGGCACCGGCACCACAGTGACGGTGCTCGTCGACGTCGCGATGCCGTCGGAGACGGTGTATTCGAACTGCAGCTGCTGGGTGATGGCCTGTGACGCCGTGATGCGTGCGACCGTGTTGTTCAGCACCTCGACTGAGAGCAGGTCACCGGATGCCTCGGTGTCGACGGTCTGCACCGCGAGTACGCGGCCGCTCGGGGACACGTCATTGGTCAACAGGGGCAGCGTCGTCGGTTCACCAGGTCGCAGGTACGCGGTGTCCTTCACCGCGATCGGTGGGGGCGACTCCCCCGGCGGATCCTTGACATCGACCCGGATCAGCCCGACGCTCGTGGCCGCACCGGCGCCCAGGTTGTACAGGAAGATGTGCGTGCCGACCTGGTCGGACGAGAAAGCGATCGCTCCGCGATCGGTGTTGGGCGTGATCGTCGCAGAAGTGGACGTGTTCTCGACGCCGAGGAGCGCGAGGGGCTCGCCAGATGGGCTGAGGTCGTTGACGAGCGGCTCGACCAGAATGGTCTCGCCGGCGAAGACCTCGGCGAAGTCGGGAGTGCCGACCGGGTTCAAGGCACCCGGCTCTTTCACGTCGACGGTGAGCACGCCGGCCGAAGTCAGCGTTCCATCGGAGACGACGTACTGCACCTCTTTCGTGCCGAGCTCACCCGTCTTGTGCTCGAACGTCACGAACCCGTCGGGCGCGAACCGCACCGAGTCGCCGCTCGTCGGCGACGCACTCACCAGGAAGACGTCGTCGCCGTCGGGGTCGAGCCAGTCGCTGAGCACGTTGTAGCCCATCGACTTGCCCTGCTCGACGCTGATCGCGCCCTCGCGCAGCGCCACGGGTGCCGTGTTCTCGAGCGGGGGCTTGATCGTCACGTCGACATGAGCCTGCGCAACGCCCAGTCGCCCGTCATCGGCGGTGTACTGGAACGACACCGTGCCCGCGGCATCCGGGGCCGGAGTGAACTGCAGTGCACGGCCGCCGTCGATGACCTCGAGTCGGCCCGACTCTTCGGCGATCTCGCTCACGTTCGTGACGGTCAGCACATCCCCGTCGGGGTCCGTGTCGTTCTCGAGGATCTCGAGGAGCGTCGTGCGCTCGGGGCGCACACCGAAGGTGTCATCCCGCGCGGTCGGGGGCCGGTTCGTCTCGCTCCGCTCGGCGAGGGTGTCTTCGAAGGTCTGCTGCGAGGCCTTCTCATCGCCCTCTTCGGCATCCGTCTCGTCGGGCGGGGTGACCTCGTCCCAGTTGTCGACCAACCGAAGATTGGAGTCGACGAGCCAGACGTTGCCGTTCGAGAGGTTGTTGAGGGCGATGACGTTGCGGTTCACTCGGAACTCGAGGCGCGAGCCCTTCGTCGACTGCTCGATCGTCTGCGCCGACGGCTCACCGTCATCACACGCATTCAGGTACCGCCCGAACGCGGCCCAAGCACCGTGCGCGCACCCGTCGAGCCACACCGGGCTCGACACCTCATCAGGCGAGGTCACCGGGGTATCGATGTCGGCGGAGATCATCTCGATGTCGCCGCCGCCGAGCGGAACCTGCATGAGGCCGTCGCCGGTGGCCACGAGCACCGAATCGTTCTCGGCGCCCACCTGCTGCAGCTTCAACGCGTTGTCGGGCAACTCGCGCGTCGATCCGTCGATGATGAGTCGGTTCTGCTCGGTGTCGAGCACGACCGGCTTGTCACCCACCACCGACAACTGGTGCTCGGTGATCGAGGGCAGGTCGTTCAGCTCGGGTTCCGCGCCTGGCGACTCCACCCGCGCGAGCTGGTCCTTCTCAGGCGAGCTCGCGTAGACGACACCATCTTTGGAAACCGCGACATGGCCGCCCTTGCCGAGCTGGGCAACAGGCTTGGTGTCGGCCGGGTTCAACTGGAGCTCACCCGCAGCACCGGTGACCCAGAGCTCACCCTTGGGTGAGAGGATCGCGAGCGTCTCGCCGCCATGAGCGACCTCCGACCCGGGAGGCGCAGCGACGCCCTGGCCCAGCGTCGTGAACGCCGGATCGATGCGCTCGATCGAGCCGACACTCTCGTCATACAGGAAGACGTCATCGCCGTCTTGCAGCACGTCGAACGCATTCGACGCCGTGTTCACCGCAGCATTGAGCTCTTCGATCTGACGATTCAGACGCCCGGCGAGCAGCTCCTTGCCGTTGGTGACCCAGACCTCTCGCGCCTCGAGATCGACATCGGTCACCGGGAAGCCCTGATGCAGCACCGCGAACGTCAACGGAACTCCGGCCAGGAGCGTGATCGCGACGGTCGATGCGGTCGCCTTGCGCGTGCGCACCCACGACGTGAAGGTACCCAAGCCGCCACTCCCCTGATTTCGGTCGACACATGACTGGCGCCGAGCCTGACCCCACACCGGGGTACACGGTAACACGATCAGTCAACGGCGCCATATGGGGAGTCCTCCCCAGGAATCGAACAGACTCCGATCGCGCGAGCGGTGCCCGTTCACCGGCAGTCGGACACCGTGCGGCCGCCGCGGTCGGTGTGGGCGGCGAGCACGAACCAGCCGTTGTACACGCCGTTCGCCTGAGCCATGTAGAAGTAGTTCTCACCCCAACGCTGCGAGCGGCAGATCGCGTCGATGACCGTGCCGGCGGAGATCATGCCGGCCGGGTCCATCGTGCATCCTCGCTCGGAGTTCTTCGGCGGTTCCGTGTAGGTCCTTTCGGGCTCGGGGCACGTCGTCTGCGTGACCGTCGTGCGGTTGGCGGGCACCCACGGTGCCGTCGGCGTCGCCGTGCCCGACATGGTTCTTGGGCCGCAACCCGCGACGTTGCACGCCACGACGAAGTACCGCGACCCTGCGCCGTTCGTGCCCGTGGTGGTCGCCGAAGTGCCGCTCGCCGTGCCCGACCCGCCGGGCGTGCCCTCGAAGGTCCACTCGTATCGCGAGATGCCGCGCCCTCCGTTGTCAGCGGGCGCCGACCAGTTCAACGAGAGTCGCCCATCGCCCGAGGCCGATGCCGTGAGGTTCGCACCGTCCGGTGCTCCCGGGAGCCCGAAGGGCGTGCCGGCCGTGCTCGAGGGCGAGGCGGCCGAAGCTCCGATGCCATTGGTGGCGGCGATCTGGAACCGATAGGCGGTGCCGTTCGCGAGTCCGGAGATCACGTGCACTGAGCCCGCCGCGTCGGCCGGGAAGTCGGCGCTGCCGCCGTTCCAGGTCAATCGGTACGCGGAGATGGCCGAGTTGTTGTCGGCCGGCGCCGCCCACCGCACGCTCACCGAACCGTTCTGCTCCGAGACGATCACGGGCGCCTTCGGCGGGTCGGGCCGATCGCGCACGGTGACCATGACCCGACCCTGCGTCTGACGGCTCGGGTCCTTCGTGGCGTCCTGGATGCGGTAGACGACACTGAGCGTTCCCGTGAACGATGCCCCGGTGCGCACCGAGAGTCCGGTGGAGCTGTGGGTCACGGATGCGCTCGATCCGACATCGGACTGGTCGATCTCGGCTCCGACCACCTGTAACGGCGACCCGGGGAACGGATTGACGTCGTTGGCGAGCACGTCGAGGGTCGTCGAATCGCTGCGCAACATCTCGAAGGGGCCGTCATCGAGCGCCTGCGGCTTCGCACGCGTCGAAGAGACGACGGTCACATCGACGTACCCAGGCACGGTGAACTCGCCGAGCACGACATCGAACGCGAGCCGGGCCGAGGTGCCCTTGGGCACGCCGAGCGGTGCCGAGACGGTGAGCATCGAACCGGAGACGGATGCTGCGATGTCGGCCGTCGTGCCGCGAAGGGCGGCATACGCTACCTGGTCGAGCAGCGCCGGGTTGGGGTGGTCGGTCGAGCCGCGGAGATCGATCGTGAGCGCCGTCTCACCGGCTTCGATGGTCTCTGCTCGAGGTGTGAACACCGGTGGCGTGTCGGCGAAATCGGGATCCCCGACGAACACGGGAATGGTGAGGAACACGTTCCGCGGGTCGCCCGACTTCGCCTCGGCACGATCGGTGACCTCGAAGGTCACCGATGCCTCTCCGCGGTAGTCTCGCTTCGGCACGTACTGGAGCGACTCGCCGTCGATGAAGGCCGGCTCCGCCCAGTTCGTGCTCGTTGCGCTCACCGCTCGCACCTGCCGACCCGAAGGAGCCACGACGATGTCGGGAACCTGCCAGGCGATGCGTCCGTTCATGGGGATCACGACCCGGCCGAGATCGGCGAGATAGGGATCGGCGGCCTCCGCTCCTGCGGAGGGCACCACGATGAAAGCCATCGCGTCGAGATCGTCGACCCCGTTCGTGAGCCGATAGGCGACCGCGAATCGTCGGGCGCCCGGCCGAACCACCACCCTGCCGTCGTCGAGCACTGTCGCGCGCTCGGCGTTCGGTCCCTCGACATGCACCTCGAGGTCCTCGACGAGGCCGCCGGGGTTCGTGGCGTCACGGAGGGGATCGACCCGCACCTCGTCGACGCCGATGACCTCGTCGGGCTCGACGACCTGGTCCTCCGCAGTGGGCGGCAAGATCTTCGCGTCGTGGCTCACCATGATCTGGATGAAGGCGGTGTCGGCACCGCCGTGACCGTTCGACACCTCGTACCGCACGGTGAACGCGCCCTCATGTTCCGGCGCGGAGACGACAACGCGGCGGCGGTCTCTGATCTCAGCTTCGACCGCGTCGTCGACCTGCGGCAGGTCGACGACGCGCAGAGCGTGGCCGCTCGGGTCGGAGTCGTTCAGCAGCACCTCGACGGAGGCACGGCGGCCGGGTCGCATCTCGATCGCATCGTCGACGGCGTTCGGCGGTGGCGCCGTCTCGGGCGGAGGGATCACTCCGATGCGGATCGAGCCCGTAGCTCGATCGCCGAGCGCATCGCGCACTTCGTAGGCGATCGTGTCGGTGCCGCTCGACCCGTCGAACGCCTGATACGTGATCGAGGTGCTCGTCTGATCGGAGACACGCCCGAGTGCCGCCCCGCCGAGCACACCGGTGAGCGCGAGCGAATCTCCCTCGGGATCGAGTCCGTCGAGCGGGATGTCGATGGTGACTGCTGACCCGGCGAAGGTGCGGGAGGTGAGCGGCGGCAGGAGCGGCGCCGTGTTCCCACCGTCGTCTGGTGGGAGAACGGTGAAGGCGACGGTCGCGCGGGCCGTCTGCTCGAAGTCGTCGGCGACCGTGTACACCACCGAGTAGGTACCCGGCTCCTCGGGGGCCTGGAACCGTACGCGCGAGCGGTCGACGAACGCGACGCCATCTCCGAGACTCGGCGATGCGAGCTCGGGAAGCAGGTGCATCGGCGCGCCATCCGGATGGAGGTCGTTCTCGAGCACTGGAACCGTCACGATGTCGCCGGCGCGCACCTTCGCGGCATCATCGACCGCGACGGGCGGCTGGTGCTTCACGAGGGGAGGAACCGGGACCACGGTGACCGTCGCACTCGACACCCCGCTACCGTCGGAGACCGTGTACCGCAGCTGCAGCTGTCGGTCGAGCGCCTCGGCTGCGGTGATCCGGAGCGCCGTGTTCGTCAGCACCTCGACCGATACGGAATCGCTCGCGTCGCCGGGGTCGACAGACTGAACGGCCAGAACCCGACCCGACGGCGAGACATCGTTCGCGAGCACCGGTACCGTACTCGGCTCGCCTGGCCGGAGATATGCGGTGTCGACCACTGCGATCGGAGGAGGTTCCACGGCCGGCGGCTCGAGGAACCGCACGCGCACGAGGCCTGCGCTGACCGCGGCTCCGGCGCCGAGATCGTAGAGCACGGTGAAGTCCCCTGGCTCGGATGCCGTGAACGCGATCGTGCCGTGTTCTACATCGGGCACGGCGATGAGCCCACCGGGGATCTCGTCGGTTCCGAGCAGCGTCAAGGTCGCTCCAGAGGGGCTGAGGTCGTTCGCCAGCACCTCCGCGATCACGGTCTCGCCGGCGAATCCCTGAGCGAAGTCAGGAGTTCCGACGGGATCGACCGTACCGACCGCTTGCACGTCGACGGCGAGCGAGCCCGCGGCGGATGTCTGGCCGTCGGAGACCGTGTAGGCGACATCCTTCAGGCCGAGCTCGCCGCTTCGGTGCTCGAAGGTGACGAATCCATCGGGGCTGAACCGCACCGAATCACCGCCGGTCGGCGAGGCGTTCACGAGGAAGACGTCGTCGCCGTCGGGATCCCTCCAGTCGGCGAGCACGTTGTAGCCGATCTGCTGGCCCTGCTCCACGCCGACTGCGGCCGCGCGCGATGCGACGGGCGGCGAGTTCTCGCTGTTCGGAACGACCCGCACATCGACGGCAGCCTCGGACGCGCCGGATCGACCGTCGTCGACCGAGTATCGGAACGAGACCGTGCCGGCCGATGCTTCTGCCGGCGTGAACTGCAGCGCTCGCCCGCCGTCGATCGTCTCCAGCCGGCCGAGGGTCGCCGGGACATCGGAGACCGACCCGATGGTGAGCACATCGCCGTCGGGATCGGTGTCGTTCCCGAGCACCTCCAACACCGTCGTACGACCGGGACGCACACCGAACTCGTCGTCTCGCGCGGTCGGCGGGCGGTTCGCCTCGGTGCGCTCGGCGAGCGTGTCCTCGAACACCTGCTGGGCGCTCTTCTCATCGCCCTCGAGCTCATCCGACTCCTCGGGCGGCGTGACCTCCTCCCAGTTGTCGACCAGGCGGAGGTTCGCGTCGACCAGCCATGTGTTGCCGGTGTTCAGATCGTTGAGCGCGACCACGTCGCGATTGACCCGGAACTCGAGGTGCGCGCCGACGGTCGATGCCGGGATCTGCATCTCTTCGGGCTCGGAGTCCGAGCAGTGGGAGACGTAGGATCCGGAGTTCGCCCACGCCGCGTGCACGCACCCGTCGACCTGCACCGGCGCAGCGACATCGTCATCCGCGAGTGCCGGTGCAGAGGCCGCGGCATCCACATCGATCTCGCGCACCTCGCCTCCACCGATCGGCACCGCGAAGAGTGACGCGGTGCCGGCCACGTAGACGACATCGTGCTCGGTTCCGGATTGCTGCAGGCGCACGCCGTCGCCCGGCAGCTTCGTCTCGCGGCCGCCGACGAGCACGATGGCACGGTCGGTGTCGAGCACGACGGCGCGGTCGCCGACCACGGCCAGTTGATGGTTGCCGACCTTCGGCAATGTGATCGAGGTGGGAGCGCTGCCGTCGCGCTCCAGCCGATACAGCCGCCCGTCGTCGGGGGCCGTCGCGAAGGTGGTGCCGTCGGGGCCGACGGCGACTTCTGCCCCAGCATCGAGCTCGAGCGTCGGCTTCGTCGCAGCAGCCGTGAACGAGAGCTCGCCACCAGCCGGAATCGTCCACAGCTCGCCTTTCGGAGACAGCACCGCGAGCACATCACCGCCGTATGCGACGCGTGAGCCGATGGGCACGTCGACACGCTGCGTCAGCGTCGTGAATGCGGGATCGATTCGCTCGATGGATCCGGCGTCACCGTCGTAGAGAAACACGTCGTCGCCGTCTTGCAGCACGTCGGCGCCGTTCGAGGCGGTCGCGACGGAGGCATCCAGCTCTTCGATCTGACGGTTCAGGCGTCCGGCGAGCAGCTCTGAGCCATTCGTGACCCAGACCTCGCGCGCGCCGAGGTCTGGATCGACCACGGGGAATCCGCGATGCACGACGGCAGCGGTGAGCCCGCCGGCGGCGAGCAACGAGAGCACCACGGTCGACGCGAGCCCCCTGCGCTCGCTCAGCCGGGCGAACGGCCTCATTCAGCCGGCGCGTCGAGCAACGCGAGGTCGTCGATGCTCACGAGCCGGGTCGCGACCGCGTACTCCACGAGTCGAGCGCGGCGATTGGTCGCGAGCTTGCCTCGACCGCCGCGCAGACCGTCGACGCCGATGCGGTCGAGCTTCTCGCAGACGTTGTCGAGCTTGCGGTTGAACGTGGTCATGCTCCAGCCGAGTCGGGCGGCCGCCTCGGCGGAACTCGGCACGAGTGCCCGCCCGCCGGCCGGTTGCGCAAGCACGTTCTCGGCGAGCGAGACGACGAGCAACCGCTGGCTGGAGGTGAGGGTCACCGGGAGGATGGTGGTGCCACCGTCGGTGGGTGCAGCCGTGA
This sequence comes from Agromyces subbeticus DSM 16689, assembly GCF_000421565.1. GTDB lineage: Bacteria > Actinomycetota > Actinomycetes > Actinomycetales > Microbacteriaceae > Agromyces > Agromyces subbeticus. The sequence goes on along the minus strand of NZ_ATXG01000002.1, from coordinate 82,784 downwards.
GCGACGTGTTGTAGAAGTCCTCTTCGGCATGCACCGTGAAGTCATACGTCGTCGCTCCAGCGCTGAACATCACATGCACCGTCTGGAAGACGAGTGGAAGCTTCGCGCCCGGGGCGACCCAGGCCTGCACGCTGCCGGTCGCGTCGGAGACGGTGGCGGACAGGATCTGGCCGACGTTCGAGAGCCACCACAGCCCGAACTCCGACGACAGCGTCAGGAAGGTTCGGTGCAGGTACGGGTTGTCGTCGATCGTGAGATCGGATTCGCGCCCGATCGTGAACGGAGCGCCCACCTCGACGGTGTACGACTCACCGCAGTACTCGACACGGAGCGGTCTCACGGTGTGCACCCCGTCGCGGACTCGGAGACCTTGCTGCCCCGCTGCACCTTCACATCGATGCAGGTGCGCACGCCGGCGGCGACACCGTCGACCGTGATCGTCGCGCCGTCGGCGATGTGCGGGTCGCCGGATCCGTCGGTCAGCTCCCACCGGTACCGGTCGTCCTTCTCGGCGCCGCTGTGCGAGACCTGGAATGTCACGCTCGTGCCGTCGGCACTCGCGACGCCGGTCGAGACGACGGGCTTGGGGATGGTGTCGACCACGGCGTTCCCACCGCCGGTTCCGCCGGTCTCGACGACCGGCGGCGCGCTGATCGTGCCCGACAGCGCGATCGCCACACCGATCACCGCGGCGACGACGACAGCAGCGGCGAGACCGACGATGAGTCCGAGGCGGCTGCGGCGCGGTGGGTGGTCGGCAGCGGAACGCTCGGCGCCCGTGACGGCAGGGGTCGGACGAGCCGGTCGCATGATCGTCGAGTCGCCGGCAACCGCGTCGGGTGCGAGCGCAGCGGGTGCTCCGAGCGGAGGGTCGATCTGCGAACTCGACGTCGTGGTGCCGGGCCGGTCGCGCACGACGGTGCCGTCGTCGAGGACCGCGGCGGGCGCACGTGTCGGCGTTTGCGCGGCGATCTGCTGCGGCGACCGGGCCCGTGTCGCGTCGTCATCATCGCCGGCCGGGATGACTACTGGTGCCGGCGCGATGGTCGGTGCCACCGTGCGCGGCGCCTGCGCGTCGACCGTGCGCACCGACCGCGCCCTCGTGGCGTCGTCGCCATCGGGCTCGCTCTCATCACGCGCGCTCGCGAGGTTCGGCACCTCGATCGTCGTGGCCGCATACCCCAGTTCGAGCTCGATGCGCTGCAGGGCCCTGGCGAACTCGACGGCGCTCGGGTAGCGATCTTCACGACGCGGCGACATGCCCTTGGCGAGCACCGCGATCAGGCTGCGTGGCACCTCGGCACGATCGATCGGGGTGATCGCGCCACGCTCGATGCGGCCGATGAGGTCGAGCGAGCCGTTGGAGCGCCCGGGGATCTCGAACGGCGTGCGCCCAGCGACGAGTGTGTGCACCGTGGCGGCGAGCGAGAACACGTCGCTTCGAGTGTCGGGCTTCGGGTCGTCTTCGAACATCTCGGGCGGCGACCACGGCACGCTCATGCCGACGGCCGATTGGCCCGACCCGGTGGTCGACGACCCCGTGGTCGCCGTGATCGTGTGCACGGGCAACTCGCCCTCGAGGTTCGACGAGATGCCGAAGTCGGTGAGGGCCGGCCAGCCGTAATCGTTGGTGAGCACGTTGGCCGGCTTGATGTCGCGGTGCAGGATGCCGGCGGCGTGCGCCGTTGCGATGGCACCGGCGAGCCGCACACCGGTGCGGAGCGCGTCGTCGATCGGGAGCGGCTGCCGCTTGTAACGCTCGGCGAGGCTCGGGCCGGAGCAGTACTCCATGACGAAGTACGGGCGGCCGTCGGCGGAGACGTCGGCGTGGAAGATCGTGACGATGAACGGATGCGCCGACAGTTGCGCCATGAGGTTCGCCTCGGCGACGAACTGCGCCTTGGTGTCGCGACCGAGCCCTTCGGCGAGCAACACCTTCACCGCGACCTTGCGACGGGGCAGCTTCTGCTCGTAGAGGAAGACGTCGGCGAAGCCGCCCGATCCGAGCAGCCCGAGCGGGGCGTAGCCCGAGAGCTCAGGCGGCGTGGACGGGGCGCGGCGCATCAGGCGTCGACCACTTGGATGGTCCAGCCGCCGCCGAGGTCGACGACGGTGCCGGTGAGCACCGGCGTCGGCTCGCCCGAACGGAGCTTCACCGGGGCCTTGCCGGGCGCCACCACGTGGGTGCCGTTGCGGGAGTGCAGATCGGTGATGACGACCGTGTCGCCTTCGAGTGCGAGCCGCACGTGGCTACGGGAGATGTCGGGATCGCCGAGACCGATCGTGACGAGCCGCGGAATGCGGCCACCGGAGACCTTGCTGACGCTCGGCGCCCTGCCGAGCACGAGTTCGTGCCCGATGGGCTCAAGGGTTCCGTCGGGCATCCTGATGCTCGCCGGCGCATGCGGGGCCGCCACTGCGGGGGCTGCACCGGCCGGAGCGGGGACCCCGCCGCGCGCAGCACGTTCCGCGCGAAGCCGACGGATATCGACGCTCGCGACGGTCATTCCGTCGTGGTCGCCATCGACCTCGCCGGCCGGCTCGGCCTCGGGGAGGCCGGCCGACGAACCGACCACCGTCTCTTCGTCGGGCACCATGGTGAGCTCCGACGCCCGCACGAGCGCGGGCTCGTCTGCGGCGGGACCCGTGACAGGAGCCGGAGTGGCAGTCGGCACGACCGTCGGCACTGCACTCGGCACGGCAGCCGCGGGCGCCGGAGCCGGAGCCGGAGCCGGAGCCGGAGCGACGATGGGAGTCGGAGGGGGCGTCACGGACACTGCGTCGGATGCCGCAGCCGCACGCGCATCGGGCGTCGCGCGAACGATCGGCTCGACGCCATCGGAGACGACCGACCGCACCGGAACCACGGCCTCGATCACGGGCAGCGGCTCGGACGCCTCGTCGATTTCGCTGCCCACGACGATCTCGATCGAGGCTGCGGCGTCGAGCACTCGCTCGACCCAACTGGAGACGCCCGCGTCGTGGATCTCGTCGGACCCCGATCGAACGGTGATGGGCCCCCGTACGATCACGCGGGCGGAGCCGGCGGACTCGTCGCGCACCACGAGAGCGAACGACGGCGTCGCCGCGAGGCCCTTCGCCGTGAGGCGATCGAGCACATGCGAGGTGGGATCGCCGTCACCGAACCCGGACCAGAGCGCCGTGAGTTCGCCGACCGCGTCGGTGGGCACCACGAGGATCACGCCTCCGCGGACCGCCGCGAACCACGCGCCCTCGGGATCATGCCGGTACGTCGCCATTTCCGCCTCCCGCGGTGCGCGGCCGCGTGTCTTCGGCCGCTCTCGAAAGTCTGCCGCGCCGATCGCGCGTGGTCTCGTCATCGTCGTCGTCGCCGCCGAGCACGGACTCGACGACGATCGCCGTCACGTTGTCTCGACCGCCGTGCGCCAGCGCGGCGTCGACGAGTTCGCCCGCGAGGCCCGCCGCATGACCGGAATCACCGGCGAGGATGTGCGCGATCGACTGATCGTCGACCTCTTTGGAGAGGCCGTCGCTGCACACCAGGAAGACCTGCCGGCCTGCGGCGGGGATCAGCCAGACGTCGGGGTCGACGAACTCGTCGGCCCCGAGCGCCCGGGTGATGACGTTGCGTTCGGGATGCCGTTCGGCGTCTTCGGCCTGGATGAGACCAGCGTCGACGAGCTCTTGCACGGCGGAGTGATCGACGCTGAGCTGCTCGAGGGTGCGGCCGTCCCACGCGTAGACCCGCGAGTCGCCGATGTTGAAGACCATCCAATGGAATCCGGCGCCATCGCCCGCGTCGACCAGCGCGACTCCCGTCAGCGTCGTGCCGGCGACCGCGGTGCCCTCTTCACCGGCCTCGCTGAGCGCACGCACGGCTTCGTTCGAGCTGTGGATCGCATCGAGCACTTGCTCTGGCGACGACGGAACGCCGAACTCGAGATGGCGTGAGAAGGTCTCGATGACGGCCTGGCTCGCGGCATCGCCACGGGCATGACCGCCCATGCCGTCGGCGACGAGGTAGATCGGCGCCTCGGCGAGGAACGAGTCTTCATTGACGCTGCGCACGCGCCCGACATCCGTTCGCGCACTGTGCGCGATGAGCGCGGCGCCGCGCGTCAGGGCGACGACGCCCTCGCCATCACCTGACACGGTTCTCCTCGATCGAGCGGAAAGCGGGTGGCGCCCATGACCGTGTGTCGGGGCGCCGACCCTCCACGCTAGCAACTCCGGCGGCGTTGCGATGACGCCCTGTGGAGAGAATCAGCGGCCGTCGGTGTGTGAATCCTCGGTGAAGTGCGGCACCTCGTCCATGAGCTTGTGGCCGCGCGACTTCGCGTCGAGGCGGGCTTTCAGGAGGCTCGCGACCGTCGCGACGGCCATCGCGGCGAGGATCACGCCGAGCGAGACCCAAGTCGAGATCTCGGGCGCCCACTCGATGTGCTCGCCGCCGTTGATGAAGGGCAGCTCGTTGACGTGCATGGCGTGCAACACGAGCTTGACGCCGATGAAGGCGAGGATGAACGCGATGCCGTACTTGAGGTATTCGAGGCGCTCGAGCAGGCCGCCGAGCAGGAAGTACAGCTGACGCAGGCCCATGAGCGCGAACACGTTCGCCGTGAAGACGATGAACGGGCTCTGCGTGATGCCGAAGATCGCGGGGATGGAATCGAGGGCGAAGAGCAGGTCGGTCGTGCCGATGGCGACGAACACGATGAGCATCGGCGTGAAGAACCGCTTGCCGTCGATGACCGTGCGGAGCTTGACGCCGTCGTACTCGTCGGTCAGTGCGACGCGCTTGCGCAGGATGCGTACGACGAAGGTGTCGCTGTCGTCGTCTTCGTGGCTGTCGCGCACCTGCTGGATGGCGGTCCACACGAGCCACGCGCCGAAGATGTAGAAGATCCACGAGAAGTTCTCGATGAGCGAGGCGCCCAGCAGGATGAAGATGCCGCGCAGCACGAGCGCGATGATGATGCCCACCATCAGCACCTCCTGCTGCAGCTTTCGAGGCACCGAGAACTTCGCCATGATGATGACGAAGACGAAGAGGTTGTCGATCGAGAGGCTGTACTCCGTCAGCCAGCCGGCGAGGAACTGTCCGCCGTGCTCGGTGTCGCCCAGCACGAACATCAGGCCGGCGAAGACGAGCGCGAGGGCGACGTAGAACGCCACCCAGAGCGACGACTCCTTGATCGAGGGCACGTGGGGCCGCTTCAGCACGAGCAGGAGGTCGCCGACGAGGATCAGCGTGAGGACGACGAGGGATCCGACTTCGAACCAGATGGGGAGATCGAGCAAGGTCGTGCCTTTCGGAGGGTGCAGGGGACGGCGGAATCCGAAAGTCTCTCCCCCTGCTGATTCACAGGTCCCACGCCCGGAGCGGCGACGACGGCGCTCGTACTGACGATCGTGGGTCGAGGCCTGGCCCCGCGGGATACTCCCCTTCGCTCCGGCGAGTCTAGCCGAAACCCGTGCACCGTAGACTCGAACCCCCGATCCGAGGAGAGACCTTGAGCGCCACGAAGACGCCACCGCCCGCCCCGACGACGCCGCGCCAATATCGGAGAACACCGGGCTCCGCGCTCGTCGGTTATGCCATCTTCGCCAGCCGGTGGTTGCAGGCACCCCTCTATCTCGGCCTGATCGTCGCGCAGGCGATCTACGTCGTCGTGTTCGTGGTCGAGCTCTGGCACCTCGCCGAAGAGGTCGTCACCGACATCAGTCATCTCGATGAAGCAACCATCATGCTCGCAGTCCTCGGTCTCATCGACGTCGTCATGATCGCCAATCTGCTCATCATGGTGATCATCGGCGGCTACGAGACATTCGTGTCGAGAATCAACATCGACGGTCACCCCGATCAGCCCGAATGGCTCTCGCACGTCAACGCGAACGTGCTCAAGGTCAAGCTCGCGATGGCGATCATCGGCATCTCGTCGATCCACCTGCTGAAGACCTTCATCGAGGTCGGCGACCTCGGCAGCAGTGGCGGAGCCGAGAACCTCACCGGCGCCACCTACACGGGCGAGGGCGTCATGTGGCAGGTCATCATCCACTCGGTCTTCATCCTCTCCGCTCTCGCGCTCGCCTGGATCGACCGCATGTCGTACCACAAGGTCAGCCCGCACGAGGTGCACGACGGCACCGTGGTGCCGTATCCCGACGCACGCCCGGGCCTCGGCACTCCCGCCGCCCCCGAGTTCGTCGGCACCGACGCGCGCCACTGACCTCGCCGGCGGTGCGGCATCGAGCGGATGCCGCACCGCGGCGTCGAACGGTGCGTCACGGGCATCTCGGGACGACCCCGGAAACGCCGAAAGCCCTCGCAGAAGCGAGGGCTCTCGAGTGGTTGTCGGATGTCACATGCGTGACCCCAGCGGGATTTGAACCCGCGCTGCCGCCGTGAGAGGGCGGTGTCCTAGGCCGCTAAACGATGGGGCCGAATCGACAACTTGAAGAGTATGACACAGCTTCGGGGCCGCCGCAAAATCGAGCCGGCCGCGACATCCGCCGGTGGAAGGGGGCGCTCCATCGCGACGGTCAGGCGAAAACCGAGAGCGCGCCGGGCGCGATCCCGATGTCGATCGGCAACCGCCCGATGCGCTCGCCGTCGGCATACGCGACGATGTCGTCAGCCTCGATGCGCACCTCGCGAGCCGTGAGGAACTCCACCGCGGGGTGGTCGGTGTGCCGGCCTGCGAACACCTTCGGGAAGACCCCGATGAGGCGCCATCGCGAGAGCGGGTGCACGATGAACACGTCGAGCAGGCCGTCGGCGAGATCGGCTTGCGGCACGATGCGCATGCCGCCGCCGAGGGAGGGGCTGTTGGCCACCGAGACGAGCATCGCGCGCTGTTCTCGCCGCACGCCGTCGATCGTGATCACATATCGGCGGGCCCGGAAGGTGGCGAGCTCGCGCACCATGGCGAGCGTGTATCGGCTCGCTCCCCTGGGCCGGGTCATCCGATTGGCGCGTTCGTTGACGACGGCGTCGAAGCCGGTGGAGACGACGCACGCGAACATCGTCTGCGCACCGCCGTGCCGAATGGTTCCCACGTCGACCAGTCGGGTCGGCCGGCGCAACGCCGCAACGAGCGCCTCGGTGGCTGCGCCGGGATCAGCATGGGGCAGGCCGAGACCTCGAGCGAAGTCGTTGCCAGTGCCGGTCGCGACGATGCCGAGCGGCACACCGGAACCCGCGAGCAGGTTGACGCCGAGCGAGACCATGCCGTCGCCCCCGACCACGACCATGCCGTCGGCCCCGAGCGCGAGTGCCGATTCGGCTTCACGGCGCAGCAACTCGAAGTTCGCCTCTCTCAGCATCGAGATCTCGTAGCCCTCTGCCATCAGCCGCTCGGCGACCCTCGACCCGACTGCGCGATTCCGTCCGAACGAGGCAGCAGGGTTGATCGCGACGAGGAGTCGCAGAGGGGCGCGGTGCATAGGCAGATTCTGGCAGTCCGACGGGTTGCGCACCGACGCCGCGCGGTGTTGGCTCGACGCATGCGCCTCACGAAACTCGAGCACGCCGCGTTCGTCGTCGAGCACTCCGGCGACAAGCTGTACGTCGACCCCGGAAAGTTCACGACGCCGATCACCGAGTCCGCTGGGACCGTCGCCGTCGTGATCACGCACCAGCACGACGATCACTGGACCCCCGACCAGCTCACGCGCATCGTCGAGGCCAACGCCGAGGTGCGCATCTTCGGGCCGGCCGGAGTCGCCGCCGCCGCTGCGGGCTTTCCGGTCGAGACCGTCGAAGCGGGCGACTCGGTCGAGGTCGGACCGTTCGAGCTGCGCTTCTTCGGCGGCCGGCACGCCGTGATCCATCCGTCGATTCCGGTGATCGACAACCTCGGCGTGCTCGTCAACGACGCGCTCTACTACGGCGGTGACTCGTTCACGCTGCCCGGCGTTCCGGTCGAGGTGCTCGCAGCCCCCGCCGGCGCCCCTTGGATGAAGATCAGCGAAGCGATGGACTACGTCGTCGAGGTCGCGCCGAAACGGGCGTTCCCGACGCACGAGATGGTGCTCTCGCGCGCGGGCAAGGTGCTCTCCGATGTTCGCCTCACGTGGGCCGTTGAACAGGGCGGCGGCGAGTATCTGCCGCTCGAGCCCGGCGACACGCTCGACTTCTGATCAAGCGGATGCCTCGGTACCGTCGACGCTCACGATGAACGTCTGGGCTCGGGGCGCGGCGAGCGGCGCACCTGTAGCTCCCCGACAACCAAGCCGGCGCTCGTGCTGATTCTGTTGGCGGTACGCACACAACTTCCATGGCAACCGTTGACGAAACCTCCGCCGCTGGTACGTTCATGGCACTTCGGGGATGTTCCGCCCACCTGATGCCAACGTCGGCATCCTCGGTGGTGCGAACACTCCGCGCTCTCCACGCCGGCCCACCCTCGCCGGACGTCGGGCGGCGGCCATCGCACCGGCCGTGACCTCCTGCATCCCACCTCGGCACGCACTGTCGCGCGCCCGCACTCCCCTGGAGCCTCAATGACGAGAATCGAATACGCAGCAGAGCACCGCCACGGCGTCGGCCTCAAGGTGACGGTCGTCGTGCTGGCGCTTGCGCTGGCGACCATGACGACGCTCTTCCTCCTCACCACGGGCAAGATCGCGAGCGGCTCCGCGGAGCTCGCGGCGGGAGCTTCGCAGACCGACGACGGCTCGTCGAAGGTCGCCGCGGGTGCGAACGAACTCGCCACGGGGGCATCCGAACTCGACGACGGCGCTGCAAGTGCAGTCGTCGGGGCCGAGAAGGTCTCCGCGGGTGCCAGCTCGGCCGCTGCGGGTGCGGAGAGGCTCCGCGTCGGGGCCGAAAAGGCTGCCACTGGCGCTCTGACCCTTGCCGACGGCGCCGCAGCGAGCGCGACCGGAGCAGCGACCCTCGCCGAGGGCGCGGACAAGGCAGCCACCGGCTCCGTCGCGCTCTCCGACGGGATCACTCGTGCCGCCGTCGGCGCGTCCGAGGTGAAATCAGGCGCAACGCAGATCGCAGCGGCCAACGGTCAGATCGCCGGAAACGCCGTGCACCTCAGCAAGGGCGCGCGCGACGTGGCCACAGGTGCAGTTTCGGTCCGTGATGGCGCGAAAAAGGTCGACGCCGGTGCACGCGCTGTAGCCGAAGGCGCCCGCGGAGTCCGGGTCGGTGCCGATGCCATCGAATCTGGACTCGGTGCACTTCAGCCCGGTGTCGAAGGGCTGAAGGGTGGAGCTGCACAAGTCGCCGCCGGCACGACGAGCGTGCGCGACGGGGCGGCGAGCCTCGCCACCGCGAACACGAACCTGGCCGACGGCATCGCGGCGCTGCGCGAGCAGCTCGCCGCAGGTGGCGCCGACCCCTCGGTCGTCGGAGCGCTCGACAAGTTGCACGCCGGCGCAACCCAGGTGAAGAACGGCGCAGAATCGCTCGCAGCGGGCGCCGGCGCCACCGCCGATGGCGCAGCTGCACTCAGTGGCGGGCTGCAAACGGTGCATGGCGGCGTGATCAAACTCACTGAGGGCGCGACGAAACTGTCGACCGGCGCCGACGACCTCGCCGCAGGAACGCTGGATCTCAGTGCCGGGACTGCGCCGCTCGCCGCGGGCACGATCGTTCTCGCCGATGGCGCTGCGGCGGTCGCGGCCGGAAATGGTGCGCTCGCCGGCGGAGCCGCACAACTCTTCACGAAGACGGGTGATCTGGTGGCCGGCACCGTCCGGCTGAACGACGGCACCGCGACCCTCGACGTCAAGGTCGACGAACTCGTGGCCGGTGCCCAGCGGGTCGCGACCGGTGCGACGAGCCTCTCATCAGGGGCGGAACGCCTCTCGATGGGTGCCAGCAACCTCTCGACGGGGGCGAGCGAGTTGAATACCGGCGCGGGAAACCTCGTCGCCGGAACCGGCACCCTTTCGCGTGGGGCATCTGAGCTCGCGACTGGCACCACGAAGCTCGCTGACGGAGCCGAATCGCTCGCGAGCGGCGCGGGTGAGCTCGCGACCGGCGCCGGCGAACTGAGCGACGGCAACGCGCTCGTCGCCGAAGGGAGCGGGACGTTGGCCTCGGGCGCCGCCGGCGTGTCCCCAGGAACGCTCATGCCGTGGCTCCTGGTGGCACTGGGCCTCGGCGCGGCGGCGATCGCCGGCTGGGTCACCCACCGGGTGCGATTCGCCCGCCGGGAGATCACCGCCTAGACGCTGCGGATTCGCGACGGGCCGGGGCTCACGCCCTGGCCCGTTCCCGCATCGTTCGACACGCCGCCGATCTCCACCTGACCGTCGTTACTGCGGCGAAATGCCTTCGCTCCGATCAGCAGACGCCGTCGACGCTCACGAGGCGTCGCGGCTGGCGGACTGAGGCGTCAATCGTCGCGCCCGGGTGGGCCCTCGCCGTCGGGTCCCCCGCCCTGGGGACCGTCGCCGGGGGGCTGCTCGGGTTGGGGCGCAGGGGCCGGCGGGCTGGCCGTCGGTGCGGAGGTCGGCGGCGCGACTGGCCCGGGTGCCGCGACCGTGAACGGGTCGCCGCCGTACTTCGCCGCGGCGACCGACATGACGACGGGCCACATGCGGTGTCGAGCGGTCGCCGCCTGGCCGCTGTCGAAGGAGATGCCGCGTTGGTTCGCATCGCCGTTCACGCTGACGACACCGGTGACGGTCGCGACCTTCGAGCTCGCGCCCGCCATCCACGTGTCTTTGTTTCCGTCGGTCGTGCCGGTCTTGCCGATGAGCGGAACTCGCGGACTCACCCCGCTGTTCGAAGCGGTCGCGGTGCCGTTCGTCATCACGAGCTGCATCGCGTAATGCATCGACGCAGCGACTTCAGGCGAGACGGAGGGGGTGCAGCTCGACTGCGGCACCGGCACCTCGTTTCCGTCGCGATCGACGATCCGGTCGATCGCGACCGGGCTGCACGTGACGCCGTTGTTCGCGATACCGGCGAAGGCGACCGCGAGGCTGAGCGGTGCCACCTCGTTCGTTCCGAGCACGGTCGACGGATACTGCTCGAGCGGCAGACCGTTGGCGCGGTGCATCCCGAAGGCCTCGGCGGTCTTGCGAATGCCGCAGAGATCGATCTTCTTCGCCATGCCGATGAACCCCGTGTTGATCGAGCCGAGCGTCGACTCCAGCGCGGAGTAATTCGCACCGGGCTCGTTGGCATCGTTCTTGGGGTTCCACGGCCCGGCGTTCTGGGGCCCCAGGCAACTGTCGTTGAATGTGCCCCAATTGGCCTTCTGCTTGGAGTCGACTCGCTCATTGAGCGAGTGCCCCTCGTTCAGCCACTGCGCGAGCGTGAACACCTTGTACGTCGAGCCGGGCTGGAACCCGCTCGAGCCGCCCTGCGAGTAGTCGGTGTTGTAGTTGATGCTCGTGAACTGCGGTCCGCTCTGGAGCACGTTCGGATCTTGGCTGTACTGCTTGTTCTGCGCCATGGCGAGCACCCGGCCGGTGCCGACCTGCACGCTCGAGATCACGCTGCCGACATCCCACCCGGGGTAGGTCTGCGGCACGTTCTGGGCGATCGCGGTCTCGGCGGCCATCTGGAGGTCGAGGTCGAGGGTCGTGAACACTTCGTACCCACCGCGCCGGAAGTTCTGCATGCGCGTCTCGGCGTCTTCGCCGAAGGTCGGGTCGGTCTGCAGGATGTTCTTCACGTAGTCGCAGAAGTACGCCGATCCGCCGGCGGTCTGGCACCCCGTGCTCGGTTCCTTGATGACCGGCTGCACGGGGGTGGCGACCGCCGCGTCGTACTCCTCTTTCGTGATCTTCTTCTCGAGGTACATGTGCTTGAGAATGTAGTCGCGGCGGCCGAGGTTCCTTGCGTACCCGTTGGCAGCACCGTTGGTCTCGCTGTCGGGCTTGTCGAGCTGCAACTCCGAGGGATTGTTCACGATCGCCATGAGCGAGGCGGCCTGAGCGAGCGTGAGGTTCGCGGCACTGGTGCTGAAGTAGTAGTTCGCGGCCGCTTCGATGCCGTAGACCGTGCCGCCGAATCCTGCGATGTTCAGGTAGCCGAGCAGGATGTCGTTCTTCGAGTAGCGCTTCTCGACGCCGATCGCGAGCCGCATCTCTTTCAGCTTGCGTTCGATGCCGGCGCTGCCATCGGATTCGGTGGCGGCCTCGTAGCACTCGATCTTCTCGGCCTCGACGAGGGCGAAGCGCTCATCGGGGGTCAGCACGGCGACCTCGTCTTCGGTCATGTCTTCGATTGCGGTGACGTGCGCTTCACCCTCGCATTCCTGCACCCGCACGTTCTTGACGTACTGCTGGGCGATCGACGAACCACCCTGGGTCTCGCCGCCACTCGCCGTCTTCAGCGCGGCGCGCACGGTGCCCTGGAGGTCGACTCCCCCGTGTTCGTAGAACCGCGGGTCTTCGCCGGCGATGGCGGCGTCTTTCACATACTGGCCGATGGCGTCCCAGCCGACCTCGACCCGGTTCTGGTCGTAGAACGAGGCGAGCAGCACGGGCGTGCCGTCGTTTGTCGTCGCGTAGATGTTGCTCTTCTCCGACAACTCGTCGATCTCGAGGTAGCCGGGCAGCTTCTCGAACATGCCGATCGTTCCCGACGCTGCCATGCCCACGGTCGCGAGCGCCGGGGTGACGCCGGCGACCACGAGCATGGCGGCGCCCACGCTCGTGGCGATGAGTCCGATGAAACCACCGATCACACCGAGCGGCGTGCGCGTCTCTTCGAAGTCACGATTCCGCAGGTTCCGAGAAACCATGGCTCACCCATCTCCTGTCGGCATCTCACGTCACCTTCGAGCCGTAGGGCGAACTCGAACGGTGCCGACATGTCCATGCAAGCGCAGCGCACCCCGGATGTCCAGCCCAGCGACCGTCGATATCGCAACCCGTGGGAGAGAAACAGAAAAGGCCCGGATGACCGGGCCTTCTTCTCAAAAAACTGGCTGGGGTACCTGGACTCGAACCAAGAACAACGGTACCAGAAACCGCCGTGTTGCCAATTACACCATACCCCAATGGCCGAAACCGAAGTCCCCGGCCGACATGTAACTCTAGCCTACCGATTGACGCCCGCCAAACTGAGCAGCGCTCAGGCGACGGGCGCCCCTACGGTCAGGCGATGAGCGCCGAGAGCCGATCGATGCGCTCGATCGAGTCGACCTTGCCGAGGATCTGCATGGACTCGAACAGCGGCGGTGAGACGCGCCGGCCCGAGATCGCCGTGCGCACTGCGCCGAAAGCGACGCGCGGCTTGAGCGCGAGGCCGTCGACGAGCGCCGCCCGAAGGGCCTCTTCGATCTGCTCGTGCGTCCATTCCTCGGCGGGCAGTCGGTCGAGGGCGTCGCGCGCGGCCGCGAGCACCGTGGGCGCGTCGGCGGTGAGCGCGGAGACAGCGGTCTCGTCGAAGTCGAGCCCCGCGGCATCCGTGAACAGGAAGCCCAGCATGCCGGGCGCCTCGCCCAGCAACGCGATGCGCTCCTGCACGAGCGGCGCCCCTTGGGCCAGCAGCGCCTCTTCACCCGGCGTGATCGGAGTGCTGACCGCTCCTGCCGCCTGCAGGTACGGCACCGTGCGAGCGGCGAAGTCGGCGACGTCGAGCTGGCGGATGTGGTCGCCGTTGATCGCCTCGGCCTTCTTCAGGTCGAAGCGCGCCGGGTTGGGGTTCACGTTCGCCACGTCGAATGCGGCGACGAGTTCATCACGGCTGAACACGTCGCGGTCGGCCGAGAAGCCCCAGCCGAGCAGCGCGAGGTAATTGAGCAGCCCCTCGGGAATGAAGCCGCGGTCGCGGTGGTGGAACAGGTTCGACTCGGGGTCGCGCTTGGAGAGCTTCTTGTTGCCCTCGCCCATGACGTAGGGCAGGTGGCCGAAGCGCGGCACGAAGCCGGTCACGCCGATGTCGATGAGCGCGTGGTACAGCGCGATCTGGCGAGGAGTCGACGAGAGCAGGTCTTCGCCGCGCAGCACGTGCGTGATGCCCATGAGCGCGTCGTCGACGGGGTTCACGAGAGTGTAGAGCGGTGCGCCGTTCGGCCGCACGACCACGAAGTCGGTGGTGGTGCCGGCGGGGAACGTGATCTCGCCGCGCACGAGGTCGTCGAACCCGAGGTCGACCTCGGGGACCCGCAGGCGCAGCGCAGGCTCGCGGCCCTCTGCGCGGAACGCGGCGCGCTGCTCGTCAGTGAGGTCGCGGTCGAAGTTGTCGTAGCCGAGCTGCTTCGGACGCCCGGCGGCCTCGTTGCGGGCGTCGATCTCTTCGGCGTTCGAGTAGCTCTCGTAGACGTGGCCCGACGCCTTCAGCCGTTCGATGACGTCGGCGTAGATGTCGGCGCGCTGCGACTGACGGTAGGGCTCGTGGGGGCCGCCGACGCCGACGCCCTCGTTCCAGTCGAGGCCGAGCCAGGTGAGGGCGTCGAGGATCTGCTCGTAGCTCTCTTCGCTGTCGCGTGCGGCATCGGTGTCTTCGACGCGGAAGACGAACGTGCCTCCGGTATGCCGGGCGTAGGCCCAGTTGAAGAGCGCCGTGCGCACGAGGCCGACATGCGGCGTGCCGGTCGGCGAAGGGCAGAAACGCACACGGATGTCACTGCCGGTGGCCTGGGTCGTGGGGTGAGCTGTCTCAGACATACGCCTCAATGCTATCGAGCGGCGAGCATCGTCAGTGCGGCCAGTGCCGCGGCCACCGCGGGCACCCGATCGGCACCCCGTGCGGTCACGAGGTGCAACGATCGCACGTCGGCCCGCGCCGTCGGCCTGGCGACGACATCGGCGTGCCGCGGCGAGGCGGCGAGTGCGAGCGCGGGCAGCAGGGCGACGCCGAGTCCCTGCGCGACCATTCCCTCGACGGCCACGAAGTTGTCGGTCTCGAAGGCGATGCGCGGCGTGAACCCGGCGGTGCCGGCGAGCTCGAGCAGATGGCCTCGGCAACGAGGGCAGCCGGCGATCCACGCTTCGTCGCGCAGCACCTCGAGGTCGACGACATCGGATGCCGCGGCGGCGTGCCCGGCCGGCAGCACGAGTCGCATCGGCTCTTCACCGAACGCGCGCACCTCGAGACCGCGGGCGCTCGCCCGGTGCGGGTCGTCACGGTCGCCGGGGTAGCTGAAGGTGATCGCCAGGTCGGCCTGGTCGGCACGCACCGCCTGCACGGCCTCGGGCGGCTCGGCTTCGACGTAGGTGATGTCGACGCCGGGGTGGGCGGCGGCGAGCGCCGAGATCAACCGCGGCACGAGGGTCGCCGAGGCGGAGGGGAAGGCGACGAGACGAACCCGGCCGGCTCGGAGCCCCTGGATCTCGGCCAATTCGTCGGCCGCCGCCTCGATGGCAGTCGCCACCGCTTGCGCGTGTCGGGCCAGCACCCGCCCGGATTCGGTCAGACGGATGCCGCGGCCCACTCGCTCGACGAGGGCGATGCCCGTGCGGCTCTCGAACCGCCGCAGTTGCTGGCTCACGGCGGGCTGGCTGTAGCCGAGCGAGTCGGCCGCTGCGGTGAGCGAACCGCGTTCAGCGATGCGCCGCACCACCCGCACGGTCTGCAGGTCGAGCGCAGCGGCGAGGGAGTCGATCGAGGCATCCGGCATGGCCGAATTATAACGAGTTCGCATGTATGTCATCGATCACTGGCGCTTGTCGAATGAATTGCGGCGATCGAGACTGGACACATGCATCCCTCTCGTGAACGCTTCGCCGCCGGCCGCGGCTACCTCGCAGCCTGCACGCTCGGCCTTCCCGCCGACGTGACCCGCGACGCGGTGCGTCGGGACCTCGAGCGATGGAGCGCCGGCACCGCGAGCGGTGCCGACTATTCGAGTGCCCTCGAGCGCGCGCGAGCCCACGCCGCGACGCTGCTCGGGCGCGCGCCCGGCGAGATCGCCACCGGCTCACAAGTGTCGGTCTTCGCCGGCATCGTCGCGGCATCGGCCCCGATCGGTGCGGAGATCATCTGCGCCGAGGGCGACTTCTCATCGATCGTCGGCCCGTTCCTCGCCCGCAGCGACCTGCGCATCAGCCACGTGCCGCTCGACACCCTCGCCGACGCCGTGACCCCGTCGACCTGGCTCGTCTCCTACTCGCTCGTGCAGTCGGCGACGGGCGAGCTCGCCGACGCGGCATCCGTCGCCGAAGCGGCTCGCGACGCCGGAGCCCTGACACTCGTCGACACGACGCAGGCCACGGGCTGGATGCCGACCGATGCCCTCGAGGCCGACATCATCATCTGCCACGCCTACAAGTGGCTCGCGGCGCCCAGGGGCGCCGCCTTCGCCGCGTTCTCGGCGCGCGCACTCGAAGCGCTGACGCCGCACACCGCCGGCTGGTACTCGGGCGCCGACCCGTGGGCCTCGTGCTACGGGCCCGCCCTCCATCTCGCCGACGACGCAGGGCGCTTCGACGTCTCCCCCGCCTGGCACGCCTGGGCCGGTGCCGAGGCCGCGCTCGGCTTCGCGGCCTCACTCGACATGGAAGAGGTGCGACGTCACGACGTCGCGCTCGCCAACGCGTTCCGCGAGCGCATCGGGCTCGCGCCCTCCGACAGCGCGATCGTGGCGTGGCCCGACGCCGACGGCGCGGCACTCGCGGCCCTCGGTGCCGCCGGACTCACCGCCTCAGGGCGAGCCGGGCGCGCTCGAGCGGCGTTCCACCTCTGGAACGACGAGGAAGACGTCGAGCTCGCGGCGCGCGCCCTCGGGCGTTGAGCCCCGAACTCGCCCGAGGCTCCCCGTTCAGGCTGCTGAGCGCACCGGATTCGACAGGGTGCCGAGACCCGAGACGCTGACCTCGACGGTGTCGCCGTCGACGATCGGGCCCACGCCCGCCGGCGTGCCCGTGAGAATCACGTCGCCCGGTAGCAGGGTGAAGACGCTCGAGGCGTAGGCCACGATCGCCGCCACCGAGTGCACCATGTCGGCGAGCCGACCCGACTGGCGCAGCTCGCCGTTGACACTCGTCTCGATCGTGGCCGTCTCGATGTCGACGTGGGTGTCGATCACCGGCCCGAGCGGGCAGAAGGAGTCGAAGCCCTTGGCACGGGCCCACTGACCGTCGCGTTGCTGCAGATCGCGCGCGGTCACGTCGTTGGCGATGGTGTAGCCGAAGATGATGTCTTCGGCGTCGGCCTCGGCGACGTTCTTGGCGATGCGACCGATGACGACCGCGAGTTCGCCCTCGTGCTCGACGCGTTCACTCTGCCGTGGCAGCACGATCGCGTCGCCGGGGCCGACGACGGAGGTGTTCGGCTTCAGGAACAGCAGGGGCTCGGCCGGGGCGTCGCCGCCCATCTCGGCAGCGTGATCGCGATAGTTCTTGCCGACCGCGACGACCTTCGAGCGAGGGATCACCGGGGCGAGCAGCTTGGCATCGGTGAGCTTGACGCGCTCACCGGTGGGCTCGAAGCCCGCGAACATGGGGTCGGCCTTCAGCACGACGAGCTCGTGCTCCTCTTCGTCGACGATGCCGAATGAGATGGTGTCGTCGTGGCTGAAACGCGCGATCTTCATGCCCTCAGCCTACTGAGCGTTGCCGCGCGTTCGCCGAGTCGCAGGATGATCCACCCGGCACGCCGCGCACGGCCGGCATGTCGCACGAATCATCCTGCGACTCAGCGAAGAAACTCGGGCGTGACGGCCGTCACGCGTCGAGACGGGTCATCCAGCCGTGGCGGTCTTCGACGCGACCGTACTGGATGTCGGTGAGCTCCTGACGCAGGGAGAGGGCGAGCGTGGATGCCTCGGCACCCGTGTGCGCGATCTCGAAATCGGTGCCGAGCAGGCGCCCGATGGGCACCACGACCGCGGCCGTGCCGCACGCGAACGCGCCGACGATGTCACCGGATGCCGCGCCGTCGCGCCACTCGTCGAGCGAGACCGTGCGCCGCTCGACCGCGTGACCGCGATCGGTCGCGAGCTGCAGGATCGAGTCGCGCGTGATGCCCTCGAGGATCGAATCCGACTCGGGGGTGACGAGCGTGCCGTCGCGCTTGACGAGCACGATGTTCATGCCGCCGAGCTCTTCGAGGTTGCCCTCGTCGTCGAGGAACGCGACCTGCTGGCATCCCTTCTCGTAGGCCTCGGCCTGCGGCAGCAGGCTCGACGCGTAGTTGCCGCCGGTCTTCGCGGCGCCCGTGCCGCCCTTGCCGGCGCGCGAGTACTGCGTCGACAGCCAGATGTTCACCGGTTCGACCCCGCCCGGGAAGTAGGCGCCCGCGGGGCTCGCGATGACGTAGTAGTTGACCTTCTTCGCGGGCCGCACGCCGAGGAAGGCCTCTTTTGCGAACATGAACGGCCGCAGGTACAGGCTCGTCTCGGGTGCGCTCGGCACCCAGTCGGCGTCGACGGCGATGAGCTGCTTCAGGGACTCGATGAAGTACTCGCTCGGCAGCTCGGGCAGCGCCATGCGCCGCGCCGAACGCTGCATGCGGGCGGCGTTCTCGAACGGCCGGAAGGTGTGGATCGACCCGTCGGCGTGACGGTAGGCCTTCATGCCCTCGAAGATCTCTTGCGCGTAGTGCAGCACCGCAGCGGCCGGGTCGAGCGAGATCGGGCCGTAGGGCGAGACGCGCGGGCGATGCCATCCGCCCTTCTCCGACCAGCAGATGTCGACCATGTGGTCGGTGAAGTGGTTGCCGAAGCCGGGATCGGCGAGGATCGCCTCGCGTTCGGCGGGCGCCTTCGCCTGCTCGTTGCGGATGACCTGCCAGATGAGACCGGCTGCGGATGGGGCCTGGAGCGGGAGGTTGATCGTCATGATGTGTCCTTCGATGCGCTGGATCAGTCGAGTGCGCCGATGCGATCGGCGATGGCGTCGCCGACCTCTGAAGTCGTTCGCCGGGTGTCGCCGCGTTCGGCGATGTCGGCGACGACGGCCCGCTGCACCTTCGCCGCAGCGTCTGCCCGGCCGAGGTGGCCGAGCAGGAGTGCCACGGAGAGGATCGTGGCGGTGGGGTCTGCGATGCCCTTCCCTGCGATGTCGGGTGCGGAACCGTGAACCGGCTCGAACATGCTGGGGAATCGGCCGTCGGGGTTGATGTTGCCCGAGGCTGCGAGGCCGATGCCGCCGCTGATTGCGCCGGCCAGATCGGTGAGGATGTCGCCGAAGAGGTTGTCCGTGACGATGACATCGAATCTAGCAGGATTCGTCACGAGGAAGATCGTGGCCGCGTCGACGTGCAGGTAGTCGACCGCGACGCCCGGGAACTCGGCGGCGACGGCGTCGACCGTGCGCTTCCAGAGCGAACCTGCGAAGACGAGCACGTTCGTCTTGTGCACGAGCGTGAGCTGCTTGCGCGGTCGGGCGGATGCCGCGGCGAACGCGTAACGCACGACCCGCTCGACCCCGTATGCGGTGTTGACCGAGACCTCGTTGGCCACCTCGTGCGGGGTGCCCGCGCGAATGGCGCCGCCGTTGCCGACGTAGGGGCCTTCGGTGCCCTCGCGCACGACGACGAAGTCGACATCGCCGGGTGCCGCGAGCGGGCTCGGCACGCCCGGGTAGAGCACCGACGGCCGGAGGTTCACGTAGTGGTCGAGCTCGAAGCGCAGCTTCAGCAGCAGGCCGCGCTCGATGTTCGCACCCGCCAGCCGGGGGTCGCCGGGGGCGCCGCCGACGGCACCGAGCAGGATCGCGTCGTGGCCCCTGATGGCCTCGAGGTCATCGTCGGTGAGCACGTCGCCGGTCTCGAGGTAGCGCGTCGCCCCCAGCGAGAACAGGGTCTGCTCGAAGGCGACATCCGTTCCCTCGGTTGCAGCGGTGAGCGCCTTGAGCGCCTCACCGACCACTTCGGGTCCGATCCCGTCACCGGGAATGACCGCGAGCTTGACCGTGTCCACCATGAATGCTCCTTCGTGCGCCAGCCCTCCCAGCGTACTGGCCGCACGCGCGGGTGACACCCGGCATCACGAAGGCTCAGTCGTGGGTGACGGCCGCCTTCGGATTGCGCAGCGCGAATGCGGCGACGAGCGCCGCGGCGACCATGAGCGCCACCCCGATGAACGAGGTGATCACGACCCCCTCGTCGAAGGCGAGGGCAGCGGATGCCGCGAGCTTCTCGCCGATCGCGGCGGGCAGTTGCTCCGCCACCGCGATGGCGCCGGCGAGGGTCTCGCGCGCCGCGGCGGCCTGCGCGGTGGTGAGCACCGCCGGCAGCTCGAGCGCTGTGCGGAAGTGCGCCGCGAGGATCGAGCCGAGCACGGCGGTGCCGAGCACGGCCCCGAGTTCGTATGCCGTCTCGGAGACCGCCGAGGCGGCGCCGGCCTTCTCGGGCGCCGCACTCGAGAGGATGAGTTCGTTCGAGACGGTCTCGGCCGCTCCGATGCCGATGCCGAGCAGCACGAACGCGATCACGACCGGCGCGATCGACTCGGCCGTCGCGCTGAGCGCGATGACCGCGTAGCCGGCCGCGGAGAGCAGCAACGCAATCGGCACGAGGATGCGCGGGCGCACCCGGCGCGCGATGGGCACGACGACGAGACCGGCGATGATCATCGCGACGAGACCGGGCAGCAGCGCGAGACCCGCAGCCACCGGGCTGAGGCCCGCGATGAGTTGCAGGTGCTGCGAGACGAAGTAGAGGAACCCGACGAGCGCGATCACGCTGAAGAGGTTGACGAGCACGGCGCCGCCGAAGGAGCCCTGACGGAAGAGCCGCACGTCGAGCATCGGCGAATCGGACTTCAGCTGGCGACGCACGAACCAGACCCCGCAGAACAGCCCGAGCACGATCGCCTGGATGCCGACGCCCGAGACGCCCTCGGTGGCGAGCGACTTGATGCCGTAGACGACGGGCCCCATGGCGGCGAGCGAGAGCAGCGTGCTCGGCACGTCGATGCGGCCGGGAGCGGGGTCGCGACTCTCTGGGATGAGCAGGGGCACGAGCACGAGCATCGGCACGAGCACGGGAACCGCGAGTAGGAACACCGAGCCCCAGTGGAAGTGCTCGAGCAGCACACCACCGACGAGCGGGCCGAGGGCGCTGCCCGCCGCGAAGCCCGTCGCCCAGATGGCGATCGCGAGCCGGCGTTGCTCGCGGTCGGCGAAGACCGTGCGCAACAGCGACAGCGTCGAGGGCATGAGCATCGCGCCGAAGAAGCCGAGGGCGGCACGGGCGGCGATGAGCGCCTCGGCCGTCGGCGCGAAGGCGGCCACGATCGAGAGCAGCGCGAAGCCGACCGAACCGATCAGCAGCATGCGGCGACGGCCGAAACGGTCGCCGGCGCTGCCCATCGCGACCAGGAGGCCGGCGAGCACGAGCGGGTAGGCGTCGATGATCCACAGCTGCTGAGCCGCGGTCGGTGCCAGGTCGCGCGAGATCGCAGGCAGGGCGAAGCTCAGCACGGTGTTGTCGACCGAGACCAGCAGCACGGGCAGCATCAGCACCGCGAGGGCGACCCAGGCGCGTCGGGGCGCCCGGGGTGCGCGGGGCGCAGCGCTTGCGGATGCCGCGGCATCCGTCGATCGCATCGTGTCGGTGGAATCGTTCGCGTGGGTGTCGTTCATCATGTCGTTTCTCATTACTTTACCGTCCAGCCGGTATAGTAACAGAAATGACCTCTCCGCACGAAGTAGCATCAGGCGCATGAGTCGACCGCCTGCGGCCCGCGATGCCGTGCTCGACGCGTTCGAGCGCCTCATCATCGCCGACGGCGAACGCGGCGCCACCCTCGAGGCCACCGCTCGCGAGGCCGGCGTCTCCAAGGGCGGGTTGCTCTACCACTTCGGCTCGCGCCACGCGCTGATCGCCGGACTGATCGAACGCCTGCACCGGCTCATCGATGAAGACGTCGAGCGCATCCACTCCGCGCCCGACGGCGCGATCTCGTACTTCGTGCGCTCGTCGGTCGACCTCGAGTCACCGCTCGACCACAGCTTCGTCGCGACGGTGCGCCTCGCGCAGGGCGGCGACCGCGAGGCGGCGCAGGCGATCGACGCCGTTCGTTCGCGGTGGCTCGTCGAGATGGGGCGACACGTCGACGATCGCGCGCTCGCGCTCGCGATCACGCTCATCGGCGACGGCCTGTACTACCACTCGGCGCTGCGCGCCGAGGTCGGCGCCGAGGCCGACGACGGCACGACGGCCGACGACATCGGCCCCAAGGAGATGGACGAACTCGTCGCCCTGCTCGAGCGCATCGCACGCGAATCGCCGGTCGAGTAGCGCGAAGCGCGTATCGAGACCTCGACGTACAGGTCTCGATACGCTTCGCTACTCGACCGGCGGAGAGATGCCCCCGACCGGCGGAGAGGCGCCGGCTGATCGCTACTCGGTGATGTCGATCTCGACGAAGAGGCTCGCGTCGATCGCCTCGCGCACTCGATCGAGCACCTCGGCGGGCACCGGCGAGTCGACGGTCAGCACGCTGAGCGCGCGGCCGCCGGCCTCGCGGCGGGCGATCTGCATGCCGGCGATGTTGATGCCTGCGTCGCCGAACTCGCGGCCGTAGACCGCAACGATGCCGGGCCGATCGGCGTACTCCATGACGATGTGGGTCGTCGCGATCGGCACCTCGAGCTCGTAGCCGTTGACGCCGACGAGCTTCTCGATCTGCTTCGGGCCGGTGAGCGTGCCCGACACCGAGACCTGGGTGCCGTCGGCGAGCGCGCCCGTGAGGCTGATGACGTTGCGGTACTCGGGCGACTCGGCCGAGGTGATCAACCGTACGTCGATGCCGCGCTGCTCGGCGAGCAGGGGTGCGTTCACGTACGACACCGTCTCGCTCACGACGTTCGTGAAGACGCCCTTCAGCGCGGCGAGCTTCAGCGCGCTCACGTCGTAGTCGGCGAGCTCGCCGCGCACTTCGACGTCGAGGCTCGTGAGCGGGCCGCTGGCCACGCCCGCGAAGAGCTGGCCGAGCTTTTCGACGAGCGGGATGCCGGGGCGCACGTAGGGGTCGATGACGCCGCCGGCGACATTGACGGCGTCGGGAACGAGTTCGCCGGCGAGGGCGAGCCGCACCGACTTCGCGACGGAGACGCCCGCCTTCTCTTGCGCCTCATCGGTCGAGGCACCGAGGTGCGGGGTCACGACGATGTTCGGCAGGCCGAGCAGCGGCGAATCGCGCGGCGGCTCCGAGACGAACACGTCGACCGCCGCGCCGGCGATGGTCTTGCCGACGAGGGCGTCGTGCAGCGCGTCTTCATCGATGAGCCCGCCGCGGGCGACGTTGACGATGAACGCCGTCGGCTTCATGCGCGCGAACTGCTCGGCGCCGATCATGCCCGTGGTCTCGGGCGTCTTCGGCATGTGGATCGTGATGAAGTCGCTCTGCTCGAGCAGTTCGTCGAGGCTCACGGTCTGCACGCCGAGCTGCTGAGCGCGAGCTGCCGTGATGTAGGGGTCGTAGGCGATGACGTTGGTGCCGAAGGCCTGCAGGCGCGCCGCGATGAGTGCACCGATGCGGCCGAGGCCGATGATGCCGACGTTCTTCTCGTAGAGCTCGACGCCGGTGTAGGCCGAACGCTTCCACTCCCCCTGCGCGAGCGCTGCGTGCGCCGCCGGGATGTGGCGGGCAAGGCTCAGGATGTGACCGACGGTGAGCTCGGCCGCCGAGATGATGTTCGAGGTCGGCGCGTTGACGACCATGACGCCGGCGGCCGTGGCGGCCTTGATGTCGACGTTGTCGAGGCCGACGCCGGCACGGGCGACGACCTTGAGCCTCGGGGCCGCGGCGATCGCCTCGGCATCGACCTTGGTCGCCGAGCGAACCAGGATCGCGTCGGCATCGGCCAGCGCCGCGAGCAGCGCGGGCCGATCGGTGCCGTCGACGGACCTGACGTCGAAGTCGGGGCCGAGGGCCTCGACGGTGGCGGGCGAGAGTTCTTCAGCGATCAGCACGACCGGCTTTGACACGAACGGTTCCTTCGGGGCGATGCGCACGCACGACGCTGCGACTTGCGGTGGGATGCGCCACACGCCGTCGGGGCGCCTACCCGCTCACTCTACTGGAGCCGCCGGGTGGTATTCGCTCTGTGACGCTGCGCGCACGGCAGTGCGGACCGCATCAGACCACCACGGCGCCCGACGCCCCGAGCAGCACCGTCAGCGAGAAGAAGAGTGCGGCCGAGACGCCGAGACCGGCGAGGTAGGCCAGGACGGCGAACCATGCGCTGCGCCGCCGACCAACGACGTACGCCGCGGCGAAGCACGCGAACGGTGCGAGCACGGCGATGACCATGATCGCCCATCCGACCGGGGTAAAGCCGAGCCCGAGGCCGATGATCTGCGCGACCGACTCGATGACCTCCCACACGTCGTAGGCGTAGAAGAGCCCGAACACGACGGCAAGCGCGATGCGGATGCGCGACGGTCGAGCGAACCGCTCGTTCGTCGACGCCGTCGTCTCGGCGCTCATGCGTTCATTCCGAGCACGAACGGCAGCGGCACGAGCACGACGACCCCGAGCGCGAGCCACGACAGTCGCGCTCTGGGCCGCTCGGTGGCGAGCAGCACGACCGCGAACCACAAGGCGGGCGCGAGCACTGCGAACCAGAGTCCGAGCACGTACATCGCGTCGCCGACGATGCTGGCCCCGGGCGCAGTGCTGCGCACCGCGACGATGAGCCAGCCGACGGCGTACAGCAGGTACACGCCGCCGAGCACGCCGAGTATCACGAGCGTGGCGGACGCCGTCTGCGGCGGGGCATCCGACGTCTCGACCTCGTCACCAGAGGCCGCGGCGCCGTCTTCGCGCCGCTGCCGCACCTGCTCATCGGTGCCCTCATCGGCGGCCTCCGGCTGCGCCGGCGCGCCGACGGCCTTCCAGCCGGGCGCGAGGGTCGGATCGTCGTCGCCCTCCCAGCGCAGCGCATCGTCGTCGGAATCGCGGCTCATGCCACCACCCTAGCGATCGGCGGGCTCACGGCACGGGCACGCAGCGCCCGTCGACCCTCGGCAGCACGATGCCGAAGGCGAAGTCGATCTTCGCCGACTCGACGCTGCCGAGCTCCCCGCCACCGAGCAGCGGCTCGTCATGCAGGCGTTCGCCACTGCTCAGTCCCGCTGCATCCCATGCGTCGACGATGCGCTGCGCCGCCGCGAGGTTGCGCTCGGTAACCTCGCGGTCGTGCTCGTCGCTGGTCGTGTCGGTGATGATCCCCGTCGTGAACTCGCCGTTGAGGTTGAGCACGACACCACCGTCGCAGGCGGTCTCGGTCACCAGGAGCGGTGCGCTCTCCGACCAGGTCGCCGCATCGCCGGCCGCCGTAGCTGCGGCATCGGCGAGCGCAGCGAACTGCCCGCGTGCCTCCTCGATGGTCGGCAACGGCGTCTCGGCCGGGCTCTCGTCAGCGGGCGGCATCGGCTCGGCCGAGGGAACCGCGTCGGCAGGCCGTGCACCGGTGCCCGTGGACTCCGTGACGAACGAGGGCCGAAAGCCGACCGACAGCAACGCGAATCCGATCACCCCGAGCAGGGCGAGCGCGCCGAACGCGATGAGCCCTCGCGCGATCACCGGCCGCCAGGACTCAACGGGACGCGCGTTTCCGCGCTGCAACGCGATCAACGGCACGACGATGGCGGTCGCGACCCACAACAGCGGCCCGACGGGGCGCGCCCCGAGCACGGCCCCGAAGAGCATCAACGACGGAATGGAGAGCAGCAGCCCGCCGAGGGGTACGACGAGCCACTCGCTCCGGTTCCGCAGCGCCCGGCAGACCACGAGAACGGCTGCGGCGCCGACACCGGCCGAGACCGACGCCCCGAGGATCGTCGGTGCCCAGGTCAGCGACATGCGTCCGAGCACCAGCCCGAGAAGGACGAGGGCGAGTGCCGCGACGGCGACGCCGATCAGGATGCTGCGGGACGCGAGCTGCACGGCGTCACGAAGAATGCCGGCGGCGCCGCGGTCGCGAGGCAGCCGCACCGGGATCGGCGGCGGCCGTACCGGAACGCGCGGCGGCGCAGCGGTCATCGCCGGGCGACCCCCGCGGCGGCGACGGCCGCACGCACGAGGCCCGGGTCGGTCACGTCGAAACCGTCGACGCCTCCACCCGGTCCGCTCGCTCCGCCCCTGGTGGTCGTGCCCCGCGCCGAGAGGTGCACGGCGTGCACCCCGGCGGCGGCGAGCTCCTCGATGTCGGCGATGCGCACTCCCCCGCCCGCCATGATCTCGAGAACCCTGGCCTCCGCGGCCATCTGCCGCAGGGTCTCCAGACCCGAACGACAATCGACGGCCCCGCCAGAGGTGAGCACCCGTCGCACGCCGAGCGCCGCGAGCGCCGCCACCGAGGCTCGCGGGTCACTGCTCGCATCCACCGCCCGGTGCACCGTGACATCGCCGCCACCGGCAGCATCGACGAATCGACGGATCGCGTCGACATGGAGGTCACCAGACTCGGTGAGCGCGCCGACGACGACGCCGTCGGCGCCGTGGGCGAACGCGAAGCGGATGTCGCGATCGATCGTCTCGAGTTCGTCGGCGTCGTAATCGAACCCCCCGCCGCGCGGGCGCACGAGCACGTGCACGAACGCCGGCGCGGACGAGCTGCGGGCCTCGGCCGCCGCCGCCTCGATGAGCCCTGCGGAGGGCGTCAGCCCGCCGACGGCGAGCGCTTGACAGAGTTCGACCCGGGTGGCGCCGGCGGTCACGGCGATTCGCACCCCCGCGACATCCTGAACGGCGATCTCGATCGGGAGGAGTCCTGGCATTCCCGACACGCTACCGGTTCTCGAACCGCCAGATGCGACGTGGGCTGCCGCGCTACGCCGAGCGCCACGCCGATCGAGCTGCGACCGCGCCGCGAACGAGCTGGGCGTCGGTGCGGTCGATCGTCTCGGCGCCGCCGCCCGGACCGCTCGGTGCCGGATCGGTCACGGAGCGCCGCGCCGACAGGTGCACGGCCGCGAGCCCGCGGTCGAGCAGCGAGGGGATGTCGCCGGCGGCGACTCCGCCCCCGGCCATGACCTCGAGGCGACCGGCGGCGGCATCGTGCATCGCGGCGAGCTCGTCGATGCCGTCGATGCTGCGACGCGCCGCCCCAGAGGTCAGCACGCGCGAGACGCCGAGCGCCGCCAGCGTGTCGATCAGCGCACTCGGGCGCGCGACCGTGTCGATCGCGCGGTGGAAGGTCGTGTGCAGGCCGTCGGCCGCGGCGATCAGCTCGGCGACGACGCGTTCGTCGATCGTGCCGCCCGGCCGCATCGCGCCGATCACGACGCCGGCGATGCCGGTCGAGGCGAGCGCGCGGACGTCGCGTACCATCGCCGACACCTCGCGGGCGTCGTAGACGAAACCGCCGGCGCGCGGGCGCACGAGCACGTGCACGACGGCGTCGACGCCGAGGCCCCGAGCCGCCTCGACGGACTCGAGCACGGTGCCGATCGACGGCGTGAGGCCGCCCGTGACGAGAGCGCTGCACAGCTCGACGCGGTCCGCACCGGCGGCGATCGCGATGGCCGTGCCGCCGGCGTCCTGCACGGCGATCTCGATCGCGGGCGCCGTCACGAGCGGCTCCCCGGTCACGCCGTCACACGTGCGACGGCGATCGGCTCGCCGCGAAGCGATTCGGGAATCGGCACGGATGCCCCGGCGCTCGACGACTCGATGGCGGCTTCGCCCGCGCCGAGCCAGGTCACGCGCCCGGCACCCGCGAGCTCGGATGGCAGTCGGATCTCGCCGACGGCCGGGTCGATCGCGTGCACGAACACGTCGCCGCCGATCGTCGTGTACGAGACCGGAGCACCGACGCGGTCGCCGGCGCGGAGCCAGGGCCGGGTGCCGTAGACGGCGTCGCCGTTGACCTCGAGCCAGCGGCCCATCGCGCTCATGCTCGCAGCCTGGAGCTCGGGGATCGAGCCGTCGGCCCGGGGGCCGACGTTGATGAGCAGGTTGCCGTTCTTCGAGACCACGTCGACGAGCAGGCGCACGAGCGCGGCGCCCGAGAGCGAGTGTTCTGGGCCCTCCGCCTCGTTGTAGCCGAACGAGAAGCCGAGGCCGCGCGTCGACTCCCACGGCGACTCGACGATGTCCTCGACGTGGGTGTACTCGCGCGTCAGGAAGCCCTGGTAGGGCACGCCCCAGCGGTCGTTGACGACGCCCGACGGCACGCGCTCGAGGTAGCGCTCGAGCAGCGCGGCGACGGCGAAGTCGTCGCGACCCTTGCCGCCGTCGGGCCAGTCGATGTCGTTCCAGAGGATGTCGGGGCTGAAGCGCTCGACGAGTTCCTCGAGCTGCGCGGCCGAGTAGCGCGAGAAGCGCTCGTCGTTGCGGCGGTAGCGGAAGAGGTCGGTGTCGGACTCGATCGGCGGGAAGTCGCTCACATGCCAGTCGAGGGCACCCGAGAAATAGACGCCGAACTTCGCCCCGGCGGCGCGCGTGGCGTCATGGAACTCCCGGATGAGATCGCGGCGGGGGCCGCGGCGCGCCGCGTTGAAGGCCGTCGTCCGGGTGTCCCAGAGGCAGAAGCCCTCGTGGTGCTTCGTGGTGGGGATCACGTACCGGGCACCCGCCGAGACGAGCGAGCCGACGAATGCGTCGGCGTCGAAGGCCGAGGCCTCCCAGCGGTCGGCGAGGTCCTCGTAGCTCGTGCCAGTGCCGTAGACGTCCTGGTGGCGCTGCCACGTCGGGCTGCCCGCGATGCGCACGGTGTTGCCGTACCACTCGGCGTACTGGTGGTGCGCGTACGCGTCTTCGGCGGGAACGCGGCGGCCGTCGTGCGGCGTTCCCCACGCGGGCACCGAGTAGAGACCCCAGTGCACGAAGAAGCCCAGCTTCGCGTCGCGGTACCACTCGGGCACGCCGGCGGCCGGGTAGACGGGTGCGTCGGCACCGAAGTCGGGGCCGATGCGGGTCTCGAAGTTCAGCATGTCGTTCCTGTTCGGGGTGTCAGCGGGTCGTTCGGCGGGTGACGACGGCCTCGAGCGCGGGGTCGGGGGTATCCGTCTCGAAGGGGAAGACGCCGGGAGCGAGGCGACGGTGGCCGAGGCGGAGCAGATCCTGGTCGACGCCTCCGGGAGTCAGGGCGAGCTTCCAGCCCTGCGCGAGGTCGTAGAGCTCGGGTTCGAGGTAGCCGATCTTCACGACGACGAGGTCGGCCGCGTGCGGGTCGAGCCCGAGCATCGTGAAGTCCGCGAGATGGTGGAAGGGCTTGCGGCGTTCGGTGATGATCGCGTGCACGCCGCCGGCTTTGATGACGACCTGGGTTCCCGCGTCGGCGTCGCCGTCCGTGATCGAGAACACGGTTCCCGCGATCGGCACCGGGCCCGACGGACCGCCGTCGACGCGACCGCCGACGAGCACGGCGATCTCCCCGCCGACGCCGGCCGTCCTGGCGACCTCGACAGCAGTCGGATCGAAGATCGACGCGTGGATGACCGTGAGGTCGTCGTCTGCGAACTCCGGCCGGTCGAGCAGTTGTCCGAGGGTCCACGACACGTCGCCGGCACCGCCGGCCGTCGGGTTGTCACCCGAATCCGAGATCAGGTAGGGCCGTTCGTCGGTCGCAGCGAGTGCCGCGTCGATCGACTCGGCGAGCGGCAGCGCATCGGCGACGAACTCGAAGTCGTCGCGGGCATCCCAGTAGGCGCGGGCGAGCCGCTCAGCCTCGGCCGCGATCACCTGCCGGTCGTCGCCGGTGACGACGACGGCGGCCTGACAGCGGGGCTCGTCGGCCCAGGCGTACCCGACCCACACGGCGGCATCCACGACGCCCTCGGTGTGCTCGACCACCTGCACCTCGGCATAAATGCCGCGCGCCGGCTCGAGGCGGGTGCTCGTCTTCTCGCCGGGCAGCAGCACCGGCACCTGCAGCCACGCCTTGTAGGGGCGCCGCTCGAGCACGTCCGCGCCGACGGAGGAACGCAGGCGCGTGAGCAGGTTGAACGCCGCCCGCTCCTTGGTGTTCCACACGTCCTCATGGGGTGCCATGCGGTAACAGGTGATGAGGTCGACCGCATCGAGAAGTTCGCGCGAGACGTTGCCGTGCAGGTCCATCGAGGTCGAGACGAGGGTCGCCGCACCGAGTTCGGCGCGTACCGCGGCGGCGAGATCGGCTTCGGCGTCGATCATGCCGACGACGCTCATCGCACCGTGGATGTCGAAGAAGAAGCCGTCGAACGGTCCTCGGGCGCGGATACCTGCGATGATCGCGCGCTTCATGCGCTCATATGTCTCGCGAGCGACCGCGCCGCCCGGGAGCGACCGACCGTGCGTCAACGGCACCCATTCGGCCGCCACCCGCAGTTCCGATCCCTCCGAGAGGAACGGGTAGTACGCCATGAGCGCGGCACCCTCCCGAACCGTGAACGCCTCATCGCCACTCAGATGCGGCGAGAAGGTGCTCGACTCGATCGAGATGCCGGCGATGCCGATGCGGGGACGTGAGAGCCCACCTTCCTCCAGGGCGCCGAGCGGCCCCATCCAGATCTCGGATGCGTCCGGCGCGATGGTCTGGGCGTCGTTCACGTTCTGCTCCTCGTTCGTGTTCTGCATCGGATCCGGCTCACGCCGTCATGCCGACCGGCGACGCCGGTGCTGCGACATCCGCTTCCGTTGCGATGCCGGGCGCACCGTCGACGGCGAGCGGCCAGGCGAGTGCCGCCGCGCCGAGCGCGACGGCGCGGCCGCCGAGCCGTGCAGGATGCACCGCGAGCGGGATGCCCGAGATCGGTGCGTTCTGCGCGAGCGTCCTGGAGAGCGACGGCTCGAGCACGTCCCAGGCCTCGCGAACTCCCCCGCCGACGACGACGTCGACGACGTCGAAGAGGTTCGCGGCGGTGGCGATGGCGAGGGCGAGCGCGTGACCCGCCGCGTCGAAGACGGCCGCGGCGTCGGCGTCGCCGGCCCGCGCCAGCTCGGCGATCGCGATGCCCGAGGTGCCGACAGCACCGATGCGCTCCGCGTAACGGGCCTCGATCGAGCGACCGGAGGCGAGCGTCTCGAGGTGCCCGACCTGGCCGCACGTGCAGACGAGTTCGCTGTACCCCGGCGTGTGCCCGATCTCACCGGCCGCGCCGTGCGGGCCGCTCATGATGCGGCCGTCGATCGCGATCGCACCGCCGACGCCCGTTCCGAGCGTGATGCCGATGGCGTGCTCCGAGCCGGCGACCGAGCCCCAGCGGAGCTCGCCCATCAGGAACGCGTTCACGTCGTTCTCGGCCGAGACCGGCACGCCGAGCGCGTTCGAGAGCTCAGGCCCGATGGCGTAGCCGACCCAGTCGGTGAACGACTCGGATGCCGCGCGCACCGTGCCGCTCGCCTGGTCGATGACGCCGGCTGCGCCGACGCCGGCCGCGACCGCGACGAGGCCCGAGCTCTGCTCGAGCGAACGCACGAGCGCAGCTGCGGCGGCCGTCATGGCGGGGCCGCCCTCCCTGGCGGGCGCCGGGACGACGCCCGCCGCGAGAACGGTGCCCGAACGGTCGCAGAGCACCGCCGAGATCTTGGTGCCGCCGATGTCGAGGCCGGCGACGACGTGCTGCGAAGACATGGTGGTACCTGGTTCGAGGTGGAGAAGAGCGGTGCTGGTCGAGCGATCGGGCACTACCGACCGCCGAGCCCGGCCATCGCGATGCCCTTCACCAGGTGCTTCTGCAGCACGATCACGAGCACGGTCGTCGGAATCATGGAGATGATCGCAGCTGCCATCTGGAGATCCCAGCGGGTGCCCTGGAGCCCTGAGAACGACGCGAGGCCGACCGGCAGGGTGCCGTGGGTGGCGTAGTCGACCGTGACGATGAGCGGCCAGAGGTAGCTGTTCCAGAAGGAGAGGAACGTGAAGACCGAGAGCACGGCGACGGCGGACTTCGCGAGCGGCAGGATGATCTGCAGGAACGAGCGGATGGGCCCCGCACCGTCGACGCGCGCGGCCTCTTCGAGTTCGAACGGGATGCCGCGGAAGAACTGGCGCATGAGGAAGGTGCCGAACGCGGTGAACGCGAAGGGCAGGATGAGCGACTGGTAGGTGTCGACCCAGCCGAACCACTGCATCACCTGGAACATCGGGATGACGAGCACCTCCTGCGGCACCATGAGCGTCGCGAGGAAGATCACGAACACCGCGTCGCGGCCCTTCCAGCGGAGGCGGCCGAACGCGTAGCCGGCCGTCGTCGACACCGCGAGCACGACGAGCGTGCCGGTGATCGAGACGAAGAACGAGTTGCCGATGTAGGTCAGGAAGGGCCCGTAGGCGAAGACGTCGGCGAAGTTCGACCAGCGCACCTCCGACCCGACGAGGGTCGGCGGCATCGAGAACATCTCGGAGTTCGGCTTCAGCGCCGAGAAGAAGGCGTAGACGATCGGCGAGACGAAGATCGCAGCGGCGACGTAGACGGCGATGTGCGCGAAGACGAGCTGCACACGGCCGCGCTTCGTGAGCGGTTCGCGACCACCCGATCGCTCGTCGGGCTCTGCGGGAGCATCCGTCTCCGCATCGAACACCGCGGTCGCGGCCGGGAGCGTGTCAATGCTCATAGTGCACCCACTTCTTCTGCGCGCGGAACTGCAGCGCGGTCAGGATGATGATGATGGCGAAGAGGATCCAGGCTGCCGCCGCGGCGAGACCGAGCTCCTGGAATTTGAAGCCCTGGTTGTAGATGAACTGCACGAGCGGCTGGGTCGCGTTGCCCGGACCACCGCCGGTGAGCAGTTGCGGCTGCACGAAGACCTGCAACGCCGTGATCATGGTCATGATGCTCGCGAAGAACAGCGACGGCGAGATCATCGGGAGCGTGACACTCCAGAGCATCCGGAAGCCGCGAGCGCCGTCGATGCGCGCCGCCTCGACGACGGACTCGGGCAGCTGTTCGAGCGCCGCCGAGAAGATCAGCATGTTGTAGCCGAGGCCCTGCCAGACCGACATCATGACGACCATGATCATGGCCCACTGCGGGTCGGCGAGGAAGTTCGGCAGCTCGACCCCGAACCAGGTCTGGGAGAGGCCGTTGAAGAGGCCCTGCGGCTGCAGCATCATCTTCCACACGAGCACGTTCGCGACCATCGGGGTCACGACGGGGATGAAGAAGAGCACGCGAAGCATGCCCCGACCGCGGATGCGGGCGCTGAGCGAGATCGCGAGGAGCAGCGACAGCCCGACGCTGATCGGCACGTACAACAGGGCGAAGACGAAGGTGTTGCGCAGCGCCGGCCAGAAGTCGGGGCTCTGCGTGAAGAGCTTGACGTAGTTGTCGAACCCGACGAACGTCTTCTCGCCGAAGGTGGGCCAGTTGAAGAAGCCCATGACGATGGACAGTACGACGGGGACGACCGTGAACAGGGCGAGCCCCGCCAGGGCTGGGCTGACGAAGCCCAGCGCCTGACGGGATTCAGCTCTGGCGAGCGTCCCTCGACGAGGTATCTGGTTGGTGTTCGACATCTCGAGAGGGTCCTTGCCGGTGGTGCTTATTCGCCGAACTGCTGCTGAGCGGACTCGAGCACGTTCGACATGGATTCCTGCCCGTTGTAGACGCTCACGAGCTGCGGCTGGATGTAGGTGCCGACCTTCGACCAGTTGTCGCTGACCTTCTGGCCCTCGACCTGCTCGAACGCCTTCGTGAAGACGGCCTCGACCTGGTCGCGGTACTGCTCGTCGATCGACTCGAAGTAGAGCGGCTGCGACGACACGCGCGCCGGGTAGCTGCGGCCCGAAGAGGCGATGTAGTCCTGCGCGTCGGTGCTGAGGAGAGAGCCGAGCACCTTGAGCGCGTCATCCTTGTTCTCGCAGTCCTTCGCGATGCCGAAGCCCGAGCCGAGGATGAGGCCGAGCGAGCCGTTGTCGCCCGTGGGCAGCGTGGTCATGCCCGCGTTGAATCCGGAGTCGTTGTTCAGGTACGTGACCGCGTTCCAGGTGCCGTCGACCGCCATGGCCGCGTTGCCGCCCGAGTACTGGGCCTCGCCCCAGCCGGTGTCCGACGCCGACGCGACCGGCGCGGCGACCTTCTCGTCGGTGACGAGGCCCGAGTACCAGGTGGCCGCGTCGACGAAGTCGGGGTTGGTGAGGTCGAGCGTGCCGTCGTCCTCGACGGGCTGGGTGCCCGACTTGGCGATCGGAAGCGCCTGCCACTGGAAGTCGCCCATGCCGACGGCGAAGCCGTACTTGCCATCGGTGGTGGCCGCCTTCGCGGTCGCCTCGAATTCGTCGAAGGTCCAGCCGGGCTGCGGCGCCTCGACGCCGGCGGCGTCGAGCAAGTCCTGGTTGAAATAGACGAGCATGGTCGCGATGTCGAACGGCAGGCCGTACATGGTGCCCTTGTTCGAGAGGATCTCTTCGCTGCCCGTCGCGAAGTCCGCGGAGTCCAGCCCTGCAGTCTTCAGGTCGGCAGCGGTGAGCTCGGCGAACCCTTCGGTGTAGCTCGAGAGCATGCCCGAGTTCATTCCGGTGACGCAGGCCATATTGCCCGAGGCCATGTTCGTCGTGAGCTTCGTGAAGAAGTCGCCCCACGGCGCAGTGCGCAGTTCGATCTTCAGGTCGGGGTTCTGCTCCTGCGCGATCGCGAGCTGCGCGTTCAGCGCGTCGGTGTCTGACTGGCTCCCCGCCCACATGTCGATGACGATGGTGTCGGATGACGCGTCAGCGGCTCCGTTGCTGCAACCCGTCATCACGAGTGCGGCGGCGGTCGCGACCGCCATCGCGCCGACGTGGATCTTCTTCATTGAATGTCGCCTCCTCAGGCATAAGGACGCACATGAGCAATGAGTTCTTTCGATCGTCGAATGAACTTATTCAACTTCGTGCGTAAAGTCATCATGCCAGACAGGCGAATCCTGCGCCAGCTTTCATCGGATGTCTGTCGCAGATCCTTGATTTTCCGCGGGTCGCTCTCGCCAAGACCTCGCAGACGCACTAGCCTCAACTTACTTCGACCGCGAAAGAAGCTCATGTCACCGTCGACTCCGCAGACGCCCCCGTCGTCGCAGCCACATCACACCCGCCAGATCGTGGAGCTCATCGCCCGCGGCGACGCGAACTCGCGCAGCGATCTGTCGCGCATCCTCGGGCTCGCCCCATCGACCGTCTCGCTCCGCGTGGCCGAACTCACCGAGCTCGGTGTGCTCCATGAAGAGGGCGTCGGCGTCTCCAGCGGCGGGCGTCGGCCCCGCATCCTTCGACTCCGCGGTGATCGCGGCAGCATCCTCGTCGCCGACCTCGGCGGCGGTCACGCGCGAATCGGCCGCGTCGATCTCAGCGGCACGCTGCTCGCCACGACCTCGATCCCGGTCGATGTCGGCGATGGGCCGGAGGCGACCCTCAGCACGATCGCCGCCGCGATGCGCGCTCTTGCGACCGAGGTCGATCCCGAATTCCGAGGCATTCGCGGAGTCGGCCTGGCACTGCCTGGCCCGGTGGACATCGGCACCGGCGGCGTCGACCAGCCGTCTCGGATGCCTGGATGGCCGGGCTTCCGGGTGCGCGACTGGCTCAGTCGCGAGTTCGGCGTGCCCGCCGCCGTCGACAACGATGCCAACCTCATGGCGCTCGGCGAGCACCGCGCGCAATTCGGTGCGACGCGCCACAGCGTCACGGTCAAGGCCGGCACGGCGATCGGCAGTGGCATCATCGTCGACGGCGTGCTGCACCGCGGTGCCACGTGGGCGGCCGGCGACGTCACGCACACCCGCATCGACGCGGCCGACGACATGCCGTGCTCCTGCGGGAACACCGGTTGCCTCGAGACCGTCGCGAGCGGCGCGAGCCTCGTGCGGCAGATGAACGAGCGTGGAATCGTGGTGCGCACGACCGCGGACGTGCTCGCCCTCGCCCGCGACGCCGACCCCGTCGCGACGACGCTCGTGCGCACGGCGGGCACCTACCTCGGCCAGGTGCTCTCGACCGTCGTGAACTTCTTCAATCCCGACGCGCTGTTCCTCACCGGAAGCATGTCGTCGAGCGAACCCTTCATCGCCGCGGTGCGCAGTCGTATCTACGAGGGCTGCCACCCGCTCGTGACACAGCGCCTGCGCATCGAACCCGCGTCGACCGGCCTGAATGCCGGGCTGCTCGGCGCCGCGCGGCTCGTGCTCGACGAGCTCACCTTCAGTGCCGAGGCATCCGTGCCCGTGACTCGCTGATCGACTCAGGCCAGCGTCAGCTCGATCACCGGAACCGCAACATCCGGCCGCCTGACCGGCAGTGACACGGTCAGCGTGCCCGCCTCCTCCCCTGCGGGGCGCATCACGTTCGCCGTCTGATCGGGGTCGGTGACGCTCGTGCGAAGCCACGAGCCGTCGTGGAGGAACCGGGCATAGGAGGCCTTGCCCGCGAGCCCCGGCAGGTGCACGAAGCCGAGCGGCCAGCTGAACAGGTGCAGGTGGAGACGATCACCGCGCAGCGTGTAGACGCCCTCTCGCGGCGGTGTGTACGACGCGTGCCCTGCGCCGACGATCGCGTCTCGGTGCAGTTCCATCCAGTCGCCGATCTCGCCGAGGAGGGCCAGGTCGGCGGGAGGGATCGCTCCGCGCCCGTCGGGTCCGACGTTCAGCAGCATGTTGCCGCCCATCGAGACTGAGTCCGCGAGCATGCGGATGAGCAGCGGCGCGCTCTTGAAGTCGACGTTGTCGCGATGGTAGCCCCATGAGCCGTTCGTCGTCTGACACGCCTCCCAGACGACGGGCGACCCCGCCTCCAGTATCGGTTTCGTCGGCTGGTACTGCTCGGGCGTCACGAAGTCCCCGGGCACGCCGAGTCGGTCGTTGACGAGCATGTCCGGCTGGAGTTCACGGCAGAGCGCCATGAGTCCCTCCGCATCCCAGTCTTCGGCGGCCTTGCCCGCCCAGCCCTGCTTCGTCTCGGGGTACGTGAAGTCGAAGAAGAGGTAGTCGATCGTGCCGTAGCGGGTGAGGAGCTCGCGCACCTGCCCGTGCAGGTACGCGCGGTACCGCTCCATCGAACGGCCGTCGTTCAACGCGTGCGCCCCGGAGTCATCGCGGCGCGGGTGGTTCCAGTCCACCGTGAAGTCGGGGTGGTGCCAATCGATGAGCGAGTAGTACAGGCCGACCTTGAGTCCGGCGGCCCGTGTCGCCTCGACGTGCTCGGCGACGAGATCACGGCCGCAGGCCGTGCTGCTCGAGAAGTCGGTGAGCTCGGAGTCCCACAGGCAGAAGCCGTCGTGGTGCTTCGTCGTGAGCACGGAGTAGCCCATGCCGGTGGCGACGGCCGTCGCGGCGATCGCCGCAGCATCGAAGCGATCGGGTTCGAAGTGACGGGCGTACGGCAGGTACTCCGCATCGGTCAGCCGCTCGTACGCCTGCACCCACTCATGGCGAGCGGCGCCGCTGTAGGCGCCGAAGTGCACGAAGAGCCCGAATCGGGCCGTGTCGAACCATTCCTGTCGCATGTCGTCTCTCTCATCGGTGCGGTCCATCCATCTTGACACACAGACATCAGATGTCTCGGCGACGGCGCGTTCACCGACGATGACGCCGTGGTGACGATTCCGCGTCGATCCCCCAACACGTGGCCGCGTTCCAATATGCTCATCGCGGCACTCAACCCCTTCGGAAGGACGAACGTGGCAGAGCAAGGCAAGAAGAAGATCGTTCGCGTCGAGCCCACTGCCGCGAACGCGCAGAGCAGCGGTGCCGTCGCCGTCGACGCACCGACCTGGACCCCGACGCCCGAGGCGAAGAAGCAGGCGACGACGCTGCGCCTGATCGCCGGCGGGCTCTGGCTGCTGGCCATCGCCGGCGAGGCGTTCGCCATCTTCTGGGTGCTGCGGCAGGTGCCCGTGAACATGGTGCTGCTCATCATTCTGATCGTCGTCATCGGCGCACTCGCGATCGGCGGCTCGCTGCTGTGGAAGAAGGCGAACCGCCTCGACCCGGCGTCGAAGGAGGACACGGTCCGGTTCTTCATGCAGAACCAGCTCGGCGCGATCATCGCAGTGATCGCCTTCCTGCCGCTCATCATCCTCGTCTTCACGAACAAGAACATGGACGGCAAGCAGAAGGCGCTCGCCGGCGTCATCGCGATCGTCATCGGCGGCGGCGCCATCGCACTCGGCGTCGACTACAACCCGCCGTCGGTCGAGCAGTACACCGAGGAGTCGAACACGATCGAGCAGCTCACCGGGCAGGATCTCGTGTACTGGACGAAGTCGGGCAGCGTCTTCCACGTCTGCGCCGACGTACCCGACGTCAACAAGGAATCGAAGGACGGCCAGATCTACGAGGGCACGGTCGCCGATGCCCACGCGGCCGGCAAGGACCGCCTCGTGAGCTATTGGGACCGCGAGGCCGTGAACTACTGCGGGTACACGCAGGAACAGGTCGACGCGGTGACGGCCGGCACCACGAGCGATGCGCCCGCCGATGAGCCCGAGGAGACGCCCGAAGCGGAGTGACTCGGCTCATCG
This sequence comes from Agromyces subbeticus DSM 16689, assembly GCF_000421565.1. Taxonomy (GTDB): domain Bacteria; phylum Actinomycetota; class Actinomycetes; order Actinomycetales; family Microbacteriaceae; genus Agromyces; species Agromyces subbeticus. The sequence continues at coordinate 44,569 of NZ_ATXG01000002.1, read as the reverse complement.
CCACGAGTGAACGACGAAGCCCCGCCCGGATCTGATCCGGGCGGGGCTTCGTCGTTGTTCGGATTGCTTGGTTCGCGGCTTTAGCGCGCGACCTCGCCGTCGACGTAGTCGTCATCGTTCGAGGCGTTCCAGGCGAAGAGCTTGCGGAGCTCGCGGCCCGTGGCCTCGATCGGGTGCGCCTCGCCCTTGGCACGGAGTTCGAGGAACTCCTGCTGGCCGTTGTCCTGGTCGTCGATGAAGCGCTTCGCGAACGCGCCCGACTGGATGTCGGCGAGCACGGCCTGCATGTTCTCCTTGACGCGCGGGTCGATGACGCGGGGGCCCGAGACGTAGTCGCCGTACTCGGCCGTGTCGGAGACCGACCAGCGCTGCTTGGCGATGCCGCCCTCCCACATGAGGTCGACGATGAGCTTCAGCTCGTGGAGCACCTCGAAGTAGGCGACCTGCGGCTGGTAGCCGGCCTCGGTCAGGGTCTCGAAACCGTACTGCACGAGCTGCGAGACGCCGCCGCAGAGCACAGCCTGCTCGCCGAACAGGTCGGTCTCGGTCTCTTCGGTGAACGTCGTCTTGATGCCGCCGGCGCGAAGGCCGCCGATCGCCTTGGCGTAGCTCAGCACGAGGGGCCACGCGTTGCCCGAGGCATCCTTCTCGACCGCGACGATCACGGGCACACCGCGACCCGCCTCGTACTCGCGACGCACCGTGTGGCCGGGGCCCTTCGGCGCGACCATGACGACGTCGACGCCCTCGGGCGCCTCGATGTAGCCGAAGCGGATGTTGAAGCCGTGACCGAAGACGAGCGTCTTGCCCTCGGCGAGGTTGTCTTTGATCGACTCGGCGTAGATGTGACGCTGATATTGGTCGGGAGCGAGGATGACGATGACGTCGGCGGATGCCGCGGCGTCGGCGACGCTCAGCACCTGGAAGCCGGCCTCTTCGGCCTTCGGCTTCGACTTCGAACCCTCCTTGAGTCCGATGACGACCTCGACACCCGAGTCGCGAAGGTTCTGCGCGTGCGCGTGGCCCTGCGAGCCGTAGCCGATGACCGCGACCTTCTTGCCCTGGATGAGGGCGAGGTCGGCGTCTTTGTCGTAGTAGATCTCAGCCATGATGCTGTTCATTCTCCTTGGTAGTGGTCTCGTGCAGTTCGTTGAAGCTGGGGTGAAGCCGGCGGTCAGTTCTTGAAGACGCGCTCGGTGATGGACTTGCCGCCACGTCCGACGGCGAGCAGGCCCGACTGGGCGATCTCTTTGATGCCGTAGGGCTCGAGCACCTTCAGGAACGCCGTGGTCTTGCCCGAGTCGCCGGTGATCTCGATCACGAGGGCGTCGGTCGACACGTCGACGACGCGCGCACGGAAGAGGTTCACCGCTTCGAGCACCTGCGAACGCGTGGCGTTGTCGACGCGCACCTTGATCAGCAGGTGTTCGCGCTGCACCGACTGCGTCGGATCGAGCTCGACGATCTTGATGACGTTGATGAGCTTGTTCAGCTGCTTCGTCACCTGCTCGAGGGGCAGCTCGTCGACATCGACGACGACCGTGATGCGGCTGAGCCCCGGGATCTCGGAGTGCCCGACGGCGAGCGACTCGATGTTGAACCCGCGGCGTGCGAACAGACCGGCGACCCGGGTGAGGAGGCCCGGCTTGTCTTCGACGAGGAGGGAGAGCACGTGTGTCGACATGGTCAGTCCTCCTCGCTGAATGCCGGCGAGTGGTCGCGGGCGTATTGGATGTAGCTGTTCGAGACGCCCTGCGGCACCATCGGCCACACCATTGCCTCGGCCGAGACGACGAAGTCGATGACGACCGGCCGGTCGTTCGTCTCGAGCGCGAGCTTGATCGCGTCGTCGATCTCGTCTTCTTTCGTGACCCGGATGCCGAGCGCGCCGTAGGCCTCTGCCAGCGCCACGAAGTCGGGGATGCGCACGGTGTCGTGACCGGTGTTCAGGTCGGTGTTGGAGTACCGGCCGTCGTAGAACAGCGTCTGCCACTGGCGCACCATGCCGAGCGAGGAGTTGTTGATGATCGCGACCTTGATCGGGATCTTGTTCAACGTGCAGGTGGCGAGCTCCTGGTTCGTCATCTGGAAGCATCCGTCGCCGTCGATCGCCCAGACCACGCGGTCTGGTTCGGCGACCTTGGCGCCCATGGCCGCGGGAACCGCGTAGCCCATGGTGCCGGCGCCACCGGAGTTCAGCCACGAGTTCGGCCGCTCGTACTTGATGAACTGCGCCGCCCACATCTGATGCTGCCCGACGCCCGCGGCGTAGACCGCCTCTGGCCCCGTGAGCTCCCCGATGCGCTGGATGACCTGCTGCGGGGCGAGGAGACCATCGGACGGCTTCGTGAAGCCGAGGGGGAACTCGGCCCGGAGCCCGTCGAGCGTGGCCCACCACTCGTCGAGATCAGGCGTGCCCTCTTGCGCCGCGACGGCGTCGCGATAGGCCGACTCGAGGTCGACGAGCACGTCTTTCGCATCGCCGACGATCGGCACGTCGGCGACCCGGATCTTCGAGATCTCGGCCGGGTCGATGTCGACGTGCACGACCTTCGCGTTCGGGGCGAAGAGCGCGGCCTTGCCGGTCACCCGGTCGTCGAAGCGCGCGCCGAGCGCGATCAGGAGATCGGCCTCTTGCAGAGCGATCACCGCGGGTACCGTGCCGTGCATGCCGGGCATGCCGAGGTGCTGCGGGTGCGAGTCGGGGAACGCGCCGCGCGCCATCAGCGTCGTGACCACGGGGGCGTTCGTCGTCTCGGCGAGCGTGCGGAGCTCGTCGGAGGCACCGGAACGGATGACGCCGCCGCCCACGTACAGTACGGGGCGCTTCGCCTCGACGAGCATCTGGGCCGCGGCAGCGACCTGCTTGCCGTGCGCCTTGGTGATCGGCCGGTAGCCCGGCAGGTCGAGCTTCGGCGGCCAGCGGAACATGAACTTGGCCTGCTGCGCGTCTTTCGTGATGTCGACGAGCACCGGGCCGGGGCGGCCGGTGGTCGCGATGTGCACCGCTGCAGCGAGCGTCGCCGGGATCTCGGCGGGGTCTTTCACGAGGAAGGAGTGCTTCGTGATCGGCATCGTGATGCCCACGATGTCGGCCTCTTGGAACGCGTCGGTGCCCATGAGGTTCGAGAACACCTGGCCGGTGATCGCGAGCATCGGCACCGAGTCCATGTGGGCGTCGGCGATCGCCGTGACGAGGTTCGTCGCGCCGGGGCCGGAGGTCGCGATGGCGACGCCCAGCTTGCCCGACGACGAGGCGTAGCCCTCGGCGGCGTGGCCGGCGCCCTGCTCGTGGCGCACGAGGATGTGGCGGAGCTTCTTGCTCTCGAAGAGCGGGTCGTAGACGGGGAGGATCGCGCCGCCGGGAAGGCCGAACACGTCGGTGATGCCGAGCATCTCGAGTGAACGCACGACTCCCTCGGCGCCGGTGATCTCCACGGGCGCGCCGGGAGGCACTGGGGCGGGCGATGGCACGGGACTGGATTCCGTGGACATTCGGTTCCTGTTCTGGTGGACGGTGTGTGCGGGAGACGCAGCACTCAGCCCGTCGTGGCGCCTTCGGCGGCGGAACGCACGAGCTTCGAGTACTTCGCGAGGACGCCACGGGTATAGCGCGGGGGAAGCGGAGCCCAGCCTTCACGGCGGGCAGCCAGCTCGGCATCGTCGACCAGTAGGTCGATGGAACGAGCTGCGATATCGACCCGTATGAGATCACCATCGCGCACGAAGGCGATGGGACCTGCGTCCACCGCTTCGGGTGCCAGATGGCCGATGCAGAGGCCGGTTGTGCCGCCTGAGAATCGACCGTCCGTCAAGAGTAGTACATCTTTTCCGAGGCCGGCGCCCTTGATGGCCGCGGTGATGGCGAGCATCTCGCGCATGCCGGGCCCGCCCTTCGGCCCTTCGTAGCGGATGACGACCACGTCGCCATGCTTGATCTCACCGGCGGTGAGGGCGTCCATGGCGGCGCGTTCACGCTCGAACACCCGTGCCGGGCCCTCGAAGGTTGCGGCGTCGAAGCCGGCGGTCTTGACGACGGCGCCCTCTGGCGCGAGCGAACCGTGCAGGATCGTGAGCCCGCCGGTCTCGTGGATCGGGTTGTCGAGCGTGCGCAGCACTTCGCCGTCGAGCGGCTCGATGTCCATCTCGGCGAGGTTCTCTGCGAGCGTCTTGCCGGTGACCGTGAGCGCGTCGCCGTGCATGAGCCCGGCGTCGAGCAGTGCCTTCATGAGCACCGGCAGCCCGCCGCGGCGATCGACGTCGTTCATGACGTACTTGCCGAAGGGCTTGAGGTCGCCGATGTGCGGCACCTTCGAGCCGATGCGGTTGAAGTCGTCGAGGGTGAGGTCGACCTCGGCCTCGTGCGCGATCGCGAGCAGGTGCAGCACGATGTTCGTCGAGCCGCCGAGCGCCATGCCCACGGCGATGGCGTTCTCGAACGCCTTCTTGGTGAGGATCTGGCGGGCGGTGATGCCGTGCTTCAGCAGGTTCACGACGGCTTCGCCCGAGCGGTGCGCGTAGTAGTCGCGACGACGGTCGGCGGATGCCGGTGAGGCCGAGCCCGGCAGCGAGAGCCCGAGCGCCTCGGCGACCGAGGCCATCGTGTTGGCGGTGTACATGCCGCCGCAGGCGCCCTCGCCCGGCGCGAACGCGCACTCGATGCGCTTCGCGTCGGCCTCGCTCATCGTGCCGGCCTTGACCGCGCCGACCGCTTCGAACGAGTCGATGATGGTGATGTCCTTCTCGGTGCCGTCGGAGAGGCGCACCCAGCCTGGAGCGATCGAGCCGGCGTAGAGGAAGACCGAGGCGAGGTCGAGTCGAGCGGCCGCCATGAGCATGCCGGGGATGGACTTGTCGCAGCCGGCGAGCAGCACCGAGCCGTCGAGGCGCTCGGCCTGCATGACGACCTCGACCGAGTCGGCGATGACCTCTCGCGAGACGAGCGAGAAGTGCATGCCCTCGTGGCCCATCGAGATGCCGTCGGAGACGGAGACGGTGCCGAACTGCAGCGGATAGCCGCCGCCGCCGTGCACGCCCTCTTTCGCGGCTTGCGCGAGGCGGGCGAGCGAGAGGTTGCAGGGCGTGATCTCGTTCCACGACGACGCGATGCCGATCTGGGGCTTGTCCCAATCGGCATCGCCCATGCCCACGGCGCGGAGCATGCCCCGGCTGGTCATGGCTTCGATGCCGTCGGTGACGGTACGGCTACGCGGTTTGGGATCGAACTCCGACATGCGTCGAGTCTATGGCCAGCGCGAAGGCCCTCCGCGCGTCGCGTCACGGGCATCGGCGAGCCGCTCGAGCAGATCGGCGACGTCGTCGGGGCTGCGCACGCGATGCGTCGCCAGCGAGCGCCCCTGGCCGACCTTGACGCCCAGGTCGTCGCTCTCGAGCGCGGCGAACGCGTCTTCGTCGGTGACATCGTCGCCGACGTAGACGACGGCGCTCGCCCCCGAGTGCTGCCTGAGCCTCGTGAGCGCCTCACCCTTGTCGCTCGGCCGAACCGAGAACTCGAGCACGCCCTTGCCGCTGCGCACGGTGAGCTCGGGGATCTCGGCCTCGACCCGAGCCCGCGCGGTGCGCTGCAGCTCGACCGCGGTGGCCGACGCGACCTTGCGGGTGTGCAGGGCGAGCCCGGCGGGCTTCCACTCGACCCACGCACCCTCGGCGCCCGAGGCCACCTCTTCGAGGATGCGGGTGAGGTGCTCGAGCGCGGCGAGCTCTGCGTCGCGCAGATCGATCGTCACTCCCCCGGTGTCCAGCTGCAGTTCGACGCCGTGAGAGCCGCTGAGCAGCGCGCCGTGCGGCGGGTCGGCCACCTCGCGGAGGCTCTCGAGCGCCCGGCCCGAGACGATCGCGACGCGGGTGTCGTCGAGTGCGGCGAGCCGCTCGATGGCCGTGCGGGCGCGGTTCGTCGCCCGGGCGTCTTCGGGCCGGTCGACGAGTGGCGCGAGGGTGCCGTCGAAATCGAGGGCGACGAGCAGCCGGTCGGTGTCCGCGATGCGGGCGACCGCCGAGCCGAGCCCGTCGGGCACTCCGGATGCGATGATTCCGGCGCCGGTCAACGTCTTCAGGAAGGTCGCCGACCACTTCGCCACGTCGTTCTCGCGCACGCGCTTGCGCAGGGCTCGCATGCGACGGGCTCGCTCCTTGCGCGGCATCCGCGCGGCCTCGACCATCGCGTCCTTGAGCCCCTCGATGTCGTGGGGGTTCACGAGGATCGCCTGCCTGAGCTCGTCGGATGCCCCGGTGAACTCGCTGAGCACGAGCACGCCGTCATCGTCGAAGCTGCAGGCGACGAACTCCTTCGCCACGAGGTTCATGCCGTCGCGCAACGCCGTCACGAGCATGACGTCGGCCGCGAGGTACAGCGCGACCATCTCTTCGCGCGGGTACCCGTGATGCAGGTAGGCGATCGCCTGGTGGCCGAGCGTCGAGTGGTCGCCGTTCAGGCGCCCGACCATCAACTCGATCTCGTCGCGCAACTGACGGTAGGTCTCGACGCGTTCGCGCGACGGGCTCGCGACCTGCACCAGGGTGACGTCCTCGACCGAGAGCCGCTCTTCGTTCAGCAGCTCCCCGTAGGCCTTCAGGCGGTGCCTGATGCCCTTCGTGTAGTCGAGCCGGTCGACGCCGAGCATGATCGTCTCGGGATTGCCGAGGCTCTCGCGGATCTCATGGGCGCGAGCCTGCACCTCGGGCCGTCGCGCGATCTCCTCGAAGCCGGCGGCGTCGATCGAGATGGGGAAGGCGCGGGCGACGACGTGCCGCACGTCGCCGTCGGGACCGGGCACGTCGATCACGCTGCCGCGCGTCGCATAGCCGTAGAGGCGGCGCACCGCGCGGGTGAAGTTGCCGGCATCCGCGGGGCGCTGGAACCCGATGACGTCGGCGCCGAGCAGCCCGTCGATGACCTGGCGCCGCCACGGCAGCTGCGAGTAGATGCCGTATGCCGGGAACGGGATGTGATTGAAGAAGCCGATCACGAGGTCGGGGCGGCTCTCGCGAAGCATCCGCGGCACCAGCTGCAGCTGGTAGTCCTGCACCCAGACGACGGCGCCGTCGGATGCCGCGCGCGCAGCCGCTTCGGCGAAGCGGCGATTGACGCGCACGTACGCCTCCCACCATTCGCGGTGGTACGACGGCGGCGCGATGACGTCGTGGTAGAGCGGCCAGAGCGTGTCGTTCGAGAAGCCCTCGTAGTACTCCTCGAGCTCCGACTCCGAGAGCGGCACCGGCACGATGTTGATGCCGTCGTGCTCGAACGGGTCGAACTCGCGGTCGGCGATGCCGGCCCAGCCGATCCAGGCGCCGTCGGCGGCGCGCATCACGGGCTCGAGAGCGGTGACGAGCCCGCCGGGTGAGCTCTTCCACCTGGTCTCGCCGTCTGGGCCGCGCTCGTAGTCGACCGGCAGTCGGTTGGAGACCACGATCATGTCGTAGGCGGCATCGACGTAGAGTTCGTCGCGTTTCGGTTCAGGGGCGTGCATATCGGCGAAAGTCCCTCCTGGCGCTTTCCTCAGGCTAACAGCCGGTGGCGCCACGTCCGGCCCGGGCGCGATCGATGTCGCCGCTCCCGGCCGAGTTCAGCCGAGCGCGGCCGCGGCGAATCCGATCGAGCGGATGCCGCGGCGCCGACCGATCACGATGCCGGTGCCGATCACGCCGACGAGACCGAAGACCGCGAGCACGCCGGCGGCCATCGCGATCGCTCCCCCGGAGGCACCGGCGACGATGAGCTGCATGCCCTGCACGGCCCAAGTCAGCGGCAGCAGCGGGCTGATCGCCTGGAACGGGACGCTCAGCACCTCGATCGGATAGAGCCCGCCCGACGCCGTCAGCTGCAACGCCACGAGTACGAGCGAGACGAGCAGGCCGGCGCGACCGAGCCACACCGTGAGGAAGGCATGCAGCGCCGTGAAGACGAGCGCCAGCAGGGCTGCGAAGGCGAGCGTCTGCGGCAGCAGCGTCCATGCGACGCCCATCGCGCCGTGCAGCAGCAGCACCACGGCGACCGCCTGGGCGAGCGCGAGGAGCCCCGCCCGCGCGAGCGTGCGCCAGACGAGCCCGCCCGTCGAGGCGGTGCTGCGCAGCGCCTCTCGCCCGAACGGGCGGAACACGAGGAAGAGCGCCATGGCACCGAGCCACAGCCCGATCGGCACGAAGAACATGCCGATCACCTCGCCGATGCCGGCGATCTCGTGGTCGCGGCTGGCGGCGACGGTGACCGGCTCGGCCACCACGTCGGCCGTCGCTGCACCGTCGATGTCGCTGAACGCCGCAGCGCTCTCCGCCCCGGAGGTGAGACCGCTCGCGAGCGAGCTGGCGCCTCCGGCGAGTTCGGTCGCACCCGTCGCGGCATCCGTGGCGCCCGTCGTGAGTTGACCGAGGCCGACGGCGAGCGAGTCGACGCCGGTGGCGAGGCCCTCGATTCCGGCTGTCAAGTCGGTGGCACCGGTGCGAAGGGCCGCGGATCCGCCCGAAAGCTGCGCCGCACCGCTCGACAGGCCAGCGATGCCGCTCTCGAGTGCGGGAAGCCCGGAGGCGCCCGCCGCAAGCGGTGCGCCGAGCTGCGTCTGCACGCCCGTCAGCGTTCCGCTGACCGTCGCGAGATCAGCGTAGAGGCCCGGTACCGCCGCCGGGTCGGCGCCGGCGAGGAGCTTCTGTGTGATGTCGGCGAGCTTGGCCTCGTTCTCGGCCACGAGCCCGGTGTACGTCGTGATGCCGGCGCCGAGACTGCTCAGACCGGCCGGTCCAGACGTTTGAGCTGCGAGCTGCGAGAGTCCACCCGCGAGCCCATCGACACCGGCCGTGTAGCTGGTGACGCCCCCTGCATAGCTCGCGGCGCCTTCGGCGGCGGCTGCCGCACCGCTCGCCGCCTCGCTCGCGCCGGACGCCGCCGAGGCGACGCCGCTCGAGAGCGTGCCGAGTCCGCCCGCGAGCGAGCCCGCGCCCGTCGAGAGCTGCGTCGCGCCGTCGGCAGCGTCGCCGAGCGAACCGCCCATCGTCGCGAGATTCGTGTAGAAGCCCTCGAGGTACTGCGCGGTGAGCTCACGACCGAAAGTCGCCGACATCGCATCGCCGACCGATTGCGCGACGGCGCCCGCGAGGTAGCCGTGCGCGTCGTCGGTGCGGATGTCGAGGTTCGCCTTGGTGGGCGCTTCACCCGAGAGCGAGGTCACCGACGCGGAGAAGTCCGCGGGAATCGTCAGCACCGCATAGGCGTCGCCGGCGGCGAGCAGGTCTGCCGCCTCCTCGTCGTTGGAGATCTTCCACTGGAAGCCCGCGGTGTCGGGGTCGGTCAGTTCGGTGACGAGTTGACGCCCGGCGAGCACGGCCTGATCGCTGCCGTCGGGCAGGGTCATCGTGACCATCTCGTCGTTGTTCACGACCACGGCCGGCACGTGCTCGAGGGTGTCGCCGGCACCGCCGAGCGCGCCGGAGACGAGTCCCGAGACGGCGAGCGGCACCGCGATGACCGCGGCGACGAGCACCCCGTAGCGCACACGGCGCTGAGCAGGAGTCGAGCCGAAGAGTCGGGAGAGTCGGGTGCTCATTGCAGGGCCTCCTGTGTCGAGACGGGTTCGATGGTGCGGATGCCGCGTGCCGCGAGTTCGGGTGAGGCCTCGGGTGACACTGCCCCGCGGCCGAGGCCGACGATGAGCGCCACCTGGGCGGGCACGAGCGCGGCGAGCGCGCGCCAGAGCTCGCCGCTGGCCGAGCCCGGATCGTCGTCGAGATCGACGACGACGGCCTTCGGTCGCTCGGCGAGCGCGGCGGCGACCGCCACGAGGGTGCGCGCCTCGACGCCGAGGGCAGCGAGCGGAGTATCGACCGTGAAGCGCGGGCCGTCGGCGCCGTGGCTCGCGGCGAGCGCGGCACGAGCCACCCAGTTGCGAACGAGCGTGTTCGACGGAGCGAGGCGATACCACGGGCGGGTGGCGTCGAGCCGGCCGGCGATGAGCTCACCGACCGTGCCGCCCGGCGCGGCATCCGCTGCGAGCTCGGCGATCGCCACGCCGCGCATGACCGTGCCGGCGCCCGACGGAAGCGGCGAGCCGAGCACCGCGAGACGGCCGTCGACTGGGTCGAGCCGACCCGCGAGCGTCGCAGCGACGACACGGCGGTCGACCGTCTCACCCCGCACGACGAGCACGCCGCCGATCGGCACCTCGACGGTGAGCGGACCGATCGGCCGCTCCGGGAGTCCGAACACGGCTGCGTCGGCGTTCACGGCGGCCGGTCGCGACGCCGCCCACGCCTCCTGTTCGAGGTGGGCCCGCAGCCCCTCGCCCTCGATGTCGACGTTCGGCAGCACTCTCGCGAGCCACGTCGGCAGCCACCACGCAGCTCTGCCGGCGAGCGCCATCGCGGCGGGCACGAGGGTCATCCGCACGAGGAACGCATCGAAGGCGACCCCCACAGCGAGCGCGAAGGCGATGCCCTTGATCACTCCCGACCCCTCTGGCACGAAGGCGAAGAAGACGAAGAACATGATGAGCGCGGCCGCCGTGACGACACGTGCGGCGTGCTGGAAGCCGTGCACGACGGCTTGACGCGGCTCGCGAGTCTTCACGAACTCCTCGCGCATGCCCGACACGAGGAACACCTCGTAGTCCATCGCGAGGCCGAACAGCACCGCCATCAAGAGGATCGGCAGGAAGCTCAGGATCGGACCGGGCTCGACGTGCAGGAGGTCGGCGAACCAGCCCCACTGGAAGATCGCGACGGTGACGCCGATCGCGGCGAACGCCGAGAGCAGGAAGCCGAGCGCGGCCTTGACCGGCACGAACACCGAACGGAACACCATGAGCAGCAGCACGATCGACAGGCCGACCACGATGAGGGCGAACGGGATGAGCGCGTCGGCGAGCCGGTTCGAGATGTCGATCGCCACGGCCGTGTACCCGGTCACCGCGATGGGCGTGCCGAGGTCGGCGGTGATCGAGGGCTCGAGCTCGCGGATGCTCTCGACGAGCACCTTGGTCGCCGGCGCATCCGGTGCGCTCTCGGGAACCACCTGGATGATCGCGGTGTCCGCCGTCTCGTTCGGCAGTCCCTCACCGACGTATGCGACGTCGTCGAGCTGGCCGATGCGATCGCCGATGGCGTCGAGGTCGTCGAAGATGTCGGTCGTCTGCGTGATGTCGACGGTGACGATGAGCGGGCCGTTGTAGCCGGGGCCGAAGCCGTTCTCGATCATCTCGTAGGCCTCGCGCTGGCTGGAGCCCTCGGTGCCCGAGCTGTTCGGCAGATTCAGGTCGAGGCTCACGGCCGGCACCGCGGCGGTGCCGAGCAGGGCGATCACGAGCACCACGAAGACGACCGGCGCCTTCAGCACGAGGTCGACCCAGCGACGGCCCATCGTGCGCTTGCCGCTGTCGTCGGCGGCGTTCGCCCGCCGATGCGCGCGACTGCCGGGCTTCGGTACGAGCCGTCGGCCGAGCACGCCGAGCAGTGCCGGCAGCAGCGTGACGGCCCCGGCCACGGCGATCAGTACCGCGAAGGCCGCGCCGACGCCCATGACGCTGAGGAACGGGATTCCGACGACGAGCAGGCCGAGCAACGCGATGATCACGGTCAGGCCGGCGAACACGACGGCGCCGCCGGCCGTGGCGACGGCCTCGGCCGCCGATTCCTCGGGGTCGTGGCCCCTGGCCAGCTGCGTTCGATGGCGCGAGAGGATGAAGAGCGCGTAGTCGATGCCGACCGCGAGGCCGATCATCACCGCGAGCATCGGCGCGGTCGACGACACCGTGGTGAAGGCCGCCACGATCGAGATGCCGCCGAAGGCCGCCCCGACGCCGACGAGGGCCGTCAGCAAGGGCATGCCCGCCGAGAGCAGCGAGCCGAAGGTGATGATGAGCACGACGGCGGCGAAGAGCACCCCGAACACCTCGGTGATCGTCAGGCCGAAGCTCGTCTCCTGGAAGACGTCGCCGCCGAAGGCCACGGTCAGGCCCGCGTCGCGGCCGGTCTCGCCCGTGGCGAGCACGGCGTCGAGAGTGTCGGCCGTGACCTCGGTCGACGGGCCGTCGAACTGCAGCTGGAGGTACGCGGTGCGGTCGTCGCTCGAGATCTGGTCGCCTGCGTACTCGTCGAACGGGCCGAGCACGCTCGCGATGCCGTCGACCTGCTCGAGTTCGGCCTCCATGGCCTCGATCGCGTCGCGATACGACGGCGATTCGACGGATGCCCCGTCAGGTGCTTCGACGACGGCCTTCGCCGAGGCACCGGCCGTCTGCGGGAACACCGCGGCGAGCTGGTCGATCGCGGTCTGCGACTCGGTGCCGGGGATCGCGAACGAGTCCTGCAGTTGCCCGCCGAGCCCGAGCCCGGCACCGAGCAGCGCGCCGAGGGCGAGCACCCAGGCGACGATGACGTACCAGGCCCGCCGGAACGCGAATCGGCCGATGCGGTGGAGGAGGAGTGCCATGGTCGGGCCTCTCAGTCGGGGAGGCCGTCGGCCGTGAGCAGCAGTTCGGAGAGCACGGTGATGAGCGCGTCGCGCACGTCGTCGTCGGCGATCGGCCGGGCGTCATCGTCGTCGAGGAAGGTGGCACCGGCGACGAGCGTGTACGTCGCACCGGCGAGCGCGACACCGAAGCGCATCTGCTCGGCGATCGTCGCGTGCTCGTCGCAGATCGAGTCGGCGAGGCCGCGGATGGCCGTGTTCGCACGTTCGATCACGGGCAGGCCGCGCAGCGACTGGCCCTGGTTGACGAAGGTGTGCACCGCGAGCCGGTTGCCGAGCAGGAAGTCGACGAAGCGCTCGATGAACACGGCGCGCGCGGCTTGACCGCGACCGCCGTCGACGAACTCGCGCAGCAGGGTCTCGAGCCGGTCGATGGCCGGGCCGATCGCCGCCTCGAGCAGCGCCTCTTTCGAGGCGTAGTGATAGAGCACGCTCGACTTCGAGTAGCCGGCGTGGTCGGCGATGTGCTGCAGCGAGCTCGCGGCGAAGCCGACGGTCGCGAACTGCTGCAAGGCGACCTCGCGCAGTTCATCGCTGGCGCGCACGCGGGTGGGCGATGGAGCATCGGTGGGCATGGCTCCACGGTAATTGACCGATCGGTCAGCTTCTGCACGATCGGTCAGATTCACGGATGTCTCCCAGCCCGGCGGCACAGGCGGTAGCGTGGCGGCATGCGCAAGTACCTCTTCAGCGGAGCCGTGATCAGTGCCGTCATCAGCGGCATCGGCGTGGCGAAGGCGACGGCCTCAGGACCGCGCGACTGGCGACTGCTGCTCATGTGGGTGTCGTGGGCGGCGAGCCTCGCGATCGCGATCGGCACGGTCGCGGAAGAGACCAGGCACCCCGAACTCGGCGAATAACCGGGGCCGCGCGGCCATTTCGCGGCGTGTCACGCGCGATCCGCAGCGCTGTGCCCGAAACTGGGACGAACGACCCGAAAACGACCTCACGAGAGGGGCCACCGATGTTCCGCCGCTGGCGCCGTGCACGGCTTGCCGCCCAGGCCTCCGCCCATGCTGCCGCCCCGACGCCGCGCCCTACCGCGGCCGACCTTCGCGGTGAGCACATCTTCGATCTCCTGAACACGAGGTTGTCCGAGTTCATCGGCCCCGGCGGAGGCTGGTCGCTCGTGCGCAAGTCCGACGGCGACACCGACCGCATCTTCCACGCGATGCTGACGCACCAGATCGCCGCCGAGCTCACCCGCGCCATTCTCGACGAGCGCGATTCGGTCGCCGTCGTCGTGCCGGCCGGCGAAGAGACGCTCGCACTCGGTTGGGAGCCCGCGCCGCTCATCGTCTGGGCCGACCCCGTCGAGGTCGCTCCGGTCGAGCAGCAGGCGGCCGAGGCATCCGACGTCGAGGCCTCGGAGCTGCCGACGATCGGCGCTGCCACGGCGCTCGAGGCCGCTCGCGCCGCCTGACCGCCGCTTCGCTGGTCGAACCGCCACTTCACTGGTCGAGCCTGTCGCGAGCCTCCACGAACCAGGCGTCGGCGAGTTCGACCGGCGGGCTCGTGCACGGCGATTCAAAATCGCACGGCGATTCTTGTACGGCTGCATCGAGAAGACGCTCCATCGCGGCTCGTAGCGTGATTTCCGGGCAACTGCCCGCACGCCACGAGAGGGGAACCCGATGAGCTCCGCCCACAGCACCAGCACGAGCGACAGCGACGCGACGACGGCGGTGCCGACACCCGTACCCCGGCGGCCCCGCAGCACGGCTCGCGACCTCGCCCAGATCGCGGTGTTCGCCGCCCTCATCGCAGCCCTCGGCCTGCCGGGCGCCCTCTCCATCGGCGGCGCTGCGGTGCCGATCACCTTCCAGACCCTCGGCGTGATGCTCGCCGGCGCCATTCTCGGGGCGCGCAAGGGCGTTCTCGCCGTGCTGCTGCTCATCGTGCTCGTCGCAGCCGGCCTCCCCCTGCTCTCGGGCGGTCGCGGCGGACTCAGCGTCTTCGTCGGCCCGTCGGTCGGATACCTCCTCGGCTGGTTGCTCGGTGCGGCCGTGATCGGATGGGCGACGGCTCGCCTGCTGCCGCGCTACCCGATCGCGCCCGCGCTCGGGTGGACGGCGCTCGGCGGCATCGTCGCGATCTACCTCGTGGGCATCCCCGTGTTCTCTGTGGTCACGGGCACTCCGATCGGCGCCGCAGCGCTCGCCTCGACCGTCTTCCTGCCGGGCGATGTGTTCAAGGTCGTCGTGACGGTGCTCGTCGCGAAGGGCGTGCACCGCGCCTGGCCGGGCCTGATCGAGCCGCGCTCGTGGCCGTGGGCGCGCCGCTCCGTCGCCGCCGAATCGACCGGGACCGCGTGAGCGACTGGCTTCGGGGACCGCGCGACGGACTCGCCCTGACGTTCGGCGGCAACGCCGTGCGCTATGGCGAGCTCGCCGATGCGGTCGCCGCGGCCTCCCTTCCGCCGGGCGACGACCTCGTCGTCTGCCCGGTCGGCACCGACCCGGTGCACCTCATCGTTCGCGTGCTCGCTTGTCTGGAACGCGGTCGTCCCGTGCTCGTCGGCGGCGAATCGAACGAGCTCGGCACCGGCGGCGAGCGCGGCGAGGCCGCGCGCATCTCGGCGGCCCTGCCGGCCGGCACCGAACTCGCAGTGCTCACCTCCGGCTCCTCCGATGCCGCCGCGGCACCGCGGGCCGTCGCCCGTACGAGTGCTTCCTGGCTCGAGTCGGCCGCGCCGCTCGCCGAGATCGCCGGGCTCAGTGCCACCGACCGGGTCGCGGTCACCGGCCCACTGCACGTCTCCATGCACCTGTACGCCGCCCTGCACGCGCTCTGGCTCGGAGCCGCCGTCGGCGACGAGCTCGACGGAGCGAGCATCGTGCACGCGACGCCGACGCGGTTCGCGCGGCTGATCGAGGGCGCAGTTGTGCCGCCCGCGGCGATCGTCGCCGGAGCGGCGATGAACGACGGTCTCCGGGCGCAGGCGGCGCAGCGCGGCATCCGAGTGACCGAGTACTACGGCGCAGCCGAACTCTCCTTCGTCGCGGCGGGCGACGGCGGGCCGCTGTCGCCGTTCCCCGGCGTGGAGGTCGAGCTTCGCGCCGGCCCCTCCGGTGACGAGGTCTGGGCCCGCTCGCCCTACCTCGCGCTCGGCGTCGTGGGCGGCGGCATGCTGCGTCGCGACGAGCGCGGCTTCGCCACCGTCGGCGATCTCGCCGAACGCGTCGGCTCTGACGAGTTCCGCGTGCTGGGGCGCGGCGATTCCGCAATCACCACAGCCGGCACGACGGTGCTGGCCGAAGACGTCGAAGCGCGCCTCCTCCGCCTCGGCGGAATCGCCGCGGCGGCGGTGGTCGGCGAACCCGACGAACTGCTCGGCGAGCGCATCGTCGCGGTCGTCGAGCTCGACGGCACGGCGGATTTCGCCGCGATCGTCGCCTCGGCACGATCGGCCCTGTCCGCTGCGGAACGCCCGCGACGCTGGTTCGTGCACCCGGTTCCCGACACCGCCTCGGGCAAGCCCGCTCGCGGAGCGCTGCGTGCCGCGCTCGCAGCCGGCACTCTCGGTTCGCCGTACCCGCTCGCAGCAGACAGGAGCCAAGCATGACGCGTGAGCCGAACCTTCGCTCCGCACCGGTCATCATCGCGGCCCGTCGCACCGCGATCGGCACCGCGGGGCGCAGCTTCGCCGGCCGCACGGTCGACGCGCTCGCTGCGCCCGTCATCGCCGAGGTCGCGCGGGCGGTCGCCCCGAGCGGAATCGCGATCGACGACGTCGTGCTCGGCAACTGCATGGGCCCGGGCGGCGATGTCGCCCGCGTCTCGGCGCTGCGGGCAGGGCTCGGCGACTCGGTCACGGGGGTGACCGTCGACCGGCAGTGCGGCTCGGGCCTCGACGCCGTCATGCAGGCCGCCTCCCGAGTCAGGGCGGGCGACGGCGACCTCTTCATCGCGGGCGGAGCGGAATCGGCCTCGACGGCGCCGCACCGGCTCTGGGCGCACTCCGGTGAGCGCTACTCGCGAGCCCCGTTCGCCCCGGCCGGGTTCCCCGATCCCGACATGGGGCCGGCGGCCGATCGTCTCGCGGCGATTCGCGGCATCTCACGTGAGCGACAGGATGCCTGGGGTGCGCGCTCGCACGCGCGCGCCGCTTCGGCCCAGGCGAGCGGTGTCTTCGACGGCGAGATCGTCGACGTCGACGGCGTCATTCGCGACGATCGCCCGCGCGCGTCGATGAACGAGGCACGACTCGCGAGGTTCTCCCCCGCGTTCCCTGTCGCCGACCACGCATCGCCCCAGGAGTGGCCGGGCAGTGGTACCGTCACGGCCGGAAACTCGTGCGGATTCTCCGACGGCGCGGCAGCCATGGCCGTGACGACCGAGCAACTCGCGCGCGAACTCGGCCTGCCCTCGCTCCGCGTGCGAGCCGCCGCCGTCGCCGGCGGCGACCCGTCGCTGCCCGGCCTCGGTGCCGCGCCGGCGGCCCGTCTCGCGCTCGCCCGAGCCGGCATCGACCCCGGCGAGCTCGGCTTCGTCGAGATCACCGAAGCGTTCGCAGCCCAGCTGCTCGCCGTCAGCGACGAGCTCGGCCTCGACGAGTCGATCATCTCGGCCGATGGCGGGGCCATCGCCCTCGGCCACCCGTGGGGCGCATCCGGTGCAGTGCTCCTCGTGCGACTGGCCTCCCGCATGCTGGCGTCCGACGACGCTCGTCCCGGCCTCGCCGCGTGCTCCATCGGCGGCGGCCAGGGCATCGCCATGATCGTGGAGCGTGCATCATGACCGAGATCGTCTTCGACCGGGTGAGCCACGACTTCGGACCCGACCGCGTCGTCGACGACGTCTCGCTCGTGCTCGCCGAGCACCGCATCGGCATCGTCGGCGCCAACGGCTCGGGCAAGTCGACGCTCGCCCGCATGATCAACGGCCTCGTCACCCCGAGCTCCGGCCGGGTCTCGGTCGGTGGTCTCGATCTCGCCCGTCACGCCCGCGAGGTGCGCCGCATGGTCGGCTTCGTCTTCACGAACGCCGACAACCAGATCGTCATGCCCACGGTGCGAGAAGATGTCGCCTTCACGCTGCGCCGGCACAAGCTCGACCGAGCGGATGCCGCGGCGCGCGTCGATGCCGCGCTGCAGCGCTTCGGCCTCACCGAACTCGCCGACCGCCCCGCGCACCGGCTCTCGGGCGGGCAGAAGCAATTGCTCGCCCTCGCCGCGGTGCTCGTGGCCGAGCCGTCGATCATCGTCGCCGACGAGCCGACCACCCTGCTCGACGCACGTAACGCCCGCCTCGTGAGCGAGCATTTCGCCGAGCTCCCCCAGCAGCTCGTCGTCGTGAGCCACCACCTCGAACTGCTCGAGGAGTTCGATCGGGTCATCGTGATGGAAGGCGGCCGTGTGATCGCCGACGATCGCCCCGGCCCCGCGCTCGACGTCTATCGCGAGCTCATCGGCAGTGCACGATGATCGGGGTCTTCCACCCCGGGCGGTCGCTCCTGCACCGTGCGCCCGCCCTGCTGAAACTCGGCCTCCTCGCGGCGTTCGTCACCGCCGTCGCCCTGCAGGGGTCGCTCATGGCACTCGCCGTAGCATCCGTGCTCGTCATGGTGCTGTTCCTCATCGCATGGCTGCCGCTGCGGCTTGTTTGGCAGCAGGTCGTTCCGATCCTCTGGCTGCTCGCGTTCGCGGTGCCGGTGCAGGTCGTGTTCGGCGGCTGGGAAGCGGCGGCGATGATGGCGGTGCGCCTCGTGCTCGCGGTCGCGCTGGCTGCGCTCTACACGCTGACGACGCCGGTGTCGGCGACCCTCGACGCGATGCAGGCGCTGCTGCGGCCGTTCCGGCGGTGGATCGACGCCGATCGCGTCGGCCTGACGCTCGCCCTCACGATCCGCTGCGTGCCGCTGCTCGCCGAGATCGTTCGAGAGGTGCTCGAGGCCAGGAAGGCCCGCGGTGCCGAGGGGTCGATCGCGGCGCTGGCGGTGCCGGTGATCGTGCGAGCGCTGCAGACGGCCGAACACCTCGGCGACGCGCTCACCGCGCGCGGGTTCGACGACTGAGACGACAGCGCGATGGGTGCGGCAGGTGCGGCGGGTGTGGCGGGTACAGCCGCTGCGCAAATGAAAAAGCCCCGAACCCGGCGAGAGGTTCGAGGCTTGATCGTGCACCCCCTGGGACTTGAACCCAGAACCCACTGATTAAGAGTCAGTTGCTCTGCCGATTGAGCTAGAGGTGCGTTGCTTTCGCATGTTTCAGTTCAGATTTCCAACAACCCGAACCGAGGAATCACATTATCAGGAGAACCCACCGTTGCACCAATCGAGCCCCGGATTCGGCGCAAGCGCACCGGCGTCGCCCGTCGCGGCGCCGCGATAGCCTGATCAGCGTGACCGCCGACCCTCAGCATGATCTCACCGCCGATCTCGCGCTCGCCCTCGACGTCGCCGATCTCGCCGACGCCGTCTCGATCGCCCGGTTCCGCGCGATCGATCTGGATGTGCAGACCAAGCCCGACCGCTCTCCGGTCACCGAAGCCGACCTCGCGGTCGAACGCGCGATCCGCGAACACATCGCAGCGGCCCGCCCCGGCGACGGCATTCTGGGCGAGGAGTTCGGCTCGGAGGGCGACTCTCGGCGGCAGTGGATCATCGACCCGATCGACGGCACGGCGAACTTCCTGCGCGGGGTGCCGGTCTGGGGCACGCTCATCGCGCTCGCCGTCGACGGAGTGCCGGTCGTCGGCGTGGCATCCTCGCCGGCGATGGGCCGCCGGTGGTGGGGCGCGACCGGCCTCGGCGCCTGGACGACGACCTCGGCCGCCGAAGCCGGCGCGAGCGAGTCGATCACCGAGGTCTCGGCCGCATCCGTGCCGGGCGCGCGACGCCTGCAGGTCTCGGGAGTCTCCTCGCTCGCCGATGCCTCGCTGAGCTTCCAGAGCCTCGCGCAGTGGCGCGACGCCGGCTACCTCGATCACCTCCTCTCGCTGTCGCAGCAGGTCTGGCGCGATCGCGCATACGGCGACCTCTGGTCGTACATGCTGCTCGCCGAGGGGCTCATCGACATCACCGGCGAGTTCGACGTGAAGTCGTACGACCTCGCGGCCCTGATCCCGATCGTCGAAGAGGCGGGCGGTCGCTTCACCTCGATCACCGGGGAGCCCGGCCATTCCCACGGCAGCGCCCTGGCGACGAACGGGTTGCTGCATGACGCCGTGCTCGCGGCCCTCGATTCCACCAAGGAGGCCTGACCGCGTGGAACTCTGCATCTTCACCGAACCGCAGCAGGGCGCGAGCTACGACGATCAACTCGCGCACGCGACGCTCACCGAGCGACTTGGATTCCACGGCTGGTTCCGCTCCGACCACATCCTCGTCATGGGCGAGACCGACCCGCTTCCCGGCCCGACCGACGCGTGGGTCACGCTCGCGGGCCTCGCCCGCGAGACCGAGCGCATCCGGCTCGGCACCCTGGTGTCGTCGGCCACGTTCCGGCACCCGTCGCTGCTCGCGATCCAGGTCGCCCAGGTCGACGCGATGTCGGGCGGGCGCGTCGACTTCGGGCTCGGCACCGGATGGTTCGCCGAGGAGCACGAGGCCTACGGGGTTCCGTTCCCGGCGAGGCGCTTCGGCATGTTCGAGGAGCAGCTCGCAGTGCTGACCGGGCTGTGGTCGACACCCATCGGCGAGACGCTCGACTTCGTCGGCGAGCACTACACGCTGAAGGGCTCCCCTGCGCTGCCGAAGCCTGCACAGTCGCGCATGCCCGTGATCTCGGCGGCTCGGGACTGCGCCGCACGCCCGCGATCGCGGCTCGGTTCGCCACCGAATTCAACATCGGCTTCCGCTCCGAAGAGATCATCGCCGCAGCCTTCGACGGTGTGCGAAGCGCGTGCGAGCAGATCGGTCGCGACCCGGCGACGATGCGCACCAGCGTGGCGCTGCCGACGGTCGTCGCCGCCGACGATGCCGAATATCGGCGCCGTCTTGCTGCGATCGGCGCCGACCCCGAAGAATTCGCCACGGTGAACATCGCGGGCTCCCCCGCGGCGGCGGTCGAGAAACTCCTCCGCCTGCGCGAACTCGGTGCCGACCGCGTCTACCTGCAGCTCGTCGATCTCCGCGACCTCGAGCACCTCGAACTCATCGCCGCAGAAGTGCTGCCTCACCTGCGCTGAAGCGCGAGCATCGGTTTCCGATCTGCCGCTATGCTGACACCGAATCATCCGGATGAGGCGGGGGCGTCGGTCTGCACTACGGCCCTCTCGTGGTCATCGATCCCCGAACCGAGAGGCCTTACCCCGTGAACTCTGCCACGCGCCGCACGCTGACGCGCGCACTCGTCTCCCTCGCCGCCGTCGCGGTGGCGATACCGCTTTCCGGATGCAGCATGGTCCGCGACCTCGTTGGCGGCCCGGCGCCGCAGCCCGAGCGCGACGACACCACTCAGGAGATCGTCGAGGAGGGTGACGCCGACGTCTTCGCCCTCATGGTCGGCGACTGCATGAACGAGGTGTCCGAAGAACTCGTCTCCGAGGTTCCCGTCGTTCCGTGCGACCAGCCGCACGACGAAGAGGTCTTCTTCGACTTCACCATCGAGGGTGAGGAGTACCCCGGCGACGACGCCGTGCAGACGCAGTCCGACGAGGGCTGCCTTGCACAGTTCGAGACGTTCGTCGGCCTCGCATACGACTCGTCGACACTCGACTTCTACGCCTACCGGCCCTCGCAGGAGAGCTGGGAGAGCCTCGACGACCGCGTCGTCTCCTGCGTCATCTACGACCCGGCGGGTCAGGTGACCGGCACCCTCGCGGCTGCCGCTCGCTGATCGACTGAGCAGACGGATGCCGCGTGGCGCGCCCTCGGGCGCACCACGCGGCATTTCTCATGCCTGGCGGGGCCTCCTGCGGCTCCAGGCGGCATTTCTCACGCCTGGCGGGGCCTCCTGCGGCTCCAGGCGGCATTCTCACGCCTGGCGGGGCCTCCTGCGGCTCCAGGCGACATTCTCACGCCTGGCGGGGCCTCCTGCGGCTCCAGGCGACACCGGCGAGGCAGAGCACGCCGCCGATCATGCCGAGCACGGTGGGCAGCTCACCGAGCAGCAGCCATGACAGCAGCACCACGATCGCTGGAACGGCGAGCGTCGCCGAGGCGGTGGCGCCGGCGGGGCTGCGCTTGAGCACGTAGGCCCACAGCAGGAACGCGACCGCCGTCGGGAACACGCCGAGGTACACCACCGCCAGTACGGCGGGCACCGGCGCCCCGCTCAGTTCCACCACCGTCTGCGGGAGGAACGGCAGCAGCACCACGGCGCCGACGACGCAGCCGATCCACGTCGCGCTCAGCGCGTCGGCTTCACGCAGTGCCACCTTCTGCACGAGCACGCCCGAGGCGTAGAGCGCGGCGGCGAGAATGCCGAGCACGATGCCGAGCGGTTCACTGTGCGCGCCGACACCGCCGGTCGCGATGACCACGACGCCCGCGAAGGCGATGCCGATTCCGACCATGAGCGGTCTCGGAAACCCCTCCTTCAGCAGCGCACCGGCAGCCAGGGCCACGAGGAGCGGTGCGATGTTCACGAGCATCGCGACGGTACCGGCGTCGAGGTGGCGCTCGGCGATGTTGAGCACGAGCGTGTAGCCCGCGAACCAGAGCACTCCGTAGACCGCGATGAGCGCGAGGGCACGCGGTCCCGGAAGCGGTGGCCGCCGCCAGACGGCGATGGCCACGAGCACGGCGGCCCCGACGAGCTGCCGGCCGAGCGCAAGGGGACCCGGGGAGATGGCATCGCCGACCGCACGGATGGCGATGAACGCCGACGCCCACAGCACCAGCACGATGAGCATCGCCGTGAGCACCTTCCAGCCGATCGCCGCGGACGGTGCGGTCGTTGTGACGGCGCTGGGAGAGGTGTTCGCGGGGAGGCTCATCCCTCTAGCCTGTCGCCCCGTTCGCCTGAGTAAAAGTGAACGTTTCTATTGTTTCGTACAGCGGCGCTGTACGATCGTCAGCATGGTGGACCCACATCGACTCCGCGTGTTCCGAGCCGTCGTGCAGACGGGCTCGATCAATCGCGCAGCCGCCCGGCTCGGATACACGCCGTCGGCGGTCAGCCAGCACGTCAGCACGCTGCAACGTGAGACCGGCCTCACCCTCATCGAGAAACGGGGTCGCGGCATCGCGCCGACCGCCGCCGGCATCGCCGTGGCCGAGCGGGCCGATCGCGTGCTCGACCAGCTCGCAGACTTCGACTCGCTCGCCGATGACCTCCGGTCCGGCCGCAGCGGCACGGTGCGCATCAGCTGCTTCATGTCGGCCAACCGCGCCTGGATGCCCGCCATCGTCGCAGCGCTCGTTCGAGAGTTCCCCGATCTACGGCTCGAACTCGGTCTCATCGAACTGCCGGGCCGGCAGGTCGGCGAGGCCGACCTCGAACTCTACGTCGCCGAGTCTGTACGCGGCGACCGAGACCCCGCCGTGGCCGACGGCAGCGTCGACGGCTACGACATCGAGCTCCTCCTCACCGAGGGCTACGTCGCCGTCGTGCCGATCACGCATCCGCTCTCGACGCGGCATGCGGTGACGCTCGCAGAACTCGCCGGCGAGCCGTGGATCGACAATGATCATGCCCACGGCCCGTGCCGCGAGATCACCCTCGCGGCGTGCAACGAACTGGGATTCGCCCCGCAGTTCCGCCTCGAAGCGCCCGACTACGCCACGGCCTTCGACTACGTCGCCCACGGCGTCGGCATCACGGTGCTCCCCCGACTCGGCGTGATCGACCCTTCCCGACGGGGTGGTCGTGCTGCCGATCGCCGACGGCGACGTGCAACGGCGCATCATGCTGCGAGTGAAGCGGTCGATGCGCATGCATCCGGCCGTGGCGCGCATCTCGGCGCTGCTTCGTGAGGCCGCCGACGCTGCCGACTCTGCCACCCCGGTCGCAGAACCCATCGAACCGAGCGCTGAGCGCTGAGACGACGAAGGCCGCCCATGGGCGGCCTTCGGGGTTTCCTCAGTGTGCGACAACGACCATTGGTGGAGATGGGGGGAATTGAACCCCCGTCCATCGCTGTGATTCCACGCCTTCTCCGGGCGCAGCCTGTGAAAGCGTTCTGCTCGGCTCCGACCTTTGCCACAGGCGCCTAGGTCGACGAGCCCAGCCTGAATGAAGTCCCGCGTGTCGCTCAGGCGACGACACGCAGCAAGCTCCCTAGATGACGCCAGCTACCGGGGCGGGAACAGACCCGCGGGCTGACGGACTATCGGGCTCGCTTAAGCAGCGAGAGCGAAGTCAGTGCGCTTTGAATTGGCACTTATTGTTTTCCAGAGATCGTTAACGAGATAACCCTGGATCCTCGGCCCGCTTCTCGTGGGTTCGCAGACGATGTCGAAACCGATCATCCCCATGTGTCGCCGTGACCGCTCGCTCAGCCGAAACTGAGCAGTGGGCCTCTGGCGGGCCGTTGTCGCACACTGTGGAATTCTCAAGGGGCGTGAACCCCGGTCGAGCGCCCCTCGTTGTCACGAGAAGTGCCCGGCCTTACAGTCTAGAACAGGCGCGGCCGCTCCGCCATTCCCGAGCGGCTCGATCTGGAGGTTCATGTGACGACCGTCATCGCCGTGCGGGGCACCGCCGAAGAGCGCATCGCGCCCGAACTCGGCGCCGTGTCGCTGACCGTGAGCGCATCCGGGGCAGAACGCGACGCCACCCTCGCACGCACCTCCGATGCCCACCAGCGCCTCATCGAGGGCATCCGCGAGCTCGAGGCATCCGGCGTGCTCGATGTCTGGTCGGCCGGCCAGCTTCGCGTCTCGTCGCACCGCCCATGGAACAACGAGGGCAAGCAGTTGCCCGTCGTGCATCAGGCCAACGCCGACGTCGAAGTCGTCTTCACCGATCTCGAGCGACTGGGCGAGTGGGTGAGCACCGTCTCGCTCGGCGAGTTCATCGGCATCGGCGGCATCGACTGGCGATTGACGGATGCCACGCGCAAGCGCACCCAGGAGCTCGCCCAGCGAGGCGCCGTGTCAGACGCCGTCGCGAAGGCCGCGGTCTACGCCGCCGCACTCGGGCTCGGCGCTCCGACGCCGGCGGAGCTCGCCGATACCGGGCTGCTCACCGCGCAGCCGGTGCCGCACGGAGGCTCAGGTGAACGCATGTACGCCATGCGGGCCTCGGCCGACATGTCGGGCGGCGGCGGCCCCGCCCAGTTCACCCCGGCGCAGCTCGTGATCACGGCGTCGGTCGAAGCGAGGTTCACCGCAGAGGCCGCCGGCTGAGGTGACGCCGCGGTCGCCGGTCAGCTCGGGTCGATGAGCAGGGTCTCGAGGGCTGCGAGCTCCGCGAGGCTGAGGCCGAACGCCAGCAGGTATTCGCGCACCGAGCCGTGATCGCGCTCGATGATCTCGATGACGCCCTCGATCGCATCGCGCGGGCTGCCGCCCATGAGGGTGCGCAGCTCGGGGGTGTCGGGTACGCCGTAGCGCACGGCCATCGCCACCATCTCGTCGAGCCACTGGCCGGCGAGGTTCGCCTCGGTCGAGGTGTAGTCGAGGACGACCGACTCGCGGTCGACTCCGACTGCCAGCAGCGCGAGTGCCACCACGACGCCCGTGCGGTCTTTGCCCGCCGTGCAGTGCACGAGCACGGCGCGATCCTGGGCCGTCGAGATCTCTCGCAGCGCCGCGACCACCACCGATGCGTGCTGGGTGACGATGCGCTCGTAGAGTGCCTCGAGCGAGACGCCAGTGGCCCCCTGCGAGGCTCCGGAGCCCTCGAAGACGGGCAGGCGCAGCACCTCGACCTCGAGGTCGCCGAGGTCGTCGGGCATGAATGCCGCTTCGTTCTCGTCGCGCAAGTCGATCACGATGCCGACGCCGAGGTCGCTCAGCGCGGCACGCCCCGCATCGCCGAGGCGATGCAGTCCGTCGGAGCGGTACAGCACCCCGCCGCGCACCGCGCCGTTCTGCGCGGGCAGGCCGCCGACGTCGCGGAAGTTGAACGTGCCGGGCACCGGGATGCGGGTGGAGGTCTCCATCGGGCCGAGCCTACTCCGTGGGCACCGTGCAGAGCCCGGCTCAGTCGCCGAGGTTCTTCCGGCTCGCCATGGCGCGATCGGCCTCTCGCTTGTCTTGGCGTTCGCGCAGCGCCTGGCGCTTGTCGTACTCGCGCTTGCCCTTCGCGACGGCGATCTCGACCTTCGCACGGCCGTTGCTGAAGTAGATCTGCAACGGCACGAGGGTGTAGCCGCCCTGGCTCGTGCGGTGGCTGATCTTCACGATCTCCTGCTTGTGCAGCAGCAGCTTGCGCTTGCGCCTCGGGGCGTGGTTGTTCCACGTGCCTTCGGTGTACTCGGGGATGTGCACCGCATCGAGCCACAGCTCGCCGCCGTCGAGGAACGCGTAGCCGTCGACGAGCGACGCCCGACCCTCGCGCAACGACTTCACCTCGGTGCCGGTCAGCACGATGCCGGCCTCATAGGTGTCTTCGATCGAGTAATCGTGGCGCGCCTTGCGGTTGGTCGCCACGACCTTCTGACCGGTCTCCCTGGGCACGAGCTGCTCCTTGCTTCGATAGCGGAGCCCCGGTGCATCCGGGGCAGCCGTTCAGTCTAGCGGATGCCGCGGCATCCGCTCGCCGATCGCCAGCCGCCCCACCGACTCGAGCCGAGCCGCCGCAACTACACCTTCAGATAGCGAGTGATCGCGATGCCGGCCGACACCGCTGCGAGCAGCACGCCGACGATGATCAGCAACGGCACGACGATGAGGGCGTCGGTCAGGTCGACGAAGGTGAACGACAGGTTGTCGGCCAGATAGCCCTGCACGAAGACCTGCACGATCGCCACCACCGCCCCGCCCGCGAGCAGCGACCCGATGAGTCCGGCGAACACGCCCTCGAGCACGAACGGCGTCTGGATGAACCGGTTCGACGCACCCACGAGCCGCATGATGCCGAGTTCTCGGCGGCGTGAGAACGCCGACAGCCTGATGGTCGTGGCGATCAGCAGCGCCGCAGCGACGAGCATGATGGCCGCGATCGCGATCGCGGTGTAACTCGCGGCGTTCAAGACGTCGAAGATCTGGTCGAGGTAGCGACGTTGATCGACCACTCCCTCGACGCCGGCCATGCCCGCGAGGCTCTCGACGAGCACCGCCGCTTGCGACGGGTCGACGAGGTTGACCCAGAACGTCTCGTTGAGCACCTCGGGCGTCACGTAGTCGGCCGCCGGGGTGCCTGCGAACTGCTCCTGGAAGTTGGCGAAGGCCTGGTCGTGGTCTTCGAAGTAGAACTCGTCGATGTACTTGGCCAGCGTGTTGGAGCTCAGCTGATCTTCGATCGCGGCCTTCTGCTCTTCGCTCGCCTCGCCGTCGGTGCAGCCCGCCGTCGTCGAGACGCCGGTGCAGAGGTAGACGGCGACCTGGGCGCGGTCGTACCAGTAGTTCTTCATCTGCCCGATCTGCAGCTGCAGCAGGGCGGCCGTGCCGACGAACGTCAGCGAGATGAACGTGACGAGCACGACGGAGACCACCATCGAGGCGTTTCGGCGCAGGCCGTTCGCCGCCTCGGAGAGCACGAGACCGATCCTCATTTCGTCGGCCCCACTTCTTGGTCGTCGTCGCCTTCCCGGGGGCCTCCCGGGGCTCTGAGCCCGAGTCGTTCGGCGAGCGTGAGGTGTTCGGATGCCGCGCCGGCGCCGCGTGGCTTCGACGCGAGCTTCGCGGGATCGACCTGGATGGTGCCGGTGGCGGCCGCCGTGATCTCGGCGGCGGCGTCGGTGACGGCATCGGTCGCCTCGGGCTCGACGTAGAGCGGCTCGGCGTCGCGCATGACCTCGACGGTGACCTTCGGAGCGGCCGAAGTGACCGGCTGGGCGGGCTGGGCGGCTTGTGCCGGCTCGCCCTCCTGCTCGGGAACGTAGTCGATGTCGCGAACCGTCTGCCCGTCGTAGCCGGCGCTGCGCTCGTCGCGCACGATGTCGCCGGCCGAGAGCTCGATCACGCGTCGGCGCATCTGGTCGACGATGCCGGCTTCGTGCGTGGCCATCACGACGGTCGTGCCGCTCGAGTTGATGCGTTCGAGCAGGGTCATGATGCCGGCGCTCGTGACCGGGTCGAGGTTGCCGGTCGGCTCGTCGGCCAACAGGATCTGCGGATTGTTCACGATGGCGCGCGCGATGGCGACTCGCTGCTGCTCACCGCCCGAGAGCTCGTGCGGCATGCGCTTGCCCTTGCCGTCGAGGCCGACGAGCTTGAGCGTCTCGGGCACCGCCGTCTGCACGAAGCCGCGTGACTTGCCGATGACCCGCAGGGTGAACGCGACGTTCTCGTAGACCGACTTGTTCGGCAGCAGCCGGAAGTCCTGGAAGACGACGCCGAGGTCGCGCCGGAAGTAGGGCACCTTGCGGCTCGAGATCGAGCCGAGGTCCTGCCCGAGCACGTGGATGGCGCCCTTCGACGGCTTCTCCTCTTTGAGGATCAGCCGGAGGAAGCTCGACTTGCCGGAGCCGGAGGCGCCGACGAGGAACACGAACTCGCCGCGGAGGATCTCCACCCCGATGTCGTTCAGGGCGGGCCTGGCCTGGCCGGGGTAGGTCTTGGTGACGGAGTCGAAGCGGATCATCGGAATCGAGCCTAAACAGGGGCCGGGCAAAAGTGGGCAGCGACACCGGTATTCCGGGTCGCCGCCCACAGGTTCGGGACGCGCGGTACTACACGCCCGCGAACCCGACGATGAGGTAGAGCACGAGCGAGGCAGCGGCGGCGATCGCCGCGTACGGCGGGATCGCCGTCATCAGGTTGAGCGGCTTGATGCCCGTCGATCGCGAGGCGAGGATGATGCCGTCGCCGTACAGGCATGTGGTCGAGCCGAGCGCCGCGCCCGAGAAGACCGCGGCGCCCGCGATGATCGGGTTCACGTCCATCGCGAAGGCGAGCGGGATCACGATGGGCGTGATGACGGCCGCGAGATCCCAGAACGAGCCGGTCGCGTACGCGTACACCCCGCAGACGAGGAACACCATCGCCGGCAGCAGCGCACCGTTCATGACGGGCTGCGTCGCGTCGATCACCCAGTCGGCGAGGTGCAGGTCGATGTTCATGTGCTGCACCATGAAGGCGAGCGCGGTGAGCACGATGACGAAGAGCATGCTGCCGACGCCATCGAACGCGGCCTCGAGCACGCCCGTGATCTTCAGGCGTCGCTGCACCGTGTACATCACGATCGCGACGATGAGGGCGGCGACCGTGCCCTTCAGCACGTCGACCTCGGTGAGGATCGTCACGGCGATCATGACGGCGATCGGCACCAGGAAGTTCCAGGGGCGCGGCTTCGCGTACTCGGGCGCACGAGTCGCCACGGCTGTCGCGGTCGCCGTCGCCGTCGCCGTCGACGATGCGGATGCCGCGGCGACGGCGCGGTCCGCGTCGTCGCCCGAGACCGCGAACTCGCCGACCTCGGCATTCACGGGCAGGCCGCCTTCGGCCGCGCGCTCCTCGGCCGTCGTGCCGACGGGGAACACGTCGCTCGAGGCATCCGCTCGCGCGATGTCGCGCTTCAGCGCACCCAGCTTCGGGAACCATCCGATGGCGACGAGCGCGGCGATCACGAGCGCGATCCAGCCGAAGAAGATGAACGGGATCGCCTCGAGGTAGGCCCCGAAGCCCGACCCGTTCGACGTGACGCCTTGCGCCTCGAGCAGGCCGGCGAAGAACAGCGCCCACGTCGAGAACGGCACGATGACGGCGATCGGTGCCGCCGTCATCTTCATGATCGTGCCGAGTTCGGTGCGCGGCACGCTGTAGCGGTCGGTCACGGCCTTCATCGAGGTGCCGACGGTGAGCACGTTCAGGTAGTCGTCGACGAAGAGCACGATGCTCAGCAGAAAGCTCAGCACCGTGGACTTGCGCCGCGAGTTCACGAAGCGCTCGGCCCAGGCCGCGAACTCCCGCACGGCACCCGAGCGCTCGAAGAGCGTGATCAGGATGCCGAAGAGCACGACGACGAGCATGAGCCACTGCAGCGTCTCATCGGCCATGGCGGTGCCGAAGTAGCCGATCCAGGAGTCGAAGAACTCCCAGCCGCCGAGCAGCACGGCACCGGCGAGGGTGCCGCAGAGCATCGCGAAGAGCGTGCGCCGGGTGAGCACGGCCACGACGAGGATGATGACGACGGGGAGGAGCGCGAGCGCGCCGACGTCTTGCATGGTTGCCTCTGATTCGAAGGGGTCAGGCGGCGGATGCCGCAAACACGGGTTGCCCGTCGACGATCGTCGTCAGCACGGGCAGGTTCAGCAGTTCGTCCGCGTCGACGTCGAGCGGGCTGTCGGCCCAGACGACGAGGTCGGCGCGGTAGCCCGGCGCGATGACGCCGAGATCGCGATCGCCCTGGGCTTCAGCAGCCCAGACGGTGTAGCCCTGTAGGGCCTCGTACGGCGTGAGTACCTGGTCGGGCTCGAACACCGGGGCATCACGATTGCCGGGTTCGCGGCGGAGCCGCGCCCAGGCGAGGCCGATGCGCGCATCGGTCTGCGCGACGGGCCAGTCGGAGCCGAGCGCCACGGGGGCGCCGGCATCGATCATGTCGCGCACTCGCCAGCCGAGGGCGGCGCGCTCGGGGCCGAGGCGTTCGGCCCAGAAGTCGGAGCCGTCGGCCTTGCGCCACTGCATGTGCAGCGGCTGCACCGACGCGGTGATGCCGGCGTGGGCCATGCGGCGCAGGTCGCGGTCGGCGAGGAGCTCGAGGTGCTCGATGCGGTGCGCGGCGACACGGCTCGAATGCACGCCGGCGGCGAGATACGCGTCGATCGTCTCGCCGATCGCGCGGTCGCCGATCGCGTGCGTCGCGATCTGGAACCCGGCCTCGGCGTAGCGGTGCACGACTCGTTCGAACTCGTCGGGGTCGGCCCAGAACGAGGTGCCGCCGTCGCCGTGGGTGTCGGGTTCGTAGAGCCAGCCGGTGCCGGTGTCGATGACGCCGTCGGCGAAGAGCTTCACGAGGCCGCCGCGCCAGCGTTTGCCGCGGCGATCGCGCTGTGCGAGGTGGTGCTGCGTGCGCTCCTCGTCGTAGCCGGGGTTGTGCGCCATCGCCGAGACGATGCGCACGGGCAGCCCGCTCGGGGCTTCGGGGTCGGCGGATGCCCCGCCGTCGAGCTCGTCGAGCAGGTCGAGCGTGCCGGGGTTGCCGTCCATGATGCATCCGCCGGTGATGCCCGACGCGGCGAGCCCGCCGAGGATGCCGCGCACGCGCTCGAGCGTCTCGGTGCGGGTGTACTCGGGCGCGGTGCGCAGCACGAGGTCGAACGCCGAGTCCTCGCGGAGGCATCCGGTCGGCCGGCCGGCTTCGTCGACGACGATCTCCGAGGTGTCGCCGAAGCGCCGTGCGCCCGTGATGCCCGAGCGCCGAAGGGCCTCGGTGTTGGCGAGCGCCGTGTGGCCGTCGAAGCACATGAGGAAGGCGGGCGCCCCGTCGGTGGCCTCGTCGATCGCGGCGGCGGTCATCGGCTGGCTCGAGAAGAGGTCGTAGTCGAGGTTCCAGCCGCGCACCCAGCCGCCGGCGGTGCCGTCGGCGACGCGGGCGGACTCCTCGCGAAGCATCCGCTGGAAGACGGCGGGGTCGCGCACTCCCCCGAAGTCGATGCCGACCGCGAGTTCGATGCCCTGGATGGGGTGCATGTGGGCGTCGATGAGCCCTGGGGTGACGGATGCCCCGGCGAGGTCGTCGACCGTCGTGTGCGGGCCGCGGTACTCGGCGAGGTCGGCGCCGTCGCCGACGGCGAGGATGCGGCCGCCTCGGATCGCGACGGCCGTCGCGTGCGGCTGCCGCGGATTCATCGTGATGACGCGCGCTCCGACGAGGATGGTGTCAGCCATGGCCCGATGCACGTGCGCCCGCCTCTCAGATCACCTCCATCGGCGATCAATCAATTTAATGTGATTAAATTCGGGCACACGCTACTCCCGTCTACGCTCATCGACAAATCCCCGTGCGTCGACCACCTCGAAGGAGCCCCGTGAGTCCCTCTCCAGCCAAGCGTGGCGCGGGTCGCCCGCGCACGCCCGTGCTGAGCGCCGAGCAGATCGTCGATGCGGCGTTCGCCTTGGCCCGCACGGCGGGACCCGACGGATTCACGATGGCCGCGCTCGCGCGCTCCCTCTCGGTGCATCCTCCGGCGCTCTACCATTACTTCGCCGGCAAGGCCGATGTCGTTCGCGCGATGCGCGGGCGCGTCGCCGGGTTGCTCGACGTCTCGGGATTCGACACTCCCGAGATCGCGCTCACCGACGCGGTACTGCGCTGGGCGCATTCGTATCGCTCCGCGTTCGCCACCCACCCCGCCGCCATCGCCCTGCTCGCGACCACCGCGATCGACGGCCAGGAGCGGTCGGTCGCCAACTACGAGTCGATCACCCGTCGATTCGTGCGCGAAGGGTGGCCCGTCGGCGGCGCCGTCGATGCGATCGTGGCGCTCGAGTCGTTCATCATCGGCTCGGCGCTCGACGCGATCGCTCCGGCCGACATCATGTCGCCGGGCACCGCCGCGCGGCTCGCGCCCGAGTTCAGCCGCGCCGAGGCGCTGCGCAGTGTGAAGGCCGCAGCACGCGGCATCCACCCCGCCGATCGTTCATTCGAACTCGGACTCGCCGCGCTCGTCGGCGGATTGCCCGCGGCACTCGCGGCCGCCGTGGAGGCCGAGCGCATCTGACCGCGATCATCGCGGACCTCGAGCCGACGCCGGCTCGAGGCATCCGCTCAGCGAAGTCGCGAAACTGCTACTCGGCCGGGCGCTTGCGCCACTTGATGCCGGCGGCGATGAAGCCGTCGAGATCGCCGTCGAAGACCTTCGAGGGATTTCCCTCTTCGTACTCGGTGCGCAGGTCTTTGACCATCTGGTAGGGCGCGAGCACGTACGAGCGCATCTGGTCGCCCCAGCTCGCGGTGATGTTGCCCGCGAGCTCCTTCTTCTGGGCTGCCTCCTGCTCTTTCTGCAGCAGCAGCAGTCGCGACTGCAGCACGCGCATGGCGGCGGCGCGGTTCTGGATCTGCGACTTCTCGTTCTGCATCGACACGACGGTGCCGGTGGGCAGGTGGGTGAGGCGCACGGCGGAGTCGGTGGTGTTGACCGACTGGCCGCCGGGGCCGCTCGAGCGGAAGACGTCGACGCGGATGTCGTTCTCGGGAATCTCGACCTCTTGCGCCTCTTCCATGAGCGGAATGACCTCGACCGCCGCGAAGCTCGTCTGGCGCTTGCCCGCCGCACCGAAGGGACTCATTCGCACGAGGCGGTGCGTGCCGGCCTCGACGCTCAGGGTGCCGAAGGCGTAGGGAGCGTCGATCTCGAACGTCGCCGACTTGATGCCCGCCTCTTCGGCGTAGCTCGTGTCCATGACGGTGGCCTTGTGGCCGTGCTGCTCGGCCCAGCGCAGGTACATGCGCATGAGCATCTCGGCGAAGTCGGCGGCGTCGACGCCCCCCGCGCCCGCGCGAATCGTGATGACCGCCGGCCGGTCGTCCCACTCGCCGTCGAGCAGGGTCTGCACCTCGAGGTCGCCGATCGCCTTCTGCAGCGAGACGAGCTCTGCGCGCGCCTCTTCGGCGCTGTCTTCGTCGCCCATCTCGTTGGCGAGCTCGATCAGCACCTCGAGGTCGTCGAGCCGCGCATCGATGCGCTTCACCCGAGCGAGCTCGGTCTGCCGGTGGCTGAGCGCGCTCGTCACCTTCTGGGCGTTCTCGGTGTCGTCCCAGAGGTCGGGCGCGCCTGCCTGCTCCGAGAGGCGATCGATCTCGGCTTGGAGGCCGTCGACATCGACGACGGAACGGATGTCGCGGAACGTGGATCGCAGCGCGGCGATCTCCTGTGTGAGGTCAAGATCCAACATGTCGTTGCCAGACTACGCGAGTCGCCCCGGCTCCTGCCGACGGCGCGGGCCGGGGCGGCGCGCCGAACCGGGTGTAGCGTCGAATCGATGACCGACTCAGCGCCCCGATTCTCGTGGCGCTCGACCATCCTCCCCGTCTACCTGCCGACGCTGGTCTTCTCCCTCGGCGAGGGCGCGATGATCCCGATCATCCCGCTCGTGGCGACCGAACGCGGTGCCCCGCTCGCGCTCGCCGGCCTCATCGCGGCGATGATCATGGTCGGCGAGCTCGCCGGCGACCTGCCCGCCGGATGGCTCGTCGCCCGCATCGGCGAGCGCAACGCGATGATCGGCGCCGCCCTGCTCGCCGTCACCGGCGTGCTCATCGCCCTCGTCTCCCCCACGGTCGCTGCGCTCGGCATCGGCGTGTTCCTCCTGGGGCTCGCGACCGCGGTGTTCGGCCTTGCTCGGCATGCGTTCCTCACGAGCTACGTGCCTGTGCGCATCAGGGCACGGGCCCTGTCGACGCTCGGCGGGGTGTTCCGAGCCGGCTGGGCGGTCGGCCCGTTCCTCGCCGCAGCGATCATCGCGTGGACGGGCTCGAGCGAGCCCGTCTTCTGGGTGCTCGTGGCCGCGTGCTTCGCGGTCATCGCCGTGCTCGTGCTGCTGCCCGACCCCGAGCGGGTGTTCGGGGCGGCGAAGCTCGCGCGCGAGGCATCCGCTGATCGTTCGGCTGCCGCGGCGATCGCGGCGGCGGATGCCTCGGGCGCACCGCTCACCGCGGGTGAAGCCGAGGCCGCGGCGGGCTCGTCGACGAGCGTGTTCCGTGCGATCCGCGAGAACCGCGGCGTGCTCGCCCGCATCGGCACGGGCGTCGGCCTGCTCTCGGCGATCCGTGTGAGTCGCACCGTCATACTGCCGTTGTGGTCGATCTCGATCGACCTGCCCGCCGAGCAGGCGGCTCTCGTGATCGGCATTTCGGGCACGCTCGACTTCGCACTGTTCTATGCGAGCGGTCAGCTGATGGATCGCTTCGGCCGGCTCTGGAGCGCGATTCCCGGCATGCTCGGCATGGCCGCTGGCCACATCGCGCTCGCCTTCACCCACGACCTGCCGAGCGCCGCGCTCTGGTTCACGGTGATCGCCGTGTGGCTCGGCCTCGCCAACGGCATCACGAGCGGCATCATCATGACGCTCGGCGCCGATCTCGCGCCGAAGTCGGGCCCGGCGCCGTTCCTCGGCGCGTTCCGCATGATCGCCGACGCGGGCGGCGCGGGTGCACCGCTCATGATCGCCGGGGTGACCTCGCTCCTTTCGATCATGGCCGCGAACGTCGTCGTCGGCGTGCTCGGCCTCGCCGGTGCCGCCGTGCTCTGGCGCTGGATTCCGCGCTACGTACCGCACCGACGGCGGGGCTGACGGCCGGCTCGATGCGCGTCGCCGTGCATGCTGCGTGCGAGTGCGGGTCAGCCCGTGGTCGTGAGCGAGAGCACCACGAGAATGAGCTGCGAGACGAGCACGAAGCCGCCGACCACGACCGCACCGATCCAGAGCCACCCGGCCACGAGTGTGGGGTCGTTCTTCACCTCACGTCGTGCACGCAGCCCGAGCACCACGCCGAGCGCCGAGAGCGGCAGCGAGGCGATCGCCGGCGTGAACAATGCGACGACGACGATCGCGACGGCGATGATCGCCGTCCACGCGTATCGACGCCCGTCTGCCCGCGACGAGGGTCGGGCCGCCCGCTCACCGCTCATCTCAGCGCCCGTTGACCTTCTCGATGCGCATCACGAGGATGACCCGATCGGCCTTGTCGGCAGGCGCCTGCTCGTGCGGGTTGCCGTAGCGCTGCCCGAGGTGCACGTAGAACGAGCCTTCGGGATCGGGAATCACCTCGACGAGCGTGCCGCGCACCTCGACGTACTTCAGCGGGTTCTCAGGGTCGGTCATCTCGAGGGTCATGCGCGGGTCGGCCTGCAGGTTGCGGAACTTCGCGCGCTTCGAGGTGTGGGTGAAGCGGATCGTCTGCGGCTCGGCGTCGAACTCGAACCACATCGGGTTCACCTGCACCTCGCCGTTCGGGCGCACCGTGCCGAGGTGGGCGAACACCGGTGAGGAGAGGATGCGGGTGAAGTGGTCTGAGATCTCGACGGTCATGTTCCCAGTCAATCGCACCGAGCACGCTCGACGAAACCGTCCGCGACGGCGTCAGTGGAACACCGATCGTGCGGTCGCGGTCACCTCGATCGGCACCGAAACCGGCAGCAACTCGGTGTGGATCGGCGCGTACCAGACGGCGCGAATCGTGACGGTCGCGCTCTGGCCGTCGTCGGATGTCGCGCGCACGAGCTCGACATCGCGCAGCCCGTGCACGGCGTCGCCGAGGTACGCACCGGCCGCCGCGCTCACCTCCGCGGGGTCGAGCTCGAGTGACAGGCGATCGCCGTCGAGTTGCACGGTGTCGAGGCTCCAGGCCTCGGCTGCGGCGAGCGCGGCACCGTCGGCCAGGGTGAACAGTCGCTTGCGGTCGAGATAGAGCGAGGTCGCCGAGATGACCACGAGCACGAGCGAGAGGCCGAGGAAGCAGTAGAAGATCGTGAGCAGCAGTGTCGACCCCTGCTCGTCACGGTCGAGGCGAGCGCCTATCCGTGCGATCATCGGCCGCTCCCACCTGTGACTGCGGTGCTCGTGTTCGAGGCGAAGCGCGACACCGTCTGCGTCGCGGTACCTTCGAGCGGAACGCTCGTGGCACGGTCGAGCGAGAGGAACTCGGGCACGAGCGGCAGCGACACGCTCGCCGAGACCATGACCCGCACGCGCTCTTCGGCGGCGAGGCAGTCGCCGGTCGGGGTGCAGGAGACGACGACGGATGCCGCGTCGGCATCGATGCCGTAGTCGTCGAGCGTCACTCGCACCGCGCGCTCGACCGCGGCATCGGCAGCGCCCGCGTCGATCGCCTGCACTGCCACGCGAGCAGCCTGGCGGGCCGCGCCTTCGACGGCGAGCGCGCCGGCCTGGATCGCGGACATCGCGAGCACGAGGTAGACGAGCGGCACGAGCAGGATGACGCCGACCGTCAGGAACTCGAGCGAGGCCGACCCCGTCTCATTCGACCACCTCGAGCGCTGCATGCCCGGTCACCTCCAGCGCACGCTCGACGCCGAGCAGGCCGATGACCGGCAGCGGTGCACGCACGGTCACCGAAACCGTCGGAACGCCGCCGACCGACCCGAGACCGGCGACGATGTCGTCGGCGTACTCCGTGGAGATGGCGGCACCGATCAGCTCCCGGGTACGAGCGATGCCAGCCACCTCGCTCGATCCCGCGAGAGCCGCGTATCGAGCACCTTCTGCAGCGGCGTCGAGCACGGTGTTGCGCACGTGCAAGGCGAGGGCGAGCTGCACCACGGCGAGCGCGAGCACCGTGAGCAGCACGCCCACCATGGTGAACTCGGCGACGGCCGAGCCCCGCTCATCGTGCGCCAGCGCGCGGGTGCGCCCCAACAGCACCGAAGTGCTCAGACGCCGCCGAGCACCCGACTGATCGCCTGGTCGAAGACGCCCGACAATGCCGGGCCGGCGAGGCCCCAGATGACGATGACGAGCCCCGCGGTCATGAGGGTGATCAACACCCAGCCCGGTACGTCGCCGCGCTCGTCGCCGAGCCGTTGCTGGATCCACTGGCGCATTGGTGTTCCTTTCGTCGGTGCGCGAAGTCGCGCGATCGGTGCCGGGAGTCATCAGAAGCCCGCTTGCAAGACGAGGTAGCCGGGAAACAGGGCGAAGGCGATCGTCACCGGCAGGATCAGGAAGATCAGCGGCACGAGCATGGCGATCTCTTTGCGCCCGGCGAGCTCGATGATCGTGCGCTTGGCCTCTTCTCGCGCATCGCCGGCCTGCGATCGCAGCACGGCGGCCAGCGGGGCGCCTCGATCGAGCGCGCCCAGCACCTGGTCGAGCGCCCGCGAGAGGGCCGGATGCTCCAGCTCGTCGCGGAGCTGCGCAAGCGCCTGACCCAACGGAACGCCGGTGCCGACGGCAGCGACGACGCCGGCGAACTCTCGGGGCAGTTCTCCGCCGCCGGCGCCGACGCCCGCGAGCCGGCGGATCGCATCGAGCATTCCCTCGCCTGCGGTGAGGCTCAGGGTGAGGAACTCGAGCACGGTCGGCAGCTCCGCCGAGATGCGCGCGAGTCGGCGCTTGGCAGCGCGCTGCAGCAGCCAGTCGCGGGCGACGATGCCGAGCGCAGCCGCGAGGAACGGCATGGCCAGACGCACGACGGGCGGCATGGAGCTGAAGGCAGGTGAGGCCAGGGCGAGGGCCGACGCGATGACGAATCCCCCGGCGCCCCACGCCAGTTGCTCGCCGCGGAATCGCTCGACGGATGCGGCCGAACCCGATTGACGCAGGCGCCGCGCGATCGTCTCGGCACCGCCGAGCCACTCCGAGGCGAGGGTACGCAGAGCACGGGCCACCGGGCCGACCAGGAACCCCAGCACCGGGGTCGGATCGGCGGGACGCCGGGCGAGCAGGGTTCGCGCCTCGGCCGAGATGTCGGCGACATACGGCGCCACCCGTTCGATGAGCCGAGCGCGCCCGACACGCGGCACAGTCGACACGATGAGCCAGAGGCCGAGGCCGAGCACTGCGCCGAACACGAGCCCGAGCGCCGCCGCGCCATTCAGTGGAACCATCGGCGCTCCTCGGGCAGTCGGCCGAGCGTGACCATGGCCTGGTACGCCACGATGGTCACCGCGACACCGGCGATGATCAGTGCTGCGCCGGCAGCCGAGTCGTACGCGGCGATGGTCTCGGGTCGCGAGGCCAGCACCACCAGCAGCAGCCACGGTGCCGCGACGCCGAGGCGTGCAGCGTTCCGAATCCACGACTGCCGGGCGACGACCTCGGCCCTGAGCGCTGCGTCTTCGCGGAGGTAGCCGGCCAGGCCTCGAAGCACCGCCGTGACATCGCTGCCGCCCACCTCGCGCGCCATGCGGAGGGTCTCGAGGATTCGGTCGGCGACCGGGTCGGCGAGCGTGCTCTTCAGCCGGTCGAGGCATGCCCCGAAGTTGCCAGTGCGCCGGTACTCGTCGTCGAAGGCGGCGAACGACGCACGCGTCGACGCCGGCCCGAGATCGGCAAGGGCTCCGAGGCTGTCGGGCAGCGACATGCCCGCGCGAACCGAAGCGACGAGATGATCGACGACATCGGGCCACACGGCTCGGTTGGCCGCGCGTCGACGTGCGGCCCGCGCCCGCACGAGGAGTGGAAGGAGAGCCGCCCCGAGGGTCGCTGCGACGACGGTGAGTGCGGGGACGTTGAAGACCGCCTGCGCGATCGCACCCGTCACCATGGCGAGTACGGCGACGATCACCACGATCACGGCGACCGGCACCGCGCCGAGCCCGGCGAGCGTGAGCTCATCGCGAACGCGACTGATGCCCGCACCGTCGGCCCGCGCGCGCTTGGCCGGCCACAACAGCGGGGCGAGGGTCAGGAGCACGCCGAGTCCGAGCAGCGCGCCGAGCGCAAGGCTCATCGGCGGGCCGCCGCGAGCACGAGATCGGGGTCGAGTCCGACGGCACGGTATTTCTCGAGTCGCACCGGCGCGGAGCCGGTCGCCACGAGTGCGCGATCGCGAGTCACGAAGATGGCCTCGGTATCGACGGAAGCGCCGGTGCATGCCCCGGTCGGGGCGCTGATCTCAGCAACCCGCCGGGAACCGTCGCGGTCGATCGCGAGGTGCACGACGAGGTCGATGCAACTGGCGACGGTCGGCACGACGAACGCCGAGTCGATGTTCCGCCCGGCGAGGAGCGGCAGCGTGCAGAGCTTCGCGAGGGCGTCACGAGCCGAGTTCGCGTGGATCGTGCACATGCCGGGAAGGCCCGAGTTCAGCGCGATCAGCAGGTCGAGGCTCTCGGCCTCGCGCACCTCGCCGACGATGAGCCGATCGGGCCGCATGCGCAATGCCTCTTTGATGAGACGCCGCAGCGTGATCTCGCCAGTGCCCTCGAGACTCGGTTGACGACACTGCAGCGCCACGAGGTCGCGCACATCGAGGTCGAGCTCGAACGTCTCTTCAACCGTGACGACCCGGTCGCCCGTGCGGGCGCCCGACATGAGTGCATTGAGCATCGTGGTCTTGCCCGTGTGCGTCGCCCCCGACACGAGGATGTTCGCGCCCGCGAGCACGCTCATGCGCAGGAACTCGGACGCATGCGGCGTGATCGAGCCCAGCTCGATGAGTTGCGTCAGCGAACGGATGCGGCGCTGGAACTTGCGGATGTTCACCGACCAATGCGAACGCGCGACGTCGGGGATCGCCACGTGCAGCCTCGACCCGTCGGGGAGCGATGCATCGACGAAGGGCGACGAGAGGTCGACGCGTCGGCCCGAGTGCTGCAGCATCCGCTCGACGAGTTCGCGCACCTCGCGGTCGGAGAGCACGACCGTCGTCAGCTCGGACACCCCGTTGCGCGCGATGAACACCTTGGTCGGCGCGTTGATCCAGATCTCTTCGACCTCGGGGTCGTCGAAGAACGGCTGCAACTGCCCGTAGCCCGTGATCGAGGCGACGACGTCGCGAGTGGTGCCGTGCTCGTCGCCGAGCCCCGCGTGGGCGCCGCCGAGCGCTCGCTCGCTGTAGCGGCGCACCTCTTCGTGGGCGTAGCGAGCGGCAGCGGACTCGTCTCGCGTGAGGTCGACCCCGTCGCGAAGCACTCGAGTGCGCACGCGATCGGCGATGGTGCGCACGGGGTCGGTCATGGCATCCATCATGCGGTGCAGCGGATGTCGCGCCTCGAAGTTATCCACAAGCCCCGTGTGCGCGCGCTCCGAACGGCAGCGAGCGCTCGCGACATCCGCTCGGTTGCTTCGCGGGCGCATCCCGCGCAGCGCCTAAACTGATCGGGCACTCGCGGGAGTGGTGAAATCGGTAGACACGCAGGATTTAGGTTCCTGTGCCTTCGGGCGTGTGGGTTCGAGTCCCACCTTCCGCACCTTGCTCCTGGCATGCGTCGCGGCGCCGAATGGCACATGAACGCCCGGTGGATTTCGTTCCATGATCACCCCCGTTCGGGGTACGCTCCAGAACGGTCCTGGCATGTCGAGGACCTCCTCGAGCGTCGCTATCGGTATCTGCGCACGCCACCCTCGTCAACCCTCTTCGCAGGGCGCTTTCGCGAACTCCTCGCGCGCTTGCTGAACGGCCGTTGAAGACACGCCAGACGAAGCGATTCCCCGATTCTGCGATCGATAGCGTCACTTCTCGGTGCCTCGCTCACGAGCGCGCCGCGACGAGCTTCCCCCATGTCGAGACCCGAGGACTGCCCTGCGATGACCGGTGAAACCCAGCAACGATCCACCCCAGCGCCGAAGCCCAAGCCCAAGCCGAGACGGCGCGCAAGACTGATCGCCGGAGGTGCGGCGATCGCGCTCGCCCTGACCGGCATCGGCAGCGGCTTCGCCATGGCCGCCGGCGGTGGCCTCGCCCCGCCCCCGGTGAACCCGGCGACCGTGCACCTCGCGAGCGCCGTGCCCGACCGGGTCATCCTGACGCCGAGCGAGACGCCGGCGACGTCGCAGCACGTGTCGTGGCGCACCTCGACCGACGTCGTGACTCCGCAGGCGCAGTTCGCCCCGCTGACCGACGGGCCGATCACCGCGTGGACGACGATCGACGCCACGTCGACGCAGGAGTTCGCGACCGACCTGAAGTACACCATCGCTTACCACACCGCCACGATGACGAGCCTCACCCCGGACTCCAGCTACGTCTACCGCGTCGGCGACGGGCAGACCTGGAGCGAGTGGTTCGAGTTCCGCACCGCGGCATCCGCTGCTGCGCCGTTCAGTTTCATCGTGCAGGGCGACGCCCAGAACGACGTCAAGTCCTATGCATCCCGCGCGTTCCGCGCCGCCTTCGAAGCGCGGCCCTACGCGAAGGCCGTCGTGCACCTGGGCGACCTCATCGACACCGACGTCGCCGACGCCGAGTGGGGCGAGTGGTTCTCGGCCGCTGGCTACCAGAACGCCTACATGAACGTCATCGCCACCCCCGGCAACCACGAGTACTACCCGGGGCCGCAGCTCACCCGGTACTGGGGCGCGCAGTTCGAGTACCCGAAGAACGGCCCGGCCGACACCGAGGCCATTGCCGCGACCTTCAGCGAGAACACCTACTACGTCGACTTCCAGGGCGTGCGCTTCGTGTCGCTGAACGCCTCGCAGGTGAACGGCGCCGACCTCGCCGCCCAGACGACCTGGCTCGACCGGGTGCTCACCGAGAACCCCAACAAGTGGACCGTCGTGTCGTTCCACCAGCCGATCTTCTCCGTGACGTCGGGCCGCGACAACGCGACGATCCGCAACGCCTGGCTGCCGCTGTTCGAGTCGCACGACGTCGACCTCGTGCTGCAGGGCCACGACCACGCCTACGGGCGCGGCAACCTCTTCGCCAACGAAGAGAACCTCCCGGCCGGCGCCGACGCCGAGACGAGCCACACCGGCCCCGTCTACCTCGTCACCGTCGCAGGGCCCAAGATGTACGTTCCCGACGACCCGGCGAACAACAACTGGATCAACAACGACGCGAACCTGCGCGCGATGAACCGCGACACCCAGATGTTCCAGACCGTCGACGTGACCGACGACGAGATCCACCTCGAGAGCCGGGATGTCACGGGGGCGCTGTTCGACGCCTTCACGATCACGAAGACCGACGACGGCGTGAAGCTCGTCACCGACGAGACCGAGGGGCGCGAATCGGGCCCCGGTTCCGGTCGCGGCGACGGCAGTGCGCCCGAGCGGCCCACGCCGGTCGTGCCGGGTGCCACGACGCCGCCCACCACGCCGCCGACGACACCGCCCGCCACGACGCCACCGCCGACGACACCGCCCACCACTCCCCCGACGACCCAGCCGCCGACGACACCGCCGACCGCGAACCCGGGCCCGCTCGAGCTCGGTGCCGCAGGCGTGGCCGCAGGCGGATCGCTGCCGATGAAAGGTTCGGGGTTCCTCCCGAACGAGGACCTCGAGGTGAGCCTCCACTCCGACCCGATCGTGCTCGGCTTCCCGACGGCCGACTCGAGCGGTGCCTTCACGTACACGGCGCACATCCCGGCGGGAGCCACCCCGGGCGCGCACACCATCGTTGTGCGCGGGCTCGAATCCGGGGCGACCGCAGAGGCGCCCATCACGATCCTCGCGGTCGGCGCACCGAGCACCGGCGTTCGCGACCTCGCGAACACGGGCACCGCGTGGGTCGGCACCGGCATCGCGATCGCGGGCGGCGCACTGCTGCTCGGCCTCGCCGGCCTCCTCATCGCGCGCCGGCTGCGCTTCCGCAAGGAGGGCGACGCATGAGCGCCTTCCTCGACTCCTCCCCCATCCAGTCATCAGAGAAGGGCCGTTCCATGAAGCTGGTGCCAGCACGCCCCCGGCGAGCCAGGCTCACCTCCGTCTTCGTCGCGGCCGCACTCACCGCGGCGTTCATCACACCGTTGGTCGGCACTGCGCCGCCCGCGACCGCCGCGACGGCGACGCCCGTCGAGCAGCACGGGCCGTCACGCATCCCCGATCGCATCGTGCTGACGCCGTCGGGCGACCTCGCGACCTCCCAGGCGGTGACCTGGCGCACGAGCACCGGTGTCACCACCGCGCAGGCGCAGCTTCGCGTCGCGACGGCCGAGCCCTACCGCACCGACCTCACGACGGTGAACGCCGTCGACCACGAGCAGGTCGACACCGCGCACGGGTATTCCGAGGTGTTCCACACCGTGAAGTTCGACCGGCTGGCGCCGGCGACCCAGTACCAGTACCGGGTCGGCGACGGCACGAACTTCAGCGAGTGGCAGCACTTCACCACCGCTGCCGCCGGGCCCGAGGACTTCTCGTTCATCTACCTCGGCGACGTGCAGAACGGCATCAAGTCCGACGCCTCCCGCGTGATTCGCAATGCCTTCCGCGACCGGCCGGATGCGAGCATCGTGCTGCAGGCCGGTGACCTCATCAACGACGCGCACGACGATACGCAATGGGGCGAGGTGTTCGACGCCGCCGGCTATCAGTTCGGCACGCAGAACTTCCTCGCGGCGGCTGGAAATCACGAGTACGAGGGCACCGAGCTCTCCAAGCAGTGGCAGGCCCAGTTCGCATACCCCGACAACGGTCCGACCGGGTCGGCCGAAGCCGAAGCGCTGCTCGACGGCACCGTGTACTCGACCGACTACCAGGGAGTTCGGTTCATCTCGCTGAACTCGAACATCACCGAGGCATCCGCCCTCGCCGTGCAGACCGAGTGGCTGAAGGCCACTCTCGAGAACAACCCCAACAAGTGGACGGTCGTCTTCTTCCACCACCCGATCTTCTCGCTCGACGAGGGGCGCAACAACCGCGCGATCCGCGAGGCGTGGCTCCCACTCCTCGAGTCGCACAACGTCGACCTCGTGCTGCAGGGCCACGACCACAACTACGGTCGGGGCAACACGGATGCCGCGGAGGAGGGCAACCCCGCCGGGTGGAACGCCGAGCTCAACTACGACGGCCCGGTCTACGCGATCTCCGTCGTCGGCTCGAAGATGTACTCGGGCGTCGGCCCGCGCCTCTGGAACGAGAACGGCGCCCACCTTCGCCGGCTCGAGGGCGGCAAGCAGCTCTACCAGCTGATCGACGTCGCGGGCGATGAGCTCCGTTACGAGGCGCGCACCGCCGACGGCGAGTACTTCGACGGCCTCACGATCGTGAAGAACGAGGCCGGCAAGGCCGTGACCGATGACGCGGCGCCGCAGAAGATCGACCCGGGCACCCAGCAGCCGTGCCTCGGCTGCAACCCGAACCCCGACCCCGGCACCGGTGAACCAGAGGTGCCGACCGAGACCGTCGACTACCGCGTGATCGGCGGCATCGGCTCCGTGAACCGCGACAATGCGAAGCTGCCGGCGGGTTCGGCATTCTCGGAGTCGAAGGACGTGCTCTACCTCGGCGACCAGAACTCGCGGAAGATCTTCGAGATCGACCCCGAGACCGATCAGGTGCTCCGCGAGATGGAACTACCCGAGAACATCCGCGACCTCGGCATCGACGATGAGGCGCAACTGCTCTACGTCGGCCAGCAGAACCGCAACTGGGTCGTCGTCTCGATCGCGGATGCCACGTTCGGCCAGGTCGTGCGCGGGCCCTTCCCGTTCATCGAATCCAACCGCTCCATCGACGTCGACCCCGTGCGCGGACTCGTCTACGGCGCCGTTCCCTCCCGCGGCGTCGAAGTCCTCGACGCC
>NZ_ATXG01000001.1 GCF_000421565.1 Agromyces subbeticus DSM 16689 | reverse complement strand
CGCGTGCTCGATGCCCGCGTTGGTCTCGCCC
This sequence comes from Agromyces subbeticus DSM 16689, assembly GCF_000421565.1. Classification (GTDB taxonomy): domain Bacteria; phylum Actinomycetota; class Actinomycetes; order Actinomycetales; family Microbacteriaceae; genus Agromyces; species Agromyces subbeticus. Next base: position 826,949 of record NZ_ATXG01000001.1, on the reverse strand, counting down.
TCGTGAGCTCGACCAGCTCGCCGTGCTCGCCACGGAGGCGGCAATCGAGGCTCATATCGAGCTGATGGGGCGAGGTAGAGTCATGCTGGCTGCGCTGGGAAGGCGCCCGTTCCATTCCAACCACGACGGGATGTCATCCATGCGAGTTCGCGCGCTACTGGTCGCCGTGGCCGCGATCGTGGTGTCGCTCCCCCTCGCGCTCGTCGCTCCGACCGTGACTGCGACTGCGACTGCGACTGCGACTGCGACTGCGACTGCGACTGCGACTGCGACTGCGACTGCGACTGCGACTGCGACACCGTCGACGATCGATCCGTTCCCTGAGGGCATCACCCGACTGAGCGGCGAATCGCGCTATGAGACCGCCGTCGCCGTGTCCCAGCGATTCGAGCCGGGCGCGCCCGTCGCATTCGTCGCCACCGGCGCCGACTTTCCCGACGCGCTCTCGGCCGCGGCTGCCGCCGCCCTCTCGGGCGGCCCGCTCCTCCTCACACCGTCGACGCGACTCCCAGATGTCGTGCGTACCGAATTGCAGCGGCTGCGGCCCGCACACATCCACGTCGTGGGCGGAACCAGCGTGGTGAGCGCGCGTGTCCAAGCCGCGCTGAACGACATCGCTCCGACCACGCGCCTCGCAGGCAGCGATCGCTACACGACCGGACTTGCGATCGTCGGTAAGACATTCACCGAGGCCGACCACGCGATCATCGCAACCGGGCGGACCTTCCCCGACGCCCTCGCCGCCACAGGAGCAGCCGGCGCCCGCCGAGCGCCCGTTCTCCTCGTCGATGGAGCGGTCGCAACGGTCCGCCCGGCGACGCTCGACACCCTCGCCACCCTCGGGGTGACGTCCGTTTCGATCGCCGGCGGTCCGGGCGCGGTGAGTGACGGCATCCAGTCGCAGCTCACGAACGCGGGGTACGCGGTGACTCGGTACGGCGGCGCCTCTCGCTACGACACCGCGGCGCTCATCAACAGGTCGTACTTTCCGGCCGGCTCTGCGACGACGACCTTCCTGACAACGGGACTCGACTATCCCGACGCCCTCGCCGCCGCCGCGCTCGCAGGTCGGCTCGCCGCACCGCTCAACGTGACCCCGCGCACGTGCGTGCACCCTGCCGTCGCTGACGGCGTCGATGAGCTCGGCGCCGTGAGCCGAGTCGTCCTCGGCGGCACGGCGGTGGTATCCGATGCCGCGGCCGCGAATGCGCGATGCGTGTACGCCGTGACCAACGAGCCCCTCGACGGCTGGGCGGTCTCGGGGTGGACGATGGCGAGCGACATCCTCGCCCCATACGCCGACCGACCGCCGGTCGACGTTCACAACCAGTCGGTCTCACTCGACGCCACCGGGCTGCGCATCTACGTGCGCGCCGATACGGGTAGGCGGGCCGACCACCCCGTGGCCTACGCGCAGTACGGCATCTCCGCACTGCTGGAGTACGAACGAACCGGTGAGCAGGTCTGGCTCGACCGGGCTTTGCGACACGGCCAACGGCTCACGGAGATACGTGTCCTACGCGATGGCGCGTGGTGGTTCCCATACAACTTCCCCTGGACGTACTACGAGCGCTCCCTTGTCGCCCCTTGGTGGTCGGCGATGGCGCAGGGGCAGGCGCTCTCCCTCTTCACGCGACTCGCCGAGCAGACGGGTGACGACCGGTGGAGCACTGCGGCCGACCGAACATGGTGGAGCTTCGCCCAGGCGTACTCCGCCACCGCTCCATGGTCGACGCTGGTCATCGATGATCACCTCTACTTCGAGGAGTACGCCGGCAACCAGCCGCCGCTGCTCGTGCTGAACGGCCAGATCTTCGCCATGTTCGGCCTGTACGACTACTGGCGTCATACGGGCAATCCCGAGGTCGCGCGCTACTTCGACGGCGGTGCCACAACCGTGCTGGAACGGATGATGCCGCTCGTCCGTGTCGAGAACGACGTCTCGTACTACTGTGTCCAGGCCGAGTACTGTCAGAGCCCCCTCTGGCAGAACCAGACCTACCATGTCATCCACTCCTGGCAACTGGAGACGCTCCACCGCATCACCAGCGACGCTCGGTTCACGGAGTGGGCCGACCGACTGCGGGCCGACTGGACACCGCCGGACGCCATGCTGCGACGCGCCGAGCCCGAACCCGGCCCCCTCTCGGGCACGGGCGTCGAGCAAGAGTGGATCGAGCCGTAGAGGGAGCCGGCGCCCCGTCGCCCGCGAGGCGCAACGGGAACGCCCCGATGCGCACGAGCGGGAACTCGGTCGTGCCTGCCGCCTCCGCGCCCTCGAACCCCGTTCACGTGGCTTCGGGGTCGTCGCCACGAGCGGCCCGGCCACCGTCGACGGGCAGCACGACACCGTTGACGAACCCCGCCGACGGCGAGAGGAGGAAGGCGACGACGTCTGCCACCTCGCCGACCTCACCGACCCGGCCGATCGGGTGCAGCGCCGCCATCAGCGTCTCGACCTCGGAGTGGCCGGCGCGATACTCCTCGTATCGGGCGGTGTTGATCGAGCCGAGGGCGACCGCGTTCGTGCGGATGCCGCGTGGCCCGTGATCGACCGCCACCGCCCGCGTGAGTCCCTCGATCGCTGCCTTCGCAGTGGCGTACGGCAACGCGCCGCGCACCGGTCGCTGCGCCTGATGTGACGACACGTTCACGATCGCGCCCGGGCGCCCGTGGGTGAGGAAGTGGTTCACCGCGGTGTGACAGCCGACCACGCCGAGCGTGAGGTTCGCGGTGATGCGGGCGACGACATCGGCCGCGGACGCGGTGTCGAGCGAAGCGTCGTCGAAGATCGCGGCGTTGTTCACCCAGCCCGCGAGCGGTGCGAGCGCCTCGGCCGTTCGCGCGGCGCGCACCGTGACGGCGGCATCGCTCGCATCTCCGGTGAGGAGCGTGACACCGTCATGTCGCCAGTCGAGCACCTCGACCCGGTCGATGATCACGACTGGACCCTGCTCGGCCAGCCGTTCGGCGATCGCCCGGCCGACGCCGTTGGCGCCGCCCGTCACGACGAAGCTCGACTCCATCGGGGTCATTCGCCAACTCTACCGACGCCACGCCGGCCCGCCCTGTGCGAAGAAGGCGCGAAACAAGCGCGCGAGCGCGCGAGGCCGTGAGCGTGGCTACGGCCTGCTCCGCCCGTCGACCGCCGCGCCGATCCCGCTGCCATCGGCACCGGAGGCGAGCTCGGTGTCGCTGTCGTCGTCGTACTGACGTGCGACCGCGGCGAGCAGGAGGCCGCGCTGCATCTCCAGCGGCGCGTGCCGGTCGTCAGGGGCCACGGCGAGCAGGTCGTCCAACGCCGCATGGAGACGACGGGCCACCTGCGGCGAGCCGACGCCGGCGAGTCGGACCTCGGTGAATGCCAGGGCCACGTAGTCACCCCACGTCATCACCTTCTCGGTCAGGCGCAGCTTGCCGTCGTCATCGTGGTAGCGGCCGTCTGGAAACTCCCGTCGCACGAGTTCGCGCAAGCAATCGTGCAGTCGATCGATGGCCTGCACCGCCGTGGTCGGGTCCTGCCAGGGCGCGTCGGAGAGGGCGCGGATCGTCATGTCGACGAGCAGCCGCACCCCGTAGGCGACGTCACGGCCCAAGATGCGTTCGGGGCTGAGGACGATGGCCCCGTGCACCTTCCGTCGGTCGAGTCGTGCAGGGTCGCCGTGAACCGTGAACAACCGGCCGCCGGACGGTACGAATTCACCGAGGGCCGGGATCAGCTCCAACGCGCAGCCTGCCCGCCGCGCGGCGGCCACGAGGTGCTCGTACCTGATCGACGAGACGACGCCCGATTGCTGGGCAGTGATGACCCCTGCGTCCTCGACGTCGGGAACGGGCGCTTCGTTCGGGTAGACCTTGCGGATCATCCTGCGGGTGTTCTCCCCGGCGATCTCCACGAGCGCCGAGACGCGGAGCGCCTGGCCGATGTGATGGATGTACACCACCAGAACCGCGATGCTGACGAGGGAGAGCACGAAGGTCGCTGCGATGGCCACGCCCGGCACCTGGCCCGGGTCATCCCCTTCACCGATCTCGACCTCGCGGATGGTCAGGAGCGTGTGCACGAACGTCGCGACGAACAGCCCGATCGCGAACTGGCTCGGCCGGTCGCGCAGCAGCCGCTGCACGATTCGAGGGGAGAACTGACCCATCGCGAGTTGCACCACGACCAGAACGATCGTCAGCACCAGGACGGTGAGATTCACCATCGACGCGGCGACCGTCGTGAGGATCTCCAGGGCAGCTTCTGGGCCACCGACGATGTCCGCCGGCAGGAGGCGGTAGCCGGTGGCCCGGTCGATCGCGATCGTCGTGAAGGAGATGCCGATGCCGACGAGCACGCACAGCACCGGAATCAGCCACAGTGATGTCAGGATGCTGCGCAGTGCCTTGTGCACGGTGTTCTGCATGCCACTCCTTCGCGTCGCGCGCGGTGACCCGACGGGTGGATCGGCCCGGTTTCGCGGGAAGACGCCGCCTCAGGCTACTGACGCCCGCGCATCGGGGCTACGGGGTTGACGAGTCGTCGTCATCGCTCTCGACGCCGCGGGCTACCGTCGCGACGGTCGCTTCGAGAGCGAGCCGTACGTCTCGCCGACGCCGTCGATCTGGATCGTCACGCGGGTTTCGCCGACGGCCGCGAGCGGATCACGTCCGTCCACGATGATGACGAACGCATGTTCGGCCCCGCGCTCGTCCCGACCGATGCCGGTCACCGACGACCATTCCTCTGCGGTCTGGAGCACGCCGTACCGCACGCCATGAAGGGCGGCGCCGTCGGGACCATGCACGACCACTGCTCCACGAACGGCGCCCTCGCCAGGTCGCTGGCTGAGAGCGATGTTCAGTTTCACCGGGCTCGACCCGTCCTCGGGCGTCACCGTTCCATCGGCCACCATTGTGAGTCGCTCATCGACGTTCTGCGGTCGGGTCGGCATGCTCGAGGCTCGGCGCAGCGCCAGGCCGGAGTGCGCTCCCGTCGGTTCGCCGTCATCGAGCGCGAGAGCACCGTTCACGAAGACCCAGCGCACGCCTTCGGCGTACTGTTTGGGCTCGGCGAAGGTCGCCCGATCGATGATCGTGTTCGGATCGAAGACCGTGATATCTGCGGCCATGCCCTCGGCGATGAAGCCCCGATCGACCATTCCGAGCATGGTCGCCGGAAGGCCGGTCATCTTTCGAATCGCCTCTTCCCAGCTCAGCACCCCGAGCTCTCGCACGTAGCGGCCGAGCACACGCGGATACGTGCCGTAGTGGCGCGGATGCGTCGCCGCCGATTCGGTCACCCCGCCGTCGGAGGAGATGGCGACGAAGGGGTCCTGGAGGAAGTTGGTGAGATCGCCCTCGGAGCCGATCTGCATCACTGCCGAGATGTCGCCCTCATGCTCTTCGAGAACGCGCATCACGGCCTCGCCGATCGTGACTCCCCCATACCCGAGCATGACCTCGCGCAGCGTCGTGTTGCCGAGCGCCGGGAACGCGATGTTCTCGGGCACGCCCACGTCGTCGACCACGAACGCCGACACCTCGGCGTCGATCCGCGCGCGCTGGATCGGGTCGGCGAAGCGGTCGAGCATGACCGCGGTGCCACCGTCTTGCGCCCATGACGGAATGTAGAACGACAGGCCGGTCTGGGCAGCCGTGTACGGGTAGACGTCGCCGCCGGCATGGTTGCCGTTCGCCCGAGCATCAGCCTGCAGCTGCAGCAACGTGGCGGACTCCCCCCAGTTCAATGGCCCCGCGACCTTCATATGCGTCGCCTCCGCCATGAGCCCGGTCGCCGCACCGATCGCGAGGTTCTCTTGCGTCGACTCGACCACGAAGTTCGTTTCATCTCGCATGTGATCGCTGAACATCGCGCGCCAGGGTCCGACCGTCTGCAGTGCCGCGATCACCTCATCGGTTTCCGCGAATCGTGCCGGTGGGTAGCCGAGCCCGCTCGAGACGCCCCACGCGCCTTCGGCCATGGCATTTCGGATGACGCCTTGCATCGTCTCGATCTGCGCCTGCGTGGGTCGCACGTTCGCCGCACCGACCGTGTCCGCCCACACCGTGTTGAATCCGACGTACGGCGCTACGTTGATGCCTTTCTCGGTGGCGTCGAGTTCCGCCAGCTGGCCGGCGATATCGGAACGACCGACGCCGTCTGGGCCGAGCGTTTCGGTCGTCACCCCTTGCGTCAATGCGCTCTTGGCGAGAGCCAGCGCATCGCCGGTATCGGTGTGCGCATGGACGTCGATGAATCCGGGCGCGACGTACAGTCCCGTTGCGTCGTACCGGACCTCGGACGACGCTCCCGACAGGTCCCCGATGCTGGAGATTCGACCGTCCGTGACCCCGACATCCAAGATCCGGCCTGGACCGCCGGTGCCGTCGAAGACCGTACCGCCATGGACGAGCACGTCGAACGACGGCTCTCGCGTTGCTCTCGTGTCGACGGCCCCGGCGGCGACCGGGCTGGCGAGCGACCCCGCCGTCAGCGCGGCCACCGCCGCGATGAGGAGCGCTCGCTTGCCTCGGCGAGCGAACACACCCCCCTGCGGTGCCGACACACCGAGGTTCTCGATGCTGCTCTCGCGCCCGATGCGCGAACGTCGTTGTTCCACGGCTCCACCTCTTCCTTTGCTGCCCGGCGGGTCGCCGGGCACTGACGAACTGCTCGAGCACCGCCCGGCGCCGAGCTCACTGCCGCGGCTACCGCACGCTCTCGAGGAAGTTCCTCGTGCGCTGGCGCTGCGGGTCATCGAACACATGCTCTGGACGGCCCGACTCGACCACGACACCGCCGTCCATGAACACGACCTGGTCGGCGACACCGCGCGCGAAGCCGATCTCGTGGGTCACGACGATCATGGTCATACCCTCTTTGGCAAGCTCACGCATGACGTCGAGCACATCGCCCACGAGTTCGGGATCGAGAGCGCTCGTAGGCTCGTCGAACAGCATCAGCTTCGGATCCATCGCCAGCGCACGGGCGATCGCAACCCGTTGCTGCTGTCCGCCCGACAGCTGGGCCGGGTAGTGCGCGGCGAAGTCGGCGAGGCCGACGCGATCGAGCAGTTGCTTCGCCCGAGTCCTCGCCTGCGCCCGCGGCAGCCCCGCGATGCCGATCGGCGCTTCGATGATGTTCTCGAGGGCGGTCATGTGCGGAAACAGGTTGAACCGCTGGAACACCATGCCGATGCCGCGCCGCTGCCGGGCGATCTGGCGCGGGGTCATCTCATGAGCATTGTGGCCCGATTGGCGATAGCCGATCAGCTCGCCGTCGACGATGATGCGACCGCCATCGATCGTCTCGAGGTGATTGATGCAGCGCAGCAGCGTGCTCTTGCCCGATCCCGATGGGCCCAGCAGCACCGTCACGGTGCCCGCCGGCACCGCGAGGGAGACGTCGCGCAGCACCTGATGGGCGCCGAAGCTCTTGCGAACCCGGCGGATCTCGACAAGTGAGCGGTGGGAGGTCGTGGTGGACGGATCCACCGGAAGGGTGATGCTCATATGACACTGACCGCCTTGGTTTCTGGCGCCGGCGCGACGCCGTGCCGACGGGAGGCGAATGCACGTCGCATCCGCTGCAGAGGAGTCGGCGGCAGGGCGCGGGAAGTGCCGCGGCCGTACCGTCGCTCGAGGTAGTACTGCGGAATCGAGAGCACGCTCGTCATGAGCAGGTACCAGAGGCTCGCGACGATCAGCAGTTCGACCTGCTTGAGGTTCTGCGACGAGATCACTGTCGCCTGCGTGTAGATCTCGAGCACCGCGATCACCGAGAGCAGCGAGGTGTTCTTCAGCATCGAGATGGTCTCGTTGCCCATCGGCGGGATGATGACCCGCATCGCCTGAGGCAGGAGAACACGACGGAAGGTGTAGAGCGGCGACATCCCGAGCGAGTACGCGGCCTCTCGCTGACCCTCATCGACCGACAACATGCCGGCCCGCACGATCTCCGACGAGTACGCCGCCTGATTCAGCGTCAACGCGAGCAAACCGGCCACGAACGCGCTGATGAGCTGATTGGTGTCGATGTGCCAGAAGACCACGTCGGTGAACGGTATGCCGAGCGAGAGCTTCTCGTAGAGGCGGCCGAGGTAGCCCCAGAGCACGATCTGCACGAGCAACGGTGTACCGCGGAACGCCCAGACGTAGAACCACGCCACGGTGGACAGCACGGGATTCGACGACAGTCGCATCGCGGCGACGACGACGGCCAGCACGGTTGAGACGACCATCGAGATCAGCGTGATCAGCAGCGTCAGGCCGACGCCCTCGAGGATCCGCTGGTCGAAGAGGAACTGGCCGATCGCGGCGAAGTCGATGTTGGGGTTCGTGAGCACCGAGTAGAGGAACGCCGCAGCGAGCAGCAGCACCAGCGCCGCACCGATCCAGCGCCATGGCCTACGCAGCGGGATGGCGACGACATCGTCGTCGGTGGCTTCAGTGCCGAACTCGCTCCGCGTCTGCTCGAGCGCGGTCATTGCGCCGCCCCCTGATTCACCTCGGCCGACTCGACGGCGTACGCACCGATGTTGTTCCGTTCCAGCACCTCCTGGTACGTGCCCTCATCGATGAGTGCCTGCAGCGCCTGCCGGATCGCATCGACCAGCCCGGTGTCGGCCTTCAACACGCCGATGCCGCTGTACACCGGATTGAAGCCCGCCGGGTTCTCGGGATCGCGGACGACGTCGAATGCGTCACCATCGTCGGTCGTCGCCGCAACGTACTCGGCGACCACGGCGTCGGCGACGTACGCATCGCTCTTGCCCGCCCGAAGGGCGGTCTGCGCGTCGAGGTCGGAGGGCAGCTCGGTGACGACCACCGGCTCCGAGCCGCACTCCATCGCCCGCAGCAGGTCGCCCTGCACGGTCGCCTTCTGCACGGAGACCGTCATGCCGCACAGGTCGGTCTGGGTCGTGACGTCGTCGGGGTTGCCCGCGGGCACCAGGATCGCGAATCCGCCGTGCGTGTAGTCGATGAAGCTCACCGTCTCCTGGCGTTCAGGCGTGTCGTTCATGCCGCTCATGATGATGTCGTTCTTCCCCGCTTGCAGCGAGGGGATCACCGAGTCGAACGCCTGCTTGTTGAGCGCGACGTCGATACCGAGCTTCTGGCCGAGGAGACGACCGAGCTCAGGGTCGAACCCGATCGCGCGATTCGAGTCGTCGTACATCGCCATCGGCGGGAAGGGGATGTCGACGGCGATGTCGATGCGGCCCTTCTCCACGATGTCGGCGGGCAGCAGTTGCGTCAGCGACGCGTCGACGGTGGTCGAGATCTCGTCGTCGACCGGCAGGTCGGGGCCGGATGCCGCGGCCTCACCCGACCCGGTGATACCGGAGCATCCGCTGAGGAACAGGGCGCCGACGGCCAATGCCGCGGCTCCGAGCAGTGTCGTGGTGCGTGCCTTCATGTGACTTCCTTGTCGTCGGGGTGTGCAGGTGGGCTGTGAAGGGTCAGACGAGGGCGCCGGCACGTGCCGGAGCGTGCGTGGCGAGCAGGTCGGCGTATGTCTCCCGACGTGTGACGAGCCTCGCCTCACCGTCGCTGACGAAGACGATGGCCGGCTTCAACGCACCGTTGTAGTTGTTCGACATCGTGTACGAGTACGCGCCGGTGGCCGTCATCACCACGAGATCGCCGACGTGCGCCGGCGGCATCGGTGCGCCGTCGACGAGCAGGTCGCCGGACTCGCACTGGCGCCCGACGAGCTGCACGGTCTCTGCCCACGGCTCGAGCAACCGGTCGGCGAGCAGTGCCTCGTACCGCTGCTGCGTGAGGGCGATGTCCATCTGGTCGGCCAGACCGCCATCGACCGCCACGAAGGTGCGACCGGTGCGCTTGACCGACGTGACCCGGTAGAGCGTCACACCGGCCCGCGCGACGATCGAGCGGCCCGGCTCGATCATCAGGCGCGAGCCCGTGGGCAGTTGCGCCCGCGCGGCAGCGACGATCGCATCGAGGTACGCCTCCACGCTCGGCGCGTGCTCGTCGTACGTGTAGCTGACCCCGAGCCCGCCGCCCACGTCGTAGGTCGAGAAGGTGCCGACGGTCGAGATCTTGCCGACTGCCTCGGCGAACTGCGCCGTGTCGAGGATCTGCGATCCGATGTGCAGGTGCACCCCCTCGAACTCCATCAGCGGGTGTGCGCTCATGCGGGCGATCGCCCGCTCGGCCTGGTCCATCGGCAGTCCGAACTTCGAGTTCGAACCACCGGTGGCCTGCGAGACGTGCGTCTTCGCTTCGACGCCGGGGATGACCCGGAGCAGCAGTCGCTGCGGCCGCACGAGCAGCCGCTCGAGGCGGTCGAGTTCGTCGTCGTTGTCGACGATGATCGTGCCGATGCCGGCGTCGATGGCCATCTGCAACTCGGCGTCGGTCTTCGCATTGCCGTGGAAGAACAGCCGAGCCGGGTCGACCCCGGCGGCGAGCGCGAGCTGCAGCTCCCCGCCGCCTGCGATGTCGATCGAGAGCCCCTCTTCGTACGCCACCCGGTACATTCCGACCGCCGGCAACGATTTCGAGGCGAAGAGCACCTCGGAGTCGGGCCAGCGCTCGCGGAGTCCGTCGACGAACCGGCGGATCTGGCGGCGCAGGCCGACCTCGTCGTAGACGTGCAGGGGGGTGCCGAACCGCTCGGCCAATTCGGTGACGGCGACGCCCCCGATCTCGAGCACACCGTCGCCACTTGCGGTCGCCTCCTCCGGCAGGATGCGCCAGAGTTCGCCGAGACGAGTGCCGCCGGGTGCGGGCCGGGTCGGGGTCATCATTCCTCCTTCTGCGCCGCAATTCGCGTTCGCCGGGGCCAGCCTAGAAAGATCACGCTCGCCCGTGGTTGGGGATTTCAGATAGCTTTGCGACATGAGCGCAGCGGAATCTCCAACCCAACCCGGCAGAGCACCGGGAGCAAAGGTGGTTCTCGCCGAGCTCGTCGATCAGCTGGGACCACGCACGCTCACCTCGATCGGTCCGCTCGGTGATCGGGTCGCCGTCACCGGCACCGAGTTCCTCGACATCGCCGACGAGTTGACGGGTGCCTCCGGCACGCTCCTGCTCGCCCCGTCGACGGCATCACTGAGCACCGCACGCATCGGCGCACTCGCGGCAGCCGCAGCGGAGCATGGTGCGGCAGGGATCGCCCTGAAGTGCAGCGCCGAGCGGCTCCCGGCGCTGGCTGCGGTCGCGGACTCCACCGGCCTCGCGCTGCTCCGCGTGGCCGATCGCATCAGTTGGCGTCTCCTCGACGCCCAGCTCACGCATCTGCTCGGCGAGGCCGACACCGTGCTCGCGGCACCCCAGGACCGTGGTGCCGAGCCGCTCTTCGCCATCGCGAACGAACTCGCCGAGTTCTTCGGCGGCTCGGTCGCGATCGAAGACCTGAGCCGCAACATCCTCGCCTACTCCTCGGTGCCGGGTCAGGTCATCGACGCACTCCGCACCCACGGCATCCTGGCCCGTCAGGTTCCGGCATCGCCGTACAACGACGATCAGTACCGCACCGTGCTGCGCTCCGATCGACCGATCAGCTACCCGCGCCTGGGCGACGAGGAGCCACGGGTGGCCTTCGCGATTCGGGCGGGGGCGCTGCCGCTCGGCAGCATCTGGGCGATCGACGCCTCGGGCGCGTCGCGCCTCACCGCCGAGCAGGAGCGCCGCATGCGGCATGCAAGCGCCCTTGCGGGTGCGCACCTCCTCGATGACCTCCGCGTGCACGCGACGAATCAGCGCCCGCGCGAGGATCGCCTTCGCACACTGCTGACCGGCATCGACCTGACGGGAACCGAGTTCGCCGAGCTGGGCATCCCCGAGGAGCGCGGGGCCGCGCTGCTCGCCTTCGATGTCCCCGGCGCCGGCCCGACGACCATCGCGCAGCTGCGCTCGACCGTCATCCGCCACCTCGTGCTGCAGCGCCCCGATGCCGTCGCCGTGCCGCATCGAGGTCGCGTCTACACGCTCTTCGCCGCGAGCTCGGTCGACGAAGCCGTGAACGTCGCGACACCGCTGCTTCCACTCGTGAACCGGCTGGTCGGCGACGGCACCCGAGTGGCCGTCGCCGGCCCGACACATCGGTCCGGCGATGTCGCCGGAGCTCGCGAGCTCGCCGACCGACTGCTCGATGCCGCGGCCCGCAGCGTCGACCCGTCGATGTCGCGCATCGTCACCGCCTCGAGTCTGCGGCCGATCCTCATCGTCGAACGCGCAGCGAAGCTGTTCGCCTCGGCGCACGAACTCCGCGATCCCGCGGTCGATGCGGTACAGGGCTCCGAGTCGACGTTGCCGATCGCCGAGACGCTGCTCGTCTGGCTCGAGTGCTTCGGCAACATCGCCCAGACCGCCGCCCGGCTCGGCGTTCACGAGAACACCGTGCGCCACCGGCTGCGCCGCGCGAGTGAGGCGCATGGCATCCGCACCGACGGGGCCGACGAGCGACTCGCGCTGTGGCTGCAGCTTCGGGCGGGTCGTGCCGATGCCGCGCTCGACTCAGTCGGCTGAGCCAGTCGCAGGATGACGTGCGAGGTAATCGGCGATGCCGTCGAGGATTCGTGCGAGGCCGAAGTCGAACTTGTCGAATCCCTGATCGACGACGGCGCTCATCGCACCGGTGGCGAGTGTCGCATGAAGTTCGGGGAAACGCTCATCGGTGACGAGCTCGTCGAGAAGCTGCGACTCCGCGAGCGCGACCGCACCCAGGCTGACTCCCGCATCGTCGGCGCGCTCACGATACCCGCGCTCGATCAGCGCACGGAACCGGGCATGCCCGCTCACCTGGAGCACCACGGCGACTCGTTCCTGTCGAGTGAGTGAGGTCTCGGCGAGCGCAGCCAGCCCCGCCTCCATCCACGTGAGGTTGTTGGGGGTGGTCGCGATGCCCTTGATCGTGATGTCGAGCATCCAGGGGTGTCGGCGATAGACATCGGCGGATGCCTCGGCGTGCGCCTCGAGCCCGGCGCGCCAGCCCGACGCGCGGCCGATCGAATCAGGCGGAGAGCCCATGCCCCGCTCCTGGAGGAGGAGGAGGAGGGTGTCTTTCGACGACACGTACCGGTACAGCGACATGGCGGTGAGCCCGAGTGCTGCCGCGACCGATGGCATCGTCACCGCGTCGACGCCATCGGCATCTGCGATGGCCATGGCGTGATCGAGCACCTGGGCGAGGCTGAATTCCCGCTTCGGGCCTCGCTGCGCCGACGGCACCGCCCCCCACGCGAGGGCGAGCCCTCGTGACCATTCAGGGTTGATCATGTCGTCGGCCACTCGCACCCCTCACTGTCTGCGCGATCCAGCCTAGGCGCCGGGCCGGCCGGTGCCCGGCCGACCCGAGCCGCTGACCGTCAGGCGACCGACCAGCCGCCATCGGCAGCGAGGATCACGCCGTTGATATTCGACGCAGCATCACCGGCCAGCCAGACCACGGTGCTTGCGACCTGCTCGGCCGTGGCCGGCGGTGACATGGTCGCCTGCATCACCGGACCGACCCGACTGCCGCCGTACTCGGACTTCACCGCGATGTCGAGACCCGTCATGACGGCGCCGGGTGCGACGGCGTTCGTGCGAATGCCCTGCGGCCCGTACATGAAGGCACTGCTCTTCGTCAGGCCGACCACGGCATGCTTCGACGCCGTGTACGCGGCGCCGCCCACCGACCCGCGGAACGCCGCCTCGGAGGCGATGTTCACGATCGCGCCCGATCCGCGCTGGCGCATCAAGGGCACGACGGCGCGTGTTGCGCGAAGCACTGCCGTCACGTTCACGTCGAAGACGCGCTGCCATGTTGCGTCGTCGACCTCGTCGGCGGGGAGCAAGCCGTCCATGATGCCGGCGATGTTCGCGAGGATGTCGACTCTTCCGTCAGCAGACGCGACGAGTTCGGCAACCGTTGACTCCTGCGTGATGTCACCGGTGACGGTGCGCACGTCGAAGCCTTCGAGCTCGGCGGCGAGGTCGCTCAGCTGGTCGGCTGCGATGTCGGTGGCGATGACGGTCGCGCCTTCGTGGGCGAGGACGCGGGCCGTGGCCCGGCCGATGCCCGAGCCGGCGCCGGTGATGAGTGCGGTGCGTCCGCCGAAGCTCTGTTCGTGGTCGGTCGTCATGGTGTTCTCCTGTGCTCGTTTCAAGTAGTCACGTAAACAGTATACGTAACTACTAGTTAAGACAATGGGAGTTGCAGATCGCCGTCGCCATCGTCATCGTCATCGCCCTCGACCCACTCGAGCAGGTCGCCCGGCTGGCACTCGAACACCCGGCACATGGCATCGAGGGTGGTGAAGCGCACCGCCTTGGCGCGGCCGTTCTTCAGCACGGCCACGTTCGCAGGCGTCAGGCCCACGCGCTCGGCGAACTCGCCGACGCTCATCTTTCGCTTGGCGAGCTCGACGTCGATGCGCACGACGATGGCCATCAGATGACCTCTTCGAGGTCTGATCGCAGCACCGTGGCCTGCCGCAGCAACGCCCGCAGCACCACGACCACGAGCACCACGACGGCCCCGATGAGCGTCATTCCGGTGAGCAGGATCGGCGTGCCGGGGTCGCGGAGCTCGGGCGTGAAGTAGATGATGCCGATGAGCGTGGCCGAAACGGCGGCGAGCACCAGCCAGGCGGCGGCCACGGTCCACATGATCACATCGACCCAGACGAACGACTTGTCGCTGAAGATGCGGTCGGACCTCACGAGGGTGAGCAGCCGCCAGGTGCAGACGATCACGATCTGGAAGCAGAGCACCTCGAGGATCGCGAAGGTCAGGAGCAGCCACGGCACGACGCCGGCGTCGGGGTTCTCGCGCGCCATCTGCGAGAACTCGCCCGGCAGGCTCATGAGCTGTGCCACGAGCAGGCCGATGAAGACGAGCACGAGCAGCACTCGAAGCGAGACGACGACCCAGTCGATTCTTTGCATGCATCGACTTTCGTGCATTTTCTATCGTTTGTCAATCGATTCGAGCGGATGTCGCGGGCGGGCGATTCCCCGACTGGCGCCGAGCGCACCGTGACATCCCGACGAGTTCGCCTAGCGTCGAAGCGTGACTGACACCCTCGAGCTCAACAACGGAATCACGATGCCCGCGATCGGGCTGGGCGTCTACCAGACGCCGCCCGACGAGACCGTGGAGGCCGTGGCATCCGCCCTTCGCACCGGTTATCGCCATGTCGACACGGCGGCCGCCTATTCGAACGAGCGCGGGGTCGGCGAGGCGATCCGTCGGTCGGGTCTCGACCGCTCGGAGGTCTTCATCGAGACGAAGGTCTGGATCAGCGACTACGGCTACGACGAGACGTTGCACGCCTTCGAGAAGAGCGCGGGCAAGCTCGGCGTCGACACGATCGACCTCCTCATCCTGCACCAGCCGGTGCCCGCACGATTCGACGCGACCGTGCAGGCGTATCGGGCGCTCGAGACCCTGCTGGCCGACGGCCGCGTACGAGCGATCGGCGTCAGCAACTTCATGCCCGATCACCTCGATTCATTGCTCGCGCAGACGAGCGTCGTGCCCGCGGTGAACCAGATCGAGGTGCATCCCTACTTCTCGCAACCCGAGGCGCGAGCCGCGAATGCGGCGAACGGCATTCTCACGCAAGCGTGGTCGCCGATCGGCGGCATCACGTTCTACCGCGGCGAGCGCGCGAGCACCCTCGACGACGATGTGATCGGCGGCATCGCCGTGAACCACGGCAAGACGCCGGCCCAGATCATGTTGCGCTGGCAGCTGCAGCACGGGCACTCCGCGATTCCGAAGTCGGTGCGCGCAGAGCGCATCGCCGAGAACTTCGACGTGTTCGACTTCGAGCTCGCGGGCGCCGAACTCGAAGCGATCGACCGGCTCGATACCGGGGTGCGGGGCGGACCGGACCCGACCGCCATCACGACGGACACGTTCAGGCTGACGATTCCCGAGGCGTAACGGCGGGCGCGGGGCTGCGACACGTCGGCGCCACTGCCGACCGAACCGTGCCGATAGGCTCGCGGCATGCCCGCCGCCGCCATCGCCCTCACCGTGCTTCTCGCGGTGCTCGCCGTGTTCCAGATCGCACTCGCCTTCGGTGCGCCCATCGGCCGATTCGCGTGGGGTGGCCAGCACCGCGTGCTCCCGACCAGGCTGCGCATCGGCAGCGGCGTGTCGATCCTCATCTACGCGTTCATCGCCGTGCTCGCACTCGATCGAACCGGCCTCGTCGAGCTCGTGCCCGACGCCGTCTCGACGATCGGCATGTGGGTCGTGTTCGGCTACTTCGTGCTCGGCATCTTCATGAACGCGATCTCTCGCAGCAAGCCCGAGCGGTTCACGATGGCACCGCTCTCGGCGGTGCTCGCGGTGCTCTCCCTGCTCGTCGCGCTCGGCTGACCTGCGCCGCCGACGAACCTGACCGCCGGCCGGCCCGGACCACCGGCTACGGCGAGGTTCAGGCCGGAAGCATGGACAGTCCGGGGAGCCCGTCGATGCTCATCGTGTTCTTCTCCACGCGATACTCCGACATGCCGTCGGGCCCCTTCTTCTCGGCCTGCAACCGCAGGAGGTCCCGCTCACCGGTCAGCTCCATGACCGGCACGCCCCACCCGCACGAGTCGCTGATCCTCGTGACCTCCACGGTGATGACGGCGCGCGTGCTGGGGTGCTCGGGGTGGAGCGCGACGACCTCTTCGAACGCGGCATCGCCGGGCAGCGAGACCGTTCCCCGGCCGTGCAGCCGCACGATTCGAGGGCGAGGGCCGAACGAGTTGAACATCAGGCAGACTCGCCCGTTCTCCCGAAGATGGGCGATGGTCTCGATGCCGCTGCCCGTGTAGTCGACCCAGGCGACCGTGCGCCCGTCGAGCACCGAGAACGAGTCGTGCCCGCGCGGGGAGATGTTGACGTGCCCCTCGGCGCCGAGCGGCGCGGTCGCGACGAACCACATCGGCTGCGCCTCGATCCACGCTTGCAACGAGTCGTCGATGGAGTCGAAGAGTTTGCCCATCGTCACAGCCTAGATCGCCGGCGACGACGGCCAGGCCCGGCGCCGGGCACGCCTACGCCGCGAGCCTCCCCACGGCGCGTGCCCTGATCAGCACCGCCTGCCCGTCCATGTACGCGACCGGCAGCTCCTCGATCGCGACGACCTCGATCGTGGCAGGGTCGGCACCCGCGAGTCTCGCGCGATCGGTGGCCTCGCGCGCCGCGTCATCCCGCGAGTCGCGGCGGTCGCCGTCGACCCGGTAGATCTTCTCGACCTGCCCGGCCACCTCGCCCAGCGCGGCGCCGACGGCGTTCGCGGCACCGAAGTGCTCGGGGCGGATCAGCTCGCCGACGCCGTCGAGCTCGTCGGGCGCGATGATGCTGCCGCCGCCGACGAGGATCACCTGCACCGGGGCGGCACTCGGCTTCATGCGGTCGATCGAGTCCTCGAGCAGCTCGCGGATCGACTGCCACGCGGCCTCGCCGACCGTGGCATCGAACGCAGGGGCCACGAGGCCGTCGATGGTTGCTCCACCGACCGACAGCGCGACATCCGTTGCCGTCAGCGTCGTGCCGCCGAAGGCGAGGCCCTCTTGCGGCAACCGGTACCCGACACTGTCGGGCCCGAGCGTGACGACGGAGTTCGCGGGGCCGCTGGCTCGAACCACCGTGCCGCCGCCCAAGCCGACCGAGAGCACGTCGGGCATGCGGAAGTTCGTGCGGATGCCGCCGATCTCGACGGCGTGCGCCGATTGGCGCGGGAACCCGCCGACGAGTACGCCGATGTCGGTGGTGGTGCCGCCGATGTCGACGACGAGCGCGTCGCTCGCCCCCGAGAGGTGGGCGGCTCCGCGGATCGAGTTGGTCGGCCCGCAGCCGATCGTGAACACGGGGAACTCGAGCGCGTACTCGAGCCGCATGAGGGTGCCGTCGTTCTGCCCGAAGTACGGTTCGGCGTCGATGCCACGTGCCTCGAGCGCGGTCACGAAGCCGCGCGCCATCGAGCGCAGGGTCTGCATGAGGGCGGCGTTGAGCACGGTCGCGTTCTCACGTTCGAGGAGGCCGAGCGAACCGATACGCGCCGAGCGCGACACGGGCACACCGAGCTCAGCACTCACGATCTCGGCGACCCGCTCCTCCTGGCGCTCGTCGATCGGCGAGAACACGCCGACGACGGCGACCGCGTCGACCTCGCCGCGCATGCGGTGGCATGCGTCGCGAACGGCGGCTTCGTCGAGCGACGAGAGCACCCGGCCGTCGACCTCGTAGCCGCCGGGCAGGAGGTAGGCGTGCTCGCCGATCGCGCGCCGAAGATCGTCGGGCCAGCCCTCGAGCGGCGGCACGGCGGTCGTCGCAGGGGCGCCGAGGCGCAGAATGCCGACGCGGCCGAGACCACGGCGTTCGACGATCGCGTTCGTGCAGTGCGTCGTGCCGAGCATGGCGTGGCTGATGACAGCGGGGTCGACACCGGCTGCCTCGATGACCGCGTCGATCGCTGCGGCCACCCCGTCGCCCGTATCGGGCGTCGTCGGCGACTTCACGGATGCCACGACGGCCAGCCGCTCGTCGAGGATGACCGCGTCGGTGTTCGTGCCGCCGACGTCGATGCCGATGCGGTACCCGCGTGCGCCCATCAGGCTGCTTCCTTCCGTCGGGCGGCCAGCGATTCGACCGGCGCCCACTCCACGTCGTAGCCGAAGTGCGCCGGTCCGGCGTTGTCGAGCCCCACAGGCGTGCGCCACTTCTCGTGGCACGGCATGCCGATCACCGCGACCCGCGCTCCGTAGCGCAGCGACTCGGTCGTGATCGGCGCCCCGGTCGCGAGGTCGAGCACCGCGATGAGGTCGGGGGTCACCGCGGCGAGCACGCCGTCGCGGCGGGCGAGCAGCATCTCGTTCTGGAAGTCGAGCCGGAACCGCGCGCCGCGATCATCGCCGACGCCCTCGAGCTCGGCCGCCCCCCTGGTGAAGCCGCCCTCGAACTGGCGCTGCAGATCGGTGACCTTGCCGTCGAAGAGTCGCACGGCGTCGAGCTCGTCGCAGAGCGCATCGATGCGCGCGTCATCGCGGAGCTCGGCGGACTCGCCGTGGCCGAGCAGGATGCGACCGATGCGCTTGGCCGCCGTGAGGGTGCCCGGAATCGCGCACTCCTGCACGACCTCGCCGCCGTAGGCGTAGTCGATCATCGTGGCGGAACCACCCATCTCGACGGTGACCGATCGCGCGAGCCGCTCCGACCAGGCGCCGTCGACGGGTCGGCTCACGACCTCGTTGCCGTGGTGGTCGACGAGCACGGTCGTGCCCGGCCCGTAGCCCGCGAGGTGGAAGGTCACCATCTGCGCCTCGGGGAATGCGCGCCCCATGGCATCGGCGTCGACGATCGGCAGGCCGCTGAGCGCGGCGGCGGCGATCGGGATCATCGAGTTGCCGCCGCCGACCTCGATCGGCATGACGGCGGTCGGGATGCGTCGGGTGGCACGCTCGATCGCCTCGAGCGCCGCCAGCAGTTCGGACTCGGCCATGATGCGCTCGACGTCGACCGAGGGCGCGCCGATGCCGCCGATCGGCACGACGAAGTCGGCCGGTGAGAGCTCGTCGACGCCGATCACCCGCACGGGGCCGTGCAGGCGGATGAGCCGCTTGGCGATGAGGGCGCCGACGTGCGGGTCTCCCCCGCCGCCGGTGCCGAGCACGGCTGCGCCGAGCGCGATCTCGTCGACGTCGGCCTCGGTGATCAGCCGATCGTCGCCGCTTCGCTGCGCGTCGATGCTCATGCCACCACCTCTGCCCGGGCCGCGTCGCCATCGGGCGCAGCCGCCGTGTGCGGCGCGACCGTGATGGGCGCCACGGGCGCGAACCGCCGCCGCACGAACGCGATCACGAGGTACACCACGAAGCCGACGACGAGGCCGTCGAGTGCGGGAATGGTCGACAGGTCGAAGACACCGAACCCGAGGCCGTCGGTCGGATGCGTCGTCGCGAGCGCCGTGAGGATGCCGACCAGCCACGCGGTCGCCGACCAGCCGTCGACCGTCGGCGCCGGGGCATCCGCTTCGAATCGGCCGGTGCGCCGCTCGGTGAAGAAGGCCGCGAGGTAGACGCCGCCGAACGGGGCGATGATGATGCCGATGGCCGAGATGAACGGCACGAACGCGTCGGCCGCGCCGAGCACGGCGATCGCGATGCCGATCACGCCCCCGACGATCGTGAGGGTACGACGGTTCAGTCGCCCGCTGATCGACGAGAAGCTGAGGGCGGCCGAGTAGATGTTCGTCGTGTTGGTGGTCCACTGCGCGAGGATCAACACGACCACTGCGGCGAGGCCCAGCCCGAGGGCGAAGTAGATGGTCATGAGTTCGGACTCGTCCATGATGCGGGCGAGCACGATGGCCACGACGATGATGATCGAGTTGCCGAAGAAGAAGCCGACGAAGCCGGCAGCCATCGCCTGCTTCGGCGACTTCGCCCAGCGCGCCATGTCGGGCGCCGTCACGACGCCCAGGATGAAGATGCCCATGACGAGTGAGACGGCGCCGCCGAAGGTGAACACGGCGTCGACCGGGTCGAGCAGCCTGCCGGCGCCGCGGATGGCGACGGCGAAGACGATGCCGAGCACGAGCAGCAGCAGGAGCAGCGGAACGGCGAGCGTGCTGAGCCTCGAGATCGAGCGGTAGCCCCAGAGTGCGGTGAGCACCATGAGCACCCCGCCGATCGCCGTGAACACCTGCACCGGCACATCGAGCCCGGTCAGTTCGACGAAGGCGATCTGCGCGTTGCTGCCGAAGAACCCGGCCTGCACCGCGAACCAGCCGAGCAGGCTGAGCGCGAGGGCGATCGCGAGCACGGCGCCGCCGATCTTGCCGAACACCGCCCGCGAGATCATCGCGGTCGAGAGGCCGGTCGCAGCGCCGACGTAGGCGCACGCCATCGCGAGCAGTCCGAGCAGCAGCGAGCCGGTGAGCGTGGCGAAGATGGCCGGCCAGAACTCCATTCCGGTGGCGAGCGCGACACCGAGGAAGGCGCCGGAGAGGTCGATGCCGATCGCGATCCAGACGGCGGCGATCGAGAGCCAGCCCTTGCGCTGGTCGGCGGGCACGGCGCCATGTTCGTAGTCGGTGGCGTTCATGGTCATCCTTCGGGGGAACGGTCGGCGGCGCGGAGCATGGTGCGGAGGTGGTGCCACGCGAGATCGAATCGCGCGCGATAGACGTCGGGGGCGTAGTGCGTCAACTGCAGGAAGAGGCCGTCCATCAGCACGAACACGAGTGCGGTGAACCCGTCGGGGTCGCCCGCGATGAAGTCGCCTGACGCGACGCCTTCGTCATAGGCCTGACGCACGGCGCCCGCGAGATCGGACTCGGAGTCGAGGAAGATCTCGCGCAGGTCGCGCCCACCCGGGCCGTACTCGGCGACGGCGGCACGGAGGCTGAACTCGGCGAGATCGGGGCGATCGCGGTAGTACGCCTCGATGCCGCCCAGCAGATGACCGAGTCGCTCGAGCGGTGGCAGGGTGCTGCTCGCTCGAGCGAGATCATCGAAGAACGCGGTGTGCTCGACGGAGACCTCGGCGTAGACCGCCGCGTACAACGCCTCTTTGCTCGGGAAATGCGCGTACAACGAGGGCGTCTTGATGCCGACGGCCTCGGCGATCTCGCGCAGGCTCGCCTCGGCGTATCCGTTGCGGCCGAAGACGACACGGGCTTCGGTGAGGATCTGCGCTCTGGTCATGGGTTACCTAACGATCATTAGTTAGGCAGACGTTAGCCGCTCCGATCCCGCATCGCAAGACGCCGGCGTCACATCCGGCGTCACAGACGCACGATGGGCCGGGCGCCGCAGCGCCCGGCCCATCGCACGACGCAGCCGTCAGGCGACGATCTTCTGCAGCGTCTTCTGCAGCTCCTCGCTCGTGTGCGTCTCCTGGTCGAGATTCGCCTGCAGCAGGGTGACCACGTCGACGAGGCCCATGGCCCGCGTGGGGGCGATCAGGCCCTGGTACGCCGAGATCTCGTAGTGCTCGTTGCCGAGGGCGCTCGACAGCGCCACTTGGTCGCGAAGCTTCGGCGCACTGCGCTCGATGAGCGAAGCCGCCTGCTTGCTGATGCCCTTCGTGCTCGGCGACGGCGCCGTCGACTGCTTGAACTCGAGCAGCGCGAAGACGCGCTCGAGGTTCGCGAGCTGCTCCTTCGTCTCGTCGGCGTGGTGGCGGAAGAGCTTCTTGATCTCCGCCGACTTCGCCGCCTTCTCGAGTTCGCCGAGCGCCGCGAGCGAGTCGTTCTCCATCGTCACCGCGGTGCGGAGCTGGAAATGGAGGAGCTCCTCGGGGGTCGTGAGGGTCTGTTGCACCATGGTCGTGCCATCCTTCCGTCGAGCGGTCGCGAAGCGGGGCGGATGTCGCGCATGCCCCGACCTCCACGCTGCCGCGCACGAACGCCGCCCTCAAGGGCTTGCACGGCTGCTCGAATTCAACTACCCGACCGTTTCGCGGTCACCGCGGAAGAACGAGGGCCCCCGCGGCGTTGCCTCCGATATGAGAGCGATCGTGTACTCGCAGACCGGCGATTCATCCGTCTTGCAGTTGGTCGAGCGGCCGCTGCCGCAACCCGGCACCGGCGAGGTGCGAGTGCGCATCGTCGTCTCGGGGGTGAACCCGACCGACTGGAAGGCCCGCGCCGGCGGCCGACCGGGCCGGCCGACGCCGTTCGACGAGGTCGTGCCCGATCAAGACGGCGCCGGAGTGGTCGACGCCATCGGCGCCGACGTCACGGGCCTTGCGGTCGGCGATCGGGTGTGGGTGTTCCTCGCCGCACACGAACGGCCGACCGGCACCGCGCAGGAGTTCGCAGTGCTGCCGGCGGAGCGGGTCGTGCCGCTGCCGGATGCCGCGAGCTTCGACATCGGCGCGAGCCTCGGCGTTCCCGCGATGACCGCACACCGTGCACTCACCGTCGCCGAGGGCGGTCCGTCGCGACTCGGCCCCGGAGCCCTCGACGGCCGCATTGTGCTCGTCGCCGGAGGCGCCGGGGCCGTCGGCCATGCGGCGATCCAGCTCGCCCGCTGGTCGGGCGCCCGCGTCATCACGACCGTGAGCTCTGCAGACAAGGCGGCGCTCGCCATAGCGGCTGGGGCCCACCACGTCGTCAACTACCGCGAGGGCGACACCACGCGCGCCATCAGGGCCATCGCCCCCGACGGCGTCGACATCGTGGTCGAGGTCTCACCGGCCCGCAACGCCCAGCTCAACTCGAGCGTGATCGCGAACCACGGCACGATCGCCGTGTACGCCACCGACGGCGGCGGCGAGATGCTGCTCGACGTGCGGCATCACTTCGCGCTCAACGTGCGCTACCAGTTCCTGCTGCTCTACACCGTCGGCGCCGAGCCGCTGGCTGCCGCGGCCTCGGCCATCGGCCTGGCACTCCGCGACGGCGCACTCGATGTCGGTGCGGCAGCGGGCCTGCCGCTGACCCGCTTCCCACTCGACCGCGCCGCCGAGGCGCACGACGCCGTCGAGGCCGGCACGGTGGGCAAGGTGCTCATCGACGTGGCATCGCTCGACGGGACGCCGTAGTGCTGCCCGGCACCGACAGGGTCGGGCGATCATTCAACAGCTCCGGCACGAAAGCGGCCGCCTCCTTATACCGATTCGCGATCTCGGCGCGCTCGGCGTAGGGCACGACGAGGTCGATGTCGCCGAAACCGCCGGGCGCGCGCTCGTAGGCCAGCTGCATCACCTGCTCGGGGCCCATCGAGCGGTTGCTGACGGTGATCGCCGTTGTGCGCGGGCGACGCTCCCCCTCATAGGCGGCGAGCGCCTCCTCGGCGGAGTCGATCGTGCCGAGCCGGAACGCGAGCGTGCGGGCGTCGATGATGGCCTGCGACGCGCCATTCGAGCCGATCGGGTACATCGCGTGCGCGGCGTCGCCGAGCAGCGTCTGCGTTCCGAAGGTCCAGCGCGGGATCGGGTCGCGGTCGACCATCGGGTACTCGAGGATCTCGTGGGCGGCCGTGATGACGGCCGGCACGTCGAGCCAGCCGAAGTCCCAGTCGGCGAAGCGGCCGAACACGGCGCTCGGGGCGGCGCCGCGATTCCAGTCGCTCGCGCCGGGCTGCGCGTCGTCCGATCGGTACTCCGCGATGAAGTTCACCGTCTGCAGGCCGTCGTCACCCCGTTCAGACAGCGGGTAGGCGACGAACTTCTGCGCCGCGTCGCCCGCCATGATCATGGTGCGCCCGTCGAGGTAGGGCCTTACCCGGGCGGTTCCCCGCCAGAGGATCAGCCCGTTCCAGACCGGAGCACCCTCGTCGGGATACCGCTGGCGGCGCAGCGCGCTGTGGATGCCGTCGGCACCGATCACGACGTCGGCAGTGACGCGCGCCGCGGCATCCGTGCCCTCGCCGATCGCGACACTCGTGGTGCCGCCGTCGTCTCGTGCGTCACCGACTGCACTACCGAGCCGGATGGATTCGGTGCCGAGCCGCGCGAGCACGGCATCGCGCAGCAGCAACTGCAGCCGACCGCGATGCACGGAGTACTGCGGCCAGTGGTACCCCGCGGCCCTCCCCCGCGCTTCCGTCCAGATCTGCTGGCCGTGCCGGTTGAAGTAGGTGAGGGCGCTCGTGGCGACCCCGAGCTCGGCGAGCTGCTCGCCGAGGCCGAGTTCAGTGAGCTCGCGCACCGCATGCGGTAACAGGTTGATGCCGACGCCGAGCGGGCGGATCTCGGCCGCCGATTCGTACACCGTCACGTCGTCGATGCCGGCCGCGTGCAACGCGAGAGCCGTGCTCAGGCCGCCGATGCCGGCACCCGCGATGATGACTTTCATCGGGCGGCCTCCTCGAGCGCGTCCGCCTCGCCGGCCACCGTCTCGGGTTGCCAATCGGGCCGAGGCACGGAGTCGATGAGCAATCGGGTATAGGGATGCCGCGGCGTGCTGAGCAACTCGTCGGTGCGGCCCCGCTCGACGATCTCGCCGGTCTTCATCACGACCGTCTGCTCGCAGAGCCTGCGCACGACCGCGAGGTCATGGCTGATGAAGAGCACCGTCAGGCCGCGCTCGCGGCGGATCCGCTCGACGACACCGAGCACCTGCGCCTGCACCGACACGTCGAGCGCACTCGTCGCCTCGTCCATCACGAGCACGTGCGGATCGATCGCGAGCGCCCTGGCGATCGCGACGCGCTGCCGCTGCCCGCCAGAGAGGGTGCGCGGCCGCGCCTGCGCGTGCGCGTCGCGGAGTCCGACCTGCTCGAGCAGCTCGATGACCCGTGCCCGCGCTTCGGTCGTGCCCAGGCGCGAGTGGAGTCGCAGCGCGTCTTCGATCGCCTTGCCTGCGGTGATCCGGGGGTCGAGCGACAGGTACGGGTCCTGGAACACCATCTGCATCGAGCGTGCGTGCGCGAGTCGTTCGGCACGCGACGCCCGTGCCGAGGCGCGTTCGCGACCGGCGATGCGGATGTCTCCGGCGTCGGCCTGTTCGAGGCCCACGATCATTCGGGCGAGCGTCGACTTGCCCGACCCCGACTCGCCGACCACGCCGAGCGCTCCGCCCCGCGGGATCTCGATCGTGGCGTCGATGACCGCGCGCACCGGCTCCTTGCCGCGCCGCAGGTACGTCTTGGAGATGCCGACGGCCTCGAGCATCGGCTCGGCCGGCACAGGAGCGGTCGCGCTCCGCACGCCCGTTGCCGCGGCATCCGACCCATCGACCGGGGACCGACCACGGTCGCCCGCGACCGAGATCGTGGGCGTGGCCGCGACGAGTCGCTTCGTGTAGTCCGCCTGCGGGTTGCGGAACACCTGGCGCGCGTCGCCCTGCTCCTCGACCCGGCCCGCGCTCATCACGTAGACCCGATCGCAGATCGCGGCGGCGAGGTTCAGGTCGTGCGTGATGAAGAGCATGCCCATGCCGCGACTCGCACGCTGCTCGGCGAGCACGCCGATGATCTCGGCCTGCGTCGTGACGTCGAGCGCGGTCGTCGGCTCGTCGCAGATCAGCAGCCGCGGCGAGCTCGTGAGTGCACCGGCGATCATGACGCGCTGCAGCATGCCGCCCGAGAGCTCGTGCGGGTACTGGTGCAGGTGCTCCGCAGGGCGCGGCAGGTGCACCGCCTCCATCAGCGAGATCGCGACGGCTCTCGCCTCCGCCGCCGATCGCCCATCGCACAGCCGCATGGTCTCGGTGAGGTGGTCGCCGACGGTGCGCATCGGATTGATGCCCGCGCGCGGGTCCTGGAAGATCATCGAGGCGCGGGTCCGGCGCAGCTCGAGCAGCTCGCCGCGGCTCGCGTCGAGCACCGAGCGCCCGAACAGCTGCACCGACCCGCCCATGACCGCGCCGCCGGGCAGCAGGCCGAGCACCGAACGGGCCGTGAGCGACTTGCCCGAGCCCGATTCGCCGACGAGGCCGACGGTCTCGCCCTCGGCGACGGTGAGGCTGATGCCGTCGAGCAGCCGCGTGCCGTTCGGCAGGTCGAGCGTCAGCTCGGAGATGTCGAGGATTGTCATGCGGGAAGCTCGCCTCCGATGCGGTCCGAGAGTTCTTCGCCGATCACGTTGACGGCGACCACGACGAATACCACGGCGAGCGCCGGCACGAGCGCGGGAAGGAAGTAGCCGCCGATCAGCCCCGACTGGGCCTCGTTGATCATGGCGCCCCAATCGGCGGTGGGCGCCTGCACACCGAGCCCGAGGAACGACAGCGCGGCGAGCTCGGCGAGCACGTAGCCGAAGTTCAGCGTCGACTGCGCCCCCACGATCGGGGTCACATTGGGCAGCACCCGGCGGAGCGCGATGAACGCACCGCCGAAGCCCTGCACGCGATACGCCGCGACATACGGTCGCGAGCGCTCCGAGGCCACGAGCGTTCGCGTGAGACGCGCGACGAAGGGGGTGAAGGCGATGCTCATCGCGATCACCGGGCCGACGAGGCCCTTGCCGAACAGCGCGACCGCCATGATGGCCAGGAGCAGCGCGGGGAACGCGAAGACGACGTCGAAGGCCCGACCCAGCACGGCATCGATCCAGCCGCCACGCCAGCCGGCGAGGAGCCCGAGCAGGATGCCGACGACCGTCGAGAACACGACCACGAGCAATGGCGCCAGCAGCGCGGTGCGTGCGCCGTAGATCATCCGGCTCAGGATGTCCCTGCCGAGCGAGTCGGTGCCGAGCCAGTGCGCCGTGCTCGGGCCGGCCTGGAAGTTCAGCAGGTCGACGTGGTTCGGATCGTACGGAGCGACGACCGGCGCGAGGATCGCGGCGACGGTCACCGCCGAGAGGAACACGGCACTGACCGCGAACGTCGTGCTCGAGCGACGCACGCGAGGTGCCCGCAGCACGCTCATCGCGAGGGTGGGTGTGGTCATCGGGCACCAACTCCTGCAGCGGCTCGGGGATCGACCAGGGGCTCGAGCACGTCGATGACGGCGTTGACGGTGACGAATGCCGCGACGACGAGCAGCACGATCGCCTGCACGACCGGAAAGTCGAGACGGTCGACCGACTGCACGAGCAGCGACCCGATGCCGGCGAGGCCGAACGCCGCTTCGACGATGGCGCTCGCCACGAGCAAGCCTGCGACGAGCACGCCGCTCACCGTGAGGATCGGGCCGATGGAGTTGCGGACGACGTGGCGCCGGATCACCGTGCCGCGCTTCAGTCCGCGGCTCGTGGCCACCTCGACATGCTCGCGGCCGAGCTGCTCGACCATCGACGAGCGAGTCACCTTGCCGACGAGCACGACGAACACGAGCGCGAGCGCGATCGAGGGCAGCACCAAATGGTAGACGGTGTCGAGAAATCCCTCGCCCGACCCGAACGACGGGAACCACCCGAGCTGCACCGCGAAGACCGCGATGAGCACGATCGACCCGACGAACGAGGGGATCGCGCCGAGCACCGTGAGGCCGACGAGCACGGCACGGTCGAGGATCCTGCCGCGATTCAGCGACGCGACGATGCCCGCGGTCAGGCCGAGCACGGCGATGATGGCGCCCGCCATGACGACGAGCCCGAGCGTCACGGGCAGCCGGTCGCCGATCACCTCCGTGACATCCTGCCGGTACTGCAGCGAACGACCGAGGTCGCCCTGCAGCACGCCGGCCAGCCAGTTCAGGTACTGCTGCCACGGTGGCAGGTCGAGCCCGTACTGCGCGCTGACCTGCGCCACGGCCTCCGCGCTCGGCTTGCGCCCGCGAAGCAGGAAGCTGAGGGGATCACCGGGCACGAGGAACCGCGAGAAGAAGACGAGCAGCGATGCCAGGAAGAGCGTGAGGAGCAGAGCGCCGAGCTTGCCCGCCACCCGGCGGAGGGCGGTCATCGGTCGACCTCCGCTCCGCCGAGCTGCTTCGAGCCGCGCCGGCCGGTGCTAGCGTGCGCCAATGGTGGCCGCCCAGGGAAAGTACATGAACGCGATCGACGGCGCGACGCCGGTGATGCGCTCACCCATGAACAGTGTCACCGGGGCTTCGAACATCGGCAGCCACGGCAGCTCTTCGTTGGCGATCTGCTGCGCCAGCGCGGTCTTCTCGGAGCGAGCGGCCGGATCCTCGATGGCGAGCGCCTCGTTCACGACGGCATCGAACTCGGGGTTCGACCAGCCGCCGTAGTTGCTGAACTCGCCGGTGCGCAGCACGCTGTACATCTCGAGCGGGTCGGGGCTCGAGAGGTACCACGAGGTGTAGAAGAGGTCGACGCCCTCGCGAGCGCTCGGGTCGGAGAACAGCGCGGTGTAGGCGTTCGGCGTGACGGTCTCGATCGTGACCTTCAGGCCGATGGATTCGGCCGCCGCGGCCGTGGCCTGCGCATAGACGTTGAAGTCGCTGCTGATCGGCGCGGTCACGTAGGTGAGCTCCTCACCGACGGCCCCGGCCTCCTCGACCAGCTTCTTGGCCGCCTCGATGTCGGTCGGGTAGGCCTCGACGTCACCGAACGCCGTGGCGATCGCCGCATCGCTCGCGCCGTCCCAGACCGACTCGGTCGTGAGCACGTCGGTCGTGGTGCCGTAGCCCTTGACCGCCGCATCGACGATGCCCTGCCGGTCGAGCGCCATGAGCAGCGCCTGGCGCACGCGCACGTCGCCGAGCGGCCCCTCGAGGTCGGAGATGATCAGGTTGTTGACCGCGGTGTTCAGGCCGAAGAGCAGGTCGCCCCGGTCGGAGTCGAGCAGCTGCGGCACGGCGTCGGCCGGAATCATCCAGCCGCCGTCGACCTCGCCCGACTTCAGCGCGTTGGTGCGGGCGTTGGCATCGTTCATGAAGACGAACTCGACCTCGGCCGAGCGAGCGGTCAGCGAGGCATCCCAGTAGTCGTCGTAACGCTCGAGCGTGATGGATTCACCCGATTGCCACTCCCCGAAGCTGAACGGGCCCGTGCAGTTGACGCCGCCGGTCGAGTTGCCGTAGTCGGCGCCCTTCTCGGCGAGCGTCGCTGCGGACTCGATGACGCCGGCCGATCCGCCCATGCCGAGGTTGAACTGCGAGTCGGCAGAGGCCATCGTGACGGTCACCCGCCGGTCGCCGGTCTGCTCGATCGCAACGACGTTCTGGTAGACCGAGTACCACGACGAGCCGACGGCGGGATCGAGGTGGCGGTTCATCGAGGCGACGACGTCGCCTGCGGTGAGCGGGGTGCCGTCGTGGAAGGTCACCCCGTCGCGGATCTCGTAGACCCAGGTCTCGGGCGTCGGGTGCGAGACCGACTCGGCGAGGCCGGGCGACAGCGTCCAGTCGGGATTCAGGCGCATGAGCGACTCGCAGACGTTCGCGAGCACCATGTTGTCGGCATAGTCGAAGGCGTAGGCGTAGTCGAGCGAGTACGGCTCGCCGTAGTTGACCCACGTGAACGAGTCGAGATCTCCCGAGGGGGCGGCAGTCTCGGCCGTGAGCTCCCACTCGGCCGGCTCCTTCGTCTCGGGCTCGGGGCCGGTGCAGGCGCTGAGGAGCAGGGCGGCTCCGAGACCGAGGGAGAGGATCGAAGCGATACGTCGACGGATCGGACGGGCGGGCGTGGCGGGAGATGGGGACATGGCGGTTCCTCGCAATCAGTCAGTGCGGGTGAAGACGGGCGTTCCCTCGATCCAGGTGGAGGTCACCGTCGAACGGTGGATCTCCTCCGTCGGGAGGCTGAAGGGATTCGGTTCGAGCACGATGAGATTCGCGAGATAGCCCTCGCGGATGTATCCCGTGTCGTGATCGCGGTGGTTCACGTAGGCGGTGCCCGAGGTGTAGGCCGCCATCGCCGTGGCGAGATCGAGCCGCTGGTGCGCGCCGCCGAGCGGCTCGTGGCCGAGACCGGGCGCGATGCGAGTGACGGCCACGTGCACCGCGTCCATCGGGTCGGCGCTCGACACGGGCCAGTCGCTGCCCGCCGCGAGCCGGGCTCCGTGACGCTCGAGGTCTCCGAACGGGTATTGGCGTGCCTCGGCCCCGTGCTGCAGGAACGGAAGCGTGAGCTCGTCGATCTGGTCTTCGTGGGTGGCCCAGAGCGCCTGCAGGTTCGCCACCGCGTCGAGTTCGGCGAAGCGTGCGGTCTCCGACTCCTCGACGATCTGCAGGTGCGCGAGATGATGCCGGCCGCCGGTGGGACCGTTGACCTCGCGCGCCGTCTCGATCGCATCGAGCGCCTCGCGGACGGCACGGTCGCCGAGGGCGTGGAAATGCACCTGCATGCCGGCGGCGTCGAGCTCGGTGACGATGTGCTTCAGGAACTCGGGATCGATGAACGAGAGTCCACTGTTGTCGGTGTCGTGGCCGTGAGCGTCGCGGTAGGGCGTGAGCATCGCCGCCGTCTGGTTCTCGGCGACACCGTCGACCATGATCTTCGCCGTGCCGAGCGAATAGCGGTCAGTCGTGCCGAGCCTCGCCAGCTCGTCGCGGCGGGCGACCATCTGCCGCACCTGCTCGATGCCGCCGTCGCGCTGCCACCACTGGGCGCCCACGACGTGCGCGAGCAGGGTGCCTTCGGCGACCGCCCGGCGATAGATCGCGTCGATGTCGTCGATGCCGAGCAGGCTGCCGATCATGGCGTCCTGCCAGCCCGTGATGCCGAGCGCGAGCAACTCGTGCTGTGCGCGCAGCAGTCCGGCGTAGGCGAGGTCGGCGTCGATGCCGGGCCGCACGTCGTTGAAGAGGTGCTCGGCGCCTTCGTGGAAGGTGCCGGCCGGAAAGCCGTCGGCTTCGCGCTCGATGCGTCCGTCGACGGGGTCGGGAGTCGATGCGTCGAGGCCGGCGATGGCGATGGCCGCGGTGTTCGCCCAGGTGCTGTGGTGGTCGCGGCTGGAGAGCACGACGGGCCGGTCGGGCACCACGGCGTCGAGCAGCCCTCTCACCGGGGCGCCGCCCGCGTACTGATCCATCGACCAGCCGCCGCCGAGAATCCATGGCTCGTCGGGGTTGGCGTCGGCGTAGGCCTTCACGGTCGCGACGGCTTCGTCGGCGCTCTCGGCCTCGGAGAGGTTGCACATGAGCAGCTCGACGCCGGCACCGACCGGGTGCACGTGCGCGTCTTGGAAGCCGGGGCTGAGCAGTGCCCCCTCGAGCTCGACGAGTCGGGTTCGCTCGCCGATGAACGCCGTCGCCTCCGACTCCGGAACGATCGCGACGATGCGACCGCCCGTGACGGCCACGACGTGACCCTGGATCGGCTGACCGGTTCCGGTGAACACGGCCGCTCCGGTGAACAACACGTCGGCAACTGACACGTCGCCCTCGCTTCCTCGTCGATTGGGTGGTGAGGGCGAGAGTATCCACTGCCCAACATCGATGTCAACGCTGTTGACATCGATGTGTACCGAGTCGTTATGCTGGCGGTGGAGCGCTGCTCGACGAGATCGACGCCGAGCGGGGCATGATGGAACGCGAACGGGAAGAGGGCGATGACGACCGCAGCAGGCTCAGCGAGTGGCGACGTCTCGCGCGCCCCGGCCCGCCGAACCCGCCTCGATCGGGACTCGATCGTGGCCGCCGGGCTCGAGCTCGCCGCCACCGCCGGCACCGCCACGATCTCGGTGCGCGAGCTCGGCACCAAGCTCGGCGCCGATCCGACCGCGATCTACCGCCATTTCCGCAGCAAGGAGCAGCTCATGCAAGCGCTGCTCGACGAGTTGACACTGCGCAGTGTCGCCGCGGTGACGGCAGACAAGGCCGACTGGCGCGCACGCATCCGTCAACTCGCCACGGCCACACTCGCCACGTTCTCGGCCCACCCGGCGATCGGCACCGAGGCGATCGTGCTCACCACCCACGGGCCGGGCGAACTCGCCGCCATCGAGATCATGCTCGAGGCGTTCACCGAGGCCGGCCTCTCGAGTGACGATGTCGTGCGCCACTATGCGCTGCTCGCCACTCACG
The DNA here is from genome assembly GCF_000421565.1 of Agromyces subbeticus DSM 16689. Taxonomy (GTDB): domain Bacteria; phylum Actinomycetota; class Actinomycetes; order Actinomycetales; family Microbacteriaceae; genus Agromyces; species Agromyces subbeticus. The sequence goes on along the minus strand of NZ_ATXG01000001.1, from coordinate 794,681 downwards.
CGCTCTCGACGGCCGCCGGCATCTCCCGCGGCCGCGCCGAACACGGCGACCATCCCGAGCCGGCACCGTGGTTCGACGGGCCGATACTCGCCGATCCTCGCCGATACCCGCTCATCGCCGCCTACAACAGCGAGCTCGCCGAACTCACCGATCGCGACCTCTTCATGCTCGGTGTCGAAGCCGTCATCCAGTCGGCCGAGCGCACCGCGGCGCGAGCCTCGGGCTGACGATCAGCCGAGGCCGGCGCGCTCCTCAGCGGCATCCGTCTCGCCCTCGACCGGGCGATTGGAGAGTCCGACCGAGCCGCGGCCCGGGCGCGTCGAGAGCGCGGCCGACACGGCGACCGATTCGTCGACGTCGGGACACTCCGGGCGCAACTGCACGGCCTGCTGGCGGCGGTGCTCGCGCTTCGCCTTGCGAGCGGATGCCGCGAGGTTGAGTGCCTCGACGAGGATCGCGAACGCCATCGGCGCGTAGATGAGCGCCTTGTCGATGTGCACGCCGAAGCCCTCGGCGATGAGGAACACGCCGATCAGCAGGAGGAACGACAGCGCGAGCATCTTCACCGTGGGGTGGCGGTTCACGAACGTGAAGATGTACCGCGATGCGAAGAGCATGATGCCGAACGAGAGCACGACGACGGTGACGATGACGATGAGGTTCTCGGTCATGCCGACGGCGGTGATGACCGAGTCGAGCGAGAAGACGATGTCGAGCAGCAGGATCTGGATGAGGACCGAGCTGAACGTGATCTTCTTGGGCGCCCTGCCGTGCTCTTCTTCAGCGCCTTCGAGCTTGTGGTGGATCTCGGTGACGGCCTTGTAGACGAGGAAGAGGCCACCGGCGATGAGGATGAAGTCCTTCACCGAGAAGCCCACGCCGAACCAGACGACGACGTCCTCCTTCAGGGTGATGATCCACCCGGCGAAGAAGACGAGCACCACGCGGATCACCATGGCCAGCGTGAGGCCGATATTGCGCGCGCGGGCCTGCTGCTCTTTGGGGAGCTTCGACGCGAGGATCGAGATGAAGATGACGTTGTCGACACCGAGCACGATCTCGAGCACGAAGAGGGTCACGAAGACGGCGATGAGGTCGGGCGTGAAGGCGAAGGAGAAGTCCACCCGCCCATGGTAGATGCGAGCAATCAGCTCCGAACGATCGCCACTCCCTGCGGCGGCAGCTCGAGGCCTGATGCCGGCGCGCCCGTGAGCACGTCGGTGCCCTCGAGTCGCAGCACCGCGGTCTGACGCCCGTGGTTGATCGCGATGACGAATTCGCCGCGACGCACCGCTTCGACGTCGCCTGCGTTCGCGACCGCAGCCGGCACCTCGACACCGGCCTCCTCGACGACCCGCGAGACGAGTCGACCGAGCGCGGCCGGTTCGGGCAGGGTCGCCACGTACCACGCGTGACCGGCGCCCGCCGCTCGACGGGTGACGGCCGGCCAGCCGGCGAGCGCTCCCCCGGTGAAGGTCGCGAGCGTCTCGGCGTGCTCGACACGCACTGACTCGGCCCAGACGCTCCCGGTGGCGTCGCCCCCGAAGATGTCGCCCGTGAGCGGCACGGGCGGCGGCGTGCCGCCACCTCTCGCCCGCAGGTCGGGCGCGGCCGGCGGGGCGAACTCCTCGATCCACACGCCGAGCGTCTGCCGTAGCCGCTCGCCCAGGTACCCCCCGAGTCGCACGTGCAGGTGCTCGTCGGTGATCGCGGTGCCGAACCCGACGACGAGCGTGCCGCCCGCCTCGGCGAAGCCCGCGAGGTTCTCGAGCTGCGCATCGGTCGCAACGAGGTGCGCCGGCGCGACGACCACTCGATAGGTCGAGAGGTCGCCGTCGGCGCGCACGAAGTCGACGACGAGCCCGAGCGCGGTGAATGCGCGATGCCAGGCGAAGAGCGTCTCGAGATATGAGACGGATGTCGGTGATGCGGGCTGCTCGATCGCCCACCAACTCTCCCAGTCGAGGGCGATCGCAACGTGGGCGGGCACCCGGCTGCCACTGAGGCTCGCTGTGCCTTCGCCCCCTGACAGATCACGCAGCTCGGTGCCGAGCTGCTCGATCTCGCGCCACACCCGGGTGTCGGTGCCGCCATGCGGCACCATGCCGGAGTGGAACTTCTCGGACCCGGCTTGCGACTGCCGCCACTGGAAGAAGAGCACGCCGTCGGCGCCGCGCGCGACCGCCTGGTACGACCAGGCGCGCATCTGCCCGGGCGACTTGGCGGCGTTCTGCTCGCGCCAGTTGACCGCGCTCGGCGATTGCTCCATGAGCAGCCACGGCGCACCGCCGCCGAGCGATCGCATGAGGTCGCGCACCATCGCCGCGTAGGCCGATGACACGGGGTCTGCAGGGTCGGGGTAGGTGTCGTCCGACACGATGTCGACGTGCTGCGCCCACTTCCAGTAGTCGACGGGCTTGAAGAAGCCCATGAAGTTGGTCGTGATCCGCACGTCGGATGCCGCCCGGATCACCTCGACCTCGGCGCGGTAGCAGGCGAGCAGTTCATCGCTCGAGAACCGGTCGAAGTCGAGCAGCTGCGTCGGATTGGGGAAGCTCGGCGCGGTGCGCGGCGGCTCGATCTCGGCGAACGAGTCGTAGCGCTGCGACCAGAAGGCCGTGCCCCAAACCCGGTTCAGTTCCTCGATCGAGCCGTACTTCGCCTCGAGCCAGGTGCGGAACGCCGCGGCCGACACCTCGCAGTAGCAGTGGCTCACGTGGCATCCGTATTCGTTGTTCACGTGCCAGAGCTCGAGCGCCGGATGCTCCGCATACCGCTCGACCAGGCGCTCGACGAGCCGCCTCGCACGCTCGCGGTAGACCGGCGAGCTCGGGCAGTACTGCTGCCGGCTACCGGTCGAGAGCCGCACGCCGTCTTCGGTCACCGGCAGGGTCTCGGGGTGCTGCGCGGCGAGCCACGGCGGAGGGGAGGCCGTCGCCGTGGCGAGGTCGACCCGTACTCCGCCCGCGTGCAGGCCGTCGAGCACGTCGTCGAGCCAGTCGAAGTCGTACTCACCGGGCCGCGGCTCGAGCTTCGCCCACGAGAAGACGCCGACCGTGGCGAGGTTGACGCCCGCCCGGTTCATGAGTCGAACGTCGTCGGGCCAGACCTCCCTGGGCCACTGCTCGGGGTTGTAGTCGCCGCCGTACCAGATCGTCATGCTCGAACCTCTCGTTGTGGCATCCGCTCGCCCTGCGACATCCGCTCGCCCATCAGCCTTTCACCCCGCCGGTCGCGAGACCCGACTGCCAGTAGCGCTGCAGGAACAGGAACGCGATGATGAGCGGCAGGATCGAGACGAACGACCCCGTGATGACCGTCGAGAACAGTGCTTGCGATCCGCCGCCGGCCGATGCCGCCGACTGCAGTTGCGCAAGGCCGACCGTGATCGGGTACAGGTCCGAGCTGTTCAGCATGATCAGTGGCAGGAAGTAGTTGTTCCAGGTCGCGACGAGCGAGAAGAGGAACACGGTCACGAGCCCCGGGCCGAGCAAGCGCAGCCCGACCTGCCAGAAGATGCGGAACTCACCGGCGCCGTCGACCCGCGCAGCCTCGATGAGGCTGTCGTCGACGGCATCGGCCGCATAGACCCGCATCAGGTAGACGCCGAACGGCGTCACGAGCGACGGCACGATGACCGCCCACGGAGTGTCGGTGAGGCCGGCCTGCGAGAACAGCAGGTAGGTCGGCAGGGCGAGGGCGGTGAGCGGGATCATGATCGCGCCGAGGGTCGCGCTGAAGAGCGCGCGCTTGCCCGGGAACTCGTACTTCGCGAAGGCGTACCCGGCCATCGTGGCGAGCAGCGTCGCGCCGACCGCCGAGGCGAGCGAGTACACGAGCGTGTTCGCGAGCCAGCGCACGAAGATGCCGTCGCGCACGGTGAAGAGCGTCGCCAGGTTCTCGCCGAGCGAGAAGTCGCCGCCGAACCACAGGCCGAACGTCGAGAACAGCGCCGAGTTGTCTTTCGTGGCCGAGACGAGGAGCCACCAGAGCGGCAGCACGAAGTACAGCACGCACAGCCAGAGCAGCACGGTGAGCAGCAGGCTGCGGCGCTTCTTCGGGTCGAAGCTGCGCTTGCCGCGACGCGCACCGCCGGTGTGGCCGATGGTCACGGCGGCCCGGGTGTCGAGGTCGGTCACGATGCGCTCCTCTCGCGGCGCTCGCGGCGTTGCGAGCCCAGTTGCACGATGTACGACACGACGGCGATGAACAGCCCGAGCAGGAACGCGATCGCGGCCGCGTAGTTCAGCTCCTGGTTGATGAAGGCGAGGTTGTAGGCGTAGTAGTTCGGGGTGAACGAGTTGGTGATCGCGTCGGGCGCGATCGCGTTCAGCAGGCTCGGCTCGGCGAACAGCTGGAACGTGCCGATGATCGAGAAGATGACGGTCAGCAGGATGGCCGGGCGGATGGCCGGGATCTTCACGCTCCACGCGATGCGCAACTGCCCGGCGCCGTCGATCTCGGCGGCCTCGTAGAGCTCGGCCGGGATCGACCGGAGCGCGGCGTACATGATGATCATGTTGTAGCCGACGAACTCCCACGTGACGATGTTCATCATCGAGCCGAGGATGCTGCCGGGCGACAGGAAGTCTGGGGTGCCGAGGCCCACCGCGCGGGCGATCTGGGCGATCGGGCCGAAGTCGGGGCCGTAGAGGTAGCCCCACATCAGGGTCGCCACGACGGCGGGCACCGCGTACGGCATGAAGACGAGCAGCCGCACGGCCTTGGAGCCGCGCGCCCGGGCCGTGTCGAGCGCGAGGGCGAGGAACAGCGCGAGCCCGAGCATGATCGGCACCTGCACGACGAAGAACAGGCCCATGCGGCCGATGCTGGCGAGGAACGCCGAGTCCTGCAGGGCGCGCACGTAGTTCGCGAGGCCCGCGAACACGTCGCCGCCGATGAGCTTCGACTCGAACAGGCTGAGATACCCCGAGTACACGAGGGGCACGACGAGCATGGCGATGAAGACGACGAAGAACGGCAGCACGAAGAGGTACGCCGCGAGGTGCTGCTTGCGCTTGGCCGTGCTCGCGCCGCGCCGCTTCGGCGGCGCGACGGGCGGGCTCGGGGTCGTGAGCGCCGGGGAGTGCGACATTGCTGCTCCTTGTTCTCGGATTCTCAGGGTTCTCGGTGGTCGTGAATTCGGGAGGGGCCCGGGTAGGGGCGCTCGCCGGCGTATGCCTGCGAGCGCCCCACGGGCCTCACTCGACCGTGAAGCCCTGGTCCTCCGCGTAGGCGACGAGCTGATCCTGCCACTCGTCGAGCGCCGCGGCGATGTCGCCCTTGTCGGCGATCACGGTGCCCATCGTCTCTTCATAGGTCGAGTAGACGTAGTCCATGAACGGCAGCCACTGGAAGTCGGTGTCGACCGTCTCCGAGATCTCGGCGAACAGCTTGTTGACCTCCTGGCCTCCGTAGAACTCCGACTGCAGATCGATGAACGCCGGGTCCTCGAGCACTGAGAGCTGCGGCGGGTAGAGGAACTGCTCGGTCGCGAGCATCATCGCCGACTCCTCGTCGTGGTTGATGAACTTCGCGAGCTCGTACGCGGCGATCGGGTTCTCACTCGACGCGAGCACGGCATCCGAGGAGCCGCCCCAGTTGCCCGACACGTTCTCACCCTCGGCCCACTGCGGCAACGGCGCTGCACGCCAGAGACCCGAGGTGCCCTCTGCAGTGCCCTGCAGGAACACCGGCCCCCACGCGGCCGTCAGCCAGCCCGCGTACTTGCCGCTCGCGAGACCCTGGTACCACTGGTCCTGGAAGTCGACGTCGGTCGAGATGAGATCCTTCTGGATCAGCTCGGTCCAGTAGGTCGCGACCTCCTTCGCCTCGTCGCTGTTGACGTCGATCGACACGGTCTGGTCGCCGTCGTAGCCGAAGGGCTTCACTCCCTTCTGCCAGAAGAAGCCGATCATCTGGCCGGCCTGGGTTGCGCCGAGGTTCGAGATGTACGAACCCGTTGCGTCCTTCACCGCCTGCGCCGCGGTCGCGTACTCCTCCCACGTCGCCGGGGGCTCGGTGATGCCGGCCTGGGCGAGCAGGTCTTCACGGTAGAGGTTGCCCATCGGGCCGACGTCTTGCGGCATCGCCCACACGGCGTCGTCGGGCGAGACCTGATTCCAGGCCCAGTCGACGTAGTCGCCCGAGAGCTCGTCGGCGCCGTATGGAACGAGGTCGAGCAGCGACTCGGAGAGCACGAACGACGGAATGTACTGGTATTCGATCTGTGCGACATCCGGCGCCCCCTCCCCCGCCTCGATCGCGCTGCGGAGCTTCTGGTAGTGCGGCAGGCCCTGGCCGACGTTCTCGACCTTGACGTCGATGGCGGGGTATTTCTCCTCGAAGAGGGCCACCTCGTTCTCGATGTCGGGCACCCAGGTCCAGAAGGTGAGTTCGGTTGGCGTGGTGAGCGCCTCTTCGCGCTGCTCGTCGGTGATCGGGCCGGTGGTGCCGCCGTCGTCTGCGCCGGGAGTGCAACCCGAGAGGATGAGTGCTGCGGCCACGGCGACGGAGCCCAGCGCCAGTGCTGTTCTTGGTGCGTTCCTCATGTCCTTCTTCCTTTGTTCGGTCGGGACCGGGAGGGGATCCGGTCGTCTCACCCGTCGATCAGGGTCAGCGATGACCATGCGGCGAGGGGGAGTTCGGTGCCCGCAGCATGCGACGCGGCGGAGACGAGGTCGGTCACGTCGCGGGCGAGCGTGACGGCGGTCGGAGTCCAGCTCCAGTTGAAGAGGAACCACGCGCGGCGGCCGTCGGGCAGGGTGCCGGAGGCGATCGTCACCGGCAGCTCGCGGGCGGGCGCGAGTTCGTCGGCGATCGCCTCGGGCACGGCCCAGCGCATCAGGTCGATCGCGAGCTCGGGCGACGGCACGGTGCCGACGACGGTGATGCGGCCGGAGCCGTGCACCTTCGTCGTGACGGCGGGAAAGGTCGAGAACCACGGATGCTCGTACCTGGCGAGCACGTCGGCGCCATCGGCGATGAGGCCGTCGGCCCAGAGTCGCGCGGTGGTGGCGGCCGTAGCGGTTCCGGTTGCGGCCTCGCCGTCGGCGCCGGCTCGCGCGAGCGGCGGCTCGGTCGTCACCGGCACCTCGGCCGCGAGGTTCGAGTACTCCTCGTAGCGAACGCCGGCCGCCTCGTGCAGGCGGTCGGGGGCGACGGCGACGCGAGCACGCGCCTCTTCATCGGCGTATCCCGTGCGGATGCCGATGACGAGGTGACCGCCGGCCGCGGCGTACTCGCGCAGCAGGTCGAGGTCGGCATCGGATGCCACGTACAGCGCCGGCGCGACGAGCACCGGGAACCGGGCCACGAGGTCGGCGGCGCCGAGGCCGTGCGCCTGACCGGCGTGGAGAATGCGCACTTGCGCGCCGGCCTCGATGATGCCGCCGTGGAACGCGTCGAAGATGCGCTGGTAGGCCGCGCGATCGGGCGCACCGTCGGATGTCGCGAGCGGCGGCGTGAACTCGAAGGCGAAGCGGCTGTCGTTCGACCACAGCATGGCGACGTCGGCGTCGGGTTCGAACCCGTCGAGCGCATCGCCGATCGCCGCGAGGTCGGCGCCGACGCCCGAGAGTTCGCGGTACACGCGGCCCGGCTCGAGGCTGTGCGGCAGCACGCCGCCCCAGTAGGTCTCGGTGCCGTACGGCAGCGTGTGCCAGTGCCAGTACTCGATCATCGCCGCCCCGCGCGAGATGAAGGCGAAGGCCGCCTGCTTCAACTGCCCCGGGTACGGCGGCAGGTTGAACTCGGAACCGCCGATCGACTGGGCGTCGGTTTCGGTCACGAGGAAGCGCGACTGCTTCGACGAGAAGATGCGGTCGGCCTGCCGGAGCATCGCCGGCACGCCCGAGGTGGTCCACGGCGTCAGCGGCTCCAGCCGCTCGGTCGCGTCGAGGTGGTCCTGCATCGCGTAGTAGGGGTTGCCGGCGGTGAGGTCGAGCGTCTCGACGAGCGCCTCGTCGTCGAGGCCCGGTCGCGGGTAGGCGATGCAGGTCGTCACGAATTGCCCCGGCAGGGCGTACTCGCGCACGAGCCCCGCCTGCCACGCGATGAACTCGGTCGTGAGGTCGGCCTGGTATCGCCGCCACGCGAGGTCGTACTGCGGCAGCGAATTGCCGTCGGGCGTCCAGAGATCCGACCAGTCGGAGAGCCGGTGCGACCAGTAGGTGAGGCCCCACTCGCGATTGAGCGTCTCGACATCGCCGTAACGCGCCTTCAGGCGGCGCACGAACCGCTGGAACGAGCCGTGGTTGTGCAGCAGCAGCATGCCGGGTTCGTTGTCGACCTGGTAGCCGATGACGGCCGGGTGGTCGGCGTAGCGGGCGATGACCGCGCGGATCACGCGCTCGGCGTGGAACCGGAACGCGGGGTGCGAGTAATCGATCTCCTGCCGGGCGCCCCACGGCATCGGCTCACCGGTGCGCGGCTCGGCGGCGATCTCGGGATACGCGGTCTGCAGCCACGGCGGCACCGCATACGTCGGCGTGCCGATGATGACGGAGATGCCGCGCTCGTGCGCCCCGTCGAGCACGGGCTGCAACCAGTCGAGGTCGAACTCGCCGTCGCGCGGCTCCCAGGTCGACCAGACCGATTCACCGACGCGGATGACGGTGAACCCCGCCTGCTGCATGAGGTCGAGGTCGATCGTGGTGCGATCGTCGCGGTGGTATTCGGCGTAGTAGGCGGCACCGAACAGGATGCGGCTCAAGGGTTGTGCTGGCTGAGGGGACATCCGTTGCGTACTCCGTTGTCGACGCGTGAGCGATTCGGTTCGATTTGCAGGAATGTTTTCGACAACATCCTGTCGAACCAAGGATGTTGCCGATAACATCGACTTGTCAAGCACAACTTTCACGGTGTGACGCATTCGTGACGATCGGCCCGCCCGCGAGTCGTCGGCTACAGGTCGCGCACCCGGCGCACGCCCGGAGGGCGCGATGAGCACGAGCACCGACTCCGTCGAAGGAGGCACCGTCGCGAGCACGCCGAAGCCCGCGACGATCTACGACGTCGCCCTGGCCGCCGGCGTGTCGCACCAGACCGTGAGCCGATTCCTGCGGGGCTTCGAGGGCATCCGGCCCGAGACGCGCGAGCGCGTGGTCCGCGCGCTCGACGAGCTCGGCTACCGGCCGAACCTCACGGCACGCAGCCTCAAGTCGGGTCGCTCGCACCGCATCGGCGCCCTCACGCACGAGATCTCGCACGTCGGCCCGAGCCGTGTCGCTCAGGGTGCGAGCACGGCCGCGCGCGAGGCCGGGTACGTGCTCGACCTCGTCTCGCTCGACGTGCACGACGCCCGCGAGATCGAGGAGTCGCTCGAGCTGCTGACCCAGCAGGACCTCGCCGGAGTGCTCGCCCTCGCCTCGACCGACGAGATGGTGCGGGCATTCGAGACCACCGAGTTCCGCGTTCCCGCGTACATCGCGGCCGAGGCCGACGACGCGCTCACCGGGCACCCGTCGGAGCTCACGGGCGTCGGCCTGCCGGGGCTCATCGCACACCTGGCCGAACTCGGGCATCGCACCGTCGTGCACATCGCCGGTCCGTCGACGTGGGCGGCGGCGCGCAACCGCATCAACGCCTACGAGGCCGCGGCCGAACGGCACGGCCTGCGCTCGCTCGGCGTGCTGCCGGGCGACTGGTCGGCGAGATCGGGCTACGAGGCGATCGCAGCACTCGCCGAACTACCGGCAGCCACGGCCTACGTCGCGGCGAACGACCAGATGGCGCTCGGCGCGATGCTCGCACTGAAGGAGCGGGGTCGCCGCATTCCCGACGACGTGAGCGTGGTCGGCCTCGACGACATTCCCGAAGCTGCATACTTCGATCCGCCGCTCACGACGCTGCGCAATGACTTCGAGTCGCAGGGTCGCGCGTCGGTGGCCGAGCTGCTCGCCCGCATCGAGGGCACCCCCGTGCGTGCGGTGCAGCGACCGCCGTCGCAGCTCATCGTGCGGCGATCCTCGGGCCCGCCGCCCGCCGAGGGCGGGCGCCCTCGCGACATCCGGAGCTGAGCGGCGAGCTCAGGTGCCGAGTGCTCACGCCCGACGAACCGAGTCGAGCGAGTCCGCCCCCCGGTCGATGTCGCGCAGTGCCCTTGCATGCCCCGCGAACCGCTCGGCGACGGCGTTGCGACGTCGCGCGAGCCCGGTCGGCTCCTCGACGAGGTCGTAGAGTCCCATCGCCAGGCGGTGCGCCATCGGCGGCTCCGTCGAGTGGCGATAGGTCCACTCGATCATGTCGAACAGCGGCCACCACGTGTAGCCGACCACGTCGACACCTGCCGCTCGCACCCGCTGGACCGCATCGATCGAGGCGTCGAGCCACTCGAGGCGCTCGGCCGTGCTGCCGGTGACGCAGGTCTCCGTCACCATGACAGGCGCCCCGTATCGCTCCGCGTAGAGCCGCAGCATCTCGGTGAGCCCTTCGGCGCCGTCGTCACGGGTCGGGCGTGGATCGGCGAAGCCGCCGCGATGGTGGACCCCCGCCTCGAACACCTCGGTCGAGTGCCGCGGGTAGTAGTTGACGCCCATGATGTCGGGGACGACCGCCCGCTCGGCGAACCACGCCAACTGCTCGTCACCGACGCCATGGCCGGCGAGGAGCGGGGCCAGCGGATGATCGCTGCCGACACTGCCGGTCACGAGATCCTCGACGAGGAAGGCCTGCTCGCTGAAGCGCTGCGCCTCCGAGCGGTGCTCGGGCGCATCGATGTCACCGACGTAGCGCAACGAGGCATCCACGTGCACGAACGCCGCATCGGGCTGCACCTCGGCGATGCCCCGCTGCGTCTCGACGAACCCTCGTGCGAGCGCCGTGGAGACCGCGACGAGGCCGGCGGCTCCCCGCCGATACGGGGGCCAGTAGCCGTATTCGCCCGAGAACAGCGCGTGGATCATCGGCTCGTTCACGGGCGTCCAGTCCGTCGCGACATCCGCATACCGCTCGGCAGCGCGCGTCGCGAAGTCGGCGACGTGCTGCGGAAAGTCGGGATGCAGGAACTGGTCGTCGAGCCATAACGGCGTGCCGTAGTGGAGCAGGTCGACGACGGGGCGCACGCCGACCTCGCCGAAGCGGGCCATGACGCGATCGGTCCAGCTCCAGTCCCACGTGCCGGGCGCCGGGCTGACGCGGTGCCACGGGATGCCCCAGCGCAGGAACTCCGCACCGACCGACTGCGCGAGCGCGAGATCGTCGTGCCACCGCTCGTAGTGCTCGGTGAGTTCGTACTCGTCGATCGGTCGCTCGCCCGCGCCCGCCTGCGGCACGAAGGTGTTCTCGATGCCCGCGCCGAGGTGCAACCGTCCGTCATCGAGCCAATGGTGTTTCGTGGTCACTTCATTCCCGTCGTCGCGACGCTTTCGATGAAGCGGCGTTGGATCATCAAGAACATCACCGCGAGCGGCAGCACCGCGATGAGCGAGCCGGCCATCATCACGCCCTGCGGGATGATGCCGCCGGGTCCGGTGAGCAGGGTGAGCCCTGAGGTGATGGTGCCCATCTCGGCGTCGGTCGTGAACACGAGCGGCCAGAGCAGGTCGTTCCAGTTGTTGACGAACGTGAAGATGCCGAGTGTGAGCAGCGCCGGCACCGCGTTGGGCAGGATAACGCTCCGGAAGATCCGGAACTCGCTCGCGCCGTCGATGCGCGCCGCGTTGTCGAGGTCGCGCGGCAGCGAGAGGAAGAACTGCCTCAGGAAGAAGATGCCGAAGGCGTCGGCGGCTCGCGGCGCGATGAGCCCGGCGAAGGTGTTGACCCAGCCGAGGTCGGCCACGAGTTGGTAGATGGGGATCAACGTCGCCTGGAACGGGATCATGAGGCTCACGATGATCGCGATGAGCAGCACCCGGCTGCCGCGGAAGTCGATGCGGGCGAGGGCGTACGCGGCGAGCGAATCGAACACGAGCGCGAAGAGGGTCACTCCGCCGGCGAAGACGACGCTGTTCAGGATCAGCCGCCCGAACGGCAGCTCGTCGAAGATGCGTGCGAAGTTCTCGAGCGTCCATTCGCCGGGCACGAGCGTCGGCGGGAAGGCGTTCACCTCCGCGGTCGGCTTGAATGCCGTGAACACGATGATCGCGATCGGCAGGAGCACTGCCGCGGCCGCCGCCAGCAGGCCGACGACGAGCAGCACAGAGGTCGCGTGCACGCGACGCGGGCGACGGAGCCGGTTCGCGGTCACTGGGCGTCCTGCTCTCGCCTGCCGAAGAAGACGAACTGCACGAGGCTCAGCAGCAGCGTGATCGCGAGCAGCACGTACGAGAGCGCAGAGGCGAAGCCGAGCTCGAGTTCACGGAAGCCCGACTCGTAGATCTCCATCACGATCGTCTGGGTTGAGCCGAACGGGCCGCCACCGGTCATCACGTAGATCTGGTCGAAGGCCTGCAACGCCGCGATCAGGGCGATGATGAGCACGAACGCGAAGGTGTTGCTCAGCATCGGCAGCGTGATGTGCACGAAGCGCTGCCAGGCGTTGGCCCCGTCGACGACGGCAGCCTCTCGGAGGCTTCCGGGAATCTCCTGCAGGCCAGCCAGGAAAATGACCATGTAGAAGCCGAAGCTCTTCCACACCGCCACGAGGGCGACCGTGGGCATCGCGAGTGCGGGGTCTTGCAGCACGTTGCCGAGTTGAACGCCCGCGCCGCGCAACCAGTAGTTGAGCAGTCCGATCTGCGGATCGAGCAGATACGACCAGGCGAAGGCCGCCACCGCGAGGGAGACGACGAACGGCAGGAACAGCGCGGTGCGGAATGCGCCCCGCAGCGGCAGACGAGGGTGGTTCAGCGCCAACGCCAGCACGAGTGCGGCGATGACCGCTGCCGGCGTGAACAGCGCGGCGTAGAGTGCCGTGTTGCCGAGCGCGCTGAGCACTGCCGGATCGGTGAAGACCCGCGCGTAGTTCTCGAGCCCGACCCAGCTCTCGCTGCCGAACCCGCTGGAGTCGGTGAACGAGAGTCGGAGGGCCGACAGCATCGGCCACGCGACGAACGCGCCGAGCAGCACGAGAGCCGGGGCGAGGAAGCAGAGGGCGAGCAGGCCGCGACGCGCGGGGCGGCGCTGAAGGGGCCTTCCGCCGAGCGGTGCGGGCGGACGGAAGCGAGGCTTCGTCCGATGCAGTGCGGTGGTCATGGTTCTCCGTTTCGGTCGGGTGGTGACGCCGCGGCGCCCCCACCCGGAGCTTCGATGCTCAGCCGGCGAGGGCGGCGTCGATATCGGCCTGCGCCTCGGCGAGCAGCGCCGACGCATCACCGCCGACGAGCGCCTTCTGCGTGGCGGCGTCGACCGCTGACAGCACGTCGACGCTCTCGGTGACACCCGGCAGCAGGGGCCGTCCGGTCGCCGCGATCTCGGTGAGCGAGGCGACCACCGGATTCGATTCGACCGCCGAGGCGGGGATGTCGCCGCGCAGCGGCGGCCAGCCCGATCCGAGTGACCATTCGATCGCGACATCCTCGCTGAAGAAGTACGAGAAGAACGCCTCGGCGCCCTCGAGCTGTGCATCGTCGGCCTGAGCCGTGACGCCCATGCCGACGCCGATCGCGCTCGAGGCCTGTGCCTCGGGGCCCGCGGGAATGGCGGCGATGCCGTAGTCGATGCCGCTGTCTTCGGCGATCGACGCCATCCACGGCCCGCCGACGTGCATGGCCGCCTTGCCGGAGCTGAACAGCTCATCGGCGCCGATGCCGTCGAGGCCGGTCGGCGAGATCTGCTTCGTCGCCACCGCCGTCGACCAGTACTCGAGCGTCGCGACGTTCTCGGGCGAATCGATGACGGATTCGCCGTCGATGACGAGGTCTCCCCCGCCGCCGTAGAACAGGCTCGGCCAGAGGCCGTTCGCCACCGTGGCGTGATCGGGAAGAGCGAGCCCGTACTGCTCGGGCGTGCCGTCGCCGTTCTCGTCGACGGTCAGCTTCGCCGCGACGTCGACCCATTCGTCCCACGTGGTCGGGAACGCGGTGATGCCGGCCGAGTCGAACAGCGCGCGATTGTAGAAGACCGAGAGCGGCACGAAGCCGGTGGGCACACCGAACCGGGTGTCGCCCGCGGTCATCATGTCGGCGGCGGCCGGAACGATCTCGGCGAGGTTCTCATCGCTCTCGTAGAGTTCGCCGAGATCGACGAACGCGCCCTTGTCTGCGTAGACCGGCATGCGTTCGGCGGGCATCGCGACGATGTCGGGACCTTCGTCGGCCGACAGCGCTGGCAGCAGCGTGTCGTCGATGACGTCCCACGTCTTCACCTCGGTCTCGACGACGACGTCGTCTTGGGAGGCGTTGAAGTCCTCGACGATCTGCTCGAGCACGTCGCCGTCGGCCTCGGTATACCCGTGCCAGAAGGTGATGGTGGCGGGGCCGTTCGCCGAGGGTTCCGCCGCAGAGCATCCGGCCAGCGCGAGCGCCCCGACCGCCGCTGCGGCGCACAGGGCCGTTGCAGTCTTCCTCATCGAAGTTGCCTTTCTGTGGTGACGTCGTCGTCGTTCCGAGCGACGTCGTCGGGTTGGGTGCCCTGCCGGTGGAGTACGCCGAAGCGCCGCCGGAACAGTCAGGGTAAACGTTGTACGGTAAACGTTAGACCAGCATCTAAACCCACAACGGCCGAGGCTGTCAAGCAATCGGGTACAACGTTGTACGCTTGGCCGTGAAGCAAGCGGGAACCAACCGGATCGGAGCGCGATGAGCACCACGCTGCACGACGTGGCGAGCCATGCCGGCGTCTCCATCAAGACGGTCTCCAACGTCGTGAACGGTCTCGGCAGGGTCAGCGCCGCGACGCGCGAGCGAGTGCTCGACTCCATCGCGCAACTCGACTACCGGCCGAACCTCTCGGCTCGCAGCCTGCGTTCGGGCCGCACGGGCGTCATCGGCCTCGCGATCCCAGAACTCTCCCTCGCCTACTTCGCGCAATTGGCCGATGCCGTCATCGAGGAGGCAGAGCGGCGCGGGCTCGTGGTGCTCATCGAGCAGACGCGCGGCGGCGACCGTGCACGCGAACTCGAGCTGCTGCGCGGCCCGCGCCGACAGCTCACCGACGGGCTCATCTTCAGTCCGTTCGGCATGACCGAAGACGACACCGCGCTGCTCGACATCGGTTCACCGCTCGTGCTGCTCGGCGAACGCCTGCCCGATGCGAACGTCGATCGCGTGACCATGCCCAACGTCGAAGCCGGCGCCGCGGCCACCACGAGCCTCCTCCGGCTCGGCCGTGAGCGCATCGCGGTCATCGGGGCCCACCTCGACGCCCGCCACGGATCGGCGGTGCTGCGCTACGAGGGCTTCGTGGAGGCACTCCGGGCAGGCGGGGTCGAGTTGCATGACGAGCTCGTCGTCGAGGTCGACCTCTGGCATCGGAGCAACGGCGCGAAGGCGATGCGCGAGCTGCTCTCGCGCGGCGTTGCGTTCGACGGCCTGTTCGCGATGAACGACGAGCTCGCGCTCGGCGCGCTTCGCGTGCTGCAGGAAGAGGGCATCGATGTTCCCGCCGACGTCGCCCTCATCGGCTTCGACAATGTCGACGAGGGTCGCTTCTCACGCCCGAGTCTCTCCACCGTCGACCCCGGCCGTGCCGACATCGCACGCATGGCGGTCGACCTGCTGCTCGAGCGCATCGGCGGCACCGTCTCCGACGAGGTCGCACCGCGCGAGCTTCGTTCGCCGTTCTGCGTCATCGATCGAGAGTCGACCGGCGGCGACTGAGCCGGCGCGAACACCATCGGCGCGGCGAGCCGACGCCTCCAACGCATCGACGCCGCGCACTGAGCTTGCCGGCGCGGGATGCCGGTGGCAGGGTATCGACATGGTGATCGAAGTGCGAGCCGCATCCGTCTTCGATGACGTGGCGACCGTGGTCGGGCCGAAGAAGCCCGAGTCCAACGTGTGCTTCTGCCTGAGCTACCGCATCGGGTCGAAAGAGAACGTGGCCCTCGTGGGCCCCGCCCGCGCCGACCGCGTGCGTGGACTCTGCGCCGAAGACCCGCCGCCGGGCGTGCTCGCCTACGACGGCGATGAGGTGGTGGGCTGGGCGGCGGTGCATCCGCGCGCCGATACGAGCTTCGCGCGCAATCGCAAGATCCCGCACATCGACGACACCGATGTTTGGTCGGTGTGGTGCTTCCGCGTACGCCCGGGGCATCGGGGCGAGGGCATCGTGCACCACCTGCTGACCGGCGCCGTCGAATTCGCGCGCGAGCACGAGGCCCCTGCCATCGAGGGATATCCCGTTGACAACGACGGCGGCAAGGTCGACCTGACGATGGCCTATGTCGGCACGCGCGCGGTCTTCGAGCAGGCGGGATTCACGAAGGCCGCCGACACCGCGTCGGTACTCAACGGCTTTCCGCGCGTGCTCATGCGCCTCGACCTGCGGTGAGTGTCGGATGCCGCCGCTAGCGTGACACCGACGAAAGGACATCGATGACCTCCTCCCCCGATGCCGCGCTGCTCGGTCTGCGCTCCGAGCTCAGCGGATCGATCGTGCTGCCCGGCGATGTCGACTACGACTCGGCCCGCACTCCGTGGAACCTGAGCGTCGATCAGCGCCCGGCGGCCATCGCCGTGCCGGCCGACGTCGACGACATCCGAGCGGTCCTTCGCGTCGCGACCGCCCTCAACCTCGGCGTCACGACCCAGCCCAACGGCCATGCCGCCTCCGCCGACCTCAGCGACGTCGTCGTCATCCGCCCGTCCCACTTCGACGAGATCGTGGTCGACGAGACGGCCCGGCTGCTGCGCGTCGGCGCCGGCGTCAACTGGGGGCGCGCGCTCGAGCGTCTCGACGGCACCGGGCTCATCGCTCTCGCCGGGTCGAACCCCGAGGTCAACGTCGTCGCGCTCGCGATCAACGGCGGCCAGTCGATGTTCAGCCGTCGCTACGGCCTCACGGCGCGTTCGATCGTCGCCGTCGAGCTCGTCGACGCGAGCGGTGAGCTGCGCCGCGTGACCGATGCCGACGACGCCGAGCTCATCTGGGCGCTGCGCGGCGGCGGCGGGCTCTTCGGCGTCATCACGGCCATCGAACTCGCGCTCTATCCGGGCGACGTCATCTTCGGCGGCAGCCTCATGTTCCCGGCCGAAGCAGCTGAGGGCGTCATCTCCGCGGCGTTCGCCCTGGCGAACGACGAGCCCGAGCTGGGGCTCGACGTCGGCATGATGCGCTTCCCCGATGGGCCGATGCTGCCGCCGCACCTGCGCGGTCGCACGGTCGCCACGGTCGGCCTCGTGCACGTGGGCGACGAGCAGGCCGGTCGCGCGTTCGCCGACCGACTCCGTGCCGTCGCAGAGCCGATCGCCGACACGCTCGTGCCGTTCACGATCGGCTCGCTCGCCGCGGTCGCGGCCGAGCCCGTCGACCCGATGCCGTCGGCCGACTTCGGCGGCGCGGTCGCCGGGCTCGACGATGCCTTCGTCCATGAGTTCGTCGACGCCTTCCTCCGCGGCGCCGACCTCGGACTCATGCGCTGCAGCATCCGCGCGATGGGCGGCGCGATCGCCGACGAGCTCGGAGCCGATCAGTCGGCAGTCGGAGCAGTACATGCCGAGGGACTGCTCAACTCCGGCGTGCTGCTCTTCGATCCGACGATCGATGCGGCGGCCGCGCTGCAGCCGTTGCGCGACCTCGTGGCGAGGTACTCCGGGGGCGGCACGTTGCCGACGTTCCTGGGTGCCGACGCGTCCCTCGCCGACGCCTACGACCGCGAGGTGCTCGATCGACTCGCCGCGGTGAAGCAGCGCGTCGACCCCGGCGGCGTCATCCGCGGCAATCGAGCGATCACCGCTAGCTGACCGGCTCGACTCCGATCGCCGGCACGCGATGCTCCTCACCGAACCGGTTGCACGTGCCATCGCCGAGGGCTCGATCTCCGTCGTGTTCCGTAGGTGGGCGCGACCGCGGGTGAAGGCCGGAGGCACGTTCCGCTCGAGCGCGGGCGTGATCAAGGTCGTCTCGATCGATGAGGTCGGCGAGGTCACGGCCGCCGACGCGCAACGCGCTGGCGCATCATCCGTCACCGAGGTGCTGGTAGCGCTCGGCGGCCACGCGAACGATCCGCTCTTCCGCATCGGCGTCGAGTGGGCGGGCGCCGACCGACGCATCGAACTCGCCGCTGACGCGACCTTGAGCGCGTCAGACGTCGCGGCCATCGCCGAGACGCTCGCGGGCGTCGACCGCCGTGGCCGAAATGCGCCGTGGACCCACGACGTGCTGCACCGCATCCGAGAGCGGCCCCGAATCCCCGCCGACCGGTTGCGCGGCGACCTCGAGCTGCTCGCGTTCAAGCGCCGAGTGCGACGGCTGAAGGAGCTCGGGCTCACTCGAAGCCTCGAGGTCGGCTACGAGATCTCGCCGCGAGGCATGGCGTACTTGCGAGCGGTCGACGCTCAGGAGATGACGAACCGCGAGATCAGTCCGCTCGACAACTGAAAGGCGAAGTCTGCCGGCCCGTTGTAGCCGTTGCCCGAGACGGCGACACTGACGACGTATTCGTCAGGCGCGTCGCCCGCCCTGACGCTCTGCACCTCGAACCGCTCCTGCCGACCGATGTTGTCGGTCTCGTTCCAGCTCGCGACGCCGTCGCGCCCATGGAACTCGCGCGACATGTCCTTCAGATATGCATCGGGCGCGAAGGTCGCCACGAAACCCTCCGAGTCGCCGCGGTTCGTCGTGTCGACGAATGCCTGGATCGCGCTCGGCAGTTGCTGCTCCGTCATGACGCTCCTCTCGTCGACGCGCTCGCGTCGACGAAGGGCACCGTATCGCAGCGACGTCGGCGGCCGCGAGTACCGTGATGGCATGGAGCCGCACCGCCTCGACCGCACCGAAGCGCGCCGCATCGCGATTCGGGCCCAGTTGCTCGACGCCGCCCGCCCGCGCGATCTGGTCGAGCTGGTGCGCCGGCTCACGCTGCTGCAGATCGACCCGACGGCGGCGATCGCGCCGAACGCCGATCTCGTCGCCTGGAGCCGGCTCGGGTCGGCGTATCGCCCGGCCGATCTCGCGCACGCGCTCGAGCACGAGCGCCGCCTGTTCGAACTCGACGCGCTGATTCGCCCCATCGAAGACCTCGAACTGCTGCGAGCCGACATGGCGACGTGGCCGACCTGGCAGCGATCGAGCGAGTGGCTCGATCAGAACCAGAGCTTCCGCCGCGACATCCTCGACCGGCTCGGCGACTCCCCCGTTCCCGTGCTCTCTCGCGACATCCCCGACACGAGCCACGTGTCGTGGGCGTCGACCGGCTGGACCCACAATCGCAACGTCGGCCGCATGCTCGAGCTGCTCACGATGCGCGGCGAGGTCGCGATCGCCGCCCGGCGCGGCCGCGAGCGGCTGTGGACCCTCGCCGACCGCGTGTACCCCGCCGAGCTGCTCGCCGCACCCGTGCTGCCCGCCGACGAAGCCCTGCGCCGGCGCAACGAGCGCCGCCTCGCCGCGCTCGGCATCGCGCGGGAGAAGAGCACGATGATGCCGCTCGAACCCGTCGACGTCGGGCAGGCGGGCGAGCCCGCGGTCGTCGACGGCGTGCCGGGTGTGTGGCGCGTCGACCCCGCGCAGCTGGGGCAGCCGTTCACCGGCCGCACCGCGCTGCTCTCGCCGTTCGACCGGCTCACCTACGACCGGGTGCGAGCCCAGCAGCTCTTCGACTTCGAATACGTACTCGAGATGTACAAGCCGGCCGCGAAGCGCCGCTGGGGCTATTTCGCGCTGCCGATCCTGCACGGCGACCGGCTCGTCGGCAAGCTCGACGCCGCCGTCGATCGCAAGGCCGGCACGCTCACCGTGAACGCCGTGCACGAAGACGTGCCGTTCGACCGAGCCACGCGCGTTGCCGTCGACGACGAGGTGGCGAGCCTCGCCGAGTGGCTCGGAGTGACGGCCTGAGCGAGCCCGCGCGCGGTCGGGTGACGACGAAGAAGCACCCTCAGCCAGGCAGCTCCTCGAACTCCTCGATCGTCCACTCGTCGCGCCACTCGATGTACGGGCGTTCACCGTCGAAGCGGATGGGCAGCCAGACGTAGTCGGCGAGCGAGGTGTCGGGCTCGCCGAGGTCGATGGCACCCCATTCGCGCGGGCCCTCGAGGTCGACGCTGAACACCGTCTCGAACAGAGCTTGGATGTCGGGCAGGTCATCGGGCGGCGAGACGACCCACCGATCGGCGATCGCGATGTAGAGGTCGCGACGCGTCGGGTGCTTGAAGATCGATGAGATCTGCGAGCGGAACGAGGTGCGCGACGCATCGTCGGGGTGCGCGTCGCCGAGCACGGTCCAAGGGCCGTGATACGAGTCTGCGGTCGCAAACTCCGAGGGGTTCGGGAAGTACCCGGTGGTTCCGGATGTCGCGAGGTAGTGCCTTCCCTTGCGGCGGAAGTACGCCGGGGCCTCACGAACGAACGGCGGCTGCAGCCGGGGGAAGTGCGTCGAGTAGTAGCCGGTGACATCCGTGTACTCGTCGTTCAGGTCGGCGACGATGAGTTCGCTGTGCACGCGCTCGAACACGTAGTACGCCTTGCCGTCCGACGGCTCGACCACGAGGTCGAAGTCGCCGGCGTTCATTCCCAGCGGCTTGATGCCCTTCGTCACGAGCTCGTACGGCCCGACGATGCGGTCGGCGGTGAAGACGCTCGATCGCTGCTCGCCGTTGCGGTGCATGACCTTGACCCAGCACACGAACTTGCCGGTGGTCGCGTTGTAGATGATGTGCGGCCGGTCGGCGAGTTGCTCGGGATGCATCGGATGGGTCTCGTCGTCGAGCACGGGTGGGATGATCGTGCCGAGATCCTCCCAGTTGTACAGGTCCTTCGACGAGTAGCACCGCACGCCCCAGTGCCAGATGCCGCTGCTCGGCGTCGTCTTCTCCTTGTTCTCGCCGAACCAGTAGAAGGTGTCGTCGACGGTGATGATGGAGCCGCCGTGGGTGTGGATGCGGTTGCCGTCGGTATCGAGCCACGGCTCACCGGGTCGGATCGAGTGCTGCACTGCTGGTCCTTTCAGGGGAGGAATCGGAGAGTTCGGGCGGCGGCCCGCCGCGCCAGCGCTTCGGCGGTCGGGGCGGATCGTCGGCGACGGCGCGCACGATGCTCGTGAACGTGTGCTGCCCGGCGGGCACGGCGTCGATCACGCGGCCGTCGGGCAGCTCGACCGTGGCCGTGGCGCCGAGCGGCACGACGACGTCGAGCGTGAGGAGCGCGCCCTCCCGGCGCCAGGCCGAGGAGGCGAGGCCGAGGGTGCCGAGGTGGCTCGACGAGGCGTGGGTGAGGCCGCCGCCGGGGCGGGGTGCGATGCGCAGCGCGACGCCGCCGGGTGCGGCGACGTCGAGCCCGGCCACCACGCGATGCATGAAGCCCGCGACGGCGCCCAGCGCGTAGTGGTTGAACGAGGTCATGTCGCCGGGGTTCACCGTGCCGTCGGGCAGCATGCTGTCCCAGCGCTCCCAGATCGTGGTCGCACCCATCGAGACCTGGTAGAGCCACGACGGCAGCTCATCCTGCAGCAGCAGGTGGTACGCGGCATCCATGCCCCCCACCATGGCGAGCGCGTCGCAGATGATCGGCGTGCCGACGAAGCCGGTGCTGATGCGGAAGTCGTTCTGCGCCACGAGTTCGAGCAGGCGTTCGCCCGCTCGGCGCTGCTGCTCGGGCGAGGCGAAGAGCCCGAAGACGATGCACAGGGCGAGTGAGGTCGGGGTGTCGCTGACGACCCGGCCGCTCGACGACAGGTACTCCCCCTGGAACGCGGCGAGCGCGCGAGCGGCGAGCGTGCCGTAACGTTGCTCGTCGTCGACGCGACCGAGCAGTGCGGCGGTCTCGGCCATGATGCCGGCGGTGCGCACGTGGTAGGCGGTCGCGACGAGGTACTTGTCGGTGTGCGAGTCGCCCGGGCTCTCGGGCGGGGCCGCGGGGTCGAGCCAGTCGCCGAGCTGGAATCCGGTGTTCCAGAGCCCGGTGCCACCAGACAGTCGATCGACGAGATCGACCCAGCCGCGCATGCTGTCGTACTGCGTTTCGAGTACCCGCAGATCACCGTCGTGCTGGTACAGCTCCCACGGCACGATCACGGCGGCATCGCCCCACGCGGCGGTCGGGAAGTTCGGGAACCCGCAGTCGAGCCACGGCACGAAGTTCGGCACGTGACCCTGCTCGGCCTGCTCCTCGGCGAGGTCGCGCAGCCACCCGGTCAAGGTGCCGTGGGCGGCGTACAGGCGCAGCGCCGTCGGCGCGAACACCTGGATGTCGCCGGTCCAGCCAAGGCGCTCATCACGCTGCGGGCAATCGGTCGGCAGGTCGACGAAGTTGTCGCGCATGCTCCAGACGACGTTCGAGTGCAGGCGGTTGAGGCCCTCGTGCGAGCTCTCGAACCACCCGGTCCGAGGCATGTCGGTGTGCACGACGAGCGCTTCGACGTCGACGGTGTCGAGCTCTCCCGGCCAGCCTTCGAGTTCCGCGTAGCGGAACCCGTGGATGGTGAATCGCGGCGACCACGTCTCGGCACTCCCGCGGTCGTCGCCGCCGCCGCCGCCGGCGCACACGTACTCGTCGATCGACACCGCTGCCCGCAACGGGCGCACCCCGAGGGCGCCGTTCTCGAGCACCTCGGCGTGGTGCAGCCGCACCACGTGGCCCGCGGGGCCGGCGACGCGGATGCGCAGCTTGCCCGAGATGTTCTGCCCGAAGTCGAGCCGGATGCGGCCGCCCTCGAGCCGCTCGACGGATTCGGGCCGCAGCGTCTCGATGACCCGAACCGGCGGGCCGCTCGGCGCCTCGAGCCGGGCCGGGAACTGCTCGAGCGGCAGCAGCACCGGGCGCGACCAGTGGGAGTCGTCGAACCCCGGCTCGCTCCAGCCCGCCGGCAGCAAGCGGGCGTCGTAGCGCTCGCCCTCGTACAAGCCCACCTCGGTGATGGGCGAGGGATGCCACGTCCACTCCTCATCGAGCGGCACCCGCACGACCGAGTCGTCGTCGAGGGTCAGCTCGAGCTGCAGCAGCAGCGCGACATCCGTGCCGTAGACGTTCCACAGCCCACCGTCGAAGCCGATGCGCCCGCGATACCAGCCGTCGGCGAGCCAGGCGCCGATCGCGTTGCGGCCTTCGCGCACGAGCTCGGTGACGTCGTGGGTCTGCGTGCGCAGCCGGTGCCGGTAGCTCGTCCATCCCGGTGCGAGCAGCCCGTCGGCGACCGGTCGCCCATTTAATTCGAGTTCGTAGACGCCGTGCGCGCTGGCGTACACGCGCGCCCGCCGCACGGTGTCCGGCGCAATGCCGAGCGCCGCGGCATCCCACGTCGCCCGCAACAGGTACCCCGGCCGCAGCTCGCCATCGGCGGCCGGCGGCGCCGCGGGTGATGGCGAGACGAACGGCGTGACCCAGTCGTCGCGCTCGAGCAGGCCCGCTTCGACACGCACGGGCGCGCTCCACGCGGCATCCGCTGCCGTCGCCCGCAGCCGCAGCTCGCCGCCGCGACGCGAGCGAAGCGGTGTGAACGGCCAGGCGACGAGCCGGGTCGAGCCGGCGGTGGCCTCGATCGTCGCCCGCTCGACCTCGCCGTCGTCGAGCCGGAACTCGGCCAGCCACATCTCTGCCGCACCCGATGCGATCCACGACAGGCGGGGGGTAGCCTCGCCGATGCCGAGTCCGAGCCCGACTTCCGATGCACCCCGTCGGTTCTCGAGCCAGATCTCCTCGATCGTCACGACCTCCTCGATCGCCACGCGCTGCGTCGTCATCCCTTCACCGACCCTGCCGTCAGGCCCTTCATGACCTGCTGGTTGAGGAAGAGGTAGAGCGCGAGCGTGCCGAACACGTTCACGGCGATGGCGGCGAAGGTCGGCCCGTACTGCACGGCGCCGTACTGGCCGGTGAAGTTGAGCAGGCCCACCTGGATGGTGCGCAGGTCGCTCGACGTCGTGAAGGTCAAGGCGATGAGCAGGTCGTTCCAGATGAAGAAGAACTGCACGAGCCCCACCGTGAAGATCGCGTTGCGCACGAGCGGGATGCCGACGCTCCAGAAGGCGCGCAGCATGCTCGCGCCGTCGAGGGTCGCCGCTTCGAAGATCTCGCGTGGCACCGACCGGAAGAACGTCGCCATCATGAACACGGTGAGCGGCAGCCCGGTGGCGATGTAGGTGAGGATCAGCGGCCACAGGCTGCCCGTGAGCCCCGTGCGGAAGTACATCGTGAAGAGCGGCAGCAGAATCATCTGCGCGGGCACCATGATGCCGGCCAGGAAGAGGAGCAGCACGGTGCCGCGGCCCTTCCAGACGAGTACCTCGAGCGCGAACCCCGCCGCGACGCCGAAGAGCAGGATGCAGAACAGCGACGGGAAGACCGCGATGACGCTGTTCAGGATGTACTGCCCGAAGCCGCCGGTCGTGAAGACCTCGACGTAGTTGTCGAGCGACCACGAGGCCGGCAGCGCCCAGAACGGCTCGCTCAGGAACTCGCTCTGCGTCTTGAACGAGCCGAGGAACATCCACAGCATCGGGTAGATCTCGACCACGAGCAGGATCGCGATGATGAGGCGCATCGGTAAGCGAGCGAAGAAGTCCCGGGCGCCGCGTCGGCGCCGCGGCTCGCGCGGTGAGGAGACGGCGACGGTGCGCAGGTCCTCGGTGAGTGCGGTGGCGGAGGTCACGACTCAGCCCTTCGTGAGGTCCCGGCGCGTGGACCGGAAGATGAAGACGGTGAACAGGAGGCAGAGGATCGTGAGCATCAGCGCGACGGTCGATCCGTAGCCGTACTCGCCGTAGGTGAATGAGGTCTCGAACATGTAGACGGTGAGCGGCGTCGTCGCATTGCCCGGCCCGCCGTTGGTCAGGGCGACCACCGTGTCGAAGACCTTGAGCGTGCCGTTGATGCTGAAGATCAGCGACGAGAGCAGCACCGGCAGCGAGAGCGGCAGCACGATGCTGCGGATGAGCTTCCAGCCGGATGCCCCGTCGAGACGCGCAGACTCGAGCAACTCATCGGGGATGTCGACGAGGCCGGCGTAGAGCAGCACGGCGTAGAAGCCCATGGAACGCCAGAGGTCCATGAGGATGACGATCCAGAACGAGGCGTCGGGCGTGCCGAACCAGTCGACGGATTCGAGCCCGAACGAGTTCAGCAGGGCGTTGACCGGGCCCGTCGTGGGCGCCGCCTCGAAGAGCCGCTGGAACAGCAGGGCGACGGCGACGGTCGGCAGCACGACCGGGAAGAAGACGATGGTGCGGATGAGGCCCGACGCCTTGCGGAGCCAGAACACGTAGAGCAGGGCGAGGAGGAACCCAATGCCGACCTGCAGCACCGTGAGCACGAGCGCGTACCGCAGGGTGAAGCCCACGGCCTCCCAGGCGGCCGGGTCGCCGAAGAACTTCACGAAGTTGTCGAAGCCGTTGAACTGGAACCCGACGATCGGGTTGCCGTCCATGACCGTGTAGCCGAGCGACCAGACGATCGGCACCAGCATGATGAGCGTGTAGACGAGCAGCGCGGGCCCGAGCAGGATCAGGATGGCGCGCTTGTCGCCGAGGGTTTTTTCCATCGTCAGACAATCTGGTCGGCCGCTGTTGCGGCATGATGCGGTGGTTCGGTCGCCGAACGGGCGGCGCTGCCGGGCCGCAGCGGGAGTGCACCGCGGCCCGGCGATTTCGGGGAGCGGTGCATCAGCCCTCGTCGTTCGCGGACTGCACGAGCTCCATGAACTCGGCGCCCGTGAGCGTGCCGTTGCCGAGTCCGCCGCCGTTGGTCTGGCTGACGGTGGTGCCCTTCGAGGTGAACAGCGCCTCGAACCAGAGCACGCTCGACGGGGCGTTCGCGATGACGTCCTGCACGATCTGGGTCGTCGGCGGCAGGTCGGCGGGCGGGTTCTCGAGCGCGAAGCCCGACACGACGCCGCTCTCGGCCAGCACCGTGTCGCCGTAGTTCTCGGCGATGCACTTCAGCCAGTCGGCCGTGGAGTCGGTGTAGCCCTTCTTCGACAGCATCACCGGGATGCCGACGTTGGCGGGCACCTGGTCGATGCTGCCGGCGCCGCCCTCGACCTCGGGGAACGGGGCGAAGCCGATGTTGTCGGCGCCGATCTGGTTCTGCTCCTCGTCGTTGAAGTTCGCGAGCGCCCAGCTGCCCATGTAGAAGAACGCGGCACCGCCGGTGAGGAACTGGTTCAGTGCGGCGTTGTAGTCGACGGAGCCGACGGCGTCGCCGAAGTACCCGGATGCCCCGAGCTCTGCGACCGCGTCGGCGGCCGCAACGTATTCGGGGTCGGTGAGCTTCGCATCGCCGTCGGCGACCTTCTTGAGGGCGTCGGGGCCGAGGTCGCGCACGATGTAGTCGCCGACGAGCCGGGTGATCGGCCATCCGTCTTTGCCCGCAGCGGTGAAGGGCTGCACACCGGCGGACTTCAGGGTCGCGGCGGCGGCGACGAGTTCGTCCCACGTCTGCG
The DNA here is from genome assembly GCF_000421565.1 of Agromyces subbeticus DSM 16689. Classification (GTDB taxonomy): domain Bacteria; phylum Actinomycetota; class Actinomycetes; order Actinomycetales; family Microbacteriaceae; genus Agromyces; species Agromyces subbeticus. The sequence continues at coordinate 768,268 of NZ_ATXG01000001.1, read as the reverse complement.
GCGCCTCGATGCCGTTGTCGGCGAGCAGCTGCTCGTTGTACCAGAAGCCTTCGATGTTCAGCTCGGTCGGCAGCGCGTAGAGCGAGTCGCCGCCGTAGAGGGCCTTGATCGTCGATTCGGCGGCCGGGAGGATCTTGTCGGCGACGCCGAGGTCGTCGAGCGCCTCCGAGAGGTCGAGCACTTGGTCGGCGTCGATGAACTGCTGCATGAGCGACGGGGTGCCGGCCGCCATCGAGAGGTCGGAGAGTGCGTCCTGCCCGGCAAGCAGTTGCAGCTTCTGGTCCCACTGAGTGCCGGCGGTGCTGTCGGACTCGAGCGGTGCCGCCTTCTCGGCCGCAGCGCACTGCTCGGCGCCGAGGGTCTCGAGCGTATTGATGATGGTGGTGTTCTCGGTCTGGCCGAGGTAGCTGAACGAGCCGTCGTCGGCTCCCCCGCCGGAACCAGCGGGGCCGCAGGCGGTGAGCGCCAACGCTCCCGCACCGAGCAGCGCGCCGAGGGGCAGCAGGCGCCGCCGCATGAGTGCTGTGGTCACGATTCCTCCTTGAATCTTTGGCTTCGATTGAAGCGCTTCATCGATACCGTAGCGCTAAGCTCAGCATCTGTCACGTAGTCTTGGTCACAATCTTGAAACGCTTCACTTCCGGGCCCGACAAGCCGGGGCGTGGGAACATAGCGAACGAACCCACGGCCGAAGCATCGGCCCCGCAGCACATGGAGGTGCCGCATTCCTGCAGAACGTCGTAGAGGCGCGAGGGCTCAGCCCAGCATGACGGATGTCGCGCGCCAGGCCGGTGTCGCGCTCGGCACCGTGTCGAACACGCTCAACAACCCCGACAAGGTGTCGGACGCCACCCGTCGGCGCGTGCTCGCCGCCATCGCCGAACTCGGCTTCGTGCGTAACGATGCCGCGCGCTCGCTCGCGGCCGGAAGCAGCACCACCGTCGGCCTCGTGCTCGCCGACCTCGACAACTCCTTCTTCGTCGACATCGCGCGTGGCGCAGAGACGATCCTGCGCCAGCACGGCATGAACCTGCTCATCGCGAACACCGATGTCGACCCGGCGCGGGAGCAGCGCAACCTCGAACTCTTCGAGGAGTCGCGAGTGGCCGGCATCCTGATCACACCGACGCCATGGGTCGCCGCGCGTCGGCCGGCGATCCGCAGCACTCCGCTCGTCTACGTCAACGCGCACCCGGGCGACCCGTCGAGCTCGGGTGTGGTGGTCGACGAACGCCGCGGCGGCTATCTCGCCGCTCGGCACCTCATCGACCTCGGCCGAACCCGGTTGCTCTTCGTCGGCGGTCCGTTCCTGCTCGAGGCGGTCGCCGCCCGCCGCGACGGCGCTCAGCAGGCCGTCGAGGAGTCCCGGGGCGTATCGCTCGAGGTGCTCGAGACGCGCGGCCTCAACATTCCGCACGGGCGCCAGGCAGGTCGAGAGATCGTCGAGGGCGGTGCCGGCCGCGTCGACGGCATCATCGCAGCATCCGACCTCATGGCCATCGGCTGCATGCAGGTCTTCGACGACGAGACCGGCTTCGACGTGCCCGCCGACATCGCGATCACCGGCTACGACAACAACCACTTCGCCTCTGAGAGCGCCACGCCGGTGAGCACGATCGCCCAGCCAGGTGAGGAGATGGGCCGCGCCGCCGCCCAGCTGCTGATCAACCAGATCACCGCACCGGAGTCGGCGCAGCCGCGCACCGTCACGCTCGAGCCGCATCTCATCGCTCGGCGTTCGACCCTCGGCGAAGCGTGGCGCCGCGACTGAGCCCGGCCGAGCGGCCACGGCTCGCAATCCGCCACTTCAGAGGAACAGCTTGAACCCGACGTGGGAGCCGGTGAAGCCGAGCCGCTCGTAGAAGCGGTGCGCGTCGTCGCGGCGCGCATCCGAGGTGAGCTGCACGAGCGCCGCTCCACTCGCCCGGGCATCGTCGATCGCCCACTGCATCATCGCGCCGCCGAGCCCGCCGCCGCGCGTCGACTCGGCAACGCGAACCGCCTCGACCTGCAGTCTCGCGGCGCCGCGGCGTGCAAGCCCGGGAATGAGCGTGAGCTGCATCGTGCCGACCACCTCACCGCCCGCGGTCTCGGCGACCACGAGGGTGTGCGCGGGGTCGCGATCGATCGCCTCGAACGCCGCCTCGTAGTGCACGAGGTCGTCGGCGTTCGTGCTGTCGTCGTTCGCGCGCAGGGCGTCGGCGGCGATGAGTGCGACAAGCGCCGGCAGGTCGTCGCGGCGCGCTCGGCGCAGCATGAAGGTGCCGCCGGGCACGGCGAGCGTGGCGAGGGTGGTGCTGGTCGTGGTCGCGCGGGTCATGTCACCAACCTCTCATGGCCGGCCGACGGCGAGCACCGCGAGAGCGCGGCGCAAGAACGGCGCGACCTCTACAGTGAACACATGATCCGACACACCGTCGCCTTCCGACTTCGTCATGCCGCGGGTTCCGCCGAAGAGCTGGCGTTCCTGCAGGCCGCCGAAGAACTGGCCGCCATCCCCGGCGTCGAACGATTCGAGCAACTGCGGCAGGTGAGCCCGAAGAACGCGTTCGCGTTCGGCTTCTCGATGGAGTTCGCCGACCAGGCGGCGTACGACGCGTACAACACGCACCCCGCCCACGTGGCGTTCGTGCGTGATCGCTGGGCGAACGAGGTCGACGACTTCCTCGAGATCGACTACACGCCGCTCGCGGGCTGAACCTCGTCGACTCGTTCGCTGCCTGCCGCTCCGAGGCGGGCAGTGAGACGATCGCGCCGGAACTGCCCAGCTGCCACGAGCAGCGCGACGACCGCGGCCATCACCGCGCACGTGATGAGCCCGGCGGGCCCCGCGAGCCACGCCGGCGGCACCGGGGACCCGGCCGCGACGACCAGCGCGCCGAGGCCCGCCGCCGCATTGAAGGCGCCATGCCCGAACACGGCCGGCCAGACGGAGCCGGTGCGCAGCCTGGTCCAGCCGAGCAGCACACCGAGCACCATGCACGCGAGCACCATGAGCAGCACGCCCGTGACGTCGGTGAGCCCGAAGTTGTAGCCGAGCAGAATCAGGGGCGAGTGCCAGAAGCCCCAGAAGGCGCCCGAGACGAGCAGTGACGGCCAGATGCCGAGCGGTCGCAGCGCGGGCAGCAGCCAGCCGCGCCATCCGACCTCTTCTCCGAAGGCGAAGGGCGCGTTGATGATCGCGCCGATCGGGATCATCACGAGCTGCAGCACCACGAGCAGGCCGATCGGAGGAAGACCGACCGGTGGCGTGACGTCGCCGACGGCGAGGTCGGCTTGAAGCTGCGCCGCGAACCCCGAGAAGCCCACAAGATCGAACTCGGCGAGGCCGAGGAGCCCGACGACCACGAGGCCCACCCCGATGAGCAGGGGCAGCCCGATGATGGCGGCGATCGAGACGCCGAGCGTGCGGCCGACGGGCCGCAGCGGCCACATGCCGAGATCGCGCAGGATGCCGCGTGCACCCCGCTTGCCGTGATGCCGCCGCTCCACGAGCAGCGCCGCGACCGTCGCGATCGCGGGCGTGAACATCATGGCGGTGGCGATCACCGGCACGAGCGGATCGGCCATGCCGAGCCCGCGCGCCCAGAGCGGCGCGGCGACGAGCCACGCGAGCCCGCACGAGACAACCGCGAACACGGCGACGGCCGCCCACGCGACGCGCTGCGATGCGGGCGCGGCCTCGGCCACCCCGACGGGAGACGCTTCAGGGATCGCGGACTCGGGGCCCCTTGAGACGGTCTGGTCAGCCACTTCTTCGCTCACGCGATCAACGCTAGTGAGGCTCCCGCCGCGACGGATCCCCCGTACGACGGAGTTGCTGACGAGAGGCGGGCTCGGATTCGGTGCGGCTACGACTCCTGCGCGAGCCGGCGCAGCAGCGCTGCCAGCGTCGCCTGCTCCTCGCGGCTGAGGCCGCGGAGCTCTTCGGCTTCGCGCTCGGCGAGGAGCCGCATGGCCTGATCGACCCGCGTGGCACCCTCGGGCGTGAGCCGAACGAGCACGCTGCGCCCGTCACGCGGGTTCGGACGGCGCTCGACGAGCCCTCGACGGGTGAGGTTGTCGAGGCGATTCGTCATCGCCGCGCTGCCGATCATCGTGGCCTCGATCAATTGCGCCGGGCTGAACTCGTGCGGGGGCTCGGCGCGCCGGAGGGCCGCGAGCACGTCGAACTCCCAGGCTGCGAGGCCGGCACCGCTGAAGGCGCTCGCCCGAAGCCGGCCGAGCCGATTGGCCACGCGCCGCAAGCGCGACATCACGTCGAGTGGCGTCAGGTCGACGCCCGGCAGTCGGCGCGACCAGGCATCGATGAGCAGGTCGACCTCGTCGTCGCGGTCATCGCGCTCACTCACGCTCCGGGGCATACCCAAACGGTATCCCGGCGGCGGCCCACCCGCACGCCGCGCGCAACTCGCACGCACACCGTCCGCCCCCGCACTGCCACCGCCACCAGGGCGATCGGCACACGATTCGCCTCGGCCGATCGGCCGCGAACGGCGATGGCCGCCCGAAACTGCGTCAGACTGGAAGCACGCCGTCACGTGGATCCCCCCGCGGCGGCATGCTGGGAGGAACCGTGACCCTCGACCGAACGACGACCATCGACGGTCTGCTGCCCGAGGCGCTCCGACTGGACTTCCCGTACCTCGCACAGGAGCTCAACGGGCATCCGCTCGCCTATCTCGACTCGGGCGCGACCGCACAGCGTCCGCGCACCGTGCTCGATGCCGAACGCGACTACCTCGAGCGCTCGAACGCCGCCGTGCACCGCGGTGCGAGCACCCTCGTGGGCACCTCCACGACCGCCTTCGAAGACGCCCGCGCGACGGTCGCCCGCTTCGTCGGCGCCGGCCTCCGCGAGATCGTGTGGGCCGAGAACGCGACCGACGCCATCAACATCGTCGCGCTCGGCATGGCGGATGCCGCGGCCGGCCTCGGCGGCCCCGAAGCCGCGGTCTTCAGGCTCGGCGAAGGCGACGAGATCGTCGTGACCGAGGCCGAGCACCACGCGAACCTCATCCCCTGGCAGCGGCTCGCCGCGAAGACGGGGGCGACGCTGCGCTGGATCCCCGTGCACGATGACGGCACGTGGGGCATCGACGACGCGGCATCCGTCATCGGCGAACGCACTCGCCTCGTCGCGTTCGCGCATGTCTCCAACGTGACCGGCCACCTCGCGCCCGTCGCCGACGTGGCCGAGCTCGCGCACCGGCACGGCGCGCTCGTGCTGCTCGATGCCTGCCAGTCGGTGCCGCACCGGCCGACCGACTTCGCCGACCTCGGCGTCGACTTCGCGGCGTTCTCGGCGCACAAGATGCTCGGGCCCACCGGCATCGGCGTGCTCTACGGCCGCGAGGCGCTGCTCGACGCCCTGCCACCGGCCCGCACGGGCGGATCGACCATCACGACGGTGACGATGGAGTCGGCGTCGTTCCTGCCGTCGCCGCAGCGGTTCGAAGCGGGCACCCAGCCGGTGTCGCAAGCAGTCGCCCTCGCCGAGGCCGTGCGCTACCTCGATGCACTCGACATGCAGCGGGTGCACGAGCATGAGGGCGCTCTGGCCGAACTGCTCGTCGACGAGGTCGCCGGCATTCCCGGCATCCGCTTGCTCGGCCCGGCCGCCGGCGTCGAGCGAGCCGCCCTCGCGAGCGTCGACGTCGCCGGCGTGCACGCGCACGATGTCGGCCAGTTCCTCGATTCGCGGGGCATCGCCGTGCGGGTCGGCCACCACTGCGCGCAACCGCTGCACCGACGACTCGGCCTGCGCGCGACCACGCGTGCGAGCGCCTACGTCTACACGACGCCCGACGAGATCCGGCGCTTCGCGGCGGCGCTCGCCGAGGTGCGCGGCTTCTTCGGAATCGACGCATGAGCGGCGTGATCGAGTCGGCTCTGGCCGAGGTTCGCGGCTTCTTCGGAGTCGACGCATGAGCGACCTCTCGGGTCTGTACCAAGAGCTCATCCTCGATCACTCGCGTCGCCGCATCGGCGACGGCGAGCTCGCCGACCCGCACGCCACGCACCACGAGCTGAACCCCACGTGCGGCGACGAGATCACGATGGGCGTTCGGCTCGACGCATCCGGCACCAGGGTCGAGGCGATCGGCTGGGTCGGCGACGGCTGCAGCATCTCGATGGCCTCGGCGTCGGCCCTGACCGAGCTCGCGACCGGCGCGGACCTCGAACGAGTGCGCCAGCTGATCGACGGGTTCCGCTCGATGATGCGCTCGCAGGGCGCCGGCGAGGCCGACGAAGACCTGCTCGGCGACGCGATCGCCTTCCACGGCGTCTCGAAGTACGTCATGCGCGTGAAGTGCGCGATGCTCTCGTGGGTCGCGCTCGAGGCCTGCATCGCCGCGGCGAGCGCGGGCTCGGCCGCATCGAGCGCACCGACCACCACCACCTGAGGAGCACTGTCCGGATGACGACCTGGAACCACGACGACCTCGACCGCGGCGCCGCCGAAGAACTCGACCTCGCCTCGCGCCGTGCCGACGGCACCTTGCGGCCGTACGTCACCATGTGGGTCGCGCGCGTCGGCGAGGAGCTCTACGTGCGTTCGGCGTACGGCTCGAAGAACCCCTGGTATCGACGCGCGATCGCGAGCGGTGAGGGACGTATCCGGGCCCGGGGCGTCGAGCGAGATGTCAGCTTCGCGGATGCCGCGGCGCAGGTGCATCCCGAACTCGACGCCGAGTACCACCGCAAGTACGACCGCCACGGCGCCGCCATCGTCGGGACGGTGGTCGGCGATGCCGTGCGCGACGTGACCATTCGGCTCGTGCCGGCCACCGACTGATCGCGTCCTATGGCGTCCACCACGGCCGCAGCGGCAGCTGGGCGGCGTCGCTGCGATCGTCTGGTCTGACCGCCAGCACCTGGTGCAACTGGATGCCGCCGCTCTCGAACGCGAGCCGTGACCCGGCCATGTAGAGGCCCCACACCTTCGCGGTCGGCAGCCCGACCTCGGCGACCGCCTCTTCCCAGTGCGCGACGAGGTTGGCGCACCAATCGCGCAGTGTCAGTGCATAATGCTGACGCAGGTTCTCTTCGTGCAGCACTTCGAAGCCGACATCCTGCGCCTCGGTGATGATGCGGCCCGAGCCGGTGAGCTCTCCGTCGGGGAACACGTACCGGTCGATGAAGCCGCGCGCCGACGGCTCGGAGCGATTGTCGGGCCGGGTGATGCAGTGGTTGAGCAAGAGTCCCCCGGGCCGCAAGCGCGACTGCAGAAAGCCGAAATACGAAGCGTAGTTGCGCACGCCGATGTGCTCGAGCAGCCCGATCGATGACACCGCATCGAAGCCGTCTTCGGCGATGTCGCGGTAGTCGCCGTAGCGCACCTCGGCGAGGTCGGCGAGGCCCTCGACGGCGATCGCCTGCTGCGCCCACGCCGTCTGCTCTCGCGACAGGGTCACGCCCAACGCCTGCACGCCGTGGCGCGCGGCGTAGCGCACCATGCCGCCCCACCCGCAGCCGACGTCGAGCAGTCGGTCGCCCGGCTTCAGCCGCAGCTTCTCGAACACGAGCCGGTACTTGTTCTGCTGCGCCTCGTCGAGGGATGCGTCGAGGCCCGGGTAGCACGCGCACGTGTAGGTCATCGACGGCCCGAGCACCCATTCGTAGAAGGTGTTCGACACGTCGTAGTGGTGGTGGATCGCTTCGGCGTCGCGGCCCTTGCTGTGTCGGAGCCCCTCGGCGATGCGGCGCCACCGGGGCGGCACCTCTTGCGGCGGCGGCGCGATCGGCCGCAGATGTTCGACGCCGATCGAACGGATGATCTGGGTCATCACCCGCGGCGGTGGCAGCTTGAAGACCAGGCTGTCGGCGAGTGCCTTGAGCAGCTCGTAGGGGTCTCCGGGGTGCACCCCCTGTATCTCGAGGTCGCCCGCGATGTAGGCGCGGGCGAGGCCGAGATCGCCGCGGCCGGTGGCGAGATAGGTCGTTCCTCGCGGAGTCTTCAGGTCGAGGCCGAACAGGGCGTCAGGCGGCCCCGCCGAGCTCCCGTCGTAGGCGGTGAACCTCAGCGGCAGCCGACCGGCGACGACGATCTCGAGGATCTCGGCGAGGGTGAGCTTCGCCGACGAGTCGGGTGCGGCCGCCGCATCCGTCGTCGGCGCGGTCTCAGCCTGCCCCGCTGTCGCCTGGCGTTTGGTCGTGGTCATCGCCGTTGCACCGCCTTCGCATAGAGGTCGAGCAGTCGAGAGTCGGGGTCGTATCGCCGCTTCACGGCCCGGTACGCCTCGCCGCCGTAGAGCTCCTCGAACTCCTCGCGCGAGTAGTACGAGTCGGAGTACAGCGACTTGTGTCCGTCGAACTCGCTCACGGCGCGCTCGATCGAGCGGTTCGTCTCGCCCTCGGAGCCGCCCACCGGAACCGTCGACCAGAAGCCGATGTTGACGTAGGTCTGCTGCGGCCGGATCGGGTAGAGAGGCCAGCCGCGGTCGCCCCGCAGGCGCAGCGGGCACAACCAGATCGGCTCGATCGGCACGTTCGCGAGGAACCATTCGAGGAAGCCGACGGTGCGCCCGATCGGCACCTCGACGTCTTGGATCACGCGTTCGCGCGCCGGCCGGCCCTTGAGCTTCTCGAGGCGATCGCCGAGGTCGAATCGCCGTTCGAGGCGCATGAGCGTCGAGTACGAGCGGCTGCGCCGGTATCGCCGCGGCCAGAACCGGCGAATCAGCGGATGCTGCGCGCCGAACGCCTGCGAGCACCAGAACCAGTCGGCGTCCCAGCGCCACAGGTAGTCGTGCATGGTGAGCCGGTCGTGCTTCGCACCGTCGTCATGCTGGATGGAGCGATAGAAGATCTGCTGGCGGGTGTAGTCGCTGACCGGGCCGGATGCCGCGGTCTGCGTGCCGACGCACAGGTAGCTCTCTTCAGCGCTGAACACCACGCCGTCGAGGGAATCGACGGCAACCCCGTCGAGTCGACCGGTCTCGATGATGCGCTCCATTGCCTCGATGAGGTCGGTGAGCGCATGGAACCGAAGGTGCGTGAGTGCGACGAACGGCTCGACCGGCTCGAGCTCGATGCGCAGGCGCACGGCGTAGCCGAGGGTGCCGTACGAGTTGGGGAAGGCGCGGAACAGCTCTGCGTGCTCGATCGGCGACGCCGTGATGATCTCGCCTGCGCCGGTGAGCACGTCGATCTCGAGCACCGACTCGTGCGGCAGACCGTTGCGGAACGACGTCGACTCGATGCCGAGTCCCGTTACGGCGCCCCCGAGGGTGATGGTCTTCAGTTGCGGCACCACGAGTGGCGCGAGCCCATGCGGCAGTGTCGCGGCGACGAGGTCGTCGTAGGTGCACATGCCGGCGACGTCGGCCGTGCGCGCCCCGGGGTCGACCGCGATGACGTGGGTCAGGCCGGAGGTGTCGAGGCCAGGGGCATCCGTCGCCGCTCGGGACCGGAAGAGGTTCGAGGTGCGCTTGGCGAGCCGCACCGATGCGGCCGCCGGCACCGCCCGATAACTCTCGAGCAATCGCTCCACGCCGTCGGCGTGGGCGGTTCGTGCATCGGTCGCAGGAGCGGACACGCCTCCACGCTAGTCCGCAGGCTGGCCAGCCGCACCGCCTTTCGCGCGACGCTCGTCGGCCGCGACCCGCGGCCGTCGTCTCAGGAACCCTCGACGAGTCGGGCGAGCACCCCGAGGTTCGTGCGCATGCCGTTCTTGAAGAGGGGCGTCGCGAGCGGCCCGAGCAGGCCGGCAGGGCCACTGAGCCCCTCGGCGGAGATGTCGCCATGGAGCGTGAGCCGGGTTCCCGTCGGCGACGGCTCGAGGGAGTATCGATAGGTGAACGGCGTCGGGCCGCTCCGGCTCGTGAGGGTGAGCCGCTCGAGCGGCTCGAACTCCGTCACCTCGACGACGTTGATGGCCTGCCCGCCCGGCAGCGCTCGTACGAGCTCGAAGCGAGCTCCGGCGCCCGCGTCGACCGCCGGCGCTGCAAGCGGCGTGACGCGAACGATCGCCTCGTACCACTCCGGCGTGCGCTCCACGTCACCGAGCACGCCCCACACCGTCGCGGGGTCGCGCGCGATCTCGCGTGTCAGCTCGAACGCACCCATCAGGCGTCGGCCGCCGCGCTCGCGAAGTACTCGACCGCCGCCTGTCGGAAGACGCGCGAGCCCGGCGCGTTGAAGTGGTGGCGATCCGGCAACTCGACGAACGTGCCGTTCGGCGTGGCATCCGCAAGCAGTTTCGAGCGCTCGAGGATCGCGTCTTCGCTGCCGGTCGCGAACAGGATGGATTGGGTCGGCGGGTGCTCCACATCGGGGTCGGCGTCGCCGAAGCGCATGCCCTCGGCGAGCGCGACGAGCGAACGCAGGTCGTTCTCGGCGACTCGCTCGGCGAGCGTGACGTAGTTGCGGGTCACCTGGTCTTCGACGGGTATGCCGTGTTCGGCATACGCGCGCGCCTGCTCGATCTGCAGCCGCGCGAGCGGGCGTCCGTCGGGGATGCCGCCGAGCACGGCCCGATCGACCCGGTCGGGCAATTGCACGGCGACCTGCCAGCCGACGCGCGCTCCGAGCGAGTACCCGGCGTAGAACACCGTGTCGAGCAGGTACGTGTCGAGCACCGTCGCGATGTCATCGACGAGGGCGTCCATTCCGTACGCGGATGCCTCGTGCGGCTTGTCGCTCGCACCGTGCCCGCGCTGGTCGACGCCGAGTACGCGGAAGCCCGCGCGCGTGAGGTCGCGCACCCACCCCGTGCTGACCCAGTTGTCGCGGCAACTCGATGCGAAACCGTGCACGCACAGTACCGTCGGGGCGTCCTCCTCACCCCACAGGTAGGTGGCGATGCGGATGCCGTCGGCAGACATCACGAACTGCGGCGACGGCATCTCCGTCAGGGGGCGAATCGCATCGATCATGCCTGCCATTCTTCCCCCGTCGAGTGCACGGCCGCACCAGCTAGCCTTGGCGAGTCGAACGGGGAAGTGCATGGGACGAAGACGGGGGCCGCGGCGCCGACCGGTCGGCGGACGGCCGGACCGACGCCAGGCGGCGGCGACGCCGAAGCATCCGCTCATGGTCATCGCGACCCGCCTCCCGATCATCGTGCTGGGCGTCGTGGTCGCACTCCTCATTCCAGCGCCGTTCACGGAATCGTCGCCGGAACTCAACGACCTGTACGAGAACTTCCTGGGCCAAGTGATCATCGTGGCGGCGCTCACGTGCGTCCTCATCGCCGGCGTCGTCGGAGCGGCCGTGATGATGGGCTGGCGGGCTGGCATCATCGGCGTGATCTTCGCCGCGTCGATCGCCGCGGCCGGCGCCGGGGCGGTCACCGGTGACGCCCTCTGGACGAATCTCGGTATCGCCGGCTTCGCCGCCAGCGTGATCGGCTACTTCTTCATCGGAGAGCTCAGCGGGTATCTGCCGATGCGCACGGCGCGCGCGTACGGAAGCGTCGCGATGATTCCGGGCGGCGTGGTCATGGGAGTGATCGGGATCTTCAGCGGCAACCAGGCGTTGGCACTGATCGGCTTCGGGAGCGCCGCGGCGGCCGTCGGTGTGACGGCCGCGCGGTGGCTTCGAACGCGACGGATGCCGCAACCCGCGCCTGAGCCCTGAGCCCTGGTCGGTCAGCTCTCGAAGTCTTCCGGCTCCACCTTGTCGAGGAACTCCTTGAACTCGTCGAGCCGCACCTCGTCTTCGTCGGGGCGTTCGGCCAGCTCGGCGGGAATGCCGGCGTCGTCGAGCACGTCGTCGGCCACAAAGATGGGCGCCTCGGCGCGCACCGCCAGTGCGATCGAATCGGAGGGTCGCGCATCGACGGTGTAGGGCCCCCTCGCCGAGCGCAACGAGATCTCGGCGTAGAAGGTTCCGGTCTCGATGCGGGTCACCTCGACGCGCACGACCGTGGCACCCACCGCGTCGAGCAGCAGCTTCATGAGATCGTGCGACAGCGGCCGGGGCGGTTGCTCGCCCGAGATCGCGATGAGGATGGAGGTCGCCTCCTGCTCACCGATCGAGATCGGCAGCACGCGCCCCACGCCGCGCTCTTGGAGCACGGGCTTCAGCAGCACGATGTGCTGCCCGGCCGCGTCGAGCGCGATGCCCAGCACGCGAACCTGCACCATGGGGCCTCCCGTCGATCGGGCGTGACGCTGCCATCGTACGACGGTCGACGAGCGGTGGCGAGGCCCTCGCGAACCGCTCTCCTCACCGCGCATCGGGCGCGATCATCGGAGCGCACTGGCGGGCACGGGCGCCCGAGTCGTAACGTGGCGACCATGCGCATGGTCACCTGGAACGTGCTCTGGCGCTTCGCGCCCGATTGGCATGCACGCGAGCGACGGATTCTGACCGCCCTCGACCAGCTGCAGCCCGACGTCATCGGCCTGCAGGAGTGCTGGGGCGCGAGCGATGGCACCCAGGCCGACGTCGTCGCCGAGCATTTCGACATGCACGCCGCCTTTCTCGCACCGTCGTTTCCCCCGGTTCCCGAGCCGCCCGAGCACGATGAGCAGCGCGGGGTGCTCATGGGCGTGGGGCTCGTGAGCCGGCTGCCGATCGTTTCGGTGCGCCGGCACGAGCTGCCGGTCAGTCACCGCCAGGTCGCTCCGGTCGCGCTCGAGGCGCGCATCGAAGGCGACGACGACGTCTTCGAGGTCGTCGTCGCCGCGACGGAGTGGGAGCCCGCGTTCGCCGACGACCACCTGGCGCAGACCGGTCGCCTTGCCGAGCTCCTGAGTGCCGGCACCTCGTCGGTGCCGCGGTTCCTGCTCGCCGACCTGAACTGCGACGCGAGCCAGCCGGAGTTCGCCCCGCTCTCCGCCGTGGCCGTTGACACCTGGGAGCTGGGCGGTGGCGACCCGCATGCGGTCACGCTCAGCTCGGCGGTGCCGTTCGCCCCGCTCGAGGCGACGAAGGAGATCGATCGGCGCGTCGACCACATCCTCATCGGCCGCGGCTCGGAGATCGCCGTCGAAGGCGCCTTCACGCTTGACCAGCCGGTCGACGGGATGTATCCCTCGGATCACTTTCCCGTCATCGCCGATGTTCGGCTCAGAGGATCTCGCTGACACCGAAAGCCTCGCGGGCGAGCGGGCGAAGGGCGAGTGTAAGAATGCTGTCATGTTCGACGGATTCGTGACCGAACGCCTCGACTCGGGGCACGCGGTGATCAGTGTCCGCCACGGCGGCGCCGGGCCCGCGGTGCTCCTGTTGCACGGGCACCCCCGCACCTCGGCGACGTGGCATCTCGTGGCACCCGATCTCGTGCGGCGCGGGTTCACCGTCGTGTGTCCCGACCTGCCGGGATACGGGCGTTCCACCGGGCGCACGCCCACACCCGATCACTCGGCGCACTCGAAGCGCGTGTTCGCCGACGACATGGTGACGGTCATGGCCGAACTCGGGCACGACCAGTTCCACCTTGCGGGCCACGACCGCGGAAGCTATGTCGCGCTCCGGCTCGCCCTCGACCATCCTGAGGCCGTCGATCACGTCGCGCTCCTCGACTGCATCCCCATCAGCGAGCATCTCCGTCGCGCAGACACCCGGTTCGCCACCGCGTGGTGGCACTGGTTCTTCTTCGCCCAGCCCGCGACACCCGAGCGCGTCATCAACGCCGATCCCGCGAGCTGGTACGCGGGCGATCCCGCCGTCATGGGGCAGGAGAACTACGACGAGTTCCGCGAGGCGACGTCGAAGCCGTCGGTCGTGCGAGCGATGCTCGAGGACTACCGCGCTGGACTCACCGTCGACCGCGCGGCCGAGGACGCGGATCGGCTCGCTGGCAGACGAGTCGAGGCTCCGCTCCTCGTGATGTGGTCGCTGCGCGACGACCTCGAGGGCCTCTACGGTGATCCGCTCGAGATCTGGCGATCCTGGGCCACCGACGTTCGCGGGCATGGCATCGACTCGGGGCACCACATGGCCGAGGAGGCGCCTCGAGCGCTCGCGAACGATCTCGCCGACTTCTTCGGGGCAGCCGCGTCGACGACGTGACCTATTTGCGCCGAACGCGGAGCCCGAGTGCCTCGGCCGAGTCGGTCGCGCTGAGTTCCATGAGCGCCCGCATTCGATCGTGGGCGAGATCAGGATCCGCCGCGGCGATCGCGTCGAGCACGCTTCGATGCCCGTCGAGGAAGTCGAGTGTGGTCAGGTGTCGGTGCGCCAGCCGATCGCGGGCCTGCAGCGCGGGTGCGAGCACCACTTCGAAGTGCTCCAGCAATTCGTTGCCCGTCGCAGCCAGGACCGCACGGTGGAATTCGAGATCAGCCGCGGTGTGGTCTGGCCGATCGGGCTCTTCAGATGCGTACGAGCGGTCGAGCAAGTCGCAGGCGGCACGAATGCGCTCGAGCTGCTCGTCGCTGCGCCGTTCGGCAGCCATGCGCGCTGCCGAAGGCTCGATGATGAGACGCACCTCGTCGAGTTCGATCACCAGGCGCGGATCAGGCTCGTCGGTGGCACGCCATGCCATGACGTCAGCGTCGAGCAGTTGCCAGTGCGCTCGCTCGGTGACGTACGTGCCCAGTCTCGGGCGTGCACCGACGAGGCCCTTCGCCGCGAGCACTTTGATCGCCTCGCGGACGACCGTTCGGCTCACCTCGAACTCCCGCGCGACCAGCTCGGGGTCGAGGGTACTTCCGGGGGGCAACTCGCCACGCATGATGCGGGCACCCAGCTCATTGACCACTTGCCCATGCAGGCCGCGTCCGCCGAATGTGCTCACGTGCAGAGCCTACTGTCAGGCCTCGGCGAAGGCGCTCGAGGCGACGCCCAGCACGCCGGTCGCGGCGGCCTCGGCGATTCGCGCTCGGGTCCAGCCGAGGTCGGCGAGGATGCTGTCGGTGTCGGCGCCGAGAATCGGTGCACCGCGACGGATGGTGGGTGGCGTCGCCGACATCCGCAGGGGCGGCCGAACCGTACGAACGGTGTCGCCGTTCTCACCGAACGGCTGTTCGACGAGCATGCCCGTCTCGACGACGTGCGGATCGTTCGCGACGCCGGCGTAGTCGTGCACCGGCCCGGCCCACACGTTGACCTCGTCGCAGCGCGCCAGCCAGTGTGCCGTCGTCTCGTGCTCGAACGCGTGGCGGATGTGCCGGTATACCTCGTCGCGGTGCGTGTGCCCGTCGTTGTAGTCGCTGAGCGAACGCAGCCAGTCGTCGTTCAGCACCTCCCCGAGTGCGTCGAGCGGAGTCATCGCGAGGGTGAGCCAGCCATCACGCGTGCGGTACACGCCATAAGGCGCGGGGATGAAGGCGTGGGCGGATGGCTCGGCCGAGCGCTCCGGCTGCCGACCCGTGTTCAGATAGGTCACGAGCTCCTGCAGCTGCGCGTCGAGCACGATCGAGAGCATGTCGACCTCGACCTTCTGCCCGACACCGAGCCGCTCGCGCGCGGTCAGCGCGGCGAGGATGCCGATCGCCGCCTGGTAGCCGGTCATCACATCGGCCGCCCACAACGCGCCGGGTTCGGGGTCGTCGTCGGCGCTGCCGACGGAGAACATCGATCCGGAGTATCCCTGGACGACGAGGTCCTGACCCGGCCGATCACGGTAGGGCCCGAACGACCCGTACCCCGAGATCGAGCAGTACACGAGCCGAGGGTTGATCTCCCGAAGCTGCTCGTAGCCCACCCCGAGCCGTTCGGCGGTGCCGTGGCGGAAGTTCTGGATGAACACGTCGGCGCTGCGTACGAGGTCGACGACGACCTCGCTCGCCTCTGGATGCTTCAGATCGACGGCCAGCGAGCGCTTGTTGCGGTTCACCGCGAGGAACGTCGTCATCTCGCCGTGCAGCCGGATGCCGTCGAAGCCGTGCGTGCGGTTGAACTCCCCGCCGTGTGGGGATTCGAGCTTGATCACGTCGGCGCCGAGGTCGCCGAGGCGTGTGGCAGCGAGCGGACCGGCCAGCATCTGCGTGGCATCGAGCACCCGGACGCCGTCGAGTGCACCGGCCGGTGCGAGTGGGACGACCATTCGGATCTCCTTCGATTAGTACGATAATACTACTACACTAGTCCAAACACAGGTGTCATCGTCGACACGCGACCAGAACATCCCGCTTTGGCAGAATGGCGCGAGAGCGCGCCCGACGATCACCGGAACCGATTCGATCATCAGGAGACACGAATGACCGACCCCGTTACTGGTCAGGTGCGCCTCGAGCGCCACGGACACATCGCCCACGTGGTGATCGACCGGCCGGCCAAGCTCAACGCGATGACCGTGGCGATGGACCACCGCATGAACGAGCTCGTGTTCGAGATCAACAACGATCGCGACATCCGCGTCGTCCTGCTCTCGGGCGCCGGCGACCGCGCGTTCAGTGCCGGCAGCGACATCACCGACCTCGACGAGTACGGCGACAACTGGAGCTACCGCAACCGCTTCGACAACCGCACCGATTACGCACGCGCGATCTGGTTGCTGCGCAAGCCGGCCATCGCGGCCGTGAACGGGTACTGCATCGGCGGTGGCCTCGAGATGGCGAGCGCGTGCGACATCCGCATCGCGAGCCCTGACGCGTCATTCGGCGCAGGCGAGATCCGTTGGGGCTGGCACGGCGGTTCGGGGCAGACGCAGTTCCTCACGCATCTCATCGGCCCGGGGCACGCGTCGAAGATCCTTCTCACGGGCGATCGCATCGACGCGGCCGAGGCGTACCGCATCGGGCTCGTCCAAGAGCTCGTCGAGCGCGACCAGCTGCTCGAACGGGCGGCGGCCATCGCCGAGTCGATCGCCGAGAAGTCGCCGATCGCGACGCAGCGAACGAAGTACATGGTGCGGGTCGCGCAGAACGTGGGCATCGACGCGGCGCTCCACGTAGAGAACGACTCGTTCTCGTACCTGATGCGCACCGACGACGCCGCCGAGGGCCAGGCTGCGTTCGCCGAGAAGCGCGCTCCAGTGTTCACGGGCCGATGAGCATGGCCGATCGGATGCCGCGAACCGACGACGTCGCCCCGGTCGAGGTCGCACCCGGCGTGCACCGCATCGACACACCTCTCGGAGCACGGTTCACGAGTCTCTACGTCGTGACCGGGCCGGCCGGCGTGCTGCTGTACGACACGGGCATCGATGGCACGATCCCGGCTCATGTGCTGCCGGCCCTCGAGCTGCTCGGCCGCA
This sequence comes from Agromyces subbeticus DSM 16689, assembly GCF_000421565.1. GTDB lineage: Bacteria > Actinomycetota > Actinomycetes > Actinomycetales > Microbacteriaceae > Agromyces > Agromyces subbeticus. Next base: position 751,173 of record NZ_ATXG01000001.1, on the reverse strand, counting down.
GGAGCGACGAGGTCGTCGCGGTCATCGTGTCGCACTGCGACGTCGACCACTTCGGCGGGGTCGCCGACGCGCGGGAGGCGTTCGCGAACGCGCGGATCGTCGCCGGAGCCCTCGACGTGCCGGTGATCGAGGACTACGAGCGGTACGTCACCGAGCGCGCCCGCGGATTCGTCGCCGACTACGGGTGGGACGAAGACCCGGCCGTGCTCGCATGGTGCCGATCGGTCACGCGCGAAGGCCGCCTCGACGGAGCCGCCGCGGACGGTGAGCGGATCGACCTCGGCGGCGACCGCGTCGTCGAGGTCCTCGCTGTGCCGGGTCACTCGCGCGGTCATGTCGCCGTCGACGTGCCATGGGCGAACGCGGTGATCGTCGGCGATGCCGTGCTCGCGGCATCCGTCGACCTCGCCGACGGCACTCCGGCGTTCCCTCCGACCTACCGCCATGTCGACGACTACCTCGAGACGGTCGCCCGGCTCGAGCGGCTCGACCGTGGGCTCCTGCTCACCGCGCACTACCCGGTGATGCGCGGGGAGGCAGCCGGGGCCTTCCTCGCTCGCAGCCGTGAGTTCGCCGAGCGGCTCGATCGCCTCGTCGCCGACGCCCTCGCGACCATGCCCGACGGGCTCACGTTCGCCGACCTCCTCGCCGCCGTGAACCCGATTGCCGGCGGGTGGCCGGCCGACGGCACCGAGGGCGCACTGGCCTTTCCGGTCGCCGGCCATCTCGAACGGCTCATCGCCGAAGGCCGCGCCCTTCGCGTCGGCGAACGCGACGGCGTGGCCGTGTGGGCGACGGCATGAGCGGCGTCGCGTGGGGCGTCGACGACTACGCTGCTGCAGCGGATGCAGAGGCCGCCCTGCGCGGCACCCGACGGTCGGGACCGGCGTCGCACCACGATGACACGACCGTTCTCGCTCGGCGGGTCGCCGACACCCTGTTCGGGCTGCAGTTCACGACGTGGGGGTTCGGCGACTCCGTAGCGTTCGAGGCGCTCGTCGAGGCATCGGCCCGGCTCGGCGACGATCGCTGGGAGCGCTTCGCGCATGGGTGGGGCCGTGCCTGGGCGACGAGGTCGCGACCGTTCGCCCGACTCGACTGCACCGTGCCCGGTCGTGCGCTCACCCTCGTCGCCGAGCGTCACCGAGACGGGCAGCTGCTCGATGCACTCCTCGCGCTCAGCTCCTTCCTGCGTGCACGGCCGACGCTCGACGGCGTGTACGAGACGTGGGACGCCTCACCGCTCCTCGCCCCGTACGGGGATCCGCCCATGGCCGAACACGACCGGGCATTGCTTGCCGCACCTCCCGCGGGCGTCTTCGTCGACTGCCTGCACTTCGATCCCCCGTTCTTCACCGCCCTCGGGCGCGTCGTCGGCGACGACGCGCTCGTCGCCGACGGGGTTGCGCAGGCCCTCGGCTCCGTTCGGCTGCTCCAACGCGCCGACGGACTCTTCGACCACTTCGTCCTCCGCGGCGAGCAGGCCTCGTTCGGCCCGGGCTGGGGCCGGGGCCAGGGATGGGCGGCGCTCGGCCTGCTCGAGGTGGTGGCCGAACTGCGCGCCCGGCGCCGTGCGCTCGACGCCGCTGGAGCGCCGGGCGCCGACCGATTCGCCGCGGATGAAGACAAGCTCGCGGCATCCGCCCGACTGCTGCTCGAGCGCATGGCGGGCCTGCAGCGACCTGACGGGCACTGGGAGGTCGTGGTCGACCGGCCTGCATCCGGCGATGAATACTCGACCGCCGCGTTCATGGCCCACGCGATGCGAACGGCGATGAGCCTGGAAATCGGCGACCGCTCGGTGCTCGATCGATCGGCGCGCGATGCGCGCGACGCGGTGCTGCGGTCGCTCGATGCCGATGGGCGGCTGCGCGAGGTGTCGGCGGCCGTCTATGCCAGCACGGTTCCCGGGCACTATGCGGCGGTGCCTCGCGGATACGTCGTACCGTGGGGCCAAGGACCTGCGCTCCTCGCGCTCGTCTCTCGAACTGATGGGGTGGACACATGAACCGCGTCGTGCTCATCACCGGTGCCGCGAACGGCATCGGGGCGGCGGTCGCGCGCGCATTCGCCGAGCAGGGCGACGACGTCGTGGTCACCGACGTCGACGCGACGACAGCGGCCGACGTCGCACGCGATATTCGCGAGAGGGGTGGCTCGGCGACCGCGCACTCCCTCGACGTGGCATCGGATGCCGCGTGGCAGGCCCTCTCCGATGAGCTTCGGGCTGCCGGGCGAGCCCCTGCGGTCCTGGTGAACAACGCCTTTCGCAACACCGTCGCGCCGGCCCACGAGCTCGCGCCGGCCGACTGGCAGGCCACCGTCGACGTGACACTCGGCGGGGTGTACCGATCGGTGCGCACCTTCCACGACGCATTGACCGCAGCGCGTGGCGCCGTGGTCAACGTTGCGAGCGTGCATGCCCTGCTCGCATGGCCGGGGCATCCCGCCTATGCCGCTGCGAAGGGCGGAATCGTCGCCCTCACCCGTCAGCTCTCTGTCGAGTACGCGCCGCACGTTCGAGTGAATGCCGTGCTGCCGGGGTCGATTGCGACGCGGGTCTGGGAGTCGGTCGACGAAACCGCTCGCGCCGCCGCGCTTCGACAGGCGACGCTCGGCCGCTTCGGCCTGCCAGAGGAGATCGCCTCCGTCGTGGTGTTCCTCGCGGGGGCCGGTGCGTCGTACGTGACCGGCGTCGCTCTGCCGGTCGACGGCGGGCAGAGCACGACGGTGGCCACGTGAGCATGGGTTCAACCATGATCGTCGTCGGCGACCCAGCGCTCACCGCCGTCGTTGACGCCGGTCGCGGGGCGAAGATCGTCTCCCTTCGCGATGACACAGGGCTCGAGTGGCTCGCCCAGGCCGATCCCGCGACCGTCGACCCGCGAGGCAAGGGATTCGTCGACGCCGAAATGGCCGGATGGGACGAGTGCGCTCCGACGATCGTGGCTTGCCGCGCGAACGGTCACGATCTCCCCGACCACGGCGATCTCTGGGACACCGCGTTCGACGTCGAGTCCGACGGCACCACCGTCACCGCGATCGGCGCCTCACTCGGATACCGGTTCCGCCGGGGCATCCGCTCGACCGGCACCGGGCTCCGGCTCGACTACGAGGCCAGCGCGCTTCACGAGCCGATGCCCTTCCTCTGGGCCGCGCACCCCCAGTTCGCGGCCCCGCCCGGCACCAGGGTGGAGTTCGACGCAGGCGTGGTCGACGTGTCGCGCGTCGTCGACGTGATGGACCCCGCGCTGCCGGAACTCACCTGGAGCGGCGACCTCGCGACCATCGACACGGTGCCGCCGGGTGGATATCGCAAGCTCTACGCCCACCCCGACCAGCCGGTGCACGCCGCTCGGCTGGTGCGAGCCGACGGCGCTTCACTGACGCTGCGCTGGTCGGTCGAGTGCCCCTACATCGGCGTCTGGTTCGACCACGCCGCGTTCAGCCGCGAGCCGGTCATCGCGATCGAACCCTCGACGGCGTACTTCGACGCGCTCGACACCGCCGTTCGGCTCGGTCTGGCGCCGGTCGTCTCGCCGGGGCGGCCCCTGCGCTGGTGGGTCGAGATCTCGTCCACGTCGCCGGCATCACCCTTCGGGTACGGCCCGGCGGAACCGCCTGGTCGCTGAAGCCGAAGAGATCGCCACGGCCGCAACCTCGAGGTCCGCGCCGGGCTGGTGCGGCATCATCTCGATCTGGAAGCCGGTGATGCGCGTCGGCGCCATCAACGAGAAGTCGATGGGCACGCGGATCCGGGTGCCACTCTGCGCATCGACCATCGCGCGCGCGGCCTCGTGGCGCACGCCGTCGTCTCGGAGGAACGTGACGAAGAGCGCTGTGGAGACCGGCCGGCGATTGGAGAGCTCGATCTCGACGACATCGCCCTCTGAGAAATCCTTCACGAGCCAGCGCGCCGACGGGCGATGCTCGCCATTCGGCCCCGTTCGCAGCGTGAGCGTGTCGCCGCCGAGCTCAGCAACCCACCCGTCGATCTCGACGTCACCGAGCTCGAGGACGCGTTGCGGCGACGACCCACCGCGCAGACGAAGTATGTGCTCGGCGATCGCACGTCGAACCGGCTCGACCTCCGCGCCGCGCGCGAAGTCGAAGGCCGACTGCACGATGCGGTCGCGATATGCCGCGAGCACGAGCTCGGGGTCACTCGCGCCGTCTGGATCCGCGCGAGCCGCCGCCGAGAGCTCCTGCTCCAGCAGCCACAGGTATTCGTAATCGTCTTGCCCCGCACGAATCGCCTCGAGGCGAATGGAGGGAAGCGGACCATCGGGGCCCGGGTAGATCAGCTGGCCGTCGCCGTTCGCGCCCGGCCAGGCCATGGGATCGGTCCACACGTCGCGCGGCACGAACTCCGCGCCGTCCCAGCAGCTGAAGATCGTCGTGGCCCAGTAGAGATTCCCGTCAATCCGATCGCGATGCATCAGCCACGGCACCACCCGTGCGGCCATGAGGTCGTCATCGATGTGATAGCTCGGGTACGGATGCGTCGGATACACGCACCCGTACCACCACGAGGTCTCCCCCTTCGCCTGGCGGGCGCGAGCGTCCGCCGCTTCGTAGCGATCGAAGAGCGGCACCCACGTCGTGACGGCTCCCTCGAGCTCGGGCACCGGTTCGGCGGTCACCAGATGTTCGACCTCGGGCGCGATCTCGTCGAGCCATGCGCAGAGCTCATGAACCCTCGCCGCTCCGCCGGCGGGCTCCTCGATGCCGCCGGCCGTCGGCTCGTCGATCTCATCGAGGTAGAAGTAGCCGCGCTCGAGCCATCCGGCAGCGCGGAGTCCCTCGACGATGTCCCTCGTCCACGTCGGATCCGCTGCGCGAGCGGGGATCCGATACGCGATGACCCGCGGATCTTCAAGGAACCGGGCAGCGGCGGCCAGCCAGTCCCGCGCCGAGAGCGACGCAGGGATCGGAAGGTCGTCGGCCGGCAGCCGTTGCTCCAGTTGGAACCAGTAGAACCGCTCGGCCAGCTCCCAGTGCTTTGCTGAGCCACGAGTGAGGCCGTAATAGTCGGCCACCTGGTCGTACCAGATCGCGAACGCCGTGCGGCAGTGCCCGGCGCTCGGCAGCGCGAAATCCCAGACGCGCAGGCGCACGGGCACCTCACGATCACCGACGCGGATCGCCCCCGCGTAGTTCCCCGGCCGTTGTCCTTCGGGCACGTGGACCTTCAGCCACACCGACAGGTTGGTGTCCGCCTCGAGATCGATCGTGCCCGTCAGCGGCTCGAGCGCGTCGGGGTACCAGCCGGGCTCGAATGCCGGCGTCGTCACCCGCTCGACGCGGATGTAGTGCTGGCGGAACAGCTCCACCGGCAGTGTCGCCCCATCGGGGCCGGTCAGCGGGGTCGACGAGATGGGGACCCCGCGGGTCGGCGCAGCCGCGCGGAGCACCAGCTGGCCGATCTCCGCCTGGTTGCCCGCCGCGGCCAGATCGACATGTGACGCACCGAGTGGCCACGCATCGCGGGGTCGGACCTTCAGGGTGTTGTGCACTGCGACGATGTCCACGTTCAGCCCATCCGGAAGTCGAGTTCGGCGGGAAGCGCCGGTACAGGATCGGTTCCGCGAAGCGCATGGAACTCGGTCCACAGAGCGAAGAGGGAGTCCTCTCCCTCCTGCAGGTCGTCGGGCACGAGCTCGGCCACGAGATGGCCCTCGAGCAGCGCGGCGGCCCGTTCCAGTTCGCCGGATGCCAGGGCGGCCCGGAGCTCGATCATGCGGACCCGACGAACAACTCGCTCACGAGCGTCCAGCGCATCGATGATCTCGAGCGCTTCCCCGGCCGATCCGGCCTCGATGAGGGCGACGAGCGTCTCGATGAGCAGCGGTCGCAGCTCGGGGGCGTGCTTCCTAGCAGCGAGGAAGTGCTCGGCCGCGCGATCTGCTCGTCCGGCCGCGCGTTCCATTGCCGCCAGGTTGCGCAGCGACCAGGCCGTCGGCTGGAGTTCAACCGAGCGTGCGGTCGCGGCGTAGGCGCCATCCCGATCCCCCGCGTGCCAGCGGGCGAGGCCACGGTGCATCCACGAGTTCCAATCGTCGCCGGCCGATTCGAGAGGCCGCCGCCACCCCTCGCCCACGACGTACGAGCGGGGGGCCTCATCGGGGTCGGCGACCGGGAGCTCTCCGGTCGCGAGCAGTTCCATCCAGACCGCCTGCTCGGGCCCGAGCGTTTCGGCGATGAACGGCGTTCCCGGCGACGCCAGTGCCGGCTCTCCGGCCAGCTCCCGGCGCCGCTCCTCGAGTGCGCCCCATCCGGAGCCCCGATGCAGCACGTCCGTGGGCGGGAGGTCTCTGCGCCGAGCAGCTGCCGCCAGCTCGTTCTCGAGGAGCGCGCGCGGTGCGAGCTCCTTGGCGACGCGCTCGACGGCACGCTGCGCATCGCCCCACGCGCCATGCACCGCCTGCGGATCCGCCTCCGCGAAGCCGAATGCCTCCACCCACGAGCACGTCTCCCCTGCAGCCAAACGCTCGTGCTCGAACTGTGTCGCGGCGGCTCCCCCCTGGATCTCCAGGTAGCGCTCACCGGGGCCGCAGAGGAACTCCTGCCAGTTGCGACCGCCGACGCCGTTCCCCCAGGCGAAGAGCTTGCGGCCGACGAGCCGCTCCGTCGAGACGTGCACGAGACCATGGCCCTCGCCATCGAGCGCCGCGATCCACGGCCGCCCCGCCGCACGGCAGTCGAAGAACCAGTCGGCTGCGCCGGGAGCCGTGGCGGGGTAGCTGACGTCTCGCCCACCGTGCTCCGGAACGGGGATGACGTGCAATCCCCGATCGTATGCGTAGTGGAACGCCTGGTTCGCCGGGGCGATCACACGAACGTCATCGTGCTCGGGGACCGCGATGTTCGACCACCAGTACAGCGGAACAGGATCGGCGTTCGGGTTCGTGATCCTCACGGCGGCGAGCAGCACCGCCGAGCCCTCGGGGAGCGAGAAATCGATGCTGAACAGCAGCTCCCGCGACCGCTCGTACTCGTAGAGGCGCAGCACCGGCGTGCCGTCGGCGTCATCGACCCGAACGGCGTGCAGGGGTTCGCAGGTGAGCGCCGTGTGCCCGGTGGTGCCGAGGTTCCATTCGGCGCCGCCAGCGAACCAGGCATTGCGCAGCCCCAGGTTGCCGGGCTGGAAGACCGAGTTCCGATAGAGCAGTTCCCTGCCGGTCGGCTTGTGGATCAGCGACCACAGTCGCCCTCCGAGCCCGAGCAGGAAGGTCGCTCGCAGCAGCTCGTTCTCGAGCACCGCGGTCGGCTGCTCGCGGTCGGTGCGCACACGGTGGTACCCGTCTTGGGTGAGGTAGGGCATCAGCGAGCGCAGCCGCCCGTACCCGACCCTCTCGAGCATCGCCGGATCGTCGATCTCTGGTGGAAGGCCCTCGTGCGGGTCGCCGGAGCGAACGAGCGGCGCCAGCGGATTGAGAGGGCCCAGGTCGGCGGAGGGCAGGCGCAGTGAATCGAGGTGAAGCGTGGTCATCGGAGGTCGTCCATTCGTCGACGGGGAAGAGAGCTGGTCAGTCGGGCAGGCGCAGGCCGGTTCCACCGTCGAAGAGATGGACCATGTCGGGCGACACCCGAAGACCCACCATCGCTCCGGGTGCGATCTCCATGACGCCGTCACGGTCCTGCACCGCGATGGTGGCCGATTGTCCTGCCAACTCGGCTCTCACGTAGAGGAAGGATTCGTTTCCGAGCTCCTCGATCACCTCGACGGTGCCCGGAATGCCCTGACCGGCCGGCACGACCGAGACGGCGTCGGGCCGCACGCCGACGATCACATGCCCACCTGTCAGCGCTGCCCGCTGCTCGCGAGTGAGCGCGATCGGCGCGTGCCCCGGCAGCGCAGCCGCCTCCCCATCGAGGTGCGCATCGAGGAGCGCCATCGACGGCGTCCCCATGAAGGTCGCGACGAAGGTATTGGCGGGGCGCTGGTACAGCCGCTTCGGTCGGTCGCACTGCTGCAGGGCTCCGTCTCGGAGCACCGCGACACGATCGCCCATCGTCATCGCCTCGACCTGATCGTGGGTGACGTAGATCGTCGTGATGCCGAGGTCGCGCTGCAACCGGGCGATCTCGTTGCGCGTCTGCGTGCGCAGCTTCGCATCGAGGTTCGAGAGCGGCTCATCCATGAGGAACACCTTCGGACGGCGGATGATCGCGCGGCCCATCGCGACGCGCTGACGCTGCCCGCCCGACAGGGCTGCCGGGCGTCGGCCGAGGTACGGCGTGAGTCCGAGCATCTCGGCGGTGACGTTCACCCTCGCCGTGATCTCCGCGCGCGAGACCTTCGCGACCTTGAGATGGAAGCCGATGTTCTCGGCGACCGTCATGTGCGGGTAGAGCGCGTAGTCCTGGAACACCATCGCGATGTCCCGCTGGATCGGCGGCAGATGAGTGACATCGACGTCACCGATGTGGATGCTGCCGGCGTCGACGCCCTCGAGGCCCGCGAGCATGCGCAGCGCCGTCGACTTTCCCGAGCCCGAGGGCCCGACGAGCACCATGAACTCGCCGGCGCTTACCTCGAGGTCGAACCCGTCGAGCGCGGCGACATCCGACTTCGGGTAGTAGCGCGTGGCGCCCCTGAAGGACACGGCGTCGACGCCGGTGGGCTCGATCAGAGCCGCAACTTCATCCGTCATGTTGTCAATGCTCATTTCGTCGCTCCCAGTGTCATGCCGTCCATGATGTTCTTGCCCAGCCAGAGGTACAGGAGCAGCATCGGCAGCACCACGATGCAGACTCCCGCGAAGAGCGCTCCCCACGCGCTGTTGTAGAGCATGGTCCCGTAGAAACCGAGGATCGCCAGTGCCAGAGTCTGTCTGCCGTCGTCGATGATGAAGATGAGCGCGAGCAGCGTCTCGTTCCACAGACTGACGACATTGAGCAGAAGCGCCGTCACGATTCCCGGTCTCGCGAGCGGAAGCATCACACTTCGGAACGTTCGGAACGCGGAGCACCCGTCGAGCGCGGCCGCTTCCTCGAGTCTCGTGGGAAGGGTACGGAAGAACCCCGTGAGCAGGAAGACCGTGAACGGCAGGGAGAACCCGACGTAGAGCAGGAACAGTCCGCCGAGGGTGTTCGTCATGTTGAGCCCCGCCATCGCGATGTAGGCGGGAACCACGATGCTCTGCAGCGGCACTCCCATGCCCAACACGAAGTACATCAGCGTCACATTGCTGCTGCGCGACTGCAGCCGCGACAGCGGATAGGCGGCGAGCGCGCCGATCGCGACCGTGAAGACGGATGCCGCAGCAACCAGGAATACCGAGTTGAGCGTCGCCGTCCCGAGATCCGACCCCTCCCAGGCGCGCACGTAGTTGTCGAAGCGCCAGACGTTGGGCAGACCCCAGGGATCGGCGAAGACCTCTCCGTCGCTCTTCAGCGACGACAACAGCATCCAGACGAAGATCGCGAGGTTGAACAGCACCCACAGCCACACCGCGGCCATCCCCAGCATGCGCAGTGGCGTGCGACGGCGAGCGAGTGGGGCGGGGGTACCGCGCCGCAGACGTCCGGTGCCGCCTCGCGGGCGCGGCCTCGGCTCCGACGTGCGTTGGTCAGCGAACTGCACGGCCATCAGAACTCCACTTTCTGTCGGCTCATCAGCCTTCGCAGCACGACCACGAGAACGCCGACGACGATGAGCATCACGACCGACATCGCGCTCGCGCGTCCGAGCTCAGGAAGCCCCTGGCTGCCGAATCCTTGCATGTAGACGTAGACCGAGGCGGTCCAGGTCGATCGCGGTGGCGCTGTCCCGACCCCGGCGAAGGCGTAGATGAACTCGAACGCCTTCACTGCCGTGATCACCCAGAGGACCGCAGCGACCGCAGCGACTTCCCACAGCAGCGGCAACGTCACCATCCGGAATCGCTGCCCGATCGACGCTCCTGCGAGGTCGCAGTCCTCGTACAACGAGACCGGGATCCGGTCGGCGCCGGCCATGAGGATCACGGTGAAGAGACCGACCGTCATCCAAGCCATGGTCAGCAGGATCATGGGGAAGATGAGCTGGGGACCGAGCCAGACCTGCTTCAGGTTACCGAGACCGATCGCCTCCAACGTGGTGTTGAGCGCGCCTCTGGTGGGGTCGAGGATGAACCCCCAGGCGATCGCCAACACCACCGGGTTGACCAGCGAGGGGAAGAAGATCAGCGCCCTCAGCAGGTGCTTTCCTCGCATCTCCGCGACGAACGCCGTGAAGAAGAACCCGAGCGCGAAGATGATCGCGCCCACGACCAGCAGCACGATCAGCGTGTTGACGAAAGCACCACGGAAGATGTCGTCGTTGAACAGCCGGAGGAAGTTGCCGAGGCCCAGCCACTCGGGCTCGTCCCCCGCCCCTCGCCACCGGTAGAGGCTGATGACGAATGAGGCGAGCGACGGGGCGACGAAGAACACGGTATAGAAGATGACGGCCGGCAGGATGAACGGCAGTCGCAGTCGACGACGCTGCGCATCGAGCGGACTCGTGGCGCCGCCAGCGCCGGATGTCGCCGACGAGGCGGAGCTGTGCTTGAGATCCGTCATCCGTTGTTCTTCCAGAACTCGGCGGACTCCTGGGACAGTTGATCCACGAACTGCTCGGCCGTGATCTCACCGAAGAACAGCTTGTCGTCGGCGGGGAGGAACACGCCGGTCCACCAGTCAGGCAGCTCCGACGGGAGACCATCGAGGTATCGGTGGGCCGACTCCGCGCTCTCGAGCATCGCTGCCACGTCGACGAGGTCGGCCGGCGGCTCGACGTCCGCCCGGGGCGTGAGCTGGTTGGCTTCCGACGAAATCCCGCCGATGCGGTCTTTCTCCATGAAGAAGGCGATGAACTTCTCGGCGTTCTCGCTGTTCTTCGCGTCGGTGGGAATTCCGAACCCGAGCAGGTTCGCCTCGACCGAGTTCACTCCGCCGTCGGCCAGCGGAAGCGGGAACGTTCGCCAGCTCGCGCCTTCTCGTGCCACCTCTTCCTTGCCGAGCGGCGCCCACGACCCCATCATCAGGTAGTCGGCATCGCCCGCTGCCCAGGCCTGCTCCTGCGCAGGCAGTTTGCTTCCCTGATAGCCCTCCATGAAGTAGCCGGCATCGACCAGCTGCTGCAGTCGTTCCGCGGCGGCGAGGAACTCGGGATCCTTGAACGCCTCTCCGGTCTCGTCGTGCGCGGCGTCGTTGAGCCAGCCCGGACCCATCTGGCGCAGCACCATCTGCCCGAGCCAGTAGGCGTTGTAGTCGGGAATGGTGCCGTCCGCCGCGAACGGCGTCTGCCCGGCCGCCTTCGCCTCGGCGACGAGTGCGAGGAACTCGTCCCACGTCGCGGGTGGGGCCTCCGCCACCCCCGGCAGCTTGTTGCCGTCGTACCAGATCGACGTGGTGGTGACGCTGTGCGGAACGACGATCGGTTCGCCGTCATCGTTGATGTACGGCTCGACGTATTCCGCGGGAATCACGTCGGCAACCGTCTGGTCCTCCCCCGGAATCTCGCGCTCGTAGACCGACGCAAGGCCCTGGTACACGCCCGCCTCGGCGCCGGCGAGCAGCACCTCGACGGCGTCGTCGACCAAGTCGGGAACGTCACCGGTGTTCGTGGCCGTCTGCACGCGAGTGCCGACGTCCCGACCGGCCCACTGCACCTTGACGGTGATTCCTTCTTCTTCCTCGAATTCGTCGATGGCACCCTGGAGCACCTCGCTCTGCGGTTCGCCCCGCTCCCACATCGACCAGAAGACGAGGCCGTCGCCGTCCGTCGACGCTCCGGAATCACCCTGGAAGACGGCGCATCCAGAGAGCAGTGCCGCCGTGGCAAGCGCGACTCCCGCGATGGACGCGCGTCGTCGCCCGGTGCTGGCCTTGAATGAGTACATGGGTCAGTCCTCTCTCCGCACAGGCACCTCCGTTGGTGGCCTGGCCGTTCTCAGCTACGTTGCTCGTCGGTGATCGATATCCAAGCAGAACGAGCAGGAATCAATTAGTAGGATAATACTACTACACCGAGGGGCTCCGGAAACAAGGCACTCGGCGCTTGCGTTCGAGAGTGCTGGTACCCAGTGCCCCTGAATGACATCACACCGGCGCGGTGACGGCGCCGACTGGCAGACTCGTGCCATGACCACGAGCATCGGCACTCCAGGCGGCAGCGCAGAGCGGCCCGCCGTCTTCTTCTCGGGCCCCGACGAGTTCCGTGCCTGGCTCGAGGCCAATCACGAGACGGCGACCGAGCTCTGGATGGGGCTCTACAAGAAGCACGTACCCGATCGCGGCCTCACCTGGGAGCAGGCGGTGCCCGAGGCGCTGTGCTTCGGATGGATCGACTCGGTCTCCCAGCGCATCGACGATGACGCCCGTCGTCAACGGTGGACCCCGCGCAAGACCGCCAGCATCTGGTCGAGCGTCAACATCGCCCTCGTCGAGAAGCTCACCACCGAGGGCCGCATGCGCCCGGCGGGCATCGCCGCGTTCGAGCGGCGACGCGACGACCGGTCGGGTGTCTACTCGCACGAGAACCCGAACAGCGAGCTGCCTCCAGAGGCGGCGGCACGACTCGAAGCGGATGCCGCGGCCTCCGCCTTCTGGCAGGCCGCGACACCGACCTATCGTCGCCAGGTCACCCATTGGGTGCTCTCCGCGAAGCAGGAGGCCACACGCGAACGGCGACTCGGGCAGCTCATCGACGACAGCGCTGCGGGGCGGCTCGTGGCGTTCCAGCGTTACGGCGAGACGCCGAAGTGGGCCGAACGGGCCGCGGCCGCGGCGGCCGAGGCTCGCGGCGCCGCATCCGGAGGCAGCCTCGGCTAAGCCCTGCCGGCGTCGTACGACCCGACGAGTCGGGCGAGCTGCCGACCCGTCACCAGGAGCGGTTCCGCGGTGCGGTTCACCTGTGCGGTGACTTCGGCGCCTTCCAGCGCCGAGATCACGGTCGTCGCCAATTCTGCAGCGGTGTCCGAGGGAAAGCCGCACCTCAGCAGCTTGTCGTTGACGAGCTGCTCCCAGCTGCGTATCGCGTCGGCGCACGCCTGCTGGATCTCGGGGTCGGTGCCGAGCGTCTCGAGGGCGGTCGCCGTGACCGGGCAGCCGTCGATCCAGCCGGACTCGGCGAGTTCATGGGCGAGTTGCGTGGCGCAGGCCATCACCGCCGACACCGCAGCCTCCTCGCTGTTCAGAGCCGTTCGCAGGATCGTCGCGAATTCCTCGGTGCTGTGCTCGATCGCTGCGACGGCGACCGCCGCCTTGCCACCGGGGAAGAAGTGATAGACCGAGCCCAGGGTCGCTTGCGCGTCTTGGGCGATCTGCTTGATTCCCGTGCCGACGTAGCCCTGCCGCTGCAGCAGGCGCGACGCGGCGACGACGACCCGATCGCGCGTGTTGGTCTGCATGCAGCCACCCTATCGCAAATATATAGAGCGTTCGTTTTAGGACTGTGCTACATTCGCATCACGCACTGAATAGAGCGTTCGTTCTAGACGAGGAGCACGCATGAACACCCGCCATTCCGTCACCGTCATCGGACTCGGCCCCATGGGGCGAGCCATGGCCGGTGCCTTCCTCGACCGCGGCTACGAGGTCACCGTCTGGAACCGCACCGCGTCCCGCGCAGATGCCCTGGTCGAGCGCGGCGCCGTGCTCGCGTCGAACGTCGAGGAGGCTCTCGCCGCCAACGAACTGGTGATCCTCAGCCTCACCGACTACGCGGCCATGTACGCGACGCTCGAGACGGCAATCGACGCTCTTGCCGGCCGCACCATTGTGAACCTCAGTTCCGACACGCCCGAGAAGGCACGCGCCGCGGCCCTCTGGGCGGCCGAGCGAGGCGCCGTGCAGCTCACCGGCGGCGTCACGGTACCGCCGTCAGGCATCGGCCGGGCGGAATCGTCGACCTTCTACAGCGGGCCGCAGCACGCGTTCGACCGCCACCGTTCCGCGCTCGAAGTGATCACGGGGCGCACCGACTATCGCGGAGAAGACCCCGGGCAGGCGGCGCTCATGTACCAGATCGGCATGGTCATGTTCTGGACGTCGATGCTGAGCTACTGGCAGGCCATCGCCCTCGCGCAGGCCAACGGCCTGTCGGCAGCCGACATCCTGCCGCATGCCGTCGACACGGCGAACTCGCTGCCCGGGTTCTTCACCTTCTACGCCGAGCGCATCGATGACGGCCAGCACACGGGCGACGTCGACCGCATCGCCATGGGAATGGCGAGTGCCGAGCATGTGCTGCACACGAACACCGACGCGGGAGTCGATGGCACGCTTCCGGGCACGGTGCTCGAGTTCTTCCGGCGCGGCATGGATGCCGGTTACTCCGGTGAGAGTTTCTCCAGCGTGGTGGAGTTGATGATGACCGGCCGAGGCTAGCCCGCGGCCGCCTGAGCGAACTCGTTCGCGACCCGGGCCACGTGATCGACGTAGTCGTTGTCGTGGTTGTACGAGAACACGGCAGCACGCCAGGTCTCTGCGCTGATCATCGGCCCCGAAGCGCAGAGGTACCGGGCTGTCGCGAGCGCGGCGTCGTCGATCTGGTGCGGATCGGAGACGTCGTCGCCGTTCGCGTCACTCGCCCACTCGGCCCAGGTCGAGGGGATGAACTGCATCGGCCCGACCGCGCGATCCCAGTTGGTGTCTGCGTCGAGCAGGCCGCCGTCGGTGTCTTCGATGCTGGCGACCCCGTTGCCGTCGAGCGCCGGGCCGATGATCGCCGGCCGGGTGTTGCCCTGCTCGTCGAGCACGGTGTCGCCGTGACTGCCGTGATCCGACTCGATCGCGCCGATGGCGGCGATCGTCGCCCAGTCGAGGCCGCACTCGGCGTCGGACTCGGTGATCATGACGTGGGCGAGCGCGTACGCCGACAACGCGCGGCCCGGGATGTCGGTGGCCGAGGCGATGCTCGCGATCCACTCGGGATCGATCGACGCCATCGGCGCCGGCGCCAACTCCGAACCGGAGAGGCCCGACGAGTCGTCCAACGTCGTGGTGTCGCCGTCGGCGGGCGCGTTCAGATCCTGTTGCTCAGACTGCCCGGCCATCGGCGGCAGCGCCATGTTCGACCCGTAGGCGGGCGGCGCCGCGAATCCACCGGGGTTGGCGGCCATGCCGATGACGTTCACCGCGAAGATCGCGCCGACCACGAGCACCACGATTCCGGCGACGAGACCGGCCGCGCCCGCCGCGCGCCGAGCGAGCTGCGCAGGAGTCTTGCGCTCGCGGGCTGGACGCTGCTCGCCGTACTCATCGGCGTCAGAATCGTCATGCCACGACATCGGTGCTCGCTCCGTTCGGGCGTTGGTTCAGGTGCCCGCCCCTTCACAGTACCCGCGCTCCGGCGACTCCGCACCAGCATTTCGCCGACCGAACACTCGAAGCCCGCGAGCCCTCGTGCGAACTCAGCCCTCGGCGCCGATCGAACGGAGCGCATACTGCCGCACGCGAACGAAGCGAGTGGCCGCGCACGTCGACAGCAGTGGCTCCGACTGCGTCTCGTCGACCTCGATGACGATGCTGCCGCCGCCATCTCGGCCGCCGCCTCCGGCCCGGTCGCCATCGCCGGCGAGGCGCACCCGCCACCCCGTCTCGGTCGACTCCTCGGCGATCGGGGCGAAGGCATCGATGCCGTCATCGCCGAACGCCTCGCGAGCGAAGTGCTGGGCCGCCTGCACCGGATGCGTCAGCGAACTGCGCCCCCGATAGCGCTCGGGCACGAGTCGCCCGGCGTCGAAGGCGTCGGCGATGCGCACGGGGTCACCGTCGTCGGCGTACCCGTAGTAGAGCCCGTGCGGGAAGACCACCATCGTGCCGGCGAACCGGTCGCCGCCGAGGTGCGAGCACTCCCATGTCTCGTCGGGGCGCGCCCCGGCGAGCGCGGTCACCACCCGACGCCCGCGCACGGCGCAGCACTGGTCGTGCCGGGCGTGCGTGCAGATGCAATAGACCGGCCGAGACGAGGGGATGCCGGTGGACCCGTCGAGCGGCACGGTGAGCAGCCCCGCGGCATCCGCTGCCTCGCCCCACACCACGCCCTCGTAACCTGGCCTCGAGTCGACGATCGCCCACCGCTGCGTGGCCGAAGCGACCCTGCGGCCGGTGCGCCGGATCGCGAGCGGCCGCATGCCCGCGCCCTCGATGCGCCGCACGAGGGCGCGACCGAGCTCGCGGTCGAACGGCGCGTCGAGCAGCGCGTTCTGCCCCCAGCTGCCCGGCACCTCGATGAGGAACCAGCGCAGGCCCCGCGGGCCGGTGCCGGCCAGCGGATCGTTGCGCTCCCGGGCGCGATCGCTGCACGGCGCCCAGTGCTCGACGGCGAGGGTCACGCGGGCGCCACCACGAAGCCCTCGCGCACGAGCCGACGCACGACGACGACCGCGCTCTCGGCGTCGAGGCCGGGCAACTCGCCGGCCGTGACGGGGTCGCCCGTCGCCAACCGGCGCACGGCCGGCTCGGCCTCGGCGGGCAGCGACAGCGTCTTCATGCGCCCGACGATGCGCACCCGGTCGTCGGCGGTCGTCATGCGCACCGGCAGCGAGCCGCGCCACCGCACCCGCGTCGATGCGTCGAGCGTCGCGAGCGCGTCGAGCGTCGCGAGCGGGGCGACGGGCTCGGCGCGGGTGTCAGCATCGAAGCGCGCACTGAGCACGGCGGCCGGCCGCGAGGCATCCGTCTGCTGCAGTGTCTCGATGAGCGCCTGCACCGTCTGCTCGACGATCGGCGCGAGCGCCGCGGGGTCGCGCAGGTCGACACCGAGCGGCAGCGACGTGCGCAGCGCGGGGTTCTCGCCGACCCGGCGGAGGAGCGCGTCGACGAGGTCGGCGCGCGTGAAGGCGGCCAGGCCGACGGTCAGGTGCACGGATGTCGCGCCGAGCGCGGTGGCCGAATGGATCCAGCCGCGCGGCAGGTAGAGCGCCTCCCCGGGTCGCAGCACCGCGTCGATCACGGGTTCGTGCGTGGCCGCCCGGGCGACGGCGGCCCGGTGCTGCTCCCACGGCTGCGTGCGCAGCGGGTCGACGTGCACGGGCGCGTGGATGCGCCAGTACTTCTCGCCCGAGATCTGCAGCACGAAGACGTCGTGGGTGTCGTAGTGCGGGTCGAAGCCCTGCGACGAGGGCGGGGTGACGTAGGCGTTGACCTGCGCGGGGTGGCCGAGGTCGTCGACGAGCTCGCGCGTGAAATCGATGATCGGCGGCCACAGCCGGTGCGGCCCCTGCAGCACGATGGTCGCGCCGCCCGCGAACTCGGCGAGCACCTTGTCGCTCGAGACCTGGTCGACGACCTCGGCGCCGAAACCACCCGAGCCGGTGTAGGCGGATGCCGCGAGCACCGAGCCCTCGTGCGCCATGCGGATGAACGGGGTGCGCACGCCGCGGCGGGTCACGAGCTCATCGACGGCACCCGCCGAGAACAGGTCGTCGAAGCCGTGCTCGCCGTCGAGCTCGCTCGCCGGCGAGAGCAATGGCTCTCGGCCCCAGTGCCGCTCGGCGAACTCGTCAGCCGAGACGCGGATGCAGCGCGAAAGCGCGGGCCGATTGGTCGACCCGCGCTCCGAGCCCGTCACTACGCCGAACCGTCGGCGCCGCCGTCGTGGCCACCGGGATTCGCGCCGCCATCGGCAGTGCCCTCCCCCGCAGCCGCCGAACCATCGGCTCCACCGTCGTGGCCCCCGGGGTTCGCTCCCCCGTCGGCAGTGCCCTCGCCACCCTCGGACGCGGACCCGTCGGCTCCGCCATCGTGTCCCTGCGGGTTGGCGCCGCCGTCGGCGATGCCTTCGCCCTCGGCACCCGGCTCGAGGGTGATGTCGTCATCGTTGATCGTCATGCGCGTTCCTCTCCCTTGCCTGCCCGCTCAGCGTAGCGAGGGCGAGGTTCGGGCGAAACGGGTTGACGGCAACAGCGCCCTCGCCCTCCCTCTGTATCGGCCCGCCCCCACTCGGGTCCGCTCAACGCGCGCCCAGCGCCGGCCGTGCGCGGCCTCGGGAGGCCGTCGAAACGCTCCGCGAGAGCGAGAGTGCACTCGTCGCCCCACTCTGGGCTGGGAGTGCACACTCGGCACGAGGGAAGACCGCGAACGGGCTGCCGACGAACTGGTCGTCGTGTCACGCGGGCATCAGCGCCCGCCCCCACCGGCCACGCGCATCGTCTTCCCGGCGCGTGCCGCGAACGCCGTCGCACTCGCCGTGATCGTCTGCCCCATGACCTCGACGGCCGCAGTCGGCGCGACATCGGCAGGGCGGGCGACGCTGATCGTACGGTCGAGTGTGGGCGCGCCGAGCCGCACCGACCGCAACCCCGGCCGATCGATGAGCACCATCGCCGGCACGATCGCGACGCCGAGCCCGCGTTCCACGAACCGCAGCGCGGCATCCATCTCCACTCCCTCGAGCAGCACCTCGGGCGTGAGATCGGCGGCTCGGAAGGCGGCATCCGTCGTGGCCCGCAGGTCGTAACTCGGACTCAAGACGATCTGCGGCAACGCCGCGACATCCGCGAGTTCGATGGTGGCGCGAGTGGTGAGGGGCGGCGCCCCGGCCGACGACACGACCACGAGCTCTTCGACGAGCAGCGGCGTCACGGTGAAGCGGTCAGCGGATGTCGCATCCGACGTGGTGATCAGGGCGAGATCGAGCTCGCCACCGGCGAGTTCGTCGAGCAATCGGCGCGAACCCTGTTCAGACAGGTGCAGTTCGATCGCGGGATACGCGGCGTGGAAGGCGCTGAGCACCTCGGCGACGAGGCTGATGCAGAGCGTCGGCGTCGCGCCGAGGCGCACCCGGCCGCGCTGCAGGCCTGCGAGCTCGGCGAGCTCGCGGCGTACCGATTCGGCGTCGGCGAGCATGCGCCGGGCGAGCGGCAGCAGCGACTCCCCCGCGACGGTCAGGGTGCTGCCGCCGCGCGCGCGGTGGAACAGCTCGGCACCGAGATCGTGCTCGAGCGCGGCGATCTGGCGGCTCAGCGAGGGCTGGGCGAGGTAGAGCTCTTCGGCCGCCCGGGTGAAGTTGCCGAACCGGGCCACCTCGACGAAGCTGCGCAGTTGTTCGAGGTTCACATCGATAGCGTACTTGCATCGTCACGACCACGCATATGCATTGGAGTAATCGAACGCTCGAACCTACCGTTGAAGCATGAGCAGCAGAAGCACCGCGCCAAGCACCCCCGGCACCACCCCCGAGCGCCAGATCTCTACCACCGTGCTCGTCATCGGCACCGGCGGCTCGGGCCTGCGCGCCGCCATCGAGCTCGCCGAGGCGGGCGTCGACGTGCTCGCCCTGGGCAAGCGCCCGAAGTCCGACGCCCACACCTCCCTCGCCGCCGGCGGCATCAACGCCGCCCTCGCCACGATGGACGCCGACGACAGCTGGCAGCAGCACGCCGCCGACACGCTCAAAGAGAGCTACCTGCTCGCGAACCCGCACACGGTCGAGATCGTGACGAAGGGCGCTGCCCGCGGCATCGACGACCTCGAGCGCTACGGCATGCCGTTCGCCCGCGAAGACGACGGCCGGATCTCGCAGCGCTTCTTCGGCGCCCACACCTACCGCCGCACGGCGTTCGCCGGCGACTACACGGGGCTCGAGATCCAGCGCACGCTCATCAACCGCGCAGCACAGCTGAACGTGCCCATTCTCGACACGGTCTACATCACGCGGATCCTCGTGAACGACGACGGCGCGGTCTTCGGCGCGTACGGCTTCGACGTCGACGACGGCACGCGCTACCTCATCCACGCCGATGCCGTGATTCTGGCAGCCGGCGGCCACAACCGCATCTGGCGGCGCACGTCATCGCGTCGCGACGAAAACACGGGCGACTCGTGGCGCCTCGCCGTCGAGGCGGGCGGCCGGGTGCGCGACCCCGAGCTCGTGCAGTTCCACCCGTCGGGCATCATCGAGCCCGAGAACGCGGCCGGCACCCTCATCAGCGAGGCGGCCCGCGGCGAAGGCGGCATCCTCACCAACGGCCTCGGCGAGCGCTTCATGCACAAGTACGATCCCGAGCGGCTCGAGCTCTCGACCCGCGACCGGGTGGCCCTCGCCTGCTACACCGAGATCAAAGAAGGGCGCGGCACCCCCAACGGCGGCGTCTGGCTGGATGTCTCGCACCTGCCCCGCGAGACGATCATGCAGCGCCTGCCCCGCGTCTACCAGACCATGCTCGAGCTGCAGATGCTCGACATCACGAAGCAGCCGATAGAGATCGCGCCCACCGCGCACTACTCGATGGGCGGCGTGTGGGTTCGGCCCGACGACCACGGCACCGATGTCCCGGGGCTCTACGCCATCGGCGAGGCATCCAGTGGTCTGCATGGCGCCAACCGGCTGGGCGGCAACTCGCTCATCGAACTGCTCGTCTTCGGGCGCATCGTGGGTCAGGCCGCGGCGTCGTACTCACGCTCGCTCACCGCGCAGCAGCGCTCGGCGTCTGCCGTGCAGACCGCGCGCGACGAGATCGCGACACTGCTGGCATCCGATGGCACTGAAAACGTGCGCGCCCTGCAGCGTGCCATCCGCGACACCATGACCGAGCACGCCGGCGTCGTGCGCGACGAGGCCGGTCTCACCGCCGGGCTCGCGGAACTCGACGCCATCGAGGCGCGCATGACGGATGTCGGCGTGCATCCCGACATCGCCGGCTACCAGGATCTCGCGCACGCCTTCGACCTCAAGTCGGCATCGCTCGCCGCGCGCGCCACGCTCGAGGCGGCGCTCGAGCGACGCGAGACCCGCGGCTGCCACAACCGCAGCGACTACCCCGAGACGGATGCCGCGCTGCAGGTGAACCTCGTCTGGTCGCCGTCGGCGGGCGTGACCCGCGAACAGATCCCGCCCATCCCGGCCGAGATCGCGACCCTCATGCGCGAGGTGTCGACCGCGGGCAAGCTCGTCGAGTAGCGGTCAGTCGAACTCGACGCTCGTCTGGCGCGGATAGGCTCCGCCGGCGAGCTTCACCAGGCGGGCGTGGGCGTACTCGCACACGAGCGCGTGTCGGTAGACCATGCGGGGCACGTCGACGTTCGAGTCCATCCAGAGGCTCATGCCCGCGAGCTTCCAGTGGCGGAACGTGTCGTCATCGGTGACGAGGGCGAGGATCTCGAGGAACGAGTCATCGAACCGGATGGAGTGCACCGCACGGCGGTACTCCTCGACCGTGAGCGCCATCGAGAACGGGATGTTCATGAAGCAGAGGGCCGTCTGGATGTCGAGGCGCAGCAACCGGCGGCGCCCCCGTTCGGCGTCGAGCGGCGGGATGTCGAGTTGCGTGAAGTCGAGCGTCTCGGGTCGCGTCAGCTGCACCTCGTCGAGGGCGATGAGCAGGTCGTAGACGTTGACGTCGTGCTCGACGACGGCATGGTCGCCGAGCCCGGCGAGCTTCTCGGGTCGGAGCGTGACGGGCGCGATCGCAACGGGCGTGTTGCGGATGATGAAGTTGACGAGGTTGGTCTCGACGACGAAATGCCGAATGAGCAGCTCGACGGCGTCGGGCGACACGAACCGCCGCAGGAACCAGACGCACAATGCGTCCATCACGCGCAGCGGCATCCACCGGAAAGGCAGCACTCGCTTGACGATCGAGATGAGCGCCACGAGCACCCGCGAGAGCACGCGGGCGATCGGGTAGACCCAGCGCCGCGAGAGACGGCGCTGATCGTCGATGATCAGTCGCACCAGAGCGCGGTCGAGCGGCACCGAGGGGTCGGCGTAGATCGCCTCCCACATGCTGGGATCGGAGCGAACGAACTCCGCCACGTCAGTGGTCCAGCTCTTCCAGCTGCAGGGCGTAGAGGCGGGCGACGACCTGCGCGCAGCGCACGATCTCGTCGGCGGCACCGTCGTCGATGATGCCCGAGGTGAGAATCGCCTCGAGGTCGCCGGTGTGCGCGCTGTCGGCATCCTGGTGGTAGCGCATGAAGTGCACCTGGCTGTCGGCGAGTCCGAGCACCTCCTGGAATCGTGCGGCCCACCCTGCGGCGCGCTTGGCGCCGAGCCCCTCGATGATGAACATGGCCCCGAGCAGCCCGACGGGATTCGGCTGGTCGGCGTAGTGGAACATGTAGCCCGACAGCGCCTCGGAGCCGAGGTTCTTGCGGCCGGCGCGCAGCTCGGCGAGCGAGCCGCCGATCGCCACGTAGTCGCGCTCGAGCATGAGGTAGTCGCGGTGCTCCTCTTCGGCGTGGCGAATGGCCGCCGTGCGCAGCTCGAAGTGGTCGATGTCGAAGTTCGAGGCGGCGCGCGAGATCCACGGCGAGCCGTCGACGACCTGCTGGCGCAGGTTGAAGAGCAGCCGCTGGTAGTCGTGCAGGGTCACCGTGCCGGCCGCGAGTCGGCTGAGCACGGGCACCCGGTCGAGACGCTCTTCGAGCTCGACCCAGACGTCGGCGAGCCGCTCGGCGAGGATGTCGACGCCGGCGGGCGCCGAGGCATCCGCTGTGCTGATGGTGTCGGATGTCGCGGTGCTGCTGTCGATCGTCATGCTGCTGCTCCTTGCGTGGTGCGTCTGGGTGAGGTGGTGCGGGCCGATGTGGCGCGGGCTGCGGTCATGAGGCGTGCCCGGGCGGGGCCACGACGGTGAGATGCGCGAAGGCGAATGAGAAGCGCCCCGACTCGGGCACCGCGAGCAGCACCGTCTCGCCTGGCGCGAAGCGGCCGGTGCGCCAGGCCTCTTCGAGGGCGATGAAGATGCTCGCCGACCCGGTGTTGCCGCGCGTCTCGAGGTTCGAGTACCAGCGGTCGGTGTTCAGGTTCGGGATGCGGCGGCTCAGCGCGTCGAACGCGAGGTCGCGGAACGCGTTGGTGCTGTAGTGGCAGACGACGTGGTCGAGGTGCGAGACGTCGACGAGCCCGATGTCGACGAGCTCTTCGAACTGGCGGAAGCCTGCCTCGGCGAGGTCGTCGAGCATGCTCACGTCTTGGCGCAGCACGAACATGCCGGCCGCGTCGGCATCCGCGATGTCGACGTCCTGCCAGGTGCGGCCGACGCTCGGCTCGGCGCCGCTCATGCCGGAGCGCATGCACACGTCGTGCTCGTGCGCGAGAGAGACCTGGCGCACCCAGTCGACCCGCAGCGACGGTTTGGTCGGATGCGGCTGGAACTCGACGATCGCCGCGCCAGCGCCGTCGGAGAGCATCCAGCGCAGGAAGTGGGAGTCCATGCCGGCGCGGATGCCGTCGAAGCGGCGCTGCCGCAGGCTGCGACTCGAGAGCTCCGAGCCGACGACCGCCGCACGCGGGTGGTCTCCGAGCCGGATCTTGCTCACCGCGGCATCCAGCGCCGCGAGGCTCGAGGCGCACACGCCCGACGCGCTCAGCAGCTGCATCGGCCCGCCGCCGAGGCGCCCGTGCACCATCGACGCGAAGCCCGGCACGAGCACGTCGCCCATCGTGGTGGCGCAGGCGAGCATGCGCAGGTCTTCGGCTCGAATGCCGCGGTCGTCGAGCGCCGCCTGCAGCGCCTTGACGGCGAGCTCTTCGTTCAGCTCGGTCGGTTCGCCGTGCTCGTCGAGCGCGTAGTGGCGCTGCCGGATTCCGTTCGCGTCGAGCACCCGGCGCCGGATGCGCTCGGTGACCGCGTCGTCGCCGCCGAGCCGCGCCGCGATGCCGTCGTTGTCGACCGGGTCACCCGGAAGGTAGGCGCCGAAGCCCGTGAGATACGCCGTCGCCATCGAACCCATGCAGCGACCCTAGGGCACGCGGTCTTCGGATGCATCGGGGCTGGCCCCGACGCAACCGAAGCAAGCGCCCCGAGCGCGCCCATGTCGCGCACACCGATCTCACCACGCGACGTGGTGCGGTGCGAATGGAGAGCACTCCCCTCACGGCGTAGATAATGTTTGACTTATATAAGCACGCGTGCAATCATGGCAGCATGCACGCGCTCGATGTTCTCGGAGATCCGGTGCGACGCCGCATCCTCGAGCTGATCGCCGACGGAGAGGCGCCGGCCGGCGACGTCGGCCGCGTCATCCAGGCCGAGTTCGGCATCTCGCAGCCCGCGGTCTCGCAGCACCTCCGAGTGCTGCGGGAGTCGGGCTTCGTCACCGTGCGACCCGATGGGGCGCGGCGCCTCTACGCCGTCGACCCCGAACCGCTCGCCCAGGCCGACGCCTGGTTCGACACCTTCCGGCGCTTCTGGCAACCGAAGCTCGACGCGCTCGGCACCGAGCTCGCGCGCGGCCGGCTGGCGCAACGCAAAGCTGCCGTCGGCGAGCGCGGGCGCGACCATCCATCCGCGACCCTGACACCGAAGGAGCACTGAAGTGGTTGACGTGAACGCACAGATCGACGCCGTCACGCGCAGCATCGAGACGAAAGAGGTCGACGACGCGCTCGCCTATGTGCAGACGCTCGCCCAGACCTACCCGTCTCCGATCGATGACGTGTGGGACGCCGTGACCTCGGCCGAGCGCATTCCGCGCTGGTTCCTGCCGATCAGCGGCGACCTGAGGCTCGGCGGCAGCTACCAGTTCGAGGGCAATGCCGGCGGCGAGATCAAACGCTGCGATCCGCCGAACGATGGCATTGCCGGCTACACCATCACGTGGGGCATGGGCATGGGCGAGCCCGCGATCGTGAACATCCGGCTCGTCGAGGTGGATGCCTCGTCGACTCGCCTCGAGCTCGAGAACGTCGCCTCGGCTGCGAGCCTGCCCGAGGGCATGTGGGAGCAGTTCGGGCCGTCGGCCACCGGCATCGGCTGGGACCAAGGCCTGCTCGGCCTCGCGCTGCACTTCGTCGGCGGCGCGGGCGGCATCGCCCCCGACGAGGCTGCGGCGTGGGTCATGACCGACGAGGGCACGTCGTTCATGCGACTCTCGGCCGACGCCTGGGCTGCGGCGCAGCAACTCGACGGCACTGCGCAGGATGCTGCGAAGGCCGCCGCCGACCGCACCTACGGCATGTACACGGGCGAGCTGCCGCCGCCCGAGATGGGCTGACGGCACGGCATGCTGACCGACCTCGCCCGGGAGTTCCTCTCGGAGTACCACCTCGCCACGCTCTCGACCCTCGATCGGCATGGGCGCATCCATTCGGTGCCGGTCGGCATCACCTACCTCGACGGGGTCGTGCGCATCATCGGCAGCGGCGGCTCGCAGAAGTTCGTCAACGCCGAGCGCAGCGGCCGAGCCAGCGTCAACACCCTCGACGGGCGGCGCTGGATCAGCTTCGAGGGCCCGGTTCGCGTGAGTTCCGACCCCGATTCGGTCGCTCTCGCCGTCGAGCTCTACGCCGCCCGCTACCGTCAGCCGCGCGTCAACCCGCATCGGGTCGTGCTCGAACTCACGGTCGAGCGCGTGCTGGGCTCGGCGGGCATGCGCGTGAGCGATGGCTGACCGACGACGGCCGCCGGGTGACGGGTGACGGCTGCCGCGACATCCGGAGTCTCGTGTGGTCGGCGCCGCCCCGCGCCGCGCCCGCCACTCGATAGTCTGTGCTTCGTTCGCCCCACCACTCGAGGAGATTCTGTGAGCATTCAACGCGTCGAGCCCGGCCCCCGCATGAGCCAGGCGGTCGTTCACGGCAACACCGTGTACCTCGCCGGCCAGGTCGCCGAGGGCGCCTCGACCGGCGAGCAGAGCCGTGCCGCCCTGCAGCGCGTCGACGAACTGCTCGCGGGCGTCGGCAGCGACAAGTCCAAGCTCCTCAGCGTCACCATCTACCTGGCCGACATCGCGACCTTCGCCGAGATGAACTCCGTGTGGGACTCCTGGGTCGACGGCGCCAACCCGCCCGCCCGAGCGACCGTCGAGGCGAAGCTCGCCACCCCCGACTTCTTCGTGGAGTTCGCGGTCACCGCCGCGATCTGAAGAAGACACCCGCTGTGAAGCTCGTGAGTCGGTTCATTGCGTTTCCGGCGTGGGCGAAGGTCTCGACCGCAGCGGCCGGCGCCGTCATCGTGCTCGGCGCCGTCTCGATTCCGGTCGCCGCGGTGGCCGTCGACGCGCACAATCGGCAGCTCTCCCTCGAGATCGCCGCGACGGAGGCGGCGGCCGAGCAGCAGGCCGCTGCGGAGGCGCTCGCCGACGCGAAGGGCTCCGGGTCCCGACTCAACGCAGGGCTCGACGGGCTCACCGCCTCGCTCGGTGCGGCAGTGCAACCCAACGCCGCGGCGGCGTTCGAAGCAGCGCGCGTGAAGCTCGCGTTCGCCCTCGCGGGCGACGACCTCGAGGCGGTGTCGGCTGCTGTCGATGCCGTCGACGACGCCTTGAAGGCCCTCGTCGCCAGTGCCGAAGTGCAGGCTCAAGCGCTCATCGCTGCGAGCCCACTCGCTGGCGCATCCAGCGAATCGCTCGCCCGAGCGGTCGCCGACCTCGCGACCGCCGATGACGTCGCGGCAGCACTCGCCCACGTGAAGGTCGCCTCCGACGCCGTCGTCGTCGCTCAGCAGGCCGGCCAGGCCGCGGCGGACGCCGCTGCCGCCGCCGCGAAGCAGGCTGCAGAAGCGAACGCGCAAGCGGATGGTTCGAGCGGAGGCGAATCTGGAGACGCCCCTTCGAGCGCGGGCGGTTCGGGTCATCCGAATGATCCTGCGATCACGGGGATGTGGCCCGGCGAGCGCGCGAGTTGCGGCGAGAACCCCTCGGGCCAAGTCGTCACGCTCAGCTTCGGTTGGCAAGCCCGCGAGGGCAACACCGTCGATATCTACTACGCCCTGACCGACGGCGACTACCTGGCGACCGGCGGTTTCAGTCACCTCACGTCGGGTGGGTCATCAGGCACCGTCAGCATCCCAGTGACATGCCCAGTCGGGGCAGGGCCGATGTCGTACGTCAGCGTCAAGGCTGTTGCGAGCAACGCGAACGGGTCAGCCGCCTCCCACTACTGGGGGCTCTGAGCCGACTGCGCCCGCCCGCCAACCGGGCGGCGCTCAGGTGTCGGTTGCACGCCATAGGCTCGCACCGTGGCGACCCTTGATGACCTGCGGCGTACCGCCGATGCGCTCCCAGGAAGTGAAGAGCGTGCGACCACCGGCGGTGCCGCGTGGTTCGTGCGCGGCAGGCTCTACGCGTGGGAGTGCCACCCGTGGCCGAGCATCCCGGCAGACGTGCGCGAGATCATCGCCGCCGAGCTCGTGGTCGGTGTCAAGGTGGCCGACCCTGTCGAGGCGCTGGCCCTTCGCGAGATGGCGCCCGAGGTATTTCTCGGCACCACGACGAGCTGGGGCGAGCCGAAGGTTGCGTTTCGCATGGCCGGCATCGACAATGACCATCTCGCCGAGCTCGTGACCGAGGCCTGGCGGGTGCAGGCGCCGAAGTACCTACGGCGCGAGTTCGACGACCTCGATCTGTAGCACGTTGCTGCACGACGGAGCTGGTCATGATCCGCCCGGTGGCCGCGACGGCGGGCTTCACGCCGTCGGGCTTACGAGGCGCGTTTACACGGATGCCTGCTGCCGAAGGTCGGTCGTCGCGGGACCGGCTGGAACGGCGGGAGTTCGAGGCCAGGTCCACGCGGAGCGCAGGATGAAGGCCAGGAGCAGCACCTCGATTCCGATGGAGAGGCCGTAGAAGAAGGCCCACTCCCAGGTCGCTCCCGCCGCGTTGAACACCGAGTAGGGGATGTAGAGCGATGCGACGACGAGGTTCGTGACGCGGTTGAGCCGGGCGGGCAGCGTCATGGAGAGCATCACCATCAGGGCCGGGATCGCCACCGACGCGAGCATGACGGTCAACAACGTCGAACTGACCTCGAACCTCCAGACGAGGCCGTTCAGGATGCCGTCGACGACGCCGGGCTTGTAGAAGTTGAGGACGTCGACGTAGACGTACAGGAACATGAAGCTGGTCCATGCGGCGGCGAGCTTGGCCCGCACGGGGATCGGCGGGCTGCCGAGCAGGTTCGACGTTTTCGTTCGAATGGTCATCGGTTCTTCTTTCGAGAGAAGCGGTCCGGCCGCCGGCGTGGCAGCCGTTGCGTACACTGTACGCGTACACCGTACTATGACGCGTACGCTGTACGCTTGTCAAGCCGGTCGAGAGTGTGAGGAGAACCGTGTCTGCGAGAGAACAACGCCAGGTCGCGTCGGACGCGGGGCTGAGCAAGCAGCGCATGGTGGTCGAGGCGGTCCGGCTCGCCGACCGCGAGGGGGTCGACGGGCTGAGCATGCGCCGCCTCGCTGGCGAGCTCGGCGCGGGCGCGATGTCGCTCTACCGCTACGTGGCGAGCAAAGACGAGCTGCTGGACGCCATGGTCGACCTCGTGTTCGAGGAGATCGAGCTCCCGCTCGAAGAGACCGGCTGGCAGTCGGCGATGCGACGGCGGGCAGTATCCACTCGACAGGTTCTCGCAGGCCACCCGTGGGCGATCGGCCTGTTGGAGTCGCGCACGTCGCCGGGGCCCGCGAACCTCCGCCACCACGAGGCGGTCACCGCCTGCCTGCGGAGGGCTGGCTTCACGGTCGTGATGGCGACGCACGCCAACTGGTTGCTCGACAGCTATGTCTACGGTTTCGCCCTGCAGGAAGCCGGTCTGCCGTTCGACACCGCCGATGAGTTCGCGGACATGGGCGAGGGCGTCTACCTGCCCCAGCTTCCTCCTGAGGAGTTCCCCTACCTCAACGAGTCCGCCGCGGCGCTCGTCGCTGGCGGCTATGACCCAGCCGATGAGTTCACCTTCGGCCTCGACCTCATCCTCGCCGCCCTCGAGCCCCTGAGAGCCGCCGCATAGCGACGTGGCGCGTCGAGCCCGGCGTGATTATTCTGGCCTTCATGTCGGACCTTCCCGCGAGTCCCGATGCTCGACGTGCCACACCAGACGATGCCGAGGTCGTGGCGCAGTTACTGCACGACTTCAACACCGAGTTCGACACCCCCACGCCCGGCACAGCAGTGCTGACCGAACGGCTGCACTCGCTGCTCGCCGAGTCCGACACGATCGCCTACCTCGCCGGTGAACCGGCGGTGGGAGTCGCGCTCGTGACGCTGCGAAGCAACGTCTGGTACGACGGGCCGGTGGCGCTGCTCGACGAACTCTACGTCGCACCCGATCAACGTGGCCATGGGCTCGGCACGGCGATGATCAACCTGCTCTTCGCTGACGCCGAAGCGCTCGGCGTCTCGGCGATCGAGATCAACGTCGACTCCGAAGACGTCGATGCGCAGCGCTTCTACGAGCGCCACGGGTTCAGCGGCGTGAACCCCGACACCGGCGAGCGCGCGTTCTCCTACTCGCTCGAGCTGTAGCGCTCTCATAAGATGTCCGAATGCCTCTCTTCGATCACCTCGGCATCACCGTCGACGACCTGCCTCGCTCAATCGCCCAGTTCGATCCGGTGATGCAGGCGCTCGGCTGCACACGGCAGGATGCCGACGGCAGCGTCTCCTGGTCCTTGGGCGAGGAGGAGCTGATCCTCTTCCCCGCGCGCGAGACGGACACCGGCCCGCATCAGCACGGAAGGGTCGGCTGGCAGCACCTCGCCTTCCCCATCGACTCACGCGAAGAGGTCGACCGCTTGCACGCCATCGCGGTCGCTGCCGGCTGGACGGCCGTACGCGAACCGAAGGTGTTCACGCGGTTCAACCCGCGCTACTACGCGTCGTTCGTCGAAGACGACAACGGCATCCGCTTCGAGTTCATGTTCAACCCGCCGCGGGAGGCTGCAGCGGCCGCTGACTGAACTTCTCCGATGACGTCGACGAAGAACGGTTCTGCCGACGGCGATCCATCCGGTACCGTCATCGACGTAGACGTCATCACCGCCCCCGCGCCCACGACCCCGTCGGCCCATCGATGGGGTCTTCTTCATGCCCTCGGCGGGGTCGCCATCTTCGTCGTCTGCATCATCGGGCCATCGATCATTCCGGTCGAGTGGGTGACATACCCGGTCTGGCTGGCACTGAGTTTCGCCATGCCGGTGCTCGTCATCGCCTGGATCGTGTTCGTCTCGCGAAGGTGGGGCACCGGCAGTCTCATCCGCGACTACGGCCTGTCGTTCCGGTGGGTCGACCTGGTCGCGATCCCGGCGGCACTTGCAGTGATGTGGTTCGGAGGGCCGATCTTCATCGCCTTCGCGCTGATGATCTTCGGCGACCCCGGCGGGCTCGACACGAACGTGATCGTCACGCCCGACCCGACGATCTGGGTACCGATGCTCGTGCTCTCCGTCGTCAGCGCGCCGTTCATCGAAGAGGTCGTCTTTCGCGGGATGCTGCAGCCATCGCTGAAGAGCTGGTTCGATGGATACGCGCCGGACCAAGACCGCAGCTTCCGGGCGACGAACGCCGCCGTGCTCGTCACCGCGGCGATCTTCGCCTCACTGCACCTGCCGCAGGTGCTCGGCGGCGTCAACGGCGTCAGCCTCGCCGCAGCCACCTTGTTCGCGGGCATCGTCTACGGCGCACTCGCAATGGCAACCCGGCGCACGGCACCATCGATCGTCGCCCACGCCGCGTGGAACCTCTTCGCGACCGCCAGCGCCTACGGGCTCGTGGCCTGACTCCCGCGTCGTGACACCAACCGCATTGCTCATCGCAGGGATCATCCAGGTGTGCATCGCGCCGGTTTTGATCGTTGGCCGACACCAGATCGCCGATTGGCTCGCCGATAACGTCCCGCCGCTGGATGTGGCGTGGTTTCACGTGCGGGGCGGGCTCTTCTTGACGCTCGGAGGCGTCGCCGGTGCCGTCTCCGGCGCACTCTTCATCGTCATGGGAGCGACCTCTCTCGCCTACGCGTAAGAGGGTCGTCCAGACCGCTGACGATCGCATCGATCGTCTCGCGCAGTCGGCTCCGCTCGGCGTCGATCGCCTCACCCTCGGCGTAGTTGCCGAGGAACAGGTCGGCGAACTCCACCGGGTCCTCCCCCACGATCAACCGCACCGCGACGCCTTCGGCGGCGCTCTGCTCAAACAGGTCGGCCAGGTCATCGAGCAGGCGTTCGAGAATGTCGCCGCTGATGAGGTCGCCCCGGCGCACCAGGTACCGCTCTACGGCATCGATGGCTGCGCGGTACTGAGCCGCCAGCTGACGCCCACGGGCGCCGGACCGTTCAATATTCGCCGTGTCGGCAGTTGCATCGGCCATCCCACCGGGCCATCCAGTTGCCACGCTCATGATGCTCCTCTGCTCCGCGCGACGCCGCCGGGCGTCATCACTGGTTTCCTAACGACACGCTACGTGTCGTGTTGTGTTGTGTGCAGAACGTAGCAGATAGCCGAGTGGGAAGACAACACGACACGTAGCGTGTACTCTGCAAAGAGTGACCACGCCGCAGAATTCGGTGACCACGCCGCCCGATCCCAGCAGACGCAGCGAGCGTGCTCGCGTCGCGGTCCTCGAAGCCGCGATGGCACTCTGCCGGGAGACCGGATTCGCCCAGTTGACGATCGAGGCGATCGCGAAGCGCGCCGGGGTCAGCAAGAAGACCATCTACCGATGGTGGCCCTCGAAGGGCGCGATCCTGCTCGAGGCGGTCTCCGACCTGACCACGAGCACGGCGAGCCACGCCGACACCGGTGATGTCGCGAGCGACCTGCACACTCAATTGACCGCGGTCGTGGCGCTCTACATCCCGCAGGACACGTCGCCGGTCGCCGCGATCATCGCCGCGGCGCAGCGCGATCCGGCGCTCGCGACCCAGCTCCGCGAGCAGATCATCCGGCCGAACATCGTGCTCTTCGAAGATCGCTTGCGGTCGGCACAGCGTGCAGGCGAGATTCCTGAGGATGCTGACCTCGGCGTCGCCCTCGACCTGCTGTACGGCCCCATCTACCACCGCCTGGCTTTCCACCTCGGCATGCCCGACGCCGACGAACTCCGCACCCGCATCGCCCATGTGCTCGCAGGTCTGCGCCACGTCGGCGACACGGCCGGCTGACACACGTCGCTCGCGGCAGCGGCAGATCGGTTAGCGGCGCGGCGTCCATCCGGATGGCAGCGCGCCGTCGATCGCCGCGCGCTCTTCGTCTGCCTCCGCGGACCATCCCTGCGCGGCATCCGTCGCATCGAACCCGCCGCGCGCGACGCGGAACCCGACGTCGGGGTGGTGCATGCGCGGGGCGCCGCCCCGGCGCACCGAGGCCCGCACGCTCCAAGCGTCATCGGCGAACCCGCCACCGCGAAACACGCGGTAGGCGTCGTAGCGGGCAGGGTCGAGCAGGTCCCAGCACCACTCCCACACGTTGCCGAGGGTGTCGAAGAGCCCGTTGAGATTCGGATGCTTGCCGCCGACGTCTTGCGGTGCCGTCACGCCGTCGGCGCTCGTCCAGGCGACCTCGTCGAGCGGGCCGTAGTGCGGGCGCGTCGACCCGGCCCGGCACGCGAACTCCCACTCGGCCTCGGTCGGCAGACGGTACCCGTCGGCGTCGACATGCCAGGTGACATCCTCGCCATCGAAGGTGTAGACGGAGTCGAGCCCTTCCCACTCGGATGCCGCATTGCAGAACCGAATCGCACGCAGCCAACTCACGCCCGTGGCCGGCCGGCGTGGATGCGTCGCGGTCTCACCGAGCATCTCGGCGAGCTGTTCCTGCGTCACCGGGTACACCCCGATCTCGAACGGCTCGAGGTCCACGCTCCACCGCACCTTTCGGCGGGCGTCGTGGAGGGCGACCGTGCCGGCCTCGATGCGGGCGAGCTCGATATCCGTCACCGATGCAGTCTCCCCTTCATGCCGACTCAGAGCAAGTGCGGGAATGTCGGCGGAAGGTGCTTTGCTCATCACACGCCGCACCACATTGATATGGTGTCCACGCTCGATCTTCATCGGGCGAATCCCCGGCTCGGCTCCGGACTCCCCGAACGAAAGAACTACAAGTGATCAGACACGTCACGGCCGCCCGAAATGGCGCCATCGCCGTGGCCGCGGGCATCCTGCTCGCCGGCCTCGCCGCAACTTCGGCGGTGGCCGACGATATGCCCGAGACTCCCGACGACGACAGTCCCGTCATCGTGATCGATCGCACCGAGTTCGTCGCCGGCGGATGGGAAGACGGCTTCACGGTCACCGGTTCCGGTTTCATCCCGAACGAGCCTGGGCACATCGTGTACGGCCGCATCGGGCCGGACACCTCTTTCTCTCCGGCCGAAGAGTTCGAGACCGACGACAACGGGGCATTCGAGATTCACGTCGACCCGTGGGAACCCGCAACGGCAGACAGCCCCGATCAGCCCGCGTTCGCCGTGCAGGCACGGCAGCTGTCGGATGGAACCTGGTTGACGTCCGACTGGGTGCCTCTGACGATCACCGCGCCGGTAGAGACCGAAGTCCCGACGGTGCCTGTTGCGCCAGCGCCCGCAGATGTTGCCCCCGCTGCAGCGGCTGCTGCTGCTCCGGCAGCGCCGAAGCAGCAGCTCGCCGAGACCGGCTTCGACGGCACGATCGGCCTCGTTGCCCTCGCGCTCATCGCATCGGGCGCCGCCGTGGTGGTGTTGCGGCGTAGGACTGCATCCGCGTCGCGCTGACCGAGTCGCGTCGAACGGCTCGAGGTCGACGCTCCACCGCACCATGCGCTGGGCGTCGTGGCGGGTAACCGTGCCGACCTCGCGCGCCAGCTCGATATTCGTCACCGGCACAGTCTCGCCTTCATGCCGAATCAGAGCATGCCGGCGGCGCGGCGCAAATTCGGCTCGTTGGACTCCGACCAGCGAGCGATGATGCGTCGTGCGCGCGTGGCATCCGGCTCCTGCAACCGCTCGAGCAGCGGGCGAACCACGTCGATGGCCAGCGGGTCGATGAGCTCGGGGACGTGCGCCTCGCGCGCGAACTGCTCGATGCGGGTGAGGTCACTCCCCCGCAGCATGGGCAGCGAGCGCTGCAGGAGGACGATCGCCGCGAGCCGGCGCTCGAACACGGGCTCCGCCCACAGCTCTGCGGCGAGCGCGGTGAACTCGTCGTGCGACATCCCGGGATACCGCCGATCGGCGTCCCGCACCGTGCCGCGCACCGCGCCGACCGATGCGCCGTAGAACTTGAGGCCGTTGCCGATCCGGTCGGCCTCCGCCCGCGCCCGCACTTCGGATCCCTCGGCTTTAAGCGTGCGGTCGATAAACTCGGCCGGCGTCGTCATACCTCGATTCTCCCCTGCGGCAACCACGTGGGGCTCAACACCAACGTCGATCCAGAACACTGCTCCGGCTCCACGTCGTATGCCGACGGCTACTGTTCGCCGCTCACCCGGTGCTAGCCCGTAAGCCGATCCCTTTATGGGCAGAAGACATCCACGATGCACTGAGCTTCGACCCGCTCAGTTCTCTACTGTGCCGATCTCGGATTCGTCGTCCTTGAGTGCGAGCTGTCGCACTGTTTCCAGACCGTCAGCGATTTCGCTGGGAGAAGCACCCAACCGCCAGTCTGAGATTGCCCCAGCCAGGAAGCCACATGCGGTGCCTCGTTTGTCGAGAGTCGCGGCGGCTGCGAGGCTCCATGCCTTGCCGACCTCATCAGCAACCTTCCGCTCTTTGCCCTTCGTACGCATCCGCAGTAGCTCGACTGCGATTGACACGCCAGCGGCGTGCGGAACGTAACGCTGCGGTCGTTGGCCGGCGGACCAGTTCACTAGACCGATGTCCCGCTTATAGGCATCGAGGTCCGAGACGTATTCAGCGATGCGACGCAGCAGGTACTCGACAGCCTGGTCCACCCCGTCCTGGGCCGACGCTCGCCGCTGCCATCCGAAAGCTAGCCATACGGCGAAGACACCGATCACGCCGCCGACAATGGTGGCGAGCAACTGAGGAACGAAAGCCTCAAGGAATGGATCAGTCATTCGGAAAGCCTCGCACCTTTCGGGCCGCACGACGTTCTGGCTGCGCGTTGCGCCCATACGCTGCACCTCACGCTTTCGCCGCCCATTTCTCAGGGATCCGCCTCCGTGGAGGCGATCAGCTCGGCACGGGTGATGGCTCCGGACGTCCGGAAGCCGATCGGCGCACGGCATTACGCGCTCGCTCGCGGAACCCCAACGGGCACGACCAGCCACGGAACGCCGTCCTCGCTACCCTGAAGCTGCGGGCACCGTCGTTGTCCGACTGGTAGGGCTGAAGAACTATCTCAAGGGGGAACATTGGTCAACCTGCGCGTTGAGGTGCGGAAGACGTTGTGGGGGAACGCCGGAAACCGGTGCGCATTTCCCGGGTGCGCGCAGCGCCTCATCAGCGATCTCGAAAAACCGGACCAAGCATTCAGTGGCACCGGAGGAGTGATCGGAGAGGAAGCACACATCCGGTCATCGAAGCCAACGGGGCCCCGCCACGAACCCCGATACCCAACTGAGACACTCAACGACTACGAGAACTTGGTCCTTCTTTGCCCCACCCATCACACAGTTATCGACAAGGACAACGGTCGCGCGTGGCCGGTGGCTGAGGTGCTGAAGATGAAGGCAGCGCACGAGGCGCGAGTCGATGTCGCAATGGACAATGTCGATAAGGACCGGAACCGCCTGGAGGTGGCGCTTGCGGCGCGGATCGACCGTTGGGAAGCCACCCTTAACCTTGCGGGATGGGAGGAGCTCACCCGTTGCCTCAACTTCGTCTACCCGTATGTCAGCAGCGCTCAATGGCGGTCACTCACGGAAACGGCTAGCTGGCTCGCTGGAGTGCATTGGCCTCCGCGCTACCCGAAGCTTGCGGCTGCGTTTGAAACGCATCGAGCGGTGCTTGATGTGCTCATCAGGCATTTGACGGACTCGTTCGTTCTCGAGCGTGATCAACATTCGATCCGGCGGCGGCACAAGGAGACTTGGTTCGGCGGCAGCGATGGCGAGCAGAGATACACGGAGGCAATCTCCCAGTTCGGCGTCGACGGTGCCGTCGCCGGCGTACTGATCACCGAGCTAACGCGTTCAGTCAATCTCGTCGTGGCTGCTGTCAACGACGAACTCCTCCCGCTCTATCGGTTCAACGACGGTTCTGTTCAGATGATCGAGGGGGATCTCTTCTGGGGGTTGTGGTCCTCGCACCCAAGGTATGACCCGCTCATCTGGGAGAGCTTCCCGAGGGCATACGCCTTGAGCGACATCAGCTCACGCGTGAGGACTGAACTTCAGGGCGGCGACCCCCGAAACGGGGTCACGCTGGCGGTCTGGACGTTCGACCCCAGCCTTCGCGCCGACGCGACGGACGGCACCGATGATCAGGCGACCGTCCGGGTTGGAGATGGCTAGCCGGATCGACTACTCAGATTGCTTGCTGACTAATGCTGAGTTTGGGATCGGCATTGAGGGCCATGACTTGCTCACACGCTCGGAGACCTAGTGCTAGCTCGGCGGCCAAGGAAAAAAATTTGGCGTCGGCAAGCCTCGTGCTCTCCCGCCCGCGACTGGTCCGTCAGCGGATGTTCCCCAGAGGATCGCTTACCGCACACCTGAAGGCGCGTCTCAATTCGCTGCAATCTGTCAAAACGCTGCTTCGTGTCGTCTGCCTGGCCGTCGTCGGCACCTGACACACTCCTTGCATGACGCACTCTCGACGGGTCCAGAGGGCCGCTGGGCCGCCGAACTCATCCGACGGGGTTCCTGATGTGCCCACCGAGGAACGAGAGACGAGCCGCCCGCGTCATTGGTCCGATGCTGCGTCTTCCCAGTTACGTCGGTTCATGGGCTGGAGCGGCTACAGGTTCACACCGAAGCCGATTCGGCGTTGCCTCAGCAGATTCCACAACTGGCTGTTGAGGTCGGAGAGCCTTCAGCACGAACGATCTCGGCCGCTGACGCATCCGCTATACAACATCGTCGTTCCGGCGGACGAGAAGGTTCACCTGCCGCTGATCTGGGCAGTCGAGATGTTCCCCCCGAGCTACGCGGCCTCAATGGCTCGCAATATCCAAAAGGCCGGATGGCGTGCGACGTGGCCATCCGCTCATGGCGACGTTCAGGAACGGGTGCGGCGAGCACGGGTAACAGGGACGGTCAACTCAACGACTCTTGCCCGGCTTCTGTCTGCGGACGAGCCAGCCGCACACCTCATGGGATACACGCCGACCCGACTACCCAAGGAATACCGTTCGATTGAGATCACCATGATCGAACTCCAGAACTCGCTGACGGCGATCGTCGCCGCATTCGAGCTGAGCGAGCCGGAATCCTTGGCGCTCGACCGATTGCTTCACGTTGTTCCTGAGCCTGAGATCAAGCCTCTACGCGGCGGTGGTCATAGCATCCGCAGCCGAATTCAGATGTCTGGGGAGCTGATCGAACAGGAGCGCGCCCGCATGCGAGCCGGTGTTCGTCGGTGGCTTTCGCGTCGAGTTCCCGGCGTATTCGCATTGGAGGCTCAAGGCCATCTCCCTGTAATGGATCTACTCGTCACCACTATTGCCGCGCCTTTCGAAAGCAACATGCGCGACATAGGCAATTACTTGCCTGCCTTGGGAATCGCACAACAGTTTTATCAGACTGTCGCCCCGGAGTTGCCGGGATTGCGATTTAGCGAGTACCAGCCGGATCGACGTTCGCCGATCGATGAGCCCGATCTGTTCAACCTTTCGGGACGACTCTCGGACATTCTTAGCGACGACGAGCCATACTTCAACGGCCGCCCGCGGACGATACGCGCGATCACGGCCCGGGTGAGCGAAGACGTGGGTCGCTACATGTCACGGTTGGCGATCAGTTCCCTACTCTCTCTCAAGGCCCGGCAGTCTGCCAAGTCGCGTGACGCGGCGTACGCGCTTCACGGAAAGCGATCAATTAGGAGCATCAAGAGCCTGCGAGAGTCATTCCTTAGGGGAAGTCTCGATACCCTCGCGATCGCAGCGGGCATCAAGGCGCTCACTTCGGATGCTTACACGTACAAATGGAATGTCCCGGAGTTCGAGACCGAATTGGATCCGAAATACCGGCAGCCGGGGGAGGCGCCGAAAGCCCCGGAAAATCAACTTGACTACCTCGCGAACGTCCAGAGAGAACAGGCCGACCTCTTGATTCAAGCGGACGCAGATACTCGACAAATCTTGGGCGTGGTGGCCTCATTGACGGCATCCGTGGAGGGCATGCGAACGCAGCGTTGGGGATTCGGCATCAGCGTTCTGTCCTTGCTCGTCGCGCTGGTGGCTGTGGTGATGACGGTCGGTTGGGGTGCTTTCTGGACCGGGTTCGGCGTCCTGATCGCGCAGGTGTTCGGAGCCATCGAAAACGCGATCGTCACATTGTTTGGGTTCTAGAGGCGCGGTCTTCGGCAGCCATAGTCACTCGCGTTCGATTGCCTGCGCGCCTATGCCCGATGGCTGGTCCGGACTGCTTGAACTAAGGTCACTGATTAGCCCCGGCGCCACCTGCCTTATCGATTGATCGGGCGTTCTTGTACGCCTCGTCGAGGGCCCGCATCGCGTCTGGGTCACCGTTGGCTTGGATGGCTACGCGTCCCCACTCCGCACAAGCGAGCCACGCGCGCATGATCATGTTTAGCATTCCGGGAATGCTAACTATCGGCGGGTCCACCGAGTGCAGCCGCGCTACCGCGACAACATCATGCAGATCATCCGTGAACTCACCTCAGAGCAGGGCCGCTCGCTGCTCGTCACCGCTCGACGCCTCGGTAGTCCCGACGTCGTCCGGCAGCATCTCCGCGTACTCATTGCGGATGAAAGCGAGACCCTCAGCGAGGGACGGATCAAACTCGAGCGAACTCGACACGAAGTCCAGACGCCGCTTGTTCTCGTCAATGATGTCCCGCCAGCGACGAACATACGCGCGCACCGTCGGACGGCCCGGCTTCTTGTCTGGCTCGAGGACGAGGCCAAGCTCGCGGCCCTCGCTCTTAAAGGAGTTCTCGATCACGTCGTCGTAGTCCGTCACGACGAGGATGAAGTCCCAGATGGCCCGCTCGCTGGCGAACGCTGACGTCTTGACGACCACGTTGACGTAGTCCTCGATCTGGTCGCGCTCGCCGCGCCCAGCTGTGATGCCCGGCGCCTTGAGCTCGACGACCAGGTGCCGCACGCGGTCGTGCTCCTGGGACTTGGCGGCGACGTGGAGGTCGACACGGCCGCTCTTCCCGTCCCATCGTTTAACCGGCTCGACATTGCCGGTCGGCAGCCCCTCGAGCTTGAGGTGCGTCCGCAGCATCTGGGTGAGCCCTCGCTCGCTGTTCATGAAGTGGTACTCCTCGCCAAAGATCCAAAGTTCGTGCTCGAGGATCTTGTGGAGATGGTCCCGCTCGCCGACCTTCTTGGAGTCGTCGGGGTCGAAGAGGAGGTGCTCAAGGCCAGCGAGGAACTTGCTTCGGCTCGTGACGAGATTGGCGCTACGGATGATGCCGGCCAGTGTTGTCTCGCTGAGCAGCTTCGTTAGCGCCTGGCGGTCCTGCTCGCTAAGCGCGACGAACTCGCTCACCAGGAGCGCCAGGTTCTCAGGATCAGTCTTGAGTGCGTCCCGCAGCAAGTTGAGCGTCAGCTGCGCGCCGTCCTTGCGCTTCGGTATCTGCGGCACGAGTGCGCTTGAGACGATGTCGAAGACTGCGCGCTCTGCCTTGTCCGCCTCAGTAGCGGGCGCCTCTTTGTACGGGTAGATGCCCTTGGACTTCCACTCGTCGATCTGATCCCGACGACGCGCGCGCCGGCGCGACGCGAAGTGCTCCTTGACGGCAGTGCGAGTAGCGCGCCAGACGGCTCCGGCCGGATCGGGGGCCATATCGCCGAGACCGAGATCGGCGAGAGACTCAACATCGAAGCCAGCCCACGTGACGTAGGCCGAGAACGCTGCCTGACTCTCCACCTCGGAGCCGGAGGCTTCCACAACGAAGCGCTCGGCATCCTCGCCGAAGTAGACCGCCCGGTGCTTACCCGTTCGCCACTCGATGATGCGGACCAAGACGACGGCGCTCGGGTCGCTGTCAAGCTCAACATCGACCGTCGTGTCGTCGAGGATCTCGTCGGCGGGATCCAGCTTGGCCCCGTCGAAGATGACCGTTAGCGACTCGTCGTTAAGCAGCACCGGTGCGAAGTGGGAGGTGAGCGTGTTCAGCGTAGTGTCGCTGATCAGCGAGTTCAGGTTCCGGTCCTGCTCGTTGAGCGCAGTCACGACAGTGCCAGTCTCGGTGGCGCTCGATGGGACCGCGTCCCAGCCGAACGGCTCTGCCCGCTCCTTGGCTCCTTCAATGACGACGCGCTCGCGCTCGCCCGCCGTATTGACGCCCTCGCTTTCCCACGTCACCCGCGACCCCAGAGCGAAGGCACGCAGACGACCTTCGCCGAGCTTCCCGTGCAGTCCTCGCTTGTCGTTCTTCGAGCGCGTCGCGAGCGCCTTCCACGATCCACCGATGCGTCCGAAGGTCGCCTGCACCTCATCGGAGGTGATGCCATGGCCATCGTCCTCGACAGTCACACTCTCGATGGCATCCATGTCCGAGCGAGCGAGCTGGACACGGACGGTGTCGGCTTCAGCATCAATGGCATTCCAGACGAGCTCGACCACGGCACGCACGGGGTCACGCTCGCGCGCCAGCCGGGTGACCAGGTCGCCACCGGCGGAAAGCGGAAGGTCCCTCACAAGACTTACTGTAGGGCCAGTGTTCAATTCCAGCCCTCCGGCTCAGTCAGGAAACGACGGCTCGTCGCCCCACATACCCGAGGCGCCACGATTGGCGGCACCGCTGCCAGCGCGATTCGCAGAGACAGACGGACCGGTAGTCCGCGCAGTGTGAGTCGATCGATACGCCACGCGGTCTCCGGCGATAGTGCCGGCGTAGCGGCCCGAGGGGTCGAAAACGTAGTCACCCTTGATGCGGCCGACGTACGTTCCGGAGCGCGCAAAGAGCTTGTCACCCGAACGCCGAAGCGGGCGGCCATTCTTGGTGTAGAGGTCTGCCACATCGTCATTGTCCGTGCGACCACTGACAGGGCCGCTGCGGCTCCGACAGATACAGCGACGCGACGAGGTGCTGCCGCCACGCCTGAGTACCGCCCGAGGAGTGCGTGCAAAGATGAGGCGCTCGCTAGCGCGATGAAACTGGGTGACGGAAGGCAACGGCACCGCAGCTGTCGGCAGTTCGCAAGCCGGCCCCCAGCGCAAGACGTAGTGAGCGGCCCGGGGAAATGGGTCACCGCCCATGAATCCACTCGTTACCCATTCTCGCAACATCCGCCCGCGAAACCGCCCGGTGAACCTACCTCAACCGCTACAGCCTCCAACACGCTATGCCGGCGCTTGGCCGGGCCCTAGAAAGCTCTCACAACACCCGAGAAGTCCCAGTCCTCACCGTCAGTCACAATCATGCCGATCACGACGAGCCGCTCCTCGAGAGGAAGCGGTGGTTCTCGTGGGCGTTGGGCGAGAACGCCGAGAGACCTCGGTCTCTCAGCGGACGCTGAGCGCGCGATCCCAACTTTCGAAGCGGCGCTGCGCGACGATCGTGCTGAGCTCCTTGCGCAGTTCGGGGTGCTCGGCGTAGAAGCGCACCGCGCAGTACAGCAGCACCGCGTCTTGCTCAAAGACGCCCGCGGTGAAATCCAATGGCTCGGCCTTGCCGATGCGCTTGATGCTGACGCGAGAGTGTAGCTGCGTCTCAACGCCGGCGATCATCTCCCACGGCACCCACCTCACACCGCCGGCGACCAGATACCGCCCCACGCCATGACGGCTGAGGGTGAGTCCCACCGGGATCCTGCCGAAGGAGGTGTTCTTGCCGTCGAGGATGAGTTGGAGCAGCCCGGCCCCAATGGGCACGAGGCAGAGCACGAGCAAGGGAACGAACAGGAACAGCCACCAGAGGCCGCCGGGTGCACCCAGCACGCCCGGCATCGCGAGCCAGAGCAGCACACCGGTGCCGAGCCCCATCAAGATCAACCACAGCACGCTCCAGATCCGCACCGGGCGCTCACGGCAGAAGTGCACCCAGTCGTCGACCGGCCGCGCCGTGGCTCGGCCGAGCGTCACGGCATTGATCAGCGTTGGAGGACTCCGTCGCACAGCGAAGAGGCCGAACGCGGTGGCGGTCAGTGCCAGCAGCCCGAAAGCTCGATGCCCCACACCAGCGACCCCGCCAAGGTGAGCAGTGCTGAACCAATGCCGACCGCAATCGCGACGCCACCCACGACCCAGATGACCGAGGTCGGGAAATATTGCGAATCCGGCAGCCAACCTTCAGGCGCAGAATACGGGAGCGCCTCGGGGACCGGTTCGGATTCGTTCGCGTGACCGCTCGTGCTTGATCTCATTCGGCCTATCTGATCCGTGCGATTCGTAGGGGACGCCGACCTTGGTCCGGCGAGGAAGTTCAATCTAGTGGATCGCGTGCGGGCGACACCATTCCTGGCGCGTGCCCGTGGCGGACTCCATCCGCTCAGTATCGAGCGGAGCGCCGCGCTCAGGTCATCCGCCGGTCGGAGACGCAGCCGGAGTGCCGAGTTTCGTGCGGTAGAGCTCGCCGATCAGCGCGCCCGCGACGGCCTTCGCCGTGGCCTGTCCGTCAGGCGAGAGGGCGAGGTTCGTCCAGATGGCGAACCTCACCCCATGCGCGGGGTCGGTGGCCACGAACGTGTTGAATCCCGGCAGCTCGCCTTCGTGCAGGTAG
This sequence comes from Agromyces subbeticus DSM 16689, assembly GCF_000421565.1. Lineage (GTDB taxonomy): Bacteria > Actinomycetota > Actinomycetes > Actinomycetales > Microbacteriaceae > Agromyces > Agromyces subbeticus. Next base: position 708,746 of record NZ_ATXG01000001.1, on the reverse strand, counting down.
AGCCGATTCGACCCGAACCGCGTCTGCTCGATGCCGAGGCCGTACTGAGGGCCGTTCTCCGGATTCGACGGGTCCATCGGCTCGACGTCATCGAGCCAGGTCGTGTGCAGGGTGACGCCGAGCAGATCGCTGCCCGACAGCGCCTCCGCCCACTTCATCAGGTCGTCCGCGGTCGAGACGACACCGCCGGCTGCCCACGACCATGACGGACTCTGCACCGTCACGATGTCGGGTTGCAGGGTGCCCGCCACGGCGGCGGCCTGTTGATCAGCGGTGAGAAGCGGGCGGTGATTGATGGGGAAGGTGCCGTACTGGTACCCCTGAATCGACGGGCTTGGCAGGGTGGTCGTGGTCGCGCTCGGAAGCTCGGTGTCGGTCATGCCGAGCGGTTCGAAGAGCCGGTCGTGCATGATGTCGGGCAGCGGCTTGCCGTCCAACTGCTCGGCAACCATCCCGAGCAACGTCGTGTTGGTGTTCGAGTAGTCGAACGCGGTGCCGGGAGCGGAGACGGCCGGGTAGGCGAAGCTGAAGTCCACGAGCTGTTGCGGAGTCCACACGGTCGTCATGTCGTGATCGAAGACGGCAGCGAACCCGTCGGTGTCGAGGTAGTTCTGCAGGCCGCTGCGCATCTGCAACAGGTTTGCAATCGTGATGTCCTGCCCGTTCGGCACGCCCGGCACGAATTGCTCGATCGGGTCGGTCAAGGCAAGTTTCTGCTCGCCGACCAGCTGCAGGATCACCGCTGCCGTCATCGTCTTCGTGACCGAGCCGATGCGGAACACGTCAGACGCCTGCGGTGTCGTGTCCTCGCCGAGGGAAGTCGTGCCATAGCCGGCTGAGACCGTGCCTTCCGGCGTGGTCACCACGGCGAAGGCGCCCGGCACGAGGTGCTCTTCGACCGACGTCGCAAGAATCGAAGCCAGCGCCGCTTGCGTGAGCGGCGTCACTTCCTGCGCCGGGGGCGAGTTCGTTGAGGGCGGCGACCCCGCAGGCTCGGAGCCCGCGGCGCAACCCGAGAACACCAGCGCCAGCGCGACCACGAGCCCGGTGGCGCTGATCTCTGAACGACTACGCACTGACGAGCGCGTTCGCGCCATGATCACCCCTCGCGCCTGCTCTCGGCGGCGCGCTGCCGGCCGTAAGGCCCGGCCCTTGATGATCGCAGGGACATCCCCAGCAACCGTCCCCCCAGTACTGGGGTGGGCTCCACGGGACCTGCGGAATGGTGCTTGGGTCTGCTGTCAACCAGCGACTAGAAGTCCCAGTCCTCATCCTCGGTGACAACGGCCTTGCCGATCACGTAGGACGAGCCACTTCCCGAGAAGAAGTCGTGGTTCTCATCCGCGTTCGGCGAGAGCGCCGAGAGGATGGCCGGGTTCACGTCGGTGACCGTCTTCGGGAACATCGGCTCGTAGCCGAGGTTCATGAGGGCCTTGTTGGCGTTGTAGTGCAAGAACTTCTTGACGTCTTCGGTCAGGCCGACGCCGTCGTAGAGGTCTTGCGTGTACTGCACCTCGTTGTCGTAGAGCTCGTAGAGCAGCGAGAACGTGTAGTCCTTCAGGTCGTCGCGCTCGGCCTGCGAGAGCTGCTCGAGCCCCTTCTGGAACTTGTAGCCGATGTAGTACCCGTGCACCGCCTCGTCGCGAATGATGAGACGAATCATGTCGGCCGTGTTGGTGAGCTTCGCCCGCGACGACCAGTACATCGGCAGGTAGAAGCCCGAGTAGAACAAGAAGCTCTCGAGCAGGGTCGAGGCGACCTTGCGCTTCAGCGGCGAGTCGCCCTGGTAGTACTCCATGACGATCGAGGCCTTCTTCTGAAGGTTCTCGTTCTCGACCGACCAGCGGAACGCGTCGTCGATGTCTTTCGTCGAGCACAGCGTCGAGAAGATCGACGAGTAGCTCTTCGCGTGCACCGACTCCATGAACGCGATGTTCGTGTAGACCGCCTCTTCATGAGGCGTGATCGCGTCGGGAATGAGCGAGACCGCACCGACCGTGCCTTGAATCGTGTCGAGCAGGGTCAGACCCGTGAACACGCGCATCGTGAGTTGCTGCTCCTCAGGCGTCAGTGTGTTCCACGACTGAATGTCGTTCGACAGCGGCACCTTCTCGGGCAGCCAGAAGTTGTTGACCAGGCGGTTCCAGACCTCGAGGTCCTTCTCGTCTTGAATCTTGTTCCAGTTGATCGCGTTGACGTGGCTGACGAGCTTCAGCTTGCCGCCCGTGTGCGCGGGGTCATTCTGAGCCGAGTTCACAGGATCGGTGAGGGTCATGAGCTGTCTCTTTCGTTATCGCGATCGTCGATGCAGTGCTGGCACGTCTCTTTGAAGACGCCCTTGTTGGTGTGGTGGCGCGTGTGAGCGTTGCGTACGCTCGACGGCATCGGCCGGCCTTTTCGCACCGCCGACATCTTCGCGCGTGTCTCTTCACTCGCGGTCTTGCCGAAGTTCGCGTTGAGCTCGCCTTGCTTCTGCTCCGACAGCCGCTTCTTCGTCTCGGCGGAAAGCACACGACCATATGCGGGATGATCCGAACCGAACTTCCCGAAGTTCGGATTCTCCGGCCCCGCGTTGCTGCCCTTGCGCGAGGCAGCCCAGCGTGCTTTTTGTTCATCGCTGTGCGCGTGACCCCACATCGGGTTCAACTCACCAGGGCGGGAAATGCCTGGGCGCCCCTTGGAACGCCGACTCGCTGCTTCACGCTGCTCAGCGGTCCAGACGACACCAGTAGGTCCCAGCCCGCCATCAGAGAGATTCAGCAGACGATCGCCCGTCGCTCGATAGAGACTGATCCAACTGATCTCTGCTTGACCGAGATCTTCACGAGACGTCACGACGCGCTCGAGCACGACAACCTCGTACGCGTCATCCGCTGTCTTTCTCAACCAGTCGTAGAACGGGGTCTTGCGCCCATCTCGCGCGACCTTGCGATGCTCGCCCACTCGACGCTGCAGCCCCTTCGTGGTCAGCCCGATGTAGCGATACTCGCCCGTGGACCGCACGCGGAACCCATAGACGATGCCCACCACTGGGGCACCCTGCCCCAACTCGGGCGACCACTGGACTGTCTCGATCATGAGATTAAAGCGCGCAGCTGACGCACATCTCCAGCTCAGTTCCCTCGAGGGCCATCTGACGCAGGCGGATGTAGTAGATCGTCTTGATCCCCTTCTTCCATGCGTAGATCTGCGCCTTGTTGATGTCGCGGGTCGTCGCCGTGTCTTTGAAGAACAGGGTGAGCGAGAGGCCCTGGTCGACGTGCTGCGTCGCCGCGGCGTAGGTGTCGATGACCTTCTCGTAGCCGATCTCGTAGGCGTCCTGGTAGTACTCCAGGTTGTCGTTCGTCATGAACGCCGCCGGGTAGTAGACGCGACCGAGCTTGCCCTCTTTGCGGATCTCGATCTTCGACGCGATCGGGTGGATCGACGCGGTCGAGTTGTTGATGTACGAGATCGAACCTGTGGGCGGCACGGCCTGCAGGTTCTGGTTGTAGATGCCGTGCTCCTGGATCGAGGCCTTCAGCGTCTTCCAGTCCTCCTGCGTCGGAATGTGCACGTTCGAGTCGGCGAAGAGCTGCGTGACCTTGGCGGTCGCGGGCACCCACGCGGCATCCGTGTACTTGTCGAAGAACTCACCCGAGGCGTACTTCGAGTCGGCGAAGCCGTCGAAGGTCTCGCCGCGCTCTTTCGCGATGTTGTTCGACGCCTGCAGGGCGTGGAACAGCACCGTGTAGAAGTAGATGTTCGTGAAGTCGATGCCCTCTTCGCTGCCGTAGAAGATGCGCTCACGAGCGAGGTAGCCGTGCAGGTTCATCTGGCCGAGGCCGATGGCGTGCGACTTGTCGTTGCCGTCTTCGATCGAACGCACCGAGGTGATGTGGCTCATGTTCGACACGGCGGTGAGGCCGCGGATGGCGGTGTCGACCGTCTTGCCGAAGTCGGGCGAGTCCATCGTGAGCGCGATGTTCAGCGAACCGAGGTTGCACGAGATGTCTTTGCCGATCTCGTTGTATGAGAGGTCTTCGTTGTACGTGGTCGGCGTGTTGACCTGCAGAATCTCGCTGCAGAGGTTCGACATGTTGATGCGGCCCTTGATGGGGTTCGCCTTGTTCACCGTGTCTTCGAACACGATGTAGGGGTAGCCGCTCTCGAACTGGATCTCGGCGAGGGTCTGGAAGAACTCGCGCGCGTTGATCTTCGTCTTCTTGATGCGCGGGTTGTCGACCATCTCGCGGTACTTCTCGGTGACCGAGATGTCGCCGAACGGCTTGCCGTAGACCTTCTCGACGTCGTACGGCGAGAAGAGGTACATGTCTTCGCCGTTCTTGGCGAGCTCGAACGTGATGTCGGGCACGACGACGCCGAGCGAGAGCGTCTTGATGCGGATCTTCTCGTCGGCGTTCTCACGCTTCGTGTCGAGGAACCGCATGATGTCGGGGTGGTGCGCGCTGAGGTACACCGCGCCGGCGCCCTGGCGGGCACCGAGCTGGTTGGCGTAGCTGAAGCTGTCTTCGAGCAGCTTCATCACCGGGATGATGCCCGACGACTGGTTCTCGATCTGCTTGATCGGGGCGCCGGCCTCGCGGATGTTGCTGAGCGAGAGCGCAACGCCGCCGCCGCGCTTCGAGAGCTGCAAGGCGGAGTTGATGCCGCGCGAGATCGACTCCATGTTGTCTTCGATGCGCAGCAGGAAGCAGGAGACGAGCTCGCCGCGCTGCGCCTTGCCCGTGTTGAGGAAGGTGGGGGTGGCCGGCTGGAAGCGGCCGCCGATGATCTCTTCGACGAGGTTCACGGCGAGCTTCTCATCGCCCTGGGCCAGGCCGAGCGCGGTCATGACGACGCGGTCTTCGAAGCGCTCGAGGTAGCGCTTGCCGTCGAACGTCTTGAGCGTGTAGCTCGTGTAGTACTTGAACGCGCCGAGGAACGTCTCGAAGCGGAACTTCTTCGAGTACGCGAGGCCGTTGAGCTTGGTGATGAACTCGAACGAGTACTGGTCGAGCACGGCCTGCTCGTAGTACTCCTTCTCGACGAGGTAGTCGAGGCGCTCTTTCAGCGAGTGGAAGAAGACGGTGTTCTGGTTGACGTGCTGCAGGAAGTACTCGCGCGCCGCTTCACGGTCTTTGTCGAACTGGATCTCACCGTTCGGGCCGTAGAGGTTCAGCATCGCGTTGAGCGAGTGGTAATCCATGCCACTCACCGCGCGCGGTGCGTCCATGAGCGCTACGCCGTCAGTTGCTGCTGCGTTTGCCAAAATGCGTCCAATCCATCGTCGACGGCGCGAACGTCGTCAGGGGTTCCGAATACTTCAAACCGGTAGAGGTGCGGCACCCCGGTCTTTGCGGCGATGATGTCGCCGGCCAGACCGAAGGCCGACCCGAAGTTGGTGTTGCCGGCGCTGATCACGCCGCGGATGTTCGAGCGGTTGTCGGGGTCGTTCAAGAAGCGGATGACCTGCTTCGGAACGGCGCCCTTGCCGTCGCCACCGCCGTAGGTCGGCACGACGAGCACGTAGGGCGCGTCGGCGTGCAATGCACCCTCGCGGGCATGCAGCGGGATGCGGGCCGCAGGGCGGCCGAGCTTCTCGATGAAGCGCTTCGTGTTGCCTGAAACGCTCGAGAAGTAGACCAGATTCGTCATGGTGCTTCCTTCGCGACGTTCTGCGGGTTGAGGAGGCGCTTGAGCGCCATCTCGAAACCCCACCGGTTCACTCCCCCGAGCTCACTGGCTGCTGCTAGGCCGAAGGGATCAGGCCAGACGGGAGGCGAGTTCGTCGATCTTGTCGGGGCGGAAGCCCGACCAGTGGCCCTCATCGGTGATGACGACCGGAGCTTGCAGGTACCCCAGCTCTTTGACCTGTGCAAGGGCGTTCTCGTCGACAGACAGGTCGAGCACTTCGTACTCGATGCCTTTGCTGTCGAGGGCACGATACGTCGCGTTGCACTGGACGCAAGAAGGCTTGGTGTAGACCGTAACCGTCATTGTTTTCCCCTCGTTCTCAGGCTCTGGAGGAGCCCGTCCCCCGGTGTTGCTATTTGGTACCTCAATACTACATCTAGTAGTCGCGGAACTCGACTGCCACAACATGCGGTAGTTACATTCGTGTAGTTATCCACCGGGTTCTCCACCGGTTGTGAACAACGGATGTCGCGACGATCGGCGTATTTCTGCGGCAGCCGCTGAGGTTATCCACACCCCGTGAGTTCGAAATCTCTTGGCCTGTGGACGGATGCCGGGCGTGTCGCGAATCGGAACCCTTGGGGGCGATTCGCGGTGCCGACCCCTACATATGGTGTTGTGACCCCCATGTTGCCACCACCCACCGACACTGCAGCGGATGCCGCAGCTCAACGCCCGACGAACTCCACGAGCTCGGCCCGCCCGTGCACGTCGAGCTTGCGGTAGATCGACGCGAGGTGCGAGTCCACCGTGCGCACCGAGACGCTCAGCCGTGCCGCCGCAGCCGCCGACGAGAGGCCCGCCGCGATAAGGCGCGCGATCTCGTTCTCGCGCAGCGTCAGCTCGGCGAGCGGGTCACCCGGCGCGGTCACCGGTCGGCGCTCACCGCACGCCGCGAGCTCTGAGCGCGCCCCCGCCGCCCAGCCGAATGCGCCCAGGGCGTCGAAGGCGTCGGCCGCCTCACGCAGCGGTGCGCGGGCGTCGGCCTTGCGGCGTGCCCGCCGCAGCCGCATACCGTAGAGCAGCTTGGTGCGCGCCGCCTGATACGGATCTCCGGTTCGATCGTGCGCGCCGAGCGCCGCCCCGAACGCCGCGTCGACGTCAGCCGCCGGCGCGAGCAGTGCCCGGCAGCGCAGCGCGATCGCGGCCGCCGGGTTGCCGACGGCGTGAATGCGCGACTCGAAGCGCTCGAGCGCGCGGCGCTGGCCCGCGACATCCGGATCGCGATATCGCCACCGCGCCTCGAACCAGTCGCCGAACCGCGAACTGTAGCCCGGCTGCACGATGCCGACGCGCTCTTCGAGCTCGGCCGCCGCGTCGAGCACGGCGATCGCCTCGGTGAGCTCGCCGGCGCTGAGCTTCGCGAGCCCCTGGGCGCACCACAGCATGTGCCGGAAGAGGGGCGTCGTGCGCTCGGCATCGGGCACCGCGAGCTCGCACAGCGCGAGCGCCTCGTCGGTGGCCCCGCGCGCCGCGAGGAGCCACGCGTGCCGCAACCGGATGTAGCTGAGCGGCCCGAGAATTCCGGTGTCGATGCAGAGCTGCTCGCACTCCGCGAACCGGTCGGCCGCGGCATCCCACCGCCCGGTGACGACGTCGACGACCGCCTCGACGGCGAGCGCGGTGGTGCGCGGCCCGGCGACGTTCGTGGCTGCGGCGACCGCGTCGAAGTGGGCGACGAGGGCGAGCGCGTCGTCGGTGCGTCCGTGCCACGCGAGCTGCAGGGTGATGAAGGGGAACGCCCCGCTCGCCGTGCCGGGGTCGGCGCGCAGCATCCGCTCGCGCCAGCTGCCGAGGTCGAGGCCGGCGTCATCGGCGAGCATCACACGAATGAACTCGTCGACGAGGCTCGGCGCTGCGTCGGTGCGCGAGCGGTCGATCACCCCTGCGACGTGCGCTCGCTCGAGCAACTCGGCGGCGGCGGCGAATTCGCCGAACACCGCGAGCTCGATCGCGTGCGTCACGACGAGCTCGGCCGCGACCCCTGGCTCGCGGGTGGCCGCCGCTGCCGCGAGCTCGACGCTGCGGTCGTCGCGCGACCGGTCGGCGTCGGTCCAGAAGCCGAGCCGCAGCTTGTCGATCTGCCAGCGGGCGAGCTGCACCGCGTCATCGCTCGACGCCATCATCGCCTCGACGAGGCGCAGCGCCGGGGCGCGCGCACCGATGCGCGAATAGGCCGCGAAGGCGGCAGCCTGCCACTCGGGCACCTTGGGGCTGTCGGATGCCGCGGCGATCGCCCGTTCCCAGAACTCGGCGGCCTCGGGGTAGGCGAACCGGGCAGCCGCGCTCTGCGCCGCTGCATCGAGCGCGCTCGCCACCCGGCTCGGGTCGGCACCGGGCTCGGCCCACACGTGCAGCGCCACTCGCTCGACGTCGTCGGCGAAGACGGTCGCGAGCGCGCGGTGCGCCGCGGCCCGCTGCTCGTGCGTTGCGACGGCGATGAGCACGGGCGCGAGCGTCGGATGACTCGGTTCGAACCGTGCCGCGCGAACCTCGATGAGCCCGAGCCGCTGCGGCTCGTCGAGCGCCGTCGCGTCGAGCCCGAGCTGCGCCAGCACCCGGCTCGCCTCGTCGCGGTCGAGCGGCGCAAGGCACACGGCGAGCGCGGCCACCGTCGCCGGTTCGTCGAGCGCAGCGAGGCGGGTGGCGTAGAGCTGCGCGAGGCGGTCGCCCGTCGGCAGCACCTCGGGCAGCGGCTGCTCGTCGCGCCGCTGCGGCGGGTCGAGCTCGGCGGGCAGCTGCACGAGCGCGAGCGGCAGGCCGCGAGCGAGCGAGAGCACCCGGCCGGCCGCGATCGTGCCGAGCTCGGGGTAGCGCTGCCGCAGCAGCTCGCGGCTCTGCGCGTCGTCGAGGGCGGTGAGCGACATGCGCCGGTCGAAGGCGTCGGCGACGTCGATGTCGACCGGCGGGCGCGTGGCGCACACGAGCGACACCCCCGTGCCGCGCAGCCGCCGCGCGAGGAAGAGCAGCACCTGACGAGTCGACTCGTCGACCCAGTGCAGGTCGTCGACGATGAGCGCCACCGGCCGTTCGCGCGCGGCGGTCTCGAGCAGCGCCTTCACGCCCAGGGCGACGGCGAACCGCTCGTGCGGGGTCGCGACCTCGAGCGCGAGCGCCCCCGCGAGCGCGAGTCGCTGCGGTTCGACGAGGGTGTCGAGCCGGTCGAGGAGCGGCTCGAGCAGCTGGTGCAGGGCCGCGAACGGCAGCTGCTCCTCGGCGGCGTGGCCGCTCGCGGCGAGCAGGAGAGGTGCGGGGCGGGCGGCGGCAGCGGCAGCGGCAGCGGCTGCGTCGGTGCCTGCGTCGGCCGCGTCGGCCTCTTCGCCCGCGCCCGCGCCCGCGCTGAGCCGATCGCGCAGGCGTGCGAGCAGCCAGCTCTTGCCCGCCCCGGCCTCGCCGGCGACGAGCACGCTCGGCGCCTCGACCGAACCGACGGTCTCGATGAGCGAGGCGAGCTCGAGCGATCTGAGGTGCATCTTCGCTCACACTCCCGTAGTCGCTACGGATGACAGCCGCCCGCCGGGCTGGTGGCATCAAGCGTAGGGCACCCGTGCCCGCCGACGACCTGAGGAATGGAACCCATGCGACCCCTACGACTCGCCACCCTCGGCGCCGCCTCGGCGCTCGCACTCGCCGCGGTGCTGCTTCCGGCGCAGGCCGCGATGGCGGCGCCGACCGCATCGTTCACCCCGACGGTCGTGGTGCCCGGCGGCACCATCGACGTGACCGGCGCGGGATGCCCCGCCGGAGGCGAGGTCATCGTCGGCACGTGGATTCCCGCGATCGGCGGCGCCTCGAGCTCGAAGTCGACGACCGTCACCGCCGACGGCACCGGCGCCTTCACCGCCACCGTCGCCGTGCACGGTGCGCCCGGCGAGCTGCCCGAGATCACCCCGCCGATCGCCCAGTTCGGCGTGACGGTCACGTGCGACGGCGCGCAGACGGTGATCGGCTTCGGCGCGCTGACCTATGCAGGCGCGCCGCTCACCGCCGTGCTTACTCCCGCCGCAGGGGTCGTGCCGGGTGAGTCGTTCACGGTGAACGGCAGCGGATGCGACGCGGCCGAGGCCGTCTTCATCGCGGTCGATTTTCCAGGCCCGCCGCCGGTGACCCACTTCGATGACACGACGGCCGACGCGAGCGGCAACTTCTCGTTCGTCGTGCCGACCCCGATCGCGAGCGAGCCCGGCGACGTCATCGTGATGGCGGTGAGTTGCGGATCGGGGGCGCCCGTCGAAGACCCCGCCGACTACATCACCCGCACGCTGACGTTCGCGGGCGAGCCGGTCGACCCGGTCGACCCCGTCGAGCCGTCGGTGCCGCCTGCTCCGGCACCGGGGGCGGCTCCCGCCGGCACCGCGCCGGTACCGGCCGCCACGGGCAAGCGGCTCGCCGAGAGCGGTGCCGACCTCGGCGCGGCATCCGCGGGTCTCGCCCTGCTGCTCGCGGGGGCAGCGCTCGTCGGCACGCGTCGGTTGCGACGAGGTGTCTTCGTCGGCACCGTCACCGATGCCGCCGCCCGAACAGAGGAACGCTGATGCGCACCACCACCGCAGCACTGCTCGGCCTCGCCGTGCTCGCACTCACCGCGTGCAGCAACGGCTCGCCGGCCGCGACGCCAGGGGAGAACGAGTCGCCCGCGAGCTCCACGCCGCCCGAGGCATCCGTCGATGCATCGTGCGGCGAGCTCACCGAGCTCGCCGGCACCCTCACCGAGCTCAACGCGAACTTCGATCCGAACACGCTGCTCGACTCCGCGCGCGCGATCGACGCGGGCCTCGAGTCGCTCGACCCGCCGCCTGCGGTGGCCGCGGAATGGGCAGCGGTCGCGAGCATCTTCGGCTCGGCGGTCACGGCAGCGGATGCCGCGGGCGACGACCGTGCCGCACAGGAGGAGGCCCTGGCCGGTGTGCTCGACACCCAGGCGACCCCCGAATCGGTCGCGCACCTCGACACCATTGCGGCCGCGATCGGCGAGCAGTGCGGCGGCGAGGCCGGGGCAGCTGCGGGCGGCGCGAACGAGACCTGCGCGCTCGTGACCGACGACGAGCTCGCCGCCCTCTTCGGCACGGCCGTGCCGGCGCCCTCGGGCTCCGACCTCGGCGAGGGCTTCGCCGAGTGCGAGTGGGAGGCGGCCGGCACGACCGTGCTCGTCTCGGTGCTGCCCGCCGGCGAGTTCACCGACGACTACCTGAATGGCGCGCACGAACCCGTCTCGGCGCTCGAGCAGGGCACCGCGCTGCCCGACTTCGTCGGCATCGGGCGGGTCGGCACCACCGGCGGCACGGTCGCGCAGATCACGGGCGAGAGCGCCTACCTCTTCGCCGTGATGACGCCCGACGAGTCGGTCGACACCGCGCTGGCGGCGGCCGAGTCGCTCGCGGTCGCGGCATCCGCTCGTCTCGGCTGAGGAGCGCTGGCCGTTTCGTGAACGCGCGGCACGCGGGTCCACCGGGCAAGCGGGTCCACGGGCGCGCAAGGTGTCACGCCGACGGATGCGGCTGTCACGGGTGCTCGGTAGCCTGACCCCACGGGAGTGAGGAGTCGACGATGACCGAGTACGTGACCTCAGCAGACGGCACGAAGATCGCCTACGAGCGAGTGGGCTCGGGCCCGCCCGTCATCCTCGTCGATGGGGCGATGCAGTTTCGTGCGTTCGACCCCGCGAGCGGTGAGATGGCGACCGAGCTCGCGAGCCACGGCTTCTCGGTCGTGCGCTTCGATCGGCGCGGGCGCGGCGAGAGCCCTGCCAGCTCCCCCATCACGCTCGCGCAGACCCTCGACGACGTGGCCGCGCTCATCGCCGAGGCCACCGAGGGCGCCGATGACGCCGTCGCGCTGTTCGCGAACTCCTCGGGCGGGGCGATCGCACTCGCCGCCGCGGCATTCGGGCTCCCCATCTCGAAGCTCGTGCTGTGGGAGGTTCCGCTCACCGACGAGCTCGGCACGAACGGCGAGCTGTTCCTCACCGGGCTTCGCGAGCACCTCGCGGCGGGCGACCCCGACGCGACCATCGAGTACTTCATGAAGGACATGCCGCCCGAGTGGCTCGAGGGCGCGAAAGCGAGCCCGGACTGGCCGATCATGACGGCGATGGGGCCGAGCCTCGAGCCCGACGCCGAGGCACTCGCGTGGACCCAGAGCGCACCGCGAGCCGCCCTCTGGGCCGGCGTCACGCAACCGACCCTCGTGCTCGTGGGCGAGCAGACGCTCGACATGATGCGCCCCGCCGCCGACTCGCTCATCGAGAACCTGACGAACGCCGTGCTCGACACCGCGCCCGCCGCCGATCACGCCTGGGAGCCGAAGTCGATGGCGCTGAAGGTCGCGGGGTTCCTCGTCGGCTGAGCGCGACAGGCGAAGAGTGCGACCGAGCCGCACCGGGCAGGCTCAGGCCTTCGCGGCCTTGGCCGCGGCTTTCGCCGCCTGCTTCGTGGCGCGCACCTTCGTGAGCGACTCGGCGTCGACGATGTCGGCGACCGAGCGAAACGCTCCCTCTTCACCGTAGGCGCCGGCGGCCTCGCGCCAGCCGGGCGCGGTGAGGTCGCGCTGCTTGCCGAGCAGCGCGAGGAAGATGCGCGCCTTCTGGTCGCCGAAGCCGGGCAGTTTCTTCAGCCGAGCGAGCACCTCGGCACCCGAAGGGTCGCCCTGCGTCCAGATCGCGGATGCCTCGCCGCCCCAGTCATCGACGATGGCCTCGGCGAGCGCTTGCACGCGACCGGCCATCGATCCGGGAAAACGGTGCACGGCGGGGGTCTGCTTGAACACCTCGACGAACGCCTCGGGCTCGTACCCCGCGATCGTCGCGGGATCGATCGAGCCGATGCGCGCGCGGATCTTCTCGGGCCCGGCGAACGCGGACTCCATGGTCACCTGCTGGTCGAGGAGCATTCCCGTGAGCAGCGCGAACGCGTCGTCGCTGAGCAGTTCGTCTGCTGCCGGGTCTCCGGTGATGTGCAATGCCATGCGCCCATCCTTTCACCGTGCCGCGCCGAGGTCACGGGCGGTACGAGCACGGCGCCGCAGCGGCATCCGCTCGTCGTCGACCAGCGCCGAATGCGGACGGAAACTGTCCGCTTCGTTGCCGATCGTGGAAGCAGACGATTCGATGAGACGCATCGCACCGATCCGAACCGCACCGTACCGCCACGTACCGAACTGTGAGGAGTCACCATGGACTGGAAGATCGAACTCATCTTCGTGCCCGTCACCGACGTCGACCGCGCGAAGGAGTTCTACGTCGAGAAGCTCGGCTTCAACGCCGACCACGACCAGCAGGTCAACGAAGAGCTGCGCTTCGTGCAGCTCACGCCACCTGGATCGGCGTGCTCGATCTCGATCGGCAAGGGGCTCGGCAGCGCGGTGCAACCGGGAACGCTCGACGTGATCCAGGTCGTCGTCGCCGATGCCGACGCGGCGCTCGCCGAGCTTCGCGCGAAGGGCGTCGAGGCCGAGGGCGTCGACGAGCAGGCCTGGGGCCGCTTCGTCACGCTGAAGGACCCCGACGGCAACCGCTGGACGCTGCAGCAACTGCCCGACTACAGCCAGCAGGGCTAGGCGGGCGAGCCGACGGCGGGCGCCGACGCTCGCACGACAAGCGTCGGCGTGCACAACTCCGGAGATTCTGGCCTCACCACGGCGTGTCGCGCCGTGCCATCGGCGTGTCGGCGTCTCACTCCGGAGTTGTGAGCGGCACGCAGCGGCTCCCGTCGGTCAGCGCCGGGGCAGCGCCGGGGTCAGCGCCGGGCGGGGGGTGCCGTGCTCGCGCGCACGACGAGTTCGGGCACGCGCGACGTGCGGTCGGCGGCTTCCGCTTCGCCGCGCAGCACGTCGAGCACGGTGGCGACGACGTCGCGGCCGAGCACGTCGAAGTCCTGCCGCATGGTCGTGAGGGGCGGGGCGAAGTGCGCCGCCTCGGGGATGTCGTCGAACCCGATGACACTCACGTCGTCGGGCACCCGCACGCCGGCCTCGCGGTAGGCGTGCAGCAGGCCGAGCGACATCTGGTCGTTGGCGCTGAAGACGGCGGTCGCGTCGCGGTCGGCGGCGAGGCGAAGGCCGGCCTCGTATCCGGATGCCGCGAGCCAGTCGCCCTCGATCGGCTCGTGCGCCGCGAGCCCGTGCTCGCGCATGACATCGACCCAACCGCGGCGGCGCTCCGCGGCATCCATCGATTCGCGTGGCCCGGCGACATGTCGGATCGACCGGTGGCCGAGCTCGATGAGGTGCCGTGTCGCGAGGCGCGCGCCCTCGTACTGGTCCATCGCGACGCGGTGCAGGCCCGGCGCCGGTTCCGACGCGACGACGACGAGCGGCACCCCCGCGTCGATGCCGCCGAGCACGCCGACGCCTTCGCGTTCGCCCGAGATGAGCACGATCGCCTCGACCCGCTGCAGCGCGAGCCGGTGCACGGCCTGCCGCAGCACGTCGGCATCGAGCGAGCGCATGCTCGCCTGGCTCACCGTGTAGCCGGCCTCGTGCGCGGCCTCGTTGAAGCCGAGCGCGGCGTTCGACGGACCGTAGTCAGGTCGCCCCGCCTGGATCAGCCCGAGGTTGCCCGAGCGGCGCTTCGCCATCGCGCGCGCTGCCGGCGACGGCGTGTAGTTGAGCTCGGCGATCGCCTGCTCGACCCGCACCTTCGTCGACGCCGCGACGCCCGTGAGGTCGTTGAGCACTCGCGACACCGTCTGATGCGAGACGCCGGCGAGTCGCGCGACGTCGAACATCGTCGGCACGCCGGTGCCGGGCGCCTCGGCGGTCGGCACGGTGGGCGCGGTGGGTGCGGCATCCGTAGCGGTCACGCCGGCCGAGGCGGCCGTGCCGACCCCGCCCGGCGCACCGGAAGCACCGGCGGCACCAGCCGCCGCCTCACTCCCCCGCGATGCCCGCGCAGCCATGAACCGCCCCGATCAGAGGCCCTGTGCCAGTCGGTAGTAAGCCTGGTTCCAGCGTACTTCGTGCTGGAAGCCGGGCAGCGTGGTCGCCTCGTCGATGACGAGCAGCTCGGTCTTCGACATCTCGGCGAAGTCGCGGAACACCTCGACGCCGACCGCGGTCGACATCACCGTGTGGTGCGCCGCGCCGGCCGTCAGCCACGCTGCAGCGCTCGTGGCGAAGTCGGGGGCCGGCTTCCACACGGCGCGGCCGACGGGCAGGTTCGGCAGCGGATGCCGCGGCGCCACGTTCTCGACCACGTTCGCCGTGAGGCGGAACCGGTCGCGCATGTCGCTCATCGCGACGACGACGGCGGGGCCGGGGTCGGCAGTGAAGACGAGACGCACGGGGTCCTCCTTGCCGCCGATGCCGAGCGGGTGCACCTCGAGGCTCGGCTTCGCGGTCGTCAGCGACGGCGAGACCTCGAGCATGTGCGCGCCGAGGATGAGCTCGTCGCCGGGCGTCATGTCGTAGGTGTAGTCCTCCATGAGCGAGGCGCCACCGGGCAGGCCCGCGCCCATGACGCTCGCGATGCGCACGAGCACGGCCGTCTTCCAGTCGCCCTCTGCACCGAAGCCGTATCCCTCGGCCATGAGTCGCTGCACCGCGAGGCCCGGCAGTTGCCGCAGCGCGCCGAGGTCTTCGAAGCTCGTCGTGAACGCGCCGAACCCACCCTCTTCGAGGAAGGAGCGGAGTCCCAGCTCGATCGCCGCGCCGTAGCGCAGGCTCTCGTGCCGCTCGCCGGTCTTGCGCAGCTCGGGCACGACGTCGTAGAGGTCTTCGTACTCGGCGGTGAGCAGGTCGATCTCGGCATCGGATGCCGCGTGCACGGCCTCGGCGAGCTCGTTGACGCCCCACGTGTTGACCTGCACGCCGAACCGCAGTTCGGCCTCGGTCTTGTCACCCTCGGTGACGGCGACGTAGCGCATGTTGTCGCCGAAGCGAGCGAGCTTCAGGCTGCGGGATGCCGCGAGGCCGGCCGCTGCGCGCTGCCAGGTGCCGATCTCGCCCTGCACGCGCGGGTCGGTGACGTGGCCGACGACGGTCTTGCGGGCGACGCCGAGCCGGGTCTGGATGTAGCCGAACTCGCGGTCGCCGTGCGCGGCCTGGTTGAGGTTCATGAAGTCGAAGTCGATCTCGCCCCACGGCAGCTCGACGTTGGCCTGGGTGTGCAGGTGCAGCAGCGGCTTCTGCAGGGCGTCGAGGCCGGCGATCCACATCTTGGCCGGGCTGAAGGTGTGCATCCACGCGATGAGGCCGATGACGTTGTCGGCGGCGTTGGCCTCGAGGGTCATGCGGCGGATCGAGTCGGAGTCCTTCAGCACGGGCTGCCAGACGACCTTCACGGGCACGCCCGCGGCGTCGCCGAGAGTGTCGGCGATCTGCTGCGACTGCGCGGCGACCTGGCGGAGCGTCTCTTCGCCGTAGAGGTTCTGGCTGCCGGTGAGGAACCAGACCTCGTAGCTGTCGAGCGAGGTGGTGAGCGGGGTGCGGGTCATGCGGTTCTCCCTGGTGCGAGGTTCGTGAGTGGTGGGAAGTTCATGGTCGGTGCGGCGTTCACAGCGCGTCGACGGCGGCGGCTTCGACGGCCAGCCCCGACCGGTAGCGGTCGAGGAAGGCGGCGAAGCCGGCGACATCCGCCGGTTCGGGGTCGACGGTGTCGAATTCGGCGCTCGCGAAGACGCGCTCGTCGAGGTAGCCCGCCAGGTCGATCTCGGCGGCAGACGACAGGTACGACGCGAGCACGGCGATGCCCCAGGCCCCGCCCTCCGACGCCGTCTCGCCGACGGCGACCGGGGCGTCGAGCGCCCCGGCCAGGAACCCCTGGGCGACACCGGCGGTGCGGAAGATGCCGCCGTGGGCGAGCATGCGGTCGAGCTCGACGCCCTCGGAGGCGAGCACGCGCATGCCGAGGCTGAGCGTGCCGTAGACGCCGTAGACCTGGGCGCGCATGAAGTTCGCGAGCGTGAGGCGGCTGTCGGGGGTGCGCACGAAGAGCGGCCGCCCCTCGGTGAGTCCCGCGATCGGTTCGCCGGCGAGGTGGTTGTAGGCGAGCAGCCCGCCGGCATCGGCCTCGCCGTCGAGGGCCTGCCGCAGGAGCACCTCGAACACGGTGTCGTTGTCGACCGAGAGGCCGGCGGCACCGGCGAACTCGGCGAACATGCCGGCCCACGCCGCGAGCTCGCTCGCGCCGTTGTTGCAGTGCACCATCGCAACGGGGTCGCCCGCCGGCGTGGTCACGAGGTCGAGCTCGTGGTGCGCGTGCTCGAGTGGCCGCTCGAGCACGACCATCGCGAAGATGCTCGTGCCGGCGCTGACGTTGCCGGTGCGCGGGGCGACCGAGCCGGTCGCGACCATGCCCGTGCCGGCGTCACCCTCGGGCGGGCACAGCGGCGCGCCGGGCTGCAGCGCGCCCGACGGGTCGAGCAGCGCAGCGCCCTCGGGGGTGAGTTCACCGGCGGCCCGGCCGGCGGGCAGCACTGCCGGAAGCAGTTCGGTGAGATGCACGCCGGGTGCGCGCTGCGCCACGAGCCGGCCGTAGACCTCCAGCAGCGAGCTGTCGTAGTCGTTCGTCGTCGAATCGATCGGGAACATGCCCGAGGCGTCGCCCACGCCGAGCACCTTGCGACCCGTGAGCCGCCAGTGCACGTAACCGGCGAGCGTGGTGACGAAGTCGAGCTGCCCGACGTGCGGCTCTTCGTCGAGGATGGCCTGGTGCAGGTGGGCGATCGACCAGCGCAGCGGGATGTTCACGCCGAACTGCTCGCTGAGCTCGGCCGCAGCCGGCCCGGTCGAGGTGTTGCGCCAGGTGCGGAACGGCACGAGCAGCTCGTCGTTCGCGTCGAAGGCGAGGTAGCCGTGCATCATCGCCGAGACGCCGATCGCGCCGAAGGTCGACGGCGTGACGTCGTAGCGGCGCCGCAGGTCAGCAGCCAGGTCGGCGTAGGCCGCCTGCAGGCCCGTCCACACGTCGTCGAGCGAGTAGGTCCACACGCGGCCCTCGAAGCGGTTCTCCCACTCGTGGCTGCCGACGGCGAGCACGACCGTGGGGTCGTCGCCCACGAGGCAGGCCTTGATGCGGGTGGAGCCGAACTCGATGCCGAGCGAGGTGCGCCCCTCGAGAATCGCAGCCTTGGCGTCGGCGAGCGCGCGCGCCTGCGGGTCGGTGGACTCGGTCATGAACGTGCCTCTTCGCTCTGCCCGTAGACGTTCTGGTACCGGTCGTAGAGCCGGTCGATCGCGTCTTGCGGAATGGGGATCAGGGGGCCCGCCTCGCGGGCGTAGTGCACGCTGCGCGCGACGTCTTCGACCATGACGGCGGCCTTGACCGCGGCCTTCGCGTCGGCACCGATCGTGAACGGCCCGTGGTTCTGCATGAGCACCGCCGGCGAACGGTGACCGCTGAGCGTCTCGACGATGCCGCGGCCGATCGAGTCGTCGCCGATGATCGCGAACGGGCCGACGGGGATCGGGCCGCCGAACTCGTCGGCCATCGCGGTGATCACGCACGGGATCGACTCGCCGCGTGCCGCCCAGGCGACCGCGAACGTCGAGTGCGTGTGCACGACACCGCCGACCTCGGGCATGTTGCGGTAGACGTAGGCGTGCGCCGCGGTGTCGCTCGACGGGCTGCGGTCGGAGCCGGGCGTGCCCGGGATCACGTTGCCGTCGAGGTCGCAGAGGATCATGTTCTCGGGGGCGAGGTCGTCGTAGCTCACGCCGCTCGGCTTGATCACGAAGAGGTCGGCGCCGGGCACTCGGCCCGAGACGTTGCCGCCCGTCCAGACGACGAGCCCGTTGCGGGTCAGCTCGCCGTGCAGCCGCGCCACGTCAGCGCGCACGGTCGCGATGGCCGCCTCGATCTCGGGGGTGAACTCGGGCCTGCCGTCGACGCCGCTGGCGTGCTGCTCGGTGGCATCGGGCATGGTGACTCCTCTGTCGGACGCGTTCTCACGCCAGCTTTGTTAGCGCTAACGGAATTCCCATGTTAGCGCTCACGACCCAGCGCCTCAACCCGAGATCTGCAGCAGCGGATGCCGCGGCATCCGCTGCCCTGAAACGACGAAGGGGCGGATGCCGCGTGACCTGCACACGACATCCGCCCGTTCATGATTGCTGCTACTGACCGCCCGAGCGGCGCTTGTTGTAGACGTCGAACGCCACCGCGAGCAGCAGCACCATGCCCTTGACGGCCTGCTGCCACTCGATGCCGATGCCCATGATCGACATGCCGTTGTTGAGCACACCGATGATGAGACCACCGATGATCGCACCGCCGATGGTGCCGACACCGCCCTGTACGGCCGCACCGCCGATGAAGGCCGCCGAGATCGCCTCGAGCTCGAAGCCGTCACCGGCCTTCGGGCCTGCCAGGTTCAATCGCGCGGTGAAGATGAGACCGGCGAGCGCCGCGAGCACGCCCATGTTCACGAAGAGCCAGAAGTCGACGCGACGCGTCTTGATGCCCGACAGCTCGGCCGCGTGGCGGTTGCCGCCGATCGCGTAGATGTGGCGGCCGAAGACCGTGCGGTTCATGACGATGCCGTAGACCAGCACGAGCACCGCGAGGATGATGAGCGTGATCGGGATGCCTTTGTACGAGGCGAGCGAGTAGGCGAAGAAGCCGATCGCGGCCGAGACGAGCACGAGCTTGATGATGAACCAGGTCATCGGCTCGACCTCTTGGCCGTACTTCTGGCGGCCGCGGCGGGTGCGCACCTGCTGCACGATGAGCGCGATGATGGCGATCGCACCGACGCCGAGCGTGAGCGGATCGATCTCGAACTCGCCGAACACGTCGGTGAGGAAGCCGTTGCCGAGCGCGCGGTACTCGACCGGGAACGAGCCGATGTTCGCGTTGCCGAGCACGACGAGTGCGAGGCCGCGGAAGATGAGCATGCCGGCCAGAGTCACGATGAACGCCGGTATGCCGACGTAGGCGATCCAGAAGCCCTGCCAGACGCCCACGAGCGCGCCGATGCCGAGCGAGAGGATGACCGCGAGCCACCACGGCATGCCCCACTGCACGGCGAAGACACCGGAACAGGCGCCGACGAAGGCTGCCACCGAACCGACCGAGAGGTCGATGTGGCCGGCGATGATGACCATCACCATGCCGATCGCGAGCACGAGGATGTAGCCGTTCTGCACCACGAGGTTCGAGATGTTCTGCGGCCGCAGCAGGATGCCGTTGGTGAGGATCGAGAACAGCACGACCACCGCGATGAGCGCGATGAAGATGCCGTTCTTGCCGAGGTCGGCGAGCACGTGGCTCAGGCGCTCGGTGAACGAGTTCCTGACCGGGTTGATGTTCGCGCCGACCGCCTGCGTGTCGCCGGTGGGCGGGGTCTGGGTTGGGGTGTTCGACATGGTGTCTCCGTGTCTTCGTCGTGTCTCGGGGTTCGCCGAGCCCTAGCGGGGCTTTTCCATGGTCATGAGCTTGAGCATCGCCTCGGGGGTGGCTTCTTCAACCGGGAGCTCACCCGTGATGCGGCCCTCGGAGAGCGCGTAGACGCGATCGGAGATGCCGAGGAGCTCTGGCAGCTCCGACGAGATCACGATGATGCCCTTGCCCTCGGCGGCGAGGCGATTGATGATCGAGTAGATCTCGTACTTCGCGCCGACGTCGATGCCGCGGGTCGGCTCGTCGAGGATGAGCACGTCGGGGTCGGAGTAGATCCACTTCGACAGCACGACCTTCTGCTGGTTGCCGCCCGAGAGCTTGCCGGTCTTCACGAGCACGTTCGGCGCCTTGATGTTCATCGACTTGCGGTACTCGTTGGCGACCTTGTACTCCTCGTTGTCGTGCACGAGGCCGTACTTCTCGAGCTTCTTGAGCGACGCCATCGAGATGTTGCGCTTGATGTCCTCGATGAGGTTGAGGCCGTAGGTCTTGCGGTCTTCGGTGGCGTAGGCGATGCCGTGGTCGATCGCCTCGGCGACCGTGCGCGTCTTGATCTCCTTGCCGCGCAGGAACACGCGACCGCTGATTCTCGAGCCGTACGACTGCCCGAAGAGGCTCATCGCGAACTCGGTGCGCCCTGCGCCCATGAGGCCGGCGATGCCGACGATCTCACCGGCGCGCACGTTGATGTTGACGCTGTCGACGACGACGCGCGAGGTGTCTTGCGGGTGGTGCGCCGTCCAGTCTTCGACCCGAAGCAGCTCTTCGCCGATGTTCGGCGTGTGGTCGGGGTAGCGGTGCTCGAGGTCACGGCCGACCATGTCCTTGATGATGCGGTCTTCCGTGACATCCTGCTTCGCGATCGTCTCGATCGTCTTGCCGTCGCGGATGATCGTCACCGAGTCGGCGACCTTCTTGATCTCGTTGAGCTTGTGGCTGATGATGATCGACGTGATGCCCTGCCCCTTGAGGTGCAGGATCAGGTCGAGCAGGTGATCGGAGTCTTCGTCGTTGAGTGCCGCGGTGGGCTCGTCGAGGATGAGGAGCTTCACCTCTTTCGAGAGCGCCTTCGCGATCTCGACGAGCTGCTGCTTGCCGACGCCGATGTCCATGATCTTGGTCGTCGGGTTCTCGCGCAGGCCGACCCGGGCGAGCAGCTTCGACGCCTCGAAGTTCGTCTTGTTCCAGTCGATGAGGCCGCCGCGGCCCTTCAACTCGTTGTTGAGGAAGATGTTCTCGGCGATCGACAGGTACGGGCTGAGCGCCAGTTCCTGGTGGATGATGACGATGCCCTTGGCCTCACTGTCGGTGAGGTCGCGGAATTCCACCGTCTCGTTCTCGAAGACGATGTCGCCGTCGTAGGTGCCGTGCGGGTAGACGCCCGACAGCACCTTCATGAGGGTCGACTTGCCGGCGCCGTTCTCGCCGCAGATGGCGTGCACTTCGCCGCGCTCGACCCCGAGGGTGACGTTCGACAGGGCCTTCACGCCCGGGAACGTCTTCGTGATGCCGCGCATCTCGAGAATGTTGGTGGTCATCCTTGCTCCTGCTTCATTGCCGGGTGGGGCGACCGGATTTGGATACCGCCGCGGTCGGGACCTGAGGCGAGAGTACTCCCGCTCAGGCCCCGACACGCGGGGCAACCGAATCCGGTCGACGTGTACCGGTGCTGACTAACCCTTGATTTCCTCTTCGGTCCAGTAGCCACTGTCGACGAGAACCTCGGTGATGTTGTCCTTGACGACGATCTGCGACTCGAGCAGGAACGACGGCACGACCTTCACGCCGTTGTCGTAGTCCTCGGTGTTGTTCACCTCGGGCTCTTCGCCGTTCAGGATGGCGGCAGCCATGTCGACCGCGACGGACGCGAGTTCACGAGTGTCCTTGAAGATGGTCGCGAACTGCTCGCCCGAGTTGATCGCCTTGACCGAGTCGAGCTCGGCGTCCTGGCCGGAGATGACCGGCCAGCCTTCGCCGACCGTGTAGCCGGCGTCGGTGAGGGCCGAGATGATGCCGCGCGAGATGCCGTCGTACGGCGAGAGCACCGCGTTGACGGTCGAGCCGTCGGAGTAGTCGGCCGTGAGGATGTCCTCCATGCGGCTCTGAGCGGTCTCGCCGTCCCAGCGGAGCGTCGCGACCTGTTCGATGTCGGTCTGACCCGACTTCACGACGAGCGTTCCGTCGTCGATGAGCGGCTGGAGCACGTCCATCGCACCGTCGAAGAAGAAGAACGCGTTGTTGTCGTCGAGCGAGCCGGCGAACAGCTCGATGTTGAACGGCCCTGCGGGCGCGCCCTCGATCGGGGTGCCGTCGAGCTCAGCGAGGCCGAGGCCGTTGAGCACTGACCATGCCTGCTGCTGGCCGACGACGAAGTTGTCGAACGACGCGTAGTAGTTGACGTTCTCGGTGTCGCGGATGAGGCGGTCGTAGGCGATGACGGGGATGTCCGCGTCAGCGGCATCCTGCAGCACGCTCGTGAGCGTGGTGCCGTCGATCGAGGCGATGATCAGGGCTTCTGCGCCCTTGGTGATCATGTTCTCGATCTGCGAGACCTGGGTCGGGATGTCGTCTTCTGCGTACTGCAGGTCGACGGTGAAGCCCTGCTCCTCGAGCTGCTCCTTGACGGCGTCGCCGTCCTGGATCCAGCGCTCCGAGCTCTTCGTGGGCATCGCGACGCCGATGAGGCCGCCTTCGCCGCCGCCGTCACCACTGTCGCCGCCGGCGCCGCCCGAGCACGCGGCGAGCGCGAGCATCGACCCGGCCGCGAGCGTTGCGAGAAGCACCTTCTTCGAGTTCTTCACGGTGTGTCCTTTCACTGTGTCAATCAATGGACGTCGTTGTCTTGGTGACAGACGGAGTCGGCCGTGTCCATGCCGGTCGTCTCCCCTCGCGCCGGCCCGTGGGGGCGGGCTGCGCAAGCCTTGTGGCCGATCGATGCGTCATCGTCGGTCTGCGACCTTCTGGCGGGCATCGGATGCCGCCGCTCCGGTCTGCGGTGTCGTGGCGGTCGAGGCGGGCGCGGCGGTCGTCGCCGCTGCCGTCGCCTTCGTTGTCGTCGAGTGCGTGGTCTTCGTGGTCTTGGCGGCCTTCGTCGGCTTCGCGGTCGTTGCCGCGGCCTTCGCCGACGACTTCGCGGCGGCCTTGGCCGACTTCGCACGCCCGGCGGAGCGCGAGCGCGTGCCGGCCAGCTGCGCACGGCTGAAGAGTCCGTCGACCTCGCCCTGCAGCATGGGCTCGACAGTGCCGCCCTCAGTAGCGAGGTGCACGGTGCGCGCGACGTCTTCGAGCAGTACCGCGGCCTTCACGGCGTCTCGCGCGGTCGCGCCGATCGTGAACGGGCCGTGGTTGCGCATGAGCACCGCTCGGCTGCGATGGTCCGCGAGTGTCTCGACGATGCCCCGGCCGATCGAGTCATCGCCGATCGTGGACACCGGGCCCACGGGCACCGGGCCGCCGAACTCCGCGGCCATCGGCGCGATCACGCACGGGATCTGCTGGCCACGAGCCGCCCACGCCGAGGCGTAGGTCGAGTGGGTGTGCACGATGCCGCCGACCTCGGGCATGTTGCGGTAGACGTAGGCGTGCGTCGCGGTGTCGTTCGAGGGCGCCTGCTCGCTGCCGGGCGTGCCCGCCACGGCGTTGCCGTCGAGGTCGCAGAGGATCATGTTCTCGGGCGCCAGTTCGTCATAGCCGACGCCGCTCGGCTTGATCACGAAGAGGTCGGCGCCGGGCACTCGGCCCGAGACGTTGCCTCCCGTCCACACGACGAGGCCGTACTTCACGAGGTCGGCGTGACGCTTGGCGATGTCGGCGCGAACGCGCGCGATCGTCACCTCGACCTGCGGCCCGAATCCGCTCATCGCACGGTCCTTCGGCACGCGGCGGCCGGGCGGAAAGCCAGGCGGCTGTCGTGCGCGGAGCATGCGGTGGTCACGTCGGACTCCTTTGTCGGGCCAGGGTTGCTGCCGGTGCCCGATCAATGTGACCGTTCACATGGCGAGTTTCATGTTAGCCCCACGATCGATCGATCTGTCAACTCGGCCGGGTTACAGAACGGTAACGAGACGGCGCGGGGCTCAGAACGACGGCGCTCCCGTGGAGCCGCGAACGATGAGCTCGGGCACGATCGACTGGCGATGCTCGAGCGCGCTCGGGTCGAGTGCCCCGATCAGCAGGGCGACGCAACGGCGGCCGATCTCGGCGAAGTCCTGCCGCACCGTCGTCAGCGGTGGCCAGAAGTGCGCCGCCTCGGGGATGTCGTCGAAGCCGACGATCGAGACGTCGCGCGGAATGTCGAGCCCGGCGTCGCGCACGGCGTGCATCAGCCCGAGGGCCATCTGGTCGTTCGACGCGAAGATCGCGGTGAAGTCGCGCACCGTGAGCAGCTCTCGCCCGGCGTAGTATCCGAACTCCGCGGTCCAGTCACCGAGGATCGGCGCAGTCGTCGCGACATCCTGAGCGCTCATCTCATCGAGGAACCCGCGCATTCGCGCCTCGGCCTCGATCCAGTCCTGCGGTCCGGCGAGATGGTAGATGTTGCGGTGGCCGAGCTCGATCAGGTGCCGGGTCGCGAGCCTCGCGCCCGCGATCTGGTCGACCGACAGGGTCGGGCCGAGGTCGCGATCGGTGGTCTGCAGGGTGACGAACGGCACGTCGATCGAGAGTTGGGCGAGGGTGTCGAACACGCGCACCTGCGGCGCGATGACGACGAGTCCCTCGATGCTCTGCGCGGCGAGGTGCTCGAGGCCGTCGGCGATCGACGCGGCATCCGACGACTCGATGTTCGCCGTGCTCACCCAGTAGCCGGCCGCCCTCGCAGCCGTCTCGATCGCCGCGATGCTCGACGCCGGGCCGTACTGCGTGCTCGACGCCGCGAGGATTCCGAGCGTGCGCGAGCGGCTCGTGACGAGGGCCCGCGCGGCGCGGTTGGGCTTGTACTGCAGCTCGGCCATGACGTCGAGCACGCGCTGCTTCGTTTCGGGGCGGAGGCTCGGGTGGTGGTTCAGCACGCGCGAGACAGTCTGGTGAGAGACGCCGGCGAGCCTGGCCACATCGCGGATGCTCGGGGCTCGCCCCCGCTGCAGCTCGTCTGACACGATCAACCCCGTTCGCGATGCGCATGTGCACGTTCACATGCGTTCGAGCATTCAGTATGCCATCCGCGACGAGGAATGTGACCGTCACATGTGTGACAGTCACATCGAATTCGGGCGCGCGAGAAGCGCTCCGAACGTCCTCATGCGGTCGAGAGCGAGAACGGAGCGAGGAGAATGGAGTCGTGAACGACTTCATGCGGTACCTCCCGCTCTCGCAAGGAGACCGGGCCGACGAATCGGCCGTGCACTCCGACCGTCGCGTGGAGTACGCCGAGGTGCTCGAGCAGGCCGCCGTCGTGATCGACACCGAGCCATCCGTGCACCTCGCCGATCGAGACCTGGCGAGGGTCGTGCCCCGAGGCGTGCAGCCGACCGAGAGCGAGCCCGCCGCACGACTGCGGGGCCTCGCCCACTTCGCACGCACCGGGCCTCGCAAGATCCCGGTGCGACTGCTGAGCCACGCCGTTCTGCTGTACCTCGCCGTGGTGCGCCAGACCACGCTGGCGCCGATGCTCGCCCCGCTCACGAGCGGAGCGGTGGCGCTCCATCTCGCGGCCACCGCCCCGACCGAGATTCGCGCCGTGATCAAGTGGCACGCCCTTCGGGCCACCGACGCCGGCTGGGAGTTCGGCCGCGGGCCGGTGCTCGAGGCGACGGCAGTCGAGATGGTCGAGTTCCTCGGCGGGCGCAGCCTCATCGCGCCGAAGCGCGCGGCGAAGTAGCGACGCGCGGCCCCGCGCGCTCCCGTCGGTCTCGCGCGGGCGCTCCTCGCTCAGCTCTCGGCGCGCGGCCGCACTCGGCTCGCGAACAGCACGGCCACGATCGCGATCGCCGCGGTCACCGCGAAGTCCGCGGCGAACATGCCGGCGCCGGCCGCGCTCGCGACGAGCGCCGTGATGGCGAGGGCGATGGCCGCACCGAGGGACTCCGAGATCGTGAGGGCTGCACTGTTGAAGCCCTGCGCCGAGACCGGCGAGAGCGCGAGCACTGCGACCGAGAAGCGGGGGTACATGAAGCCCATCGCCGCACCGGCGAGCGTCCACGCGACGAACGCGATCGCGGGCGGCAGGGTGAACACCGCCACGGCCAGCACCACGACGAGCGCCACCGCGAGCAGGATCGACCCCCAGACCACGGCCTGGGTGTTCGAGACTCGTTCGAGCCGGCCCTGCAGCCACGATGCCGCTGCCCATGAGACGCCGGCGCCGGTGAGCACCGCACCCGCGAGGCTCGGTGAGAACTCGTAGCGTTCGATGAAGAGGTACGGCAGGTAGATCTCGCTGCCGAAGAACGCGCCGGCCACGATGAGCTTGAGCATCACGGTCGCGGGCATGCCGCGCGCGGCCCGAAGGGTGCCCGGCGGCAGCAACGGCCGGGCGGCGTAGGCGGCGAGCGCGATCGCGGCGAACGCGACGACCCAGCGCCACGGGTCGCCGAGTTCCTTCGAGAGCGACACCCCGAGCGCTGCAGCAGCGGTGAGGGTCGCCCAGCCGACTCGGCTGATGCTCCACTGCACCGAGGGGTCGCCCTGCACCTGATCGCGCACGCGAAGGATCGGCGCGAGCATCATCGCCGCGGCCGGAACCATCAGCACGATCACACCGAGGAACACCCAGTGCCAGCTGATCGCCTCGGCGACGACGCCGGCGAGGAACGGCCCGACGATCGAGGGGATCACCCAGGCCGCGGCGAAGCCCGCGAAGACCCGAGCTCGCAGCGCCTCGGGGTAGACCCGCCCGACGATGACGTAGAGCGGCACGATGACCGCCGCGCCCGAGAGCCCGTGCACGAAGCGCCCGACGATGAACACCTCCATGTTCACGGCGGTGCCGGCGATGACGAGGCCGATCACGAACAGCACGGCCGAGGTCACGAGCGACGGGATCGGCCCGGAGCGGTCGGTCCAGTTGCCGGCGATCACCATGCCGATGATGCCGGCGGCGAGCGGCACCGCGAAGGCGAGGGCGAAGAGCGACTCGCCGTCGAGCTGCTCGGCGACGAGCGGCATGATCGTCGTGACCGCCATCGCCTCGAACGCGGCGAGGAAGATGAGCGAGAACATGCCGATCGACAGCCACCGGTAGGGCATCGACAGCGGCCCCTTCGCGGGCACCGGGCGGGTCGGCTCTGCCGTGTCGCCCGGCCTCGGCGACGACGGGGCAGCGGATGCCGCGGCCGACGCGACCCCCGAGGCATCGTGATCGGCGGTCGAGGGCGGCGCTGGCGTCGGAGCGGTCGGTTCGGTCACTCTCTCGAGCCTACGACTTCAACCCCACTTGAGCTCAAGTCGGATGCCGCGAGGTGCAGACCGGTCAGCCGACGCTCTCGCGCCCCGGTCGATCAGAGGCGTCAGAACTCCTCGTGCGTCTCGGGGTCGGCGCCCCAGATGCGGCCCCGCGAGAGGGCGGAGATGGCGTCGACCTCTTCGCTCGTGAGCGCGAAACCGAACACGTCGAGGTTCTCACGTCGGCGCGCGGCATCCGACGACTTCGGAATCGGCACCGCCTCGAGCTCGACGTGCCAGCGCAGCACGGTCTGCGCTGGCGAGACGCCGTGCGTCTCGGCGATCTCGGTGACGGTCGGCTCGGCGAGCAGTTCGGTGCGCCGCGCGAGCGGGCTCCAGCTCTCGGTGCGGATGTCGTGCTCGTCGTGGAAGGCGCGCAACTCGTCTTGAGGAAAGTACGGGTGCAGCTCGACCTGGTTGACCACCGGAACGACGCCGGTCTCGTCGATGAGGCGGGTGAGCTGCGCCTGCGTGAAGTTCGAGACGCCGATCGCCCGCACGAGCCCCTTCTCGCGCAGCGAGATCATCGCCCGCCAGCTCTCGACGAACTTGTCGATGCGCGGCAGCGGCCAGTGGATCAGGTACAGGTCGACCCAGTCGAGGTCGAGACGCGAGCGCGACTCCTCGAAGCTCGCGATGGTCTCGTCGAAGCCGTGGTGGCGGCCAGGTAGCTTCGTCGTGATCACGAGATCGCTGCGATCGACGTCGGTGCGGCGGATCGCCTCGCCGACAGCCTCTTCGTTGCCGTAGTTGTAGGCGGTGTCGATCAGGCGATAGCCGTCGGCGATGCCCGCGGTGATCGCGTCGATGCCCGCCTGATCGTCGAGTCCGTACGTGCCGAGCCCCAGCGCCGGGATCGTATTGCCGTCGCGGAGGGAGTACTCGGGAGCGATCATCTGTCCATCCTCACGCACGAAGACGACGGATGCCACCGCAACGCGGCGCGGGTTCGAGTGCGCGTGCGCAACTCCGGAGATTCTGATGCCGGCCCGGCGCGCCGCGGCGAGCGGGCGGCGTGTCGGCGACAAGATCCGGAATAGCGCACCGCGCGGCGACGAGGGAACCGTCGCGGATCCGTGCTCAGCTCAAGGGCGAGCCCTGGTCCGCGACTCCGAGCGCAGGCACCTCCGCGAACGCGCGCACGGGGAACGTCCCGAACCCGGACACTCGAGGCGGCACGGCCGTGAAGCGCGCACCGCGCACGGGCACCTCGTCGAGCGCGGTCAGGTGCTCGACCACGTGGATGCCGGCGTGCAGCAGGATCGAGTGCGCCGGCCGTTCGCCGCCCGACTCGGTGTCATCGATGTTGAGCGAGTCGATGCCGACGATCGCGACCCCGGCGTCGGCGAGGTGCCGCGCGCCCGCCTCGGTGAGGAACGGTGCGCCCGTGCCGTATTCGGGTCGCCCGAAATGACGGCTCCAGCCCGTGTGCAGCAGCACCGCCGTGCCGGCGAGGTCGCGATCGAAGAAGACCTCGGCGGGGATGCCGCGCTCAGTGGCATCCGTCACCCGGAAGACCTCGGCCGGCACGCCGACGAGCGTCTCGAGCGGCAGGCTCGCGAGGTCGCCGCCGTCGGCATAGCGGTGGAACGGGCTGTCGAGGTAGGTGCCGGTGTTGCCGATCATCGTGATGACGTCCAGCGCGAACTCGGTCCCGGGCGCGTACTTCTCGCGCGACGCCTCGCGCGTGAGGTGCGGCGCGATCGAGGGCGCAGGCAGGCCGGGATAGGTGACGAGGCCGGCACTGATCGTGTGGCTCAGGTCGACGAGCCGGCCGCGCGACCCTGGCTGGGCAGCGGATGCCGCGTCGCCGACCTCGCCCGCGACGCCGACGCCGCGCGAGCCACGGTGCGCCTCTTCGACGATCTCGAGGTTCGTGAGCACGACCCGGCCGACGAGCGTGAGCCCGAGGTGGCGCACGAGCAGTTCGCCGACCTCGCTCTCGGAGATCTCGGGCGACGGCACGTCGAGCCGGAATGCCTCGGCATGAAGACCGCCTCCGTTCACGAAGGCGATGTCGGCGTCGAAGTGGGCTCGGTACTCAGTCACGCGGTGTCCTTTGCAGTGGTGTTCGAAGGGGAACTGACGCCTGGGGCGATGCCGGCCACGATGCCGGCGCCGACCAACTCGGTCGGCGCGGGCGCCGCCGCATCAGTCGGCACCGGATGCCGACGACGCCGCACCCGGCGAACGATCGTGACGATGACGGCGGCCACGGCGAGCACGAGCGGCACCACGAGGTTCGTCCAGGCGAGCACGAGCAGCCCCGCGGTCATGATCGTCGCGACGACGGCGAGCCACCACCCGAACGACCAGCGCTTCAGCAGCAGGGTCGCGGCGAGCATGCCGGCGGCGTAGATCGCCACCATGTTGCTCGTGTGAATGAGGATGAACCCCGTGAGGTCGAGGTTGTTCAGCAGCATGAGCCCGAAGTAGACGACGATCAGCACGCCGGTGAGCGCGAGCGCCCGGCGCGGCACCTCGCCGTCGGCCGCTCCCTTGGCGAAGAACTTCGGCAGGTCGCCGTCGCGCCCGAGCGCGGCACCGAGCTTGCCGAACGCCGGCAGGTAGGCGTTCATGACCCCCACGGTGACGATCGCCGCGATGATCGCCACGAGCACCGGGCCGATGCCGGGCGCGGTGGTCTCGACGAGGTCGAGCAGCGGCACTTGGCTGTCGCCCGCCCGATCGCCGAGCACCGCGACGGTGACGAACTGCAGCGCGAGGTAGGCGACGCCCACGACGGCCACGGCGATCGCGGTGGCGAGCGGAATGGTGCGCCGAGGGTTCTTGAACTCCCCCGCGATGTGCGTGCCCACCTCCCAGCCGGCGAATGCCCACACGAAGAGGCTGATCGCGACGCACACGCCGCTCCAGCCGTTGGGCAGGAACGGTTCGAAGTTCGACACTTCGACCGCGGGGAAGGTGGCGGCGACGACGCCCACGACGACGGCGATCAGCAGGCCGGTCAGCACGAACTGCACCCACCCCGCGACGCGCACACCGAACCAGTTGATCACGAACGGGGGCACGAAGACCGCGAAGCCGATGATCGGCACGGCCGACCGGTCGATGCCGAGCACGGCCACGACGTATTCGCCGCCGAGCACGGCGAGCACCGGAGCCCCCACGCAGACGCCGAAGTAGAACCAGTAGCCGGTCATGCGGGCGGCGGTGCCGCCGAGCGCACGGCGCACGAAGCTCGCCACGCCGCCGGCGTCGGGGTAGCGCGCCGAGAGCGCCGCGAAGGTGCCGGCGAGCGGAATCGACAGCACGAGCACCGCGGCCACGGCGACGATCGAGGCGGGGCCGGCGGCGGCGGCGGCGAGGCCCGGCAGCACGAGGATGCCGGTGCCGAGCACGCTGGCGATGTAGAGCGCGGTGCCCTGCACGAGGCCGAGACTGCCGCGGTGGGCGGGTTGCGTCGTGCCGGTCGCTGCCGTGCCCGTGGCCGCCGCGCCATTCGCTGTCGTGCCGGTCGCTGCCCCGGGCTGATTCGTGGTCACTCGCTTATTCTGGGGCATCCCGCCGACGCTCGCCGCTGGCAGCATCGCCACCCGTCGATGATTTTCTGCCAAATGTCGCAACCGAGGTCGCCCGTCGCCGCGACCCTCGGTGGATGTGCGCCGAGTCGACATCGACTGGGCTGGGCGCATGATCACGAAACACTCTCGAACGGCGGGCCCGATCCTCATCGCCGCCACGATCGGCGCGGCAGCCGTCGCCGCCCTCACCGCCGCCGCATCCCTCGCGATCGGCCCAACCGAGGAGTACGTGCGGGTCTTCCCGCCTCGTTGGCTCGCCTTCATCGCCGTGGCCCTGGCTCTCGGGTCTCTGCTCGTTGCGCGAAAGACGAGCTCGACGCGCGGAATGCGTGCGGCAGGCGTGCTCGGCTGGGCCGCGGCGGTATTCTTCTTCGGCGCATCGGGAGGAGCCGTCCTCGACGGGTTCCGCGCATTCTTCTGGGCCACGGGCATCCCGTCCGGCGACTTCGCGACCGTCGACTGGCCTGGCGCGACCGCACGGGCCGCGAGCCTCCTCGCCGCACTCGTCACCGTCGCCTGGGCATGGCGACTCCGCGGCGGTCATACCCGCGATGCCGCCGGCGCCGCGGCATCCGCTCGCACACGCATCGCCGTGGCGTGGTGCGCCGTCGCCTTCGCCGTTCCCTATCCGTTGCTGAAACTGGTGTGGTGGGCACAGGGTCACTCGAACCCCCCGGTCGACCTCGCCGCCGGCTTCCCAGTGATGGAACTCCTGTCCTTCAGCGCAGCACTCGTGCTCGTGTTGCTCCTTACCTCATCACAGCGCGTACCCCTCCCGGCATGGCTGCTCGTCGCCGGCGGCTGGTTCGCGTCGATGGCACTGCTCAGCATGGGGTTCCTCATGGTGTTCGGGCTGCTGGCGCAAGCGACCGGAGTCGCGGCGGGTTCAGTCGAGTTCGCAAGCGATGGGGCGACCCTGATGGTGCTGGGTGTCTACGGCACGTGGCTCGCACTCGGAGTGGTGATGCTCACCGCGACACTCGGATTCATCGATGCTCGCGGTGCGACTCGCGATGCCGAGAACGCTCGCGCCCGAGCGAGCATCGCCGCATAGGTTGGGTGGTGTGATCATGAGACCGACGCGCTCCGACGTACTCCTCGTCGCCGCTGCCGCGATCATGCTGCTGCCGCTCACGGCGCTGGTCGCGTTCGCGTCGATCCCGGCCCCCGGCGCCTGGGTGGTGGTCGCGCTCGCGGCCGTCGGGCATGCCGCGCTGCTGTGGCGGCGCTCGCACCCGTCGGTCGCGCTGCTCGTGATCGCGGCGTGCGTCGGTGGCGAGGTCGCCGTCACGGGCCTGTTCTTCGTACTGCCGTCGTCCCTCGTGTTCGTGATCGCGCTCTACGCCGCGACCGCGTACGGAACACGTCGGATGCCGCTCGTGATCGGGCTCGTCGGGTCCGTCGCCGCGGCGGGCCGCTACGCCACAGACCCGAACGTCGTGGACTCCGGATTCGGGCCGTCGCCGTGGCTGCTCTTCGTGCTCTTCACCGCGGTCGTGCTGTGCGCGTGGACGATGGGTCTCCTTCGACGGTCCCAGCTGCTGGCGACGGACCTCGCCGAACAGCGGGCCGAGAGCGAACGCCGCGAGCGCGTGCAGCGCGAGGAGCTCGCTGCCTTCGAGGAGCGCGCCCGCATCTCGCGCGACATGCACGACGTGCTCGCCCACTCCCTTGCGGTGATCGTCGGCCAGGCCCGGGTTGCCCGGTTCGACGAGGCGCGAGCGACCTCGGCGCTCACCGTGATCGAAGACACCGCACGAGATTCGCTGCACGAGATCAGGGTGCTGCTCCGAGGCATCCGCGACGACGAGGCTTCGCCCCACGCGCGGCCGCTCCCGCAGCCGACCCTCGCCGAGCTCCCCGAGCTGATCGAACGGGGGCGTTCGCTCGGTTGCGTCATCGCGTATTCGACCGAGGGCACGGCGACTCCGATCGGGGCGGCCGCGCAGGTTGCGATCTACCGCGTCGTGCAGGAGGCGCTCACCAACGTCGCCAAGCACGCGCACCCCGGCGCGATCGTCGACCTCGCGCTGAGGTGGGACGACGATCGGCTGTCCGTGATCATCACGAACGACCGGGTGCGCGTGCGAGGCGGCGCCGAGACGATCGAACCCGGACTCGGGCTCCTTGGTATGGGCGAACGACTGCGTGCGGTCGGCGGAAGCCTCACGACCGTCGACGCAGGTGACGGCAGCTTCACGGTGACCGCCACGGTGCCGACGCGGGCGGAGCCCACCGTATGATCCGCGTGCTCGTCGTCGACGACCAGGACCTCGTGCGAGCCGGCATCGTCGCGAGCGTCGATGCCCAGGCCGACCTCGAAGTCGTCGGCGAGGCCGCGACGGGTGCCGAATCCGTGCGCGCGACGGCGCGCCTCTCCCCCGATGTCGTGCTGATGGACATCAGGATGCCGCAGCTCGACGGCGTCGACGCGACCCGCGAGATCCTCGAACACCATGCCGGCACACGGGTGCTCGTGCTCACGACGTTCGATGCCGACGAGTACGTCTTCGGGGCGCTGCGCGCCGGGGCATCCGGGTTCCTGTTGAAGGACGCCTCGGTCGACGAGCTGGCCGCGGCGATCCGAGCGGTGCACCGCGGCGATGCAGTGCTCGCCCCATCGACGACGAGCCGGTTCGTCGAGCTGATGCTTCCCAGGATCCCCGATCCGGGTCGGCGCGCGGCCGCCGAGGCGAGCCTGACCGAGCGCGAACTCGAGATCGTACGGCTCGTGGCGCAAGGCCTGGGCAACGCCGAGATCGCCCGAACCGTCTACCTCGCCGAGGCGACGGTGAAGACGCACATCGGTCGGGTGCTCACCAAGCTCTCGCTCCGCGACCGGGTGCAGATCGTCATCTGGGCCTACCGGAACGGAATCGCGCCGGTCTAACTGCGCCTAGGGTCCGCGCACCTGCGCGACCGCCGCCTCCCGATCGATGAAGCTCGTGAGCTCGCCGATCGAGGCCATGAGCGGCGCCGGGAAGAGGACGAGCGTGTTCTTGTCGACCCCGACCTCGACGAGCGTCTGCAGGGTGCGCAGTTGCAGGGCGAGCGGATGCGACATCATCGTGTCGCTCGCGACGCCGAGCTGCACGGCCGCCAGCGACTCGCCCTCGGCCGCGATGATCTTCGCCCGCTTCTCGCGCTCGGCCTCGGCCTGCTTCGCCATGGCGCGCTTCATCGAGTCGGGCAGCAGGATGTCCTTCAGCTCGACGAGTGTGACCTCGACGCCCCAGTCGAGCGTCGTGACATCCAGGATCTCGCGGATGTTGGCGTTGAGCGCAGCCGTGTCGGCGAGCGCCTCGTCGAGATGGTGCTGACCGACGACGCGTCGAAGCGTGGTCTGCGCGATCTGCTCGATCGCCGACTTCACGTTCTCGATCGCGATCACCGACTTCACCGCATCGGCGACGCGGTAGTAGGCCACGGCCGACACCCCGACGGTGACATTGTCTTTCGTGATGATGCCCTGCGACTGGATCGGCAGCGTCACGATGCGCAGCGACACCTTGATCATCACGTCGACGATCGGGATGATGAACCGGATGCCCGGCT
Organism: Agromyces subbeticus DSM 16689; assembly: GCF_000421565.1. GTDB lineage: Bacteria > Actinomycetota > Actinomycetes > Actinomycetales > Microbacteriaceae > Agromyces > Agromyces subbeticus. The sequence goes on along the minus strand of NZ_ATXG01000001.1, from coordinate 674,255 downwards.
CGCGCACGCTCTGCAACCGGCCGAATCGCAGCACCACGCCGCGCTCGTACTGCTTCACGATCTTCACCGACATGAAGAGGAGGACGATCGCGAGGATGCCGACGACGATCAGGGTGATCCAGAACCAGACCATGAGAGCTCATCTCCTGAGGCGCCGGTTCGTGCCGCGCGCCTGCTCCCATTCTCCCACCCTGAACGCCGGTCGCGTAGGCGCGCCAGCGCCGTATCGCGTAGGCGCGCCAGCGCCGTATCGAGACCTCGCCACCTGGTCTCGATACGCTCCTTCGTTGCTACTCGACCGACGCCAGCCGCGCGAGCGCCCCGTCGATGTCGGCGAGCAGGTCGTCGACGTCTTCGATGCCGACCGAGAGCCGCACGATCGACTCGGGCACCTCGGCTTCGGTGCCCTTCACCGAAGCGTGCGTCATCTCGGAGGGATAGTTCACGAGCGATTCGACGCCGCCGAGCGACTCTGCCAGCTGGAACAACTCGGTCGACTCGGCGAAGCGCCGCGCCGCCGCCCCGCCACCGGCGAGCGCGATCGAGAGCATGCCTCCGAAGCCCGACATCTGCCGGGCGGCGAGCTCGTGGCCGGGGTGCGACTCGAGCCCGGGGTAGAAGACGCGCTCGATGCCGGCGTGCTCCTCGAGACGTCGCGCGATCGCGAGGGCGTTCGAGCTGTGCCGCTCCATGCGCACGCCAAGGGTCTTGATGCCGCGCGAGGTGAGGAACGCGTCGAACGGGCCCGAAACCGCCCCCGCCGCGAACTGGGTGAACGTCACGCGCTCGGCGAGGTCGGCGAGTTCGGTGCGACCGGAGCCGGCACCGACGCCGGGCGCGTCGCCGAGCCCGGCTGCGAACACGAGGGCGCCGCCGACGACATCGGAGTGGCCGCCGAGGTACTTCGTCGTCGAGTGCACCACGACGTCGGCGCCGAGCGCGAGGGGCTGCTGCAGCGCGGGTGAGGCGAACGTGTTGTCGACGACCACGAGCAGGCCCGCCGCCCGGCCGAGCTCGGCGAGCGCCGCGACATCCGAGATCTTCATCAGGGGATTCGACGGCGTCTCGATCCACAGCACCTTCGTGCCAGGCTCGATCGCCCCGCGCACCGCGTCGAGGTCGCTCGTGTCGACCGTCGTGTGCCGCACGCCCCACGCGCCGTGCACCCGGCGGATGAGCCGGTGGGTGCCGCCGTAGACGTCGTTGCCGATCACGACGTGGTCGCCGGGCGCGAGGAGCGTGCGCAGCAGGGCGTCTTCGGCCGCGAGGCCCGAGGCGAACGACAGGCCGGTGGCGCCACCCTCGAGCGCCGCGAGCTGCGTCTCGAGCGCGGTGCGGGTCGGATTGCCGCCGCGCGAGTACTCGTAACCGCCGCGTAGCCCGCCGATGCCGTCTTGCACGTAGGTCGAGGTGGCGTAGATGGGCGGGATCACCGCGCCGGTCGTCGGGTCGAACTCCTGCCCGGCGTGGATCGCGCGGGTGTCGAAGCGGGCGTTGTCGTGCATGGGGTTCTCCTGGAAAGCGTGTGGTGTAGGCGTTCGGGGCCCGGTCAGTGCGAGAGGTAGCTGAGCAGGTCGGTGCGAGTGATCACGCCGAGCGCCTTGCCGCCGTCGGTCACGAGCATCGCGGGGGTCGACGAGAACGCCGAGCGAGCGGATGCCACGGGCTCGTTGACCCCGATGAGTGGCAGCGACTCGCCCACGACGCTCGAGACTTTGTCGGTGAGCTTCGCCTGACCCGAGAAGACGAGTTCGAGCAGCGCCGCTTCGTGCAGCGCGCCGAGCACCTCGCCGAGCACCACCGGCGGCTCGGCCGCGAGCACGAGCAGCTGCGAGACGCCGGTCTCGGTCATGCGGTCGATCGCCTCGCGCACGGTGTCGTTCGGGTGCACGTAGACGAGCGGCTCGATGCGGTCGGCCTTGGCAGCGAGCAGTTCGGCGATCGTGTGGCCGGCGGGAGCGTTCGAGAACCCGTAGGCGCGCAGCCACTTGTCATTGAAGATCTTGCCGAGGTAGCCGCGACCGCCGTCGGGCAGGAGCACGACGATCACGTCGTCGGGGCCGGCGGATGCCGCGGCCTTGAGCGCCGCGACCACGGCCATGCCACTCGAACCGCCCACGAGGATGCCCTCTTCGCGCGCGAGCCGCCGGGTCATCGCGATCGACTCGGCGTCGGAGACGGCGATGATCTCGTGCGGCACCGCGGGGTCGTAGGCCGACGGCCAGAAGTCTTCGCCGACACCTTCGACGAGGTACGGCCGGCCGGTGCCGCCCGAGTAGACCGAACCCTCGGGGTCGGCGCCGATGATGCGCACGCGATCTTCGGACACCTCACGCAGATACCGACCGGTGCCCGTGATCGTGCCGCCGGTGCCGACGCCGGCGACGAAGTGCGTGACCTCGCCGTCGGTGTCGCGCCAGATCTCGGGGCCCGTGGTCTCGTAGTGCGAGCGCGGCCCGTTGGGGTTGGAGTACTGGTCGGGCTTGAATGCGCCCGGGATCTCACGCGCGAGCCGGTCGGAGACGCCGTAGTACGACTCGGGGCTGTCGGGTGCGACCGCGGTCGGCGTCACGACCACCTCTGCGCCGTAGGCCGTGAGCACGTTGCGCTTGTCTTCGCCGACCTTGTCGGGGCAGACGAAGATGCACTTGTAGCCACGCTGCTGCGCGACGAGCGCGAGGCCCACGCCGGTGTTGCCCGAGGTCGGCTCGACGATCGTGCCGCCGGGCTTCAGCTTGCCCTCGCGCTCGGCCGCGTCGATGATGCGGCCCGCGATGCGGTCTTTCGAGGAACCGCCGGGGTTCAGGTACTCGAGCTTGACCAGCACCGTCGCCTGCGTCACCCCCTCGGTGACGTGCTGCAGCTTCACGAGCGGGGTGTTGCCGACGAGGTCGACGATGGTTTCTGCGAACTTCATGCTGGTGTCCTAGCTGGTCGGCTCGGCCCGCTTCGTGGGCGGACGAGAGCGGCGAACGATCGGGCGTGCTGGGTCGGTCGACGTCGGCGTCAGCGACAACACAGCTCGAGGATCACCTGGCCATCCTACTGCGCACCCCGCCGCTGTCGACGGGTGATCGCGCGGGCGGCCACGGCGCCGCCGAGCCCGGCGCGAGGTTGAAGCGATCGAGCGGATGCCACGACCCGGCATTCTCACAGCTGCATACGTTCGTATTGGACGGACGTCCCCGATCGAGAGGCCCCCGCGTGAGCGCGACCCCCCCCGTTCCCCCCGCCGTGAAGAAGCAGTTGAGCGTGAAGGCGCAACGCGCCGCAGAACGCGAACGCAAGCTCGCCGAGTTCAAGAAGCGTGAAGCCCGCGCCAAGCGCAACCGGCGCATCGGCATCTGGTCGGCGGTCGTCGGCGGCGTCGCCGTGGTCGGCCTCATCGTCGCGGCGATCGTGCTGACCCCCCAGGCAGCCTCGTACAGCGCGGGCGGCGACGGCACGAAGATCGAGGGCGTCGAGACCTTCGAGAACGAGGCCGGACACGTCGAGGGCGTCGTCGATTACGCGCAGACCCCGCCGGCCGGCGGCGAGCACAATCAGATGTGGCTCAATTGCGGCGTCTACGAGCAGCCGGTGCCCAACGAGAACGCGGTGCACTCGCTCGAGCACGGCGCGATCTGGGTGACCTACGACTCCGATCTTCCCGCCGCAGAGCTCGAGGCGCTGAAGAAGCAACTGCCATCGACCTACGTGGTGCTCTCGCCGTTCGACGACCTGCCGTCGCCGATCGTGCTGAGCGGCTGGAACACGCAGCTCGCCGTCGACGCGGCCGACGACGAGCGCATTCCCACGTTCTTCGAGGAGTACTGGAAGAGCCAGAACGTGCCCGAGCCCGGCGCCCTGTGCACGGGGGCCTTCGACGCTCCCGGCAAGGTGACGTGACCGCGAACACAGAGTCGCACGTCGTCGAGTCCGACCGGCGTCGCGGGGGGCGAGTGGCCGCCATCGCCGTGGCATCCGTCGCCCTCGTCGTCGTTGCGATCGCGGCGTTCTCGATCGGCCGGCTCTCGACGCTCGCCGACCCGACGCCCGCCGACACGAGCGCCGAGGCCGGCTTCGCCCGCGACATGCAGGTGCATCACCTGCAGGGCGTCGAGCTCGCGATGATCGTGCGCGACGCGACCGATGACGCCGAGGTGCGCCTGCTCGGCTACGACATCGCGACGACCCAGGCCCAGCAGGCCGGGCAGATGTACGGCTGGCTCGCCGAGTGGGGCATCTCGCAGGCCGGTCGCGAGCCGTCGATGACGTGGATGACCCGCCCCTCAGTCGACGGCGCCGCCGGGCACGGCACGCACGCGACATCCGACCCGGGCACTCACCAGCCCGGCGCACCCATGCCGGGGCTCGCGACACCGGCTCAGGTGGAAGAGCTGCGCAGCCTGACCGGCATCGCGGCCGAACGCCGATTCCTCGAGCTCATGATCGCGCACCACCAGGGCGCGGTCGAGATGGCCGATGCCGTGCTCGACCGCTCGTCGAACGATGTCGTGGTGGCGCTCGCGCAGTCGATCGTCGACAGCCAGACATCGGAGATCGACCTCATGACCGACATGCTCGCCGAGCGCTCGCCCGACTCCCCGCCGGTCGAGTAGCGAGCGCCAGCGAGCGTATCGAGACCCCACGAGGTCTCGATACGGCCCTGGCGGGCCTACTCGACCGACGGCCCACCTTGGCGGGCCGACTCGACCGGCGGCCCGGCGCGGCCGCCTACCGCCGCCCGCCGATCGTGCCGCGCACGATGCCGGCGGCGGCGAGGGCATCGGATGCCGCGCGCCGCCGATTCTCGATCGCCTGGCCGATGTCGCGCGCGACGGCGGGGTTCGAGCGCACGATCTCGTCGATGACGGCGAGCGGCATCACGAGGAGCGTCGTGACCTCGGCGGCGACGGCGCGCACGAACGAGGGTTCGCGGGTGAGCACGGTCTGGCCGACGGACTCGCCGACCTCTGCCGAGCCGGATTCGATCGCACCGCGATCGGTCACGATCGACAGGGCCAGGCGACCGTCGACGACGATGCGCAGCATGTCGGGCACGCGGTCGGGCTGCTGCACGACCTCGCCCGTGCCGTAGCGCTCGAGGTGGCAGGCGGGCGCGAGTCGCTCGCGGTGTTCGGCGCTCAACCGCAGCGCCGGCCCGATGAGCTCGAGGGCGGCGTCGAGCCGGGCGGGCTCGGCGACGGGGTCGGTGGCGTCGCCATCGAGCGAGAGCCCTCGCCGTCTCGCCGCGTACCAGAGCCACGCGAGCAGGAGCGAGATCGCGTCATCCGCCGCGGCCGGACCCGAGACCGGCACCTCGACCTCGTACTTCGCGGCACCCAGGTATCGCGCCGTGGGTGGCGTGTCGGGCACGGCCATCGGCAGCCCACGAGCCACGTCGACGACGAGGTCGATGACCTCGTGCGGCGGGTCATCGGTCGAGAAGGTCACGGTGGCGATCGCCCGGTGCAGTTCGGTCGGCAGGCTGAGGTTGGTGAACGAGGAGTTCGCGAGCGCGGAGTTGGGCACGATCTGCACCCCGGCGCCGGTGTCGATGTGCACGGCGCGCCAGTTCACCTCGATGACCCGGCCCCGCACGCTGCCCGTGTCGAGCCAGTCGCCGAGCTTGAACGGCTGCTCGAAGAGCAGCAGCAACCCCGAGATGATGCCGCCGACCGCATTCTGCAACGCGAGGCCGATGACGATCGACGTGACGCCGAGCGCGGCGATGAGGCCGCCGACATCCGCGTCCCACACCCACGAGAAGAGGATGGCGAGACCGACGACGATGAGCACGAGCCGGCCGAGGTCGACGAAGATCGACGGGATTCGCTCGCGCCAGCTGCCCGGCTTCGCGTTCGCGAAGAGGGCGACGTTGACGGCGCTCAGCACGAGGAGGATCACGAGGAAGCCGAGCACGGTGGCGACGACTCGCGCCCACGCCTGTTCGGCGGGCGACTGGATCGCGAAGATCAGCAGGCCGAAGAGCGCCCCGACCGGCACGACCCAGTTGCGGAGCAGCCGCACGGGGCCCGCGGCCGCGCTGCCCCGACGAGTCAGCCAGCCGAGCACCTCGGTGAGCACGACGAGCAGCAGCGGCACGCCGACCGCGAGCACGATGCCCCAGAACAGCCAGCCCTCGCCGAAGACGTCCATGGACTACTCCACCCGCCACACGGTCTCGGAGCCGTCGGCGGTGTCGATCGTTCCCGCCGAGACGATGCGCACTCCGTCTTGCAGGCGATCCTTCACCGCCTGGCTCACATAGACACCGGGCCTGCCGTCAACGCTGCGCACCCGATAGGCGAGGTTCACGGCATCGCCCCAGAGGTCGTAGGCGAGGCTCGTGCGCCCGACGAGGCCGCTCGTCACCGTGCCGGTCGCGATACCGGCGCGCAGTTCGATGGATGCGTCGTTCGACGCGTTGAACCGTTCGATGACGGTGCGCAGCTCGGTCGCGAACTCGACGGCGCGCCGCACGTTGTCGACGCGGGGCACGATGAGGCCCGAGCTCGCGAGATAGCCGCCCCTGAGCGTTCGCACCTTCTCGACGCCGGTTCGCTCCGCCGCTTCGTCGAAGCCGCGCATGAGCGAGTTGAGCTGCGCGAGTTCGTCATCGCTCGACAGCGACGCCGTGAAGTCGTCGAAGCCGATGAGCTCGGCGAAGATGACCGAGACGTCTTGGTGCACCTCGGCGATCGTCTCCTCGCCGTCTTGGTAGCGCTTGGCGACCGTCTCGGGCATCAGCGTGTGCAGCAGCCGCTCGTTCTCGCCGCGCTGCTCGTCGATGAGCTCCTGCTTGATGCGCAGGCTCGAGCTCATGTCGTTGAAGGCATTGCCGAGATCGCCGAACTCGTCGCGTGAACCGGCGGGCACCTGCACCGTGAGATCGCCGCCCGCTACGCGCCGCACGGCGTCGGAGAGATGACGCACCGGGCGCGTGAACACCTGGGCGAGCAGCATCGAGAGCACGCTCACGGCGAGCAGGATGGCGAGCATCGAGATCACCAGGTTGCGCGTGAAGTCGGTCACCGGGGCGAAGGCCTCAGCGGTGTCGATGCGGGCGACCGCGACCCAGTTGAGCCCGTCGATGTCGACCGGGGTGTACGCCGTGATGTTCTCGCGGCCCAGGTACCCCCGTGAGATCGTGGTGCCCGACTTGCCCTGCTGGGCGAGCCGCACCGAGTCGGTGGTGACCGGTTGCAAGAGCACCGTGCCGCCGACCTCGACCTCGCGTGCGGCGAGGTCCGACGGGGTGCCGTTGGCCACGGCGAGCTTCTCATACGCCTCGGGGTCTTCGATGAGCAGGCGCGAGTTGCTGCGCATCAGGTCGTCGCTGCCGACGATGTAGACCTCGCCGGTGTCGCCGAGCCCTTGCTCCTTCCAACGTTCATCGCCAGTGAGGACGTCGTTGATGATGTCGATCGGAATCTGCACGGCCATGGCGCCCGAGATGTGCTCCGAGTTGCCGACCGGCGAGACCACCCAGATCGCCGGCACGTTGAGCGACGGGATGTAGCGCTCGTAGTCGGTGGTCGCGAGCGCGTTGACCGAGTTCGTGGCCATCACCTCGCGGTACGCGACGGCGAGCTGCGAGTCCTTGAGCGGCCCCGTCGTGAGGTTCATACCGAGATCGGGACCGGAGTACGCGGTGTAGACGACGTTGCCCTCGGTGTCGAGCATGAGCACGTCGTCGTAGCCGGAGGCGTCGATGATGCGCTGGAAGTAGTCGTGGTACCGCTCGCGCGCTGCCGACCAGGGGCTGCCGTCATCGGCGTTGCCCGCGGTGATGGCCGTCTCTTCGTCGAGCTCGCCGCCCGGGAAACGGTAGACCTGCGAGGTGTACTCGTACTGCAGGTACTGCCCGGCGGCGGATTCGGGGATGAACGCGCTGTCGGCGTAGGTGCCGCCCGCGCGGGCCTCCAGAGCCGGGTTGAACTCGGTGTCGTGGTAGGCCTCGAGCTCGGCCCGCTGCTCCTCGGTGAGCTGACGCGACTGCGCCTCCTCGAACCCGGCGTTCAGGGCGGCCGAGGCGTTCTGCGCGCTGAGGTTGCGCGAGTCGAGCGTCACCCCGGTCTGCACGCCTCCGAACACGCGCTCGAGCTCGCCCGTGCGCAGCTCCCGGATGGTGGTCAGTTGGTCGATCGCCGCGGCGCGCAGCGATTCGCGCCCGCTGACGAAGCCGATGATGCCGACGATGACCGACGAGACGAGGCTGACCCCGAGCAGCATGATGAGCAGCTTCGACTGGATGCTGAGCCCGACCCGCCGGGACTTCGATGCGCGTGGCTTCGGCTCGCGCGCCGCGCGACGCGCCGCTGGTGGCGCGGCCGGTGGCCGCGGTGGTGACTCTGCTGCTCCGGCTGCGGTTGCCGCTCGCGATGCAACGTCATCTTCAGACGGAGTCCCAGGAGGCGCGCCTCGTTCAGTCGTCGACACGTCGCCCCTCTCGGCCCCCCGGCAAGCTGTTCCACACTCTACTGTCGGCTGCCCCGTGCCCCGCAAGGTGTTCGGCCGAAGTCATGCCCGCGAATCGACCGTCGCGGGTCGGCCCCGACGAGCGTCAGCCCTCGAGCACCGGCCGCTCCTCCTGCTGGCGATACAGCGAGGCGTAGACGCCCTCGGCTCCGACGAGTTCGGCGTGCGTGCCCTGCTCGACGATGCGGCCGGCCACGACGACGAAGATCACGTCGGCCGCCACCACCGTCGAGAGCCGGTGCGCGATGGCGATCGTGGTGCGACCTCGCGCTGCGTCGTCGAGAGCCTGCTGCACCACGCGCTCGGAGATGGTGTCGAGTGCGCTCGTCGCCTCGTCGAGCACGAGCACCGCGGGGTCTTTCAGCAGTACCCGCGCGATCGCGATGCGCTGCTTCTCACCGCCCGAGAGCCGGTAGCCGCGCTCACCGACCACGGTGTCGTAGCCCTCGGGGAACGAGGCGATGGTCTCGTGGATGTTGGCGGCGCGCGCCGCTGCCTCGACCTCGGCGTCGGAGGCATCGGGCCGCGCGTAGCGCAGGTTCTCGCCGATGGTGGCGTGGAAGAGGTAGGTCTCTTGACTCACGATGCCGATGTGCGAGATGAGGGACTCCTGATCGAGGTCGCGCACGTCGACACCCGCGAAGCGCACGGCACCGGCGGATGCCTCGTACAGCCGCGGCACGAGGTAGGAGACCGTCGTCTTGCCGGCGCCCGACGGGCCGACGAAGGCCGCGAACTGGCCGGGTTCGATCGTGAAGCTCACACCATCGAGCGTCGGCCGCGAGTCGTCGTCGGCATCGGGGTAGCGGAACGACACCTCGTCGAACTCGACCCGGCCGAGCGCGGGGCCCGACGGCACAGCGCGAGCACCGGCCTTGTCGACGATCGCGGGCTTCAGGTCGAGGTACTCGAAGATGCGGGCGAACAGCGCACTCGAGGTCTGCAGGTCGAGCGCGACGCGCATGAGCCCCATGAGCGGGAACAGCAGTCGCGCCTGCACGGTGGTGAAGGCGACGATCGTGCCCGCCGTGACATCCGCTGCGCCGCCGGCGATGAGCCAGCCGGCGACCAGGTAGACGATCGCGGGAATCGACGACATGAAGATGTTGACCATGGCGAAGAACCACTGGCCGCTCATCTGCTGCCTGACCTGCAGCTCGATCTGGTTCTGGTTCTCGTCGGCGTAGCGCTCGATCTCGCTCTTCTGCCGGGTGAAGCTCTTCGACAGCAGAATGCCGGAGACGCTCAGCGTCTCTTGCGTGATCGCCGTCATCTCCGACAACGACTCCTGCGTCTTGCCCGCGATGCGTGCCCGCACCTGGCCGACCCGGCGCTGGGCGATGACCATGAACGGCATGAGCACGAGCGCGATGATCGTGAGCTGCCAGTTGAGGATCAGCATCGCGATGAACGCCGAGATCACCGTGACCGTGTTGCCGAGCACGCTCGAGACGGTGTTCGTGAGCACGCCCGCGACGCCGCCGACGTCGTTCTGCAGGCGCGACTGGATGACGCCCGTCTTCGTGCGCGTGAAGAAGCTCAACTCCATGGCCTGCAGGTGCGTGAAGAGCCGCACGCGCAGGGCGCCCATGACCTTGTTGCCGATCGTCGCCGTGAGCCACGTCTGCCACACGCCGAGCAGGGCCGAGACGATGTAGACGGCGATCATCGCGATGACGAGCCACATGAGCACTGGCAGGTTCGGGCCGGATGCCTCGCCGCTCGCGTCGACCGGGAACAGGCCGTCGTCGAACGCCCGCTGGGTCAGCAGGGGCGGGATGATGGCGAACCCGGCGCCGATGAGCACGAGCACGACCGTGGTGATGAGCGCACCCTTGTGCGGGGCGAACAGCTCGGCGATGCGGCCGAGCAGGTTGGGCACCCGCGGCGCCTCGGCGTTCGCGGCGCGCTGCGCCGCTTCGTCAGCCGAGAAGACCCGGCGCGAGCCGCCGCCACCCGCGCCTGCACCGCCGCCGCGGCCGCCGCCCGCGCCACCGCCACCACCACCACCACCGCCACCGGCGGTACTGCCGACGCGCGGTGCTCCCCCGTGCATGCTCATGGGTTCACCCTAATCCGCACCCCCGAGCCCCGGCCCGTGTTCGCCCGCGGCGCACGTACTCGACGAGTCGGCGTGCTACCCCTTCGTGGAACCGGCGAGCAGGCCGCGCACGAAGTAGCGCTGCAAACCGAAGAAGACCGCGAGCGGAATGACGATCGAGATGAATGCGGCCGCCGTGAGCCGCTGCCAGTCCTGACCTCTCGTGCCGACCATCTCGGCCAATCGCTGGGTGAGCGGCGCGACGTCTTGCGTGCCGCCCGAGAAGATGAGGGCGACGAGCAGGTCGTTCCACACCCAGATGAACTGGAAGATCGCGAACGACGCGAGCGCCGGGGTCGCGAGCGGCAGCACGATGCGGAAGAAGATCTGCCCGTGCGTGGCTCCGTCGACCCGCGCCGCCTCGATGACGTCGGACGGGATCTCGGAGATGAAGTTGTGCAGCAGGAAGATCGCGAGTGGCAGCGCGAACATCGAGTGCGCGAGCCACAGTGGCAGGTAGTTCTGCTCGGGGATGATGGGGATCATGTCGTGCAACCACGCCTGCATCGGGCGCAGCCAGGTCGAGAAGATCTGGAGCAGCGGAACGAGCGCCATCTGCAGCGGGATGATCTGCAGGGCGAACACGAAGATGAAGAGCCAGTTGACCCACTTGAACCGGATCCACGCGAAGGCGTAGGCCGCCATCGAGGCGAACACGAGCGGGATCAACGTGGCCAGCACCGCGATCGCGATCGAGTTCACGATGTACGCGCCGAGCTGCGGCGACGACGACGAGGTCGAGATCAGCACATCGGCGTAGTTGTCGAGCGTGAAGCCCGGGTTCTGGAAGATCGTCCACCAGCCGGTGTCGCGAATCAGGTCGGCCGGCCGGAACGACGAGACGAGGAGCCCGAACGTGGGGATGGTCCAGACGACGGCGATGATGAGCGAGATGATCGTCGCGGTGCGCGACGTCAACCGCTTCTTGACGCGCGCCGTCTTGGTGCCGCGCTCAGTGGACTCGGCGGTCTCGGCGGCCTCGGCGGCCTCGAGCGAGCCGAGGTTCTTGCCGACGGGGAGGTCGGCGGGGGCGACGCTGCTCATCGGATCTCCCTCTGCTTGCGGAGCACATTGACGTTGTAGATCACGATCGGCAGCACCAGCACGAACAGGATGAGGGCGAGCGCCGAACCACGGCCCACCTCGCTCGCACGGAACGCCTGCGTGTACATCTCGTTGGCGATGACGCTCGTGTTGAAGTTTCCGGCGGTCATCGTGCGCACGATGTCGAAGACCTTCAGCGTCGCGATCGAGATGGTGGTGAGCACGACGACGAGCGCGCCGCGGATGCCGGGCACCGTGACGTTCAGGAACCGCTGCCAGCCGTTGGTGCCGTCGAGCTGCGCCGCCTCGATCTGTTCGGTCGGCACGCCCTTGATGGCGGCGCTCAGCAACACCATGGCGAAGCCCGTCTGGATCCAGATCATGACGACGATCAGCAGGAAGGTGTTGATCGGGTCGGTCTGCAGCCACTGCACCGGTTCGCCGCCCGCTGCGACGACCATGGCGTTCAGCAGACCGATCTGGTCGCGGTCGCCCCCGCGGTACTCGTAGACGAACCGCCAGATCACGCCGGCGCCGACGAACGAGATCGCGATCGGCATGAACAGGATGACCTTGTAGTAGCGCTCACCGCGTGACTTGTCGATGAAGACGGCGTACGCGAGGCCGATCGCGGTCGAGATGGTCGGCACGAGCAGTACCCAGATGATCGTGTTGATCAGCGTGCGGATCGCCGCCGGCTGGGTGAAGGTCCAGACGAAGTTGGCGAGGGTCCAGTCGCCGCTCGGGTCTTGGAAGGCGAGCAGGCTCGTGCGGATCGCCGGGTAGACGAGGCCGACGGCGATGAAGAGCATCGCCGGAAGCAGGAAGAAGGTGAGCTGCCAGTAATCTCGACCCTTCTTCGGGGCCTTGTCGATGAAGAAGATGAGCAGGCCCACGACCGCCGCGAAGACGGCGAGCCCCATCACCACCTGGAGTAGCTTGCCGAGCAGATCGGCGGTGGTCATCGTGCCTCCCGAGGTTCTTCACTGAATCTGGAGTGTTCGTTGAAGTGGGGTGACGAGGGGCGGGGCTGTCATGCCCCGCCCCTCGATCATGCCGCTATCGGCGCGCGTAGCGCTACTGCGCGGGCCAGCTCGACTCGATGGTGTCGAGCACCTGCTGCGTCTCGCCGCCGGTCACCCAGGCGACGATGCCCTTCCAGAAGGAATCGGCACCGACGGCACCGGGCATCAGGTCGGATCCGTCGAAGCGGAACGTCGTCTCGGGATCTTGAAGGATCTCGATCGACTGCGTCAGCAGCTCGCTCGACGCGTTCTCGGGGTCGACGCCGGTGTTGGCGCTGATGACGCCGCCGAGGCTCACCCGGTTGTTCGCCCACGTGTCGCTCGACAGGAAGGCGCGGAACGCCTCGACCTCTTCTGCATCGCGGAAGGCGACCGGGAACTCGCCGCCACCGGTGACCGACAGCGGGTCATCGGCGTTGACCGGCGGGAGCAGGAAGCCGAACACGTCGCCGTCGGAAGCGACCGTGACCTCGTCGCCGCCCTCGGGGTTCCAGAAGGTCTCGTAGAACGAAGCCTGGTGGTGCAGCGAGCACTCGCCGTCGAGGATCGGCAGGCCGGCGGTCTGGAACGCCTCGGTGACCTGTGTCGAGACGTTTCCGATACCGCCGTTGACCATGTCTTCGCTCTTCAGCACCTCACCGACGGCGTCGAAGGCCTCGGCGACCTGCGGGTCGTTGAACGGGATGCCGTGCGTCACCCACTGGTCGTAGACGTCGGGCCCGTGCAGGCGCAGCATGTAGTCCTCGACCCAGTCGGTGCCGGGCCAGCCGGTGGCGTCACCGGACTCGAGGCCGACGCACCATGGCTTGTGCTCGCCCTCGCCCGCGATCGTGGCGGAGAGGTCGTTCAACTCGTCGAGGGTCTTCGGGATCTCGTACCCCTTCTCCTCGAACTCGGCCGGCGAGTACCAGACGTAACCCTTGATGCTCGCCATGAGCGGCGCGGCGTAGAAGGTGCCGTCGTGGGTGCCGTACTGCTTCCAGTCCTCCGACCACCATTCGTCGACGTTGGCCTCGACGGCCTCGGACGCGGGGATCAGCCAGCCACCCGTCGCGAGGCGAGCGAGCAGGCCGGGCTGCGGAACGATGCCGACGTCGGGCGCGTTGCCGCCCTCGGCGAGCACCGCGATCTGCGCCTCGAACTCGCTCGAGCCCTGGTAGTCGACCTCGATGCCCGTGCAGGTCTCGAAGTCGGCCCACGCCTCCATGAGGCGATCGGCCTCGAGGTCGAGGATCGTGCCGGCGACCGTGACCGCCTTGTCTTCGAACGTGCCGTACTCCTCGTAGGGCCCGCAGTCGACGTCGGCAGCGTCTTGCTCAGCGATGTCGCCGGTGCAGCCCGTGAGTGCGAGGCCGATCGCCGCGGCCGCGACCACGGGGGCCATCCAACGGCGATGCCGTCTGATTCTCATGTCATCTCCTCGTTGAGTGCGTGTGATGCAGGCGAAGCCGGGAACCGGTTCCAGCATCCACGGTAGGACACGCGTCGATTCCTCACAAGTCATCGCAGGTCACGGTTCGGACACCACGATTCGACTCGCGCAGATGCTACGAGAGAGCGCTCACATATCGCGAGCCTTCGGCGAAGCACGGTCGCTGAGAGCGACAGGAAACGGTTCCACATTCGATCGTCTCGGCAGTACACTCGGCATCGGAGCGGCCCGACGGAGGGAGGCGCGGATGCCGGTGATCGGCGATGTCGCGCGACTGGCGGGCGTCTCCAAGGCGACGGCCTCGCGAGCCCTCAGCGGCCGCGGCTACGTGGCCGACGACACCCGGCAGCGAGTGGTGGCCGCTGCGTCGAAGATCGGCTACATCGTCTCGCCCGATGCCGCGAGCCTCGTCACCGGACGCACGAAGAACGTCGGCGTCGTGATCCCGTTCGTGAACCGCTGGTTCTTCGGCGAAGTGCTCGAGGGCATCGAGCGCGCACTCCTCGCCGCCGGCTACGACCTGACGCTCTACAACGTCGCCGAGACCGGCCCCGAGCGCGCACGGGTCTTCGACTTCTTCCTCGCCCGCAAGCGCGTCGATGCCGTCATCGCCGTAGGCGTCGACCTCAGTGGGCACGAGGTCGACGCGCTCGAACATCGCGAGAAGCCGCTCGTGTGCCTCGGCGGCAGCGGCGGTGCCGCCGCACGACTCGCGGTCGACGATCGCGCCGTCGGCACTCTCGCCACCGAGCACCTGCTGCACCTCGGGCACACCCGTATCGCGCACCTGGCAGGGGCCGGCGCACTCGACCACCCCGCGAGCGTCGCCGGGCAGCGCAGGGCCGGGTACCTCGAGGCGATGACGACGGCGGGCATCACTCCGGCACCGAGCGACATCGTCGAGACCGAGATGAGCACGCCCGACGGCTACCGCGCCGCGCTGCAGCTGCTCGGGCACCCGAACCACCGGCCGACGGCGTTGTTCGCGGCATCCGACGAGGTGGCCTTCGGCGCCATGCGCGCAGCCGATCGCCTCGGCATCGCGGTGCCGCTCGATCTCTCGATCGTCGGCGTCGACGGGCACGAGTACGCCGAGATGTTCGACCTCACCACGATCGAGCAGTACCCGGGCGAGCAGGGGCGCCTCGCGGTCGACGTCGTGCTGCGCCTGCTCGGCGAGGGCGAGGTCGCCGATCCGCTGCCCGATTCCGGTGCACCGCTGCCCACTCGCCTCGTCGTGCGGGCGAGCACCACCCGAGCGCCTCGCTGAACTCCGGGGCGCGCTCGAGCTGTGGATGAATCCACGAGCGAACGCCCGCGGCTTGCTACGATCGGGCAACCAGTGAGCCTCGACGTCGAGCGGAGCGTCATTTGTGTCGCACCCAGAGTTGACCATGCGTGCCCTCGTCGTCGCCCTCGATGAGTCGGTCCCCGGGGGCGAGCCGGTCGATGCTGCGGGCGCGCTCGACCTGCTGGGGCATCACGGCATCGTGGCGTCGCCCCATGTCGCGGCCCGGCTCTGCGCCGCTCTGGCCGGCGACCCCCACGCCGTGCTCGACACCGCGAGGCTGCTCACGCCGGCCCAGCTCCGCGGCGGCTCGGCGCTACCCGATCCGCTGCCCCTCTCTCGCGCCGTGCACGAGGCGCTCGGCGCCCGGCTCGCCGCACTCGATCCGGCGACCCGGCGGGTCCTCCTCCACGCCGCGGTGAGCGTGTCCGACCGTACCGACGTCATGCTCATCGCGGCAGAGGTGCCGATCGGCGCGGCCATCTCGGGGTGCGTGTCCGATCATCTCGTGATCGCCGCAGGGCGATTCGCCTTCGCCGATCCGCGCGTGCGCATCTGGGTGCACGAGACTGCGAGCCTCGCCGAGCGCACCGATGCCCACGCGGCATCCGCTCGCGCCCACGCCGGGCTCGGCGACGAGCGGCTCGCGCTCTGGCACCGGGCGCTCAGCACGCTCGACGGCAACCGCACGCTCGTCGGGCCGCTCCTCGCGGTCGCTCGCGAGGCGTGCGACGCGGGCGACGCCGAGTGGGCGCACGCCGTCGCCCGCGAAGCGGCCTGCCACGCCGTGGGCGACGAGCGCGCCGCGGCCCAGACCATCGCCGGCGTGGCGGCCCTCGAAGCCGGCCTCGTCGACGACGCCGTCGACTGGCTGCGCGACCCCGTCTCCTCGACCGATGCCGACACCGTCGCGGCCGCACTCGCCGCGTTCGTGCACGCCGCGACGCTGCACGAGGGGCACGTCGCCGACATGGCGCTCGAGCAGCAGCTCGCGAGGCTCGAGCCTCACCCGCCGCAGTCTCGGATCGCGCACCTCGTGCGAGCGATCGTCACGGCCGCGAACCTGCACGCCGAGCGGGGCAACGCGGTCGAATCGGCCGAGCTGCTGCGTCAGGGCCGGCTGCTCGTTGCCGAGCACGGCACCGACGAGCCCGACGCGGAGGTCGCTCTCGACCTCGCGCTCGGCGATGCCTGGTGCGACGTCTTCGGCCAGCCAGGCGAACCGGGAGCGCCGGGCACGGTCGACGTGGTCGACGGATGGCGGGCGCCGCCCGGACGGCAACTGCAGGCGGCGGTCGGTCATGCCCTGCGACTCGGCCGCGCCGATCACCACGCCGCCGCGCTCAGGGCGTTGCACCCCTCGGAGCGGGGTGCGTTCCGCGCCGTCAGCCCGGCGGCGATGCCCGCGTGGGGCACGCACCGGCCGAGCCCGCTGGGAGAGGCGCAGCGGCGGGTCGCGGCCGCTCTCATCGAATTCTGGGCCGGCGATCTCAGCCGCGCGCGCAGTGAGCTGCACGCCGCTGCCTGCAGCACGCCGATCGCGCTCGCGTTCGCCGGGCTCGGCGTCGCACTCGCACGTCGACTCGACATCTGCGTGCTCGGTCGGCCCGGCACGCTCGCAACCGCGCTCGAGGCGACGACTCCGGCGGCGACAGCCCGGCACCTCGGCGGCGAACTGCTCGTCGACCGCGCCATCCGTGCTTCCTTCGACGGCCGCATGACGGAGGCGGCGACCCTGCTCTCACTCGCCGCCGACGGCGCGTTCGGCCGACGCAGGGGTGGGCTGCACCTGCCCGGCCTCGATGAGGCGCCCGCGTGGGCCCTCGCCGGCCGCATGCACGAGGCGCGACTCGCCGCGCGAACCGCCGATCACCCCGGCTACTCCCCCGTTCAGCACGAAGCGGCGGTGCTTCGCGAGCTCATCGCGACGTGTTCGATCGAGACCCTCGCCACCGTGGTGGAGCATGCGGGCGCGGTCGCCCACCGACTGCTGTCGCCCTTCGAGCGCAGCCGGGTCGAGCTCGAGCTCGGTCGGCGGCTCACCGCCGACGGCGACCTCGCCGACGCTCGCCGGCATCTCGTGGGCGCCGCTCGCCTCTTCGGCGAGATCGGCGCAGATGCCTGGGCGCAGGCCGCCGAGGCCGACCTCGACGCGCTCCCCGCCGGCCCCTCCACCACGACCTCACCCCCGCCCGCGACGACGCCGGCGGTGACGCCAGCGCCGATCCCGCACGACGACGGCGCAGCATCCGAATCGAGCGTCGCGTGGAGCACTCCACTCACCGAACGGGAGCTCGAGGTCGCCGAGCTCGTCGCCGAGGGCTACTCCAATCGCGACGTCGCGAACGAGCTCTTCGTCTCGGTGCGCACCGTCGAGGTGCACGTCGCCCGCGTCTTCGCCAAACTCGGCGTTCATTCCCGGGTCGAACTCGCACTGCTCGCGCATCGAGCACCGAGCGCCCCGGCGGCACCGGCGACCCGTACGTAGCCCTACGTATGTGTGCCGGCCGCATCCGCTCGAGGCATGTGGATTGTACGGACGCCTTACAAACCACCCACTGCCTACCGTGAGTGCACCGGCGGCACCCTGCCGCACCCGACGACGCACAGTGAAGGTGACTCATGTCAGAAGCCAGAAGACCGCGCCGCGGCGGAACGGCGGCGATCGCAGCAATCGCCACCGCCGCCGTGATCGCGATGGGCGCGCTCACGGCGGCTGCCGCGTCGGCAGCCCCCGACTCCACCACGACTGCGGCGGGCCTCAACGGCTACCGCAATGTCGGCTACTTCGCCCAATGGGGCGTCTACGCTCGCGACTTCAAGCTCCAGAAGCTGCAGGCCTCGGGGGCGGCGGCCGACCTCACGCACATCAACTACGCCTTCGGCAACATCCATCACGAGACGCTGAAGTGCTTCATCGCCAACAAGGCGCAGGGCACGGGGCCCAATGGTTCCGACGGCGCCGGCGACGCGTGGGCGGACTTCGGCATGGGCTACACCGCGGCGAACTCCGTCGCGGGCACGGCCGACACGTGGGATCAGCCGCTCGCCGGCTCGTTCAACCAGATCAAGCAGCTCAAGGCGAAGAACCCCGAGCTCAAGGCCCTCATCTCGCTCGGCGGCTGGACCTGGTCGAAGAACTTCTCGAAGGCCGCGGCGACGGATGCCTCGCGCAAGACCTTCGTCTCGAGCTGTATCGATCTCTACATCAAGGGCAACCTGCCGGTCATCGACGGTCGCGGCGGCGCGGGCGCGGCTGCGGGCGTCTTCGACGGCATCGACCTCGACTGGGAGTGGCCCGGCACCAACTCGGGACTCGAGGGCAACCACGTCGACCTCGTGAACGACAAGGCGAACTTCAAGAAGCTCATCCAGGAGTTCCGTACGCAGCTCGACGCGTTGACCACTCAATCCGGCAAGCCGTATCTGCTGAGCGCGTTCCTGCCCGCGAACCCCGCCGACATCTCGGCGGGCGGCTGGAACGACCCGGCGCTCTTCGACGCCCTCGACTACGGCAACATCCAGGGCTACGACCTCTGGGGCGCATGGGATCCGACGCTCACCGGCCATCAGGGCAATCTCTATGACGACCCTGCCGACCCACGGCCCGCCGGGCAGAAGTTCAGCGTCGACAAGGCGGTCAAGGCCTACGTCAATGCGGGCATCGACCCCGCACAGCTCGGCCTGGGGCTCGCAGCCTACGGCCGCGGCTGGCAGGGAGCGACATCGTCGACCCCGTGGGGCCCTGCGACGCAAGCCGGGCCCGGCACGTACGAGGCCGGCAATGAGGACTACGACAAGCTGAAGAACCTCGGCACCGGGTACTACGACGCCGCGATCGGCGCCGCCTGGCGCTACAACGGCACGCAGTGGTGGAGCTACGACGACACCCGCACCATCGCGCAGAAGGCCGACTACATCGCGGCCAAGGGACTCGGCGGCGGAATGTGGTGGGAGCTCTCGGGCGACCGCAACGGCGAGCTGATCGGCACCCTCGCCGACAAGTTCCGCGGCGGCGGCGGCGGGCCGGTCGACCCCGAGCCGACCCCCACGCCGACTCCGACGCCCACCCCGACGCCCACGCCCACACCCGATCCGGGTGAATGCACGGCCGCGGCATGGAGCCCCTCGGCGACGTACACGACCGGTGCGGTCGTCAGCTACCAGGGCGCCGAGTACCGCGCGAAATGGTGGAGCCAGAACAACACCCCGACCGGCGGTGACCCGTGGGCGAAGGTCGCCGAGTGCGACGGCGACGGCGGCACCCCGGGCGGCGGAAACCCGGGCAGCTGCGCCGCCTGGTCGAGCGGCGCGGTCTACGTGCAGGGTTCGCGTGTGAGCTACGGCGGCGCGAACTACGAGGCGCAGTGGTGGAACCAGAACGAGGCGCCCGGTTCGCTGCAGTGGGGCGCGTGGAAGGCGATCAGTACCTGCTGATCGCTCGCGCCTGACGGCCGACCCCGAATGACGGATGCCCCGTGGCTCGTGAGCCACGGGGCATCCATGTCGTTGCGGCTCAACGGCTGCGGGCCGCGATGAACGGCTCGAGCACGAGCTCGGCGAAGCGCTCGCCGATGTGGTGCTGCGCGTCAGGACCCGGGTGGAGGTTGTCGGGAAGCGGCATCCGCTGCGCATCGCGCTCGCTGTAGAGCTCGAGGCCGTCGAGGTAGCTCAGGTTCGGATCCTCGGGCCTGCGTCGATCGACGATGTCGCGAAGCTCGGTCCTGATCGTCGCGAGCGAGAGCTTGCCCTGTGCGACCTCTGCGGACGTTCCGCCGGCGATCGACCACTCGTACGTCCGGGTCGGGTCTTGCACCGTCGGCCCGGCTGCACGTTCGACCGGTGCGCACCAGATCGGCGAGACGACGACGACCGGCGTCTCGGGGTGTCCCTCACGGATCGTGTCGAGGAATCCGTGCACGGCTGGACGGAATGCACGCATGCGCATCACGTCTCCGTTCACGAGGTTGATGCCGACCTTCACGCTGATGAGGTCGGCCGCGGCGTCCCGCATCGTGCGCGCCGTGAACGGATCGAGCATCGCGTTGCCCGAGAACGCCACACTCGTGAGGTCGGCGCCGGCACGCAGCGCGGCGACCACGGGCCAGGTGCCCGTCGTCGAGTCGGCCCGATAGCCGTGGCTGATCGAGCTGCCGTGGTGGAGCCAGCGCGGCCGGCCGTCGGGCGCGGGCGGTGTGACCGGGGCATCCGCTCGCAGACCGAGCACTTCGACCTCGTCGGTGAATGGGAACCAGAGCTCGAGCTCCCGTTCCCGACCGCCACCGTCGATGTCACTGATTCGCACGGTCGTCGGCGGTCCCGGCGCCGCGTAGCCCAGCGGCTGTTCGAAGGAGAAGACATATCTCGAGCCGGCGATGGACGAGGCCCGAGCCACCAGCTCGCCACCCGAGGTCACGTCGTAGTGGCTCGGCGGCAGCGAGACGGTCTCGTCGGCGGCCATGCGAGTGGCCGACACGTCGAGCTCGATGACGGATGCCGCGGTGCGGAGTGCGAGCCGGATGCCCGCGCTCTCGGCGGTGGTCTGCACCATGAACGGGTCGGGGATCTGCGCCCGAGCCCATGCCGGAAGGCGCCGAGGCAGCAGGCCGCGTTCGGTGCGCTCGATGGTGATCGCGCCGCGTACTTCGACCGTGTCGAGCGGGATGTCGCGCAGATCGCCGGCGCTCATGAAGGCTCGACCGTGTCGACCACCGCGCCGCTCGCGTGCACGTCGACGAGCCGGCCGCCGACGCGGAGGCCGCGCAGCACCGCGTCGGGATCGAGCGCCCCGACGCATCCGTTCACCGTGCCGAGTCCGTCGATCGAGGGGTCGACACCGAAGAGCGACTCGATCACGAGCGCGACGTACGCCCCGGCCGAAGAGCAGGCCCAATCGATGATGTACGGCAGCTGCGGCGGAGCCTTGCGGGCGCCGCCGTTGATCGGCGGCATCGCCTCCTCCTGGAAGTGCGCTTGCGACGGCGGCCCCTGGTTGGTCGAGCGGGCGAGTCCGGGCAGCCAGTCGAGCGCGCGCTGGGGTTCGCCGAGGGCCACGAGCGACCGCGCGGCATCCGCCGGCCACGCCGGGTACGCGCCGTTCCACTGGTGGTCGGGCCGCACGCTGTAGCTCGCGTCGGCGTCCCACGGCGAGAGCGAGCGCATCCAGGCGGGCGTCTGCAGCTCGCGCTCGAAGAACGCGACCATCTCGCGGCGGGTCCGCTCGTCGAGATCGGCAGCGATCGTCGTGCCCACGAGGTTGAAGTCATAGCAGTGCCGCACCGGCAGCCGGGAACCGTCGGGCTGCTGCGCCGCGAAGAATCCCTCGCCCGGCAGGTAGAGATCGATGACGGATGCCACGAGCGCATCCGCCTCGGCCAGCAGTTCCGCAGCACCGCTCGCATCGCCGCGCGACTCGAGGATCGCGGCCGTCGTGCGCAGGTTCCACACGTTCGCCGCATTGAAGCTCGCGACCTCGTGCGTGTAGGAGCTCACGCACTCGAGCAGGTTGTCGATCTCGCCGTAGTCGGCGAGCGGCGAGTCCCCCCGCAGCTCCTGCCACGCGAGCGACCAGTACTTCAGGTGATCGACCGTTGCGCGGCCGTCGCCGTGCGCCTCGTCGAGGTAACCGGTGTCTGCGGTGTAGCGCACGTAGTCGTTCACGAGCCGGGTCATCGCGTAGTCGTTGACTGAGTACCAGCGGCCGACGGGGCCACCGGTGAGCGAAGAGGTGCCGAAGTGCGAATGCGTGTCGCTCGAGATCCAGCGGCTGAGCTGCCGCTTCATCGGCTCGGGGTCGAGGAGCGCGTGCGTGATCGAGCTCAGGCTGTAGTCCCAGATGAACGTCGTCGTCGCCCAGTAGTTCGGCATGAGCGTGTCGTAGCTGCGGCCGAGCACGTTGCCCGCGAAGTCACGGCGGAACCAGATGACGCCGAGCACGCCCCACCAGTACAGCTTGCGCAACGCGTCCGACGTGGTCTCGAGCACGGGCAGGTGACCCGAGAACTCGGCGTTGCCGGGTGTGAAGGCCGCCTCGAGCTGGGCGTTCCAGAACCGCTCGGATGCTGCGACCGCCCCGGGCACGTCGACCGCCGCCCGGTCGAACTCGGCGAGCGCTGCTGCACGCGACGTCGCGGTGGCGTGCACGTAGCCGAAGCGGCCGGTCTCCCCCGGCGCGAGTTCGAGCACGACCGTCACGTCGCCGCCCCGTCCGGTGCCGCCGATGCCGACCTCGTACTCGTCGGGCGACTCGGCGACCCCGCTCAGGCGAACGGATGCGTCGGTGTCGACGCCCTGCACGCTCCATGCAGTGCCCGCCTCGTTCGAGAACACGAGCCGCGAGGCATCCGTCTCGACCGCATTGCGTTCGCTCGGCGTCTCGGCATCGAGCCAGGCCTCCGCCGCTCGCGTGGCGCGCGAGGCGAGTGTGAGCATGACGGGTACCGAGCGCCGCCCCGCGCCCGTGTTCGTGATCCGTACGTCGATCGCGAGCGCGGTGCTGCCGGGCACGCACACGGTCGTCGTCTCGAGGTCGAGGCCGGGCAGGCTCGCCCGCCGAACGACCCGATCCGCCCGCCACTCGTGCGTGACGGGCGTGCAGTACGACTCGAAGATGCGGCCGTCGACGAAGAGCACCGCTGTCTTGGCGAGCCCCTGCGACACCGGCGGGAAGGTGGTCGCACTCACCGCGGTGAGGTCGTGATCGACACGCACGGTGCCGAGGAAGTTCGTCAGGCCCGCTGGCGCGATCATGTCGTCGTAGTGATGTGTGACGGGGTCGGCCGCGAGGTCGTCGACCGTGGGAATGAGGGACATCGGTCTCCTAGTACTGTCCGAGCGCGAGGCCGCGGGCGAAGAACTTCTGCGTGAAGAGGAACAGCACGACCGTCGGCAGTGAGACGAGCACGCCGGCTGCGAGCACCGTCGAGAGTTGCGCCCCGCCATAGGTGCTCTGCATGCCGGCGAGGGTCGTCACGATCGGACGGACGTCGTCGGACTGGCTGAGCGTCAGGCCGAGCAGCAGGTCGTTCCAGACGAACGTGGCCTGCAGGATGAAGATCGCGACGAGCGCGCTCGAGGCCATCGGCAGGTACAGGCGGATGAAGATGCGCCACGTCGTCGCGCCGTCGAGCACGGCGGCCTCGAACACGTTGTGCGCGACTCCCGTGAAGAAGTTGCGCATCACGAACGCCGAGAACGGAATCGAGATCGCGGTGTAGATGAGGATCATGCCGAACTGGGTGTCGAAGAGGCCGACACGCGAGTAGCCGTCGAAGAGTGGCAGCAGCACCATCTGCAGCGGGAACACCGTGCCGCCGAAGATCACGACGAACCAGGCGAAACCGTGCTTCAGGCGAAGCGCGACGATCGCGAATCCAGCGGCGGCACCGACGAGCACCGCGATGGCCGGCGACACGAGGGCGTACAGCAGGGTGCTCAGCACGCTGTCGCCGAGGCCCGAGAGCTGCAACGCCTCGGCCATGTTGCCGAAGAGCGAGAAGTCGGTCGGCACCCACGAGGTGGTCGAGGTGAAGGTGAGGGGCGACTTCGCCGCGTTGACGAGCAGCAGGTAGACCGGCAGCAGCCAGATCACGCCGAAGACGATGAGCACGGTCGTGCGGAGAATTCTCGACATGGCTAGATCTCGTGTTTCTTCGAGAGCTGCTCGCGCAGGTACAGGATGGCGGCGATCATGGTCACGATCGTCAGGAACACGGCGATCGCCGAGCCGAGTCCGTAGTCGCTGTTCACGAAGGTCTCCTTGTACATCGTGAGCGCGAGCGTCTCCGACACCCGACCGGGGCCGCCCTTGGTCATGCTGAGCACGATGTCGAAGGTCTTGAGGCTCGCGACGATCGAGAGTCCGACGACGACCGCGGTGAGCGGCCGAAGCATCGGCCAGAGGATGCTCGTGAACAGACGGCCTCCGGTGGCCCCGTCGACCCGCGCCGCCTCGAGCGGCTCCTTCGGAATCGAATTGAGTCCGATGGTGAAGAGCAGGGCGTTGACGCCGACGCCCTGCCACGCCGCCGCGATGATCATCACAACGGTGTTGAGTGGGGCGTCGACGAGCCAGCGCGGCGTCTCGGTGATGCCGAAGGCGCCGAGCGCCTGGTCGAGCGCGCCGTTGCTCGAGAGGATGAACGACCAGATCAGGCCGACGCCGATGCCCGAGAGGGCGTAGGGAATCAGGAACGGAACCCGCAGCCACACCCCTCCCGGCAGGTTCCAGGTGAGGAGGGCGAGCGCGAGGCCGATGCCCACTGGAATGAGCAGCGTGCCGACGACCCAGAGCAGGGTGTTCAGGAGCGAGCCGATGAAACCCGGGTCCTCGAACATCTCGGCGAAGTTGCCGAGACCGATCCAGTCGGGGTCGCCGAGGCCGTTGTACTCGGTGAAGCTGAGGAACGTCGTCCACAGCAGGGGCAGGTAGAGGAGGACGGCGACCAGGATCACGCCCGGGGCGATGAAGCCCCGGGCGGACCACTGGTACTGCGAACCACGAGACGCCATACGCCGTTACTCCTGGTCGGCCCAGTACTTGTCGGCCTCGGCCTGGATGGTCTCGAGGAACGGCATCGGGTCGCCGGGATTGGCGATGAATGCGCCGAACTGCTCGAGCGCCACGGTGAGGATCGGAGTGGGCGTCGCCTCGAAGTAGCGGTCGTACACGAGGTAGTCGTCGCTGGCCACCGTGCTGCCGAGCTCGGCGAGCATCGGGTCGGCCACGGTCGCCTTCGGGTTGAATGCCACGTCGCCGCGGGCTTCGCTCCACGCGGTCTGCGCCTCATCCGACATCCACCACTCGGAGTACGCGAGGCCGAGAGCTTTCTGCGAGGAGTTCTCGGCGACGCAGAGCGGACCGGATTCCACGGCGACCGGGGTGCGCTCGAGGTCGGCGTTCGTCTTCGGGATCACGAACATGTCGTAGTCCTCGCCGGAGACCATGCCGGCTCCGTCGAGCGACCCGTTGAAGAAGGAACCGAAGTTGATCATGGCGTAGTCGCCCTGCTTCAGACCCACAGCCGGGTCGACCGTGCTGCCGGCGTCGCTGAACCAGCCTGCCTCCTGCTGCTCGAGCCAGAGGTTCATGATGTCGACGATCTCGGGGTCGGTGTACTTCACCTCACCGGTCGAGAGACCCTCGTAGAGCTCGGGGTCCGTGCCCGCGACCATCTGCTGGAACCACTGGAAGGTGAAGAGGGTGCTCGTCTGGTAGTACGGCGTGACGCCGGCCGAGGTCAGCTTCTCTGCAACAGCGTCGAGCTCCTCCCAGGTCGTGGGCACCTCGATGCCCTGCTCCTCGAAGATCTTCGTGTTGTAGTACATGACCCAGTAGGCGATGTTCATCGGCACGCAGTACTGCTTGCCGTCGACCGTGTACGTCTCGCGCAGGTCTTCGGTGACCCAGCCCTCGTCGACGGCGTTCGACCAGATGTCGGTCGTCTCGGCGATGAGCCCCTCGTCGACGAGCTCCGTGAGCGAGCTGCCGGTCTGCCAGGTGAAGAGGCCAGGGCTCTTCGAGGTGCGGAACGACTGCTTGATGAACGCGTCGTACTGGTCGGCGTCCGAGTAGCCGGTCGTGTTGAGCGAGATGTCGACGGATGCCTCGCTGGCACCGTTGAGCTCGTCGAAATCGGGCTCCCACGCGGCCTTGTTGGTATAGAAGTCGAGCGTGCCGGTCGTCTCTCCGGAGTCGGCCGCGCCGCCTCCCGAGCAGGCTGCGAGCAGCATCGCGGATGCGGCCAGCGCGGCCGCCCCGGCCCCGAACTTCGTGCGTCGTGAATTCACTGGAACTCCCTTGTCCTTTGGTATCGTTACCAACCGCTTCGCCAAGGTATCAACGATACCCAGTCGCCGCAAGGCAACGGTTCATGTGGTGGTGCCGTGGTGCCGTGGTGCCGTGGTGCTGGTTTCGTGAGTCGTGCGTCGGGTGATCAGTCGTCGGAGTCGCGCGTGCCCCGCACGTACGCCTTCACGGTGGCGAACCGCTCACTGCGTGAGCGCTCGGTGCGCCGAACCAGGTACGTGCCGACCACCGCCGGCACGATGAAGGTCTCGGCGTAGTGCACGACGAACGGCTCGAAGGCCCCGGTCGGGCTCACGACCTCGACTTCGTCGCCCTCGACCAGGTTCAGCACGTTGACGGTTCCGTCGGTGTCGTGCGATGCCTCGTCGTCGAACCAGTGCCGGCGCACCTCGATGAACTCGAGCTCGTGCAGGCCGGTGCGCTCTTCGACGAGTCCCGGCTCGCGCCGGAGCTCTTCGACCTGGCCGACGAGGTTCTGCTCGACCCACTCGGTATCGCGCTCCCACTGGATGTTGCGCTCACCGTGGTCGAGATGCACCGGTCGAGGCACGCCATCGAAGCCGACCCTGCCCCAGTCCCAGAGCTTGAAGGTGAAGATGAACGGCGTCGCCGAGATCTCGAGCACCATCGAGTCGGCGCCAGAGCAGTGCACGGTGCCGGCCGGAATCGCGAAGTGGTCGTGCTTCTTCGCCGGGAACACATTGACGTAGCGCTCGGCGTCGAACGGATGCTCGCCATCGGTCGCAGCCCGAAGGGCTCCGACCATCTCCTCGGGGTCGACGCCCGTCTTCACGCCGAGGTAGACGACGGCGTCGTCGGCCGCGTCGAGCAGGTAGTAGCTCTCATCCTGCGTGTACGACATCCCGAACGTGTCGCGGATGTAGTCGGTGAGCGGGTGCACCTGCATCGAGAGGTTGCCGCCGTCCATCGTGTCGAGGAAGTCGAATCGGATGGGGAATTCGGCCCCGAACCGCGCGAACGTCTTCTCGCCGAGCAGTTCGCGCGGGTGCATGAGCACGAGGTCGAGCGCGGGGATCTCGACGACGCGGCCGTCCGCCTCGAGCAGGAGCGAGTTCTCTTCGGGCACGCAGTCGAAGCACCAGGCGTAGTTGCTGGCCGACGGATCGAGGTCGAGCGTGCTCTTCATCCACTGGCCGCCCCAGACGCCCGGATCGAAGAAGGGCACGACCCTGAAGGGGGCGGCGGATGTCGCGGCGAGCGCGCCGCGGAAGGCGTCGCCCTCGACGGCGCCCGCGGCGGCCGATGCCGCGTTGCCATCGACGAGGACGTCGATTCGGTCGAACAGGGTGCGCTTGTGCCGGTCGGCGGTGCGCCACTCGACGAAGAAGCCGCGCTTGTACTTGCGCAGAGCGTCTTCACCCCCGTTGCCTGCACGCCAGTTCGTGCCGCCCGCACGCTGGCGCTGCTGGATCTCCCAGCGCGCGAGGTCGACGAGCACGAGTGCGTCGGCGGCCCGCGCGAGGGCGGCATCGGCACCCCAGCCCACGACGAAGGTCG
This sequence comes from Agromyces subbeticus DSM 16689, assembly GCF_000421565.1. Taxonomy (GTDB): domain Bacteria; phylum Actinomycetota; class Actinomycetes; order Actinomycetales; family Microbacteriaceae; genus Agromyces; species Agromyces subbeticus. Next base: position 646,577 of record NZ_ATXG01000001.1, on the reverse strand, counting down.
GCGAGGAGCGCCGGCCGAGTTGTTCGCGCAGCGAAACGACCAGCTCCTGGTCGTAGAACTCGTCGACCGTGAAGTGGCTCATCACACCGAACACCCGGTCGTCGGTGAGGTTGCGCCCGATGAGCGCCTCGATCGCCTCGTTCGGCAGCGCTGCCGCCTCTTCGAGATCCACGATCACCGCGGCGGGCACCGCCTCGGCGATGCGCTGCCGAATCGCATCGACGTCACCGCCCGGATACACGTCGACCGCGATGACCGGTGCCTGCACGCTCGATCTCGCGGCGGCGATCTCGAGCGCGCGTCGCCACGCCTCGTCGCCGATGAGCACCTCGGATCCGGCGGGCAGCGCGACCTTCGGCAGTTTCACGTAGCTGCTGCCCTCACCCGCCATGTACTGCTCGAGGGTCAGATCGGCGTTCGGGTCATCGTGGGCCATGGGTATCCCTTGCTGTAGCGGAATCGAGTGCGAGCGCGGCGAGTCCGCGAAGCACCGAGAGCGCGGGCGCTTCGGGCGTCACGAACGCCGGCCGGAAGGATGAGGACCACAGGTGCTCGTGCACGTATTCGACGAGCGCGGGCAGCACGACGTCGCGCGACCTCATCACGCCGCCGGTGACGACGACGACCGTGGGATCGAACGCGTGGCACTGACCGACGACGACCGCACCCCAGACACGCACGTACCGCTCGAGCACCGCGGCGGACTCGGGTTCATTGCGGGTCTCGACGAGATCGCGGATGCCGATCGCGCGCTCCGCCCCGAGCCGACGCGCGAGTTCGGGACCGATCGAGACGGCCCGCCGCGCGATGGCCTCGCCGAGCGCCCATGTGCTGGCCAGGGCCTCGGCGCAGCCGAGGTTGCCGCAGGGGCAGCGCGGCCCGTCGAGATCGACGGTGACATGACCCGAGAGCACGCCGGCATGGCCGTGGGCGCCGCGGATGATTCGTCCGTCGATCGCGGCGGCGGTGCCGATGCCCGTGCCGAGGGCGATCAGGACGGCGTCTCGCGCACCGTGCGCGCTGCCGGCCGACATCTCGCCGATGAGTGCGGCGCGAGCGTCGTTCTCGACGACTGCGGGCACGCCGAACCGAGCATGCGACCACTCGGCGAGATCGACGCCGTGCAGCGCGGCGTACTTGCCGTGCGCGGCGACGAGACGGCGCGACTCAGGGTCGACGATGCCGGGCACGGCGATCGCGATGCCGTCGGCGCGTGCGCCTCGAAGCATCCGATCCGCTGCGGCGGCGACCTCGTCGAGCACGAGTCGACCGTCGGCGGCCGCGAGTTCGGCCGAGTCGAGCAGCCGGTTCGCATCGAACACGCCCAGCTTGACGGCCGTGCCGCCGAGGTCGATGGTGAGTTGCGTCATGCGCCCCATCCTCCTCGTCGCGGGTGTCGATCGTTGGTAACGTTACCATAGCGAACCACGCAGATCATCGCAAGCGGAGGCGCCGACCGGCCGGCCGCCGCCGACCCGTTCAGTCGCCGGAGACCACCACCGGTACCGGCGACGCCGAGAGCGTGACCGGCATCTCGACGAGGCGCGCAGGTACTCGTCGGCCACCGGGACTCAGGCGCGAGAGCAGCAGCCGCGCAGCCTCCCGTCCGAGCTGGCGCGCGTCGTGGTCGATCACGGCGACCGGCACCGGCATGAGCTCGGCGAGCTCGAAGTTGTCGAAGCTGACGATCGCCGGCAACTCGGCGACATCCGCCCCAGCGCGCAGTCGGCGGCCGATCTCCTTCAAGGCGCCGACGGTGTTCCGGTTGTTGGCGCTGAACACGGCCGTCGGCGCATCGTCGAGGTCGAGCAGGCGCCGCATCGCCGCGCGAGCCGAATCGACTTCCTGCTGGTCGCGCTGCACGAGCACCTCGTCGGGCTCGATGCCGCGCTCTGCCAGCGCGCGAGCGAAGCCCTCGTATCGCCGCTGTCCGGTGAAGACGGAGCGTACGTTGCCGAGGAAGCCGATGCGAGTGTGCCCGGCCTCGAGCAACGACCTCGTGCCGCGATAGGCGCCGCCGACGTCGTCGAGCAGCACGGCGTCGACATCGAGACCGTAGACCCGGCGCGACGCGAGCACGATCGGAACGTCGCCGAGTCGCTCGGGCTGCAGGTGATCGGAAGCGCCCCCCGACGGCACGAGCACGAGCCCCTCGACCTGCCTGCCGATGAAGTCGGCGATGAGCTGCCGTTCGCGCGCGGGATCTTCACCCGTGTTGCCGAGCACGATGCGTCGGCCGTACTCGGCGGCGACCTCCTCGACACCCAGCGCGAAGTTGCCGTAGTAGGGGTTGCCGAGGTTGGTGATCGCGACGCCGATGAGGCCGCTCGTCTGCCCGGGTCGAAGGCTGCGAGCGTTCTCGTTGCGGTGGTACCCGAGCTCGCGCACCGCCGCGAGCACCTTCTCCTGCAGGTCGGGACGCACATTGACTCCGCCGGCGAGCGTGCGCGAGACCGTCATGGGGCTGACCCCGGCGTGCACCGCGACCTCTTTGATCGTCGGCTGCCGACCACCCTGGGTCAGTTCGGACATCTGGCTGAATCCTTCCGCACCCGGCCGCCCGTCCGGCCGCTCTCACGCTACTACCGCGCCGACACGGAGACCGCTCGACGCGCTCACGCGGCCCTTGTCGGGCTCCTGCGCCACTGCTACGCTCCGCTATTGGTAACGTTAACAGGATTCGCTCGCATCCGCGACCGAGTCCCCGATCCGGCGAGGACGCCGGAAGGGAGCCACACCATGCTTCGACGAACCACCTCGCGTGCCGGGCGACTGGGGCTGCTGGCAGCGACCGGAGCACTCGTGCTCGGCGCGACCGCCGCACCACTCACCGCCGCCGCAGCCGAGGGCTGCGCGCGCATCTCGTCGTCGGTGAACGAAGAACTGCGCGACCGATTCGGCGATTACGGCGACACCGCCGGACGCTGGACCGGCGCCGACTCCGCGTACAGCGTGCCGCTCCCCGATGGCAGCGTCGCCTGGATCTACTCCGACACCTTCCTCGGCGAGGTCGACGAGGACCACGGCCGCCCGCTCGACTCGCCCTTCGTGCACAATTCGATCATCGTCGACGACCACGGCGCTCTGACCACGCACACCGGAGGCACCGAGGCCGCCCCCGCCTCGCTCGTGCACGTCGAGGGCGGCGACGAGATGCGCAACTGGTACTGGTACGGCGACGCGACGGTCGAAGGCGAGCAGCTCAAGGTGATGCTGCTCGAGTTCGAGCGCACCGGCGACGGCATGTGGGACTTCGGGTTCGCCCGCAGCGCCGTGGCCACGTTCGACCTCGACGGCATGGCGCTCGTCTCGGTCGACGATGTGCCGTCGGAGGGGGTGCAGTGGGGGTCGGCGATCTACGAGAACGCCGACGACGGCTACACCTATGTGTACGGGGTCGAAGACCTGCAGGCGCAGAAGTTCGCGCACCTCGCTCGCGTGCCCGCCGGCGGCCTCACCACGCAGCCGTGGGAGTACCTCGGCGACGCGGGCTGGACGAACGACCCCGCCGCGTCGAAGCGCATCCTCGAAGGCGTGTCGAACGAGTTCAGCGTGAGCCACTTCCAGGGGCGCTTCACCCTCGTAACCGGCGACGCGACCGAGGCGCTCAGCGCGAGCATCGTGATGTATCGCAGTGCGAGCCTCGAAGGCCCGTTCACCGGGAAGACCGAGCTCTACCGAACCCCCGAGACCTCGGGCAACGTCTTCACGTACAACGCGAAGGCCCACCCGGAGCTCGGTGACGGACACACCCTGCTCATCACGTACAACGTGAACAGCTTCGACACGAACGACCTCTACGAGGAGGTCGACAACTACCGGCCCCGCTACGTCGAGGTCGACGCGAAGATCGCGAATGGCCACTGCCCGGCCTGAGCGCGCACAGACGACGGATGCCCCGTGGCTCGTGAGCCACGGGGCATCCGTGTCGTTCAGGTGACGCGAGTCACCTCAAGCAGCGACCCTCTCGCGAGGGACGGGATTACTTGAGGGTGACGGTGGCGCCGGCTTCTTCGAGAGCAGCCTTGGCCTTGTCAGCGGCTTCCTTGGTTGCGCCCTCGAGCACAGCCTTGGGAGCGCCGTCGACGACGGCCTTGGCCTCGCCGAGGCCGAGCGAGGTGAGCTCGCGGACGACCTTGATGACCTGGATCTTCTTCTCGCCAGCGGCCTCGAGCACGACGTCGAACGCCGTCTGCTCTTCGACCTCTTCAGCAGCAGCCGCGGGGCCCGCAACGCCGGCAACGGCGACGGGGGCAGCAGCGGTGACCTCGAAGGTCTCCTCGAATGCCTTGACGAACTCCGAGAGCTCGATGAGGGTCAGGCCCTTGAACTGCTCGAGCAGCTCTTCAGTGGACAGCTTCGCCATGATTTATCTCCTTAGATTCTTTGGGTACTCACCGCTTCGCAGGCTCTCGCCTACGCAGCGGACTCCTGCTTCTCACGCAGCGCGTCGACCGTGCGAACGGCCTTCGACAGCGGTGCGTTGAACAGATATGCGGCTCCGAACAGCGAGGCCTTGAATGCGCCGGCGAGCTTCGCCAGCAGCACTTCGCGGGACTCGAGGTCGGCGAGCTTGCCTACCTCTTCTGCGGTCAGGGGCTTGCCATCGAAATAGCCGCCCTTGACCACGAGGAGGGGGTTCGCCTTGGCGAAGGTACGCAGGGCCTTCGCGACGGCGACCGGGTCACCGTGCACGAATGCGATCGCGGACGGACCGGCGAGCTCGTCGTCGAACGACGAGATTCCGGCCTTGTTCGCAGCGATCTTGGTCAGCGTGTTCTTCACCACGGCGTAGCTCGCGTCCTCACTGATGGACTTGCGCAGCGTCTTGAGCTGGGCAACAGTGAGGCCGCGGTATTCGGTCAGCAGAACGGCGGTCGAGCTCTCGAACAGGTTCGTGAGTTCGGCAACCGAGGCTTCCTTGTTCGCCATGGCCACTCCTTGTGTCTTCAACGTGCACCGCGGGAGCGATGCACGGCCTGGAGCGCTGGAACGTGAATGGGAAAGAAAAAAGCTCCGGCGCAGTTGCGCGGAGCTTGGCCGGTCACCCGGAAGTCTTCGTCACACCTGCGCGGGCCCTTGCTTTCACAAGTACTTCGGTCGGCATCTCTCTCGAGGCGCACGACAACCAGCGGTCTTCGGCTCCGTACAGGCTAACGGATGCCGCGGCATCTGCAAAATCAGGCACCGCTCGCCGCCGGGGCTGGCCGATGTCGGCGGACGGAGAGAGACTCCCGATATGGAGATCACACACCTGAACCCAGCGAGTCTGCACTCGAATCCGGCATTCAGCCAGGGCGTGCTGGTTAGCGGAGCGCACCGCACGATCCACGTCGGCGGTCAGAACGGCACCGATTCCTCGGGCGCGATCGTGCCCGGCGGCTTCGGCGCCCAGACCGAGCAGGCGCTGAAGAACGTGCTCGCCGTGCTCGCCGAGGCCGGCGCCGATCAGACGAACGTCGTGCGGCTCGCGGTCTACATGGCGGCCGGGCAATCGGTCGACGAGGGGTATGCAGCTTCGGCACGCGTCTGGGGCCCGCACCCGACCGCGCTGACGGTGCTGGTCGTCGCCGCGCTCGGCCGAGCGGATGCGCTCGTCGAACTGGAGGCGACCGCCGTCATCGAGTGACCGTCGGGCCCCGGCGTTAGTTGACATAGGTCTACTATCTGTTTATAGTTGACGATAGTCAATCAATTTTCAGGAGCTCCATGGCACTCGCCTCGCGCACTCGCGCACCCAAGAAGAAGCCCGACGCGGCCGCATCCGTCGAACTCACCGAGAGCGGCATGACCCACCGCGCGGTGCTCACCGCACTCTCGGGCCTGCTGCTCGGCATGTTCGTGTCGATGCTCGCCTCGACCGTCGTCGGCAGCTCGCTGCCGGTCATCATCTCCGACCTCGGCGGCGACCAGTCGGCGTTCACCTGGGTCGTCACGGCCACCCTGCTCGCCACCACGGTCTCGACGCCCATCTGGGGCAAGCTCGCCGACCTCTTCAATCGCAAGCTGCTGCTGCAGCTCGCACTCGTGATCTTCGTGGTCGCGTCGGCACTCGCCGGCTTCTCGCAAGACGCCGGCACGCTCATCACGATGCGCGTCTTCCAGGGCCTCGGCGCCGGCGGTCTCGCCGCCCTCAGCCAGATCGTGATGGCAGACATCATCAGCCCGCGCGAGCGCGGCAAGTACGCCGGCCTGTTCGGTGCGGTCATGGCCGTCGCCACCGTCGGCGGCCCCCTGCTCGGCGGCGTCATCACCGACAGCCTCGGGTGGCGCTGGAACTTCTTCGTCGGCCTGCCCATCGCGGTCGCCGCGCTCATCCTGCTGCAGCGCACTCTGCACCTGCCGAAGCGCCCGAAGACGAAGGTCTCGATCGACTACTTCGGCATCGTGCTGATCTCGGCCGGTGTCTCGCTGCTGCTGCTCTGGGTCACCTTCGCGGGCAACGAGTTCGAGTGGGCCTCGATGCCGAGCCTCCTCATGGTCGGTGCTGCGGTGCTGCTGCTCGTCATCGCCGTCATCGTCGAGCTGAAGGTCGCCGAGCCGGTCATTCCGATGGGCCTCTTCAAGAGCCGCACGTTCACGCTCTCGGTCATCGCGTCGATCTCGGTCGGTGTCGCGATGTTCGGCACCTCGGTGTTCCTCAGCCAGTACATGCAGCTCGCTCGCGGCGCGACGCCGACCGAGTCGGGCCTCCTCACCATTCCGATGATGGCCGGCGTGCTCATCTCCTCCACTGTCATCGGCGCGCTCGTGAGCCGCCGCGGCAAGTGGAAGGCGTTCATGGTGCTCGGCAGCGTGCTCCTGACCATCGGCACGTTGCTGCTCGCCCAACTGCACTACGACACGAACTTCTGGTACGTGGGCGTCTCGATGTTCGTGCTCGGCGCCGGAGTCGGCATGGTCATGCAGAACCTCGTGCTCGTCGTGCAGAACACCACCGCCGTGAAGAACATGGGCGTCGCCACGAGCGCCGTCACGTTCTTCCGCAGCCTCGGCGGCACCATCGGCGTCTCAGTGATGGGATCGATCCTCGGCACCGTCGTCGCCGAGAACATCAAGAGCGGTGTCGGCGGGCTTCCGCCGGAGCAGCAGGCCGAGGCCGCGCAAGCACTCGGTTCGAGCGGCACGATCCCGCAGATCAGCGCGCTGCCCGACTTCCTGCGGGTCATCGTCGAGTCGGCATACGGCACGGGCGTCGGCACCGTCTTCCTCGCCGCGGTGCCGCTCGCGATCGTCACCCTCATCGCCGTGATCTTCCTGCCCAACGCCGACCTCGGCACGCAGAGCGCGATTCAGCGGGCGAAGGCCGAAGAGCGCTCAGGGTCACCCCTCGAGCGAGAGCTCGAGCAGGCCGGCGAAGAGCTCTTCGAGGTGACCGAGGGCGCAGTGGCGGTGCCGGTCACCGGTGCGCTGCCCGCCGTCGGCACCGGTGCGGCGAATGCGGCGAATGCCGCGGATGCTGCCGATGCCTCTCCCAGGGGCGGCCGAGCCTAAGATGACCGGCATGACCGTCGAACCCGACACCGACGCCCTGCGCGCCATCGCCGAAGTGGAGCAGCAGTTCGGCCGGCTGTTCCACCGGGTTCGCGCCAACTGGAAGCGGTACGCCACCCAGCTGCACCCCGATCTGCAGCCCTTGGGATACAAGGTCGTGTCGACACTCGTCTCGAGGGGGCCCGCGCACGCGGGCGCCCTCGCCGAGGAGTTGCACACCGACAAGAGCGTGCTGAGCCGTCAGGTGCGCATGCTCGAAGAGCTCGGGCTCATCGAGTCCCGCGTCGACGAACGCGATGCGCGGGCACGCTTGCTCGCAGCGACGCCGGTTGCCATCGAACGCGTGAACGCGATCCGGCGAGAGAACCAGGCCGAGCTGCGCGAACGGCTCGGAACCTGGGAGCCGCAGGAGATCGAGAAGTTCGCCGAGTTGCTCGGCCGGCTCAGCGATTCAGCCGCCGGCGACTGACCGACTGCTCCGCCTCGGCCGAACCATGCGCGGTCAGGGCCATCGACCCCGTACGCTGTCTCCGGGTGGCTCGACATTCGACGAAGATGCCGGCCCGACTCAGTCGAAGGAGAGATGAGATGGCCCGAGCCGGATTCGCCGTGTTCAGCACCTCCGGCGCGAGACTGCTCGCCATCGCCGGTGTCGCGCTCGCGATGGCCGGCGCCTTCGCTGCACCGGCGGCCGCCGCCGAAGGCGAGGAGTCCTCGGTCACCTGGGCGATGAGCCCCGCCGACGAGACCGCACCCGACGGCCGCTCGTGGGTCGAGCTCGAGCTCGACCCCGGAGCGACCGCGACCGAGCACCTCGCGGTCAGGAACTTCAGCGATCGCGACGTGACATTCTCGATCACCGCCGCCGACGGGTACTTCACCCCGACCGGCCGATTCAACATGCTTCCCTCCGACCAGGAGTCGGTCGATGCCGGAACGTGGATCAGCGCCGACGACCAGGTCACCGTGGCAGCGGGCGGCACGGTCGTGCTGCCGTTCACCGTCTCAGTGCCCGACGACGCGACCCCCGGCGACCACGCGGCCGGCATCGCGGCATCGATCCTGACGCAGAGCGCCGGCGACGGCACCAGCCTCGGCGTCGAGAGCCGCGTCGGATTCCGGGTGATGACCCGCGTCACGGGCACGGTCGAGCCGGGTCTCGACATCGACATCGCCGCGAACTACGTCACGTCGTGGAACCCGTTCGAACCGGGTGCGATCGAACTCGACTACACGACCGAGAACACCGGCAACGTGCGCCTCGCGGTGTCGGGCTACGCCGAGCACGGCGACGCCAGGGTGCCCGAGGCCGAGACCGAGGCCGCAGCACCGATCGAGCTGCTGCCCGGCGACCGCCGCACCGTTCGAATCGACCTTCCCGAGGTCTGGCCGATCGGGGTCGTGACGGTGCCGCTCACCATCACCGAGTCGGTGATCACTCCCGACGGCTCTGAGCAGGAGCTCACGCCGACCGTGCACGAGGTCACCGTCTGGGCGATTCCCTGGCCGCACCTCATCATCCTGCTCGCCCTCGCCCTCATCGTGACGGGGCTGCTCTGGGGCCGCCGTCGCCGGGCGAAGCAGGTCGAACAGCTCATCGTTCAGGCACGCGAGGCCGGCCGGCAAGAGGCTGCCCGCGTTCCCGGCGACGAACGAACCACGTCATCGGTCGGCTCCGTCGATCGCGATCAGGCTCCGGGGGGAACCACATGACACGCATGGGCACGCATCGACCGCACACGCGCACGCACCGACGACGTTCTGCACTGGCGGCGATCGTGCCCGCTGCCGTGCTCGCGAGCGCCCTGTGCTTCGCGGCATCGCCGGCGCTCGCCTCCGAGTCCGACTCGCCCGACGTGAGCGTCGACGTGCGCATCGCACCGATCGATGTCGAAGCGCCGACACTGCAGATCGTGTTCGACGCGAACGCGCCCGAGGCGCCCGGCAACGGCAACGGCAAGCCGAAGGGCGACGGCGAGCAGTCGCCCGGCAAGAGCAACGGCAAGCACGACGAGTACAAGGCCAAGGGCGAGGTGCTCGTGACGGTGCTCGCGGCCGACGATGCATCCGGCGTCGCGTCGATCGAGTACTCGCTCGACGGCGGAGTCTGGCAGGCGTACGCCGCCCCGTTCGGCGTCACCGCGCACGGAAAGCACACGATCGCCGCACGCGCCAGCGATGTCGCCGGCAACACGAGCGACACGGCCAGCCGGAACTTCAAGATCACGGGCAAGCCCATCCGCTGACGGCAACGCGGCAATGCGGCAACCCGGCAGTGCAGCCGGCAACGAGCAACGAGCAACGGGCCCGTCGACACCGCGGGTGCGGTATCGACGGGCCCGTCGCTCGTCGGTTCGGGCGAGCGGCCCGGCCGAGTGTTATCCCGCGGCGCGCAGTGACTGCTGCAGCGCGCCCATCCCGCCGACGAACGGCAGGTGCACCGTCGAGGCCGACGGCTGCAGGGTGAGCTCGGTGCCGGGCGCCGGACGCACGGTGTACTCGTTGTCCGACGACACCACCACCACGCCGATGCGCGAGCCGGCCGCGAACACGTAGTCCTTCGGCTCGAGTTCGACATCGAAGGTGTAGGCCTCACCGGGCACGATCGGCGTGGTCGTCGCGGCGGAGTCGCGGTTCTCGACATCCGCCCAGCCTCGCGTGATGATCTTCGGCGACCCCGTCGCGGGGTACTCCACGAGCAGTGCCGTCAGGTTCGCCTTCGTCCGGTCGACCGAGAGCTTCACCGAGACCGACGGAGTGCCCGAGAGTCGAAGCGGCTCGCCGAGCACCGGCGTGCGGTACGCGAGCCGGTTCGGCGAGTTCTCGGCCGCGGCGAGCGCGGCTGCCGTCAGGCTCGCGTCGTCGATCAGGTTCTCGGTGGCGCGCGAGCCGTCGCGCGAGACCGCGAGGGTGCCGACGCCGTCGGCAGCGGCGGCTGCCGCGAACTTCAGTTTGACCTGCTCTGCGGCCGGGTCGGGCCACTCGGCGTACTCCGTGAGCGTGCGGTCCTCGCGCACCACGTAGGCCTTCGGCAACTGCTCCACGCCGTTCTCGACGTCGTAGAGGTAGCGGGTGAACCAGCGGTTCAGCAGCGTGTCGTTGGGGTTGCCGCCGTGCCCGCCCTGGTGCAGGTAGATCTGGTGGGGCACGCCCTGGGCCTTCAGCGCCTCGTAGAGGTCGGAGGCGTTCTTCGTCATGACGTTCCAGTCGTTGAGCCCGTGGGCGACGAGCGTGGCCGCCGAGAAGTTCTCAGCCGAGGCGAGGTAGTCGCGCTCGTCCCAGAACGGGCTGGAGTCCCCGGTGACGCGGTCCTGATTCGCGCGGAGCTCCTCGATGATGGGCTGGCAGATCTCCTGGTCGAACCGCGTGTGCACGTAGTCGGCGAGCACGTCGAGGTCTTCGCCCTGGTACCCGCCGGGCGCGCGTACCGCGCCCTCCGAGCGGTAGTAGTTGTACCAGCTCGAGATCGCAGAGACCGGCACGATCGCCTCGAGCCCCTCGACGCCGGTGCTCGCCACGCCGATCGGCAGGGTGCCGTTGTACGAGGTGCCGATCATGCCGACCCGGCCCGTCGTCCAGTCCGCCGACACCTCGGTGGTGCGGTCGAGGCTCGTGTAGGCCGTGGCGCGGCCGTTCAGCCAGTCGACGACCGCCTTGCCGGCGAGCGATTCGTTGAGGCCGCCCGACGTCGGGCATCCCTCCGACCAGCCGCTGCCGAGGCCCTCGGCGTGCACGACAGCGAAGCCGCGCGGCACCCAGGTGTTCTCGAGCGACCCCGAGATGCGCGGGCTCGTGCGGTTCACCGGCGTGTAGGCGGGCCAATCGGGCTTCTCGGTCGGCGGCTGGCCGATCTCGTGATCGACCGGCCAGTTCGTGACCTCCGTGCCGCCCGCGTAGTACGGGCTCATCTCCATGAGCACGGGCACCTTGAGCCCGTCGGCCGTCTCGGGCACGCGGCTCACGTCGATGTGCACGAGGTCGGGCCTGCCGTCGCGATCGGAGTCGACCTCGCTCTCGACCCACGCCTCCTCGTTGATCCACTCGGCCGAGGACTTCGTGAAGACGGCCTGCGAGAGGCCGTCGACGAACGTCGGCTCGGCCGGCGTCGCATACGCCGGAGTGGAAACGATGACGAGTCCGCCGGCGAGTGCCGAGGCCACGGCGATCGCGACGCCGCGGCCTCGGCGCCCTGCGCCGGTTCGTGGGATCGATGGCTTCATCTGCATGCTCCTTCGCACGAATCGGGCACAGCCCACTCGCGCGTCGGAGGCGAGGGCGATCACCCGGTGCCCCTCAGGTTATGCAGTCGGATGCCCCGAGCCCCCCTATTCGGGGGTCGACACGCCCTGGAGCGGCAGCCTGACGCTGAAGGTCGTGCGCCCCGGCTCACTCGCCACCGACACCTCACCGTGGTGGGCGGCGACGACGGCACGCACGATCGCGAGCCCGAGCCCGGTGCTGCCGGCCAGCCGCGAGCGCGACGAATCGCCCCGGGCGAACCGTTCGAAGAGCGAGTCGACGAGGCCGGGCGCGATGCCCGGGCCGTCGTCGTCGACGGTGAGCACGGCATCGTCACCGTCACGGTCGAGCGACGCGACGACCGAGGTGCCCTCGGGCGTGTGCACCCGCGCGTTGGCGAGCAGGTTCATGACGACCTGCCGCAGGCGCGGCTCATCGCCCGTCACGACCACCGGCTCATCGGGCAGACGCACCTCCCACTCGTGGTCGGCGCCGGCCGCCTGCGCATCGCCGACCGCTTCGACTACCACGCGACCGAGGTCGACGGGCAGCGCCGCCAGCTCGCGGCCCTCGTCGAGCCGGGCGAGCAGCAGCAGGTCTTCGACGAGCTCGGTCATGCGCACCGACTCCGACTCGATGCGGCCGATCGCGTGCACCACGTCGGGGGGCAGCTCGCCGCCGTGCAGGCGGGTGAGCTCGGCGTAGCCGCGGATCGAGGCGAGCGGCGTGCGCAACTCATGGCTCGCGTCGGCGACGAAGCGCCGCACCTTCTGCTCGCTCTGCTCACGAGCCGAGAGGGCGGATGCCACGTGGCCGAGCATGCGGTTGAAGGCACCGCCGAGGCGGCCAACCTCGGTGCGCTCGTCGGTGTCGGCGACCCGTTGGGTGAGGTCGACGTCGCCGCGCTCGAGGGGCAGCTCCGAGACGCGCTGCGCCGTGGCCGTGACGTTGGCGAGCGGGGCGAGGGCGCGCCGCACGATGAGCGTGCCGAAGCCGAGCGCGACCGCGAGCCCGGCGAGCGCCACGATTGCGATCGTCCAGGCCAGTTGCGCCGTCTGGGCGTTGAGGTCGGCGAGGGGCAGGGCGAGCACGACGCGGAACTCGGGCTGGATCTGCACGGCGAGTGCGCGATAGTCGCCGAGCGAGCCCGCCGTGATCGTGTGCGGCTGCCCGTCGGCGAGCACGTCGGCGAGGCTCAGCGTGGCACCCTCGCCCGGCTCGGGCAGCTCGCCCCCGGTCGAGATGTACTTCGCGAAGACCCTGCCGTCGGGCAGCACGAGTGCGCCGAGCGTGCCCTCGGGCTGCCCGGGCACGCGCAGGAACTCGTCGACACTCGCCGCCGGGTCGACCGACATGCCGGGCGCGGCGACCTCGAGCGCGCGCGTCGAGGCCGCCCGCAGACTCGCGTCGAGACGGTCGACCGACGAGGTGTGGAAGACGAGCACCGTCACGATGCCGATCGTGGCGCTCACGGCGACGAGCAGCACGGCGACGACGGCGAGCAGCCGGCGCTGGAGCGTCCACGAGCGGCGTGCCGTCGAGGCATCCGTCGCCTGGTCGCTCGCATCATCGCTCTCACCGGCACCGGCGTCGCCGACGGCCGCGGTAGCCGCCGTCAGCGTCGCGCGGGCCGACGCGGCATAGCCGGGATCGCCCGGCCGCGTCATCCGACGGCCTTCAGCATGTACCCGGCACCGCGCACCGTGTGGATCATCGGCTCGCGGCCGGCGTCGATCTTCTTGCGCAGGTACGAGATGTAGAGCTCGACGACCGACTCCTTGCCGCCGAAGTCGTACGACCAGACCCGATCGAGGATCTGCGCCTTCGAGAGCACCCGGCGGGGGTTGCGCATCAGGAAGCGCAGCAGCTCGAACTCGGTCGCGGTGAGCTCGATGGGCACGCCGCCGCGGGCGACCTCGTACGAGTCCTCGTCGAGCGTGAGGTCGCCGACGACGAGCACCGGGTCCTTCGCCTGCGCGAGCGTCAGGGTCGAGCGACGGATGAGTCCGCGCAGACGCGCCACGACCTCCTCGAGACTGAACGGCTTCGTGACGTAGTCGTCGCCGCCGGCGGTGAGGCCCGCGATGCGGTCGTCGAGCGAATCCTTGGCGGTGAGGAACAGCACCGGTGTCTCGGCACCGTCGGCGCGCACCCGCTGCAGCACCTCGAGGCCGTCGATGTCGGGCAGCATGATGTCGAGCACGATCGCATCGGGCCGGAACTCGCGCGCGATCTTCACCGCGCTGTACCCGTCGGCCGCGGTGCGCACGTCCCACCCCTCGTAGCGCAGTGCCATCTTGAGCAATTCGGTGAGCGAGTGCTCGTCGTCGACCACGAGCACGCGCACCATCGAGCCGTCGCCCTTGGCGATGGCTGGGGCGCGGTGCTGGGTCGGCGCGGGGCTCATGCTCATGTCTCCAGTATCCGCGCGGGCCTATGCGTTTCCTATGACTTCGATGAGCGGATGCCGCGTACGCTCCAGACGCTCCCACCTCGGCGACTGCGCGGTCGGGCGCGGCGACACGTGCGCAATTCAGGAGCGGAGGTGTGTCACGGCCCCGACACGCCGCTGAACCGGCGACACGCCGACTCCGCACCTGAATTGCACACGACCATCCGCACCTACGGTGGATGGAGTGAATCCCCCACCCGAACGCCCCGCCCGCGAGACCTACCTGCGGCGGCGTCTCGTTGCGGGTGGCGCAGCCCTCGTCGCCATCGGCCTCGTCGTCTGGCTCGTCGTCGCGATCATCGCCGCGACGGCCCCGACCGGCCCGGGAACCCAGGGAGGCGACGGCAGCCACCCGAACGCGGCGGCGCTCGAACTCGATCCCGAGCTGCCGACGGCCGTGTTGCGCCAGCTCGAGTACGTGCGCGATCGATGGGACGCCGACTCGAGCGAGCGCTACGGCGTGCTCGGCGTCGACGACTGCGTGAACTTCGCCTCGCAGTCCCTCATCGAACGCGGATGGGAGGTCGACGAGGAATGGTGGTACTCAGAGGACGGCGACGCCTATGCCCACGCCCCGGCATGGCGCTCGTCGACGATCTTCCGCGACTACCTCGCCGCACACCCCGACCGGGCGACACCGCTCTCCGATCGTCAGCGCGCCGAGGTGAAGCCCGGCGACATCGTGCAGTTCGATTGGGACGACTCGGGCGACCGCGACCACACCGGCATCGTCACCGCCGTGCGCGAGGGCGACGACGGAACCTTCGACGTCTCCTACGCCGGTCACACGGATGCCACGTGGGATCGGTCGGTCGACGACCACCCGAGACATCCCGAGACGAAGGTCTCCTACTGGAGCGTCGCGGACTGAGCCGCCCAGGGCCTCCACGATCCACCGGTGAACCGGAGGCCTGCAGGAGTAGCGTTGGGGTGCCGGTCGTTCGCTGCGACCGCAACCATCGGAGGCGAAGATGGGCATGTTCATCTACGGCCACGAACGGCATGCCGACTTCGACGACCGCGTGCTGGCGCATCTCCAGATGGTCATGACGAACAAGCTGCGACGGCAGGAGAGCTTCTCGTTCTCGTGGCAGGAGGAGCGCGGCTGGATCGCGATCTGGATCCACCCCTCGGTGTCGTTGCAGTTCATCTACACGGGCAATCGCGAGCCCGCGCTCAACATGCGCTGGCTCGACCTGCTCGCCGAAGCGGCGAACTCGGTCGCCGGGCTCGTGCCCGTGCCGGAGCCGGCCGGCGAGTAGTCCGCTGCATCGACACCGGTCGTCGAGCGCTCGCCGAGCCGGCACGAACAGCGGCTGTCCAGATTCCTTTCGTACCGTGAAGTGGATGTCCCCCTCTGCACTCGACCGAACCCATCGCCTGCGCCGCATGATCGTCGCCCTCAGTCTCGTCGGGGCGCTCGCCGTGGCCGGCGGCGCCTGGGCGCTCGTCCAGACGAACGGCGCCAGCCGTCAGGATCCCGACGGCACGAACCGCGACACGGCGTCGGGAGTCGACGGCCCCGGCATCGAGACCTCGGAGTCCGAAGCGCAGGTCGCCGATTTCTCGGCGTACTCGAGTGCGGTCGCCGCGCAGCTCGAGTACGCGCAGGAGCACTGGACCGACAGCGAGAGCGAGCAGTTCGGGTTCATCGACGAGAACGACTGCGTGAACTTCACGAGCCAGACCCTGCTCGCACGCGGCTGGGTCGAAGACGACGAGTGGTGGTACGACGAGTCGGGCGACGCCTACGGCAGCTCCGACGCGTGGATCAGCTCGACCGCGCTGCGCGACTACCTCGACGAGCACCCCGAGCGGGCGACCGCACTCGGCGACGACGATCGCGCCTCGGTGAAGGTCGGCGACGTCGTGCAGTTCGACTGGGACGACTCGGGCGATCGCGACCACACCGGCATCGTGACCTCGGTCGACACGGCCGCCGACGGCACGATCGACATCCGCTACGCCGGACACACCGACCCGACGTGGGATCGCTCGGTCGACTGGGCGATCACCGAGCTGCACCCCGGCGGGGTCGCGTACTACTGGAGCATCCCCGACTGACGGACTACTGGTTCGAGAACGCGGCGTCGAACGAGGCGGTCGGCGTCGGCCAGAGCAGCGAGCGGATGAATCCGACCGCCTCCGCTGCGCCGTGCAGCCGGTCCATGCCGGCATCCTCCCACTCGACCGAGATCGGCCCGTCGTAGCCGATCGCCTCGAGCGCGCGGAAGGAGTCCTCCCACGGCACATCGCCGTGGCCCGTCGACACGAAGTCCCAGCCCCGTCGTGGGTCGCCCCACGGCAGGTGCGAGCCCAGCACTCCGGCCCGGCCGTTCTGCGGGCGCAGCCGCGTGTCCTTGCAGTCGACGTGGTAGATGCGGTCCTTGAAGTCCCAGATGAAGCCCACGGGGTCGATGTTCTGCCACATCATGTGCGACGGGTCCCAGTTGAACCCGAAGGCGGGCCGCCGGTCGATCGCCTCGAGCGTGCGCACCGAGCTCCAGTAGTCGTAGGCGATCTCGGAGGGGTGCACCTCGTGCGCGAATCGCACGCCCTCGGCGTCGAACACGTCGAGGATCGGGTTCCACCGGTTCGCGAAATCCTCGAAGCCCGCGTCGATCACCGACGCCGGAACGGGCGGGAACATCGCGACGTAGGGCCAGATCGCCGAACCGGTGAACCCCACGACGGTGTCGACGTCGAGGGCGCGAGCGACCCGCGCCGCGCGCTTCATGTCGTCGGCTGCGCGCCGGCGAACGCCCTCGGCGTCGCCGTCGCCCCACGTGTAGGGGCGCACGATCGCCTCGTGGCGGAAGTCGATGGGGTCGTCGCAGACGGCCTGGCCCGTGAGGTGGTTCGAGATCGCGTGCACCGAGAGCCCGTGGCGCTTCAGGATCTCTCGGCGTTCGTCGAGGTAGCCGGGCTCCTCTTCGGCGAGCTTCAGGTCGAGGTGGTCGCCCGAGCAGGCGATCTCGAGCCCGTCGTAGCCCCACTTCGCTGCGAGGCGCGCGACCTCCTCGAAGGGCAGGTCGGCCCACTGGCCCGTGAAGAGCGTGACTGGGCGGGTCGCGGATGCCGCGGCATCCGTCTGCTCGTTCGACTGCTGCCGGTCGGTCATGCGCGCTCCCGTTCGTCTTGGAGGGCGGTCAGGTAGCGGATGCTCCGTTCCGCGAGTTCGTCTTGCGATGCCGCGAGCGGCCGCCACACCGAGGCGGCGACCGCGATGGTGTCATTGTCGCCCGTGAAGCTCTCGAGCCCGAGGGGGCCCGAGTAGCCGACGTCGTCGAGCGCGTCGAGGAAGGCGGGCCAGTCGATGTGATCGTCGCCGACCGCACCGCGATCGTTGCCGCACACCTGCACATAGGCGAGGTGCTCGCCCGCGAGACGGATGGCGTCGCCGATGCGTTTCTCTTCGATGTTCAGGTGATAGCTGTCGAGGGCGAGGCCGAGGCCCGGCCCGAGCAACGGCCCGAGTGCCTCGAGCGCCTGCTCGACCGTGTTCACGAGGCTCGTCTCGTAGCGGTTCAGCGGCTCGATGGCGAGACGGATGCCGCTGCGCTCCGCAGCCCGCACGACCGGCCCGAGGCTGGCCTGCAGCTCGACGTAGCGGGCAGCGCGCTCCTCGGCGTCCATACGCCAGGTGCGCCCGGTGGCGGCGGTGAACGGACCGAGCACGACGCGCGCACCGAGCTGCTCGGCGACGCCGACGCAGTGCACGAGGTAGTTCTGGGTTGCGACGATCTCGGAGCCGGGCGCAGCGATGAGGTTGCGGCCGGGCGCCATGGCGCCACAGACCACGGGAGCGAGCCGGTGCTCGCGCAACACGTCGGCCGCGGCATCCGGCGACCAGTCGCCCGGGTTCTCGACCGGCAGCTCGATCGCGCCGAAGCCCATGCCCGCCGCCTTCGCGGCGATCTCGGCGAGGCCCGCGTCATCGAGCGGTGAGGTCCAGACCCAGGTGTTGACACCGATGATGCGGCGCATGCGTGCTCCTTCGAACTGCGAGTCGGGTGCGGTGGAGCCGTGAGGCTCCACCGCACCCGTGTGATCACCGTAGCGATCGGGTGTTACGGGATGATGCGGTCTTCCCAGACCTGCGGGTAACCGGGCAGGTCTTCTCCGCCGAACTTCGCGTAGTGGCCGTCGGGCATGTTCTCGTTCAGTGCGAGGTACTCGTCGACCTCCTCAGCGGTGATCGGCGACTGCGGCAGCACCCACTCCTTCGGAACCTCTTCGCCGGCGAAGATCTTCTGCGCCGCGATGAGGGGCGTACGCCACTGGAAGTTGGAGTACACCGGAGCGAGACCCGTGAGCCCCGTCTCCTTCCACTTGCGGAGGAAGCTCATCTCGTCTTCACCCGTCATGACGGGGTAGTCCGCTCCAGCATCCTCGAAGGCCTCGATGGCGGCGACGGCACCGTCACCTGCGTCCATCCAGATGCCGTCGACGTCGCCCTTGGCGAGCTCGTCGGAGATGATCTTCTTGATCTCTGCGGGGTCGGCGCCGGTGAAGTAGTCGACAGCCTCGATGCCGGCCTCGTCGAAGAGCTTCTCGGCCCCGGCCCAGCGCTGCTCGAGCACGTCGACACCAGCGAGGATGCGGAGTGCCACGACCTTGTCGCCCTCTTCGAGTTCGTCGATGAGGAACTCAGCGGTGTCGATGCCCCACGCGAATCCACCGATGGGGTGGATGAACGTGACGGGGCAGTCGGTCTGCACGCCGCGGTCGAAGACCACGACGGGCTTGCCGGTGTCGCACGCACGCTCGACCGCCGGCGTCATCGCCGCCGTGGAGTTCGGCGAGATGAGGAAGACGTCGCAGTTGCCCTCGTTGATGAAGTAATCGATGTCGGCGATCTGCGTGTCATCCGAGTCCTGGGCGTCGCGGGTCTCCATCTCGGAGATCGCGCCGGACTCCTGCAGCACCTTCAGCTGCTCGTTCATCGTGATCCAGCCCGTCTGGCGCCACGGGTTGGAGATCGAGGCGTTCGCGAAGCACGCCTTCTTGGCGCCGGGGCTCGTGAACTCCGACGTGTCGACCATCTCCGCGTTGATGTGCTGGAGCCACGGCTGGCCTTCGGGGCCCGCGGGAATGACATCCCGCTCGGCGTCTTGCTTGTCGAAGAGCTCCTGGTCGAACCACTCGACCGCTTCCTCGCTCGGTGCCGCCTCGTCAGTGGGCGCGCCCACATTCGGGTCGGTGGTACAGCCAGCCAGAGTCATCAGCGCAAGAGCGCCGACCATGGCAGATGCAACAGTGAACCTGCGTCGCATCACAAACCTCCCTTGGTTTCGTTGTCAGCCCTCTGCGTCGAGGGAATCGGTGCAGGACGAGCCGATGCAGTTGCATCAGGCTCCTTCGCTCGAGGTGCAGGCGAAGTCTGGTTCGCCTCAGGCGAAGTCTGGCTCGCCTCAGGTGAAGTCGGTGGCGCGTCGGGTGACGCGTGGGTCGCGGGCGCTTCGAGCGCGTGGCCCTTGCGGCGCGCTCGGAACGTGGTGGCCGCATAGGCGACGGCGAGGATGATGATCGCACCCTGCACGGCGTCGCGGTAGGTGGAGGGCACTCCGGCGAAGTTCAGCAGCGTGAAGAGCGCCTCGAGGGCGAACGCTCCGGCTGCTGCGGCGACGACCCAGCCGCGACCGCCCCCGAGCACCACGCCGCCGAGCACGACCGCCGTGATGGCGATGAACTCGTAGCCGCGCCCGACGCTCGGGTGCACGCCGGCGTAGCCGACGAGCAGCACACCGGCGACCGTCGCAGAGAGCGAGGAGATGATGAATGCCGAGGACTTGACCCACCAGATGCGTGCACCGCCATAGGCCGCGGTCGTGGCGTTGTCGCCGACGGCGACGATCATGCGGCCGAAGGGGCGACGTGAGAACCAGATGGCGAGCACGAGCACGACGACGAGTACGACGACCGACCACGGCAGGATCTCGATGATCGGGAGGTCTCTGATGCCGCCTCGTCCGATCTCGCGGAAGCTGTCGGCGGGGTTGCCGGTGGCCGCGCCGCCGGTCCAGTAGAGCACGCCGCCGAGCAGCGCCAGCATCATGCCGAGGGTGACGATGAAGCTCGGCACCTTGAGGAACGTCACGATGAGCCCGTTGATCAGGCCGATGAACGCGCCGAACACGAGCATCAGCAGCAGCACGGGGATCGACTTCGCGTCGTCCTGGCCGATGAGGTTGCCGGCGATGACGACCTGCGCAGTCACGAGCGACCCCATCGAGAGGTCGAACTCACCGCCGACGATCACGAAGTACTGGCCGATCGCGACGATCGCGATCGGTGCGACGCGCTGCACGAACCGGATGAACTGGCTCGGCTCGGCGAACGACGGGTTGTAGACGGTGATCGCGATGAGCAGCACGACGAGCAACAGGAACACGGCCCCGCGCGGGCTGATGAGGTTTCGCGCGAAGGCGGCGAGCCGATCGCCCGTGGTGGGTGGCGCCTGGGAGACGGTGGTCATCGCACTGCTCCTTCCTTGGTGGCGGCGAGATCGCCGATGGGCTTGCTGCCGGCCTCCGAGACGCTGCCGCCCGGGCCGAAGCGCGGCCGGCGTCGTTCGACGGTGCGGCTCGTGTAGATGGCGACGGCCGCGACGATGACGACACCGCGCACGACGTCCTTCAGGAACGGGTTGACCTGCATGACGCTCATGACGCTGTCCATGACCGCGAAGATCGCGACGCCGCCGATGGTGCCCCAGATCGACCCACGGCCGCCCATGAGCAACGTGCCACCGAGCACGACCGCAGCGATCGAGAGCAGGTCGTAGCCGCCCTGGGTGCCCACGGTCGGGCTGCCGACGCCGAGCCGGCTGGCGAGCAGCAGGCCCGCCAGAGCAGCCGAGATCGAGCACAGCACGTGGGCGATGATGACCGGCCGAGCGGTGCGCAGGCCCGACAGGCGCGAGACCTGGTCGCTGCCGCCGACGGCGAACATGTGGTGTCCGGTGCGGGTGCGGGCGAGGAAGAACGCGGCGAGCAGCGCCACCGCGAGCATGATGATGGTCGAGACCGGGACCGGCCCGATGCCCGTCGCGCCGATGAGCTGGAACTCGTACGGCACCTCGCCGCTCGTGCCCTTGTAGTTCGTGTCGAGATAGCCCTTGATGATGAGACCGGTGCCGAGCGTCGCAATGAAGCCGTTCACCTTCAGCTTCGTCACGATCAGGCCGTTCGCGAGGCCGATCGCGCCGGCGACCACGAGCACGACGAGCACGGCGAACGGAATGTTCGCGGGATTGCCAGCCATGAGGTCGGCACCGATCAGACTCGCGAGGCTGATCACGTACGGAACGGACAGGTCGAGCGACGCGCAGAGCACGACGAGGGTCTGCCCGATGGCGACGAAGCCCAGCACGCTCATTCCGGTGAGGATGTCGCGGATGTTGCCCGGGCTGAAGAAGTTGCGACCGACGGTCGACACGAGGATCGCGCCGACGACGATGACGGCGACGAGCGCGATGCCGACGATCACCGACGAGTCGAGCTGACGACGGCGGGCCCGTCGTGCAGGAGCAACCGTGCTCATTCCGCACCTCCAACGAGATCGATGGCCGAGACCGCACCGGTCGCAGCACTGAGGATGGTGGCTTCGTCACTGCGAGCCGGCAGTTCCGCCGAGGCCCGGCCGTCGTGCATGACGACGATGCGGTCGGACATTCCGATGACCTCCGGCAGTTCGGACGAGATCATCAGGATGGCCACCCCTTCTTTCGCGAGTCGGCGCATGAGCTGGTACACCGCGACCTTCGCGCCGACGTCGATGCCTCGCGTCGGTTCGTCGAGGAGCACCAGGCGCGGCTTCGTGGCGAGCCACTTCGCGAGCACGACCTTCTGCTGGTTGCCGCCCGAGAGGTACTGCACCTCTTGGTCGACGCCCTGCGAGACCACCTCGAGGCTCGAGAAGACCCCGGGAAGCTCGCGCCGAACGTCTCGGGTGCGCCGCGCGAACACCGAGCGGATGACGAGCAGGGCGTTGTCGAGGATCGACTGGTTGAGCGCGAGGCCCTGGGCCTTGCGGTCTTCGGTGATGAGCGCGATGCCCTTCTTCACCGCCTGCCTCGGGCTCGTGATCGTCAGCGGGGTGCCATCGAGGATGATCTGACCCCGAGTGAACGGGGTGACCCCGAACACGCCCTCGACGAGTTCGGTACGGCCGGAGCCCTGCAGCCCGGCGATGCCCACGATCTCTCCGGCGCGGAGTTCGAGGTCGACGCCATCGACGTAGGCGTTGCCGACGCCGCGCAGCACCAGCCGCGGCTCGCCGATCACGGTGTCGGGTTCGGGTTCGGGGTAATAGGCCTCGATCGGGCGACCGACCATGCGTCGCACGAGCTCATCGGTGGTCAGCTCGGCGGCCGGGCCGGTGGAGACGAGCGCACCGTCTTTCAGCACGGTGATGGTGTCGCAGAGGTCGAAGATCTCTTTCAGGCGGTGCGAGACGTAGATCACCGCGACCCCGCGCGCCTGCAGGCGGCGGATGATCACGTAGAGCAGTTCGACCTCGTGGTCGGCGAGCGCGGCCGTCGGCTCGTCCATCTGGATGACGCGCGCGTCGACCGAGAGCGCCTTCACGATCTCGACGATCTGCTGTTCGGCGACGGTCAGCGTTCGCACCGGGGCATCCGCGTCGATCGAGTCGATGCCGAGCTCGGCGAGGAGCGAACGTGTCTCGGCGATCATCGCCTTCTTGTCGACGAAGCCCCTGCGCTTGGGCTCACGACCGAGGAAGACGTTCTGCGCGACGCTGCGTTCGGGAAGCAGGTTGAACTCCTGGAACACCGTCGCGAGGCCGGCGTGCGCTGCCTGCACGGGGTGCGAGAAGGTCACCTCCTGGCCATCGAACTCGATCGTGCCGGCGTCGCGCTGGTAGACGCCCGCCAAGATCTTCATGAAGGTCGACTTGCCGGCGCCGTTCTCGCCGACGAGTCCGTGCACCTCACCGGGCCGGAGCGTCAATCCCACGCCTCGAAGCACGGTGACGCCGAAGAACGACTTCTCGAGGCCGGTGGCCACGAGCACGGGGGCGACCCCCGTCTGCTGCGCGTCTGCGGTCATGCGGATACCTCCACCCAGTCACCGGACGCCGCAGAGTCGAGCACGGCCTCCGTCACACGAACGGCGCGAAGGCCGTCTTCGAAGCGCGGCAACCCCTCGGGGCTCCCGCCGTTGATCGTCGCGTACGCATCGGCGACGAAGGCGTTGAAGGCGTCTTGATAGCCCATCGGATGCCCCGCCGGCACCACCGAGAGTCGGGCCGCGTCGTGGCTGATGCGTGCCGGGTCGCGTTCGATCGTCGTCGACATGCCGACCCGCCCGACCCACAGCGTGTCGGGGCGCTCCTGCTCGAATCGCACACTGGCATCGCTGCCCGCGAGCTCGATCGACAGCGCGTTCTTGCGACCGGGTGCGACCTGCGAGACCAGCAGCGTGCCGACCGCACCCGAGCCGAGTTCGACGACGAGCGCGACGAGGTCTTCGGTGGCGATGTCGTCGTGGGTGGCCCTGGCCTCGTAGACGGTGCGGCTCGACGCGTTCAACCGCACGATGCGGTCGCCGCTCACGAACTCCATGAGGTCGACGAGGTGGGAGCCGATGTCGGCGAAGGCCCGGGACGGCCCGCCGAGGGCGGAGTCGACGCGCCAGTCGTCGTCGAGCGGGGCGGCGAGCCAGTCTTGCAGGTATGCGCCCTGCACGCTGATGAGTCGGCCGATCTCGCCGGCGGCGACCCGTGCACGCGCCTCGCGCGCCATCGGGTGGAACCGGTAGACGAAGGGAACCGCGGTCACGAGCCCGCGCGAGGCGGCGAGTTCGGTCAGCTCCTCGGCGTCGGCGCGCGTGGTGGCGAGCGGCTTCTCGCAGATCACGTGCTTGCCCGCTTCGAGTGCGGCACGCGCGATGGCGGCGTGGGTGACGTTCGGCGTGCAGATGTGCACGACGTCGATGTCGGGCGAGGCAACCATCTCGTCGACCGAGTCGAACGCCACGCCGAGCCCGAGGCGGTCGGCGGCGCTGCGGGCGCGCTCAGGAGACGAGGATGCACCGCCAGCCAGTCCGCCGCCTGCTGCTCGAGAGGCACGGGAATGAACGGCGGCCATGAAGCCGCCGCCGACGAAACCCGCGCGAAGTGTGCGGGTTGGGGCGGTGACGTCCGTTGTCATGGGGACATGCTGACACATCGCAGCATCTTTTGCTAGTCGTTCGGCAAAAGTTGCCGGAGCCGTTACGTCTTCGAGATATACCTTCGACTGAAGGTGGTGTGCTTTACTCGACGAATGGTGGATGTCAATCGCGGATCGGCTCTCGGCCTCTCCGGGGCGAGCGAATTGTTCCAGCTGCTGCGCGACGGAGAACCCCGCACGCGCGCATCGCTGGCGCAGACGACGGGGCTCGCGCGCTCCACGATCGCGGCGCGAGTCGATGAGCTCATGCAACTCGGACTCGTCTCCCCCGTGGCAGATGCGGCTTCGACGGGCGGCCGGCCCCCCTCGCAGTTCGCACTCAACCCGTCGGCCCGCATCGTTCTCGCGGCCGACCTCGGCGCTTCGCACGCGACGATCGCCGTGACGGACCTCGCCGGCACCGTGCTCGCCGAGCACTCCGAACGACGCGACATCGCAGAAGGCCCCGAGGCGGTGCTCGGCTGGATGGTCGAAGCCGGCCGCGCGCTGATCGACGGCCTCGGCCGCGACCGCCACGATCTCGCCGCCATCGGCATCGGCGTGCCCGGACCGGTCGAGCACTCCACGGGCCGACCCGTGAACCCGCCGATCATGCCCGGCTGGGACCGCTTCGACGTGCCCGGCTGGGTGCAGCAGCACCTCGAGGTTCCGGTGCTCGTCGACAACGACGTCAACATCATGGCGCTCGGCGAGCGCGCGCTCGCCTGGCCGCAGGTCGAGCACCTCATGTTCGTGAAGGTCGCCACCGGCATCGGCTCTGGCATCATCTCGGGCGGCATGCTGCAGCGCGGCGCGCAGGGCATCGCCGGCGACATCGGCCACGTTCGCGTGGCCCGCGGCAGCGACGTGCCCTGTCACTGCGGCAACCGCGGATGCCTCGAGGCCCTCGCCTCGGGTCCGGCGATCGCCAGGGCGCTTCGCGAACAGGGCATCGAGGCAGAGACCTCGAACGATGTCGTCGAACTCGTCAAGCACGGCGACATCGAGGCGATCCAGGCCGTTCGCCAGGCCGGCCGCGACATCGGCGAGGTGCTCACGGCGTGCGTGAGCCTCGTCAACCCCTCGGTCGTCGCGATCGGCGGCTCGATGGCGAGAGCGGGCGAACACCTGATCGCCGGCGTGCGCGAGGTCGTCTACACGCGCTCGATGCCGCTCGCGACCGAGCACCTGACGATCGTGCAGTCGGCGGCCGCCGAGAACGCCGCAGTGCTCGGCGCGAGCATGCTCGCGATCCACCACGCGCTCTCGCCCGAGGGCATCGACGCCCTCGCAGCCCGCTGACCCCTCCTTCCCGGAACTCGCCCCGATCGCTTCGATCCGGCCGCGTGTGACGCGGGTGGAGGTGGGTGCCGAAGGGTACGCTCGGAGAGTGCCCGACACCCCCTTCGCCCTCTTCGATCTCGAGAGTGTGACAACGCCGGTCGCGGTCGCCGAACCCCCGCGGCACGCGTGCCAGTCCCGAGTCGTGGCCGATTCGAGCGACCGGGTGGCCTGGCTGCGAGCGCGGTCGCAAGGCATCACCGCGACGGATGCCGCGAAGCTCGCCACTCGCGAGTCGGTGCGCACCGCGGCGCACGAGAAGCTGCACGGCAGCCGCTACAGTTTCGGCGGCAGCCGCTACACCGACCACGGCCGCGAGCGCGAGCCCGTCATCGCCGAGTGGGCCAGGGCGCAGCACGGCATCGAGCCGTCATCGCTGCTGTTCCACTCCGAGTTCGAACGTCGGCATCTCGCGACTCCCGATGGCCTGCGAGTCGCGCCGAACGGCATCCTCGAACTGTGCGAGATCAAGACCACCTCCAAGCCGTGGCGGGGCATCCCCCGCGGTTACCTGCGCCAGGTCTGGTGGCAGCAGTACGTGCTCGGGGCCGAGCGCACGCTCGTGGTCTGGGAGCAGCACGACGATTTCGTGCCGGTCGCCGCTGAGCCGCTGAGCCGCTGGGTCGACCGCGACGACGACCAGATCGCGATCCTCGTCGGGCTGGCGAACCAGCTGCTCGCAGCGATCCGGCCGAACGGCGCGGCCACAGACCCCAGAGCCGTCTATCGACCGGGGGCGCTCGCGTGACCACCGTCGTGCTGCACGGGCTCGGCGCCGACCGGCGCCAGCCGATCGACCTCTTCACCCCGGCGGTGCACGCCGCGATCGGTGCCGGCGAGCTCATCATCGCGCCCGACATCCGTGCTCACGGGGGCTATCTCTCGGTCGGCGAGCCCGACGACTTCCGGCTCGATCGACTCGCCGACGACGTCGCCACGTCGGTGCGCGAGTCGATCGCCGACACGGGCGGTGATGCATCCGCCCCGCTCACGGTGATCGGCATCTCGCTCGGAGCCGCGATCGCCCTGCGACTCGCGCTCGACGAGCTCCTGCCGATCGAACATGCCGTGTTCGTGCGACCGTCGTTCAGCGACCAGTCGTTACCCGACAACCTGCGCGCCTTCCCGGTGATCGGCCAGATCCTCGCCGATGCCGGCCCTGCGGGCGTCGAGGAGTTCCGTGAGCGCGCCGTCTTCCAGCGGGTCGCAGCGGTGTCGCCCGCCGGCGGCCGCGGGCTGCTCACGCAGTTCGCCGCGCCCGATGCCGCACGTCGGGCCATGCGTCTCGTCGAGATCCCGCGCAACCGCGCGTTCACGGCCGATGCCGAGCTCGCGGGTCTCGCCGGCCGGGGGGTGCGCTCACTCGTCATCGGGGCGCGACGTGACCCGGTGCATCCGTACGAGCTCGCCGAACGCTGGGCGGCGGGGCTCGATGCCCCGCTCGTCGAGTTGCCGCCGCGCGACGACGGGCTGAACGTGCAGACCGCGCTGCTGCGCGAGGGCGTCGCCCGCTGGCTGCAGCACACCCGCGCCTGAAGCGCGCCTGCACCGCCGGTCGAGTAGCGACGCAGGAGCGTATCGAGGCCAGTCGCGTGGTCTCGATACGGCGCTGGAGCGCCTACTCGACCGACGTTCGCGACAGGGCCGGTGCGTCGTCGACGGGTACGGCGGATTCGACCGGTGCGGCAGCGCGATACGGCCACGCCACGCGGCTGATGCCGAGGATGCCGGCGCCGACGAGCAGGATGAACGAGGCGATCGCGATCACGTAGACGGACACGCCGTCGTATCCGACGCCGGGTTCGATCGCGGGGTTCAGGAACGGGTACGGGTACCAGTCGGCGACGACTCCGCGGATCATCGTGTAGACGGCCCAGACGATCGGGAACAGGGCGATGGTCCAGAGCCGCTTCCACCTGATCGGGCGACGACCGGGCGCGAGGACCCAGTCGAGCACGACGTAGAGCGGCGCCCAGACGTGCAGGATCTCGTTCGACCACGGCAGTGTCGTCGCCTGGTCGAGTGAGATGTCGCGGAGCAGCAGGTTGTAGACGACGAACGTCGTGGCCATGTAGGTCACGACGCACGCACGCACCAGGTTGTACGAATCGGGGTCGCGAGGCGCCCGGAATGCGTACCAGGCGCCGAGCAGCAGCACGATGACCGACAGTGCGTTCGAGAGGATGGTGAAGAAGCTGAAGAAGTTGATGACGAAGACCACCGGATCGTCGACCATCGAGAGGCTCTTCGCGAATTGCCCGACGATCGCGATGATGATGCCCGCCGCAGCCGCGATCCTGATGACGCCCCACACTGCTCGCATGCGCACTCCCCTGTTCACCGACGCCACCCGCCACCGGGGGTCGGTGCGATCATAGCGAGAGCGACTATCGTGCGAAGACGAATCACGGAGGGTGTGTCGATGCGGGCTTTGGTGATCGATCAGACGGGCGGTGCCGACGAGTTGCACCTGGCCGAGGTACCCGACCCGAGGCGGGTCAGCGACGAGGTGCTCGTGCGGATCGTCGCGGCGGGCGTGAACCCGATCGACGCGAAGACCCGTGCCGGCCGAGGCGTCGCCGGGGCGATCCCCGCGTACCCGGCCGTGCTCGGCGGCGATTTCGCCGGTGTCGTCGAGGCGGTGCCGTACACGGCGCATCCACTGCAGCCCGGTGATCGGGTCTACGGCATGGGCCGGGTGCCCCGAGTCGGCGGCAGCTATGCCGAACTGATCTCGGTGAGCTCGATGAGCGTCACGCGCATGCCCGTGTCACTCTCGTTCGCCGAGGCGGCCGCGGTGCCGCTCGCGGCGCTCACGGCGTGGGGCGCCGTCGTCGACACGGCGCGAGTGCACGACGGCCAGCGAGTGCTGATCCATGCCGCCGCGGGCGGCGTCGGCCATTTCGCGGTGCAGTTCGCGGCCTACTTCGGTGCCATCGTCACCGCGACCGCGTCGGGTCGCAACGCCGACTTCGTGCGCGAGCTCGGCGCACGTCGCGTCATCGACTACACGACCGAACGATTCGAAGAGGTCGCCACCGACCAAGACGTGGTCATCGACCTGATCGGCAATGTCACGGATGCCACGGGGACTCGTTCGCTCGACGCGTTGCGGCCTGGCGGGCTCATCGTGACGGTGCCGACGGGATCATGGCCGACCATGGCCGAGGAGGCCGCGGCCCGCGGCATCCGCTCGACCGGTTATTCGGTCGCACCCGACGCCCGCACCCTCTCGGTGATCACGCGCCTCATCGACGACGGTGCGGTGCGCGTGCACGTCGAGCAGGAGTTGCCGCTCGAGCAGGGCGCCGAAGCGCACCGCCTGATCGAGGCCGGGCACGTGCGCGGCAAGCTCGTGCTGCGGGTGATGCCCGACCCCGCGTGAGGCTCGAGGCTCAGCCGGCCCGGGCGTCGAGCAGGGCGCTGCCGAGTTCGCTGCGCAGGTAGAGCACGCTGTGGCCGTAGCGCGTCGAGACGAGCAGGCCGGCGTCGCGAAGCGCCCGCAGGTGCTGGTTCACGGCTGACGGGGTCACCCCGAAACGTACGCCGAGCTCGGTCGACGACGCCGGATCGCCGAGCGCGGAGAGCAGGCTCGCCCGGGTCTGGCCGAGGATCGCGGCGACCGCTGCGGGGTTCGCCACCTGCTCGGTCTCCCAGAGCGCGCCCTGTCCGCGGGCCGGATACATGATCATCGGGGGGCCGTCGCCGACGGGGGCCGAGCCCCGGCGGGTGAACATCGTCGGCACGAGCGTGAGCCCGAGGCCGTCGATGCGCTGCTCGCGGTCGGCAGGGTCTCTGAGGTGCACTGACACGACACCGCCCTCGTAGTCGACCGTCGACGAGATGCCGTTCAGCATCGTCGAGAGCCCGCTCTGCGCGATCTGCCGGCCCCGGTGCACGACGTCGGCCTCGAGCACGGCGCGCATGCGCGGCCAGTAGGGAGCGAACGAGGCGTCCCAGAGTTCTTGCAGGGCCCGCACGATGCGCCGGATGGCGGCCTTCGGCGATCCCGCGAAGACCGGCGGCACATGCCCGTGCACCGCGACCAGGTCGGCGAGGAAGATGTCGGGAGGGGTCGCGCGCAACTGCTCGAACTCGTCATCGAGGCGGGTCAGCGGCGACTCGGGCCGCGGGTTCAGGAAGTCGGGCGTCCAGAGTCGCCCGTCGATCAGCCCGCGCAGTGCCTCGATGTCGAGGTCGGCGCGCGCCTGCTCGGTGCGGCGCAGCCACGGCAACTGCAGCGGGAAGCGGGAGGGGTCGTCGATGGCGCGCAGCGACAGCCCCAGCTCGCACAGCGGCGAGATGCCGAAACGCACCGCCGCGACATCCCCTTCGCTCAGCACGTATCGCAACATGAAGCGTAACGCTACATCAATTTCGCCACGGTGCCGGGTCTGCGAGAAATGGACGAGTGAGCCCTACCGCAGCACCGTCCGAAGACACCGGCACGATCCCGACCGTCGACCCCGAGCTTCCCGCCAAGCGATCGTTCGCGGCCCGCATCGCGGCATCCGTCTCCGATCCGGTGCTGCGCATCCTCGTCGGCGCGACCCTGATCTCACGGGTCGGCCGCGGCATCTTCCTCACCGTCACGGTGCTGTACTTCACGTTCATCGTCGGGCTCGCCCCGCACGAGGTCGCGATCGTGCTCGCCGCGGCGAGCGCGGCTGGCGTCGTCGCCTCCTTCGCCGGAGGCTGGCTCGCCGACCGGTTCAGCGCCAAGCGACTGCTGATCGGATTCACCGCGATCGAGGGCGTGGCGCTGATCGCCTACGTCTTCGCCGGCGACTTCATCAGCGCGCTCGTCATCGCCGTGATCTGCGGCACCTTCGAGCAGGCTGCCAACTCGACCCGCTCGGCGATCATCGCTCGCGGATTCGAGGGCGACGGCCGGGTGCACGCCCGTGCGGTGCTGCGTACGGTCACCAACATCGCGATCGCCGCCGGATCAGGGCTCGGTGCGCTCGCCCTCGCCATCGGCTCGGCAGAGGCCTACCGCGCACTCATCATCGGCGCCGGCCTGCTCTACCTGCTCGGCATCGTGCAGCTCGTGAAGCTGCCGGCCCATGTCGACGCACCCAACCGCCCGCCGGTCGCGACAGTGACCACCGCGACCGGCTCCTTCGATGCGGCGGCGAGCGCTGCGGCCGCCGCCGCCGAACGGCGGATGTGGCGACGGCACTCCCCCTGGCGCGACCCCCGTTACCTGCTCTTCACGGCGATCAGCGCCGTCTTCGGCATGCAGTTCGGAGTGGCCGAGCTCGGGGTGCCGCTCTGGATCGCGCGCGAGACCACGGCGCCCGAAGCCCTGGTCGCGGCGCTCCTCATCCTCAACACCGTGATCGTCGTGATCTTCCAGGTGCCCCTCTCGCGTGGCACGCACGATCTCCGGGTCGCGGCCCGGGTCTCGGGCATCGCGGCGTGGCTGATGGCGGCGGCGTGCATCATCTACGCGGCGGCGGCGGGGCTGCCGGTCGGCTTCGCCGTCGCCGTGCTCGTGCTCGCCGCGGTCGCGCACGCCTTCGCCGAGGTGCTCTCCCAGGCCGGTGGATGGGGGTTGAGCTTCGAGCTCGCCGACCCCGTGCAGGCCGGCAGCTACCAGGGCGTGTTCGGCATGGGCTACTCGGTCGGCGCGCTCGCCGCACCCCTCGTCGTGAACGCGACCGCGATCGAGCACGGGTTCTCGGGCTGGGTCGTGCTCAGCGGGATCTTCCTCGCCTCTGGCCTCGGCATCTGGTGGATCGCGCGCCATGCGGCGCGCACGATCGGCGCGACCCACCCGCCGGTCGAGTAGCGACGCAGGAGCGTATCGAGACCCGTCGCGTGGTCTCGATACGGCGCTGGAGCGCCTACTCGACCGGCGGTGTGGCGCGCTGGAGCGCCTACTCGACCGGCGGGACGGCGAGCGGGCGCTCGAACACCCAGTCGTCTTCGACGCGGCCGCCGACGGTGAAGTGCTTGCGGCCGACCTTCGCGAACCCGTGGCGCTCGTAGAAGGCGATCGCTCGCGCGTTCTCCTCGTTGACGCCGAGCCAGGCGGTCGCTGCGCCGCTCGCCTGCGCCGCCTCGAGGGAGGTGCGCATGAGCGCGGCACCCGTGCCGGTGCCGTGCGCATCGGCCAGCACGTACACCTTGCTGAACTCGATCGCCGGCCGAGCCGCGACCGCCCGTGCGGCATCGGCATCGGCCGGTTCGCCCGCGACGAGCATCGTGTATCCGACGAGCCGGGGCTCGCCCGCGGCATCCGTCGCCGGCTCCTCCGCCACGAGGAGGATGCGGTCGCGGTCGGCGAGATAGCCCGCGAAGTGGCCGACACCGAAGTGCTCGGCGATGAAGGCCGCGATCGCCTCAGCCGTGGTGTGCGGCGGGCAGGCGAGCGGAAAGGTCGCGGCGGCGAGCGCCGAGAGCGCTGCGGCATCCGTCGGCTCGGCGGGCCTGATGCGCACGGTGGTCTCTGTCGTCTGGGTCACGAGCATCGATTCTGGCAGAGGTCACTGGCAGCACGAAGGGGCCGCCCCGGCCGTTGCACCTTCCGGGATCGCCGGATGCGGTCGGGCCGGCCCCTTCGGGCTGAGCCTCAGAGGAAGCGCGCGTACGCGCCCACCGTGAGGAACGTCGGGAACTCGGGCTCGAGCGCGACGCTGCGGAACACCGAGATCGCGTCGTCGAACCGGTCGCCCTCGAAGCGCGGCAGCTCGGCGACGGCCGCCGCCATGATGCGCACGATCGAGGTCTGGTCGATGCGAGTGCCCTCGGCGGTGACCGTGTTCTCGTTCAGCCACTGCCAGACCTGCGAGCGCGAGATCTCGGCGGTCGCCGCGTCCTCCATGAGGTTGTCGATCGCCGCAGCACCGGTGCCGCGCAGCCACGACTCGATGTAGCGGATGCCGATCGAGACGTTGTCGCGCACGCCGGCCTCGGTCACCTCGCCGCCGATCGACGGGATGTCGAGCAGCTGCGCCGCCGTCACGTGCACGTCGTCGCGCAGCCGATCGACCTGGTTGGGCCGGTCGCCGAGCACGGCATCGAACTCGCCGCGCGCGGTCTCGATGAGGTCGGGGTGCGCGACCCACGTGCCGTCGAAGCCGTCGGATGCCTCGCGGCGCTTGTCGGCCGACACCGCGGCGAGTGCGCGCTCGGTGACCTCGGGGTCGCGCCGGTTCGGGATGAACGCGCTCATGCCGCCGATGGCATGTGCTCCCCGCTTGTGGCAGGTGGCGACGAGCAGCTCGGTGTAGGCGCGCATGAACGGTACGGTCATGGTGATGGCCTTGCGGTCGGGCATCACCCAGCGCCGCCCGCGCGAACGGAACGTCTTCACGATCGAGAAGATGTAGTCCCAGCGCCCGGCGTTCAGGCCCGCGCAGTGCTCGCGCAGCTCGTAGAGGATCTCGTCCATCTCGAAGGCGGCCTGGATCGTCTCGATGAGCACCGTCGCGCGCACCGTGCCCTGCGCGATGCCGAGGCGCTGCTGCGCGAAGACGAAAATGTCGTTCCAGAGCTTCGCCTCGCGGTGCGACTCGAGCTTCGGCAGGTAGAAGTACGGCCCGCGCCCTGCGGCGATGAGCGCCTGCGCGTTGTGGAAGAAGTACAGGCCGAAGTCGACGAGCGAGCCCGAGGCGTGCATCGCGCGCCCGGCGCGATCGTGGAACCGCAGGTGCTTCTCGACGAGGTGCCAGCCGCGCGGCCGCATGACGATCGTCGGGGTCTGCTCGGCCGTGACGCGGTACTGCTTGCCCTCGGGGCTCGTGTGGTCGAGCCGGCCGCGCACGGCGTCGAAGAGGCTCAACTGACCCTCGATGACGTTGCGCCAGGTGGGGCTCGTGGCGTCCTCCTGATCGGCGAGCCAGACCTTCGCACCGGAGTTCAGGGCGTTGATCGCCATCTTCCGGTCGGTCGGGCCGGTGATCTCGACGCGGCGGTCTTCGAGGCCGGGGCCGGCGCCCGCCACCCGCCACGAGGCGTCGTTCCTGATGCGCTCGGTCTCGGGCAGGAACTTCGGGTCGCGTCCGTTCGCCGCGTCGACGCGGGTCTGCAGGCGTGCCGCGAGCAGCTCGTGCCGGGTGCCGGCGAAGCGGTCGTGCAGCTCCGCGAGAAAGGCGAGCGCCTCGGGCGTGAGGATCTCGGCGTACCGCTCGCCGAGGGCCGCCGTGATCTCGATGCGAGGCTCGACGGTCTGGAAGCTGCCGGTGGCAGGCTTCGGCTGCGAGGTCGAACGGTGCGGTGCAGCGGATGCCGCGGCATCCGTGCGCTCTCGCTCGATGGTCATGCTGGGTGTCGTGTTCATGATCGTGTCTCCTTCGGTTCGTCGGTCGAGTAGCGCGAAGCGCGTATCGAGACCCGGTCACCAGGTCTCGATACGGCGCTGGCGCGCCTACTCGACCAGCGGATGAGTCAGAACTGGTCTTCCTCGGTCGATCCGACGAGGGCGAGCGTTGCGCTGGTGGGGTTCAGCGCGGTGGCGATCTGGTCGAAGTAGCCGGTGCCGACCTCGCGCTGGTGGCGCGTGGCGGT
The DNA here is from genome assembly GCF_000421565.1 of Agromyces subbeticus DSM 16689. Classification (GTDB taxonomy): domain Bacteria; phylum Actinomycetota; class Actinomycetes; order Actinomycetales; family Microbacteriaceae; genus Agromyces; species Agromyces subbeticus. Next base: position 612,360 of record NZ_ATXG01000001.1, on the reverse strand, counting down.
GTAGCCGTGCTTCTCCGAGGCGAATTCCGCCTCCTGGAGTTCGACGTAGGCGCTCATGTGCCGCTCGTTGTAGTCCTTCGCGAGCGTGAACATGGAGTGGTTGAGGGCGTGGAAGCCCGCGAGGGTGATGAACTGGAACGCGTAGCCCATCGATGCGAGCTCGCGCTGGAACTTCGCGATCTGGTCGTCGTCGAGGTGGCGCTTCCAGTTGAACGAGGGCGAGCAGTTGTAGCTCAGGCGCTTGCCGGGGAACTTCGCGTGCACGGCCTCGGCGAACCGGCGCGCGAGGTCGAGGTCGGGCTCGGCCGACTCGACCCAGAGCAGGTCGGCGTACTCGGCGTAGGCGAGCCCACGGGCGATGACCGGCTCGATGCCGTTCTGCACCTCGTAGAAGCCCTCGGCGGTGCGCTCGCCCGTCACGAAGGGGCGGTCGCGTTCGTCGTGGTCGCTCGTGAGCAGCGTCGCGGCGAGGGCGTCGGTGCGGGCGATGATGATCGACGGCACGCCGGCGACGTCCGCCGCCAGCCTCGCCGCATTGATCGTGCGGATGTGCTGCGCCGTCGGCACGAGCACCTTGCCGCCCATGTGGCCGCACTTCTTCTCGCTCGCGAGCTGGTCCTCCCAGTGCACGCCCGCGGCGCCCGCCTCGATCATCTGGTGCATGAGCTCGTAGGCGTTGAGCGGGCCGCCGAAGCCGGCCTCGGCGTCGGCGACGATGGGGGCCATCCAGTCGGAGACGCCGGTCTGCGCCTCGTTGCCGTACTCGATCTGCCCGGCCCGCAGCAGCGCGTTGTTGATGCGGCGCACGACGGCGGGCACCGAGTTCGCGGGGTAGAGCGACTGGTCGGGATAGGTCTGGCCAGAGAGGTTCGCGTCGGCGGCGACCTGCCAGCCGCTGAGGTAGATCGCCTTGAGGCCGGCGCGCACCTGCTGCACGGCCTGGTTGCCGGTGAGGGCACCGAGCGCGGCCGACCACTGCGGGTCATCCTGCGGCGCGAACGCTGTGCCGGTGTTCTGCTGGATGTCCTGCCACAGGCGCTCGGCGCCGCGCTTGGCGAGCGTGCGCTCCTCGCGAACCGGGCCGCGAAGTACGACGACGTCGGCGGCGGTGTAGTCGCGGCTCACGCCCTCCCAGCGCGGGTCGGCGTCCCACTCGAGCTGCAGCTCGGCAGCGGTCTGGGTCTGGTCGCCGGGGCGGTTCGTCGTCGTCATGGTGTCCTCCGAGTGGTGCTGAGCGGATGCTTCGGTGACTCCCGTTCGGCGTCTCACTCGACGTCGTTCGGGGTGCCTGGCATCCACACTGCGCCCGCTCGACACCCTCGAACCAATGATCTCGGGGTGAACTTTCGCGTTCTTTCTGCGCCGCGGAAGAACGCGCGGCGCGTTGAGGACTCAGCGCCGCTCAGCGCGCTCAGCGCGGGAACCGCACTGCGACCCGCAGCCCGCCGTTGACCCGCGGCGCGAGGTGCAGGGTCGCGCCGTGCCGCGCGGCGATCGCCTCGACGATCGACAGGCCGAGGCCCCTGCCGCGTTGAGAGGCCGCGGTCGTGCGACCCCGCACCCGATAGAACGGCGCGGTCAGCTCGGCGACCGTCGCCGATTCGAGCACGTCTCCGCTGTTCGCCACCTCGATCGTCGTCCACCGGCTCGACGAGCGGGTCGACACCCGAACGACGCCGCCGGGCACGTTGTGCCGGATCGCGTTCTGCACGAGGTTCGCGAGCATCTGCCTGAGCAGCACCTCATCGCCCGAGATCGTCTCGGGCGAGGTGGCCAGTTCGATTCGCACGTCGGCCAGCGCGGCCTCGGGCCTGGCATCGTCGACGATGGATGCCGCGAGCTCGGCGAGCTCGACGGGCACCGTCGCCGCGGCTCCGGCCTCGGCTTCGGAGAGGTCCAGCAGCGCTTCGACAGTCGCGATGCTGCGCTCGTTCGTCTCGCGCAGGCGCTCGAGCAGCGCGATGTCGGGTAGGCCGGGTTCGCGGGAGGATCTGGGCGAGCTGATCGCGACGTCCAGCATCGTTCGGGTGGTCGCGAGCGGCGTGCGCAGCTCGTGCGAGGCATTCGCCGCGAACCGGCGGTGCGCGCCGAGCGAGCGCTCGAGCTCGGTGAGCATCTGGTCGAAGGTGTCGGCGAGATCGGTGATCTCGTCGCGCGGGCCGGCGAGTGCGATGCGATGGTCAAGGTGTCCGCGGGCCGCACGATGCGCTGCGCGATTGACCTCCTGCAGCGGGCGCAGCATCCGTCCCGCGACGAACCATCCTGCCCAGGTTCCACCCGCGGCGAGCACGAGGAGGGCGCCGCCCGAGACCCACAGCAGCAACTGCAGCATGTCGGAGCGTGAGGCGACCGTGACCGGCACCGTCGTCGCCGCGGCGGCGAGCCCTTCGTCGGTCGCGATCCAGCCCTCGCTCGGCATCACCTCACCGGCCGGAACGCCCGGTTCCGCGATGCCGTAGCCGGTCGAGTCGAGCGCGGTGGCGTCCACGAAGTCGTACGTCGGCACGAGGCCGACGAAGAAGGCGATGATCGCGAGGAGTACGACGCCGGCGATCGTGAGCAGTCCGGCGTAGGTGAGGGCGAGTCGCGCTCGGACCGTTAACCGGAACGAGCGGGGCGCGGACACCGCGGCGTCAGCCACGTGGCACGTCGATCGCGTAGCCGGCACCGGGGTCGGTGCGGATCATCCACGGCTCGCCGAGCTTGCGGCGCAACGTCGAGATGGTCACCTTGACCGAGTTCGTGAACGGATTCGCGTTCTCGTCCCACGCCTTCTCGAGCAGTGTCTCGGCGCTGACCACGCCACCCGACGCCCGCATCAGCACCTCGAGCACCGAGAACTCCTTGCGGCTGAGGCGCACGAAGCGCCCGTCGCGGAACACCTCGCGTCGGAACGGGTCGAGCGTCACTCCCGCCGCTTCGAGTCGCGGCGGCAGCGCCGTGAATCGGCGCCGCCCGAGCGCCCGCACCCGCGCGACGAGTTCGGGGAACTCGAACGGCTTCGCGAGATAGTCGTCGGCGCCGAGCTCGAAACCGCCGACCTTGTCGCCGAGGCGCCGGGCTGCCGTGAGCATCAGGATCGCGGGACGTTCTTCGCGCGCCACGAGCGTGCGACACACCTCGTCGCCGTGGATTCCGGGCAGATCGCGATCGAGCAGCACCGCGTCGTAGTCGTTGACGTCGATCGCGAAGAGCGCGGTCGCTCCGTCGACGGCGATGTCGGCGGCGATGGCCTCGAGGGCGAGTCCGGCTCGCACGGCCTCGGCGAGGTAGGGCTCGTCTTCCACGATCAGCACGCGCACGGGGCTCCTCCATTGCTCGGCAGTCCTCGGGTGAGGCGTGCCGGACTCCAGTGAAGCGCGCCCGGCATAAGGAATTCGTCAGTGCTGGCTTTTACTCCCCTACGACCGTGCTGTGAGTGTGCTGGGACCTGACCCCGCCCTTCGAGGGTGCGACGAAAGGAACTCCCATGACGAACCTCACCAGGCCGCGACCCCGCCGGGCGCGTGCACTGCTCGCCCTGACCGGCATCGGCCTGCTGATCGCGCTCTCGGCGTGCGCGCCCAACGCGTCGGACGGCGCGTCGGACGGCGCCGACCTCGCGTCAGGCGACGCCCAGGCCGAGTATGACGACTGGTCGCTCGAATTCGGCGACTGCATGAAGGAACAGGGCGTCGACGTCTCGATGAGCGGCACCACCAGCTCGACCGAGACGAGCGACGACTCAGCGGCGACGCTCAACGTCGACGAGCTCGACATGGAGGCGATGGATGCGGCGCACGAGACCTGCATCGAGAAGGTCGGCGAGCCGCCCGTGCAGCCGGGCATGCCCGACGCCGACGAAATGAACGAGGCGATGCTCGCCTTCGCTGCGTGCATGCGCGAGGCCGGCTACGACTTCCCCGACCCCGAGATCTCGAGCGACGGTGGCGTGGTCGCGATGCAGGCGATGCCCGCCGACGACATCGACCCGGCGGTCATGGACGCCTGCAACGAAGAGGCCGGCTTCCCGGAGATGCCGAAGGACGACGAATGACCGCCGACGAGCAGGTTCCGGGTGCCGCAGCCACGACACGGCGGCCGAGACGACGTGCCCCGTGGCTCGTCGCGGGCGCGTGCGTCGCCGTGATCGGCGTCGTGGCGACCGTACTCGTGCTGAATCGTCCGCCGGCGTCGGCTGCCGACGATGACGGAATCGGCAACGCGGTCGACGCTCCGACCGAAACCGTCGCGCGCGGCCCGCTCACCGAGCGGGTACGGGTGACGGGTCGACTCGCCTACGAGGCCGTGCGCGACCTCGGCACGAGTCTCGGCGGCACGGTCACGGCGCTTCCCGGCGCCGGGTCGGTGATCGATCGCGGCGGCGAACTGTTCCGCGTCGACAACCAGCCGGTCGTGCTCTTCCTCGGCTCATTGCCGATGTGGCGGCCGTTCACGTCGGGGATGGACGACGGCCCTGACGTGCTGCAACTCGAACAGAACCTCGCCGCGCTCGGCTACTTCGACCGCGAGCCCGACACCGAGTTCGCCGCTTCGACCGCCGACGCGATCGAGGAGTGGCAGGAGGCCCTCGGCCTCGAGGAGACGGGCACGATCGAGCCGGGTCGCATCGTCTTCGCTGCGGGCCCCCTGCGTGTTTCGGGGGCGAAAGCCGTCGTCGGCGATCCGGCCGGGCCGGCGATCGTCACCGTCTCGGGCACCGAGAAGCGAGTGACCGCGTACCTCGCGCCGAACCTCAAGGAGGTCGCGGTGGTGGGAGCGAAAGTGCAGCTGAGCCTGCCGGGTCGCGGCCCGACCGAGGGTACGGTCTCGGCCGTCGGCGCGCCGGTCGAGCAGGACGACGGTCAGGGCGGGAAGAAGCTGAAGCTGCCCGTCACGATCACCCTCGACGATGCGGCATCCGCCGACGGACTCGACGATGTGGGCGTGACCGGCGAACTCACCGCGGTGAAACGGGAGGACGCTCTGCTGGTGCCGGTGCTCGCGCTCCTCGCGACCTCTGGCGGCGGTTCGGCGGTCGAGGTCGTCGTGGATGGCGAATCGAAGGTCGTTCCGATCGAACTCGGCGCCTTCGCCGACGGCATGGTCGAGGTGACCGGCGGCGATCTCGAAGCCGGCGACGAGGTCGTGGTCGCGAAATGAGCGTGCCACTCGTCTCGCTGCGGGGCGTGTCGCGCTCGTATGGCTCGCCGCCGACCGTCGCCCTCTCGCACGTCGATTTCGACATCGATCGCGGCGAGATGCTCGCGATCGTCGGGCCGAGCGGCTCGGGCAAGTCGACGCTGCTGAACCTCATCGGCACCCTCGATCGGCCGAGCACCGGCGACATCCACATCGATGGACACGACACGGGTGCGATGAGCGACTCCGAGTTGTCGGCGCTCCGGGCGTTCGCCATCGGTTTCGTCTTCCAGCAGTACCACCTCGCCGAGGGGGTCAGCGCGGTGGACAACGTCGCCACCGGCCTGCTCTATTCGGGAGTGCCGGCGAGTGAACGGCGCGCTCGCGCCGCGATCGCGCTCGATCGCGTCGGCCTCTCGGCGAGGGCGCACCATCGACCGCAGGAATTGTCGGGCGGCGAGCGCCAGCGGGTCGCGATCGCCCGCGCCGTGGTCGGCGAGCCGGCGCTCATCCTCGCCGACGAGCCCACCGGGGCGCTCGATACTCGCTCGGGGGCGGCCGTCGTATCGATCCTCGCCGACTTGAACGCCTCGGGGACGACGGTTGTCGTGATCACGCACGACCATCAGGTCGCCGAGCGGATGCCGCGGCAGCTCGGCATCCGTGACGGCGAACTCGTCGGCGACCGCCGGGTCGGCGACCTCGTCGGGACCGCCTCGTGAACGGCCTCCGTTCGCGGCTGCGGGCGCGCGACCTGGTGGGGCTCGGGTTCCACGGGCTCCGCGCCCGACCGATGCGTGCGGCACTTTCGGCTCTCGGCATCGCGATCGGCATCGCGGCGATGATCGCGGTCGTCGGTATCTCGACCTCGAGCGAGGCACTCGTGAAGCAGAAGCTGGCCGCGCTCGGCACGAACCTGCTCACGGCGGCGGCGGGCACCGACTTCTTCGGAGAGGATACGGAGTTGCCCGTCGATGCGGTGGACCGGGTGCGGCGCATCGCGGGCGTCGATCAGGCGAGCTGGTCCTCCACGCTGAAGAAGGTGCACGTCTACCGGAACGAGCACATCGACGCCGGCGCGACCCAGGGACTCACGGTGGCCGCCGCCGACCTCGAGCTGCTCGGCGCGACGAGCACGCCCCTTGCATCGGGCAATTGGCTGAACGAAGCGACCGAGCGCTACCCGGCGGTCGTGCTCGGGGCGAAAGCCGCTGAGCGTCTCGGCATCGTGAGCGTCGGGAGCCGGGTCCTCCTCGGAGGCAAGCAGTTCACCGTCGTCGGCATTCTCGACCGATCCCCGCTTGCGCCCGAGCTCGACACCGTCGCCCTCATCGGCGGGCCGATCGCGAGCGAGCTCTTCGGCTTCGAGGGCGCGCCGACGACCATCTACGAGCGCGGCGACGACGAACTCGTGGCCGAGGTGCGCGAGCTCCTGCCCGCGACGATCGACCCTGAGTCGCCGAGCGAAGTGAAGGTGAGCCGGCCCTCCGACGCGCTCGCCGCCAAGAACTCCATCGATCAGGCGTTCACGGGCCTGCTCGTGGGCGTCGGCTCGATCGCGCTCCTGGTCGGCGGCATCGGGGTCGCGAACACCATGGTCATCACGGTGCTCGAGCGGCGGCAGGAGATCGGGCTGCGCCGCTCCCTCGGCGCGACGCGCGGACACATCCGTTCGCAGTTCCTCGTCGAGGCGATGCTGCTCGCCCTGTACGGCGGTATCGCGGGAACGGCGATCGGGTGGGGCATCACCGCGGTGGTCGCCGCCGCGAACGGCTGGCTCGTCTCTGTGCCCGCCTTGGTGCTGGCCGCCGGCGTCGGCGCGACAGTCATCGTCGGCGCGATCGCGGGCGCCCTTCCGGCGGCACGAGCTGCCCGCACCTCACCGACCGCCGCGCTGAACGCCTGAACGATCACGTGAGTGGACGCGTATTGCCGGTCTGCGTCAGGCATTCCGGCACGACGCGTCCACTCGCGTCGGTTTCGCGGGCGTTACGGGGCTCCCGGACGAACTGTCGGGCGGGTGAGCCCCGCCCGATGGTTTGTCCCGTTCGTCGGCTCGGCCATTGCGCACCGGGTGTCGCACGGATTGAATGGCGACGAACGCGATGTGGCGTCCGAGCGAACGGGAGGTGCCATCACGTGACAACGACACCGGCGACCGAGGCCAGGGCGGTCTCCCCGAAAGAGCCCGCGGGCAAGCCCGACGAGACGGCGGGCAGCGTGGTGCTCGACGGGGTGACGAAGCGGTACGGTCAGGCCACCGCGGTCGACGGCCTGTCGCTCACGATCGAGGCCGGCGAGTTCATCTCGCTGCTCGGGCCGTCGGGCTGCGGCAAGACCACCACGCTGCGCATGATCGCCGGATTCGAGCAGCCCGATGCCGGCGACATTCGCATCTCCGGGCGCTCGGTGCTCGGCGCTCCCCCGTACCGCCGCGACGTGAACACCGTCTTCCAGGCGTACGCGCTCTTTCCGCACATGTCGGTCGCCGAGAACGTCGCCTACGGCCTGCAGCAGCGGCGCACGCCCAAGGCCGAGGTGCGCGAGCGCGTCATCGAGGCGCTCGACCTCGTGCAGATGCGCCGCTTCGCGGACCGCACCTCGACCCAGCTGTCGGGCGGGCAGCAGCAGCGCATCGCGCTCGCCCGCGCCCTCGTGAACCGGCCGGCGGTGCTGCTGCTCGACGAGCCGCTTGGCGCGCTCGACCGGCAGTTGCGCGAAGAGATGCAGCTCGAGCTGAAGCTGCTGCAGTCGCGGCTCGGCATCACCTTCGTCTTCGTCACCCACGACCAGGGCGAGGCGCTCTCGATGAGCGACCGCATCGCGATCATGCGCGACGGCCGCATCGAGCAGCTCGCCGACGCCGACACGATCTATGCCCGCCCGGCGTCAGCCTACGTCGCCGCGTTCGTCGGCCAGCAGAACTTCTTCCGCGGGCAGGTCGCCGAGGGCGGCGCCGCGGTCGAGACCCCTCACGCGCTCGTGCGCGGCCTTCGGCCCGAGCTCGCGGCAGGCGGCAACGGCCAGGCTGCCGTGCGCCCCGAGTTCGTGCACATCGAGGCGGATACCGCGGCCGCGACATCCGCTGCCGTCAACACCGCCCGGGGCACGCTCATCGGCGTCTCGCACCTCGGCGAGACGATGCAGTACCTCGTGCGCGTGGGCGAAGAGAGCCTCATCGTGCGGCGCCCGACCCCCGAGGCGCCGGCGCTCGGCCTCGGCGACGCCGTCGTCTGCTCGTGGAGCGCCGAGAGCGTGCTGCTCTTCCCCGCCGACGATGCGGCGACCGCGGCGGGCTACGTCGCCCCGCCGACCGACTGACCAGATCACCTCCAACCGCAACCGCGAACCGACCAACGGAGACCGATATGAGCGAGAACCGCCCCCACGTCCGCATCCTCGCGAGCACGAGCGCCGCGAAGATCATCAGCTCCGAGCTCTCCCGTCGCCGCTTCCTGAGCTTCGCCGCCGCGGCCGGCGCGACCGGCCTGCTCGCCGCGTGCAGCCCGGGCGGAGCGACCGGCACAGCGCCCCGCGCGACCGGCGGTGAACTCGAGAGCGACCTGTCGATCTACACGTGGGGCGACTACGACGCTCCCGACGTGCTCGCGGCGTTCACCGACGAGCTCGGCCCGAAGATCACCCTCGACTCCTTCGGCTCGAATGAAGAGCTCATCTCGAAGCTCGTCGCGGCGAAGGGCACCTCGGGCTACGACATCGTGGTGCCGACCGGCGTGTTCATCCCCCAGATGATCGAGAACGGCCTGCTGAGCGAGCTCAACCTCGATCTCATCCCGAACCTCGAGTACATGGACCCCGCGTTCCTCGGCCGCGCGTGGGATCCCCAGAACGCGTACTCGATCTGCAAGGCGTGGGGCACGACAGGTTTCGTCTACGACAAGACGGTCATCACCCGTGAGCTCACGACGTGGGCCGATTTCCTCGACGCAGCGCAGAACGAAGCGAGCGGCCGGATGTCGGTGCTCGACGATCCGGGGGACCTCACGGGTGCGTACTTCTGGGCGAACGGCATCGACTGGAACACGACCGACGAGGACGAACTCGCCGCTGCCGAGGACTTCCTCGTGAACACGCTGGCGCCGAACATCGCGGCGTTCGACTCCTACCCCGGCGGCTCGGCGATCCCGCAGGGCACCCACGTGCTCATGCAGTCGTGGAACGGCGACTCACGCCTCGGCATCCTCGAGAGCCCCGACCCCGACCGCTGGCAATGGGTGTTCCCCGGCCCCGAGACCGAGATCTGGATGGACAACTGGGCCATCGCGGCCGGCGCGCCGAACCCCGAGGCCGCACACGCGTTCATCAACTACGTGCTCGAGCCCGAGAACTCGCTCGCCGAGCTCGACTACATCGGCTACCACACGGGCGCGACGGGCATCGAGCAGGCTGCGGCCGACGCCGGGCTGCCCATGCTCGACCTCGTGTTCTTCACACCAGAGCAGATCGACACGATGCGCGAGGGCGAGGTGAATGAGGCGCAACAGCGTCGCGTCGACATCTGGAACAAGACGAAGGCGGCCGCTGGTGCGTAGCTTCCGGATGCCGCGCTTCGCGCTCGCGATCCCCGCGTGGGCGTGGCTCCTGGTGTTCTTCGTGGCGCCGGTCGCGATGGTCGTCTGGTTCAGCTTCGGCTACAAGCCCGGCATCTTCGGCACGCACGCCAACGACGTGCTCTCCTTCGACCGCTACCTCGAAGCACTCTCGCCGACGTTCTTCCAGACGTTCACCAACACCCTCTGGATCGGTATCGCCGGCACCGCCATCTGCCTCGTGGTCGGGTTGCCCGTCGCCTACTGGATGGCGGTCAAGGCGCCTCCGTCGCGTCGTGGGCTGCTGCTCGCGCTCGTGATGGTGCCGTTCTGGACCAACTTCCTCGTGCGCACGATCGGCTGGCAGGTGATCCTCGCACCTGAGGGGTGGCTGTCGACCGCACTGCAGTCGGTCGGCATCATCGGCGGCCCGCTCGACCTGCTCTACACCCGCGGCGCGGTGCTGCTCGGGGTGGTCTACAACTACCTGCCGCTCATGATCCTGCCGCTCTTCGTCGCATTCGACCGGGTCGGCGACCCCCTGCGAGAGGCCTCGAAAGACCTCGGCGCGGGCAAGGCCCGCACCTTCGTGCGCATCACGCTGCCGCTCGCCCGGCCAGGCGTCATCGCGGGCGTGCTGCTCGTCTTCATCCCGCTCATGGGCGACTACATCACCGCGACGGTGCTCGGCGGCGCGAAGGGCAACATGGTCGGCCAGCTCGTGGCGAGCCAGTTCCAGACCGCGCAGAACTGGGCGCTCGGCTCGGCGATGGCGGTGCTCCTCATCCTCGTGATCATGCTCACGGTGGCGATCGGCGGGCTGCTCGTGTGGCTCGTGACCCTGCCGTTCCGGCTGCAGAATCGACTCGTGCTCGGCGAGCCCGAACCCGCGGCATCTGTCGCCCCCAGATCGCAGGAGGTGGCGGCATGAAGCAGCGGTCGTGGTCGGATGTCGCGCTGACGGTGTGGAGCGTCGCGGTCTTCCTGTTCCTCTTCGCACCGATCGTCGTGATCATCCTGTCGTCGTTCAACACGGGCCGCCTGCTCGTCTCGTGGGGCGGATTCGGATTCGACGCGTTCCTCGCGATCGTCGAGCGGCCGGTCATCCGCGACGCGGTGTGGGTGTCGATCCAGACCGGCGCGATCGCCGCACTGCTCGCCACCCTGCTCGGCACCCTCGCGGGCATCGCGATGGCACGGCATCCCGGCAAGTGGGCGCTCTGGTTCATCGGCCTGCTGCTGCTCGTCTCGGTGACGCCCGAGATCGTCGACGCCGTGGCGCTGCTGCCGTGGCTCGTGCTGCTCGGCCAAGACGCGGGCCTGAGCATCTTCAACGACGGCATCGTACGCCTCGTCGTCGGGCACTCGCTGTTCTCGATCGCGGTCGTCTCGTACATCGTGCGCGCACGACTCGTGGGGCTCGATGCACAGCTCGAAGAGGCATCCGCCGACCTGTATGCGAAGCCGTTCACGACGTTCCGCCGGGTGACGCTGCCGCTCGCGATGCCCGCCGTGCTCGCCGGGTTCCTGCTCTCGTTCACGCTGAGCCTCGACAACACGGTCATCGCCGCGTTCGTGCAGGTGTCGGGCACGACGCCGTGGCCGGTGTACGTGCTGAGCGCGCTGCGCAGCGGGCTGCGGCCCGAGATCGCGGCGGTCTCGACGATCATGCTCGTGCTGACGCTCGTGGCGCTCGGACTCGTGGCGCTGGTGCTGCGCCGGGCGGGCGACTCGGCGACGCAGATCGCCCGCACGATGACCGGCAGCTGACGTAAGGATGCATCCATGACCCAAGCCGACCTCGTCTTCACCGGCGGGCCCGTCTTCACCGCGAACACCGTGCGCTCGCGCGCCTCGGCAGTGGCCGTGCGCGGCGGCCGCATCGTCGCCGTCAGCGCCGACCACGAGGTGCGCGAGCTGATCGGGCCGGGCACCGAGGTCATCGACCTCGACGGCCGGCTGCTGACCCCCGGCTTCCAGGACGCGCACGTGCACCCCGTGTGGGGCGGCCTCGACCTCATGCGCTGCGACCTGTCGGAGTTCGTCACCGAGCCCGAGTACCTCGAGCGCATCGGCTCCTACGCCGCGAGCCACCTCGACGAGCCGTGGGTGCTCGGCGGCGGCTGGTCGATGTCGGCGTTCCCGGGCGGCACGCCGACCGCGGCATCCCTCGACCGGGTGGTGCCCGATCGGCCGGCGTTCCTGCCGAACCGTGACGGCCACGGCGCGTGGGTGAACTCGGCGGCGCTGCGCCTCGCGGGCATCGACCGCGACACCCCCGACCCGGCCGACGGGCGCATCGAGCGGGATGCCTCGGGCGAACCGACCGGCACGCTGCACGAGGGCGCGATGTCGCTCGTCAACCGGCTGCTTCCCGAGACGACCGTCGAGCAGCTCACCGAGGCCCTGCTGCTCGGGCAGCGCTACCTGCACTCGTACGGCATCACCGCGTGGCAGGACGCGATCGTCGGCAGTTACGGGGATGCCGGTGACCCCGGTCCGGCCTACCTCGCCGCCGCGGCATCCGGAGCACTGACCGGTCGGGTCGTCGGCGCCCTCTGGTGGGACCGCACGCGCGGGCTCGAGCAGATTCCCGAGCTCGTCGAGAAGCGCTCGCGGTACCGGGGCGGGCGCTTCGCCGCGACGAGCATCAAGATCATGCAAGACGGGGTCGCCGAGAACTTCACCGCCTCGATGCTCGAACCGTATTGCGACGGCCACGGCCACAACACCTCCAACTCCGGCATCTCGTTCGTGCCGCCCGAGATCTTGAACGAGGCGGCCCCGCGGCTCGACGCACTCGGGTTCCAACTGCACTTCCACGCGATCGGCGACCGGGCGGTGCGCGAGTGCCTCGACGCGGTCGAGCGCACGATCGCGACGAACGGCCGAAACGATCACCGGCACCACATCGCGCACCTGCAGGTCGTGCACCCCGACGACATCCCGCGCTTCCGCGAGCTCGGCGTGATCGCGAACATGCAATCGCTCTGGGCCGCGCTCGAACCGCAGATGGTCGAGCTCACCCTGCCATTCCTCGGCTCGCCCCGCGATGCGTGGCAGTACCCGTTCGGCGACCTGCTGCGCTCGGGCGCGGTACTCGCCGCCGGCAGCGACTGGTCGGTGTCGACGCCGAACCCGCTCGCCGCCATTCACGTCGCCGTCAACCGCATCGCCGCCCCGGGTTATGAGGAGGGGAAGTTCGAGGCGTTCCTGCCCGAGCAGGCGATCGACCTCGCGTCGTCGCTCACGGCGTACACGGCCGGATCGGCGTTCGTGAACCACCTCGACGAGACGGGCACGATCGAGGTCGGCAAGCTCGCCGATCTCGTCGTGCTCGACCGCGATCCGTTCGCCGGCCCGGTCGCTGAGATCGGCGCCACCCGCGTGCTGCAGACCTTCGTCGAGGGCGAGCGGGTGTTCGCGGCATCCGAGGCCTGAGCGCCTGAGCGCCCCGGCCGGCGCCCCACCCCATCCCCGAATGCCGACGGGGGTGGAAGCTCGTGCTTCCACCCCCGTCGGGGAACCTGGCCGCGACGCCGCTTCGTCAGATCGCGTCGGCGATCAGAGCGTGCAGACCTCGCTGAGGCCGGTGATGCCGGTCTGCAGTGCCGTGACCTGCTCGCCGAGCTTCGCCATGTCGGCGTTCGCCGGGTCGGCGACCACGGTGTCGAGGAACGCGACGTACTCCGTCATCGCGCCCGAGGCGGCGGTCGCGGGTGCGGCGATCTCGGCGTTCGTGACGTCGGCGGCGGCTTCGCGCATGCTCGCCTCAGCGGTCTTCAGCGCGGTGACCGCGGCGGCGGGATCGGTTGCGAGCGCACCGGCGTTCTCGCCGCTGGTGAGGGTCACGAGCTCTTCGAGGCTGCCCTTCATGAGGTCGCACGCCTCTTGCGTCGACTGATCGGCCGTGGTCTCGGCCTCGACGCTCGCCTCGGTCTTGGCGCCGTCCGACGATCCGGTGTCGGCGGTGCCGGCCGCGCAGCCGGTGAACAGCAGGGCGAGCAGAGCCAGCGATGCGGCGGCGATCGGGCGTGTTGCAGTCATGGTGTGTGTTTTCCCCTCTGATGCGGGCCGATGCGGCCCCGTCCATCCAACCAGTTGCCGCAAGCCAGCGAGAACGGGGAGAACTCCCCATCGACGCGTCAGGGAGACACTGTGCGAGCCCGCGCTCGTCTCCGACGGGCGCTCACGCTCGGCGTGGCCTCTCAGCTGACTATTCCGGCTTCGATGCCGGTCCTCTGCGGGGTGCTTCGCGTCATCCGCTCGTCGAATCTTCACTCCATCCGGCGCTCCGCAGCATGCTTGGCTTCGGCCTGAACGTCTGATGCCGCCGAAGCTCCCTCGTCGCGCACGGCTTCGACCGCCTCGGTCGCGCGTTCCTTGACGGCTTCGGCTCCTTCCATGGCGGGTTCGCGCAAGTGCTCCACCGACTCCTGCGCCACATCTCGCGCCTCCTCGATGAGCGGGGCCGCCGCCTCCTTCGCCTTCTCTGCGAGATCCCGCTCCGGCCTCGATGCCGGGATGAGGGATGAGGCGAGCCATCCAACGCCGAAGGCGATGAGGCCGACCGCGATGGGGTTGCCCTGGGTGGCCGATGCAACCTTCCGCGGTGCTCCGGCCACGGCCTCGCCTGCCGAGTCGACGGCCGACTCAGCCGATTCGACCACGTCGGATGCCGTGCCCATGACCCGGTCGGTCAGCCGGCCGATCGCGTTTCTCATCCGGTCGCCCTGGCGGTGAGCCATCTTCGCCGGATTGACCTTGTCGGCGAGCGCATCGACGTCGCTACCGAGTTCTCGTCGGGTCCGCTCGATGTCCGAGCGGATCAGTTCGGGGTCGCTCATCGGTTCTCCTCATTTCTCTTCAGCGTCTCGGGTATCTTCTTCATGCTCTCGACGGTCTCGGGCATGCCCTCGACGCTGTCGAATTCCTTCTTGCCGATGACCGCCAGCACGAGTGCAACGACGGCCCAGATGGCGGCGACGACGACGGCCGACCAGGCGTTGCCGATCCAGTAGCCGAGTCCCCACCAGAGCGCGATCGAGAGGAACAGCACGGCGAGCAACCCGGCGATGCCGGCGCCGCCGTACATGCCGGCACCCTTTCCGGCCCGCTTCGCCGACTGCGAGATCTCGGCCTTGGCCAGTTCGACCTCCTGCCGCATGAGCAGTGAGACATCACGGCTGACCTCTGCGAAGAGGTCGCCGAGCGAGGTCGTCTCGGCGTGCACTTCGGAGGGCGTGGGCGATGGCGAGGGCAGGTCGGCAGATGTCGCGGACGCGCCCGCTCTCGGATCGGTCGATCCCAACCGTGCATCGTGCGCGCCGATACGAGGTTCGTCGGTCATCGTGCCACGCCTCCTCCAGGCGCACCGACTGATCGTGCACCCACTGATCCAGGCTGGCCGGCACCGGGGGTTCGGATTCCGGCGGCGGCAGGCGTCACCGTCCTCGCGCCGGGTGCAACCGATCCGGACGCTCGGGACTCCGACGCAGCGGACCCGTGGTCGGGCGGCGTCGCGAGTGCCCGCGTCAGCCGTCCGACGACGACGCCGGCTCCGACCGCGATCGCGAGGAAGGCTCCCGGTCGCCGGCGGGCGAACGACTTCACCTCTTGCACGAGAGAACCGGGGTCTCGTGCATCGAGCCACTGGGCGACATCGTCGGCCCGCCGGCCCGCTTGGCGCACGAGGTCGGCGGCGTAGCCCGGCTCGCTGGAATCCTCGGCCATGTGCGTGAACTGCGCTCCCGCGGACCGGAGTCCGCTGGCTACCCGCTTCTGCTGCACCGCCGCTTGCTCGCGCAGTTCGGTGGTGACATCGTCGGCGAGCCGGCGCGCCTGTTCCGTGGTCTCCTCGACGACGGCCTTGCCTTCCTCCTTGGCGACGTCGGCCACTCGGTGGCCGGCTTCCCCGGCGTCGGAGGCCACCGAGGCGGCGTCGTCGGCGAGAGAGGGCGATCGGCCCGCGCCGGTGGAGCCGGCAGAGTCGGTGGTGACACCGCCCGGGTGGCGCCCGGTCGCGCCGGAACCGCCTCCGGTGCTCGTTCCGGCACCGGCGTCGACATCACGCATGGAGCCAGTCGTCGGCACGTCGTCCGAATGCTGGGATGGGGTGTTCTCGGTCATCTTGCTCTCGCTTCCGTGGTGTCGGTCAGCGTCGATCGATGCCGGTTCGGAGTCGGGTCGCGCCGTCGGGATGGGCCGGGGTCGGACAGGATGATGAGGTCGACGCCGGCTGATGCGCGCAACGTTAGAGCGGGGCTGCTCGCGCGAGAAGGGACTTGCGCGGCCGGCGACGGCGGCGTATAACGGGCGCCTACGGGCCTGCGCGCTTTGGCTGCAGGCAACGTCAGACCGGTCGGAGCGCAACCCGCGCATTGTCGTCCTTGCGGGTGTCCGCCGCAAGCGCTTCCGAGCCAGATGACGCACGGGTAGCGTCGCCGACGTCGACGGTATCGCGGGCCGATTCGACAGCACCGTCGAAGGTGCGGCCCTGCACCGACCAGCGAGGGGGACCGATGATCCGATATGGCTACAAGCTGTCTGCTGAAGCCTTCGCTCCGAGAGAACTCGTTCGCCAGGCCGAGCTCGCAGAGCAGAGCGGATTCGATTTCGTGGAAATCAGCGATCACTTCCATCCCTGGCTCGACTCGCAGGGGCACTCGCCGTTCGCGTGGAGCGTGCTCGGCTCGATCGCGGCGAAGACCTCGCGGCTCGGGCTCGCGACCGGCGTCACGTGCCCGACCGTGCGATATCACCCGGCGATCATCGCCCAGGCGGCCGCCACCGTCGCGCTCCTCTCCGACGGCCGGTTCACACTCGGCGTCGGTTCCGGGGAGCGCCTGAACGAACACGTCGTGGGGCGCGGATTCCCGGCGGTCGCCGAGCGGCAGAATATGCTGCGTGAAGCGATCGAGATCATCCGTCTGCTGTGGTCGGGCGGGTACCAGTCGTACCGAGGCGAGTACCTCGACCTCGAGGACGCCCGCGTGTTCGACCTTCCCGACGAGCTGCCCGGCATCGCGGTCGCGGCAGGCGGCCCGGATGCCGCCGAGCTCGCCGCCGAACTCGGCGACGGCATGTTCGGCACCGAGCCGAAGACCGAGCTGCTCGAGGCGTACCGCGCTGCAGGGGGCGATGGCCCGAGGTACGGCGAGGTGGGTCTCGCGTGGGCGGAGACCGAGGAGGAGGCGGTCCAGTCGGCATTCGAGACGAGCCGCTGGTCGCTCACGGGATGGAAGGTCATGAGCGAGCTCCCGAATCCGTCCAACTTCGAGGCGGCCGCCGAAGTCGTCAGGCCGGAGGACGTGGCGAACACGATGCCCTGCGGGCCCGATGTCGCCAAGCACCTCGACGCGATCCGCAGGTACGAGGAGGTCGGCTACGACCACGTCGTGCTGATGAACAACGGGCCCGACCCCGACGGGTTCATGGACTTCTTCGCGAACGAGCTGAAACCACGACTGAGTCCATCGGCTTGAGCAGCGTCCGCCGCAGAATCATGTTCTTTCAACGCCGCATTCGACATGATCGAGGTGAATATCGGGAATCCACTGGCCAACGGCAGAAGTTTCGAGATTCTTCCGTTTGCGGCATCCCCTCGCCCGTGTCACCATCGAAGGCATGATCACCGCGGATCGCAGCGCGAATCCCTCCCCCGACCTTGCCGAGTCGAGTGCCGACGAGGTCGACGCGCTCACGCTCGGCCGCCGCATCCGCGATCGCCGAACGGCCCGTGGCCTGACCCTCGGCGAGCTCGCCACGGCGATCGACCGGGCGCCTTCGCAGGTCAGCGCGATCGAGAACGGCAAGCGCGAGCCGCGACTCTCGATGCTGCGCACGATCGCCCTCGCGCTCGGCACGAGCGTCGACGAACTGCTGCGAGCGGATGCCCCTTCGGAGCGCGCCGCCCTCGAGATCGCCGTCGAGCGCGCACAGCGCGGGCCGGTGTTCGCCGCGCTCGGCCTGCCGTCGTTCCGCGTCGCGAAGGGCATGAACGACCAGACCCTGCAGACGATCCTGAGCCTGCACAACGAGATCGACCGCTTGCACCGCGAGCGTGCCGCGACCCCCGAAGAGGCGCGCCGCGCGAATGCCCAGCTGCGCGACGAGATGCGGGCTCGCGACAACTTCTATCCCGAGCTGGAGGCGAAGGCGGCCGAGCTGCTCGAAGCGGTCGGCCACACCGGCGGCCCGGTCTCTCACCAGCTGGTCGCCGACATGGCGAGCCACCTCGGCTACTCGCTGCACTACGTCGGCGACCTGCCGCACTCCACCCGTTCGGTGACCGACAAGCGCAACGGGCGCGTCTACCTGCCGACACAGCAGTCGCCGTCGCGCGACTCCCGCTCACCGATCCTGCAGGCCCTCGCGAGCCACCTGCTCGGCCACGAGGAGCCGGCCGGCTACGCCGACTTCCTGCGCCAGCGCATCGAGACGAACTACCTCACGGCCGCGATCCTGCTGCCCGAGCAGGCAGCAGTGCGGTTCCTGACCGAGGCGAAGAACCTGCGCCGCATCTCGATGGAGGAGCTGCGCGACGCCTTCGCCGTCTCGTACGAGACCGCGGCGCACCGGTTCACGAACCTCGCGACGGCGCGGCTCGGCATCCCCGTGCACTTCACCAAGGTGCACGAGTCGGGCACGATCATCAAGGCGTACGAGAACGATCGCGTGCGCTTCCCGTCCGATGCCCTCGGCGCGATCGAGGGCACGACGATGTGCCGCAACTGGACCGCGCGCACGGTGTTCGACGTCGAAGACCGGTTCAGCCCGTGGTACCAGTACACCGACACTCCGTCGGGCACGTTCTGGTGCACCTCGCGCATCGAGAAGGCGAAAGAGGGCGAGTACTCGGTGTCGGTCGGCGTGCCGTTCGAGCACGTGAAGTGGTTCCGCGGGCGCGAGACACCGCATCGTGCGGTGTCGCGGTGCCCCGACCCCGCGTGCTGCCAGGCACCGACCAGCCTCGCCGATCGGTGGGCGGATGCCTCGTGGCCGGCGGCCCGCACCCCGACCTCGCTGCTCGCGGCGCTGCCGACCGGCACGTTCCCCGGCGTCGACCAGACCGAGGTCTACCAGTTCCTCGAGGCGCACGCCCCGCAGGCCTGACGTTCCTGCCCTCCCCTGCCGCTACGCGAGGCGGCGGTAGCCCCGGACCCACTCGACCGTGAACGCTTGCGGATATTCGACGCCCTCACCCGATTCGGGCGGGAAGTGGAACAGGTCGAGCATCAACTGCATGGGATAGTCAGGCGACTGGTCGCTGCGATGCACCTCACGGCCGTCGATGAAGAACACCGTCGACCCCGGCGCCCACTCGACGGCGTAGTCGTGGAACTGCCGAGCGTCGCCCGGCATCGCCACCCGCGCGAAGTCGTCACGGATCGACGGGTCGTTGAAGGGATGCACCCCCATGCCGACGAGCGCCTCGTGCTCGCCGATCTCACGCCCGAAGATCTCGAACACGCAGATCTCAGCCGACTGCTCTGGCCGGTCTTCGACGCCGATCATCCACAGCGCCGCCATGCTGTGCTCGCCGACGGTCGCAGCGGCGCGCACCTCGACGATTCCATAGCGCGGGGTGTAGAGCCGCACGTCGGGCTGCGCCTCCCGCACGACGAGCCCCTCGCGGAACGGGTGCTGACCAGACGCGCTGCCGAGCGGCCCGGAACGCACCGCCGTCTGCAGGTTCGACACCCGCACCGACCCGTCGTACTCCTCGGACCACGGCGACTGGTCGGCATCGACACGCAGCGTGAGACGCCCCTCGCCGATCTCGTAGCGGGCGCGGCTGCGTTCACGGCTCGACCACTGCGGCAGGTAGTACGGCAGCCACTGGGCCGGGTCGAGGTCGCTGCCGGAGAAGTCGGCGTCGAACTCGATCTCGTAACGGGAGTAGTCGATCGAATCGGTCACGTGCCATCTTCGCGTGCCCGCACCGACATGTACGCATCCGCCGTATCCGGCCACCCTGTCCGGAGGCGAGCGGATGTCGCGACACCTGGCCCATAGCGGCGGGCACTGTGCGCGCGGGAGGATGGAATCCACCACAACCGCATCGGAGTGATCGCAGTGGGAACCACCGTCTTCGAACGACGTCAGCCGCCGGCATCCGTCGTCGAGCACGCACTCGCCGCCACCAGGCACTCGGTGTTCTGGCTCGACGACCTGCCCGCCGGCGCCGTCGGCGGTCGCCCGAAGCTCACGGGGCGGCGCGTGGCCGACCTCGTCGTCGTCGGCGGCGGCTACACCGGCCTCTGGAGCGCGGTGCTCGCCAAGCGCCGCAACCCGAACGCGCACGTCGTGCTCGTCGAGGCGAAGTCCATCGGCTGGGCGGCATCGGGCCGCAACGGCGGCTTCTGCGAGGCGAGCCTCACTCACGGTGACGAGAACGGCATGGCCCGCTGGCCGAAGGAGATGCCGACGCTCCACCGCCTCGGCATCGAGAACCTCGACGCGATCGAAGCGTCAGAGGCCGAGCTCGGCATGGACTTCCACTTCGAGCGCACCGGCCAGCTCGCGCCGGCGATCGAGGAACACCAGGTCGAGTGGCTGCGCGAGTGGCATGCCGAGGCCGTCGCGCGCGGCGAAGAGGGCATCGTCTATCTCGATGAGGCGCAGGTGCAGGCCTCGGTCGCCTCGCCCACCTATCTCGCGGGAGTCTGGGAGCAGCGGACGAACGGCATGCTGCATCCGGCACGGCTCGCCGCAGAGCTCGCCCGGGTCGCCGAAGAGCTCGGGGTCGAGATCTTCGAGCACTCCCCCGTCAAGCGCCTCGAGACGCCGGGATCGACGGGCGCCGTCTCGGTCGTCACCGATGGCGGCCGGGTCGACGCTGCGCATGCCGTGCTCGCCACGAACGTGTTCCCGTCATTGCTGAAGCGCAACCGCCTGATGACCGTGCCGGTCTACGACTACGTGCTGATGACCGAGCCGCTGTCGCCGAAGCAGCTCGCCGACATCGGCTGGAACGACCGCCAGGGCATCGGCGACATGGCGAACCAGTTCCACTACTACCGGCTCTCGAAAGACAACCGCATCCTCTTCGGCGGCTACGACGCGATCTACCACTACGGCCGCAAGGTGCGCAGCGACTACGAGAACCGGCCAGAGACGTGGCAGAAGCTCGCGAGCCACTTCTTCACGACGTTCCCGCAACTCGAGGGCCTGCAGTTCAGCCACCAGTGGGCGGGCGCGATCGACACGAGCACCCAGTTCACGGCGTTCTTCGGCACGGCCCGCGATGACCGCATCGCCTACGCGGCGGGCTTCACGGGCCTCGGCGTGGGCTCGACGCGCTTCGCCGCCGAAGTCATGCTCGACCTGCTCGAGGGTCGCGACAACGAGCGCACCTCGCTCGAGATGGTACGGAAGCGCCCGCTGCCATTCCCACCAGAGCCGGCTGCCGCGATCGGCATCAACGCCACGCGCTGGTCGCTCGACCGGGCCGACCACGACCGCGGCAAGCGCAACGTGCTGCTGAAGACGCTCGACGCCCTCGGGCTGGGGTTCGACTCATGAGCGACGAGCTGCGGCTTCTCGCTGGAACGGTGACGGATGCCGCATCCGCTCGCCTCGCGCACGAACCGGTGTCGGCCGAGCAGATCGTCGCCGGGGCACCGACCACGGGCTACCTCGCCCTCGACACCTCGAGCGCCGGCGAGATCGGAGTCTGGGAGATGACGCCCGGCGCGATGCGCGACGTCGAGGTCGACGAGGTCTTCGTCGTGCTCGCGGGCGCGGCGACGGTCGAGTTCGAGCACCCTGCCGCCGACCCGATCGTGCTTGCTCCGGGCGCCGTCGTGCGCCTCGAGGCCGGCATGAAGACGATCTGGACCGTGCGCGAGACGCTGCGCAAGGTGTTCATCGGCTGAGCCCCGCTCTCAGGCTGCTGCGGCTGCGGCCGACGACGCATTGTTCGACGGACCGACGGGCTCGATGCGGAAGGTCGATCCGAAGCGCCCGAGCAGTTCGGTCTCGCCGGCGAGCACGGTCGCGAGGCCGGCATCACCGGCGAGGAACTCGCGAAGTGACGCGGGCGAGACCTCGAGGTCGAGCACGGTCTGCGGCACGGGCTCGAAGGCTGAGCGGCGTCGCGGCTGGGGCAGCGCGCCTGCGCCGACCGGCATCACGTCGAGGCTCGCGCCGACGACGATCGCCGAGACCGACACCTCGCCGACGTGCAGCACGTATTCGGTGGGCGGCAGCGTCGCTGCGGCATCCGGCCGGAATGCCGCGCGCAGCGCGATGGTCACTGCATCGCCCGACACTCGGTCATCGTCGGCCGGCTCGCCGGGCACCGACCATCCCCAGCGTTCGAGGGCGAGCACCACCGGCTCGAGGCCGCGCCCGAGCGGGGTGAGCTCGTAGCCGCCGCGCACGGTGGGTACACGCCGCACGACGCCGGCCTCTTGCAGCTCTTTGAGCCGGTCGCTCAGGATGTTGGTGGGGATGCGTGGGAGCCCGGTCTTCAGGTCGCCGTAACGGCGCGGGCCGACGAGCAGGTCGCGAACGATGAGCAGCGCCCATCGATCGCCGACCCGCTCGAGCGCCCGAGCCGCGCCGCTGTGCTGGCCGAAGCCGCGAGCCCCGCGAGTGGCCACGAGGCCGACCCGGTCAGGCCGGCGTCGACGCCGCGTCGGCGCCCTGCTGGCTCAGGTAGGCATCGGGGCCCTTCTCGGCGGCCTCCGGCGCCATGTAGAGGAACTCGAGGATGTTGCCGTCGGGGTCTTCGAGGTCGCGCGAGTACATGAAGCCGAAGTCCTGCGCCTCGCGCGGCTCGTTGCCACCGGCGGCGAGTCCCTTGCCGAGCACCGCGTCGACGTCATCGCGTGACTCGCGACTGAGCGCGATGAGAGCCTGCGCCTGCGTCTTCGGGTCGATGATCTGCTTGTCGGTGAAGGTGCCGAGGTACTCACGAGTGAGCACCATGAAGTAGATGTTCTCGCCGAGCACGACACAGGCCGCGTTCTCGTCGGTGAACATCGGGTTGATGCTGAACCCGAGCGCCTCGTAGAACGCCTTCGAGCGGTCGAGGTCGGTGGTGGGCAGATTCACGAAGATGCTGGTCGCGGTCATGGTGGCCTCCGATGGCTGGAACTGGTCTGGGTGGTGTTGCGAGACCTAGCTTGCTCTTTGCAAGTGCACTTGTCAATAGCAAGTAAACGACAGGACCCACCGAATTCAGCGCGCGGAGCCGGCCTCCGCGAACGCCGCCGAGGCGGCGTACGCGCACGACTCGTCGTCGGCCGCGTCGGCGCCGCTCACCCCGACTCCACCGAGCACGACGCCGTCGATCGCCAGCGGCACGCCGCCCGCGAACAGCACGTATCGCCCGCCGCCGTTCGCATGCAGGCCGAACAGCGACCCGCCCGGAGCGGCGAGCGCACCGAGTTCCGACGTCGCAACGCGATGGGCGACCGCCGTGAACGCCTTGTCGACGGCGAGGGTCGGTCCCGCGATCTCGGCGCCGTCCATGCGGGCGAAGGCGACGAGATGCCCACCGCCGTCGACGACTGCGATGCTCACCGCGACCCCGATCTGCTCCGCGCGGCGGCGAGCCGCCCCGATGAGCTCGACCGCGAGGTCGAGCCCGATCGAGACGGCCGCCCGCAGCTCAGCGGCCTCCGGCATCGCTCTGCTCGCCGACCGCGGCGGCACCTTCCGGCACGGTGCCCGAGGTGTCCGGCCGCTCCGGGACATCCGCGTCACTTGAAGCATCCGCGTCGCTGCCCGCGAGCACCGCACCGGCCCGGGCGAGCACCTCCGGGCGCCGGCGTCCGAACACCACGGCGACGACCGCCATGATCGCGATGAACGCCAGCACGACGTACGGGAAGTAGCGCAGCGGCTCGGCCGGCACGGGATACACCTGCCCGTAGATCGGGATGGCGAGCAACAGGATGCCGAGGACCGGCAGCACCACATGCCGCCACACCGCGCGCTCGCTGCGGCCCTCGCGGGCGAAGTGCCGCATGCACGCGATGTTCGTGAGGATGTAGACGGGGATGATCGCGAGCGTCAGGATCGAGCCGAGGTAGACGTAGGTGTTGAACGGCCCGGCGAGCAGCCCCAGGCCGAAGGTGAAGACGACCGAGACGACGGCCTGCAGCCAGATCGCGTTCGTCGGGGTGCGATGCACGGAATGGATGCGGCCGAGACCGCTCGGCAGCATCCCCTCGCGCCCCATGGCGAAGATGATGCGCACGATGCCGTTGTTCGCGTTCATGGTGACGGCGAAGATGCTCGAGATTCCGGCGAGGCCGATCAGCAGCTCGAGCCAGGGAGCGTACTCGCGCGCGAGCACGTTGAAGGGTGCGGCGCTGCCGGCGAGTTCGCCGACCCCGGTGACACCGAAGCCGATCATCTCGCTGTAGGTGCAGAAGACGTAGATCGCACCGACGAGCAGCAGCGAGTACAGGATGCCGCGCGGCACGTTCCGGCGCGGATTCCGCACCTCTTCGCCCAGCGTGGTCGCGGCTTCGAAACCGACGAACGAGAGGATGCCGAAGGTCATGCCGAGCGCGATGCCCGAGAGGCCGGTCGGAGACGCCGCCGGGTTGAACGGCTCGAGGGTGAGCCCATCGGCGCCGCCCTGCACGAGCACGATCGCGCTCAGCACTACGATGACGCCGACCTCGACGCAGAACAGGATGGCTGCGGTGCGGAGCGACCCTGAGATGCCGCGCAGCGACAGCACGATCATCAGCACCGTGAAGATCGCCGAGATGATGGTCCAATGCACGTGCACGCCGTATCCGGCGAGCACGTCTTGCGCGTAGACGCCGATGAGTGCGAGCTCGGCGGGCACGAGCAAGGCATAGGCGAGGAACATCAGGCCGCCCGTCACGAAGCCCGTGCGGGGGCCGACCCCGCGCGAGACGTAGGTGTAGAACGAGCCGGCGCTCGGGAACACCCGCGCCATCGCCATGATGCTGCTCGCGAGCACGAGCATCACGACGAGTGCGATGACGAACACGAGGGGCATGGCAGGGCCGGCACTGCCTGCCACCACCTGTGGGTTGAAGTAGACCGAGACCGCCGGGCCCATGAGCGCGGCGGACATGATGACCGCCCCGCCGAGTCCCACCGCGTTGCTGCGAAGTCCGCTGTGCTGCGCCATCCGTGCTCCAATCCGAAGATCCCGAATGCAGTTCGGGGCTGGGGAGACGTTAGGGGTCGCTGGGCTGCGGCGTAAAGATCCCTGCCGCCTGCACCGTCGATGTCCGCACACACTGACCTGACGATGGCGCGCCGCCGGTCGGATCGACCACCGGATCGCCACCGGAGCGCCATTGGTCGTGGCCCCAGGCAACCGCAGGGCGCGTCGACGCCGCTCAGGTCACCGCACGATGTTGCGTCGCACGAGCAGCGCGAGGTGCAGCGCAGTCAGCGTCTCGCCGTCATCGAGGTCGGCCCCGAGCAGCTCGCTGATGAGCGCGAGCCGCTGGTAGAACACCGATCGCGACAGGTGCGAAGCGGATGCCGCTGCGGTGCGGTTGCCCGGATGCGCGAGCACGGCGGCGAGCACGTCGAGCAGGTCGCCGCTGCGCGCGAGGTCGTAGTCGATGAGCGGCTCGAGCATGCGCTCGCCGTGCTCGAGCAGGCGGTGGTCGTCACGGAGCGCGGTCACCAGCTTCATCAGCGGGCGATCGTCGGCGCGTCGCAGCACGGGGCCGCGAGCCGCTCGCGGTGCCGGCCCGCGCGCGAGGTCGATCGCCTCCTGCACCGAGCCGAGCAGCGCCTCGAGTGTGGTCGCCTCCGAGCCGATCGAGACGACGAGGCGTTCGAGCGCGCCCGAGTCCCCGGCAACCAGCGCCTGGGCGAGCGCTCGGGCCGACGCGTCGTCGAACCGGCGCGACGCCGGCAACGAGAGCAGCGCCACCATGCCGGGCATCGGAAGCGTGCCGTCGGGCACCGCGCCGGCGAGCACCCGCCCGCCGAGTTCGCGAGCCGCGACCTCCGCTGCCGTCGAGGTCACGACGGCACCCGTAGCGACGAGGCCGAAGAGCCGGGCGCCGTCGATCGGCAGGCCGGCGGCCTCGACCCGGGCCGACGCGGCCGGCAGCCCGGCGAACCTGCCGGCGAGCAGTCCGTCGACGAGCCGCTGCCGACCGAGGCGCACCCACTCGTCGGCGGCGCCGTCGGCGAGACGACCGAGCGCGAGGGCGATCGCGCCCTGCTCGAGCACGCTCGTGCGTCCGGCCGGGTGCGCCGGCCCCGGCAGGGCGATGAGATGACCCCAGCGGATGCCCCGCGCCTCGACCGGCACGATGAGCCACTCGTCGGCCGCGACGCCGAGGGTGCGCCGGCGCTGCTCGTCATGCTGGCGATGCGCGAGCCGCGAGCGCGCCTCCCACCTGGTGAAGAGCTCCTCTTCGGCTGAGAGCGGCACCTCGGCGGCGACGACCTCGTGAGCGAGGTTCTCGAGCACGACCGCGGCGCCGAGCGTCTGGGCCAGCTGCTGCACGATGAAGTCGGGCGGCGAACCCCGCAGCGCGAGGGCGGTGAAGCGCTCGCGCACCTCGTCGCGGGCCCGCAGCGCCGCGGTCTGCTCCGAGATGATGCGGCTGTGCACCGCCTCGGTGAGCACGACGAACTTGACCTCGCGGTGCAGCGCGACGAGGGCGAGCCCGTGCTCGCGTGCCGCCGTCTCGACCACGGCCGGCACGTAGCGGTAGTGCACGCCGAGCTCGAGCACGAGACCCGCGAGCCCCGCCTCGACGAGCCCGACGATGAACGCGGTGAGGTCGGCCGGCTCGGTCGGCCAGCCCGACCCGGTCGAGAGCAGCAGCTCGCCGCCGTCGAGCAGTCGAGCCACTCCGGCGCTGTCGGAGACGTGAGCCCAGCGCACGTGCGAATCGAGCGTCGCGTCGCTCGAGAGCACCTCGGGCAGACCCCGAGCCACGGCGGGGATCGCGAGGATCTCACGCACCGTCGGAAGGCCGTCGCCCGCGATCGCACCGACCGGACGATTCGTCTGGATCGCCTCATCTTCGCGACGTTCTGCCACGGGATTCACCGTTCCTCCTCTGCAACACTGGAAACACGAAGCCTAGTCGACGTCGGCCACTCTGTCCGATTTCGGCATCGACACGCCCGCGGGCACACCAGCGAAGGAACTGCCATGAGCATCACCGAGACCGCTTCCTCGCCTGCGTCGGCCCCCGACGTGCGGCTGATCGGACACTGGATCGACGGCGCGCTGCGCGCGTCGGGCTCGGGCCGCACGGCCCCGGTGTACAACCCAGCGACGGGTGCAGTGCGGGCCGAGGTCGCGCTGGCCGACCAGGCTGAGATCGACGCGGCGATCGCGTCGGCGCAGGCCGGGTTCGAGCTGTGGAGCGGCTACTCGATCGCGAAGCGGCAGACCGTGATGTTCTCGTTCCGCGAGCTGCTGAACTCGCGCAAGGGCGAGCTCGCGGCGATCATCACGGCCGAGCATGGCAAGGTCGTCTCCGATGCGATGGGCGAGATCATGCGCGGCCAGGAGGTCGTCGAACTCGCGACCGGGTTCCCCAACCTGATCAAGGGCGCCTACTCCGAGAACGTCTCGACCGGCATCGACGTGTACTCGCTGAAGCAGCCGCTCGGCGTGGTCGGCATCATCAGCCCCTTCAACTTCCCGGCCATGGTTCCCATGTGGTTCTTCCCCATCGCGATCGCCGCCGGCAACGCCGTCGTGCTGAAGCCGAGCGAGAAGGACCCCTCTGCGGCGCTCTGGATCGCACAGCTCTGGAAGGACGCTGGGCTCCCCGACGGCGTGTTCACCGTGCTGCAGGGCGACAAGCTCGCCGTCGACGGCCTGCTCACCTCGCCGATCGTGCAGTCGATCTCGTTCGTCGGATCGACCCCGATCGCCCAGTACATCTACGAGACCGCGTCGAAGCACGGCAAGCGCGTCCAGGCGCTCGGCGGCGCCAAGAACCACATGCTCGTGCTGCCTGACGCCGACCTCGACCTCGTCGCCGACCAGGCCGTGAACGCCGGGTACGGCGCCGCCGGCGAGCGTTGCATGGCGATCTCGGTCGTTCTCGCCGTCGAGCCGGTCGCCGACGAGCTGATCGGCAAGATCAGCGAGCGCATCGCGAAGCTGAAGATCGGCAACGGCGCAGGCATCGACGCCGGTGACGGCAAGCTCAGTGAACCCGACATGGGCCCGCTCATCACCGACGTGCACCGCGACAAGGTCGCCTCCTACGTCGACATCGCCGAGGCCGACGGAGCGACGATCGTGGTCGACGGCCGCGGGTTCACGGTCGACGGCCATGAAGAGGGCTTCTTCTTCGGCCCGACCCTGATCGACAACGTGCCCACCACCTCGCGGGCGTACACCGAGGAGATCTTCGGCCCGGTGCTCTCGATCGTTCGCGTGGCCACGTACGACGAGGGTCTCGACCTGATCAACTCGGGCCGGTTCGGCAACGGCACCGCGATCTTCACCAACGACGGCGGCGCAGCACGCCGCTTCCAGAACGAGGTGCAGGTCGGCATGATCGGCATCAACGTGCCGATTCCCGTGCCCGTCGCCTACCACTCCTTCGGCGGGTGGAAGCAGTCGCTGTTCGGTGACGCGAAAGCCTACGGCACCCACGGCTTCGACTTCTTCACCCGCGAGAAGGCCGTGACCGCCCGCTGGATCGACCCGGCCACGCGCAATGACTCCGCGCACGGCGGCATCAACCTCGGCTTCCCCCAGAACCACTGATCCCTTCCGCCGGTCGAGTAGGCGCGCCAGCGCCGTATCGAGACCCGAGAGGTCTCGATACGCTTCGCTACTCGACCGGCGAGGCTCCGAAAGGCAACCGCATGACCGACACCATCACCGCCGAGACCGAAGCCGTGTACGCAGACCGGTCCGGCACGGTGCATCCGCTGCCCGACGCCGCCGCAGAGGCTCAGGTGCGCGCCGACGACCGGGCACACGTCTTCCACTCGTGGAGCGCGCAAGCGCTCATCGACCCGCTGCCGATCGCGGCCGGCGAGGGCTCGACCTTCTGGGACTACGACGGCAACGCGTACCTCGACTTCTCGAGCCAGCTCGTGAACCTGAACCTCGGGCACCAGCATCCCGACCTCGTCGCCGCCATCCAGCAGCAGGCGGGGCGGCTCGCGACGATCCAGCCGTCGATGGCGAACGACGTGCGCGGCGACCTCGCCCGTCGCATCGCCGAGGTCGCACCGGGCGACCTCGACAAGGTCTTCTTCACGAACGGTGGGGCCGACGCCAACGAGTACGCCGTGCGCATGGCGCGCGCCGTGACGGGCCGGCGCAAGGTGCTGTCGATGTACCGCAGCTACCACGGCGGCACCGCGACGGCGATCTCGCTCACGGGCGACCCGCGCCGCTGGGCCAACGAGCCGAGCGACGGCTCCGTCGCCCACTTCATGGGCCCGTACCCGTACCGCTCCTCGTTCCACGCCGACTCTCCCGAGCACGAGGCGACGCGCGCTCTCGAGCACCTCGAGCAGGTCATCACGCTCGAGGGCGCCGGCACGATCGCCGCCATCATCATCGAGACGATCGTCGGCACCAATGGCGTGCTCGTGCCGCCGCCCGGGTACCTGCAGGGAGTGCGCGAGCTCTGCGACCGCTACGGCATCGTCTACATCGCCGACGAGGTCATGGTCGGCTTCGGCCGCGTCGGCGAGTGGTTCGCCGTCAACGCCTTCGACGTCGTGCCCGACCTGATCACCTTCGCCAAGGGCGTGAACTCGGGCTACGTGCCGCTCGGCGGCGTGGTCATCTCGCAGCGCATCGCCTCGCACTTCGACACGGTGGCGTTCGCCGGCGGGCTCACCTACTCGGGGCATCCGCTCGCCTGCGCCGCCGGCGTCGCGACCTTCGAGGTGTTCGAGCGCGACGGGATCCTCGAGCGGGTGCGCGACCTGGGCGCCCGGGTCGTCGAGCCCCGACTCCGCGCGATGGCAGCGGCCCACCCCTCGATCGGCGAGGTGCGCGGCATGGGGCTGTTCTGGGCGATCGAGCTCGTGCGCGACGCCGGCACCCGCGAACCGCTCGTGCCGTTCAACGCGAGCGGGGCGGATGCCGCGCCGATGGCGGCCGTCGCGGCAGCATGCAAGCGTGCCGGCCTCTGGCCGTTCGTGCACTTCAACCGCCTGCACGTCGCACCGCCGCTCGTGATCACCGAAGCCGAGCTCGTGCGCGGGCTCGACATCATCGACGAGGCGCTGAGCGTCGCCGACGAGTACCTCGCGGTGTAACGACTGCACTGAGGCCCGCGCCCGGGCTCTCCCCGAGGACGCGGGCCTCTCTGCGGAGTACCATGGCGGCATTCACGGGGTCTCCGTGCCGACGGAGCCTCCCAGAACCCGAGGGAAGCGCTCATGGATGAACGACTCACTTCCGATCGCGTTGCGAACGTCGAGGGCGCGACGCCGTTCCAGCTGCTGTACGAGTTCTATCGACGTTCGGGATACGAGCGCCGCCGGCACGAGCCCGGCGTGCTCGACTTCACCTTCGGCGACCCGCACGACCAGCCGTCTGCGGCGTACGTCGAGATCCTTCGAGAGGCGCTGATCCCGCAGCACGAGCTATGGTTCGCATACAACTTCGGTGACGCGGGGGCGATCGCGGCCGCCACCGAATCTCTGCGACGGCATGTCGGCATCCCGTTCGAGAACGAGGACGTGCACCTCACGACGGGCGGATTCGCGGCGATATCGACCGCCCTCAAGATCGTCGGCGATGTCGGCGACGAGGTCGTGTACAGCCTGCCGCCGTGGTTCCTCTACGAGGGACTCGTTCGCGAGGCCGGCCTCGTGCCGGTGAAGGTGCCGATCG
This sequence comes from Agromyces subbeticus DSM 16689, assembly GCF_000421565.1. Lineage (GTDB taxonomy): Bacteria > Actinomycetota > Actinomycetes > Actinomycetales > Microbacteriaceae > Agromyces > Agromyces subbeticus. The sequence continues at coordinate 581,880 of NZ_ATXG01000001.1, read as the reverse complement.
ATCGCACGACCTTCGACCTCGACCTCGACGCGATCACAGAAGCGATCACGCCCCGCACGCGTATCGTGATCGTCAACAGCCCGAACAACCCGACCGGCCGCATCTACCCCGTCGAGACGCTCGAGCGGCTCGGCGCCCTGCTCGATGCCGCCTCCGAGCGCAACGGCCGCCGCATCTTCCTCATCTCCGATGAGGCCTACAACCGCATCGTGTTCGACGGCACGCGGTTCCGCAGCCCGGTCGAGTTCTACGCCTGGAGCTTCCTCGCCTACAGCTATGGCAAGACGCTGCTCTCACCGGGTGAGCGCATGGGCTACCTCGCGGTGCCACCGACGATGCCCGACCGTGAGCTGCTGCGCAACGCGATCGAGGCGATCCAGATCACCGGCGGATGGCTCTTCCCCAACGCCTCGATGCAGTATGCGCTCCCCCAGCTCGAGACATTGGAATTCGACCTCCCGCTCTTCCAGCGCAAGCGCGACGTCATGGTGGCCGCCCTCCGCGACATCGGCTATCGAGTCACGGTGCCCGAGGGCACGTTCTACCTGTTCCCCGAGTCACCGATCGGCGATGATGCCGCCTTCGCCGCGGCGCTCGACCGCGAGGGCGTGCTCGTGCTGCCGGGCCGGATGTTCGAGACACCCGGCTTCTTCCGGATCTGCCTCACGGCGACGATGGAGACCATCGAGGCGAGCCTGCCGCGATTCGCGACCGCATTCCGCGCGGTGGACCCGTCGATCTCCGCGTGAGCGAGCCCGCAACCTCCCGGGTGCCGGGCCGTCGGCTAGCCTGAATCACATGGACTCTCGGGCGGCGCCCGGCGGCATCGGCCGGCGAACCTTTCTCGCCGCCTCGTTCTCGGGCATCGCGACGCTCGCTCTCGCGAGCTGCACCTGGTCGGAGCCCGGCCCGAGCCCCGTGCCGACGACCGCGGCGCCGACCACGACTCCGCCCTCGCCGACGAACGGCGTGCCGCTGCCGACCGCGATGCGGCGCTCGCGCTGGGGCCGCGACCCGTTCGCGCGAGGCGCGTTCAGCTTCGACGCCGTCGGTGCCCCGACCGAGTTGCGCGAGCGGCTCGGCGAACCGGTCGGCGAGCGCATCGTCATCTCCGGCGAGGCGACCGATGCCGACGCCCCAGGCACGCTCGAGGGCGCGCGAGCATCGGGGCTGCGCGCCGCCGACGACATCGCCCGCCTGGGCGAACCGGGCGAACGCGTGGCCGTGATCGGCGCCGGCATCGCGGGCCTCACGGCGGCGCGCGAACTCGTCGACGCCGGCTTCGAGGTCGTCGTGATCGAGGCGCGCGACCGGCTCGGCGGGCGGGCGCACTCCGTCGACGCCGCGGGATTCGACACGCCGATCGAGCTCGGCACGGTGTTCGCGGGCGACGACGCGGCCCTGCTCGACGCCATGCACGAGGCATCCGTCGACACCGTGCCCTTCGTTCCCGACCTCTCGGCCACCACCGCCGAGGGCGCCCGCGTGCCGATCCCGGCGACGGGGCCCAACGCGATCGCGACCGCCCAGCAGTGGGCGAGCGAGCAGCCGGCCGACGTCTCGCTCGCGGCCGCACTCGCCGGCTCGGGCGCCGCACCACTGTCGTCCTCGCCCGACGCCACGGGCGTGAGCCCTGCCGACTGGCTCGCGCACACCATCCGCAGCGGCGTCGAACCGTCGACCGGTGCAGCGACATCCGCGGTGTCCGCCGGCCGCTACGACCCGCGCCGCCTGCAGCGTCTCGGCAACCTCATCACCGGTCGCCTCGCCGACTACGTCGACGAGCTCGCGAAGCCCCTCGACATCGCCGTATCGAGCGTCGTCACGCGCATCGCCTACAACGATCGCCGAGTGAGCCTGCGGCTCGATTCCGGCGAGTCCCTCAACGTCGATCGGGCGATCGTCACGGTGCCGCTCGGCGTGCTCAAGACCGACACCGTGCGCTTCAGCCCCGCCCTGCCGCTCATGCACCAGCGGGCGATCGCCATGCTCGGCATGGGAGTCGTCGACACGGTCTGGCTGCGCTTCGACGAGGCGTTCTGGCGAGCGGATGCCACGGGCGCACCCGGTTCGCCCGATGGCGACTTCGACGGCCCGGGCGGCGAACCCGAAGACCCCGACGAGACCCCGACCGTCGAGGTGCTGACCGTCGTCGGGGCGCCCTCCCCCGTGGCCGCGTGGATCGATGTCGGCGCTGCGACCGGCGAGCCCGTGCTCGTCGGCCTCATCGCCGCAGGGCAGGCGACTCGGCTCGAAGCACTCGACGATCAGGCGTTCCAGGCAGCGGTGCTCGAGGCGCTCGCGCCCTTCGCCACAACGCTCGATTGATGGCAACGAGCCCCGCCGTCAGCGACACGAAGATCACGAGCACGAGCAGGCAGTAGATGGCGACGCCCACGGGGCCACCGACCTGTGCCTCGTCGAGGAAGAAGTACGGGTACCAGCCGATGTCGGCGCCGCGAAGCAACGTGTAGACGAGCCAGATCGACGGGAACACGAGCACCCAGCCGGCGGTCGACCACGGCACCCGCGGGTTCACGGCCATGATGCTGTCGGCGGTCCACGCGGCCACGGCGAGCGCCGGCACCACGAAGTGCAGCACGGTGTCCGACCACGGCACGTCCATGCGGTAGTCGCGGGTCGACGCCTGCGCGACGATGATCGCGAACACGATGCCCGAGACGAGCACGTAGACCGTGACCATGGTGCGCAGCACCCCGAGCCACGCGGGGTCGCGCGGGGCGAAGAGCGCGAACGCGCCGGCGATGCCGAGCGTGACGACCGCCGCGAACGCCGATTGCACCGTGAAGTAGCTGAAGAAGTTGGCGGTCGCGAAGAGCCGGAAGCCGAGCACGTACTGGAAGTTGCCGACCAGCGCGGCGATCTCGAGCACCGCGACCAGCAGCCGGAAGACTCCGAGCGCCCGCCGCGCCCGCTGCTGCCCGTCAGCGCTGGTGCGTCGCGAGCCGGCCATGCTTCAACGCTAGCGGGCGTGCCGCGACGAGCGCCGCCGGTCGAGTAGGCGCGCCAGCGCCGTATCGAGACCTGAATGCGGGTCTCGATACGCTCCGCTACTCGACCGGCGGAGCCTCGCCGCCATCCTCGAGCGGCCGCAGGATGCGGTCGAGGAACCGCCGCGTGCGCTCGTGCGTCGGGTTGGTGAAGATCGTGCCGGGCTCGCCGCGCTCGACCACGACGCCGCCGTCCATGAAGAGCACCTCGTCGGCCGCCTGCCGGGCGAAACTCAGCTCGTGCGTGACGACCACCATGGTCCAGCCCTCGTCGGCGAGCTCCTTGATCACCTGCAGCACCTCGCCCACGAGTTCGGGGTCGAGCGCGCTCGTCGGCTCGTCGAAGAGCAGCACCTGCGGCTTCAAGGCGAGCGCTCGCACGATGCCCACCCGCTGCTGCTGCCCGCCCGAGAGCTCGAACGGGTAGGCGTCGCGCTTCTCGGCGAGGCCGACCCGGTCGAGCAGAGCGGATGCCTCAGCGATCGCTTGCGCCTTGGGCACTCGCTGCACCCGGATCGGGCCCTCGATCACGTTCTGCAGCACGGTCATGTGCGGAAAGAGGTTGTGCTGCTGGAAGACCATCGCCGATCGATCGCGAAGCGCGTAGCGCTGCGCCTTCGTGATCGGCTTCGCGAAGTCGAGCACCGGCCCGTCGGCGAACTCGATGGTGCCGCCGCCGGGCGTCTCGAGCCCGTTGAGCGAACGCAGCACGGTGGTCTTGCCCGAGCCGCTCGGGCCGATGAGCACGACGACCTCGCCGCGCCGCACCTCGAGGTCGATCGAGCGCAGCACCTCGTTGTCGCCGAACGACTTGCGGATGCCGCGGGCTGTGAGCAGCACGGAGTCGTCGGGCGCGGCGATCGGGGCGAGCGGGTCGGCGTCAGTGGGCGACATAGCGATCCAACCTCTTCTCGATCAGGTTCTGCCCGCTCGAGAGCACGAGGCAGAACAGCCAGTAGATGAGCGCAGCCTCGATGTAGATGAGCAGGAACTCGCGGCTGAACGCGGCGATCTCCTGCGCCACTCGGAACATCTCTGTCACGAGGATGAGCGAGGCGAGCGAGGTGTCCTTCACGAGCGAGATGAAGGTGTTCGACAGCGGCGGCACCGACACTCGAGCCGCCTGCGGCAGGATCAGCCGCACGAGGGTCGTGCCCGGCGACATGCCGATCGTGAACCCGGCCTCCCACTGCCCCTTCGGCACCGAGAGGATCGCCGCCCTGATCACCTCGGCCGCGTACCCGCCGACGTTGAGCGAGAATGCGATGATCGCGCTCGGCCACGGGTCGATCGTGATTCCGATCGACGGCATGCCGTAGAAGATCACGAACAGTTGCACGAGCAGCGGCGTGCCGCGGATCACCGAGATGTAGAACCTCGCGATGCCACTCAGCACCCGATTGCGGCTGATGCGCATGAGCGCGACGCCGAGCGCGAGCACGAGGCCGAGCGCGAAGGAGGCCACTGCGAGCGGGATGGTGCCGCTGATGCCGCCCCAGAACAATGGCCAGAACGAGTCGAGCGCGAGCTGCCACTCGGTCATCGCCTCACCGCCTTCCGGAATACGGCGGATGCCGCGCCCCCCATGATTCCACTCGGACGCTGTCGTCCGTGCGAATCAGGGGAACGCGGCATCCGCCGGTGTTTGCGGTCGAGCGCTACTGCGAGACGTCCTCGCCGAAGTACTTCTCGCCGAGCTCAGCGAGCACGCCCTCCTCGCGGAGTTCGGCGAGTGCCTCGTCGACGGCCTTCACGAGTGCGGTCTTGTCTTTCGCGAACGTGAGGGCGCTCTCGCTCGGATCGGTCTCGGCGGCCACGGCGAGCTTGGCGTCGGGCGTCTGCTTGAGATAGTCGAGGTAGGTGAGCTTGTCGTTCACGGTCGCGTCGACTCGGCCCTGCTCGAGGAGGGCGACGGCCTGCGCCCAGCCCTCGACGGCCTCGACGTTCGCACCCGCGTCGACGGCGAGCTGGTAGAAGTTGCTCGTGAGCGACTGCGCCGTGGTCTTGCCCTCGAGGTCTTCAAAGCTCGAGATCGAGTCATCGCCCTCGTTCACCACGACGACGCTCGGCGACACCGTGTACGGCGTCGAGAAGAGGTAGCTCTCTTCGCGCTCGGGGTTGATCGACACCTGGTTCGCGATGACGTCGAAGCGGCCGGCGTCGAGACCCGCGAAGATCGCGTCCCACTGCGTCTCTTCGAACTGGATCTCGAGGCCGAGCTTCTCGGCGACGGCCTCGGCGATCTCGACGTCATAGCCGACGAGTTCGCCTGCGCCGCCCTCGTGGTATGTGAAGGGCGGGTAGGTGCCCTCGGTCGCGACAGTCAGCGTTCCAGCCTTCACGAGTCCGTACTCGTCGTCGCTCGCGGCATCGCTCGATGCCGGCGCGCCGCTCGAGCAGGCGGCGAGGGTGACGAGGGCGACGGATGCTGCGGCGAGGCCGAGCAGGGTGCGAACGCGGGGTGCGCGAGACATGTGGAGCTCCGTTCGTGGGGAGTGCTGTGCCCGCGACGTGGTGCCGTGCACGGGGATCGGGTTTCGAGTCGAGTCCATCACGACCTCGCCCGTGGAGAAAACGGCGTTACCCCGCGTTTCATTCCCCGCCGGGCGGGAACTCGCGCCGTCCGTGCCCGCGATCGCATTCCGTTTGCGGCATACCGTGGTCGAGCGCCCCGCGCAACCCTCCCGAGCTGCAGAGGGGCCCGTCGATAGGCTGGGCCGCGGCGATGGAGTCCCCTCCGTCGCCGTGGTGCTCCCCCACACCGATCGGAAGGAACCCCCTACCCGTGTTCACCCTGTCCTGGCTTCTCGTCATCGCTCTCGTCGGCGGTGTGCTCGCGCTCATCGACGGCATTCGTCGCCTCCGCGGCCGCGGCACCTCGATCGTCGGCATCATCGAGGTCATCGTCGCGGCGCTGTTCGTACTTTCGCTGTTCCTGCCGGGCATCCCGTTCGGTTCGCTCGTGCTCGGCATCGCGACCCTGATCGTGCTCGTGGTCGCACTCATCGTCCGCGGTCGCACTGGGCTGAGCATCACGATCGCCGCGATCGTGCTCATCGCGCTCTGGCTGATTCTCGTCAACCGCTGGCTCGTCATACCCGGCATCAACTGAGGTTCTCGACACACGACGAGGGGGCGGCCCGTGCGGCCGGCCCCTCGTCAGCAGCTAGTGAGGCGCGGAGATGAGCACGCCGTCTTCGCGTCGGGGGATGCCGAGCGGATTGCCGTCGGCGAGCTCGGGCGGCAGCACGCTCGCCGGGGCGTCTTGATAGGCGATCGGCGCGAGCCAGCGGCGAATGGCCGTCGCCCCGACCGAGCTGTGCACCGACGCGGTGGAGGCGGGCCACGAACCGCCGTGGTGCTGAGCCCACGCGATCGCGACGCCCGTCGGCCAGCCGTTGAACACGACCCGGCCGGCGACGCGTTCGAGCGCGACGGTCAGCTCGGCGACGTCTTCGCCCGGGGCGTGCTGGATCGTGCCGGTCAGCGACCCCTCGAGCACCGCGAGCGCGGCGGCGAGCGATGCGGCATCGGCGTAGCGCACGAGCACGGTGAGCGGCCCGAAGCACTCCTCGAGGAACACCTCATGTGCTGCGACGAACGCCTCAGCCGAGGTCGCGACGACGACGGGCGCGGCGGCAATCACGGGCGTCGAGGCATCCGCTATCCGTTCGCCGGCGAAGACGAACTCGACGTCGTCACGGGCAACGAGCGCCGCCGACCCGGTGTCGTGGGCCGCGGCGATGCCGTCGGTGAGCAGCGCCTGCGACGGCGCCTCGGTGAGCGCGGTCGCAAGCTCGCGCTCGAACCCGGCACCCTCGGGCACGAACACGAGTCCGGGCTTCGTGCAGTACTGACCGCCGTCGCGGGTGAACGAGCCGGCGAGCCCCGAGGCGATGCCCGCGGCATCCGCAGCCGCCGCGGCCGACGTGACGACCACCGGGTTGATCGAGCCGAGTTCGCCGTAGAACGGGATCGGCGCGGGCCGTGCCGCGGCGAGATCGAAGAGCGCGCGGCCGCCGCGCGTCGAGCCGGTGAAGCCGACGGCCGAGACCAGCGGATGCCGCACGAGCGCGGTGCCCGCATCGAAGCCGTCGACGAGGGCGAGCGCCGAAGCCGGAGCGCCCGCGCCGGCCAGCGCCGCACGCCCGAGCTCGGCGACGCGCCGCGAGAGTCGGGGATGGCCGGGATGCGCCTTGACCACGACCGCGCATCCGGCGGCCAGCGCCGAAGCGGTGTCGTTGCCGAGCACCGAGAACGCGAACGGGAAGTTGGATGCGGCGAACACCGCCACGACGCCGATCGGGCGCAGAATGCGGCGCAGGTCGGCGCGGGGCGGGGTGAGCGAGGCATCGGGCGCATCGAGCGTCGCCTCGACGTACGAGCCCTCGAGGGCGACGCCCGCGAAGAAGCGCAGCTGCGTCGCGGTGCGCGTGACCTCTCCTGAGAGACGTGCGGCACCGAGGTGGGTCTCTTCGCCGGCGAGCTCCACGAGCTCGTCGCGATGCGCCTCGATCGCGTCGGCGAGAGCGGTCAGCCAGCGGGCCCGATCGGCGCGCGACGAGCGATCGACTCCGGAGGCCGCGGCGAGCCGCACCGCCACCTCGACGTCGGTCGCGGCATCCGTCACGATCGGATCGTCGTCGTGCCGCAGCTCGTCGCGCGGCGCCACGCGCGCGGCCTCCGCTGCCATGTTCGTCTCAGTCATCTCGGTACCTTCCGCTTCTGCTGCCGTCCATCATGCGCCTGTCCTCGAGTGGGCGATCTTGGTTGCCGTTCGCCCGCCGAATCGCCAGGTTCGCCCACTCGACGTGCGAGCGAGCGGATTCGGTCGTGGGAGTGCCTCAGAACGCGTTGAGCCCGGTGAGCTCGCGCCCGAGGATCAGCTGGTGGATCTCGTCGGTGCCCTCGTAGGTGCGCACCGACTCGAGGTTCGCGGCATGCCGCATGACCGGCCACGCGTTCGTGATGCCGTCGCCCGCGAGAATGGCGCGCGCCTCGTGCGCGATGTGCAGCGCCTCGCGCACGCTGTTGAGCTTGCCGACGCTGATCTGCGCGGGCGTGAGCGCACCGCGCTCTTTGAGCCGGCCGAGGTGCAGGGCGAGCAGCACGCCCTTCTCGACCTCGAGGAACATGTCGGCGAGCTTCGCCTGGATGAGCTGGTTCGCGCCGATCGGCTTGCCGAACACCTCGCGCGACGTCGAGCGCGATATCGCCGCCTCGAGGCACGAACGCGCGGCGCCCATCGCGCCCCAGACGATGCCGTAGCGCGCTTCGTTCAGGCAGCCGAACGGACCCGAGAGACCCTTCGCTCCGGGCAGCAGCGCGTCGTCACCGACGCGAACGCCGTCGAGTTCGATGTCGCACTGCACCGAGGCGCGCATCGAGAGCTTGCCGTCGATCGGCGTCGCCGTGAAGCCGGGCGTCGCGGTCGGCACGAGGAAGCCGCGCACCGTGGGCCGCCCGTCGCCACCGCCGAACTCGGCGTCGTCGACCTTCGCCCACACCACGGCGACGTCGGCGACCGATGCGAGGCCGATCCAGCGCTTCGCACCGTCGAGCACCCAGCCGTCGCCGTCACGGCGCGCGGTCGTCGTCATCCCGGCTGGGTCGGAGCCGCCCTGCGGTTCGGTGAGCGCGAAGCAGCCGACGAGGTCACCCGCGGCCATGCCGGGAAGCCAGCGCTGCTTCTGCTCCTCGGAGCCGTACTTGTGGATCGCGCTCATCGCGAGCGAGCCCTGCACCGACACGAAGGTGCGCCAGCCGCTGTCGGCCGCCTCGAGCTCGAGGCACACGAGGCCGTATGAGACGGCGCCCGCTCCGGCGCATCCGTAGCCCTGCAGGTGCATGCCGAGGAAGCCGGCATCGCCGAGCTCCTTCACGAACTCGCGGCGGAAGTGCTTGGCCTCGAAGTCGTCTTCGATGACCGGCAGGATTCGCTCCTGCGCGAACGCGCGCGCCTTCAGCTGCCAGTCGCGCTCCTCGGCGCTGAGCAGGGCGTCGAGGTCGAACACGGCGTCGATCGAGGGGGCTGAGGTCACGGGTGCGTTCCTTTCGAGGGGGTCGGATGCCAGTCGGCGCCGGCGTGCTCGTCGAGCGAAGGCGGCGGAGTGCGGTAAACGGCAGGGCTCTGCGAGAGGCCGATCGGGTTCGCGACGGTGCGGCTCGTGCGGGCACCCGACGCGATCTCGGCGACGGGCTCGAGGCCGAGCGTCTCGCCGAACGCGATCGCCTCGCCGACGTCGTTCACGAGCCCCGCGGGCACGCCGGCGACGCTGAGGGCCTGGATCCACTGCGCAGCGGATGCCGCAGCGAGCCGCTCCTCGATGAGCACCGTGAGCTCGGCGCGATGCGCGACCCGCTCGACGTTGCTCGCGAACCGCGGGTCGTCGGCCAGCGCCGGCAATCGCTGGTCGAGTAGGCCCGCCAGGGCCGTATCGAGACCCGGCTTGGTCTCGATACGCTCGCTTCGCTCGCTACTCGACCGGCGCGGAGCGTCGAGCACCTCGGCGAGCGCCCGGAACTGCTTGTCGTTGCCGACCGCGATCACGAGCTCGCGATCGGCGGCGCGGAACACGGCGTAGGGAGCGATGCTCGGGTGCGCGTTGCCGAGGCGCTGCGGCGGCACGCCCGTCGCGAGGGTCGATGCCGCCTGGTTCGTCAACGCCGAGAGCAGGCTCTGCATGAGGTTGACCTCGACGAGCTGGCCGCGGCCGGTGCGGTCGCGCTCGCGCAGGGCGAGCAGGATGCCGGCGACCGCGTTCTGCCCGGTGAGCACGTCGACGAGCGCGACTCCGGCCTTCGCGGGTTCGCCGTCGGCAGCGCCCGTGATCGACATGAGCCCGCCGACAGCCTGCACGAGCAGGTCGTAGCCGGCGAGCGCGGCGCCCTCTCCTGTGCCGAAGCCTGTGATCGAGCAGTAGACGACGCCGGGATTGGTCGCCGACACGTCGTCGTACGAGAGCCCGAAGCGCTGCATGACGCCGGGCCGGAAGTTCTCGATCACCACATCGGCGGATGCCGCGAGCCGCCGCGCCTCGGCGAGCCCCGACTCATCCGTGAGGTCGAGGGCGACCGATCGCTTGTTGCGGTTGACGCTGCCGAAGTAGGTGGCCTGGCCGCTCGCGTCGACGGGCGGGCGCCAGTGGCGGGTGTCGTCGCCGCCGGGCGACTCGATCTTCACGACGTCGGCGCCGAAGTCGGCGAGCATCATCGTGGCGTACGGCCCTGCGAGCACGCGCGAGAAGTCGGCGACCCGCACGCCGGCGAGCACGCCGGCAGGCGCCCCTGCAGGCAGCACGGTCTCGTCGCCGGTGCGTCGCTCGTGCATCCCATCCGCCTTCGCATGTCGGCGGCCAGCACGCCGCTTCAATTCATCCTATCTTGAATGATTTCTGCGCGCGCCGCCACCCGCGCCCGAATCGCTCGGCTAGCCTGAACGCATGGAGTCGAGGGTCGGACCGGGCGCGCGCGAGGCCGTGTTCGCCCAGCTCGCCGACGCCGGCCGCGCCGAGCAGGTCGCCCAGCGCCTGACCGACGGCATCATCCTCGGTGTGCTCGGCGCGGGCGAGCGCTTGCCGAGCGAGCCCGATCTCGCTCGCCGCTTCGGCGTCGCGCTCATCACCGTGCGCGAGGGGCTCGGCATCCTGCGCGAGGCGGGCCTCGTCGAGACCCGTCGCGGTCGCGACGGCGGCAGTTTCGTCGTGGCTGACGACGCCGATCACCGCTCCCTCATCACGACCCGACTGCGCGGGCTCGCGATGGTCGAGCTCAGCGACATGTCGGTGTACTTCGGGGCGATCCTCGCCGGGGTCGCCGAACGGGCTTCCGAACGAGCCTCGGCCGGCGACGCCGAGCGCCTCACGGCGTGGCTCGACGCGGCGGACTTCGGCAGCGCAGCATCCGCTCGCACCAATCAGGGCGGCTTCTTCCTCGAACTCGCCGTGCTCAGTCAGTCGGCGCGGCTCGTTCGCGAGCAGATCCGCCTGCAAGCCGAATTCGGGCCGTTGCTGCTGCTCGGCCTCGACGACGAGCAGGCCCGCACGGATGCCGCAGCGCACGACCACGCGATCATGCGGGCCGTCGCGGGCAACCGCCCGGCGCGGGCGCGCGAGGCGGCCGGCGATCTCGTGCGCGGGCTCTCGGAGCTCCTGCTCGCCGCGAAAGCCCGCATCGAACGGGGAGGCGGTCTCGATGAGCCGATCAGCGCCTGAGGTCGCCGTCGGCGTCGGCGAGGTCTTCGCCGGAGTGTTCGACCTGCTGGCGGAGTGGCGGCATCCCATCGAAGCCGTCATCGACGCGTCGCCCGAGGTGCGCCCCGCCGAGCTCGATGCGGTCGTCTCCGAGCTCGTGCTGCCGCGCCTCACCGAGCCCGACCCGCTGCTCGTCGGCGCCGGCTTCATCGCCGACGGCGCGATCGTGCGGGGTCGCGATGTGCACTTCGCCTGGTGGCTCGGCCCGCTCGAGGCCAACCCCGTGCTCGGCTCGACGACCGAGCCGACGCGACTCGACCTCTCGACGAGGGGCTACACCGAATACCTGCGCGACTTCCGCGCCCTCGAGTGGTACTCGATCCCCGCCTCGACCCGGCACGCGCACGTGACCGGGCCGTACGTCGACCACCTGTGCACGTGCGACTACATCCTGACGCTGACGATGCCGGTGCACGCCGCTGCAGCCGACGGCAGCGGCAACGGGGGCAGCGGCATGGTCGGCGTCGTCGGCGCCGACATCTCGGTGCGCCGACTCGAGCACGAACTGCTCGCCGCGTTCCTCGAGGTGCCCAAGCCGCTCGCGCTCGTCAACGAGGCGGGCCGCGTGGTGCTGTCGACCGATCCCGCACTGCAGGTGGGGCAGCTCGCGGATTCGGCGGCCGAGACGGAAGCCTGCCCGGGCACCCCGTTCCGGGTATTGGTCGAGCCTGCGGCATCCGGGTCGAAATGAATCATCCGTTGTTATATCTTTGACGTGAGCGTATGCACCGCGGCAGACGAGGCTCTGGCGCGTGTGCACCCCGAGAAGGAGAACCCCATGAGCTATGCCGTGATCAATCCTGCAACCGGTGAGACCGTCAAGACGTATCCGACGATCACCGACGCCGAGCTCGAGGCAGCCATCGCCTCGGCCGACGAGACGCACCGCACGTGGTCGCGTTCGACCTCCGTCGCCGACCGCGCCGCCCTCATCCGTCGGGTGGCCGAGCTGCACACCGAGCGCCGCGACGAGCTCGCCTCGATCATCGTGCGCGAGATGGGCAAGCCCATCGAGCAGGCCTACGGCGAGGTCGACTTCAGCGCCGACATCTACGCGTACTACGCCGACCACGCCGAGTCGCTGCTGAAAGACGAGCCGATCGAGCTGCTCGCCGGCGAGGGTTCGGCACTCATCCGCCGCGGCTCGCTGGGCGTGCTGCTCGGCATCATGCCGTGGAACTTCCCGTACTACCAGGTCGCCCGCTTCGCCGGCCCGAACCTCGTGATCGGCAACACGATCCTCTTGAAGCACGCCGAGCAGTGCCCCGAGTCGGCCGCCGCGATCGAGCAGATCTTCCGCGACGCGGGCTTCCCTGAGGGTGCCTACGTCAACATCTACGCCTCGCACGACCAGATCGCCACGGTCATCGGCGACAAGCGCGTGCAGGGTGTCTCGCTCACGGGCTCCGAGCGGGCGGGTGCCGCGATCGCCGAGATCGCGGGCCGCCACCTCAAGAAGGTCGTGCTCGAGCTCGGCGGCAGCGACCCCTTCATCCTGCTCTCGACCGACGACCTCGACGCGACCGTCGAGGCGGCCGTCGCCGCGCGACTCGACAACAACGGCCAGGCCTGCAACGCCGCCAAGCGCTTCATCGTCGTCGACGAGCTCTACCAGCCCTTCCTCGAGAAGTTCACGTCGGCGATCACGGCCGTCGAGACGGGCGACCCGACGAAGGAGACCACAGGTCTCGGCCCGCTCTCGTCGGCGAAGGCGACCGCGACGCTCACCGAGCAGGTCGAGCGCGCCGTGGCGCAGGGCGCCACCCTCGTGGCCGGCGGCACCGCCGACGGCAACTTCTACGCCGGCACGGTGCTCACCGACGTGAAGCCCGGTTCCGACGCGTTCCACGAGGAGTTCTTCGGCCCGGTGGCACAGGTCTTCAAGGTGGCCGATGAGGCAGAGGCCGTGCAGCTCGCGAACGACACCCCGTTCGGGCTCGGCTCCTACGTCTTCACGACCGACGCCGAGCAGGCGCTGCGCGTTGCCGACTCGATCGAGGCCGGCATGGTGTTCGTGAACGTGGTCGGCGCCGACGGGGCCGAGCTGCCCTTCGGTGGCGTGAAGCGATCGGGCTCGGGCCGCGAGCTCGGCCGCTTCGGCGCCGACGAGTTCGTCAACAAGAAGATGATCCGCATCGGCTGAGCGCGGCGCAGCGCTCGCGCCGGCACGAGACGGCACCAGAGAAGACGCGACCGGGATTCCGGTCGCGTCTTCTTCGTGCGGGAGTGGCGCGCACTCGGTTTCCGTTTGATGGGCACTGTAATGCGTGACATACCAAATGCCAACGCACCCGGCTAGGCTCGAACGATGACAACGACGCCATCGCCCCGGCGCATCCGCACCGATGACTACCACACGGCCGGCGAGCCGTTCCGCATCGTCGCCGACGGCGCCCCGGTGCCGGCGGGAGCCACCGTCGCCGAGCGACGCCTCTCCGCGATCGGCGACGACGACCCTGACGGGCTCGACGCGCTGCGCCGGCTGCTCTGCTTCGAGCCGCGCGGCCACGCCGACATGTACGGCGGCTTCATCGTGCCGCCCGACGACGACGGCGCCGACTTCGGGGTGCTCTTCTGGCACAAAGACGGCTTCTCGACGGCGTGCGGTCACGGCACGATCGCCCTCGGCGTGTGGGCCGTCGAGACCGGCAGGGTCGTCGCCGACCCCGATGGCACGACCGTCGTCACGATCGACGTGCCGTCGGGCAGGGTCACGGCGAGCGTCGAGCAGCAGGGCGGCAGCATTCGGCGGGTGACGTTCCGCAACGTCACGTCGCACGTCATCGCGCGTGGGGTTCCCGTCTCGATCGACGGCCGCGAGGTGGCCGTCGACCTCAGCTTCAGCGGCGCCATCTACGCCTCGGTGCCGGCTGCCGCGCTGGGCCTCGAGGTGACGCCCGATCACTATCCCGCGCTCATCGAGGCCGGCCGCGCCATCAAGTGGGCGCTGAACGATTCGCCGCTCGCACAGCACTCGGCCGACCCACGCCTCTCGGGCGTCTACGGCACCATCATCTTCGATGACCTCGGTCGCACCGCCGACGGGCCGCACCAGCGCAACGTCACGGTGTTCGCCGACGGCGAGGTCGACCGTTCGCCGTGCGGTTCGGGCACCGGTGCGCGCGTCGCCCTGCTCGCCGCCGACGGCACCCTCGCCGAGGGCGAGACGCTCACCCACGACTCCATCGTCGGCACCCGGTTCACGGCGCGCTTCGAGCGGGCGGATGCCTCGGGCCCGGCGAACACGACCCGCCATGTGATTCCCGAGATCACCGGCACGGCGTACCAGACCGGCGAGCACACCTTCGTGCTCGACCCACGAGACGCGCTCGGCGCCGGCTTCGTGCTGCGATGACGAGCGCGCTGCCCTGGTTCGACGCCGAGCGCGTCTTCTCGGCCGTCGGGTTCCCCGCCGCGATCGACGCCCTCGAACGAGCCCTCGCCGAAGGACACGACCCGGCCGCCGACTCCGCACGTTCGATCGTGCCGGTGCAGCACGGCCAGCTGCTGCTCATGCCGTCGGAGGTCGCGGGTTTCGCGGGCGTGAAGCTCGCGAGTGTCGCACCGGGCAATCCCGCCCATGGCCTCCCCCGAATCCAGGCGCTCTACGTCGTGCTCGATTCGGCCACGCTCACGCCGCGTGCGCTGCTCGACGGGACGGCGCTCACGACGTTGCGCACCCCAGCGCTGTCGGCGGTGGCCGCGCGCCACCTCGCGGCCGATGGGCCGGCGCGCCTGCTCGTCTTCGGCTCGGGACCGCAGGCGTGGGGCCACGTGCACGCGATCGCCGCCGTGCGCGACCTCCACGAGGTCGTCATCGCCGGCAGGTCGGCCGTTCGCGCCGAAGCGCTCGCTCGCGGGCTCCGCGACGAGGGGTTCACCGCTCGCGCCGGCAGTGCGGCCGATGTCGTGACCGCCTCAATCGTCGTGTGCGCGACGACCGCGGCGAGTCCCGTCTTCGACGGTGCCGCTGTCGACGACGATGCGCTCGTGATCGCGGTCGGATCGCACGAGCCCGGCCTGCGCGAGCTCGACGGCCGGCTCGTCGGCCGCTCGCAACTCGTGGTCGAAGACCCGGCCACGGCGCTCCGCGAGGCGGGCGACGTGATCATCGCGATTGCCGAGGGCCGCACGAGAGAAGCGCACCTCGTGCCGCTCGCGAGCATCGTGCGCGGCGAGGCATCCGTCGACCGCACGCGCCCACGGGTCTTCAAGAGCGTCGGCATGGGCTGGGAGGACCTCGTCGTCGCAGCCTCGTGCCTCGATGCCGGCTAGCTAGCCCTTGGCCGACTTCTTCTTCCCGTCGATCTCGTCGCGCCGCAGCAGGATGATGCGGTCGACGAGCGAGTCGGGCAGCGGATGCTCGGGCGTGAACCTGATCGTGCCCTTCGCCCAAGAGTAACCCCCGAGTTCGGCGGCGATCGCCTCGATGACCGGCGGGCTGTACGGGTAGAGCCCGATGTGCGTCGCCGCCTTCTTGATGCTGAGCAGCGGCGAATCGCGATAGCGCAGGGCCGGCATGCCGTAACTCACCCCCTCGACCGCCTCGGGCACGAGGGCGATCGCTCGCGCCCTGATGCGTTCGATCACGTCTCGTTCGGGCCCGTCGAGCCCCGCGATGTAGTCGCTGACTTCCCCCATGGCGGCCATGCTACGCCGAGCGGATGCCGCGGCATCCGCTGACCCCTCGAATCATGCCGAGAACTAATCATCCGGAACTATAGCTTTATGACCGGATGTCTGGCTAAGCTGGCGCGACACCACGACGGCGTGGTGTCGTCGGCGGGGGTGGCCGACGTAGCGATGACAGTGGAAGGCAGCGATGTCCGAAGATCGTAGGCCCGCAGCGAGCCTCTCCGACGGCGAGCACCTGAGCGTGCTCGGCTACGAGGATTCGTTCAACCGATCGATGAGCCTCTGGGCGAACTTCGCCCTCGGATTCACCTACCTCTCGCCCCTCGTCGGCGTGTACTCGCTCTTCGCGGTCGCCCTGTCGATCGGCGGCCCGCCGTCGATCTGGTGGATCGTCATCGTCGCCACCGGCCAGCTGCTCGTCTCGCTCGTCTTCGGCGAGGTGGTCTCGCAGTACCCGATCCACGGCGGCATCTATCCTTGGGCGAGACGCCTCTGGGGCCGCCGCTACGCGTGGATGGCCGCCTGGGTCTACATCTGGGCGATGATCGTCACGATCACGGCCGTCGCCGAGTACGGATCGGGCTTCGCCGCGAGCCTCTTCGGTCTCGAGATCACCAACGAGACGACGCTCTGGATCACCCTCGCGTTCCTCGCGATCGCGTTCGCGATCAACTTCTCGGGGACCAAGTGGCTCGCCCGCGTCGCCCGCATCGGGCTCGCCGCCGAACTCGTGGGCGTCATTGCCGTGGGACTCTACCTGCTCGTCTTCCAGCGCAAGCAGGACTTCGGCATCTTCTTCGACAGCATGGGTGTCGAGGGCGATGGCGGCTATGGCGCGGCGTTCCTCGGCGCAGCGCTCGCCGGGCTCTTCCTGTTCTACGGCTTCGAAGCGTGCGGCGACGTCGCCGAAGAGGTCGAGAACCCCGCGCGGCGCATCCCCAAGGCGATGATGATGACGATCTTCGTCGGCGGCATCTCGGCCCTGCTCGCCTTCGCGGGCTACGTGCTCGCCGCTCCCGATCTCGGCTCCATCGTCGCCGGCGAAGACGCCGACCCCATCCCCGGCATTCTCGAGGCCTCGCTCGGCGTCGTCGGGGCGAAGGTGTTCCTCGTGATCGCCGTCACTGCGTTTCTCTCGTGCGTGCTCAGCCTGCAGGCGGCCGCGAGCCGGCTGCTCTTCTCCTTCGCCCGCGACGGCATGATTCCCGGCCACCGCTGGCTCGCCCGGGTCTCGCCGAAGAGCAAGGTGCCGACGAACGCCCTCATCGTCGCGTGCACCGTGCCGGCGCTCATCTGCGTGCTGATCTGGCTCAACAACGACCTGCTCGTGCCGATCACCGCGTTCGCGGTGCTCGGCATCTACGTCGCGTTCCAGATGGTCGTGCTGGCCTCGCTTCGGCAGCGGATCAAGGGCTGGAAGCCGGCCGGTCCGTTCTCGCTCGGTCGCTGGGGCTTCGCGATCAACGCGGTCGCGCTCGCCTACGGCATCTTCGCCATGGTGCTGCTCGCGACGCCCGGCACCTCGGGCGACGTCTTCACTGACTTCGTCGTGCTGATCGGCCTCGGCGTCGTGGCGGTCACCGGGCTGCTCTACCTCTTCATCGCGCGACCCGATCGCAAGTCGGATGCCCCGTCTGGCGACGCGATCGCGGTCGCCGACGAGATCCGCCTGCGCACGGGAGCGACGCGCGTGGTCGACCGAGTCTGAAGCGCGGGGCGGGTGCGGCTGCGGCGGTCGAGCACGCACAACACGAGCATGATGAGGCACGAGACGAGGTAGAAGGTGTGCAGCGCCCAGACCGGGCCGAGCGGCAGGCTGAACACGTGGAGCGAGTACCCCAGGTTGGCGGCATGCCACGGGTTCGTCAGCCGGCGTCGGTCGCCCGGTTCCACGCCTCGGGCTTGTGGCGCCCCGAGAGCTCCGCTTCGATCTCGGCGCACACCGGCACGAGACGCTGGTACATGGCCGACGGAATGACGCCGTATTCGAAGTCGGGGCCTTCGATCGCCGCGACGATGCGCTCGAGCGTGGTGCGCCGCACGGCACCATCACCGGCCTCATCGGTCGATCCGGGGTGCTGCGGAGAGCGGGTCATTCCCCGATCATCCCAGACTCCGGCCGGTCACCCCCAGGCATTCGACTCGCGGGTTCACCGCGCCAGAGGCGGAAGCCTACGCTGGAGACATGATCCGAAGGCACGTGCTCGTGCACGGGATCGTGCAAGGCGTGGGCTTCCGCTACTCCGCGCAACGCGAGGCCGAGCGTTGCGGCCTCGTCGGGTGGGTGCGCAATCGGCCTGACGGCACGGTCGAATGCGAGATCGAGGGCGACGACGCATCCGTCGAGGCGATGCTCGGCTGGCTGGCCGCCGGGCCACCCGGCGCCGTCATCGAGCGCACGGATGTCGCGGTGACCGCTCCGCTCGGCGAAGTCGCGTTCCGCATCACCGACTGAGGCGCCGGCCCGGAGAGCGGATCGCGGTATCCAGCGAACGACGAAGGGCCCGCCGGCGAACCGGCGAGCCCTTCGTGCTGGTGCGAGACGGCGCTTGTGCGCCGTTCGACGTCAGTTGCTAGATGGCGTTGACGTCGAGCGGGATGCCGGGGCCGAACGTGGTCGACACGGCGCCCTTCTGGATGTAACGGCCCTTGGAGCTCGACGGCTTCAGGCGCACGACCTCTTCGAGGGCGGCCTTGGCGTTCTCTTCGAGCTGGTCGAGCGAGAACGATGCCTTGCCGACGACGAAGTGCACGTTGGCGTGCTTGTCGACGCGGAACTCGATCTTGCCGCCCTTGATGTCGGAGACGGCCTGGCCGACGTTCGGGGTGACGGTGCCGGTCTTCGGGTTGGGCATGAGGCCGCGCGGGCCGAGCACCTTGCCGAGACGGCCGACCTGGCCCATGAGCTCGGGGGTCGAGACCGCCGAGTCGAACGCGGTGTAGCCGCCGGCGACCTTCTCGATGAGCTCGGCGCCGCCGACCTCGTCGGCGCCGGCCGCGATCGCAGCCTCGGCCGCGGGGCCCGTTGCGAAGACGATGACGCGGGCGGTCTTGCCGGTGCCGTGCGGGAGGATGACGGTGCCGCGCACCATCTGGTCGGCCTTACGCGGGTCGACGCCGAGCTTCAGCGCGACCTCGATGGTCGAGTCGAACTTGACCGAGCCGGTCTCCTTCGCGATGGCCACGGCCTCGCTGGGGGTGTAGAACTTGCCGTCTTCGATCTTCTCGGCCGCGGCGCGGTAGGCCTTGGACTTCTGTGCCATGTTGTTCTCCTTGAGAGAGTGTGGTCATCTGCGCCTGGCGGGCGCTGCCACGGATGCTGAGTTCTGGTGAGCGGATGCCGCGTGGCATCCGCCGGTCTCGGGTCTCGATGCGCTTCGCGCCACTCGACCGACGAGACGAGGCCTATTCGACCGTGATGCCCATCGAGCGAGCGGTGCCGGCGATGATCTTCGACGCGGCGTCGAGGTCGTTGGCGTTGAGGTCGACCATCTTCGACTCGGCGATCTCGCGCACCTGTGCCTGGGTCAGCTTGCCGACCTTGGTGGTGTGGGGAACGCCGGAACCCTTGGCGACGCCGGCAGCCTTCTTGATGAGCTCGGCGGCGGGCGGGGTCTTCAGGATGAAGGTGAACGAACGGTCTTCGTAGACCGTGATCTCAACGGGGATGACGTTGCCGCGCTGGGCTTCGGTCGCTGCGTTGTAGGCCTTGCAGAACTCCATGATGTTCACGCCGTGCTGACCCAGGGCCGGGCCGATGGGCGGGGCCGGGTTCGCGGCGCCGGCCTTGATCTGAAGCTTGATCAGACCGGTGACCTTCTTCTTCGGTGCCATGATTTCTCTCTTTCTGTTCGAACGCCCCGGTTGCCGGGGCACTCTCCCGCAACCCGGCCGTTCCGGGATGCGGTGATCTGTGCGGCTGCGCGCGAGCGCACAACCTATCTATGGTAACGGATATTCGCCGGTCGAGTAGCGAAGCGTATCGAGACCTCGTGAGCGGGTCTCGATACGGCGCTGGCGCGCCTACTCGACCTTGCCCCGAGCCGCATCAACGCCGCTTCGCGACATTGATCCGGCTCGCGTCAAAGCTTGGTGACCTGGTCGAAGCTGAGCTCGACCGGGGTCTCGCGCTCGAAGAGCGAGACGAGCACGGTGAGCTTGCCGCTCTCGGGCTTGATCTCGCTGATCGTGCCGGGCAGGCCCGCGAACGAGCCGTCTTTGATCGTGATGGTCTCGCCGACCTCGAAGTCGACCTCGGCGGGAATCGCGCGAGTGGCACCGGCGACGGCGCCGCCCTTCGCACCCTTGACGGGCGCGACATCCTTGATCTCGACGAGGCTCTTCAGCATGCCGAAGGCCTCTTCGAAGCGAAGGGGGGTCGGGTTGTGCGCGTTGCCGACGAAGCCGGTGACCCCGGGAGTGTGGCGGATGACCGACCAGCTCTCCTCGTTGAGGTCCATGCGCACGAGCACGTAGCCGGGGATGCGGACGCGCGTGACCATCTTGCGCTGGCCGTTCTTGATCTCGACGACATCTTCCATCGGCACTTCGACCTGGTAGATGTAGTCGGCCATCGCCATCGACTCACGTCGCTGCTCGATGTTCGCCTTCACGCGACGCTCGAAGCCCGCGTAGGAGTGGATGACGTACCACTTGCCGGGAAGGAAGCGCAGCTCGGCACGGAACTCCGCGTACGGGTCGGCCTGCTCCTCTTCTTCTTCGATGACGGCTTCTGCAGCGGCCTCTGCCTCTTCGGCGGAGTCGATGTCGAGTGCGTCGTCGATCACGGCGTCGGCCTCGGGGTCACTCGACTCGGCCATGGCGTCGAGCACGGCGTCGAGATCGACATCGTTGCCCTCGTCATCGACCACGTGCACGGCACGGTGCTCGGCCGGCTCGACCGATTCCTCTGCCTGCTCGAGCGTGCTGCCCGTCTGCGCCTCGTCGTCTTCAGCCGACTGCTCAGCGGCCGTGGCCCAGTCGACGTCGTCGCGCTCAGTCCTTGACACTTCTCTCAATCCTTTTCTCCGGTGCGCCAGCGGCGAACCGGATCCGTCGAACCCGAAGGCCCGATCAGACCCCCGGTGTTCCGAAGACGTACAGCACGACCCAGCCGAACACCTGGTCGAACGCCCACACGATCGCCATCATGATGACGACGAACACGAGCACCACAGTCGTGAAACTGAGGAGCTCCTTGCGGGTCGGCGTGACCACCTTCTTGAGTTCGGCGATGACCTGCCTGATGAACAGGGCCACGCGCGAAAAGGGATTCCGACGCGCTGCGCGATCGCGCTTCGCATTGGCGACGACGTCTTCACTCGGCTCGTCGATTACTTTTCGTGCCACCTCGTACACCTTTCGTGGGCCGGCAATCGCTGCCGGCTCGCAGGGCGGACAGGACTCGAACCTGCAACCTGCGGTTTTGGAGACCGCTGCTCTACCAATTGAGCCACCGCCCTATGGAAACGACCGGCTGACCGGACTGTTCCACCGATTGTCGAAGCACCCGGATCCACTGCGTTCTTCGCGAGAAAAAGCCCGAAAATAGGCGCAGAGAATCTTGGTTGACTTCAACAACCTCACCAAGTGTATGCGACGCCGAAGGCAGAGTAAAGCCGAGCGGATGCCGCCTCGGGCACGACCCCCTCAGCACCCCGCGATGCGCGCCAATGCACCGATCGGCCTAGATTGGGAGTCATGCCCATCGATCGCGCATCGCGTCTCGTTCCGGAGCCGCGCAGCAGCGCGGAGGTCACCGGGGAGCACTCGCAATTCCGGCTCGATCTCGAACGCATCCGGTTCTCGCCCTACTTCTCGCGCCTCTCGGCCGTCACCCAGGTCATCGCCCAGCCCGGTGCCGGGCCGCTCATCCACAATCGGCTGACGCACTCCATCAAGGTGACGGCCGTGGCGCGTGCGATCGCGGTCAAGCTGACGGATGCCGCGGCACCGACCCGCGCGTTCGCCCTCGAGCACGGCTGCGACGCCGTCGTCGTGCAGGCCGCAGCGAGCGCGCACGACCTCGGCCACCCGCCGTTCGGGCATCTCGGCGAACGCGTGCTCGATCGGCTCGCCCGCGAAACCCTCGGCCTCGTCGACGGCTTCGAGGGCAACGCGCAGAGCTACCGGATCCTCACCGCGCTCGACGTCAGCGAAGCCGCGCCACGCGGGCTCAACCTCACGGCAGCGGTGCGTACCGCTGTCGCCAAGTATCCGTGGACGCGCTTCGTCGACGACGCGGCCTTCGACGACGGCCCGCTCCCGCGTGGGCTCCGTCGCACGACGCGAGGGGTCGAGGCGCTGAAGTTCTCGGCCTACGGCATCGACGCCATCGATCTCGGCCAGGCTCGCTCCGGTCAGCCGCCGATGCAGCAATCGCTCGAGTGCTCGATCATGGACATCGCCGACGACATCGCATACTCGATCCACGACGTCGACGACTTCTACCGCGCGGGCGTGCTCAGCCAGGGCGCCGTGGCACGGGAGTTCCGCGGCTGGATGGCCTCGGGGGCAGAGCTCCGCGAACTCGACGACGAGGCCCTCGCCGCACGAGCCGCCCCGCCCGGCAGTGCGCTCGAGGGTCTGCGTCGAAAGATGCAGCGCAGCGATGCCTGGATCGCTGACGACGACGCGTTCGCCGATGCAGTGCACGTCGTGGCCGACGACCTCGTCGATGGCCTGCTCGCCAGCTCGTTCGACGGCTCGATCGCGTCGGAGCGCGCGCTCTCGTCGTTCACCAACCGCTGGATCAGCCACTTGCAGTCATCGGTCGTGCCCGCGCCCGCCGATGTCGTGCGCTCGGGCCTCGTGACACTCGATCGCCGCGCCTGGCACGAGGTCGAGATCCTGAAGTTCGTGCACCGGCATTTCATCCTCGACCGGGCCGACATCGTGATGTACCAGCGCGGCCTCAGCCGGGTGCTGGCGCGAGCCGTCAAGGGCCTCAGCGCCTGGGCGACCGACGACCACGATCGCGAGCGAGTGCCGCAGCGCCTCAAGGAGCTCGTCGAGATCGCGACCGACGGTTACCTCCGGCTTCGCGAGGCGCGCCCCGACGGCGTCCTGCTGCCCGACCCGGGCGACGTACGCCGGCTCGGGGTCGGTCGCGGCGTGATCGACTACGTCGCCTCGCTCTCCGACGATCAGGCGCTCGCGGTGTCCGAGGCGCTCGACGGCCGCCCCGACAAGCTGTGGGACATCGGCCAGAACCTCTGAGCCAGCGCGATGCAGATCGCACCCACCGCGACGATCACGCCACCTGCGATCGCGACCCACCATGCCGTGTCGGTCGGGATGTCGAGGTAGACGCTGATGCCGAGGATGCGCGAGAGACCCCAGGGCAAGAGCGCCATCTCGTCGTTCCACCGGGTGAGCGCCGCCTCGAGACCGATCAGGCCGATCAGCGAGCCGAACACCGCGAGCACGGCGCCGACGCCGGCGACGACCGCACCGGTCGCCCAGAGCTTTCCTCGCTCGACGGCGATCGCCCACGCGGCGGCGACCACGACCCACCCGAATGCGGCGAACGCGAGGGCGATGTACACCGAACGGCCGAGCGGATTCGTCCAGAACCCGAACCAGTAGCCGCCCGGGCCGGTCGGCGCGAGCACGACGAGCAACAGCGCCACGCGGAGCACCGCGGCTCCCCCGATCGCCGCGATCACCGGCCACGCCGAACGTCGGCCGAGGGCGAGCCAGAGCACGCCGACGAACACCGCCCAACCGCCGAGGGTCACAAGCAGGTGCGACGGTGCCAGGAACCAGGTCTGGATGCCTCGGCTCGCCACGAGGAACGCCGCGGGCACGGCCACGAGCAACACACGGTCGAGGCCACCGAGACCGTCGACGACCTCGCGGGCGCGCCACGGCCTGGTGCCTGCCACCCAGAGGGCACGTGCGGCGCGGGCGCCGGGCCATCGCTCCCTGGCGTAGCCGGCGGCGATGCCGTAGCCCATCCACGCGGCGAGCAGCACGAGCGCGATCCTGGCCGCCCACGCCATGGGCAGGTCGCGCACGGCTCGCTCGACGCCGAGCTCCGCCGCCGTGAGGTTGTACGCGGGCAGGTACGGGTCGCCCTCGTAGGCGGCCTCGTGAGCGGCAGCGGATGCCTCGAACGCCCGCCGCGCGGCATCCCACTGTTCATGGGCCGCCGGGTCGCCGGTGTCGTGCCATTCAGCCTGCCGGAGGAACATCTCGCGGTAGTCACCGAGCATCGCGTAGGTGTTGGCCTGGTAGTCGAGGGTGTCGAGGAACGCCGTGCGCAGTGCGGGATCGCGCCAGCTCGCGGCATCCGTCGCCTCGATCGCCGACTGCATGCGCTCGACCGCGGCGATCGCGCGGTCGCCGCCCGCGATCGCCTCGTCGAGCTCGTCGCGGCTGATCTCGTAGATCACGTTCAGTACGGCGCTGTCGCCGGTGAGGATGTCCCACTCGAAGATCCACATCATGGGCGGCGGCTCGAGGCCGATCGCGAAGACCCGGCGGTCGGCGAACGGGCCGATGTAGAGCCCGTCGGTGATGGCCTCGCGCGACTGCGCCATCGCCTCGCCGATCGCCTGCACGGTGGCCGGGTCGCCGGAGAACCAGCGCCGCGCCCAGTCGGCGGTGATCGCGGCGGGATCGGCCCCGGGATCGCGCGCGAGCCGCACGGCGAGCTCGGTGTTGAGTTCGTAGAGCTGCCAGAAGCCGGCCTTCAGCTCGAGCGAGAGCGGGCCCGCGCGCCACGGGCCGCCGTCCTGTGTCCAGGTCCAGATGCCCTCGACGTGCGGGTTCACCTCGATGAAGCGCTGCAGGGCTTCCTGGTAGAGCATGCCGAGGTCGTTCGGGAAGGCGCCGAAGTTCTCGAACTCGCGCCGGCTCTGGAACTCGACGATGCGCCGCTGCTCGCCGATCTCGAGGGTGTGGTTCAGCGGCAGGTGGCTGTAGAAGTCGCCGAGCGTGTACTTCGTCGAGACGATGAGCGCGTCGGAGTCGATGCCGCCGAGCACCGCCTCGTACGAGTGGTCGTTCGTGTGCATGTCGCCGACGGCGCCGACGCCGACGCTCCACGAGCGGAAGATCACCTCGCGGTCGGTGCGCTCGGCCTGCGCGGTGAACGCCTCGAGCATGGCTCGCACGGAACCGACCGTCGTGACGGCGAGCTTCGAGTAGTAGTCCCAGCCGGGCAGGTCGTAGACGCGACCCGCCTCGCCGATGCGGATGAGCACGCCGTCGAGATACGGCATCTCGGCGTACAGCTCGTCGAGACCGGCGGCGTACACGTCCCAGAACGCCGGGTCCTCGGTCGCGAGGCCGCCGAAGCGGTCGACGAGGTACTCCTCGAGCGGCGTCGTGAGGGTGAGCATGTCGGTGCGGAAGTAGACGTCGAGGCCGGCGTCGTGCGCGTACTCCCACATCGGGCCGAAGGCATCGCGCATCGCCTGCGCGCGGGCGATGTGCGAGTCGTCGGCGTCGTAGACCTCGGTGCCGTCGCCGACGCCCGAGAACGTGAGGTACTCGACGAAGCCGGCAATGGCGATGGCGTTGTAGCCCTCGGCGAGCGCGTGGCGCACGTACGTCTCGAAGTCGGTGCGGGCGGCCGCGAGGGCCGTCTCATCGATGTACGGGGCGTCGGCGAGGATGACGTCGGCGAAGGCCTTCGAGTTGTGCGAATAGTCGTCGCCGGCGATCCACTCCGATTCGTCGACCGTGACGCCGACGGCGCCGAGGTCGACCATTCGGAACCCGAGCCGCGAGTCGACGGTATCGCCGAGGCGTTCGTTCACCGAGCGGCGGTCGCGCACGGCTGCGGCGAGATCGTAGACGCCGAGCACGGCGCCGGCTTCGGATGCCGCGACCACGCGCAGGGCGTCGGGAGTGCCCTCGATGCGGTAGGACTCGTCGATGTCGCCCTCGCCTGCGTTCGCGCCCTCGACGATGACGACGTCGAGTGTCGCCGAGCCCACGGTCGCCTCGGCATCGACGACAGCGTCGCGCAGCTCGTCGACCGCGAGCTCCATGCGGAACGAGGCCGGTGCGGTGATCGCCGTGAAGTCGGGCGGGAGGATCGGCGCCGTCTCGGGCGAGGCCGCGAGCACCTCGGCCGGGATGTCCGACGGTTCGCTGCGGATGCCGAGCTCGTCGGCGAGCACCACCGCGACGCCGGCGCCGAGCGCCACGAGCACCGTGAGCGCGACACCGGCGAGGAGACCCCGTCGGGTTCGCGCCATCACGTGGGCAGCGTAGCAAGAGTGGGACGCGCGTCCCAGAGAAATCTCGAGCCGGACGGATCGCCCGTGGTTCGTGTCGATTCGGGTCATCCGCCCCCTGTCACACGGCATGGCACACGCCGTAGGCTGGTCGCGTGACCGAGAAGCCCCGCCTTTCCGCCCGAATCGCCGCCATCGCCGAGTCCGCGACCCTGAAGGTCGATGCCAAGGCGAAGGCCCTGCAGGCCGAGGGTCGCCCGGTCATCTCGTACGCGGCGGGCGAGCCCGATTTCGCGACGCCCGACTACATCGTCGAGGCGGCGCTCGCGGCCACGCACGACCCGAAGAACTACCGCTACACGCCCGCTGCCGGCTTGCCCGAGCTGCGCGAGGCCGTGGCGGCGAAGACGTTGCGCGACTCGGGGCTCGAGGTCTCGCCCGGCCATGTCGTCGTCACCAACGGCGGCAAGCAGGCCGTCTACCAGGCGTTCCAGACGCTGCTCGACCCGGGCGACGAGGTGCTCGTGCCCGCGCCGTACTGGACCACGTATCCCGAGGCGATCAAGCTCGCCGGTGGGCGCCAGGTCGACGTCTTCGCCGGCGCCGAGCAGGGCTACCTCGTCACCGTCGAGCAGCTCGAGGCCGCCCGCACCGACCGCACGAAGGTGCTGCTCTTCGTCTCGCCGTCGAACCCCACAGGCGCGCTCTACTCGGCCGAGCAGGTGCAGGCCATCGGCGAGTGGGCGCTCGAGCACGACATCTGGGTCGTGGCCGACGAGATCTACCAGAACCTCACCTACGCCGACGAGGCCGACGGGGTGCCGCCGCGCTCGGTCTCCATCGTCGAGGCGGTGCCGGGGCTCGCGAACCAGACGATCCTCGTCAACGGCGTCGCGAAGACCTATGCGATGACCGGCTGGCGCCTCGGCTGGATGGTCGGTCCCGCCGACGTCATCAAGGGCGCCGCGAACCTGCAGTCGCACCTGTCGTCGAACGTCTCGAACATCTCGCAGCGCGCCGCCATCGCCGCACTCAACGGCCCGCAAGACGCCGTCGAAGAGATGCGCCGGGCCTTCGATCGCCGACGCCGCACGATCGTCGCCGAGCTCTCGAAGATCGACGGCATGACCGTGCCGGTGCCGCAGGGCGCGTTCTACGTGTACCCGGATGTCTCGGGACTGCTCGGCCGCGAATGGGGCGGTGTCACGCCGACAACCTCGCTCGAGCTCGCCGACCTGATCCTCGATCAGGCCGAGGTCGCGGCCGTGCCCGGTGAGGCCTTCGGCCCCTCGGGCTACCTGCGCCTGAGCTACGCGCTCGGCGACGCCCCCCTGCTCGAGGGCGTGCAGCGCCTGCAGCGCCTCTTCGCGTGACCTGACGCCGCTGCATCCGGTCTGCGAGTCGGCGGATGATCCGCACGACGCGCCGCCGGCCTGCGGCGCGTCGTCTCATATTTCCGCCGACTCGCAGCATGCGCGGGCCTCAGGGCCGCGCGAGGGCGATGCGCGCCTCGGCGGCGAGTTCGTCGGCGACGGCCGTGAGGAGGGTCGATCGCAGGTTCCACTGCTGCCAGTAGAGCGGCACGTCGATCGGTGCGCCGCCGAGCCGCACGAGCGAACCCGCGGCGAGCTCGTCGACCGACTGGAACGCCGGCAGCATGCCCCAGCCCAGGCCGAGCTTGACCGCGTTCGCGAAATCGCTCGACGCGGGAACGTAGTGCCGGGGCGGCGCATCGGGGTCGACCTCCGCGGCCGCGAGGTATTCGCGCTGCAGATCGTCGCGGCGATCGAAGTCGACGAGCGGCGCGGCGGCGAGCGCGGCAGCCATCTCGTCGGACCCAGCGCGACGCCGATCGAGCGACCACCGCGCCGCGAACGCGGGCGTCGCCACGGCTTCGTAGCGCATGACGCCGAGTGCGGTCACGAGGCATCCGGCCACCGGCGTCGACTGCGAGGTGACGGCGCCCATCACGGTGCCCGACTCGAGCAGCCCGGCGGTGAAGTCCTGATCGTCGCGGTGCAGGTCGAAGACCACCGGGAATCGCTCCGCCACGCGGGCGAGCGCCGGCAGGAACCACGTCGCGAGTGAATCGGCGTTGACCGCGAGCGGCATCGAGACCGGCCGGGCGGATGCCTCGTCGAGCCCGAACTCGGCGAGCGCATCGTGCTCGAGCAGGGCGAGCTGGCGGGCGAGCCGCACGATGGGTGCACCGGCATCGGTGGCGCGAGTGGGCTTCGAGCGCACGACGAGCACGCGGCCGAGCTGCTGCTCGAGCGTCTTCACGCGCTGCGAGACCGCCGACGGCGTGATGCGCAGGCGTCGGGCGGCCGCGTCGAAGGTGCCCTCGTCGATGACGGCGGCGAGGGTTCGGGCGAGGTCGAGCGGAATCTCCATCTGAAGCAATGCTAATGGCGCTGCAGAAACCTGAGCTGGATTGATGATGCCGCGACCCGTACCGTCGATCCCGTGCTCATCTCCACCGCCCTCGCCGGCCTCGGCCTCGGCCTCTCGCTCATCATCGCGATCGGCGCGCAGAACGTCTTCGTGCTGCGTCAGGGAATCCGACGCGAACACGTGTTCGTCGTGGCCGCGATCTGCGCGCTGAGCGACCTCGCGCTGATCATGGTCGGCGTCTCGGGCATCGGCGCCGTACTCACGGCGGTGCCCTGGCTCGTCGAGGTGATCCGCTGGGCGGGCGCCGCGTTCCTCGTCACCTACGGCGTGCTCGCCGCCCGGCGCGCCCTGCGGCCGAGCGGTGAAGCGCTCGTCGCCGACGGGGAGGCCGGAGACGCATCCGAGACGACGGATGCCCCGTGGCGGGAGGACGCCCGGGTCGGGACACCCGCGGCGCCCCCTCGCCCCGGGGCATCCGCTTCGTCGACGGCGACGCTCACGCGACGCACCACCGGCACCCTGGCGACCGCAGTGCTGACCTGCCTTGCCCTCACCTGGCTGAACCCGCACGTCTACCTCGACACGGTGTTCCTGCTCGGCTCGGTCGCCAACACGCACGGCGAACTGCGCTGGGTGTTCGCGGCCGGCGCCGGGCTCGCGAGCCTCCTCTGGTTCTTCGGGCTCGCCTACGGAGCGCGGCTGCTCGGCGGGGTGCTCGCCAGCCCTCGGGCGTGGCGCGTGCTCGACGGCGTGATCGCGGTCGTGATGGTCGTGCTCGGCGTGCTGCTCGTGCTGCCGCACTGACGCAGCCCACGCAACCCGATCTCACCGATCACGGCACAAGTGTCGAGAACGGCTGTCGCCGTTCGTCGTACTTGCGTAGCGTGACCGAGAGAGAGGATTCCACCATGGAATACGCACTGTTCTACGCCGAGGGCGACGAGCCCATCGCCTACGTTCCCGCGCAAGACGACATCGGCGACTGGGTCGACGATCTCGGGCGTCGAGGCGCGTCCGAGTACGGCGAGCGTCTGCGGCCAGACCACGACGCCACGACCGTACGGGTGCGCGACGGGCGACTGCTCGTCACCGACGGGCCCTTCACCGAGTCGAAGGAATCGATCGGCGGATTCGACATCATCGACGTCGCCGACCTCGACGAGGCGATCGAGATCGCGTCGCGGCATCCCGCGGCCGCCTTCGGGCGAGTGGAGGTGCGCCCCTTCATGCGGTGGCCCGACGCCGACCCCGCGGCGCGCGTCGTCCCGGCCGACTTCCTCGAGCGCACGGCGAGCGGCCGCCGCTACCTCATGCTCGTCGTGGCCGAGTCGAGTGAGCGACGCGCCGTGATCGGCGACGACGGCGGCAGCGAGGCGGCAACGGCCGAAGATGCAGCGGCAGCGGCAGCGGCTCCGGCCGAAGCCGCCGCGAGCGACGATCCGGACGCCTGGGTCACCGAGATGGACGCCCGCGGCACCCGTCTCTTCGGCGAGGTGCTGCACGGCCCGGACGACGCGACGTTCGTGAGCCGGCGGCAAGGCGAGTTACTGGTGAGCGACGGCCCGTTCGCCGAGTCGAAGGAGTGGATCGCGGGCTTCGACCTGCTCGAGGTGCGCGACCTCGCCGAGGCGATCGAAGTCGCGTCGAAGCATCCGATGGCCAGCGGCGGCATCCTCGAGCTGCGTCCGCTCTGGCCGTTCGACGTGCACGACGACCACACCGCCCGCGCCCGGAGGGAGGCAGACGAGCGTGGAGTGCGGCTCGAGCCGCCCGCCGCCGAGGCGCTCGACGCGGCCATCGGAGCGGCCCTCTGAATCGCGAACGGGCGGCGGTCGGCTTCGCCCTTCATTCCGCGTTCGAGACGGAGTGGGCGCGGGTCGTGGCAACGCTCATCCGCACGACCGGTGACTGGGATGTCGCGGAGGAGGCGACCTCGGGGGCGTTCGAGCGCGCGGCAGCCACGTGGCCACGCGATGGCGTGCCGTCGAATCCGGGCGCGTGGCTGACGACCGCCGCACGCAACCTCGCGCTCGACCGGCTGCGCCGTCGCGCCGTCGAGTCGGGAAAGGTCAGGGAGTGGATGTCGGAGGAAGCACTGGCCGGCCGCATCGGTGGACCGCCGGACCCGGCCGAGATCGCGGCCGCCCACCAGGAGCTCGAGTGGGACGACCGCCTTCGCCTCATCTTCACGTGCGCCCACCCCGCCCTGACGATCGAGTCGCGAGTCGCGCTCACCCTTCGCACGGTGGGCGGGCTCGAGACGAGCGAGATCGCACGCGCGTTCTTCGTGGCCGAGTCGACGATGGCGCAGCGCATCGTGCGCGCGAAGCGCAAGATCCAGCACGCGGGCATTCCGTACCGCGTGCCGCTGCCCGAGGCGCTCCCCGCCCGGATCGACGGAGTGCTCGCGGTGCTCTACCTGATCGCCAATGAGGGCTACGTCGCCTCTTCGGGCGATCGCCTGCAGCGAGTCGATCTCGCCCTCGAAGCGATCAGCTTGGTGCGACTCGTCGTCGACCTGCTTCCCGACACCGCCGAACCCCGGTCCCTGCTCGCGCTCATGCTCATGCAGCACGCACGGGCGGGGTCGCGCGTGGATGCCGACGGCGAGCTCGTGCCCCTCGAAGAGCAGGACCGCGACCGCTGGGATCGAGCACTCATCACCGAAGGGCTCGCGCTGCTCGACCCGATTCCTGCGGTGGATCGCGGCCCCTATCGGGTACAGGCCGAGATCCAGGCCGTGCACGTTCGCGCGGAGGCGGCAGAGGCGACCGACTGGGCGGCGATCGTGCACCGCTACGACGAACTGATGGCGATCACCGAGGGCGCATCTCCGTTCGTCGAACTCGCCCGCGCGATCGCGATCGGCATGGCGACCGACGCCGACGCCGGCCTTGCGGCACTCGCGGCGCTCGAGTCATCCGCTCGCTTGTCCGGATACCACCTGCTGCCGGCGTCGCAGGCCGACTTCCTGCGCCGGTCCGGCAGAGCGGAGCCGGCCGCCGCCCGGTACCGCGAGGCGATCGCCCTCGCGCCGACGGCACCTGAACGACGCTTCCTCGAGCGGCGCCTCGCCGAGGTCGAGCGTTCGGCCGCGCCTCGGCCCGATCCCGGTACACCCGGCTAGCCACGAGCGGGCCCGCCCCGGGCGGTCCGCACACATCCACCGATCGGTGGATGGGCGAATCGAACCGTCGGGGGCTGTCGGTCGCCGGCCCGCCGCGAGAGGCTTCCGGTATGGACATGACACGCATGGATGCCGCGGTGCGGATCCGCGGCCTCCGCAAGGACTACGCCGGGGTCGCCGCCGTCGACGGCATCGATCTCGACATCGCGCACGGCGAGACCTTCGCCCTGCTCGGCCCGAACGGGGCGGGCAAGTCGACGACGGTCGAGATCCTCGAGGGCTACCGTCTGCGCACCGCCGGCGAGGTGAGCGTGCTCGGCGTCGACCCCGCGCGCGGCGGCCTCGACTGGAAGGCCCGCATCGGCATCGTGCTGCAGTCGAGCGGCGAGTCGGGGCAGTTCACGGTGCGCGAGCAGCTGCGGCAGTTCGCCGGCTACTACCCGAGGCCGCGCGACGTCGATGAGGTGATCGCCGCGGTCGGTCTCGAACGGCAGGCCGGTACCCGCATCGCGAAGCTCTCGGGCGGCCAGCGCCGACGCGTGGACGTCGCGCTCGGCATCGTCGGCCGGCCCGAGCTGCTCTTCCTCGACGAGCCGACCACGGGTTTCGACCCCGAGGCGCGGCGCGAGTTCTGGGCGCTCATCCGACGCCTCAAGGCCGAGGGCACCACCATCCTGCTCACGACGCACTACCTCGACGAGGCGGCGCAGCTCGGCGATCGGGCCGGCGTCATCATCGACGGGCGTCTCGTCGATGTCGGCCCCGTCGCCACCCTCGGCGGCGAAGAGGCACGGGTGCCGATCGTGCGCTGGCGCACCGGGGACGGCACCCAGCGCGAGGTTCGCACCGAGCGACCGGCCGAGCTCGTGGCATCCCTTCGGCAGGCTCCAGAAACGGTGGACACCGGCGGCGAGCCCGTGGGGCTCGAGGTCATCCGCCCGAGCCTCGAAGACATCTACCTGCAACTCGTGCACGCCGCGAGCGCCGGCGCAGCCGCACACGACGACGAGGAGGCGCTCGCATGAGCACCGGCATCATGACCATCGGCACCGCCCGCGTCGGCTACGAGACCAAGGGCTACTTCCGCTCGCTCGATGCGGTCTTCTTCACGTTCCTGTTTCCGCTCATCATGCTCGGCATCTTCACCGCCGCGTTCAGCTCTGCGGGCGAGATCGGCCCGCCCGGCGCTGAGATCAGCGTGGGCGCCTACTACCTGCCCGGCATGCTCGCCGCGGGCGTGCTGCTCTCGGGGGTGCAGAACCTCGCCGTCGACATCGCGACCGAGAAGAGCGACGGCACACTGAAGCGCCTCGGCGGCACGCCGCTGTCGCCAGTGTCGTACTTCCTCGGCAAGATCGGCCAGGTCTTCGTCACGGGCGCACTGCAGGCGGCGCTCCTGCTGCTCGCGGCGGCGACCGTGTTCGGCATCGCGTTGCCCACCGACCTCGAGTCGTGGCTCACCTTCGCGTGGGTCTTCGTGCTCGGGCTGACGGCGTCGGCACTGCTCGGCATCGCACTGTCGGCCTTGCCGCGCAGCGGCAAGTCGGCGACCGCCGTCGTCATTCCCATCGTGCTCGTGCTGCAGTTCATCTCGGGTGTCTACCTGCAGTTCGACAGGCTGCCCGAATGGATGCAGAACATCGCGAGCCTGTTCCCGCTGAAGTGGATGGCGCAGGGCATGCGCGCGGCGTTCCTGCCCGACGAGTTCGCGGCGAGCGAGATGAACGGCGCGTGGGAGCTCGGCTGGGTCGCCGTCGCACTGCTCGCCTGGCTCGTCGTCGGCCTCATCGTGAGCCGGGTCACCTTTCGCTGGATCCGCCGCGACGCCTAGGCGGCGTGCGACACTCGCAGCATGGTGAACAGGCGATGGTGGGATGTCGCGGCGGTCGCGGTGACCGCCGTGACCGTGATCCTCACCGTCATCGAGCCGCCGTACGGCCCGAACGACTGGGGCGCGTGGGCCACGGCCACGGCGTTCCTTGCCGTGTACTTCGGCTACCTGCGCGGCCGCATCGGCAGTGAGGATGCCGGCCACCATCTCGTGGGTGCCGCCGTGCTCGCCGTGCTGCTCGGGGTGGGCACCGCCTTCGATGCCTCCTTCGCGACGATGCAGACGTTCGCCTACCCGTACATCTGGGTCACCGCGCCGTCGACGAAGCGGGCGATCGTCGTCAACGTCGGCATGGCCCTCGCCGTCTCCGTCGGCTACGCGATGCACTTCGCCGACGACCCGGGCACGGGCATCGTCGCCGGCATCAGCGTCGGCACCCTGTCGCTCGCCTTCAGCCTCGCGCTCGGCCTGTGGATCACCCACATCGCCGGCATCGGCGAAGAGCGGGCACGGCTCTTCGACGAGCTCCAGGCGGCGCAGGGGCAACTCGCCGCGATGCACCGCGACGCCGGCGTCGTCGACGAGCGCGCCCGGCTCGCCCGTGAGATCCACGACACCATCGCGCAGAGCCTCACCGGCCTCGTCATGGTCGCGCAGCGCACGGGCACGCGGCTCGCGCCGGTCGACGGCGAGGCCGCGGCATCCGCTCGCGCCGACGTCGAGCTCATCGAGCAGATGGCGCGCGAGGCCCTGACCGAGGCCCGCGGCCTCGTGGCGTCGTTGGCGCCAGTCGAGCCGGGCGCCGGCCTCGGCGACGCACTCGGCCGACTGGCGGCGAACTTCGAGCGCGAGACCGGCGTCGTGGTCACGGCGACGACGGATGCCGCGGGCCTCAGCCGCGAGCACGAGGTCGTGCTCCTGCGCTCGGCGCAAGAGGGGCTCGCGAACGTGCGCAAGCACGCCCGGGCGGCGCACGCCAGTGTGACCGTCGAGGCGCGCGACGGCGAGATCGTGCTGACCGTCGCCGACGACGGCGTCGGTCCGGGCACGGCAGCACCCGGCGAGTCCGGCTTCGGCCTCGCCGGCATCCGCGACCGCGCCGCACTCGTCGGCGGCACGTTCTCGATCGAGCCCGGACCCACCGGCGGCACCGTGCTGCGCGTCGGCATCCCCCGCCCAGCAAGCGAATCGTCCCCCACCATCGAGGAGACCCCGTGACCGCCACGATCCGCATCGTCGTTGCCGACGACCACCCCATCGTGCGCGCCGGCATCGTCGGCCTGCTCGAAGCGGAGCCGGGGCTCGAGGTCGTCGGTGAGGCCGCCGACGGTGCAGAGGCCGTCGCCGTCGCGGCATCCGAACGCCCCGACCTCGTGCTGATGGACCTGCGGATGCCGCGGCTCGACGGCGCCGGTGCGACCGCCCGAATCGTCGCCGAGACACCGGGCACCCGGGTACTCGTGCTCACGACGTACGAGACCGACGATCACATCCTCGCCGCGATCGAGGCGGGGGCGAGCGGCTACCTGCTGAAGGCGGCGCCGCAGGCCGAGATCGTGGCGGGCATCCGTGCGGTCGCTGCCGGTGAGACCGTGCTCGCGCCGTCGATCGCGGCGAAGCTCGTCTCGAGGGTGCGTGCCGAGGCGGCATCCGTCGCTCCGCCGTCGCTCTCGCCGCGCGAGCTCGAGGTGCTGCGACTCGTGGCCGAGGGCCGCTCGAACCCCGAGATCGCCCGCGCGCTCTTCATCGGCGAGGCGACCGTGAAGACGCACCTGCTGCACGTGTTCGAGAAGCTCGAGGTGAACGACCGCACGCGCGCCGTCACCCGAGCGATGGAACTCGGCCTCATCTGACCGATCACTCAGCCGACACAGCACAGGCTCAGCGCGAGCGGCCTACGCTGGAACGGCGAGATTCGAGGGGAACGCGACGCATGAACCCGTACGACGACCGACCGTGGCTCGACCACTACGCCGAGGGCGTGCCGCCCACGATCGACGAACCGACGCAGACGCTCGTCGACATGATCGACGACGCCGTGCATCGATTCCGGCGGCAGACGGCGCTCGAGTTCTTCGGCGCCGAGACGAGCTACCGCGAGCTCGGCGCGCAGATCGCCTCGGCCGCCGAGGGGCTTCGCCGGCTCGGCATCGGGCCCGGCGACCGGGTCGCCCTCGTGCTGCCGAACTGCCCGCAGCACGTCGTCGCGTTCTACGCGGTGCTGCGCCTCGGCGCCATCGTCGTCGAGCACAACCCGCTCTACACGCCGCCCGAGTTGCGGCATCAGTTCGAAGACCACGGCGCCCGCGTCGCGATCGTGTGGAACAACGTGGCCGACACGGTCGCCGAGTTTCCCCGCGATATCCGGCCCGAGCACATCGTCGCGGTCGATCTCGCTCGTGCGCTGCCGTTCGGCAAGCGGATGGCGCTGCGCTTGCCGCTCCCCCGGGCGCGACGCTCGCGTGCCGCGCTCACCACGACCCCGCGCGCCCGCGGGCTCGTGCCGTGGGAACGTCTCACCTCGCGCCGGGCGATCGCCAAGCGGCATCCGCGGCCATCGCTCGACGACACCGCCGTGCTGCAGTACACGAGCGGCACCACCGGCACGCCGAAGGGCGCCGTATTGAGCCACCGCAACTTGCGCGCGAACGCGATGCAGGGCCGCGCATGGGTGCCGGGGCTCGTCGAGGGCGACGAGGTCTTCTACGCCGTGCTGCCGCTCTTCCACGCCTACGGCATGACGTTGTGCCTGACGTTCGCGATGAGCATCGGCGCGCGACTCGTGCTGTTCCCGAAGTTCGACAGCACGCTCGTGCTCGCCGCGGCGCGCCACTCGCCGCCGACGTTCCTGCCGGCCGTGCCCCCGATCTACGACCAGCTCGTGCATGCCTCGGCGGGCCGCCCGCGCGCGCTCGAGAGCATCCGCTTCGCGATCTCGGGCGCGATGAGTCTGCCGATCGCCACGGTCGACCGTTGGGAGACGGCGACCGGCGGCCTCCTCGTCGAGGGCTACGGCATGACCGAGTCCTCGCCCGTCGCCCTCGGCAACCCGATGGGACCGACCCGCCGCCCGGGCACCGTCGGCGTGCCGTTCCCGAGCACCGAGATCCGCGTCGTCGACCCCGCGCAACCCGACGCCGACCGGCCCGCTGGCGAGGCCGGCGAGCTGCTCGTGCGCGGCCCGCAGGTGTTCCAGGGCTACTGGCGTCGCCCGACCGAGACGGCCGAGACGCTGCTGCCCGGCGGCTGGCTGCGTACCGGCGACATCGTGCGCGTCTCGGCAGACGGCTTCGTCACGATCGTCGACCGGGTGAAGGAGCTGATCATCACGGGCGGCTTCAACGTCTCGCCGTCGGAGGTCGAGGCGGCGCTG
Source organism: Agromyces subbeticus DSM 16689 (assembly GCF_000421565.1). Lineage (GTDB taxonomy): Bacteria > Actinomycetota > Actinomycetes > Actinomycetales > Microbacteriaceae > Agromyces > Agromyces subbeticus. The sequence continues at coordinate 545,067 of NZ_ATXG01000001.1, read as the reverse complement.
CTCGCGCACCCCGACGTGCGCGCGGCCGCCGTCGTCGGGCTGCCACGCGCCTCGGGCGGCGAAGCGGTCGCCGCTGCGGTCGAGCTGCGCGAGGGCGCGGTCTTCGATGAGTCGGCCTTGCGAGACTTCTGCCGGGCGAGCCTCACGGCCTACAAGGTGCCGCGCCGCATCGAGCCGTTCGACGAGCTGCCCCGCTCACTCATCGGCAAGGTGCTGCGGCGCGAGGTGCGCGAGTCGCTGCTCGAGCGCGACTGAGCGCACGCGCGCCTCGTCAGGCGCCGGCGCCGTCGCCGTCGGTTCGCCGGTCGTAGACGTCGCGAGCGTCGAGCACCTCTTCGATGTGCTGCTCGGCCCAGAGGCCCAGTGCGGTCAGCGGCTCGCGGAGCGTGAGCCCCAACGGCGTGAGCTCGTACTCCACGCGAGGGGGCATCTCGTCGTAGGCGGTTCTCGTGAGCACGCCGTCGCGTTCGAGGTCGCGCAGCGTCTCTGCGAGCACCTTGCCGCTGATGCCGCCGACGGTCTGGCGGATCGTGCCGAACCGGGCGGGGCCGTCGCTCAGCGCGATCACGATCATCGCCGTCCATTTGTTGGCGATCTTCGCCAGCGAGGTGCGCGACGGGCACGTGGCGAGCATGACGTTCCACACCGGTGCTTGCGCCGTCGATGGCTCGGTCGCCGGTGCTGTCATGGTTCGCCTCCAGTTACGTTGAGGTAACAAGTTACCATCTGAAACTATGGCTCCTACCAGCTCACGAAGGAGACAACATGACCGAACAGACCCCCGCGGCAGTCGCGGCAACCTACTTCGACGCCCTCGGGCGCGGCGACATCCCCACGGTGATGGCGCAGTTCAGCGACACCGTCACCTGGCACCAGCCCGGCGCCAACCGGTTCTCGGGCGACCACCACGGCGTCGCCGGCGTCGGCGCCCTGCTCGGCGGCATGATGGAGGCGAGCGAGGGCAGCTTCCAGCTCGCGGTCACCGGGCCCTCGATGGTCAACGGCGAGCTCGTCGCCGTGCCGGTGCGGTTCACCGGCAGTCGTGCGGGAGCCTCGATGGACATGTCGGGCGTCGACCTGCTCACCGTTCGCGACGGCAGGATCGTCGAGGTGCACTTGTTCTCCGAAGACGGTCATGGCGAAGACGCGTTCTGGGGCCAGGGCTAACAGCGTGCCGAGGCGCGCAGCCCGGGGTCGGCCGGCCGGGCCGACCCCATCGCCGAACCATTTGACAACCCGTCGACGGGGCGATCACACGCGCCTACGATGACGGCGTGGTGTTCCGGAACGTTCGCGTCGCCGTACAACGTACGAAAATTCTGCCCGCCTGGGTTCGGCGAGCGGATGCCGCGGCCGCACGAGCCGTGAACGCCCGCCGCACCCATCCGCTGGCCGACCGGTTCTGGTCGCGCGTCTCGGGCTTCGCCGACCGCGGCGTGCTGTGGTGGACCATCGCGGGCGTGCTCGCCGTGATCGGCCGTCGCCGCGTGGCGGCACGCGGGCTCGGCTCGCTGCTCATGGCGAGCGCGCTCACCAACGTCATCGCCAAGCGCGTCTTCGGCGGCGACCGGCCGTTGCTGGCGGATGTGCCGATCGGCCGGCACCTGCCGAAGCCGCCCATCACGCCCTCGTTCCCATCAGGGCACTCGGCGAGCGCCGCGGCCTTCGCCACGGGAATCGCCATCGAGTCGCCGCGGCTCGGCGCAGCTCTCGCGCCGGCCGCGCTCGGCGTCGCCTATTCGCGGCTGCACACCGGTGCGCACTGGCTCTCCGACGTCGTCGGCGGGCTCGCCCTGGGCGCCGGGGTCGCGGGGCTGAGCGCGCTCGTCGCGCGACCAGGGCCGACGCCGCTCGACGCGTGGGCGGCGAGCGGGGACGACCGACCGCTGCCAGCCTCTCCCGACGGCAGCGGCGTGTTCATCGCGGTCAACCGCGCCTCGGGCACGAGCGTGCTGCGCGGCGACCCGGTGCGGGTGCTCGAGCGAAGGCTGCCACTTGCCGAGCTGCACCTGGTCGACGGTGACGATGCAGGCGACGACGGCGACCCGGCCGCCGCGGTTCGCGCCGCACTCGCCCGCGAGCATCCGCCGCGCATCGTCGGCATCTGCGGGGGCGACGGCTCCGTGGCCGCGGTGGCACACGAGGCCCGCGCGGCGGGTGTGCCGCTGCTGGTCGTGCCCGGCGGCACGTTCAACCACTTCGCGCGCGCGGCGGGCGCGGCATCCGTCGATCTCGCCGTCGATGCCCTGCAGCGCGGCGAGGGGGTGCGGGTGGACGTCGCCGAGCTGCGTTTCGCCGGCGGGCCGCCGATCACCGTGCTGAACACCGCCTCGGTCGGTCTCTACCCCGACTTCGTGGCCGAGCGGGAGCGACGCGAACCTCGATGGGGCAAGTGGCCCGCGGCGCTCATCGCCGCGGTGCGAGTGCTGCGGCGCTCGGCCCCGGTCACCGTGATCGTCGAGGGCCGGCGTGCCCTGGTCTGGACCCTCTACGTCGGCGTCGGGCTGAACGACCCCGGCATCCCCGCCCCGATGCAGCGCCGGCGCCTCGATGGCGGCGTGCTCGACGTGCGCATGCTGCACGCCGGCTCGCGGGTGCGGGCGGCCGGAGCGCTCGCCTTCGGCCGGCGCACGAGCACGTTGCTGCGGCGCATCCGCCTGCTGCCGAAGCGGTTCGAGTCGTTCACGAGCGAGTCGATCGAGGTGCTCGTGCGGCCGAGACATGGTCAGCCGCCCGGGTTCGCGCACGACGGCGAGGTGTCGATCGAAGAGCCGGTCGAGGCATCCGCTCGTACCGCAGCACCCGGCTACCGCACGACCGTGCGAATCGTGCCCGCGGCGCTCGACGTCTACCGGCCGGCGAGCACGAACCTCGACAAGCAGCGGCCTACAGCAGCCGCCGCGCGTTCGCCCAGGCCGTGAGCTCGTGCCGGCTCGAGAGCTGCAGCTTGCGCAGCACGGCCGAGACGTGCGTCTCGACCGTCTTCGTCGAGATGAAGAGCTCGGCCGCGACCTCCTTGTAGGCGTAGCCGCGGGCGATCAGCCGCATGACCTCCTGCTCGCGAGCTGAGAGCCGGTCGAGTTCGTCGCTCGCTGCCGCGGTCTCGCCGACCGCCGCCCCGAAGGCGTCGAGCACGAAGCCCGCGAGCTTCGGCGAGAACACGGCGTCGCCGCCTGCGACGGCCTGCACCGCTCGGCTGACATCGGCTCCTGATGAGCCCTTCGTGATGTAGCCACGGGCGCCGGCGCGAATGACGCCCACGACGTCTTCGGCCTTGTCCGAGACCGAGAGTGCCAGAAAGCGAGTCGACGGCACGGATGCCGCGGCGCGACGGATCACCTCGGCGCCGCCGCTCGTGCCCGCCGGTACCGCCACACCGGGCAGGTGCACGTCGAGCAGCACGACGTCGGGCGCGGCATCCGTCACCGCCGCGACCGCCGACTCCACGTCATACGCCTCGCCGACGACCTCGATCGAGTCGTCGAGGTCGGCCTTCAGGCCGGAGCGGAAGATCGAGTGATCGTCGACGATCACCACGCGCACGCGCTCAGCCACGACTCGCCTCCACCCGCTCGGAGGGGAACCGCAGCCGCACCTCGGTGCCGATGCCACCCGCGCCCGGCCGCACCTCGCCCGATCCGCCCGAGCGCCGCATGCGGCCGATGATCGACTCGCGCACGCCGAGCCGGTCGCCCGGCACCTCGGCGAGCGCGAAGCCCGGCCCGCGGTCGCGCACGAAGACCTCCACGGCGTCGGGCGACGACTCCACGTAGACCGACACCTCGCCGCCCGCGTGTCGGGCCGCGTTGAGCATCGCTTCACGAGCCGCCGCCGCCACCTCGCCGCTCGCGCTCTCGCGCGACTCCCCCACGACGACCACGTCGACCGTCACCGCGTAGTCGATCTCGAGCGCGGCGCCGAAGTTGCGCAGGTCGGTGCCGAGGTCGCTGTCGGCGGGTGCGTCACCGGCGAAGAGCCAGTCGCGCAGCTCACGCTCCTGCGCCCGCGCGATGCGAGCCACCTCGCTCGTCGCGCCCGCTCGGTTCTGGATGAGTGCGAGCGTCTGCAGCACCGAGTCGTGCAGGTGCGCGGCGATCTCGCTGCGCTGCTCCTCACGGATGCGCTTGGTTCGCTCGACCGTGAGGTCGCGCCACGCGGCGATGAGGGTCGGCACGTAGACGAGCGCGATGCCGAAGACCGCGGCGAGCGCCACGGCGAAGCTCACGACGGTGTCGGACTGGCGACTCACGATGAAGATCTGCACGAGCGCGGTGATCGCCAACAGCACCGTGGCGAACGCGCGCACCGCGAGTTCGTGGCGAGGCCCTCGAGCCGGGTCGGGTCGGTCGATCAGGGTCGCCCACGCCGCAGCCGCGACGGCGAACGCGATGCCTGCGAGCGTGACGAGGCTTCGCGATCCCTCGATCTCCGCAGCGGCCAGCGTCCAGACGCCGCTGGCGATCCAGACACCGAGCAGGCACACGGTGGATGCCCCGACCAGCAGCCACGCGACCGGAGCACTTCGGGTCGGGCGTTGGTCACCCTCGCGCCACGGCGTGAACACCCACAGCCACAGGTAGAGCAGCACGCCGGCACCGGCCGCGATCGTCGCGAGCACGAACGCCGCGCGAACCAACCAGACCGACCAGCCGAGATGGTCGGCGAGACCGGCGGCGACGCCGGTGGCCATGCAGTCGCGGGGCCGGGTCATTCGCGGAATGGTCGCGGCGGTCGACGATCGCGCCGTCGTCGACACGTTCTCGGCGGCGTCGGCGGCTTCGGCGTCGACGGATGCCGCGGCATCCGTGGCCCTCACCGCCCCGCTATCCATGCAGCCATCCAAGCAGACCCTGACGCGGCCGCCGCGGTCGGTGCGCCACGCTCAGGGTCGAATCAGGGATTCACCCCATGGCGGGGCATCCGTCATCGCTGCCAGCATCGAAGCATGGAGACGAACCCGACTGCCCCAGAGGCGGACAACGTGCACGACGACGCGAAGGGGGACTCCGCGGCGCCCGGCGCGTCCGCCGAAGGGGCGACCGGGTCGACTCCATCCTCCGGTGCTCCCGGCGCGGCCGGTACCGATCAGCGAGCTGACGCCGCGGCTGCGCCGGGCACCGGCAACGGCTTCTACGCCTGGCTGCACCGACTCGGCCTGCCCCGGCGTGCCGGGTGGCTCGGCGGCGTCTGCGCCGGTGTCGCCGCGCGCCTCGGCATCGACCCGATCATCGTGCGCGGCATCGTCGTGGTCATCGCGGTGCTCGGTGCCCCGTTCGTGCTGCTCTACGCGATCGCCTGGCTGCTGCTGCCCGACACCGAGGGCGAGATCCACTTCGAACGGCTGACGCGGGGCATCGTCGACCCGGCGATGGTCGGCATCGCGGTCATGGGCGTCATCGGCCTCGTTCCGCTCGTGCAGGGCGGGTGGCTCGGCTGGCGCTGGTGGCCCGACTGGCCGACCCTCGACAACCAACTCTTCGGCTTCAACCTGCTCTGGCCGCTGCGAGTGCTGTGGGTGCTCATCGTCGTCGGTGCGGTCGTCGCGCTCGTCGTGTGGCTCGCGCGGCGGGCCGCCCAGAACCCCCCGGGCGGTGGCGGGCCGCGAATGGCTTCCGCGGCGACCGCCGCCGCTCCGGGGTACCACTCGTCGGCCACGGCGTACACGCCGGATGCCGCGTGGGCGACCGGGACGTCGACGCCCGCGTCCGCTTCCGCCACGGGCGCAGCCCAGTTCGGCAGCGACGCAGGCGCTCCCCCGGCCGCGGTGGGCATCGCCGCACCGGTCTCGAACGTCGAACCCGCGGTGCCGGCCGAGGGCGCAGACGCCGCCGCGATCGCCGACTGGCGCGCACAGCACGAGGCCTGGCGCGTGTCGCACGCCGAATGGAAGACGGGCCAGGACGACGCCGAACGCGCGGCGCGAGCACTGGCCGCCGCCGAGAACAAGGAGAAGGCGCGCCTGCTCACGGCCCAGGCCGACGAGGCACGGGCAGCGCGGCGCACCAGCCGCCCGCGAGCGAGCGCCGCCTTCGTCTTCACCTTCCTCGGGCTGGCCATCGTCGCCGGCTCGGTCGGGGCCATCTGGTCGCTCGGCAGCTCGGATGTCGCGGAGTTCGCGATCCCGATCGCGCTCGGGGTCGCGACGCTCACGCTCGCCGTGGGCATGCTCATCGCCGGACTTCGGCGGCGGCGCAGCGGAGGGCTCGCCTTCATGACGACACTGACGGCGATTGCGATGGCGATCGGCGTGCTCGTGGCGTCGATCCTGCCGCAGGGGGTGCTCGTTCCGCCGGGGTACGGGATTCCGCTGTCCCAGTCGCAACGGCTCGTGCAGCCGTTCGGTGATGCGTACATGCATGTCGGCCCGAGACGCGTCGACGACACCACCCCCGTCATCGAACTGCGGCAGGGCACTGGTGATTCCTGGATCACGGTCGAGCCGAACGCCCGGGTGGTGCTCGACGCGAGCGAAGCCGGTCACGTCGACGTCGTCGTGTGGTCACCCGATTTCTCATCGAGCTCGACCCCGCAGCTCGGCGGCCTCGATCGTGAGGCACTGCTGCTCGGCGGGGAGGGCGGCATCGGCGAATACACCGCAGGCGGCGACCCCGTCGACGCGCGGATCGTGCTCGAACAGAACTCCGGCATGGTGCACATCGAGATCCGGGAAGGAAACTGACATGACCACGAACACGCCCGACTCCGAGAAGCCGGCCGGCTCGGCCGAGACCGCCGTCACGGCGATCCTCGCCGACTGGAGCAGCCCCGCCAGTGGCACCCCGCCGGTCGCGCCGGCGCCACCGGCTCCGCCGGCATCACCGGCGAGCGTCGACACGTCGGTCGCGTCGGCCGCTGCACGACCGACCGTGCGATGGGGAGCCATCGTCTGGGCGCTGCTCTACGGATCCGCCGCCGCCACGACGCTCTGGATCCTCATCGACCCATCCCGCCGCGACTCGGTCGGCGGCTGGCTCACGACACTCAGTCCGCTCACCGCCACGCTCTACGCTGTCGTCGCCCTGGGGGTGATCGTGGCCCTGTTCGGCATCGTCGGCCTCATTCGCCGAGGCGAGCGCGCCCGCCGCTGATGTACTGACAGGAGAGGTTGATCGAGGCAGTCACTCGCCCCAGCCGTGCACCGGTCTGGCGTTCTCCGGGGGCTCTCCGACCTCGTGGATGGTGTGGCCGCTACAGGCCATCTTGGTGACGCTGGCCCACTCGATGCGTGACGCGGCGAACCATCGCATCGCGTCGCGCAGACGGCACCACCCAACCAGGTACCACCGGCCGCTCGTGGAAGCGAACAGCACGGGCTCGACGTCACGGGTGGTCGTGGTGCCGTCTCGTGATGTGTAGCGGATGCGAATCACCCGCTGCTCGGCCATGGCCTCCTCGAGTGCTGACCTGATGGCGCGCGAGGAGGAAGGAAGCACATTGACCCAGACTCGGTGGGCCAGCTCGTCGGCTTGCGCTCGGGTCCTGGGATCGAGGACGTCCATGATCTTCCGGATGCCAGCTGCAGCCAGATCCGCGTAAGGAGCATCGGGTGCGGCGGACACAGCTGTCATGAGCGCCACGGCCTGCGCCGGGGACAGGGTGACAGGAGGCAGCGATGCGCCTTTGGCCAGCCCGTATCCACCACCCGGACCCGGGCGAGACCAGATCGGCGCGCCGCTGTTCTCCAGCGCATCGAGGTCTCGCTTGACAGTGCGCACCGACACCTCGAACTCTCGCGCCAACCGTTCAGCGGAGACTCCCCGCACGCCGCTGCGACGCAACATCTCGGACAGGGCATGAAGACGTTCGGCTCGCCTCACTGTTCAGGCCTTGGCAAATTCATGACATAAATAGTGACACGCTCTTGTCGATCCCGGCTGGGAGGGTTGTCACATGACAACTCCCACGAGCAGTCCGATCACCGTTCTCATCGCCGGCCATTGGCTGGGGGCATGGGCATGGGACGAAGTCCTTGAACACCTCGAAACCAACCACACTCGCGCAGTCGCGATGACTCTGCCTGGTCTCGACGGAGACGACACCAACCGCGCGGCGAAGACTCTCGACGACCAGGCAGCAGCGATCCGAGACGTCATCGCTCAGCACGGCGATCAGCCTGCCATTCTCGTCGCGCACAGCGGGGCTAACGCCCCCGTCAGCCTCATCCTCGACCGGCACCCCGAGCTTGTCTCCCGGGTGGTATGGGTCGATTCCGGCCCGGTGGCGGACGGTAGCGTGTTCGCCCCTGACTTTCCGGATGAGCTCGAAGAACTGCCTCTGCCGTCGTTCGATGCCCTCGGGCAGCAGGCGAGCCTCGAAGGCCTGAGCGCCGAGGCCCTTGAGCGATTCCGGGTGAGGGCTGTCCCGGAGCCTGCCTCAGTGCTTCGTCAGCCCGTCGAGCTCGCGAACGAGGCCCGCCACGGCGTCCCGACGACCTTGGTGTGCTGCTCAATGTCGGGCGAGCAGGTGATGGAGCTGGTCCAGGCAGGTCACCCTATGTTTGCCGAGGTCGCGAATCTCGAACACGTCGACATCGTCGACCTCCCCACGGGGCACTGGCCTATGTGGAGCCGGCCCCGCGACCTCGCCAAGGTCATTCGGTCGGCGGCGTCGCAGACCAGCTGAACTGCACTCGCAACCTGAAGGGGCCAGCCGGATTCGGCTGGCCCCTTTCCGTCTTGGAGGGAACTCATGACACATCCAAACGCTGCTCTCACACCGCGCCACCGCCTGCAGTTGCCCGCCTCGTACAGCTAGAGCTCGAGGCCGACGAGCACGGGCTCGGGCCGCAGCACGATGCCGAACTCGGCCTGCACCCGGCTCTGCACGAACCGCGCGAGCGACGCGACCTCTTCGGCGGTCGCGCCGCCGCGATTCGTCAGGGCGAGCGTGTGCTTCGACGAGATCGCGGCGCGCGAGCCCGGCAGTGCGAATCCGCGCCGGACGCCCGACTGCTCGATGAGCCATGCCGCCGAGAGCTTCACGAGCGGCCCGGTCTCGGCCTCAGGAGCTTCGAGCGCGTCGGCATCGAATGCGTCGAGCTCGGCCTGGTGCGCGAGAAAGTCGTCGAGCGGTGTGGCCGACGCCAGCGGCCCGAGCGGCACGACCTCGTCGGGCTCATCGGGTTCCACGTACCAGCGCGGCGCCGACGCCGGCAGCAGGCGCGCGACGTGCTCGCTGACGATGGGGTTCGTGAAGAACGAGCCGGCGCTCACAGAGTCGGGGTCTGAAGGGTCGAGCACCATGCCCTTCGAGGCGCGCAGCGCGAGCACGCTCTCGCGCACCTTCGCGATCGGCACCCGGTCGCCCTGCTGCACGTGCAGCGCATCGGCGAGCTGCCCGTAGGCGATCGGCCGGCCGAGGGCCTCGCCGAGCACGGCCCGCTCGGCGGTGGTGTCGTGCAGCTCGAGTTCGACGGTCACGACGATGCCGCGCAAGCCCTGCTTCAGCACCGACGTGCGGTATTCGAGCTCGAGCTCGTCGGCCGTCATGCGCCGAGGGGCATCGGTACCCTCGTCGAGGAACTCGATCGCCACGAGCGTCGACGCGAGCTCTTGGCCGTAGGCGCCGATGTTCTGCACGGGAGCCGCGCCCACCGAGCCCGGAATCCCCGAGAGCGCCTCGATGCCCGCGTACCCGTGCTCGACGGTCCAGGCGACGAGGTCGTCCCACGACTCGCCGGCCTGCACTCGCAGTCGCGCGGAGTGCTCATGGTCTCGAGAGGATGCTTCGCCGCTGCCCGACCCGAGCCCCGAGCCGGTGGAGGGCAGCACCTCGATGCCGCGCGTCGCGACCCTGATGACCGTGCCCGCGAAGCCCTCGTCGCCGATGAGCAGGTTCGAACCGCCGCCGAGCGCGAGCCACGGGGCATCCGTCGCCCAGGTCTCGACCGCGAGGTCGACGAGGTCGCGCTGCGTCGTGGCCGTGACGAGCCGGTCGATCGGGCCACCGACCTGCAGGGTCGTGAGCTCGGAGAAGCGGATGTCGCCGCTCATGTCAGCCGAGGGAGACGCGCACTTGCGCCTTGCCGAGCACCGTCTCGTCGCCGACCTTCACGGTGAGGTCGATGCGAACGACGGATGCCGCCTCGTCGAGCTGCCCGACCTTGGCCGTGACGTCGATGGTGGCACCCGCCTGCGGGTCGACCACGACGGGGCGGGTGAAGCGCACCTGGTAGTCGGCGATGCGGCCGGGGTCGCCGGCCCAGTCGACGACGGGCTGCACGGCGAGCCCCATGGTCAGCATGCCGTGGGCGAGCACGCCCGGCAGGCCGACCTCTGCCGCGACGTCGTCACGGTAGTGGATGGGGTTGAAGTCGCCCGAGGCACCGGCGTAGCGCACGAGCGAGTCGCGGGTGAGCGGGAACGAGCGCTCGGCGACGACGTCGCCGACGGTGAGGGATGCGAAGTCGGGGGTGGGCATCAGTCTTCTCCTCGCACGACGAGCTGCGACACGGCGGTGACCACGTGGGCACCGTCGGCATCGACGATGACCGATTCGGCCACGACGATCGAGTGCGGGCCGAGCGACTTCACGCTCGAGACGGTGAGGGTCGCGGTGAGCTGATCGCCGGCGACGACCGGGCGGGTGTAGCTGAAGCGCTGGTCGCCGTGCACGACCCGTGAGAAGTCGATGTCGGCGTCGGGTTCGGCCAACAGCTGGGCGAGCGTGAGCTCTTGCACCACGATCGGGAACGTCGGCGGCGCGACGACATCGGCGTACCCGGCGGCGCGCGCCGCCTCGGGGTCGAGGTTGATCGGATTCGTCGCGAAGACCGCGCGCGCGAACTCGCGCACCTTCTCACGACCGACGAGGTAGGGCTCGGTGGGCGGGAGGACCCGCCCCTGCAGCTCGGGGTTCACTGGCACCCCGTCAGTCTATGCAGTGGGGTCGAGCACCGCCGGTCGAGTAGCGACCGACGAAGGAGGACGCGTATCGAGACCCCGCGAGAGGTCTCGATACGCTCGCTTCGCTCCCTACTCGACCGGCGAAGGGGTACAGCGCCCTGCTCGACCAGCGAAGGTCAGCGCTTGCCGCCGCCGAGCAGACCGCCGAGCAGGTCGCCGAGGCCGCCGCCGCCGCCGGAGCCCGAGCCGCCGCCGAGGAGACCGCCAACGATGCCGCCGAGGTCGATGCCGCCACCGCCACCGGTGCCCGATGAGCCGGAGCCGCCGCCGAGCAGGCCCCCGAGCAGGTCGCCGATGCCGCCGCCGCTCGACTCCTTCGACGCGGCGGCCGGTTCGGCCTGCTTCTTCTGGAACTGCCCGGCGAGGAAGCTCAGCACGATCGGCGCGAGGATCGGCAGGAGCTTGCCGATGAGATCGCCCGCGCCGCCCTCCTTCTTGTCGAGGGCTTTCACGACCTGGTCGGTGTTGCCGCCGAATACGTTCTTCACGATCTTCTTGCCGTCGTCTTCGTCGACGTCGTCGAGGTTCACGCCGCCCTCGATGAGCTTCGGGTCGTGCTTGGCGACCGCTTTCTCGAGCGAGGCGGCGCCCGCGGGATCGGCGGCGTTCGCGCCCATGCCGGCGAGCAGCGCGGGCAGCGCGTCGTCGACTGCTTGCTTCGCGGTCGCCTCATCGACGCCGAGCTTCGCGGCGATGTCGCCGATCGGAAGGTTGGCGATGATGTCGTCGAGTGCAGCCATTCGGGTCCCCGTTTCTCGCGCCCGCGAACGGGGCGCCCACCGATCACCGTATCGATACGGATGCCGCGGGCGGAAGAGGCATCCGCTCAGTCGAGGTCGAGCCGCCCGAGCCGCATGCGCAGGGCGTCGAGCAGGAGCTCGAGGCCGATCTCGAAGGCGCGGTCGGATCGCTCGTCGCCGGTCTCGGCGTCGGCGAGCAGCCGGGCGAGGTTCACGGTGGGCGTCTCGGGCTGCCAGATGTGGTCGGGCGAGGCGAGGTCGAGTCCGAAGCCGATCGCGAACGCGTCGAGGATGGCGACGACGACGAGCACTTCGTCGTCGGGGAATCCGGCGCCGAGCAGTGCGGTCGCCAGGGTGTCGTAGCTGGCGATCACGAGCGGGTGGGTGATCGTCTTGCCGACGATGAGCGGGACCACGAACGGATGCTCCGCATACATGCGCCGCGAGGCGCGCATGATCTGCTCGACGACTTCGTCCCACGTGCCGGTCGGCGGTACAGCGAGGTATCGCTCGCCGAGACGGCCCCGCATGACCTCGATGATGCCGTCGCGCCCGTCGACGTGGTTGTAGAGCGATGAGGGCGTGACGCCGAGCTGACGCGCGAGCGCGTTCACACCGAACGTGTCGCCCGAGTCGACGAGCTCGATGGCGGCGTCTGCGATGCGCTCGGTCGACAGCAGTGGCACTCTCGGCCGCGCCATCCGAACCTCCTCGATCAAGCCTCGAACCAGCCTATGTGGCGAGAATCGAAACTCGCGCTTCCCATCGGCGGCTCTCGAATGCATAATAAACGAACACCATTCATTTATCGCGACGACACCCCGCCGCGCTCCCCCACCTCGGCACATCGACGTGCCCGCACCCCTCCGGAGACCTCCGTGTCCTACTCCGATCTCACCGCGCGAGTCCCGCTCCGCCTGCCGAGCGCCACCGCCACCTTCACCATCGGCATCGCCGGCTACCTCGGCGTGAACCTCTCGCCGTACATGATCAGCGCGCTCCAGCAGGCCATCGGCGCCGACGTGCTCACCGCGAGCTGGATCATCACCGCCACCCTGCTCGCGACGGCGCTGACCGGCCTCGCCATCGCACCCCTCTGCGCCGGGCCGCGGCGCCTCGTCGTCGCCCGTGCCGGACTCGCCGTCTCGGTGCTCGGGTTCGCCCTCGCCGCGCTCGTGCCGACACCCGCCGTCGTCATCACGGCACTCATCGTCGGTGGCATCGGCGCCGGCGGAGCCGTCGCCGCGGGCGGCGCCGCCATCGCAGCGTTCACCAACCCCGACCGGGTCGCCGGCTTCAACGGGCTCGCGAACCGTGCCGTCGTGACCGTCATCCTCGCCGTGATCCCGCTCATCGGGCTCGCGCCGATCGACGTCTTCGGCGCGCTGGCGATCTTCTCGCTCATCGGACTCGCCGTGAGCCGTTGGCTGCCGGCAGCACCGGTCCTCGACGCGCAGGCCGCCGCAGGCGTCGCGGAAGCCGTTCCCGTCGAGGTGCCGCCGACCGCCGCTGTGCCCGCGCTGTCGGCGGCAGCAGCTGCATCGCGGGCGATTCCGTCACCGCGCGCGGTGCGAATCGCCGGCTTCACGCTGCTCGTGACCTTCGCGCTCTGGGCCATCAGTGAAGACTCGCTCTGGGCGATGGCGGGCGTGATGGGCGAAGCGCAGGCGGCGCTCACCCCCGAGGGTCTCGGCATCGCGCTGAGCGGGGCGACGGCCGGCGGCCTCATCGGCTCCGTGCTGCTCATGATCGTCGGCAACCGGCTCGGTCGAGCGGTGCCGCTGGCCGTGCTGCTCGTCGGCGGCGGCGTCCTGAAGTTCGTCGAGGGCTTCGTCACCGACCCGACCATGTTCATCGTCGTCTTCATCGCGTGGAACTCGCTCTACGCCGTCGCCTTCATGTATTTCGTCTCGACGTCATCGGCGCTCGACGCTGACGGACGCTGGTCGGCGCCGCTGCTCGCGATCTACCTCGTGGGCTCGAGCCTCACTCCCGTCATCGGCGCTGCGCTCGTCGAGGTCTTCGGCTTCCAGGGCTTCGCCGTGGTGCTCGGCATCGCGAGCTTCGTGCTCGCCGTGCCGGTCGCCGGCGTCGCCCTGTTCTCGACGCGGCGCGAGCGCGCCGAGGCATCCGCTGCCGCTCTCGCACTCTCACTCGACGACCAGGAGGTTTCCGCGTGACTCGCACGCTCTACACCAACGCCCGCGTCTTCACCGCAGACGCCGCGACCGAATGGGCCGAGGCGCTCGTCGTCGACGGCGACACGCTCGTCTACGTCGGTGACGAGTCGGGCGCTCGCGAAGCGGCCGGCACGGATGTCGCGGCCATCGACCTGGCCGGGGGCCTCGTGCTGCCGGGGTTCACCGACGCGCACACGCACCTCGTCATGATGGGCGAGGCCCTCGGGCGCGTGGCACTCACCGACGCCCGCACGCTCGACGCGATCCAGTCGCGGCTCGTGGCCGCTCGGGCCGCCGACCTCGGTGCGCCTCGACTGCTCGGGCGCGGCTGGCTCTTCGACTCGGTTCCCGGCGGCTCGCCCACCGCGGCGATGATCGACGCAGTGGTCGCCGACGTGCCGGTGTATCTCGACGCCAACGACTACCACTCGTGCTGGCTCAATCGCGCGGCGCTCATTGAGATCGGAATCACGCGCGACACGCCCGATCCCATCGGCGGCACGATCGGCCGCGACGACGACGGCGAGCCGAACGGCATGCTCTACGAGACCGCGGCGCAGCAGTACGTGTGGGGCCACCTCGCCACCGTCACCACCGACGACGACCGCGACCGCGCCGTCGAGCGCACGATCGACGCCTATCTGGCCACCGGCGTCACGGGCGTCGTCGACATGGCGTTCGACGAGCTCGGCCTCGCCGCGTTCCAGCGCGCCGCCGAGCGACGGGGCGGCGCCCTGCCGATCCGCGTTGCTGCTCACTGGTTCGTCGGCAACACCGGCGACGACGCGCAGAACCTGGCCCAGGTCGAGCGCGCCGCCCAGCTCGCGCGCGAGATCGGCTCGCCCTGGCTGCGCGTCGCGGGAATCAAGCTCGTGCTCGACGGCGTCATCGATGCGTGCACCGCGGCCATGCGGCATCCGTACGCCGACGGCTCGAACGCCGACCCCATCTGGCCGCTCGACCGGCTGAAGCCCGTCGTCGCCGCGGCCGATGCCGCGGGCCTGCAGGTCGCGATGCACGCGATCGGCGACCTCGCGAGCGACCTCGCCCTCGACGCGATCGAGCACGCGCAGCTCGAGAACGGCGAGCGCGAGCGCCGGCACCGCATCGAGCACCTCGAGTACGCGGCGCCGGGCACGGCCGATCGGATGTCGCGGCTCGGCGTGACCGCATCGATGCAGCCCGTGCACGCCGACCCCGCGATCTGGGACAACTGGGCCGCGATGCTCGGCGACGACCGCGCCGACCGTGGCTTCGCGTGGCCCGAGTACGTCGATGCCGGCGCCCGGCTCGCCTTCTCGACCGACGCCCCGACCGCGCCGCACGGAGCCCTGCCGAACATGTACATCGCCGCGACGCGGCGCTCGGCGCTCGACTCGTCGTTCGAGCCGAACCGGCCCGACTTCGCGCTGCCGCTCGCCCAGGCGATCGTGCACGCGACTCGGGATGCCGCGGCGTCATGTGGCGAGGAGCACGTGCGCGGCAGCATCCGTGCCGGGCTCGCTGCCGACTTCGCGGTGCTCGACACCGACGTGTTCGCCGCCGGCGAGGAGTCGCTGCTCACTGCGGCGGTCGTGCGCACGGTGGTCGCCGGAACGACGGTCTACGAAGCGTAGCGGCGAGGCGGGGGCGGAGAGCGGGCAGCAGGGCCGCGGGGCTGCTCACGCGCTGGAGTGTCAGCGCTCCGCGTGGGCGAGCACGCGACCGTCGGCGAGGCGCACGATGCGGTCGGCGTCGTTGATCACGGCCGGATCATGCGAGACGCAGACGACCGCCGCCCCACGGTCGGCCTCGACGCGCATGACCGCGCGAATGCGTTCGGCGCTGTCGGCGTCGAGCCCGGTCGTCGGCTCGTCGAGCAGCAGCAGTTCGGCGCCTCGGGCGACGCCCTGCGCGAGCAAGGTTCGCTGACGCTGCCCACCCGAGAGCGCGGCGAACGACTGCGCTGAGAGCTCGGCGATCCTCAGCCGTTGGAGCGCGTCATCGACGGCGGCACGGGCGTCGGCGTCCAGTCGCCGCCATGAACCGATGCGCCCCCAAACGCCGACCGTCACGACATCCCTGACGGTCACCGGCAGTCGGTCCGAGACCGCGGTGCGCTGGGGCACGAACGCGATCGCGCCGGCCGCAGCGCGGGTACCGGACACCGGCCGCCGGGTGCCCGCGATCACCTCGAGGAGCGTCGACTTGCCGGCGCCGTTCGGGCCCGCGATGACCGTCACCGCGCCCGGTTCGATGTCGAGATCGACATCGCTGAGAGCTGGTCGACCTGCGAAGGCGACGTGAATACCGCGAAGGCGAACGACGGCAGGGGGCAGGGCGGGAAGGAGCGGCACCTGGTCAGTATATGAGTTTGAGAATCATTATCGTTAACGCTACGGTCGGACATCGTGACCCCGATGACCGAAGCATTGCTGCAGCCGTTCGCGCTCGACTTCCTGCAGCGCGCCCTGCTCGGCGGCAGCCTCGTCGCCGTGCTGTGCGGAGTCGTCGGAACCTGGGTGGTCATCCGCGGCATGGCGTTCCTTGGCGAAGCGCTCGCCCACGGCATGCTGCCGGGTGTCGCCCTCGCGACCGTGCTCGGCCTGCCGGTGCTCGCCGGCGGCGCGTTGAGCGCGATCGCGATGAGCGTGGGCATCGGGGCGCTGCAGCGCCGCGGCAAGCTGTCGTACGACACCAGCATCGGCCTGCTCTTCGTGTCGATGCTCGCTCTCGGCGTCATCATCATCTCCCATTCGGGCAGCTTCGCCACCGACGCCACCTCCATCCTGTTCGGCGACATCCTCGCCATCGCGCCCGCCGACCTCGTGCTGCTCTCGATCGCCGCCGCAGTCGGAATCATCGTCGCCGTCGTCGCGCACCGCTCGCT
Source organism: Agromyces subbeticus DSM 16689 (assembly GCF_000421565.1). GTDB lineage: Bacteria > Actinomycetota > Actinomycetes > Actinomycetales > Microbacteriaceae > Agromyces > Agromyces subbeticus. The sequence goes on along the minus strand of NZ_ATXG01000001.1, from coordinate 528,374 downwards.
GGTCGCGCTCGCCCTCGACGCACGCATCGCCGCAGTGCTCGGCCTGAAGCCGCGCCTCGCGCAGGCCGCACTCGTCGGCCTCGTCACGATCGCCGTCGTCGCCTCGTATCAGGCGGTCGGCTCCCTCCTCGTCGTCGGGTTGCTGCTCGCACCCGCCGTCGCCGCCGGTCACTGGACGAACCGGATTCCCAGCAGGATGCTGCTCGCCGCAGTGCTCGGCGTCGCCGCCGTCGTCATCGGACTGCTCGTCTCCTGGCACGCGGCGACCGCCGCAGGCGCATCCGTGGCCGCTGCCGCGATCCTCCTCGCGGCGCTGTCGTGGGCGACTCGATCGCTTATCGATCTCGTGCGACCTCGACCACTCGCCGTACCCATGACCGCCTGACGACCTGCTTGCGATCCCCGGCCGGAACTGCCTCGGTTCGCCTGATCCGAACCCTCCTGGAAGGACACCGTGCGCTCCCGCACCCTCCCCCTCACCATGCTCGCCGCCCTCGGCCTGACGCTCAGCGCCTGCGCCGGCGCACCGGCCTCCACGACCTCGACCTCGACCTCGACCTCCGATGATCGAGCGAGCGCCACCGCTGGCCATGGCGCGGTCGCCGGCGCCGCCGAACTCGCGGAGCCGCAGCTGGGGCTCACGACGATCGATCCCGCCGGGGCCGTGACCCACCTCGACCTGCTCTCCGAACGCGTCAGCAATCTCGGCACGATCGACGCACCGCTCGCGATGACCACCGATGGCCGGTACCTCTTCGTGCAGACCGACGCTGGCCTCGAGATCGTCGACAGCGGCGTGTGGACGTGGGACCACGTCGACCACTTCCACTACTACCGGGCCGACCCGAGCCTCCTCGGCACGGTCGATGGCGAGGGTGCGCTCACGGTCGCGACGACCAACCTCTCGACCAGCGGCGGCACCGGCCTCTTCTTCGCCGGCTCGGGCGAGGCCGTGCTCCTCGACACTGAAGCCCTCTCGAAGGGCGAAGTGGTCGAACGCTTCCGACTCGAGACCGACGGGCATGCCGGCATGACCGTGCCGGTCGGCTCGTTCGCACTCGTCACCGAGGGGCAGCACGGCGTCGCGACATCCGTGGCGGGCTACACCGCCGACGGTGAACCGACCGGACTCCGGGAACCGTGCGCCGACGCATCCGGAACGATCACGACCAGGGTCGGCGCGGTCATCGGATGCCGCGACGGAGCCCTGCTCGCGACCGTGGACGACGACGAGCTCACGCTCGAACGGGTTCCCTATCCCGCCGACGCGACCGCACCGGCGGCGACCGCCTTCGCCAACCGCGAGGGCCGCCCGACGGTGGCCGGCCTCGCCGGAACGAACGGCATCTGGCTGCTCGACACCCGTGCGCGGTCGTGGCGGCTGCTGCCGGCACCGGCCCCGCTCGTGAGTGCGACGGCGGTCGACGATGACGACGAGCATGTGCTCGCCCTCGCTGCAGACGGGCGCGTGCTCGTGCTGAGCGGGGCCGACGGCTCGGTGCTCGGGGAGACCGATGCGCTCGTCGCCGAGTCACTGGCCGCGGGGCATGCGCCCGCGCTCATCGCTGACCAGCAGCGCGCGTACCTCAGCGCGCCCGTCGAACAGCGACTGTTCGAGATCGACTTCGCCGATGGCGCCCGAATCGCACGCACCTTCGACACGGCGACGCCGCCGGCATTCACCGCCGAGACGGGGCGATGATCATGCTCCGATCCGGCATCCGCACTCGGCGTACCGCGATGGCAGCCGTCGTGGTCGCGGCCGCGGCCGGTCTCGCCGGCTGCGCTTCGGGCGTCGGCGATGAGCGCCCACTCGTCGTGGTCTCGACGAACATCCTCGGCGATGTCGTCGATCAGCTGGTCGGCGACCAGGCCGAGGTGATGACCCTGATGAAGCCGAACGCCGACCCGCACTCGTTCGAGATCTCGGCACAGGAGGCGGGCCGGCTGATGACTGCGGATCTGATCGTGTCGAACGGGCTCGGCCTCGAAGAGGGGCTTCAGCAGCACTTCAGCGGTGCCGCCGCCGACAACGTCGCGACCTTCGTCGCGGGTGAGGTGATCGACGTGCTCGACTACCGCGAGGGCGACGCGGCCGGCATGCCCGACTCGCATTTCTGGACCGACCCGGCCCGCATGCTCGACGTCATCGACGCGCTCGAACCCGTGCTCGCCGGCCTCGACGGCATCGATGCCGCCACGGTGGCCTCGCGTACCGCGGACTACCGCGCCGACCTCGAGGCGCTCGATGCGGAGATGACCGACGCATTCTCGGCGATTCCCGCTGCGCGGCGGGCGCTGGTGACCAACCACCACGTCTTCGGCTACCTCGCGGAGCGATTCGACTTCGAGGTGGTCGGCGCGGTGATTCCCGGGGGCACGACGCTCGCCGCACCGTCAGCCTCCGACCTGGCCGACCTCGCCACCGCCATCGAGTCGACCGGGGTGCCAGCGATCTTCGCCGAATCGTCGTCGCCCGACCGGCTCGTGCAGGTCCTGGCGAGCGAAGCCGACGTGCACGTCGACGTCATCGAGCTCTTCACCGAGTCGCTCACCGACGCCGACGGCGGCGCGCCCGACTACCTGACCATGATGCGCGTCAACACGCAGCGCATCACCGCCGGGCTCTCGCCCTGAGCGCCCGATTCCACCACCGAAAGAAGGAAGCACACATGCACACCTCACCCCTCCGCCGCGCGGGCCTCACCGCACTCACCCTCGGAGCGGTCGTGACACTCGCGGCCTGCTCATCTGGCGCGAGCGCGGGCTCGGCCTCTGACAACGCCGGCGACTCGAGCCCCGCCGAAGCGGGCGCCCGTCTCGCCGTCTCCTACGACGGCGGCATCCTCGTGCTCGACGGCGAAACCCTCGAGACCGTCGCCGATCTCGAGGCCGAGCAGTTCACCCGCCTGAACCCCGCCGGTGACGGCCGCCACGTCATGGTGACCATGAGCGAGGGCTTCCAGGTGCTCGACACCGCGGCGGGCACGACCGGCGACGCCGAGCTGACCGACCTCGTGTTCGAGGCCGACGCCCCCGGCCACGTCGTGCGCCACGGCGGCAAGACGATCCTCTACGCCGACGGCACGAGTGACACCACCATCTTCGAGACCGCCGACCTCGCCGGCCTCGCTGGCTCCGACGAACTGCCCGAGACCGAAACCGTCGAGGGCGTCGAGGCGCACCACGGGGTCTCGGTCGTGCTCGAAGACGGTACGTTCCTCACGACCGTCGGCAACGCCGACGGTCGCAACGGCATCGCGGTGCGGGATGCCTCGGGCGCGGTGATCGCCGAGAGCGACCAGTGCCCCGGCGTGCACGGCGAGGGAACCGCCGAGAACGAGGTCGTCGTCTTCGGCTGCGAGAACGGGGCACTGATCTACTCCGACGGCGAGATCGTGAAGGTCGACTCACCCGACCAGCCGTACGGCCGCATCGGCAACGCCTACGTCAGCGAGACCAGCCCGATCATCGTCGGCGACTACAAGAACGACCCTGACGCCGAGGGCTACTTGCTCGACGCGGTCACGCTGATCGACACGGCTGCGCAGACGCTCGAGGTCGTCGAGCTTCCCGAGGGCGTCGAGTACACCTTCCGCGACGTCGCGCGCGGGCCGGCCGACCTCGCATACATCCTGGCCACCGATGGGTCGATCCACGTGCTCGACCCCGCAACGGGCGAGATCACCGATTCCTTCCCCGTGATCGAGGCTTGGGAGGGTCCGGCCGAATGGCAGGATGCCCACCCCGCGATCGTCATCTCCGGCGAGATCGCCTACGTCACCGAGCCCGCCGCGAACCGCGTTCACGCGGTCGATCTGAGCACCGGAGACGTCATCGCGACCGGTGACCTCGAGGCGACCCCCAACGAGATCGCGGTCGCCGCGGGCTGACGCACCGCGCCTCTCCGACGGCGAGGTCGCCCCATGCTGGTGCAGGGGCGACCTCGGCTCACCGGTTGAAGAGCTGGGGCAGGAAGACGACCGCGAGCACCACCACGGGAATGACCGCGATGACAGCGAGCGCCCGATTGATGCGTCGACGACTGACCGTGCCGCTTCTGAACGATGAGGACGAGACGCGGTCGAGGTTCGGGAAGAGCGCCTGGTACGGCGGCTCCTTCTCGGGAGCGGCTTCGGATTCACCCTGCGGGCGCACATCGTCGAGGTTGCCCATCTCCAGATCGTACTCAGGGCGGGGCGCGGCGGCGAGGGACACTCTGCGACCCCGCCCGCTACTCCGACTCGGTCGAGATCGAGCCAGCAGTTCCCGTTTCGAGCGGCTGCGTCGGCGGCAGTTCGGGGCTGGCGCCACAAACATCCGAAACCCCGGGTTTCTTGTCACACTGCGCAAGCGGCTTGAGGCCGCAGAACCAGATACGTCCAGCCCTCACTGGGCGTTGGCGTCGGGTTGGAACGCAGCGATGAACCCGTACGCGCCCAAGGCGACCACGCCGAGGCCGGCGAACCACCACGGCTTAGATTCGCGCACGGTTTGCCAGATGAGCAAGGCTCCGCCGATTTCCGCGACGGCCGCGAGGACGAACAGGATCGCAATTCGGAGGACGGTCACGCGATCGAGCTTTGCAGACGGACAGCCTCAGCGCGGCCCGGTTGGCTCATGAAGGGCATGCGCATCGGCACCGACCCGCACGTTCTGGGAGTTGCAGCGAACCTCGGCGATCGGGTTCTCACCGCGGTGCTCGCCCGCGAGCATCTGCTGTACCTCGATGTGTCATTCGTCAGTCGATAGTCAGCTGAGTGCAGGATGGTCGCGATGACCTTTCAAGACGACACAGGGTCGCCCCTGCGACCGTGGGCGTTGTGATCGTGGCGGCGTTACTCGCCGGGCTGCTCGTCTGCCTCGCGAACCTGCGATTTGCTATCCCGCTCGTGATGCCGCCGCGGCCATTGTCGGACTACACCGTGCAGGCGGCCTGGAGCTTCGCTGGCGCAGGCGCAGTGGTGTTGGTCGCGCTGGCGACGCTCTTGATCGATTCACGGATGCCGCAACGGAGAAACCGAATTCGTGTCACGGGCGTTGTTGCGATGCTCATCGTTGCCATCAGCTGCGGCACGCTCGCCTTGGTTGCTTCTGCCCCGTTACGGCCTCGACCCCGGTCGTCGACTTGCTGGACGCGCCTGCTCGGCACTGTCAGCATGGCAGCATGGCTTCTTCGACGTTCCAGCTCCCTGACAGCTATGTTCGCCTACTCACGTCCTCGGCATATCTGTGGGCGTGGCCGTTGATCAACATGCACAACCGACAGTCGGTCATGCGTCAGTTGCCGGCTCCGGGGCTGCTGAAGGGGATCGCGCCAGTGGCACCGTTGGGTCGGTTGGCGATGCTGCGCGATTACGTGGAGCCGGCTGAGCGTCTGGTCGCATGCCCGAACCAGGACGTCGCCTACGGATTCGGGATGGTCGCGGCCGAGGTCGGTCCGTCAATCATTCAGGTCCCCGACTTCGGTGGCAGGTTCTGGGTGTACCAAGCAGTCGATCAGCGCACCGATTCATTCGTGAGTCTGGGGGCGATGTACGACACCGCCCCTGGCTTCTATCTGCTGGCACCGACCGGGTGGGAGGGGCATGTTCCGGACCAGATCGCCGGGGTGTTCCGCTTCGACACGGCGGTCGGGGTCGTGATCCCGAGGGTGTTCATGGACGACACCGCCGAGGACCGTCTCGCGATCGCGGCCTTGGTCGACCAGATCTGCATGTACCCCCTTGCCGAGTTCGACGGCACGACGAAGACGATGGATTGGAGTGCCGTTCCCTCATACGGCGACGCCGATGACAGTGACGGCGAGGTCGAGACACGTTGGGTTGACCCGGGGGCGTTCGTCACCGATCTCTCCGCGGTCCTCGACGAGGTCCCCCCACGCCCCGGCGAGACGGCGCTCTACGACTGGTTCCGGACCCTCGTGGACGCTGCGGCTGTTGATCCGCGCGTGCATGACCTGGTCGTCGAGGCAGCCAAGGAAGCCGATGCAGGACCAATCCAGGACCTTTTCGAGTTCCGCAATATCGGCATCCCGAGTGCCGCCCACTGGACTACGCAACGCAACGGCGCACAATTCGGCACCGATTACCTCGCTCGCACGGCGATGGCCAAGGCCAACATCTTCGTCAACAGTCCCAACGAGACCTGCTACTACTACCAAGACCTCGACGCGAACGGAGACCGCCTCGACGGCGCGCACTCGTACAGTGTCACGTTCGCTGCAGGCGACCTGCCCCCAGTCGATGGCTTCTGGTCGCTCACGCTCTACAACGAGCACCACTTCTTCCACGCCAACGACCTGAACCGCTACTCACTCGGCACCAAGAACAAGACGCTCCACATCGACGACGCGGGAGCTCTCACCATCACAGCCGGTGGCCCGATGCCCACTGACCCTGAGGCAATCGCCAACTGGCTCCCTGCCCCCGACGGGGCGTTCTCGCTCTACCTCCGCGCATACGGGCCCACCACAGCCATCCTCGACCAGACGTGGACGCCGGCCCCCGTGATACCCGCGTAGCGTCGTACGCGGAGTCTTGGGGAGGCTGAGCGAATTCGGTTGCGTCCGTTCGATGATGCCGACGCCGACGACCTCTATGCATTGCAGAGCGACGCCCACGTGTTGCGCTACTGGGACTCGCCGCCGTGGACCGACAGGGCTTCGGTCGCACGCTTCATGGCTGGATGCCAGCGGATGGCGGAAGAAGGCAGCGGTGCGCGCGTGGCGATCGAGCGCACGTCCGACCGGGCCTTTGTCGGCTGGTGCACCTTCAACGGCTGGAATCCCGACTTCCGGAGCGCCTCCCTTGGCTACTGCCTCAATCAGGCCGCATGGGGCCATGGCTATGCGACGGAAGCGGCGCGCACTCTGCTCCACGTGATGTCACGCGGATCGATCAGCCGACCGTGGGACGGCCGGCGCGGTCGTGACCGCGACTACGGCTCGAGGTACGCGGCGAGGTTCGAGAGCGACGAGGTGATGCCTTCCGCGTGGTCGCGAGCGCGAATACCATCGGGGACGTTCCGCGCCACGATCTCGACGATCGTGCCCTCTTCGATGCTTCGCAGCTGCCACTCCATCTGCATGGTCCCCTGCATCGCGGGGTCTTCGGAATCGAAATCGACCTCCTGCACGATCCGCTCGCCCGGGTCCACGCGCGAGATGCGAACCTCTGAGACATCTGAGTCCGGCGAGGACTTGCCCGGTGAATCGGAGGCGTCGTCGTACGTCAGCACGAGGCGGTATGAGCCGCCGGTGCGCAGGTCGAATCGCTCGAACCGGCCGTGCATGCCCTTCGGCGGCAACCAGCTGAGCAGCGCGACTTCACTGGTCAGCGCCGCGAACGCGTCTTCGCGAGGAACATGGACGAGAAGGCTCGCACGGTCTGTTCTGCTCATGGGCCGACCCTATTCTTCTCTCGCGACCGCCGTCGCGAACCGTCGCCTGCGACACCTCCGTTTCGTGGCGATTGGCGTCGTTCGCGTCGACTCGCCCACTTCGGCGGGTTCGACTGCGCGCTCGCCGACCGAAGTGGGCGACTCGACGCTGAGCGGCGTCGGCGGATGAGTGTCCCGTGGTGCTGAATCCGTCGCGCGGGGGATCCGCGGGTGCCCGGGGGTTCGTAAGGCGGGAGCGATTGCGGAAGACGAACGGATCGGAGATCTCCATGACGGACGCTGCTCGACCCAGGGCGGCCGGACAGCATCAGGCTGAAGCCGCCGGGCTCACTACGTGGTTCCGTCAGAGCATCGACGAATCAGCGCGCCACCACGGCATCGATCCGGATACCGCGACCTGGGAGTAGTCCGCGCCTCACACGTGCAAAGCCCCTGTTACAGCTCGTTCAACTCTTCGTCGCTACCGGGGCTCTCGGAGCGTCTCGACATATGGTGGAAGCGCAGCGATCACCTGGATCGCGCATCTGGGGGGATGTAGATGGTTGACACGACTTCGCCGACGAACGAGCAGGTCACAGAAGCGTGGGTGTACCTGCTGGGCCGCTACCTGGTGATGCGGCAGGAGGGGATCGATCTCGCCGAGGACGGCGTCGGGTACAACGTCCTCAAGCACAACCCGGCAGTGGTCGTGGGCTCTTCCGCGGCATCCGCGCCCACATTCGTGAACCCGAACCTCGATGTCGTCTACTCCGAGGCGTGGATCGCCGTCGACGAGCACACCCCCTCGATCCTCGAGATCCCTGTCGTCCCGGCCGGCAGGTACTACACGGCCCAGATCGTGGACGAGTGGGCGGAGATCACGCACAACATCAACGACCGAAACTTCCCGGATCATCCGAATGGGCGGTACGCGATCTGCCTGGCGGGCAGTTCTCCCGAGATCCCCGAGGGCTGCTACCGGGTCGATATCCCGTCGCCGAAGGCGGAGCTGCTCACTCGCGTCCAGATCGGAGACGACGTCGATACCGCGGTGCAGCTCCAGCACGGGTTCAAGCTCTCCTCGACCGGGTCGCCGGCGGTATCGACTCCGATCGAGATCCCCGCGTTCGACAATGCGCACCTGCCGGGGGCATGGATGTTCACCGAGCCATACCTGTCGGCCGCGCTCACCCCGGTGGATGCCTGCGGCAGAGCCGATGAGCTGCAGCCCATCGTGCGCCGCATCAGCGCGTTCCTGCGGGACGACCCCGACCGCGCAGCGGACCTCGACCAGCAGATCCACTCGGCCGCGGTGCCTGCGTTCATGGACTTCGTCGTGCACTTCGGCAACGTCACCAACGGATGGTCCTCGACCGCCGCGTACCCGAAGTTCGGCGACGACTACTGGTTCCGCGCCACCGCCAACTTCGGCGGCATCTGGTGGAACTCCTCCAGGGAAGCCGTCTACGAACTCCTTCACGTCGACGCGAACGGCGCCCCGACCACGGGCGACCACGTGTACCGGATGAGGTTCGCTCCGGACGCGCTTCCTGACGCGGTCGTCGACGCATTCTGGTCGTTGACGGTGTACGGCAAGCCCGACTACATGCTCGTCCCGAACAGCGCGGGCCGATTCACCGTCGGATCCGGTCGGCCCCTGGAAACCGACGCCGACGGGGCGACAACCCTGACGTTCGCGCCTGAGCTGCCGGCCGGAACCCCTGAGTCGAACTGGCTTCCCACGCCGGCCGGCAAGCCGTTCACGGCCGACTTGCGGCTCTACCTGCCGCGCGACGCCGTTCGAACCGGAGCCTGGACGCCACCACCACTCGCCCCGATCGGCTGACCCCGCTCACGGACGTCGACTCGCCCACTTCTGCGGGTACGGCCGCCCGCACACCGGCCGAAGCGGGCGACTCGATGCTGGGGCGGCGATGAGGAGCGCGCGGCGGCTCAGTCCTCGGCGACCGCCCGCGACAGCGTCTCGCCGCGGAAGAACGCCGGACGCTTGCGCCACTGCCAGAGCATGATCACGGCGCCCGAGAGCAGCACCACCATGCCGAGCACGAAGACGAGCCCGAGGCCGAAGACCGACGAACCCGAACCGTAGTCGGGGTCCATGCTGTCGATCAGCGTCGTGAAGAACAGCACCGCAAGAATGACGCCGCCCACGAGCGGGAACAGCAGCGTGAAGACGAAGTTCCGCACCGAGCGGAACCACACCGACCGGAAGAACCACACGCACGCGAACGCCGTGATGCCGTAGTAGAAGCAGATCATCATGCCGAGGGCGGTGATGGTGTCCCACAGCACGTTCTCGCTCACGAAGCGCATGACGGCGTAGAAGCCCGACGCCACGGTCGCCGAGACGATCGTCGCGTAGCCGGGGGTGAAGAAGCGGGGGCTGACCTTCGCGAACTTCTCGGGCAGGGCGCCGTAGTGGCCCATCGCGAGCAGCGTGCGAGCAGGCGATACGAACGTCGACTGCAACGACGACGCCGACGAGGTGAGCACCGCGAGCGAGACGAGCACCGCGAGCGGACCGAGGATCGGGCCGGCGAGGTGGAAGAACACGTTGTCCTGGATGTCGGGGTTGCCGAGCCCGAACTCCCCGTCGCCGACGCCCGCGAACGCGATGAGCGAGACCGCGATGAGCAGGTAGAGCACCACGATGATGACGACGGTGATCGTCGCCGCGCGGCCCGGCGTCTTCTCGGAGCCGCGCGTCTCTTCATTCATCGTGAGCGTGACGTCCCAGCCCCAGAAGATGAAGATCGAGAGCGAGAGGCCCGCCGCGAACGACGAGAACGACTCGACGGCGAACGGGTTGAACCACGAGAGGTCGATCGCCGTGGCGTCGAAGGCGTTGCCGTTCGCGACCTCGACGAGTGCGGCGACCGAGAAGATCAGGAGCACGAGCACCTGGAACCCGACGAGCCAGTACTGCAGCTTCTGCGTGGTCTGCATGTCGCGGTACGAGATCCAGGTGGCGCCGAGCATGAACAGCAGGCACACCACCACATTCACGAGCGGGTTCGCCGCGATGCCCGCGATATCGGGATTACCGGCGATCTGCGAGATCAGCAGGAACAGGAAGTCGACCGCGATGCCCGCGAGATTCGAGAGCACGAGGATCGTCGCCGCGATGAGACCCCAACCGGCGAGCCAGCCGACCCACGGGCCGAACGCGCGCGTCGCCCACGTGAACGAGGTGCCCGAGTCGGGCATGCGACGGTTGAGCTCGCGGTAGCCGAACGCGACGAGCAGCATCGGGATGAACCCGACGAGGATGATCGCCGGCACCTGCACGCCGACCTCCGACACGGTCGGCCCGAGCGCGGCCGTCAGCGTGTACGCCGGCGCGATGCACGAGATGCCGATGACGATGGCGCCGATCAGGCCGACCGACCCGGCCGAGAGGCCCTTCTTCGAGATGCCGTGGTCGGCGCCGTCGATAGCGCGCGACGCCTCGGTGAGCGGCGCGGTCGGTTCTGCTGGGTGCGTCATTGCGATCTCTTTCAGGTTGTGGCGCCGGGCGTCGCGGTGCGCGGCACCACGATCATCGGCACCGGCAGCTCGCGCAGCATCTTCGCTGCGGTCGAGCCGAGGAACAGGTGGCTCGGCGTCGCGAGCCGGTTCGAGCCGACGAGCACGAGCTCGCCCGCGTGCCAGTCGAGCGACTGCACGGCCGCCTCGATGGTGGCGCCCTTCGCGGTGACCGCCGTGGCCTCCACGCTCGCCGGCAGCGAGCGCCGGGCCGCGAGCAGCACCTCGTCGGCGTGCACGGTGCTCGTGAGTTCGGCGAGCTCCTCGTCCATGCCGGCGGGCAGGTCGATGGAGACGAGCGAGAGCAGGCGCAGCGGTGCGTGGGTCAGCCGGGCCAGGCGAACGGATGCCTCGATCAGCCCGTCTGCGCCGGGCCGGGTGCCGACCGCGGCGGTGATGCGGGTGACGCCCTGCCCGGGCGACACCTCTCGCGAGCCCGACGGCGCGAGCGCCACGGGAACGTCTGAGGAGTGCAGCAGCTCGTTCGCGACGGAGCCGATGCGCGATCGCCCGAGCAGGCCGCCGCGAGCCGCGCCGACGACGATGAGCGCCGCGTCGAACTCGTGCGCGGCGGCGATGAGCCCCTCGGCGAACGACTCCGCGTAGCGGATGTGCAGCGACTGGGCGACGTCGTCGCCGAGCGCGGCCGAGGCCTCGGCCAGCCACGTGCGCGAGCGCTCCCTGAGGAAGCGCTCGTACCCGGCATCCTTCGGCACGATGCTCGTGCGCGCCTCGCTCGGCAGCACGATGACGACCTCGAGCACGGCCTCGCTGGCGCGGGCGATGCGAGTCGCGAGCGCGAGGGCGTCGGCGCCGCTGTCGTTGGCGATGTAGCCGACGACGATGCGGGCTGGCGAGCTCATCAGCCGGCCTCGAGGATCTCGGCGGCGACCTCGCGGCCGACGCGGATCGCACCGTCGACGTGCTGGTAGCCCTTGCCCGCCATGTCGGAGCACGAGAAGTGGATCGGCCCGACGGGCGCTCGCAGGTCGGAGCCGTACCGGGCGAGGCCGCCCATGTCGAAGCTCGCGGCGTAGGCGCCGCGGGTCCACTCCTCGGAACCCCAGTCGCTCTCGTAGTAGACGACCGGGTTCAGCGCATCGGGCCCGTAGTAATGCGACAGCGACTCGAGGATCTTGGCCTTGCGCTCCTCGGGCGTGAGCGAGAAGACGCCGTCGGCCTCCTCGTCGGAGACGAAGCCGACGAGGGTGCCGCGCGGGTCGTCGTGGTTCGTGTTGTCGTAGGCCTCGTGCACGAGTTCGTACGGGCTGAACGCCGTGCCGCTGAGGCCGGCCGCACGCCAGAACGGCGTCTCGTAGACGGCGTGCACCTTGATCACGAAGCCCATCGAGAGGTGCTGGTGCAACTGCTGCTGACGACGCGGCAGCGGCGGGTCGTACGAGATGCGGTTGATCAGGATCGGCGGCAGCGCGAGCACGACGTGCTGTGCGTGCACCTCGAGCGAGTCGGTCACGGCGACGACACCCGTCGGCGCGGCATCCGCTCGCCCCTGACCGAGGCCGCCCCAGCGGATGGTGCGCACCGGTTGGCCGAGGCGCACAGCCTCGCCGAGTCGCTCGGCGAGCAGCAGCGGCACTTGCTGCAGGCCGCCGACGACCCGCTTGTCGAGGATGAAATCGGCATCGACGAGGTTCGAGAACGAACCGGCAGATGCCGCCATGAGCAGCGCCTGCAGGGCCGAGAAGGCATGCGCGGGCTTCGTGAGCATCGCGCCGGCGATGAACATGCCGATGTTCTCGCGCGCCTCGAGGTCGTCGGTCTGGGTCTCGAGCCAGTGCGCGAACGAGATCTCGTCGAGCTCCTTGGCCCGCGGGTGGGCCCATGGCCGGTCGGGGTCGATCTCGGCGACGAGGGCGTCGAGCTTGTCGATGAGCGAGACGATCTGCTCTTCGGTCTCGCGCGGCACCGGGAAGATCTCGCCCTCGAACTTCTTCAGCTCGCCGTCGGGGCCGATGTAGATGTTCTCGCCCTCGCGGTAGCGCGGGTAGGTGTCGAGGCCGAGCTCGTCGAGCGTCTCGATGAGCGCATCCTGATCGGGCGAGACCCACTGGCCGCCGATCTCGAGCATCGCGCCGTCGATGTCGTCGGTCCAGAGACGGCCGCCCGCCCGCTCGCGCGCCTCGAGCACGACGACCGAGCGGCCGGCGTCCTTCAGGCGGTTGGCGACGGTGAGGCCGGATGCCCCGGCGCCGACGATGACGACGTCGCAGTCGATGCGTTCCATGTGCAGGTACTTCCTTCAGTTCGTTTCCGCCGGTCGAGTAGGCCCTCCAGGGCCGTATCGAGACCCTGCTGCTGGTCTCGATACGCTCGCTGCGCTCGCTACTCGACCGGCGGTGTGGATCAGCTGACGGGGATGAGGGTGTACTTCGTGTCGAGGTACTCGTGGATGCCCTCGAGCCCGCCCTCGCGGCCGATGCCCGATTGCTTGATGCCGCCGAACGGCGCGGCGGCGTTGGAGACGAGACCCGTGTTCAGGCCCATCATGCCGGTGGCGAGGCGGTCGATCATGCGGTGGCCGCGGGCGAGGTCTTGCGTGAAGACGTAGGAGACGAGGCCGTACTCGGTGTTGTTCGCGAGGCGCACGGCCTCGTCTTCGCTCGAGAACGTCGTGATGCCGAGCACCGGGCCGAAGATCTCTTCGCGAAGCAGCCGCGCGTCGGCCGGCACCGAGCCGAGCACGGTCGGGGCGTAGAACGTGCCCTCGCCGTCGATCGGGCTGCCGCCCGCGAGCACCGTGGCGCCCTTGTTCACGGCGTCGGTCACGAGCTCGTCGGTCGAGGCGACGGCCTTCGCGTCGATGAGCGGGCCGATCGCGACGCCGTCTTCAGTGCCGCGGCCGACGCGCATCGCCTGCACGCGCTCGGCGACGCGCTTGCCGAACTCCTCGGCGACCGACTCGTGCACGATGAAGCGGTTCGCGGCCGTGCACGCCTGCCCGATGTTGCGGAACTTCGCGAGCATCGCGCCATCGACCGCCTTGTCGAGGTCGGCGTCGTCGAAGATGACGAAGGGCGCGTTGCCGCCGAGCTCCATCGACGTGCGGAGGATGCCCTGGGCCGCCTCCTTCATGAGGCTGCGGCCAACCTCGGTCGAACCCGTGAAGCTCAGCTTGCGCAAGCGCGGGTCGGCGATGATCGGGCCAGAGACCTTCGAAGAGGTCGACGTCGCGATGACGTTGACGACGCCGGCCGGCAAACCGACCTCTTCGAGCAGCTGCACGAAGGCGAGCGTCGTGAGCGGCGTGAGGGCCGGGGGCTTGATCACCACGGTGCATCCGGCCGCCAACGCCGGCGCGATCTTGCGCGTCGCCATCGCGAGCGGGAAGTTCCACGGCGTGATGAAGAACGACGGGCCGACCGGGCGCTGCGAGACGATCATGTTGCCCGTGCCCTCGGGGTTCAGGCCGTAGCGGCCAGAGATGCGCACGGCCTCTTCGCTGAACCAACGCAGGAACTCGCCGCCGTAGGCGACCTCGCCGCGCGCCTCGGCGAGCGGCTTGCCCATCTCGAGCGTCATGAGCAGGGCGAACTCCTCTTTGCGGTCCTGCAGCAGGTCGAAGGCGCGGCGCAGCAGCTCGCCGCGCTGACGAGGAGCGGTGGCCGCCCAGGCGTCTTGCGCTGCGACGGCGGCGTCGAGGGCACGAGTGCCATCGGCGACCGACGCATCCGCGATCTCCTTGATCGTGCGACCAGTCGACGGGTCGATGACCGCGAGCGTCTTGCCGCCCTCAGCGTCGACCCATTCGCCGCCGATGAAGAGCCCGCCGTTGAGCGTGTCGAGCACGGTGGCTTCCAGAGTTGCGTTCGTCATGCGTGGTTTCCGTTCGATGTTGCGAGAGTGGCGGCGCCGGTCGGCGGTCGATCGATCAGGGGTAGAGGCCCCGGAGCTTGTGCGCTTCGGCGACACGTTCGACGGCGAGCGCGGTTGCGGCGGTGCGAAGCGAGAGCCCCCGCGCCCCGGCGTAGCCCAGCACGTGCTGCCACGCGCTGAGCATCCGTTCTTCCAGTCTGGCCTCGACCTCGTCGGCGCGCCACCAGTAGGCCTGGTTCGCCTGCACCCATTCGAAGTACGAGACGATGACGCCGCCCGCGTTCGCGAGGATGTCGGGAACGACGAGGATGCCGCGCTCGCGCATGATGCGGTCGGCGGCGGGCGTGGTCGGGCCGTTGGCGCCCTCGACGACGACCGTCGCGCGAACGGCTGCGGCGTTGCCCTCGTGCAGCACGCCCTCGACGGCAGCCGGCACGAGCAGGTCGACGTCGAGTGCGAGCAGTTCAGCGCCGTCGATCGGCTCGGCCCCGGCGAAGCCGACGACCGATCCGGTGGCGCGCACGTGCTCGCTGAGCGCCTCGATGTCGAGCCCTGCGGCGTTGAAGATCGCGCCGTACTGGTCGCTGATGCCGGTGACCGAGACGCCGGCCTCCGACAGGAACCGCGCGGCATCCGCGCCGACCTTGCCGAAGCCCTGCACCGCGGCCGAAGCCCTCGACGGCTCGATGCCCACGTGTCGCAGCGCGGCGAGCGCGATGTGGGTGACGCCGCGGCTCGTGGCCGACGCGCGGCCCTGCGATCCGCCGAGCGAGATCGGCTTGCCGGTCACGATGCCGGGCACGGTGTAGCCCATGTTCACCGAGTAGGTGTCCATGATCCAGGCCATGGTCTGCTCGTCGGTGCCGATGTCGGGGGCAGGGATGTCGCGCTCCGGGCCGATGATCGGCAGGATCTCGCTCGTGTAGCGACGCGTCACCCGCTCGAGCTCGGCCATGGAGTGTTCGCGGGGGTCGATCGCGACCCCGCCCTTCGCGCCGCCGTACGGCACGTCGAGCAGGGCGCACTTCCACGTCATCCACATCGCGAGCGCGCGCACCTCGTCGAGGTTCACACTCGGGGCGTAGCGCAGGCCGCCCTTGGCCGGGCCGCGCGAGAAGTTGTGCTGCACGCGGTAGCCGAGGTAGAGCCGGCTCTCGCCCGAGTCCATGCGCAACGGCACCGCGACGCTCAGCTCGCGCCGCGGGGTCGCGAGCATCTGGTGCAGGCCGTCGGTGTAGCCGAGCAGGCCGATCGCCTCGGCGAGCTGCGAGCGCGCGTCGGTCAGCGGGGTGGCGATGTGATCGACGGATGCCGCGGGGTGAACGACGGTGCTCGCCGAATCCGGCGCGGCATCCGTTGCGGTCGACGCCGTCGTCGCCGCGAGGAGGTCGGTCATGCGTTCTTCAGTCCTTCCGCGACGACGCCGAGGCCGTCGACGAGCAGTTCGTCGGAGATGGTGAGCGGCGGCAGGAAGCGGATCACGTTGCCGTAGGTGCCGCACGTGAGCACGATGACGCCGTGTTCGTGGGCGTACTTCGCGACGCGGTTCGTGAGGGCCGCGTCGGGCGCACCGGTCTCGGGGTCGACGAGTTCGATCGCGACCATCGCGCCGCGGCCGCGAACGTCGCCGATGCGGGGGTCGGCCGTGCGCAATGCGTTGAGGCGGCCGATAAGCACGGCGCCGATGTCGCGGGCGCGGGCGATGAGGCCCTCGTGCTCGTAGGTCTCGATCGTGGCGAGGGCAGCGGCGCACGCGATCGGGCTGCCGGCGTAGGTGCCGCCGAGGCCGCCGGCGTGCGCGGAGTCCATGATCTCGGCGCGGCCCGTGACGGCCGAGAGCGGCAGGCCGCCGGCGATGCCCTTCGCGGTCACGATGAGGTCGGGCACGATGCCCTCGTGCTCGCTCGCGAACCAGGCGCCCGTGCGGGCGAATCCGGTCTGCACCTCGTCGGCGATGAAGACGACGCCGTTGGCGTTCGCCCATTCGACGAGCGCCGGCAGGAACCCGGCGGCGGGCACGATGAAGCCGCCCTCGCCCTGGATCGGCTCGATGATGATCGCGGCGAGGTTCTCGGCGCCGATCTGCTTCTCGATCTGGGTGATCGCGCGGGCGGCTGCCTCACGGCCGTCGAGGCCGCCGTCGCGGAACGGGTAGCTGAGCGAGGCGCGGTACACCTCGGGGGCGAACGGTCCGAAGCCGCTCTTGTAGGGGATGTTCTTCGCCGTGAGCCCCATCGTGAGGTTCGTACGGCCGTGGTAGGCGTGATCGAATGCGACGACGGCCTGCTTCTTGGTGAAGTGGCGAGCGATCTTCACGGCGTTCTCGACGGCTTCGGCGCCCGAGTTGAAGAGGGCCGAGCGCTTGACGTGGTCGCCGGGCGTGAGCTCGTTGAGCTTCTCGGCCACCGCGACGTAGCCCTCGTAGGGCGAGACGGTGAAGCACGTGTGAGTGAAGGCGTTCAGCTGCGCGGTCACGGCCTCGACGACGCGCGGGTGCGAGTTGCCGACGCCCGTGACGGCGATGCCCGAGCCGAGGTCGATGAGCGAGTTGCCGTCGGCGTCGACGACGACGCCGCCGCCCGCCGCGACGACCGAGATCGGCAGCGTGTGGCCGACGCCCGCGGCGACGGCTTCGGCCTTGCGGGCCATGAGCTCCTGCGAGCGCGGGCCGGGAATGGCGGTGACGAGGCGGCGCTCCTGGGCGAGCGAGGGTCCTCCGGTCGTGGTGGCCGGGGTGTCGACGAGAGTCATGAGTGCTCCGATGCAAGGTGACGACGGTGGCTGATGCGGCAATGGTAGGTCGGGCCGAGCGGATGCCTCATAGCCCGCGTGTACACCCGAAGGCACTTCACTGGACATCAGGTACATGGCTCGTGCACCCGATGAAGACGGTGCTCAGCGCCGTTGCTGGCCTACGCCGACTTCGTCTCCGTCGCGACCGACGACGACCGTCAGCCGCACGGCATCCCTGTCGTCGCACTGTCCGGTCATCTCGCTCCTCCTCGTCGTCAACGCTTCGCGGTCAGCTCTCGCTGATCGCGAAGATCTTGCGCGGCGACGGCACGGGTGTCGGGCGCACCCGGCACGACCGGCGGCACCACGGGTGTCGAGCTCACCCCGAGCAGCGGCGTGCGCCGCTTCGCGCGACCGATCGCGCCGAGCGACACGGCCCACTGCAACCCGTAGCCGATCGCGAACACGAGGAGCGTGAAGATCAGGGCCATCGCTGCACCTTGGTCGGGCGCGTAGAGCTGCGCCGATCGCGGGCTGATCATCGCGTACATGTACACCGACAACGGCCGGGATTCGGGTGTCGCCAGGAACGCCGGCAGCGTGAACTCATTGGTGCCGAGCACGAACATCTGGATCCACACGGCGAAGACCGTCGGCATGAGCAGCGGTGCGACGATGCGCCGGAAGCCCTCGAGCGGGCTCGCGCCGCTGACGAGCGCGGCCTCCTCCAGTTCCATGCGGATCTGGAGCGTCGCGCTGTACCCGGCCCGGTAGGCGATCGACACGCGGTACGAGTAGGCGATCACGAGCGCCGCGATGGTGCCCGCGAGCGGGATCACCGGGTTGATCACCATGAACGTGAGGAACATCGCGAAGCCGGCGATGACGGCGGGGATCGCGACCGACGAGGACGCGAACAGGTCCATCGCCTTCGTCCAGCCGGTGCGCCTCGTCCTGGCGATGCCGTACGCGAGCACCGTCGCCGCGACGCACGCGATCGTGGCGCTGGCGCCCGCGATGATCAGGGTGCGGCCGAGCGAGGCCCAGAACTCGGGGTCGCCGAGCACGGCGCCGAACGAGCCGAACTGCGTCTGCTCGACGAGGGCGGTGAACGAGAACGCGATCGGGTACGGCGTGATCGCCGACCAGAACAGGGCGAACAGCGGAAGGATCGCCGTGAGCAGCACGAAGACGAAGATCAGAATCATCACCGGGATGCGCCAGCCGCCGAGCTTCATGACCGTGGGCCGGAACCCCTTGCCCGAGATCGAGGCCCGGCGCTCGGCATTCCTGGTCGCGCGGAGGTAGACCACGAAGGCGATCGTCGTGATCACGAGGAACACGCAGCCCCAGGCCGCGGCCAGTCCGTACTGCGGCAGCTCGCCGGCCCCCGCGCTGATGAGGTTCCAGAGCTTCAGCGCGAAGATCGACTGGCCGCTCTCCTGACCGAACAGGAGCGGAACCTCGAGGCTGCCGAGGCCGAGGATGAAGGTCAGCACAGCCACGCCGAGCAGGCCGGGCCACAGCATCGGCAGGGTCACGCGCCGCAGCGTCTGCGGCCAGGATGCCCCGGAGACGCGGGCGGACTCCTCGAGCGATCCGTCCATGCTCGTGAGGATCGGCACGATCATGAGGAAGGGGAACGTCACGTTCGTGAGCGCCTGGATGAAGGTCATCGTGACGAACGAGTACGGATCGATCACGAGGTCGCCCGGCAGCAGGCGCAGGAGCTGGTTGAGCACGCCCGACTCGGGCGAGAGCATCAGCAGATACGCCTGCGCCTTCACGATCGGGGGGATGATGAAGGGCACGACGACGAGCACGGAGATCACCCGCCGGAGCGGCGCGTCGGTGCGCACCGTCACCCATGCGAGCCCGAACGCCATCGCGAGCGAGAGCACGGTCGACCCGCCCACGAATGCGGCCGTCGAGCCGATGACCGCCCAGAAGTCCTCGCGGAGCTCCCAGAGGGTCACGAAGTTCTCGGCCGACCACTTCGCGGACGAGACGCCGAACGGCAGGAACGGACCACGGAAGGCCGTGATGACCTGAACGGCCAACGGGATCGCGAGGAGGAGGAAGATCACCGCTCCGGCGATGATCGTCGCGATCTTCATCGAGGTCGGCCGAGTGCGCCCGGCCGTCGTGGTCCGTCCTGCCTGAGACACGTGCTATCCGTTCAGCGCCGCGTCCGCGGCGTTGATCATCGCGATCCAGTCGTCGCGGGTTTCGGCGGTCTCCGTGACCGCCCCGCCCTGCAGGCCCGCCAGGAGCGCGTCGGCGTTGGTCTTCATGAGACCGGTCGCCGAGTCGAACAGCGAGGTCGGCAGGCCCGGGTAGGGCACCTGCGTGGTGGAGTAGCGCTCGTCGGTCATGCGCAGCTCGAGCCAGTCGGGGTCGTACGCGTTCCAGAGCGACCACAGCATGGCGCCGGCCTGGTTCTTCGCATCGACGTTCACGCCCGAGAACTGGGCGAACACGCCGGAATCCTCGTACGGCGAGACCGTGAGGCTCGGGTTCGGGTTGAACAGGGTCTGGCCGAGCGCGATCGGCACGTCGCCGCTCGACAACTGCGAGTCCTGATCCTCGAGCACCTGCAGCGTGCCCGACGACTTCAGCTCGCCGATGAGGTCGAGCATCGCGTCCTCGCCCTCCACCATGCCGTACCCGGCGAAGACGTTCGCGTTGTAGCTCGCGACCGACACCGTGCCTTCGTACTGCGGATCGAGCAGGCCGGGGAGCGTGGCGGGCGCCTCGATCTTGTCGGTGTTGACCTGCATGAGCGAGCCGTTGACACTGTCGGGCAGCATCGCGGGGTCGCCGATCGTGAAGTACTCGGCGGGGACGCCGAACTTCGTCCAGTCGATGTCGGCCCAGTACCCCTCGTCGGTCATCGTGGCCGCCGACACGAGCGAGCCCGAGATGATGTCGGTGTTGCGCGAGCCGGTCGTCTTGGCGGAGATGATCGCGGACGACAGGTTGTAGGTGAGGCCGCGCGTCTCGATCTTCAGGTCGGGGTAGCGGGAGTTGAACTCGGCGATCACGTCGGGCGAGAGCTCGTACCAGTCCCAGATCACGAGCTTGCCGCCGTCGGTCTCCTTGGCGGTCTCGTACAGGGCGTCCATCTGCTCGTCGATCTGGGGCCAGAAGTCGTCGTAGAAGTTCTCGCACCGCGTGATCGCGCCGATCTCGACGGCCTCGCAGTCCGCGAGCACGACGTCGCCGGTCGGTTCGATCGGGCCCGCCGCTTCCGTGGGGGTGCTGCAGGAGCTGAGCAGCAGCATGCCCGCCGCTCCGAGGGCGATCAGCCCGCTCCGTGCTGTGAGTGTGTTCATGATCCGGATGTCCTCTCTGACGTGGATCTGGGGTTGGGGTGGATCTATGCCGCGAGCACGCGGCACGCCTTGGGTGTCAGTTCGATGAAGATCGCGTCGCCCGTCGCGGGTGAGTTCAAGGGCGCTCCGCGCCCGACGATGCTGCCGACGACGCTCTGGCCGTTGAGGATCTCCGCCTCGTACTCGACGATCTCGCCGAGGAACTCCACTCGCACGACCCGCGCCGGCACCACGTTCGGGCGGTCGGGCTCAGCTTCGTGCCAGCGCACGCTCTCGGGCCGGAAGGTGACCGTGACGTCGGTGCCCTTCGCGACCCCGCTCGGGCAGGGCGTGATCAGGCGGGTGCCGAACGCTTCGACGACCGCGTCGCCGTCGCCGTCACGGTCGCGGACGACGGCGGGGATCATGTTGACCCTGCCCACGAAGTCCGCGACGAACCGGTCGGCGGGCTGGTAGTAGAGATCGCGGGGTGCCGCCTCCTGCACGATGCGGCCCTGGTTCATCACCGCCACCCGGTCCGACATCGACAGGGCTTCGGACTGGTCGTGGGTGACGTAGAGCGCGGTGATGCCGAGCCGTTGCTGGAGGCTGCGCAGCTCGTTGCGCATCGTGTCGCGGAGCTTCGCATCGAGGTTGCTGAGCGGCTCGTCGAGCAGCAGCAGTCGCGGACGGTGCGCCAGCGCTCGGGCGAGGGCGAGTCGCTGCTGCTGGCCTCCCGAGAGCGCGGTGGCCGGCCGATGGGCGAATCCATCGAGCTGCACGAGCTCGAGCGCCTCCATCGCGCGCTTCTTCGCCTCCTTCTTCGGTAGCTTTCCCTCCGACACCTGAAGCGGGAAGACCGCGTTGGCGAAGACGGTCATGTGCGGCCAGATCGCGTAGTTCTGGAACACCATGCCGACATCCCGCTTGTCGGGCGGCACGTGCCGGGACCCGGTGGAGAGCACCTTGCCGTCGAGTGAGATCACGCCGCCGTTGCTGTTCTCGAGGCCGGCGACGCAGCGGAGCGTGGTCGTCTTGCCGCAACCCGACGGGCCGAGGAGCGAGGTGAAGGTGCCGGGCTCGATCGTGAAGGTGACACCCTTCACCACGGGAATCTCCGCACCGTCGAGCAGGTACTGCTTCTCGAGGCCGTCGACGACGAGTCGACCGCCGCCGCTTGCGTGAGTCATGTCGCGCTCAACTTTCCGTGACGATTTTGTATTCTGGATCCCGCTGAATGGGCTGGATGTCCGCCGTGGGCACGTCGATGGACATCAGCGCGCGCCGGCCGAATCCGACAACGATCCGGCGTCGGATGTCCCGGCCGCTCGTTCCTCGCCCCAGCCGACGGTGACCTTCGGCTTCGCGAAGAACGCCACCACGACCGCACAGACCGTGAACCCCGCGACGGCGAGCCAGAGCGACTGCGCCATCGCCGCGGAGAAGCCCGCTGCGAACTCGGCGGGCACCGCCCCGCCCTCGCCGGGCCGTGCCTGCTCGGCGTCGAGGCCGGGCAACTGCACGGCGAGGGCGTAGCTCATCAGCGCGGCGATCGCCGCTGAGCCGAGCACCGACCCGACCTGCCGGGTCATCGTGTAGACGCCCGACCCGGCGCCGGCGAGGGCCGACGGAAGGTTCCGGGTCGCCGTCGACGCGAGCGGGGCGAAGATCCCCGAGACGCCGAGCCCGAGCAGCGCGGAGGGCAGGAGGAGCAGCCAGTACGGGACATCCGGACCGAGAAGTACGGCGTAGCCGCCGAGCGCGAGCGCCGACGTCGACAGCCCCGCGAGCGCGACCCATTTGGGATCGACCCGGTCGCTGAACCGCCCGACGAGCGGGGAGAGCAGGCCGGAGACGACGGCCATCGGCACGAGCATGAGCGCGGCCTGCGTCGGGGTCAGCCCGCGCGCGATCTGGAAGTAGTAGGCGAGCGGCAGCGGCATGGCGGTCATCGCGAGCCCGACGAGCGAGATCGCGACGTTCGAGAGGGCGAAGTTGCGGTCGCGGAAGAGTCCGAGCGGCAGCAGCGGCTCGGTGCGGTTGAACGCCTGCCACACCACGAATGCGGCGAGCACGACGATGCCCGAGATGATGATGCCCCAGACCGTGATCAGACCGGTGATCGTGCCCCAGTCGTACGCCTGCCCCTCCTGGATGCCGAACACGACGAGGAACATGCCGACCGCGCTCAGCACCACGCCGAGCCAGTCGAAGCGGTGCCCGTGCTTCTCGAGATCCGGCACGAAGCGCCACGCCGCGACGAACGCGACGACGCCGACCGGCACGTTCACGAAGAACACCCACTCCCAGCCGAGCGAGTCGACGAGCACGCCGCCGAGGATCGGGCCGACGAGGGTCGCGACTCCCGCCACCGAACCCCAGAGGCCCATGGCGGCGCCTCGCTGGTTCGGGGGGAAGACGCGGGCGATGACGGCCATCGTCTGCGGGGTCATGAGCGCCGCACCGAGGCCCTGCACCGCACGCGCGGCGATGAGCGTCGTGATGTCGCCCGACAACCCGCACCAGAGCGACGCGAGCGTGAACACCACGAGCCCGGCCAGATAGACCCGCTTCGGCCCGAACCGGTCGCCGAGCCGACCCGTGATGAGCAGCGGCACCGCATAGGCGAGCAGGTACGCGCTCGTCACCCAGATCACGGCCGTCAGGTCGGTGTCGAGGTCGGCCATGATCGCCGGGTTCGCGATCGACACGATCGTCGTGTCGACGAGGATCATGAAGAACCCGATGACGAGCGCCCAGAGGGCCGGCCACGGCCTGGATTTCTGATTCATGGTCGACTTTCGCGGGGGACGATTCGGCGCCGGTTCAGCTCACGACGGGGGGCGGGGTCGGCAGCCCGACGACCGGCTCGCCCAGCAGGGGCGTGGAGACCGCGTAGATGCCGTGATTGGCGAACAGCCAGATGAGGTTGCGGTCCCATTCGACGAAGATGCCGTGCACCGGTGCGGCGAGGTCGTCGTCGTCCTTGAGCCCCATCGGGGGCACGTAGTACGCCCCCACCTTCGGGTTCTCGGGGTCGCGCACGTCGAAGATCTGGAGCCCAGCCGCATAGAACGCGTACGGGATGACCCCGCCGTGCGGCGTGCCGGTGTTGGTGAAGTAGCCCGAGCGCTTCGGCCCGAACGAACCGCGACGCTGCGCCCAGTCGGTGAACGCCGCCTCGGCCGGCGGCATCGGGCGCGGCATCGTGCGGACGAGCCGCGGCTGCGCCGGGTCGCTCACGTCGATCTGGTAGATCTCCTTCGCCGGTTCGTAGCAGTCGGTGTTCATCGGGTAGCCCGAGACGTAGACGTACCCGGTCTCCTCGACCTGGGTGGTGTCGACGTTGTCGCCCTCGGTGCCGGCGACGCTCACCGGGAGGTCGCACCAGCCGACGTGGTGGATGTTCGACGGGTCCGAGACATCCAGGACGAAGAAGCCCTGGCCGCCCTGCGCCGCGTAGCCGTACTTCCAGCCCGACTCGACCGATCGCGGCATGAAGATGCCCATGCGCGAGCCGAACCACGAGGTCTTGTTGTTCCAGCGCTCGTTGCCCGCGAGGTACTCGGAGTCGGCCTCTTCGCCGGCGCGGGTGCCGGGCACCCACCAGGTCGACAGGTGCACGGGGTTGGCCGGGTCGGAGACGTCGTAGGCGGCATGGCCCGCCGCCCAGAGCGTCGTCTTGTACGGCTGGTTCGTGAAGGTGTTGTCGGGCGCGGTCGCCACGAACAGGTACTTGTCGCCGTAGTAGATCGGCAGGTCGAGCACGCCGTTGCCCTCCTGCACCTCGTCGGGCCCGTGGTTCGGGTCGGTCGAGACCTCGGTGAGCAGGGTCCAGTCGCGTGGGGTCGGACCATTCACCTCGAACACGCGGAAGCCGCGCAGGCCCTCCCACTCGAGGAGCTGGCCCTCGACGGTGGGGTCGGTCCACTTGTTCGCGACCCGGCCGTTGAGGAAGTAGCGCGGCGTCTCGTTCGCCTGGATCGCGATGTGCTTGCCGAGCTGCTCGTTCCACTGCACCGTCACGGCGCCGAAGCTCGGGCCGCTCCAGGGCAGGGTCTCCTCGTCGACGATCACGAGGGCGCGCGGGTCGGTGATGTCGTAGACGTTCCACCGGTTGCCGCCGCCGTAGTGCAGCATGTAGCGCCGGCCCTCCCAGTCGTAGATCGACTGCCACGAGTGGCTCGTGTTCACGACGATCGGGTAGAACGCCTCGGATGTCGCGTTCAGGCTGTACGTCTGGGCGTCACGGTACGGCAGCTGCCCGGGCCAGTCGACGAAGACGTCGCGGGGAACCGAGGGCGTCGATGCCGGCGGCAGGAACGAGCCGTCGGGCTGCATGCCCCAGCTCGCCGGATCGGGGTCCGTCGGCTCACCGTCGACGCGCTCGAAGTCGTCGGGGCGGTACTTCTTCGCATCGGGCACGTAGGGAGAGCCGGCCATGTCGCCTCCAGGGTTCGCAGAACATCGGGTGCATCGGTCGACGCGGTGAGGCGTCGTGCACTCAGCGTCGCGAGATCAACCGATGCTGTCCAATATCTATCCGGCTCGCAGCCATGACCGTTCGGGCATATCAGCCCAGGCGACGAGACTCCGATTGCGTGAAGTCGCGTTCGAGTTCGGCGAGCCGTGCTCCCTCTTCGCGCAGATGCACGAGCAATGCAGCGGCAGCCCCCGACGGCGCACGATCCTTCGGCACGGTGACGCCGACGGAGCGCCGGATCGAGCTCAACGGTGTCGGGAGGATTCGGAGCTCGCGGTCGTCGACCGCGATGAACATGGGCAGTGCCGCGATGACGTCGGTCGACACGAGGAGGTTTCGCAACGTGAGCATCGACGTGCACTCGACCCGGTCGGCCGGCAACGGCAGGCCCTCGTGGAAGAAGACCGCCTCGAGCTCAGCCCGCAGCGCGGTCTGCGCGACCGGGAAGATCCACGGATACGCGATCAGGTCGGCAAGGGAGGTCCGCGAACCGCCGTGCACCGGATGCCCCGCACGGGCGACGAGGCGGATCGGCTCCTGGTGCAGGCGCTCCTGCTCGAGCCGCACCGGCACCGTCGGCGACAGGCGCCCCACCGTGAGGTCGAGGTCGCCCGCGAGCAGCAGCTGCTGGAGGGTATCGGGCGTGCCCTCGCGCACGACGACGGTGAGCCGAGGGTGCTCGGCCTTGAGGCCGGCGATGGCCCGCGGCAGCAGCAGGTTCGAGCCGGCGAGGTGTGTGCCGACGGTCACGGTGCCGAGCTGGCCCGACTGCAGCAGGCGCACCTCCTCGCCCGCCGTGCGCAGTTCGGCGAGCACCGAACGGGCGCGCTCGATGAACGCGTGGCCGTACTGCGTCGGCACGACGCCGCGCGGTCGGCGCTCGAAGAGCGGCACGCCGAGCAGTTCCTCGACCTCGCGCAGCGCCCTCGTCACGACCGGCTGAGTGATGTGCAGCGACTCGGCGGCACGCACGAGCGTGCCCTCGTCGGCGATGGCGGCGACGAGAACCAGATGCCGAATCTTCAGCCGTCCGTCGAGGAGGCGATCAGTGCCCACGCTTCGGAACTATAGCCGTGGGGGCATGGCAGTGCCACAAGTGGGTATTTGTCGGCATCACCTCCAGTTCCTAGCCTGATCCACATGAGCTCCCAGACGACGTCGCTGCGTGCGACGGTCCCGACACCGCAGCCGCCCTGCCAGCTGCGCAATTTCATCGGGGGCCAGGCGGTCGACGGCGTGCGCACCTTCACCAAGGTGAACCCCGTCGACGGTTCGCCGATCGCCGAGGTGCACGAGGCCGGCCGGCACGAAGTCGACCGCGCAGTGGCCGCCGCCAGAGCCGCACTCGACGGCCCTTGGGGCCGCATGTCGGTCACTGAGCGCGCGACGATGCTGCGTTGCATCGCGGATGCCATCGAGCGGCGCACTGACGACCTCGTCGCCGCCGAGGTCGGCGACACCGGCAAGCCCGAGACCCTCGCGAGAGACCTCGATGTCGCCCGGGCTGCGGCGAACTTCCGCGCCTTCGCCGACATCGTCTCGGCCGCAGGCCTCGACTCCTTCCTCACCGAGTTGCCCGACGGACGCCGCGCGCTCAACTACGCGGTGCGCAAGCCGCTCGGCGTCGTCGCCGTGATCGTGCCCTGGAACCTCCCGCTCCTGCTGCTCACCTGGAAGCTCGCCCCGGCGCTCGCGACCGGCAACACCGTCGTGGTGAAACCGTCGGAGGAGACGCCGTCGTCGGCGACCCTGCTCGCCGAAATCCTCGTCGAGGCCGGCCTGCCCGTCGGCGTCGTCAACGTCGTGCACGGTTTCGGCGCCGACTCTGCCGGGGAGCTGCTCACGACGCATCCGGGCATCGACGGGGTCACGTTCACCGGCGAGTCGTCGACCGGCTCGGCGATCATGCGCGCCGTGGCACCGCGGGTGCGCCCGGTGTCCTTCGAGCTCGGCGGCAAGAACGCCGCCGTCGTGTTCGCCGATGCCGATCTCGATACGGCGATCGCGGGCCTGGCCCGCTCCACCTACCTGAATACCGGGCAGGTGTGCCTCTGCACCGAGCGCATCTACGTCGAGCGCTCGATCTTCGCCGACGTGGCCGACGGCCTCGCCGAACAGGCCGCGCGCCTGCGCCTCGGCCGCCCCGAGAACCCGGCCACGACGACCGGCCCGCTCATCTCGCCGCAGCACCGCGAGAAGGTGCTCGGGTACTTCGAGCTCGCGCGCGAAGAGGGCGCCACCGTGCTCGCCGGCGGCGGAGTGCCCACCCTGGGCGACGGCCTCGACGCCGGCTCCTGGATCGAGCCGACCCTCTGGACCGGGCTCGACAACTCGCACCGCGTGGTGCGCGAAGAGATCTTCGGCCCGGTCGCCGCTCTCATCCCGTTCGACACCGAGGAGGAGGCCATCGCGCTCGCCAACGACACCGACTACGGCCTCGCAGCCGTGACGTGGACGAGCGACCTCACCCGCGGTCACCGGGTCGCCCAGCGCATGCGCGTCGGCATGTCGTGGGTGAACACCTGGTACCTGCGCGATCTGCGCAGTCCCTTCGGCGGCGTCGGCCTCTCGGGCATCGGCCGCGAAGGCGGCCACCACTCGCTCGAGTTCTACACCGAGCCGACGAACGTCTGCGTGCAGCTGTGAGCGCCGCGGCACTCGCCGACGAACGACTTCGGCTCGCCTCCGAGACGGGCACCCCGTGCGCGCCCGTGCGTGACCTCATCGGCGAGGTCGATCTCGACGAGGCCTATGCCGTGCAGTCGCTCGGCATCGACCGGCGCATCGCCGGCGGGAGCCGGATCGTCGGCCGCAAGATCGGCCTCACCTCTGCGTCGGTGCAGGCGCAGTTCGAGGTCTACACGCCCGACTACGGCGTGCTGCTCGATGACATGGTCGCCGCCGACCGCGAACCGCTCGAGCTCTCGCGCTTTCTGCAACCTCGCGTCGAGGCCGAGGTGGCCTTCGTGCTCGGTCGCGACCTCGACTCCCCCGCCACCCACGTCGCCGACGTGCTGCGAGCGACCGAGTTCGTGCTGCCGGCGATCGAGGTCGTCGACTCGAGGATCGCCGGCTGGGACATCCGCATCACCGACACCATCGCCGACAACGCCTCGAGTGGCGCGATCGTGCTCGGCACGGTGCCGCGCTCGCTCGACGGGCTCGACCTCGCCGCCACGGGCATGAGCCTCGACCACGACGGCGAGGTCGTCTCGACCGGCTCGGGCGCCGCGTGCCTCGGCAGCCCGGTCATCGCGGTGGCCTGGCTCGCTCGGGCCCTCGCCCGACACGGCCGGCCGCTGCGCGCGGGCGAGGTGGTGCTCTCGGGCGCCCTCGGCCCGATGGTCGCGGTGACCGGGCCCGGCGTGTACCGAGCCCGTCTCGACGGGCTCGGCGAGGTGCACGCCGACTTCATCGACTCGCGACCGGAAGGAGCCCTGGCATGACCACGGGCATCGCCATCATCGGCTCGGGCAACATCGGCACCGACCTGTTGATCAAGGTCAAGCGGCTCTCGAGCACTCTCCACGTCGCCGCCATGGTCGGCATCGACGAGCACTCCGACGGGCTCGCCCGCGCGCGCCGACTCGGCGTCGCGACCACGCACGAGGGCGTCGACGGGCTGCTGCGCATGCCGGAGTTCGCCGAGGTCGAGCTCGTGTTCGACGCCACCTCGGCGAGCGCGCACGCCCGCAACGACGCACTGGTGCGCAATCGTGGCCGCATCATGGTCGATCTCACGCCCGCGGCGATCGGGCCGTATGTCGTGCCCGTCGTCAATCTCGACCAGCATCTCGGCGCCACGAACGTGAACATGGTCACCTGCGGCGGCCAGGCCACCGTGCCGATGGTGGCCGCCGTCTCACGTGTCGCATCGGTCGCCTACGCCGAGATCGTCGCCTCGATCGCCTCGAAGTCGGCCGGGCCGGGCACGCGGGCCAACATCGACGAGTTCACCGAGACCACGTCTCGTGCGATCGAACGCATCGGCCGCGCAGAGCGGGGCAAGGCGATCATCGTGCTGAACCCGGCCGACCCGCCGCTCATCATGCGCGACACGGTCTACTGCCTCGTCGACGGCGAGGTCGACGAGGCCGCCGTGCGCGCCTCCGTCGACGCGATGGTCGCCGACGTGCAGGGCTATGTCGGCGGGTATCGCCTCAAGCAGGAGGTGCAGTTCGATGCCGTCGACGAGGCCTACGTCCCGGCGCTCGACCGCGCGTTCCGCGGCACCCGGGTCACAGTGCTGCTCGAGGTGGCCGGCGCCGGCCACTACCTCCCCGAGTACGCCGGCAACCTCGACATCATGACGAGCGCGGCGCTGCGCACGGCCGAGCGCCTCATCGCCGACCGTATGGAGGCCACCGCATGACCGAGTTCGCAGCAGCCACGCATTCGGCCGAGACCGGCGCGACCGACGCAACCGCGACCGGCGCACCGCGGGTGTACGTGCAGGACGTCACCCTCAGGGACGGCATGCACGCCGTCGCGCACCAGTACTCGGTCGACGACGTCCGCGAGATCGCCACTGCGCTCGACGCCGCCGGCGTCGACGCGATCGAGGTCGCGCACGGCGACGGGCTCGGCGGGTCGAGCGTCGCCTACGGCCACGGCGCCAGCACCGACGAGGCGTGGATCGAGGCCGCCGCCTCGGTGCTCCGTCGCGCCAAGCTCACGACGCTGATCCTGCCGGGCATCGGCACGATCGATCAGCTCGCCCGCGCCCGCGACCTCGGCGTGACGAGTGTGCGGGTTGCGACGCACTGCACCGAGGCCGACGTCGCCGCCCAGCACATCGAGTGGGCACGCGATCAGGGCATGGATGTCTCCGGCTTCCTCATGATGAGTCACATGAGCCCGCCCCGAGCACTCGCCGAACAGGCCAAGCTGATGGAGTCGTACGGCGCGCAGTGCGTCTACGTCACCGACTCGGGCGGGCGGTTGACCATGGGCGATGTCGCCGAGCGCATCGATGCCTACCGGGCCGTGCTCGAGCCCGAGACCCAGATCGGCATCCACGCGCACGAGAACCTCTCGCTGAGCGTCGCGAACAGCATCACAGCGGTCGAGCATGGCGCGTTCCGCGTCGATGCCTCGCTCGCCGGGCAGGGCGCCGGCGCCGGCAACTGCCCGATCGAGGCGTTCATCGCCGTCGCGAACCTGCTCGGATGGGAGCACGGCTGCGATCTGTTCGCGCTGCAGGACGCCGCCGAATCGCTCATCCGGCCCCTGCAGCGACGCCCGGTGCGCGTCGACCGCGAGACCCTCACGCTCGGCTACGCGGGCGTCTACTCGAGCTTCCTGCTGCACGCCGAACGTGCGGCCACGCGGCACGGCCTCGATGCCCGCGACATCCTCGTCGAACTCGGACGCCGCCGCATGGTCGGCGGCCAGGAGGACATGATCGTCGACGTCGCGCTCGACCTCATCGCCGCGAGAGCCGGCGCAGCATGACCGCCGCGGCCGCCTTCGCCGCGGCGCTCGACAAGGCGCAGCGCACCGCATCGCCGATCCGGCGGCTCGCACCGGATGCGACGATCGGCCTCGGCACGGCGTACGCGGCGCAGCATGCACTGATCGCGCGCCGCCTTGCCCGCGGCGAGCACGTCGTCGGCGTGAAGCTCGGGTTCACGAGCCGCGCGAAGGCGCAGCAGATGGGCGTCTCCGACGTCATCATCGGCACGCTGACCGACGCGATGCGCATCGACGACGGTGGAACGTTCGACCCGCGCACCGCCATTCACCCGCGCATCGAACCCGAAGTGGCCTACCTGCTCGGAACCGATCTCGACGAGGTCGACGCCGATGCACGCGGCTCCGCCTCGGCGATCGCGGCCGTCGCACCCGCCCTCGAGATCATCGACTCGCGGTACCGCGACTTCCGGTTCTCGCTCGATGACGTCGTGGCCGACAACACCTCAGCCGCAGCCTTCGCCATCGGCCAGTGGGCCGACCCCGCACACGCCGGCGATCTCGGCAATCGCGGGGTGCGGCTCGAGATCGACGGCCGACCGGTGCAGACGGGATCGACCGCAGCCGTGCTCGGCCACCCGCACCGAGCGATCACCGCCGCACGGCGCCTCGCGGCCGCGCACGGCTTCGCCCTCAGTGCCGGCATGGTGCTGCTCGCCGGAGCCGCGACCGCCGCGGTGCCGGTGCCCGCGCGCGGGTGCATCGAGGCGGTCGTGACCGGCCTCGGGCGGGTGTCGGTTCGGGTCGACCGCAACGAACGGATCAGTGATGCCTGAACACGACATGGGCGTCACCGACGCCAGCGGCGCCGTCACCGTCGCAGGCAAGGCCGTGCCCCGGGGCCGCTTTCCGCATGCGCGGGTCTCGGGCGACCTGGTCTTCGTGTCGGGCACCTCGAGCCGGCGCCCCGACAACACGATCGAGGGCGCCGA
The DNA here is from genome assembly GCF_000421565.1 of Agromyces subbeticus DSM 16689. Taxonomy (GTDB): domain Bacteria; phylum Actinomycetota; class Actinomycetes; order Actinomycetales; family Microbacteriaceae; genus Agromyces; species Agromyces subbeticus. The sequence continues at coordinate 496,680 of NZ_ATXG01000001.1, read as the reverse complement.
GGTCGACGAGTTCGGCACCACGCACCTCGACATCGCGGTACAGACCCGCGCCGTCATCGAGAACATCCGCGAGGTGCTCTCGGCCTGCGGCTGCTCGCTCGGCGATCTCGTGCAGACGACGAGCTACCTCGTCGACATGAACGACTTCGGCGGCTACAACGCGGTCTGGGCCGAGTACTTCGACGAGAACGGCCCCGCCCGCACGACCGTCGCCGTGCACAGCCTGCCGCATCCGCATCTTCGCATCGAGATCCAGGCGGTCGCGAGGCGTGCCGAACCGGCTATCAGCACCACCACAACCGAGGAGGAACCATGAGCACCATCCCACCCGTCATCGACTTCGCCGCGTGGATCGAGAAGCACGAGCACCTCCTGAAGCCGCCGGTGAACAACAAGCAGGCCTGGGAGCCGATCGGCGACTTCATCGTGCAGGTGGTCGGCGGCCCGAACCAGCGCACCGACTTCCACTTCGATCCCTACGAGGAGTGGTTCTACCAGTACCGGGGCAACATGCATGTGAACGTGCAGACCGACGACGGCCTGCAGCGCATCGACATCCGCGAGGGCGAGATGTGGCTGTTGCCCGGCGATGTCTACCACTCCCCCCAGCGCCCCGAGGCGGGTTCGATCGGCATCGTCATCGAGCGCATCCGCGAGGAGGGCACGCTCGAGAAATTCGCCTGGTTCTGCCCGAACTGCAACACGAAGGTGCACGAGGTCGAGCTGCAGGTACGCGACATCGTCGAAGACCTTCCGCCCGTATTCCGCGACTTCTACGAGAGCGAAGAGGGTCGCACCTGCCCGAATTGCGGGGCAGTCCACCCCGGCAAGGGCTGAACCGGGTGGGCAAGATCGACGTCCACACGCACTTCGTGCCGAAGGGCTGGCCCGACCTCGCCGCGCAGGTCGGGCCCGGGCCTTGGCCGTGGCTCCGCGTGGACTCCGAGCGCGAGGCCATGATCATGGTCGGCTCGAGCGAGTTCCGCCGCATCGATCCGCGGTGCTGGGAGGCCGAGGCGAGGCTCGCCGACATGGATGCCGACGGCGTCGACCTGCAGGTCGTCTCGCCCACTCCGGTCTTCTTCTCCTACGAAGCCGGTCCACGTGAGGCCGCCAAGGTGGCGCGCATCTTCAACGACCTCGCCCTCGAGGTCTGCAGCCCGGCCCGCGATCGGCTGCTGCCCTTCGCCCAAGTGCCCCTGCAAGACACCGACGCGGCGTGCGCCGAAGTCGATCGCGCCATGGCAAGCGGACATGTGGGCGTCGAGATCGGCAATCACGTCGGCGACCGCGACCTCGATCACGAGGGCATCGTCACGTTCCTGCAGCACTGCGCCGACCGCGGCATCCCCGTGCTCGTGCACCCGTGGGACATGCCCGACTCGCCGCGCCTCGACCGCTGGATGGCGCGCTGGCTCACGGGCATGCCCGCCGAGACCCATCTCTCGATCATCGCGATGATCCTCGGCGGCGTTTTCGATCGGGTGCCCCCGAGCCTGCGCATCTGCTTCGCCCATGGCGGCGGCTCCTTCGCCTTCTGGCTCGGCCGTTTCGAGAACGCCTGGCACCAGCGGCCCGACCTGATCGGTGTCAGCGAGCGACCGCCGTCGGCCTACGTCGATCGATTCAGCGTCGACTCAGTGGTGTTCGACCCCGCCGCCCTGCGACTGCTCGTCGACACCTTGGGCGCCGAGCAGGTGATGCTCGGCAGCGACTATCCCTATCCGCTCGGCGAACGGCCCGTAGGTGCGGTGGTCGAGCGCGCCGACTTCCTCACCCACGCGCAGAAGACCGCGATCCGCCACGGCAACGCCCGGCGCTTCCTGGCCCTCTGACCGCACCCGCCCCTGAGCCGCAAAAGGACGACGCACACCATGAGCCTCGCGACATCCGCCCCTCTCGCCATCGATCGCGCGACCTGCCTCGCCCTCGACGCTGCCGACCCGCTCGCCGCGTATCGCGACCGTTTCGCGCTGCCCGACGACCTCGTCTACCTCGACGGCAACTCGCTCGGCGCCCTGCCGCAGGCGACGGCGGCGCACGTCGCGCACGTCATCACCGAGGAATGGGGCACCGGGCTCATCCGCAGCTGGAACGATGCCGGGTGGTTCGCGAAGCCGCTCGTCCTCGGCGATCGCATCGCGCCCCTGATCGGCGCGGCCGAGGGCGAAGTGGTGCTCGGCGATTCGACCAGCGCGAGCCTCTTCCAGGTCGCCGTCGCCGCGGCGCGGCTGCGTCCCGATCGACGCGTCATCGTCTCGGAACGAAGCAATTTCCCGACCGATCTCTACATCCTCGACGGCGTGCAGCAGCTCCTCGGCCGGCCGGCGCCCCTCGAACGACGACTGATCGACGACGGCGGGCCGAGCCTCGACGAGGTGCTCGACGATGACGTCGCCGTCGTCGTGCTCACCCACGTCGACTATCGAACGGGCCGCATGCACGACATGGTCGAGGTCACCCGGCGAGTGCACTCGGCCGGCGCGATCATGGTGTGGGACCTCTGCCACAGCGTCGGAGCGGTGCCCGTCGATCTCAACGGCGCCGACGCAGACTTCGCGATCGGCTGCACCTACAAGTACCTGAACGGCGGCCCGGGCTCGCCGTCGTTCATGTGGGTCGCCGAGCGGCACCACGCCGTCGCGAGCCCGGCCGTGACGGGCTGGCACGGACATGCCACGCCGTTCGACTTCGACGTCGAGTACGTGCCGGCCGACGGTGTCACGCGCTTCCGTGTCGGCACGCCGCAGCTGCTGTCGATGGCGGCGCTCGAGGCGAGCCTCGAGATCTGGGGCGAGGTCGACCTCGCCGACGTGCGGGAGAAGAGCCTGCGGCTCACGGAACTGTTCATCTCGCTCGTCGACTCGCGGCTCGCGCCGTGGGGCGTCGAGGTGGTCACGCCTCGGCAGTCGGCCAAGCGCGGCAGCCAGGTCGCACTGCGGGTCGACGACGGATACGCCGTGATGCAGGCGCTCATCGAACGCGGCGTCATCGGCGACTTCCGCGCACCCGACCTCATGCGATTCGGCTTCGCCCCGCTCTACGTCTCGCATGCCGACGTCTGGGACGCGATCGCCGTACTCGAGGAGGTGCTCGCGACCGGCGTCTGGCGCGAGCCGCGGTTCGCGCGGCGCGGCACGGTCACCTGAGCCGCGACATCCGACGCCGACAGGTACACTCGGGCCTGAATGTTCGACGCCGCGTACATTCCCCGGCCGAGAGGACTGGCTCGTGCAGCCGACCGTGCAGACCCTGCTCGACCGCTCCGAGCTCGGCCTCGGCCTGCTCACTCCGGCGGCGACCCTGCCCGACGGCGCTCTCGCGGCCCCCGTCGTCTGGGCGCACAGCTCCGACCTCGCCGACCCGGCGCCGTTCCTCGACGCCGGGCACGTGCTGCTGACGACCGGCACGCAGTTCGGCGACGACGCCGATGCCGGCTTCGCCGAGGACTACGTGCGGCGGCTGCGCGAGACTGGGGTCGCCGCGCTCGGCTTCGGCACCGAGGTCATTCGCGAGGGCACGCCCGAGTCGCTCGTCGCGGCGTGCACCGCGCAGGGCCTGCCGCTCTTCGAGGTGCCCTATCGCGTGCCGTTCATCGCGATCGCGCGCACCGTCGCCGACCTGATCGCCGAAGACGCCTATGCCAGGCAGGCGTGGGCGCTCAATGCGCAGCGAGCGATCTCGCTCGCCGCACTGCGACCCGACGGCCTGTCGGCGACCCTCGTCGAGCTCTCCCACCGCATCGGCGCGTGGGTCGGCCTCATCGATGCCACGGGCTCCCTCGATCGCGAAGCGCCATCGAGCGGGCTCGGCCAGCCGCTGCTCGGCGAGGTCGTCGGCGAGGCGCGCTCGATGCTGCGCCGCGGGCAGCGCGCCAGCCGCACCCTGCTCGCCGGCGAGTCGACGAGTGCCCCGCAGCGGATGACCCTGCAGACGCTCGGCAGCGGCGGCGGGCTGCGCGGCGTGCTCGCCATCGGCGACTCCGCCGAGCTCGACCAGGCCGGACGCGAGGTCGTCACCTCGGTGATCGCACTCGCCGGCCTCGCGCTCGAGCAGAACCGAGACCTCGACCGGGCCAGGGGGCACCTGCGATCAGGGCTGCTCCGCGGCATCCTCGCCGGCGACCTCTCGCTCGCCGAGCGCGTCGCGACCGAGATGTGGGGGCCGCTGCCATCTGCGCCGATGCGCATCGCGGTGACGGATGCCCCGCTGACGAACGTCGATCGTCTGACCGAGTTGCTCGAGCTGCGGGTCGACGAGCGCGGCGGGCGGCTCTTCTTCGCCCGCGACGACGAGCAGTTCGTGCTCGTGCTCGAGGAGGCCGACCTCGGGCTCGCCGACGAGCTCGCGGCCGAGTTCGAGCTGCCGGTCGGGCTCTCCGACACCGTCGGATCCGGCGGCATCGCCGCCGCCCACGAGCAGGCGCTGCGGGCGCTCGAGCGGGCTCGCGAGTCAGGGGCGGGCGTGGTGCTGTTCGACGAGATCAGTCGTCAGGGCGTGCTCGCGTTCCTCGCGCGCACCGATGCCAGAGCGGTGGCCCTCGCGACGCTCGCACCGCTCACCGAGCACGACGCCGCCAACGGCACGACCTTGCTCGCGACGGCACGCACCTGGCTCGAGCACGGCGGGCAGTTCGACGCCACCGCGAAAGCGCTCGGGGTGCACCGGCACACCGTGCGCAGCCGCATCGCGCTCGCCGAGCGGCTCCTCGGCCGCGACCTCTCGGGGTTCCACGCGCGCGCCGACCTCTGGGCGGCGCTGCTGGCGGTCGACTGAGCGCCCGCTCTGCTCTCAGCCGAGCCTTCCGGCGGTCGAACTCCGCCACCGAGCTCCCCGGCCGCCGAGCTCCCCGAATTCACGCCGCGCCGTTCTCCTGGTTCCGCGCAACGCGCTCGCGCGCGATCAGCTCGCGGTACCACTCGAACGAGTCCTTCGGCACGCGCTCACCCGACTCGAAGTCGACGTGCACGAGGCCGAAGCGCTGCGTGTAGCCCTCGGCCCACTCGAAGTTGTCGAGGAGCGACCACAGGTAGTACCCGCGCACGTCGACGCCGAGCTCGATCGCCGCGCGCACCGCGTCGATGTGCTCCGCCAGGTAGGCGGTGCGACGCTCGTCGTGCACCGCCCCGTCGACGACCTCGTCGGGGAACGATGCGCCGTTCTCGGTGATCACGATCGGCGGCAGCCGCTCGCCGTAGTCGCGATCGAGCGACACCAGCAGCTCGGTGAACGCAGCCGGCACGATCGGCCAGCCGAACCCGGTCGTGGGCACGCCCTCGAACTCGACGGGCTCGAACGGCAGCCCGGCGGTGGCGAACTCCGAGCCGTCGGATGCCGCGGCCACCCGCGTCGGGTTGTAGAAGTTCACCCCGTAGAAGTCGAGCGGCGCCCCGATCAGCTCGAGGTCGCCGTCGGCGAGCCCGGGCATCGCGTCGAGCCCGAAAGCCGAGAGGTCGGGGTAGGCGCCGGTGAGCACGGGGCCCGCGAAGATGCGGTTGTAGACGAGGTCGAAGGCGCCGGCGGCGAGGCGGTCGCCCGGGGCATCCGTCGCCGGCACGACGAGCGTGTGGTTGTTCGTGATGCCGACCTCGGCGCTGCCCCGAGCGCGGATCGCCGCGACGGCGAGCCCGTGCGCAAGCAATTGGTGGTGCGCGGTGGGCAGGGCCCCCATCATGAGCGCGTGCCCCGGCGCCTGCGTGCCGAGGGCATATCCCTGCAGCGTCGTCATGGCGGGCTCGTTCAGGGTGATCCAGCGGGCGACCCGATCGCCGAGGCGGTCGACGACGAGCGCGGCGTAGTCGGCGAAGCGAGCGGCGGTATCGCGGTTCAGCCAGCCGCCCGCGGCCTCGAGCGGCTGCGGCAGATCCCAGTGGTAGAGCGTCGGCACCGGGGCGATGCCCTCGGCGAGCAGCGCGTCGACGAGGCGGTCGTAGTACGCGAGCCCCGGCTCGTTCGCCGGCCCCGCCCCGGTCGGCTGCACTCGCGGCCACGCGATCGAGAAGCGGTAGTCGTCGACCCCGAGCGTGGCGAGCAGGGCCACGTCGTCGCCGTACCGCCGGTAGCTGTCGGCCGCGACCTCGGCGGTGGTGCCCTCGAGCACGCGACCCGGAGTGCGGGTGAACACGTCCCAGATCGACTCGCCGCGCCCGTCGGCACTCGTCGCCCCCTCGATCTGGAAGGCCGCCGTGGCGGCACCCCAGCGGAAGTCCCGCGGCGAGCGCGGCGGTTCGGCCGAGTGGTCGGGAGTGGCGGCATCGCCCATGAGAACCTCGCTGTTCGTCGGCAGGTCGCGATCAGCGGATGCCGCGGCATCCGCTTGCTCAAAGTGGGACAAGCGACCCACTCTCGTCACCATAGCCGGGCTGCCCGGTCTGCGGAAGGGTGCGCGACCACGTCGCACGACGAAGCGGCGGGCCGCCGGCATCGCCGGAGACCCGCCGCTTCGCCATGCGGCGACCGGACTCAGCCGACCGGGATCACGCCGTCATCGGTCTGGTAGCCGGTGACCGGTGCGTGCGGGATCTCCTCCCACCGGGCCGGGTCCTCCTGGGCGACCTCACCGGTTGCCATGCCCATGAGCAGTTCCGTCAACGCGAGCACGTTCTGGTGGATCGACTTGCCGCGAGCCTTCTGCCCGAGGCTGCCGTCGCTCGTGTTGCCGCTCGTCTCGAAGAAGATCGCCGGGTTGCTGTGACCTTCGGGGTTCAGGCCCTTGTAGTCGTACCCGAGCATCATCGCCGAGACGACCCCGCCCTTGATGTCGATCTCGAGGCTGCCGCCGACCTGGTAGCGGTCCATGTTGATGGACCCGTACTTCATGAGCTCGTCGTACACGTGCACGTGCATCTGCCGCGTCAGCGTGTCGTACGCACCGCCTTCGATGCCCGGCAAGGTCGGTCCGCCCGGGGCCAGCGAGATGCCGAGCGACAGCGTCACGTCGTCTCCCGTGCCGTACTCCGTCTTGAGCCCCTGGTGGTGGATGTCGACGGCGAACGCCGGGTCGACCATCGTCCAGTACTCGTAGTACGCCTCGGACTCGGCGGCGACGAAGCGGTTGTCGCCCCAGTCGCGGTTCAGGTCGATGCGGGTGTCGGAACCGTCTTGAAGGATCGTATGGCGGATGTTCGCCTCGGATCCGTCGGGGTTGTACATCGGGATGACGTGGAACGTGTACGTCTCGCGCAGCAGCGCCCAGTCGGCGGAGCCGTTCGTGCCGAGGTCCTTCAGCACGGCCAGCAGCGTCTCGGTGCCGTAGGGCTCGTTCCCGTGGATGCGGCCCTGCAGCCACACCGCCTCGGGCCCGTCGCCGACGGTGGCGACGTACAGGTCGCGACCCTGCTCGGATGTCGCGACCTCGGTGCCGATCTCGGCAAGGGTCGAGACCTCCACGCCGAAGCGCGAGGTGCGCTCGAGCCGGTCGAGTTCGGCGATGACATCGGCGTACGTGGCGATGCTGGAGATGTTGGTGTTGCCGTTGGGTGACGGGAAATTCGGGTCAGCCAGCGCGGGCGAACCCGCGGCCAGCGGGGCCGCCACGGCGAGGGCCGCTGCGGCTGCGAGGACGGTGGTGCGACGACGGCGATTCGGTGACGTCGAGACTTCGGTCATCTGTTGCTCCCCTGTGAGTTCGACGCGCCGCCAAGGGCGGCACGCGCCCGCGGAACCTGCCCCGAAAGGCCCTCCCCCTGGACGTGCTTCGGAGCGTACGGATTCGGTTCCATGCACGTCAAGGGACGCGCGTCCGCGCTTCGGAGGATGTCCGGCACCGATCGTCCGGCACCTTCCGCACGGCGAGCGCCCGGCGTACGCTGGAACGAGCGAGAGGAGAATGCGATGCAGGCAAGCGTCGGAGCACACCTCGTCATCCATGGCAAGCAGGTCGGCCAGTCGATGCGCCGCGGTGAGATCCTCGAGGTCCGCGGAGACGACGGCGGCCCGCCCTACCTCGTGCGATTCGAAGACGGGCACGAGACGCTGCTGTATCCCGGCGCCGATTGCGTGCTCGAGCACGAGCAGCACGCGAGCTGAGGCTGCCCGCGGGCTGAGGCTGCACACTCACGTGCACCGGCAGCAGCACCGGCGCTGGCGCCGCGCCGCGCCGCGATACCGTGGACGTATGTTCCACTCCTATGCGGCGATCGGCGACAGCTTCACCGAGGGCGTCGGCGACGAACTGCCCGACGGCTCCCCGCGCGGGTGGGCCGATTTCGTCGCGCTCGGGCTCGCGGCGGTCGCTCGTGAGCCGATCGGCTACGCGAACCTCGCGATCCGCGGGCGAAAGCTCGGTCCGATCATCGACGAGCAGCTCGACGCGGCCATCACCCTGAAGCCCGAGCTGCTGAGCTTCAACGGCGGCGGCAACGACATGCTGCGCCCCCGCATGGACGAGCAGGCCACGGCCACGCGATTCCGGGGCGCGATCGAGCGCATCCGTGCCGCCGACATCCACGTGCTCATGCTGAGCGGAGCGAACCCGACCGAGCACCTGCCCATGGGCAAGGTGTTCGATGCGCGCGGCGCGCGCCTCACGGCGGCGCTCGTCGACCTCGCCGACATGCCGGGTGTCACGTTCGTCGACAACTTCAACGACCACGTGCTGCGCGACATCCGCTACTGGTCGGCCGACAAGCTGCACCTGAACGCGCTCGGCCACGCCCGCGTCGCGAGCAACGTGCTCACCGGTCTCGGCCTGCCGGTGCCCGCCGAGTGGGGCGTCGAAGAGGTCGCGGCCGCCGCGGCCGGCCCGCGCAGCCGCAACACCGCGGCGTACTACCGCGAGTTCGTGCTGCCCTGGATCGGGCGACGCCTCACCGGCCGCTCGTCGGGCGACGGGCGCACGGCGAAACGGCCGAGCCTCGAGCCGGTGGCAGCGGATGCCGCGAGCTGACGCCTGCGGCTGACGCGCGTCAGCGCACCGCGAGCACGTCGGCGACGAACGCCCGCGTGCGCCGGGCGAGCCCTTCGATGCGCTCGAGCTCGTGCGCGCTCGGCTGCACCTCTGACGGCGCCGGCGGCCGGCCGAGCCGCACCGTGTCCTGACACGCGAGGTCGGCGCAGATGTACGTGCCCACGCTGTCGCCGCGCTCCCCTCGCACGCCCGCGCGCCGCGCCGAGAACATCTCGACCTGGTCGCCCGGCTGCTGAGTGTGGCACAGGTCGCAGATCGCCGCGCGATGATGCGAGCCCGTGCGCTCCGCGGCGCGCAGCACGATGCCGGCGGGGGCTCCCTCGAGCTCGGTGATGAGGTAGCCGCGAGCGGGGATGCGCGGATCGCGCCACGAGAACGCGTCGAGTGGAGCCCACTCGGTGATGAAGAACCGCACCGGCAGCGAGAGCTGTTCGAGCTCCGCCGCGCTCGCGTTGCCGAGCGATGAGCGGATGTCGGTCTCGACCAGTGGCTGCATGCATTCCCCTCCGTGCGTGACTCCAGTCTACGAACGGGTCGCGCGCTCGGCGCAGCTGCGAACCGGGCAGCCCCCTTCAGCTCATCGCGATGACGGGCCGGCCGCGGGCACCGCGCCCGTTGCGGCATCCGCTCGCTCTGGTGCCGCGCCGCGGCCTCGGATCAGGAAGCCGAACGCGAGGGCCACGAAGAACATGAGCACGCCGTAGACCGCGGCGGGCAGGCTCATCTCGACGCTGCCGATGACGGTCTGGGCGATCACGATCGCGAGGGTCGCGTTGTGGATGCCGATCTCGAACGAGCTCGCGATCGACTGGGCGCGGTCGACCCGGAGCATCCGCGGCACCACGAAGCCGACCGTGAGGCTCAGCAGGCAGAACACCACCGTGATGCCGGCGAGGCTCGCGACGTTCTCGAGCAGCAGTTCGAGGTTCGAGACGATCGCGCCGGCGATCACGATCACGAGGATCACGATGGAGGCGATGCGCACCGGCGTGTCCATGCGGTCGGCGAAACTCGGGCGCCACCACCGCACGAGCATGCCGAGCACCACCGGCAACAGCACGATCGCGAAGACCTCGAGCGTCTTGGCGAGCTGCAGGCCGAGAGTCTCGTCGCCGGGAAGGAAGTAGGCGATCGCGAGGTTCGTGATGAGCGGCAGCGTGAAGACGGCGAGCACCGAGTTGATCGCGGTGAGCGAGATGTTCAGGGCCACGTCGCCCCGGAACAGGTGGCTGTAGAGGTTCGCCGTCGTGCCACCGGGCGACGCCGCGAGCAGCATCATGCCGACCGCGAGCACCGGCGGCAGCTGGAACACGAGCACGAGCCCCAGGCAGAGCGCGGGCAGCACGAGCAGCTGGCAGAGCAGGGCGACGATCACGGCCTTCGGATGCTTCGCGACCCGCGCGAAGTCGCCCGGCGTGAGCGAGAGGCCGAGCCCGAACATGATGATGCCGAGGGCGAGGGGCAATCCGATGGTGGTCAACGCTGATCCCATGCGCTCAGTGTGGCGCATCGCGCGCGCTGTGGGAACGGCGAATTCTGCGCGACCGCTCGCCTGCCTGGGCGCTCAGCGGGCGACGGCGCCCGACGACGACCACTCGTCGTAGGTCATCGGCGTCGGCCCGTCGTCGACCGGCGCCGGAACGAACACCCAGACGCCATCGACCGACGCCTCCGTGAGCGGCACGATCGACCACTCCACGCCCGTCGATCGCTCGGTCCACACGAGTTCGACGGCGCTCGCCGGATGCAGCCCGACCGGTGGTTCCTGATCGCCGAACTCGTCGGCGGTGATGAACTGCCGGATGCCGCGGCGCGCGAACTCCGTCTCGGTCACGCAGTTCGCGCCCCAGCTGCTCCACTGTTCACGCTGGGCGATCATGCAGACGTCACCGTCATCGCGGAACACCCACACATCGTGTCCGACGGCGTGCCCGATGCTTCGGAAGGTCGAGACTGCTTCCGTGCCGAGCACGGCGACGAAGGCTCGAGGGCCGGCATCGACGGCGTCACGGCCGCGGTCGAAGACCTCGAGTCCGCGCGGCGAGTCGCCGAGGTTCGGCGATGAGCCGATCGCGATGGCGATGCCGAGACCGATGGCGGCGACGGCCAGCACGCCCGCGCCGACGATCGCGGGTCTTCGCCACCAGTGAGGCCGGCTGGCATCGCTCGGCTCGCTCGTGCCGGAGGTGACGCTTGCAGCCGCTGCCGCCGCGCCTCGTTCGAGGCGGGCGCTGCGCGCGAGCCGCTCGCGCTCGTCGCGCGCATCGAGCTCAGCGAGTTGCCGCTCGACGATGGCGAGCTCGGTCATGGCCTCTGCCGTGTCGCCGCCGGGCGTGCCGTAGATCACGCGCCGCAACTCGTCGCGGCGAGCGAACAGACGTGCACGGTCGAGGTCCATCGACGGCTCCCACGTTCAACGCTACGCCGCCGCGCGGGCGCGCGCACCCCTCAGCATCACCTCGGCGAGCGGTGCGACGTCAGCGACGCGAGGCGACGCGAGACTCGCGGGCTCAGGAACCTGCGTCAGCCGGCGAAGCTCGGCCAGGGCCGGTCGTCGACCCGCGGGCACCAGCCGGCGGGCGAGTGGTCGTAGTCGTGCGCCGGGCCGTCGGCGATGAGCCGGGCCAATGCGTCGAGGAACCGGTCGATGTCGTCGGCCGAGCTGCCGGCACCGAGGCTCGCGCGAAGCCCGTTCGACCGGGTCGCCGCGCGCTCGAAGAAGGGGTGGGCGCAGAATCGACCGGCGCGCACCGAGATGCCGTGCTCGGCGCCGAGTGCCGCGGCGAGCAGGCCGACCGAGCCGCGCTCGAGTTCGATCGTGGCGATGCCGAGACGGTCGACCGCCTCATGTGCAACGGCACCCACCGACGACGACGCCCCCGGGAACCCGCGGATGACCCGGACCCCCGCCTGGGCGGCGAGCCCGTCGTGCAGGCGATCGGAGAGCGCCCGTTCGTGCTCGTGTCGCGCCTCATCGCCGAGTCGCTCGAGCTCGACGAGCGCGGTGGCCAGCGCCACAGCGCCGACCACGTTCGGCGTGCCGGCCTCGTGCCGATCGACGCCCTGCTTCCAGTCGACGCCCTCGATGCGCACCGCTGCGACGGCGCCGCCGCCGGCGAGGTAGGCAGGTGCTGCGTCGAGCCAGTCGCCACGGCCGACGAGCGCCCCGGCGCCGAAGGGCGCATAGGCCTTGTGACCCGAGAAGGCGAGGTAGTCGATGCCGGATGCCGCGAGGTCGACGCGGCGGTGCGGCAGCAGTTGCGCGGCATCGACGGCGATGCGCGCACCGTGGGCGTGCGCGATCGCGGCGAGCCGATCGATGGGCAGCACCTCACCGGTGACGTTCGAGGCGCCCGTCACCGAGAGCAGCGCGGCGGGACATCGGGCGAGCTCGGCATCGAGCGCGTCGAGCGTGGCGTCGATCGTCGCCCGCCCCTCGACGACGCGGCGCGATCGCCACGGCAGCAGGTTGGCGTGATGCTCGAGGTCGAGCACGACCGTGTCGCCGGGCACCGCCGCCGCGAGCAGGTTGAGCGCGTCGGTCGTGTTGCGGGTGAAGACCACGAGGTCGTCGTCGCGAGCGCCGACGTGTCGCGCGACGGTCAGGCGGGCCTCTTCGACGAGCGACGTCGACACCTGCGAGGGATACCCCGACCCGCGGTGCACGCTCGCGTAGTACGGCAGTACGCGAGCCACCTGCTGCGTCACGACCTCCAGAGCGGGGGCGGATGCCGCGACGTCGAGGTTCACGTGGCGTACACGCCCGCCGCCGAGCACCGGCACCTCGAGCCCGGCGTCGGCGAGCACCGCGAGCGGGCCCGGAGCGCTGGTCGGCAGCGACGCCGCGACATCCGTCTGGGCAGCGAGGCTCGAGCCCCGACGGGCGGTGCGCTCCTCGATGCCGATCACGGATTCTCCTCAGCTGGCGGTCTGGCGACGACGCTACGGAGGAGTGCGCTCGGCCTCAATCATCGCGCGCCATGGGGTGTCACACCGCGACACATTGCGACACACTCGCTCGGCGCTGCGGCGCGGCTCGTCACCGCTTCCACCACGCCCAGGTCGCCAGTGCGACGGTGAGCATGATCACGGCCACCCCGAGCGGAACGTGCAGCGCGGTGAGTGAACGGAACCCTGCGAACGCCTGCAGCGACATCAGGGCGAGCAGGCCGGTCGTCGCGGCAATGGGCCACCACGGCCCGCGCCCCACCCACCGAACGAGCACCGCCGCGACGATGCTCACCATCACCGCGATGCCCGCCACCGTCGCGAGTTCGCGGTGCATCGCGAATGCCGAGTGATCGCCCGCCATGAACTGACCGGCGAGCACCGCCTCGCCGAACATCAGCACCGCCGTCACCGACAGCGCCACCTGCAGGAACCGGAACGGCCAGCGCGGCGCAGCATGGCTCGACTCGGGCGAACGGGACTCTTCGGGCGAACGCAGCACCTCGTGGGAAGTTGACATGGTCGGAGCCTACCCCGAATTAGATCCATCTGGATCAGTTGCGTTCGGATCGAGTTACGGCAGACTCGTCGTATGAGCGAGAACGAGGGGCAGGTCGCGATCGAGGTTGGCGTACTGCTGCATCAGGTGTACTCACGGGCGACCGCAGGGCTGAACGCCGAGCTGCGCCCGATGGGCCTGACGAGCCGCCACGTCTCGGTGATGTTCCTCATTCGCGACGGCGTCGAGACGCAGCGCGACCTCGTCGCCCAGCTCGGCACCGACAAGACCGGCATGGTGCGGGTGGTCGACGACCTCGAGCGGCTCGGTCACCTCACTCGCACGCAATCCGCCCGCGACCGCAGGGTCGCGCTGCTCCGCCTCACCGCCGAAGGCGAGGCGGAGCTGCGCCTCGCACAGCAGCGAACCAAGGCCGTGGCCGACGAGTTGTTCGGCCCGATCGGGGGCGACGACCTCGGTGCGCTGCGATCGATCCTGCTGCGGGTGCTGCGGGGGCCGGCAGCGCCGGCGCCCGACTCAGCGGACGCGGCCGCCGGCGCAACGAGCGGCTGACACCGGCGGCCATCACCTCACTCGCCGGGCGGGTTCTCGGGCTCGCCGAGCGAGAGCATGAGCCGGTTCGCCCAGTTGAAGAACGCCGCCGAGTGGATCACGTCGGAGACCGCCTGCTCGTCGTACCCAGCGGCGCGCAGGGCATCGAGGTGGCGCGACTCGAGTCGTGACGGTGTGGCGGCGAGCGCGACCGCCGCGTCGATGACGGCTCGCCACGCGGCATCCTGCTCGCCGTCGATGCCCTCGTCGAGCAACCGCTGCACGTCGTCGTGGCGCTTGGAGTGGTGGGTCGCGAATCGCGCGTGCACCGAGGCGCAGAAGATGCAGCCGTTGAAGCGGCTCGTCGCGGCGGCGGCGAGCTCCCGCTCGGCGCGGGGCAGGCCGTCCTTGGCGTTGTAGAAGATGTCCTTGTCGGTGAGCGTGCGGGCCCGCAGAATGTCGGGATCGCGCACGAGCAGCCGGAAGTAGTCGCTCTTCGCGCGCGAGCGGTCGACGAGACCTTCGAATTGGCGTTCGCTGAGCGTCGCCTCGTCGGCGGGTTCGAGCCACGGCAGCCAGTCGAGCTCGGCTTGCGTGAACGCGAGGGGCACGGACGCCCCGGGGTGCGTGAGGATGCGCACGGGCGTGCCGTCCGAGGCATCCGTCACCGGCTGTGCCACGGGGTGGTCGATCGTCTGTTCGGTCATGCTGCGTCCTTCGTGGTGAGCAGGCGGAGCCCGGCCGCGACGCGCAACTGGAACGCGAGGAACGACACGAGCTGCGAGAGGGTGACGATGCCGTCGGTCGACCAGCCGGCGTCGCCGAGTGCCGCGAGTGCCGCGACCGATGACTCGCGCGGGCGGAACACCAGCAGGTGCGCGTGCTCGAGCGCCGCGGCGAGTCGCTCGCCGAGCACGCTTCGAACCTCGTCGTCGACCGCGAAGCGCGGCCCGACGACGCTCTCGGGAGCCAACGGCCCGTCGGCGGGGTACTCGCCGTACGGCCCGGTCGTGCGCGCGGCGGCCGCCAGCGTGGCGATCGTCGAGACGAGCGCACCGTCACCCGCTCGGCGGTTCAGTGCGACGTAGTGCTCGCCAACTGGCACGTCATCATGCAGGATCGCGACGAACTGCGCGATCGCGGCCCGCTCGGCGAGGCTTGCGTGCGCCTCGTCGAAGTGGGTGAAGAGGGCGTCGTAGCTCGCCTGCGCGTTGTCGCGCGTGGCGGGGCGATGCCGCCGCAGCGCGTCGACGGTACCGCCGGGCGCCAGCCCCGCGAGCTGGTCGATGATGTCGGTCATGGGTGCTTCCTTTCGGTCGTTCGTTGTTCGCTGATCGAGGAGGCCCGCCAGGGCCGTATCGACATCCCTCGGAGTCTCGATACGCGTCCTCCTTCGTCGGGCGCTACTCGACCAGCGGGGCAGGCGCTACTCGACGAGTTGTGGCGCACGCGCAACGTGGCCGCTCCCCCAGCCGAGGGCCGGGGCGACCTCGCGGGCGATGAGCTCGATCGAGCGCAGCACGAGCTCGTGCGGCGGGTCGACGGAGTGCACCTGGAACGCCACGTCGCTCGCTTGCGTCGCCACCGTGTCGGCGGCGAGCGACTCGATCACCTCGTCGACGGTGCCGACGTGGGTGTCGTACGAGGCGATGAGCTCGTCGAGCGAGTCGCCGAACGGCGGCTGCCCGGTGCGAGTGAAGCCGGCCGCTGCCCGGCGCAGCCCGGCCTCGGCGTAGCGACGAGCCTCATCGCGGGAGTCGGCGACGAAGAGGGTGCGCGAGGCGAGGATCCGCGGCGGCACCCCGTGCGGCAGCGACTCGAGGTAGGCGTCGACGACCGGCTGCTGCAGTGCCGAGAGCGATGCCCGCGGAGCATCCGCCGACCTGGGCTGGGTGCGCGAGAGCATGAGTCCGTGGCCGGCACGGCCGGCGCGCGTGCCGCCGGGCGCCGAGAACGTCGCCTGCCAGACGTGACCGAGCAGGTCGCGGCCGGTGGGCTGCAGTCGATTGCGGTCGTCGCCGAGCGCGCCGCCGGCGAGCGCGGCGACGAGCGCATCGAGCTTCTCGGCGAACACGCCCGCGCGGTCCTCCGAGCGCTGCCCGAACGCGGTGAACGATGCCGGGTTCGCGCCCGAACCGAGCCCGAGCTCGGCCCGGCCACCCGAGAGCAGGTCGAGCACGACGGCGTCTTCGGCCACGCGCACGGGGTCTTCGAGCGGCAGGGTCACGATCGCGGTGCCGAGCCGGATGCGCGAGGTCGACGCGGCGGCGTGCGCGAGGAACACGAACGGCGACGGCAGCCCGCCCTCGGCCGCGTGGAAGTGATGCTGCGCGACCCACGCCGAGTCGAAGCCGTGCCGCTCGGCGGCAACGATCTGCTCGGTCGCGATGCGGTAGCGCTCGGCCGGCCCAGCGTCGTCGAGCAGCCTGGTGAAGAATCCGATGCGCGTCATGCGAGTGCCTTTCGTGTGGAGCGTGCGGGGCTGGCGGGGCTGGCGGGGCTGGCAGGGCTGGATGCGCTGGGTCTGTCGCTGGCGCCGCGCGCGTCAGCCGCAGCACGCCGGGGAACCGCCTCGAGCAGCTCCCGCGTGTAGTCGTGCTGCGGGGCGCCGAAGACCTGCTCGGTCGCGCCGCCCTCGACGATGCGGCCGCGGCGCATGACCGACACCGAGTGGCTCAGCCGGGCGACGACCGAGAGGTCGTGCGAGATGAAGAGGTAGCTGAGGCCGAGCTCGCCCTGCAGCTGTTCGAGCAGTTCGAGGATGCGCGCCTGCACCGTGACGTCGAGCGCCGAGACCGCCTCGTCGAGGATGACGAGCTCGGGTTCGAGGGCGAGCGCGCGGGCGATCGCCACCCGCTGCCGTTGGCCGCCCGAGAGTTCGCCGGGCCGCTGCGTCGCGAGGGCGGCGGGCAGCGAGACCCGGTCGATGAGCTGCCGAGCGGATGCCGCGCGCGAACGCCGATCGCCGATGCCGAAGTTGCGCAGCGGCTCGGCGATGATCTCCTGCACCGACTGGCGCGGGTCGAGCGAGGCGAACGGGTTCTGGTAGACGAGTTGCACGCGACGCCGGAACACCCGCTTGGCCGCCCCCGCGAGCGCCCTCACCGGCTCGCCGCCGAGCGCGACCTCGCCCGCGTCAGGCGTGACGAACCTCGCGACGATGCGCGCGGTGGTGGTCTTGCCCGAGCCCGACTCGCCCACGATCGCGTGCGTCGTGCCGCGCAGCACGGTGAACGACACGTCGTCGACGGCACGGAACGGCTCGCGACCTCGGCCGAGCGAGAACTCCTTCACGAGGCCGGATGCCTCGAGGGCGAACGGGTTCTCGGCCGCGGCGACGCTCGCGTCGCGCAGGTAGAGCGGGGGGCGCGGGTGGCGGAATTCGTGCTCGCCGAGCCCCGGGGCATCCGCCAGCAGTTGCCTCGTATACGCCTCGGCGGGCGCGTCGAGCACCGCCGCCGTCGATCCCTGCTCCACGATGCCGCCGTGCTGCATCACGACGACGCGCTCGGCCCGCTCGGCCGCGACGCCGAGGTCGTGCGTGACGAGCAGCACGGCCGTGCCGTGCTCGCGACGCAGCACGTCGATGAGGTCGAGGATGCGCCGCTGCACGGTGACGTCGAGGGCGCTCGTCGGCTCGTCGGCGATCACGAGTTCGGGCTCGAGGGCCACGGCACTCGCGATGAGCACGCGCTGGCGCATGCCGCCCGACAGCTCGTGGGGGTACTGCTTCGCCCGCAGCGCCGGGTCGTCGAGCCCGACCCGGTCGAGCAGGTCGAGCACTCGGGCACGGATGTCGCGGCGGTCGCCCCGCCCGTGGATGCGGAACGCGTCGGCGAGCTGCACGCCGATCGGGCGCACGGGGTTCAGCGACGACACCGGGTCCTGCGGGATGTAGCCGATGCGGGCACCGCGCACGCTCTGCAGCCGTCGGTCGCTCCAGCCGGCGAGGTCGACGCCCGAGAGCCGAATCGCGCCGGCCTCGACGAGGCCGCCCCCGGGCAGCAGCCCGAGCACCGCGCTCGACGTGGTCGTCTTGCCCGAGCCCGACTCGC
The DNA here is from genome assembly GCF_000421565.1 of Agromyces subbeticus DSM 16689. GTDB lineage: Bacteria > Actinomycetota > Actinomycetes > Actinomycetales > Microbacteriaceae > Agromyces > Agromyces subbeticus. The sequence goes on along the minus strand of NZ_ATXG01000001.1, from coordinate 478,718 downwards.
CGACGAGTGCGACGACCTCGCCCGGCTGCACGTCGAACGAGACGTCGTGCACGACGCGGCGCGGCCCGCTCGCGGCGCGGTAGGCGACGTCGAGGTGCTCGATCGCGAGCAGCGGTGCGGTCATCGGTTCCTCCCGAGGGCGTGACTGATGCGGTTGGCCGAGAGCACGACCGCGACGACGACGAGTCCGGGCAGCACGGTCAGCCACCAGGAGGTGGCGACGTAGTTGCGCCCCTCGGCGATCAGGAGGCCCCACTCGGGTGTCGGCGGCGGCGCGCCGTAGCCGAGGAACCCGAGGGTCGAGATCGCGAGGATGGCGGCGCCGAACTGCAGGGCGGCGAGCCCGATCACGGCGGTCAGCGAGTTCGGCAGCACGTGACGGAACAGCACCGTGTGCAGGCGAGCCCCCGAACCGAACGCCGCCTCGACGTAGTCGCTCTGCCGCACGCGCACCACCTCCGACCTCGAGAGTCGCGCGAAGGCCGCGATCGAGCCGACGCCCACCGCGATCGCCGCGTTCACGGTGCCGAACCCCAGCAGGATGATGATCGACAGTGCGAGCAGCAGACCCGGGATCGACAGCAGCACATCGACGATGCGCATCACGATCGCGTCGACGACCCCGCCCAGCGAGCCGGCCAGCACGCCGAGCAGCGTGCCGACGACGAGGCCGACCGTGACCGCGACGAGCGCGCCCGAGAGCGAGTGCACGGCGCCGTAGACGACCCGGGTGAAGAGGTCTCGGCCGATCGCGTCGGTGCCGAAGAGATGGGCGAGGCTCGGCGCCTGCAGTTTCTCGGCCGGGACGCCGCTGATCGGGTCCTGCCCGGTGAAGAGCCACGGCACGACCGCCCACGCGAGCACGACGGCGATCACGAGCCAGGCGAGCACGAGCCCGGGTCGGATGCCGCGGAGCCGTCGCCGACCGTCGGTCGCGAATTGCGGAGCACTCGACGAAGGGCGCGTCTCGACAGCGGTCGCGCTCATGCCGCCACCGCCTTCCGCTTCAACCGTGGATCGAGCACGGGGTACACGAGATCGACCGCGAGGTTCACGACGACGAACACCACCGCCGCGAGGATCACGATCGCCTGCAGCACGGCCACGTCCTGATTGGCGACCGCCTGCTCGGTGAGCCGCCCGACGCCGGCGCGACCGAAGACGGTCTCGGTCACGACCGCGCCGCCGATGAGCTCGCCGATCAGCACACCGGCGATCGTGATCGTCGGCAGCAACGCGTTGCGTGCGACATCCCGCCAGAGCACTCGTGCCGGCCCTGCACCCTTGGCCCGCACCACCGCGACGAACGGCGAGAGCGCCACGTCGTCGATCGACCGGGCGAGCACTTGCGCGAGCGGGGCCGAGATCGGGATCGCGAGCGTCAGCACCGGCAGGATGAGCGACTGCACCGGATCTGCGCCGATCACCGGCACGAGCTTCAGCTGGAACGAGAACACCTGGATCAGCACGATGCCGAGCCAGAACACCGGCACCGAGACGAAGACGCCGGGCAACGATCGCAGTGCCTGGCGCAACCACGCGAATGGCGCGAGTGTCGAGAGGAACGCGACGGACACCGCGATGAGCACCGCGACGAGGAACCCGAGCCCGGCGAGCGCGAGCGTCTCTGGCAGGGCTGCCGCGAGCAGCTCGTGCACGGGCGTGCCGTACTGCACCGAGTAGCCGAAGTCCCCGACGAGGAATCCCGACACGGTGTGCAGGTACTGCTGCCAGGCCGGCACGTCGGCGCCGTAACTCGCACGGATGTCGGCGATCTGCTCGGGCGAGAGCCCGAGCTCCGGGCTCTCGAACTTGATCAGGATCGCGTCGCCGGGCAGCGCCTGCAGCAGCACGAACGTCACCGTGAAGGCGAGTGCGAGCACCACGAGCGCCTGCCCGACGCGGCGTGCGAGATACGGCATCGGCTACTTCTCGTCGAGCCAGGTGTCGTAGAACTGCGGGCGGGCGACGGCCTCGGTCGCGAAGCCGTGCACGTAGGGCGCGGCGCCGTAGACCTGCGGTTCCTCGAAGAGCGGGATGACGTACGCCTGCTCGGTGAGGTAGTCCTGCACGGCGGCCGAGGCCTCGTCGCGCTTGGAGGCATCGGGTTCGGATGCCACGGCGGTCAGCAGTTCGTCGAGCTTCGCGTCGTTCGAGAGCAGGGTGTTGCGGTTCTTCGTGAAGTACTGGCTCTTGATCACGTCGTTGTCGGCGCGTCCGACCATCGAGTGGTAGAGCGGGGTCTTCAGCGGATCGAGGATGTCTGCTGCGTAGCTGCCGGCATCCGCTGCCTTGACGTTGAGCTCGACGCCGATCTTGGCGAGCTGCTGGCTGACGAGCTCGAGGGTCTGCTTCGAGAGCGGTTGCGGCTTCGCCTCGTAGACCGTGAGCGAGAGGCGCTCGCCGTTCTTCTCGCGCACGCCGTCGGCACCGACCTGCCAGCCGGCCTCGTCGAGCAGCTCCTCTGAGAGTTCGGGGTCGAAGGCGAGCGCCTCGGACTCATCCGTGTAGCCGGCCGCTGTCGAGGCGAGCTGCGAGGTCGCGACCGGGTAGTTCTCGGTGAAGATCGTGTCGACGACCTCCTGCGCGTCGACGCCGTGCACGAGCGCCTGGCGCACCTTCAGGTCGCTGAGCAGCGGGTTCGTGAAGCGCAACCCGATCGAGTTGTTCACGCCGCGCGTCGGCGCCGCGATGATCTCGAAGCCCGCGCCCGAGACCTGCGCCTCGTCGAACGCCTGCACATAACGGATCACGTCGGCCTGGCCCGCGAGCAGCGAGCCGATGCGCACGCTGTCTTCAGGGGCGACGACGAGGTCGATCGCGTCGAGGTAGGCACGGCCCTGGTGCTCGAACGAGGGCGGCGCCCAGTCGTAGTCGTCACGCGCCTCGAGGCGCAGCGAGGTGCCGATCTCCTCTTCGGTGACGACGAACGCGCCCGAGCCGACGATCTCGGTCGACGAGCCCGCACCGAACTCCTCGAGTTTGCGGTCGAGGGTCTCTGGCGAGAGGAGCCCCGAGTTGATCGTCGACGTCGCCTGCAGGAACCCGGGGGCCGGCGCCGAGAAGCGGAACGTGACCGTGTCGGCGTCGACGACCTCGCTCGAGGCGTAGTTGTTGATCGCCTCCGACACCGTGAGCCCGAGCTCGGTGTTGCCGAGCCCGTAGGTGTCGAAGTTCTTGGCCACCGCAGCGGCGTCGACGACGGTGCCGTCGGAGAAGGTCACGTGGTCACGCAGCTCGAAGGTGTACTCCGTGGCATCCGCGTTCACCGTCCACTCGGTCGCGACCCACGGCTCGATCTCGAGCGACTCCGGGTCCTGCCAGGTGAGACGTGCGGTGATGTTGTTGACGATGCCGCCGTTCGGGTAGAAGCCGGCCTGGGGTGGGTAGAGCGTCGTGTGCGGCTGGTGCTCGAGGTAGGTGAGCGTGCCGCCTTCGACGGGGTCGCCGCCGGTGGCGGCATCCGTCGCGGTGGTCTGCGTTGCGCACGACGCGAGCAGGCTCACGGCGGCGAGCGCGGCGGCTGCCGTGACGGCGAGGCGGCGGAAGGTGCGTGGGGTGGACATCTGGTGGTCTTCCTTCGGTCGGGAACGGATCGTGACGGCCCTTGGTGGAGGCGTGGGGTCGAAACTACGGATGCCTCGGGGCCGTCTCAACCGCGCTGCGACCCGCGCGGTCACGGGGTGAAATGCCCTGCAACGAGACGTCACCGGGCGACACGTGCACGTTGCCGGGGCGGCCGAGACCGAGGTGCTCGCGCAGGGTCTCGCCCTCGTATTCGGTCGGAAAGACCCCCCTGCGCTGCAGTTCGGGCACAACCTGCAGGGCGAACGCCTCGAATTGCTGGGGCTGCACGGCCGAGAGCACGTTGAACCCGTCGACGGCGCCCGCTTCACCCCAGGCCTCGAACTCGGCGGCCACGTCGTCGGCCGTGCCGACGATCATCGAGGCGTTCACCGAGGCTGCGACCACGAGATGGCGCAGGGTGGGCGGGCGATCCCCGCCCGGGTTGCGGCCGGTGCGCTCGGCGACGATCTCGACGAGCTCCTGCCCGGGGGCACTGAACGCAGCGACGAGCGAGGGGGTGACCGCCCGGTCGGGCGAGAGGCCCGAGAGGTCGACGCCGACGAGGGTGGCGAGCTGGGCGAGCGAGCGGTTGGCCGGGAACGCGGCCGGCGGGCCGTCGGGCCAGTCCTCGGCGATCTGCACGAGCTCGCTGAGCTCGTCGGCGATCGACTGCGCGTGCTCGCGGGTCTCGCCCACGATCGGCAGCACCGGGGCGATGACCTTGAGCGTGCGATCGTCGCGGCCCGATTCGAAGGCGAGCGCCCGCAGCTCCTCTCGAATCGCGACGGCGTGTTCGAGACCGCTCACGGCGACGAGCGCGAGGTCGGCGCTCTGCGCGGCGAAGAGCCGCGACCGCGGCGAGGTGCCGGCGTGCACGATCGGCAGGTGGCCCTGCACCGGGCGCGCCACGTTCAAGGGCCCGGTGACGCTCAAGTGCTCGCCGTGGAAGTCCGTGGCGTGCAGCTTCTGCGGGTCGAGGTACACGCCGGTCGCGGCATCCGCGACGATCGCATCGTCTTCGAAGGAGTCCCAGAGCCGGCGCAGCACGATCTCGAACTCGACGGCGCGGTCGTAGCGCGACTCGTTCGCCGCGTGGAAGTCGAGCCCGTGATTGCCCGCGGCGCGCGGCTCGGCGCCGGTCACGAGGTTGAGGCCGGCCCGCCCGCCCGAGAGCAGGTCGACCGACGCCGTCGCCCGCGCGAGCGTGTAGGGATCGGAGTAGCTCGTGTTCGCCGTGGCGATCAGGCCGATGCGCGAGGTGATGCCCGAGAGGTAGGTGATCGCCGAGATCGGGTCGATGCGCGCCACGAGGTACGGATCGCGGAACTCGAGGTCGTGCCCCGTCGCGAGCCAGTCTCCGAAGAAGAGGTAGTCGAGCCGTGCCGCCTCGGCCACCTCGGCCGCGCGCCGCAGCACGGCGGCGTCGGCGCGCGGGTCGCGATGGGCCCCTGGATACCGCCAGCCCGAGGGATACGCCCCGATCGCCCTGACCATTGCGCCGATGATGAGTCGTGTCATGTTTCGACCTCCTGCCCCGACGCTAGGGAGGCCGAACGGATGTCGCGAGGGTGCCCGTCACACAGGGGAACCGGCCGTCACACGCCTCAATCGAGGGTCACACGACGTCACGGCGACCGCTCAGATCGACGCCCGCTGCACCACGAGCGGGCACTCGAACGGGTCCCGCTCGCCGAGCCCGACCCGATTGATGTAGCGCAGCACGATGCCGTACGACTGCCACAGCCCGGTCTGGGTATATGACACATCGTGGCGCAGGCAGTAGCGCTCGATGATCGGTGCGGCGCGGCGCAGGTGCGGTCGCGGCATCGACGGGAAGAGGTGGTGCTCGATCTGGTAGTTGAGCCCGCCCATCAGCACGTCGATGAACCGGTTGCCGCGGATGTTGCGGCTCATGAGCACCTGGCGACGCAGGAAGTCGAGCTTCATCGACTTCGGCACGAGCGGCATGCCCTTGTGGTTCGGTGCGAACGAGGCGCCCATGTAGAAGCCGAAGAGGCCGAGCTGGATCGCGAGGAACACCACCGCCTTGTCGGGCGAGAGCACGATGAACACGAGGGCCACGAACCCGATGATGCGCACTGCGAGCACGAGCGTCTCCGCGGTGCGGTGCGGCAGCCGCTCTCGAGCGAAGACGCGGTGCACGCTCGACGCATGCAGCGAGAGGCCCTCGAGCAGCAGGATCGGGAAGAAGAAGGCGCCCTGGTGCCCGATGACCCAGTGGGCGATGGGGCTTCGCCGGCGTTCGGCCTGCTCCGGGGTGAAGGCGACCACCGGCAGATCGATATCCGGGTCGACACCGACCTGGTTGGGGTTCGCGTGATGACGGGTGTGCTTGTGCTGCCACCATCCGTAGCTCATGCCGACGAACCCGCCCAGAATGAGGCTCGCCCAGTCGTTCCACTTGCCGGAGCGGAAGATCTGGCGATGCGCGGCGTCGTGCCCGAGAAAGGCCGTCTGCGTGAACAGCACGGCGAATCCAACGGCGATGAACATCTGCCACCACGAGTCGCCGATCCAGATGAACAGGGCGATCGCCGCCGCGAACGCGACGGGCACGGCGATGAGCTTCGTCCAGTAGTAGCCGTAGCGGCGCCGCATGAGGCCCGCGTCCTTGATCTGGCGGGCGAGCTCCGTGAAATCGCTGGCCGGCGTCGCGCGCCCGTCACCCGTTCTCGGTCGAGTGAGCCGAACCGGCGAGACCTCCGCGGTCATGACGACCTCCTCTCGAGGTCGCCGCACGCGGGGTCCGGGCACACGGTATTGGGCTTGCGTTCTGCTCATTCAACGGTACGCCGACTCCCAGTGGAGTCGAGTGATCCTCATTGAACTCTCAGGCCGGGCCGCAGGCCGCGACCCACCGGGTCACCACGTCGCGACGTACTCCGAGACCACGTCCGAGAAGGTGCCGCGCACGACCGGAACCCCGCGCCCGACGGCCTGCGCGATGCGCTCGCGAAGCGCCTCGGAGTCGATACGGTAGTCGACGAAGTCGGCATCGCTCGCATAGACCCCGAGCGGCAGGGTGAGCGCCTGGAAGAAGGAGAACAGCGGCCGGAACTGGTGTTCGATGATGAGCGCATGCCGGTCGCTCCCGCCCGTGGCGGCGAGCAGCACCGGCTTGTCGATGAGCGAGTACTGCCCGACGAAGTCGAACACGTGCTTGAAGAGGCCCGTGAACGACGCCCGGTAGACGGGGCTCGCCACGACGAGCAGCGTCGCCGACTCGATGCGGCGAATGGCGGCCTCGGCGACCGGGCTCAGCTCGTCGCGACGCAGCGCCCCGGTGAACTCGCGGCCGATCTCACTGAGCTCGATGAGATGCGTCTCGACCTCGACGTGCTCGCCGAGCGCAGCGGCGAACGACGCGAGGATCTCGGCGGTGAGCACAGTGGTCTTCGAGGGCGCGTGCAGGCTGCCCGAGACGGCGACGAGCGAGATGGTGCGTGACATGCTCGAAACGCTAGACAGGGCGATCGGATGCCGCCACGCCCGCCGACCCGCGGCGTAAGTTCGCGTCATCCGGCGCCACACTGAACCGAGCGGCCCCGCCCGCTCGATCTTGCGACTCGATCAGTCGGCGATGCCCCGCACCCGCCGCGACGCGGCGATGATGCGCAGCATCGTGTCGAGCGCGACCTGCAGTTCTTCCGCCCCGAGCTCTGCTCCGACGGCGTCGGCCCACGCACGCTGCGCAGCGCCGAGGCGAGTCACGGCGGCGCGCCCGTCGGGAGTGGGCTGCAGGAGCTTCGCTCGCCGGTGCCTCGGATTCTCGACGTACTCGGCCCAGCCGCGTTCGACGAGCTGATCGGCAGTGCGCTGCACGCTCTGGCGAGCGAGCCCGAGACCGACCCGGCGGGCGATCTCGGCGACGGCGAGGCCGCCGTCGAGCGTCGCGCCGAGCACTTGCCACTGCGCCGGGGTCAAGCCCGCTGGGCCGGCGATTTCGCGAGCCGCATCGAGGAACTCCCCGTTCAGCTCGAAGGCCGGCAGCACGAGGGCCGTGAGGGCGTCGCCGGCGGGACTCCGCCTGCCCATCAGGCTGCGCCGACGAGCGCGTCGTAGTAACGGCGCTCGCCGGTCGTGTAGAGGCCGTACCAGGCATCGATCACCGGCTGCGGCATGGCGCTCAGCATCTCGAAGGCCGCCTTCGCGAACTCGAGCGGCGCGGTGGCGCCGGCGGTGATCACTCCGCGGTCGACGACGGCGCGGTCGTGCGAGTAGTGCGCCTGCCCGGCGTACCCGGCGGCGAGCTCGAGGAATTCGGGCGCGTTGCTCGTGTGGGCTCGCTCGTCGAGCAGCCCGGCGCGGGCGAGCCCGAGCGTTCCGCCGCAGATGGCGGCGACCGGCGTTCCGGCCGCGACGAGGCGCGTGGCGAGCGCGAGCACCTGCTCGTGCCCCTCGGCCCAGGTGTCGGCGCCGGGCACCACGAGCATCGCGATGCGCTCGGGGTCGAGCTCGGCGAGCGCGGCATCCGGCCGCACGTGCATGCCGCCCATCGTGGTGACCTCGGCCGCATTCTCGCTCGCGACGACGAGACGGATCGCGCCTCCCGTCATGCCGAGGCCGGCCACGAGGTAGCCGTACTCCCAATCGGCCATGGTGTCGGTCGCGTACAGCACGACCACTCGTTCGTTCGATGCAATGTTTGTCAGCATGCTGTCATCTTGGCGTGATTGACAGCATGCTGTCAAGACGTCCAGAGGACGAGATTGTTCCCACCCCGGCCTTGCGTACAATCAGAGCATCGCGCTCCGCGCGCTCCCACCCCACGACCCCTGGAGGCCACCGCTCCGTGACGAGAACCGACCGCGATCGAACCCCTGACCGGCAGCAGCACGACGGACACGCGTTCGCGCGGCGGGAGGCGACGCCCACGCCGCCGTTGCGGCTCTCCGATGCGTCGGAACTCGTGCTCGTCGAGTCCGCGAACCGTGCGCTCCGGTTCGATCGCGACGACCTCGTCATCCGCAAGGGACAGTACGCCCTGCGCAACGGCCACATGACGCCGCAGGAATCGATGGTCGAAGACCTGCTCACCGTGGCGGCGGCGCTCGACGCCGCCGAAATCCCGTTCCTGCTCGTTCGCGGCAACGACGACCGGCCCGTGATCGCCGTCGACCGCGCCGATCGCAAGCGCGTCGCCCAGGCGTTCGCCGAGGCGTTCGCCGACGAACCCTTCTACGCGGCGACCCTCGCTCCGACGCGTGCGGCCGACACCCACCCGGTGCTGCTCGCCGACGGCCGGCTCTCGGCCGGCCGCAAGCCCACGGTGCTGCGCGTCTACCGACCCCGCATCGAGCCCATCGGGCGCTTGCGCTACGGCAGCGAGACCGCGGTGCAGATCGAGTTCTGGCGGTTCGGCGACGACACGATCGAGGCCCCCGCCGAGAACGCGCTCATGCGCCGCACGCTGCCGCGCTCGGAGACGACCGACGACGTCGTGCACCTGCACGGTCGCGACTGGCCGACGCTCGAGCACATGTTCGAGCCACTCGCGAGCGACGTCGACTTCGAGATCGACATGGTCTTCTCGTGGGTCGACGGCTCGAGCGACGAGTTCATCCGCGAGCGGGCGAAGCGCATGCAGAGCTACGTGGTCGGCGAGGGCGACGACTCCGAGGCCCGCTATCGGCAGATCGACGAGCTCAAGTACGCGTTGCGCTCGGTGCACCTGTTCGCGCCGTGGGTGCGGCGCATCTTCATCGCGACCGACTCACCCGCCCCGGCCTGGCTCGCCAAGCACCCCAAGGTCACGATCGTGCGCAGCGAAGAGATGTTCGCCGACACCTCGGTGCTGCCGACGCACAACTCGCACGCCGTCGAGAGCCAGCTGCACCACATCGAGGGGCTCGCCGAGCACTTCCTCTATTCGAACGACGACATGTTCTTCGGCCGCCCGCTCCGCCCCTCGCTCTTCTTCTCGCCCGGCGGCATCACGAAGTTCGTCGAGGCGGCGACCCGCATCGGCCTCGGATCGACGCACCCCGGCCGCAGCGGCTTCGAGAACGCGGCGCGGGTCAACCGCGCACTGCTGCGCGACCGCTTCGGCAAGGTCACCACCCGTCACCTCGAGCACTGCGCGGCACCGCTGCGCAAGAGCGTGATGGCCGAGCTCGAGGGGGCGTTCCCCGAGGAGTTCCGGCGCACGGCCGCGAGCCGCTTCCGCTCGGCGACCGACATCTCGGTCACCAACTCGCTGTACCACTACTACTCGCTGCTCACGGGTCACGCGGTGGTGCAGACCGACGCCAAGGTCAAGTACGTCGAGACGACGCTGCGCCAGGCGCTGCCGGCCATGAAGCAGCTGCTGAAGCGCCGCGACCACGACATGTTCTGCCTGAACGACGGCAGTTTTCCCGAGATCTCAGTCGAGGAGCGCACGGCCGCCGTGATCGAGTTCCTCGAGCACTACTTCCCGTTCCCGGCTCCGTGGGAGAAGGCAGCGGCGGATGCCTCGGCGCAAGCCGACCTCAGCGCCTGACTACTGGCGGCGCGGCTGACTACTGCAGCGCAGAGGTGAGACGCGCGACCCCGTCGAGGAAGGTCGCCGAGGCGGGCTCGCGCTCCCACTCCTCGAGCGTGAGCTGGCGCCCGGCGTCTCGGTAGCCCTGCTCGACCGCCCGCATGTCGGCCACGAACGAGGCGCCGCGCACGAGCAGCGACACCTCGGAGTTGAGGCTGAACGAGCGGATGTCCATGTTGCTCGAGCCGATCACGGCGACATCGTCGTCGATCGACAGGTGCTTGGCGTGCAGGATGTACGGGCCGGGGTACAGCCAGATCTTCACGCCAGCGGTGAGCAGGGCCCGGTAGTACGAGCGCTGCGCGTGCCAGACCGAGCCCTGGTCGCCGATCTCCGAGACGAAGAGCTGCACGTCGAGCCCGCGGTAGCACGCCGAGGTGATCGCGTAGAGCATCGCCTCGTCGGGCACGAAGTACGGACTCGTGATGATGACCTGGCGTTGCGCCGAATTCACGAGCGTGAGGAAGAGACGCAGGTTGTTCTCGGCGTCGTATCCGGGCCCGCTCGGCACCACCTGGCAGACGAGCGCAGCGGATGACTCGTCGGCAGGCACCGCGGCCGCGGCGACCCGTTCATCGTCGCCGATGAGCTCGTCGGTCTCGAGGTACCAGTCCGAGACGAACACGGCGTCGATCGCGGTCACGACCGGCCCGGTGACCCGGGTCACGAGTTCTTGCCACTGCAGCCCTCGTTCGAGGTTCTTCTTCGAGTTGTAGCTGCGGTCGATGAGGTTCTGCGAGCCCATGAACCCGACCAGCCCGTCGACGACGACGAGCTTGCGGTGATTGCGCAGGTCTGGCCGCTGGTACTGGCCCTTGAGCGGCCGCACCGGCAGCATGAAGGCCCAGGCGACGCCGATGCGGTCGAGCTCGGCGTACGTCGCGTCGTGTCCGGCGGCTCGATTCGAGGCCACGGAGTCGAGCAGCACCCGCACGGTGATGCCGCGCTGCACCGCACGCTCGAGGGCGCCGAAGAAGCCCTTCGTGGTCTCGTCGAACGAGACGATGTAGAACTCGACGTGCACGAATCTCGTGGCGGTGTCGATCTCGTCGGCCATGGCGTCGATCGACCCGCGGTAGTCGCCGATGAGTCGCGCAGTGTTGCCCCCGGCTGCCGGCAGCGCGCCGAGCACCCGGTTCTGCTCGGTGAGCGAGGCGAACCAGTCGGGCCACGAAGCCCGGTCGGGGGCCAGGTCGACGTGCTCAGCGCGCTCGGCGATGAGGCGGTTGAGCTCCTGCTGCTTCTCGCGGCGCTTCCTCGGCAGTTTGACGCTGCCGATCAGCAGGAAGAAGAGGATGCCGACGAACGGGATCAGGAAGATCGCGAGCAGCCACGCCATCGCGGCCGTGGGCTTGCGCCCTCGGGGCACGATGATCAGCGCGGCGATGCGGATCGCGAGATCTGCGAGCACGACCACGACGCCGATGATCGCAGCGACTTCTGCCCCCATGACCGACCCCTCCCCCGAGATGTGCGCTCCGCCGCGTCGGGGGCGGCTTCGCACCCGACGCGAGAGTGCTCCGAGTATGGCAGGCGCCTCGATCGGGCGGGGCAACGCCTCGCCGCCGAGTGCGTCAGCGCGCGAGCAGGCGTCAGCCCGCGAGCACCGGGATGGGCATCGTGAACGGTGGCTCCTGCACGACCGGCGCAGCCTCGGCATCCGCGATGCTGATGCCGGAGGCGTCGAGGCGTCTCGCGCTCTCGCCGGCGTCGATCCAGTCGAGGGCGGGAAACGCGCCGAGCGGCACGACCGAGTGCAGCACGGTCGTCGGGTAGACGTGCACGAGGTTGAACGCACGCGCGCCGTCGCGGCCCCGCGTGCCGCCGACCGGCACGTTGAGGTCTTGCGTGTAGCAGCTGGCGGAGGCGACCGAGACGGGAACCCCCGCAAAGGTCGCGGTCGACGAGTAGTGCAGGTGGCCGGCGATGATCGAGCGGATGTCGCTGCCCTCGACGACCTCGGCGAGACCGGCCTGATCGCGCAGTTCGACGGCGACGGCCAGGTCGAGCACACTCGGCACCGGCGGGTGGTGCATCGCGAGGATCGTGCCGTGCGGTGCTGGCATCGAGAGCTCTTCGGCGAGCCAGTCGAGCTGAGCCGGAGCAACCTCGCCGTGGTGGTGTCCGGGCACCGTCGAGTCGAGCGTGATGACGCGAAGGCCGTTGACGTCGTCGACCCGGTCGACGGGGCGCACACCGCCCACGCCGCCGTCCCGCGATTCCCCGAGCAGACCGCGCCGGAATGCCGAGCGGTCGTCGTGGTTGCCCATGACCCAGATGACCTGGGCGCCGAGCCGCTCGGCGACGGGGTCGACGATGCCGCGAATGCGGGCGTACGCGTCGGGCTCCCCCTTGTCGGCGAGATCGCCGGTGAAGACGATCGCCTCGGGGCGGGCACCGGATGCCTCGAACTCGTCGAAGAGCGTCTGCAGGTGCCGCTCGCTCGCGACCCGGTCGTAGAGCAGACCGCCGCCGGCGAGCACGTGCGTGTGCTGATGTGGAGGAGGAAGTGGTCCGGCCGAGGGTACTCGGCCGTACGGGTCGTCACGATTGGTCCCATCGCTCGGTGGTCGACGCGCAACCTCGGGCGTCTGGCATGGACACTAGCCGACCATGTGAGGCTGAACGGATCATGAACACGGCATGTGACGAAGCCGAACGCGGCGGGCGACGGTGCGCCCCGCCTCGCGGCCGCTGATTCTCCGACAGGATGACCGGGTACGGAGTCGAGGGGGAACGAGTGTCGTCGAAGAACACGCGCAACACGCTGCCGTCGTGGGGCAACGAATTGTGGCTCGGCCGGCGGCAGCGCCGCTTCATCGGCACGGTGGTGGTGATCGCCGTCGTCGGCTTCCTGATCACGTGGGTCCTGACGCTCACGCCGTGGCCTTCGGCGATGGCGATTCGCGCCGTCTTCGAGAAGGGCGGCGACGACACCGCGGCCGAGATGGACAAGTACGTGACCGACGCTCCGCTCACCGAGCACCTCGCGGTGCCGGTCGACGGCGATGCCGACGACGCGGGAATGACCTTCGACGTGTTCTCGCCCGATGACGGCGACGACGAGCCGCTGCCCACCATCGTGTGGGTGCACGGCGGGGCGTGGATCGCCGGTGACTCGACGAATGTCGACCCCTACCTGCGCATTCTCGCGGCCGAGGGGTATACGACGGTGGGGCTGAACTACACGCTCGGGCCCGAGGGCACCTACCCCGTCGCGGTGCACCAGTTGAACGATGCGCTGCAGACCATCGAGGCCGACGCAGCGGAGTACCGCATCGACCCCGACCGCATCGTGATCGCCGGCGATTCCGCCGGTGCTCAGTTGGCGAGCCAGCTGGCGACGCTGTCGACCAACCCCGACTACGCGCGCCTCATGAGTGTCGACCCCGCGCTCGATGCCGACCAGATCGTGGGCGTCGTGCTCAACTGCGGTGTCTACGACCTCGACGCGATGTCCGAGTTGACCGGCATCGGCGCCTGGGGCCTCAAGATCGCACTGTGGGGCTACACCGGCAGTCAGGACTGGTCGCAGCGCTCGTCGGGTGCGACCATGTCGACGATCGACTTCGTGACCGCCGACTTCCCGGCCACCTACATCTCGGGCGGCAACGGCGACGCGCTCACGTGGATCCAGTCGCTGCCGATGGAGGCGCGCCTCGCCGAGCTGGGCGTCGACGTCACCTCCCTGTTCTGGCCCGCCGACCACGTGCCCGCGCTGCCGCACGAGTACCAGTTCCACCTCGACTCCGAAGAGGCGCAGGCCGCACTCGTCGAGACCCTCGACTTCCTCGAGGGCGTCACCGGCTGAGGGCGCAGCCGCTCCGCGACGCCCCGGTTAGGCTTGACGGATGTCGCTTCGCCGTGCACTGCCCAGGGGTGCACGCGTGACGGGCGTGCGACTGCCCGAGGGGCGGCACTTCGCGCTCACCTGGTCGATTCCCGACACGTTCGGGGGCATGACCGACGCGCTGCTGCGTCGCTCGGCGGCATTCCATCGACTCGACGGCGTGACGGTCGACGTGCTGACGTTCGACGCCCGCACCGATACGCCTGAGATCGAACTCGAGTTGCGACGGCGCGGGGTGCTCGTCGACGGGGTTCGCGTCACGAACCTCTACGACTGGCTCCGGCGACATCCCCTGCCCGGCGGCTCGCTGCAGCTCGATCGCGACGTCTTCACCCCGATCGACGCGAGTACTCCCGACGAGGCCGATGGGATCGAGATCCACGGTCGCGGCGCGCACATCATGAGTCGTAGCCGAGTCGACGCTGAGGGCCGAACGCTCCAGCTCGACCACTACCGCGATGACGGCACGCTGCTCCTGAGCGACCGGCGCGACACCCGAGTGCGCGGCGTGCTCGGCGGCCGCTCGGTCGTGCTGTGCGACGCCGAGGGGCGCCCGGTGCGCTCGTGGCGAGGCATCCGGCCGCTCTACCGTGCCTGGATCGACGCGCTGACCGGCGGCCGGCCGAGCTTCCTGATCATCGACAGCAAGACCGTCGCGCCGCTGCTGCTCGGCTACCGCCGGCCGCACATCGTGACGGCCCATGTGGTGCACGCCTCGCATCGCTCCGCTGATTCCGAGCAGCATCCGATCCGCCGCTCGCGGCGCGAGGTGTTCGAGCAGCTCGACGGCTTCGACCTCGTCGTGCTGCTCTCACGGCGCCAGCGCGACGACGTCGAGCGCCTCGTCGGCCGGCACGACCACCTGACGGTGATCCCGAACGCCCGGCCCCTGCCGCAGCGACCGGCAACGGCGCCGGGGCCGGGGCCGCGGGAGCGCGACCGGGGCGTCGTGCTCGCCGCGCTGACCCGGCGCAAGCGGGTCTCGCACGCGATCGATGCCGTGCAGCGCGCGAATGCCGCATTCTTCGCGACCGGCCCGGCGGCCGGTCGGCCGGCAGGTCCCGCCGGCCCGCCCGTGCGCCTCGACGTCTACGGAGACGGTGAAAGCCGACCCGCCCTCGAGCGACGCATCACCGACCCTGCGGCGGTGCGACTGCACGGCTTCGATCCCGGCGCACGGCGACAGCTGCTCGAAGCCTCGTTCCTGCTGCTGACCTCGCACTCCGAGGGCTTTCCGCTCGTGCTCGTCGAGAGCATGGCCGCCGGCTGCCTGCCGATCGCCTACGACATCCCCTACGGCCCCGCCGACCTCATCCGCGACGGCCGCAACGGCTTCCTCGTGCCGGCCGGCGACGTCGACGCCCTCGCCGCCGCGATCGTCAGGCTGCAGCGGATGTCGCCGCAGCGCGTCGCCCGCATGCGAGCGCATGCGGTGCGCACCGCCGCGCGGTTCGACGAGCGCCGGGTCACTCAACTCTGGGCCGGGGCGTTCGAGCAGGCCGTCGTGCGACGTGCGGCGCACGGCTCCGAGCGGTTCCGCGGCATCCGCTCGCTCACGGCGAAGCTGCCGCTGCCGCGCCCGGTGCGCGCCCTCGGCGCTCGGCTCGTGGTGGGCGCCGACCGGGTGTTCCGGGCTCCCGGGCGCGTCGGCTAGACTCTGCCGTCGGGCCTGCCATCGAGCGGCCCCCGAATGCGAAGGGCGGTGAGGGCGATGGCCGATCATAGTACCGACGCCGCAGGCCCCGCTGCGTCGCATTCCCGTTCCCTCCTGCGCTGAGCTTCGCTCGGCAGGCGCGAACGCGTTCCGATCCGCGCGCGGTCTGCGGCGACATCCGCACACCTGCCGATACCGGCGCGCTGCCGCGCGCCCTGCGAGAACGGATCGCTCATGTCACCTCTGGTCGACAACGGCGTCTACGTCGACGGACGTCGCGTCGAGACACCCACGAACCTCGACGACACCTACCGCCTCATGGATGACCATGACGGCCTCGCCTGGATCGGCCTCTACCGGCCGAGTCCGCTCGAGATCGCCTCGGTCGCCCGCGAGTTCGACCTGCACCCGCTCGCCGTCGAAGACGCGCTGACCGGGCACCAGCGGTCGAAGCTCGAACGCTACGGCGACACGCTCTTCGCCGTGCTGCGGCCCGCGCGGTACCGCGACGAGCAGGAGTCCGTGGAGTTCGGCGAACTGCACCTCTTCGTCGGGCCCGACTTCGTGGTCACCATCCGGCACGCCGAGTCGCCCGACCTCGCGGCCGTGCGGCGCCGCATGGAGTCGAGCCCCGAGCTGCTCGCGATGGGCCCGGAGGCCGTGCTCTACGCGATCCTCGACGAGGTCGTCGACGAGTACGAGCCCGTCGTCGCCGGTCTCGAGAACGACATCGACGAGATTGAAGACCAACTGTTCGGCGACAGCGACGACGACGCCCTCTCGCGGCGCATCTACGAGCTCTCCCGCGAGGTCATCAACTTCCAGCGCGCGGTGCAGCCGCTCGCGGCGATGCTCGAGTGGCTTCGCCGCGGCTCCGAGAAGTACCGGGTCGACGTCGAGCTGCAGCGGTCGCTGCGCGACGTCCTCGATCACGCCATCCGCATCAACGAACGGGTGGGCTCGTTCCGCGCGATCCTCGACAACGCGCTCACGGTGCACTCGGCGCTCGTGGCCCGACGCCAGACCGACACGAGCCTGCGGCAGAACGACGAGATCAAGAAGATCTCGTCGTGGGCGGCGATCATCTTCGCGCCGACCCTGATCGGCACCGTCTACGGCATGAACTTCGACGACATGCCCGAGACGCACTGGACCTTCGGCTACCCGATGGCGCTCGGCGCGATGGTGCTCTTCGGCATCGGGCTCTACACGGTGTTCAAGATCAAGAAGTGGTTGTAGCTGGGCTGTGGCGCGGGCTCATCTCGGCTTCTTCGGGCCCTTGCCCTGACCCGGGTGGTCGTCGCCGGGCTCGGGCGCCGTCGTCGGCTCGGGCGCCGGGTCGTCGACCGGCGGCTCGACGCTCTCGGCCGGCGGCGTCGTCTCGGCGGGCGGCGATGTCGGCGGCACCGGGGTCGGCAGCACAGGGCCGTACGGGGTCGGAGCCGTGGGCCGGGTCGACGTCGGGCGAGGATCGTCGATCGAGGTCGAGGCCTCCTGCTCGGGCGCAGAGCCACCGGCCGGCTGCATGAGCGCCATGCCGCCCGCGAGCATGCCGGCGGTCGCAAGCGCGGTGACGGCGACGCCTGTGGCGAGCCGGTTTCGGCTCACCCACGCAGCCGATGCCGCCACGATCGCGAGCACCGCAGTGACCGCCCCGGCGAGGGGCGAAGGTGATGCAGCAGGGGCCGCTCGGCGTCCGCGGGGCCGGGTGGGGCCTCGGCCGTCGTGCAGCTCGTCGTCGGGCATGTTCACCCGCCTTCCATGGCGCTCGGGTCTCGTCAGGTCTCGGGCGGGCCGCGCTCAGCTCGGGTTCGCGGCTTCGCCCGACAACGAGCGTACGCGAGGCCGGTCGACGACGACGAGCTGCACGAGCCAGGCGAGCAGCGCGCCGGCCGCGTAGGCCACCAGGTCCACCGGGTCGAAGGCGCTGCCGAGCACGTCGACGACCGGCGTGCGATGGATCAGCTGCAGGCCGAGTCCGAGCGCGAGGCAGACGCCGGCGGCCACGAGGCTGCGCACGCGGATGCGTCGCGAGCCAGCCGTCGCCACCGGCATCCGCTCGCTCAGCCCTTGTGTCGCGGCTTCCGGAACGGCTTCTCGCCGTCGCCGTCGTCGCTGCGGCGCGTCGGTCCGCCGCGATCAGGCCGCAGCTCGATGAGCCGGCCCGAGATGCGGGTGCCGTCGAGACGCTGGAGCGTCTCTTGCGAGAGGTCGGCCGGCAGCTCGACGAGCGAGAACTCGGGGCGGATCTGGATGGCCCCGAAGTCACCGCGGCTGAGGCCCCCCTCGTTGGCGAGGGCGCCGACGATCTGGCGCGGCTCCACCTTGTGGCGCTTGCCGACGGCGATGCGGTAGGTGGCCATCGGGCCGCTGCTCGGTCGCTGGCGGCGCTCGGGGCGATCGCCGCGGTCGGGCCGGTCACCACGGTCGAAGCGGTCACCGCGGTCGCGACGCTCGGGCCGGTCACCGCGCTCGGGCCGGTCGCCTCGGGCGGGGCGATCAGCCGCCCACTCGCGCTCGGCGCGGCGTGCCGCCTCGGGCTCGAGCAGGAGGGGCGCTTCGCCCTGCGCCACGACGGCGAGCGCCGCGGCGACATCTGCCTCGGGCACGTCGTGGTTGCGCACGTAGTGGGCGATGATGTCGCGGAAGCCGTCGATGCGCTCGTTCTGGCCGAGCGCTGCGGTGATGCGGTCGTCGAAGCGCGCGAGGCGCGTGACGTTGACGTCGTCGACGCTCGGCAGCTGCATCTGCACGATCGGCTGGCGCGTGGCCTTCTCGATGCGGGCGAGGAGGCTGCGCTCTCGCGGCGTGACGAAGCTGATCGCGTCGCCGGTGCGGCCCGCGCGGCCCGTGCGGCCGATGCGGTGCACGTAGGGCTCGCTGTCGGTCGGGATGTCGAAGTTCACCACGTGGCTGATGCGCTCGACGTCGAGGCCGCGCGCCGCGACATCCGTGGCCACCAGGATGTCGAGCTTGCCCGACTTCAACTGGTTGACCGTGCGCTCGCGCTGCACCTGGGCGATGTCGCCGTTGATGGCCGCGGCCGAGTATCCACGTGCGCGCAGCTTCTCGGCGAGCTCTTCGGTGACGCTCTTCGTGCGCACGAAGACGATCATGCCCTCGAAGTTCTCGACCTCGAGGATGCGGGTGAGGGCGTCGACCTTCTGCTGGTACGACACGACCAGGTAGCGCTGCGAGATCGTGGCCGAGGTCTGCGTCTTCGTCTTGACCGTGATCTCTTCGGGGTCGTGCAGGTACTGCTTCGACATGCGGCGGATCGTCGCCGGCATGGTCGCCGAGAACAGTGCGACCTGCTTGGTGTCGGGAGTGTCGGCGAGAATCGTCTCGACGTCTTCGGCGAAGCCCATCTTCAGCATCTCGTCGGCCTCGTCGAGCACGAGGTACTTGAGCTCCGAGAGGTCGAGCGTGCGCTTCTCGAGGTGATCCATGATGCGGCCAGGGGTACCGACCACGATGTGCACGCCACGACGCAGCGCGGAGAGCTGCACGCCGTAGCCCTGCCCGCCGTAGACGGGAAGGATGTGCACGCCCTTGAGGTGCGAGGCGTACTTCTCGAACGCCTCGCACACCTGCAGCGCGAGCTCGCGGGTCGGGGCGAGCACGAGGGCCTGGGGGGTCTTCTGGGAGAGGTCGAGGCGTGCGAGGATCGGCAGCGCGAACGCGGCCGTCTTGCCGGTGCCGGTCTGAGCCAGGCCCACAACGTCGCGCCCGGCGAGGAGCGACGGAATCGTCGCGGCCTGAATGGCGGAGGGGGTCTCGTAGCCGACATCGGAGAGCGCCTTCAGCACAGCACCATCGAGCCCGAGGTCGGAGAATGTCGTCGCGGCGGGCTCAGTAGGAGCCTCCACCTCGACCGGAGCTTCGTCAGCAGTCACGCTTCAGGGTAGACCTTCTGGCTGTGAGAACGCAGCCCCGGCGGTTCGCAGCCGGTCGCACACGCCGCTCGGCATGTCCACCCGTTGCGACGCGGGGCTCGGGGAGTAACGTTTTCGGCATGGACGGATTCGCTGCCGCGGCGAGCGCCCTCTCGCAGATGGAGAGTGCCGACGACGAGCTGACCGCGCCGATCCTCGAGGCGATCCCCGTCACCGGAGCGGCGATCTCCACGCTCGGCGACTTCCTCGGCACGCAGACGGTCGAAGCGAGCGACCAGCTCGCCGCTCGTCTCGACGAGGTGCAGTTCGACGCGGGCGAAGGCCCATGCTGGGATGCGCTCGCACTCCGGGCGCCGGTGCTGCAGCCCGACCTGCAGGCGACGATGCAGCGGCACTGGCCCGCCTTCGCAGACGCCGTCGCGGCGCAGGAGATCGGTGCCCTGTTCGCCTTTCCCCTGCTCATCGGGCCATTGCGCATCGGGGCGCTCGACCTGTACACCGTGCAGCCGATGGAACTCGGCACCCGCGACACCAAGCGCTCGGAAGTGCTCGCCTCGATCGTCAGTCGACACGTGTTGCGCCGGGCCATGCAGACGGCCGACTCGGTGATCGACACCGCCGAAGACCGCGCACCGAACTCCCGTCGCATCATCCACCAGGCCACCGGGTTCGTGATCGCGCAGCTCGGCATCTCCGCCGAAGACGCCCACCTCTTGATTCAGGGGCAGGCGTTCGCGCAGAGCCGGTCGATGCGCGAGATCGCCGAAGACCTGCTGGCCCGGCGGCTGAGCTTCGAGCGCGCCGACAACGCCATCGAGGATGCCCGATGAACGAGTTGACCAGGGATGAACGACTCGTCGACGTCTTCGCGACGCTCGCCGACACCCTCATCGACGACTACGACGTGGTCGACCTGCTGCAGACCCTGGTCGACACGTGCGCGTCGACGCTCGAGGTCGCAGCGGCGGGACTGCTGCTCGCCGACGACGGCGGCGAACTCGAGGTGCTCGCCTCGACGAGCGAAGAGAGCCGGCTCGTCGAGACGATGCAGCTGGGCGCCGAGGCCGGCCCGTGCATCGAGAGCTTCCGCACCGCATCGGTCGTCTCGGTTCCCGACATCGAGCAGGCTCGGCCCGAATGGCATGAGTTCCGTGCGGCCGCGCGCGAGCAGGGCTTCACCGGTGTCTACGCGGTGCCGCTGCGACTGCGCGAGACCACGATCGGCGCGCTCAACCTCTTCCTCGACGAGCATCGCAGCCTCGGCGAGCGCGATCTGCGAGCGGCACAGGCCCTGGCGGATGTCGCGACGATCGGCATCCTCCATGAACGCACGCTACGGGCGAGCGACGCGGCGCGGGCGCAGTTGCAGCAGGCACTGAATTCGCGGGTCACGATCGAGCAGGCCAAGGGCATCCTCGCGTACACGCACGACGTGCCCATGGAGGAGGCGTTCGAGCTGCTGCGTCACCACGCTCGCAGCAACCAGTTGCCGATCGCACTCGTGGCGCGGCAGCTGGTCGACCGCGCGATCATCTTCTGACGGCGCGGCACACCACCAGACCGCTCGCTCGTCAGCGCCGGTCGAAGTCGAGTTCGTCGATCATGCGCTCATCGCGCCGTCGATCGATCATCCAGTGCGCCTCAGATGGCGAACGCAATCGCTCGGCGGCATCGCGCAGCGCGCTGACGGTGCCGGTGTCGACGAGCTCGATCGCCGGGCCCTGGATGGGTCGGCTCGCGATCGGCAGCGCCGGCCCCAGCAGCAACGTCGCCGTCGATGGGGCACCATCGAGGGCGACGATCGGGATGTCGATCGTCGCGTACCTGCCCACTTGTGCGAGTGTGCCCGCATAGTCGAGCACGGCCCGCGCGATGTCGGTCGCGGTGGCGAAGTCGTGTCCTGCGTAGAGAATGCGATCCATGAGTTACTCCCCCCGGTCGCGCGTGCGGTCAGCGCGGCGCCCAAGGTCCGGGGGTTCCGTTCACGGGCCACGATAACAGCCGCTGCAATTGCGCCCTAGGGGTTGACGATGAGCTCATTGCACCCCAGCTCTCGGGTCGGTTCGCACCCAGGGCGCAGCGGAGAGACAGGGGCCGAGTTGCGTCATGAATCGCGGCATCCGTCGTCTCTCAAGTGAAGGGAGTCGATCATGTGGCAGCGACGCAAGCACGAGGAACCGACCGAGCACGTCGAGTTCGTGACGCACGACGGCGACCGATTCGCGGTTCCGTGCAGCTGCCCGCGCCGCACTGATCACGACCGTCTGACCTCCCGTGCGCTCGCGACGGCAGGCGCCCGCGCCGACGCGCCGCAGTACGCCCGCGCACACTGACGGGTCGCCCACTTCACCCGAGAACGACGAAGGGCCGGATGCCTCGAGGCATCCGGCCCTTCTCTGTGCCGGCCGTCGACGACGCGGAGCCCGGCGGTTAGGTATGCCGCTTCGAGGTCACGGCGCGCTGCAGCAGCACGAAGACCAGCAGAATGCCGCCCGTGATGATCGTCGTCATCTTGGGCGGGATGCCGCCATCGCGCGTGATCAGCACGTTCATCAGCCCGAGCACGAGCGCGCCGATCACCGAGCCGAGCACGTAGCCGTAGCCACCGGTGAGCAGTGTGCCGCCGATCACGGTCGCGGCGATCGCGTCGAGCTCCCAGCCGATGCCGGTGATGTTCTGTGCGATGCCGAGGCGCGAGGTGTAGACCACGGCGGCGACACCCGAGAGCGTGCCGCTGATGACGTACACGAGCACCTTGGTGCGCGGCACCGCGAGGCCCATGAGCGCCGACGAGCTCTCGGAGCCGCCGATCGCGTACACGGTGCGCCCGGTGCGCGTGCGATGCAGCACGAAGAACGCGGCGAGCACGACGAGCAGCGCGATAACGACGCCGGGCGTGACCACGACGTCGTTCACCTTCTCGCCGTCGACCACCTTGAACTGCTCGCCGAGCCATCGGATCGGCGAATCCTCGGAGAGCCGCTCGGGCTGGGTGCTGAGCAGGGCCGCGAGGCCTCGCCCGAGGAACATCATCGCGAGCGTCGCGATGAACGGCTGCACGTTGAAGTACTGGATCAGGATGCCGCTGGCCAGGCCGAACACCGTGCCGATGAGGATCATCAGCACGATCACGACGAGCGGATCCCAGCCGGCGTTGGAGAGCATGACCCCGGCGACGCTCGAGAGCGCGATGACCGAGCCGACCGACAGGTCGATGCCGCCCGTGAGGATCACGAACGTCATCGCCACCGCGAGGATGATCAGGTGCGCGTTGTTGATGAGCAGGTTCGACAGCGTGTTGGCCTGCACGATGCGGCCGTAGGCCACTTCGCCGTAGATCACCATGCCGATGAAGATGACGATCGCCGCGACGGTCGGCAGCACCGAGGGATTCGAAGCGACGACGCG
Organism: Agromyces subbeticus DSM 16689; assembly: GCF_000421565.1. GTDB lineage: Bacteria > Actinomycetota > Actinomycetes > Actinomycetales > Microbacteriaceae > Agromyces > Agromyces subbeticus. Next base: position 455,799 of record NZ_ATXG01000001.1, on the reverse strand, counting down.
CTTCACCCGGGCCACGATCTTCGAGACTGCGGATGCCTCGGCCGACGAGTCGGCCCGAGGGGTCTGCACGGCGGTCATGCCGTCACCTCCTGGTTCTCCTGCTTCACCGGAGCCGGGCTCGGTGTCATCCGCCCCTGCGGGGGCCTGCGGCGTTGCACGAACCAGCTGCGCACCCGTTCGGACTGCAGGAGGCACAGCACGACGATCACGATCGCCTTGAATGCCGGGGTGGCCGACGACGAGATGCCGAGGAAGACGATGGTCTTGTCGAGGGTCGCGATGAGCAGGCCGCCGACGACCGCGCCGCCGATCGAGAACTTGCCGCCGGCGAGCGAGGTGCCGCCGATGACGACGGCGAGGATCGCGTCGAGTTCCATCTGATAGCCGGTGCGCGAGACGTCGACCGTCATCACGGTGCCGACCGACATGATGCCGGCGATGCCGGCGAGCACGGCGCTCAGGATGTAGACGGTGAGCAGCAGGCCGTTGGGCTTGATGCCCGCCATGCGGCTCGCCTTCGGGTTGATGCCGATCGCCTCGATCATGAGGCCGAGCGCGCTGCGGCGAACCACGAAGCCGACGACGAGCACAATCAGGATCGCGAGGAGGAAGACGACGGGAAGCCCGATGACGAACCCGTTCGCGATCCAGCGGAACGGGTCGTTCGTCGCCGAGGTGTTCTGCCCCTCGGTGATCACCTTCGCGATGCCGCGACCGGCGAGCATCATGATGAGCGTGCTGATGAACGGCTGCAGGCCGACGTAGGCCACCAGCACGCCGTTCACTGCGCCGAGCACCGCGCTCACGAGCAGGGCGAGGCCGATCGCGCCGAGCGCGGCCCCGAGCGAGCCCGACTCACCCGCCTCTTTCATGAACACCATCGCGACGGCGCCCGAGACGGCCATCACCGAGCCGACCGAGAGGTCGATGCCGCCGGTCGCGATGACGAGCGACATGCCGACCGCGATCATCAGGATCGGCGCGGAGGCCCGCAGGATGTCGACCACGTTGCCGACGAGATTGCCGTTGACCGGGTTGATCGAGAGCGCGAGGTAGTTGGGGTCTTTCAGCACGTTCAGGGCGAGCAGCGCGACGATGGCGATCAGCCCCCAGAAGAACGGCTTGCGAATGAGTTCGCGCAGCCATGACCATCGAGCATCGGTGCTCATGATTCCTCCTTCGCCGCGGCGAGCGCATGCACGCTCGCCTGCCGGCTGTCGCTCGGGTGCAGACCTGCTTCGGCATCGATGATGCCACTGTGCGCGGCCGCCTCGACACCATGTGCCGCGATGACGTCGACGACCTGCTGCGCCGTGACCGTCGGGCCGTTCACGATCTCGCCGATCTTCTGGTGATCCTTGAGCACGATGATCCGCTCGCTCAGGCGCACGACCTCCTCGAGTTCGGAGGAGATGAACACGACCGAGACGCCGTCTTCGGCGAGTGCCGCGACGGCCTCCTGGATCTCGGCCTTCGCACCGACGTCGATGCCGCGCGTCGGCTCGTCGAGGATCAGCAGCTCTGGCGTGGTCGCGAGCCAGCGGCCGAGCAGCACCTTCTGCTGGTTGCCGCCCGACAGGTTCTTGATCAGCCGATTCGGGTCGGCGGGCCGCACGTTGAGCGCGGTGATGTACTTCTCGACGAGTTCGTCCTGCTCCTTGCGCGGGATGGGCCGGGCCCACCCGCGCTCGGCCTGCACCGCGAGAATCATGTTCTCTCGAACGGTCAGGTCGCCGATGATGCCCTCGTCGCGACGGTTCTCGGTCGAGAACGCGATGCGCTTGCCGAGGCCGTCGGCCGGACTCTTGATGTCGACGCGTGCGCCGTGCAGCGTGATCTCGCCCTCGTCGGTGCGGTCGGCGCCGTAGAGCAGGCGCGCGAGCTCGGTGCGACCCGAGCCGAGCAGGCCGGCGAAGCCGATCACCTCACCGCGGTGGATGTCGAGGTCGGTGGGCTCGATGGAGCCGCGCCGGCCGATGCCCTTCGCCGAGAGCAGCGGCTCTTCGGCGGCGTAGTCGCGCTCCTCGGCGCGGCGGTTGCCGCCGAGCGACGAGAGCGTGCTGAGGTCTTTGCCGATCATCTTGGAGATCAGCTCGTGGCGGTCGAGCTCGCGCGTGAGGTACTCGCCCTCGTAGCGGCCGTTGCGCAGGATGGTGAGCCGATCGCTGATCGCGTAGATCTGATCGAGGAAGTGCGACACGAACAGGATCGCGACGCCTTGATCGCGCAGCACCCGCATCACGCGGAAGAGCCCCTCGACCTCGGCCGCGTCAAGGCTCGAGGTCGGCTCGTCGAGGATGAGCACCTTCGCCTTGACGGCCATCGCGCGGCTGATCGCGACGAGCTGCTGAAGCGCGATCGAGAGCGTCGACAGCGGCTTGTGGGTGTCGAGGTGTTCGAGGCCGAGCGTCGCGAGCGCTTCGGTCGCGGCCTTGTGCGTGGCCCGCCAGTTGACGCCGAACGCCCCGCGCACCTCGTGGCCGAGCATCACGTTCTCGCCGATGGAGAGGTTGGTGACGAGGTTGACCTCTTGGTAGACGGTCGAGATGCCGGCGCTCTGCGCGTCGCTCGTGCCGTGGAACTGGCGCTCCTGACCGGCGACGACGATGGAGCCGCCGTCGATCTTGTAGACGCCGGTGAGCGCCTTGATGAGCGTCGACTTGCCGGCGCCGTTCTCGCCCATCAGCGCGTGGACCTCGCCCTGGAAGAGGCGGAAGTCCACGCCGTCGAGCGCTTTGACGCCCGGGAATTCGATCGAGATGTCGCGCATCTCGATGAGGGGCAGTGCTTCAGTCATGACAGTCGCATTTCTGTGCTCCGACCGCGTCGACGCGGCCGGCCCTTCGGTGATTCGGTGGGACGACGATGCGGGGCCGCTGTGGCAGCCGGCCCCGCACCTCAGTTGCTGAACCGCTCGCGCGGTGCGGCGACCGTCAGTACTTGCGGTCGGCGAGCACGGCCTGCGCTGCCTCGGCCGAGTCGAACGCCTCGCTCGGCACGATGATGTACGACTCCACCGAGTCGGCGGCGAGCGCCTTCTCGACGACCTCGAGTGCGGTCTCACCGAACAGCGGGTTGTACTCGTGCACGTAGCTGAGCTGGCCGTCGGCGAGCGCCTCCATGGCGGCGAGCGTGCCGTCGATCGTCGCGATCTTCACGTCGACGCCCGGCGTGAGGCCGGCCTCTTCGACGGCCTGCGCCGCGCCGAGACCCATCTCGTCGTTCTGGGCGAAGATCAGCTGGATGTTGTTGCCGTTGGCCTTGAGCAGCGTCTCGGTGACGCTCTTGCCCTCTTCGGCCGACCAGTTCGCGGTCTGCGCGGCGACCTGCACGAGCTTCGAGCCCTCGACCGACTCGTTCCAGCCCTCGTTGCGCTCGTTGACCACGCCGACGCCGGCGGGGCCCTCGAGGGTGATGTAGTTGCCGCCGTCGGGGAACTGCTCTGCAGCCCAGGCGCCGACCTCCTTGGCGACCTCGACGTTGTCGGGGGCGATGCGGGTGACGTAGAGGCTCGTGTCTTCGGGCTCGATGCCGCGGTCGAGCAGGATCACGGGGATCTCCGCCTCCTGCGCACGAGCGAGCGAGTCCTCCCAGCCGGATGCCTCGGTGGCCGAGAGCAGGATCACGTCGACGCCCTCGTCGACGAACGACGTGAACGCGTCGATCTGCGACTTCTGGTCGAGGTTCGTGGCCGGCGCGTACTTCAGGTCGAAGCCGGCATCCTTCGTGAACGTGTCCTGGATGTTCGTCTCGTTCGCCTCGCGCCAGGCACCCTCGGGGCCGACCGCGACGAACCCGACCGTGGTGAGGTCGCCCTCGCCACCACCCGAACCGCTGTCGCCGCCGCTCGAGCACGCGGCGAGGCCGATGCTGAGCGCGCCGACGGCCGCCAGGCCGAGGATCTTCGTGAATCGCCTCTGAACTGACATGTGATCTCCTCCTTGAGATCCGGCACTGCTGCCGGCTTCTCCCCGCTCATGCAGGGCTGTGTGATTGCAGCTCCGCTCGATGCGTGCCGCTTTCAGCATGTTACCGGGAACAATTTCAGGAGCGCAAGACTGATTGTTCCCGGAAACATAACGTTCCGGAAACGGCAGCGCAAGCTCTCGACGGCGCGCTACGCGTCGTCTTCGTCGGCGGCCGCGATCATCTCGATGATCGTGTCGACGCTGAGCCCCGGCCCGTTGCTGACCTCGCCGATCTTGCGGCGGTCCTTGAGGATCGCGATGCGGTCGCTGAGCCGGACCACTTCGTCGAGCTCCGAGGAGATGAACACCACGGCGACGCCGTCTCTCGCCATCTCGGCCACGCGGGCCTGGATCTCGACCTTGGCCGCGATGTCGACGCCGCGAGTCGGCTCATCGAGCACGAGCACGTGGGGTCTCGTGGCGAGCCATCTCGCGAGCAGCACCTTCTGCTGGTTTCCGCCCGAGAGCTGCTTCGCCGGCGCATCCGGCCCGGGCGCGACGATGTCGAACGACTCCATGAATCGTTCGACGAGCGCGTCGCGCTCGGCGTGGGAGATCGGGCGCGCCCAGCCCCTGATCGCCTGCAGCGCGAGCACGATGTTGTCGCGCACGCTCAGCTCTTCGATGATGCCGCCATCGCGTCGGTCTTCGCTCGCGAACGCGATGCGGTGGCGCAGCGCCGCGGCGGGACTCGACAGCACGACCTTGCGACCGTCGATCTGGATCGTTCCCGAGTCGCCCCGCACGACGCCCGCGAGCAGCTGGCCGAACTCGCTCCGGCCCGAACCCCGCAGGCCACCGAGGCCCACGACCTCGCCGCGGTGCAACTCGAAGTCGGTCGCATCGAAGTCGCCCCGCTTGCCGAGGCCGACCACGCGGTACACGGGCTCGCCGGTCGGATCGGCGCGGTGGGCGCGTCGCTCCGACCCGATGCGGCGCAGCTCGGTGAGGTCCTTGCCGATCATCTTCGAGATCAGTTCGGCGCGATCGAGTTCTCTGGTCGGGTACTCCCCCTGCCCACGGCCGTCGCGCAGCACCGTGATGCGGTCGCTGATCGCGTAGACCTGTTCGAGGAAGTGCGAGACGAAGAGGATCGCCACGCCCTGTTCACGCAGGCGACGCAGGGCCCGGAAGAGGGTGGCCACCTCGTCGGCGTCGAGACTCGAGGTGGGCTCGTCGAGCACGAGCACCTTCGGCTGGGTCACGAGCGCCCGGGCGATGGCGACGAGCTGCTGGATGGCCGGCGACAACGCCGACACCGATTGCTTGGGATCGAGCTCGCCGAGGCCCAGCTCTTGCAGCACCGCGACGGCCCGCCGCCGCGTGGCCCGCCACGAGATGCCGTACCAGCGTCGCTCCTCGTGACCGATCATCACGTTCTCGGCGATCGAGAGATTGCCGCACAGGTCGACGTCTTGGAAGGCCGCAGCGACGCCGGCCGCCTCCGCCGCGGCCGGACCCGAGAGGGCGACGGGCTCCCCGTCGATGCGCACTTCGCCGGCGTCGACGCGGTAGGCGCCGGTGAGGGCTTTCACCATCGACGACTTGCCGGCACCGTTGCCGCCCATGAGCGCATGGATCTCGCCGCCGAACAACCGCAGGTCGACACCGTGCAGCACCGGTGTTCCCTCGATCACCACGGTGATGCCGGTCATCTCGACGACCGGCCGTGCCGAGGCATCCCGCTCGGTCATGACGACCTCGGCGGCGCGGTCGACGAGCGCACGACCAACTCACTCGGGATCTTCGAGCGCTGCGGGATCTCGCGGCCCTCGAGAGCGGCGCGCAGCACCTCCATGGCCTTGATTCCGAGCGCATGGAAGTCCTGCCGGACCGTCGTGAGCGGCGGGATGAAGTGTCGAGAGAGCGGCAGGTCGTCGAAGCCGACGACGCTCACGTCTTCGGGCACCCGGATGCCGCGGTCATGGAAGCCGTGCACGACACCGAGCGCCATCTCGTCGTTCGCGACGAACATGGCCGTGTACTCGGGCACGCCCTTCAGGTTCACCGCGTAGTCGTAGCCGAAGTCGGCGGTCCAGTCGCCGACGACGATCGGGCGGGCCTTCAGGCCCCACTGCTCGATTCGCGTGTGGAACGCGCGCTCGCGACCACGGGCGTCGAGCCAGTCGAGCGGGCCGGCCAGGTGCAGGATGTCGCGGTGGCCGAGCGAGACGAGGTGGTCGACGGCGAGCGTCGTGCCGAGCTGCTGGTCGACGCTGACGGTGAGGAACGTCGGGTCTTTCGCGGCCTTCACCACGAGCACGGGCACGTCGATCGAGATGCGCCGGAGCGCCGACACCGACGACGAGCGCGGCGCGACGACGCACAGCGCATCGACCCCCTCGGCGATCAGGTGGCTCACCGCCGTCTCGGGCGTCAGGTTCGCGTCGTCCTGCAGCGCGACGGATGCCACCGAGTACCCGCTCGAGCGGGCGGCGAACTCGATGCCCCGCAGCGTGCTGGTGGGCCCGAACTCGACCGAGCTGTCGACGATGACGCCGATGCGCTGGGTGCGCTGCGTCGCGAGCGCGCGCGCTGCGCTGTTGGGCTTGAAGTCGAGCTCTTGAATGACGTCGAGCACGCGTTGCCGGGTAGCGGGACGGATGTTGGGGTGCCCGTTGAGCACGCGCGAGACGGTCATGTGCGAGACGCCGGCGAGCGCGGCAACCTCGCGGATGCCGAGCTTCTCGGGGCGCTCCCCCGTCTCGACGTCGCTCACGACCGTCTCCTGTCTCGCGGATGTCTCGGCGCACTCATCGTGCTCGGGTCACTCGGCGCGACCTCCGAACGCCGACCGACGGGCACCAGCCTATTCGCCCCGGCTCGCCCTGGGCTCAGCCGCTGCTGCGCGCCGCGCGCGTGTGCGGAAGCGGCAGCCCGCGCCCCGGGTTCCCCTCACTCGATGAGCGAGGAGAGCGAGGGCGCTGGCCGCCGCGCTCACTCAGCCACAGGACCGCGCTTCGTAGGGCGCACTCAGCGATACGGCAGTCGGCACACCGTCAACGGTCGCGGTCGCATTCACGACGATCGCGGCGGCCGGCACGGTCTGCTGACGAGTGGTGAACGCGTGCACCGCGTTCTTCCCGGGCGCAACCGATGCGATCGACTTCGTGCCGAACGACGACTCGAAGACGACCGAGACCGGCACGTCCTCGTGGTTCCTCGCCTGCACCGTCACAACCGCCTTGCCGGCGATGCATCGGGTGCCGGCGGTCACCGCGACGTCGAGCGACGGAGCCGCCTCGCCCTCGGTGAACGCCAACGTGTCGACCTCGAACAGGTCGCCGGCGGCGCCGCTGTAGGTGAAGTAGACGTCGTGCGTGCCCGTCGCCCCCTCGAGGTCGGCGGTCACCTCGGTCCATGCACCGGTCGTGCCATCGACGTCGATCGTGCCCACGACCGCACCATCGGCGGAGTCCAGGCGCACCTGGATCGCACCGCCGGCCTGCAGTGGCTTGACCTTGGCCGTGACGGATGCCGCGCCGTTCTCACCGAACGCCACCGACGACACGCCCGTCCAGTCACCGGCGTCGATGTCCTTCACCACCAGGTTCGGAGCCGAGGCACCGAACTCCGAGGAACCGCCGTCGATCTTGGCCGTCGCGACGCCCTTCGTCCAACCGAGTGTCTCGCCCTCGAACACGCGGAAGGGATCGAAGTCTCGCACCTGGTCGACGCCCGCGTAGGTACCGACCACCTGGTTGACGGTGCCGTCGGCCTTGAACGTCAGCTCCTCGATGTGCGGGCTGCGGTACCCCTGCGTGCTGTCGCCGTTGATGCGCTTGTTCAGCGTCGGCGCGTGATACGTGAAGTAGTACTTGCCCTCGTACTCGAAGACCGACTGGTGGTTGTTGCCGCCGGTGCCCGATCCGAAGAACTGGGACTGGTTCGGGAACATCACGCCGGCGTACGCCTCCTTCGGCCACGACATCGGATCCTCCGACATCATGTAGCCGATCTGGCCGCCGCCCGGGTACCCCGGCAGCGGAGTCTGGCTGCCGCCGAAGTCGGTTCCCCCGAAGTGCGACGAGTACGAGAGGTAGTACTTCTCTCCACGCTTGAACACCTGCGCCGCTTCGAAGGCGACCGGCGCGTCGACGACGGCGGCGGTGCCCTCCGTCGAGATCATGTCGTCGCCGAGCTCGATGACGCGGATGTTCTTCGGGTTGTTGAAGCGCTCAGCGGCCGGCATGCTCGTCGAAGCAGGGCCGCCGCCGAAGAAGAGGTACTCCTCGCCGTCGTCGTCGACCAGCGGCGCGGGGTCGAAGAGCCATGAGACGCCCTGCGCACCGGGAGTGCTGCTGTTGATCAGCGTGCTCGTGCGCTCACTCGTCCACGGGCCCAGCGGGCTCGTACCCGTGAGCACATTGCTCGATCCACCGCCGTTGGCGTAATAGAGGTAGTACTTCTCCACGCCGTCGACGACCTGCTTGGCCATGCCCGGGGCCCACGAGTTGTTCGTGAACGGGGCGACGCCGTTCGGTCCGGCGACCTGGATCTCACCGTGATCGGTCCAGTTCACCATGTCGGTCGACGAGATGAGCGTCACCTGGTTGATCGCCCCGTAGTTGATCTGCGGAGAGACTCCGGTGACCGGGTTGGGGGCGTAGCCCTGGGTGTCGTTCGTCATGTACATGTACACGCGACCCTTGTCGACGAAGCCGAAGCCATCGGCCCCGAACTTATGGCCGAGCAGGGGGTTGTGGTCACCGGGAAGCCGGCCTTCGACCTCGACGGTCCTCGACGGCGGCGGGGGTGGCGGCGCGCCGACCATCGACACGTCGTCGAGGGTGAAGTCCATCAGGTGCGTGTCGGGCGCGGTCGACGGCGTCTGCGTCCACGGCGTCTCGAAGAAGACGCGGGCGGTCGCCACGCTCTGCCCGGCCGGGATGGTGAAGGTGCCGTTGATGTACGCCCACTGCCCCTTCGTCGCCGTGACGCTGACGAGGTTCGTGTACGTGCTTCCGCCGTAGTGCATCGTGGCGAAGAACTGCTTCGTCGCGGGCCCGTTGGCGTTGTCGTACTTGATCCTGGCCTTGAGCGTGTAGGTCTGCCCGCCCGTCACCTTGCCGGTCAGGTCCTGCATCGGGCCCGAGCCGGTGGTGGCGCGCCCGGTGATGACGGCCGCGCTCGATCCCGAGTAGGCATCGGTCGTCGTGGCGAGGGTACCGCCGTCGGTTCCGTTGCCGTTGTTCACGATCCAGTTGGTCGTGCCGTTCTCGAAGCCGCCGTTCAGCACGAGCTCTTCGTCGGCGGCGTACGATGTCGTCGTCGCAGCGAATGATGCGGTCATCAACGCCGCCAGGGCGAGACCGGCCATGGTCCGCCTCGGCATGCGTCTGCGCCGTTCCTGTTGCAGTTCCACGAATCCTCCTTGATTTAGTGTCGTGGGACGTTGGAGCCCCGGTCCCGAGGTGTCAGCCTCGGGACCGGGTTCCGAGCGGCACGGACCCGGGTCGACCGGGCCCGCCCGCCCAGATCACTGGCACGCGCGGGCCGGGTATCCGGCCTCGCTCTCCATCGAGACGGATTCGCCGTCGATGGTCGCCGAGAAGCGAGCGGATGCCGCTCCCGCGGGCACGCTCGTCAGTCGGGTCGTGAATGCATGCACCGCGTTCTTGCCGGGGGCGATCGACGCGAAGGACCTGCTGCCGTACGGCATCTCGAAGGCGACCGAGATCGGCACCTCCTCCGCATTGGTCGCGTGCACCGTGATGACCGCCTTTCCGGCCACGCAACGGGTGCCGGCCGTCAGTTCGACATCGATCGACGGGGCGGGCGCCTGCAGCGTCCCGAGGCGGGCGAGTTGAAAGCTGAGCGCTCGCTCGGGTGCGTCGATCTGGTTCTGGGTTCCGACCGCTGCAGCCGCGACCGTTCGTGCTTCGGCGAGCGCGTCGAGCATCGCTGCCCACGCGTCGACGGGGTAGTCCGCCGAGTCGAGTGATTCGGCGTAGGCGATCGCGGCATCGAGGTCGCCGTCGTCGAGCGGCTGGTTCTGCGAGGTCAGCGTGTCGCTCAGCAGGAAGCGGTCGAAGTCGACGTGGCCGCCGGACTGCTGCGTCGCGTAGTTGAACAGGCCGACGCGGTGTCCCATGAAGTGCGTGAGCCCGCCGTCGAGCCGGAGCGGCCCGACGGCGTCGCCGAAGGTGGTCCACTCGAGCCCGTCGAGGCTGTACGAGAAGGTCGTGAAGAGCTGGCCCGGAGTCCGGGCGAAGTCCAGGTCCGCCTTCAGGTGCACCTCCGTGGCATCCCCGAGTGCCGCCGAGCGGCCCGGGAGGAAGCTCTCGACCGCCGACTGGTCGATCGACGCGGCGAAGGGCTGGCCGCGATGGACGATCCCCACCGTGCTCGCACCGTTCACGCGCTCGACCGCGATGTAGGAGAAGTCGCGGTTGTACGCCGCAAGACCGGCGACGTCGCCGTCGTTCATGCCCGAGATGTCGAGCTTCGTCTCGACCGACTGCCGGGGTCCGAACGTGCGCTGCGAGAGCGTGTTGCGAGCCTCTTCGAGCCACGTGAGCTCGCCGCCGGAGCCGCGATGCGTGTACGCACCGGTCACGACCTTGCCCGCCGTCATCCGCAACCAGCCCTCGCGATCGGTGAGCGACCAGTACCGATTGTCGGGCGAGTGGTTCCACTCCCATGCGAGGTCGAGGTTCGACCCGTTCGGGGCGATCTCGTCGGCATGCGGCACCTCGGTGGTGACCGGGCGTCCGACGAGTGACACGTCGTCGACCGCGAAGTCCATGAGGTGCGTGTCGGGGGCGGTCGACGGCGTGCTCGTCCACGGGGTCTCGATGAAGATCCGCACGTCGGAGAGGGCCTGGGATGCCGGAATCGTGAACGAACCCGACACCCTGCCCCAGCTCCCGCGAGTCACGGCCGTGGCGGGCGAGAGGTTGGTGAAGGTCGCGCTGCCGCCGCCGTAGCGGGCGGTGATGAGGAACTGCTTGGTCGCCGGGCTCGCAGGGTTGTCGTACTTGACCCATGCCGAGACGTCGTACGTGACGCCGTGCTGCACCTTGCCGGTGACGCTCTGCGCGGGCCCCGATCCCGTGGTGCTCCGCGCAGTGACCGCGATGGCCGTCGAGCCGGTGTGCGCGTCGGTGGTCGTCGAGAGTGTCGCGCTGTCGTTGGCCGTCCAGCCCTCGGTGGTTCCGGACTCGACGCCGGGATTGCCGAAGAGCTCGACGCCGATCAGCGTCTCGTCGAAGTCGGGTGCCGTCGGCAGCGTCCACTGCTCGTCCTGGTACGACCGGTGCGGCGCGTCGTTGTCGAAGTCGTCGGACGCGACGACGCTCTTGAGCCGCTCGAAGCGCTCCTGCTCAGGGGTGAGGTCGATCGGCTTCTCGAAGACTCCGTCGACCGGCACGACGCCGTTGTTGCCGAAGGTCGGCCAGCCGTCGCTCCAGGTCGCGGGGATCAGCGCCGGAATGCGGCCGATCGGAAACGTGTCGCGGAAGAAGAAGCCGTACCAGTCGTCATCACCCGCGTCATTCGAGATGGGCACGAGACTGCCCTGCGCGAATCCGTTGGAGTTCAGCACGCCACGGGACTCGTAGGGCGCCGGTGTCGCCGAGAGGCGCCCGAGCAGTTCGGTCGAGCGGAACATGGCGACCTGTCGACCGCTGCTCGGCCACGTGATCATCACCACGTAGTAGTAGCCGTCGATGAAGAACGCCTGGGCGCCCTCGAAGAGCCCGTTGCTGCCGACGTACGGCTGGCTCGCGTAGTCGCTGCGCTGGATGAAGTTCGGAAAGTCCTGCTCGATCGCGGTCAGCGTCGGGTTCAGCCGCACGGCGCTGACGCCGCCGTAGATGATGTACGGCGTTCCGCCGTCGGCGTCGTCGAAGAACAGCGAAGGGTCGTGGAGGCTACGGCCGAGGGCCACTCTCGTCCACGCCCCGTTCTCGATGTCGTCGGTGCGGTAGAGGTAGGCGCCGCCCAGGTTCAGCGAGTTGATGAGCACGTAGAAGGTGCCGTCATGGAAGCGGAGCGACGACGCCCACTGCCCCTGCCCGTAGGAGTTCGAACCGTTTCGCAAGGAGGCGGCATCGCCGATGTCGAGGCGGTCGAACGCGTAGTTCACGATCTCCCAGTTGACCAGGTCGTACGACTTCATGATCGGTGCACCCGGGCTGAGCTGCATCGTCGTGCTGATCATGTAGTAGATGTCGCGGCCTTCGTCGTTCTGCGATGCGGGAACGCGTTCGACGCTCACATCCGGAACATCTGCGTTGAGCAGCGGAACCGTGTACGTCCCGTCGCCCGTGTCGGTCGACGTGTACGACGAATCGGGACTCCATTCGTCGGCGGCCTGCGCGGTACCGGCGGTCGCGGCGAAGCCGGAGCCGGAGCCGACCAGCAGACCCGCGGTGACGAGCGAGACGACCCGCCGAGCCAGCACTCCACACGTGCTCATCTGCGATCTCCTTCGATTGCGAACAGGCCGGATTCGATGCAGAGTTGATCGATAAACTCCCGAGCGGCCCTCGGATGTTACCGCGAACATTCGAGCGGTGGCAAGACCGTTCGCAGAGCCTCGTGGTCGTGCTCACGTCACGAGCGCCCACGTCGGGCGCTCGATCCCCCGCCTCTGTGCGGACGGAGCCGGGCGAGTGGGAGGATGGGGGCATGCCCGGGCGCGACCGCATGAACGTCACCATGCAGGACGTCGCTCGGCACGCGGGCGTTTCGCCGCAGACCGTGTCGAACGTCGTCAACGGGCGCTCGGCACGCGTCGGCGACGAGACGCGGGTGCGGGTGATCGAATCCATCACCCAGCTCGGGTACCGCCTGAACCAGTCGGCGCGCTCACTTCGGCGTGGCCGCACGGGCATGGTCGGGCTCGCCATCCCGACCTTCGACTCGGAGTACTACGGTGCGCTCGCGCAGGCCCTGAACGACCGATTCGCCGAGCGCGGGCTGCGACTCGTGACCGAGAACACCGGCGGCGCCGTGCGCGCCGAGGTCGAGTCACTCGCGTCGTCGCACCTCGATTCGTACGACGGCTTCGTGCTCGCGCTCGCCGCCGGCGATACCCCGCATTTCGATCGCATCAGCATCGACAAGCCCGTCGTGCTCCTCGGCGAGCGCGCACTGTCGAGTCGATTCGACCACGTGCTCATGGACAACGAGGGCGGCGCTCGGCTGGCGACCAGGCTCCTGTTGAAGACCGGAGCGCGCGCGATCGTCGCCCTCGGCGGCGTGCACGACGATGAGGAGTCGATGCCCGGGCTCCGCACGCGCGGGTACGCCGAGGCGCATGCCGAGATCGGCAGAGACCTCGACCCGGCTCTCGTCCTCCCGTCGACGTTCGACGCCGAAGGCGGGCACGGCAGCATCCGCGCCCTGATCGCATCGGGGCGGCGGTTCGATGCCGTCTTCGCCGTCACCGACGGCCTGGCCGTCGGCGCGCTCCGAGCGCTGGCAGACGCCGGCCTCCGCGTTCCCGAAGACGTGCAGGTGGTGGGGTTCGACAACACGACCGCGAGCCGGTACACCGTGCCGCGCCTGACCACCGTGGAGCCCTCGAACGAGGCCAGGGCCGAGACGGTGGCCGAATTGCTCGTCTCGCGCCTGCAACACCGCGATGGCGTGCTGGAACGACGCGTCGTCGTGCATCCGGCATCGGTCGTCGAGCGCGAGTCGACCCGTCGCGCGCCCAGCGCCTGATCGTCAGTCGACCAACCGGAAGGTCGCGTCCGCTCGATCCTGATCGTTCGCGATCGGATCGATCCACAGCTGGAAGTTGCGATGACGCAGGTACCGGTCGGCGAAGTTGTGCGAGCGGAAGGAGCTGAGCATCGAGTGCCCGAGCCCGGTGACCGGCACGAACGTCGCGTCCGCCGCGAACAGCGACGAACCATCGCTCTGGTGCGCGACGATCCTGAAGGAGCTGTGCCGCAGGTAGGTGCCCGGCTGTTCGACAGACTCGAACGACACGCGGCCGTCGGCCGTGCCTGCGAGTCCCGAGACGACTCTGAAACGCGAGACGCCGAGCACCGGGTCGGCGGCGAGCGCAGCCGACCCCGCCGAGGCCGCGACGTAGTGACCGGGATGCGTGAACGCCTGCAGGCGCGAGACGCGCTCGCCGACGGTCACGGCCGCAGCGGTCAGCGTGCCGAAACCGAGCTGGTCGTACCCGCCCGACTCCTGACCGTAGTCGCCGCCGCCGCCCTCGGCGCGAACGAGTTGCACCATCTGCGCGGTCCACGGCGCCGCGAGACCGCGCCGCCCGGCGTAGTGCCCGAGGATCGCCTCCCACACGGGCCTGAGCTGCCCGCGCGATCCGGCGCCCACGACGGTCTGGGTCTGCCAGCCGACATGCCCGGCCGTCGTGTTCGGGCCGGTCTGCCAGCTGTACGGCGTGAACGGCACGTCATTGCCCAGGTTGTACTTGGCGACGTACTCGGCCGCCTTCAGGAACCGGTTGTCGTCGGCGCCCCACAGGTCGATCCCCTGGTTCCACGCCATCTCGCAGATCGCGCCCATGAGTCCCATGCCCATCATGGTGTGGCCCTGGTCGCGCCCGCTCTCCTGCCATTGCGCGAGGCCCTCGTCGGCGTAGACGAACGGCACCGCGTGCGGCAGCGAACCGTTGCCGGCACCGTTGTGGAAGTAGTCGACCGCTCGATCGACGAGGTCGTCGCGGTCGGCGAAGATCCCGATCGCGAGGATCGACGCCATGTTGCACAGGTCCCAGTTCGCCCAGTAGTTCGTGATCACGGCGTTGTTGTGGAAGGTCAGGAACTGCTCGTTCATCGGGTGGAAGACGTTCAGCAGCATGTCGCGGAACGCCGTCAGCTCGAAGTCGCTCCGCTCGCGCACGAGCTCCGCGGCGTTCGCGAACTGGTACCCGTAGATGCCCGCCGCGAGGAAGCGGTCGGCGTTTCCGCCGACCGCGACGAGCGACGACGACCAGGCGTTGAGGATGCGCACGGCGGCCGCGCCGTGCTCCTCGATGCCGGTCGCCCGCCACCGCAGTGCGTTCTGGTAGGCGGCGTGGATGTCGTAGGCCATCTGCATGTAGTTCTGGCCGGTGCCGCCGCGGATCACCGTCGCGAGCGGCCGCGGGTTCCACCCGGGGTTGCTGCGCCCGTTGGCAGCGAGGCGTTCGTATCCCGAGTACCACGGCTGGGAGTGCGCAGCGATGCGAGTGGCCAGGTCGCCGAGATCGGATGCCGTGTGCAGCAGTCCCGGATGCGCGTACGTGGAACCGCCCAGCGAGGTGATCGCCATGCGCGGGGCCACGGCTCTTCCGGCGACGGCCTGCGCTGGGCTCGCTGCCGCGCCCGCCGCCGCGACGGACGCCGCGAACAGCGCCCCTCCGAGCACGTTCCGACGGGTGAGCGCGGTCATCTGCAGCTCCTTGCGTCGTACGACGCACTGCCGTCGTAGCTCGCGGTGCTCGCCGTCGCCGTGACGCCGACGAACCCAGCGCCGAGATTCGGCTGCCTGGTCGAGATCGCCTGCGAGACCGTCTTGCCGGGTTGCACGCCGGTGAACGTCTTCGAGCCGTACGCCGTCGTCACCGTGACATCCGCTGGCCTGGTGTCGGCGTTCTTCGCGGAGGCGACGATCGTGACCTTGCCTGCGACGCAGCGGGTGCTCGCACTCACCTCGATCGCGAGATCGGGGTTCGTGCCGACGCCGGCGTAGGCGAACATGACGCGCTGGTACTCCTCGGCGGTGATCGGCAGGATGCCGCCGTGGCGCTTCTTGAGGGTGCCGAGGTTCACCCCGCTCGCCTTCGACCAGACCGACGCCGACGTCGAGGCGAGGTCGGTCGTGCGGAACGGCAGGTATCCGCGGCCGGTGGCGTACTGGTCGGCGAGCAGGCCGTAGAGCTGCTCGGCGGCGCCGCGGTCGTCGTCGTTGTACGCGAAGAACTCGGGGCCCTCGAGGCACGCACCGGTGTAGTTGCCACCGCCCGAGCAGGTGCCGCTGCCGCTCAGGATCGACTGCAGCGTGCCGACGAGCACCCACTCCTGCTCGGTGCCGCTCGGCTTCGCGGTCGCCGAGGTGGTGACCGCGTCGAGCTTCTTCGAGCGCTCGATGGTGATCTCTCCGTCGCCCGACGCCCGGTAGAACCAGTCGCCGACCTTGATCACCGTGGTGTCGATGATGGAGTGCGAACGGTCGATCCACTTGACCGGGGTCGAGAAGGTGGTGAAGTCGCGGGTGGTCGAGAGGTAGACGTCGACGCTGTCGCCGAGCTCGGTGTTGCCGTCGGCGCGAGTCGCCCAATAGACGTAGTACTGCTGGGTCACGTCGTCCCAGATCGCCTCGGGCGCCCAGGCCATGCCCGCGTTGGGGATCTCGCTCGCCACATCGACGAAACGCGGCTCGCTCCAGTCGACGAGGTCGGTCGACTCCCACACGACGAGGAACTTCGAGCCGGTGACGGTCGCGTTGGAGTTGCCCCAGCCGCCGCGGTGGTAGATGCTCAGGTCGGTCGCGATCATGAAGAAGCGGTCGCCCTCGGGTGATCGCACCACGAACGGGTCGCGCACGCCGCCGTCGCCCTGGTCAGCGGCGAGCGACAGCACCGGATCGCCGTTCGCACGAGTGTCGGTGAAGGTCAGCGCGTCGCGACTCGTGGCGATGTAGATCTGCTCGTCGTTCGCGCTGCCTTCGGTGCCGGTGAAGTGCGCGAAGAGGTAGTCGGTGGTCTTCGCGAGCGGCGTCGACTTGCGCACCGTGAGCGGGATCTCGCGGGTGGCGACGGCGTCACCGTTCGTCGCGGTGACTGTGAGCACGACGGTCGTGTCGACCGTCGTGGGCCTCGTGACGACGCCGGGCGCGACAGTGTCGGTGCCCTCGACATCGACGATCGCGGCATCCGACGAGTTCCAGCTCAGCGTCGAGCCGAACCGCTCGCCGGTCGTCGGCAGCGTGAGGTCGCCGCGCACGTCGTCGGCGTTCGCGAGGGCGATCGCGTCGACGTCGCGCTGGGCCGCCTCTGCGGCGGTCGGCGCCGCGAGCACCGTCACCGAGAACTGCTTGGTCGCGATCGTGCCGCGCACAGTGGCGGTGCCCGTGAGGGTCACGACCGTGTCGGATGCCGGTTGGCTGATCGTGCCGTCGGCGGCCACGATTCCCGTGGGCGACGACGACCAGATCACTCCCCCGGTCGTCGGCAGCACGAGGTCGGTCTCGATAGCAGCGAGGTCTTGCTCGTTCACAGCGTCGAGGTCGAGCGCGGCGGCCGTCTCGTTCGCCGCAGCCTGCGCGTCGGTCTCGGCGATGGTGCCGAGTTCGGCGGCGGTGAGCGCCTCGGTGTAGACCCGGAACGACGAGACCCCGCCCTGGTACAGCGAGTCGGCGGCGTAGGCGCTCTTGCCGAGGAAGTTCATCGTGTGCGTCGTGAGATCGCTGAGGTTCGTGGTCGAGTTCGTCTTCTCAGCAACGAGCGCGCCATCGATGTAGAGCCGCAGCGTGGAGGTCGTCCCGTCGGCGTTCTTCGCGATCGTCGCCGCGACCGACTGCCACCGGCCTGCGGCGAGCTTCGTCGTCGAGGTCACCGATTGCTCACCCGACCAGTTCGTCTTCGAGATCGCCAGCCGCGGCGCGACCGGCTGGATGAAGAACTGACCCGTGCCGCCCTCGCCCGAGCCGCCGATGTTCCACAGGAACTTCGCCCCGCTGAGCGCGGCCGGGTTCGTCTCCACGACGATCGTCGCGGCCGACTGCCCCGCGAGCAGACCGTCGGGCAGCTTCACGTGGTTCGACCCGTTCAACTGCAGGAACCCGCCGCGCCACGCCTCACCGCCGACGACCGCGCCATCGTGCTCGCTGCCCGAGAGATCATGGGCGACCGTGCCCGACGACTCCGAGAAGTCGTACGAGGCGATCAGCGAGCCCGGAGTGACGGCGGTCGCCGCGCCCGAGCCCGCCAGGGCGAGGCTGCCCGCCGCGAGCAGCGCGCCCGTCGCGCCAGCGACCCACCGCCGCGCGCGATGCGTTGCAGGTGCCTTCGTTCGAATCGGTGTCTCTCGAATCATCGGTGATCCTCCGGAGTGGTGTGTTCGCGCCGGTTGGCGCGGTGGGCTGCTGGTGCTGGTGTCGTCAGTGCGGTGCTGCATGGCTGACCGGCCCTCGCCGTCAGCCGCAACTGCGGGCGGCGTACGCGACCTCGAGCGGCCCGGGCGCCGAAGCATCCGTCGCGGTCGTGGTGATCGTCACCGTGCCCGCGGGTATCGACGCGAGCCGGCTCGAGAAGGCCGTGCTGCTCGAACCGCCGGCGGCGAGCGCAGCGAGTTCCTTGGTGCCGTACGCCGTCTCGATGCCGACGTCGACCGGCCCCGCGGCTGCGCCCGACGCATTCGCGGTGGTGACCACGAGCACGACCCTGCCTGCGGCGCACCGCGTGGATGCCGCGGCCGTCACCTCGACAGGGCTCGCGATCGGCTGCGGCGCGACGCTCGTGAGGGTCGGCTGCACCGTCTGGAACAGTCCGTCGGGGCCGATCGTGAGCTTGTCGATCGTCGTCTCACGGTGGGTGCCGTCGCCGTTCGGCATGGCGAAGCGGTGGTAGGCGATGTACCAGTCGTCGGTGCCGGGCACGTTGACGATCGAGTTGTGGCCGGTCGCCTTGATGCCGAGCGAGAGATCCTTCTGCAGGATGACCCCGCGGTAGGTCCACGGGCCGTGCACGCTCGTCGAGGTGGCGTAGCCGACCCGGTAGTTCTCGGACCCGGTGTCGTCGATCGAGTAGGTCAGGTGGTACAGCCCGTCGCGGTGGTTCACGAACGTTCCCTCGCGGAACGAGGTAAGCCCGCTGATCCGTGCGATCGTCCCCGGCTTCAGCGACAGCATGTCGTCGCTCAGTTCGGCGTAGACCGGGCTGCCGTTGCCCCAGAACAAGTAGTACTTGCCCGACACGGGGTCGAGGAACGCGGATGGGTCGATGGCCTGGCCCGAGGTGACGGACTCGTTGTTCAGGATCATCGCGGTGGGCTGCGCGGTGAACGGCCCCTCGGGACTGTCGGCCACGGCCACGCCGATCGTCTTCCGGTTCAGGGCCGCGTTGTGGCCGCTGAAGTAGAAGAAGTACCTGCCGTCGCGTTCGATGATCGTCGGCGCCCACGCGTTTCCGCTCGCCCACGGCACGTTTCCGTTGACGCCGTCGAGGGTGAGGAAGGGCTCCGCCGAGCGGGTCCAGTTCACGAGGTCGGGCGACTTCCACACGTAGAAGTCCTTGCCACCCCAGCCCGGGGTGCCGTCTGTCGTGGCGTAGAGGTAGTAGGTGTCACCGAAGACCGCGATGTTCGGGTCGGCGTACAACCCGGGCAGCACGGGACTCTTCATCTCCTGTGCCGAGAGCGTCCAGGTCGCCGTCGCCCCGCCGGGCGCAGTCAACGTGTACGTGACCGGCGCGCGGAGGTCGACGATCTCGCCCGACGCGGGCGAGACGGTCACCCCGGCGGCGGCGGTGAAGGTCGGCGCGAGCGCCGAGGCATCCGTGCCCGGTCGCAGCGGCAGGATCGCCGTGCGGCCCGCGCCGTTCACGATCGGAGCGATCTTCAGCGCCGACGGGTCGTTCAGCGACACGTCGGTCAACTGGTCGGTCGCGCCGGCGTTGGTGAGCACCTCAGAGGCGGTGAGCGCCCGATCGAACACCCGCACCTCGTCGAACGAGCCCTGGAAGTACCCGTCGGCCGCATAGAACGACTTGCCGAGATAGCCGAGCAGGTTGGAGCCCAGCCCCGACACGGTGGTGCCGAGTGCGGCGTTCTCGCCGAGCTTCGCCCCGTCGACGTAGACGGTCATCTTCGCGCCGTCGAACACGAGGTCGTAGTGGTGCCACGACCCGCTCGCAACCGTGCCCGTCACGGCCGACTCGCTCTGCCACGACGCATTCGTGATCGCGCTGCGCACGTCGGCGCCCCGCACCCGCAGAAAGGAGTACCTCGTCGAATCGGCGCCGAAGGCGAAGGTGAAGAAGTTGCCGCTCGTCTTCTCGCTCTTCACGTCCATCGACACCGTCATGGCGTCGCGTCCGTCGAAGAAGCCCTGCGGGAAGGCCGCGAAGCCGTTCGCGGAACCGTCGAGGCGCAGCACCTGGCCTCGATCGGCATCGGTCACGAGGGCGGCGGTGCCCGAGGCGGTGAGGTCCGCCGCGCCGACCGAGTCGTGCAGGGTGCCATCGTCGAACGCGTAGGCGGCGATCGGCTGCGGAGAGGCCGGCTCCTCTGCCGCCGCCGGCAGCGATGCGCCGAGCGACGAGGCCAGTGCGGCCCCGACGACGAGGGATGCCACGGTTGTCAGCCTGCGATCACGACGTGCAGCGGGTGACGTCGTTCGAATGGGTGTCTCTCGAATCATCGGTTGCCTCCAGTGCAGACGGGCACGCCGGCGAGGCGTGCAGAACGAGCGCCACGAGGCATCCATCGGCCTCTGCGCGGAACCGCGAGTCGAAACAGCGAGCCCTCGGGGCAAGCTAGGAAGTCGCTTCCAGCCCTCCTGCGGCCGAGTCCTGGCGGCCCGCTTCACGGGCCTGGGCGAGCAGCATGTCGAAGCGGCGCTTCGAGCGCCCGCGGCGCCAGACGAGCGCCACGATGATGAGGGCGAGCCCGATGAGCACCAGCAACTGGGACCACGGCACCGCCCACACGAAGATCGAGGTCGAGGCCGGGGCGACCTCGGCGGTGTCGCCGCCGACCGTGGTGACGGTCGGCGAGACGACGATCTCGCCCGCGAATCCGAAGAGCGGCCAGACCCCGTCGAGGTCGGCTGTGAAGGTGTGGTGCTCGCCGGGCAGGATGTCCTGCTGGCGCTCGGCGTCGGCGGGGAAGGCGACCTGCCTGCCCGCGATGTCGACGGTGCCGCCGACCGAGAGCCGCACGTTGCCCTCGTTCACCACGTCGAACGACACGGCGATGTCGCCGGGATGCAGGGGGTTCCACGACGTGCGGTAGTCGGCGACGACGTGCTGCACCGAGAAGACGGGCTCGAGCTCGCCCGTCACCTGCGTCATCACTCGGAACCCGACGCGGCTCTCGACGCCGACCGCTGCCCCGTCACCAGAACTCGTCGACATGACGGAAGCGGCGATGCCGGCCGCGTGGTCGCCGGGTTCGGCGTTGTCGGGCACGGTCACGGTGAACGGCACCACGACGGTGCCGGCGGGGGCGACGGTGACCGATTCCGGCAGGCTGATCCAGGTGCCCGCGCCGACGGACTGCTCCCCCGACGGCAGCATGTCGAAGCGACCGTTGTCGTTGTAGAAGCCGTCGGCCGCCGACAGCGCGAACGTGACCTCCTCGGCGCCGAGGTTGCGCACCGCGAGGAAGTCGTCGACGCTCGCACCCGGGTCGATCTCGTGCTCGACCGAGAAGCGCCCGTCGGGCCCGGAGGCATCCGACGGCGTGACCGACCACGACACGGGTGCCGCCTCTTCAGCGGCGGCAGGGCCCGCGGCCGCGAGCACGCCACCGACGCCGACCGCGAGTGCGGCGGCGACGGCGGCGAGCGCGCGGCGGAGACGAAATCGGTTCACGTGCTTAGAGCGCGTCCTCGAAGAGCGACAGCGTCAGCGTCGAGGTGTAGGCACCGGGAGCGACATCGACCGCGGTCTTCAGCACGAGACCGGCGTTGGCGGTCCACTGGCCGGCGGTGGCCGCGGCCTGCGAGTCGGTCAGGTTGAGCGCCAGCAGCTCTTCGCCGACGAGGCCGACGTTGTTCGGCGTCGTGGGGTCGAGCGAGGTGTCGACGGCGGGGCCTTCGACCACGTCGTCGGCATTGGCCGGGTTCACGAGTGCCGGCGCCCAGCCGAGGTGGTCGGCGGTGATGTCGGGCTGGCCGGTCGCCCCGACGAAGCTGCTCGCCTGGCCCGTGACGTACCAGAACACGCCCGCCGGCACGTCGGTGCGAGTGTCGGTGACCGTGACGTTCGGCAGCGTGCCGGTGAACTGACGGTACGAGGCGTTCGAGCCGGTCTCGGCGAGGCTCGTGGCGTTGGCGGCGACCGTGAGGCTCAACGCGCCGTTCTCGACGGCTGCGATGTCGACGTTCACGTCGACGTCGGATCCGCTCGTGGGGTCGGGGTAAGCAGCGAACGCCGCGCTTCCGACGCCGACGAGCATGAGCCCGCCGAGCACTCCTGCTGCGGTACGCAGTGCAGCACCTTTGCTGATCATGTTGTCTCCAGTTTCCTCGGTCGGCGCATGCCGAGCCGTTCCGTCGTGCAGCAGGGTGCTGACACGATCGCAGTGGTGGCTCTGGTCGCGACCGAGGTCGGCGTCCTTGCCGGGTACGGGCCTTCGGGGGGCCACGTGTTCGTTGCAATGTTAGCGGGAACATTCCTAGAGTAGAGATGGTTCCAAGCACCGTCAAGGCGTCGCGTGCGTCTCATCTGCATGGTCTCCTGTTCCGTCGCCGTGGTCTGTTCAGCCGCAGTTGCGCGCCGCATATGCGGCCGCGATCTCCGTCGAGCGCGGTGCGCCGTCGACCGTCGCGGTCGCCGTGACCGTCACCGCACCGGCGTCGATCGACGCGGCGCGGGTCGAGAAGGCCTTCGTCGCCGAGGCCCCGACGGCGAGCGTTCCGGTCGCGGTGCCATGAGCGGATGCCGCGACGACCTCCACCGGCACGTCGGCGCCGTTCGTCGTCTTCACGACCACCACGACCTTGCCCGCCACGCACCGTGTGCTGGCAACCGCCGACACGGCGAGCTCGGGTTCCGGAGCGGCTCGCACGATCTGCACGGCGTAGGTGACCTTCGTCGTGTGGTCCTGCGCGGACGCCTCGATCGATACGGTCGTCGGGGCATCCCCTGACGCGAGCGCCACCGTGCGCGGCTCGGTGTCGTCGATGAGGATGCCGTCGACGGACACGAGCCCGCTGGGGGTGGCGGGGTCGACGTCGAGCTGCACGCTCGTCGCGTCGAGCGGCACGGTCGCCGTGTACTCGTGCGTTCCCGCGGCCAGAGCGGGCGCCAACGTGCCGCCGGCGACCTCGAGCTTCGAGAGCTCGGGGTCCGTGGCGTAGTGGTTCGTCGACGAGGTGTGCAGGCCGAACAGTCCGCCCACGTAGCTCGTGCCGTTGCTCTGGAACCGCACCGTCACGATGGGGATCTTCTGCCCCGCGGCATCCAGCGCGTACTCGCCCGACTGGTCGCGCTTGTAGCTGTCTTCGGCCTCGATGCCGTCGAGGATCGCCTGCGGGATCTCGTCGTACTGGAGGTACCAGCTCGTCGCTCCGCCGGCGTTCGTCACCCGCTCGTGCTTCAGCAGCACGTCGTTGAGGTACACGTCGAAGGTTCGCCCGTTGTCGCCGCCGTAGTACCTGGCGGCCAGGTAGTTCGCGGGCTGCGAGGGGTCGACGATCATGTCGTACTGGAAGAACGCCCCGGCGGCGGGCGGCGCATGCCGGAAGCTGTTGCCGTTGAACACGCCGACGGTCGAGTTCGAGAACGCGTAGTTCTTGTCGGCCTCGCTGTTGTTGTCGTCGAACGAGGTGAGCGAGTCGATCGTCGTCTCGTCGACGCGCAACTGCTGCTTGTGCTTGAGGATCAGCGCCTGCGCTTCGGCCGAGTCGGGCTGCACGAGCGTCATATAGGTCGCGTAGCGGGCGTCGTAGAGGCTGTAGTACGGCTCGAAGGTGAGGGCTGCCGAGGTCGCGTCGACCCCGTGCAGCTTGAACCGCATGGTGGTCATGCCGTTCGCGTTCACGCCGTCGGCGATGCGCTCGATGTTCGTCTCGGCGTTCGCCTTCCACGCGGCCGCGTCGGCCACGACGACGTTGGAGCTCAGCGACTTGTCGGCGACGCCCATCTGCACGAGCACGCCGGCGGTGTAGCTGGCGTCGACGTTGCTGCGGCTGAGTTCGGTCGCGAGCAGCACCGGGCCGTACTTGAAGGCGACCCAGTTCGGGTTCTCGGTGCCGTCGTCGACGGTGACCTTCGCCGGCAGCGAGTACTCGATCTCGTCACCGCCGGCGACGGGCAGCGTGATGTAGCCGTCGCTCGTGAGGGCGGAGGCATCCGTCACCTCGCCGTTGACCGTCAGCGTCGGGGCCGAGGCGACCCAGCTCGGCACGCGCAGCTTCAGCACGGTGCCGGCCGCGACCGCCCCGCCGTCGAGGGCCGCGACCGTCAGCCGCACGGTCGGGCTCGCCGGCACGTCGGCCGTCTGCGTGAGGCGCAGGTTCTGCGCCGCCGAGCGCAGCTCCGAACTGCGGAACTGATTCACGTACACCGCCGTCGGGTCGGTGAAGTAGATCGAGTCGCCGAGCTTCGTGAAGCTCTCGACACCCGTGCCGTGGTCGCACCAGAACTGGTCGAGCGGAGTGCCGAAAATCTTCGCGTAGCCCGAGGTCTGCGGCTGGAAGTAGGTGACCATGCCCGTCTCTGGACTCTGCGAGGCGAGGATCGTGTTGATGAACGTCGACTCGTAGTAGTCGGCGTACTTCACGTCTTTCGTCACCGCGAACAGGGCATGGCTGAGCTTCAGCATGTTGTACTCGTTGCAGCCCTCGGCGGTGGAGTTCTCGCCGTAGCCCGACGTGACGCCGTTGGTCGCGAACTGGTACAGCGTGTCTGCGCCGTGGAAGTGCTCGGAGTGACTGTTCGCACCGTTGGCGTAGGTGTGGTCGTCGATCACGATCTGCCAGAAGTTCTCGGCCGCCGTGCGGTACATCGGCAGCGCGTCCTTCTCGGCTTGCGTGAGCGTCGCGTAGAGCTCTTCGTCGTCCATGAAGAGCGTGTAGCGCTTGAGTGCGCCGACGAGCTTCGGAATGGTCGTGTTGGCGTGCTTGCCGTTCAACACGTCCTGACCGTTCGCGAGCGCCTGGAAGAGCGGCACCTCGTCGAAGTACTCGGCCGCGCGCTTGTGGTCGGGGCTCCTCGTGATGCTGAAGAGCTCGTAGAGCGCCTCGTTCATGCCGCCGTACTCGGTGTTGAGAATGACGGCGGGGTTCGAGAGCGATGCCGCGTAGTTCTTCACCCACGAGCCGAAGCCGGACGCCACGGAGAGGGCCTTCGCCGACACCTCGGCCGGGGCCTGCTCGTGCGCGTCGATGAGGCCTGCGAGCACCTTGTGCAGGTTGTAGAACGGCACGAGCAGCCCGTCGCGGCCGCTCGGAAGCGCGTTCAGCGGGAACGGCGCGACGTACCCGGCACTGGAGGGATCGGCGGCCGCCCAGGCATCCTGACAGCGCTCGAGGCCTTCGACCGCTGCAGTGAGCTTCGCGAGCAGCTGCGACTTGACCGAGGCATCCGTCGTGGTCGCATAGGCCTGCGACAGGGAGGAGAGGTAGTGGCCGAAGAAGTGGCCCTGGAAGCGGGCGCCGGTCGAGCGCTCCCACCCGCCGTACCCGGTCGCGGTCGTCGGAGTGAGTCCGGCCTGCAGGTACCAGGAGTAGAGGAATTTCTCGGGGTCGAGGCTCAGCAGGTAGTCGATGGTCTTCTGGTTCGCGTTCAGGAGGTAGTCGTCGGCGAGCGTCACGTTCTCGAGGCCGGCGTCCGCGAGGTACTCGGTGGATGTCTCGCCGGCGGGTTGCACCACGAGGTCGAAGTCGCGAGTGACCTCCGCGCTGCCGCCGTAGCTCGCGCTGGCGCTGAGGCGCACCGGGGCCGCCGCGCCGTCGGGGCGGGTGACTCGCGCCATATCGTCGTCGATCGAGATGACCGAATCGTCGGAGGAGGTCCAGGTGATCTCGCTGCCACCGGCGCCGGCGGTCGGCACCGAGAAGTCGACGGCAGCGCTCTCGGGGAGGATGATCGCGTCGAGATCGCCGCGCGCGACGGTCGCCGGGTCGAAGCCGGGGGTGCCTCGTTGGGTGAGCGTCACGACGTCGGCGACGGTGGCGACCCCGTCGAACAGTGCGTAGTCGTCGAGCAGGCCCCTCACGTGCGAACCGTTGTAGGTCGGGCCGTTGTAGCCGATGGTCTTCGTGCTCGTGCTCTCGGCGCCGAGCACGCCCGAAGCGGTCGCGCTCACCGGAATCTTCACGATCGCGGGCTGGCGGATTCCGTTGCGGTAGAACGCCACGGCCTTGCTCTCGTGGTCGTAGCTCGCCACGACGTGGGTCCATTGGCCGGGCGGGAAGAAGGCCGCACGGTCGGCCTCGACCGCGACCTTGTAGGGCTGACCGGCCGAGGGACCGATCGACAGCGCGAGCGGCGTCGTGGCGTTCTCGGAGGTGAGATACCAGCCGTCGGAGTTGTACGTCGTCTTGCTCCAGGCGAAGGTCTGCTCGCCGCTCATCGCGGCGCTCGGGTTGTACCAGTACGAGACGGTGAGGTCCTGCGGCTGCAGGTACGACGCCGTTCCGAGGTTCAGCGCCGTGGCACCGTTGAACGAGAACGCCTGGCCGTCGATGCCGTCGGCGTAGCCGGCGACGCCCTTCTGCAGGCCGACGTTCGCGGCGTTGGCGCTCGAGTCGGCGAGGTCGCCGTCGAAGTTCAGCTCGAGCACCTTGGATGCCTCGATGCTGAGTTCACCCGTTGCGGCGGCAGCGGGCATCGTCGCCGTGACGAGGCCGCCGAAGAGCGCGCCGACGGCGGCGATCGCCGCGATGGCGGTGGTGCGAGCCGATTTCGACATGGGAGTCCTTTTGGAGTGCGGAGAAGGGAAGGGAGGTCAGTTGCAGGTGCGCGCCGCGAACGCGGCCGACTGCGTGCCGCCGGCGGAGGTTGCTTCGACGTTGCCCGCCGAAATGGAGGCGAGGCGCGATGAGAACGTCAGGCTCTTGCCGGCACCGGCATCGAGCTGCACCGTCTTCGAGCCGTATGGGGTGACGATCGCGATCTCGGCAGCGGTCTCGCCGGTGTTCGCGGCCTTGGCGACGAGCACGACCTTGCCCGCGACGCAGCGGGTGTCGGCCAATACGGTGAACGACGGGCCCGCTGGCGCGGTCACGACCACGGTCGCGTTCACGGTGATCGCCGCACTGCTCGAGAGCACCCGGTCGGGCGCGTTCCAGGCACTCGAACCGCCGGCGCCGACCCACGTGTCGAGGTTGGCGGAGTACGTGCTCACCGTTCCGGTGATCGGGTAGGTGCCCGGGGTGTCGAGATCGACGGATGCCTCGTTCCACGTGACCGGCCGCGCCGCGGTGCCCCGGTCGTAGGCGAGCACGACGTCGGCGGTCGCCGGCAGCGCGCCGGCCAGTTCGTTCGGATCGCTGCCGGCGTCGACCTCGATCGAGCCGAGGTCGGATGACACGGCGGCCGCGGCATCCGCTGACCGAACGGTGTCGTACTGCGCCTTGGTGAGCGAGATCACGCCGCCGTGCTTGGTGCTCGGGGCCATGAAGAACGAGGGGTCGTTCAGCTGGCTCCAGCCCGCATCGAGGTTCGTCGTGGTCATCGGGCGGTATCCGGTCGACGGGATGACGTCGACGTAGAGGTACCAGCGCTCGTCGCTGTGGCTCTTGAAGACCGCAGGGCCCTCGACGCCGCCGGCGTTGCCGCCGGCCCAGGCCGCGCCGATCCTCGACTGCAGCTGGGTCCACGCGGTGCCCGGTTCCCACCAGCGCTCGGCGGTCGTGGACTCCATGTAGATGCCGTTGCCGAGGCCGTTGTCTTTCGTGATGCGGTAGGTGGTGCCGTCGTTCTGGATCATCGTGGTGTCGATGGCGTTCGCGCCGGTGTCGATGAACGACCCACCGTAGGCGTAGGTGCCTTGCGTGAAGTCGGTCGTGGCCCCCCACAGCACCTCGTTGTGGCTCGCGCCGGTGTGCTCGGGGTTCTCGTAGAGGTTCGACGACCAGTACATGACGAAGGCGCCGCGGCCGTCGGGGAAGTAGTCGTCGACCCAGGTCGCCTCTGGCGCCCAGGCCATGCCGAGTTCGGCGACCTCGCCGCCGTTCGCGTCGAGTGAGACGTCGAGGCTGCGCGGCTCGCCCCAGCTCACGAGATCGGTGGACTCCCAGACGAGCAGCTTCGTGCTGCCCTTGGTCGTCCAGTGGCACCAGCTCGTGCACGCGCCGGCACCGCCGTCGCCGCCGAAGACCCGCAGGTCGGTCGCGATGATGTAGTACGTGCCGGTTTCGGGGTTGCGAGTGAGGTACGGGTCGCGGATCCCGGTGGTGCCGAGTTGCGACGCGAGGATCGGCTCGCCGCCGTTCAGCGGGTCCCACTGCTCGGGGTCGTCGCCGCGTGAAACGTCGAGGTAGATCTTCTCGGCATAGCCGGCCGAGTCCTCGATGAAGTGCACCATCAGGTAGCCGTAGTCATCGCCCGCCGCGGCCGCGGGAGCCACCGTCACGGGAATCTCCTTCGACACGCTCACTCCGCGCACGGTGGCCGTCGCGGTCACCGTGCCGGTCAGCTCGGACGAGCCGGGTGCCGGCTGCACGGCCTGGAGCGTCGTACCGGCCGAGCCGAGCGCGAGACCGTCTGAGGGGTTCGACCAACTGAGCGTCGCCCCGTTGGCGGTGGGCAGGGTGATGGAGGAATCCGACATGTCGATCGGCTGGATCGAGTCGAGCGACGCCTGCGCGCTCGCTTGGAACGACGAGGCGTGCAGACTGCTGTCGGCGTCGGACACCGCGGCCACCTCGGCTGCCGACAGCGCGCGGTCGTACGCCCGGAACGTCGACACCTCGCCCTTGTAGAACCCGTCGGGCCACGGCGAGCGGCCGATCGCGTTGACGGTCTGGTCGGTGATCGAGGCCGGGGTCAGTGCGGTGGCCGTCTGCCCCACGCGCACCCCGTCGATGTAGAACGAGATCGTGTCGGCAGCGCCGTCGATCACCGAGGTGACGCTGTACCAGCGGTCGGGCACGAGCGGCGAGGTGGTGCGGGCGTTGGCCTCTCCCCCATTGCTCGCAGTCGTGATCGCAGTGCGCGCCGGGTCTTTCAGTGTCGCGAAGTAGTACGAGCTCGTGCTGTCGCTGCCGATGTTCCAGAGGAAGTGCCAGTTCGAGGCCATCGAGGCGTCGAACTTCGTCTCGACGGTGATCGTGGCCGACTGCTCCCCGGCGAGCAGCGCGTCGGGCAGGCGCACCCAGTCGGCCGTGCTGGTCTTGGCGCCGCCGGTGAAGCGCAGTGAGGATCCCGTCCAGAGGGCGTCGCTGCCGTTGACGACCGTGGCCGGCCCGAGCGGCGACGCAGCGCCGGCCGTGTTCGGCACGGCACTGCCCGTGGTCTGGGTGAAGAGGTACTCGGCCAGCAGGCCGTCGCGCGGGGCGTCGGCGGGGGCGGCATTCGGCGCAGTGTTCGGAGCGGCGCTGGCCGCGGTTGGCACCAGCGGGCCTGCTGCGGCGGCGCCCGCCAGGAGTGCGGCGCCGAGGGCGATCGCGGTGCCGCGGAACGCGCGGACGGTGGCGGCGTGCGTCGACATTGACAGCTCCTCGGGCCTACGACTTCGGTGGCGGGGCGAACCGGCGATACTCGCATTGTTACCGGTAACGCCAGACCGTAGCACACAGTCGAGAAGTGTCGCCAGAAGATTTCGGCAGACGGGCACTTCGTCACCGATCCTTGTTATTCCGGCAATGTGTCCGGTAACATTCTGGCGATCCGACGAACATCGTCGGGCCCCCGTCAATGGCGACTGCAAGGAGACCCATGCGCCCGTCTGCCGCTCTCCCCCCAACTCGTGCGCGACGACTGCTCGCCGCGGGCCTCACCGGCGCCGTGGTCGCCGGCCTGTGCGCCACGGCTCCGCTCTCCGCGTCGGCCGCCGAGCTGCCCCCCGTCACCGCTCACTACGACATGTCGCACGCGGGCGGCGCACTGCTCGACATCTCGGGCAACGGTCGCAACGCGGCACTCACCGGCCTCACCGACGCCTCGTTCGCCGATGCCGGTGGCGACGCCGTGCTCCGGTTCAAGAAGAACGGCTACGCCGCGCTGCCCAAGGGTCTCGTGACCGCAGCCGACAACGACTTCACCGTCGAGTACACCGTCTCGAGCCAGACCGCCGGCAACCAGTTCGGCTGGGTGATCGGTGACGGCGTCGGCGCATGGAACACCACCGCGCTCGGCAACCACGTGTTCGTCAACCCGCGCTCGAGCGAGTCTTCCTACGCCAGCGCAGTGCTCTCGGGAATCCGGGTGAAGACCGGCACGAGCAACGGCGAGGTGCGCCTGCCGAACGGCGGCGGACTCAACCCGGGCTTCACCACGCTGACCCTCGTGGGCAGCGGCAACACCATCACGCTCTACCGCGACGGCGTGCAGGCCTCGACGGTCACCCACTCGTACGCCATGAGCTCGATCGTGCCGGCCGGCACGACGCTCGGCTACCTCGGCCGCTCGCTCTACGCCCCCGACCCGATGCTGCAGGCCGACGTCACCGACGTGAAGTTCTGGGACGTCGCCCTGAGCCAGGCGCAGGTATCCGAGAGCATGCCGACGGCGGCGGCGAAGTCGGCCACGACCGACGCGATGCTGCGCGCCGACCTGCTGCCGACCGTGCTCGCGGGCAACCCGTCGGCCGATGCCGTCTCGCAGAACCTCTCGCTGCCGGCATCCGTCAACGGCGTCACGCTGAGCTGGGCCTCGAGCGACAGTTCGGTGATCTCGAACACCGGCGTCGTCTCGCGCGCCGTCACCGCCGACACCCCGGTGACCGTCACGGCCACGACCTCGCTCGGCACCACGATCTCCTTCGACCTCACCGTGCTCGCCGCCTCGGCGTCGGCCGACCTCGAGGCGATCTCGCTCGCGGCCCGCACGACCGAGAACCTGCCGCTCGTCACGACCGGTTCGGTCAACGGCGCGACCATCACGTGGACGTCTTCCGACCCCGCGCTGGTCACGCCGACCGACACCGGCTACACCGCTCCCGCGGTCGGCGCCCCCGACCCGTTCGAGGGCGGCGGCCTCGTCGAGCGTCCCGCCTACGGCGACGGCGATCGCGAGGTCACGCTCACCGCGCACGCGGTGCTCGGCGAGTCCGCCGTCGAGAAGTCGTTCACCGTCGCGGTCGCTGAACATGCACGCTCGGCGCCCGACGCCGGCTACGCCGCCGCCTACTTCAAGTCCGACGGCGACGAGAAGATCTACCAGGCCGCGACCTCGGGCAACGACTTCTTCACGTTCTCGCCGGTCAACGGCGGCGCAGCGGTGATCACGTCGACCACCGACACCAAGGGACTGCGCGATCCGTTCATCCTGCGATCGCACGACGGCGACAAGTACTACATGGTCGCCACCGACCTCTGCATCGGCTGCGGCACGGGCTGGGGCCCGGCCCAATCCGCCGGCAGCCTGAAGATCGAGGTCTGGGAGTCGGTCGACCTCGTGCACTGGACGCGCACGAACGGCATCGACACCGGCATCACGGTCAACCAGCCCGAAGCCGGCATGACCTGGGCGCCCGAGGCGTACTGGGACGACGAGCTGCAGTCGTACGTCGTGTTCTTCGCGTCGCGCCTCTATTCGGATGCCTCGCACACCAACACCGACAAGCTCTACGCCCGCATGTTCTCGGTGCTCACGCGCGATTTCAGGACCTTCACCTCGCCGCCCGCGACGTGGCAGGACACGGGGTACGCCCGCATCGACTCGACGGTCACCAAGATCGACGACTACTACTACCGCTTCACGAAGAACGAGGAGGGCGGTGCCGCAGGCACGCTCGAGGCCGGCAAGGACATCTTCCTCGAGCGTTCGAAGGTGCTCACCGCACCGACGACCTCGTCGAGCTGGAGCGCCGACCCCGCCACGACGTGGCAGCTCACCGACACCCGCATGACGAGCCTCGAGACCGGTCAGGCCGGCGAAGGGCCCGAGATCGTGAAGCTCAACGAGGGCGACCCGAACAACGTCTCGGGCGACGGCTACGTCTTCCTCGTCGACAACTACGGTGCCGGCGGCTACCGCGCCTTCGCGACGACGGGCGCCGAGATCGCCTCGAGTTCGCAGAGCGACCGGATCTCGCAGCGCTCGAACTGGAACGTGCGCCCGGTCGGCGGACTGCCGGCGAGCCCGCGGCACGGCGCGTTCGTGAGCGTGCCGCAGACGGTGCTCACGGCCATGCACGACTGGACCGGCATCACCGCCGTCGCGTCGACCACGCAGCTGACCGCCGACGGCCGTGACGTCACGGCCGAAGTGACCGCCGCCGACGACGGCGACATCGCCGGCACGGTGACGTTCTCGGGCGGCGACTGGAGCACCACGGTGTCGCTGCAGAACGGCACGGCGACCGTCACCGCACCCGCAGGGGTCGCGTCGGTCACCGCGACCTACGACGGCTACCGTGACGCGCTCGTGGCCACCTCCACGTCGGAGTCCGTCGACCTGCACGGCGGCCTCGAGCTCGACGCCACGGCGACGACTCGCTGCGTCGCCGGCAAGGTGCAGCTCGTGGTCACGGTGCAGAACGCCGACGACCAGCGAGCCGCGGTCGCGATCCAGACCCTGTACGGCGGCAAGAGCGTCTCGATCGCCGCCGGCGGCTCCGCCTCGGCCGCGTTCGCGACCCGAGCGGCGTCGATCGCCGCGGGCTCGCTCACGCTGACCGGCAGCACCGCCGACGGCAGCGCCTTCGAGGGTTCGTTCAGTACCCCGCCCGCCAACTGCGGCTGAACGAATCGGATGCCTCGGCGGCGTGCCGAGGCATCCGATTCGCCGTTCCGACCACCACGTTTCGACCACCACGTTTCGACCGGCAAACGGTTCGACCATCACGAAGGAGTGACATGCGCGACATCCTCGTGCGAAAGCTGCGAACGGGGGCCGCAGCTGCTGCGGCCGTCGCCGCCCTCGCGGTTGCGGGCACCATCGCCCCGCAGGCCGCCGGTGCCATCGAGGCGCCCGCCCCGCTGATCCACTACACCTTCGATGCCGCCGCCGGCGGTGTCGTCGGCGATGCGTCGGGCAACGGCTACGACGGCGTCATCAAGCAGAGCGGCGCCACGGTCGCCGCCGGCGCCCTGTCACTTCCCGGTGGTGCGCGGGCGAGCGCCGCCTACGTCGAGATCCCGACTGCCGGGCTCGTCGGCAAGAAGCAGCTCACGATCTCGACCTGGCTCAGCAACCGCTCGGGCCCGGCGAACGTCGGGGCCGCGTTCATCGGCGCGCCGGTCGCGTCGGGAGCCTCGTACTCGAGCGCCTACTGGATGCTGAACCCGACGAACCCGAGCGGCTACGTGAAGTCGGTCGTGACGAACACGGTCAACGCGGGCGCCCCCTGGGGCACCGAGGTCGGCCCCGGTGCGACGAACACCGCGACGACCGGCGCACGCACGCCGTCGGGCATGGCGCTCTACACGACCGTCATCGACGGCGTGAACGCGAAGCTCACGGTGTACGTCAACGGCCAGCAGATCGGCCAGCACACGATCGCGCGCGACGTGTCATCGTTCGGCACCAGCCTGGCGTCGTACCTCGGTCGCTCGACCTACAACGACCCGGGCTGGGCCGGTGACATCGACGACTTCGCCGTGTACGCCGAAGCGCTCGACGCGACGACCGTGCAGCAGGTGTTCGCCGACCAGGCGATCGAGCGCGCGACCGCGGCGGTGTCGCCTCCGGCGAGCGCGACGGCCGACTTCGCCCTGCCGACGACGAGCCACGGCGCATCCGTCTCGTGGGCGTCAGACGGTGCCGCGATCGCCGTGTCGGGCGGAACGGCGACGGTCACCCGCCCGGCGGGCGGCTCGGCGGACGCCGTGGTCACCTTGACGGCCGGCTTCACCGCAGGGAGCGCGACGGCGACCCGCAGCTACACCGTGACGGTGCCAGCGCAACTCTCCGACCAGGCGAAGGTCGACGCGGATGCTGCGGCCCTCGCCATTCCCGGAGCCGCCGACGTGCGCACGAGCTTCGCGGTTCCGACGACCGGAGCGAACGGCTCGACCATCTCGTGGGCCGTCACCTCGGGCGATGGCATCGCGGCGCTCCGCGACGGCGTCAAGACGGGCACCGCGACCATCGCGATCACGCGTCCCGCCGCGGCATCCGACGTCGTGCTCACCGCGACCGCGACGAGCGGCGACGCGACCGCCTCGCGCAGCTTCACGCTCACCGTGCCGGCGGCGCCGGCAGACGCGGCCGACCCCGAGGCCTATGTCTGGGCCTTCTTCACGGGCGAGGGCGCCGGTGCCGAGCGGGTCAGCCTCGCGGCATCCAAGGGCAACGATGCGTTGCGCTGGAACACGCTGAACGACGGCGAGCCCATCTTCACCTCGACGCAGGGCACGAGCGGGCTGCGCGACCCGTTCATCATCCGCTCGCACGAGGGCGACAAGTTCTACATGCTCGCCACCGACCTGAAGGTCGCCGGCCTGCCCGGCGGCTTCACGACGGCGCAGATCTCGGGCTCGCTCGGCATCGAGGTGTGGGAGTCGACCGACCTCGTGAACTGGTCGGATCAGCGGCACGTGCAGGTCTCGACGCCCTACGCGGGCAACACCTGGGCGCCCGAGGCGTACTGGGACGACGAGCTCGGCCGCTACGTGGTGTTCTGGGCGTCGAACCTCTACCCGGGCACCGACGCGGCTGCACGCACCGCCGTCACCTACAACCGCATGATGTACGCCACGACCGACGACTTCGTGACCTTCTCGGAGCCTCAGATCTGGTCGGACGTGAAGCGGGGAACCGGCCGCGGCCTGATCGACTCGACGGTCGCGAAGGTCGACGACACCTACTACCGCTTCACGAAAGACGAGGCGTCCATGACGATCCGTGAGGAGAAGTCGACCGACCTGCTCGCGACGATCAGCGGCTCGCTGCCCGGCACCACGGGCGCCGACGACGAGTGGACGCTCATCAAGGAGCAGATCGCGACCGGCCTGCCCAACGGCGAGCCGGGCGGCACGTACTCGAGCGGCGAGGGGCCGAGCATCTTCGCCGCGAACCCCGGTGACGTGAACGGCCTCGACTGGTTCCTGTTCATCGACCAGCCCTCGTATCACGGCGGCCCGAACTACTACATCCCGTTCGGCTCGAACGACATCGCCGACGGCTCGTCGTGGCAGCCACTGGGCGCCACGCTGCGCGAGCACCTGCCGCAGAACAGCGACGGCGGCAAGCCGCGTCACGGCACCGTGATCCCGGTGACCAGGGCCGAGTACCAGACGGTGCTCGAGGCCTACGCTCCCGCGGTCGCGGTCGCCGAGGTCGCCCCTATCGAGGTGACCACGCGCCCCGGCCAGGCACCGGTGCTTCCCGGTGCTTCGCTCACCATGATCGACGGCACCACCGAGCAAGTCGACGTCACGTGGGAGGGCGTCTCGCCCGCCGACTACGAAGCGCCAGGCACCTTCACGGTGCGCGGCGTCGCGCACGACGATTCGCGGATGCCGGTGGCGGCGACCGTGATCGTCGCGCCCGGCATCGACGTGGCGGCCTCGACCCGGTGCGTGGCCGGCAAGGTCGTCATCGTCGCCAAGGCCACCAACCAGTCGACCCAGGCGTCGAGCGTCACGATCAGCACGCCCTTCGGCGAGCGCGTCGTGACGATCGCGGCGGGCTCGAGCCAGTCGGCGACGTTCTCGAGCCGTCTCGCGACGGTGGCCGCCGGTGAGGTCTCGACGGCGGCCGACGGCGCCATCACCACGGCTGCGTACGGAGGCCGCTCATGCTGAGACCGTTTCGAACCGTGATGCGCGCGGCGCTGGTCGCCGCGCTCGCGTTCGGCGGCCTCACCGCCATCGACGCCGCACAGGCCCCGGCCGCTCAGGCGATCGGGGAGGACACCTTCACCAATCCCCTGGCGCCCGACACGGCCGATCCGACGATCGAGTTCCACGACGGCAACTACTACATGGTGGCGACGACGTGGGACAACAAGGTCGTCATGCGCAAGGCGCCGACGCTCGCGGGCCTCGGCACGACCAAGCCGGTGACGGTCTACTCCGACACCAACGCCGGCCGCAACGGCAACATGTGGGCTCCCGAGCTCGAGCGCATCGAAGGGCCGAACGGCTGGCGCTGGTACCTGATGTACACGATGGGCGTCTCCGGCAATTTCGGCACGCAGCACCTGCAGGTGATCGAGAGCGCAGCGGATGACCCGATGGGCCCGTACACCTACAAGGGCCGACCGATTCCGACCGACGACTGGAACATCGACGGCGCGTACCTGGAGCTGAACGGCGAGCTCTTCGTGACCTGGTCGGCGTTCGCGCCCGACGGCTTGCAGAGCAACTACATCGCACGCATGACGACGCCGTGGTCGGCGACCGGGCCGCTCAATATCCTGTCGCAGCCGACCGAGCCGTGGGAGGTCATCGGCCAACCGGTGAACGAGGGCCCGATTCCCCTGCAGAAGGATGGGAAGACCTGGATCGTCTACTCGGCGAGCTTCTGCGGCACCGAGGACTACCAGCTCGGCACGCTCGAGTACCTCGGCGGCGACCCCGTGCTGTCGACCTCGTGGCGGAAGAGCGACGGGCCGGTGTTCTCGAAGGCGAACGGCGTCTACGGCACGGGTCACAACGACTTCTTCACCTCGCCCGACGGCACCGAGACGTGGAATCTCTACCACGCCAACAACCGACCGAACGGCGGATGCAGTCGCGAACGCTCGGCCCGTGCGCAGATCGTGAACTGGGGCGCCGACGGTGAGCCCGACTTCGGTATCCCGCAGGCGACCAGCACGCAGGTGCAGGTGCCGAGTGGCGAGAACGCGCCGATCACCGCCCAGGTGGAAGGTGCCAGGTGGAACCTCGTCAGCCGCAGCACGGGGCTCTGCGCCACGGCACCGAGCGATGCAGCCGGTGCTGCCGTCGCGCAGGGCGACTGCTCCTCGTCACGTGCTCGCTTCGTGCTCGACACCACCGGCGACGGTTACCTGCGGGTCGTGAACGCGGTGAGCGGCGAATCGTTGGGGCCGGTCGAGTGCTCGACTGCCGAGAGCGCGGCGGTGGTGCAGACCCCGTTCCTCACCACGGGATGCCAGCAGTGGGCCGTCGCTTCGACGACCGGCGGCTGGTCGAAGCTCACGAACCGCACGAGCGGCAAGGTGCTCGACGCGGGCGCGGCGGCCGGCGAGGCGACCGGCGTCGCGCTCGTGCAGTCGACGGTGAACGCCTCGGCCGGGCAGGACTGGGCGCTGCGCCCCGCGGGCCAGGTCGTGGTCACCTCGATCGTCTCTGGCAAGTCGTTCGACCTGCCCGGGTGCTCGACGGCCGACGGCGCCATCCTGCAGCAGCGGGAGTACCTCGCTGCGCCCTGCCAGAGCGTCAGCTTCACCGCTGCCGCGAACGGCGAGGCCGAGCTGCACCTCGCCTCAGCGCCCGAGAAGTGCCTCGCCGTGGCCGGCGGGTCGACGGCCGACAGCGTGGCGGTCACGCAGGGCGCGTGCGCCATCGCGGGCAGCACGTGGCGAGTGCTCGTCGGCAACGACGGCACCGTCGAGTTCCGCAACGGCACGAGCCTGAAGGCGCTCGACCTCTCGTTCTGCGCTGCAGCCGACGGCACCCGCATCCACCAGTACAGCGTGCTGAACAACGACTGCCAGCGCTACCGCATCGCCTCGGTCGCGACCGACCCGGTCGCGACACCGGCACTCGAGGCCACGGCCACGGCGCGCTGCGTCGCCGGCAAGGCCGTCGTGGTGGCCACGGTGCGCAATGCCGACGTGGTCGCCCTCGACGTGACCGCGGCCGGCACCTACGGCTCGAAGTCGTTCGCGCTCGAGGCCGGCGCGTCGAGCAGCGCGGCGTTCTCGACCCGCACGAGAACGATCGGTGCAGGGTCGGTCACGGTCTCGGGCACCGATGCCGCCGACCCGAGCCGATCGATGACGGTCACGGCGGCGCATCCCGCGATCGGCTGCTGACGCTCAGCCCGCACCGCGGTCAGCACCACAACGACGAAGGCCGGTCGGGAACCTCCCCGACCGGCCTTCCGTCGACTCGTGGGCCTGACTGCCGAGTTCGATGAAGAAGGCGCGGCAGCCGCCGGCTACGCAAGAACGCGGTAGCGGAGGTGGGTCTCGCTCGCGAACGCCGACGTCTCGAGACGTTCGAGCTTGATGCGCTTGCGCAGTCCGGTGAAGAGCGAGATCCCCTCTCCGAGCAGAATCGGCACGACGTCCAAGTGGATCTCATCGACGAGCCCGAGTTCGAGGCACTGTCTCGAGATGCTGCCTCCGAGAAGGCTGACCCACTTGTCCCCCGCCGCCTGTTCGGCGGCTTCAACAGCCTGCGCGATGTCGTCGACGACGAAGGTGTACGTCACACCGTCCATCTCGATCGGTTCGTGAGCACTGTGGGTCATCAGGTACACCGGCACCTTGACCATGGCGCCGTACGGAACCTCTCCTTCTTCGATGGTTTGCGTCTTATTGGCGCCTCCGACGACGGCGCCGAGTTGCTGAATCACCCGCTCGACGACCTCTTCGTCTTCAGGAGCCGAGGGGAAGCCGTTCATCCAGTCGACCCCTCCGTCCAGGTCGGCCATGAACCCATCGAGGGTCACCGTCGCGTGAATGAATACCTTCGACATCTGCTTCTCCTTGAACGCGTCCGAGTCGATCTCATGAGAGGCGAGTCAGGCGACTCACTTCTGCCGAGAGTACCGACTCCGCTGACGTGAGTCAACCGACTCACCTTTGCGTCATACTGGATGCATGCCACGCGAACTCTCTGCGTACCATCGACAGGTCGCCGCCCAGAATCGCGCGGCGATCCTCGAGGCTGCGGCCGGCCTGTTCCTCGAACTCGGCTACGACCGAACTCCATTGGCCCGAGTCGCCGACAACGCCGGCGTCTCGAAGGCGACGCTGTTCAAACAGTTCCCGACCAAGGCGGAGCTCTTCGAGGCAACGGTGCTCGCGGCGGGCGCGACGCCGGACTCCGAGCCCCTGGAGCCGCCGTCCGACGACTTCCATGCGGGCTTGGTCAGTCTCGGCGAGGCATACGCCGAACTGTTGTCGCGGCCCCGAATCGCAGACCTGATCCGGGCGGTGATCGCCGAATCCGCGCGGTTCCCAGAACTGCGCGAACGCACGTTCGATTTCGGCACGCTGCCCGTGCTCCGGGCGCTCCGGCGCTTCTTCCAGCAGGCGAATGCTCAGGGAACCGCGAACGTGAGCGACCTCGACGTCGCCGCGGCGCAGTTCCTCGGCATGATCGCGACCGTCGTGTTCTGGCCACGGCTCGTCCACGGCAATTGGTCGCTCACTGACGACGAGGTGCTCCACACCGTCGACGAGGCAGCCCGAACGATCACGGCCCGCTACGGTCGGTAGGCACGGAACGGCCCCCGAGAGTGCGGATGCGCTCCCGGGGCATCCCGAGCAGGTCTTCGTTCAGCGCGCCGCGCCGCGGAGGGCGGAACCGGGCAGGTTGTCCTTCGGGAGCGCCGTGCCCTCACCGAGGGCACGAGTCCAGTCGTCGGTGGTACCGACGGCGGCGAAGTTCGAGTTCAGCAGGGCCATGAGCGTGGTGTGCACCGTCTCGGCGTCGGCGAAACCGGCGTCATTGGCGATGTTGATGGCACCGGTGGCGTCTGAGAGCACCTCCGCGGCCAGGCCGTGTGTCTCCGACTCGGCGGCCGAGGCGAGAATGCAGTTGTTCGTCATGTACCCGACGAGCGTGATCGTGTCGACGTCGTGCTCGCGCAACCACTCGAGCAGGTCGGTCCCGGCGAAGACGGTGCCGAACTGCTTCGTCACCGCCTTCCACTGAAGGCTCTGGCGCTGCGCGATCTCCGGGTGCAGCTGGAAGCCCTGCGTGGTCGGGTTGAACACGGGCGCGTCGTCTCCGGACGTGTGCTGGAACACGGCCACGGGAACTCCCGCAGACGTCGCGGCGTCGATCGCCGCGACGATCTTCGGCAGCGATTCCGCGTGCGGCGGGTACTGGATCTCCAGCGGTCCGTCGAAGTACTCCTGCTGCACGTCGACGAGGATCAGTGCACGACGGGGGGTGCTCATTGTCATCTACTCCTGGTGATTCGGGGAGTCGCGATTGCCGCGACCTCACGATACTGACGCGTCGCGCCCCCGAATGCCATTGGCACGAATGCCGCGTTATGATGAAAACAGGCCAAACGAGGGAACCATGAAGATCACGATCTACGCCTTCGACGGCGTGACCATGTTCCACCTGTCGGTGCCGCAGATGGTGTTCGATGAGGTCGCCCGTCTGGGCCTCGGCGACTGGCAGACGGTGCTGTTCTCAGACCGTGCCGGGTCGGTTCAGACCGCTGAGGGCTACAGCATCGGCGGCATTCGGGGGCTCAGCGCTGCCGAAGACGCGGATGTCGTCGTGGTGCCGTCCTGGGTCGACGACGGCCGCGACCCCCGACCGGCATTCCGCCGGGCGCTCATCAACGCACACGAGCGCGGGGCCACCGTCGCCGGCCTCTGTCTCGGCGCCATCGCAGTGGCCGACGCGGGCCTGCTCACGGGGCGCAGTGCCGTGACGCACTGGCACTCCGTCGACCGCCTCGCAGCCCGCCACCCCGACATCACCGTGGATGCCTCCGTGCTCTATCTCGACCACGGAGACGTGGTCACCTCCGCCGGCACGGCTTCGGCCATCGACGCGTGTCTGCACATCGTCCGCACACGCCTCGGGGCCGATGCCGCCAACCGGGTCGCTCGCAGTCTCGTCGTGGCACCGCACCGTGAAGGCGGGCAAGCTCAGTACATCGAACGACCGATCTCGGTGGGCGCCGGCAGCGAACCGATCGCCGCAACATCCGCCTGGGCACTGTTGCACCTCGACGAGGAACTCAGCGTCGAACGACTCGCCGAGGTGGCGCACATGAGCCGCCGCTCGTTCATTCGGGCCTTCCGAGTCACGACCGGCTCGACACCTGCAGCATGGGTGCGGTCCCGGCGTCTCGATGCGGCCCGCAGCATGCTCGAGACGACCGACCTCTCGATCGACCAGATCGCTGCCTCGTGCGGCTTCGGCAACCCGGTCACGCTTCGCCAGAACTTCGCTTCAGCCTTCGGCAGCACGCCGTCGAGCTACCGACGCCGATTCGATGCTCGCCGCTGAAACCGGCACCGCACCACGTCGAGAACTCTCTTCAGTGCGCGTGCG
This sequence comes from Agromyces subbeticus DSM 16689, assembly GCF_000421565.1. Taxonomy (GTDB): domain Bacteria; phylum Actinomycetota; class Actinomycetes; order Actinomycetales; family Microbacteriaceae; genus Agromyces; species Agromyces subbeticus. The sequence continues at coordinate 414,919 of NZ_ATXG01000001.1, read as the reverse complement.
TCGACGGTATCCGCACGAGCAGCGAGGCCGGGTCGATCCAGGTCTTGAACGCACGCGCGTCACCGAAACCGTCGCCGTCGAGCTGGATCGGTTCCGGACGACTCAGTGAGACGACCAGCTCTGTACCGCGGAGATAGTTGAGTGCGCGTACTTCCTTCGTCGCGCCCATGAGCCGGCGGCCTGCCGTCGTACGGCGAAGCACGCCGTTCTCCCAGAAGATCTTGACCATGATCTGGACCCAGCCGACGAACCCCTCCGGTCGCAAGACCACGATGTCGAACTCGCCGTCGTCGACGGCCGCGTCGGGCAGCAGCAGGATATTGGCGGGCAGCGAACCGCAGTTGCCGATCATGATCGTGTGCGCACGCAGGGCGCGGGTCTTGCCACCGTTGAGCTTGTACCGCATTCGCAGCCGGTTCTTGTCGCCGAGAGCCTGTCCGATCGCTTTGACATACGCGAGCCAACCCGCTTTCGCCTTCAGCTCGTCATCGGTGTTCGCGAGCATCTTCGAATCAAGCCCCAGCCCCGCCATCACCAGGTACGCGTGCCGGTTGAGGGTGCCGCCCTCATCGCGGATCTCGATCATCGCCATGTCGATCGGACGGTCCACACCCGTGAATGCGGTGCGGAGTGAATGCTCTGAGTCATCAAGCGTGAGGTCCAGGTTCCGCGCCAGCAGATTCCCGGTGCCCGACGGCAGCAACGCGAGCGGCACCCCGGACCCGCGGAGCACTTCAGCGACGACCCGAACGGTGCCATCACCGCCGGCCGCGATCACGACATCGACACCCGCCTCCAGCGCTTCCCTGGTCTGGCCCGCCCCAGGATCCTCCTCGGTCGTCTCCAGCCACAAGGTGGGACGCCAACCGACATCCCGCTCGGCGGCATCCAACAGGGGCCTCAGCTCGTCCGCTTCCAGCTTCACCGGGTTGTACACCAGCGCAGCCCGACGCCCACCCTCGCTTGACACTCGGGACATCCCTTGCGAACTCATGCCGAAAAGCTACGACGGTTGCGCCGCCGACGAAAGGGCTTGCGCGCAAGCATCCCTGATGCCCCGCCCGCGGGCACCGATTGCTCCCCTTGCTATCCCCTCCATATCAAAGGCTAAACAGCTACCCTTTGCTATGCTTGGAGCATGACCACGGATCGGCAGCAAGCTCAGGCCGGCGTCTGGCCCGCGACCGCGTACGAGCCGCACCCGTGGGAGCGTACCGGCGATGAGGTCGCCTCACGCCGGACCCTGCGCGCGGCTCACGGCGACTATCAAGCCGCCGTCCCGCCGCTCATCGCCAGCACCCCGGTGGCGCTGGCTGCAGCAACGATCGCGCTGGCGGATGACGCCAGCCAGGAGCTGGCCCGGTTCGACGCGGAGGCCGGCACGATCGCTGCCCCGTTCGCCTCGATCTTGCTGCGCACGGAGTCCGCGTCGAGCTCGGAGGTCGAAAACCTCACCTCGAGCGCCAAGCAGGTGGCTCTCGCGGAGATCGGCGAGTCGCAGTCCGGCAACGCAAGACTGGTCGTGGCGAACGTTCGCGCCATGAGCGCCGCCATCGAACTCTCGGACCGCCTGGACGAAGCCTCGATCCTCGCCATGCACGACGCGCTCCTCCGGGATTCGGCTCCCGAGTACGTCGGGCGCTGGCGCGATGAGCAGGTCTGGATCGGCGGCGGGAGCATCTCTCCGCACGCAGCGTCGTTCGTGCCGCCTCACCAGAGTCGGGTGCCTGAGCTCATGGCTGATGTGGTTGCTTTCGCCCGGCGCACTGACGTGCCGGTGCTCACCCAGGCGGCGATCGCACATGCGCAGTTCGAGACCATCCACCCGTTCCCAGACGGCAACGGCCGAACCGGACGCGCACTTCTGCAGGGCATGCTCCGCCACGGCCGCCTCACCCGCAACGTCACTGTGCCTGTGTCCGCGGGGCTCCTGCACGACACCGACGCATATTTCAGCGCCTTGACCGAGTACCGGGCAGGCCGCCCGGACGCCATCGTGACGGCCGTGGCCGAAGCTGCGTTCTTCGCCGTGCAGAACGGCCGCGCGCTCGTCGGCGACATCCAAGCCGCCGCGACGCGCTGGGACAGTCAGGTCACCGCCCGAAGAGACTCCTCGGTGCACCGGGTGAAGGAGTACTTGCTCCGCCAGCCGGTCGTGAACACGAGGACGGTCGCCGCCCAGCTCGAGATCAGCGAAGTCGCAGCGCAAGGCGCCATCGATCGCCTCGTCGACGCCGAGGTGCTCACGAAGATCAGCGCCGGCAGACGAAACCGTATCTGGCAGGCGCCGGAGATCCTCGCTGCGCTGGACGCGTTCGGCACCCGAGCCCGCCGCCGCCGCGGCTGAGACTCGCGGCCAGTCCAGCGTCGCCGGCCACTTGCCCGAACGAGATTCCTGTTCAGAGGGCATTTATTTGTAGCGAGGGCGGGACTCGAACCCGCGCTCGTTGGAAACCGATCTCCCTTGCAATCTGTAGCGATCTCTCTCGAGAGGCAACGTCAGAATTCGGAGGGTCTCGGCTTCGGGGTCCGATCAACCGGTGTGCGGCGCCGTTCAGGACGAGCACGCCGACAGCACGCATGGTTTGTCCGTGATCAGGCCTGTGCCCGGGGCTCCTGCAGGGCGGCCCCGATCGCCCCGCCGAAGTCGCCGGCGGCCGAGAATCGCACCCCCGGATGCGCGCGGTAGACCTCGAGCTGTGACAGTCGACGCTGGAACGCCTCTGAATACTCGCTCGAGAACCGCGCCGCGCTGCCGCCGATGACCACGCAGTCCGGGCGGAAAACCGTCACGAGGTCGGCGACGCCCGCCGCCAGCAGGGTGCCGAAGCGCTCGAAGAGGGCGAGCGCGCCGGGGTGTCCGGCACGGGCCAGTTCGGCCGCCTGGTCGATCACGGCCGCCCCATCGGCAGGTATCGCCGGTGACTGCGCGATGAGCGCGGCGGCGGAGCGCTGCAACGCCGCCCGCGAGACGAGCTGCTCGAAGCACGCCGATCGCCCGCAGTAGCAGGGCGCGTCGGCGCCGTTCACGCTCAGGTGCCCTGCCTCGGGGTGCTGGCCGTCGGCTCCCCGCATCGGCTGAACCCCGCGCAGTGCTGCCACGCCGACACCCGTGCCGAGGGTCACCACGAGGGTGCTGGCGAACCCGCGCGCCGCGCCGGCACGCACTTCGAACACCGCCGCGGCCACGGCGTCGTTGTCGATCGTGACGGGAACGCCGAACGCCTCGATGAGCGGTCGTCGCAGCTCGACGCCCGTGAACGCCGGCAGCGTGTCGGGGTTGCGGATCATGCCGGCGGCGTCGACCGGGCCGCTCGCGCCGATACCGATGTACGCGATCGGCCGGTCGGATGCCACAGCACGCACTTGCTCGACGAGGAAGGCGACGACCGCCGTTGCGTCGGCCTCCGACGGTGTCGCGAAGGAGGCCGACGCGGCGACGGCCTCGCCGTCGAGCGCGACGAAGCGGGTGCCCGTACCGCCGAGGTCGATGCCGATGCGCACGGCTCCGTCCGAGGCATCCGATTCGTCGGCGAGGTTCACAGCTTGACCGTCACCTTGCTGCCGTAGGCGAAGGCACCCGGCTCGACGCCGTTCGCGTGGGCCACGGCGACCGCGAGCGACTCGGCGACGACCGACTCGGCCGCGAGCGCGGCGAGCGAGCCGTCCTGCTCGATGCGCAACGTGGTCGCACCGTCGATCTCGAGGTCGCCGACCAGCACGACCGCGGCGCCGGTTGCGACGAGGTCGCGGGCGATACGAGCGAGCGGGCCGTCGGGATCAGCGGCAGACGCCCCGAAGAGCACCGCCGTCAGGCCCGGCCCGGCGAGCTCGTAGGGCCCATGTCGGAACTGCCCGCCGACGAAGCCCTCGATCGGCACCTTCGACGACTCCTTCACGATGAGTGCGGCGTACTGGGCGGTCGCCGCCGAGTCACCCCAACCGACCGCGACGAGGCGGGGCCGGCCGAACGCGAGCGCCGTGCGTGCGAGTTCGGTCGTGTCGAACGTCACGAGCGGCGCGACGCGCTCAGCGGTCTCGACGATGTCGCGCTCGACGGATGCCTCGTCGTCGGCGCCGAACGCGGCGGCGATACGACGATGGACGGCGAGAGTATTGAGATAGCTCTTCGTGCTCACCGTCGCCTCCTCGCCGCTGCGCAACGGAAGGAAGAGGTCGGCGGCCCGAGCGAGCGGGCTCGACTCGTTCGCCGCGACGCCGATCAGCCCGCCCCAGTGGAGTTCGCCCGCCTCGGCGCGCTCGATGAGCTCGACCACTTCGCCGCTCGCGCCCGACTGCGAGGTCGCGATGACGAGCGTGTCTGGCGTGATCAGCCCGGGGGTGTCGAGCAACTGCCCGGCATCGACGGTCCAGACCGGCAGGCCGATCGAGGTGAGCGCGCGCCACGTCGGCAACCCGGCGAAGTGCGAGCTGCCCATGCCGGTGAGCACGACGCGCGACCACGGCCGGCCCGCGATCTCGGCGAGCCGGGCATCGGCGCCGGCCGCTGCGAGGGCTCGCAACGCCTCCGGCTGCGCGAAGATGTCGAGCTCGAACGGGGTCGGCCCGGCAGGACGCACGTTGCTCATCGGGTCTCCTCCGCTCCGGTCAGGGCCACCGTCGAGGCTTGGCCGTCGAGCAGGTGCCGCGCGACGTTCATGCCGATCATCGCGGTGGGCAGGTTGATGTTGCCTCGCGTGATCGTCGGCATGATCGAGGCGTCAGCGACATAGAGACCGGTGACGCCGTGCACCTGGCCGTCGTGGCCGACCACCGCCAGCGGGTCGCTCGCGGGGCCCATCTTGCAGGTGCCGGCAGGATGGCAGTAGTTCACGATGTCGTCGAGCGGGTCGGCGTCGCCGACGCGCTCGCCCAGCATCTCGGCGAGTTCGGGCTGCACGACCATGCGTTCGAGCAGGTCGAGTGCCTCGCCGAGCACCGCCCGGTCGTACCCCTCGGGGTCGGTGCCGTAGCGGTGGTCGATGATCGGGTTGGCCAAGTCGAGGTCGGCGCCGAGTGTCACGGTGCCTTCGGAGCGGGCGCGCATCGCGCCGCCGTAGAGCGAGATGGGCGGCAGCCCCGGGTGGCCGCTGTTCGCGCCCGCGACCATGAACACGTGGATGTCGTAGGGTCCGTCGTCGCAGCGGCTCGAGCGCGCCCGGCCGAGCGACTGCTCGTCGGGGTTCCAGTCGAGGGCGGCGAGTTCATCGACGAGACCGGGGCCCGCGAAGTCGAGCTGCACGCATTCGTGATCGAGCAGGTGCTTGCCGACACCCGGCAGGTCGGCGACGACGTCGATGCCGAGCGCCGCGAGCTCGTCGGCCGGGCCGACGCCTGAACGCAGCAGGATGGCCGGCGAGTGGTAGGCGCCGGCGGCGACCACCACGCGGCCCGCCGACACGTGAACGAGCTCGTCGTTGCGCTCGATGAACGCGCCGGTCACGGTGCCGCCCTCGAAGGTCAACATAGTGACCTTCGCGTCGCCCGCGATGACGAGGTTGGGGCGGTCGCGCACCGGGTCGAGGAAGACGAACGCGCTGTTCCAGCGAACTCCGTCGGAGATGTTCACCGGCATCGGGCCAATTCCCTCGGCCGCCTCGATGTCGTCGAGGTCGTCGGCGAACGGAAGTCCGGCGGCGAGCCCGGCGTTCACGAAAGCGCGTTGCGGCGGGGTCAGCTCGTCCATCGTGTAGCGGCGCACCCGGAACCGCTCGCGCACCGACTCGAGCAGCGGCTCGACCTCGGCCGCCGACCAACCCGGGTTGCCGAATGCGGCCCACTCGTCGTAGTCGTACCGGGCGCTCACCGACGCGGTGCAGCCGTTGTGCGCCGAGCACCCGCCGAGGATGCGGGCGCGCGGGAGGTCGAGGACGCCTTCGCCCGCGGTGCGAGTGGTGTGCAGGGTGTAGTCGTGCGACAGCGGGATCGACCGGCCGTCGAGCATGTCGACGGGCCAGGCACCATCGGAGAACGGGCCGTAGTCGGGGCCGGCTTCGACCAGCAGCACGGACTCGTCGCTGCCGGCCGCGAGCGTGCCGGCGAACGAGGCGCCGCCGGTGCCGCCGCCGATGACGAGCGTGTCGACGTACGTCGGAAGGGTGGGATGAGAGGTGTTCATGGGGTTCCTAGACGCGGGGGGCTATGCGATCAGGATCTCGGCCCCCGCGACCGAGAGTTCCTGGCGTTGTTGGTCAGTGAGCGAGGCATCCGTCACCATGACATCGACCTCGTCGAGGCCGCAGATCCGCGCGAAGGCCTCACGACCGAATTTCGACGAGTCGATCGCGACCAGGGTGCGGCGAGATGCCGCACGTGCGGTGCGCTTGATCGCGGCATCCTCGATGTTCCACTCGGTGAATCCGGCGGAGGCGTCCGCGGCCGATGCGGTCATGATGTACGCATCGAAGCGGTATGCGCGCAGTGACGCCTCCGCTTCCGAGCCGACGACGCTCGACTCCCCAGGGCGGATGAGTCCGCCTGGGATCATCACCCGGGTCGCGGCATCGGCCGAGAGCACCTCGGCGACTCGCAGGTTCAGCGCGCAGATCGTGAGGTTGCGTCCGAGGAGCTCCTCGGCGATCGCGAGCCCTGTCGAGCCGCCGTCGAGGATGACGGTCTGGCCGTCGATGACCTCGCGGGCGATGGCGACGGCGATGCGCCGCTTGGCCTCGCTGTTGGTGCGACTACGCAGCGCGAACGGCGGCTCGAAGCTGCCGCTCGCCGCGGGCGCTGCCCCGCCGTGCGTGCGCACCACGAGGCCGGCGGCCGCCAGTTGATTGACATCGCGGCGCACGGTCATTTCGGACACGTCGAAGCGGGCGCTGAGTTCGGCGATGCTCGTCTCGCCGCGCTTGGCGAGCTGCTCGAGGATCTCCTGCTGGCGGGTCTCTGCGTTCACGATCGATTGCCTTCCTTCATGTGCGACAGAACACTTCTCGTGTTCAGTCAACCTCAGGTAGCTCACCGGCACGCGACATCCACGCCCGCTTGCCAGGGCGGAGGTTGCGGCCGATCAGCACGACGAGGCCGAGCGCCAGGTAGAAGAGGGCGATGAACGGCGCGAGCAGCACCGGGAAGGCCGGCAGCGGCACGAGGCTGTTCCAGGCGATGAGCCCGAGCGCGGCGGTCGACACGATCGGCGCGACGACGTATGCCCAGATGTTGAACTCATCGGGGTGCTTGCGCCGGAAGAACTGGAACGCCGCGATGTTCATGAGCACGAAGATCGGGATGTAGACGAACGTACCGGTCGTGCCGAGCATGTTGAACAGGTTGTACGGGCCGAGCGGCAGCCCGATCGCGAGGCAGACGATCATGGCGATCGCCGACTGCGCGAACACGGCGACGACGGGTGTGCGATGCGTGCGCTGCACCCGGGCGAACACCGAGGGCAGTGCACCGGTGCGGGCGATGCCGTAGATCGTTCGGGTCGCACTCGTGGTGCAGGCGATGCAGACGCCGAGGCCGGAGTTCACGAGGGCGATGAGGATGATGAGCGAGGCACCGTCGAACACGCGGTCGGCCAGTACGAACGCGGGCGCCGTGGGCGAGGAGGCGAGCGCGTCGAGGTCGTCGACGCCCCAGCCGACCTGCAGGCCCCACGCCGTGAAGACGTAGAAGAGGCCGATCAGCACGAGCGAGCCGATGATCGCCTTCGGCACGATGCGCTTGGGATCGCGCGACTCCTCGCCGACCGCAGCCGCGCTCTCGAAGCCCGTGAAGGCGAAGATCGACAGCACGATCGCGAGGAAGAAGCCGCTGCCGTTCTCGATGTTCGCGGGGTTGAAGCCCTCAAGAGAGACGCCACCCGGGCCGGGGTTCACGATGCCCGCGATCGCAAGGCCGAGACCGACGGCCATCTCGAAGATCGTCATGACGACGAGGAACTTGATCGAGATGACGATGCCGCGGTAGGCACACGCGAAGCAGATCGCGAGGATCACGACGGCGTAGACCCACCAGGGCACCAGGATGCCGTATTTGCCGCCCAACTCGTCCTGCAGGATCGCACCGGTGAAGGCGGCGAGCGCGGCGGGCACGATCGTGACCATGACTGCGTAGAGCCAGCCCGTGATGAAGCCCGCCTTCGGACCGATACCGGCCGACACGTAGGTGTAGAACCCGCCGGCCGAAGGCAGGTGTCGCGCGAGACCGCGCATCGGGACAGCGATCGCCATGCACACGGCGAACGCGGCGAGATAGGTCAACGGTGCACTGACGCCGGCCTGACCTGTGGTGAATGCAATGGTGTAGAAGATGCCGAGGGTGGGCGAGATCTGTGCGATCGACTGCATGAGCGTCCCGCCGAGGCCGATGGATCCCGTTCGGAGTCCGCTCTGCGTCGTGCTCACCTCGTCTGGCCGCGCCTCGGACTGGCTGATTGACATTTCCTGTTCCCCTTTGAACCGAGAATCTGCTGATCGAACATTTGACATGTCTGATCGTACATCAGAAATGTTCATAATGACGCATGATGAGTGGATCCACGTTCATGTCCATCGGGCTGCGCGCAGAATCCTCAGGGTTCATCTCGCTCTAACGTCGACGTGAAATTGCTGCGTCGCTTGCCGACTTCGTCGCCGTTGCCGCGACGGATTCATTCACACGCGGGCAGCTCGCCTCGGACCGCAGGTGGATAACGACGCATCCGAGGACCATCATCGACGCATGACCAAGAACACAGTCCAGCACGACACGCCTTCAGCCAACGTCGCCCACAACCCCTCGGCCATCTTCTCCCCGTACCGCAACTACGCTCACGCGATCGAAGTCCCCCCTGGTGCCCGAACGCTCTACATCAGCGGACTCAATGGCTACGACGCCACTGGCGAAACGCTCCCCGGCACGTTCGAAGAACAGGTGCGGAATGTCTGGGCGCACTTGGGTGCGGCTCTGAATGCCGCACGGATGGGGTACGGCGACCTTGTTTCGCTACGGTTCTTTCTGACGTCTGCGGACTTCGATCCGGCCAACGTTGACGTTCTGGCTGAGCATCTTGGGGTCACGCTGACGGCCCGCACTGTGGTGGTGCAACAGCTCCTCGATCCCATGTGGTTCGTCGAAGTCGAAGCGATCGCCGCGCGAAAGGACTGAGCGGCCGACCTTGTGCCGGACCCGATCGATTGCGGGAGGCATCCCACAGGGGAAGCTGTAGCGTGACCGCACGTGTGCCCTTTCGAAACCGAGTTACGGGACGATCGGTTTCGGGCGGAGTTTCGGTTCGTCTACCAGTGCTGTCCGAGCGCCCTGGACAGCTCGGATCGTAGCGCGTCGATGTCGGCGGGCGCGGTGTCGTGGAGCGCTTCGCTCACGCGGCGAGCTGCGGGAACTCGGCGCGCAGCGCGGGGTCGTGACTGAACTGCATCGCCGGCTATCGGGTTTCGAGGGCGAGCCGGCCAGCGAGAAGGACGTACGTCGCCGCGAACGTGCGACGCAGCCACGCCATGACCTTCGGGCGCGTGATGACCTGGTTACGCATCGTCGCGGCGAACACCCCGTAGAGAGCGAACACGACGAAGGTCAGCACCATGAAGACCAAGCTCAGGCCGACCATGTGCCAAGTGCCATTCGCCTCGCCCGCCGGGACGAACTGAGGCAGGAACGCGAAGAAGAAGATCGTCAGCTTCGGGTTGAGAAGGTTGATGAGAATGGCGGTGCGGATCACCCGCCAGAACGACACCGGGGCCGCGTTGGCATCGACGTCGATCAGCGACTTGTCGCGGAAGGTCTGCCAGGCCAGGTAGAGCAGGTACGCGACGCCGAGCCACTTGATCGTCTGAAACGCGATCGCGGAGGCGTTCAGGATCGCCGCGAGCCCGGTGATCGCAGCGACCATGTGAGGGATCACGCCGAGCGTGCAGCCGAACGCGGCCACGAGCCCAGCCTTGGTACCACGAGATAGCCCGGCCGCAATGGAGAACACCGCTCCCGTGCCGGGAGTAGCGACCACCACGAGGGTGGTCAGCAGGAATGCGATGCTCATCGTCGTCCTTTGAGAGTCGTTGCTTCCGTACAGTACCGTCTAGTCGCCAACGCTGATGATGGTCTTGCCGGGCACGTGGCTGCGAGAAGTGAGCGCAGCGACCGCATGCTCCAGCGGAGCGACAGTACCAACCGATACATGCAGCCGCCCGGCGCGAACACGCTGGATGATCTCAAGAAGTTGTGCTCTGTCTGGTTCGACGATGAAGAACACCGCGCGGCCTTGCGCCGGCTGGCGAGCGGGAGGTTCGGCAATCGTTACGAGTACGCCGCCGGCGCGGACGAGTTTGTTGGACGCTTCACCGATCTGCCCTCCGATCACGTCGAGCACTACGTCGACTTCCTCGCGGGAGGTCCAGTCGGCGGTCCCGAGGTCCAGGAACTCGTGCGCGCCGAGGCCGAGGACCGTGTCGCGGTCCCGAGGTCTACCGGTGCCGATCACATAGGCACCGACTTCGCGGGCGAGCTGTACTGCGACTGATCCGACGCCACCCGCTGCCCCGTGGACGAGCACGCTCTGTCCCGCCCGCAGGTCGGCATGAACGAAGAGTGCCTGCCATGCGGTCAGGCCGGATATCGGCAGACTGGCGGCGGTGACGAAATCGATGTCGGCCGGGAGCGGGACGAGGTTTCGCGCTTCGACGGCAACGTATTCAGCAAGCGAGCCGTCTCGGGCCCAGTCGGCGAGCCCGACGACCCGCTGCCCCACGGTGAGACCGGTGGTGCCGTATCCGAGTTCGTCAACGTAGCCGGCGACCTCGTGGCCGGGGACAGACGGAGTACGGTCCTTGCCGGACCTGTCCTCCCAGGTGCCCGGCCACGTGAGTTCGCCCGGCGTGAACCCTGAGGCGCGCACCCGCACGACCACATCGTTCTCTGCGGCGTGTGCGCGCGGATGTTCCGCCAGCCGCATTCCTTTCGCGCCGGCTTCCCTGTCGCTCACGATGATTGCTCGCATGACTCTCCTTCTGGTTTATGCCTTCGCTCTATTCGACGAAGCAGACGGGGAGAATGTCAGGCGGGCGCCTTCCACAGGCCGAGTTTGCGTGGGTTCCATTGGATCCATATCTGAGAGACGGCGCCGTCCACGACCTCGAAATTCAGCACGCCGCTCACACCAGCCTCGTCCGAAAACAGGATCGCGGCGCCGTCAGCAGTCTCACCGAGCGTGACGCGGACACCGGGGTTGCGCCGTCTCACGCCGAGTACGAAACGAGCCACCTTGTCGGATCCGTAGATCGGATTGAGTGCGGCGCGGGCGATGCCACCGCCGTCGGAGGTGAGTACGACGCGTGGGTCAAGCAGGCGCACCAGTGCGGCGAGCTCTCCCGTGCCTGCGGCTATGAGGAACGCCTCGACGACCTCGCGGTTTCGTGCTGCGTCGACGTCGGCTCGCTTCCCGCCGGACAGGCGTCGGCGGCCAGACGACGCCAACTCCCGTGCGGCACCCGCTGAGCGGTCGAGCACGGATCCGACCTCGGTGAAGGAGTAGTGGAACACATCATGTAACACGAAAGCGACACGCTCTGCAGGAGTCATGTGTTCCATGAGCCGAAGCATCGCAGTGCTCACCGATTCGCGCATGATCGCCTGATCGACCGGGTCATCGTCCGAGACGAGGGGCCCCGTGCCTGGTATCGGTTCGGGTAGCCACGGTCCGACGTACTCTTCCCGACGGTGAGCCGCAGACCCGAGCAGGTCCAGGCAGATCCGGGAGACGACCGTTGTCAACCATGCAGCGGAATTGCGGACGTCGCGCCGGTCTGCAACGGGCAGGCGGTACCAGCGCTCGAAGGCCTCCTGCACCGCGTCTTCCGCGTCGGTCAGCGAGCCCACGATCCGAAACGCCACTCGGATCAAGTGCTGACGGTGCGCCGCGGCTTGTTCGGCCAAGTCAGTTCCTGTCATCGCTCCCCCGCCCCGCTCATGACGCTTCATCACCATACTCGTGCGACGAGGAGGGTCCGGGCGGCAACCCAACGGAACTTACGCAACATCCTGCGATCCCACGATTCACAGGTCGAAGACTCCGGCACTCGAGCCGCTGGAGGTGCGGGCACCCACTTCGCTCTCAGCCCCTTGGTCCGCTAGCAGCTTCAGCAACGAGCCCTTGTCCACGGTCAGATCCCTGCCCGGGCGCACGGAACTTGACATGGTTCGACTCTCATCGCAGTGGCTGCCGAGGTGACTGATCCTCCGTCGATAGGGTGACCAGCATGCCTGCCGCAGACATTCTCATCCGGGGCACGCGGGAGGTCGATTGGCCGCTCGTGCGTGCGTTCCGCATCGAGAACGCGACCGAGCACCCGATTTCGTTCGGTGCTTCTCTGGAGCACGTGCTCGCCCTGACCGAGGGCGACTGGCGGATGCGCGCCCGTCGCGGCGAGCAGGACGACGCTGCATCGTTCGTGGCCATCGAACAGGAGACCGGCCGCTGGGTCGGCATGATGAGCGCGCAGAGTCATGACGACGAGGGAGAGGACCCCGTGCTCACTGGCGTCTACGTCGTGCCCGAATACCGGAGCCGGACTCCCAAGGTCGCCGACCAGCTGATGGCACTCGTGATCCAATGGGCACTCCCCCGTACCACACGCCTACGGCTGTACGTCTACGAGGGCTCAGAGCCCGCGATCCGGTTCTACAGGAGACACAGCTTCTCACCGACCGGCCGGACCCGCCCGCACAAGTTCGCACCAGGCGATCTGCTCGAGTTGGCCAGGCCGCTTGACGAAGCTGCCCCGCGAGACGACGCCAGCGGTTCCTTGCCGTCATCCCCGCTGCCGTGATAGTCACGGTGCTCGCGGGATGCCGGCGGACATCCTCGACGGCGAGACTGACATCGAGCAGCCCTTGACATTCGTGGCCGCGTGCGTCGTGCAGACAATCCATGAGCGATTTGTTCTCGGCGCGGCATTTGATACCGAGCTCCAAGGATCAACATCATGTTGACAACACGATGTTGATTGCGTGAGGCTTGCGACATGGTTCCCATTCCGGATGAATTTGGCGAATTGAGCGTGCTGGACTCCGCGCGGCGACGACTGTGCGAGTCTGGCGCCGACCGGCTGCCCGCGCTCCCCTGGCTCCTGCCGGGGGCCGTGCCGGAAGATGTGACCCTGCTGCGTTTTGCCATGTGGCGGGCGAATTCCACGGTTGGCGAGGCTTCTCACGACGATCTTCGTGCGGCGCTGGCACTAGTGGAGTCGGCACGAGCTGGCCTCGATGCTCTCGAGGCAGGTTTGACGCTGATCGCGAGGGCGGAGGGGCTGACCTGGCCTGACATCGCCAAGCAGCTCGGCGTGAAGTCCCCGCAGGCAGCTCAGCAGCGCTTCCAGAGGGTGTCGACTCGCTCCCAGGCCGGCGACGCCGCGGAGCGATCAGAGTGACGGCTGAACGGTCCGATATGACGTGGCGGTCCCGTGACGAGCTGCTGGTGCTTCACGCGGTCCGTCTCGCCGGGTTCGCGGACACCGCGGCGGTCGCTGACCGCGTCGCTCTGCCAGCCAGCATTGTCGGTGAAACTCTCCGCGTTCTCGAAGTGCAGCACCTTGTCGAGCGCTTGACGTTCGCCGACTCCGGGGGCTGGATTCTCACGGAAGCGGGCAAGAGTCGAGACGGCGAACTGCTCCGGGAAGAACTTGACGCGGCCGGGGCGCAGCCGATCCTCCAAGCCACGGTTGAGGAGTTCGAGAGCAGCGTCAATCCTCGTCTGGTGCGGGCGGTGACCGACTGGCAGCTTGACACTTCCGGCGACCGGACGGACCGCAGTATCGAGGTATTGCGGGAGCTGACGGACCTCGCCGACTCTCTCGGCGACCTCATGGTCGAACTGTGTACCCACCTCCCCCGATTCGCTCGGTACCCGCGGCAGTTCTCGGCGGCTTTGGAGAAGGTGCGCGCGGGCGACCATCAGTGGGTGGCTGGCGTGGGCAGGCTCTCTTACCACGTCGTGTGGGCGGAGCTCCATGAGGACCTGCTGTCCAGCCTCGGCCGTGACCGTTCCGCGGAATTACATCCAGGAGGACGGTGATGGCCGCTCGCACAATCTATTTCGTGCGCCACGGGGCGGCTGACACCTGGGGCCAGCTGACCGACCAGGGACGGGAACAGTCTCGATTGATAGGCCGACGACTCGCCCGGCTGCCTATCGACGTGGTGTGGCATTCCCCACTGCCACGGGCTGTCGAGAGCGCTCAGATAGTCGCAGCCGAGATGCCGCGCGTTTTGGTCGACGAGGTCGCCGAAGTCGCCGACCATGTTCCGTTCGTTCCTGACCCCGAAGACCTCTCGCCCTCGTGGGTGGGGTTCTTCGATGGCTACGACCGCAGCGAGGCCGCTTCGGGTCGACGGACCGCAGACGCCCTAGCGGCACGGTTCGGCAGGCCGAACGCCCGGGCACAGCGCCCAACCCACGAGGTAGTCGTGACCCACGCGTATCCCATTGCTTGGATGATTCGCGAAGCACTCAGCGCCCCACCCGCCCGATGGATGTCGCTAGCCGGTGTCGCGAACACGGGGCTGACAGTGATCGAGCACACCGACGGGGAACCCCCGGGCGTGGTGATGGTCAACGACATGTCTCATCTACCAGACGAACTGCGGTGGACAGGCTTCGCCGGCGGGAGACCGCTGTGAGCATCGTGGATCTCGTCGACGCCGAACACGCGACCGTCGGCGGCAAAGCCTCCCCCTTGGCCGAGCTGGCGCGGGCTGGCTTCAATGTTCCCACCGGATTCGTGGTGCCAGCGACCACCTACCAAGCCGCAGCCACGGCCCTTGGCCTTGCCGAGCTTTCCATCGATCGCGCCGAAGAAGCTCGGTCACGAATCCTGCGCTCTCGCCTCCCGGACGGCGTGGTCGATGACGTCTCTCGGGCGCTGAAGGCCGTCACGGAGGCGGCATCGACTGACTACGTGGCAGTGCGTTCATCCTCGATAGCGGAGGACAGCGCCTACGCCTCTGCCGCGGGACAGCATGACAGTGTCCTTGCCGTGCGCGGAACCGAGCAGGTGTGCCAGGCGATCCTCCAATGCTGGGCCTCGCTATGGACGGAGCGCGCCGTCGCATACAAAGCTCGTCAAGCCTCGCAGGCTGCTGTCGGCATGGCCGTGATCGTTCAACGGTTCGTGGATGCCAGCGTTTCCGGGGTCATGTTCACTGGCGCCACCACCGTGGTTGAAGCCACGTGGGGCATCGGAGAGCGACTCGTCGCCGGCCACATCACCCCGGATTCCTGGCGCATCACAGACTCCGGCATCGAGCGCCGACCAGGATCCAAGTCCGAGCGTACCGACCGCCACGACGGGCAACTCATCACCCGACACACAACGTCGGCAGAGCAGACGGAACTCTGCCTCACGGACCACGACATCCTCCGCTTGCGCGCCCTCGGCGAGGAGGTCTCCACCACATTGGGCGGCCCCCGAGACGTCGAATGGGCCATCGACGACGGCACGATTTGGGTCCTTCAAGCCCGCCCCGTCACCGCGCTCGTCCCTGGCTCCTCCGCACCGGGCCCGACGACTGCCGGCAGTGTCACCATCAGTGGAGAACCAGCCAGCCCAGGGGTAGCCTCCGGTCCTGTCCGCCTGGTCCGCGGACCGGCCGACTTCCCCAAGGTCAAACGCGGGGACGTATTGGTATGCCGACACACAGACCCTGCATGGACACCGCTGTTCACGATCGCGTCGGCAGTGGTGACCGAAACAGGTGGAGTGCTCTCCCACGCCGCGATCGTCGCCAGAGAAGTCGGGATACCCGCTGTGCTCGCAGTCCCACGCGCGACCGAAGTCCTCACGCCACCGTCCGTGGTCACCGTCAACGGCAACACTGGGCACATCTGTGTGAAACAGAGCACCCGATCTCTGAGCTAAAGACCGAGCGGTCACACGACATCTGCGGCCCCGCGCCGTTCCAGAATTCCACCAACCCGACAGCCGAGTCATCGAGTCGGCAGGGCAGCAGGCTGGCTCACAGCGATGCCAGCCCCTCGTGAATCGATGGATAGATCGGCGTCCAATTCAGTTCATCCCGGGCCTTGACGGTGGACAGCCGGATGCTGGTCCCGACCATGAGCGTGTGCACATACGGCACGGCACGCAACGACCAAGCGGGCAGTGTGAGCGGCTGTGGAGCTCCTGAAACGTGAGCGAGCGCTCGAACGTAGTCGTCGAAACCTACGGGGCACTCATCGGCGATGTTGTACGCCTGGCCAGGGCGTCCACGCGTGAGCGCGGCGACCGCGGCCGACGCGGCATCGGAGATATGGATCGGCGACGTGACCCCCGATGGCCGGAACACGGGGAGCAGCCTGCGCCGGGTCCAGCTCGCCAGCTGCATCGTCATCGGTTCCGGGCCGTAGAACATCCCGTATCGAAGGGCGATCCCGTCGATACCCGGTGTCTGCAGAACCAGTTGCTCGTTCAGGCGCAGCGCGCGCATGTGCCGGTCGATCCCTCGATGCCCGGTCAGTTCTCCGAAGGAGCCGTCCTCTGCCACCGGCTCGCTACCGTGGTCCCGATAGCCGTAACCGTGAAAGAACGATTGTGTGATGAAGCGCGTCGCCCCTGTGGACTCGGCAATGCGCATGAGGTTGATGGTTCCCTGCTCGCGCAGCGCATCAGTGGCGTAGAGGCTGCGGTGCGAAGTCGGCATGCCTGTGATCGCCGTCGCCTGATGAATGATCGCATCGAATGCACGACCGTCCAGCGAAGTGAGCAGCCTGTCCGCATCCAACAGATCCACCACAACCGCATCCGCGCCCGCGGCATTGAGCCGCTGTGCGCCGCGTTTGGACCGGGTTAGCCCGTACACGGCATGCCCCGAGGCCAGCAGCTGAGCGACAAGCGTTCCGCCGATCGTTCCGGTGGCTCCTGCCACCAGCACCTTCATGCTCCCAACCGTTCAGTGACGTCCCGCTCACGAACGCTCTGGCGCACCGCCCGCACCCGCAAGACGAGCCCGAGCGACGCGATCGCGGAGAGCGCCAGGAGCACCCAGCTGTCTGAGGTATGACCCCCTAGATGTGCGTCGAGCGCGTGATTGAGCGCATGAAAGGTGTTGGTGACGATGAACCCGGTGAGCACGACAACGATGGCGTCACGGCACCAGAGCGCTAGCAGCATCATCACGCCGATTCCGATCTGAAATACGCCTGCGTCGTGCAGGAAGTGCACGTGATCAGGCCATTTCGCCCATTCGGCGAAAGTATCGGGTGAGAGGCGCGCCCACGACCCCGTGACCAGCATGGAAAATGCGGCGACCACGACGATCACACGAACAATCAGCAATTGAGTTCCTCTCCTGCACGGAAATGAGACGATACGGTTCGGCTCCCTTCAAGCAAGATAGACGCACCCTGCTCAACTGTCAATACGATCCGTATCGTCTCCCGCGTAGAGTGTTCGGATGAGCCAGGTCCCGAATTCGACGCGTCGAAGCCAGAAGTCCACCGACGCGATCCTGCGCGCAGCACTCGAACTGGCACACAGCGAAGGTTGGCCCAGGGTCACCATCGAGGGCATCGCTGCGCGCGCCGGAGTAGGCAAACGGACGATCTATCGGTGGTGGCCCTCGAAGGGAGCAGTCGTGCTGGATGCATACGCTCAACTTCTCGAGAGCAGCCCCCTCATGCGCAACGAGCCCACAGTGACTGCGGACATCCGTGAAGACCTGGTCACGATGGTGCGGGACACGTGGATCCACGCCGTGGGTGATTCAGCGCCCCTCATCGCCGCGCTGATAGGAGAAGCGCAACACGACACCGACCTCGCGGCCCGCCTCTGGGAACGGTTGATCGTTCCATCCAGCGAACGGGCGATCGCGCGAATCGTACGCGCACAGGACGGAGGAGAGATCGATCCCGGCGTCGACCCATATCGGGCCACCGAACTGCTTTACGGTCAGATATACATCCGGCTGCTCCTCACACCGCACGACCTCGACGAAACGTTCCTGGAGAGCTGCGTCGATCTCGCACTGAATGGACTGCGAGCGCGGTGACTGCCTGCGACTCGTAGGTGAGCATGAGGGGCAGCAGCTTGGGCGTATGCATCGCGACGAGTCTGCGACGCTCCGCACACGCAGCCGCGAGCAAGGACGACTGACCATGCAGGCGGCCGTCACCGACGGTTTCGCGAGCACCCGGCTGATCGCGGCATCCGCGCGCGAACGCAACATCGCCACCCCGATGCTCGACCTCGCGAGCGCACTCTTCGCGGAGTGCCTCGACCTCGATTACCGGCGCGAAGACATGTCGGCGGTGATCGCGGCGATCGAAGCGCGAACCGACGCCGCGACGGTACCTACGCTGGAGGAGGCAGTTCCAGAACGGCGACGCGAACGTGGTTGAGTGACCGGGCCACGGCACCGAGCGCGACCGCGCGGGTGCCGAGCGACGTCACTTCGATTCGCGGCGTCGAGAGACACAGCACCGAGAGCGCCCGTCGGAGCGGCACGAGGAACGCGTCGCCGGCGAGTGCCGCTTCACCCGCCACGACGACGACCTCGGGGTCGATGGTGAGCGCGAGCGCCGCGACGCCTTCGGCGATGTCACGGGCGAAGACGGCCACCGCGCCGGAGGCCACGGGGTCGCCCTCAGCGGCGAGCGTGAAGATCTGCTCGATGTCGAGCGCCGGCTCGAAGGCGTCGAGCAGCGCGATCGGCGCGGCCCCCCAGCCCACGTGTTGCAATCCACCGATCTCGCCCGCCGCGCCGTTGGCTCCCCTCGTGAGCTGCCCGTTCACGACGATGCCGGCGCCGATCTGGCGGCCCGCGAGCAGGAAGATCGCGTGCTCGACGCCCGCGAGTCGGCCCCATTCGGCCTCGGCGAGCGTCGCGAGCTTCACGTCGTTGTCGAAGTAGGTGATGTCTGAGGGGAAGGAGGTGGTGATGAGCGACGGGATGCCGGAGCGCAACCAGCCCGGCACGACGACGGAGTAGGCGATGACGCCATCGGGCCCGACGACGGCGGGAACCCCGACCGTGGTCGCGAGGAGTCGCTCGGTGCGCACCGCTTCGAGCGCGCGGTCGACGACGGCGCGAATGGTGTTCCACGCCGTCTCGGCGTCACCGTGGTCGTCGTACTTCTCCTCTTCGGAGTGCACGACGGCACCCGAGAGGTCGGCGATGAGACAGGTCACCGTGTGCGGGCCGACGTCGATGCCCATGAGCAGTCCGGCGGCGGCGTTGAAGCGGAACCGGCGTGCCCGACGCCCCACGCGGTTCGGACTCGGCTCGGGCGCGAAGTCCTCGACCCATCCCATCGTGAGCAGTTCGGCGAGTACGGCGTCGACGGTGGGCCGAGTCAGGCCGACGGCTTCGGCGAGCTCCGCGACCGTCTGCGCGTGATCGGCCGCATGCAAGGCCCCCAGAATCTCGCGGGAGTTCATGCTGCGCAGGCTCGCCCCGCCGCTGCCGATGTTGCCGCTCACGCGCCTGCTCCCTCTCCCGGCGATCGCCGATCTTCCCATCTTGGCGTGTTCGAGGCTCACGCGCCCGGCAGGCCGGCGAGCAGCCTCGCGATGTGCGCCTCTCGCTGCGCCCGTGTCTCGGGCCGCCCCTGGATGCCAGGTCGCCGTTGCCAGGGTCGCGGCCCGGCGTCGTGGCGGTACTCCACGCCGATCGCATCGAGCCGTCGCAAGTGCTCGTCGAGTCGCATCATGAAGTCGTGCTCGTCGCCGCCGGCACCCGACCACAGCACCTCCGCGATCGCGCAGAGGCGCGGGAAGGCGAAGAAGTCGACGGTTCGCGGCGAATCCATGTACTCCGTCCAGATGTTCGCCTGGCCGCCGAGCACATGTCGCGCCTCGGTTTCGTCGAGTTCAACAGGCACGGGGTTGAAACGATACGCGTCGCGCACGGTCACCGGAATCGACACGGGGATCGGCTCGTCAGGCCCATCCGATTGCCGGTAGTCGAGGTAGACGACGTCGTCGGGGCAGGAGATCACGTCGTACCCGCGGCGTGCTGCGACCGCCGCACCGGCCATGCCTCGCCACGACAAGACGAGCGCGTCGTCGGCGAGTTCGCCCTCGAGCACTTCATCCCACGCGAAGATGCGGCGGCCTCGTTCGCGCAATCGCTCGCCGAGACGGCCGATGAACCAGTTCTGCACGGATGAATCATCCGCGAGCCCGAGCTCACGGATGCGCTGCTGCACCCGTGGACTCGCCGCCCATTGCTCCCGCGGGCACTCGTCGCCGCCGACCCCGATGAACGGGCTCGGAAAGATGTCCATCACCTCGTCGAAGACGTCGAGGAAGAACTGCACCGTGGATTCCTCGGCGTTCAGCACATTGGGGTTGATGCCCCACTTCGGCCAGACCTCGAAGGGGCCGTCGACCACTCCGAGCTCGGGATACGCTGCGAGCGCGGCCTGCACGTGCCCCGGCGACTCGATCTCGGGCACGACCGTCACGAAGCGAGCCGCGGCGTAGTCGACGATCTCGCGCAGGTCGGCCTGAGTGTAGAAGCCGCCGTGCGGCCGGCCGTCGCCCGGGGCATCCGGTTCGGCACCGATCGCGCTCTCATGCCGCCAGCCGCCCACCTCGGTGAGCCGCGGGTACTTGCGGATCTCGACGCGCCAGCCCTGATCGTCGGTGAGGTGGAAGTGCAGGACGTTGAGCTTGTGCATCGCCATCAGGTCGATGAAGCGCATCACGTCGTGCTTCGGCATGAAGTGGCGCACAACGTCGAGCATCGTGCCACGCCACGCGAACCGCGGCTCATCGTCGACCTCGGCAACCGGCACGGTCCAGCGCACCCCATCCACTCGCGCACGCCGGTGGATCTCGGGCGGCAGCAGCTGCACGAGGCTCTGGCATCCGTAGAAGACGCCGGCGGGCGATCCGCCCGCGATCTCGACCCCGTCGCGGGTCACCCGCAGCCGATACGCCTCGGCGGACAGTGACCCGTCGATCGCGAGACGGATGTCGCCGGCTGGGCCAACCGGCAGCGCCAACCCGGTCGCCGGGCGCAGCGCTGCCTGCAGCAACTCGCCGACCGGGATGAGCTCCGCGTCTGCGGCGATGCCCGCCGAGACCGTCAACTCGTAATCGTGCCGGGGCGAGTCGCCCGTCGCGGTGAAGCGGTGGCGAGCACGGGGAAGGAGCATTCGGTTCAACCCTTCACGGCGCCGGCGGACATGCCGGCGACGAGATTGCGTTGGATGATGAGGAAGAAGATGATCACCGGCAGCGAGAACAGCACCGAGCCGGCCATCTGGCCGCCGAAGTCGGTGCCGGCCGCGGGCGTCGTGAACGAGGCGAGCCACACGGGCAGCGTGTACATCGCCTGGTCCTTCATGAAGGTGTACGCGATGAGGTAGTCGTTCCACGCCGCGATGAAGGCGAAGATGCTCGTCGCGATGACGCCGGGTCCGACGAGCGGGAAGAGCACACGGGTGAGGATCACCCAGGTGTTCGCGCCGTCCATCTTGGCCGCCTCCTCGATCTCCATCGGGATGGCGATGAAGAAGCCCCGCATCACCCAGATCGAGAACGGCAGCACCGCCGCGACGTAGGCGAGGGCCAGGCCGAAGAAGGTGCCGAGCAGGTTGAGGCTGTTGAACATCAGGAACGTCGGGATGAGCAGCGCCGTGCCCGGCAGCATCTGCACGACGAGGATGAACACCATGATCGTGCGACGCCCGCGGAAGCGGAACCGCGACAGCGCTGCCGCTGCGAAGAAGCCGAGCACGATCGAGAGCACGACCGTCGCGACGACGACGATGAGGCTGTTGCGCAGGTCGGTCAGGAAGTTCGACTGCGTCACCGCGACGATGAAGTTGTCGATCGACGGATGCTGCGGCAGGAAGATCGGCGTCGGCGTCATGATCTCGGCCCGCGGCTTGAACGCGGTGTTGACCATCCAGTACACGGGGAAGATCCACACGACGCTGAACACGACCGCGATGAGGTTGCTCACCCACCGGCGCTTGCGTCGGCGGCGGCCTGGGGGAAGCGTGGCACGACGGGGCATCCGCTCGTCGAGCCCGATCGTTTCGTCGACCGCCGCTGCGGCGCTCGAGGGAAGTGATGCGGTGCTCACAGGTCTTCCCCCGATCGCACGAGGTTGCGGATGTAGACCGCGGTCAGCACGAGCAGGATCAGCGTGGTCACGACCGAGATCGCCGCACCGCCGCCGAGATCGAACCCGACGAACGCCGTCTTGTAGGTGAAGATTCCGAGCGTCGTCGTCGTGGCATCGGGGCCGCCCTGCGAGATGAGCCAGATCTGGTTGAACACGTTGTAGTCCCAGATGATCGAGAGGATGGTGATGAGCAGCAGGGTCGGGCGCAGGAACACGAGCGTGATCGATCGATAGACCGTCCACTCGCTCGCTCCGTCGAGGCGCGCCGCCTCGTAGTACTCCTGCGGCACCTGCACTTGCGCGGCGTAGAGGGTGAGGGCGATGAACGGCACCGCCTGCCAGACGATGAGCGCCCAGATGCTCGTGGCCGAGAGCAGCGGATGCTGCGACCACGCGACATCCGTCATGTCGCCGAAGACCCGCAGCTGGGTCAGCAGCCAGTTGACGACGCCGTAGCCCGGTTGGAACAGCCAGTTCCACACGAGCGAGGAGGCGACGTTCGGCATCGCCCATGCGCAGATCAAGACGACGGTGACGACGTACCGCATCACGGTGCCGAGGCGGGTCATCAGCTGGGCGACGCCCATGCCGACAGCGACGCTGCCGACCACCATGGCGACGGTGAACACGATGGTGCGCACGAGCGACCACCAGAAGTCGGAGTCGGTGAAGATGGCGGCGTACTGCTCGAAGCCGACGAACGCGAACGCGCCGGTGAAGAGCGAACGCTGGTCGTAGTCGGTGACCGAGATGAGCACCAGCAGCACGATCGGCACGACCGTCACCACGCCCATCACGAGGCCGGCGGGGGTGAGCAGCCACAGCGGTGCCCATTGACGTCGACCGCGCCGCGGCGGCCGCCGCCGCGGTGAATCCCCCACCGCGGCGGCGTGCTCTTCGCGAACGACCGGATCGGCCATGACGGTCATACCGTCGCTCGCGGGAATCTGCTCGTGCTCATCTGTTCGCCGCTCAGCCGTTCAGCACGTCTTCGAGGTGCGCGTCGAAGGCCTTCGCCGCATCCGCCGGCGACTTGGCTCCCGAGGCGATCGAGCCGAAGAACTCTGCGATGCTCTTGTCGCCTTCGATGGTCGGCCAGTCGGCAGCGGCCGGCGTCGCCTTCGAGACGAGCGCTGCCGCGAAGAAGCCGGCCTGCTGCTCGGTGAGCCCGCTCTCCTGTGCCGCCTCGACGGCCTCGACGCTGTTCGGGATCCACCCGTCGACGCCGAAGACGTACTCTTCCTGCATCTTGGGGCTCCCGGCGATCTTCGCCCACTGCAGCGCGAGGTCGCTGTGCTGCGACTTCGCGGCGATGCCCCACACGGATCCGCCGAGCATGGCGGGCTGCTGCTCACCCGAACGACCGGGGAAGGGGAACGTGCCGAGCATGTCGTCGGTGATCGCCGGGTTCGCTTTCTTGATGCCGGCGATGCCGCCTCCCGTGTTCAGCAGGGCCGAGGTCTTGCCATCGGCGAAGAGCTGGTTCTGGTCGGGGGTGATGTTGTCGAGCGTCGCCGACGCCCCCGTCGAGTAGGTGTTCTGGAACTCGACGAACTCCTCGAGACCCTGCTGCGCCTCCGGCGTCGAGAACCCGCCGGTCCAGGTGCCGTCGGAGTCGACGGCGATCTCGCCGCCGGCATCCCAGACGAACTGCATGCTCGACTGCCAGTACTGGCCCGGGAAGTAGAACGGCGAGAAGTCCGCCTCGGTGTGCTGGGCAGCGACGGCATCGAGCGCCGCGGTGAGCTCCTCGTACGTCGTCGGAATCTCGGTGACGCCGGCCTCGGCCCACATCGCCGTGTTGTAGATGACTGCGCGTGTACCTGCGAACCCGGGAACCGCATAGAGCAAGCCGTCGATGCGGGCCGGCTCCTCAAGGCCGGTGAGCCACGTCGCGCCCTGCATCAGGTCGTCTTCGTACGCCGTGAGGTCGAGCAGCCCGCCGTTCGCGGCGTACCCCGACACCTGGGTGTTGCCGATGTCGATGACGTCGGGCGGTGTCGAGGTCGACAGCGCCGTGCTGATCTTCGTGGTGATGCCGTCCCACTGCTGGATCTGCAGGTCGACCTCGGCGCCGGTCTGCTCGGTGAAGGCGTCGTTGATCGCCTCGAGCGTCGCGTCTTGGTAGTCGCCCTCCATCACCCAGACCGTCAGGCTCTCGCCCTCGGCCTTCGTGGTGGGAACGACGAGGGGCCCGCCGTCGGGACCGGCGGCTGCGCCGGAACCCGAGCATGAGGCGAGCGCGAAGACGGCGGCGATGCTCAGGGCACCGGCCGTCGCGAATCGTGTGGTGCGCATGGTCTCTCCTTGTGATGCGCGGCGTCGGTGCCGCGAGTGAGGTGCAGGACGATGGTGCGGGTGCGGCTCATGGACACGTCGGGCTCGAGCTCGAGACTCCGAGCGCGAGAACCGGTTGAACCTGGTTCACGAGTGAGTTTAGTAAACAGGTTTCACAATGAGGTGTCAATAGCGGATTTCGCGCCAACGTAACCCACGCCCGAGGCCATTGCCGGCGTCAGGTGAGAGGCTATTGCGCAATTGCTTTGCCAAACACGAAGTGGCCGCCCCGTCGGGGCGGCCACTGCATTCGACTGGAGATCAGAGTTCGGCGATGACCGTCTTGAGCTCGGTGTAGTCCTCGATGCCGAACGAACCCAGCTCGCGTCCCCAGCCCGACTCCTTGTAGCCGCCGCGGGGCAGGGTGACATCGTCGGCGTGCCAGGTGTTGAGCCACACCGTGCCGGCGCGCAGCCGGCCGCCGACGCGGTGCGCGGTGCCGATGTCGCGCGACCAGACCCCGGCGGCCAGGCCGTAGCGGGTGTTGTTCGCCAGATCGATGGCTTCCTCTGCGGTGTCGAACGGCACCGCGGTGACGACCGGGCCGAAGATCTCGTCCTGCTGGATCGACATCCGCTCGGAGACCCCGGTGAACACCGTCGGCCGTACGAAGTAGCCGCGATCGCCGACGCGGACGCCGCCCTCGGCCACCGTCGCGCCCTCGGCGACGCCCGCCTCGAGGTAGCCGGTGACCTTCGCGAACTGCTCGTCGGAGATGAGCGGACCCATGTCGGTGCGCTCGTCGAAGGCGCTGCCGACCCGGATGCCGCGGGCGATCTCCGCGATGCCGGCCACGACCTCGTCGAACACGCCGCGCTGCACGTAGAGGCGCGAGCCGTTCACGCAGCACTGGCCCTGGTTGAAGAACGCGGCGTGCGCCGAGCCGGGGATCGCCTTGGCGAGGTCGGCGTCGTCGAAGACGATGTTGGGCGCCTTGCCACCGAGTTCGAGGGAGACCTTCTTCAGGTTCTGGCTCGCCGCGGCGGCGATCTTCTTGCCCACCTCGGTGGAGCCGGTGAACGCGACCTTGTCGACATCGCGGTGCGCCACGAGAGCCGCGCCGGTGTCGCCGAAGCCGGAGAGGACGTTGACGACGCCCGCGGGCAGTCCCGCCTCGAGGAGCAGTTCGCCGAGCCGCAGCGCGCTGAGCGGCGTCTGCTCAGCTGGCTTCAGCACGACGGTGTTGCCGACCGTGATCGCGGGGACGATCTTGAAGGCGGCCATCGTCAGCGGGAAGTTCCACGGGACGATGCCGGCGACGACGCCGATCGGCTCGCGCACCGTGTACGCGAGGAACTGCGAGGTCTCGCTCGAGAGCGGGATCGTCGTGCCCTCGATCTTGTTCGCCCAGCCGGCGAAGTAGCGGAATAGCTCGGCGGCCGTGGCCACGTCGCCGTCGCGCGCCCCGACGAACGGCTTGCCGCCGTCGAGCGCCTCGAGCTGCGCGAACTCGTCGGCGTTCTCCTCCAGGAGGTCGGCGATCCTCCACAGCAGGCGTCCGCGCTGGCGGGGCGTGAACCGGCTCCATGCCGAACCGTGCTCGAACGCTCGGCGCGCCGCGGCGACGGCGCGGTTCACGTCTTCGGCCCCGGCCTGCGCCACCTGGGTGATCGCATCCTCCGTCGCGGGGTCGATCGTCGCGAAGGTGCGGCCGTCGGCGGCATCCTGCAGTTCACCGTCGATGAGGAGCTGCCTCGGCGATCCGATGAACGCGGCGACGCTCGGGAGCAGGGCTGCGTTGGTCATGATGGTCCTTTCGATTGTCGTCACTTGACGAAGGGGAGCTTCGAGCGGTCGATGGTCATGGCGACGGCGGCGATCACGAGTACACCGTAGAAGATCTGCTCGTACGAGGAGTCGACGCCGGCCACCGACAGGCCGACCCTGAGCACCGTGATGATGAGCACGCCGACGACGGTGCGTCCGATGCCCCCGAACCCACCGGTGATCGCCGTTCCACCCACGACGATTGCGGCGACCACCGGCAGAAGGAGGGAATCCGCGAGGGTCGGAGCCCCGCTGTAGGTGCGGCCGACGAGCATGATGCCCGCGAAACCCGCACAGGCGGCCGAGACGACGAAGGCCGCGATCTTCGTCTGCGTGACGGGCGCGCCGGCCATGAGGGCGGCCGGCTCGCTGCTGCCGATCGAGATGAGCCAGCGTCGCACCGGCGTGAAGGCGAGCACGAGGGCGAACACCGTGACGAGCGCCGCCGCGATGAGTACCGCGCTCGGGACGTTCCAGGCACCGATCCGCGTGAACGTCCAGTCGAGCGTGGTACCCGAGACCGGGATCGTCGACGCGCCGGAGGCCAGGAGCGCGACGCCCGACCAGACCGCGAGGCCGCCGAGCGTCACGAGGAACGACGGAACCTGCGCGACGACGTGGATGGCGCCCTGGAGCAGCCCGGCGAGCGCGCAGACGATGATCACCACGGGGACGGCCCACCCCCCGAGCGCGGGAATCCAGAGGGCGACGAGCACCGAGGCCATCGATGCGAGCGACGCGACCGAGAGGTCGATGCCGCCGACCAGGATGACGAGCATCGCCCCCGACGCGAGGATCATCAGCGGCACCGCCGAATCGAGCACCGTCCAGACGCTCGAGGCGCGGAGGAAGTTCGGGTTCGCGATCGCGATCGCAGCGACGAGCGCCGCGAGCACGACCATGGGCATGACCGTCAGCAGGAGCTGGCGCCGTGCCGATTGCGTGAGCCGGGGCGCGTCGCCGAGGCGCGAGAACGCGCCGGTCTTGTCAGTGACGCTCATCAGACCATCCCTTCCAGCACGCGGAGGGGCGTGGGCTTCGCACCCGCAGGTGCATCGATGATCTCGGTCACACGTCCGTCCTTCATGACGAGCACGCGATGGCTCATGGCGATGAGTTCCTCGAGGCTGTCGGCCATGAGGAGCACCGACACGCCGTCAGCCGTGAGATCGCGGATGAGTTGGTAGACCTCCGTCTTGGCGCCGACGTCGAGGCCGCGCGTCGGGTGGTCGAGGATCAGCAGGCGCAGCGAGTCGGAGACGAGCCACCGGGCGAGCACCGCCTTCTGCTGGTTGCCTCCCGAGAGCGAGCCGAGCGGCGCCGAGGCCGACGGCGTGCGGATGCGCAACCGCTCGATCCACTCGTCGGCGAGCGCTCGCTCCTTGCGGCGTTGCAGCAGCGGGCCGGCGCACACCTCGGAGATGTGCGGGAGCGTGATGTTCTCGGCGACCGACATCGAGCCGACCATGCCCTCCCGGCGGCGCTCCGCGGGGACGTAGCCGATGTCCGAGGCGATCGCGGCCCGGGGCGAGCGGACCTTGAGCGGCCGCCCGTGCATCGTGACCGACTCGCTTCGACTCGAGAGCGCGCCGAAGAGACTCCGGCAGAGCTCCTCTCGGCCTGATCCCTGCACGCCCGCGATGCCGACCACCTCGCCCTCGTGGAGGTCGAAGTCGATACTGTCGCACACGCCCTTGACGGTGAGGCCGCGCACCGCGAGCCTGACGGCCTCGCGAGCCGGCAGCTGTCGCTCCTCGTCGTAATGGCTGCCCGCGAGGTCGCGGCCGATCATGAGCTTGCGCAGCGTCGCCTCGTCGACGTCGCCGGGCACGCATTCGGCGACGGTCCGCCCGTTCCGCAGCACGTAGACGCGGTCCGAGACGCGCAGGACCTCGTCGAGACGGTGTGAGACGAAGACGACGGACGCGCGCGTGCGCAACCGCTCGATCTGCGCGAAGAGCACTTCGGTCTCGTCCCGGTCGAGCACCGAGGTCGGCTCGTCGAGGAGCACGACCGGCTCGGCATTCGTGCGCTCCTCGGTCGCCAGTACCTTCGCGACCTCGACGAGCTGCCGGTCGGCGAAGCTCAGGCTCTCGGTGACGGCGTCGACCGAGATCTCCGAGCCGATCTTGTCGAGCTGCACCTGCGCACGTCGGCGCAGTTCACGCCAGCGGTAGAGGCCGCCGACGACAGCCGGGCCCTCTGCACCGAGGAGGATGTTCTCGGCGACGGTCAGGTTGGGGATGAGCGACTGCTCCTGGAAGACCATGCCGATGCCCGCGGCGCCGGCCTGCGCGATGCCGCGCATCTTGATGCGTTCACCGCGCAACTCGATCGTGCCGGAGTCGGGCTGCGCGAGCCCGACGAGCATCTTCAGCAGTGTCGACTTGCCCGCGCCGTTCTCGCCGATGAGCCCGACCACCTCGTGGGGGCGCACCTCGAACGTCACCCCGTCGAGGGCTGTGGTCTCGGCGAACCGCTTGCGCAGGTCGCGCACCGCCAGCACCGGCGGAGCGCCCTGAGGCTGTGCGGTATCGACGGTCGTGTCGATGTCGGGGTTCACTTGACCACTCTCAATCTCTTCCGCAGCGGCCACGCCGTGATGACGACGGCCGCGACGACGATGACGCCCTGCACGGCACCCTGCACGTACGGGCTCACGCCGATGAGCACGAGCCCGTTGACCAGGACCGTCACGATGAGCACGCCCACGATCGAGTGGAGCACGCCGCCGCGGCCGCCCGACAGGAGCGTGCCGCCGACGACGGCCGCCGTGATGGCCGCGAAGTTCTGACCGACGCCGGCCTGCACGATGCCGGACCCGAGCTGGGTGGTGACCATGACGCCGGCGAGCCCGTACGTGGCGCCCGCGAACGTGAACGCCAGGGTCTTGTAGCGGCGCACGGGGATGCCCGAGAGCAGCGCCAGTTCCTCGGCGCCGCCGATGGCCCGCGCGTACCGGCCGAGCCGCGTGTACCGCTGGACGAGGAGCCCGATGAGCACGACCGCGACCGCGACGTACGTGAGGCGCGTGAGCCCGAACCACTGTCCGGACGCCCACTCGGCGAGTTCGGGCGACCGCAGCGCGGGCTGGACGCCGCCGAACAGCACCGTCGCGATGCCGATGCCGATGGCCGACATGCCGAGGGTCGTCATGAACGACGGGATCTTCAGCCCGGTCGAGAGCAGTCCGCTCGCGAGTCCGAAGCCGGCGCCGATCGCCACCGCCGCGAGGACGCCCATGAAGCCGAAGTCGAGATCGTTGCGACTGTTGGCCACGAGGAGCGCGACGCTCAGTGCGGCCGTGGCCATGACGCCCTCGATCGACAGGTCGATCGCTCCGAGCAGGAGCACGAACGTGAGTCCGACGGCGATGACCGCGAGTACGGACGCCGAGTCGAGCACGTTGCGCACGTTCCCCCACGTCGCGAACTGCGGGCTGAGGAACGCGAACAGGATGCACAGCAGCACGAGGGCGCCGAGCGGGCCGAAGTCGGCCAGGATCGTGGCGCGATCCGGACGCCGCGACGGACGGGGCGAGCCGGCGGCCCGCCCGGTCTCGGGCGGGGCCAGCCCGAGCCGGGCGGGCGCCACGTCAGCTCACCGGCCCGGTGACGCGGTCGAACAGGTTGCCGCACTCGAAGTCCTCGACGTTGGCCTTCGGAGTCAGGTTCTCCTCTGCGTTCTCAGCGTTGATCAGCGTCTGTTCCGCGAAGAACGCACGCTGCTCGTCACTGAGGCCGGCGACGTCGAGCTCGCCCGTCAGTGCGCAGTAGCCCATTGCAAGGCCGACACCGCCCTGCCAGGGACCATCGACGGAGACCGTCGCGGTCATGGTGCCGTCGGCGACCGCCTGGACCGCCTCGGGGACCGCGTCGATGCCGACCACGGCGACATCTGTCATACCCGCGGCCTCGAGCGCCTGCAGCGCACCGAGGGGCATGTCGTCGTTGGCCGCCCACACGCCGCGGATCGCGTCGCCGTGCTTCGTGATGAGGGTCTTGGTGACCTCGAATCCGGTCGTGCGGTCGAAGTCGGCGGTCTGCTCGTCGAGCAGCTCGATGTCTGGGTTCTCGGCGAGGGCCTCCTGGAGGCCGGCGAACCGATCCTTCGCGGCAGCCGTGTCGAGGATGCCCTGCAGCGCGATGATGCCGCCCGAGCCGCCCATCTGCTCGAACATGGCCTCGGCGATCTGGCGACCCGAGTCCACGCCGTCGAACGTGATGTGCGAGATCCAGGTGTCGTAGCCGTCCCACGGGTTCAGGTCCGCGGGCTTGTTCCACTGCGTCACGAGGTAGGCGCCGGCGGCATCCGCTTCCTTCACGATGGGGGTCGTGTCGGAGTCGCCGTTCGGCAGCACGTTCAGCACCATGCACTCGGGGTTGCCGGTGCTGAGCGCCTGGCGCAATTGTTCCTGCTGCTTCGGCGATTCGCCGTCGTATGTGAGGCGGGTCTGCTCGAGATCGACCGATTCGGCGAACGCGTCGCCGCCGTCGAGCCAGGCCTTCTCGTACGGGTTCGTCTCGTTGCGGACCTGCCCGATGAGTTGGATGTCCTCGGGCGCGCAGCCCGCTTCCGGTGCGGCTTCCCCGCCTCCGGCGGTGCTCGCGCATCCGGCGAGGATGAACGCGGTCGTTGCGGCGAGCGCGAGCGTCATCGCTCGCGTGCCGCGGACAGCTGTGTTGTTCATGGTGCGGTGCTCCTGTTCGTTGTTTGGTGGAGAGGGGGCTGTGGTCAGCGCGACATCCACCCGCCGTCGACGACGAGGGTGTGCCCGGTGACGTAGTCGGAGGCCGGTGAGGCGAGGAAGACGGCGGCGCCGACGAGGTCGTCTGGCGTGCCCCACCTGCCGCTCGGGATGCGGGAGAGGATTTCGGCGTCGCGGTCGGCGTCGGCTCGGAGCGGCGCCGTGTTGTCGGTGGCGATGTAGCCGGGGGCGATGGCGTTCACCTGCACTCCGCCACCGGCCCATTCATTGGCGAGCGCGCGGGTGAGGCCCACGAGTGCATGCTTGCTGACGGTGTATCCGGCGACCTCGCGACCGCCCTGGAACGACAGCAGGCTCGCGATGTTGATGATCTTGCCGCGCCGTCGCGCAAGCATCCCCGCGCCGACGAGGCGGCTCAGACGGCGGGGCGCGTCGAGGTTCACCGCGATCACTTCGTGCCAGTCGTCGTCGGAGACGTCGAGGAACGGCCCCCGCCGGATCATGCCTGCGCAGTTGACGAGCACGTCGATCTCACGATCGCGGGTCAGACCGGCGAGCGCGGCGCGGTCGCTCAGATCGGCCCGGATCGCGACGGCGGAACCACCGGCCGTCTCGATCTCGTCTCTGGTCTGATCGACCGCAGCGGAGCGGCCGACGACGATGACGGATGCTCCGGCGCGAGCGAGCCCGTGCGCGATGCCCCGGCCGATGCCCGTGCCGCCGCCAGTGACGAGCGCGGAGCGCCCCTCGAGGGAGAAGAGAGTGCCGAGGCTCATCGCAGCTCAGCCGGGGGCACGGGCGCGAGGTCGCCGTAGTCGCGGTTGTCGCCCGCCATCGCCCAGACGAAGGCGTATCGGCCGGTGCCCGCGCCGGAGTGGATCGACCACCTCGGGGCGATGACGGCCTGTTCGTCGCGGACGATGAGGTGGCGCGTGTGCTCGGGCTCGCCCATGAGGTGCACGACCGCGGCGTCGCCGAGCTCGAAATAGAGGTAGATCTCGGTGCGGCGTGCGTGAAGGTGCGGCGGGAACGTGTTCCACACCGCGCCCGGCTCGAGCACCGTCACGCCGAATTGCAGCTGGCAGGAGTCGATGTCGCCGCCGCCCCACACGTAGCGGTGGAGACCACGACGACCCGCGCCATCCGTGTCGCCGAGCATGAGCGGCTCGCTCTGCGCGAAGGGAGTGTGCACGGTCGGGAAGTCTGCATGCGCGAGCGCCGAGACGACGTAGAACCGCGCGCCCTCGCCGGCGAAGGCGAATACACTCCCGCGGCCGATGTAGAGCCCGTCGCGGTGCTCGAGCGCGTAACGCCGGCCATCGACGACGACCTCGCCGGCCTCGCCGATGTTGATGACGCCGAACTCCCGCCGGGCGAGACCGCCCTCGCCGAGCGCCTCGATGTCGGGCAACGTCAATTCGCCGGAACCGGGCACGACGCCGGCGACCAGCATCCGATCCTCCGCGGTGTGCACCGCACGGGCCTCACCCTCGACGAACAGTTCGTCGATCAGGAATCCGTCGCGCAGATCTTGCGTGCTCGCGGCACGGGCGCGAATGGCGTCGACAGCGGGTCGATCTGTGATCACGGGTTCATCCTCATCCTTGAACGATGTTCTGTAGCTTGTACGCCGACCGTAGGCTACGCTCGCCGATGAGTCAAGTATGAGAATGTCATCCGATATGCTGGACGAAGGAGGGCCCCCAACATGTCGAAGCAGACGACCGAACTGATGCGTGCCGATGAGCAGGACTTCACCCCGGTGAAATCCGCAGACCGCACCCTCGATGTGCTCGAGTCCCTGTCGGGAGGCGGAGCGACCCTCGCCGAGCTCTCGACTCGCCTCGGGATACCGAAGAGCAGCCTGCACAGCATCCTGCGCACCCTCGAGCGTCGCGGCTGGGTTGAAACCGACGCCTCCCGTTCGATCCACAGCCTTGGCATGAGCGCACTGCTGATCGGCTCGTCCTACGTCGATCAAGATCCGACGGTGATCCGCACGTCCGACATCATGGACCGCCTCGCCGTCGACACCGGCGAGACCATCCACCTCGCCAGGCTCGAGCTTCCCGACGTCGTGTACCTCGCGAAGCGGGAATCAGTGCACCCACTGCGGATGTTCTCCGCGATCGGCCGGCGACTGCCCGCGCACGCCACCGCGCTCGGCAAAGCGGCCCTCGCCGAGCTCTCCGACGACGCGGTGCGGACCCTGCTCCCGCCGACGCTCCCCGGCTCGACCTCGCACACCATCACTTCTCGCGAGGCGCTCATCGAGCACCTCGCCGAGGTGCGTCGCGTGGGCTACGCGGTCGATGACGAAGAAGCCGGGGTCGGCATGCGCTGCTTCGCCGTCTGCCTGCCGTTTCAGTCGCCGTCGAAAGACGCCATCAGCTGCTCGATTCCGATCGCTCGTCTCGACGACGCGAAAGAACGTGCCGTCATCGAATTGCTCCACTCGGCTCGCGAAGAGCTGAGTCGGCAGTTCGGTCGCCGGCGTACTGCCATCTGAAACAAGGAGGACCCATGCCCAACATCCGTGTCGAACTTCTGGCCGGACGCAGCGTCGAGCAGCGTCGGCAGTTCGCGGAACAGGTGACGCGATCGGCCGTCGAAGCGCTCGGCGCGCGTCAGCAGGATGTGCGCATCCTGTTCGAGGAGATCACCGCCGATCACGTCGCCAATGGCGGCACGCTCGCCAGTGAGGATGCCTCGCGCGCGAGCGTGGTCTCGAAGCTCGCGACCAGCTGAGCCGTCAACCCGGTTCGTCCTGAGACACGAGAAGGGCGCCGTCCGCGGATGCGGACGGCGCCCTTCTGTCGCTCGTGATGAGCGCGCATACCCGAGGGGATCGACTCAGCGTCAGCTCAGCGGATCGCCCGTCTCATGCGTGCGAGAGATCTCACTTCGCGGCGGTGACGATCTCGAGGAGGTTCGGGTTGTTGGCGTATGCCTCGGCCGCGTTCTCCTTGGTCACGATGACCGGCGCGAGCAGGTACGCGGGAACGACCTTCACGCCGTTGTCGTACTGCTCCGTGTCGTTGACCTCAGCTTCTTCGCCCTTCTGGAGCTGCTGGATCATCTTGATCGTCTGCTCCACGAGCAGGGTCGTGTCCTTGTTGATGGTCGAGTACTGCTCGCCCGCCATGATCGACTTGACCGACTCCACCTCGGAGTCCTGACCGGTGACCGTGATCGCCGCGATGTCCTTGCCGGCCTGCTTGGCCGACGTGATGATCGCGCGAGCGAGCGTGTCGTTCGGCGAGAGCACACCGTCGATGTTGGCGCTCGAGTAGGTCGAGGTCAGGATCGAGTCCATGCGGCTCTGGGCGTTCTCTGCTTCCCAGCCCTGGGTCGCGGTCTGGGCGATGTCGGTCTGGCCCGAGGCGACGACGAGCGTGCCGTCGTCGATCTTCGGCTGAAGAACCTCCATGGCACCGTTGAAGAACACGGCAGCGTTGGCGTCATCGGGCGAGCCCGAGAACAGCTCGATGTTCCACGGCGCTTCGTGGCCCGAGCGCTCGGCGAGACCGTCGAGCAGCGCCTGGCCCTGGAGCTTGCCGACCTCGAAGTTGTCGAAGGCCACGTAGTAGTCGACGTTCTCGGTGTTCTCGATCAGGCGGTCGTACGCGATGATCTTGACGCCGGCGTC
The DNA here is from genome assembly GCF_000421565.1 of Agromyces subbeticus DSM 16689. Lineage (GTDB taxonomy): Bacteria > Actinomycetota > Actinomycetes > Actinomycetales > Microbacteriaceae > Agromyces > Agromyces subbeticus. Next base: position 380,387 of record NZ_ATXG01000001.1, on the reverse strand, counting down.
GGCGGCCTGCTGCAACTGCGTGCCGAGCTGCTTGCCGTCCTTCGCACCGATGACGATGACCTTGGCGCCGTTCGTGACCATGGCCGAGATCTGGTTCTGCTGCTCGGCGACGGTGTTCGAGGCGGGTGCGTACTGCACATCGCCCTTGAAGCCGGCCTCCTCGAGGCCCGCTTCGAACAGGCCGCCGGCGAGCACCCAGTTCTCCGACGTCTTGTCGGGCAGTGCGACGCCGATCGTGGCGTCGGCCGCGAAGCCGGCTGCGTCGCTCGCGCCGCCCGCGTCACCGCCGCGGTCGCCTCCAGAGCAGCCCGCGAGGGCGAGTGCGGCGACCGCAGCGAGTGCGGTGGCCGCAAGAGTGATTTTCTTCATTGATCGTTCACTTTCTGATTGGAATTGACTGTCTTCTCTTGGATGGAACGCGAGGGATCCGTTGTCGGACGACCGTGGAACACCTTGTGCGACTGATCAGGGGCGTCGCGCGTCTTCAGGTTGCGATGACAGATTGGACTGCGTGCCGGGCACCGTCGTCGGCGCCTCGTCGGGCGCCTCGGTCTGGAGTCGCGCCTTGCGGCGGTTGCCCCAGATGCCCAGGATCGACGGGCGTCCCTGGCTCTTGCTCCAGACGTCGACTCCGACCGCGAAGAGCAGCACGAGGCCCTTGATGATCTGCACGACGTCGGCGTCGGCGCCGATGAGCTGCAGGCCGTTGTTGAGGAACGCCATCACGAGACCGCCGATGACGGAACCGATCACCGTGCCGATACCGCCGGAGACCGCGGCGCCGCCGATGAAGACCGCCGCGATCGCGTCGAGCTCCCAACCGTTGCCGTCTTGTGGCCCCGATGCCGTCGCCCGGGCGACGTAGATCATGCCGGCGATGGCAGCGAGCACCGACATGTTCATCATGACGAAGAAGTCGACTCGGCGATCCTTGACGCCCGAGAGCGTGGCGGCGATGCGGTTGCCGCCGACGGCGTAGATGTGGCGACCGAAGATCGTGTTGTTCGTGATGAACGAGTAGAGGATGACGAGGGCGACGAGGATGATGCCCGAGATCGGGAAGCTCGTGCCCGGGCGGCCGGTCGCGAACAGCCAGGCCGCCCAGAGGATGACGCCGGCGAGCACGACGACCTTCACGACGCTCACCCACATCGGTGCCCGCTCGGAACCCATCTTCTGCTGCACCCGGCGTGCGCGGACCTCGTTCCAGACGATCCATCCGGCCCCGACGACACCGAGGATCATCGTCAGCACGTTGAAGTTCAGCGGCACCGCGAGTTCGGGCAGGTAGCCGGCACCGATGATGCCGAACTCCTGCGGCACCGGCGTGGTCGTCGACTGGCCGATGAACTGGTTGCCGCCGCGGAAGATGAGCATGCCGGCCAAGGTCACGATGAACGCCGGAACCCCGATGTACGCGACCCAGAACCCCTGCCAGGCGCCGATCGCGGCACCCACGGCGATGCCGAGCACGATCGCCCACGGCCAGGGCAGGTTCCATTCGGCCATCGACTTCGCGACGATGATGCCGGTGAACGCCGCCACCGATCCGACCGAGAGGTCGATGTGGCCCATGATGATGACCATCACCATGCCGATCGCGAGGATCAGGATGTAGGAGTACTGGTTGACGACGTTGATGAGGTTCGTCGGCGACAGGGTCAGTCCGCCGGTCCAGATCTGGAAGATCAGGATGATGACGATCAGGCTGCCGAGGATGCCGAATTGGCGCAGGCTGGACTGCCCGCCTCCGAAGACCTTGCGGAGGTCGGAGAGACCGCCCTTCTTCGGTGCGGCCGGATCGTTCGCCGTCGTGCTCATGCGTTCGCCTTCTTCTTCGCCGAGGTCATGCTGCGCATGAGCGCCTCGGGGTTCGCTTCGGTTGCCGGGATGTTGTCGGTGATCTGGCCCTCGAACACCGTGTAGATGCGGTCGGCCATGCCGAGCAGCTCGGGCAGTTCGCTCGAGATGAGGATGACGCCCTTGCCCTGTGCTGCAAGTGCCCGGATGATCGTGTAGATCTCGTACTTCGCACCCACGTCGATGCCGCGCGTCGGCTCGTCGAGGATGAGCAGGTCGGGGTCGGTGAACATCCACTTCGCCAGCACGACTTTCTGCTGGTTTCCGCCAGAGAGCTTCGAGACGCCGGCTTCGACGCTCGGCGTCTTGATCCGCAGCAGCTTGCGGTAGTCCTCGGCGATGCCGAATTCCTGCGAGTCGTCGATGACCCCCGCCTTCGCGATCTTCGTGAGCTTCGCCGCGACGACGGAGCGCTTGATCGTGTCGAGCAGGTTGAGGCCGAGTTGCTTGCGGTCCTCGCTCACGTAGGCGAGCCCGTGTTCGATGGCGGACTCGACGTCCTTCAGGACGATCTCCTTCCCGTCCTTCATGATGGTGCCGGACAGGTAGTTGCCGTAGGAGCGGCCGAAGATGCTCATCGCCAACTCGGTTCTGCCGGCGCCCATGAGACCGGCGATACCCACGATCTCGCCACGACGCACGTTGAGACTGGAGCCTTTGGCCACGAGTCGCTCAGGCACCTGCGGGTGCTGGATCGTCCAGTCCTTCACCTCGAAGAACACATCGCCGATGCTCGGCGTGCGCGGAGGGAACCGGCTCTCGAGCGAGCGGCCGACCATGCCGCGGATGATGCGGTCCTCATCGACGCCGCCCGCGTGCACGTCGAGCGTCTCGATCGCATGTCCGTCGCGGATGATCGTGATCCGGTCGGCGACGGCCTCGATCTCGTTGAGCTTGTGGGAGATCATGATCGACGCGATGCCCTTGCCCTTGAGACCTCGAATCAGGTCGAGCAGGTGCTGCGAGTCGTCTTCGTTGAGCGCGGCGGTCGGCTCGTCGAGGATCAGCAGCTTCACGTCTTTGGCCAGTGCCTTCGCGATCTCGACGAGCTGCTGCTTGCCGACGCCGAGGTGCTTGATCTGCGTGTCGGGGTCTTCGTCGAGGCCGACTCGCGCCAACAGGTCGAGCGCGCGAGCCTTCTGGGCGACCCAGTCGATGCGGCCGCCGTGGTTGATCTCGTTGCCGAGGAAGATGTTCTCGGTGACCGACAGCTCGGGGATGAGCGCCAATTCCTGGTGGATGATGGCGATTCCGGCGTGCTCCGAGGCGCGGATGTCTCTGAACTCGACGAGCTCGCCGCGGAACCGGATCTCACCCGTGAACGTGCCCGCCGGGTAAACGCCCGAGAGCACCTTCATGAGCGTCGACTTGCCGGCGCCGTTCTCACCGCAGATCGCATGGATCTCTGCGGGATGCACCGTGATCGACACATCCGACAGCGCCTTGACGCCGGGGAACTCCTTCGTGATGGAACGCATCTCGAGGAGCGCGTGCTGCTCGGTGTTCAACTTCATCGTCTACTTTCGGGAAGGTGCATGTCAGCGTTGTCATGGCAGGTTCGCACAGGCTGACGGGAAATGTCAACGTGGGTCATGAACCGATCGCCAAGACGACCGGCGGCGTGCTCGAGCCGCCTCAGTCCACGGAGCCGACCGGCGCGGCGATCTCACCGGATCCGCGCTTCACCAGCCAGGTCGGAATCTCGACGAGCTTGGTGGGTCCGTCGTGGTTCTCGATGCGTTCGAGCGCGAGACGGCCGGCCGCGCGGCCGAGTTCGACGGGGTCGTGCGCCACGACCGAGATCCCCAACATCTCGGCGAGCTCGAAGTCGTCGAATCCGATGAGGGCGACCGGCTCGCTTCTCGTTCGCAGCTCGCGCATCGCCCCCGTCGTCGCACGGTTGTTGCCCGTGACGATCGCGGTGGGCGGATCGATCGAGTCCAGCAACGAACGCACCTGCGACTCCGGCGAGATGGACGGGTCATTGCCCAGTCGCTCCCATGGCGTCGAGTCGGAGACGCCCGCCTCCATGAGCGCCTGTCGATAGCCGGCCAGTCGCTCGGAGAGCGTGTACATCTCGGATGGGTTGCTGACGAAACCGATCTTGCGATGACCGAGCGCGGTCAGAGAGCGCACGGCCTCCGCCATGCCGCTTCGATTCGCGAGTACGACAGTGTCTGCAATGAGGTCGTTGGCCGGGCGGTCGACCGTGATGATCGGAGTGCCCAGGTGGCGCTCACCCTCGAGGTAGGACTGGTCAGCGGCGATCGGGATCAGCACGAGAGCGCGCACCAGTTGGTTCAGGAGCGCATCCACCACGACCGGCTCGCTCTCGGGCGCGTCGCCCGTGCTCGCGAGCAACATCGTGAATCCGCTCTTCGAGAGCTCCTGCTCGATGCCGGCGGCGACCTGGAAGTAGAACGGATTGCGAATGTCGCCCATCACGAACGCGACCGTCGCGGTCTTCCCACCCTGCCGGAGATTGCGCGCCAGGGTGTTCGGTCGGAAGCGCAGTCGTTTCGCCGCGTCGAGAATGCGCTCGCGGGTCTCGGGGAGCACCCTCGAGGAGCCGCTGTAGACGCGCGAAACTGTCTTGGCACTGACTCCCGCAAGTCTCGCCACGTCGTGAAGGGTCGCCCTGGGTTGGATCGGAATCTCCATGTCAACGATCAGCCGGCGACGACGCCGGCGGCACTCGTGGCATCGCGTGCTCTCCACAGCTTTTCACAGAACCGCGCACGATCGGAACCCACCAGCAGAAACGAAGTCCATCGTTGACATGCGAATTGACTGGGACATCGGCGGGCGCTTAGCATGACCCGGACTCCCTGTCGGGGAGATCGGATGTCGGCGGTCGCGGGTGCGCGCTCGGATGCACGAGCGGGAGGAATGGTCATGGGGTCCGAGGTGGTGGCGCCCAGAGACGGCGGCAGTGGGGGAAACGCGGTCCTGGCGGTTGATGCCGGCCAGTCGGGGATCAAGGTCCGGTACCGCGACGCTGATCTGCACGAGTGGGCACGTCCCGGCATCCGTACTGATCTCCCGCTGCGGCCGCAGCTCGCCGACGTGATCCGCGATGCGTTCGAGCGCGGCTGCCGACCGACGATGGTCGGTGTCGGGGTATCGGGCTTGACCCGGCACGAATCGGATGCGAACCCGCTCCTCCAGTCCGGCGCACTGGAGCTCGGCGTGAAGTCGATCACGCTCGCACATGACTCCGTCACCGCGTTCCTCGGGGCGTTGGGTGACGACCGCGGCGTCGTCATCGCGTCAGGCACCGGGTCGGTCGCCTTCGCGGTCGGCGCAACCGAGGTCGCACGCATCGACGGATGGGGCAACCTGATGGGCGATGCCGGCAGCGGGTACTGGATCGGACGGGAGGCATTGGATGCCGCGATGCGCGCCCACGACGGTCGCGGCCCGCAGACCGACCTCCTCGAGGTCCTCAAGTCCGACTTCCTTGACCCCGAAGCCGCGTACATCGAATTGCAGGCCGACCCGAGCCGCGTGGAACGCATCGCCGCATATGCGCGGCAGGTCTCGGGGTTGGCCGATCACGATGTGGTCGCCCGAACGATCCTCGCTCGCGGCGCGGGTGAACTGGCACTCGCGGCGTTCACCGGACTTCGCCGCGTCGGCGAGCACGTCGCCCCGCACCCCAAGATCAGGGCGGCGGGTGGGGTGTTCCGAAGCGCGCACATCGTGGCCGACTTCACGTCCGCACTCCACGCTCTCCTCCCCGACGCCGACATCCAGATCGCCGATGCAGACCCGCTCGACGGTGCCGAGACCCTCGCCCAGGTCACGGATGCAAGTGTGCTCGCGTCGCTCGTCTCGCGCGCGCGCCCTTGATCCAGCCAGGACTCCCTCGGTGACCGGCATGCCCTCGCCGATACCATCCCGACCACTGTGCAGGGTTATCTCGTGCAGCTCACCGTCGACCGCGACGGTCGACCCCGACCTCCTTGCGAGCCACGTGACGGCGCCCTTCGAGCAGCGCTGAGCGCATGACGATGAGCCGGCGCCGACCCGTGGGGTCGACGCCGGCTCCGGCACGCGGGGCGCGGGCGTGAACACCGCGCCCCGCAGCCCGCCTACGCCCCGGTTGCGGCGCCCTTCACGGCGCGGCGACGCAGGAACACGAGCGCCGCACCGATGAGCACGAGGAGTGCCGCGGCACCACCGACGATGGCCAGCAACGTTCCGTCCACACCGGTGTTGCTCAGGGCCGCGACCGAGGGATCGGTCGGGCCACCCGTTCCGCTGCTGCCGTCACCCGGCACCTGTGCGGGGAGCACCTCGAAGGCAAACGACACGGGAACCGCTGAGGTCTCCCCCGTCACGACCACTCGGTGTGCGCCGACGGGAACGTCCGGCAGGGTGAACGTGAGGCTGAATGCGCCCCTGGCCGTGGCCGTGGCCGTGCCGACCACCACGGGGTCGGAGTGCACCTCGACGGTGATCTTCTCGCCCGGCGCGAAGCCCTCACCGGTGACCGTCACCAGGTCGCCGGGGCGACCCGAGGTGGAGTCGGAGTGCAACTGCGGCGTGTAGACCGGGTCCGTTTCATCCGGAACCACGTTCACCGTCGCCGTCGCCGGCATCGCCGACTCGGCGCCGGTGGCGACGATCGCGTAGAGGCCCGGAGCGGCATCCGCCGGCACCGTCACCGTGGTGGCGACGTGACCGTCGGAATCGGCGTCGACCGTCGACTCCACCGGCGTCGGCGTCTGCAGCACGACCGTCACGGATTCGCCGGCCTTGAAGCCGTCACCCGTCACGGCGATCTCAGTACCCGCGAGCACGTCGTCGGCCGGGTCGGCCGTCAGCGTGGTCTCGTAGACCGGAGCCGCCTCGATCTCCGCGGTGAGCGTCAGGTGCGTCGTGCGTGCGCCCGTCGCGACGGTCACCGAGACCGTGTAATTGCCCGCCGCCGCGTAGGTGTGGCCCCCGGTGGCAGTGAGGCCATCGTCGGATGCCGCTACGTCGGCGTTCTCCGTCACGGTGCCGTCGCCCCACTGCACGCGCACGATGGGCGCGTCAGCGGCGGCATCCGCCTGGGTGATTGCCGCGAGCGTGGCCTCCAGGGGCTCGCCCGCGGTGCCGGTGATGTCCTCGCCGGCGGTCGCCTCGAAGCCGAGGTCGGGCTGCGTGCCGTTCGACGCGATCGCGAACACGTGCACCCGCCCCTCGACCCCGGGCGCGCCCGGCTGCACGGGCATCGTGATGCTCGCGACCGTGCGACCCGTGGGGATCTCGTAGGGAACCGTGGAGAAGAAGTACGACGCGGTGTTCTGCACCGATCCGCCGGCCAGTCGGTACGCCGACTTCACGACCTCGAGGTTGCCGTAGGGTGCCGTCGCGTTCGCGTTGCCGCCCTTCGTCCAGTCGGAGAACTGCAGCGGGATGGTGACCGGGTCGCCCTCGGTGAAGTTCACCGTGGCCGTCGTGTCCTGGTTGCGCTCCGTCGCCGCTCCGATGAAGGAGAGCTTCGTGGCACCCTCGCCGAGGTCGACCGCGATGGTCTGGCCTGCGCCCGTCGCGTTGTCGGGAGCGCCGGCCGGAACGACCGGCATCGTGAAGGTCAGGTCGGTTCCCGGCACGTCGTGCTCGACGCCGGCGGTGAGACCGCCGTCGGCGAGACCCTTGCGCGGGAACGAGAAGCCCTTCGCATCGCAATCGGCACCCACGCCGTCGTCGCCGATGCAGACACTGTCGAAGGCCGCGCGCAGCGAGCCCGGTTCGAGGTAGTCCACGGTGATCGGAACGGATGCCGCGAAGCTCGAGACGCCGTCGGTCGCCGTGACCGTGGCCCGGTAGACACCGGGCTCGGCGTACGTGTGACCGGCGGAGACCGGGTGGTTGCCGAGCTTCGCCGCCTCGATGGTCGCCGCGTCGACGGCGGTGCCGTCACCCCAGTCGACGGTCGCCGCGTAGCCCTCGGCCACGCCGCCCGACAGGATGCCGAGATCGAACTCACTCGCGACACCCGAGGTGGCCCCGAGACCGGCGCTGGGGCTGAACGTGAGCGTGTTCGCCTCGGCGCCGCTGCCGTCGGTGAGCAGTTCGATCTCCGAGAGCGAGATCGAGCCGTCGCCGGCCGTCACCGTCAGTCGGAACTGCTGGAAGGCGGCAGGGTTCGCGATTTTGAACGGCACGGTCTCGGAGCGGTTCGCGAACTCGCGATCCGTGCGCGAGTCGACCTCGGTCCACGTCATGCCGTCGTTGCTCCCCTCGAGCGTCCACGCCGACGGGTCGGCATCCGCCGTCGCCCCCGACGTGATCGTGTAGAAGGTGGGCTTCTGCTTGGCACCTTTGTAGGCGACGGTCACGGCAGGCGTAGCGTCGGCGAAGGTCACCTGCGTGCGCGAGGTGTTGTCGACGAGTGCCGAGACGCTCTCCCCGCCCGCGCTCGTGACCGTGGCGAGCGACGGATCGGTGGCGTCGACCAACGGGTTGGCCACCTCGGCGCCGGTGGTGAGCGACGGCAGCCCGTCGCCCTCACCCGTGCCCCAGGCGCTCGGCTCGGATCCCATCGTGAAGTCGAGGGTCGCGCCGTCGGTGAGGACGCGCGAATCGATCGACGTGGACGTGTGCTCCTCGCCGTTCACGCGCAGCGACTGCACGTAGACGTTCTCGGTGCTGTTCTCAGGGGCGTTGATGACGAGCGACTTTCCGTCGGCCAGCTTCACGGTCGCCTTGGTGAACAGGGGCGAGCCCAGCACGAGCTCCGTGGAGCCCACCTGCATCGGGTAGAAGCCGAGCGCGTTGAAGATGTACCACGCGCTCATCTCGCCGTTGTCTTCGTCGCCAGCGTAGCCCTGGCCGATGTTGCCGCCCGCGTACGAGCGCTGCAGCGCCTCGCGCACGATGGCCTGCGCCTTGGCCGGTGCTCCCACTTCGTTGTACATGAACGGGATGTGGTGGCTGACCTGGTTGCTCACGCCCCACTGCCCGAATCGGCCGTCGCGAGCCTCGACCTCCTCGTGGATCGAGCCGAGTGAGGTCTCGGGGGTCGCGAAGAACTCGTCGAGCTTGTCTTCCATGCCCTGGTCGCCGCCGTAGAGGTTGGCGAGACCCTGCGGGTCCTGCGGGGCGTGGAACGCGAAGTTCCAGCCGTTCGTCTCGGTGTACGGGCCCCACCAGGCCTTGGGGTTGTACTGCGCAGCCGGGGTGGCGAAGGTGCCATCGGCGTTGCGTGCCTGGAAGAACTCGATCGCCGGGTCGAACAGGTTCACGTACGCCGTGGCGCGGTCGAGGTAGTACTCGCTCTCCTCACGCAACTGCGCGACGCGATCGGCCGGCGTGTTCGGGTCATCCGCGAGGGCCGCGGCCATGTTCCCGATGCCGTAGTCGTTGATGTAGCCCTCCGTGGCCCATGAGACGCTCTCGCCCTGCGAGGCCGGCGTGTAGCCGAGGAAGGTCGAGGTCGCGAGGCTCTTGCGGCCGACGTTCTCGTTCGCCGACGGCGTGTTGGCGTTCTTGATCGCGGCGTCGTAGGTGGCGAGGGCATCGGGCAGCTCGACGCCGCGCAGGTAGGCGTCGGCGAAGGCGACATCCGAGCTCGTGCCCGTCATGATGTTCGCGTAGCCGGGCGAAGACCAGCGGGCGATCCAGCCGCCGTCACGGTACTGCTCCGTGAAGCCGTCGACCAGTTCGCCGGCGAGCTCGGGGTAGAGCATCGCGTAGGCGGGCCAGGTCGTGCGGTACGTGTCCCAGAAGCCGTTGTTGACGTACATCTTGCCGTCGACGATCTTCGCGCCGGTCGTGGTCGCGGTGCTCGCGCCGACTTGCGCCGAGACGGGGCTCGCGTACTTGTAGACCGGGGCCTCTGCGGTGCCCGTGTTCTCGAACTGCGAGTTGGGGTAGAGGTTCAGGCGGTACAGGTTGCTGTAGAGGGTGCGCAGCTCGGTCTCGGATGCCCCTTCGACCTCGATGACGCCGAGGCGGTCGTTCCAGGCGGTGCGTGCCGACTCGCGGATCTCGTCGAAGCTGTCGCCGCCCACCTCGAGCGCGAGATTCTTCGCGGCCTGGTCGAGGCTCAAGAGCGAGGTCGCGAACCGGAGCTCCACCGTCGTGTCTCCGGAGGTGTCGAAGGTCGCGAACTTCGTGAGCGCGCGACCGCCGGAGGCGGTGCCAGTGGCCGTGGGCGTCGCATCGAAGCTCCCGGACACGAACATGCGTGTGCGGCCGGTGTTCCCCGCCGCGCCGTTCTCGACCCAGCCGGTGACGGTGCCGTCGGCGGCGATGGTGAAGCTGCCGTCGTTGTTCGGCGCGTCGAGCACGACGCTGTTGGCGGAGCCCGTGAAGGTGAACTTCATGAGGGCGGCGTGGTCGGTCGGCGTCATCTCGGCAGTGACGCCGTTGTCGAGGTCGACCCCGTAGTAGTCGGGTTGCGCCGTCTCGTTGTCGTGGCCGAACGTCGCCGCTCGCGTGTGCCAGTTGCCGCTCGGAGCGGCGGCGCCGGCGACGGGCATGACCGAGAACAGGTTGCGGTCGCTCATCCACGGGCTCGGCTCGTGCGAGATGCCGAGGCCCTCGAAGCGCGTGCGGTTGGCCTCGGTGTTGTCCTGCTGCCATGAGTACTCGCGCGACGTGGCGCTGGCGTTCGTGACGGGAACGAGGAAGTTGAATCCGTTCGGCAGAGACGTGATCGCCTCGTTCGAGCCGCGCGAGAAGGCGCTCGAGGAATTGGTGCCGCGTCGCGTGTCGACGAAGTGCGTCAGGCTCGAGTCGTCGACCGTGGCGGGCTCCGCCTCGATCGCGATGTCGTCGACGTAGCCGCCGAAGGCGGTGGCATCCGCTCCGCCCGGGTTGTCGTAAGAGAACTGCACGGCGGTGATCGTCTTGCCGGCGGCGACGGTGCCGAGGTCGATCTCCACCTGGTTCCACTGGTTCGGGTAGAGCACCTTGCCGCTGCCCTGGCCGTGCGCCGTCGCGTCGATGCCGTAGACGTCGGTCGGGGCGAGGTCACTCAGCTCGGTGCCGTCGCTGAAGCGCAGATTCACGGCTGAGTAGGTCGAGGGGTACTGCAGGTCGTTCGCTGTGAGATCGGGGAAGATCATGTACGACAGGCGAGTGCGCTGACCGACAGGGATCTCGACGTCGAAGAGGCGATTGGTGACGGATGCCGCGCCGTCGCCGCTGTGCTCGCCGCCGAACCGGAGCGAGTGCATGCCGGTCCAGCCCACGCGTGCCTTCATGTTGTAGCCAGAGGTCGGACCGGTGCCGATCGTGGTCGTGATGGGCGCCTCGGGCGCGTTCGGGTCGACGCTCGCGATGAGGTCCCAGTCGGCGAGCTGGATGAGGCCGCCCGAGTGGTTCGCGATGCCGTCGAGCCGGTAGTAGCTGTAGGCCGCGGGGGTCGCGACCGTGTAGGTCTTCTTGACCTTGCGCTCGGCGGCCGACCACGTCTGGTTCGTCTGGGTATCGAGGCTCGTCCAGGTCGTTCCGTCGTTCGAGCCCTTGAGCACCCAGTTCTTCGGGTCGCGTTCGGGAGCGTCGTCTGCCGAGGTCAGCGTGTACGTGACGGCGCTCGCTGCGGAGGAGAGCCGGTACTGGAGCCACCCGGTGGCCGAGAACACCAGCCACTTGGTGTTGGGATTGCTGTCGGCGGCCCACACCGCCGCCTCGCCGGGTGCGTTCTCGCCGCTCGCCGTGACCTGCGCCACGCTGGACAACAGGCTGCCACCACTGACGCCGTGGACGTTCTGCTGCAGCGGGTCGCCATCTTCCCCGTTGTCCGCCACATCGAGTTCGACGCGGTTCGCAAACGGCGCGACCGCCTCGCCGGGCTCGAATGAGGTCGACCAATCGTGCTCGCCCGCGAGGGCGGTGCTGGTCGCCGCGACCGCAGGCGACCCGATCGACAGCGGGATGGCCGCGGCGACGAGCGCCCCGGCGAGCAGCGGCGCGCTGATGCGGCGGAGGAATGCCGGAATCGGGCGACGGCTGGTGGTGACGGTGGTACTGATCGCGGCGGTGATGCTGCGGGTATTGCGCTCCGGCATGCGGGGCCTCTCGACACTGAAACGGCTGGGATAGGGATGCACGGGAGGCATCCCTGCGCAAACCTAGCGAGAGTTCACCCGGTGTGTCAACGTTGTCCTACATCCGTCGCCAGTGGATCCCCGAACTTCGTGGGCTTTGATTCAGTTCTCGCCGTAGCGGGCCTCGATATCGCCGGAATTACCTGACATCGATGTCTCACGGACCCCTCCGACCGCTATCCTGTCGATATGACGTCCCCGCAGCGCGCCCGCGCGACCATGAGCGACGTCGCCGCTGCATCGGGCGTGAGTCCGAAGACGGTGTCGCGGGTCGTGAACGGCGTCGGCTACGTGAGTGCCGAGACCCTCGAGGCGGTGCGCACTGCCATCGACCAGCTCGGGTTCCGCCGCAACGAGTTCGCGCGCCAGCTGCGCCAGGGCACGACCGCCACGATCGGGCTGGTACTCGAAGACGTGGCCGACCCGTTCTACTCGGTACTCAGCCGCGCCGTCGAAGACGTCGCGCTGGCACAGGACTACCTCCTGCTCTCCGCCTCCTCCGCCGAAGATCCCACACGCTCGCGGCGCATCATCGAGTCGTTCTCTTCTCGAGGCGCTGCGGGACTGATCATCGCCCCGGCCACCGACACCGATTCGGCATTTCTCCGGGCTGAACTCGATGCCGGCTGCTCGATGGTCTTCGTCGACCGGCCGGTGCCGGGCATCCGTGCCGACACCGTGCTCGCCGACAACCGCGGCGGCGCCGCCGCGGGCACCCAGCACCTCATCGCCCGCGGTCATCGCCGCATCGCGTTCTTCGGCGATTCGGCTTCCGTCTACACCGCGACGGAGCGTCTCGCCGGCTACCGCGATGCCCTGACGACCGCGGGCATCGAGCATGACGACCGACTGGTCGTGATGGCACCGCCGCATGCCGACGCCACAGCGGCGCTCATCGACACCGTTCAGAAGCTCGATGATCCGCCCACCGCGATCTTCGCGGGCAACAACCGCTGGAGCGTCGTGTTGCTGCGGTATCTCAAGGAACACGGCCCGCGCCCGCTTCCGGCCTTCCTCGGCTTCGACGACTTCGAGCTCAGCGACGTGCTCGATCCGGGCATCACCGTGATCGCGCAGGATCCGGCCGCCATGGGCCAGCTCGCCGCCGAACTGCTCCTGCGCCGGGTATCGGGAGACGACCGCCCCACGCAGCACATCCAACTCGAGACGCGACTCATCGCACGCGGCTCGGGCGAGATCGCCGGTCCGTTCAACTCGAGCTGACAGTCGTGCCGTGGTCGTTCCGTCCACGAGCGTCGGCGAGCGCGCGCTCGACGATGTATCCACGCAGCATGCGGCCCATCGCTTCGGCTCGCGGATGTGCCAGGTCGGTCGCGACTCCGGCACTCTCCAATTGCATGACCCAGAGTCGCACGAGAGCATCATGCGAGCTCGTCGCGAATGCCGCCGTCTCAGCATCGCCCATCGCGTGCGCCCAAGCCTGCAGCGTGAGCGGGAACAGCGGCTCCTCTGCCTCCCGGCCCGGGTCGTCGACCCCACCCGCCACAGCGTCGAGCCACTCTTCGAGCGTCGTGTCGGCGGCGATCGGCCACACCGCGACCACGTCGCGCAGCTGCGACATCCCCTCCGCCATCGCGGCGCGAATGAGCTCCGCCTTGGTGGGGAAGTACCCGTAGAGGGCGCCGGTCGAACCTTTCGCCTCTCTGAGCACGTTCTGCATCGTGGTCGCGGCGACGCCGTCGCGCAGTCATCAGCGCCATGCGGCGGTGATGTAGTGCGCTCGCCGGGCCCGGCGTCGCTGCTCGGTCATCTTCGCCAACGAGAGCCCCTTCGATCCATCCTGTTCCGGCGCGGTTCGATCATTCCTGAAACTCGACCGCGCGGAACCCACCGCTCGGAGCGGTGTAGAAGCGCAGGATCGTTCCTTCCGGAGTCTCCGCCTCGAGCCCATGGCCCGTGCGCTTCACGATGACGCCGCTGTGGTGCACGCCGATCGCGTGGAGGTGAGCCGCCCATTCCCCCAGGGCGGCGAGGTCCCGAACTTCGAGGGTGAGCGGGTCGTAGTGAGCGGGCAGCGGCTCCGCCGATCGTCGCAGCTGCAGCACCCCGCCGAGATTCGGGATCTCGACGATCACGGCGGTCAGCTCACCCGAAGCGTCATGGTGATCGAGATGATCCAGCCGCACGGCACCGAGCACGCGCCGGTACCAGGCGAGGCTGGCGGCCAGGTCGGGCACGAGGGTCGCGACATGATGCAGCCCGCTGATCGGCGGCGCGGTCGCAGCAGGCGCCATCAGGACTCCTCGACAGCCGGCATGCTCCCGGTCATCGCACGGGAGGCGTCCTCGATGAGGCGGTGAACTCGCGCTCGCAAGCGACCGAACTCCGGCAGCGCCTTGGTCACGAGCTGTTGCCGTTCGGGCCCGAACGGCACTTCGATCTCCTCGACGACCGATGCTGGCCTGCCGCCGAGCACGACGATGCGGTCCGCGAGGTAGATGGCTTCGTCGATGTCGTGAGTGATGAGGATGACCGCCTGGCCTGTATCGTTCCGAACTCGCAGGGCGAGATCCTCGAGGTCGGCACGTGTCTGCGCGTCGACGGAGGCGAACGGCTCGTCCATCAGCAGCACTGGCGCGCCGAAAGCGAGGGCGCGTGCGATCGCCACGCGCTGCTGCATGCCGCCCGAGAGCTGCCACGGCCGGCTCTCCTCGTGGCCGACGAGGCCGACCTCGAGCAGGGCGGATGCCACGCGGCCATCTCGCTCGGTCCGCGACATCCGGCCTCGAAGCGGCAGCGCGACATTATCGGTGACGCTCATCCACGGCATCAGCGAGCGGCTGTAGTCCTGGAACACGAGTCCGATGTCGTTGCTGGGCCCGGCGAGCGCGGTTCCGGCCACCCGGACCTCGCCCGAGGTGGCAGCCTGCAGGCCCGCGATGTCGCGGAGAATCGTGGTCTTGCCGACACCGGAGGGCCCGACGATGCAGACGAACTCGCGGGGCTTCACCGAGAATGAGATGTTGCGGAGCACCTCTCGGCTGCCGGCTTTCGTGGTGTAGCTGTGGCTCACTCCGCGCACCTCGACGAGCGGAGCGGCGGGGTCGGATGCGACGGGCACGGTCTCTCCAGTGGTGCGGTGGTCTGCGATGGTCATGATCAGTCCTTTCCGAGGCGCTGCGGCGGATAGGCCCGCAGGAGCGCGCGTTCGGCGAAGCGGAAGAGGATGCTCAGGCCGTACCCGACGAAACCGAGCACGACCATGCCCGTCCACATGTCGGTGATGGCCCAGTTGCGCTGGGATGCGAGCAGGAAGTGGCCGATGCCGACTCCAGCGCCCTGCATCTCGCTCACGACGATCAGCGCGACCGAGATGTAGAGCGCGACACGCACGCCTGCGAGGATCTGCGGCAGCGCGGCCGGGAGCCGGACTCGCAGGAAGCGGCTCGCGGCGGAGAGCCGGAACGCCGCCTCGACGTCGCGCGTGGTCGGGTCGATACCGCGTACCGCGGCTGTCGTGTTGATGAGCACCGGCCAGACGGCGCCGAGCACGATGACGAAAACCCGCATGGAATCGCCGAGACCCAGCACGAGGATCGCGACGGGCAGGATGGCGACGGCCGGGAGGGCACGGAACAACTCGATGCCCGGGTCGAACGTCGCGAGCAGCCTCGGGAAGCTGCCGAGCACCAGCCCGAGGGCGACGCCGAGCGCGGTGGCGATGCCGAGCCCCAGCAACATGTTGCGCAGGCTCGGGAGGAGATCGACGATCGTGTGATCCCAGATCCACAGTGCGTTCGTCGCCGAGACGATGTCGGCGAGCGGCGGGAAGAAGAGCGAGGTCGACGAGGCCGAGGCGAACCACCACAGCAATACGAGCAGAATGGGAAGCCAGAGCGCGATGACCGCGCGACGGATGATCGTCATCGGCCCGTTCCTCTCACCGATGGATGCCACGGGATCGCCGCCCGCTCGACGGCCTGCATGCCGAGGTTCAGCAGCACGCCGAGAACAGCGGTGACGACAGCGATTGCGAGCACGATGTCCGCGTTGCCGTCTTGCTGCGCCTTCGTCAGCGTGGCGCCGAGCCCGTCAGCGCCACCGATGTACTCCGCGACGATCGACAGTAGCAAGGAGATGGTCGAGGCGGTGCGAAGGCCCACGAGGATGCCCGGCATCGCAGCCGGGATGTACACGCGGCGCCATCTGGTCGAGGCGCGCAGCCCGAACGCCGTGCACACGTCGTGCTGCACGCCGTCGATGTCGCGGAGTGCGTCGATCGTGCGGATCAGCAGCGGCCAGCAGCATCCGTAACCGATGAGCACGAGCTTCATCGGCAGGCTCGGGCCGAACAGCAGTAGCGCGAGGGGCAGGAAGCTGACCGGCGGAATCGAGGCGAGGAAGTCGAGCATGATGCGCGTCGACGCTGACGCGAAGCGGCTCGCTCCGATGGCCAGCCCTGTCGGGATCGCGATGATGCTCGCCACCGCGAGGCCGAGGATCGTGCTCAGCACGGTCTGGCCGGTCGCCACCCAGAACTGCGGTGCGACGAGCTGCGCGAGGAGCGCCTGCAGCACGGCCCATGGCCCGGGCAACGACTGCGCGCCGATGGTCGCGCTCGCGAGCAGCCAGCCTGCGAGGACGACGAGGAGTGCGGCGAGACGCCAGCCGGCGCGACGCCACGCGAGGGAGCGGGGGTGCGAGACCCCCGCCCCATGGAGTGCTTCGGTCACGATGAGGCTCCGGCTAGTCGTCGACCTGCACCGAGAGCAGCTTGTCGAGGTCGGGCTGCTTGGCGAAGGTGTCGTAGCTGTTTGCGAGGTCGAGGTAGTCGGCGAGCCCGCTCGTGTCCGCGACATCCGCCGCGAAATACGGGAAGCGGATCACGTCGAGCGCGGCGGGGTCGCCCTCGAGCACGGTCTTGGCATATGCCCGGGCCGCGTCGGGGTCGGAGTTGATCTCGTCGTTCGCCTGCTGCACGGCGGCGACGAACCTGGTCAGGATGTCGGCGTGCTCCGATGCGTACGGAAGGCTCGTCACCCAGAGCGTCGCGGGCATGCCGGGGGTTCCAGATGCCGCGGGTCGGTCGAGTACCGGCAGACCCGCCTGCTCGGCCACCGTGGTGAAGGGCTCCGTCAGCAGCGCCGCCTGGATCTGACCGGACTTCAGCGCTGGAACCGCCTGCGCTGGGTCGAGTTCGACGAACGAGACCTTCGAGGAGTCACCGCCGGCCTCATCGATCGCCGCCTTCGAGGCGAGTTCGGCTGCGCCGCCCAGCTGGCTGACGGCGAACGTCGTGCCGTCGAGGTTCGTCATGGTGAAACTGTCATCGGATGCGACGACAGCCGTGGAGTCGAGGTCGGGGTCTTCGGGTGCCTCGGAGTTGATGCCGAAGACCGAGAGGGGCACGCCGTTGCTCGAGGCTGTGAGCGTGCCGATGCCGTCGCCGAGCGTGATGTCGAGGCCGCCGTTGAGCAGCATCGGAATCGCCTCGGCACCGGAGTTCACCTCGACCATCTCGATCTCGAGGCCTTCGCCGGCGGCGAACTCGTCGCGGGCGAGCATTCCGGCGAGGCCGTTGGCGTTCGTGGGAAGACCCACCTTGATCGTCTCGATCTCCCCCGCGGAGGCGGTCGGCGCAGAGTCCACGCCTCCGGCCCCACCACTGCAGGCGGCGAGCATCGCGACGATGGCGAGGACGGCGAGGGCGGTGACGACGGCCCGCTTCGTGCGTAGTGCCATGAGTACCTCCTTGTACTGGGACGCTGAGGTCCTCACTCTAAGGAGGTAGTTGTCCAAGTGTCAAGGTGTCTTGGTGACTTTGGCACCGACCGTCAGGCTCGTTCGCGCTGGAGCACCAGATCCTTTCGTGCCAGCTTGTTCTTGCGCACGAGCTCACGGCCGCGCGCCATGTACTCCTCGATGGCGGCGCTCGCCGCGTCGCGATCCCGCGCCTCGAGCGCGTCGACGATCGCCGCACGCTGCGCCTGCAGGTTGCCGGCGACACGCCGAGCCAGATCAGGCTCGCTCGACGTCGAAGTGCGAACGATGGCAATCTGCGTCTCGATGAGATAGCTCGACATGGCAGTCAGCAGTCGATTGTGCGAGAGCGCGACGAGCGCGAGCAGGAAGTCGCGGAGCGGCTCGGGCAGGGTCGGTCCGTCGCTGTTGCGCTGCACCGCCTCCATCGACTCTCGGAAGGCGGCAAGCTCATCATCGCTCGCGACCTCGACCGCGAGCGAGACGACTTGCTGATAGAGCGTCTCCGAGAGGTCGAGGATCGACACGAGATCGATGCTCTCGAGTTCGACGACCGCGGTCATCGCGGAGTGCATGAGCGCGGACGACTCTGCGACGACGTAGCTGCCCGACCCGTGACGCACATCGACGAGGCTCATGGCGCTGAGTGCGCGGATCGCCTCGCGAACCGTGGGGCCACTCACGTCGTAGTACGCCGACAGCTCGCGCTCCGACGGCAGACGGGAGCCCTTGGCGAGCTCGCCGGAGAGGATCTTCGTTCTCAGATCAGCGAGCACCTGATCGGCCGCGCTCGTGCGTTCCCTGCGAAATCCGCCCGCGGTGAAGTCCGACGTCATGAAGCGGCCCCCGATTCTCGTTCGTCGTGCTCAGATGACAGAAACACTTGGTGACTTGTAGTCTACGTCGCACGCATCCAGCGAAGGGAACGACCATGATCACATCCAGCCAGGCTCGCACCATCGTAGAGGCGTCACTCGGGTACGCGAGGGACCACGCGCTTCCGCCGATGACCGTGGCGGTGCTCGGCGCCGACGGCGAGCTGGTCGCCTTCCGCAAGGAGGACGGATCGAGCCTGCTCCGGGAGAAGATCGCGCGCGGCAAGGCGCGCGGAGCGCTGAACATGGGAGTCGGGTCCCGAGCGCTCGCTGCACGCGCCACGACGCATCCGCAGTTCGTCAACTCGCTCGTGGCCCTCGCGGCCGGCGAGCTCGTTCCGGTGCCGGGCGGGGTCCTCGTGCGCGACGATGCCGGCATGATCGTCGGCGCGGTCGGCGTCAGCGGGCACCAGCCCGATGAAGACGAGGCGTGCGCGATCGCCGGGATCGAGGCGATCGACTTGGCGGCGGATCCCGGATCGGACGCACACTGAAGTTCCCTCAATTCAACAAGTCTCTTGTTGACTTGGTGAATGACGTCTAGAGTGGCCTTCTCAGAAAGGAAGCTCGATGACGACTTCAGCCAATCCGATCGTGCGCCAGGCGGCGAGTGGGCAGATTCCACTTGGCATGCAGTGCTTCACCGGCGATCCCGCCCTCGTCGAGGTGCTCGGCCTCACCGGTTTCGACTTCGTGATGCTCGACTCCGAGCACTGCGGCATCGATCCCCGCGGTGTCGAGCCGCTCATCCGCGCGGCCGACGGCGTCGGACTCACGTCCTTCGTGCGGGTGCCGACTTTCGACGACGAAGTGTCGATCCACCGGGCCCTCGAAGCCGGTGCAGCCGGAGTGTTCGTCCCCATGGTCAGAAACGCCGCGGACGTACAGGTCGCTCTCGACGCGGCGTACTTCCCACCGCTCGGCCAGCGCGGCATCTGCCCTGCGACGCGTCAGGCTCGGTACTCCTTCCGCGATTTCGTCGAGACGGCCGAGCGCAACAACGCGACGAACATCGTGATCCCGCTGATCGAGCATCCCGACGCCGTCGAGAACATCGACGAGATCTGCGCGATGCCCGATGTGCACATGGTGACATTCGGCCAGGGCGACTACGCCTACGCGATCGGCGAGGGCACGCTCATGATGAAGAGCCCCAAGGTGCAAGCCGCGCAGCGCCGCGTCGTCGAGGCGGCCAAGCGACACGGCGTGCTCGTCATCGGTGGTCCTGTCCTCGAACCATCGGTCGATGCCTGCCGTGCGGCGATCGATGCGGGCGTCGACGTCTTCTGCCTGGGCCTCGACATCATGGCATTCCGCCGGGTCGCCGAACAGACCGTGAATCTCGTGCACGAAGCCGTTCAGGGCACCGAATTCTCACGCGCGGAACCACCGATGTCCGGGTTCCCCGGGCACTGAGCCCGCTCCCCCGGCATCAGCACCTCACCACTCACATCAGCGAAGGAGCATGTGCATGTCACGTTGGAAGCGATACGTCGTCGGACCCGATGCAGAAGGCCGCTCGGCCGTGCTCGACACCGAGCAGACGAACGTGCAGGAGAATCCCGGCTACTTCTGGCGGTGCACCGTCTGGGGCACCGAGGAGACCCCGGCCGACAACTCGATCGAGGGCGACCGCTCGCTCATGATCACGACGCGGGAGCCGCTTCCCGGCGGCATGCTGTTTCGCAGCCTCGAGATCCCGCCCGACCCGGCGGACACGGCCGAGCACGTCGCTCAGCTCACCAAGCTCAGCACCGAGATCAAGCAGACCGTGATGCCGAGCGAGGCGGACCTCAAGCGGCATCCGAGCATGCACCGCACGAACACGCTCGACGTCATCACGTGCGTCATGGGCGAGATCTACCTCGTCACCGACGTCGACGAGGTGCTCATGACCCCGGGCGACACCGTCGTGATTCGCGGCACCAACCACGCGTGGAGCAATCGCAGCGACAAGCCCGCGTTGCTTTCGGGCGTCATGGTCGACGCCGTGCCGAAGGTCGGGCACTGATGGGCGCGATCGAGGAGCGCAACAAGGCGATCGTTCGGCGCTTCAACGAGGAGTTCATCCAGGGTCACGACGACGCGGTGTTCGAGGCGACGATCGCCGATGGGTTCGTGAACCATTCGGCGAACCCCGGCGCTGCCCCGGACCGAGACGGCGCGTACGCGTGGTTCACGACGGTACTTCGTTCGGCGTTCCCCGATCTCGAGGTCACCGTGCACGACCAGCTCGCCGAAGGCGACCAGGTGGTCACCCGCAAGTCGTACACCGGCACCCATCGCGGTGCGTTCCTCGGCGTGCCCGCCACCGGTCGACGCGTGCAGTTCGGTGTCATCGACATCATCATCCTTCGCGATGGCCGCTACGTCGAGCACTGGGCCAACGCCGACCTGTTCGGCCTCCTGGCGCAGCTGCGCGACGGCTGACGGCACAGTCCGCATGATGAAGGGCGCCCACCTCGGTGGGCGCCCTTCATCGTGCGGTGATCAGTCGTGACGAGCACGCCGGTACGGAGCTCGGCGATGAGGGAGCCGACTCGGCTCTTGACGAGTGGCCGCGCGGCGCTCTGGACGTCGATCACCTCGCCGACCGGCTCCTCGACGCGGTAGGCACTCCAGGGCGTGCCATCCGGCCGGAGCGGGGTACCCCCGCGGGCGAAGGACACCCATGCGCCTTGCGCGCTGCGGCTGACCGCGACATCCGCTCGCTCGTACTTGTCGCCCTCGACGAGATTGCCGAGCACATAGGGAACCTCGGAACTGTGGTACGACAGCATGCCCGACTCTCGATTGCCAGGTGAGACCCGCGTGAACCGGTAGGCGTACGCGGTGCGCCCGTCGCGGGCGAAATGGTCGAGCGTGGCGAGCAGCGGCTCGAACCAGACCGCCTCGGAGATGAGGTCGGCGATCGCCTCGTACGGGGTCGCGCCGTTTTCGCTGTAGGCGTCGACAACAGCTTCGGCTCTATCGCCGGCGAGCCGAACGGCCATCGCGTCGAGCACGTCGGGCGTGTAGGCGACGGCCGGGTCGATCTCGGGGTGCGCATAGACGCCGTTCGGCTGCACGAAGAGTCTCGCCTCGTGATCGGTGACCCCGATCATGACCGGGACGTCGTGGGGCCAACCGCCGAAACCGTCGACCATGGTGGCCCCATCGACGGCGGGGTACCAGACCAGGTTCGCCGGCGTGTGCAACTGGCCCTCGGGCGGGAAGATGCCCGACTCGGCGAGGGAGGCCACTCGTACTTGCTCAGCGTCAGCGAGCCGCGCCTCGTCGACGGATGCCGCACCGAGGCGCGCGAGCAGCCCGTCGGTCGCAATGCGGGTGCGCTCGAACGACGGGGTGCTCACGTGGGCGTACTCGTCGTAGCCGGCGCTCATGATGATCGCTCGGTGGAACAGGCCGCGCGCTGCCGGCGCGTGCATCAGCGCGCGAACGGCCGCAGCACCCGCCGACTGGCCGAAGATGAGCACATTGTCGGGGTCGCCGCCGAAGTTCGCGGCATTGGCCCTGACCCACTCGAGACCGGCGATCCAGTCGAGCAACCCAAAGTTCGTGCCCGACTCGTCGTGATTGAAGAACCCGAATGCCCCGAGCCGGTAGTTCACGGAGACCACGGTTACGCCGGCCTCGGCGAGCGCGGCACCGTCGTAGGCGTCGGCCGAGGACGTGCCGTTCAGGAAGCCGCCCCCGTGGATCCAGAACATGACCGGCTGCTTCGCAGAGGCATCCGTCGTGGTCGTCCACACGTTCAGGTAGAGGCAGTCCTCGCTGACCTCGCTACGGAAGTCGATCATCTTCGTGTCGATCGTCTGAATCGCGGTGTTGCCGAACCGCGATGCGTCGCGCACGCCCTCCCACGGCTCCGGTGGCTGCGGCGGCCTCCACCGCAGTTCGCCGACGGGGGGCGCGGCGAACGGGATCCCGGCGAAGCGGAGCACGCCGCCCGCTTCCTCACTGCCGCGAATGCGGCCGTGGCTCGTGGTGATGACAGACACAGATTCTCCTTCGACTCCGGTGCGCACCAGAATATACAACAAGTGACTTGGTGTCTAGGAGGAGCGGTCGTAGTATGGCCGCATGTCGATCGCATTCTGGGTCTGTGCCGCCATCACCGCCGTGAGCGCCCTGGTAAGTCTCGGCTACTCCGTCGCAGGGGTCCGCGGGACGAAGGGCGGCGAACTGACAGCCTCGCGCTACGCGCTCGCGCGTAGCGCGGCGCTCGCCGTCGGCGCACTGGCCTCGGTATTCACGGCATCCGTTCCATTCACCGCTGCGATGGCGGTGACCATGATGCTTGTCCAGGCTGCCGATGCCGCAGTCGGCGTCACCATCCGAGATCACCTCAAGACCGTCGGGCCGGCGGCGACGGCGATCGCGAATGCCGCAGCCCTGATTTGGATGCTCTCGGTGGGTTGAAGTTCGCACGGACTTGCCGGACTGACTGGCCGCGATAGGCAGTACTTGAAGGGGCTACAAGAAGGTCGCGGCCATCCTCAGCGAGACAGTTCGCCCTCGACCACAGCAACGACTGGACGCGGTAGCGTCCCGGTATCAGGCCGAGAGCTTGTCGGCCAACCACTCGACCGTGCGAGCCACGATCGGGGCAGGATCCGCACCGGCGAAGACGTGACCGGCGCCCGGAACGATCACGAGCTCGACGCTCACCCCCGAATCGGTGAGCAAGGCGGCGAGCGCCTCACTGTGGCCGTGATCGACCTCGAGGTCCGTGTCGCCGTGGATGAGCAGCATGGGCGCCGCGCGTGCGGTCACATGCGTGACGGGGCTCGCCCAGCGCGCCAGTTCCTCGGCCGTCGGCGATTCGGTGCCGGCCGAAGGCGATGCTACGGGAAACGGCTCACCATCGAAGCGGCCGAAGTCGGTGACGGGGTACCACCCGACCGCAGCCCGTACGACGGGCTCGGGTCCCACGACGCCAACGACGCCCTCCAGCTGCAGGTCGCCGGTGTGCAGCCCGGCGAAGGTGGCGAGGTGACCGCCGGCCGATTCGCCCATGATGCCGACACGGTCTGGGTCGAGCCCGAATTCCCGGCCGACACCGCGAACCCAGCGAACTGCCGAAACGACGTCATGCAACGGCCCCGGGAACTGCGATTCGCCGATCAGCCGGTACTGCACGGATGCCACGGCGATACCCTGCGCGACGAGCGCCTCTGCGATGCCGAACATCGGGCCATGGTGGCTCCCGTGTACGAATCCGCCGCCATGGACGTAGACCACGACGGGAACCGGCGACGTCGGATCGGCGCCCGGCGGCACCGTGAGGTCGAGCCGAAGCGGACGGAATCCGCCGAGCCGGGCGTAGGCGAGATCGGCCCACTGACGGGCGCCATCCGCGAGCTCCACAGGCGAGACTGCTTCCGGCCCGTCCCATCGCTGCTGGGCGGCGAGCGGGAACGGCAGGTCCTCGCCCGCTACCAGGTGCGGAGTCACGTCGGCCATATCGACGACCATAGCGCTCGTCCGCGACACGTCACCGGGCGCCCCCGATGCAGCGGCGAGTCGCCGCCCTGCTCTTCGTTCCTGGCGTGGCCCCGCTGGAACGCGGATACGTCGAAGCGACCGTGCAGGCGATCATCGACCGCTTCGAACCCCGCACGCGAGCACGGCCCGAACACTAGGCAGGAGCACTCCTCGTAGCCGGGACCGTGAACCGAGGAACAACGAGCTTCGCTCGGAATGCACCGCGCGACCGAGCGGAGTTCACGCGAAACGGGCCCCAAGACCGCCGTCGACCGCCCAGTTGGCACCGGTGACGAACGATGCCGCGTCCGACGCGAGGAAGACCACGACCTCGGCGACCTCGGCCGGCTCGGCGATGCGTCGGAGCGCGTGCGCGTCGGAGATGCGGTTGTACTTCGCCGACATCCCCGGCCGCGAGAACGCCTCGCGAACCGGCGGCGTGCGTGTGTAGCCGGGACTCACGGCATTCACCCTGATGCCCTTCGGTCCCACCTCGAGGGCGAGGCTCCGCGTGAGTCCGACGAGACCCGATTTCGCCGCGGCGTACGGAAACATGCCCTCGATCGTGAGCGTCGCGTGCAGTGAGGCGATGTTGACGATCGAGCCGTGCCCGCGCTCGATCATTGCCGGCAGCGCGTACTTCGAGCAGAGCCACGCCGCCTTGAGGTCGAGCGAGAACACGTCGTCCCACTCGTCGCTGGTCATGGTCACCGGGTCGAAGTCGGCGTTCTTCCCGGCATTGTTGACGAGCGCGTCCACCGGTCCGAATGTGCGCGCGACGTCACCGAACGCGCGCTCAACGGCCACCTCGTCGGTGACGTCGACCCCGATGAAGGCCGGCGGTGCGACGGCTGGGTGGTCGCGCAGTTCCGCGGCGGCCGCCTCGCCACGGATCCGGTCTCGATCGAGGATGGCGACCCTGGCACCCTCCCGAAGTGCAATCTCGGCGATCGCACGGCCGATGCCCTGGGCTCCCCCGGTGACCGCGAGCACCCGCCCGGCCAGCCGTCCGGCGCCGGGGTCGCGATCCGGGCCGGTCACGGTCGCCACGGTCACCACTCGGCCAACGAACCGTCGGGATGCCGCCAGATCGGCGACCTCCAACGATGCTCCTTCGCCACACGGCGTACGAGCGCCTCATCGACCTCGATGCCGAGCCCCGGCCCCGTCGGCCGGTCGATGTGCCCGTCTCGGAGTTCGAGCACGCTCGTGTCGACGAGATAGTCGAGCAGATCCGAACTCTCGTTGTAGTGAATGCCGAGCGACTGCTCCTGGATCAGGAAGTTCGGAATGGCGACGTCGATCTGCAGGCTCGCCGCCAGCGAGATCGGCCCCAACGGGCAGTGCGGCGCCACGCTGACCCCGTAGGTCTCGGCGGCTGCGGCGATGCGGCGCACCTCGGAGATGCCGCCGGCGTGCGACAGGTCGGGCTGTGCGACCGCGATACCGGCCTGCAGCGCGTCGCGGAAGTCCCACCGGGAGAACAGCCGCTCGCCGAGCGCGATCGGGATGCTCGTCGACGCCGCGATGCGGCCGATGTCGCGCGTGAGTTCGGGAACGACCGGCTCCTCGACGAACAGCGGCAGGTACGGCTCGAGCAGGGGCAGCACCCGTCGGGACATCGCCGGCGTGAACCGTCCGTGGAAGTCGAGCGCGATGTCGTGATCGTCGCCGACCGCCACGCGCACCGCTTCGACCCGTTGCACGATGTCGCGGGTGCGGGCGGGGGTGTCGATGGCGGTGAGTTCACCTGAGCCGTTCATCTTGACGGCGGTCAGCCCGCCGTCGATCTGCCGGCGGGCGTGGTCGGCGAGCTCGTCGGGCCGGTCACCGCCGATCCAGCCGTAGATCCGCACTCGCTCGCGCACCGGTCCGCCGAGCAGGTCGTACACCGGCAGCGAGCGAGCCTTGCCCGCGATGTCCCACAGCGCTTGGTCGATGCCCGCGACGGCACTCGAGAGCACCGGTCCGCCGCGATAGAAGCCGCCCTTGGTGAGCACCTGCCAGTGGTCTTCGATGCGCAGCGGGTCGCGACCGATCAGGTAGTCGGCGAGCTCCCCGATGGCGGCTTCGACCGCCCCGGCGCGACCTTCCACGACGGGTTCGCCCCACCCTACGACGCCATCATCGGTCTCGATGCGGAGCAGCAGCCACCGCGGCGGAACCTGGAAGGTCTCCATGCGTGCGATCTTCATCGTGAGTTCTCCAGTCGGTCGAGTCTGCAGTCGGTCGAGCGGATGTCGCGGGCACGGGTTCGCCGGGGTTACGCGGTTCCCCGCAGGATGTTGCTGAACGCCTCGACATCCACCTTCGGCGTGCGATCCTCGGTGAGGATGCCGTTCGCCTCCTGCACCGTGTCGGTCAGCTGGGTGTAGCAGTACCCCGCAAGGCCGTCGGCGTTGAGCGCGCCGATCAGTCCGGCGATCCGTTCGAGCAGGGCCTCACTGTCACCGACCGAGCCGTAGCCTTCCCAGCTCTGCTCGGCGCTCAGCGTGGCGCCGCCGAACTCGGAGAGCACGACCGGCAGGTGCTGAGCCGCCGAACCAGCCACGGCGAGCCGTCGGCCACCCGGCCGGCCGACGGCGATGGTGTCGTTCGTCGCGGCTCGGCTGCCGTAGCGCTCGGCGAGCACCGCCGGGTCCTGCGTGTAGTCGTGGATGCCGAGGAGGTCGCCCGCCACGAACTCCCAGCCGTCGTTGCCGATGACCGGACGTGAAGGATCGAGCGCCTTGATGAGGTGGTAGAGCGCGGTGACCGCATGGCGCTGGGTCTGGCTCGAGTCGAGGTCGGGCACGCCCCAGCTCTCGTTGAAAGCGACCCACGCGACGACACTGGGGTGACTGCGGTCGCGATGCACGATCTCCATCCACTCCGTCGTCGTTCGACTCAGGGCGCGCTCCGAGTATCGGTACGCTGCGGCGGCGTCCTCCCAGACGAGCAGGCCGAGCCGGTCGCACCAGTACAGGAATCGGGGGTCGGGGGTCACCTGATGCATCCGAAGGCCGTTGAAGCCGAGGGCCTTGATGAGCTCGACCTCTCGTCGGATCGCGTCGTCGGATGGCGCAGCCAGATGCGACTCGGGCCAATAGGCCTGCTCGAGCACGAGGCGCAGAAAGTAGGGCCGCCCGTTCAACAGGAACGCGTGGTCGTCGGTGGCGACCGTTCGCAGTCCCACGTACGACCGAACCTCGTCGGTGACGACCCCGTCTGTGCGAAGCACCACGTCGACGTCGATGAGGGTGGGCCGTTCCGGCGACCAGCGCAGTCGGTCGGGTTCGGCGTCGAGCCGTGGGTCGCTGAGAGTGATGGCGCCGGCGGCTCGGCCATCGACGACCGAGCACGCGACGCGGAACCGTTCACCGCCCGGAACGTCGAAGGCCAGCTCGAGTTCGGCCGCCGCTGCTCGATCGGCTCCCACGATCCGGGCGTCGAACGAGAGCGCTCCGGGCAACTCGCCGGGTATCCACGCGATTGATTCGACGTGCACGGCGTCGACGACCTCCGCCCAGACCGGCCGCCAGATGCCGCTCGTGCGCCGGTACCAGATGACGTGCGGCTCCGGCTCCCAGTCCTGCTTGCCCCGCGGCTGCTCGAGCGAGGTGCTGTCGATCGCCCGCACGGCGATCACCTGGCGCCCGGCGTCGGCGAGCGCGTCCGTGATATCGACGTGGAACCCGGTCTGTCCGCCGACGTGGGACGTGACGTGCACGCCGTTGATCCAGACATCCGCTTCGTGGTCGACGCCCTCGAAGTGCAGCAGCACCCGTTTGCCCGGGGCCGGGCGCGCGGCATCCCATTCGCGGCGGTACCAGATGACCGTGTGGCCGTCTTCGCCGATTCCCGAGCGTTCCGATTCCGGCGGGAAGGGCACTTCGATCGTGCGGTCCGACGGCGCGACTGCCGTCAGCCCCATGATGAATCGCGCACCCGGCTCCTCGCCGAAAGCGACATCCCATCGCCCGTTGAGGTCGATCCACCGGTCGCGCGCGAACTGCGGCCTGGGATGAAGCGATGTCGTGTCGATGGTGGAGTCGTGGTGCATGGAATTCCCTGTTCGATGGTCGGAGAGGATCGGAGCCCGGCGCATCCGGAGGTCGGTCTCGTGCACGTTCACGCCTCGAGCGAGATGCGAACCGTGGCGAAGGCGTTGGCGGGTGCCCCGCTCAGGGTCGCCCACAGGGTCTGCACCTCGCCGCTCCGGCTGAGCTCGACGGTCACGTCGCCCGCGGCGGGCGTTCCATCGGCCAGGCGCACCTCGCTCGACACGACGGGTGACGCCGCCCCGACGAGATCGATGCCGGCCCGGAGCACCGCCGCGGGCTCGGAAGCGGTGCCGAACCGGATGGTCGCCGAGCGCTCATCGACATCGACCCACGCGTCGCTCGATCGATCGGAGATCGCTGCGCGTGAGCGCAGCACCCGTCGCCGGCCGTCGTTCGCGGGCGCGTCGGCACCCCACCGGATCATGGCCGTCGCACCCCGCGCGAGCGGGACCGACCAAGAAATGCCATCGTTGCCGACCCGAGCCGCGGCGAGCGCATGCTCTCCGGTGTCGTCGCGGCCGTCGAGGATGACGGCGCGAGGCGCGGCATCCGCGCTGCTCGTAGCGAGGGTGACGTCGAGGTCGCCGCTCGAACGATTCCAGAGCAGCACCGATCGCCGGTCGCCGTCGCTCGATGCGATCGCACCCACCCCGTCGGGCCCGTCGACCGTCACGAGGTTGCGCTCCACTGGCATCCGCTGGAAGAACTCGTACGCCAGGAAGAGCGGCTTCGCTCGGCCCTCGATGTCGACCATTCCCGAGTAGTTGTCGTTGCCGCTGTCGAGGAACTGCGCCCAGCTCACCCGAGTCAGCGAGGGTGTCGCGAGGAACAGCTCGACATCGGCGGCGAACGCGCCCGCGAGCAGGTGACCGTCTTGGAGCCCGCCTCGCGGATAGTCGATGACGAAGGAGTTGTACTCGTTCAGGTGCAGTTCCACCTCGGCGAATTGCGGGCACTCGGCGAGGATGCCGACGACGGTCTCGATCACCGGGCGGATGCCATAGGTGCCGTAGTGGTGGAACGAGAGGAAGTCGAGCGGCAACGACTCGTCGGCGACCACCGTGAGAAACGCCCGGAGCCAGTCGGCATTCGCATTCACCGACGCGAGCGCGGGCCCGCCGATTCGGGCGGTCGGGTCCGCCTCGCGGATCGCCTTCGAGGTGACCCGGTAGAGCTGCAGGTAGTCGTCGAGCGTGCCCGCGTAGAAGACGGGCTCCCCGGTGCGTTCGTCACGGAGGTCGGGTTCGTTGTACACCTCGTGGTAGCCGATCTCGACCCCGCGCTCGCGGGCCCCGGCGACGTATTCGCGGATCGTGTCGACCCAGACGGCGTCGTCGGGCGCCATGGTGCGCCAGTCGGCGCCGGCCGGCCGAGCGGCCTCCGGCACGTACGAGTACGCCCAGTAAGGGCGGACGCCCTCCTCGTTGAGGAACCGCGCGATCTCGTCCGTCTCGGTGAAGTCGAACCTGCGCGATCCGTCAGCGTCGACGGTGACGACCTCGCGGGTCCAGGGCATCCACTCGGCGCCCCAGCCGAGATCGATGCGGAGATGCTCGGGCTTCGTGCGGCTGAAGAACTCGCGGTCGCGGTCGTACGTGGCCGCCGTCACGAGACCCGAGTTGAACAGTGCGATCCGATCGTGCGAGACCGGGTGGTCGGCGAGTCGATCGAAATCGATGCTGACCGTCGCGGTCGTGGGAACGGGCTTCATGCTGTGGCCTTTCGGTCGGAAGGGGAACGTCAGTTGGCGAGACCGCTGGTGGCGATGCCGCGGATGATCCAGCGCTGGAAGATGAGGTAGAGCACGATCACCGGCAGAGAGACGAGCGTGACGCCGGCCATGATCTCGCCGTACTGGCTGTTGTAGCGGCCGACGAGCGACTGGAGCGCTTGCGTGACGACCCAGCTGTCCTGCGACGAGAGGTAGATCGAGTTCACGTAGAAGCTGTTCCAGAGCTGCACGAAGGTGAGCAGTCCGACGGCCAGGAACGCCGGGCCCGACAGCGGCACGATGACGCGGAAATAGGTGCGGAACGCGCCGGCGCCGTCGACGGATGCCGCGTCCTCGAGCTCGCGCGGGAGCGTGAGGTAGAACTGGCGGAAGAAGAACGTGGCGATCGCGGTGCCGAACAGCAGCGGAACGATGATCGGCAGTGGAGTGTCGATCCAGCCGAGCTCTCGGAAGACCACGTACTGCGGAATCAAGGTGACCTGACCGGGCACCATGAGCGTCAGCAGCAGCACCGAGAGCAGGATCCCCCGGCCCGGAAACCGGAACCGGGCGAGCGCATAGCCGGCGAGCGCGCTCGAGACGAGCGTGCCGGCCGTACCCGCGATCACGATGACGGCGGTGTTGCCGAAATAGCGCCAGAAGTCCGGGAGGATCGTGAAGAGGTTCGTGTAGTGCTCGAACGTGATCGGGTTGGGGATCAACTGGTCCGCGTCGAACATGTGCTCGTTCGTGCGCAACGACATCGAGGCGGCCCAGACCACCGGGAAGATGTAGCTCAGCACGATCACGATCATCACGGCGTGATACAGGGCACCGCGGGCGCGCTTCGAGGTCGATCCTCCTCGTTCCCCTCTGGCGAGAACAGGTTCTGCGGTTCTGGGTGCGGCTTCGACGGCGGTCATGCGCCTGCCTTCCGTTTCGTGCTCGTTCGATCACGACGACGCGTTCGTGCGCTCGGTGCGAGTCCTTCGTAGTACACGAATCGCCGGCCGAGCAGGAACTGGATCGCGGTGATCGCGAAGGTGAGGAGTGCCAGCATCCAGGCGATCGCCGCGGCGTACCCGATGCCCGAGATCTGTTCGTTGAGGTTGAACATCTGGTTGTACATGTAGAGCACGATCGTGCGGGTCGAGTTGTCGGGTCCACCGGCTGCCCCGACGGCAGAACTCGCGGACGTCATCGCGACGACCGGGTCGAAGAGTTGCAGGGCGCCGATGATCGAGGTCACGACGAGGAAGAAGACCGTGGGTGAGATCAGCGGCAGGATGATGCTCCAGAACCGCCGGATCGGCCCAGCGCCGTCGATGCGCGCTGCCTCCATCAGCGTCTCGGGCACGCCGTTCAACGCAGCGATGTAGAGCGTCATGCCGTAGCCGATGCCCTGCCACGTCGTGACGAGTGCGATCGAGATCATGGCGGTCGCAGGATCGAGCAGCCAGTCGGGGCTCGGGATGCCGAACAGCTCGACGCCGAGGGTGACCGGGCCGGTCTGCGAGTTGAACATCCATCGCCATACGATGCCGACCGCGATCTGCGAGAGCACGTAGGGCAGGAACAGCGCCGCACGGTAGAGGCCGACGAAGCGTCGCGGGGTGAAGGTGAGCAGCGCTGCGATGAGCGAGAAGAACAGGAAGCTCGTCGTGCCGAACAGGATGAACTTCACCGTGTTCCAGATCACGACGCCGATGCGCGGATCCTCGAAGAGCGCGAACCAGTTGTCGAGCCCGACGAAGGTCGGAGCGGGGGCGATGAGGTTCCAGTGCGTGAAGGAGTAGCCGAGCGAGGCGACGAGCGGCACAGCCATGAAGAGCACGAGCCCGATGACGACCGGCGCCACGAACACGAAGGCGGTGAGCGCTTCGCGTCGCCGCAGCGGACTCCAGCGGGGCCGTCGTCCGTTCACGCTCGTGCGCCCCACTCGGCTACTCCCCGCGGTCATTGCTGCGACGCCTCGATGATCGGGTCGATCTTGCTCTCGCAGATTCCACCGAACGCCTCTTCGGCCGACTTGCGGTCGCTGATCAGGTCTTCCATGGCAGGGGCGAAGCCGTCTTGCCCCGAGACCGAGGCCCAGAGGTTCGACGGGTCGACGTTGACGGTCGTGAGCGGCCAGGATGCCGGATCGATCTGCGCCGCGACCACGTTCGACGGCTCACCCGGAGCGAGGGCGAAGTCCTCGCCGAGCGCGCGGTCCTGGTAGGCCGGGATCAGGCCCATCTGCTTGCCGGAACCCTCGGTCGCCATGTAGGTCGCGAACTGCGACGCGACATCCTGCTTGTCGGATCCCGCGTAGACGCCCCAGATGTGAATCTGGAGGAGCGTCGCGTTGCCGGCCGGGCCTGCCGGCAGCGCCGCCATGTTGTAGTTCAACTCGGGGTTCTGCTCGGCGACGATGTTCACCTGCTCGTGCGAGCCCTGCTGCATGGCCACTTGACCCTTCACCCACCGCAGGTACCCGGGCTCCTCCTGCTCGAGCTGCGGAGTGATCGTCGAATGATCGGTCCACATCAGGTCCTGCAGGTACTGGAACGCCTCGATGCTCTCGGGCGAGTCGATCGAGCACTCGTTGCGCTCCTCGCCCGTGAGCACACCACCGCCGAACGCGGAGAGCACGGGGCCGTAGCCGGGTTCGCTCGAGAGGGCGACTCGGTTGTAGTAGCCCCATTGCGTGATGTTCTCGGGGTCGAACTCCGCGCTCTCGGCGTTGTTGCCGTTCGCATCGAGCGTGAGCTTCTTCGACCAGTCACGCAGGTCGTCGTAGGTGTACGACCCGTCAGCCGGCGGCTCAGCGAGCCCGGCCGCCGCGAACATGTCGGTGTTGTAGAAGAGCGACTGGGTGTTGTATCCCATCGGCAGGCCGTAGAGATCGCCGTCGCTCG
The DNA here is from genome assembly GCF_000421565.1 of Agromyces subbeticus DSM 16689. Classification (GTDB taxonomy): domain Bacteria; phylum Actinomycetota; class Actinomycetes; order Actinomycetales; family Microbacteriaceae; genus Agromyces; species Agromyces subbeticus. Next base: position 347,741 of record NZ_ATXG01000001.1, on the reverse strand, counting down.
TCTCGAGCGCCTCGATCACGGTCGGGGTGAAGTCCGCAGTCGTCACTCCCGCTTCGTCGAGCGTCGGCGTCAGGTCGGCCAGCACACCGTCGCGCACCATGGCGAAGTAGTTCCAGCTGCCCGCGACGAGCACGTCGGGCATGTTCTTGCCCGCGATGAGCTTCTTGCAGGCGGCGTAGTCGGGCCCGCAGTCGCCGACCTCGAACTTGATCTTGACGTCGGGGTTGGCCTCCTCGAAGCCCTTCGCGGCTTCCTTGATCGAGTCGATGTCGCTGTTGACGCCCCAGATCGCGACGCGCAGCGTATCGTCCGAGGTCTCGCCGCCCGCGGAGCAACCCGCGAGGAGCAGTGCAGACCCGACCGCGAACGCGGAAACCGCGACCGCCAGTCTGTTCCGTCTCATGTGAATCTCCCTTGATCCGATGTGTTTCAGGATGGTGCAACCACAGGTTTACCACGTGGCAGGCCACGTGGCAAACATTGTCGAACGCGTGCCTTCCACGTGGCAGATGCGGCTATCCTGTGGTCAGAGCGAATCGAAGGGGGCGCCGTGCCGGTGACACAGTTCGACGTGGCCTCCATCGCGGGAGTGTCACGCAAGACGGTCTCGAATGTCATCAACGGCTACCCGCACATTTCGCCTGACGTCATCACCCGAGTGAACGCCGCGATCGCCGAACTCGGATACACACCCAGCCGAGCGGCGAGAAGCCTGCGAACCGGCCGCACCCGCACGATTCAACTGATCATCCCCGAGCTGGATGTCTCGTACTTCGCCGAGCTCGCCCGCTGGGTCGTCACTGCGGCCGAAGAGCGCCAGCTCGCGGTCATCATCACGCAGACGCTCGGCGACCCCGAGCGAGAACGGCGCGCGATCGAGGGCGAGCTCGCCGAGTACGCCGACGGGTCCATCCTGAGCCCCGTGTCATCCGATCTGTCGACCATTTCTCAACGCAGAGCGGATTCGCCGATCGTGCTCGTCGGCGAGCTCGCCGGAGGCGGCTCGCTGACGCACATCGGCATCGACAACGTGGCCGCGGCGGAGCTCGCCACACGACACCTCATCGACCTCGGCCGACAGCGCATCGCATTCATCGGCGCGCAGCCCGACCCGAGCTCGCGTATGGCGCAGATGCGCCTCGCCGGGTACCGGAACGCGATCGAATCCGCCGGACACCCGTTCGAGCCCGGACTCATCGCTCACACCGTCGGATACCACCGGGCCGACGGCGCGGACGCGATGCATCGCCTGTTCGACTCGGGGCTCGCACCCGATGCGGTGTTCTGCGCGACAGACCTGCTCGCGATGGGCGCGATGCGTGCTGCGCGGGACATCGGGCTCGAGGTTCCGTCCGATCTCGCCGTCGTTGGATTCGACGACATCGAAGAGGGACGCTATTCGGTTCCCACCCTGACGACGATCTCCCCCGATAAACGTCAGATCGCGGAGCTCGCCGTGACCCGGCTCGAAGCGGCGATCGACGACGACTCGGCGAGCAACGGCTCGGAACTCCCCGTGTCGTTCAGCCTCATCCGCCGCGAGTCGACCGAAGAGAAGTGAACACCGGAATCACACCACCGCCGCGTTCCGCTCGGCGTCGTGTGCCGAGCGTGAAATCTCCACAGGAATAGCCGGCGGCTCCTGCCCCATTGCGCGCACGACCGCTGGGTCGTGGTGCAGGCATGCGACAGCGCGCCGAGGGTCATCGCCTGCGACAACCGGCCGCACGAGCTCCGGAGTCACCGTCGAGCACGCATCGAACGCGAACGCGCACCGGTCGCGGAAGGGACATCCGCCGCCGAGCTTCGCCAGGTCGGGCGGCGAGCCCGGGATGCCGGTGAGCTCGCGCCGCGGTCCGCGCAGCGGCGGGAACGAGTGCAGCAGCGCCGACGAGTACGGATGCCGTGGCCGCTGGTAGACGTCGAGCGCTGCGGCATCCTCGATGATCTCTCCGGCGTACATGATCGCGATGCGGTCGGCGATCTCGATGAGCAGCGACACGTCGTGCGTGATGAAGATCACCGAGAAGCCGAGGCGCGTGCGCAGCTCGGCGATCTGCTCCACGATCTGGCGTTGCATGACGACGTCGAGGGCCGTCGTGGGCTCATCCATGATGAGCACCTGCGGGTCGAGCGCGAGCGCCATCGCGATCATGACGCGCTGCCGCATGCCGCCCGAGAGCTGATGCGGGTACGAACGCAGCCGGTCGGGCGCGATGCCCACGAGCTCGAGCAACTCTGCCGAGCGCTCGAGGGCCTCCTTCCTCGAGATGCCGGGGCGGTGCGCCTGAATGCCGTCGGCGATCTGGCGGCCGATGCGGAACACCGGGTTCAGCGAGTTCATGGCGCCCTGGAAGACGATCGCCATGTCCTGCCATCGCGAGGCACGCAGCGCACGGTCGTCGAGCTTCAGGATGTCGGTCTTCGTGCCGTCACGGTCGGTGAAGAGCACCTCGCCGCCCGTGATGAGCCCGGGCGGTGGCAGCAACCGGGTCGCGGCGTACGCGAGTGTCGACTTGCCGCACCCCGACTCGCCCGCGAGGCCGAGTACCTCGCCTCGCCCGAGTGTGAGTGACACCTGACGCAGCACGTGCACCGGGTCGTCGTCGTAGCCGTAGTCGACCGAGAGGTTCTTGATCTCGAGCACGGGGTCGGATGCCGACACGAGACGCGAGCGCTCCGCGGCATCCGACGCGGCATCGAACTGGGTGGGGGTGGTCATGCGCGGTCCTCCTTCGCTTCGTGCACCACGGGCGTGAACCCGATGCGGGGCCGGATGCCGCGTTTCCGCAGCGATCTCGCATTCAGCCCGGTCGAACGCAGGCGCGGGTTGACGAACTCGTCGATGCCGAAGTTGATGAGCGTCAGCGACATGCCGAGGAGGGCGATGCAGAGGCCCGCCGGCACGAACCACCACCACGCGCCGCGCTGCAGCGCGAGCTGCGCCTGCGCCTGGTAGAGCACGGTGCCCCAGTTCCATTCGCCCGTGTTGCCGATGCCGATGAACGAGAGCGTGATGAGCGAGAGCACGGCGAACGCCACCGTGCCGACGAAGCCCGACGCGATGATCGCGGTGAGGTTCGGCAGGATCTCGGCCGTGATGATGCGCCACGTGCTCTCGCCGTTGGCGCGCGCCGCCTCGACGAAGTCCCGCTTCCGCAACGACAGCGTCTGCGCCCGCAGCACGCGCGCGCCCCACGCCCACCCGGTGATCGCGATGACGACCGCGACCGTCACGCCACCGACCGAGGGCAGTTGTCCGGCGATGATGATGATGAGCGGCAGCTGCGGGATCACGAGGAACACGTTCGCGAGCACTGAGAGGGTCTCATCGCCGAGGCCGCCGATGTAGCCCGCCGTCACGCCGAGGATCACGCCGATCGCGGTCGCGAGGAGGCCTGCGACGAACCCGACGACGATGACGCCGCGCGTGCCGACGACGATCTGCGAGAACACGTCTTGGCCGAGGTGGGTCGTGCCGAAGAGATGCTGCCACGACGGCGGCTGCAAGACGTCGGCGGAACGTGCGCTCGGATCGTACGGCGCGATCCACGGGCCGATGATCGCGATGAGCAGGAAGAAGGCGAGGATCACGAGGCCGGCGACGGCCTTCGAGTTGCGCATGAAGAGGAACTTCGGGGGCTTGCCTCCCGCGCGCCGGCGCCCGAACCCGCCGCGGCCGCTGGCCGCGACCGCGCCCGTCATCGGCGTCTGCGACGGCTTCGCGAGCTCTTCACTCTCCTCGACGATGCTGGTGTCGATCGTCATGGTCAGCCCTCCTGTCGGGTGCGCGGATCGAGGATGCCGTAGGCGATGTCGGCGACGATGTTCGCGATCAGCACCGCGACCGTGATGACGAGGAAGATGCCTTGCATCAGCGGGTAGTCCTTCGCGGCGACCGCGGTGAACAGGAGGTATCCGATGCCCTGGTACGAGAACACGATCTCCATGACGAGGGTGCCGCCGACGATGAACCCGAGCGAGAGGGCGAAGCTCGACACCTGCGGCAGGATCGCGTTGCGCGCCGCGTAGCCGAGCATCACCCGGCGCTCCGAGAGGCCCTTGGCCTGGGCGACCGTCACGTAGTCCTCGCTCGAGACGGTCACCATCATGTTGCGCATGCCGAGGATCCAGCCCGAGATCGACGAGATCACGACGGTCAGCGCCGGCAGCGTGCCGTAGTAGATCACGGAGCCGACGAACTCCCACGACCACATCGGGATGAGCGAGCGGTCGTAGCTGCCGCTGGCCGGGAACCACCCGAGGGTCACGGAGAAGATCGAGATCGCGATGAGGGCGAGCCAGAAGTATGGCACCGCCGAGAAGAACGTGGAGATGGGCAGCAGCGAGTCGGCCCAGGTGCCGCGGCGCCACCCGATGCCGGTGCCGAGCAGTGTGCCGATCGTGAAGCTGAGGATGGTCGCGATGCCCACGAGTCCGATCGTCCACGGCAGCGCCTGCGCGATGACGTCGGAGACCGGCGTCGGGAAGTAGGTGAACGAGATGCCGAGGTCGCCACGGAACAGCAGGGCCCAGTAGTCGAGGTACTGCTGCCAGAGCGTCGCGTCTTTGTCGAGGCCGAACAGGATGCGGAGCGACGCCTCGGCCTCGCTGGGGATCCGGCCCTGGTTGCGCGCGATGAGGGCGCGCACGGGGTCGCCGGGCATGACCCGAGGGATGAAGAAGTTGATGGTGACCGCGGCCCAGAAGGTGATCACGTAGAACAGGCCGCGACGGAGGAAGAACCTCATGCGACACCCCCCGTCGGTCGAGTAGCCGACGAAGGAGGCGTATCGAGACCAGCGGACTCCAGCACCGGCCGATCGGGTCGGTCCGAGTAGCCCCAGCACGCAGCCTCGCGCTCGTCGCCGACGCTGATGAGCGGCGGCACCTCGGTGCGGCACAGGTCGGTGGCGAACGGGCAGCGAGGGTTGAAGCGGCATCCGCTCGGAGGCTTCACGAGGCTCGGCGCCTCGCCGCGCGCACCGCGTGCGCGCGCCTCGAGATCGTCGGGGTCGGGTGCCGAGCGCACGAGCAGCTGGGTGTAGGGATGCTTCGGATCCTGCGTGACCGACTCGGAGTCGCCTGACTCGACGATGCGCCCGGCGTACATGACCATGGTGCGGTCGGCGAAGTACCGCGCCGACGCGATGTCGTGCGTGATGTAGAGGATCGCGATGTGCAGGCGATCGCGCAGATCCTGGAGCAGGTTCAGGATGCCGAGACGGATCGACACGTCGAGCATCGAGATCGGCTCATCGGCAAGCAGCACCTCGGGGTCGGCGGCCAGGGCACGGGCGATGGCGACGCGCTGGCGCTGCCCGCCCGAGAGTTCGTGCGGGTACTTCTCGATGTAGCGCTCGGCCGGCTGCAGCTGCACCCGCTCGAGGAGCTCGACGAGCGCTGACTCGAGTTCGGCGCCGCGCAGGCGCCCGCGGTGGATGCGGAGGCTGCGGGTGAGGATGTGGCGCACGGGGTGCACGGGGTTCAGCGACCCGAACGGGTCCTGGAAGATCATCTGCACGCGGCCGACGTACCGGCGGAACGAGCGGCGGTTCTTGACCGCGGCATCCTCGCCGTGCAACCGGATGCTGCCGCCCGTGAGCGGCATGAGCTGCGCGAGCAGCCGGGCGATGGTCGACTTGCCCGAACCCGACTCGCCGACCAGGGCGAGCACGCGACCGCGGCGGAGTTCGAAGTTCACGTCGTCGACCGCATGCACGACGTCGCGCGAGCCGATGCCCTTGAGCTTGAAATGCTTGCGCAGGTCGACGGCTTGGAGCACGCCGTCGCCGGGGGCCGCGTCGGGCGGAGGGCCGGGCAGGTGCGCCCGGGAGTTGCGTAGGGAGGTCATCGTCCGTCTCGCTGCTCGGATGATCGGGTGGGTCGTGCCCGCGGAGCCGGGAGTGCCGGAGCCGAGGGTGGTGCGGCGAACGCCTGGGGGAACGCCCGCCGCACCGGGTGGGGAGAGGTTACTCGGTCGGAACGAGCTTGGAGAGGATGAGCGCCGCCTGCGGGCCCGTGGGCTGCGGGTTGGCGTACGGGTCCTCAGCCGTCGGGAAGCCCGTGTAGTTCACGGTCGAGTACTGGGCGACGGCGGGCCGCGACCAGATCACGATGCCGGGAACGTCTTCGACGTAGCGCTGCTGCACGATGTCGAGCGCGGCCTGGCGCTCCTCATCGGTCGTCGCAGCCTTGAAGGTCGCGAGCGACTGGGTCACCTCGTCGTTGTTGTAACGGCCGTAGTTCCAGTTCGCGGTCTCGCCGAGCGGCACGTATGAGGCGCCGTCCATGATGTTGGAGTACAGGTTCCACGGGGTCGAGCCGTCGTCGGTCCAGTGCAGCGTGGCCTGGAAGTTGCCGAACGGAATGGTGTCGTTGAACCACGTGTCCTGCACGATCGCGTCGACCGTGGCCTCGGCGCCGAGCTCAGCGGCTCCCTCGGAGATGATCGCGAGCGCGTCGAGGTAGTCGGTCCAGCCGCTCGGGTTCGTCAGGTTGAACGTGACCTTCGCGCCGTCGGGGTCGACGAGCGCTTCGCCGTCCCACGTGTAGCCGGCATCCGTCAGGACCTGCTTGGCCCCGTCGATGTCGACTTCCCGCTCCTGGCCCGCGTACGCCTCGGAGATGAACGAGGTTCCCGACGGCTCCGGCATTCCGGTGACGCTCGTGATCTCGGGCCACACCCCGTAGCCCGCGGTCTCCGTGATGTCGGCGTAGTCGATGACCATACTGAGCGCCTTGCGGAACGCCGGGTCGTTGAACGGCTTCGTCTCGTTGTTCAGGTAGAGCACGTCGGCGCCGAAGCCGCCGCCCGCGACCTGGTGGTTGTGCTCGGGGTCCTTCGCGACGAAGGTCTCCTCGAAGTCGGGGATGAACGTCCAGCCCCACTGCGCCTCGCCGGTGGTCAGCGCGGTGGTGAGTCCCGCGTTGTCGTTGAAGGCGTCGTAGCGGAGCTCGGCGACCTTGGGCTTCTCGCCCCAGTAGCCGTCGTTCGGCTCGAGCGTCACGGCCTGCGGAGTGAAGGTCTTGAGCGTGAACGGGCCGGTGCCGATCATTTCCTTGTTCGCGAAGGTCACCGCGTCTTCGCTCGCCCAGATGTGCTCGGGCACGATGAGGAGCTTGTAGAGCTTCAGCGTGTTGACGTACTGCCCCGTGGTGAAGTTCACGACGACCTTGCCGTCTTCGACGGTGATGTCGCCGTACTGGTCGGGGAAGTCGATGTTCAGCTCGGGGGTGTCCTTGCGGAGCTGGATCGAGAAGGCGATGTCTTCAGCGGTGAAGTCCTCGCCGTCCGACCACTTCACGCCCTCGCGCGGCGTGATGGTCGCCTGCGTGTACTCGGGATTCCACTCAACCGACTCAGCCAGCCACGGCGTCGGCGGCGCGGTCGGGTCGAGCTCGTTGACCTGCATGAGCGACTCGTACACGGCGAACGCGTAGCCGAGCGAGAGCGAGGCCGAGCCGGTGGCGAGCGGGTTCTGATTCTCCTGCTGCGGTCCGTTCGGCATGCCGACCGTCAGCACCTTGGTACCGCCGCCGTCACCGCCTCCGGTGTCACCGCTGCACCCGGTGAGCGCTAAGCCGGCGGCGACCAGTACGGCCCCTGCGGCGAGGATGCTTCTACGCATTTTCAATGCCTCCTTGCATTCGTGTTGTGTGGTGGTGCGGGGTGTTCGTGCGCGCCTCAGGCGGGAACCTGCAGCACGGCCTCCAAACGGAGATCTCTGCTGGACCGCCCGACGCGCAGCCGGTAGGCGCCGCTCGGCAGGGTCCAGTCTGAATGGTCGACGTCCCAGACCTCGAACGTGCGTCGAGGCAGGGCGATGACGACGGTCGCGGATGCGCCGGGGGCGACGTCGACCACAGCCGAGCCGGCGAGCCAGCGAACCGGGCGTTCGATGCCGTCGTCGGGGCCCTCGACGTAGAGCTGCACGACCTCGCGGCCGTCGCGCTCGCCGGCGTTGGTGACGGTGACGGATGCCTCGGCGAACGCCTCGCTCGCGCTGCCCGACACCGTGAGTGCGTCGTACTGCCACGCCGTGTATCCCAGGCCGTAGCCGAACTCGCGGGCGGGGGTTCGACCGAGCTTGTCCCAGCCGCGGTGCCCGACGTGCAGGCCCTCCGTGTAGTCGACGTACCCGCCGGAGGGCAGGCCGTTCGGCACCGGTACGTCCGCTTCGTTCGCCGGCAGGGTCCACGGCAGACGGCCCGAGGGCTCGATCTCGCCGGTGAGCACTGCCGCGAGCGACGTGCCGGCCTCCTGGCCGGGCAGCCACCACCAGAGCACGGCGGGCACCTCGTCGAGCCAGGGCAGGATGACGGGGGCGCCGGCGTTCACGACGACGACCGTGCGGGCGTTCGCGGCCGCCACTCGACGCACGAGTTCGTTCTGGCTGCCGGGCAGCTCCAAGTTCGGGCGATCCCAGCCCTCGGATTCGGTCTCTGCATTCGTGCCGATGACGACGATCGCGAGGTCGGCGGCGGCAGCCGCGGCGACGGCGTCGTCGATCTCTTCAGCAACGGACTTGCCGGGAGCGCGGTAGCGCAGGTGCAGTCGCACGAAGCGGCCGTACGACTCGGCGTCGACGATCTGCAGTTCGCCCGTGATCGTCACGGTGCGGGCGGCGTCGGTCTCGGTGTCGATCACGACGGAGTGGGCCGGCGGGTTCGCATACGACGAATCGAGCACCACCTCGGCGCCGACGGTGCGGGATGACTTTCCGACCAGTGCGTCCTCGACGCTCACCCGGTGGGCGCCGACGGGTGCGATCTCGATCTCGTGCCGGCCGACCCCGGCCAACTCGAGCCGCGTGGTGAGGCGCACGCTCGCGGCATCCGCTCGGTCGATCGTGAACCAGATGCGCGCGGGGTCGGCGATTGCGAACCGCTCGAGCACGTGCCCGGCGACGTCGAGCAGCTCGACGAGCAGCCCGGCCTCCCCTGTGGGCGTGGTGAGGAGTTCGAGCGGCACGATCGGCGCGGTCGCCTCGGTCGCGCCGCCTCGGTGCAGGGTCACGGTCGCGCCGGACAGGGCCGCTCGGAGCGCGCCGAGCGGATCGGCGATGAGCGGCGGGGTGACGAAGGCGCTGCCCCCGCCCTGAGTGAACGGCACGACGGCGTTCGGACCGATGAGGGCGACGGATGCCCCGGCGGGCACCTCGAGCGGCAGCAGCCCGCCCTCGTTGCGGAGCACGACCGTCGATCGCGCGGCGAGCTCGGTGAGCAGGCTGCGGACCTCGGGGGAATCGGGCTCGGGAGCATCGGCGACCGCGGCCGGTTCGACAACCCCGGGGACGCCGCTGAGTGCGCCGACACGGGCTGCGAGCGCGAGGATCCGAGCGACGTGATCGTCGATCGCGGCCTCGCTCACCCGGCCTTCGCGCACCGCGTCGACGAGGGCCTCGCCCCACGGACCGAGCGGGCCCGGCATCACGAGGTCGAGGCCGGCGTTGGCCGGGGCATCCGTCGACTTCGTGGCGAGCCAGTCGCTGACCACGACGCCGTCGAAGCCCCACTCGGTGCGGAGGATGTCGGTGAGCAGCACCTCGTGCTCGGTGGCTGTCGCCTCCACCCCGTCGATGGCGAGGCCGTTGTACGCCGCCATGAGTGTCCACACGCCGGCCTCGACGACTGCCTCGAACGGAGCCAGGTAGACCTCGCGCAGCGTGCGCTCGTCGATGCGGGCGAGGTATTCGGTGCGCTCGGTCTCCTGCTCGTTGGCGACGAAGTGCTTGATGCACGCGGCCACGCCGGCCGCCTGAATCGACTCGACGAAGGCGACGGCGAGGTTCGCGGCGAGGGTGGGGTCTTCGGAGAGGCACTCGAAATGACGGCCGCCGACCGGGGTGCGCTGCAGGTTCACGACCGGCGCGAGCACGACATCGACGCCCTGTCGGCGCGCTTCTGCCGCCATGAGTGCGCCGATGCGGCGCTGGATCGCGGGGTCCCAAGTCGCCGCCGTCGCGCTGGGTGCCGGCAGCTGCGCCGACGGGAGGTTCGAGGTGTCGTCGCCGCCACGCACGCCGATCGGCCCGTCGGAGACCGTGATCGAGCGCAGGCCGAGCTCGGGCAGCGAGTGCAGGGTCCAGGTGCCGGCCCCGGTGAGGAGGCGCACCTTCTCGTCGAGCGGGAGGGTGCGGGCGATGGCCACAGGGTCGACCGTCTCGGTGGTCTCGGTCGCGGTGTGGTTCAGGGTCACGCCGTTGCTCCATTCATGTCTCATCTTCGAGTGGGTTCGGCAATCGTGGCATACTTACTGACTTGTAAGTAAGTCGATGTGGTAACGTTTCGATAACACCAGATGGGTGGGCGTCAGCGGTCTCGACGTGGAATGCTGCAATCGAGCGGATGCCCCGCATTTGCGTGGCGCTCACCCGCATCGGAAGGAACCACGTGGCCACGATCCGAGACGCCGCACGCGCCAAGCCAATGGACGAGCGCAGGCCGGCGGCCGAGCGTGTGCAGCGCCCGCACGCCAAGACCACTGAGCGTCGCGAGGCCGTGCTGAAGGCCGCGATGAACGTCTTCGGAGCACGCGGCTACAACAAGGGGGCACTCGTCGAAGTCGCCGAGCAAGCGGGCATGACTCACGCGGGCGTGCTGCACCACTTCGGCAGCAAAGAGGGGCTGCTCGTCGCGATGCTGAAGTACCGCGACGGCGAAGAGGTCGCGGGCGTGCCGGCGCGCGCACAGGCCGAAGGGCCGGCGTTCCTCGCGCACCTCGTCGACACGGTCGACGAGAACACGCGCCGCCGCGGTGTCGTGCAGGCGTACTCGGTGCTCTCCGGCGAGTCGGTGACCGACGGGCATCCGGCGCACGAGTACTTCCAGACTCGCCTCGACGTGCTTCGAGTGAAGATCGCGGGTGTGCTCGGCGAGGTCAGCGGCAACACCGACGAGCAGGAGCTGCTCGATTCGGCGTCGGCGCTCATCGCCGTCATGGACGGCCTGCAGGTGCAATGGCTGCTGAACCCCGATGCCGTCGACATGCCCCGCATCGTCAGCCGCACACTCGACGAGATCGTGGCTCGGCTGCGCGCGCAGGCTGGCGCCTGAGCGGCGAGTCGTCTGAGCGAACACGTCCTTGTGATCGTGCACGACCAGGGCGACCGCACCGCGTCAGCGCGAAGCGGAGAAGACCGAAGCTCGCAGTACGTGTTCAGCGGCCAGGCCATGCAGTCGCTCGACGCCATCGATCGGTTGGCCGAGCGGTGGCTCGAGCCGCGCCTGGGGCATCCGTTCTCGCAAGTGCTCCGCGAGCCGGGTGACCACGACTGGCGCGGTGAGCACCTGACCGGTACCGCTCAGGCGGGCATGCGCGGCGTGCACGCCGGCGCGGCGGCAGGCGGCGACGATCGAGTTCGCGAGTTCTGCCGCTGCACGGTCGATGATGTCGTTCGCGATCTCGTCGGTCTCTGCGCAGGCGGTCACCGCGCGGGCGAATGCGGCGACACGCGAAACTCGGTCCGGATCCGATTGCACGGTGAGGTACAGCGTGCCGAGGTCGCCGAACGCCTTCTCGGCGAGGGCGGTGAGCGCCGTGGATCGGCCACGTCCATCGCGGGCCCGGAGCACTGCATCGATCGCGGCCCGTCCGATCCAGTGAGCGCTGCCGGCGTCGCCGAATATCGCCCCCCAGCCGTCGACCCGCGCTGCGCCGCGTGGTCCCGCACCGAGAACCACCACGCCGGTGCCGACCGCGGCGACGACCCCGTGAGCGTCGCCGTTCGCCCCGAGGTACCCCGTGATCGAATCGTGGGCGATGGCCGCATGCCGAATCGACGGAGCTGCGTCGAGCAGTGCCCCGACTGCTGCCGGGTCGTCGTCGTACCCGCTCAGCCCCACCGCGACCGAGTACGCTCCCCACGCGTCATGTGCGGTGAGCAATTCGGTGATCTGTGCGACGGCCGAACGCTCGGCGCGGATGCCGCTGAACGAGAGTTCGCTCGGTTCGCCACCGTCGGCACCGTCGACGCGGACGCGGATCGACGACTGTCCGGCATCGATCGAAACCCGAACCGCTCCGCCCGACGGGCCGGCTGTCACGCCGACGCCACGAGTCGCAGACTCGCCGTCGATTGGGCGGCGAGCGGCACTTCGAAGATCGTCCGATCCCCGTCGAACGTTCGGCCGGCGAGGGTATCGACGGCAGGCGTCTCATCGAGCCGCACGACTGACACCTCGACGCCGCCCGCGACACGGACCGTCGCCGATCGTGCATTCGGCGATGGGTTCGAGAGACGGAGCACAGCACCGCGGCCATCGTCGGCCGGCTTGAGTGCGCTGACGACGGCGCCGGTTACCGAGACGGCGGACCCGAGCGACGACAGCGGCACGGTCGTGCCCTCCCGCAACTGCATCGCAACGATTCCGGAACGTCGCGCATCGGCGGCATCCGCGAGTGCGAATGCGTCGGATGCTGCGGGGCCGAACTTCAGCCCGATGCGGGCCCGTACCGGCCGAAGCACTTGCGCTTCGGGCGTCTCGAGCATCGGCCCGGCCCCGGTCGTGCGGGTGCGGAGATCGAAGCGCGAGAGCCATCCTGTGCTGCGCAGCAAGGTCACGGCGAGTTCGTTCGGCCGAGCGGATGTCGCCACGATCCCCTGCACCTCTGAGACGTGGTCGAGCAGCAGCGCGAGCGTGTGCTCGCCCGCGCCCGCCATCGCGTAGCCGTGAGCCGGATGGGTGCCGATCTCGGCCTCGCGGTTCGGTGCGGTCGGGAGCTTCCCGAGCTCGGGGCCGAAGCGACGGTCGAGGCTCGAGTAGTGCTGTCCACTGCGCCACAACTCGGACGACGTCGCGATCGGGAAGTGCGCCCGCACGCGGTGGTCGCGCGCGGTGTTGACGAACGACGCGGTCCAGTTCAACTCGTCGTCGCCCGTGCGATGCACGACCTCGACCGCGACGGTCGTCGAAGTCGTCTCGGGAGCACGCGCATCACGCGTCTCATCGAGCGCGACGGGCAGATCGAGGGTCGCGCGCCAGCGCACGATCGTGCGAACCGGTGTGCGCTCGACCTCGACCTCGGCGTCGGCCGACGCGTGCACCAGGGCATCTGCCGAGGGCGGGTCGTACGTGTAGGTGTCACCTCGATCGCCGCCGTCGACGAGGCGCGCGAGCCCGTCGTGCTTCACGCCGCTCGTGCGGTCGAAGATCGAGAAGCTCGCATCCGGGGCGACCCGCAGGCGGAATCGCTCCGACAGTTCGATGTCCATCTCTCGCGGCATCCGCTGCGTCTGCCGAGCCGACGGTTCCGCTTCTCCGAGTCGCACGGTGAAGACGCCGAATCCACCCGGCTCGACATCGACGGCGGCGAAGCGCAGCCGCTGCCGTCGCGCGAGCACCGAGTCGGGCAGCAGGTCGAGATCGGCTTCGAACGACATTCCCGTGCCCAGGTCCTCGACCTCGACGGGCACGTCCGCGCCGCCAGGCGCACTCAGTCCGGTGACGACCCGGTCGGGTGCGATCGTGACGTCCACCGTCACCTGCGAACGCCGGCCCGAGTCGGCGAGCGGCACGTGCACGACGACTCGCGTGGACTCCGTGGCCGGAGCGCCGTGGACACGCGGGTCGAAGCCTCGACGCAAAAGGGCGCGGCGAACGAGTTGGTCGCCGAGCTCCATGACCCGCTCCGATCGCACCTCGTTCTCGCGGTGCACCTCGTCGACGCTGCATCCGCAGATCGAGTCGTGCGGAGCGTTCTCGAGCACGAGCTCCCACGCGTGTTGCAGATGACCGACTGTCGAGCCGTCGATCGGAGTCGCGTCGGTGCGTACATCGATCGAGTCCGGCGATCCGCCCGATGGGAGCGAGAGCAACTCGCCGGCGAGCAGGGGCTCGACGACTCGCTCGAGCATCGCTTCGGCTGCAGCATTCTGCTGTTTCAGGTACACCCGCGTCGACAGAGTGCCGGAAAGGAGAAAGGTGCCTGGGCCGCCGAGGTGGCGCAACTCGCCGCCGATCGCCTCGGGCTCGGGATGCGCGGCCCTGAGATCGCGGAAGAATGCGTCGAGCGTGGACTGTTCGAGCTCGGCTCGATCGACAGCCAACCCGTCGACTAGGCGAGTCGTATCGCGGGGTGCCACATGGTCGGCACCGTTCATGAGCAACCAAGGTCCGCCCTCCCGGCGGCCGTGCTCCCGCTCGAGGAAGGCGTCGAGCCGCTCGGCCCGGCCCTCATCACTCCAGAGCACGTCGACTTCGTAGTACGCCTGATTGACTGCGTACACCTCGCTGCCGTCGGGCGAACGCCAACGGAATTCCGCCACGCCGGCGGGGGCCCCACGCCAGACGAGCGCGGTTTCGAGGCCGAACCCGGTGAGGATTCGCGGCAGATCGGCGGGATGCCCGAACGCGTCGGGCGAGTATCCGATGCTCGTCATGGCACCGACCGCCCCACTGTGCCGTCGCGCGGCGAGCAGGTTGCGAACGAGATTCTCACCTGACACGAGCTGGTTGTCGGCCAGCACGTGCCACGGACCGATCGTGAGGCGACCGGCCCGCACGTGCCGTCGTACTTCGTCGACCAGGTCGGGCCGCAGCTCGCCGACGTCGCGAAGCGTGATCGTCTGTCCATCGAGGTGGAACGTCGTGATGGCGCCGGCGTCGAGCTGGCGGCAGACCTGCTCGACGAGCTCGACCAGCCGGGTGCGGTAGGCCTCGAACGGGCGGTACCACTCACGATCCCAGTGCACGTGCGTGACGATGTGACAGATCGCGCGCTCAGCCACGGGTCACCGCCGCAGCTGAGCTCGCGATGCGCGAATCGTCGTTCGCCGGAAGAGCGGCGACGAACGACGCCGTGATGATCGCCGGCCGGGTGATCGCGCCACCCACGACAACGCTCCAGGCGCCGGCGTCGAACGCGGCGGCAAGCTGCGACGGCGTCGAGATGCGTCCCTCGGCGAAGACCGGTACCGCGATCTCGCGGGCGAGGTCCGCGATGAGCGCGAGATCGGGGGCGTGCGCGCCGCGCGTCTCAGCGGTGTAACCGGCGAGCGTGGTGCTCACGACGGTTGCACCGGCGGACGCCGCCGCGACCCCCTCGGAGAGCGTCGCGACATCGGCCATCACCGGGATGCCGCGCTCCGAGAGCGCCTCGATCGTCTCGACGAGGGACCGGCCGTCGGGCCTGGGCCGTGCCGTGGCGTCGAGCGCCACGAGGTCTGCGCCGGCAGCGGCGACCTCGAGTGCCGCGTCGAGCGTCGGGGTGATGTACACGCCGTCGCGGCCCTGCTTCCACAATCCGATGAGCGGAACATCGGTGGCGGCGCGAATCGCGCGGATGTCAGCGGGCGACTCGGACCGGATGCCTGCTGCGCCGCCGGCGAGCGCCGAGAGTGCCATGGCGGTCATGTGCTCTGGACCGTGCAGCGGCTCACCCGGTTGCGCCTGGCACGACACGACGAGTCGCCCGCGCAATCCGTTGAGCAGGGTGGAGATGTGGGGCATGGTCCTCATTCGATGTCGACGGCAGTGGGGCTGGTGATGATGGCGGGAGCGGCGATGAAGGCCTCGTCGGCCCGGTGACGGGGGCGACTTCGGGAGCTCTCGGCGTCGAGCGCCGCGAGGATGGGTGCGGCGAGGGCGACCGCGCGATCAGCCCACGTCGACCCGGGCGCGGCAGGCACCTGCGGTGCGATCACCCCGACGGCGTCGGCCAGGGCGGCGGCGGCGGCGCAGAGCGGCGCTTCGGCCGCCTCGTCGAGTAGCTCGTCCGGCAGGAGTTCGAGCGATGCCCGTCGGTCGTCGTCGAGGGCGCCGTATGCCACCAGGAGCGACCCTGCGACGAAGCCGCGGTGTTCGGCAGGAAGGTCGGTCGTCCAGACGATCGGGGCGCCGGCGCAGAGCGCAGCGACCTGGACCATCGTGCGATGGCGCGCATCGTCGACCGCGGCCACCGGTGAGAGGGCATGCCGGAGCGCGTGGGCCGCGAGCTCCCCGGCGGCCTCGCCGATCGCCCACTCCCCCGGGTGCACGCGATACGCGGCTGCGGCGATCTGGGTGGCAGCGAGGTTCTTCGCCCCGGCGATGAGGTTCACCGGGCCAGCACCGGCTTCGGCGACGAGCGACCGCAGCGGAATCTGGAACGGTGCAGTGGGGGCGTACACGCTGTGATGCCCGCCGACCCGAGGGTGCAGGTCGGCGTGATACCAGGCAACGCCGATGGTGTCGGCGAACGGCCGTGCCCTCGCATCCCCCTGGTGTGGAAGCAGGTCGTGCTCCGAGACCGGTGCGCTCGAGCGCAATCGTCGCGACTCGCGGACGTACGGCGATTCGGCCAGGCCGTCGGGCGTGCCGGACACCTCGGGGGCGAGCCGAAGCTCGGGGTGACCGGTTCCGCCGTCGTCGCGCGGCGCCTCGGTGCGGAGCCAGTGCACGAACGCGTTCGTGAGTTCCCGCGCCGCTGCATCCGTCTCCACCGGTTCGGCGGTCAGGCCCGAGCCGTAGTAGTCGTTGCCGTGCCAGTTGATGATCGCAGTGTCGGCGCCGCCGATCAGGCGCGGATCGCGCACACGGCGATACGACCAGAACGAGCCCGGCGGCACGGCGTCGTCGAACATCGCGTAGTCGTGCGTCGAGCCTTCGTCGTTCGACAGCGTGAGGCTGAAGGGCTGCGCGTCTCTGAGCTCCTCGTATCGGGCAGGCGCGGGGCCCACGTCACCCGCGACGGCATCTCGAATCAGTGCGGCGACGATCGTGCACGACTGCTCGGCACGAGGATCGGGGCCACCGGGGAGTGCATGCGGTTCGCCGAACGCGTCGCGACCCTCGGAGCCGATGGCCCACTCCGCACCGGCGAGGGGCAACAGTTCGCCGGTCTCGGTGGCGTCGATGATCACGTCTCCACTGACCACCAGTTCATCGGCGGCCGTCGTGAATCGAACCGCCGAGAGCCGATCGCCGACACGGTCGACCCCGTTCGGGATTGCGCCCGTGATGACCGTGATGGTGCCTGCGCTCTCGTGCGTCGTGAGCATCGCGCGCAACACCCGCTCGCCGACGAGCGGTTCGAAGCACAGTCGGCTGACCCAGCCGCCGCCGGGGTTCCCGATGTCCCCGTACTCTGCGCGCAACGCATCGCGGAAGGCACGGTAGCGGGTCGTGCATCCGGTGGTCTCGATGAGCGGATGCTCATCGAGCGGACTGGTGAGCTGGGTCGTGACCTGCCCGCCGATCCGCGACTCAGGACCGGCCATCACGACCTTCAACCCGTGATCGGCGATGGCCAGTGCCGCCGCGATCGCGCCCAATCCGAGACCCGCGACGACCACGTCTGTGCGCAGCATCCGCTCGCTCATCGCTCGCCGGCCCCCGGGTGGACCCGGATCTCGAACGACCGGGCCCAGGGAAACCCGATCTGGTCTGGGGTGATCGCCGCCACCTGGGATGCGCCGAGATCATCGAGCGCTTCGTTCAGCAGTTCAGCGAGTCGAGCGGATGCCGCGGACACGTCGTCGATGCGGTCGTGCCGGTCTGGACGGGATCCGCGTTCACGACGGAAGCGAGCACGTGCCCCGCTCATGTACGCTGCATCCTCGATGAGCCGGAGGCGCAAGTGGCGCGCCGCGGCGCGCTGGTCGTATGTGCCCGTGGCGCGAGCTGCGAGGGCGACCGCGAGGTGGGCGGCGACGGTGCCGATCGTGTTGCCCGCGGTGTTCCATGCGGCGAAGCCATCGAGCCGGCCGAAGAGCCCTGTCTCGAGCAGTGCCCGCACGAGCTCCGGGTCTGCGCCGTTCGGTTGCGCGACGTCGGCGACGGCGACGGCCCGCCCGGCTTCGAGTTCCCGTCGAACGAGGGCGACTGTGCGCGCGGCCGCGTCGGCGTCGGTGGACGCCGGCGGGGCGACCGCCCAGTCGCCGTCGCCCTGAGGTGCGTGCACCACGAGCGTCGCTTCGGCCTCGCCGTCGTCGACGGTCGTCGCCCCGGCGGCGCGCAGCTGCCCCCGCGCCGTGTCGAGCACCGATCCCGTCTCGTACGGCGCGACCCGGGCGAGGCCGTCGTCGTCGGCGCACCGGATGACCACTCGGGGCGTCACGCCGGCACGGTCGACGATGAGCCGGGCCGTGAGTACGGCGGCCGTCTCATCCGCGCCCGGCCCGACGACGACCCGGTCGTCGAGCCCGAGCCTCGACGACCAGGCAGCCAGGTCGCGTTGCGCCGCTGCGGAGAGCGACCCGGCCACCGCGTCATCGACACCTGCGATGAGCCGTGCGATGACGCCGTCGCCGACCAGGCCGAGCGCCGCGAGGCCGAGCGTGTGCTGGCGGAGCCGACGTGAGAGCCAGTCGGCGCGCACCGGCTCGGGCACGTCCGTCGTGGCGATCACGACGGTGTCCGTCGAGCCGAGGTCGCTGGACAGCACGTGCAGCCGCGAACCCCAATCCGCCCAGTATTCGGGCTCCTCGAATGCGTCGTCGGAATCAGGAGTGCGCGGCACCACGACGGACGCGTGCACCGGCAGGTCGATGGTTCGCAGCACCGCCCACCGGTCGAGCACCTGCTCCACGGGCTCTGCGCCGATCCGCGAGGGAATCAGCCCGCCGAAGCCGAGACCCTCGAGCGACGCCACCACGCCGTCGGCGTCGGCGGATGCTGACTGCAACCAGGCCGGAATCGCGTCGACGTCGCCGGCCGCGCGGATGACTGGCCGGCACGCTGCCGGCGGCGCGACGACCTGTGCGCCGGCGATCGCGGCGATGAGCCCGGGCAGCTCGATCGAAACGGGGCGCTCATCGAGTGGGACGAGGAGGATCTTCATCGGAGGATTCCCTGTTGCGACGACGTGCTCACGCGCGTCGCTTCACGTTGATCTGGAAGTCGTATCGGTCGCCGAGGTAGACGCCCGTTGACGCTTCGATGCGACGCCCGTGGGCGTCGAAGACGATGCGGGACACCATCAGCGCCGGTGCTCCCGCCTCGGTCTGCAGCAACTCGGCCTGAGCGGCGTCGAGACTCACCGCCCGGATGGTCTGATGCGCCCGCGCGGGAGAGGCGCCGGCGTGCTCGAAGTACGAATAGAGGGAGCCGAGCAGCTCGGGGCCGAGGTTCTCGCCCGTCAACCATTCGGGCAGCCACAGACTCTCGATGCACAGCGGCGCGCCATCGGCAGTACGAAGCCGCTCGATGTGCACGGCTCGCGCACCGACCGGGATGAGCAGCTCACGGGCCACCCTGTCGTCGGCTCGACCATGTTCGAGGCGAAGCACCCGCGAGCCGGGGGTCATTCCGCGCTCCGAGATGTCTTCGGAGAATGACGTGAGATAGGGCGACTTCGTGACGAGATCCTTGTCTGCGACGAAGGTTCCCGAGCCCTGGACCCGATAGACCCAGCCGTGGTCGGCGAGGCGTGACAGGGCTTGACGGATCGTCGCTCTGCTCACGCCGAACCGGTGCACGAGTTCCCGCTCGGCCGGAATCGGGTCGTGCGGCGCGAGATTCGCGATCACCTCGTCGCGCAATCGCGCGCGAGTGAGATCCACCTTCGAGGCGGCCGCGTCGGCGACCGGGGTCGACTCGACCACGGCAGAGACGGCGTTCGGCTCGATCACAGCGTCGAGCGCGGACGCATCCGTCGGCGCATCCCATTCGAATTCGGTACTCATCCCTTTACCGCTCCTTCTCCGGCCCCACGGAAGAACCATTTCTGTGCCAGGAAGAACACGATGATGAGCGGGATGACCGCGATCATCGTGCCTGCGGCGACGACCTTCTGGTCGTCGGCGAACGCACCGGCGAGGAATTGCAGTCCGACCGTGAGGGTGTAGTTCTGCTGGCTGGTCAACACGATCTGCGGCCAGAGGAAGTCGTCCCACGCGAACATGAAGCTGAAGATACCGACCACGGCCATCGTTCCAGTGACCGACGGCATCGACACGCGCCAGTAGCGCTGGAACTCGGTCGCGCCATCCAGCACGGCGGCCTCGTCGATCGCCCTGGGCAGCGAGAGGAACGCCGAACGGAACAGCAGGATCGAGAAGCCCGTCACCGCCGTCGGCAGGATGACGCCCGCGAGCGTGTCGACGAGGCCCATCTGCTTCGACGTGAGGAAGACGGAGATGAAGATGACCTCGAACGGGATGACCAGTGTCGCGAGGAAGAGCAGGTACGCCGTCATGTTGCCTCGGAACCGCAAGCGCGCCAGGGCGAACCCGGCCATGGACCCGAAGAGGATGTTCGTGACTGTCGACACGGTCGCGACGATGAGGGAATTCCAGATGAACTGCCCGACGGGGATCACGTCGGCGACCTTCGAGAAGTTGTCGAGCGTCGGGTCGCGTGGAATGAAGTACGGCGGGTAGGAGAACACGCTGTCGGCGGGGCCCTTGAGCGACGTGCCGAGCGTGAACACGAACGGCCCCACGAGGAGCACGAGCACGCCCGCGAGCACCAGGTAGTGCAGCGAGCGCTTCGCCAGGCCTGCCGGCGTCAGCTTCCGCTTGCGGAGCCGTCGAGGCTCCCGGGTCGGCACCTCGGCAGCGGTTGCCTCTGCGGGCACGGTGTTCGTATCGATGATGCTCATGCTTCCTCGTTCTCCCGGCTCAACTTCTGCAGGGCGACGGTGAGCCCGATCGTGAAGACGAAGAGCACGAGGCTCATGGCGGCGGCGTACCCCACCTGACCGTCGAAACCCGACCCGACCTCTCGGATCGTGAAGACGAGGGAACGCACTTGGCCACCCGGTCCCGCCGTCTCTCCGGCGATGACGAAGATCTCGGCGTACACCTTCATGGCAGCGATCGCCGACAGCACACCCACGAGCAACATCGTGGGCCGCACTGACGGAAGCGTCACCGACCAGAATCGCCGGACACCGCCCGCGCCGTCGACCTGTGCCGCTTCGTGCAGTTCACCCGGTACGTTCGCGAGTGCCGTGAGGTAGATGACCATGTAGAAACCGAGACCCTTCCAGACGGTCACGAGCATGCAGCTGAGCAGCAGCAGCGTGGCGTCCGTCAGGAACGGCAGCGGCCCCTGAACCACCTTGAGCGTCTGCAGGAGCCAGTTCACCGGCCCCTGCTCTCGCAGCAGGAACACCCAGATCAGGCCGACGACGACCATCGAGGCGATGACCGGCGTGTAGAACGATGCCCGGAAGAACGCGATGCCCGGAATCTTGGGCTGCACGAGCATGGCGAGGAAGAGCGGCAGCATGACCAGGAGCGGCACCACCACGATCACGTAGAGGAGCGTGTTGCCGGCGGACAGCCAGAACACGTCCGAGGAAGCGAGGGCCCCGAAGTTCTCCAGACCGATGTACTCTCCGCCCGATGCCAGCCGGAAGTCGGTGAACGACAACTGGACGGTGCGAAAGAACGGCACGATGTGGAAGATCAGCGCGACGGCGAGCGCCGGCGCGAGAAGCACCCACGGGGTGAGGAGTCTTCGGGGCCGCATCGCGCTATTCTCCGCCGGTGATCGCGTTGGCGTCCTCGACGGCCTGATCCAGTGCGTCCTGCGCCGAGAGGTCGCCGGCGAGCGCGAGCTGGATCTTGGCGAGCACTGCGTTCTTCACCTGATCGTCGTACTGCACGGGAGTGAGGTTCTCGGCGCGCTCGAGGCCGTTCGCCGAGAGCTTGCGCGCCTTGGAGAGCTCAGTACCGTCTGAGTCATCCTGGAAGAACGGATCTTCGAGCGCTTCGGTCACCGACGGCAGCACTGGGGCGACCTTGGCGAATGCGAGCTGGTTCTCGGCGTTGGTGATGAACTTCGTGAAGGCCAGCGCCGTGCCCTGGTTCTCACTCGTCTTCGGGATCAGCAGGCCCATCACCGACATGTTGATCGGCTCGCCCTCGGCCGCGATCTGCGGGGCGACGCGGGTGTTCTCGAAGACCTGGGGCGCGTTCTGCTGAATGCCGTTGAGGAAGTTCGGGCCCGAGGGGAAGACCGCGATGCTGCCGGCCTGGTAGCCCTCCTTCGCGTCGTTGAGGTTCTGGGTGAGCGAATCAGCGGGGAACACGCCCGTCTGGTACATCTCGGCGAGGCGTTCGACGTGCTCGACCGCCTCCGGGGTGTTGAAGGTCCAGACGAGGTCCTCATCGATCAGCGGCACGCCGATCTTCGCGAGGTCGGTCATGAACCGGTTCTCGAGAGCCGGGTGGATCCCGTAGAACGCGCCAGCGCCCGCGGTCGAGACCGCGGCGGCCTGCTCGTACAGCTCGTCGAAAGTCTCAGGAGCGGCCTCGGGGTCGAGTCCCGCTTGCTCGTAGAGCGCGGCGTTGTACATGGTCACTTCGCTCGTGAGGTACCACGGCACTCCGAACGTGCCCTCCTGGCCGGGGACCTGGAAGCCCTCCCACGCTCCGGCGACGTACTCGGCCGCGAGCTCGGGGTCCGCCGCGTCGATGTCGAGGAAGACGCCCTCCCGCTCGAGCGGCTGGGCGATGTTCGGATTGAGGTTGACGACGTCGGGGAGGTTGCCCGCGGCGGCATCCGCTGCGAACTTCTCCTGTGCACCGGCGAACGGCACGTCGATCCACTCGACCTCCGTGCCGGGGTACTCCTTCTCGAACGCCGAGATCGTGTCTTCGATGTAGGCGGCGAGGTCGGGGTTGGAGCTGAGCTCGAGGGTGGCGAAGCTGATCTCGCCGTCGACCTTCGAGAGCTCGTCGTCGGATGCCGCGGCGCCGGTGTCGACCCCCTCGAGGCTGCAGCCGGCGAGCGCGATGGCAACGCCGGACGCCAGGGCGATCGCGCCCAGGATTCCGTGCTTCCGTGGTTTCAACTTCATTGTGGACCTTTCGCAGGACAGGACTGGACGGTGCGTCCGATTCCACACCGTAGCAACTGGTTCGAACCAATGCAATTCTTCTCGAACCACTTGACGCGCCGCGGCTGGCGGTCATTGCTTCTCAACCCGGCGCAGTCGGGGGTGAATTTGACGAGACGCCTTGCGGCGAGCCGAACCCATCGATACGTTGACCATTATTGGTTCGAACCAATTCATGCTCAGCGCCGATCTTGAGGAATCCTGCACCGGCGTCGATTGAACGAAGGATGTGAAGGTGAACGACAGAAGACAACCCCGACGCCGCGCCAGGGCACTGTGGTCGACCGTTGCGGCGATCGCCGTCGCCTTGACCGCGCTCACCGCGGTGGGGCCGGCAATGGCTGCCCCGATTCCACCTGCAGCCGGCAACGAGATCACCGCGGCCGACGGCGCGACGCTGCCGATCGCCGCGATCAACCCGCCGAGCCGGCTGGCCGGAATGGTCGCCGTCTACACGCCCGCGTTCGGCGCGACGACGAAGACCAACGCCTTCGGAGGCGAGGCCGTCCTCGTGTCGGACGGCTCGGCGACGGGCTACTCCGTCGAACGGGTGTGCACTGTGCTCGCCTCGTGCGCCGACGGCTCGTGGAGGCCGGGCGACAACGCGATCCCCGTCAACGGTGTCGTGCTCTCGGTATCGCCCGGCGGCAGCCCCGACGTCCGGGCGTGGCTCCGCGATCATGTGAGGCCCGGCGACACGATACACATCGCTCCCGTGGTCTCCCGCTCGGCCTCGACGACGCTCGATGCCACCGACCCCACCGCCGCGACCAATCCGGCCGGAGTCGACGGCAACGGCACGTGCTTCCCCGGTTGCCGCGGCGCAGAGCAGCTGATCCAGTACTCGCCCGCGTCGGCCAGGGCGACCACCGGCACCAACGACTTCGGATTCGAGGTCACCGTGCAGGACGGCGTGGTCACGGGGGCGGGCGGCAACGACCGTCAGATCCCCGTCGACGGATTCGTGCTGTCAGGTCACGGCGCTCGGGGAACCTGGCTGCAGACGAACGCCGTCGTGGGTGCCTCGATCACCATCGACGGCACCGCCCTCACGGCGACGATCGACGAGCGAACGGCGATCTTCGGGGCTGAGCAGGCGCTCGCCGACGCCGACGCGCGCATCGAGGACGCGGTCGGCTCCTGCCTCGCGTTCCCGGAAGATCGCGCAACCGAGGCATCGACGGATGCGGCCGCGGCCCTCGCCGACGCGCATGCAGCAGCCGAGGCCGGCGACAAGACCGGCGCGGTCGACCTCGCGAACGCGGCGAAGGCGACCGCAGAACTCGCCGCGCACCGGACCGCCGAGTCACGGCCTGCGGAGGGACGAGCAACCTGGGTCCGCCCCGAGGAGACGAACCCCGCTGCCATCGAGGCGACCCTCGACCGGATCGATGCGGCCGGCTTCAATGTCGTGTTCCTCGAGTCGATCTATCAGGGCTACACGATCTACCCGTCGGAGGCCGCGGCCGCGGCCGGTGTCGCGCCGCAGCGTCCGAACATGGTGGGCTTCGACCCGTTGCAGGTCTGGATCGACGGCGCCCACGCGCGCGGCATCGAACTGCACCCGTGGATCCACACGTTCTTCGTGGGATCCGACCAGACAGGCGGCATCGGGCCCGTGCTGAGTGCGCACCCCAATTGGGCCGCCCTCCAGCGGAAGGACGTCGGCAAGGCGCTCGGCCCGTCGGTGGCCGAGCCCGGGTACTACTTCCTCGATGCGGCGCATCCCGATGCGCGTGCGTACGTCCAGTCCCTGCTCCGCGAACTGCTCACGACCTACGACGTTGATGGCGTGCACCTCGACTACATCCGATACCCCGTCTCGCAGCCATGGGAGACCGCCGGGTACTCGTACAGCGATTACAGCCGCCAGACGTTCGCCGCCGAGCACGGCGTCGACCCGTACACGCTCACGCCCACGGACGCCGCGTGGCAGACGTGGACCGACTGGCGCATCGAGAACGTCACGTCGTTCGTCGGTGAGGTGCGCGAGCTGCAGCAGACCGAGGCATCCGATGTCGCACTGTCGGCGGCGGTCTTCGCCGACCCCGTCGACGGTCTCGACAAGAAGTTCCAGAACTGGGCCGACTGGGTGGATCGAGGCTACGTGGACCTTCTCACCGGAATGTCGTTCGGCACATCGGGCGCATCGGTCGCTCGCGACACCGAGGTGATGCGCGAGCGAGTGGGCGACAACCAATACCTCTACACGGCGACATACGGGCCGTTCCGCGGCTCGACCCCCGCCACGGTGCTCGAGCAGATCCGTGCCGTCTCCGACGCGGGCTCCGACGGTGTCGGGCTGTTCGCCTGGAACCAGCTCTCCGCGGGACAAGCCGAGGCCTTGGCCGAGGGCGCGCACCGCGTCGACGCCGTCGCCCCGCACGCCGACCCCCTCGGTGCGGCGGTCGTGGGCATCCAGTCGCTCCGTGACCAGATCGCGGATGCCACGACGGGTTGCATCGATGACAAGACCGGCGACCGCGTCGAGCACCGCCTCGACAAAGCCCTCGCAGCAATGGACGACGACCAGCTCGACAAGGCCGCGCGCGAGCTCGAGCAGGCGGCGTCCTCAGTGGGTTCGCCATCAGGCGATGGTGCACAGGCGTTCGCCGCTCGAACGCTTCGCGACCTCGACATGTTCGGTCGATGGATCGACACGGCGCTGGAGCGCCGCGGCTGATCCCGAGCACTGATTGATCGAAGCGGGGTGCCCGGCCGACTGGCCGGGCACCCCTCTTCTGCCAGAAGCCGGCCGTACAGCAAGGACGGAGTCGCTCTCTTCTTGACTGTGAACTGGCACCACCGGCCGATCTCGGCGACGAGCGCCTCTCCGAAATTGTTTCGTCGCTAAAGTAACAGGATGACGACGATCGCCCTCTTCGGAGGTACCGGCAAAACCGGCCGCCGGGTGCTCGCCCGCGCACTCGAGCAGGGGTACGACGTTCGAGCACTCGTGCGCGACCCCGAGAAGCTCGGCGGCACCCTCCCCGCCTCACTCACTGTGATTCAGGGAGATGTCCGCGACCCATCAGCGGTCGCGCAGACCATCGCTGGGTCGAACGCAGTGCTGAGCCTGTTCGGCCAGGTGAAGGGGTCGCCGAAGACCCTGCAAGCCGATGGCACTCGCAACATCGTTGCGGCGATGCAGAAGCACGGGGTGCGCCGTATCGTCACTCTCTCCGGCGGTGGTCTACGTGCCGAGGGCAAGGATCAGCCGACAGCAGCCGACAAGATCATCCGTTTCCTGCTGAAGGCGATCTCAGGCCACGTGCTCGCCGATGCAGAGGAGCACTTGCGGGTACTGCAGGAGAGCAGCACCGAGTGGACGGTCGTTCGGGGCCCGCGCCTGATGGAAACACCCGGGACCGGGTCATACCGGGTCGGCTGGGTAGGCGTGAACTCCAGCACGCAGATCGGCCGCGACGACCTCGCGGAGTTCATCCTCTCGCAGGTCGACGACCGAACGTTCATCCGCGAGCTGCCATTCGTCAGCAACTGATGCCGCACGAGAGCGACCGGCCTGCCAGCGTCGCCGAAGTTCTCGAGTCGGTCGCGAAGCTGAGCCGCGCCATCACGACGAACCGCCGCGTTCCCTTCCACGGTCGAGACATCACTCGAACCCAGATGCAGGCGTTGTTCATCCTCGCCCACGGTGGCCGCGCGATCACGCCCGGCGTGATAGCCGCCGATCTCGGGATCACTCCGGGCGCGGTCACCCAGCTCCTCGATGGGCTCCGCGAGAAGCAGGTCATCGAAACAGTCGTCAATCCCGACGACGGGCGCTCCCGCATCATCCGCCTCACCGAGGAAGCCGCCGAGGAGGTCGTCCGGTTCGAGCGCGACACCGTCGAACGACTCCTTCCGCTGTTCGACGCGCTCGCGCATGATGACCTCGCACAGCTCGCCGATCTGCTCACCCGAGTCACGAAGGAGCGATGACCGAGCGAGCTGCTCGTCGGCCCAGGCGATCGCTCCTGACTGCCCGCTGACGGCATCCACTCGACCCGACATCCGTTAGACCCGATCAGAGACTCGGGAACGGCCGAACGACGAGAGAAACGAACCCGCGATGCGCGGAGTCCTACTGTTGTAGCGAGGGCGGGACTCGAACCCGCGACACCACGATTATGAGCCGTGTGCTCTAACCACCTGAGCTACCCCGCCGGGTAGGCTTCCCGCCCGACCGAACGGTCGAACGAAGAGAACCAGAGCCCCGAGTCAGGATTGAACTGACGACCCCTTCCTTACCATGGAAGTGCTCTACCACTGAGCTATCGGGGCGCGCTGCCACAATCGGCAACCGTACGAGGATATCACTTCTGCGAGGTGCCGCCGAACCGTGACGACGAGTGTGCACGGGCCTCGCCGCAGCGTCGTGCGATCATGCGCGTACGCCCTGCCACGACGGGGTCGCGACACCCGGCAGGGCGACCGCAGCGAAGCCCGCACCGTCGATCTGCAGCGTGATGCGACCGGCGGATGTCTCGAGCCGCACGTCGCCGAACAGGCTCGTCGCGGCAGCCGACCCGACCAGCCCCTCGGCGTCGAACTCGAGCGCCGCTGCCGCCCTCGACGCGACCACGAGCACCGTCTCGTCGGCCGACTCGCGCACGAAGGCGACGGCGTCGTCGTCGACGGCGAGCCAGCGGATGCCGCCGCTCGCGAGCACGGGGTGATCGCGACGCAGCCGCAGCAGGTCTCGATACAGCTCGAGCACGGGGGCGACCGCGGCCGAGGCCTCGCTCCCCCACGGAATCGGCGTGCGCGACGCCTCACCGTCTTCACCGGTCAACCCGAACTCGTCGCCCGCCCAGACCACGGGGATGCCGGGCAGGGTGACGGCGAGGCCGACGGCGGCCGGAACCGTGCCGGGCCGAGCATGCGTGGCGAACCGCGGGGTGTCGTGCGTGTCGAGGGCGTTCATGGTGGCCAGACGCGTGCGCCACGGGAACCCGGCGGCGAACCGCAGGTGCGTGGCGTGGAAGTCGGTGCCCGTGAACGCCGGCACGCGCTGCAGGGCGAAGCCGATGCCGCCGCCGCCCGGGCTGCCGGGTTCGAGCAGCCAGCTCCACAGCGGCCGGGTGAACGGCGTGTAGGTCATCGCGCCGTGCCAGGCGTCGCCCTGGAAGTCGCTCGCCGCGTCGTTCGTCGACTCGCCGAGCAGGATCGTGTCGGGGTTGACCTCGAGCATCGTGCGGCGGATGGTTTGGCGCACCTCGGCGTTCAGGTCTGTCGCGCCGAGCCTGCCGGTCATGTTCGCGACGTCGATGCGCCAGCCGTCGAGATTGAACGGCGGGGCGAGGAATCGCGCGACGACCGAGTCGCGGCCCTCGATGAAGCGTCGCCGCAGCTCGGTGGAGTTCCAGTCGAACTTCGGAAGGCTCGGCACGCCGAGCCACGACTCGTAGCCGCCGCCCTGGGCCTCATCGCGGAAGACGTAGAACTCGCGCTCGGGCGCCGCCGGGTCAGCCTGCGCCGCGCGGAACCACTCGTGCGCATCACCCGAGTGGTTCGAGGTCAGGTCGCCGATCACGCGGATACCACGGGCGTGCGCCGCCTCGACGAGCCGCACGAGCGCCTCGTCGCCGCCGAGCAGAGGGTCGACGAGGTCGAAGGTCGAGGCGTCGTAGCGGTGGTTCGAGCGGGCCGGGAACACCGGCGTCAGGTAGAGCAGGTCGACACCGAGCGACTCGAGGTGGTCGAGCTTCTCGCGCACCCCGTCGAGGTCGCCGCCGAAGAGCTGCTTCGAACGGCCGGGGTAGACCGGGTCGACGGGGTCGCTCCAGTCGGCCGGCATCGCCCACTCGGGCAGCGCATCGCGTGCCCGAAGCTCGTCGAACGGCCCATTCTCCGACTTCGCGAACCGGTCGGGGAACACCTGGTACATGACGCTCGACGCCGCCCAGTCGGGCGCCGGCGCGTGCGCCACGAGCTTGAAGTCGTCGTGATCGCGCGCCTCGACCGCCGACAGGCCGAGCTGGTTCAGCCAGTGCTGACGCCCGTCAGCGCCGACGAGCAGCCAGCGGTAGCCGTGCACGGGGTTTTCGACCTCGACCGCGGCCTGCCACCACTGCCATCCGTCGATCGTCTCGACGAGGGACGCCTCGTCGAACCGCGGCTCGCGGTTCGGGTTCGACCGGGTGCCGACCCACGCGAGCGGCCCGAACGACTCGGGCACCCGCAGTCGCACCTGCACCACCTCGCCGAGCGAGGGCGCCTGGGTCGAGACATGCAGCGGCGATCCATCATGGTGCGGTGTCAGGGCCTCGGGCATGGGTCCACCTTTCCACCCGCGTGCGACACGCAGGAGAACGCGCCGCGACTCCGCGGCATCCGCTCGCTTACTTGACGGCGCCGGCGGTGAGCCCGCCGACGATGTACTTCTGCAGGAAGAGGAAGAGCGCCACCACGGGCAGAGCCGCGATCACGGCGCCGGCCGAGAAGGCACTCCAGTCGGCGTAGCGCGGGTTCGAGACGAGCTTGGTGAGACCCACGGCGAGCGTCTGCTGCTCGGTATCGATGAGCAGCACGGATGCCACGACGAACTCGTTGACCGACGCGATGAACGAGAGCAGCGCCACGACCGAGAGAATGGGCGCCACGAGCCGAAGGATGATCGTGAAGAAGATGCGCGCGTGCCCTGCGCCGTCGAGCTTCGCCGCCTCGTCGATCGAGGCGGGCACCGTGTTGAAGAAGCCGTACATGAGGTACGTGTTCACGCCGAGCGCACCGCCGAGGTAGACCATGATGAGGCCGACGTGCGTGTTCAACCCGATCGCAGGGAACCAGTCGCCGATCGCGCTCATCAGCAGGAAGATCGCGACCACCGCGAGCAGCTGCGGGAACATCTGCACGACGACGATCGAGATGAGCCCGAAGCGACGCCCGGTGAACCGCATGCGCGAGAAGGAGTACGCCGCGAGCGCCCCGAGGAACACCGTCGCGACCGCGGTGATGCCCGCGATCATGAGGGTGTTCCCGAACCAGGTCAGGAACGGCACCTTCGGGTCGGTGAGGATGCGCACGAAGCTGTCGATGCCGATCTTCGAGAAGAGCGCGTTCGACCCCGTGAGCGTGCCCTGCGGATTCAGCGCCGACGAGATCACGAACACGATCGGGAACAGCGAGAAGAGCACCATCACGACGCCGACGATGTGGCGCCAGCCGGTCGCCCGGAACCAGCGGCCGAACTGGAACGGCTTGCGCGGCATCGGCGTGCGCGGGGCGGAGCCCCCCACTGAGGTGCTCGCGCGCGTCGAGGCATCCGCGAACTCATCGATCTCGCCGACCACGAGGCCGGTCGGCGTTCCGGGAACTGGCTGCTGCGCGGACATCAGTTGAGCTCCTCGAGCGACTTGGTGCGACGGAAGGCGATGACCGAGATCACGGCCACGATGATGAAGATGATGATCGAGTACGCGCTCGCGAGACCGTAGTCACGCGTCTGCCCGGTGAACGCCACCTTGTAGACCATCGAGATCAGGATGTCGGTGAACCCGACGGGGATCGGCGCGTTCGAGTCGCGCGGCCCACCGTCGGTGAGCATGTAGATCACGTTGAAGTTGTTGAAGTTGAACGCGAACGACGCGATGAGCAACGGCGCGACCGAGACGAGCAACAGCGGCAGCTTGATGAGCCGGAACACGGCCCACGGCTTCGCGCCGTCGACGGTCGCGGCCTCTTGCAGCTCATCGGGGATCGACTGCAGCGCCCCCGTGCACACGAGGAACATGTACGGGAATCCGAGCCAGAGGTTCACGATGAGCACCGAGACCTTGGCGAGCACAGGGTCGGTGAGCCACGGCACGGATGCCCCGCCGAGCAGCACCTGGTTGATGAATCCGAAACTCTCGTTCATCATGCCGGCCCAGACGAGTGCCGAGAGGAACGAGGGGATCGCGTACGGCAGGATCATCAGCACGCGGTAGTACTTGCGACCCCGCATGCGCATGTCGTTGAAGACGATCGCGAGGAACAGGCCGAGGAAGAACGTCGACGCGACCGAGATCAGCGCGAACGCGAAGGTCCAGAGCGTGACGTAGATGAGCGGGCCCGCGAGGCGCTCGTCGGTGACGGCACGCACGAAGTTGTCGAAGCCGACCACGATCTGCCAGCCCGGCAGCAGCTCTTCGCCCTGGTCGGAGGTGAACGCCCCCGTGCCGAGGTCGGAGTAGACGGTGCCGGTGTCGAGGTTCGTCATCGTGCCGGCGGCCTCGTCGTACTCGAGGTTCGAGAGGTAGAGGTAGGCGCTCGACCCGTCGGGGGTGCGCAGCGCCCCGTCGTTCGGGTCGTCGGAGAACGGCACTGCGAGCTCGGTGATCTCGTCGGTGCGGGCGATGACGTCGGCGAAGCTCAGGGTGTTCCAGCCGTCGATGGCGACGGCCTTGCCGCCCTCCATCTCGGCGTCGACCTCGTCGAGCGGCTGCTCGTTCGTGCCGACGCTCGCCTCGCCGTCGGGGTCGGTCACGAGCAGGCCGAGCGTGCCGCCCTGGTCGACGACCGTGACGGGGTAGGTGGGCGAGTCCTCGACGCGCTCCAGCGACGAGGCCATGAGCGAGCTGACCGCCTGCTCCTTCGAGCCGTTGTGGCCGGTGCCGTAGTTGGTGAAGGCGATGTAGCCCGTGTAGACGAGCACGAACACCTGGAAGATGACGAGGAAGATGACGCCCGGCGCGAGGTACTTCGCCGGAAGCTTGCGGCGCGAGAAGTAGATCCAGTTGACGATCACGGTCACGACCGCGACGATCGCCGCGACGAGCCACTGGCCGGCGCTCGCGAGGATGACGACCCCGTAGACCGCGATCGCGTCGACGATGCCGAGCAGCAGCAGCTTCAGCAGCAGCATCTTCACCCCGCCGGATGCCGCGTCGGCGATGTTGGCCGCACGGCGCTGGCGCTTCGTCGGTTTCGGCCGGGTCTCGGGCGTGACCTCGTCGTCGATCGTGGTGCTCATGCTGCTCGCTCTTCTCGTCGCACGTGAGTGCTCCGGGCCGGATGTCGCGGCGACATCCGACCCGGAGCTGCTCTTCCGTTACTTGCTGATCGCAGCCTGCACGTCGGCGGTCAGCTTCTGCCAGGTGGCGACGGGGTCGGCACCGTTGATGATGTCGGCCTCGGCGATGCCCCAGTACTGCCAGACGGCGCCCATGGCGGGAATCGCGGGCATCGGCACGGCCTCTGCACCGACGGCGGCGAAGCCGGCGACGATCGGGTCTTCCGATGCGGTCTCGGCTGCCGCGCTCAGCGCGGGCAGCACGTTGCCGGCCTCGAAGAGCTCGAGCTGCACGTCTTCGGTGCCGAGGTAGTTGACGAGGAAGTCATTCGCGGCGACCTTGTTCTTCGACTCGGAGGAGATGAAGAAGCCCTTGACGCCGGCGAACGGCGATGCCGCTTCAGCGGTCGGGCTCGGCACGGTGTCGATCGCGACGTTGATGCCGGCGTCGGTCGCTGCGCCGACGTTCCACGGGCCGGTCAGCCAGAAGGCGGCCGTGCCGTCGAGGAAGGACTGCTTGGCGATGTCTCCGTCGACGTCGGTGTTGAAGACGCCGGTGCCGTTCTTGCCCTGGCTGCCGAGCCACGTCGCGAACT
This sequence comes from Agromyces subbeticus DSM 16689, assembly GCF_000421565.1. GTDB lineage: Bacteria > Actinomycetota > Actinomycetes > Actinomycetales > Microbacteriaceae > Agromyces > Agromyces subbeticus. Next base: position 315,379 of record NZ_ATXG01000001.1, on the reverse strand, counting down.
GCTCGCCGCCCGCGTTGCCGAGCTGCAGGTCGGTCGGGTCGTAGCCCTGGTCGTTGCTGCCGAAGACGGGAGCACCGAACGCGGTCTGGAACGGGTAGAGGTGGTAGGGGTTGCCCTCTGCACCCTGCTCGACGACGAACGGCTGGGCGAGGCCGGCGGCCTGGCCCTTCGCGATCATGTCGTCGAAGCTCGCGGCGGCCTCGGGAACGAGGTCGGCGTTGCGCAGCACGGCGATGTTCTCGACCGCGTAGGGAAGCATGTAGACGGTGCCCTCGTAGGTCGACGCGTCGATCGCGACCGGGAGGTAGTCGGTGGCGGAGTCGCCGAGCTCGATCGGGGCGACGACGCCGTTCGTCGAGAGCTCGCCCAGCCAGTCGTGCGCACCCATCGTGATGTCGGGGCCCTTGCCCGTCGGCACCTGCTGGATGAAGTCGTCCTTGATGTCGGCGTTGTCCTTGCCGACGAGCTCGACCTTCACGCCCTTCTCCTCGGAGTACGCGTCGGCTGCGGCCTGCAGCGCGTCGACCCGCTCGGCGTCGACCCAGACCGTCAGCGTGCCGCTCGACGAGGCCTCGCCTTCGGAGCCGCTGTCGCCGGCGGAGCAGCTCGCGAGACCGAGCGTCGCGATGACTGCGACGGCCCCGGCAGCGAGGAGGCTCTTCGTGTTCACCCTCATTGGTGTGCCCTTCTCAGTGTGCGTGGGATTGCCCGCATGATGCAAGCGATTACAGGTATACCTTGCGCGAGGCCCTTTACCAAACTGCTGGGCCAGCATCGATACCGGTTTGTAACCAACAGGTGAAGCTCCCACACTGCAAGCGTTTCCATCAAGTGACGAGATGTCGTACAGTTTCGGTCATGACTTCCGAATGGTGGCGCACCGCCGCGATCTACCAGATCTACCCGCGGTCCTTCGCCGACGCGAACGGCGACGGCATGGGCGACCTCGCCGGCATCACGTCGCGACTCGTGGCCCTGCAGGAGCTCGGAATCAACGCCATCTGGCTCTCGCCGTTCTACACGTCGCCGCAGCGCGACGCCGGGTACGACGTCGCCGACTATTGCGACGTCGACCCGCTCTTCGGCACGCTCGACGACTTCGACGCGATGATCGCCGAGGCGCACGCCCGCGGCATCCGGGTCATCGTCGACCTCGTGCCCAACCACTCGTCCGACGCGCACGAGTGGTTCCAGGCCGCCCTCGCCGCCGCGCCCGGCAGCCCCGAGCGCGCCCGCTACCTGTTCCGCGACGGCCGCGGCCCCGACGGCGCCGAGGCGCCGAACAACTGGGAGTCGGTCTTCGGCGGCCCCGCCTGGACCCGGGTGCTCGAGTCCGACGGCACGCCCGGTCAGTGGTACCTGCACCTCTTCGACAGCTCGCAGCCCGACTTCGACTGGACCAACGACGAGGTGCGCGAAGAGTTCCGCGACATCCTCCGCTTCTGGCTCGATCGCGGCGTCGACGGCTTCAGGGTCGACGTCGCCCACGGCATGATCAAGGCCGAAGGCCTGCCCGACTACACCCCGCCGGCCGAGGGCGGCAGCATGGGCGGAGCTGCGGGCGTCACCGCCGCCGCATCCGGCGTGCCCCTCGAGCCCGAGATCTCGGCCGAGCCCGGCGACAGCGCGCCCTATTGGGGTCAAGAGGGCGTGCACGACATCTACCGTGATTGGCGCGCGCTGCTCGACGAGTACCCCGGCGAACGCATCCTCGCCGCCGAGGCGTGGGTCGACCCGCTCCCCCGCGTCGCCAAGTGGGTGCGTCCCGACGAGATGCACCAGGCCTTCAACTTCGCCTATCTCGAGACGCCGTGGAATGCCGAGGCGCTGCGCCACGTCATCGACGCCTCGCTCGACGCCTTCGGCTCGGTCGGCGCCCCGTCGACGTGGGTGCTCTCGAACCACGACGTCGTGCGCCACGCGACCCGGCTCTCGGTCACCGAGGCGAACCCGCAGGGTCACGGTCTCGGGCCGCGCTCGAAAGGGCTGCCCGAGTACGCGCCCGGCCTGCGCCGCGCCCGCGCGGCGACCGCGCTCATGCTCGCTCTGCCGGGCTCGGCCTACCTCTACCAGGGCGAGGAGCTCGGCCTGCCCGAGGTCATCCACCTGCCCGACGACGCCCGACAAGACCCCACATGGTTCCGCACCGGCGGCGAGCGCTACGGCCGTGACGGATGCCGCGTGCCGCTGCCCTGGGAGGGCTCGGCGCCCTCCTACGGCTTCGGGCCGGCGGATGCCTCGTGGCTGCCGCAGCCCGAGCAGTGGGCCTCGCTGGCCCGCGACCGGCAGCGCGACGACCCCACCTCGACGCTCTCGCTCTACCGTGGCGCGCTCGCGCTGCGGCGCTCCCGCGACCTCGGCGCCGGCGCCCTCGAGTGGCTGCCCGGGTTCGCCGAGTCGATCGTGGCGTTCCGCAACGGCGACGTCGTCGTGGTCGCCAACACCGGCGACGCGGCGGTCGAGCTGCCCGCCGGCGAGGTGCTGCTCTCGAGCGAGCCGCTCGAGGGAGGCATGCTGCCCGCCGACACGACGGCCTGGCTCGCGGCGTAGCCCGCTACTCGTCGAAGTAGAGGCCCCAGTGCAGGCGGCAGCGCGGGTTGAAGTCGGCGGCGCACACCGGGCATGAGTCGGCATCGCGGTAGGCGGTGACCGAGAGCTCGGTGCCGCAGACCCCGCACAGAATGCCCGGGGCTTCCCATTCAGTGCGCGGCCGCCGCACCACCGGGTGCGACTCCGCTTCTTCGTGGCAGGCGTGGCAAGGGTAGTAGCGGTCGCAGCACGCGAACCGAATGGCGATGACGTCGACCGGCGTCGCGTAGTGCACGCAACGGGTCTGATCGTCGACCGTGCGGCCGTGCACGTGCGGACGGACGCTCGGCCGAACATCTGAGTTCACGCGCGCCGCGGCATCCCTCGACTCGCGCATGGCGACCTTCTCTGCGGGCGTCAGTTCGTGTTGTCGTAGAGCCAGACGAGCGGGTCGACCTTGGTGCCGCTCATGCCGCCGAGGCGGATCTCGAAGTGCAGGTGCGGGCCGGTCGACATGCCGGTGTTGCCCGTCTGGCCGATGGGGTCGCCGACGGCCACGGTGTCGCCGACCTGGAAGCGGCGCGAGCCGTCGATCATGTGGGCGTAGACGCTCGTGACGGTCTCGCCGTCGATGACGTGGTCGATCATCATGACGACGCCGAGGGATCCGCCCTCGTCGGTGGAGTTCACCACGACACCGTCGGCGATCGCCTGGATCTCGGCGCCGTAGCCGGGGTTGAAGTCCTGACCGCCGTGGTCGCTCGAGCAACCGGCGCAGTCGCGGTAGCCGAACCGGTCGCCGATGTGCACGCCGACGGCGAAGGGCCACTGGATCGAGCCCGCCGGGTTGTTCGTGAACGTGGCCTCGGCGCGAATGCCGGCGGCCCGTGCGTACTCGTCGATCGTCTGCGTCTCGTAGCCCTCGCGCTCGACGGTCTGGGCGAGCGTGCCGCCCGTGATCTCGACGCGCTGGCCGGGCTCGCTGTCGAGGGTGGCGCTCTCGAGGGCCATGGCCTGCACGTCGGCCGGCGAGAGCAGCGAGAGCGAGGGCACGGAGGTCGCGACGGCGAGCAGCGCGGCGAATCCCATCGCCGCGAAGCCACTGGCGACGCGAGTCACGCGGCTGCGGCGCTTCGCGCGGGCCTTGGCCGGCGGGCGACCCGGGGCGACGGCGGTCGAGCTCGAGCCCGCGGTCGAGCGGGCGGGCCCGGTGCCGGTCGTGCTGGCGGTGCCGTTGGCGTTGGCCCTGCGGGCGCGGCCGCCGTGAGCGGCCAGGTCGGCGGCGGCTGCGGATCGCCGCGAGGCTCGGTCGCTCTCGTGTGCGACGCTCGTCGACGGCTGCCACGGCGTCGTCTGCACGTACACATCGCTGTGATCGTCATCGGCCGGTGCCACCGGCACGACGTCGAAGAACGAGGCGGGCACGTCACGCGATGCGGCGATCGTGGCCGCGACGTCGGGGGTGGTCGCCACCGCGGCAGGCGCGACCGGCACGGCGGCGGGGGCCGGAGTGGCCGTCGCCACGGGAGCGGCAGTCGAGACGACGACCGGCGCGCTCACGGACGCGGTGCGGCGGGGTCCGGGTGCCGCGGAGGTGGCGGCCTTCGGTGCTCCTGCCGTGACCGCATCGGTCTCGGCGGCCTTCAGCGCCGCAGCTTCGGCCTTCGCGGCCTTCGCGGCCTTGCGCTCGGCACGAGTCGGACGGGTCGAGCGCTTCGACGGCTGATCGCGACGCGACGAGTTCGAGCTCGCGTCTGAGTTCGCCGGTTCGGGCTCGCCGAGGCCGGCGAAGATCGAGTCGAACCCGACGTCGCCGTCTGGCGCGATCTCGGCCCGCGGGGCGGGTGTAGCGGGTGCAGTGGATGCGACTGGCTCTACGGCCTTCGTGGGCGCCACAGGTGCGGCGGGCGGCCCTGCGACGGGCGCGGCCGGCGCGGCGGGTCGTGCAACAGCGAAGGCCGAGTTCCTGTCGACGGGAGCGTCGACCGGCTCGGCCTGGAAGATCTGAGCGGGATGTGCAGGAGGTGTGAGAAGTGCGGGAGGTGTGGCGAGTGCGGGTGAAGGGGCACGTCGAGGCCGGAGCGCCCCAGCAGCGGGGGCGGGAGCACTCGCGGTAACCGGCTCGGGCTGCCATGCCGACTCGGGTCGCCACACCGGTGCCGCGGATGCCGCCGGTGCCGCCGGCCCGACTGGTGCCGCAGCCGGAGCGATCGCGGCGGGAGCCCGGAACACCGCGTCGAAGCCCGCATGAGCGGGCTGCACATGGACCGACTCGCCGGCGGCTCGAAGCGACTCTGCCGCCTCGCGCTCACGCAACTCACGGCGGGTCAGGGGTCGCTCGGGCCGCAAGGGGGCCTGGGTGCCCGGCGATGAACCGTCGGGCACGAGGGGGGACTCGAGCACGTGTAGGGGAAACTCTCGACGTTGTGAAGCGGACAGGACGTTTGGGAGGTGAACATCCCGGCATTCCGCCGAGATAACAGATTGGTAAACAGTACCCGTTCTCGGCGATGCTCGCCACGTGGAGTGTGGGTCCGGGCCGCCGAGCCGTCCCCGCTCCCGCCATCTCAGGCGTTCAGGCCCGCCTCACGCAGCGTCGCCGCGAGCTCTTCGTACAGGGAGGGCGCAGCAGCGACCGTGAGTTCGAACGTCGCCGCCCCGCCGGCAGGGCCGGCCACGCGCGCACCGGCCTCGTGGGCGATGAGTGCGCCCGCGGCTTGGTCCCACGGGTTCAGTCCGCGCTCGTAGTACGCGTCGAGCCGGCCGGCGGCCACGGCGCAGAGATCCAGCGCGGCCGAACCGACACGGCGGATGTCCCGCGCCCGCGGCAGCAGCGTGAGCAGCACCTCGGCCTGCGCACGTCGCGCCTCGGCCGAATACGAGAAGCCGGTGCCCACGAGCGCGTGACTGAGCGGCACGCCGGTGTTCACCTGCAGCGGCGCCCCGTTGAGTCGCGCGCCGCCGCCGGCACTCGCCTCGAAGACCTCGCCCGTGCTCGGGTTGACGACGACCCCGGCACGTGCGGTCCACGATTCCGGGTCGGGCGGCCCATCGACGACCGCGATGCTGATCGCCCACGCCGGCATGTCGTACAAGAAGTTCACCGTGCCGTCGATCGGGTCGACGACCCAGTCGATGCCGCTCGTGCCGACGAGCGTCGCGTCCTCCTCGCCGAGGATGCCGTCGTCGGGCCGCGCGTCGAGGATCAGCCGGCGAATGAGCGCCTCGGTGTCGCGGTCGACCGCGGTCACGATGTCGACGGGAGAGGACTTCGTGGTGGCCACGCTCACCCCGCCGAGTCGCGCCTCGCGGGCGAACTCCGCCGCCTGCACGGCGATGCTCCGCGCGAGTTCGAGCAGGGCAACGGATGTCGCGCCGCCACGCTGCTCGGCCGGGCTCGTCTCGTCGTGGCCATCGGGTGATGTCTCGAGTTCGCTCATGACTTCACGGTAGCCGGGCTCGCACCCCGCCGGTCGCGCCCGCCACGCGGCATCCGTCGCCGTCCACCCCGGAAACCACGAAAGCCCCGGAGGACCGGGGCTTCTCTGGTGGCGAGTGAGGGATTCGAACCCCCGAATGCTGAGCAGTCTGATTTACAGTGAACCGCCCGCCATGACCCTCCGTGTCCGCGCCTTCCGCCCGGCCCACGTTCTCGCGGGTCTCCGGAAGAATCAGCCTCCCTCGGTGTCCCCCCGTAGCCGTTGCGATCCGGCATTACGCACACACAATCGCACACACAATGGCCAGGCTCAACGCCCGTCGCTATTCCAATTCCCGATGAACGGCGGTTAACTGCGCGCATGGACAAATCAGGGTTCGGCCGGATCGCGGGTGCTGCGCTCGCGCTCGTTGCCACTGCAGGCATCGCGATCGTGGCCGTCACGTCGGCGGTCGGCGCAGGCTCAGCGGTTCCGACTCCGACGCCCGCCGCGGTGGTCGAGACGATCGACTTCGCGTCGCTTCCTTACACGAACGGGCTCGCCGGCGAGCAGGAAACGGATGCTGCCGCGGCCGTCGCCGCTCAGCAGGCTCGCGTCGCAGCGGAAGCCGCAGCCGCCGCCGAGGTCGCGCGGGTTGCCGCGGAACAGGCCGCAGCCGTCGAAGCCGAGCGGATCGCCGCCGAGCAGCAACTCGAGGCGGAGATCGACGAGCCGGACGCTCCGAGCGGCGCGACGAAGTGCCCGGCCGGCAGCCTCCCCAACTCGGGCGACGGCGAGAACCACACATCGTGCTTCCCCGAGGAGTGCTTTCACGTGACGCTGCCGGACCCGAGCTACCCGCAGTGCGTCACGGCGTTCAAGCCGTAGTCCGGTGAAATACCTCACACCCGTCGAAGTCGTTTTAGCTGAGGCGGCTGCGCCCGCGTGATTGGTTGGACTGGTGCCAGGCCGGAGTCACGCGCGTGAGATGCGCGCGAACGTCGGAAAGGTAGAACCGCCACCGCCCGCCGACCTTGAATGCTGGGATGTCACCCCTGCTGGCATACAGCCTCACCGAGTGCTCGCTCGCTCCCAGGTAGATGGCCATCTCGGCAACTCCTACCGTTGGCTCTTCGAGGGTTCGTTCGGGCGCAGGTGGGAATTCAAGCATGAAGTCGAGCCCGGATGTCGTGACCATCCGATGACAGTAGCCAACCGGATCTTCGGCAGGGCGAGAGCCGTAGAATCGCGGCGTGGATAGCGACCTTGTGGCCACCGAGCCGGATTGCCCGAACTGCGGCACCCGCTGCGTGCTCATCCACGGGCACTACACGTGCCGCACCTGCAAGATCGCTGTCATCGAGGGTCCCGTCTAGACTCCGGGCATGGCCCGCTTGCTGTTCTTCGTCCCGTTCGTTCTCGGCGTGCTCGTGTTCCTTTCAGTCGTCGTTCTAGCCGCCTGGCTGACCGCGCGCATCACAGTTCGGCGCGAGCTAGAGCGAGCCGGCGTAATCGTCGCGGCCGCCGTGTCGGCGGGCGACTCGTAGAATCGAATCATCACCCGCGCGGGCCGGCGCGCTCCCCTTCGAGAGGAGCACCCATGGCCGCCGCCAGTCATCTGCCGAAACCGATCCGCGTCGACGGCGACACATGGATGTGCATCCGCAACGACCCGGAACGGCCGAAGGCGCTCATCCGCCGCTACCGTGACGCCAAGGGCGGCGAGGTCTACTTTGTGATCCGGTGGGCGCTCGACCCGGCCGAGCAGCGCCTGATGTCGTCCGCGCCATCGCTCGCGGCCGCGAACGAGCTCGTGCGGTTCGATGTCGTGCCGCGGGGCAGTGTGCCGCCATTCGCCGGGTACCCGCATGCGACGCCGCGCCCGGACACGACGGAAGCGACCTCTCGCGCTAGGTGAGCGGGGGCTCGGGGCGCTCGATCGTTGGCTGAGTGTGGCGACGGCGAATCCCGCTCCCACCGCGAGCCACCGCAGCGATTCACCGCGGCGATGTCGGCGGACCGGCGTAGCCTGCCCGGCATGCCCACCTACGAGGAAGCGATCGACGCCGCCGCTGCGGCGGTGCTCGCCGGCCGCGACGAACTGCTCGATGCCTGGGCGGAGGCTGCGCGCGACGTCAGCGACCCATGACCCCGCGAGCTCGGTTCCGATGGTGTCCGCCAGATGGACACCGTGCGCCGGATGCGCGCGGCCCAGGTTGCCCGGTCCAACCGAAAGTGATCGCGTACCCCTCGAGCGAGGGTTCCGTGAGGGTGTGCACAGTTCGCACCCCTCGGCGAGTTGCATCATTCGCATTCCCGCTGTCGGTGGGCTGAGGTACGTTGCCCGTATGCACGAGTTCATGGGCCTCGAGGGTGGCGCAGATCGCTACGGCCGCCCCGCCGCCATCTGGATTTGCAGCTGCGGCCGGCGGGGCAGCGGCAGCCGCACGGCACCCGAAGCACAGGCAGGGTGGATCAAGCACGCTCGCGGCCGCGCACGACGCGAGCGGTACTGATGATCGTCCCTGGCGTCGACCTCGCAACGGCCACCGACGACGAGATCATCGCCGGCTATCTTGAGCTCGGTTTCGATGAGGACGACGCGCGTGTCTACCTCTGGCAGCTCCGCAACACCGACCCCCGCTATCCGGACTGATCACCAGCCTGGCGTACCGTCGAAGCATGCCGAAGCCGCCCCCGCTCCCTCGCGAACTCCGCGACCGAGTCGCCGACGACATCCGCGCCGGCATGGGCCGTAACGCCATCGCACGAGCACACGGCATCTCCACCGGCTCAGTGACGAACATCGCCCGCGATTACGAGCTCTGGTTCGAGCGCTCGGCCCACACCGCAGAAGCCACACGCGCACAGCAGATCGATCAATGGGCAGCCCGCATCGAGGCCGAAGACAAGCTCTTGAGCCAGTACTTCGCGCTCACCCGGACGACGAACCGCAGCGGAGAACCCACCCGCTCAGAGCGACGCCTCTCCTACGCGCTCTACAACGTCAGGCGTCACCACAACGGGACCTTCCGCTGAGTCTTCAGGTCCACGGCATGCTGCCAAGGGTGTCCACCGGATGGACGCCCTTCTGGTAATCGTCGAATGCACCGGTCACGCCTATGCGCGCGTGCGTGTCTGTGTACGCGTGTGAGGCACAGGCGCACTGTGTCGGGGGCGTCACGAACACCATGTCGAACGTTCGACATGGCCGAGCACGAAACCCCCGGCCACAGGCGCGGGGGTTTCGTCGTTCCTGATTCGGCGCGGGCTGCGGCCTTAGCCGGCAGGCGTGTAGAACCCGTACTGCCTCAAGCTCGCAAGGAACGAGCCCACGGTCACGAACCTCAACGGTGATGTCTCCTGATCACAGTGCTTGTGCCGGAAGTCGAAAGACGCTGGCGTCCCCTCCGGAGTCGACTCGAACACGACGTGGTCATCCACGGAATCAACAGGCTGGCCACAACGGTCACAGACGAACCTGTACGAGATGATGACGTCGCCCGCGAACAATGCGGGCTCGTCCGCATGATGATCAACCAGCAGCTTTGACATCCCCCAACTTTACAACCGGGGATCGACACCACTCAGGGCAAGAGGCCCGAACGAGGTGAACGACCATGGCCTCTCAGCTCGTCAGCCATCGGGCGTGGAAGTCCCGCACAGCGCCTCGGAGTAGGTACCCGGCCCGGGCGCGCCGGAACCCGTACTTGTATCGGAGATTCGCCTGTGCGAGCTTCCGGGCTCGGAGGCGGTACCTGAGCGCGGCCATGCGCTCGGCCGTGAACTCGAGGTAGAGCAGCTCGCGGTGGTTCAGGTGCCGCATCTGCTGCTCCCAGGCGAGGTTCTCGGCCTCGTCGAACATCAGGGACTCGGTCTGGTAGGCCCAGTTCGCGAGCGCCGCCCACGCCGCCTTGTCGTCGCCGGCCGGCCACCGGCTGCGCTCGGCGTCGTCGAGCAGACGCCCGAGGTCAGGACCGGCGGCCACGCTCACGGTCGATCTGCTCGCGAGCTTCGCGCTCGAGGATCTTCGGGGCGGTGTTGTCGCGCTTGGCCTTCGCGAGCGCACGTTTCGAGCGCCGACCGAACTCCATCAGAACGTCACGCTCCGCATAGATCCGCTCGGAGATCGTAAGCGAATCATCGGCCTCGAGCCTCGCCATTTCGGCCTTGTACCAGTCGACGATCTCGTTGGCGGCGCGCCCCTCGGCTTCATGACGAGCGCGCTTCGCTCGACGGGTGAGGTTGTCGGTTGCCATCTGGTGCTCCTTCTCAGGCGGAGGGCGGGCCGGCACAGATGCCGACCCGCCTCCTCGGGTTAGGCGCCGCGGTGTCGGCGAGAGAGCCGCCACGGCGACTCGAGAATCAGCGTGCTCGCGAGGCCCCGGCTGACGAGGCTGCGGGCCATGCGCTCGAGCTCCTCCGCGAGTGTCTCCCGTCGCGTCGACGGCTTCGGCTCGCTCCGCTTGCCCATCAGCCGGCCAGCTCCGCTGCGTACGCCTCGAGCGCCTCGTCCGACGTGTCGACGGGGCGCTGCACACCCGCCTGATATGCGCCGCGGGTGAGGCCGATGCTGAGCGTGGCGGCATTGCGCGTATCCGTTTCGCTCACGATCCGCGCAACGTTGCGTGTGTAGTCGAGCGCCCTGGCCGCGTCCTGCGCCTCCCTGAGGGCCGCGCGGCCCTCAGGAGGGGCGATGTCGACGATGCGTCGGGCAGACATCGTCTGGATGCCGTCGAGCACCGACGGAACCTCGTTCTGACTGAACCTGTCGCGCTTGCCGGACTCGTAGCCACCCGCGAACCGTTGAGCGGCGAGGATGCCATCCGTGTCGAGCGTGGGGATGATCTCGTCCCACCCCTTGCCGCTCTCGAGCATCGGCCTGACGTGGTTGTTCCACGCCTGGTCGGTGCGCACCAGCTGCGTTGCGGACTCGGGGTCGAGACGCGGGCGGTATTTCTCAGCGACTGCCTCAGCGTCCGCGTGCGCCTGCTCTGCGATCCGGACGAAGCCGGTCAGCGGGTTGTCGAACTGCCCGCGAGTGCGTTCCGTCAGACGACCGGCCACCTCGCGGCGTAGCTCAGGGAGAACGTCGGGAGCGATCTCCGCGTTCTGGTACTTGCCGGCGTTGGTGATGTTCGTCAGGTGCTGCTCAGCTGCCTTCAGCGCGGCGTGGGCGGCCGAGCGTGCCCGGAGCCCAGGTCGCGTACCGCTCATTCGACCAGGGAACACGGGATGCGGCGACTGCCGATCTGTGAGCACCGGGCGTGAGACATGGGGGAACTCGTTCGCGGCGCGATTGACGAGATACGGGTCGATAGGCATGGTTAGTTCTCCTCGAAGGTTGCGACGAGCCCTGCAGCATCGTCATGGGTGCGGATCTCGGCGATCCTGTTGTGAAGGTCGATGAGTGCGGCCCGGTCGTCGCCAGCGCTGAGCTGGCCGATCGCGTCGCGCGCGTGAGCGAGCGCGGATCGGTACTGGTTGAGCGTGTGCTCGACGCGGCCGGGGTGCTCGATCTTCTGCAGTTCGAACGCCTCACGGTTGGGGCCGGGGTCACGGAATTCGTACCCCTCGCTCGACGGATTCGAGATGCCGCGAAACCGGCCGAGGGTGCCGAGATCGGCCTCGACGTCGCGCGCGAGGTCGTACAGCGCGGCCTCGAGCGCTTCGGCCCTGGCTGCCGCTTCGGTCGATGACTGATCGGCGGTCATGCGGGGTCACCAGCGTGCTCGAGCGTCTGGGCGGGGTCTGCTTGGGACGCCGCCTCCGATGCGACTGCTGCGCCGAGCATGTCCGCTGCGCCCTCTTCGACGAGGCGGCCGGCGGCGTAGAGCCACGGCTCGGCGGTCGCCTGCAGGGAGTCTGCGGCGATCTCCGCCCGCAGGAGCTCCGAGAGTGCCGGGTCGCTCGAGACATCGGCGAGCCGGGCGTACGCGGCTCGCCTGACGCCGTTGACCGGCGTCTCGTCGGTGGCTCCGAACGCGTTGGCGACGGCATCGTATAGGCCGGTACCTCGCGTAGTGCTGGCGGCTTCGAGCCAGGAGGGCGCGTGCTCCGCGATCGCGAGCGCGGTGTCAGCATCAGCGGTCCGGATCTGCTTGCGGAGGTCGCCGCCGGCGTCGAGGATGCGTTCGATCTGGCGCCACTTCTGCTCTGCGCGGATCAGTGCGGCGGCGTCGTTCGGGATCTGAGTGTGCTCGCGGGTGGCGTCGGCGAGGTACTGGCGTGCCTGCGTCATCTCAGCCTGGATGGCGGCGAGGTCCGTGCTGGCTGCCGCCCGGAACTGGCTCTCGAACTCGGCGCGCTTCGAGGCGAGGCCCTGGGGGCTCAGGTCCGCATCGGTGTAGGTCCGGGCCCTGGCGATCGCGTCGGCCGTTGCCCGCGCGAGCGTCACAGAGCGTGCGCGAGCCTCGGCGAGCCGGGTAGCCGCGTTCCGCACGGATGTGATGTAGATCGTCATGTCGTTCTCCTTCAGTTCGGGGTGGTGAGGCGGCCGTCGAGATCGAGGATCAGGGTGCCGTTGATGATGTCGCGCAGGTCGATGGCGGTGTGCCCGTCGCCCGCGGTGACCATGAACCGCTGCTCGGGGTCTTCGCCATCGGACAGCGAGCCGAGGAACTGCACCGGGAAGGCGTCGAGTCGGGCGACCTTGTCGAGGTGGTCTTGCGGGATCTCGTCGACGGTCTCGACGCCGTAACCGTGGCGGCCGGCCCACTCGGCGATGACGTCGTTCGTGGTGTAGCCGACGCCGAGCACGATGCGCACGCTGCGGTCGTGGTCGTTCGCGTCGCCGATCGTGCTGATCGCCTGCGGGTCGGGTGATGCGATCTTGTATGCGGTCATGGTGCTTCTCCTTCTTGGGTGGGGTTCGAACTCAGCTCGAGCGCGGTAACGCGTGCTGCGAGGGTGAGGCGCTCGCGCCGCTCGTCCCGCAGCGCCGCGAGGAGCGGCACGACGAGCTGCGAGTAGTTGACGGTGAACGCATCGCCCTCGTCGTTCACCGGGGCGACGTCGGGGCCGAAGCCGGCCGCCTGCACGTCCTCGGCGATGAGGAACACCTTCAGCGGCGAGCCGTCGTCATCCCACGAGTAGTGGCCCCAGTACGGGACCAGCGACATCAGCGCTTCGGCAGCGTCCACGTCGGCGGGCGACCTCGTCTCCATCGCCGTGAGGTTCTTCTTCACCGTGCGGGATGAGGGTGATGTTCCGAGCGTGCCGTCGCTGTTGATCCAGCCAGCCACGTAGCCCGTTGTGACGATGTAGTCGTGCGACCCGGGCGACCGAATCGGTGCCTGCGAGAAGACCTGCCCTGCGGCGGTCACGTTGCCGGACGCCGTCACGCTGCCAGGGGCAATGTTGCCGGGGTTGGCGACCTTCGAGTCGATCTCAGCCCTTGTGTACGTCAACGCGGTGACGAGGGCGGTCACCGTCGTGCCGAGATCCGCGATGAGGGCCTGCATCTTCTCGTAGAGCCGAATGAACTGTGAGCCGTCGATACGGAGCGCGTCGAGGATGCCGCGGTCGCGCTTCTCCGCCTCGGTCTTCTGCCGGCCGAAGTTCTCAGATGGTGGGGTTCGACTTGCCACGTTGGGCCTCTCAGAGCTGCTGTTCGATGAGCTTCTTGGCCGCACGGGCGGCCTTGGAAACGAGCTGGTCGGTGTTCATGCCGGGCGCCGCGTGAACGTGCACTTCGAACTTCGCCGCCCCGAGCGTCGTGGAGCTGCGCGATCCGTTGCCACCGCGCGGCGTCATGTCGTAACCCCAGCCGTCGAGCATCTGCTCGGCGTACGCGACGGACTGCGACCTCTTCGACGGAGAGTCCGGGAAGTACCATTCCCCGCCCGTCTCGGGCTCGGCCCAGACCCGCCAGTCGCCGGCGCGGGCGAACTGCGCGACGTGGTGCTCGCCGCCGTTCCCGAAGAACTTCACGTTGCCGCCATCGGCCTTCTCGAAGATCTCGGACGGCGTCGCATAGTTGCCGTTCGTCGCGCGCACGGTCATCTCGATCGTGCGACCCTGGTAGGCGTCCAAGAACCGGTCGAGTTCGTTCCGTGCATTGGCCGTCTCGGCGATGAGCTGCCATTCCGTCTCCGACGGGATGCGGAGGATGTCGTCGGCGAGGTCCTCGGCTGCTTGCCCGGTGATGCCGAGATCGTTGATTCGGTCGAGCAGCGCCTGGCGTGACGATTCGAGCGACGCCCGGTAGTCCTCGTAACTGCCGCCGGCTTCGATCGTGCTCGTCGCGGCATCCATCGCGGCGGTCGCGATCGCGTCGAGGTTCGCCTCGTTCTCGCGGCCCGCTTCGGTGTTCAGGTCGAGGGTGGCGCCGTTCTCGGCGAGTGCCGCATCGAACTCGGAGAGCGACTCGATCAGTTTCCGATTCGCCTCGCGAGCGTCGAGGTGCTTCCCGTTGCCCTCGTCGATGGTCGCGATGAGCTCGGCAAGCTTGTCGTTGTAGCCGCCCGCTTCGTCCGCGGCCTCGAGGTACGCCGATGCAGCGTCGCGAGTGCCCTCGGCACCGTCCTTCGTGAGCTCGTCATTCTGCTTCGCGAGCCGGATGGAGTCTTCGATGGTGCTGTTCTCGCCCGCGATGCTGTAGATCACTGCGTCGATCGCGGATGCGAACTCACCCTCCGTGAGGTTCAGCTCCTTGCGGACTTGCACAGCCTCGGCATCCGTACGATTCCGGAGGCGCGTCAGTTCCGCGATGCGCTCGAGCGCGGGCACGTTGCCCATCGACGCATCGGTCAGGTCGCTCATGCCGATGCCGAGCTTCGCGGCGCCGTCGGCGGCGGAGTCGAACTGGATGGCGTCGATCTCGATGCCGAGCAGGTTGAGCGACTGCTTCGCCTGCAGGTTCGTCGCGACCATCTCCCGCGTCTCCGCGGTGACTCGGTGCGTGCCCTCCTCGAGGGTGTCGGCGTAGGCCTCTGCTTTCGCGCGGGCCTCGGCCTGCTGCTGCGCCAGTTGTGAAATGACGACGAGCACGCCGGTGAGGGCCAGACCGACACCGCCGGCAATGAGGGCGGTCTTGCCCATGCTGATGTTCGCTTTGTCGAGGGTGACCTTCAGCTCGGCGAACTTTGAAATCGCGCCGAGCGCGCCGCCCGAGAAGAGCAGCATTGCACCGGTCGCGATGCCGAGCGTCAGCGCTGTTCCCTGCACGGCCGGGTCGAGCTCGCCGTACCAGTCGACGAGCGCCGTCACGGACTGCACCATGTCGCGGAGGACGTCGTTCGCGCCCGAGCCGGTCTTGATCAGGGCGGTGTCGAACGCGCCGCCGAGCTTCTCGACGTCGCCCGCGAGGTTGTCCTGCCGGCGCGCCGCCTGGTCGGCAGCGAACCCGGAGTCGTCGACGGCGTCGGTCCACTTGTCGACGGCGGCTGCGCCGCCCTCGTAGAGGACACGCGCGGCGGTGATCTGCTCGTTGCCGAAGATCCGGCCGAGCGCAGCCGAGCGCTCCTCCTCCGTGAGTGTGGAGAACGCACCCCGAAGCTCTTCGGAAACGAGCGCGAGGGACTTCATCTTGCCCTGGCCATCGAAGATCTCGACGCCGTAGGCCTTCATGGTCTGAGCCGCGATCGCAGACGGGGACACGAGCGACTGGATCACGCCGCGCAGGCCCGTGCCGGCACGCTCGCCGAGCTGTCCGTTCTCGGCGAACAGGGCCAGCGTGCCGGTGACTTCCTCGACGGAGAGCCCCATGCCGGCCGCGACGGGGCCGACGTACTGCAATGCCTGCGCGAGGTCGTCGACGGAGCCCTGCGCCTTGCCAGCGCCGGCCGCGAGGAGGTCGGCGACGTGCGCGGCATCCGACGCGGGCAGCTTGAACTGCTTCAGCGTCGTGGCCATGATCGTCGCCGAGCGTGCGACCTCGAGCTGACCGGCCGCGGCGAGCGCGAGGGACGACTGAAGGCCGCCGCCGATGATCTGGGAGACGTTCAGGCCCGCCTTCGCGAGCTCCTCCTCAGCCGCTGCTGCTTGGTTCGCCGAGTAGGCGGTGTCGGCGCCGGCTTCGAGCGCGGCGTCGCCGAGCTTCTCCTGCTCGGCGGTCGTCGCCATCGTCGCGGCCGCGGTCTGCGACATCGCGTGATCGAACGACGCGAACTTCGCGACCGACAGACCGACGAGGGCGGTGACGGCGACGCCGGCGGCGAGGAGCGCGACGGAGAGCTGGCGCGCGGTCTGCGCTTGCTTCTCCGACGCGGCGGCCTGCGCCTCCTGCTTCGCCTTCGCCTTCGCGGACTCGTCGCCGACGCGCTCGGTGGAGCGCGCCTGCTCGTCGAGGGGCTGCGTCGCGGCCCGCGACTTCTTGCCCGCGGTGTCCGTGGCATTGCCGAGCTGCTCGACCGGTGCCTTCGCGGCCGACGCCGAGCGCCCAGTCTTCTCGATCGCCTGGTCAGCTTGACGAAGGTCCTGCTGGAAGAGTTGTGCTCCCGCGGCCTTGATGGTGAAGATCAGCGCTCCGGCGTCGAACATGCGCTACCGCCCGTCCATGGTCGTGTGACCATCGTCTGGGCCGCCCTGCTCGGCCGTCTTGGAGTCGGGCAGGTTGCCCGTCTCAGTACCCACGCCGGCGCGCTGGCGCAGCTCGGCGAGGAAGTCGTAGTCACGCTCGCGCACCTGCACGTAGCTGAGCAGCGGAGCGAAGATGTCGCCGGCGAGCGAGTCGACGACGAGCGCGACCCACGCGGCCCGCTGGGCGGGGTGCATGTCCATGCGGGCGAGTTCCTGTGCGACGACCCGCGCGAGCTCGTCACGGTTGCCCGCCTCGAGCGCGATCCGTGCCGCCGCGGTCTTCGCCTGTGCGACCATCGCGTCGATGTCGAACGAGAGCACCCCGTCGGGGCCGATGAAGTGAGTGTGGTCGGTCACGCGATCCTCCGGTCTTCAGCGCTGCGGGCGGCCCTCGGCGCGTAGGTGCGTGGTGGCCGGATGCCGGCCCAGAACCCGGCCGCGGGCTTCGCCGCGAGCGCGTAGTCGAGGCACCGTGCTCTGACCGAGCACAGCTCGCACATGCCCGCCATCTCGGCGATGTCTTCCGTCGACGGGGCATCCGCGATGAACCGGTCATCGCCGGCGCACAACGGCTGACGATCAGCGAGGGCGTCATGCAGCGCTCGGTACGCGTTCATGCGCTCCACCGCCGTTCTTCGGCGATATGCCCACAGCGAATGCAGCAGCCGTGAACGAACTCATGCACGTGATCGTCGAGACGGGGCGCCACAGGCAGCGCGGCGAGGCTCAACGTCTGCCGAGCGCGCTGCTCGGGAGCGCGACGTTGAGCCGGCTCGGGCACGTTGGGAATCTGCTCCTCATCTGCGAAGCGCTCATCGTTGAGCCACCCTGCGGGGAGCTTGATCTTCGTCTTGTCGCCGCCCGCGTTCACGAGGGCATACGCACGGACACCTGCCATGATCGTTTCGAGACTGTGGTTCGTCCGCGCCTTCGCGAATGCCTTGGCGGCGGGTGCCTTCGCCTGCTTTCTCGGGAAGACCGGCCAGAACTCGTCTTCGAACTCGGATGAGTAGTCAGGCTTCACCTCTGCTGGTGCATCCTCGTGATGCACGAAGAGTTCTTCCTGTTCTCTTCCTGTTCCTTCCTGTTCTCTTCCTGTTAGGTGGTCACTCTGACCGGGGGTCGCGGACTCTGTGACCACACCTGCGGTCACTCCGACCACCCCCTCTGGTCGCTCTGACCCGTGGTCACTCTGACCGGGGGTCACGCTGACCGGGGGTTCGGCCTGAGCGAGATGAAGGGTGTAGTCCGTCCCCTTCCTCTCGTTGCCGACGACCACCGCGGCGCGCGAGATCAGCCCGAGCGCATTGTCCTCGAGATCGGCGAGCGCGCGGCGCACGGTCTTCTCGCCGAGAGACGTCATGCGCGCGAGTGTCGCGTGGCCGGGATTGCACCTGCCGCTCTTGTCGTTTCTGCAGTGCGCCAGCGCGACGAGCACAGCCTTCTGCGGGCCAGAGAGTCCCTGGACCGCGAATGCGAGCGTCGTCGACTGGAAGCCCATCCGATCAGGCCGCCTTGCCTGCGTGAATACCGAGCGCCTCGAGGAGAGGCGCGACGGGAACCAGGACGCGAGAACCGATCTTGAGGGTGGTGATCGTTCCTGCTTGCGCCGCGGCGTAGGCCTGCCTGCGGCCGATGCCAAGGACTCGCGCAGCGGTCGCGACATCGGTCGTGAGCTTGCCCTTGAGCTCGTCTGGGATTTCGATCTGCACCGGCTACACCGCCTCGCGCAGCTCGTCGAGAACTCGGCGGTAGTCGAGCATCATCTTCCCGCGGGGCCGACGAGTGCCGGCCTCCCAGCGCGCGATCGTCACTCGCGAGACGCCGAGCTCTTGAGCCATTCGCGCTTGGGTGACGTCGGCGGCGAGCCGGATCAGGCGCGCAGTGACTGGGCTCGGCAGCGCGGCCTTCTGCGCTCGCACCTCTTCCACGAGTGTCATAGCGTTTCCCTCCTCGAACTGATTGCGTCGGATACTCCTAGGGAACATGACTGGGCGGATTTGTGGCTACATCAGGCTGTTTCATGTCGGCGCGCACTGGTGAGACACTTCCGCACGACTGTTGCACTCACGGCTACAATCCCGGTACGCTCGGCCGCATGGAAGAGAAGCCGATCAGCATCGCCGTCGGCATCGAGCCCAACTGGGAAGACCTCGGCGAGGAGACCTGGACTCGAGTCGAAGGCGGAACGCTTGACGCGCCGATCTACGTTCGCATCGCGCAGACCATGGACGGCCGCGGCGTGATTACGGGCATCATGATCGGCGGTTCGTGGCCCCGTGGCGAAGTCACCGCGAACTCACTTCGCCAGATCAAGATCGGCACCATCCTGGGCGCAGTGTTCGACGGATGGAGCATCGAAGACGCACCAGACTACGAAGATCTCGCCGAACAGGCCGAATGGGGAATCGTGCACGAACTCACCGTGAGGCGGTCGCCGCGGCTGCCAACGGCGAGTCGAGCGGCGTCTCGAAGCGCCGCCCCCGACGAGCTGGTCGAGTTCGCAAGGGTGTACACGGAGCAGCGAGTCCGCAACGCCCATCGCGCCATGACTGCGACGGCGAAGCTGCTCAACGTTAGCCGTGCGACAGCGAATCGCCGCGCTGAGCGGTGCCGCGCGGTTGGCCTGCTGCCGCCTCCCGGAGCCGCCCCGACAGCGAAACCGATGCCGGCCCGGCAGGAGCCGTTCTAGGTCAGCCCGAAGTGACGGAGCATGGCGGCGCCGCCTGACGACCGGGTGAACTGCTCCCATTCCGAAAGCGCATCGACGTCGAGCACATCCAGCAGGTCACCGAGGAACGCCCCGGCAGTCATACGTTCCCCACGCCACTCAACGAGATCCTCACCGACCATCGCATCGAACTCGACCGCGAGCTGCAGCAGACCGTCGAGGCGCTCGCGTGCATCCCGAGCGCGATCGTCGAGGGCGATCAGGTCGACGAGCACCGCGCGCGTCTTGGCTTCCAACTGGGCTCGACGCGCTGGTACGGATGCGGAATCTCGCTCGAGGATGGCTGCCAGAGGAACGCCCGCGATATCGGCGAGTTCGGCCGCCTCGCCGACCGTCACGCGCCGCGCGCCCCGCTCGATCTTCGCGATCGTCGTCTGGTGAAAATCGAACCCGCGCTGAGCCATCCGCGCACCGAGGTCACCCTGAGATATACCCGCCGCGAGACGCGCGTCGCGCATCGCGTTCGCGAACGCGACATCGACTGACCCCGCCCCGCGCTCCTCGACCACGGGCCGCAGCCTATCCGATTCCAGACACCCCTTGCATCCTTATCCGGTCTATCCTATTCTGGCCTTACTAATCATTCTCGATTAGGATTGAGGAGCGGACAGAGCAATGGACACCCAGTACCTATCCCCGAAACAGGTGGAGGAACGCTACGGCATCACCCGCTCCCACCTCGGCGTCCTTCGTCATGAAGGCAAGGGCCCGAAATGGTTCAAGCCCACCCCGCGAAAGGTTCTCTATGCCGTCGACGACGTCACGGAATGGATCGAAGCAAGTGCCCATGACGGCATAAATCCGAAGGAGTCCTGATGCCCGCGCCGATCGCACGCCCGCACGACCCCGAGACCTCCTGGAACGCGGCGGAAGCGCAAACCACCTCGCGCCGGCAACTCGTCCAAGCCGCAATCGTCACGCTCATCAACAACCACGGACCCCTGTCCGACGAACGGCTCGTCGACCTCTACGAGGCTCACTGCTTCATGCACCCCAGCGTGCCGCCAGCAACGCCGCAGAACGTGCGAACGCGACGCAGCGAGCTCGTCGCCGAGGGCAAGGTCCGCGCTGCGTCACAACGAGGACGCACGCGCACCGGTTCGACCTGTCAGCTGTGGACGCTCGCGTGACCGAAACAGAAATGCCCTCGAAGTCGGTAGCCGCCGACCCGAGGGCGAAGACCAATCCCCTGGAAGGAAACTAGATCCTTGAACATCGTCGCACCCCCTGCCGACAACGACAACCCCCGTACGATCCCGTGCCCCGTTGAAGACTGCATACACGCCGAGCACGACATCGACGACGTGGCGCCCGAACCGATCCACGTCGCCGCGAAAGCCGAGCACGGCGACCTGCAGCTCGAGGTCTTCCTCCAGATCGAGACCGGGAAGTGGAAGCTCGACATCTACGCCGACTTCGGCCTCGTGAACGAAGGGGTGACCTACCAGGAAGCCGTCCACGGCGCCGCGCAGATCCTCCAGTACGCGACGCTCGTCGAGATCCTCAACCGGAAGGCATGGCTCGGCCGTGATCTCGGTGCGACCGCTACGGAGGTAGACGCATGGCCTTCACGCTGATGCCTCGCTTCGCGCTCGAGCCCGTCGAAGTCGACGTCGTCGAGCGCGGCGATTCGCGAGCAGTAGTCCTGTCCAACGTGAACGTCCACGCCGACCTGAGTCCAGATCAGGCCCGCTCGCTCGCCGTGGCGCTGATGGAAGCCGCGTACCGAGCCGAGCGATCGCCAGCTATCGAGGAGTGGCCGTGAGCATCGTCAAGAACCCAGGAGGCGCGCATGTCTGACATCTACCGCCGATGCGGCTGCCGGCGCGACGATGGGCGCCTCTACGGACCCTTGCCGGACCGTGCGACGGCAGCGCAGAAAGCGACCGCATGCCCGATCCTGCAGCGCGACCCGAAGCACGGAACCTGGGGGTTCGCGGTATCGGGTGGCACTCACGCCGGCAGCGGGAAGCGCATCCAGGTGCGTCGCATGGGCTTCGCCACAAAGCGCGAGGCGCAGCTAGAGCGGGCTCGCACAGTCGACCAAGTCGCGAGCGGCGGTTTCCGAGGCGATCGCAAGATCACCATCGGCGAGTACCTGCCGTCGTGGCTCGAGCGCCGCGTCCGCGATGGTCTTCGACCGTCCACCGAACGCATGTACCGCCGCTACATCGAGCAGGACATAGTTCCATCCATCGGCCGGATCAAACTCGCCGAGCTGCGCCGGTTCCACGTCGACCGATTCATTCAGGATCTCACCGGTGCCGGCCGGGGCGCGACGACCGTGCGCCGCATCCACGCATCACTGTCGAGCGCACTCACGGCGGCGGAACGACTCAGCCTCGTCGACACGAACGTCGCCTCGAAGATCGCCCTGCCGTCGACGGGCAAGAAGAAGACCCGCATCTGGGAGCCTGAGACCGTTCGGGAGTTCCTCGACTTCGCGTCGACCTGGCGCCTCGCCCCGGTTTTCGAACTGGCGGTGTTCACCGGCCTCCGCCGTGGTGAGCTCGCCGGCCTCCGATGGGTCGACGTCGACTTCACCCGCCGAGAACTCACTGTGAGGCAGCAGCGCGTGCAGGTCGGCCGTGAGGTCATCGAGGGGGCCGTGAAGACCGACTCTGGTCAGGATCGCCGCGTCTCTATCGGCGGTGAGGCAGTCGGCGCGCTGGTGGCGTGGAAGCTAGGACAGGACGCTGAGCGCGAGGCGTGGGGCGATGTCTACCGTGGCGACGGCTACGTGTTCACGTACGAGGATGGCCGACCGCTTCGGCCCAATCACATCTCTCGAACGTTCGACACGATCGTCGAGCGGTCGGGGCTCCCTCGCATGAGCTTCCATGACCTTCGTCACGAGCATGCTTCGCTGCTCCTCAGCGGCGGCGTGGACATCGCTGTTGTGAGCAAGCGGCTTGGTCACTCCACCATTGCGGTGACGAGTGACCTCTACTCGCACCTGCTCACCGACGCGAACCGAGCGGCCGCAGATGCCGCGGAATCGATCCTTCCACCGAGGTCTCGCACACACAGTGCACACACAATGGCCTCGAACGAGAACAAGGGCCCCGGACTTTCATCCGAAACCCTTGCAACTACTGGGGGTGGCGAGTGAGGGATTCGAACCCCCGAATGCTGAGCAGTCTGATTTACAGTCAGATCCCTTTGGCCGCTTGGGTAACTCGCCATCGCACCCGACCACGTTCTGCACACAACCGGGGGCCTGTCAAGGATACCCGGCGAGGCCCGGTGCGAGAAATCGACGGCCTACGACCGCCACCAGGGCATCTCGGCGGTGTCGTTCGGGTCGCGTTGCGGCGTGGTGTCGTACAGATCGGGCCGCGGTGCCGGGTCGTAGCGTCGCGTCGGAGAGGCCGATTCGCGCTGCTCGTCACGGTGCATCTGGCGCGCGGGCCCGCGAAGGCCCGACCGCTGGATGACCCGCTGGATCGTGGCGCCGCGCTGGTCGGGCGAGCCGACGAAGCGGATCTCGCGCAGGCCCTGGTCTTGCGCCGCCGACTCGAAGACGAAGTGGCCGTAGCCGATGACCCTGCCGATGATCGGCGTGTGCACCGAGATGTCGAGGATGCGCGAGATCGGCATGGTCGCGATGCGCTGCGAGAGGATGCCGTGCACCCGGAACACCCGCATGTTGGTGATCACGAAGCGGTCCATGCGCGCCTGGAGGATGCGCCACAGCCCGTGCACGAAGAGGAACAGCGCGAGGAACAACGGCAGCCAGTAGACCTGCTGCGGCACCCAGGCCAGAAGCATCAGCGCCGGCACCGCCGCGAGCATCTCGAGCACCGCGCCGACGATCGCGGCCCAGTGCTTGCGCACCTCGTCGACGATCACCTCGCCCTCGTCGGCGATCAGATGCCGCTCGACGCGTGGATCGAAGCCGAACACGCTCATGGCGTCATGTGGCGAGCGAGGTGAAGAACCTGCCCACGGCCTCGGATGCCGAGACGACCGCGCCGAAGGCGCCCTGAACGACGTTCGCCGCATCTTCGGGCCTGCTGATCATGTAGAACAGGGCGAAGATCACGACCAACGCCACGGCGATGCCCTTGAGCCACTTCACGGGTGCTTTCCCTTCACGTCGGCGACTGGGGCAAGCCGCCACCCCCAGAGCCGGCCCCGACACGCATGTCTACCGCACGGTGCGAATGCAGACAATGCGCCACGCGGGCCGCCGCCGAGCCGGGCGATAGGATTCACCTGACTCGGCGAGGCCGGGAATCGACTCGGCGAGGCCGGGAATGAGGAGCCATGGCCGGCATCGAAGAGGTCGCGAGACTCGCGGGCGTTTCCACCGCGACGGTGTCGCGCGCGCTCAGCGGCCGGGGCCACGTCTCGCCCGGCTCGAAGGCCAAGGTCGAAGAGGCGGCTGCCCGGCTCGGCTACGTCGTCTCGTCGAATGCCTCGAGCCTCGCCTCGGGCCGTACGCGCAACATCGGCGTCGTCATCCCGTTCCTGAACCGCTGGTTCTTCTCCTCGGTGCTCGAGGGCGCGCAGCAGTCACTCCTCCGCAGCGGCTACGACCTCACCCTCTACAACCTCTCGGGCGACGGGCAGGAGCGCTCGAGCGTCTTCGAGCACTTCCTGCTGCGGCAACGCGTCGACGCCGTCATCGCCGTCTCGCTCGAGCTCACCGAGCCCGAGGTCACCCGACTGCACGAGCTCGGCAAGCCGCTCGTCGGCGTGGGCGGCCCGATTCCGGGCGTTCGCACCCTCACGATCGACGACGTCGCCGTCGCGCGCCTCGCGACCGAGCACCTCATCGGCCTCGGCCACACCCGCATCGCCCACATCGGCGGCGACCTCGAGTTCGACATGGACTTCCATCTGCCCACCAACCGCCGCATCGGCTACGAGGGCGCGCTCGCCGACGCGGGCATCAAGATCGACCCGCGGCTCTTCGCGCCTGCCGACTTCACCATCCGGGGCGGTTACCACGCCGCCAAGCAGTTGCTCGGCGCACCGCACGGCCGCCCGACGGCGATCTTCGCGGCATCCGACGAGATGGCGATCGGCTCGATCCTCGCCGCCCGCGACCTCGGGCTCACCGTGCCGCGCGACGTCTCGATCGCCGGCATCGACGACCACGACCTCTCCGACTTCTTCGGCCTCACGACGGTCGCGCAGTTCCCGCGGGTGCAGGGCGAGATGGCGGTCGAGATTCTCATGGACGAGCTCGAGCCGAGCACCACGGATGCCGCGACGCCCGCCGCCACTCCCCTGCCATACGAGTTGCGCGTGCGCTCGTCGACGGCCCGCCCGCCGACCTGACGCCGGTCGAGTAGGCCGCCCGCGGCCGTATCGAGACCCGCCACGCGGCATCCGCTCGTCGTTACACTGGCGGAATGGCAGATGCAACGTTCGACATCGTTTCCAAGGTCGACCAGATGGAGGCCGACAACGCCCTCCACCAGGCGCAGAAAGAGGTCGCACAGCGCTACGACTTCAAGAACGTCGGCGCGTCGATCGAGCAGTCCGGCGAGAAGGTGCTGATCAAGGCCAACAGCGAGGAGCGCGCGAAGGCGATCCTCGAGGTCTACGAGGCCAAGCTCATCAAGCGCGGCATCTCGCTGCGTTCGCTCGACGCCGGGGAGCCGTTCCCCTCGGGCAAGGAGTTCCGCATCGAGACCACGATGAAGGCCGGCATCGACTCCGAGAACGCGAAGAAGATCAACAAGATCATCCGCGACGAGGCGCCCAAGAGCGTGAAGAGCCAGACGCAGGGCGACGAGGTGCGAGTCTCCTCGAAGAGCCGCGACGACCTGCAGGCCACCATGGCGCTGCTCAAGGGCAAAGACCTCGAGGTCGCCCTGCAGTTCGTGAACTTCCGCTAGCGCCCCGCGCCCCGCGCCCCGCGCGCTCGCACGCTCCGCGCGCCTGCCCGCCCCGAGTACCCGATGTGCGGCGGAGCACCGAAACATCCGTTCACTTCTCGTGCTCCAGCGCACATCGGGTACTCACGCGAGCACACCGATGCAGCGACTTGCGTGCGCGCTCACCGGAGCGCCATCACCTTGCGCACCACCGGAAGCCCCGCATCGCGGAGTTTCGTGAACAGCACTGAGCGACCCCATGCCTCTGCCCAGTTCCATCGAGTGAACGCCTGCACCTGACGCCGAACTGCATCTTCGCGCTCCTTCTCGGCGATCACCGTGGCGATACTCGTCGGCACGTCACCGGCTGCCTCGTACTTTCCACGCCCGTCGGCCTCAGCGCCGATTCCGTACTCGGGCCAGTGGAAGTCGAGGAAGGCACGCCTGCCGAGCTCCGGCAGCCAGAGTTCGTGCTGCAGCTCGGGCTGAGGAAACCCGAGCTCTTCGATCACGACGCGACTGAGCGTCTCGAGCGGTGTTTCGGCCAGGTGTGTGGCTCTTCTGAGCACGGCATCCACTTGCCGGCTTCGCGGGTACGGGAGCAGACGCTGGTGCTCGGCGATGAGTCGATCGAGCGTGGTACGGGGAGCGATCGCATGGCCTGCACCGAGTCGTGGCACATGGAGTGCCGCATCGACCGTGGTGAGTGCCGCAGTCAGGGTCGCGCGCCGGCATAACTGAACGAGGCTGAACTCGATCGACGTCATGGCGATGCCGTTGAGCTGCTCGACGTCGACCTCGTGTCTTCTCGCCACAGAGGTCACACCCGCACGTCGGTGGCCCGTGGCATCGCGTGAGAGCACGTACACGTCATCGGGCCAGCGCCCGAGGGTCGGCAAACCGAGCAGTGCAGCAGCGGAGTGGCCTGTGAAGATCGGCGCGGAGAGCGTCTGAGCGACGCCACTCACCTTCACCCGATACTCGGCGGCGTCGCGCTTCGCGGTGCTCCAAGTCTCGTCGTAGTCGGCTGGGCGACGGTAGACCCCGGCGCGTACCCGCTCGAGTTCGCCTCGGGCCTCGGCGTTCCGGAGCTGGGCGAGGCGCCCGGCCGCGCGGACATCTCGGGTGAGCACGAAGCCGTTCGGGTTCACTGGAAATCGCTCGAGCATGCGTGACAGCATGGGGCCCATTGCCGAGATCGTCAGGCGTCCGACGACGACTGTGAGAGACCGAGTGCGCCGCGGAACTGTCGAGGTGGAGTGCCCATCTGCACGAGTACCGGATGCGCGCTGGAGGCCCCGATGGATTCGGATTCGGCGCAATCACGCGCACACCGGGTCCTCGGCTTGGCGTAGGGCCGAGAAGAGTGGGAGCGGGAAGGAAAGGGAGGGAGAGGGCGAGGGCGCGCGGGTCGGGGGTCAGGGGCGTGGGCGCGGGGCGTAGCCGCGCAGCCAGCGGGTGATCGCCGTGTACGCGGCCGCCCGGGCGGGCTCGCGCGAGAGGAAGACGTCGTGCAGCGCCCCGTCGATGCGCGAGATGCCCACCGTCGGGGCGAGGCGCAGCGATCGCTGCGCGATCTCATCGACCACCAGCACGATGTCGCTCGAGAGCATCGCCGGATCCCAGCGCGGCAGGATCGTCGATCGCGCCGAAAGGAGCGTCAGCACCGGTGCGCCAACGTCGATGCCGGCGGCCACCGTGGCGTGGCCGTTGAGCACCGCCGTCAGCCACGCGGTGTGCGTCGCGAATCCGCGATCGGGTCGCCACGCGCGGTCGTACTCCCACTCGCCATCGGCATCCTTCGCGACCGAGCGGGTGTAGAACCCGAGGTCGACGTTCGGCAGCGCGCCGAGCGGGTTGACCTTCGCACCCCAGCCGATGACGGGCGCGAGCGCCTCTCGCCCGACACGACTCGCCTGGAACTCCAGCCACGGGCTGTTCAGCACGAGCGCCGCGACTCGCCCCGGGTTTCGAGCGGCCCAGAGACTGAGTGTGAGGCCGCCCGTCGAGTGCCCCAGCAGAATCAGCGAGCGAGCGGATGTCGCGGCATCCGCTCGCCCGTGGCCCATCGCCTCGAGCGCGGCCTCGAGGTCGGCGTCGTAGTCGCTGAGGTCGGTGACGAATCCGGGGGTCTGACCGGGGCGCAGGCTGCGGCCGTACTTGCGCAGGTCGAGCGCGAAGAAGCGGGCGCCCGCATTCGACCAGAACGCAGCGAGCTCGGGATTGAAGAAGTAGTCGCTCCAGCCGTGCACGTAGAGCACGTCGGCTCCGGATGCCGCGCCACGCGTGAACCGCGGGCGCCACGGTGGCCGGTGGCGCACGAGGGTGGCGACGAGTTCGCCCTCGTCGTCGTGCCCGAGCGGAAGCGTGAGCTGCTCGAAGAGTTCGCCGAGCACGTCGGGGCGCCAGCGCTCCGGCGGAGCCGGGGCGGCGGCAGGGGTCTCGCCGTCGAACGCGCTGGTGGAATTCACGAGACCTCCTCCGCGCATACTAGCCAGCTGCGTCGCCGCTGCCCGACACCAGCACCCGGGTGGCGGTTTGCGCGAGGTCAGGAACCGAGTTCGGTGAACGTTGCGACGATCTGCACCACCGCGGGGGTCATGATGACGATGAACAAGACGGGGAGGAGGCAGAAGATGAGCGGGAAGAGGATCTTCACGGTCATCTTCATCGCCTGTTCCTCGGCGCGCTGACGACGCTTGAGCCGCATCTCGCCCGACTGCACGCGGAGCATGTCGCCCATCGCGACGCCGTACGAGTCCGCCTGGATGACGGCGCGCGCGAACCGGTTGAGGTCTTCGATGTCGGTGCGTCGCTCGAGCTCCATGAACGCCGCCCGTCGCGTGCGCCCGATGCTCATGTCCTGCAGTACGCGGATGAGCTCTTCGGCGAGCGGCCCCGTGCCACCGCGCGCGGCCTTGGCCATCGCCGAGTCGAAGCCGAGACCCGCCTCGACGGCGATCGTCATCTGGTC
Organism: Agromyces subbeticus DSM 16689; assembly: GCF_000421565.1. Lineage (GTDB taxonomy): Bacteria > Actinomycetota > Actinomycetes > Actinomycetales > Microbacteriaceae > Agromyces > Agromyces subbeticus. Next base: position 287,374 of record NZ_ATXG01000001.1, on the reverse strand, counting down.
GAGGGTGTCGGGCAACGCGCGGCGAATCGCTTGCTGACGCTCGTGCGCCCGGCTGTTGATGAGCACGTCGGGGAGGAAGAAGAGCAGCACGGTCGCGGCGATCGCGACGAGCACCTTGAGCGGATGCGGCCCACCGACGACGACGAACAGCAGGCCCATGAGCGCACCGACGACGACGAGCACGAGCTTCCACGTGACGATGCCGTTGATCGTCCATCCCGCAGGCCGGCCGGCGAACACGATCTGGCGATCGAGCCAACCGACGTAGCCGCTCGGCGCGGCCGCCACCAGGTTCCGACCGAGGGTGGACTGCTGCACGACGCCGACGGTGGGGTGCACTTCGACGACCTCGTCGGTCTCGGTTGCCACCGCTCGCTTCGGGAAGAGCAGGAAGACGAAGAGCGCGACCGCGGACGCCGTGACACCGGCCGCGAGATAGGCGATGAGCGTGGCCATCAGAATTTCACCCGCACCACGGCCGCGATCCAGAGCGTGCCCAGGATCAGGAGGATGATCCCCACGATGAACGCGACGATTCCGATGAACGTCCCGAAGAAGGAAGGAAGGAAGCTGGGCTGGATCACCGAGAGCAGGATGAACATGCCGATCGGCAGGGCGATCAGGATGATGCCCGAGAGTCGTCCCTCCGCGCTCAGCGCCTTCACCTGACGGCGGATCTGGTTGCGCTCCCTGATGGTGGTGCCGACCCGGTCGAGCACCTCCGCGAGGTTGCCGCCGGTCTCCGCGTTGATGCTCACCGCTTGGGCGACCCATTCGAAGTCGTCGCTGCGCATGCGCTGGGCGGTGGTGCTGAGCGAGCCCGGAAGGTCGCGCCCGAGGCGAGTCTCGTTCATCACTCGGGCGAGTTCTTCGCCCATGGGCGCGGGCGCCTCGCTCGCGACGGCGGAGATCGTTCGCGACAACCCGTGGCCGGCGCGCAGTCCGCCGGCCATCAGCTGCACCGTGTCATCGATCTGGTCGGCGAACCTCGTGCGGCGGCGACCCGTCTTCAGCATCACGATCAGTTTGGCCACGAGGGGTGTGGCGACGGCGAAGAACACGGCGAGAATGATCGCGGTACCGCTCGCGAGGCCGAGCAGGGCGCCGACCAGGGCTGCGCCGCTCGCGGCCGAGGCCACGTAGATGACGATCTGCGAGGGCGTCGCGGCGATGCCGGCCAGCTCGAGCTGCTCAGGGCCGAAGAAGCGGGCGCGGCCGCTCGTCGCTGCGTCGACCGCCGCGGTGGTTCGCGCCGACGCCCGATTGAGCAGCGACACGTGTTCGACGCCGGGAGCGCGACGCCGGGAGGCCGCCACTCGCGGCGCCGGCGGCGCGATGACGAGGAACACCAGCGTGAGCACGGCGAGCAGTCCGAGCACGATGCCCAGCACGAGCAGCGCGGCAGTCATCGGATCTCCCCGAGCAGGTCTCGCTGCTGCGGCTGGAACAGGGCCATCGACAACGGAATGCCGTGGTCGGCGACCTTCTCCGCGAAGCGCGGTCGCACACCGGTCGGCTCGATGCGGCCTCGAAGCCGACCCTCTTCGTCGTAGCCGGCGCTGTAGTCGAAGGTGAACGCGTCCTGCAGGGTGACGACCTCGCCTTCCATGCCGTGCACCTCGGTCAGGTGCGTCACCCGACGCATGCCGTCTTTGTGCCGGCTGATCTGCACGATGAGGTCGACGGCCGACGAGATCTGTTCGCGGATGGCCCGCAACGGCAGGTCCATGCCGGCCATGAGCACGAGGGTCTCGATGCGCGAGACGGCGTCGCGAGGCGAGTTCGCGTGGATGGTCGAGAGCGAGCCTTCGTGGCCGGTGTTCATCGCCTGCAGCATGTCGAGGCTCTCGGCCCCGCGCACCTCGCCGACGACGATGCGATCGGGTCGCATGCGGAGCGAGTTGCGCACCAGGTCGCGAATCGTGATCTCGCCGCGCCCCTCGATGTTCTGCGGGCGCGACTCGAGCCGCACGACGTGGTTCTGCTGCAACTGCAACTCCACGGCGTCTTCGATCGTGATGATCCGCTCCTCCGGCGGGATGAACGCGGAGAGCACGTTGAGCAGGGTCGTCTTGCCGGTGCCGGTGCCACCCGAGACCAGGATGTTGAGCTTGGCCCGAACGGCGGCATCGAGCACCGTGGCGAGCTCCCGCGTCATCGATCCGAAGCCGATGAGGTCCTCGACCGTGTACGGCGTGCCCGCGAACTTCCGGATGGTCAGCGATGCGCCGTCGACCGCGAGCGGCGGAATGATCGCGTTCACGCGCGAGCCGTCATCGAGCCGTGCATCGACGAGCGGCGACGACTCGTCGATGCGTCGGCCTACTCGCGCGACGATGCGCTCGATGACGCGCCGCAACTGCGGCTCGCCGGTGAAGCGGTGGGGTGATTCCGAGAGTCGGCCGAACCGCTCGACGTAGATCTGGTCGTGTCGGTTGACCATGATCTCGCTGATGGAATCGTCGGCGAGGAGCGGTTCGAGTGGGCCGTAGCCGAGCACATCGGCGCCGATGTCGTCGATGAGCCGGTTGCGCTCGGCCGTCGTCAGTGCGAGCTGCTCGCCCGCCACGATCTCGGCGAGCTCACTGCGAGCGATGGCGTGCAGCTGTTCCTCGGTGAGGCTCGCGTCGTTGAGTCGTGCTCCGATGCGCCCGAAGAGCTCGTCGGCCGCCTTCTCCTTCACCCCGGCGAGCGGGTCGACGGATGCGGCGGACTCGGCGTTGCCCGGAGCGTACGGCGTGAACTCGCGCATAGGCGGCGCCTCGGCGGGCACAGCTGCGCTCGGTCCGGGTCCCGCGGCTGCTTCGGTGTCGGTGATCGTGAGGGCAGAATCGGGCGAACCCGGAGCTACAGGCGGGGCTGGCTCGGCGGCATCCACCGCACCGTCGCTGTGCAGCGCGTTCAGTCGGTCATACAGGCTCATGTGATCGCCGCCTCTTGTCGGTTCGGGTGCGGCCGGTCACCGCATCGGGCGCGATGCGCGCCGCGAGGCGTCGAATCGCCTTGGCGGCCGGATCGCGCGCATCGGATCGGACGAGCACCACCCCGCGGTTGACCGCGAGGAGCACCGCCGGTGAGCGGGGCACCTCCACGTCGACGGGTGCGCCGATGACGTTCTCGACGTCCTTGACGGTCAGTCCCGACATCCGGTCGCTGAAGTTCACGACGAGATGCCGGTTGGCAGGGGTGAGACCGAGCGTTCTCAGCAGTTCGAACTCGGTGCGCATCGCGCGCAGGCTCGCGACGGCCATGTTGGTCACGAAGACGGCGTCGGTCGCGTGCTCGATGATCGTGAGCGTGTGCTCGCCGAGTCCCGGGGTGGTGTCGACGACGACGTAGCGGAACGTGCCGCGGAGCCGCTCGACCAGCCGTGCAAGGGCCCGCGGGGCGATGCCGTCGCCGAGTTCGGGCGACGGGGCGCTCGCGACGACGAAGAATCCGTCGGCGTGATGCGTGAGCGTGGTCTTCAGCACGATCTCATCGGATGCCTCCGGCGCCACCGCATCGACGATCGTCGCCGTGGGCTCGAGCGCGAGCGAAGTGCTGACATCGCCGAACTGCAGGTCGGCATCGATCAGCACGACGGAGTTCGGCGCTCCCTCAGCGAGGCTCGCGGCGATGTTGATCGCCAGAGTCGATTTTCCCTGCCCGCCTTTCGGCGCGACCACGGCGATCACCTCGCTGCGCGTGCCCGGCGGCATCGGCGGGAACTCCCAGACCGGCGCCTGCACGTCGTCGGAGGGGTCGGGCGCCATCGAGAGCGACGCCTCGTCGGCTCCTGCTTCATCGAGCGCTCCGGGCTCGGCGACCAGTTCCTCGAACGAGAGCAGATCCTCGACGCTGCCGATGGTGCCGCCGACCTCCGGCACGTCGGGCTCCGGCTCTTCCGGCACGGCGAAGTCGCCCCGTTCGGCGCGCCCGTTGGCGACGAGCCAATCGGAGAGCCTGGCGAGCAGGTCGAGCGTGGTCGTGTCGGCGGCCTGCGGGCTCAGCACCGCGTGCAGTTCGAGTTCGTCGACCCAGTCTTCGAGGTCGCTGCGCTGCTCGCGCACGACGATGATGCCGATGCCCGGGTGTCGTTCCGCGAGGCCCTCGACGAGATCGCGCGTCTCCTCGTAGTTGAGCACGGGGCCCAGCAGGGCGATGCGCGGCCGTTCGCCCGCCATGTCGAGGATCGTGTCGGTTCCGAAGGTGAGGAACTCACCGGTGACGACGTGCAGGCGTCGGCCGAGCAGAGTACGCAAGCGCTGCTCGTACTCGGCGGATCTGCTGACGAGGAGGTATGGAGTCACCGTCGTCACCGCCTGACATTGCTCTCATCGACGGGGGCGGAGCCGGAGGTGTCGGTCGCCTCGTTCTGCAGAGTCAGCCAGACTCCGTGGTGTTGTGGATACTTCTCCGCCGCCTCGAGCGCCCACACGAGGCGTTCGACGTCGTGCGTGCCCAGTGCGACGGTGAAGAGGAGCACGTCACCGGACTCCGCAGCCTCGGTCTCCGCTGAGCCGCCGGTCACGGTCGTGCCGACGCGCACCGCCGTCACGAGCACGCGATCGAACTCGAAACGGGTGGTGATCGGAGCCACGCCGGGCGGCGAGCTGATGTCGGATGCCGTGGTCGCGACGATCCCCACCGTGCTGCCCGGCACGACCGAGCCGCCGACCATTCGCTGCACGGGCAGCGCGAAGCTGACCTCCTGCATGCCCTCCGGCACATCCACCGTGCCCTGGGCCGCGCGAACGGCGGGGTCGACGAACCGGGCTTCGAGCAGTTGCTCTCCGGGGAGGATCGCCACGTCGGCGACGGTTCCTTCCAGCGTGGCGAGGTCGGCGACCGCACCGTCGGCGATGTTGCGCGCCGGCATCGTGTCGACTGTCACGAACTCGGCGATGCGGTCGCCGGGGGTGCCACTCGGAATCTCGGTGTCGACGATGAAGACCTCGGCCTGCTCAGCGCCGTCGGCGGCGCGGGCATCGGCGCCCCGCACGTAGTTGACGAGCACGAACGCACCGAGTACGGCGAGGACGAGGGCGAGGATCGCCCCGATGATTCGGGTCTTCATGTGGTCCTTCTTCGCTGAGTAGGGTCAGTCCTCCGCTGAGCAGGGTCAGTCGGTCATTCGGAGAGGCGCACGATCATCAATCCGGCTCCCGGGGAATTGCCGAGCTCGAAGTCTTCACCGAGTTCGACGTACTTCACGAAGAACCCCTGGATGCCCTTGGCGTTGCCGCCGGCCGGGCCGGTCGGGAAGGCGGGGCTCAGCGGGCTGCCGCCGCAGTAGACGGCGGATTGGGCGGCCCCACCGGTCTTCAGCCCGGTGATCTTGAAGGCGGCGAACCTCGAGATCGTGTAGGTCGCGTTCTGCCCTTGCGCCGTCGTGGCGCTGTACAGCGGAATCAGCACGGTCTTGCAGAGCAAGGTGTTGAGATATGTGTTCGAGCAGCCGTTCTTGTTCTGGTTCGGCTGGATTCCCGGCACTCCGCCCACCGTTCCACCGGCTGAGATCTCCGCCTGGCAGCCGGTACCGTCGAGCCAGCCGAATCCGCCGGGGTACCCATTGGCGCAGGGCACTCCGGTGTTGCTGTTGTTGATCAGGATGAGCGCGCGCTGCGGGTTCTGCGTGTCGGCGGGCTGCGCCGGCAAGTCGTCGAACTCGCACTGCGCGATCGCCAGCGGAATCGTGGTGCCGGCGATCGGGGCGCCCCACTCCGCTGTCGCGTCGGCGTCGAGGGTCGTCTCCGTCGGCACGATGATCGAGGCGAACGGATGCTGCATAGTGGTGCCGCTGCCCGTCGACGTCGACGCACGCACCTCGACCTTGCCGCTGCTGGTGTTCACCGTGAGCGAGAGGAGCTCACTCGCTGCACTGTCATCGTTGGCGTTGAGCACCGCCATCTCATCGGCGAGCACGCCGGCGCCACCGCTGCAGCTCGAATCGGCGGCGCACTCCTGGGCGACAGCGAGCGCCGCGGCATCCGCACCGTTCTGCAGCTGGCCCTTCTCCCAGAACAGCAGGCCGACATCGGCGACGACCGCGATGAAGACGAGGATCGGGATGATCGACATCGCCACCCAGATCGCCACCGCCCCGCGTTCACCGCGGTTCCTGCGCTCACGCGCGCTCAGCCACCGCATCGCATGCTCCCCTGTCCGCCGAGCGTCGCTTGACCCGTGATGCTGTCGAGCCAACCGGTGAGATCGGTGAGCGGAATATGCACGACCATCGTGAGTTCGTCGTCATCGACGTTGGGACTGCAGGTCGAGAGGTACGTGATGGTCGGGGTGCCGGGCACGATGCCGGCGACGATCGCTTCGGCCTCGCCCTGCGCGCCCGCCTCGTTCGCATGCACTGCGTAGTGTCGTGCGCCCTCGCGTGCTGCGGCCGTCACGGTGAGCTGCTGGTTGAACACCCAGCCGAGGTCGAGGATCGCGAACAGCACGATGAGCAGCAGGGGCACGACGAGCGCGAACTCGACGGCCGCCGCACCATGGACCGATCGTAGGGATCGCATCACTACCTCATTCTGCTCACGCGATGCTGCTCACGAGCCGCGGGCTGCGCCCGATCGGGCGCAGCCCGACGGCTCGTTGGGCGAACCTCCTGGCTAGAGCTTCGGAATGATGTCGTTGTTCACGAAGGTGACGACCGCCGGTCCGATCAGGGCGAGCGCCGCGATGATGACGAGCGAGACGAGGCCGACGATGAGGGCGTACTCGACCGCAGTCGCGCCTTCTTCTTGGTCACGGAGGGAGTTGATGCGCGCCTGAATGCGCGAATATGCCTTGAGCATTTCGGGATCCTTCGGGTTCGGGTAAGTGCAGTACACCGCTCGGGTAGGTGCGGTGACCCGACGGTAGTCCTGCGTGTACGGCCCCGAACGCCCCTCTTCGGGGGATAGAACGACGGTTCGCGCAACGAACCGTGCGAATTGGCCTGATTCCACGCGGAATGCGCGTCGTGTGTGCCTTGTTCTGGGGGTATCAGATGTCACCCGGCATGGGGTACAGCGTCCCCCATTTTCGGGGTACACCACGTACCCCGACGCCGATCACGGCCCGACGACGAGCAGCGCGAGCAGCGCCCCCGCGAGCATCGATGGCCCGAACGGGATCGAACCCCGCAGCGTGACGCGTCGCAGCGCGAGCGCGATGATCGCGATCACGCCGCCGACGACGAATGCGCCGAGCAGTCCGAGCAGCCACGTCGACAGGCCGAACCAGCCGACCAGCAGCCCGATCACGAGCGCGAGCTTCACGTCACCCATGCCCATCGACGACGGCGAGATGAGCGCCAGCAGCAGGTACACGGCGAACATCGCCGCCGCACCCGCGAGCGCCCACAGCATCGGCAGCCATGCTGAACCCGCCCATGACGCCGGCACCAGCAGCACGGCGACGGCGCCGAGCGCGGGGAACACGACCGCGTTCGGCAGCCGGTGCTCGGCGAGGTCGACGATCGAGAGCACGGTGGCGCACGCGGCGAAGGCGAGCAGCGCCGGCAGCAACCACGTGAGCCCGAAGCGCCAGGTGAGCGCGCCGAAGGCGGCTGCCGTGACGATCGCCGCGGTGACGCGCACGGTGCGCCGCGACATCCGCTCGTCGTGCATCGCGTGTGCCGCCCACGCGGCGAGCGGCCACCAGCCGAATGCTGCGCCGACGAGCGCTGCGATCAGCGCGGGTGCGAGCAGGGCCATCCGTGGAGCGTAGCGGGTTGCGGGTCTCGATACGGCGCTGGCGCGCCTACTCGACCGGCAGCAGGCGGCGCTGGCGCGCCTACTCGACCGGCGGTTGCCCTACTCCTCGCCGCGCGAGATGTCGACCATGTCGTCACGCGGCACGACCTTCACGCGCACGCGCCCCTCGGCCGAACCGAGCGCCTGCTCGTGCTCGTCGAGGCGGTGCCAGCCGTCGAGGTCGGTCCAGCGGATGCCGCGGGACTCGAGCAGCTCGATGACCGACTCCTCAGACGGCGACTCGGGGGTCCACCAGTTGCCGAGGTCGTTGATGACGTGCTTGATCGTCTCCATCGCGTCGGACTTGGTGTGCCCGATGAGGCCGACTGGGCCGCGCTTGATCCAGCCGGTCGCGTAGACGCCGTACATCTGGCGCGCTTCGCCGGTCGACTTGTCGCTCGTCAGCACCTGGCCCTCGTGGTTCGGGATGACGCCGAACTTCTTGTCGAAGGGGATGCCGGGCAGCTGCGAGCCGAAGTAGCCGACCGCCCGGTAGACGGCCTGCACGGGCAGTTCGCGGATTTCGCCGGTGCCGACGACGCCGCCCTCGCCGTCGGGCGCGGTGCGCTCCCAGCGGATGGCGCCGACCCGGCCGGTGCCGTCGTCGACGAGTTCGAGCGGCTTCGCGAAGAAGTGCAGGTGCAGCCGACGCGAGGCCTGCCCGACCTCGCGCTGGCGCCACTGGTTCAGCACCTTGTCGATCACGAAAACCTGCTTGTTGCCCGAGACGGCCGCACGGGCTGCATCGTCGTAGTCGAAGTCCTCGTCGTAGAGGATCATGTCGACGTCACGCAGTTCGCCGAGCTCGCGCAGTTCGAGCGGCGTGAACTTCACCGAGGTGGGGCCGCGCCGGCCGAACACGTGCACGTCGGTCACGGGCGAAGCGGCGAGGCCCGCGGCGACGTTCGCCGGGATCTCGGTCGGCATCAGGTCGTCGACGTGCTTGGCGAGAATGCGCGACACGTCGAGCGCGACGTTGCCGTTGCCGATGACGGCGACCTGGCGGGCGTCGAGCGGCCACGTGCGCGGGAAGTCGGGGTGTCCGTCGAACCAGCTCACGAACTCGGCGGCCCCGTACGAGCCCTCGAGCTCGGCGCCGGCGATGCGCAGCGAGGCGTCCTTCACCGCACCAGTCGCGAAGATCACCGCGTTGTAGTGCTTCTTCAGGTCTTCGAGCGTGATGTCCTCGCCGAATCGCACATTGCCGAAGATGCGGATGTCGCCGCGGTCGAGCACCTCGCGGAGCGCCGAGATGATGCCCTTGATGCGCGGGTGGTCGGGGGCGACGCCGTAGCGGACGAGCCCGTAGGGCGCGGGCAGGTGATCGAAGAGGTCGATCGAGACGTCGAAGTTGCGCTCCGACTTGAGCAGGATGTCTGCGGCGTAGATGCCCGCGGGGCCTGCCCCGACGATCGCCAGTCTCAGCTTGTTCCTCGTCACGTGCCTAGTCTCCTCAGGGCTCGGCTGCTGCATCAGCTCTCGCGCTCCACGACCGTTTCGGCGAATCGTGTCAGCGCCTTCTTCACGCTGCCCTCGGGCAGCGGCGCCAGGGCCGCGACGGCCTCGCGCGCCCACCGGTGGGCCTCGGCGAGCGTCGCGCGCGTCGCCTCGTGCTCCCGCAGCTCGGCGACGATCGCGTCGACGGTCGCTTTCGACGGCACGATACGCGATGCCAGCGTGTTCGTGTCGAGCGGGTCGCCGAGCGCGGCCGGGTCGGTGACGACCACGACGTCGCGCTCGATGCGCTCGAGCAGGGCAGCGGATGCCGCGTCGTGCTTCGCGTGCTCGGAGAGGCGCAGCATCGGCAGGGTGACGACGCCGGCGCGCAGGTCGGTGCCCGGCACCTTGCCCGTCTCGGCCGGCTGCGGCGAGAGGTCGATGACGTCGTCGACGAGCTGGAACGCGACGCCGATCTTCTCGCCGAACTCGATGATGGGCGCCTCGAAGCCGGGGTCGGCGCCCGAGAAGATGATGCCCGACTGGGCGGCGGCCGCGATGAGCGAGCCCGTCTTGTCGGCGAGCACCTGGATGTAGTGGGCGATCGGGTCGTCGCCCGGCTGCGGGCCGACGGTCTCGTGCAACTGGCCGAGCACGAGCCGCTCGAACGTCGTGGCCTGCATGCGGATGGCGCCCTCGCCGAGGCCGGCCATGAGCTGGCTGGCACGGGCGAAGAGCAGGTCGCCCGTGAGGATCGCGACCGAGTTGCCCCACACGGCCTGCGCGCTCGGCACGCCGCGGCGACGGTCGGCGTCGTCCATGACGTCGTCGTGGTAGAGGCTCGCGAGGTGCGTGATCTCGATCGCTTCGGCGGCCGTGACGACGTCGTCGGTGACGCCGGCGCCGAGCTGGGCCGTGAGCAGCGTGAGCATGGGGCGCACGCGCTTGCCGCCCGCCTGCAGCAGGTAGCGCGTCGAGACATCGGCGATGGTGTCGGCGAACCGCACCTCTTGGAGGAGCCCGGCTTCGACCCGATCGAGCCCGTCGTCGATCGCCTTCGCCATCGCCTTGTCGGCTGAGGAGGCGAAGACGCGTTCGCTGAGGCCGAGATTCGCGGCGAGCGATGAGCCTCGACGGGCGACCGGGTGACTCGGTTTCACGTCATCAGCCTATCGGGGTGGATCCGCGCTCGACGCGGGATGTCTCGACGGGTGGGGTATCGGCAGGTTCACGGTCCGACGGACGCGAGGGGCTTCGTGCCGCGGTGCAGGGCGACGACGCCGAGGGCGAGGTTGCGCCACGCGACATCCGCGTAGCCCGCCTCGCGAACCCAGCCCGCGAGCGTCGGCTGGTCGGGCCAGGCGTTGATCGACTCGTTGAGGTACTCGTAGGCGGTGTCGTTCGAGCTCGAGAGCTTCACGAGCGGGGGCATCACGTATCGCTGGTACACGCCGTAGCCGGTGCGCACGAGGGCGGCGGGTGGCGTCGAGAACTCGCAGATCACGAGCCGGCCGCCCGGCTTCGTGACCCGGAAGAACTCGGCGAGCGCCCGCTTGGGCTCGTTGACGTTGCGTAGGCCGAACGAGATCGTCACCGCGTCGAACTCGTCGTCGTCGAACGGCAGCTTCGTGGCGTCGGCCTCGACGAACACGAGGTTGGGCACGCCCGCCTGGCGCTTGCGGCCGACCTCGATCATGCCCGGCGAGAAGTCGGCGGCGACGACGGATGCCCCGGACTTCGCGAGGCTCGCACTCGAGGTGCCGGTGCCGGCTGCGACGTCGAGGATCTTCTGCCCGGGCTGCGGATCGACTGCGCGCGTCGTCGAGACGCGCCAGAGCGGGGCGTTGCCCATCGAGAGCACGTTGTTCGTGCGGTCGTAACTCGCGGCGACGCGATCGAACATGGCCGACACCTGGCCGGGCTGCTTGCCGAGGTCTGCGCGCGTCATCCCTCGATTCTACGGCGGCCGGCCGGGTGGTCGTCCGTGCGTCCTCGCGGGCCACCGGCGAACGCCCCGACAGCGCGGCGTAGGCTGAAGCGGTGAGTCAGACGGATGACGCGGCGCAGGCTGCGAGTGCTCGGCTCGTCGTTCGCACCGTCGCCGTCGATGAGACGGAGCCGCTCATCCCGCGCGCCGACCCGCGGCATCCGCTCGTCTGGATGCGTCGCGGCGAAGGCATCGTCGGGCTCGGCGAGACGGTGCGCATCGAGACGACCGGCCCGAACCGGGTCGAAGACGCCGCTGCAGCCTGGACCGCCCTCGCCGGCCTCGCCGAGATCGACGACCGGGTCGGGCTGCCGGGCACCGGGCTCGTCGCGTTCGGCGCGTTCGCGTTCGCCGACGAGTCCGCCGCGACGAGCGTGCTCATCGTGCCCGAGCTCGTCATGGGTCGGCGCGACGGTCGTGCCTGGGTGACCCGCATCACGCTCGACACGGGCGACACTGCGACGGATGCCTCCGCGGCCGACCATGCCGAAGGTGCCGGCGAGGTCGCCCTGCCGGAGCCCGCGCCCAAGCGGCAGGTGCCGCGGGTCGCGTTCACGCCCGGCTCGGTGACACCCGAGGCCTACGAGGCGGCGGTGGCCGAGGCCGTGCGACGCATCGACGCGGGCCAGCTCGAGAAGGTCGTGCTCGCCCGCCAGCTCGTCGGCGAGCTGCACGAAGACGCCGGGCTGCGGGCGACGATCAACCGGCTCGCCGAGGACTACCCCGACACGTGGGTCTTCGCCGTCGACGGCCTCATCGGCGCGAGCCCCGAGACCCTCGTGCGCGTCGATCACGGCACCGTGTCGGCCCGTGTGCTCGCCGGCACCGCATCGCGCGGCGCGGGCGAGGCTTCCGATCGCGCGCGTGCGATCGCCCTCGCAGGGTCGGAGAAGGACCTGGCCGAGCACGCGCTCGCCGTGCAGAGCGCCGTGAAGCGACTCGTCCCGCACACGGCCCGGCTCGACACGAGTCCAGAACCCTTCACCCTGCAGCTGCCGAACCTCTGGCACCTCGCGACCGACCTCAAAGGCACCCTCGGCGACGGCTCGAGCTCGCTCGACCTCGTGCAGGCCGTGCACCCGACCGCCGCCGTCGCGGGCACCCCGCGCCGCATCGCCCTGCCCGTGATCGCCGAGCTCGAGGGCTTCGACCGCGGGCGGTATGCCGGACCGGTGGGGTGGATCGACGGCGACGGCGACGGCGAGTGGGCGATTGCGCTGCGCTGTGCGCAGGTCGACGCCGACGGCACGGTCACCGCATATGCCGGTTGCGGCATAGTGCACGACTCGGTGCCGCACGACGAGCTCGCCGAGACCGTCATGAAGTTCCGCCCGATCGTCGAGGCCTTCGGCGGCTGAGCAACTCTCGTCCGTCGAGTGGCGGAGATCTAGCTCGCGGCGAGCCTCGCCTGCTGCTCCTCGACGTCGTAGTCGGCCTTCGGCCAGTCGAGCCGCAGCGACTCGAGCGCGTCGATCAGCAGGTGCTGCACCGCAAGCCGCGCGTACCACTTGCGGTCGGCCGGCACGACGAACCACGGGGCATCCGCTGCCGCAGTGCGGTCGAAGACCAGTTGATACGCCTCGGCGTACTTATCCCACAGCAACCGCTCGTCGACATCGCCCGGGTTGAACTTCCAGTGCTTCTCGGGCCGCGCGAGCCGCTCGGTGAGCCGCGCCTTCTGCTCGGCGCGCGAGATGTGCAGCATGACCTTGATGATCGTCGTGCCGTTCGCGGCGAGCTCCGCCTCGAATTCGTTGATCGCGTCGTAGCGGCGCTCGAGCTCTTCGGGCGACGCGAGCTCGCGCACCCGCCCGATGAGCACGTCTTCGTAGTGCGATCGGTCGAACACGCCGATCATGCCGGCGCCCGGCAGTTCGTTGTGCACCCGCCAGAGGAAGTCGTGCTCGAGCTCTTCGGGCGTCGGCTTCTTGAACGCGGCGAGGTGCACGCCCTGCGGATCGACCGAACCCATGACGTGCTTGACGATGCCGCCTTTTCCGGCGGTGTCCATCGCCTGCAGCACGAGCAGCACCCGCCGCTCATCGCCCATGCGGCTCATCGCGAAGAGCTGCTCCTGCAGCTCGGCGAGGATCTCGGCTCCCTCGGCGAGCGCCTGCTGGCCCGCCGCCTTGTCGCCGTCGAACCCCGGATGCGCGTGCGAGTCGGTGTTCGCCAGCTCGAAGCCCTCACCGACCCGCAGCAGCTCGGCGGGGTCGGCGGTCCAGTACGACTCGCGGCTCATGTCACGCTCCTTCGGCGACGGAGCGTCGCATCGGCTCCATCCTGCCGAGCGAGCGGATGCCGCGGCAAGTGCCGGTCGCGTTCCGGTGCGGATTCAGCGCGGCAGCGGCACTTCGAGCAGTGACGGGCCATCGATCTGCGTGCCGAGCGCCTCATCGAGCTCACCGCGGGTCGTCGCCCGGGAGTAGGCCCAGCCGTAGGCGGCGGCGAGCGCGGCGAGGTCGACCCGCTGCGGGGTGAACTGCACGCGGTCGAACGCTTCGGGCGGCGCGGATGCCGCGACCTCGAGCGAATCGAAGATCGACCCGCCCCCGTCGTTGCCGACGATGAGCTGCACCCGGGGGCGGGATTCGCCGTCGCCGATGAGCATGGAGCCGACGTCGTGCAGCAGGGTGAGATCGCCGATGACGGCCCGGGTGACGCCCGCGTGTGCGGCGACGGCGCGCGATGCAGGTGTCGTAGCGGGCGTCGCGCTGGGCGTCGCCTCCGGCGCCTCGGCCTGCTCACCGGGCAGCGGGCTCTGGCTCGCGACCGCGATGCCGATCGCCGTGGCGACCGTGCCGTCGATGCCCGCGAGCCCGCGATTGGCGTGCACAGCGATGCGTCGCCCGGGCACGGCACGGTCGGCGTCGCGGATGAGTCGGGAGGCGCCGAACACCAGCCGATCGTGCGGCCACGTCGCCGACCACACGGCGTCGACCAGCATTCGTCGTGTGACCGGGGCGCGCACCGCGGCGAGCTGCGCCTTCATGTACTCGCGCTGGGCTTCGAAGTCGGAGACGTGGCCGGTCTCGTCGATGCCGCTGCGCTGCACGACTGCCACGGGCAACCCGGCCTCAACGAGCGTGCGGCTCGCGTGCACCCATCGGCCCACCCATGCCCGCTCCTCGGCGCTCGGCGCGTGCGGTTCGGCGCGAACGGCGCGCTCGAACCTGCCGACCCGGCGCCCGGGGTTGAACCATTCGATGCCCCACGGTGCCACGGCGATCGTCTCGACGCCCTCGCGTTGCACGAGCGCCGGCACCTCGCGCGAGAGCGTCGGATGCCCGAACACGACGACCCGTTCGATCTCGTCGCCGAAGCCGGGCTCGCGCAGCAGCTCGCGGTAGGCGACGACGAGGTTCGGGCCGAAATGGGAACCGCTCGTGACCTCGGCGAGCAGCGGCCAGCCGCCGTCTCGGGCGAAGCTCTCGGCCGCAGAGCCGGCACCGGCGCCGGCGATCACGACGGTGCGCGGCCCGGGCGCGATGAGCGCGGCGTGGCCAGCTGAGCCTGCCAGCTCGCTCCCTGAACCTGTCGAAGGGCCGCCCGCCCGCTCAGCCCTGGCCGCTTCGACGAGCTCAGCGAACGAGCCCGCAGCGACCACGGCAGACAGCGGCTCGCGCAACTGCAGGTTCAGGTGCACCGGCCCCGGGCCGGGCTGCGGCGCTCGCACCCCGTCGGCCCCGCGGCCGAGTGCTGCGGCAACGGCGTCGCGAGCGAGGCGAGCCGCGGCATCCGTCTCGCCGGCTGCCCCCTCGGGTGCGGTGACGTCGCGCTCGAGGCGCACCGCGCCCGCGAAGATGCCGGGCTGCATGGTCGTCTGGTTCGAGCGGATGCCGCGGAGCTCCGCCGGCCGGTCGGCCGAGAGCACGATGAGCGGAACCCCGGAGTGATGCGCCTCGAGCACCGCGGGATGCAGGTTCGCGACCGCTGTGCCCGACGTCGTGATGATCGGCACCGGCCGCCCCGACTCGACGGCGAGGCCGAGCGCGAGGAACGCCGCACCGCGCTCGTCGATGCGCACGTGCAACCGCACGGCACCGGCGCGCTCGAGCTCGGCGGCGGCGAGCGCGAGGGCCTGCGAGCGGGAACCGGGCGCGACGACGACATCGACGACGCCTTCGCCGATGAACGCCGCAAGCAGCGCCATCGCGGTATCGCTCGCGGGGCTGCGGTCTGCCGGTCGGTGGGGCGCCGGCTCAGCCATTCGGCTGGGCGGACGGACCGGACTCACCCGGCGTCTCGGGAGTGTCGGGGCGCTTGCGCTCGGTGTCACGCGTGCCGTCGGCCTCGTCGGTGCCGCTCTTCTTGTCGGAGTCGAGCTCGGCCAGTTCTTGCTCGAGACGGCGGATTCGGTCGTCTTGCTCAGCCTCGCTGCCGAGTTGGCGCAGGAAGTCGGCGTCGTCGTCGGGAGCGATCGTGCGCGCCCGCCCGCCGGGAAGCCGGTCGGCACGCCCGCGGCCGATGATGAACCAGAGCAGCGCACCGATGATCGGCACGAAGAGGATGACGACGATCCACCAGCCGCGACGCAGCCCGCGGATGCGCGTGCGGTCGAAGAACGCGCAGTCGGCGACGGCGTAGATCGTGAAGATCACGGCGGCGACGCCGAGTCCGAAGAGCAGCCGGGCCATGCTCCCAGTCTAGGCGCGCCGCGGGGCTCCGCGGCTGTGAGTGCGCTCAGGCGCCGCGATCTACACTGAGCAGGTGAAATCCGTGCCCGTCTGGATCTGGTACACCGCGCTGCGCCTGGTGCTCTTCGCCGTGCCGCTCGCCGTGCTGCTCATGTTCGGCATCGATCCGCTGATCTCCGCCGCCGTCGCCGCGCTCTTCGGGTTCAGCGCGTCGCTCATCTTCCTGCGCCGACCGCGCGAGTCGATGTCGAGCGACCTCTACGCCGTTCGGCACCGCGAGAAGCCGCTGATCCCCGAAGACGACGAGGCCGAAGACGCCGCCGTCGAGCGCGGCTCACGCGAGCGCGACCAGTAACTCCCTGCGTCAGAACGCGAACGCCAGCCCGAGCCCGACCCCGTAGACGAGCGCCGTGAGGCTCGCGAGCTGCAGGGCGATGATGAGCTCGCGCGGCGTCTTGGCGGTGAGCACGATGAGGCACGCCGGCAGCGCAGCGAGCAACGCGAACAGCACGAGCCACGCCGTCGAGTAGAGCAGCGCGAAGAACACCACGATCGCGAACGGCGCGAGCATGAAGATCGTGAACAGGATGCGGCCCGCGAGCGGCCCGACGAGCACGGCGAGGGTGCGCTTGCCGGCGATCTTGTCTTGCGCGACATCGCGCAGGTTGTTGGCCATGAGCACCGCGCAGGCGAGCAGGCCCACCCCCACTCCGCCGAGCCACGCCTCGAAGTTGACGGTGAGCGCCTGCACGTAGGCAGAGCCGGCGGTCGCGATGATGCCGAAGAACACGAACACGAACAGCTCGCCGAGCCCGTAGTAGCCATACGGATGCTTGCCGCCCGTGTAGAACCAGGCGGCGACGATGGCGACCGCACCGACGGCGAGCATCCACCACTGCCCGGTGACGATCGTGAGCGCGAGACCGGCGAGCGCGGCGAGCGCGAAGAAGCTCAGGGCGACGGCGAGCACCTGCCGCGGCTTGGCGACGCCCGAACCCGTGAGCCGGGCCGGCCCGACCCGGTGCTCGTCGGTTCCCCGCACGCCGTCGGAGTAGTCGTTGGCGTAGTTGACGCCGATCTGCAGGCCGAGGGCGACCACGAGCGCGAGCAGCGCGCGGGCACCGTGCCACGGCCCGTCGGGGATCGCGACGATGCCGGCGCCGGTGCCGAGTGCGACGGGGGCGATGGCGAGCGGCAGGGTGCGCAGCCGCGCACCCGAGACCCAGTCGGCCGCCGTGGCGCGGGGCGGCCGGCGAGGCGCGGTCGGTGCGGTGCGCGCCGCCGTCGTCGCGGCCTTGGCCGGGTTGCCGCTGCGGCCGGGCGCGCGGCTCCTGCCCGCGAGATCGGCGGCGGGATTCATGCGCTGGGGTTTCGGGCGTGCCACACGAACATGCTAGTTCGCCGGTGCGGCGAGCGCCGCAGCGATGGCGCGGCGGTCGGGCTTGCCCGAGGCGAGCAACGGCAGCCCGTCGACGATGACGAGCCGCACGGGCCGTGCGGCCTGCGGTAGGCCCGC
This sequence comes from Agromyces subbeticus DSM 16689, assembly GCF_000421565.1. Taxonomy (GTDB): domain Bacteria; phylum Actinomycetota; class Actinomycetes; order Actinomycetales; family Microbacteriaceae; genus Agromyces; species Agromyces subbeticus. The sequence continues at coordinate 270,067 of NZ_ATXG01000001.1, read as the reverse complement.
GGCATCCGTCGCCGAGGCGAGATCGTCGAGCGTCGCGGATGTCGCGGCATCCGTCGCCGGCGAGACGACCGCGGGCCGCTCACCCCACTCGGGGTGTGCGACCGCGACGACCACGGCTTCGCCGAATCCGGGGCGGGTGCGCACGGCGCGCTCGACCTCGCCCAGCGCGACCTTCACTCCGCCCGAGATGATGACGTCGTCGGCGCGCCCGCTGATGCGCAGCACTCCGTCGGCCGTGAGCTCGCCGAGGTCGCCCGTGCGATACCAGCGGGTGCCGCGGGCGTCGGAGGTGAACACCGCCGCGGTGCGCTCGGCATCGCCGAGGTAGCCGTCGGCGAGCACCGGGCCCGACAGCTCGACGAGGCCGTCGACGGTGCGCACGCCGACGCCGTCGAGCGCGCGGCCGTCGTAGACGCATCCGCCGGCGGTCTCGCTCGAGCCGTAGGTGCGCACGATGCGGGCACCGAGCTCTTCGGCGCGCGCAGCGAGTTCGGGGGCGAGCGCCTGCCCGCCGACGAGCACCGCGTCGTAACCGGTCAATGCGGCCGCGACGAAGGCGTCACGCTGCGCCCGCTCGACGACCCGCGCGAGCTGCACCGGCACGAGCGAGGTGTAGCGCGGTGCGGCGGCGTCGAGGCGAGCGGATGCCGCGGCGAACGCCTCTGCCGTGAACGGCCCGTCGCCCAGGAGCACCGGCGTGGTGCCCGCGATGATCGACCGCACGAGCACCTGGGCGCCGGCGATGTAGTGGCCGGGCAGGGCGAGCAACCAGCGTCCCGGGCCGTCGAGCCGGTCGGCGGTGGCGTCGGCGCTCGCGATGAGCGCGTCGGCCGAGAGCATCACCCGCTTCGGGGCATCCGTCGACCCGCTCGTCTCCACGACGAGCGCGATGCCCTCGGCGATTTCTGCGGGGTGAGGAGGGCCCTCTCCGCCCGTCTCGAAACCCAGCGCAGCGGGCACCGGCCAGACGGCGGGGCCGCCGGCGAGCGCGACGCGGAGTGCTTCGGTGAGCACCGGGACATCCGTCGCCGTCACCCGTACGAGTGGTTTCACCGGCACCTCGGACTCCGCCTGAACCGGTGACCGGTAACCGGCATCAGTAGTGCCACGGGTACGGGCCCCAGTCGGGGTCGCGCTTCTCGAGGAAGGCGTCGCGGCCCTCGACCGCCTCGTCGGTGCCGTAGGCGAGCCGCGTGGCTTCGCCCGCGAACACCTGCTGGCCGACCATGCCGTCGTCGACCGCGTTGAACGCGAACTTCAGCATGCGCACGGCGGTCGGCGACTTCGTGAGGATCGTGCGCGCCATCGCGATCGCCTCGCGCTCGAGTTCTGCGTGCGGTACGACCCGGTTCACGGCGCCCATCTCGTACGCGCGATCGGCCGAGTACTCCTCGGCGAGGAAGAACACCTCGCGGGCGAACTTCTGCCCGATCTGGCGCGCGAAGTAGGCGCTGCCGTAGCCGGCGTCGAAGCTGCCGACATCGGCATCGGTCTGCTTGAAGCGGCCGTGCTCGCGGCTCGCGATCGTCAGATCGCAGACGACGTGCAGCGAGTGCCCGCCGCCGGCCGCCCAGCCGGGCACGACCGCGATGACGACCTTCGGCATGAAGCGGATGAGCCGCTGCACCTCGAGGATGTGCAGGCGCCCGAGCCCCGCCGATCGAGTAGCCGACGGAGGAGGCGTATCGAGATCCGCGCCCGTGGTCTCGATGCGCTCGCTGGCGCTCGCTACTCGACCGGCGGGCTCCTCGTACCTGTAGCCGTCGCGACCGCGGATGCGCTGGTCGCCGCCCGAGCAGAACGCCCACCCGCCGTCTTTCGCGCTCGGGCCGTTGCCCGTGAGCAGCACGACGCCGATGTGCGGGTTCGTGCGGGCGTCTTCGAGGGCGCGGTAGAGCTCGTCAACACTGTGCGGCCGAAAGGCGTTGCGCACCTCGGGCCGGTCGAAGGCGATGCGCGCGATGCGCCCGTCGACCGAGTGGTGATAGGTGATGTCGGTGAGACCCGAGGGCCCACCGATCGCGGATGCCGCGTCGGTCCACTCACTCGCATCGAACAGTTCGGACACGTCGGGGCTCATGACCCCAGCCTATTCGGGCGGCGCCCGGCCCCCGAAGGAGTCAGCCGCCGAGGCCCAGTAGGAATCGGCCGTACGTCGTGACGACGACCACGACGGTGACGGCAGCCGCGGTGATCGGGATCAGCGCGGCGATCACGATCAGGATGCCGCTCACGCCGATGAGCACGTTGCGCGACACCGGGTCTTCGGGCACCTCGACGTCGTCGATGCCGAGTTGCTGCAGCGAGTTCATATGCACCATCCCTGTGGGCGTTCACCATAACACCGTCACCTTCGGCGAGCACGGGTGCGAGACTGGGCACATGCTGCCCGAGCCGAATGACCTGCTCGCCACCGCCCGAGTCGTGGCCCTCCCCCTCGTGACGCGCTTCCGCGGCATCGACGTGCGCGAGGCCGTGCTCTTCGAGGGGCCAGAGGGGTGGACCGAGTTCTCGCCGTTCGTCGAATACGACGACCACGAGGCATCCGCGTGGCTCGCCGCCGCGATCGACTACGGATGGACCGCCCCGCCGCCCGCCCTGCGCGACCGGATTCCCGTCAACGCGACCGTGCCCGCGGTCGATCCCGACAGCGTCGCCGCGGTGCTCGCCCGATTCCCCGGATGCCGTACGGCGAAGGTCAAGGTCGCGGCGTCAGACCAGACGCTCGCTCAGGATGTCGCGAGGGTGCGCGCCGTGCGCGAGGCGCTCGGACCCGAGGGCCGCATCCGCATCGACGCCAACGGCGGCTGGAACGTCGACGAGGCCGAGCACGCGATCCACGCGCTCGCGCCGTTCGACCTCGAGTACGTCGAGCAGCCCTGTGAGACCGTCGAGGAGCTCGCCGAGATCCGCCGGCGCACGAAGTACATGGGCGTGCCGATCGCGGCCGACGAGAGCGTGCGCCGGGCCGACGACCCGCTCGCGGTCGCCGAGGCGGGCGCCGCCGACCTGCTCGTGATCAAGGCCCAGCCGCTCGGCGGCATCCACCGCGCGCTCGAGCTCATCGCGGGCACCGGACTGCCCGTCGTGGTCTCGAGTGCCCTCGACACGAGCGTCGGCATCGCGATGGGCGCGCAGCTCGCGGCATCCATCACCTCGCTCGAATTCGACTGCGGGCTCGGCACCGCGTCATTGCTGGCGGCGGATGTCACGCGCTCGCCGTTGCTGCCCGAGCAGGGGTCGATCCCGGTGCGCCGGGTGCTGCCCGATCCTGAACTGCTCGACCGCCACGCGGCGTCGCCCGAGCGCACGGAGTGGTGGTTCGAGCGCATCGTGCGGTGTCACGCGGTGCTCGCCGACGCCGAGGTGTCGCCGAGCGCGTGAGCAGCGCCTGAGCACGCAGCTTCAGCCGGTGACGGTCGCCCGCTCGAGGTAGGTCGAGATGGCGTCGCGGTTCTTCGAGAGGCATCCGATGCGCTGCTCGAGTTGCGCGCGGCGCTCGGCGAGGGTCTCGGCCAGCTCGCGCTGGATGACCGGTGCCGAGGCGTGCGAGGTGCTCGCGAGGCACGGCAGCATGTCGCGGATGACCGCGGTGGGGATGCCGGCCTCGATCAGCCCGCGCACCTGGTTCACTCGCTCGACCGCGGACTCCGCATAGTCGCGGTACCCGTTGTGCTCCCGAGTGGAGGGCACGAGTCCCTGCTCCTCGTAGTAGCGCAGCAGACGCGTGGCCACGCTGGTGCGGCTGGAGAGCTCGCCGATGCGCATGCCGTCTCCCTTCCATCTCGAACACGACTTGACCTTCACATTAGTGTCAAGGTTCGACACTGTCGACATGGCATCACCGATCACCGACTCACTGACCCTGCCGAAGCCCGCGACGGCGACGGGTCACGCGCGCCGCTCCGGCCGCACCCGACTCCCGCTCAACGGGCTGCTCGCCCTCGCCTCCATCGTCTTCGTGGGGGTCGTCACCGAGATCCTGCCGGCCGGGCTCCTGCCGCAGATGAGCGCCGACCTCGGGGCATCCGAATCGCAGATCGGCCAGCTCGTGGCGATCTACGCGGTCACCACCGCGATCACCGCGATCCCCCTCACCGCGCTCACCCGCAGCGTGCCGCGCAAGCCGCTCCTCGTCGCGCTCGTGCTCGGCTTCGCCCTCGTGAACGGCGTCACGGCGATCGCCGACTCGTACGCGCTCATCCTCGCCGCCCGCGTGCTCGGCGGCATGCTCGCCGGGTTGCTCTGGGCGATGGCCGCTGGGTACGCGATGCGCACCGTCGAGCCCGAGCACTCGGGCCGGGCGCTCTCGATCGCGATGGTCGGCACTCCCCTGGCGTTCGCCTTCGGCCTGCCGATCGCGACGATGCTCGGTGGCGCCGTCGGCTGGCGCGCCGCGTTCGGCCTCATCGCGATCGTCGGCGTCGGCCTCGCCGTCTGGGTGGTCGCCGCGCTGCCGTCGTTCCCCGGCGAACGAGCCGGGGCGCGCCCTTCACTGGCGTCGGTGCTGCGGCTGCCGGGACTCGCCGCCGTGCTCGCGACCACGGCGTTCTTCATCCTCGCCCACAACATCGCCTACACCTACATCGCCCCGCTGACGGTGGCATCGGGCATCGACGCGCACCTCGACCTCGCGCTGCTCGTGTTCGGCGTGCTCGCCGTGGTGGGCGTGATCGGAGCGGGCGCGCTCGTCGACCGTCGCATGCGGTCGATGGTCATCGTCGCCGCGGTGCTGCTCGGCGCCGCGATGATCGCGATCGGACTGTGGGCCGACCAGCCGATCGTCGTGTACATCGCACTCGGCGTCTGGGGGCTCGCCTACGGCAGCGCACCGACGCTGCTGCAGGCCGCGCCGGCGCGCATCGCAGGCGAAGCGGCGGATGTCGCGCAGTCGATGGTCGTCGCGACCTGGAACGGGTCGATCGCGGCGGGCGCCTTCCTCGGCGGCCTCGCGCTCGACGGGCTCGGCATCGACTGGCTGCCGTGGCTCGCCCTCGTGCTGGTCGCGGTCGCAGCGGTCATCGCCGCGACCGTGCGCTCCGCCTTCGCGCCGGTGGGAGCCGGGCGCTGAGCCCGGCTCCCTTCCACCTCACCAGAGCAGCAACGGCACCGTGAACGACTGCGAGTCGGCGAAGCCGTCGCCGCCGTCGAACTCGGCGCGCAGCAGGTGCAGGCCGCGGGGCAGCTTCGGCAGCTTGACGGCGAAGCGTCCGCGGTCGCCCGCCACGAGCTCGGTCTCGGCGATGGCCGTCCCGCCGTCGAACACCCGCAGGGTGCCCACCGGCGCGGCGCCGTCGAGCGCGAAGACCTGGCCCTGCATCCGCACGGCCGAGCCGGCCTTGGCGAGGAGCTTGTTCGGCGTCGCGACGGTGAACGTCGCCACGGCCGGCGGCGGCTGCTCGTCGACCAGCACGGCGACGCTTCGCGCAGGCACGGTCACGGCGCCCGCCGCGGCATCCCACGCCGTCGCCTTCACGACCTCGTCGGCACCCGAGGCCTGCGCCTCGGTCAGCGCGAACTCGCGACCGGCGAGCCCGTCGAGCTGCTCGGTGATCGCCTCGGGCGTCGAGTTGAACACGACGAGCGCGCCATCGAGCTCGGGGTCGACGTCATCGCCCACGAGGTCGTCGATCTGCATCACGATGAGGCCCGGCGTGGCATCGGGCCCGCCGACCGGGAACGACACCTTCTCGTCGATGAGCGCCGCCGAGCCGAGCTGCAGCAGGTCGACCTCGTTGCGCACGCGCAGCAGGTCGAGGGCGGATGCCTCGGCCGCGGCGATGTCCGCAGCGCCCGGCTTGAGCGCGGGGTCGGCGAGCAGCGGCGCCATCTCATCCCAGAAGTCGGCATTGTCGGCCTCGGGTGGCAGGCCCGAGCCGAAGGTCGACTCCTGGCCGGTCCAGTCGATGCGGTTGAACCAGTCGCCCGAGTTGTAGCTGTTGCGGTCGAGCGACTTCGAGCGCAGCAATTCGGTGCCGGCGTGCCAGAACGACGGCGTCTGCGCGAACGTGGCGGTCGCGAGCGACAGCGTGTTCATGCGAATGCGGTCGGCCATCGTCGTCTCGACCGGCAGCTTCAGCACCCCGTGGTCGTACAGCGTCTCGTTGTCGTGCGCGTCGACGTAGGTGATGATCTCCTCGGGCTGGTCGGCGTAACCGGCCGGCGAACCGCGGTAATCGAGCTGGTCGCCGCGCTTCACGGTTCCGTCGGCGGCCTCGAGCTCGTATGCCCGCAGGTTGCCCGCGAGGCCGAGCTTCACGAGATCGGTCTGGTGCGCGAGGTCGGCAAGTTGTTCTTCGGGGGTACCGTCGGCGTAGGCGTTGGGGTCAGTGCCGAGGCCCGTTCCGAAGCCCTGATCGAACTTCGTGTCCGCCGCGACCGGGCTGCCGCCGTGCACCGCGTCGCGCAGCCGATCGCTGAACGTACCGATGCCCGTGCCACCGAGCTGACCTTGCGTGGCCTGCTCGAAGAGCGCGTTGTTCGCGACCTCGCCGAAGTTCCAGCCCTCGCCGTAGAGATGCACGGCCGAGCCGTCGACGCCGTCTTCGGCGAGCGTGAGCTCGTCGAGTGCCGCCCGCACGGCGAGCATGTTGGCCTTCGAGTGGTGGCCCATGAGGTCGAAGCGGAAGCCGTCGACCTTGTACTCCTTCGCCCACAGAACGACCGAATCGACCATGAGCTTCTGCGCCACGTCATGCTCGGTGGCGACGTTCTGGCAGCACGTCGAGGTCTCGACGCTGCCGGCAGCGTTCAGGCGCTGGTAGTAGCCGGGCACGATGCGGTCGAGCACCGACTTCTCGCCCTGTCCGGATGCCGCGGTGTGGTTGTACACCTCATCGAGCACGACCTGCAGCCCCGTGGCGTGCAGTGCTCCGACCATCTCGCGGAACTCGGCGACACGGGCGCCACCGTTCGGGTCCACCGCGTAGGAGCCCTCGGGCGCCTGGAAGTGGAACGGGTCGTAGCCCCAGTTGAATCCGTCGAGGTCGCGGATCGACTCGAGACACGCCTGCTGCTCGGGCGAAGCGGGCCCGAACGACGCGAGGTCGCACTCGGGAGTCGCCTGCGCCGCGCGGTTCTCCTCGATCGTGGCGATGTCGAACGTCGGCAGCAGGTGCACGGTGTTGATGCCCGCCTCGGCGAGCTGCTGCAGCTGGGCGGTGCCCGCCGAATCGCGAGTGAAGGCCCGGTAGGTGCCGCGCTCTTCAGCGGGCACCGTCTCGTCGCCGATCGAGAAGTCGCGCACGTGCAGTTCGTAGATCGCGCGGTCGACCGGGCGCTCGACGATCGGTGCCGGGGTCTGCTCCCACTGCTCGGGCCGCAACGACTCGTCGTCGAGATCGACGACGACCGAGCGGACCGAGTTCGTCGTGAGGGCCACGGAGTACGGATCGGTGACCGAATTGGTCTCGATCGCCCCGGTCGTCGGAGCGTAGACCTCGACCGACCACCGATACTCGTCGCCGGCGCCGAGATCGTCGACGCTCCACGTGCCGTCGGTCTCGTCGAAGCTCGCCTCGATGAGCTCGGCGTCACCGGATGCCCCGGCATTCCATCGTTCGAGCGACACCGTGCGAGCGGTCGGCGCCCAGAGCGTCGCGCTCGCGACATCGTCCTCCCAGCTCACGCCGAGCGGCACGGATGCCACGGCGTCGCCGTAGAGCCCGTCGAGCACACCCGGCAGTTGCACGCCGGTGAACGCACTCAGCGTCTCACCCGTCGTCTGCGCGACGGCGAGCTGCTCGGTCAGGAGCTGCTGCACCTCGGCGCGGTCGAGCCCGACCGGCCGCAGCGCGAGGTACCCCACGAGGGCCGGGAAGGTCGCGAGCTGCTCGTCGGAGAGGCCTGCCGGGTCGCGCTCGAGCACGATGGCGTCGCCGCCGCCCGTCACCTCGCCGTCGGCCACCGCGAGCGACGCCGCGGGCGAGTGCTCGAGCGTCCACGCGGCATCCGTCGCCTCGTTGCCGCCGAGCAGTTCGGCAGGCCAGGCGAGCGTGTTCTCGTCGATCCAGTGCGCGCGAAGCTCGCCAGTGCCGGCGAGCGGCGGGTCGGTCACGACGATCTCGAGCACGTGCGTGGCGAGGGTGTATCGGAACTCGACGAGCTTGCCCGCCGTCGCGGTGAACGAGTAGTTCGCCCCGCCGGGTGCGCCGCCGACGCCGTAGTTCTCGTCCCAGCCCTGGCCGTGCGCGACCTTCGTCTCGTAGGCGCCGTCGGGAATCTCGTCGGTCGCGTACGTGAAGACACCGTCGCGGTCGCCGTCCTGCATGAGCGACGCGAGGCACTCGGGCTGCCAGTCGCCGGGGCATCCGACCTCGGACTGGAAGCTGCCGGGAAGGGTCACGACGGGGCCCTCGGCGGTCGAGGAGACGACCTTCGTGTTCGGGTTCCAGAAGAACGTGATCGGCCCGCCCGGGTGCGAGTAGGTGACGTTGCCGCCGTTCGGCTCGCCGTTCGCGCCGTAGTTCACGTCCCAGCTGCCGTTGATCGCAACCTTGTACTCGTAGTCGCCCGCGGCCACGTCGAACGTGCCGGTGTAGATGCCGTCGGCGCGGAGCGTGAGCTTCGCGACCTCGCAGCCGGGAGCCCAGTCGCCCGCGCAGCCCATCTCGGAGTTGTGCGACCCGGGCACCGTCACGAGGTCGATCGGCTGCTCGGGCTCCTCCTCCTTGACGAGGTTCACGGCGTTGCCGACCGACGCGTAGGTGCTCGACGCAGCACGGTTGCCCGCGGCATCCGTCGAGATCGCGCGGTACTCGAGCAGGGTGCCCGTCTCGAGCCCCGCCGTGTCGTGGAATACCCGGGGGCTCGTGTCTTCAGCGGTGCCGAGCGCGTGCCAGGCGTCGTCGCCCGTGGCACCGGCGACGCGCCAGGCGAAGCTCGTCTCCTGCCAGGTGGCGTCGTCGACGTCGGCCACGACGGGCGTGACGCCCGTGACGCCGGCGCCGGCCGCCGGCGTCGACACCGAGATGGCGGATGCCGCGTCGGGAGCGCTGACCGTGCGGTCGGCCTTGAACACGACGGTGCCGAGCGCCGGCACGGTGACGGATGCCACGCCATCTGTATTCGCCACCATCGCTGAGCCACCGCCGTAGAGCGGCGAGAACGCTCCGTCCTTCGTCAGCGTCGAGACCTCGACCGTCTTCGCGACGTTCGAGTTGTTCGACGCCACGAGGTACTCGACCCGCTCGGCTGCATCGACCCGGCTGAACGCGTAGACGCCGGCGCCGTTGTCGACGTAGCGCTCGATCTGGGCGCCGGTGTCGAGTGCCGGGTGCGCGTCGCGCAGGGCGGCGAGCTCGGAGATGTGCGTGTAGAGCGGGGCATCCGTGCCGAAGCGGTCGACGCTGCCGGCGGTCTCGCCCGTGACGAGCGACTGGTTCTGGTACTCGGCGACCTGACTGGCGAAGAGCGTCTGCCGCGCGTCCTTGTCGCCACCGGTGCCGGCGAAGCCCTGCTCGTCGCCGTAGTAGACGACGGGCTGGCCGCGCGTGAGGAAGAGCAGCTCGTGCGCGAGCTCGTCACGTTCGAGCGGGGCATCCGTCGACTGCAGGAAGTAGCCCACACGGCCCATGTCGTGGTTGCCGAGGAAGGTCGGCAGCGCCGTCGCCGACGAGTCGGGCGTCGTGTAGTAGTCGTCGCCCGCGAAGAGCGACTGCAGGTTCTTCGCCGAGTTGCCGGCCGCGAAGCTCACGGTCTGCGACTGGAAGGTGAAGTCGAGCACCGAGTTCATGTCGGTGTTCCGCACGTACGGGCTGAGCTTCACCGGATCGGCGTCGTAGACCTCGCCGAACATGAAGAAGTCGGGCTTGCCGGCGTCGTGCGCGTAGTCGAGCACTTGGCTCGACCACTGCTCCCAGAACTCGAAGTTGACGTGCTTGGCGGTGTCGATGCGGAAGCCGTCGATGCCGAGATCGATCCACTGCTGGTAGACGTCGACGAAGCCGTTCACGACGGTCGGGTGCTCGGTCATGAGGTCGTCGAGGCCCGAGAAGTCGCCGTACGTGACCGACTCGCCCTCCCACGTCGAGTCGCCGCGGTTGTGGTACAGCGTGGGGTCGTTGAGCCAGGCCGGCACCTTGAGCTCGGCGTTTTCGGGCGTGAGGCTCGGGATGTACGGAAAGCTCGTCGCCGGGTCGAGGGCCGGGAAGTCGGCGCCCGTATCGGCGTCTGCGAAGTCGGCCGGGTCGAAGGCCGTGCCCGCTGCATCCGTGTACGGACTCGTCGCCTGATCGATGTAGGAGTACTGCTGCTCCTCGTAGTCGATCACGTCGGCCGTGTGGTTCGTGATGATGTCGAAGTAGACCTTGATGTCCTTCGCGTGCGCCTCGGCGATGAGCGCCTCGAGCTCGGCGTTCGTGCCGAGGTGCGGGTCGATCTGCGTGAAGTCGGTGATCCAGTAGCCGTGGTACCCGGCGCTCACGTTCGCGCCCTCGCCCTGCACGGGGCGGTTCTTGAAGCTCGGGGTGAGCCAGATCGCGGTCGTGCCGAGCCCGTCGATGTAGTCGAGCTGCGATCGCAGGCCCGCGAGGTCGCCGCCGTTGTAGAAGCCCTTGTCGGTCGGGTCGTAGCCCGTCGTGAGGCGGTCGCCACTGTGCCCATCGACCCCCAGCCCGCCCTCGTCGTTCGCGGCGTCGCCGTTCGCGAAGCGGTCGGTCATCACGAAATAGAACGTCTCGTCGCTGCCGGCCTGCCGCGCCGGCTCGGCGACGAGGGCCGCGTCGGATGCCGCGTCGTACGCGCCGCCCAGGCTCGCTCCGGTCAGCTCGAGGCCGACCTTCTTGAGCGTGTCGTCGAACACGACCCGCACGGTGGTGTCGCCCGCGACCGTCAGCGGGATGTTGTCGCCGCCGCCGTTCAGGCCGTACGCCTCGCTCCACGAGTCGTTCACGGCGACCTTGTACTCCCAAGTGCCGGCCGGCACCGTGAACTCGGCCGCGAAGACGCCCGCCGTGCCGGTGGCAGTCAGCTCGGTCGCCGCGCACTCGGGCTGCCAGTCGGCAGAGCACCCGAGCTCGTCTTGCAGCGATCCGACGAGGGCGAAGGTGCGCGGCTCCTCGACGGCCGAGGCCGCGAGGCCCGGAATGACGGCGAGGGCGGATGCCGCGAGGGCTCCCGACACCACGAGGGCGAACCAGCTGCGTGCGCGAGCGCGTTGCGTCATCCTTGACTCCCGATTTCCGGCACGTCCGCGTGCCTCCGACCTGCAGGCGACGGTAGCAGCGGCAGGCTCGTTAATGCAAGCGCTTACACGGCTGGAGCAGTACGGCAAAGGAAGTGGGCGTGAGTGCTCGACGGCAGCCCGATCATCAGGGCGCGTACGAGGCCTAGCCGACTGGAAGCGCTGTCAGGCAGATTCCGTCGGTCACCGGCATGCCCGTCTCAGTCGGCGCCGACCCTCTGCGGCCGAACCGCTGCGCTCAGCAGGACTGGAGCCGACCCACGGCCTCGGCCAGCACGCCTCGACCACCGAGCAACGTCAACGACGTGACGCCCTGGCCGAGCGCTGCGCTGCGAACAGCACCGGGAACGCACGACTGCGCTGCCAGGTACAGCGGATCACCGGCTGCGCCTGCGGCAGCGGCACCGGTCAGGGCATCGGGGAATGAGGCGCCCGTGGCGATGTACGCGTTGGCGGTCGTCGCGAAGACCGTATTGATGGCGACGCTCGTCGTATAGCGATCGGCACCCGCGTACCGCTTGACCGTCATCGACGCCGCGGCGAGGCTCGACGCGATGCCGGGTGAGACGACGCCGTCGCCTCCTGCGATGCGCACCTCGGCGATGCCCTTGCTTCGCAGGAGCGCGAGCGTCTTCTCATCGACGCTGCTCCCGAGGCCGTCGACGAGCACGACGGGCGCTCCGATCGCTCCGGCGGCGGCGCCTGCGCTCAACCCATCGGGGAAATCACGCCCGGTCGCGAGATAGGCGATGGCAGTCGGACCGAATGCGTCGGCGATGATGTTGCGCGACGTGTCGTAGCGGTCGGTGCCGCCGATCCTCTTGGCTGGCGCGATCTGCAGGAGCGTTCGCATCACGGATGCACCGACAGCGCCGTCGCCGCCGACGACGACGATCTGTTGCGGTGCGAGCCGTCGGATTTCGGCGGCCGTGGCTTCGGGGAGGACGTCGGCCGCCGTAAGCAGCATCGGGCCGCCCTTGTGCGCAGCCGCAGGGGCCGCCGCCAGCGCGTCGGCGAACTCGGTGCCCGAGGCGATGTACACCACCGGCGCCCCTCCGGGGTAGCTCGCCTCGGAGATGGCAACCGCCGTCGCATAGCGATCGACACCCTCCAGGCGCTCCGTCGTCAGCACCACGCCGCTCCTGGGGTCGCCGAACCAGTCGCTGTACATTCGCCAGAAGTTCCGGTTGCCATAGCTGGAGCACGAGTCACCCGTGCCGTAGAGGTCGACGAGCGCTGCGGCGTTCGGCTGGTACGGCGTGTAGTAGTAGAGCGCCGCCGTCGCACTGTTCGCGATCGTCACGCTCGCGCCGCCGCAGCGATCGTCGTCGGGGTGGAAGAGCACGTGATTCGGCTGCCCCACTTTCAACCACGTGAACGAACCGCCGGGGTTGCCGTACCACGTCAGTTGACGAGCGGCGGCGTACACCTGGTTGAAGAAGCCGTAGTACGTCGAGTCGCACGCTGCGGTGTCTGGGCATCCGTAGCCCATCGCCTTCCGCAGGACCTCCTGCGTGGGCTGCGGATTCGTGAGAAGCGACTGCTCCTTCTGCAGGGTGACGAGGATGACCTTCGCGCTGAGTCCGCACGCCTCCTGCACCTTGAAGATGATCCGGGCCGCCGACTCGTTCGCCGCTCCGGCGTACGGCGAGCACGTGCCGTAGCTCCACGTGCGGTTCGGGGTCGTGGCCTTGTAGTTCGCGAGACAGAGCGACGTTGCACAACTCCCGACCATCTGTTGCAGAAAGCCCTGGATCTGGCTTTCCGACATCGCGGCCTTGTCGTAGAAGTTCACGTCGGCGATGAGATCACCGGGCGTGAAGTCGCCGCCGGCCAGCGCGGCCTCGATTCCATCATCAGCGAACGCCGCACCGGCGAGCGCTTCGTCCTGGTCTGCGCGACGCTCGGCCGCACCATCGGCGGCTCTGTCGCCCGGCGCCGGATCAGCTGCGGATTCCGCCTGCTCGAGAACCTGCGCCGCGTGCTGGGTCGATTCGTCGATGAGGTCGTCGCCGTTGTCGGCCGCAGAAGCGGGAACCGCGCTCATCGAGACGAGCAGTACCGCGGCGACCAGTCCGACCACGAGCTTCTTCACAGGGCTACCCTTCGTCGCGCACCCCAACCCGCCGCCGATGCGGCGTCAAGCCGATGACGTGTCGAAACGGATGTAGGGATCCGCGGTCCACACTAGCCAACGATCGGTGCCCGACGTCGGGGGCGAAATGGCCATCGGGGCCGCAGCTCGAACCCTCACGCTCCGGCAGCCCTGCTTCAGAGGCCCGAGTAGGCGTGCAGTCCCTTGAAGAAGAGGTTGACCACGGTGAAGTTGAACAGCACCGCCGAGAAGCCGATGATCGCGAGCCAGGCCGAACGCGAGCCGCGCCAGCCGCGCGTCGCGCGAGCGTGGATGTAGCCGGCGTAGACCACCCAGATGATGAAGGTCCACACCTCTTTGGTGTCCCAGCCCCAGTAACGGCCCCAGGCCTTCTCGGCCCAGATCGACCCGGCCATGAGCGTGAAGGTCCACATGATGAAGCCGATGATGTTGACCCGGTAGGCGAGATTCTCGAGGGTGACCGAGTCGGGCAGCGTCGCGAGGAACGTGGCCTTCGCCGCCTTCGCGGTGTCGAGGAGCGCCTCGCGACGCGACTGCATGAGCTGCACGACCGAGAGCGCGAAGCCGAGCGCGAAGAGGCCGACCGAGGCGCTCGCCACGAACACGTGGATCACGAGCCAGACCGACTGCAGCGCCGGCGGCAGCGGAATCGGGCTCACGTAGAAGTTCAGCGCCGCGACGCCGAGCAGCACGAGCACGAGGCCCGTGACGAAGGTGCCGAGGAACCGCAGGTCGTGCTTCGAGATCACGATCACCACGAGGAAGACCGTGGTGATGATGAGCGTGCCCGTGAGCGCGAATTCGTACATGTTGGCCCACGGCACCCGGCCCGCGGCGAAGCCGCGCGTCACGTCGGCCGTGAGGTGCAGCAGCCAGGCGAGCACCGTCATCGCGACGCCGACACGCAGCGAGGGCGAGCGGCCGTAGGCGACGGCACCGGTGCCGGTACCGGCGGCGGTCTTCGACGGTCGAGCGGATGCCCCGGGCGCGGCGGTGGCCGTGGAGCCCGTGCCTGCCGTGGCATCGGAGGCGGCACCGACGGCGACCGCCTGCTTCGCCTCGACGAGAGCGGCATCCGTTGCCGCTGTGGCAGCCGCCGAGCGCTTGGCGAGGTCGATCGAGAACGCGATGAAGGCGATCGCGTAGACGACCATGGCCGAGTACACGCAGAGGATGGAGATCTCGTCGAGCGTCAACTGCACTGTTCTACCTTACGTCGAAGTGTGTGTTCCCGCCGGTCGAGTAGCGAGCGCCAGCGAGCGTATCGAGACCTGTCGCGAGGTCTCGATACGGCCCTGGCGGGCCTACTCGACCGGCGATGGCCGCGGCCCGGCGTGCTTGTCGGCGAACGAGGTCACTGCCTCTTCGAGGCCCGGGTCCTCACCGCGGGCGAGTGCCGCGTACTCGAGCACGACCCGGCCGTCGGGCTTCGTCACGGCCTTCACCCACATGCGACGGCGCGGCACGAAGAGCGAGACGAGCAGGCCGCCGAGGATCAGCGCGGCGAAGATCAGCACCCAGATCTGCGTCGGGTCGTGGTGGATGTCGAAGCTCGCGAAGCGCGGCACGCTCTGCGAGTAGTCGCCGTCTGCGGCATCCGTGCTCGACGACTCGGGGGTCGCATCGTCGAACGTGACCGTGCCGAGCCCGTTCGGCAGTTCGGCGGTCTCGCCGGGCTTGAGCTCGATCGAGTCGACGCCCGTGTCGCCACCCGTGAGCTGTTCCATGGTCGACGGATCGAGCGTGTACACCGAGGTCGGTGTGCCCTCGTCGATGCCGAGATCGCCCTCGTAGACGTTGAGCGTGAGCACAGGCAGGATCAGGTCGGGATAGCTCGAGGTGTAGGCGCCCGTGGTGAGTTCGCTCTGCGTCGGGTAGAAGAAGCCGACCATGCCGAGCTGCTCCGGCATGCCGTCGGGCACCTTCACGACGCCGATCGAGGTGAGGTTCGCGTCTTGCGGCAGGAACGGCACCGCGTCGGTGAACACGACCTCGCCCGCGGCGTTCTTCACCGTGATCGTCGGCGCGTAGCCGTTGCCGAGCAGGTAGACGTCGGTGCCGTGCGTGTAGAGCGGCTCGTTGACCTTGACGGTGCGCTCCTCGGCCTCGCCCTGCTGCCCCTGCACCGTCACGTGCGCGGTGAAGTCGATGGGCTGGCCGATCGCGTCTTGATTGCGGGTCTCGTAGACGGCGTCGAGGTTCTCGAGCGAGAGCCGGTAGGGCGTCAGTCGGGTGTCGTTGAAGAAGCGGCCGGGATTGAACGAGTCGAATGCCGCGAGCGTGTTGACGAAGGTCTGTCCCTCGACGATCACGCGCTGCCCCGAGAAGCCGAAGCCGCCGCCGAAGCCGACGGCCACGAGCACGCCGAGCAGCGCCGTGTGGAAGACGAGGTTGCCGGTCTCGCGCAGATAGCCGCGCTCGGCCGAGACCGATGGCTCCCCGCGCAAGGCGTAGCGCTCAACGCGGTAGCCCGCCTGCCGCAGTTGCTTCGAGGCGGCGTCGATCGATGCCTCGGCCGCTGCGTCACTGGTCGAGCCTGTCGAAACCGGCAGTTCGCGTTCGGTGAACCCCGCGAGCCGCGACAACCGCACGGGCGTGCGCGGCGGCCGCGCCCGCAACGCCTCGAAGTGGTGCTTCGTGCGCGGGATGATGCAGCCGATGAGCGAGACGAACAGCAGCAGGTAGATCGCCGAGAACCACGCCGAGGTGTAGACGTCGAACATCTGCACGCTGTCGAGAATGGGCGCGAGCCTCGGGTTGTCGTCGAAGTACTGGGTGACGCCGTTGGGGTCGCTCGAGCGCTGCGGCACGAGCGAGCCGGGCACCGCGGCGATCGCGAGCAGCAGCAACAGCAGCAGTGCGGTGCGCATGCTCGTGAGCTGACGCCAGCCGAAGCGGACCCAGCCGACGAAGCCGAGCTTCGGCCCAGTGACGGATGCCTCGGCGGCATCCGGCTCGACCGAGTCGATGTGGTCGGCGGGCCGCGAGGGCGCACCCGGGTCAGATTGCGGGGACAAAACCCGTGATCACCGCCTGCAGTTCGTACATCCAGATGGACCAGATTCCCGACACCATGAGCACGCCGATGAGGATCAGCAGCGTGCCGCCCGCGATGTTGATCGCACGGATGTGGCGGCGGAGGAAGGAGAGCGAGCCCGTGACCCAGCTGAAGCCGGCGGCGACGAGCAGGAACGGGATGCCGAGGCCGACGCAGTAGGCGAGGCCGAGCAGCACGCCGCGGCCGGCAGAGGCGGAGTCGGCGCTGAGGGCGAGCACGACGGCGAGGGTCGGGCCGATGCAGGGCGTCCAGCCGATGCCGAAGACGATGCCGAGCAGGGGCGCCCCGGCGAGTCCGGTCGCCGGGCGCCACGACGGCTTGATCGTGCGCTGCATGAACGTGAACTGCCCGATGAAGACGAGCCCCATGACGATCAGCAGCACGCCCGCGATGCGCACGATGAGGTCGGAGTACTGCAGCAGCCACGCGCCGGCGACGCCCGCGACGAGGTTGAACGACACGAACACCACGGTGAAGCCGGCCACGAAGAGCAGCACCCCGAGCAGCAGGCGGCGCCGGTTCTTGCGCTCGGTGGCGGCGTCGGCCGAGGCATCCGTGAACCCGCCGAGGTAACCGAGGTAACCCGGCACGAGCGGCAGCACGCACGGAGAGAGGAACGAGACGAGTCCCGCTGCGAGCGCGATCGGCATCGCCGCGAGCAGCTGCCCGTTCAGCACGATCTCGCCCGCGCCCATGCGCTAGGCCCGCTCGGCGAGGAGGTCGTCGATGATCGTCTCGAGGATCGACGCGTCTTTCAGCTGGCCGAGCACGCGAGCCGCCACTTTGCCGTCTTGGTCGAGCACGATCGTCGTCGGCACCGCGGCGGGCGGTACCCGGCCGGCGAACGCGAGCTGGGCTTCACCGCTCGCGACGTCGAGCACCGACGGGAAGCTGATGCCGTAGTCCTTCTCGAAGGAGGCCGCGTTGGCGGCCTGGTCGCGCACGTTCACGCCGGTGAAGCTCACGTCGTCGGCGTCGATGCCGTCGTAGACCTCCTGCAGGATGGGGGCCTCGACCCGGCACGGCGCGCAGCCCGCGTACCAGAAGTTGACGACCTGCACCTTGCCCGCGGCATCCGCCGAGTCGAAGGACTCGCCCTCGACGGTCTCGCCGGCGAACTCGATCGGCTCGCCGCGGTCGGAGGCGTCGTAGACCGTGATCGTGCCGTCGCCCGCGATGTAGTTCTTGCCGCTGCCCTCGGCGAACTGGTCGGCGAGGTCGTCGTTGCCGCTCGTGCAGCCCGCCAGCAGCAGGGCGGATGCCACGGCCACCGCCATCATCATCGAGCGCCGCTTGCGCATCACACTGCTCCTACATCTGTGGCTTCGGCGGCGAGCCCCGCCGCAGGATCCGCGTAGCCGACCTCGACGAACCGGGCACCACGGCGCTCGAGCGTGGTGACGCTCGAGAGGGCGCACCGGCGACGGCGGGGGTCGTGCGAGAGCGAGAGGCCGGCGAGTCGACGGTGCACCATCCAGATCGGCAGCTGATGGCTGACGATCACGACGTCTCCGCCGTCGGCGGCCTGCCAGGCATCGTCGATGGCTGCGAGCATGCGATCGGCGATCGAACGGAACGGCTCGCCCCAGCTCGGCTCCCACGGGTTGATGAGCAGCGGCCAGTTGCGGATGTCGCGGAGTGCACCGTCGACGCCGCGCATGCGCCTGCCCTCGAAGCGGTTCTCGGGCTCGATCACCCGATCCTCGAGCGCCGGCTCGAGGGCGAACGCCGCGGCGACCGGCTCCGACGACTGCTGCGTGCGCTGCAGCGGGGAAGAGATGAGGGCGCTCACCGGACGGTCGCGGGCGACGAGATCGTCGGCGGCCGCCTGCGCCATGCGGCGACCGAGATCGGAGAGCCCGTAGCCGGGCAACCGACCGTAGAGCACGCCCTGGGGGTTGAACACCTCGCCATGGCGCACGAGATGGATCTGCTCGGCCGGCACGGCTTCCAGTCTAGAGAGGCCTTCCCTTTGAATCCGCCGTGCGCCGGGCCGGTGAAACCCCCACGGGTAGGATGGTCGATCGTGAACACCCGCACCCTCGTCAAGAACCTCGCCGCGCTCCCCGACGGCCCCGTCACCGTGTCCGGATGGGTCGAGACGGTGCGTGATCAGAAGAAGGTGCAGTTCGTCATCCTTCGCGATGAGTCGGGCGCGGTGCAGCTCGTGAACCCCGCGACGCGCGAGGTCGAAGATGCAACGGACGTCGCGGCATCCGCTCGCCTCGCGACGACCGAGGCCATCTCGGCGCTCTCGCACGGCTCGTTCATCACCGTGACCGGCGAGCTCAAGCACGACGAGCGCGTCAAGCTCGGCGGCCTCGAGGTGAAGATCCGCGAGTTCGACGTCGTCACTGCCGCGAACCCCGAGACGCCGATCGCGGCCGACTCGAGCCTCGACAAGCGCATGGACTGGCGCTTCCTCGACCTGCGTCACCCGAAGCAGGCGCTCATCTTCCGCATCCAGACCACCTTCCTCCACGCGCTTCGCGGCGTGTGGGTCGAGAAGGGGCTCATCGAGATTCACACGCCGAAGCTCATGGCCTCGGCGTCGGAGTCTCGCGCAGAGCTCTTCGAGGTCGAGTACTTCGAGACCAAGGCGTACCTCGCGCAGAGCCCGCAGTTCTTCAAGCAGATGGCGCAGGCGGCCGGCTTCGGCGGCGTGTTCGAGGTCGGGCCCGCGTTCCGCGCCGACCCCTCGTTCACCTCGCGGCACGCGACCGAGTTCACCTCGGTCGACACCGAGATCAGCTGGATCGACTCGCACGAAGACGTCATGGCGCTGCACGAAGAGCTCATGGTCGCCGGCTTCGAGGCCGTCGTCGCCAAGCACGGTGCCGACATCGCCGAGCTGTTCGGCATCGAACTGCAGGTGCCGTCGCGTCCGTTCCCGCGCATCCCGCTCGCCGAGGCGAAGCAGATCGTCGCCGACCGCGGCTACGTGATCCCCCGCGCCGACGACGACATGGACCCCGAGGGCGAGCGCCAGATCTCGGCCTACGTCAAAGAGACGTTCGGGCACGACTTCGTGTTCCTCATCGACTACGCGTCGAGCATCCGGCCGTTCTACCACATGCGCCACGAGGGCGACTCGAGCCTCACGAACTCGTACGACCTCATCTACAACGGCGTCGAGATCTCGACCGGCGCGCAGCGCGAGCACCGCATCGACGTGCTCGTCGAGCAGGCTCGCGACAAGGGCATGGAGCCTGAAGAGCTCGAGTTCTACCTCGACTTCTTCCGTTACGGCGTGCCCCCGCACGGCGGCTTCGGCATGGGCCTCGCCCGCGTGCTGATGCTCATGCTCGGCGAGCAGTCCATCCGCGAGACGACCTACCTCTTCCGCGGCCCGACGCGCCTGCTCCCCTAGCTCCTCTTCCCCCACCCGGGTGAAGTGACGCGAATCGACCTTCCCGCACGTGTGGAAGGTCGATTCGCGTCATCTCACGAGACATCCGGGCGCCAGCCAGATGCGATCAAGGCGTCTCGCAGCCGCGCGAGACGTTGCCTGCGCAGGATGCCGCGGTGGGAGGCGTTGAAGCGCACGATTCGCCACCCCTCGTGGACGACGTCGTCGAGTCGATCAACGTCGCGGGCATATTGGTGCCGATCGGTGCGGTGATGCTCACCGTCGTACTCAGCTGCGACTCGATAGGCGGAGAACGCGAGGTCAGCGATCGCAATCCGCCGCCCGTCGTGATCGGAGATCTCCACGTTCACCTCGGGCTCGGGCAGGCCGAAGTCGACGATGTCGAGCCGCAGCTCCGTCTCCTGCGGCGAGTCGGTGCGCGGCCGGATCCTCCCGAGCGCGCCGACCAGCCGTCGCTGGCCACGTCGACCCGCACGACGCCTGACTTCACGCTCCAGCTCCTCGAGCGTGGCGAGCGGTTGCTGCCGCCGAACCAGGGCATCACCCGCGACGACGAGTTCTCGCTCGGTGAGTGAACCGGCGAGCTGGCACCATGCATCGACGGGGTCGACGACCGACAGCCCGAACCGGCGAACCACCCGCACGCCTCCGGGCTGTGCACGATGCCCGCGCACTCCCGCGGCCCTCGGCAGCCCTTCCGGCACGAACGCTGCGACGTGCAGTTGGCCACGCATTCGTCGCGGCAGTGGGAGCCCGTGCAACTCCGCGGCCGTTCCGTGGCTGAACACCTCGCTCGCGCGCATTCGGGCAGAGTACGCAACACACATCGACAGCAGGGACTGCGGTTCGACGGCACTCGCCCGCACGCCGTGGAACGGTCTCGACAGGTCGGGGCCGCGGAGTCGTCCTTCACCGATGCCCGAAGCGGCGGCATCGCGTACTCGGAACGGCCGGGCTGCGAGGTGATCGGGAAGTTGTTGTCGGGGAGGCATCCGACCACCCTTGCTCGCCGGCAAGCTCGCCCCCAACCGCGCGAGCCCGTTTGTGGACGCCCGACTGCTGGTCCGTCCTGCCGAGGACGAGTCGCCGCCGACCGAAGTGACGCAAATCGACCTTCGGATGGGCATGGAAGGTAGATCTGCGTCACCTCACGCAGAACTCGATGCGGGCCGTAGGCTCGGATGGTGAAGATCGCGACCACGCCGATGGCCCGCCTCGCGGGCGGCACGTTCCAGATGGGGTCGGCCGAGTTCTACGCCGACGAGACGCCCGTGCACGAACGCACGGTCGGGCCGTTCGAGATCGACGTGCACCCCGTCACGAACGCCCAGTTCGCGGCGTTCGTCGAGGCCACGGGCTACGTCACCGTAGCCGAGCGGCCACTGGACCCTGCCGACTTCCCCGGTGTCGACGCCGCCGACCTCGTCCCGGGCGGGCTCGTGTTCACGCCGACCGCCGGCCCGGTCGACCTGCGCGAGTGGCGGCAGTGGTGGCGCTGGGGAGCAGGCGCGAGCTGGCGGCATCCCTTCGGCGCCGAGCCGTCCCGTCCCGATGGCCTTGTCGTCGATGCACTCACCGAGCGCGCCGACCACCCGGTCGTGCAGGTGAGCTTCGCGGATGCCACGGCGTACGCCGAATGGGCCGGCAAGCGCCTGCCCACCGAGGCCGAGTTCGAGTTCGCCGCCCGCGGCGGGCTCGATGGCGCACGCTTCGCGTGGGGCGACGAGGAGTTCCCCGACGGCGAGCTCATGGTCAATCGCTGGCAGGGCTCGTTCCCGTACCGCAACACCGGCGCCGAGGGCTGGGTCGGCACGTCACCCGTCATGACGTTCGCGGCCAACGGCTACGAGCTCTTCGACGTCACGGGCAACGTGTGGGAGTGGACCACCGACTTCTACACGTCTCGCCACAACCCGCCGGGCGTCGAAGCGGTCGACGCGCAGCTGCGGCCGAACCTGCTCGCCGCGGCATCCGCCGAGCCCGGCTCCCGCATTCCGCGTCGCGTGCTGAAGGGCGGATCGCACCTCTGCTCGCCCGACTACTGCCTGCGGTACCGCCCATCGGCGCGGTCGCCGCAGGCCGACGACACGGCGACGACGCACATCGGCTTCCGCTGCGTGCGCGACGTGAGCTGACGCGGCGAGACCGCTTGCTGAGCTACTCCGGCTCCGCCCTCACCGGCGCCCGCACAGCCGCCTCGAGGGTCGGGTAGACCCGTCCCTCCTGCTCGAGCCGTGTGAACCAGCTGCCCTTCCGCGCCGTCGCCGCTCCCGACTCGGGCACCGCGGCGCACCGCAGTTCGATGTGCTGCGCGGCGAGCTCGCGATCGAGGTCGGCGAGCGTGTCGAGCACGGTGATCGGCACGACGTCGAGGCGACTGAGCTCGAGCGCCACGGCACGGATGCCGGGATGCGCCGCCGCAGCGTCGAGCACCGCGTTCTCGTGCGCGAGCACGTTCGCCGTGTAGAGCGGGGCGAGCAGGCGCACAGGCAGCACCACGCCGGCGGCTGAGCCGACCGCCGCACCAGGCACCGGGCCGACCGCCTCCCCAGCAGGCTCCCCGACCTCGACCCGCAGCCGGTTCAGTTCACGCAGCACGACCACGAGGGTGACGACAACGCCGACCACGACCGCGAGCAGCAGGCCCGCGGTGAGGCCGACGACGGCGGTCGCGACGGCGATCCAGAAGTCGTTGCGGCTGATGCGCCAGAACCGCACGAGCGAGGGGATGTCGATCAGTCCCACGACGGCGACGAACACGAGCGAGGCGAGCGTGGCCTGCGGCAGCAGGCTGATGACCGGTCCAAGGAAGAGCGCGACGAGCACCGCGAGGGCAACGGTGACGAGCGACGAGAGCTGGGTGCGCGCTCCGGCGCCCTGGTTCACCGCGCTCTGCGAGAACCCTCCGGCTGCGGGCAGCACCTGGAAGAACGAGCCGATGGCGTTGGCTGCGCCGGTCGCGAGCAGTTCCTGATTGCTGTCGACCTGCGGTTCGCCGGGCTTGCGGATGCCGCGCGCCACCGCCGCGGACTCGAGGAACGCCATCACGGCGATCGCTCCGGCACCCGGCAGCATCGCGCCGAGATTGGCGAACGTCGGCAGCACGATCGGCGGGAACCCCTGCGGCACCGGTGCGATGAGTTCGAGGCCGGCCTCGTCGAGACCGGTGAAGGCGACGAGCAGGATGCCGGCGGCGACGACGATGAGCGGCGCCGGCACCTTCGGCAGGAATCGCTTCATGAGGAACAGCCCCGCCACCGACCCGATCGAGAGCACGACCGTCGCGAGGTGCGCCGACGGCACCGCCTCGACAGCCGCGGCGATCGATCGGATGAACCCGTGCGCCGAGACATCCGTCGTCTCTCCGAGCAGTTTCGGCAACTGGCCGACGGCGACTGTCGCACCGACCCCGATCTGCACGCCGACGATGGTTGCCCGCGAGATGTTCTCGACGAGCGAGCCGAGTTTCGCCACCCGCGCGATGAGCAGGATCACGCCGACGAGCAGCGTCAGCGCCATGAGGTCGGGCACGGGGTCGTCGGAGCCGGCCGCGAGTCCCGCCGAGACCAGAGTGGTCGCCGTCAGCGTCGCGATCGTCGACGTCGTCGAGACGCTCATCGCCCGCGAGCCGCCGAGCATCGCGTACACGAGCATCGGCACCATGCACGTGTAGAGCCCGAGCTCCACCGGCAGGTTCGCGATCGTCGCGTACGCCATGGCCTGCGGGATCACGACAGCCCCGGCAGAGAGGCCCGCGAGCACGTCGGCCCCGAGCCATCCGCGCTGATAGCCCGCGAGGGTCGGGAAGAGGCGGAACCTGCGGGCGGGCGGTGCGGCGGTCGACGTCACGGCGTCAGTTCTCGGGGAAGACCGTCGACCAGTCGCGCTTGACGCTCACGACGGTGAATCCCCGATCGGATGCCGCGGCGAGCGCGTGCTCGGCGCCCTTGTCGTAGGGCACGTCGCCACGCTCGGTGTCGTCGTCGTGGTGGATCAGCAGCGCGAGGCCGCCGCCGGCGCGGGTGAACTCGAGCATCGGCAGGTCGCCGTTCGAGTTGCCGCCCGCGAGGAGCGGCCGCCGACCGATGCGGCTCCAGATGCGCACGGGCTTCTCGGGGCCGTCGTCGAGGAAATCGAGCCCGGCGGTGTAGCGCACGTCACCCGAGTCGGCGTCGAACGCGAGACCGAGCGCAGACCCGATCACGTGCTCGGGCGGGATCCCGTAGTACTGCTGGGTCATGGGTCGCATGAAGTCGCGTTCGCCACCGGAGACGATGTACACCGTGAACCCGTGCTGCTCGAGGTACCGCAGCAGCTCGATCATCGGGCGGTACACGGCATCGCCATACGGGGTGCCGAGCGTCAGGTGCTTCGCCCGCTCGTAGAACTCGCCAACCGACGCTGCATAGTCTTCGACGCTCATGCCGGCAGTGACGCCGACGAGCGCGCCGATGAAGATCTGCAGATCGCTGTCATCGCCCGCGTAATGCTTGTCGATGGCGCCGCCGAGCCAGGCGTAGTCGCCCGTGACGGCAGCCCGGTAGGGCTGGCGGTCGGCGAGTGACGGATCGGCCTCGGCCTGGGCACGCCACTGCTCGACGATGTAGTGCAGCTGCGTGGGCATCGGCTTCTCGGTCCAGAGGGTGCCGTCGTTGTCGAAGACGGCGATCCGCTCCTCGATGGGCACGGCCTCGGGGCCGCTGGTGACCCGCTCGACGAACGCGATGATCGCGTCACGAGCGGGCCCATCGGCCCACGAAGGCATGGGCATCGATGACGCGCTCATCAGTCGCGCGCCATCGCCGCCGCGAGGTGACCCTCGAGATCGAGGTACACGTCGTCGGCTATGTCGAAGACGACCTTCTTGATCTCACCGCCCGTGAACTCGAACCGCGAACCGACATAGGCACTCGAGACGGCATCGCCGCTGTCGTAGCCGATGCAGAGGCCCTCGCCGCAGAGCGAGAAGTGCCCGAGCACCGTGCGGATCTCCTGCTCGCCGACCTGCTGCTCGTCGATGAAGAGCTTGAGCGGCCCGATGCCCTCGCGGTAGTCGCCCATGCGCTCCTTGGTGAACTCGACGCCCACGATGTGCCGGCCGCTCAGCGGCGCCGGCGCCGTGATGCGATTCTCGGGCGGGATGCCCAAGAAGTTGTAGGCGTAGCTCAACTCGCCGTCTTTCACGAAGAGCGCATGCCCGCCGAACCGTGAGCCGTGCGCGAAGATGATGCCTTGCGTCTCACCGGTGAAGTCGACCTCGGCCAGGATCTTGTACGAGACGCCATGCACGTTCGCCGCCGACCGCTCGGGAACCTCGGAGGTGCCCGGGTAGTAGATGTACTGCCCGCTCGGCGGAGCCGGCTGATGGAACTCCATCGAGATGAAGGTCTCGAAGTCCTTCGGGTTGCCGATGATCTGCAGGTCGTTCAGCGGCAGCACGTCGTTCGCCTTCGCCTCCTCGAGCCACAGCGCCTTCAACGCCTCGACCCTCTCGGGATGCTCCGCGGCGAGGTCGTGCGCCTCGGCCCGGTCGACATCGGTGTGGAAGAGCTGCCAGGTGTCGTTCTCGAAGCCGCTCGTGCCGGCCATCGGGCCGTGCACGGTGACGGCCTTCCACCCCTTGTGCCAGATGCCGCGGCTGCCGAGCATTTCGTAGTACTGGGTCTCTTTCTCCGTCGGGCCGTCGACGGGAGCGTCGAAGGAGTACTTCATCGAGACCCCGGCGAGCGGGTTCTGTTCGACGCCGGCATAGGTCTCGGGCATCTCCACGCCGCACGCCTCGAGAATGGTGGGCACGATGTCGGTCGAGTGGTGGTACTGGTTGCGCACCTCGCCCTTGGCCGCGAAGCCCGCCGGCCAGTGGATCACGAGCGGATCGCACACGCCGCCCTGGTAGGAGTAGCGCTTGAACATGCGATACGGCGTCGAGAAGGCCATCGCCCAGCCGGTCGGGTAGTGGTTGTACGTGTCAGGGCTGCCGAGCTTGTCGACGAGCCGCAGGTTGTCGTCGAGCGAGTCGGGGTAGCCGCCGAAGATCTTGCCCTCGTTGACCGAACCGTTGGGGCTGCCCTCACCGGATGCCCCGTTGTCGGCGCAGTACAGCACGATGGTGTTCTCGAGCTGGCCCGACTCCTCGAGGTAGTCGATGATGCGGCCGACCTGGGCGTCGGTGTACTCCGAGAACCCCGCGAAGACCTCCGCCATCCGGCAGAACATCGCCTTCTCCTCATCGTTCAGCTCGGCCCACGGGCGCACGTAGTCGGTCTGCGTGTAGGTGCCGTCGGGCATCGGGTTCACGTCGGTGAGGTCGGTGCCCTCGGGCAGGATGCCGCGCTCGATCATGCGCGGCAGCACCCACTCGCGGTACGCCTCGTAGCCGTCGTCGAACTTGCCCTTGTACTTGGCGATGTACTCCTCGGGCGCGTGATGCGGCGCGTGGTTTGCCCCAGGGCAGAACCAGAGGTACCAGGGCTTGTCGGGCTCGGTCTGCTTCACGTCGCGGATCATCTTCAGCGCCTGGTCGGCGAGGTCCTTCGAGAGGTGGTAGCCGTCTTCGGGCAAGTACGGCTGGTCGATGTAGTGGTTGTCTTCGGCGAGCGAGGGGTACCAGTTGTTCGTCTCACCGCCGATGAAGCCGTAGAAGCGGTCGTAGCCCTGAGCGAGCGGCCAGTTCTTCTTCGATGCTCCCGCCGTCCACTCGTCGATCGGCACGTTGTGGTTCTTGCCGACCCAGAACGTCGACCAGCCGGCGTCGCGCAGCACGTTCGCCATCGTCGCGTTCGTCGGCGGGATGTGGGAGTTGTAGCCCGGGAACCCGGTCGACGACTCCGAGATCGTCGCGAACCCGTTCTGGTGGTGGTTGCGGCCGGTCAGAAAGGTCGAGCGCGTCGGCGAGCAGAGCGCCGTGGTGTGCCACTGGGTGTAGGTCAGCCCGCCCGCAGCGAGCCGATCCATCGTCGGCATGTTGATGCGGCCGCCGTAGGGCGACCACGCGGCCTGCCCGGTGTCGTCGTAGAGCACGACGAGCACGTTCGGCGCCCCCTGCGGAGCCTTGTCAGGAAGGAACGCGTCCCAGTCCCCCACCGAGTCGCGCACGTCCAGTTCGATCTTGCCCTTGAACTCTCCCACTTGGGATTCCCCTTCGTTCGCAGTGCGGGGGCGTCGCAGTTGCCCCCGTGCCCAACCTAACCCGGGAGTCGAAGCCGGGGGAAGAGCGGCGCGCGACGCCGCAGGCAGCGTTCAGCGCCGACCGTTCAGCGCAGACCGTCGGGTCGAGCGGTCGACGGCAGGTCCCGCGTCGCAGGCCCCTCGATCAGCCGGCCGGATGCCTCGAAGCGCGAGCCGTGCAGGGGGCAGTCCCACGTGTGCTCGGCGTCGTTCCACCGCACGACGCCGCCGAGGTGCGTGCAGATCGCGCGCACCGCGCACGTCTCCCCGTCGACGGTCGAGACGCCGACCGGCACTCCCCGGCGCGAGCCCACGACGCCGGTGCCTTCCGGCGGCTTCGGCACGGGCGTCGGATGCGCCTCGGCCCGCGCCCAGCCCGCTGCGAGATCGCCCGCGACCTTGGCGTTCTCCGAGACGCCCCGCGCGAGGTCGGCGGGCACCGTCATGCGAGTGCCGAGCACCTGCATCCACGCCTGATGATCCCGCCACGGCTCGCCGAGGATCTCGGCCGAGATGCGCATCGCCGCCGCGACGCCGTTCGTGAGGCCCCACTTCGCGTAGCCCGTGGCGAACCAGATGCGGCGCCGGCCCCGCGGCATCCGCCCGGCGAAGGGAATGAGGTTCAGCGACTCATAGTCCTGCGCCGACCAGCGATGCGTCAGCTCGGCGCCGGGAAAGTGGCGCTGTGTCCAGCGAACGAGGTCGTCGGCGCGGGCCGCCGCCGACGACACCCGGCCGACCGGATGCTCGTTGCCGCTGACAATGAGCTGCAGGCCCGCCGCGCCCGACTCGGGATGCGGCGGCGCCGTGCGCAGCGAGCGGGTGGGCTGGTCGACCGAGAGGAACAGGCCCGGCGTCGGCGGGTCGCCGACGCGGAAGGAGGCGATGTACGAGCGCGAATGCCGCGTCTTCGCGAAGTACAGCCCCCGATCGAGCACTGGGGTCGCCGTCGCAACCACGACGTCGCGGGCGCGAAGGCGACCCTGGTCGGTCTCGAGCACAACGGGGTCGGAGGCCTGCACGTCGCGAACCCGCACGCCGGTGACGAGCACGCCGCCGTCGGCGACGAACTCGCGGGCGAGCGCGAGCATGAGCCGATACGGGTCGAGCGCGAGCTGGCCCTCGAGCGCGACCGCTCCGGCGAACGGGAACTGCACCGGCATCCGCTCGACCATCTCGACCGGAAGCCCGGCCTCGCGAGCGGCATCGAATTCGGCCAGCACGGTCTTGAGCCCGGCGTCGGACTGGGCGTAGCTGTAGGCCGGTTCGATGGCGACCGGCACGTCGTGGTCGCGGGTGAACTCGGCGATCCACGCCTGGCCGTCGAGATTCGCCTCGACGTAGGCGCGAGTGACCTTCGCCGAGTGCGAGCGGCGGATGCGCTGCAGCCGAGCGCCCTGCAGCACGCTCGCCTTGCCGGTGTTCGCGCCTGAGGCGAGGGCGGCGACCTCGGTCGCCTCGACGATCACCACCGAGCGGCCGGCTCGCTGCAGCATGAGCGCGGTCGAGAGCCCCGTGATGCCGGCACCGATGACCGCCACGTCGACGGGTGCAGCGGGCAGCGGAGCCCGCATCGCGTCATCGATGGGCAGGGTCGCCCCGGTCTTCGGCGCGCCGGCCTTCCAGTACGAGCTCATGCCATCAGTCAAGACCGGGCGACGAGCGCCGGCAACGGGCTTGACCGCCGCGCGGGCTCCGGGTAGGCGGCGAGGAGGTGTCGCTCAGCCGGCGAGCAGCGCCTTCTTCAACCGCACGGGGTCGATGCGCCAGTAGTTGTGCACGACGTCGTCGATGAGCACGACCGGGATCTCTTCGGCGTAGCGGTTGCGGAGTTCGTCGTCGTCGAGGATCGAGCGCTCGTCGAAGATCACGCGCGGCGCGGCATCCGTCGCCTCGATCTCGGCCAGCACGGTCTGCACGGCCGCCCTCGCGTCGTCGCAGAGATGGCAACCGGGCTTGCCGATGAGGGTGAGTCGGATGTCGCGTGCCACCCCTCCAGCCTATTCCGCTGGTCGAGTAGCGGCCGACGGAGGAGGCCGCGTATCGAGACCCTCGAGCACAGCGAAAAGCGCCAGGCCGAAGGGCCTGACGCTCAGCCGGTAGTACCGAAGGACTACTTCTTGTTGCGACGCTGGTGGCGCGTCTTGCGAAGCAGCTTGCGGTGCTTCTTCTTCGCCATACGCTTGCGGCGCTTCTTGATGACGGAACCCATCAGAACCTCACAGAAAAGATCAGTCGGTCGCGCGTGCCGCGGCCGTTGGCCAGAAAGCCTCGGGGTAGTCTACCGGATCCGCGCAGCCGAACTCGCCGAATGGGTTAGCGTCGAGGGATGCCGCATCGAGACATCGTCATCCGCACCACGTCGGAGGCCGACTGGCAGGCCGTGCGGGCGCTCCGCCTCGAGATGCTGCGCGACTACCCGCTCGCCTACGCCGAGACCCTCGCCACGGCGCTCGACGTCGACGAGGAGGGCTGGCGACTCCGCGGTGCACGCGGCACGACGCCGCGCCAGACCTCGATCGTGGCGATCGACGGCGACCGCTGGATCGGGCAGATGGGCGGCTACATTCCGGATGCCACGTCGGGGCCACTGCTCGTGGGGGTCTACGTCGCCGCTGACCACCGCGGTGAGGCCGCCGGCGTCTCGCGCATGCTGCTCGACGCCGTCGAAGACTGGGCGCGCGGATTCGGCGACACGCTCCGCCTCGAGGTGCACGAAGACAATCCCCGTGCGATCCGCTTCTACGAGAAGCTCGGCTTCACGCACACCGGTCGCAGCCGCGAGTACGAGCTCGCGCCCGGCGGGCTCGAACTCGAGATGATCAAGCCGCTGCGCTGAGCGTGCCGAGGAGTTGAGCCCGTCGACCCGAGTACGGCAAACTCCTCAAATGACCCTCGTCGACATCCTGCTCTTCATCGCGATCCTCGGCACCGGCATCGTTGCCGGCGCGTTCTTCGCCTTCTCCACGTTCGTGACGCAGGGCATCGATCGGGCCGGCGCCACCGAGGCGGCACGCGCCATGCGCGGCATCAACGTCACCGCCGTGCGGGCGCCGTTCATGATCGCCATCTTCGGCACGGCACTCATCGCAGTGGTGCTGCTCGTCATGGCCTTCACGGGGCAGCCCGCCGGTGCGACGTGGTGGGTGATCGCCGGTGCAGCGCTCTACCTGGTGGGGGTCGTCTTCGTCACGGGCGGCGCGAACGTGCCGCGCAACAACCGCCTGGCCGCCGTGCCCGAGACGGATGCCGCGGCGCTCGCCGACGCGTGGCAGGCCTTTCGGCCGGGGTGGCTCGCGTGGAACCACGTGCGCACGCTCACCTCGACCGCGGCGTGCCTCGCGTTCGTGCTCGCGCTCGTCGCGTGACCGTGCCGTGAAGCTCGAACTCGCGCGTTGATCGACTCCCGGTTCAATCCCGTCGCATCTCGTCGCGTCGCCGCGTGAGGTACGCGATCTCGGCGGAGTTGCCCGCGAGGATGATCGCGGCGTCGTAGGCCCCTCGAGCGGCCGCAGTGCGGCCCACCCGTCGCAGCAGGTCGGCGCGCGCGGCGTGATACGCGTGGTATCCGCGCAGCTCCGGCTCGAGCGCGTCGGTGAGCGCGAGCGCCGCCTCCGGTCCATCGCGCTCACCGACCGCGATGGCGCGGTTGAGGCGCACGATCGGCGAACCGTCGAGCCTCACCAGCTGGTCGTACAGCGCGACCACCTGCGTCCAATCGGGCGAATCGCCATCGGTGTGCACGGCGTTGATCGCCGCGAGCAGCTGGTAGCGGCCTGGCGTGACCCCGGAGGCCAGTCGCTCACGCACCAGCGCATGGCCCTCGGCGATGAGCACCGCATCCCACTGGCCCCTGTCCTGCTCGGCCAGCGGCACCAGCTCGCCGTCCGAGGACACTCGGGCCGACCGGCGCGCGTCGGTGAGCAGCATGAGCCCGAGCATCCCGGTCGTCTCACCGTCGTCGGGCAGCAGCTGGTGGAGCATCCTCGCGAGGCGAATGGCCTCAGCGCTCAGCTCCTCGCGCACCGGCGCGGAGTCGGGGCTGGACGCGAGATATCCCTCGTTGAAGATCAGGAACAGCACCGCCAGCACGCCGGACACCCGGCGCGGCAGGTCCTCCGCAGCGGGCAGTCGGTACGGAATGCCGGCGGCCGCGATCTTCGCCTTGGCTCGGGTGATGCGGGCGCCCATCGTGGTGTCCTGCACCAGGAACGCGCTGGCGATCTCTGCCACGTTCAGTCCGCCGACCATCCGCAGCGTCAGCGCGACGCGCGCGTCCATCGCGAGTGCCGGATGGCAGCAGGTGAAGATCAGCCGCAGCCGGTCGTCGTCAATCGCACCGAGCGGCTCGGGCTGGGTGCCGTACACGAGCTGCGCCTCCCTGTGTCGCGCGTCGCGGGTGCTCTCGCGCCGAATCCGGTCGATCGCCTTGCGGGTCGCCGTCGTGGTGATCCAGGCGCCGGGATTCGGCGGGACCCCGTCGGCCGGCCAGTGCTCTGCTGCGATCGCGAAGGCCTCCGCGGCCCCCTCCTCGGCGATGTCGAGATTCCCGAACCGCTTCGCGAGCGTCGCCACCACCCGCGCCCACTCCTCACGGTGGGCGCGGGTCAGGGCATCCCGTGCGTCGTTCACCGCTCCGGCAGGAGCGGCCGGACCTCGAGCCGGCGATTGCACGCCTTCGAGCCCTCGGCCATCAGCTTCAGCGCCACGTCGAGATCCGGCGCCTCGATGACCCAGAGGCCGGCAGCCCACTCCTTGGCCTCGACGAACGGGCCATCCGTGAAGATCGGCTCCTCACCCCGGCCATCGATGACGGTCGAGACGGTGGGATCGGCCAGACCCCCGGCGAAGACCCAGTGGCCGCCGGCGCGGAGCTTCTCGTTGAATGCATCGATCGCCACAGCCTCCTCGGCGGTGCCCGAGTTGCTTCGGCTGTCGATGACGTTGATCAAGTACTGCATGCTCCGATCCTCTCGCTATTTCCGGAGCTGCGGGCCGACGCCCTCGGGGATCTCACCGTGCACGTGCGGCTCGTAGACGAGCTTCAGCGTGCGGCCGTCGAGCACGGTCGACTCGATGAGGTCGAGGTCGAACTCCGCTCCGTCGTGGAAGAGCGAGGCATAGCCGGACTTGCCCGTGATCGCGGGGAACACGATGACCTCGAGCCGATCCACCAGGCCCGCGGCGAGCAGTGCGCGGTTCAGAGAGACGCTGCCGTGCGATCGCATCGGGACGTCTGTGGTGCGCTTCAGACGCTCGATCGCGGTCACCGCATCCTCGTCGATCACCGTCGAATTCTCCCAGCCGAGCGGCTCCTCGAGAGTGCTGGAGAACACGATCTTCTGCATCTCGTTCATGCGGTCGTAGTAGGGCTCGTCGAACGTCGTGACGAACGTGCGGAACTGCCGGAAGGTCGTCGCGCCGAGGACCAGGACCTGGTCCTGCTCGAAAGTGTGCACCCGGTCGGCTCGGATGTCGGGGCCCTCCTTGCCCCAGTACCCGGGCCAGCCTTCGGCCGAGCCGTAGCCATCGAGACTCATGAAGAAGTCGACAGTCAAGGTGGTGCTCATGGTGATACTCCCGCTGGTTCGCGCCACCCCCGGTGGGCGGCTTCACTCCTGCTACGAACTCGACCGGCCCGATTCGACACCACCTCGTGAATTTCGGGTACATCGAACGCGATCGTCGCCGCTGTGAAGCCGAGCTCGCGTGAGGGTCAGCGCCGCTTCTTCGGCACGACGACTGCGGTGACCTGGTGCGCCGTGTCGGCGAAGACCTTGCCGATGGCTGAAGCGAACGCGAACTGCTCCTCGTTCAGCGCCACCTCGTCGTGCGCAGCGGCGCCCGCGAGCGTGGCTGCGTCGGCGGCGGCATCCGTCGACATGAACGGAATCAGCCAGTCTTCGAGCGTCTCGAGCGGCGTGCGGTCGAGCCGGTAGTACCGGTGCTGCCCCTCTTCGCGCACCGCTACGAGACCCGACTCGCGCAAGACCTTCAGGTGCTTGGAGACGGTCGGCTGGCTCGCGCCGAGCGCGGTCACGATCTCGGAGACGCTGATCTCGCCGCCCGACGAGGGCACCGCGCCCTCGCGCTCGAGGAGCACGGCGAGGATGTCGCGCCGAGTCGAGTCCGCCACCACATCGAAGATGTCCGCCATGCCCCAAGGCTAGTCATTCACGGCGGGGAGTACCATGACTCACGCGTCCGGTGAAGGCACAGAGGGGGCTCGATGCGCGCACAGCCGATACGGCGACTCGGCCGAGTCGACCGTCGGTCGTGGCTCGGCAAGGCGCGCGACGCCGT
Organism: Agromyces subbeticus DSM 16689; assembly: GCF_000421565.1. Classification (GTDB taxonomy): domain Bacteria; phylum Actinomycetota; class Actinomycetes; order Actinomycetales; family Microbacteriaceae; genus Agromyces; species Agromyces subbeticus. The sequence continues at coordinate 236,871 of NZ_ATXG01000001.1, read as the reverse complement.
CGACGCGCTCATGAAGCACTCGCCGTCACGGTTCGCCATCCTCATCTTCGCGGCGCTCATCGTGCTCTTCACGGTGCTCTTCTCGCTGCCGATCGCGAGCGCCGACCGGCAGATCACGCCGCTCCACGACGCGGTATTCACCGCGGTCTCGGTCATCTGCGTCACCGGCCTCGCGACCGTCGACATGGCGACCCACTGGTCGCCGCTCGGCAACACCCTCGTCTTCATCGGCGTGAACATCGGCGGCGTCGGCGTGCTGACCCTCGCCTCCATCCTCGGCCTCGTGATCTCGCGACGGCTCGGCCTGCGGGCCAAGCTCATCGCCGCGAGCGACTCGAACCCCTCGCGCATCCATGTCGGTCCGGTGTCGGAGCGACAGGCGGTTCGCCTCGGCGAGGTCGGCGGCCTGCTCGCGACGGTCGCGATCAGCGCACTCGTCATCGAAGTGACGATCGCGATCGGCATGATCCCGAGCATGCTCGCGGCCGGATACGACGCTTGGCACTCGTTCTGGTACAGCTTCTACTACTCGGCGATGGCCTTCACGAACACGGGGTTCAGCCCGAACCCGGGCGGCCTCGAGCCGCTCGTCGGCGACTACTGGTTCCAGTCGCTGCTCATGCTCGGCGTGTTCCTCGGCAGCCTCGGCTTCCCCGTGATCTTCGCCCTGGCCCGGGCGTGGCGGCATCCGCATCGCTGGAGCGTGCACGTGAAGCTCACGCTCACGACCACGACGATCCTCTTCGTCGCGGGCGCCGCGATGTTCCTGCTGCTCGAATACGGCAACCCCAAGACCTACGGCCAGCTCGACGCCGGGCCCACGGTGTTCCAGTCGTTCTTCATGTCGATGATGACGAGGTCGGGCGGGTTCGCCACGATCGACATGCACGACCTCAACGGCTCGAGCCTGCTCGTCTCCGACATGCTCATGTTCATCGGCGGCGGCTCCGCCTCCACAGCGGGCGGCATCAAGGTCACGACCCTCGCCGTGCTCTTCCTCGCTGCGTTCGCCGAGGCGCGCGGCGCGCCCTCGATGGAGGCGTTCGGCCGGCGCATCCCGCGCGACATGCTGCGCCTGTCGGTGAGCGTCGTGCTCTGGGGCGCCACGATCGTCGCGGTCTCCTCGATCGCCCTGCTGCAGATCACGAAGCAACCGTTCGACTACGTGCTCTTCGACGTGATCTCGGCGTTCGCCACGTGCGGCCTCTCCACGGGGCTCACCGCCGAGTTGCCGCCAGAGGGCGTCTACATCATGGCGGCCACGATGTTCATGGGGCGGGTTGGTACAGTGACACTCGCCGCGGCCCTGGCGGCGAGCCAGCGCCGACAGTTGTTCAAGCGCCCGGAAGAGAGGCCCATCGTTGGTTGATCGAATCAGGCACGACGCCCCGGTGCTCGTGATCGGCCTCGGTCGATTCGGTGCGGCGACCGCGGGCCAGCTCGACCGGCTCGGCCGCGAGGTGCTCGCCGTCGACGAGAGCGAAGCGCTCGTGCAGAAGTGGTCGGAGCGAGTCACGCACGCCGTCGTCGCCGACGCTCGCTCGCTCGACGCCCTGCGCCAGATCGGCGCGCAGGACTTCTCGATCGCGGTGTGCGCCGTGGGGTCGTCGATCGAAGCATCCGTACTCATCACGGCGAACCTCGTCGACCTGAAGATCCCGCAGATCTGGGCGAAGGCGATCTCGGCCTCGCACGGCAAGATCCTGCAGCGCATCGGCGCCAACCACGTCATCTACCCCGAGCGCGAGGCCGGCGAGCGCACCGCGCACCTCGTGAGCGGCCGCATGCTCGACTTCATCGAGTTCGACGATGACTTCGCGCTCGTGAAGATGTACCCGCCGAAGCCCATTCGCGGCAAGAACCTCACGGAGTCGGGTGTGCGCTCGAAGTACCGGGTCACCGTCGTGGGCGTGAAGAGCCCCGGCAAGCCGTTCACGTACGCGACCGAGAACACCGTGGTCTCGAACCACGACCTGATCATCGTCTCGGGCACCGAAGGAGACATCGAGCGGTTCGCGGCCCTCGAATAGCTCGCGAGCGGATGCCCCGTCAGCGCATCGCGACGATGATGATCGCCGAGGCGACCGCACCCACGACGTGATACGAGCCCGTGATCAGGGCGAACATGAGCGGATGCGGCGTGACCGGTGTCACCGCGTTGGTCACGGTGACCGCCGCCGAGTACCCGACGCCGACGACGAGCCCGAGCAGGGCCGCATCCGCGAGGCCGTCGATGCCGATCGCGTCGACCAGCACGGCCGTCGCGATCGCCATGAGGAGACTGCTCACGAGCGGCACGACGTAGTACAGCAGTGGGTACCGGTCGCCCTTCCGGCGCTCGATCCCGAGCGAGCGGTCCCATTGACGACCGAACAGCGGGGTGAACCAGAGCGCGCCGAGCACGAACGACGCGATCGTCGCCAGCCCGACCGCGAGCCAGTTGATGGTGGACAAGGCAGTGATCATGCCGACATCGTGCTCGTTCCGCCGCTCGGGGATCTTGTACAAATCCGACCGGCGAGCAGACTGGAAGCGTGACCTCACTCGATGAGCGCGCGACGCCGGGCCGGTCGATCCGCACCGATGAGCGAAGCGGGGTGCTGCACCCCGTGAACCTCGAGCGCTACGGTGCTCGCTGGATCGATCCGGATCCGGCGATCGCCGAGGTCGTCGACCGCTATTGGCACGTGAGGTGGGAGCTTACGACCGACGAGGTGATCGAGCAGCGCATCGTGACATTGCCCGCCGTCACCCTGTCGATCGAGCACGGCGATGTGCCGGCCGACCTCGTCATCACGGGCGCGCAGAGCTCGGTCTGGTCACGTCGCATCGCCGGCCGCGGTGAGGTCTTCGCCATGCGGTTGCGACCCGCGGGGCTCGCAATCCTCACCGACCTGGGTGCGGTCTCGCTCATCGATCAGACCCTGCCTGTCACGCTCGAACTCGACGCTCGACTCCACGCGCTGCTGGAGGAGATCGCCGCCGTCGACGGCGCCGATCGGCGAACTGCCGCCGCGAACCGGGTGATCGCCGATCGCTTGGCGCAGCATGCGCTCGCCGATGACGGGCGGCTGGCGAACCGGGTGCTCGACGACGTGACGGCGCGGCTCCGCACGCGCGCAGGCGGGGCGCTCGCCGAGCGGCTCGGCGTCAGCGAGCGCGCGGTGCAGCGCGCCCTGCAGCGCACCATCGGACTCGGCCCGAAGCGCGTGGCCCGCCTCGTGCGCCTGCAGGAGGTCGCTCGCGTGCTCTCCTCCCCCGGCGCACCCGACCTCGCGACGCTCGCGGTTGAACTCGGATACACCGATCAGGCGCACCTCCATCGCGACTTCCGTGCGGTCGCAGGCGTCACGCCCGGCACCTACGCCCGAGCTATTCGAGCCCTCTCCTAGCCGTCAGCCCGCGAGCATCAGGACGAAGCCGAGGATGATGGCGATCACGGCGATTCCGAGCAGCACCATGCCGACGATGCGGATCACTCGTCGGCCTACGGGCGGTTCGTGGAGCCGCAATCGGTGGGGTTCGCGCTGCTTGTAATACGCGAGCTCCTCTTCGGGGTGCGTCACGTGCGCCCGTTCCTCGAGGCTGAGGCTTCGAGAATGGAAACCGCCCTCGGCGAACCATCGCACGATGCTGCCACCATCGTCGCCGTCGATGATGACGGCCTCGGTGCGGAGCCACCGGCCGTCGGCGACGCGAATGAGGAGCGCCAGCAGGAGGCAGACGAGCCCGGCTCCGAGCGCGAACCAGCTGATCACCTCGGCCACCACCGAGACGACCTCCCACTCACCCATGGGCCAACGGTACCGCCCCGCGGGCCGCGGCTCTTGCGCGGCATGAGGAACCCGTTGATGTGCGAGTCACAGCCATTCGGGATCCGTGACGCCGCCGCCGTCGTGCCCGGTACCGGCGGCATGCCCTCGGCGTCTGAGTTCTCATCAGTCGTCATCACTCGCGTACAGGCGGTCGAACCGCTCCCCGACGGATCCCTGGGCGCGTGGGTCGACGCCGACCTCGATCGCCAACACGCGTCGCACCCGTCGAGGCGACCATCGACCTCGACGAGGCGGAGCAACGAGACGCCCGACACCACGACATCGTCGGCAGTGACGGTGGTGTGCCGGGGCCAGCGACCGAGGTCGATCCCGTCGGCGATCGGATGGTGGGCAGCGATGGGCGGCATGGTCGTCATGCTTCAGGTCTACGTCTCACGTGCCGCCAGGGCGCCCGCGCCAATGGATCCCGAACGGTTCGGAGGCGATCCTTGACGGTTTCCCGGCACCCTGCCGACGGGGCTTGTGAGCGACGTATTCGGATCGACGGGTGGCCCGTTAGGGAACCGTGAGGATCGGCGCCGCGGCATCCGCCCGGGTGTTGCATCTCCTATGCAGCCCCTGCTGCCCGCTCGCCGCGCTCGCGGCTCGCGTCATTTGAATTCTGGAGTCTTCGTGCTCGACGTCGTCTACATTCTCGGCATCATCGCCGTGTTCGTACTCGTCGGCCTCATCGCCAGGGGGGTCGAGAAGCTGTGATCTTCTTCGAACTCCTCGCCGCCGCGTTGGGTGTCGCCGCTGTGGTGTACCTCGTGTACGCCCTCGTCAAACCTGAGCGGTTCTGATGAACGTGCTCTTCGCCGTCATTCAGGCGGCCACCCTCGCCCTCATCCTCGCGCTGCTCTATCGCCCCCTCGGCGACTACATGGCGCGCCTCTACTCGAGCGACCGAGACTGGAAGGTCGAGCGCGGCCTCTACCGTCTCATCGGCGTCGACCCGCGCGCCGAGCAGTCGTGGCCCGCGTACCTCCGCGGCGTGCTCGCTTTCTCGGTCATCGGCCTGTTGTTCGTGTATGTGCTCCAACGCGCCCAGGCGGTGCTGCCGTACTCGCTCGGCCTGCCCGCCGTTCCCGAGGGCCTGTCGTTCAACACCGCCGCCTCGTTCGTGGCGAACACGAACTGGCAGTCGTACTCCCCCGAACTCACGATGGGCTACACCGTGCAGCTCGCGGGCCTCGCCGTGCAGAACTTCGTCTCGGCGGCCGTCGGCATCGCCGTGGCGATCGCCCTCGTGCGCGGCTTCGCCCGTCGCGGCTCGGGCACGATCGGCAACTTCTGGGTCGACCTCTTCCGCGGCTCGTTCCGGCTGCTGCTGCCGCTCTCGGTGATCGGCGCGATCGTGCTCGTCATCGGCGGTGTCGTGCAGAACTTCAACGGCTTCACCGAGATCACGACGCTCGCCGGCAACCCGCAGAACCTCCCGGGCGGTCCGGTCGCCTCGCAAGAGGTGATCAAGCTCCTCGGCACGAACGGCGGCGGCTTCTTCAACGTGAACTCGGCGCACCCGTTCGAGAACCCGACCGCGTGGACGAGCCTCTTCCAGAACGTGCTGATGCTCGCGATCCCCTTCGCACTGCCGCGCACGTTCGGCAAGATGGTCGGCTCGAACAAGCAGGGCTACGCGATCCTCGCCGTCATGGCGACGCTCTACGTGCTCTCGCTCACCGCACTCAGCGCGCTCGAAGCGGGCGGCAACGGCACCGCGCCCGAACTCGCCGGCGGCGCACTCGAGGGCAAGGAGGCGCGCTTCGGCATCTTCGGGTCGACGCTCTTCGGCACGACGTCGACGCTCACCTCGACGGGCGCCGTGAACTCGATGCACGACTCCTACACCGCGGTGGGCGGCATGATGCCGATGCTCAACATGATGCTCGGCGAGGTCGCCCCCGGCGGCGTCGGCTCGGGTCTCTACGGCATGCTCGTGCTCGCGGTCATCGCGGTGTTCATCGCGGGCCTGCTCGTCGGCCGCACGCCCGAGTACCTCGGCAAGAAGATCGGGCCGCGCGAGATCAAGCTCGCGAGCCTCTACATCCTCGTCACGCCGACGCTCGTGCTCGCGGGCACGGCGCTCAGCTTCGCGATCCCCGGCATCCGGGAGGATGTCGAGGCGACCTCGATCTGGAACCCCGGCGTCCACGGCATGAGCGAGGTGCTCTACGCCTTCACGAGCGCATCGAACAACAACGGCTCGGCATTCGCGGGCCTCACGGCGAACACGCCGTGGTTCAACACGGCGCTCGGCGTCGCGATGCTGCTCGGCCGGTTCATCCCGATCGTGCTCGTGCTCGCCCTCGCCGGCAGCCTCGCCGCGCAGGACCGGGTGCCCGCCACCGCCGGCACCCTGCCCACCCATCGGCCGCAGTTCGTCGGCCTCCTCATCGGGGTGACGGTCATCGTGACCGCTCTCACCTACTTCCCCGTTCTCACGCTGGGTCCCCTGGCGGAAGGGCTGAACTGACATGTCCACCATCACCACCGAACAGCGCGCAGCGGATGCCTCGGCGTCGCCGTCGCAGCGTCCGGAACCCGCCGACCAGACGCCGAAGGGCGCGTTCGGCGCGGCGCAGCTGCTGGCTGCCGTGCCCGGCGCGTTCCGCAAGCTCGACCCGCGCCAGATGTGGCGCAACCCGGTCATGTTCATCGTCGAGGTGGGTGCCGCGCTCACGACGGTGCTCGCGATCGCCGAGCCGTTCCTCGGCGGTCCCGACTCGTCTGGCGGCTCCGCGGTTCCGCTGAGCTTCACGTGGGGCATCGCCGTGTGGCTCTGGCTCACCGTGCTCTTCGCGAACCTCGCCGAGTCGGTCGCCGAGGGCCGCGGCAAGGCGCAGGCCGACAGCCTGCGGCAGACCCGCACGTCGACGACCGCGCGGCTCGCTGCCGGCTACGACGAGGCGACGGATGCCGCAGCTGAACGCACCCCGCTCCGCGACGTCTCCTCGGCCGACCTCACCCTCGGCGACACCGTCGTGGTGACAGCGGGCGAGCTGATCCCGGGCGACGGCGACATCGTGCACGGCATCGCTTCGGTCGACGAGTCGGCCATCACCGGCGAATCGGCACCTGTGGTGCGGGAGTCTGGCGGCGACCGCTCGGCCGTCACCGGCGGCACCCGGGTGCTCTCGGACCGCATCGTCGTGCGCATCACCTCCAAGCCCGGCGAGACCTTCGTCGACCGCATGATCGCCCTCGTCGAGGGCGCGGCGCGGCAGAAGACGCCGAACGAGATCGCGCTGAACATCCTGCTCGCGAGCCTCTCGATCGTCTTCGTGGTGGTCGCGCTGACGCTCAACCCGATCGCCTCGTATGCGGCGACCACGGTCTCGATCCCGGTGCTCGTCGCACTGCTCGTCTGCCTCATTCCGACGACGATCGGCGCGCTGCTCTCGGCCATCGGCATCGCCGGCATGGACCGGCTCGTGCAGCGCAACGTGCTCGCGATGTCCGGCCGTGCGGTCGAGGCTGCCGGCGACGTCACGACGTTGCTGCTCGACAAGACGGGCACCATCACCTACGGCAACCGGCGGGCGAGCGAGTTCGTGCCGATGCCGGGCATCGACGCGGCCGAGCTCGCGCGAGCGGCGGCGCTGTCGTCGCTCGCCGACCCGACGCCGGAGGGCTCGTCGATCGTCGAGCTGGCGGAGCAGCGCGGCATCCGCTTCGAGAGCGCGCCGGTCGGCGAGGCCGTGCCGTTCACCGCCCAGACCCGAATGTCGGGCATCGACCTGGCCGACGGCACGGTCGTGCGCAAGGGCGCCGGTTCGGCCGTCATCGCGTGGGCCGAGGCATCCGGACGCATCGCATCGAGCGTGCTCGACGACCTCGCCCAGCGAGTCGAGGCGATCTCGATGAGCGGCGGCACCCCGCTCGTCGTGGCGGTGCAGGACGGCACGGCGACCAGCACCGCGGGCACCGCGCGCATCCTCGGCGTCGTGCACCTGAAGGACATCGTCAAGGACGGCCTCGCCGAGCGCTTCGCCGAGTTGCGGGCCATGGGCATCCGCACGGTCATGATCACGGGCGACAACCCGCTCACCGCGAAGGCGATCGCGGCCGAGGCCGGCGTCGACGACTACCTCGCCGAGGCCACCCCCGAAGACAAGCTCGAGCTCATCAAGCGCGAGCAGGCGGGCGGCAACCTCGTCGCGATGACGGGCGACGGCACGAACGACGCCCCCGCGCTCGCGCAGGCCGACGTCGGCGTCGCGATGAACACCGGCACGTCGGCCGCGAAGGAGGCCGGCAACATGGTCGACCTCGACAGCGACCCGACGAAGCTCATCGACATCGTGCGCATCGGCAAGCAACTGCTCATCACGCGCGGCGCCCTCACGACGTTCTCGATCGCCAACGACATCGCGAAGTACTTCGCGATCATCCCGGCGATGTTCGCGGGGGTCTTCCCCGGGCTCGCCGTGCTGAACATCATGCAGCTGCACTCGCCCGCCTCGGCGGTGCTGTCGGCGATCATCTTCAACGCGCTCGTGATCGTGGTGCTCATTCCGCTCGCACTGCGCGGTGTGAAGTACCGGCCGCTCGGGGCATCGGCGGTGCTCAGCCGCAACCTGCTCGTCTACGGGCTCGGCGGCATCGTCGCGCCGTTCATCGGCATCAAGCTGATCGACCTCGTCGTCAGCCTCATCCCCGGGTTCTAGGCCCGGGCAGGAAAGGAAACACGACCATGAGCTCCACTCGCACTGCGGTCCGCACCCACTGGGTGGCGGTTCGCGCGATGCTCATCTTCACCGCGGTGCTCGGCATCGCCTACACGATCGTCGTCACCGGTATCGGGCAGCTCGTGCTGCCGGCTCAGGCGAACGGCTCGGTCGTCGAGTCGGGCGACGAGGTCGTGGGCTCCTCACTGATCGGCCAGTCGTTCACGGATGCCGACGGCGAGCCCTTGCCCCAGTGGTTCCAGGCGCGTCCGTCCGCCGCCGGCGACGGCTACGACGGTGGCGCCTCGAGCGGCAGCAACTACGGCCCCGAGAATGCCGACCTCATCGCTGCCATCGAGGAGCGTAAGGCGCAGGTCGCCGAATTCAACGGCGTCTCGGCTGACGACGTGCCCGCCGATGCGGTCACGGCGTCGGGTTCGGGCCTCGACCCGCACATCAGCCCCGAGTACGCCCGCCTCCAGGTGGCGCGCGTCGCCGACGAGCGCGGCCTGCCCGAAACCGAGGTCGCCGAACTCGTGGAGTCTAGGATTCAGGCACGGGATCTCGGGTACCTGGGCGAACCGACCGTGAACGTGCTGCAGCTGAATCTCGCCCTCGCAGAGCTGGGCTGAGGAGTAGACGCATGAAGCAGCGGAAGCACTGCCGGCGAGAGTTCTCTCCACTCGCCGATCTGAAGGAGTAGACGCATGAAGAAGGGGCGGCTTCGAGTCCTGCTCGGCGCCGCCCCCGGCGTCGGCAAGACCTACACGATGCTCGAAGAGGGCAAGCGGCTCGCCGCTGAGGGCAACGATGTCGTCGTGGCGTTCGTGGAGACCCACGGGCGCCGCGCGACGGCCTCGATGGTCGAGGGCCTCGAGGTCGTTCCCCGCCACACCGTGACGCACCGCGGCATGGCCCTCACCGAGCTGGACCTCGATGCGGTGCTCGCGAGAAGGCCCCGGATCGCGCTCGTCGACGAACTCGCGCACACGAACGCCCCTGGCTCTCGCCACGCCAAGCGCTGGCAAGACGTCGACGAGCTGCTCGACGCCGGCATCGACGTGATCTCGACCGTGAACACGCAGCACATCGAATCGCTCGGCGACGTGGTGCTGCAGATCACCGGCGTACCGCAGCGCGAGACGATCCCCGACCGAGTGCTGCGCGGGGCCGACCAGATCGAGGTCGTGGACCTCGCCCCGCAAGCGCTGCGCGATCGACTCTCGGGCGGACTCGTCTATCCGGCCGAACGCATCGATGCGGCACTCTCCAACTACTTCCGCTTGGGCAACCTCACCGCCCTCCGCGAACTCGCCCTGCTGTGGCTCGCCGATGAGGTCGACTCCGCGCTGAAGGCCTATCGCGCCGAGCACGGCATCGACCGCAAGTGGGAGGCTCGCGAGCGCGTGGTCGTCGCCCTGACCGGCGGCCCCGAGGGCGAGACCCTGCTGCGCCGAGGCGCGCGCATCGCCTCCCGCTCGTCTGGCGGAGTGCTCATCGCGGTACACGTCACGAATCCCGACGGCATGCGGGCAAGGCATCCGGGCGCCCTCGATGCGCAGCGCACCCTCGTCGAACAGCTCGGCGGCACCTTCCACCAGGTCGTCGGCGAAGACGTGCCCCAGGCGCTCGTCGAGTTCGCGAGATCAGCGGATGCCACGCAGCTGGTGATCGGCGTCAGCCGCCGATCCCGGCTCGCCGCCGCGTTCTCGAGCCCCGGCATCGGTGCGACCGTCATCCGCGAGTCGGGCGACATCGATGTGCACATCGTCACCCACGCGGCAGCCGGTTCGGGCATCTCGCTGCCGAAGCTCGGTGGGGCGCTCAGCCGCACCCGTCTCATCGCCGGATTCGTCGTCGCGCTCGCCGCGGGGCCGATGCTCAGCTGGCTGCTCACGGTCTTTCGCACCGAGACGTCGATCACCAGCGACGTGCTCGCCTATCAGCTGCTGGTCATCGTCGTCGCCCTCATCGGCGGCATCTGGCCCGGCCTCTTCGCCGCGGTGCTGTCGGGCCTGACCCTCAATTTCTTGTTCGTCGAGCCGAGGTTCACGCTCACGATCAGCGACCCCCGCCAGTTCCTCGCGCTCGTGTTCTACGTCGCGAACGCGCTGCTCGTGAGCTACGTCGTCGACCAGGCGGCACGGCGCACCCGCGTCGCCCGGCGTGCCGCCGCCGAGTCGCAACTGCTCGCCACCCTCGCCGGCAGCGTGTTGCGCGGCGAGGACGCCCTGCAGGCGATGGTCACCCGCACGCGCGAGGCGTTCGGACTCACCGGCGTGCGCCTTCTCATCGACGGCGAACCACGCGTCGCCGACGGCGAGCCGGCGCGTGACGACCGGGTGACGAACGTGCCGATCGGCTCGCGCGGCGTGCTCGAGCTGCACGGGCAGGACCTCGCAGCATCCGAACGCCGTCTGCTGCAGGTCATCGCCACGCAGATCGAGGCGGCGATCGAGCACGGTGCCCTCGCCACGGCGGCGTCGGCGGCCGGCGAGCTCGCCGAGACCGACAAGGTGCGCTCGGCGCTCCTCGCCGCGGTCGGCCACGACTTGCGGCGGCCGCTCACGTCCGCATCCGCCGCGGTGAGCGCACTGCGCTCCCGTGAGGTCGAGTTGCCGGCCGCCGAGCGCGACGAACTGCTCGCGACCGCGTCCGAGAGCCTCGACGCGCTCGCCGAGCTCGTCACGAACCTGCTCGACGTGAGCCGGGTGCAGGCCGGCGCGCTCGCCGTCACCCTCGCCCCGACCGAGGTCGCCGACGTCGTCTTCCCGGCGCTCGACGAACTCGCCCTCGGCCCCGGCGAGGTCGAGCTCGACCTGGCCGATGGGCTCGCACCGGTGCTCGCCGACGGTGTGCTCCTGCAGCGGGTCGTCGTGAATCTGCTCGCGAACGCCGTGCGGCACAGCCCGCCCGGCGAGCGCGTTCGCGTCGCCGCGAGCACGTTCCAGAGGCGCACCGAATTGCGGATCGTCGACCGCGGTCCAGGCATCCCCGCCGAGCGCCGCGATGAGGTGTTCACACCGTTCCAGCGGCTCGGCGACACCGACAACGAAACGGGCCTCGGTCTCGGACTCGCCCTGTCGAAGGGGTTCGTCGAGGGAATGAACGGCACACTGGAGGTCGACGACACCCCCGGTGGCGGCCTCACGATGGTGGTCACCCTGCCGTCCGCCCTGAGCAGTGAGGAGACGCGATGAAGATCCTCCTCGCCGACGACGACGACCAGTTGCAGCGTGCGCTGCGCATCACCCTCGCCGCGCGCGGCTACGACGTGATCGCCGCACGCGACGGCGCCGAGGCGATCGACCTCGCCGCGAACGCGCACCCCGACCTGATCCTGCTCGATCTCGGCATGCCTCGCGTCGATGGCCTCGACGTGATCCGCGCCGTTCGTGCGTGGTCGAAGATCCCCATTCTCGTGCTCTCGGGCCGCACCGACTCGGCCGAGAAGGTCGACGCGCTCGACGCCGGCGCCGATGACTACGTGACGAAGCCCTTCGCGATGGACGAGCTGCTCGCCCGCATCCGCGCTCGCGCGCGGTCGACGTCGGGCGACGAGGGTGTCGCGTCGTTCGCGATCGGCGCGCTCACCGTCGACCTGGCGGCGAAGACCGTCAGGGCGACGGATGACACGGGGCGCGCGACCTCCGTTCGCCTCACGCCGACGGAGTGGCGGCTGCTCGAGTTGTTTCTGAAGAATCCCGGCAAGCTGCTCACCCGGCAGATGCTGCTGAGCGAGGTGTGGGGGCCGTTCCACGCCAACGACGCGGGCTACCTGCGGCTCTACGTCGCCCAGTTGCGCCGCAAGCTCGAGCCGACCCCGTCGGAGCCGCGCTTCTTCCTCACCGAGTCGGGCATGGGCTACCGCTTCGAGCCGGGCACGACCATCGCGCCGGTCGAGTAGCGACGGTCGAGTAGCGCCGGTCGAGTAGCGACGAAGCAGCGTAACGCGACCCCGGTTCGATACTCGCGGTCGGCAGCGCACCTTGCACGTTCAGGCAGCGCGCACCGAGCGCACCCTTCAGGCGGCGGGTCCCACCGAGCGAACCCTTCAGGCCGCAGCGCCCTGAGCGACCGCCGGGGCATCGGCCCTCGGCGGCAACAGCCGCCGATTGCCCGGCCGCGGCCGTTGCTGCGGATCGAGGTGCGCAGGTGGTGTGAACCACGACTGCGAATCGCGGATGGTGATGACCCATCCGTCGTCGTGGACGCGATGGTGATGGTGGGAACACAGCATGATGCCGTTGTCGAGGTCGGTGCGCCCGCGATGCCGCTTCCACCATCTGATGTGGTGCGCCTGCGTGTGCGACGGGGGCCGATTGCACGCCGGCCAGGCGCAGCCGCCGTCGCGCTCGATGAGCGCCAGCTTCTGCGCGGACGTGAAGAGTCGGGCCGCGCGGCCGAGCTCGAGCGGTTCGGTGCGGTGGTCGAGCAGCAGCGCACTGATGCCGGCCGACATTGCGAGCTCTCGCACCGTCGCGACCGAGATCGGCTGGTCGATGCCGTCGATCGTGCCATGCCCGCGACCATCGGCCAGCGCCCCGGCATCGATGCGTGCGACCACGGTGGCCTGCCGAAGCGCGGCAGGCGCATGCTTCGCCCCGAGTGAGAGGCGGGCGATGTCTGCGAGGGCGTCGGCGTTCATCTGCGCGATCGTGCGCTGCTCGCCGAAGAGCCCCTCGGCGTCGTTCGCCCAAGCGCCGCGCCCGTCGTTGGCCGCCGGGCCGAACGCCCGCTTCGCGTCGCGCGCCCGATGCAGCTCGGCGCTGACGAGTGCCTCGACGGCGAGCTTGATCGGAGCGCCGTTGGCCGGGTCGAACGCACCCTGCAGCTGGATCATGCCGGCGCGGTCCTCCCAGATGCGCAGTCCGCGATTCGCCCGCAGCTCGTCTTCTCGCGGCTTCACACCGTCGGGATCGAGTCGGGCCTGCAGTTGCTTGATCAGCCGAGTGAGCCCATCGACCCCGACCATCGGCGCACGCTCGGCGAGCAGCAGCTCGGCCTCGCCCAATTGCTGCCGATCGGCACGGAGCGCCACCCCGTCGAGGAATCGGCGGATCGTCTCGGCCGCGTCGACGCACAGCGAGCCGGACTCGAGACCAGCGGCCAGGTGCGGATGCCGCGGTGGCAGCGCCTCGCCCGTGAACGAAGCCCGCGGAGCGGTCGCCTCGCCCACCGCCACGAGTTTTGCGGCCTCGCTGAACCGGCCGCCGGTGACCGATGCGATCAGTCGCTCGGGCGAGGAGAATCCGTGGCGGCGAGCGACATCGTCATCGCCGCCCGAGCGCGAGCGACTCGCGAGCTCGGCAGCGCATTTCGCCTGTAGGGCCTGCACGCGACGCGCCAACTCGGCCAACGACTCGGTCACCCGAACCAGCCCATCGCCGGTCATCGCCGCGACATCGCCAGCCGAATCGGTCGACGGCCTGAGCAGCGCGCCCGACCAGATCTCGTCGGCGAGCACGCACGCCACTCTCAGATCTGAGAGGGCTGCGCTCGCTTCGGGCATGTCTCCAGTCTAGCGGAAATCAGTCACAAAATCGAACGTATGTTCGAAAGAACTATCGAGATCGAGCGCTCGGAACGACGTGCGACTGAAGGCCAGGCATGACGATCAGCGATCGACGACTCACCCCAGCCGCCCCAGCCACCCCGCGGCCGTCGCCCCGTCGAACGGCGCCTCACGCCGCCGCACCGCCTCGAGCACTGCCTCGGCGTCGGCTCGCACGCGCGCCACGAGCTCGGCCGGGTACCCGAGGCTCACCGAGTGCTCGGCGAACTCGTCTTCGTCGTCGATGAAGGCCGGTTGCCCCGCGCGCTCCACGACATCGAGGTCGAGGTCGACGTACGAGACCATCCAGCCCGAGGCATCCGTTCGCCATTCGGGAACCGTCGAGAGATCGACGTAGACGCCGAGCCCGCGCGGATGCTGCGCATTGAAGCCGGCCGCCCAGCCGGCATGCGGAAAGAGCGACACCGAGCGCCAGCTCGCGGTGAAGGCGTGCCCTGGCCGCGCGAACGACGTGCCTCGCGGAAACCCGACCCAGTCGCCGTGCTCGTCGGCGCCGAGCCACAGCCCGTCGAACTCCCAGTGCGGGCTGCCGTCCCACTTCGTCGTACGAACCCGCACGGGCGTGCCGAACTCATGGGGTGGTGCATCGCGCGCGCTCACCCGACCACCGTAGCCACCCCGCCCGCGCCCCGCCCTCGCCCGCCTACGCTGGAACCCGTGTACTGCTCCTACTTCGACGCCGGGCGCTGCTCCTCGTGCTCGCTCATGGGGCAGCCCTACGAGCGGCAGCTCGCCGACAAGCAGCGGCACGCCGAAGACCTCCTGCAGGCGCACGCCGGCCTCGAGTGGCTGTCGCCGGTCGCGAGCCGCGAGGGCGGCTACCGCAACAAGGCGAAGATGGTGATCGGCGGCACGACGGCGGCGCCGACGATCGGCATCCTCGACGCCGACGGACATGGCATCGACCTCGAGGCGTGCGGCATCTGCTCCCCCGGGCACCGGGCGGCGTTCCCCGTGATCGCCGCGTTCATCACGCGCGCCGGCCTCACGCCCTACGACGTGCCGAGCCGCTCGGGCGAGCTGAAGCACCTGATCCTCACCGAGTCCCCCGACGGCGAGCTCATGATCCGCTTCGTCGTGCGCTCGACCGAGCCGGTCGGGCGCATCCGCAAGCACCTGCCGTGGCTCCTCGCCGAGCTGCCGAACGCGCGCGTCGTCACCGCGAACGTGCTGCCCGAGCACAAGGCTGTGCTCGAGGGCGAGCACGAGATCGTCTTCACCGAGGCGTCGACCCTGCCGATGCGCCTGAACGACGTCACGATGCACCTTCGCCCGCAGAGCTTCTTCCAGACGAACACCGAGATCGCCGCGGCGCTCTACGTCGAGGCCCGCGACTGGGTGCGCGCGCTCGCACCCGATTCGGCGTGGGACCTCTACTCGGGCGTCGGCGGCTTCGCCCTGCACATCGCGGATGCCGCGGCATCCGTCACGGGCATCGAGACGAGCGTCGAGGCCGTCGCGAGCGCCGAACTGAGCCGAACGGATGCCGCGCTCTCGCGTGTGCGGTTCGCCGCAGGCGATGCCACGGCCTTCGCGGTCGGCGCCGACGACTCCCCTGACCTCGTGGTCGTGAACCCGCCCCGGCGCGGCATCGGTCGTGAGCTCAGCGGATGGCTCGAGGCATCCGCGGTTCGCCACGTGCTGTACTCGAGCTGCAACGCCGCCTCGCTCGCTCGCGACCTCGCGGCGATGCCGTCGCTGCGACCGGTGCGCGGCCGGGTGTTCGACATGTTCCCGCAGACGACGCACTTCGAGGTGATGGTGCTGCTCGAGCGCGCCTGACGGGCGCACGACCGGCCTGAGCCGTGTGAGCTACTCGACGACCGGCGCCGACCGCAGCGACGCCGTCAACCGCTCGAGCTCGGCGATGCGCGCGGCGCGGTCGCGCGGCACGCCCGGAACGCCCGGGCGCTGCTGCTCGGCTCGCGGGCCGTCGAGGGGCCGGTAGTCGACGCCCTGTTCATCGAGCCACGCGAGATAGCCCGGAAGCCGTTCGGCGAACGACGCCCAGTCGAGCGGGCCGCCGTTCCAGGCGATCTCGGCGAACGCCCCGAGCCTCGGGAACACGGCGTAGTCGAGGCGGTCGCGAGTGTCGAGGTGCTCGGTCCAGACGTTCGCCTGCAGGCCGATCACGCGCTTGCGAAGTGCGGTCGACGACGACGCCGGCAGCGGGTCGAACGCAGCGACGTCCTCGAGCGCGAGCACCGTGCCGACCGGGATCGGCTCGGCCGGGTCATCCGACTGCCGGTAGTCGAAGTACGTCCAGAGGTCGGGGCACAGCACGACCTCGTGGCCGAGGCGGGCGCCGAGTTCGGCGCCGACCGGCCCGCGCCATGACGCGACGACGGCGTCTGGAGCCGGGTCGCGCCCCTCGAGCATCTCGTCCCAGCCGATCACGCGGCGACCTCGCGCGGCGAGATGCCCCGCGATGCGCCCGAGGAACCACGCCTGCAGTTCCTCCTCGTCGGCGAGCCCGCGCTCGACGAGCAGCTGCTGCGTTCGCGGGTCGCCGCGCCATCGCGTCTTCTGCGCCTCGTCGCCGCCGATGCCGACGAGCTCGCCGTCGAACACCTCGCACAACTCGTCGAAGACCGCGCAGACGAACGCCACGGTCGACTCCTCGACGTTCAGCACCTCGTCGTCGATGCCGAACCGCGTCCACGGCTCGGTGACCCGCTCGGCGACCGCCGCTGCGCCCCCGACGCCGTACTCGGGATACGCGGCGAGAATCGCCCGCGCGTGCCCGGGCACGTCGATCTCGGGAACGATGCGGATGCCGCGGGCGGCCGCGTATCGCACGAGGCCGCGCAGCTCGTGCTGCGTGTACCAGCCCTCGTGGGGCACCCCGTCGAGGGTCGACGCCTGCCCGTGCCCGAGTTGCGATGCGCTGCGGTGCCTGCCGATCTCGGTGAGCCGCGGGTAGGCGCGCACCTCGAACCGCCACCCCTGATCATCGGTGAGGTGCAGCTGCAGCACGTTGACGCCGTGGGCGGCGAGCAGGTCGACGAATCGTTCGAGCTCGGGGATCGGCCGGAAGCGACGCGCGACATCGAGCATCACGCCGCGCCAGGCGAACCGGGGCTCGCCGTCGAGGGCGAGCGGCGCGCGCTCGACGGCGCCCGGGTTCATGTCGCGACTCATGCCCGGCTTCATGCCCCGGCCGCGAGCTCGCGAGCACGGGCGAGCGCCGCGTCGGTCGCGCGGTCGAAGACCGACTTCAGCGACGCCTGTTCGAGCACCACGATCGCGCGCTCGGTGGTGCCCTTCGGGCTCGTGACCCGGCGGCGCAGCTCGGCAGGCCCGGCATCGGATGCCGCGAGCAGCTCGCTCGCGCCGCGGAACGTGCCCTCGACCATGACCGCGGCCTGCTCGGGTGTGAAGCCCTTGTCGACGGCGGCCGCGGTGAGCTGCTCGATCAGGAAGAAGACGTAGGCCGGGCCCGATCCCGAGATCGTCGAGAGCGCGTCGATCTGCTCCTCGGGCACGACGAGCACCTCGCCGACCGTCTCGAAGAGCGACACCGCGAGCGCGAGATCCGACTCGCTCGATCGGGTACCCGCCGAGACGCCGGTGACGGCTCGACCGACGACCGCCGGGGTATTGGGCATCGAGCGGATCACCGCGACCGACTCCGGCAGCAGTGACTCGAAGGTCGCCACGGTGACGCCGGCCGCGACGCTCACGACGACCGCGCCGGGTTCGAGGGCGTCGGCGATCTCCTCGAGCAGGGCGGGCACCATCGCGGGCTTGACCGCAACCACCACGAGCTTCGCGCCGGCGACGGCGATGCGGTTGGCCGCGGCATCCGTCTCCGTGGCGTAGGAAGTGACCCCTGGCAGTTCGGCGAGCTCGGCCGCCTTCGCTTCGCTGCGATTCGTGGCGCGGATGCCGCCGTCGATCGCGATGCCGGGCTGCAGCAGGCCGGTGAGCACCGCCCTGGCCATCGAACCTGCCCCGAGAAAGGCGATCGCGGGCAGTCGGACGGGGGCGTCGGCACTCATGCGACCATCCTAGGTTCGGGCTCGATTGCTGTGCCCCGACGCACGTGTCGTGCGCGCTGAAGCCCCTTTAGGATTGCTGCATGAGCGCATCGGGCGGCAACAAAGCAATCATCGCGGCCTTCCTCGCGAACACCGGCATCGCGATCACCAAGTTCATCGCGTGGGCCTTCTCCGGCTCCTCGTCGATGCTGGCCGAGGCCGTGCACTCGGTCGCCGATGCCGGAAACCAGCTGCTGCTCATCTTCGGCGGCCGCCAGGCGAAGCGAGCAGCCGACAAGGAGCACCCGTTCGGCTACGGCCGCGAGCGATACGTCTACGCCTTCGTCGTCTCGATCATCCTGTTCTCGGTCGGTGGCGTCTTCTCGATCTACGAGGGCATCGACAAGCTGCAGCACCCGCACGAGCTCGACGTGCCGTGGCTGCCGATCCTCGTACTGTCGATCGCGATCGTGCTCGAGTCCTTCTCGCTGCGCACCGCGGTCAGGGAGTCGAACCACGTGCGCGGCAAGCTCAGCTGGGTGCAGTTCGTGCGCCGGGCGAAGGCCCCCGAGCTGCCGGTCGTGCTGCTCGAAGACATCGCGGCGCTGCTCGGCCTCGTCTTCGCGTTCATCGGCGTGGGCCTCACGATCATCACCGGCAACCCGCTCTTCGACGCCATCGGCACACTCTTCATCGGCACGCTGCTCATCGTGGTCGCGATCGTGCTCGGCATCGAGACGAAGTCGCTGCTCGTGGGCGAGGGTGCCAACGACGACGACGTGACGCGCATCGAGCAGGCGATCCTCGCCGGCCCCGAGGCCGAGCGCATCATCCACATGAAGACCCTCTACCTCGGCCCCGACGAGCTGCTCGTCGCGGCGAAGATCGGCTTCACGGCCGACCAGCGCCTGCTCGAGGTGTCGGCGGCGACGAACGCCATCGAGCACCGCATCCGCGAGGCGGTGCCGGCCGCACGCGTCATCTACGTCGAACCCGACGTCTACTTCGAGCCGAACCAGGCGGCCCCGCCCACCGACGCGATCGTCATCAAGGGCCTCGAGTGACCGCTCGCCCACGCACCGCGCTTGTGCTGCGGCACGACTCGGCGATCGGCCTCGGCAACCTCGGGCCGACACTCGAGGCGCACGGCTACGAGATCGTCACGGTCGACGCCCCGACCACGGATATCGCAGCGCTCGATGCCCTCGCTCCCGACCTCGTCGTGGTGCTCGGCGGCGACGAGGGCGCCTACGAGACCGACCGCTATCCGTACCTCGCCGACGAGATCGAGCTGCTGCGCGAACGCATCGCCGCCGAGGCCCCAGTCTTCGGCGTCTGCCTCGGCGCACAACTGCTCGCGAGCTCGCTCGGCGCCGAGGTGTTCGCCGGCCCGCGCAAAGAGGTCGGCTGGCTGACGGTCGAGCCGACCGAGGTCGGTGCCGGCTCGCCCGTGCGGCACTTCGCCGAGGTGCCCACCGTGCAGTGGCACGGCGACACCTTCGAGTTGCCGGCGGGCGTCGAACGACTGGCGTCCTCGGGTGCCTACGAGAACCAGGCGTTCGCGCGCGGCGACTGGCTGCTCGCGGTGCAGTTCCACCCCGAGGTGACCGACGAGATCCATGAGGACTGGCTGCGCGAGTGGGGTGACGAGCTGCCCGACTACGGGCTCAGCCGCGAGCAGCTGCGCGCCGAGCGCGCGTCGTTCGGGCCGCGTGCGCAAGCGGCATCCGCTGCCCTGCTCGGCGAGTACCTCGACGGCCTCGCCGCTCGCGCCGAGCGCGCGATCGCCTGATCGCTCGCTCGCTCTCCCCTGTTCTCCTGCCGCCGCTGGAGTACCCGATGTGCGCCTGAGCACCCGATGTGACGCGCGCCTAGGTACTCCGGCGCACATCGGGTACTCCAGCGCGAGATCTCAGACCCGAGCCGGTTCTGAGCCGGGTGCGAGCCTCACGGGCGGCGCAGCGGGTCGTCGAAGAACTCGAGCAGCAGCTGCGCCGCGGCATCCGCCTCGACGCCCGCGAACACCTCGACCCGGTGGTTGAGCCGGCGGTCGCGCAGCACGTCGTAGAGCGAACCCGCGGCGCCGGCCTTCTCATCCCACGCGCCGAACACGACGGTCGGAACGCGCGCCGCGAGGATCGCCCCAGCGCACATGACGCACGGCTCGAGCGTGACCACGAGCGTGCACTCGGTCAGGCGCCAGTCGCCCGTGACCTCGGCCGCTGAACGGAGCGCGAGCAGCTCGGCGTGCGCCGTGGGATCGCCGATGAGCTCGCGCTCGTTGCGCCGCGACGCGATGACCGTTCCGTTCGCGTCGACGACGACGGCGCCGACCGGCACGTCGCGGGTCGCCGGCGCTTGCGCGGCTTCGGCGAGCGCGAGGCGCATCCATTCCCTGTGCAGTGACAGCTCAGGCACGGTCACCCGCCTCGAGCGCAGGCAGCACGGTGGCGACGGCGCGTTGTACGGCCTCGGCGGGCAGCGAGTCGCGTCCGTCGAAGGTCGCCAGGAACGCCTGGTGGAACGCGAAGCCCACGAGCACCGACGCGACGGCCTCGAGGTCACCACCCCCGGCGAATGCGCCTGATCGCTGGTCGCGCCGAAGCTGACCCGCCGCCAACGCGATGGCGCCCTCGGGCCCGTAGCCGTGCGCGCGGATCGCGTCGCGGTGCTCGGCGAGCAGCTCAGGACTGCCGAAGATCGAGACCGAGATCGGGAACGAGCGCACGAAGAAGTCGAAGAGGCGCCGGGTCAGCTCGGTGAGTCGCTCGGCATCGGTCGTGACCTCCGCCGCACCTGCCACCGGCACCCCGGTCGCACGGTCATCGGCTGCACCGACGCCCGGCATACGTTCGAGCAGCACCGCGAGGAAGATCTGCTGCTTGTCGGCGAAGTGCTTGTACAGCAGTGCCTCCGAGCACGAGGCGGCGGCAGCGATCGCGCGCGTCGTGGTGGCCGCGATGCCGCGCTCGGTCATCACTCGGGCGGCGGCATCGAGGATGCGGTCTCGCGTCGACATGGGCCTCCTGTACAGCCGTCTCCAGATATCGTAGCATCGGGGTGAGTAAACACTTACTAACCCCTTGAGCCAGCTTGCCGCCGGCTCATCGAACACCCAGGAGATCGCACATGGACCCCCTCGAACTCACCCGCCTCGTGCTGCTCGTCGTGCACTTCGTCGGGCTCGCCGCCATCATCGGCGCCTACATCCTGCAGATGCCACGGCGCTCGGGCTTCGACTTCTCGCCCGTGCTGGTCGGGTCGATCGTGCAGCTCGTCACCGGCGTCGCCCTGATCGCGGTGAACGAGATCGGCGGCACCGAGATCGATCGCGCGAAGGCCGTGGTGAAACTCGCGCTCGCACTCGTCGTGCTCGTCCTCGCGATCGTCGGCATGGTTCGCGGCCGCGCCATCAAGCGCGCCGAGCGCACGGACGCCCCGCTGCGCGCGGTGCTCTGGGGCGCCGGCATCGTCGCCATCGCGAACGTCGCCGTGGCGGTCTTCTGGCGCTGACGCCGGCCCTGCCGCTCAGTAGACTCGAGCCCATGCGAGTCCACGTTGCCGATCACCCGCTCATCACCCACAAGCTGACGGTGCTCCGCGACGAGAAGACCCCGTCACCGGTGTTCCGCTCGCTGGTCGAAGAGCTGATGACCCTGCTCGCGTACGAGGGCACCCGCGGCGTGCGCGTCGAGCCGGTCGACATCGTCACCCCGGTGGCGCCGACGACGGGCGTGCGCATCGCCGACCCCAAGCCGCTCATCGTGCCGATCCTCCGCGCCGGGCTCGGCATGCTCGAGGGCATGACGAAGCTCGTGCCCACGGCCGAGGTCGGCTTCCTCGGTATGGCGCGCAATGAAGAGACGCTCGAACCGACCACCTACGCCGAGCGCCTGCCCGACGACCTCAGCGACCGGCAGTGCTTCGTGCTCGACCCGATGCTCGCGACGGGCGGCTCGCTCATCGCCGCGATCGAGTTCCTGCTGAAGCGCGGGGCCACGGATGTCACGGCGATCTGCATCCTCGCAGCGCCCGAGGGGCTCGCCGCGGTCGAGCAGGCGATGCAGGGTCGCGGAGAAGTGACCGTCGTGCTCGGCGCCGTCGACGAACGACTCAACGAGCTCGGCTACATCGTGCCCGGTCTCGGCGACGCCGGCGACCGCCTCTACGGCACGGTATAAGCGCTGCCGCGACATCCGCGACCGAAGGATCTTCGAGCCCCGACACGCCGCAGCGCGAATCAAGCGCGGAAGATTCTTGTATCCATCGTTTCATCGCAGAATCTTGCATCCACTCTCTCGCACTGACTGATCCTGCCGGATGCCGCATCGCAACGAGCACCTCATGCGAGGTCACACCCCGTCACGCAATGGTCATGAATTGACACACGCTCGGGTATCGGTTTGACTGGCGCTCATGACTGACACCGCACGCAACCTGACCGCCCCCGGCGCTCTCAGGACGACCGGCATGATGATGCCGGCACGTGCACCCATGTGTTGTCGAATGTGCCGCTGACCGCGACCCGACCGCCGAGTCCCGCAGCCGATCCGCATCCCGATCGGCACCGACTCCTCTGAACCCGCCGCCTCGCGGGGGTTCTCCCGGCCGAATCGGCCATTCGCTCCAACCCCGCTTCCGGGGTCTGTCGCTGCACCCTCCACACAAGGATTCCCGTCATGTCTCTCGCACTCGCAACCGCTCCCGTTCGCACCGTTCAGGCCCGCACCGCACCGTCGCTGCCCGCCGCCCCTTCGGCTCCGTCACGCGTGACGTCGGCCGCACCGCTCCGCTCCGTGCCCACTGCCGCATCTCGCGCTGCCACCCCGACGACTGAGACGGCAGCCGACGCCGAACTCCGCGCTCCGCGGGTTCGCGCGGTGCCCGAGGGCACCGAAGCGCGCGGCTTCGTGCTCTACGTCGGCATCGACGAGGCCAAGGCCCTCGCCGACGGCACGACCCTGCACCGCATCGTCGAGGCACTCCGCGCACTCACCGCCGAGGTCGCTCCTTCGGCGGAGACCTACGCCGCCGTGGCACTGGCACCCGAGGGCGCCGGCGGCCGCGACGTCGATGTCGTACGTCTCGCCCTGCAGGATCCGGCCGCGCTCGCCAAGCAGCGCGAGGGCGCCGGCACCCGCGACGACGCCGACCGTCACCCCAACGGCGTCATCATCGACATCTCGCGCAAGCGAGTGCTGCTCGACGGTGAGGCCGCGGGCCTCACCTACAAGGAGTTCGAGCTGCTGCAGTTCCTCGTGCTGCGCGAGGGCCGCACCATCGATCGCCACGAGCTCATCGACAACCTGTGGGATGCCGACGACGAGGCTCCGAGCGAGCGCACGATCGACGTGCACGTGCGTCGCCTGCGCTCCAAGCTCGCGCACTACCAGGACATCGTGCGCACCGTGCGCGGCGTCGGCTACCGCTTCGACCGTCACGCCGACGTGTCGATCCGCCAGGCGTCGACGCCCTCGCCCGACCTGTACTGAGGCTGGGTGGACGACCGCCTGCTACGCCGAGCCCGCGGTAGCCGCCACCGATCGGAGGTAGGCCGTCAGGGAGTGCTCCAATTCACCGACGAGGGTCGACCGCATTGACTCGGTCGCGGCCACGATCGGCGGAAGCAGACCCTTGACGGTATGGAGCACGACGACGACGGTGACATCCAGCCGCTGATCGTCGAGAGCGGGAATGAGCGCGGCGACCATGTCCCGGACCCGCTCCTGGAGGCGCTCGTTGACGGGTGCCGCCGCCGCGCGCATCGACTCGGGCATGTCCGGCCGAGCGAAGAGCGCCTTGAAGCCCGGATGAGCCAGATTGAAGTCGACGATCGACCCAACGGCGGATGAGACGACCTGATCGAGAGCGACGCCTTCGGGGACGGTGAACGACTCCGCCTGCACGTCGCTCAGCTGCTCCATGTACCGAGTCGCGAGGGCGTGTGCGATGTCGTCCTTGTTCGTGAAGAACTGGTACAACGATCCCGGCGAGATCCCCGCCCTGGCGGCGATCCCGTTCGTCGTCGTCGCTTCGTACCCCTGCTCGCCGAAGGACTTCGCAGCGGCCAGCAGGATCTGGTCGATGCGCGCCTCTCCTCGCGCCTGCCGCTTCGGTGCGGGATTGATGGCCGCCACAGGCATGCCCCTTCGTTCTGAGTGGACAAACACGAGTAATCGCTCGTATTATGCAACGGAACACGAATAGTTGCTCGTAAACACTCTAGTGAGGTGCCCACGTGCTGGCTCGTCTCGTCACCCGCTTTCCCCGTCGCGTCATCACCGCATCGGCGGTACTCCTCCTCGTGCTCGGCGCGCTCGCAGCGGGGGCGATGGAGTCGCTCTCCCTCAATCGCTACGAGGCGCCCGGATCGGAATCCGTCGCGGCGAGAGAGGATCTGGGTGCGCGCTTCGGTACGAGCAGTCCTAACGTGGCCATTCTCATCAGCGCACGACAGGGAACGGTGAACGACGCCGAGTCGACCCGCATCGGCGAGCAGGTGACCGACGAGCTCTCGAACTACCCGGGAGTCGGAGACGCGTGGTCCTACTGGTCCGAACTCGCACCCGACTCGCTCGCGAGCGATGATCTGCGCCACGCACTCGTGCTCGCCTGGGTCCCGGGCGATGCCGATCACGTGCGCGGCGACGTCTTGCCCGGCATCGAGTCCGACATCGTGGAGGCCATCGACTCCCCGGCCGTCCACGTGCAGCTCGGCGGCGGCGACCAGGTCTTCCGGGCCGTCGCCGAGCAGGCGCGAACCGACTTCGTGCGCGCGGAACTCATCATCCTTCCGCTCGTGCTCGTGCTGTTGTGGGCGGTCTACCGACGGTTCCGTCTGGCCCTCCTCACGCTCGGGGTCGGGCTCTTCTCGGTGGTCGGAACCCTCGCGATCCTGCGGGCGGTCAGCGCGTTCACGGATGTCTCGACCTTCGCCTCGAACATCGCACTCGTCATGGGGATCGGGCTCGGAGTCGACTACGGCCTCTTCATGAGCTACCGCTTCCGGGAGGAACTGACTGCCGGACGCGGCGTCGCCGAGGCCGTGCAGGTCGCCGTTCGCACCGCCGGCCGAACCATCGCATTCAGCGGCGTCACGGTCGCGGCATCCCTCGCGGTGCTCTTCGTATTCCCCTTCCCCTTCCTCTCCTCGTTCGCCTACGCCGGCATCGCAGTGGTCGCCACCGCGATCCTCGGATCGGTCGTCGTGCTCCCGGCGGCCCTTCGGATCCTCGGCACCGGCGCGGCCCGCCGCACGCCCGAGCGCCCCGTCGATGAGCGCAGCCGCTGGTACCGGGTTGCCGCCCACGTGATGCGCCGACCGCTGATCGCCGGTGCGGCCGGCCTCGCCGTGCTGCTCCTCCTCGGCGCGCCGGCGCTCGGAACGAACTTCGGCGCTCCCGACGATCGCCTGCTGCCGTCGAGCCAGCCCGTTCGCTCGATGTACGACACGGTGCGCGCCGAGTTCGCCGCTGAGGATGCGGATGCGCTTTACGTGGTGGCCGACGGCATCACCGACCGCGAGGTGGCGGAGCAAGCGATGACGCTCTCCCGCATCGACGGAGTGCAGCGGGTGGACTGTTGCCGGAGCGTTCGAGAACGGTGAACATGTGGGAGAAGCTGGACCCTTCGGCCCCGACCGCTTCCGTAACGGGAACGACACCTGGCTGGCAGTGCTTCCGACGACGGAGCGGCTCGCTGCCGACTCCGTCGGACTCGTGGAGGAGGTGCGCGCCGAGGTCCGTTCACTGGATGCCTCGGTCGGCGGGTATCCCGCCGAGCTCGCGGACTACCGGGCGGGCGTGGTGGAGCGGCTGCCGCTCGTCGGAGGACTCATCCTGCTCGTGACGTTCATCGTGCTCTTCCTCATGACGGGCAGCGTGGTCGCCCCCATCAAGGCGTCCATCCTCAACCTGCTCTCCCTCTCAGTCATGTTCGGCGTGCTCGTGTGGGGCTTCCAGAATGGCGGGCTGGCGCCTCTCTTGGGCTTCACTCCGACCGGGACGATCGAGCCGAGCATCCCGCTGCTCATGTTCTGCATCGCGTACGGCCTCTCGATGGACTACGAGGTCTTCCTCCTCTCCCGCATCAAGGAGGACTTCGATCGCACCGGCGATGTCGTCGGCTCGGTGCCGCGCGGCATCGCACAATCGGCACCGCTCGTGAGCGCAGCAGCCCTCATCCTGGCAGCGTCGTTCGCGGTCTACGCCACCAGCGAGGTGGTGTTCCTTCAACAGCTGGGCATCGGAATGGCGCTGGCGGTGCTCGTCGACGCCACGATCATCAGGGGGATCCTCCTGCCCGCGTTCATGCGGTTGGCGGGCCCGGCGAACTGGTGGGCGCCCGGCCCGCTCCGGCGATGGCACGCCCGATTCGGATGGCGCGAAGGGGCCGTCACGCAGCCGGCGGTGTCCGTTCTCATATGAGATTGCCAATGATCCGGCTCTGGTCAGGGACTTTTCCAAGGTAGTCCCGCCGATCCTGGCTCGGTTGTCTCATACATCCTTTCCAGAGCTTCGGCGAGTGTGGCCACGATGTGTGGTCAGGCTGGGGCGACCTTCGGCATGATCGATGTCCGTGGCGCGATCTATCGTGCAGGCATGTCCTTGAACCTCGAACGCAAACCGTTCAATTTCTCGCGTTGCGCGCGCAATTATGTGGTCCATCCAGATCGGCGGGTCGAGGACTGCTGGCACGTGATGGGCGATCATCGTCGCCACGGCGATCTGCGCGTGCTCGATGACGAAGGCTCCAAGCGATGGGGATACAGTCTTCCCGGCGATGAGGTGACTCACGGTGGCTATCCCACTCTCGAGCATGCGCTCATTGAACTCGTCGATGAGTCGGCGTCTCTTCGCCTGCCCTTGCTCGTCGGGTCGAGTCGGCAGATCGCGGCCGCAACCACGATCCGTCTTCAGCGTATTCGAGCGATTCGCGGGGGCTATCCATCCGACGGGCGTCAGTTCGAACTTGAGGTGCTCACTCCCGCGCGTGAAGTCACCGATGCAGCGTGGTGGCTCGATACGCGCCGCCTGCCTGTCAAAGGTCTCATCATGCGGCTGTCACGATGAACCACGTTGTGCGTGCCGAGCGCCACGCAAAGAGCACCCTCATCGCGGAACCGTTCGGCGCTGGTCGAGTTCAGGCCGGGGCTAAGCTGCTCGCGAAGCGGGTGGGCGAGGGTGGGTAGACGCCCGCGGAAGCACAAGCAGGGAGTGTCTCGTAGTCGCGAAGAGCCGCACGCGCTGCGGTATGAGCACGCGTTTCTGTTTGTGCACGGAATCGGCAATCACAAACGTGCTTCCACATTGCACGGCATGGGTCGGCCTGTATATGAGACTCTTCGTGAGGTCTACGGGCCGGAGCAGGTGCAGTGGGCATCGCTTCCCGACGAGCCCGGCGCTGCAGCCGAGATCGTCTTTTCGGTTGCTGGCGAGGAACCGAAGCGGGTGTTGCTGCTGGAGTCGTGGTGGGCAGGGCAGGTGAGCCGGGCGTCGTCGCCGCCGTCGGTCGCACCGCTGTGGTGGGCGTTTCGCACGCTCCTGCTCCTGCTGCCGCTGCTGCTTGCCCCGGGGCAAAGAGAGCAGCGTGCGCATGAGCTGATTTCGTACGATCCCAAGTCTTGGCGTGAGTGGATCCGGTATTTGTGGTCGACAACTGCCGTGGCATCGGGATTGTTGTGGCGCCTCGGCGTGATCATCCTCGCGATCACGGGACTCGGTTGGGCGTTGGGGCTGCTTGCCGATTGGACCGCTTGGTGGGTGCCGGCTGCGCTCTTGGTAGCGCTGGTGGGCGCCGCGGCGGCTTGGCTTGTATGGGTCCCTTCCAACCTTCCGAACTATGTGCGCTTGGTCGTCACTGACCCGGTGCTGCGGGAGACGATTCGCTCTGTGCTTGCAGCGTCGATTGACCGTGCAGCTCAGCTGGCGCCGGGGGTGACAATCGTAGCCCACTCGCAGGGCGGATATCTCGCCCATGACCTGCTCGCCCGCGGCGGCGGGCAGAAGACGTCGAAGGTTCAACGTCTCGTCGCTGTGGGCTCAGGACTGAAGCCAATCACCGCACTCGTGGGTCTCCAGGCGCCGCGGTTGGCTGTGCCAGTTTTCGCGGGGTTGGTGGCAGCAGCATTGATCTGGGCAGGACTCTTGTGGTTGGGCTCGCCTGGGCTGGTGCTGAGCGTCCCGATTCTGACCGCGTGGATGCAGGCGGCATTCGCTGGATTGATTGTTCCGTGGTCGCTGCCCACAATCTGGACGAGCGCGCAGTTCGGCGAGCTCGCGACATTCTCGGGTGTTGCCTCGTCGTTACTCGCCTCAGTGCCGGGCATTCTGCTCGTCGCGGCAGGTGTCGCGCTCACGTGGTGGGGGATGTGGTTCCGGACTCGAGGCCAGGAGGAAATCAGGCCGATCGCCGACATCGGCGGGAAGCGATTCACCTGGCAGGAGTGGAGTACCGGCCATGACGTGGTCGGGCGCATGATGTTCCCCGAGCTGCCCGACCGCGCACGGTATCGAGTAGTGCCAGGCAGCGGGCACGCGTTGCTCGATCACGGATCGTCGCAGTACTTCAAGCGTGGAAGTGTGCTACGCCTCGAGCTGGCCGCGCTCGTACTGCAGCATCTCGGTCTTCGATCTGCATCTGATCGCTGGCGGGCGATCGGACAGGAAAGCGGCAACCGGCTGCTGGCCGGCAGTGACCGTCGGCACCGGCTCCGAGGCATGTGGCTGGGAGTGTATGCGTTGCTTGCGATCGCGTTGCCGTTCACGATCCTGGGTGTCTCGGTGAGCGAGGCATTCATGGCTACCTGGTCACTTGCCATGTTTCTGGCGGTGATGATGTCCGTCGCGGTGGCGCTTTCGAATCGGTCGCAGCGTCGGCGTGAAGCACTCCGAGTGACACGTGCGCTGCGCGCAGAACAAACCGATACGCCCAGAACACGCAGCTGGGACCGAGTCCCTGCCACTCACCGTGCTGCTGCGGTCATCCTTCTGTTGCTCTCGGTGTTGGCATTCGGGGGCGGCTTGGCGCTTGCGGCGTTGTCCCAATACGACAGGTACGACCCAGCGGTGCACGGAATGGCAGGGGCGAGCATTTGGTTCCTTGGGATCATCTCGGGGTTCACCGCCGCAGGCTGGATCGCCGGGTACCGGGTTCGCTGGTGGCTGGGATGCATGCCGGCGCTGATGTTGCTCGGGATTTGGTCGCAACTGTCGCAGGCGGGGCTGTATTTCTCGCCGCTTGGCGTATTCGCTCCGGGCGTCTTGTTCTCAGCGATGTTGCTCGCCGTGCAGGTTTCGGCGATCGTGTTGGTTGCGTGCTCGTACCGGCGTATCGCTTCACCAGTACGCAAGCCGCAATGACGCATTGGTGCAACTACCTATTGCACAATCCGGCGACCTGCATCGAAAAGACTCTTTCGCGGAGATTTGGGCGGCTTCTTCGGGCGCACATGTTTGGTGTGTCAGCGTGGAAGCGTGCGTTTGAGCTGCACGGCGAGTGCCGACACATCGAGATGGATCGTGGCATATGGCAGCGCAAGTCAGACCCCAGCGGGGCGATCGAAGCGGAGCGCACTTGGGCATTATTGGGCGGATGCGTGCCGGCAGCGAGCTGGTTCGAGATGCTGAAACCACCACGGTGGCACTCCCTGAATGAGCAATCTCACGCGCCGTACAAGTCAGCTGGGTCCAAATTTCGGCAGCCTAGACGGACGTCACCGGCGAAGCCATCAAACCGATCTCGAGAATCTCGGAAAGAGTCTTTGCGGTTTACTCAAAATCCCCTTAGTGTCATCCCGAGGGCGCTGTACCAGAGATTCCCCTCGATGTATTGGAGTCATCGGCGGTGCTCTGACTCATTGATGAGTTCGCCCTCGCGGGCGCTCTGTCCGTCAGTGAGATCACTTCGGAACAACTTCAAGGGAGAGGCAAGAAAGTGCATCGAGAATCAACTTCATCGCCCCGTTCTACTCAACGTTGGAAGTCGCGGCTTCTGGCGATAGCTTCAGCTCTACTCCTCGGGCTCGGAGCCATCCCATTGACTGCGACTGCAAGCGCGGCCGCAGCACCATGCAGCCCAGCGTGGGAGAGCTCTCTTGCGTACACCGCCGGCGCGGACGTTTCGCACGGCGGCAAGAACTATGAGGCGGCATGGTGGAGCCAAGGCCTTACGCCAACCGGTCAACTCCCGTGGAAGAACCTTGGTGCCTGCAGCCCTGCTCCGGTGATCCCCGCCGGCTGCTTCACACCGTGGACCGCCTACGTGCAGTACAACGCGAACACGAAGGTCACCCACGGGCAACGCAACTACCAGGCCGCCCTGTACAGCGAAGCTGTCGTCCCTGGAACCTCGGGGGCGCATTGGCAGGACATCGGCGCGTGCGGAGGCGGGGGCGGAAATCCGAACCCTCAACCGTCCGCGGTGATGTTCGACGACTTCTCGTACTCGAGCAGGAATGATCCGCAGCTCACCAATGATCGCTGGGTGCTTCGAACCGGTGGCGGCGGGCCGGGCCTTGATGGCGTGAGCTGGAGCCCGAACAACATCTCGTTCCAAGATCGCGATGGTCAGCGCGTGCTCAAGCTGGATGTCACGTCTTCGGGGCAGGCGGCGAACACCGTGCAGGCTCAGATCACGACGGCCGACCGGAAGTTCCGGGAAGGAACGTACGGCGCACGGGTGAAGTTCTCCGACGCGCCGATGTACGGACCGGACGGTGACCATGTCGTGCAGGCGTTCTTCTCGATCACCCCGCTGCGTTACGACTACGACCCGGAGTACGGAGAGCTCGACTTCGAGTATCTGCCGAACGGCGGGTGGGCTGCACCTCAGGCGTTCTACGTCACAAGCTGGGAGACCTACCGTCCGGAGCCGTGGGATGCGTTGAAGGACTACGACATGATGACGCGCAGCTACGCGGGTTGGCATGACCTCGTGGTTACGCTCGACGCCACCTCGGCGGTCTACTACATCGACGGGGTCGAGGTCGGACGTCACCACGCACCCAACCTTCCGAAGAGCGACCAGACGATCGACTTCAACCACTGGCTGATCAACGACGGTGTGCTGCCGACCTCGCAGGCGCGCGGCTACGAGCAGCTCGTCGACTGGGTGTACTTCGCCGAAGGGGAGACGCTTTCACCGTCTCAAGTGCAGTCGCAGGTGAACACCCTGCGCTCGACCGGTGTCGCGTTCCGTGACAACGTGCCCGACTGATTCAGTCTGACATTCGGTTAGGGTCGGGTTCTGCTGCGCGACTTCCGTCGCGTCGCAGAACCCGGCCCTTCTGCGGCTATGCGACGATCACACACGCCGACATCTGGGTGCTGGAGCAGTGCGCACAGCTCGATCAGCGCATGTCTGAGCGAGTCCGCAACGCCTTTTGGGCTTTGGGTCATTTGCACTGCCGGTCCTCAAGAGGTGTAGGTTCCCACCCCAAGACGTCGCAAGAGTCTCGGAGCGAATGGCCCACTTGTGCTCAAGACGACGCGAGTGCGCGAGCCGGGCTCGTCGAGCGGGCCGAATCGCTGGCCGCGAAGATCACAGATCGTCTGGCCGCGACCTGGGCCGTTGCTCGTGTCAACAGTTATTGGAACCGCCGGGCAGTTGGTCGCTTCGATGCCGCCTGTGGCGATCGCCGCTGCCAACGCGTCGTGCAGCGCGCTCGCACGGTGACCGTAGATCGGCACGTGGAAGTCGAAGTAGAAGTCCAGGATTCTGCCGAGCGCGCTGATGAAGGGGTCTCCGGAGTGGAGCAGCGACTGGCGGTCCCCCTCGAGAAACTTGTCTTCCAGCGTCACGTCGAGCGGCACCAGCGTCACGTCCCAGCCGGCGTTGATGACTTGTTCGGCAGCTTCGGGATCGGCACCGATGTTGGCCTCGGCGACCGCAGAGATGTTGCCCGGCACACGAGCGGCGCCTCCCATGACCGTGACGCTCCGGACTCTGTCGACCAGGAGCGGGTCTTCTCGCAACGCGAGCGCCAGATTGGTGAGCGGCCCGACAGCGATGATGTCGAGCGAACCCGCGAATTCCTTCGACAGCTCGATTAGGAGTCCGGCCGCGGTGGTCGAGATCGGCTCCCGCGCGGAGGGCGGCAGGTCGACGTTCCCGATGCCGTTCCCGCCATGCACGTGCGGAACGCCACCGCCGAACGAGCCGGTGAGCGGATGATGCGCGCCCACCGCGACCGGGACATTAGTCTCTCCGGCCAAAGCCAGTAGCCGGAGTGTGTTGGTGGCAGCATCCGCCGCCGCCACGTTCCCGCTGACAGTTCCGATCCCGACGATGCTCACGTCGTCGGTTCTGAGCAGGTAGGCCAGAGCGAGACTGTCGTCGACCCCGGTATCGCAGTCGAAGTAGACCGGCGTTGTGTTGGGTGCCGCCGCGACCATTCAGTTCACATTCCGTGCGTTCAGATTCAGGTTCAGGGTTTCTTCCGGGGCCGAGCGGTCGAGCGTGCCGTCGGCATAGTGCCAGAGTGGTTCGAGGATCGCCTGAGGGTCTTCTTGCTCCACCGCTGCGGACCCGACGGCGCAGGCGAGACTCGCCGCAGAGACGAGGTCTATGCCCGCCGTAAGTGCCGCGGCAACCGCACCACAGAATGCATCACCCGCTCCGACGCTATTGCCGATTCGTGCCGGCACCGGAGCGGCGACGTTGGCCACAACGGTGCCGTTCCGCGAGATGTCGGCTCCACGGGGACCCAGGGTGGTGATGAGCGCGGCCGCCCGCGCCACCTCGGGCATCAGTGCGAGTTCTGTCTCGTTCACGATGACCACATCCGACCGGTCCAGTAGCTCGGCGGGCAAGGGTTGCGCGGGCGAAGCATTGAGGATGATCGTCGCTGCCACGTCGCGAATTGCGCGCAGCGCCGCCTCGACTCCGATCTCCAAGGAGACCACGAGTACCGACGACACAGGCACAGCGAGCCCGGATGGAACCGCGGATGCGTTGGCGCCAGGATGGATGACGATCGTGTTCTCGCCGCTGCTGTCCACGGTGATATTGGCACTTCCCGTAGGCAGCAGCCGGTCGGTTCTCAGGTGCGCCGTATCGACACCCTTTGACTTGAGCTGCCGAACCACGTGGGCGCCGTCAGCGTCGTCTCCGATCGCACCGACAAACGTGCATCGACCGATCAGTTGAGCGATCGCGGCCGCCTGGTTCGCACCCTTCCCGCCGACGAAGACCGTGGGGCCCCTGCCGATAATCGTCTCTCCCGGCGAAGGAAATCTGTCGACTCGAGTGACTCGATCGACGTTAACGCTCCCGACGACCACCGGTGCGCCCGCACCCGGATGCATGACCACAGGCATCCGGGTCAGCCGGCGATCGTGAGGGCTTCGGCTTTTCCTTCGACGGGCGCCGCGCCGGTGCGAAGCGCCACGAACGCGTTGGCCACGCTCGCATCGATGGAACGGGGCACGGGCACGAGACTGTCGGTCGGGCGCCCCGAGCCGGTCGCGATGTACTCCAGCGAGCGGGCCTGCAGCGCGAAACCGATGTCCATCGACTCGATCGAGTTGCCCAAGGGGCGCTGACCCGAGAGGTTCATCATGTGTCCGTGGTTGATGAGGTTCACGATGCGCCCGTCGGTGAGATGCAACCCCGACATTCCCGAGTCGAACGTCTCGACGCCGACGACCTCGGGCGACGTCTCGATCTCCGGGGTGATCTCCCGCGGGAAGTGGCCCGCGTTCGAGAGTATGACTCCGTCGCGGAACAGCGGCAGATCAGCCGCGGTGACGATCGAAGGCGCACCCGTGACCGTCACGATCGCATCGGCCGATGAGATTGCCTCTGCCCGGTCGGTGATGATGAAGCCGTCCAACAGAGCCTGGAGCCGACGCACGGGATCACTCTCGACCACCGTCACGAGGGAGTTGGCCGCACGGAAGTTCGCGGCCACGCCCTGTCCGCAGGCGCCGTACCCGAAGACTGTCACGCGCTTGCCGTTGGTGGAGAGGTTGGTGATCCGCATGAACGACTCGAAGACGCTCTGACCCACCGCATGGAGGTTCTCGGCGAACTGCTTGATCGGGCTGTCGTTGATGACGTAGATCGGGAGCTGGAGCTGATCACGCAGCGGCATCAGACGCATCCGGCCCGATGTGGTCTCTTCGGTGCCGCCGAGAAGGCCTGTGTACGGCGTCTCCAGGTAGGCGCTGAAGAGCTCGCCTCCATTGTCGAGGATCAGATCGGGTCGCCCGGCGACTAGTTCGCGAATGAAGCCACGGTGCACGTCCGCATCCTGCGTCTGATGCCCCACGATGGTGACGCCGTTGGCCGACAGGAAATCGGTCGTCTCGGTCTGAGTGGAGTTCAGGTTGCCGGTCGCTGTCACTGTCGCACCGCCGCGACGCAGGGTCAGCAGCAGCGAGGCAGTTTTCGGTTCGAGGTGGATACCCGTCGCGATGCGCATGCCGGCAAAGGGCTGCGTCTCGTCGTACTCGTCGCCGATGGCCCCGAGAAGGCGGGTGTTGCGGATGACCCAGTCCAGGCGAGTCAGGTTCTTGGATTCAGTAGTCACGGGGGTTGATTCCTTTGGTTTCGGGGCCGTATGGCCGCGGGTAGATGCTTCCGATGGTCAAGAGTTCGATGGGCTCATCGAGAGGGGCACTGATGACGACGACTTCGGGGTCGCCCCCGCAGAACTCCCAGATGACTTGCCTGCACTCGGCACAAGGCACGCCGGAGTAGGGTCCGACCACTGTCACCGCGAGGATTCGTCGGCCTCCCCCAGCGACCATGGCTGCGACCGCCGTCCGCTCGGCGTGCATGGACTGCTGCAGCGTGACCGTCTCGACGTTGCAGCCGCTGAAGATGTGACCGTCGGCATCGAGAACGGCCGACCCGACCAAGTGGTGCGAGTAGGGCGAGTAGGCGTTCTGACGGGTTGCCGTCGCCGCCTCGACGAGCCGGGCGATGGTTGTTTCATCCATGGTCGGCTCCGAAGGCTTCGAGTGTGTTCGGGGATGCCTCCATGTCCGAAGGGGATGCCTCCAGGTCCGACGGGGTTGCCCGCCCGTCGGTGGGGACGACGATCGCGCGGTCGGCACGGAGGTAGAGGTCGATCGAGGCGCCGGTTGTGTAGTCGCCGCCGACGGCGGGGATCGACACGATGCCTTCGTCGTGCGTGGGGAGTGCGATGCGCGCCCGCACCACGCCGCCCGCATATCCGCTCGTGAGCACTCGGGCGCGCACGTGGATCTCGTGCGCATCGCTGATCGGTTCAAGACTGATTGCGTGCGGCCGCCACAGGACACGCACCGGGCCAGTCGGAAGATCCGGGGCGGCGATGCTGAGCCCCCCGACATTTTC
This sequence comes from Agromyces subbeticus DSM 16689, assembly GCF_000421565.1. Taxonomy (GTDB): domain Bacteria; phylum Actinomycetota; class Actinomycetes; order Actinomycetales; family Microbacteriaceae; genus Agromyces; species Agromyces subbeticus. The sequence continues at coordinate 201,509 of NZ_ATXG01000001.1, read as the reverse complement.
GGCGACGACGTCTGTTCCCGTCCAGGCGGCCGTGAGCGCAAGCGACTCTCCCACGAAATCCGCGACGAACTCCGTGGCCGGCTCGTCGTAGATCTCTCGTGGGGTGCCGACCTGCTCGACGCGACCCTGGCTGAACACGACGATGCGGTCGCTCATGGTCAGTGCTTCTTCCTGGTCGTGCGTGACGTAGATCACGGTCACACCGAGGCGTTCGTGCAGTGCCTTGATCTCCAGCTGCATGACCTCGCGCAGCCGGCGGTCAAGTGCTCCGAGCGGCTCATCCATGACAAGCAATGAAGGTTCGAACACGAGCGCGCGTGCGATCGCGACCCGCTGTTGCTGACCGCCCGACAACGAGTCGGGCCTGCGACGCTCGTACCCCGCTAGCTCGACGAGCGCCAACGCGTCGGCGACACGCTTCGCCCGCTCCGCGGCCGGAACCTTTCGCATCTTCAGTGGGAATGCGACGTTCTGGCCCACGGTCAGGTGGGGGAACAGGGAGTAGTTCTGGAACACGACCCCGATGTTGCGCTTCTCGGGTGCGACGTTGGTGACGTCGTCCCCGTCGAAGGTGATCTGACCGGAGTTCGGAGCTTCGAAGCCCGCGATCATCTTGAGTGTGGTCGTCTTGCCCGACCCGGAGGGACCGAGCATCGAGACGAATTCGCCTCTGTTGATCGTCAGGTCGATCCCTTCGACGGCGATCGCCTGTCCGTATGATTTCGTGACGCTTCGCAGGGTCACCGATGTGGCGTCAATTGCCAACTTTTCGTCTCCTTCCGCGCAGCAGCACGACGATCATGATCAGGATGGTTATAAGAAGCAGGATTGTCGCGATGGCGGCGACGGTCGGGTCGACGCGCTCGCGCAGCTGGTCCCACATCACGACCGGGAGTGTCTTGAACCCCGGGTCGGTGAGGTAGAGGGCCACGACGACTTCGTCCCACGAGGTCACGAACGCGAAGAGCATGCCCGAGATGATGCCGGGCAGTGCCAGGGGGAGCAGGATGCGGGTGATGACGGTGAACGGGGCAGCGCCCAGGCTCCTTGCGGCGTCTGCCGCCGCAGGATTGATCTGGGACACCGATGCGATGACGGTGACCACGACGAACGGCGTCACGAGCATTGTGTGGGCGGCGACGAGCCCCCAGAATCCGGTGAGGTCGAACTGTGCGTAGGTGACGTACATTCCCACGGCAATGACCATCGGGGGGACGATCACCGGCGAGACCAGGAGTGCGAGCACGATTCCCTGGCCGCGCCACCTGCGGAATCCGAGTGCGATTCCCGCTGGAGTGCCGATCAGGGCAGCGAAGACAGACGTGACGAGCGCGACCGCAAAGCTGTTCCCGATGGCCTTGGTCCATTGGGGGTCCTCGATGAAGTTCTCGTACCACTTCATGCTGAAGCCCGTCGGGGGGAACGTCAGGATCTCACTCGGGCTGAAGCTCATGGGAATGACCACAAGGGACGGAAGGAGCAGCAGAACCACGATGAGGACGGTCGGGACGATCCACCACCAGCGGAGGCTGAAGCCGGCCCGCCGGCCTTTCGGCATCGATCGCTCAGGATCCCCGTGGGACAGCGACTTCGTGGGCTGCACCGTCTGCTCTATCGACCTGGTCATCAGGCCTCCTTTCGGGACAGGAACGCCCTCGCGAGCAGACCCCACCCTGCCGCGAGCAGGAGCACCACGGCGATCAGAACGAGAGTCGCTAGAGCACCTGCGGTTCCCCAGTCGCCTCGTTGTTGAACGGCGCTTTCGATCAGGACAGCGATCGGCTGGTCGGCGGGGCCGCCGAGGAGCACCGGGGTGATGTAGTACCCCACGGCGAGGATGAAGGTGAGAACGGCGCCCGCGGCCGCTCCCGGCGCGGTGAGCGGCACGAAGACGCGCCAGAAGGTGGCGACGGGGCCAGCGCCGAGACTGCGCGACGCACTCAGGAGGCCAGCATCGACCCGCGCCATGGCGGCCCAGCAGGGGAGGATGACGAACGGCAGCAGGATCTGGGTCATTCCGACCGTGACCGCGAAAGACGTGCGAAGGAGTGGGATCGGCTCGTCGATGAGGCCAAGCCCGATTAGCAGCTGGTTGAAGATACCGGTGTCGCGGAGAATGACCGTCCACGCGAAGCTGCGGACAAGAAGGCTGGTCCAGAAAGGGAGCAGGGCCGCGAAGAGTAGGAAGATTCGCCACCCGGGTCGCGACTTGTACATTGCATACGCGTAGAAGTAGCCGATGATCACCGCGAGCACCGTCACGATCAGCGCCATACGGAAAGTGTTCCCCGCATACTGCAGTGAGACGGGATCGGTGAGCACACGGACGTAATTGGCCAAACCGGCGTCAGCCGGATAGGTGAAGCTGCGAACGACCACAGTACCCAGCGGGATCAAGAAGAAGATCGCGAGGAGGGTCAGCAGCGGCATCACCAGAAGCGGGCTCGCAGCCGACCGTCCGTCTCGAACTCGCGCGGTAACCATTTTCGAGCCTTTCTGGTGGGGTGGAGAGGGAGCGGGGAGATTCGGGTGGGCCGTGGCGACCGACCCCAATCCCGGTCACTACTGGGCGCGCCAGGCCTGGTAGGCGCTGTCGATGTCGGCAGAGTTCTGGGCGATCCATTCGTCGTCGAAGCTGGCCGAACCGTCGAGGTGCGACGTGGGCAGGTCGGGCTCCATCGTCGGGTCAACGGTGGCTTCCGTGTTCGAGGGTGCGATCGGGATGAACTCCGACGGGGCGCCGTTGTGCTCGGCGCTCACGGCGAAGGCGATCAACTGCTGTGCGGCCGCGAGGTTCTTGGTGCCCTTCGGAATCGACAGGTAGGAGGCGGCGAGGATCTGCTGATCAAAGGTGTAGTCGACGGGCAGTTGCAGGTTCACCTTGGCGTCGTAGGCGCGGGCGTTGTAGGTCATCACCATGGAGACTTCGCCGCTGCCGACGATCTCCTCGGACTCCGAACCGCTCTGCCAGAAGACCAGCTGGTCCTTGATGGTGTCGAGCTTGGCGATGGCACGAGGGATATCGAGCGGGTACAGCTCGTCGGGCGCGACGCCATCGGCGAGGAGCGCGATCTCGAAGATCCCGCCGAGCGAGTAGTCCATGACTCCGCGCTTGCCGGGATACTTCTCGAGGTCGAAGAAGTCCGCCCAGCCGGTGGGCGACGTCGTGACCGCGTCGGTGTTGTAAGCGAGGACGATGCTGTAGAGCGTGTTCGCGACGCGGTAATCCGAGGAGTAGCCCTCGAGGATCTCGCCCTGCGGGATCACCGAGTAGTCGAGAGGCTCGAGATAATCGGCGTCGGCGCTGGTACCCCAGGTGTTGTCGCCGTTGTAGACGTCCCAGACGACGCGGTTCGCGTCGACCATGGAACGGAGCTTCGCATTGTCGGTGCCAGACTCGATGGTGACCTCGGTTCCGGTCTCCTCCGTGAACGGATCGAGGATGCCCTGCTTCATGGCTTCCTGATAGGCGCCTCCACCGTCAACCCAAACGATTGGGCCGGAGGAGGTTTCGCCGCCACCGGAGCTGCAAGCGGCGAGCGTGGCTGCCGTTGCGCCGGCCAGAACTGCGAGGAGCGCGCGTCGTGCTGTCGTCTTTGACATCTTGGAACCGTTTCTCGTTCGGGTGGAGAGTTGGAGACGGATTGGATCAGGTCATACGAATGACTTGTGTCGATGATAGAGTCATACGTAAGACTCGTCAATGGCCAACGCAAAAGTCGTTGAATGCCGGAGATGAAGCAACATGAGGGGGAAACGTGAGTTCTCGGCGACGGTCGGTTACGAGCGGTGACGTTGCACGCCACGCTGGTGTCTCGCAATCGGCGGTATCGCTGGTGATCTCAGGCAAATCCGGTACCCGGGTTTCGGCATCCACCGCTGAGCGCATCAGGCAGTCCGCTGCGGAGCTCGGGTACTCGCCGAATCATGCTGCCGTGATGCTTCGCACGGGAGTGGCGCCCACGTTAGCTCTGGCGGTGCCGACGTTGACTCAGCCCTTCTTTTCGTCTGTTCTCGTTGCCGCAGAGCGGCGGGCGCGCGCGTTCGGATATTCGATGATCCTGCTCGATAGCGGTAGTGACGAGAAGTGGGTCTCGAGTCTGTCGTCGATGCTTCGCGGCGGGGTGCTTGCGGGCGCGATCGCATACGCGCCGACCGAACCGGAGGCCAGGATTCTCGCGGACACCGGATTCTCTGTCGTTCTCGCCGACATCGAACTCGAGGGCTCGACGAGCATCCGGTTCGACTTCTCGGAGGGGGCGAAGCAGGCGGCCGGGCACCTGGCTGACTTGGGGCACACGCGGATCGCCTATCTCGCTGCGAGCAGTGAGCGGGAGACTTACCGGCTGCGACTGCAGGCGTTCAGCCAGGAGGTCGCGGCACGCGGCGGACAGGTCGTGGCGATCGAGCACAGTGCGTCGCTGGAATTCGACGACGCGGTCGGCGCTGGGGCGAGACTGCTCGCCCTCGGCGCCGGCTTCTCGGCGGTCATGTGCGACGACGACCTGCTCGCCGCGGCCATGGTTAAGGCTGCGGGCGTCGGTCGAGTCCCGAGTTCGCTGTCCGTGATCGGGGTCGGTGACATCGAACTTTCGCGGATGCTGACTCCCGAGTTAACGACGGTCGAACTATCCGCTGCCGCGATGGGCTCCGGCGCGATCGACCTGATCCTCGAAAGCGGAGAGAACGCGGGGGCCGTGCAACTGTCGATCCCGTCGAAACTCATCGTTCGTGGGTCCACCGGCCCCGCCTCACGCTGAGGACTTTTGAACCCGAAGCAACAGATGGATGCGTCGCTCCCAAGTGGATAGGCGCTGACTGACTGCGGTGCAGTCGACTCCGAAAGAGCTCGGAGCAACACCGAACCTTTCGCGTCGGCGGTGTGCAGACTGGTGACGGTGGCGAGGGCGTCGGCGACCAGCCGGGCCGCGCCGCACGAGGACCCGCAAGCACCTTTCCGTAGCCGTTGCGCCACGATCACCGGAGCGCTGGTGGCCGTAGTCACCGTGGCCAGCAGGGCGTTCAGTCCGCGGACTCCGGAGAAGCCGAATCCGGCGCCCTGCTTCTGGTGCCCGTGCACCTCGATGATCGTGTCATCCACATCGACCAGCACGTGCTCACCAATACCCGACACGACATGCCTGTTCCCCGCAAGGCCGGACAGGAACCGGGTCGCGATCGCGTCGAGCTGACGAACATGCCCGAACGTGAACTTCCGCAGGAACGAACCCGGCGTCGACGACGCGCAGCAGGCGTGGAACAGCTTGCGCATCCCGCCCGCGAGCGAGGAGACCTTCAGACCGGCGTTCGCGCCCTTGTCGGTCGGAACACGCTCAGCCACCGATCCGCGAGGTCCCGCAGCCCGGCTTCCTCGGTCAGCCTCACGATCGGGATCAGCCCCGCCGCCGACACGAGATTCGGGTCATCGAATGAAGCTGACACGGCCGACGGAGCGTGCTTCAATTGCATCTACGAGATGCTTCTCGAATCGGTGGAACTGAGTTCGCGACAAACCCAATCTTCTCTGATTCGACAGGCATTCTCGGCTTAACGCGCCGCGCTCAACTCCAACCCGGTCGGTGGATAATCAGACAGTCCCGCGTACTCCTGCACGCGCCCTTTGTTGGCCGCCACGTGGAGATAGTAGTCACGATGTGCGAGATCTGCTGCTGCCTTCGCATCCAGGATCATCGTCGCTCTCGGGTGCAGTTGCAGCACGGAAGCGGGGCACATCGCTGTCACAGGGCCCTCGGCCGCAGCGGCGACCGCGGCGGCTTTCGTCGCGCCTTGGGCGACGAGGATCAGTTCTCGTGCCTCGGAGATGGTGCCCAGCCCTTGAGTGATGCAATGCAAGGGCACGTCTTCGAAGCTGTCGAAGAATCGAGCGTTGTCGGCACGCGTGCGGGCCGCGAGGGTCTTCACCCGCGTTCGTGAACGTAGTGAGGAGCCGGGCTCGTTGAACCCGATGTGCCCGTTGGCGCCGATGCCGAGGATCTGGACGTCGATGCCTCCGCTCGCGGCGATCGCGGCGTCAAAGTCGCGGGCGGCAGCGTCCAGGTCTTGCCCGCGGCCGTCTGGCACGTGGACCAGTGACGGCGTCATGTGGAGCGGCGCCACGACGTCTCGAGCGATGACTGTTGCGTAGCTTTCCGGGTGAGTCGCGCGGAGCCCGACGTACTCGTCGAGCGCGAAGCCTTGGACGCCGGAGAAGTCCAGTTCTCCGGCTTGGACGCGACGTGCGAGCTCCTCGTATGCGGCGACCGGGGAGGAGCCGGTAGCGAGTCCGAGCACAAGCGTGGGTTTGCGACGCAACGCGCGTACAACGGCGTCGGCTGCATGACGGGCGACCTGCTCGGCATCATCGACGATGACGATTTCCATGCTGGTTCCTTGCTTGTGTTGTGTGCAGTGTCGAAAAAAAGGCTGCGCTGCACATACCGGGATGCCGCTCCGCCACGGGGTTGGTGGGCCGGCGTTCTGTGCACGCCGAACGTGAGCGGCCGTTCCCGCTATTTGAGGTCTCTGACGAGTCCGGCGACGTGTTCCTCGCGTTCCTAGCGCGTATGGGGTCGCCCAGTGATACCGGGCCGACGTTGCCATGGGAGCGGGCCCGTTGAGCGGCGATACTCGACACCGACGGCGTCGAGACGGGCGAGGTGCTCGTCCAGCCGTTCCGCGAAGTCGGCGAAATTGTGACTCGGTCCCGACCAGAGCACTTCCGCGATCGCGCAGATCCGGGGGAAGACGAAGTAGTCGATTGTGCGCGGTGAGTCCATGTGTTCGGTCCAGACGTTCGCCTGGCCGCCGAGGATTCGTTCGGCTTCGTCGTCGGTCAGCCCGTCCGGGATGGGTTGGAATTGGTAGACGTCTTCGACGGTGAGGGGAATGGCGACTGGGATCGGTTCGTCTGGTGCGAGTGACTGGCGGTAGTCGAGGTAGACAGTGTTATCCGGGCAGGCGACCACGTTGTGTCCGCGCCGGGCTGCGACCGCTGCACCGGTCATGCCGCGCCAGGACGCCACGACCGCATCGGCCGGGAGTTCGCCTTCTAGGATCTCGTCCCAACCGAAGAGCCTGCGTCCGCGTGCCGTGAGTCGCTCGTTGAGGCGGGCGATGAACCAGGCTTGAAGTGCAGTCTCGTCAGTGAGCCCGAGTTCGGTGATCCGCGCCTGAACTCGGCGGTCGTTGCGCCATTGGTTCTTCGGGCATTCGTCCCCGCCGACTCCGATGAAGGGGCTCGGGAAGAGGTCCATGACTTCGTCGAGGACGTTGGCGAAGAACTCAACGGTGGATTCCTCTGCGTTCAGGACGTTCTCGCTGACGCCCCATCGGGTCCAGACGTCGAGTGCCGCGCCCGTGACGCCGAGTTCGGGGTATGCGGCGAGTGCCGCCTGTACATGCCCGGGTGACTCGATCTCGGGGATGATGGTGATGAATCGTTCTGCGGCGTAGGCAACGATCTCGCGGATGTCGTCTTGGGTGTAGAAGCCCCCGTGTGGCCGGCCGTCGCCGGGTCCGTTCGGGTCGGCGCCGACCTGCGATTCGAGCCTCCATGCGCCGACCTCGGTGAGCCAGGGGTACCGTTTGATTTCGATGCGCCAGCCTTGGTCGTCGGTGAGGTGGAGATGCAGGATGTTGAGTTTGTGCATCGCCATGAGGTCGATGAATCGAAGTAGGTCGTGTTTGGGCATGAAGTGCCGTGCAACGTCGAGCATCGCTCCGCGCCAGCCGAATCGTGGCGCATCCTCGACCTCGACGGCAGAGAGCTCCCAGCTGACACCCGTGACGCGGGAGCGGCGGAAGATGGCGGGCGGCAACAGCTGGAGGAGGCTCTGGCAGCCGTAGAACACACCAGCCGCGGAACCGCCGGCGATCCGGACACCCTCAGGACTGACCTGAAGACGGTAGGCGTCGTCGCCCAGCAGGTCATCGACTTGGAGGGCGATGGCGCCACCGGCGTCTCGGTCCAGGAGCAGACCGGTGGCGGGACGCAGTGCGGACTGCAACCAGGTCGCGACCTGCGACAACTCGTCCGGCGCTGCGACCCCGGATGAGCTGTCGAGGAGATAACCGGTCACCCGCTCGTCCAGGGCATGAGGGAGAAGCGTTTTCGCAAACGGGCGAGGAAGAAGCATCAGGTTGGTCCTTTCCCGGCGCGACACTGTGTCGGTGACCGGCATGTTGAGAGGTTCAGCGCGCGGAGCGCGTCAGCGGACAGATGTCCCCGACGGCGCGAGAGGGTCCTGTGAACCACGGCCTGTCGAGGCGAGATCTGCGCGCACTTCACTGCGGAGCTTGCCGTGGTTGCTCGGGTTCGGTGCGGCGGCAAGAAGCAGCTCGGTGTATTCGTGACGCGGGTTGAGGATGACCTCGTCGGAGGGCCCGCGTTCGACGATGTTGCCGCGGAGCATCACAATGATCTCGTCGCTGAAGTGCCGGGCGGTGGCCAGGTCGTGTGTGATGTAGAGCACCCCGAGGTTGTCTTCGCGCTGCAGTCGGGCGAGGAGATTCAGGACCGACAGCCGGATAGACACGTCCAGCATCGAGACGGGTTCGTCAGCGATCAGAAACCGTGCACCAGGCGCGAGAGCGCGTGCGATCGCGACGCGTTGGCGTTGACCGCCGGACATCTCGTGCGGCTTCTTGGCGGCGAAGACGTTCGCAGGGGTGAGGTTCACGCGCTCGAGCAGCTCGTACGTCTGTTCCTTCGTTTCACGCGCCCCTCGGGTGACGCCGTGAAGCTTCAGCGGCCGCTCCAAGTGATGCTCGACCGTGTGGAACGGGTTCAGCGAAGCGAACGGGTCCTGGAACACCATCTGCACTTGATGGCGGTAGTCCACGAGCGCGCGGCCCCGAGTTGCGCTCGAGGTGCCGTCAAGCAGAATGTCACCAGACGTCGGCTGCTCGAGCTTCGCGATCATCCTGGCGACCGTGGACTTGCCCGAGCCGGACTCGCCGACGATCGCGATGGTCTTCCCAGGTTCGAGGACGAAGTTGATGTCGTTCGCGGCACGGAGCTTTGAGCGTTTCAGTCCGCTCCGGATCGTGAAGTCTTTGGTCAGGTTCCGAACCTCGAGTGAGCCCATGCTCAACCCCTTCCTTCTGCTGGGTCACCGGTACGCACGAAATCTCCCCGTTCACCGGTCAGGCTCGGGAAGGAAGCCAGGAGCTTCTGCGTGTAGGGATGTTGCGGCTTTGTGTAGATCGCCTCGGAGGTATCGAGCTCCACGATTTCGCCGCGCAGCATGACCGCGATCCTGTCACTGATCTCCAGGAGCATCGGCAGGTCATGGGTGATGAAGATGACGGCGAAGTTGAACTCCTCGCGGAGTCGCATCACTTCGCGGAGGATTCCGCGCTGGACGACGACGTCCAAGGCCGTCGTCGGTTCATCCATGATCATGACCTGCGGCTGCAAGGCGAGTGCCATCGCGATCATCACGCGTTGGCGCATGCCGCCGGAGAGCTCGTGGGCGTAGCTGTTCACGCGGTCCGGGTCTACACCGACGAGGGTCAGCAGTTCCCGGCTGCGGGCGACCTTCTGCTTCTTCGTCATGTTCGGCCGGTGAGTTGTCAGCACGTCGAAGAGTTGCGAGCGGACGCTGATCACCGGGTTCAGTGAGTTCATCGCACCTTGGAAGACCATGGAGATCTTGTCCCACCGGAATGCGCGCAGGTTGTCGCCTTCGAGGGAGACGACGTCGATGTCCTTCCCGGATTCGTCGTGGAAGATCACTTCACCGGCGCGCATGAGTGCGGGCGGCTTCAGGAGTTTGTTCAGTCCGTAGGCGAAGGTGGTCTTGCCGCAACCGGATTCTCCGGCCAGGCCGAGGATTTCGCCTCGGTGCAGGGTGAGCGACACGTTCTTCACGGCGTGCACCGGCGGGGTGACTTCGTACTCGATCGAAACGTTGCGGGCGGTGAGGACCGGGGTGAGTGCGTCGACGTAGCGGTCGTGTCCGGGGCTGGTGAGCGGGCCGGGGCTGGTCTTCGGGATCATGGTCATTCGCCCACCCTCTTCGCGTTCTCGTTCTCGTTCTCGGCGTCGATGATGACGCCGTCGTCGTTGACGTTGCGGTTCGACGTGACCTCAAGGCCGGCCTTCCGGGCCGTTCGCACGCTGCGTTGGGCTGCGGGTGCGAGTCGCAGTTTCGGGTTGATGTACTCGTCGATGCTGAAGTTGATCAGCGAGAGCCCGCATCCGAGCAGGGCGATGAGCGCTCCGGGTGGGATGAACCACCACCAGGCGCCGCTTGAAAGTGCTGTTCCGAGCTGGGCTTCGTTGAGCATCGTGCCCCAGGTGATGGATCCAACCGGGCCGAGTCCCAGGTAGGAGAGCCCTGCTTCGCCGAGGATGCCGAGGATCACCGCGAACAGGAACTGGGCGGCGAGCAACGGCAGCAGGTTGGGCAGGATCTCGACGAGGATGATGCGCACCGGCTTCTCGCCGGCGACGCGGGCGGCAGCAACGTAGTCACGGTTGCGCAGCGATTTCGCCTGTGAGCGGAGGACCACGGCTGATCCTGCCCACCCGGTCAGACCGAGCACGAGGGCGACGAGGAGCAGGGTGCGGGATGGGACATAACTGGCGATCACGATGATCAACGGCAATCCGGGGATCACCAGCATGATGTTGGTTACGAGCGAGAGGAACTCGTCAGTCCATCCTCCGAAGTAGCCGGCGACGATGCCGAACGCGAGCGAGAGCACGACGGCGATGATGCCAGCAATCAAGCCGACCATGAGTGAGCCTCGGGCGCCGTACGCGAGTTGTGCGAGCACGTCGTACCCGAGCTGTGTCGTCCCGAGCAGGTGTTCCGGGCTCGGTGGCTGCAGTGACGGGTTCCCCGAGAACTTCGGGTCTTGCACGAAGAACGGGCCGATGATCCCGAACAGGACGATGCCGAAGGTGAGGACCAGGCCGACGATCAGCTTCGGCGACCGACGGGGCAGGTTCGCGAGGATGCGCCGCTTCACGGGGATTTCGCGGGCGGCGACGGCCGCGGTGTTCGCGAACGCGACCGTGGCGGGCTGTTCCTCGAGCGGCAAGCCGTCGACGGCGAAGTCATCTCGAGGAGACGCCGATTCTGTTGATTTGGCGAGCTCGTGCTCGCGAACACTCTCATCCATTGTGACGCGTCCTTGGGTCGATGAAGCCGTACACCAGGTCCATGATGAAGTTCGCCGCGAGAACCGTGACCGTGATGATGAGGAAGATTCCCTGCATCAGCGCGTAGTCGTTGTTCTGAACGGCTTGGATGAGGAGCTTTCCGATCCCTGGGTAGGAGAAGACTTGCTCCATGACGATCGACCCGGCGACCACGAAGCCGAGGGAAATGCCGAAGCCGGCGATCGATGGGAGGATCGCGTTCCGAGCTGCGTAGGTGAGCAGCACCCGTGAGTTCTTCAACCCTTTCGCTTCCGCGGTCGTGACGTAGTCGTCCGACAGGGTCGAGACCATCATGTTCCGCATGCCGAGCAGCCATCCGCCGAACGATGACAACACGATCGTCAACGCAGGCAGGAAGCCGTAGTAGATGACGGAGCCCGCGAACGCCCACGACCACTCCGGTCCGCCTGTGAATTCAAGCCCGTAGGCGTGGATTCTGGGGAACCAGCTGTTCTGGACTGAGAAGAAGTAGACGAGCAGCAGGGCGAGCCAGAAGTACGGCACGGATTGGAGCAACGTCGACGCGGGGATGACACCGTCGAGCCAGGTGCCGCGTTTCCATCCGATCCAGATGCCACCGGCGATGCCGATGATGAAGGAGATCAGCGTGGCCAGCCCGACCAGGCCGATAGTCCATGGCAAGGATTCGCTGATCAGTGTGGACACGCTCACCGGGTACTGGGTGACGGAGACACCGAGGTCACCGCTGAAGATGCGTTGAAGGTACGTGACGTACTGGGTCCAGAGTGATTCTCCGGTGTCGGATCCGAGGAGGAGCCTGATGGAATGCTCCACCCCTGGGGGGATGTCCCGGCCGACCCGCTCCAACTTCGCAAGAAGTATGTCAGCCGGGTCGCCGGGCATCATCCTGGGGATGAAGAAGTTGAGGGTCAACGCCGCCCACAGGGTGACCGCGTAGAACGCGATGCGTCGGGCGTAATACTTCATCGACTGCTCCCCAACACCATCTGAACTCCTCCTCGAATCGTCACTGGCTGCTACTTCCCAGCAGGTGCGAGGTTCTGCAGGATGTAGGACATGTCCAGCACCGACCCGACCTGCTGGTAGGCGTAGAGGTCATCCTCGGTCGGCCATCCGGTGAAATCGGTGTCGTTGTAGAACGTCTGTGCCGCGTTGATGTTGACCGGGATGTAGGGCAGGTCTCGAACGATCTCGGTCTGGATCCGGTCGTACGCTGCCGCCTTGACGCTCGCATCGTCGGTCGCTGATGCGGCCCTGACCGCCTCATCGACGATCGGGTTGGAGTAGCGGGTGAAGTTGAAGTGACTCGGGTCCAGCTGTTCACCGACCGGTCCGGTGAAGTCCGTGGTCAGGAAGTCGTTGTAGATCTTCCACGGGTCGGCGAGCGGGGTCGTCTGCATGTAGCCGAGGATCAACTCGAACTGCCCGGTCTGACGCCCGTCGGAGAACTCCTGCCAGGAGAACGTGCCGGCGGTGATCTTGATTCCGGCAGCCAGCGCCTGCTCTTCGATCAACTTGCCCGTGTTGTTGTAGTCGGTCCACCCGTCGACGGAGTTCAGCGTCAGTTCAACGGGCTTTCCGTCCTTCTCGTAGATGCCGTCACCGTTCTTGGTGTAGCCGGCAGCTTCGAGCACTTTCCCGGCCGCGGCCGCGTCGGGGTCCTGAGGCGCTTCATGCGGTTGCCCGTCACCGATCCACATGTCGTCACGTCCGAGGAGCGCGAGCGTCGGCGACATGGGAGTCGTCAGGCCGACGAACGCCTTGTCCGTGATCGTCGTGCGGTCGATCGCCAGGTAGATCGCTTCGCGGACCGCCGGGTCCGTCTGCGGGCCTACGCAGCCGAGGTCGGCGTTGGCGCAGGTGTAGAGCACGGTCGGGTCGGAGGGCAACACCATGTACCCCATTCCGCCGTCGACCAGCGACTGGTAGTTCGGGGTGAAGATCGAGGTGTAGTCGATTTCACCTGCTGCGATGAGGTCTTCCGCGGCCTGGTTTCCGTCGATGGCGAGGAAGCGGAGCTCCTTGAGCGCCGGCTTGTCCTCGTCCCAGTAGTCTTCGTTGGCTGCGAAGGTGTACGCGCCGCCGGAGAGTTCGTCGACCAGGTACGGGCCGCTGCCGACCGGGTCCTCGTTGGTGCCGGCGGTGGGGTCCTCGATCTTCTCCCAGATGTGTTTGGGGTAGATCAGAGCTGTGCCGAGCAGACCGACCACATTCACGAACTGCGGGTCGGTGAAGACCAGCTTGACGGTGTTCTCGTCAACGGCGACGGCCTCGGTGAGCGTCTGCGGCTTCGAGAGTTCGTAGGTGAAGGAGAAGATGACATCGTCGACCGTCAGCGGTTCCCCGTCACTCCACGTGACGTCGTCGCGAAGTTCGACGGTGAGTTCCCGGCCGTCCTCGCTGAACGCATAGTCCGTGCCCAGCAGCGGGTGCGGATCTTCCGAGCTCATCCGGTTGAAGTGGAAGAGGGGCTGGTAGACGAGACCGACGGTACCGGCGAGCGGGTTGGGCGAGAACGGGTTGAAGTTCGCGACTACCGGAGTCTGCGCGCCGGCGAAGACCGTCAGCGTCTTCTCGGTTTCGGCGCCACTGCTTGCCGGGGTGCATCCGGAGGCGAGCAGGGCGAGCCCGGATGCGAGGCCTGCAGCGGCCATGAGGCGGAAACGCCTTTTGTTGTGGAGCATCTTCGGTCCTTTCGTGGGGTTGTGTTGCGTTGGGTTCTTAGTGCTGGAATGAAGGAACGGTGGGTATGCCGAGCTCGTGGCGACGTTGCGTGCGGGCCAATGAGGTTCGGATTCGGGATTCGGCGGCCGAGCGGTCCGCCGGGTTCAAGGCGAGTTCATCGAAGGAGAGCAGGATCGAACCCGCCAGCGGTGACAGCTCGGGCACGATGACGTTCGCTTGAGGATGGGTTGCGGCGATGCCGTTGCGGACCGCTTCGCTGAGCATCGGGTAGTCGGCGGCGAGCACCCCTCCGCCGAGTACCACGTCGGCGTCGGTGTCGTTCAGGCCGACCCGGTCCAACGCGATCGTCGCCATCGCGATGACTTCTCGCGCTTGGCGTTCGACGATGTCGCCGGCGATGCGGTCGCCCAGTGCTGCCGCATCGAACAGGATCGGCACGATCTCGTGCAGGCGTGTTTGGTCGATGTCACCGAGGTGTACGGCTTCTGCGACGCCGAGTGCGGTTGGGTGCCCGAAGTGCTGTGCGATGAGTTCGCTGAGCAGCGTCCACGAGCCGCGGCCGTCTTCTGCCCGGGTGGCGTGGAACATGGCGGCGAACGCGAGGTCGAAACCTCCGCCCCAGTCGCCAGTGATGGTCCCGATCGCCGGGAACCTCGCCACTTCGCCGCGCCGACCGAGGCCGACGCAGTTGATTCCCGCGCCGCAGACCACGGCCACACCGACGGGTTCTGCCACTCCGGAGCGGAGCAGTGCCAGTGTGTCGTTGCCGACCCGCACCTCTGGGGCAAGCTTCCAGGCGAGGATTCGCTCCAGCAGGAGGCGTTCTTCGACGGGGAAGTCCGCGTTGGCCACATAGGCACCGATGCCGAGGAGCGTCGGATGTCCAGCTGCGGCGACGGCAGCGTTGACGGCAGCGCGGAGTTCTTCGTCCGCGGTGTCCGCACCGCTTGCGTGCGGGCGGTGGCCGCCCGAGCGGATGATGCTCAGCACCTCGCCGTCGATTCGGACGACGGCGACGTCGGTCTTTGAATTGCCACCATCGATCGCAACCACCGCGTCGTGGGTTGGCGTGGTCATGCTGTCCATGGCAGGAATGCGGCGTTCTCGGCGAGAAGACGGTCGGTGAGATCGTTGGCCAGATCCCACTGCCCGACGAGCGGGTGGGCCAGGAGTGCGTCAGCCACGCGTTGACGGCCCCCGTGCAAAGCTGCCTCGAGGGCGAGCTGCTCGTACGCCGCAACGTGTCCGATCAAGCCGGCGAAGCGCGGCTCGATCGGTGCTTGCGCGAGCGGGCGTGCCCCGCCGGCACCGATGATCGCGGGCGTCTCGATGACGAAGTCGTCGGGCAGGAAGGGCAGGGTGCCTTGGTTCAGCGTGTTTACGACCTGGACGTCGCCGCGGTCGGACACGAGGGATGCCACGAGCTGCACTGCTGCTTCGGAATAGAACTCGCCTCCACGGTTGGAGAGGAGTTCGGGTTTCGTGTCAACTGCGGGATCTGCGTACAGCTCGAGCAGCTTGGCCTCCATCGCGGCGACCTGTTCCGCGCGAGTTGGGCTGTTCAGCTGCTCCTGGACGACAGCATCGTGCTGGTAGAAGTAGCGCAGGTAGTAGGACGGGATTGCTTCAAGGCGTCGAAGCAGCTCAACCGGCTGGTGCATGCGAGTCGCGATGAGCTCGCCTTGGGTTTCGAGCAGCGAGGGCAAGAGATCCTTGCCAGGCTTCGCACTTCCGGATGTTGGGGCCACGACCTCATCGACATCCAGGAGGCGAACGCCGCGTTCCCAGGTGAGGTGGTTCAATCCAACATGGTCGAGGGCGATTCGCTCGGGTTGAACGTCGAGCAGGCCGGCGAAGTACCGCTGCAAGCCGATGGCGACATTGCAGAGGCCGATCGCCTTGTGCCCGTGGCTGAGGAGTGCCCGGGTGACGATTCCGACGGGGTTCGTGAAGTCGACGATCCAGGCCTCAGGGTTTGCGGCACGGACCTGGTCGGCAATGTTGAGCACGACAGGCACGGTTCGGAGTGCTTTCGCGAGTCCGCCGGCTCCGGTTGTCTCCTGCCCGAGGCAGCCGCACTCGAGCGGCCAGGTCTCGTCGCGTTGGCGAGTTTCCTGCCCACCTACCCGCAACTGGAGCAGTACCGCAACCGCCCCCTCGGATGCGCCAGCAACATCGTCGGTCTCCGTGACGACCGCTGCGTGGCCCTGCCTCAAGAGCATCCGCTGCGATACAGCGGCCAAGAGTTGCCGCCGCTCGCGGTTCGGATCCACGAGGACGATCTCAGTGAGAGGCAGTCTGTCCCGTAGGCGCGCGAACCCGTCGATGAGTTCGGGGGTGTATGTCGATCCGCCGCCGACGACGACAATTTTCATGTGCTAACTCCAAGGTTGCGCGGTGCTCGTCAGGGGCATCGACGCAACTTCCGGCTGAGCAAGTCGCTCGGCCGCATCGGTGCCCTCTGATGAGAGTAGGCAACTCAGGGAAACGTGTAAAGAGTCTTTCCGAGATTCCTTGCGAATATCTCGCGCCGCGCGCCGTGTACGGCGAGGGAACGGGCGCCCTGCACTGTTCCGGCGCGACCAAGGGTGCTCTGAATCACCGCGGTCGGCCACGGCACGAGTTCGGCGAGACGGCCCTCGAGAGCGGCGCGGCCCGGCTCTATCGCTGCGCCGATGCCTCCGACGAGGACGATCGTTTCGACATCGACGACTGCCACCAGGCAGGAGCACAACACTGCGATGCGGCGTGCTGTTTCGTCTACGATCGCCTGAGCGAACGCGTCGCCGGACTCTGCAGCGGCGAAGACGGCCGGAAGCTCAATCGGGCTGGTGACTCGCGTGGCGGCCACGAGCGGCCCGCCCGCCTGTAAGAGCGAGTCTGCGTATGCGGTCATTGCGTCACTGCTCGGGTCGGCCAGGATGGGTCCGTGTGAGTTCTCACTGAACAGCAGGTCGAGTTCGCCGGCGCTACCCCGTCGGCCGCGACGCACGCGGCCACTGAGAACGAGGGCAGCTCCCACGCCCGCCCCGACCGAGATCATCGCGAAGTCGTCTTCCTCGACGCACGCACCGTAGCGCCGCTCGGCAAGTGCAGCAGCGTTCACATCATTCTCGACGAACACTCGCGCACCAAGGAGTTCACTGAGTTCCTCGCCGAGCGCAGAACCGTTCAAGCCCTCGAACCCACCAGCCATTTCGATGCGGCCCGTTTCTGGGTGAACAACACCGGGGATGCCGATCCCGATCGCCTGGATGTCCCGCAAGTCGATCCCGGCTTCACGGCAGACTTCCTTGCGAAGTCGAAGGATGGTGACGATGATCCCGTTCAACGTGAGGTCACCGACCGGCTCTGCCGCCTCCGCCAAGAGTCGGTCATCGAGGCCGGCGAGCTGGGCACGGATGTACCGCGTGCCGACATCCAAACCGAGCACAGGCAACGACCGCCCGGCAGCCTGAAACAGCTCGGCGCCATACTTCGAGACCGCCGCACTCGACGCCACCTGCTCCACGAGCCCAGCGCTAATCAGCGAGGTCAGTGCGGCCGACACGGTCGGTTTCGTGAGGCCGATTGCTCCGGCAAGGGCCGTTCTCGTTGAGGGTGACTGCCGATAGAGCTCCTCAAGCACTGCGAGCTCGTTGGATCGCCGCATGTCTTTCAGGCCAGCCGGCCCTGATGTGCTGTGCTCCACGCCCTCATCCTGACAGAGCCCCACCCACACTCGTGGCGCAATCACGGCCTCGGCACCTTCCGCGCGCCGACAGACGCAGGCACACCGCCTGACTCACTCGGGTCCCGGATGAACCCGATAGACTCTTTACAAGCGTGCGCCGGGGGAGCCTTTGATCGCCATCGAAGGCGACGACGGCCTCGAGCGCCTTCGACTGCGCGATACGACGACCGGTGAGGATGCCGCGCTCGACGCGACCGGGCTCTTCATCGCGATCGGCCACGATCCGCGCAGCGAGCTCGTCGCCGGCCAGGTCGAACTCGACGATGGACGGCTACGTGCTGGTGGCGCATCCGTCGACCCGAACGAATCTCGCAGGCGTCTTCGCCTGCGGCGACCTCGTGAATGGCGCCTTGGCTTCCTGTATATGCCTCGACGCGTTGTGGGGCACGCATGTGGAGAAGGGCTTCGAGGTTCCCGTGTCGAAGCGATCAGGAGGTCGCGTGTTGATGACCGCCTCGGTCTGTAGAAAGAGGGAAGCCCGATAGCGTGAGCCCATGTGGTTGACTGCTGACGCCAAATTCGAGGAGATCGCGCCCATCTGGATTGAGGCGGTTGCCACGGTCGTCGGCGTGATCGTTGCACTGATCGCGATTGTTCTCACTTTGAAGCAAGTTCGCATGACTGCACAGCAGATGCGGCAGGCCTCGGAGCGGGAGGCGCAGGACTCGGAGGATCAAACGCGTCCATATGTTGGCTTGGATGTCCTCCCGGGCCTTGGTGGCGCGCCATCATTCGACATGGTGATCGAGAACTTCGGAAAGGCCACGGCGTACGATGTGCGGCTGCGACTCGTCAATGAGGAATTCGGGCCACAATCAGAATCCGACGAAATTGGGTCAGCGCTCGGGCGGTTGTTCGCCGTCGGCTTCGATCTGGCGCCGGGGGCTCGTCGACGCGTATTCTGGCGCCTGCCTGCAGACGAGAATGCCTCACCCTCGGGAGCCATGGGTGCGCCGGAGGCCGCGGAAGTGGTCGTTGAGTATGGATGGGAGCCCGGCGGAGACCGGGAGTCTCGTGTGTTCAAGGACCGCCTTCGCTACGACTTGAGTGAGTATCCGAAGCTCACACCATCCCCGACCAAGGGTGCACGAACAATCGGTTCCACGACAGATGCGCAGCTGAAGAACGCGGTGCACGCGCTCGGGGCGATTGCTGAACATGTCGCCGAGATCAGGCGGTGAGCGATGGCGCACGAGGAGGTTCAGTTCGGCCGCCACTACACCGGTGTTCTGCATGACCAGGTCAAGGGCTCAATCGTTCCGGCGACGTTGATCTTTACGGAGCGACGTGGCGCACAGGTCGAAGTCGCCTTCATGTCGCAGTCGGCATTTGGCGACTTCCCTGCACAACGAGCATGGTTCGATCACAACCGCATCGCGATCCCCGCCAACTTGAACTTCTACAGCACGGAGCTTCGGCTCGGTTTGTACAACACGAGCTTGGTGAAGGTTGAACCGCGTGCATACGTGACGATGGGTACATTCACTGCGGCGGAGGTGGTGTTCCAAGACCGAGATGTTCCGGTGAGCGACCCGCTTTTGGTGACCGAGCTCCAGAGCCGGATCGACGGTCTTGCGGATCTCACCGGTCTTCGAGCCTCGGATATGGAAACCGCGACCGACGACGATGGGCGGATTCAAGCCCTGCACATCACCGTCAAGAGCCCCCCTCTCGTGACTTTGCTCTCTCATCGCACGCTCACCGAGCATGTTGCACCGCTTTCCCGGAGCGATCCTTGGGCCAAACTGATTGCCTTTGGACGACAGCTGACACCCGCGGACTTCTCCGCCTGGAACGATGCCCTCAACCCGACATGGACCCGCGCTTTCGCGAGTTTTCTTGACCTGATGAGTCGGGACAAGCACCCGATCTCCGACCGCCTCGTCAACATCGGGATAGCAGTTGAGATGGCCGGACGGCTTCTCCCAGTGCATCCCAACGAAGCCTGGAGCTATCGCGGCGGCACGCAACGCACTTTCAACACTTACGCGTATCGCTGCGTGATGGAGCTGGGGGCCGACTGGTCTTCCATCGCGGACTCACCCAACGGCGTCGCTGCCGCGATTCGGTGGGCATACACCTCTTCGAAACACCCGGAGGACGAGCCGCCTTCGCAGCGTGAGCAGTATCTGATTTCGCTGATCATGATGACGATGATGCGCCTCGTCGCGATCAGCAGAGCGAATCCAGCTGGCGAGATGATCTCGTCGTACGTGGCCGACTGGCAATTCCGCCAACTCGGCGAGTCGACGTTCAAGCAGGCTCGAGTCCGCATCAGCAATGAAGGCCGGTTCTACTCGACGGACGAAGCTGTGTGACGTTGTCGGCGGATTGCCGCTAGACGCCTGTACGAGCGAAATTCCGATCTGCTTTGTTCAGTGAAGAATGTAGGACGTGATCCTTGGCAGCGCCTCCACGCAGGCATCGCGAACTCCGCATACAGAAACAGCTACTTGGAGACCATGCCCCACTCACAAACGGCCCTCGAGCATCTCATAGACGGCCTCATAAATCTCGTCATCGATCAGGCCGTCGTCGTATGCTGCGAGCACATCGTCGAACGATCCTGTGACGCTCGGGAGCAGATCGTCGTGGACACCTTCGGTGCGAGATCCAGAAACGTATGGGCGCGAGACGAGCTCGTTGACGAGTTCATCTCGCGTCAGCTCACCCTTGGCATACCGCTGGGCCGCAGAGTAAGCAGTCTCGTGGTGTTCCGGACGAGTCATCGCTTCCTCTCTCGTCACTCAGACTACGGCGGCCGATCCTGCTGCATGCAGATGTCGGCACGTCCTCAATCAGGCTAGGAACAAAGCTAGTCGACCCTTGAGAATGAGATTCTGTGCGAAGGCCCTGACTCCGAGACGCGCTTACCGCACCGTCCGCAACCGCTCATAGCGCGCTGGTCTCGAGGTCGCAGGGTCCTGGCTCGCCGGAGTGATCAGACGATTGTGAGGCGCCGGCGTGCGGGACTGGCCTCGGCCAGGATCGATGACGCATACTCCGAGTCGGCGAAGCCGGCCATGTGGGCGACGTCGGTGCGTGTGAGTCCGCGTTCGAGGAGTGATTCGACGAGGTGGGCTTGGAATCGTGGGGTTTCGAGCGGGATGAGTTCGGAGCCGGGCTCGGTCTTCTTCCATCGCCTGGCATTGAGGGTTTGGTAGAAACGCTTCCGGTCCTCGGCGGTCGCGAGTCCCAGCCGGTAGGCGCGCTCGAAGAGTGCTTGCATTGATACACCCCATTGCTGCTTGAGGTCGGCGAGTCGGCCGAGCGCGAAGCCTCCTGATTTGAGAAGGGGGCGGATTTCCACTGTGGGCATGAGGAATTCTGCGGCGAACGCGTTCGCTTCGTCCTCTGCGTCGACGGATGGGGTTTGGTTGTGCAGCACGAGGTGTCCGAGTTCATGGGCAAGCGTGAGACGTCGCCGGTCTGCTGGTGCGCGTTCATTGAGACTGATCACCGGCCAGGAGCCGATCCATTGCGACATGCCGTCGACACGTTCGGTTCCGTAGTCTTCGATGATCACGATCGCGCCGGCTGCTTCGAGCCATCCAACGAGGTGTTCGACTGGACCGAGGGGCATGCGCCATTTCTCGCGGACGAAGATTGCTGCGGCGTTCGGTGCGATCTCGCTGGGGTCGTCGAACGTTGGGATCTGGAGCTGGGGAGTGATGTCGATGTCGTCGACCAGCATTGACCAGTGCAGTCGATGCAGGTTGAGACGGGCTTCGAGATCCTTCCAGACCGGGGGGCTCACGGTGCTCTGTCGGCGCATGTGCGCGGTTGAGGAGACCATCGGGAAAGTGCGTTCTCCGGCGCGCAGGAAGCGGCCAGTAACACCGAGTGCGCGGGCCAGGGCGTCGACGATGGCGTCGGACTCAGGTGCACGCAGTGAGGCCTCGTAGCGAGACAGTGCTGCCTGGGTGATCATGCCGTCGAGGGCAGCGATCACGTCTTCCTGGGTCATACCCGAGGCCCGGCGAGTCATACGGAGCATGTCGCCGTTCCAGCTCATCGTCCGTCCTCCTCCTTGCGTTCCGTGCCGAATCCGAACAGGTCGATGGCTGGCATGTCGGGTCGGACCGGCGGTGTGATGCTGATCGGGGCTGCCGCGGTTTGGTCCCGGCCGAGCTCGACGGTCCAGAGCGCTTTTGCGCGCAGTCCTCGACGATATGAGAGGACGGCCGGGCCGATCTCCCTGAGCTCTTTGTCCCATCTATATCCGGCGGCAAGGTTGATGGTGGACAGCCCGTCGAGCGTGATCGATCCGCCCCAGTGTGCGATCGCACCGGCGGTCGGGTAGGACTCGATTCGGTTGCTTACGTCGTGGCGTTTGCAGCGCAGCACGACCCGCTGCCTGACGATGAATTGCCGGGTTGTTCCGCGTTCCTTGAACACCACGTCATCTCTGCCGTCAAGTTCGGTGATCATGTGATGGACGAATCGATCATTGATGCGGTTGGCAATGCCTCGAGCCGATGCGGTCGCGATCTCATCGGATTCGCGTCGCCACCGCTCGAAGTCGTCAGCACTCAGATCGCGCGCGTTGACGACCGCGCTCAGAACGCCTTGGCCGAGAAACTCGGCAATCGACTCGGCTGACGCATCTAGGATCATTCGAAAAATATACCACGAAATATACCGGTGGGTATGCACTCGTCGAGGGCGTTCGAAACTGGGTGGGCGGTCGCGGTGGTCCGTCGCTGCTTGTGTTGGGCGAGAGCAGCGCGCACGATAGTGCCGTGGAGAACGACTCCGAGTTGAGGCGTTCAGGCGGTTCTGCGTCTGAGCCGGGGGCGTCGCTGCCGTTCTCTCGCGTCGTGGAAGAGCTCCGGTCGATCCTCGGCGCGCGACTCGTTGCCTATCTCGGGGGTGTTCGTGAGACGCGGACGGTCCGCGGCTGGGCGGAAGAGGACGAAGCTGTCGAGTCGGCGTCGGCGGATGTGGTTCGCCGGTTGAGATCGGCACATGCGGCCGCCGTATTGGTCGGCGAACGATTCGACCGTCCGACGACGTCGAGCTGGTTTCAGGGCATGAACCCCTCGCTCGGCGACCACGCGCCGGCTTGGGTCTTGCTGCATCGACCCGCCGCGGAGGCTGAGGCTGCGGTCATTCAAGCTGCGAAGGCGTTCCTCGCAGACGGCTGACAGCGTCAATGGCGTGGTTAGCGCGGGAGATCGGGGAGATGTTCGGCCGCGGCGAAGTCTCTGGTGCGAGGTGCGGGCGAGGAGCGGGGCGGCGGCGGATTCGGTCGGACGTTCTTGCTGTCGAGATGCCGGAGCAGGCAGGCTCGGTGGGTTCGCGCGGCGGCGACGAGGGCGCGTCGCATGGTGCAGGCGCGTGAGGTGCGGCGGGTGCCGACCATCCCGTGCGCGGCACGGATTGCTTCGTTGACGTGATGAATGATCGTGTCGGCTGCCGGCAGGCTGTGAGCCGGCGACTGGCTGTCGACGACTATGGCGATGACTGAGGTGAGGTACTCGGCTTGGTGGGCTCGGGTCCAGCGATCATCGAGGAGGTATGCCAGGAACAGCGGGTCGGTGAGAACCTCGGTGACTCGCACTGCTTCTGGAAAGATCCAGAAGAAGTCGGCTGGATCTTCCGGGGTGCCCGTGCCCGTGAGGGCGGTACGCCGCTCGGTGAGGCTCGGGAGTCCCGCGTCTTTTGCCCAGTCACGAAGCAGGTGACTGGCAAGTTGCAGCTCCCCGGTCTCGAGGCCGATGCCACGTGTGGTGAGGTGCTTGCGGAGCGCGAGTTCAGCTCGAACATACTCAGGGACAGCGGCAATGTTGACGTCGAGTTCGTTGTATCGCCATTGCCGGTGTTTGGTGCAGATCGGTCCAGCCCGGTGTTGGACGACTGCGTCGCCTCCGTGGGCGCACCGTCGGCATGCAGGTTGTTCGGCGGGAGGGCGGCAACAAACGGTACAGGTGTTGAACTTCCAGTTCGCATGTGGGCAGCGGCGCGGGAGGAGATTTCGGGTCCGCGATCGGAGGAACCATCCGTCTTCGAGCCCGCCGACGGCTTCAAGCAGGTACGGCGCCTTGCCTGCCGTGGGCTTAAAGGGAAGGGACGGGTCTGTCCCGCGGAGGTGGGACCAAAGGTTGGCTTCGCTGAGAGCGTTGGCATTGGCGAGTCGGTGGAGGTAGCTGATTTCGGTCTCGCCCTCCAGGGGGCGAATACGGATGGGGAGTTCACGGAGTGTCTGCATCATTCATGCCGCCCCAGTGTTCTTCCGTGTTCGCGCGGGCTTGGAGGGCGGGACGATGCCGTGGTCGCGGAGTACGGCGGGGGTGAGTCGTTCGGTGCCGGTGCGGATGGCGGTCAGTGCGCACCCATGAAGGGCATCGGCGAGTTTTCCGATCGAGCCCCCGCTGCGGGCAAACAGCGGGCCGGCGAAGGTGAGTATGTCGCCCGGACGTTGCCGAATCAGGCTGAGCGTGTCTTCGAAGTCGATGAGGAGTTGGTCCCATTCGGCGCGCCCCTGTTGCGAGTTGCGTGTGAACGGGGTCATTCGGTGGCTTTGGAATCGGTCGGCGATCTGCCGACCGCGGATGCCGGAGAACAGGCCGCTCTTGTCGAGGTTGATGCCGGAGTAGATGAACGTGGCGGGGCATTTCTCGGAGAGCTGTTTCAGCGCGTCTGAGGCTTCGGCGGCGGGCTGCCGGCCGAGGTCGAGGTTGTGGATTTCGTCGACGATCACGAGTTCTGTTCTGACCCGGGTCATGACGCCGGCGACGGTGCTCATGATCTCGGTCTTTGAGATTCGGTGCCCATGGGGCAGGCCGAAGAAGTCGGCGAACTGCACGAGCATGTCTTTCGAACCGCAAGATGGTGGAACGGTGACGTACACGACCGGGATCATGCCAGGCATTCCTGCGGGGTGCTGTTGACGGCGACGGCGTCGTTCATGGTCGCGTCCGATGCGGAGCACCGTGGTGGTCTTTCCGAGGGTCGCTTCTCCGGTCACGATCAGGCCGTGGCGGGCGTAGGGTTTGAACTCGTTGAGGTAGATCCGGTCGCGGGCAGCTTTCAGTATCGACGCGAGTTGCGGTGTGCGGATCACTGCAGATTCGAGCATGTAGGTGAGCCGGGTGCGTTCGTATGTGTCGCGTTCATGTTGGGTGAGTGCGTCGAATTGTTTGGGCGAGAGGACCTTGGGTCGCTGCGCGGGGCTGTCGGTGAATTTCTTCCAGCCCTCCTTTGTGGAGAATGGCCACGCGGGTTGTGGGTTGGGCTGGGAGCTCATGCGGTCGCCCGTCTAGTCGTCCTCGAGGAGCCCGAATCGGGCGGGGGTGATCGGGGTGACCGGTGCAACGTGGCCGGGTGGCTCGGCCGCCGGTGGTTCGGTGTCGTGTTGGGGCGGGTTGCCGTGTTCGTTCAGGCGCATGGTGTCGCTGGCGATCGCATTGCTTTTGGCGACGGCGCGGCGCGTGCGCCGATCGCCTGAGGCGCCACGGCTGAGGATGTCGTTGACGTGCGCGAGTCGTCGTGCTTCTTCGTTGCTGTCGCGGTTCAGGAATCCTGGCGTTCGTGCCGCAGCCCAGACGTCGCTGGACATGGGGCCGGTGACGTTGGCGTTGACCCATTGGAGGGGCAGCCAGGTGTCGTCCGCGGGGAGCCACACCGTTTGGACGTTGTAGGGGTCGTAGTGGATCGGCCACTTCCCGCCCTGGCCCGGGTAGGGGGACTTCATCCGGCGCAGCGTGGTGAGGGCCTCGGAGTCGTAGGTTCGGTGGTCGATCGTGAGGCCGTAGGCCTGCACTGTGCGCCAGACGACGGGCATGAGGCTGAGGTAAGTCTCGGTGTCGAAGGGGATGTGCAGTTCTGGGGCGATGCGCCGATAGGCGCGGGCCATTTCGTTGGGTGAGAGTTTCACGGACGGAAAGAGCGGGTCGCGCAGTCCGTCGTGTGGACGGTTCTGCCACTCGACGATGACCCACTCGTCGAGAAGGGTTTGAAGTTGCGGGAGGGAGAGCACCCCGGCGGAGTCGACCTGTGTTCCGCGGTATTCGACGCCTCTTCCGACGTAGCCGGTCAGGTGCTGAGTGAATCCGGTGTTGATCGACTTGAATGCCCGCTCGACCTTCGCCTTGTCGGTCGGGGTGTACGGGGCGGAGAGGTTCAGTGAGATGCCAAGCCGCTGACATGCGTAGCGGAAGTGCTCGGAGACGAAGATCCGGCCGCGGTCCGTTGTGATGGTGTCGGGGAAGATGTATGGCAGTTGGCGCCGGTAGTGGTCTAGGTCCTCTTCGCCGAGTAGCGGGTGACCGGGGAGGGAGCCTGCGACGAGGGCGCGAGTCTCGACACGTCCGCCGGGGCGAAGGTCATATGGGACGAGGGTTCGCGCGAGAGCGACCACGAGATCGATGCTCTTCGTGGCGATGGGTCGCACCACGGCGGCGACGATCGATCTGGTCGCGACGTCGAGCATGATCGTCAGTTCCGGTCGCACGCGTGATCCGTCCGACAGTTGGACAAGGACATCGAGCTTCGTGCTGTCGATCTGGACTTGCTCGCCGGGTCGAGATGCACCCACGGGTGTGAACGGGCGTTCAGGGCGGTTCGCGAGCGAGTGGCGTGTCCGAGCCGACCCTGTTATGAATTGGCCGCGGTCCATTTCGTCGATGATTCGGAAGCACGTGGCACGGCTGGGAAACGGGACCTCACCGTCACCGAATCGCTCGTCCAGCAGCCGCCGGGCACGGTCGAGGATGCGGGTCTTTGTACCGGTCGATTCGTGCTTCTGTGCATCAATCACTTCAGCCAGTGCCGCAATCACTCGTGGGTCAGTTCGCTTCCGAGTCGCCGCCCCGCCGCTGACCAGTCGCCGGTCGACCAATCCTGCTGCGCCGAGAGTGCGGTAGGCTGTGAGTTTGTTGTAGAGCGTGCGCCGTGTCAGGGTCCGGCCGTGTGCAGCGATCGTGTTGATGCACTGTTGGTACGGGACGCTGCGTGACGTGCCGGCGGCGTCAGCGATACGGAGTTGGAGCTCCAGTTCGTCGAGGCAGGTTGTCCAGAGTTGGATCTCGGCGAGGCGGGCGGCATCGAGGTGCTGCAGCCCGGCGAGATCATCGCCGACGGCCGAGTCTGCGTGTTGCGCTGGATGTTTGATGATCGAGCGGTGGTTGAGTTCCTCGAGGAGCACTTCCTGTGCTTGGCCGGTGCTGGGATCACGCAAAAGGACGGTCCGGTCTGAGATTGAGACGACGCGGAGTTTCTCGCCGTCGAGCTCGACATGCTCACCAATCTGGACCCTCACGACGTCGTCCCCGCATGGCCAACCTGGCAGAGCGTCGCAAGGGAAACTGGCCTACTCAAATCGATGTCGATTGCTCCGTGCCAAATCAGCGAGTACGCAGCCGCCAGGCCCGCCGCTCTGTCGCTGGATCCGAGTCGGCTCACGATCTCTTGGAGGCTGATGGGCTGCGCACTGAAGCGCCGTAGCGCGCGGAGTTGATCTGTGGTCGCTGTGTACTCATCGGCTCTGTATCTGGCGAGGAAGAGCAGGTTCTTGACGAGCATGGGATCCATCGCCGGGATCAGTCGGTACTGGAACCCCATCTGCTTGCAGAGGTCATTGGTGCGTTCGAAGACATCGGCACTGTGGTCATCGATGAGGTGCTCGGGACGCACATCGATCACGGCACCATCGCCATTGTCATAGCGAACGAAAAAGTCGGGTGCGTGTGAGTCGGCCCCGCCATCCTTCGGCCAGCAGATCCACATCGGTTGGCTCGAAATGCCGATGATATGAGGGTCCCGGTCAAGGAGCATGAGCGCTGTCCGCTCGGTGAGCGACTCGAACCCGACGTGGCGTCGATTCGTCGCCGTCCAGTAAAAGCCCGAGTAGTTTCGTTTGCCACGCCACGACGGGAACGATCGAACCGGTGCCGCGTTCTCGAACTCGACGTGTTGAGCGTCCCGCGCATCAATGCGGTGCGTCTCGCCATCGTGGAGATACATGATCTGGGTGAAGTACCCGAGCGACTCGCTACGGGCTCTACGAAGCTGGGCGGTCATGGTCAGCGCTACTCCAGATCGAGGTGAAGAACGAGTACATTCGCCCTCCTTGTCGCTCCCCGAGTATCGGTAAACCTGACACGTTCACTGTCCCAGGGACAGCGCCGCGGCGCACCCGCCGCGCCGCGTTTTGGAAAAGTTCCGTGAGACATGGAAGCCCAAATGAGACAGTGGAAAAGTTTCGTGAGAATTGGAAAAGCTAGGTGAGACCGGACACGGCGGCATCCTGAGCAAAAAATAACAGAACGATAACTAGCGCCTGTTACCGATCCGTTATATATTCGGAAGTGCGCCGACTGTTTGCTGTGGCAGGCGGCGTGGAATGTGATTGCAGGACACTCTTGGTGCAAGGGAGAGGGCCGGTCGTCAGCCTCTACGACCGGCCCTCAACCGATTCTCGGTCCCGCCACTCGAGGGGCAGCGCCCAGCGCCGTCAGCCTCTACGACCGGCCCTCAACCGATTCCGGCAGTCGGTCGAGCGGACCGTTAGCCGATTCTCGGCCCCCGCTTTCTCGCCGCAGTTCCCTATTGTTGGATGAGTCCACGAGTTGCTTGTGGAACGAATCACGACGAAGGGGCCTGGCATGGCAGATCGTGCGATCACCGTCGCCGCATGGGAGTCGCTGTTCCGTGCCCAAGTCACGATCATGCGCGCACTCGCGGCCGAGTTTCCGAGCGAGGTCATCTCGCTCAACGAGTACGACGTGCTGTTCAACATCACGCGTGCACCCGGTCGCCGGTTGCGACTGAAAGACCTGAACCGCAACGTGCTCATCACGCAGCCCAGCGTGAGCCGTCTCGTCGATCGGCTCGCCGCACGCGGCCTGATCACGAAGCTCCACGATCCGAGCGACGGGCGCGGCACGATCGTCGCCATCACCGACGAGGGGTTCGCACTCTTCCGGCGGGTGGCGATCTCGCACATGGACGCCATCAACCGACAGTTCGGCGACACCCTCTCCGAAGCAGAGCTGCAGACGCTCGCCGACCTCTGCAATCGCCTGCGCCCCGACGTCAGTCGCACGCCATCAGACGAGTCCGCGAGCTGACACCGCGCATGGGTTGACGGCGGGACGGGAACCCTACCTCCCGCCCCACCGCGGTCTCCGTGGAGACCCTCCCGCCGAGCGACCCGAACTGGACTCGGCGAGCTTCTCCCGGTGGTCACGCGCAGGCGCGATCACGCGACTCGCCGGTGCAGCACGAGAAGGTCGGTCGGGTCCGACACGGGTCTGCTCGCATCGTAGTCGTCGGTCTGACATGCGGATACTGCCCCGATCGGGGGGCGAGCGTGCGCCGGCGAGTCGCCTCGGCCTCAAGGCCAGTCGACGGATGCCTCGTACTCCTCATGCCGGCGCAGGTACGCGGCGATGAAGGGGCACTCGGGCACGATGCGCTCGCCTCGGGCGACCGCGTCGCCGAGCACGAACTTCGCGAGCTTGCTGCCGAGGCCGCGTCCTTCGAACTCGGGCAGCACCACGGTGTGGGTGAACACGATCACTCCGTCGTGCCGCCGGTACTGGGCGAATCCGGCGCGTTCACCGGCGAACGAGAGTTCGTAGCGGTTGCGGTCATCGTTGCGGACGATTTCGACGATGTCGGTGGCCATGGCGTGACTCTACCCGCGCCGCCCGAACGCCCCTCCGTGATCGACGACTGCCGCGGCGTCGACGCACCGTGCCGATCGCCGGTCGCGGCGAGTGCCGACGGGCCGTTCCCTCGGGCTCGAGATGTCGGTATCTTCGAGCGGAACTCCAGATCACCCGCGTCGAGGCCGACACGCGCCGCACCGAGCGTGGGCGCGAGCCGAGCTCCGAGCCGGGGCGACGGATGCCTCGAGTGCGCGTCGCGACATCCGTCATGCCGTGGTCGTGGCGTGCGCTGTGTTCGTGGTCTGCGACGTCGTCGTGCTCATCCTGACCATGCGCTGTCGCGGTCGCGACGATCAGCGCGATGAGCCACGCGAAGACGAGCGTGAAGGCCACGATCTCGAACACCGTCAGGTTGAAGATGCCGAAGCCGTCGTAGGCGACCATCGCGGCCACTTCGACCCCGAGCGAGCCGTAGGAGAAGCACACGAACGCCCGCGGCATGCGCGATGCGAAGAACTGCACACCGAGGCACAGCGTCGCGAAGGCGGCGGCAGCTCCGACGGCGAAGGCATTGTGCAGGTCGGTGGCGCTGTCGATCGGCACGACGCCAACCCCCATGAGGCACACCCCGACGAGCGCGATGAGCGTCTGCATCACCGCGCGCGCACCGGGGCGCAGGCCGAACCGCGCGCCGACGAGTGCGCGCGTGAGCGAGCCCGAGAGCCCCGCGATGCCGAGGCCCGACACGATGATGGCGACGTTGAAGCACGCTGCCGCGAGATCGTTCGAGGTGCCGAGGGTGCTGAAGTTGCGCGTCCACCACTGCCCGGTCGGGGTGATGCTCATGCTCGCGATACTCCCCGCGGCGAGCAGCATCGCCACCAGGTTGAACGTGCGGTACACCTCGTGCTCGATCGCGCGGCGGTGCAGGCGGAAGGTGCCGATGCCGAACACCGCCCCCAGCACGACTCCGGCCAGTCGGTGCCCGCCGGGCAGCCCGTCGAACGCGGCCGCGGTGAAGTGCACTCCGAGCACGGCGACCGCCGCCCAGGCGAGGCCGTTGGCGATCGCTCGTGGTTCCGCGCGCAAGGTCGGCAGGCCGAGCCGCACCATGTCCGCGAGACCCGCGCGCGATGCCGATGCCACGATCAAGCAGACACCCACAGCGGCTCCGCCGAGGAGTGCCGGCACCATCCACATCGCATCGATCGGGTGCTCAGCGGCAGAGGCTGCCCGGGGATCGAGTGCCCGGTAGAGCACGATCGACACGGCCACGGCGATGAGCACCGCGTAGACCCGGCGCATGAGCGCGGCCGGCCCTCTCGAACGCGCACTCGACGGCCGAACGTGCCCCCCACGGTCGGCCGAGCCGGAACGAATCATGCGCTGTGACAGAACGATCGCCCGGCAGAACAATGCCAGATCGAACCCGGCGTACGAACCCCTCATTATCCGAACTCTCGATGACGGGAAATCAGACGTGAGGCGAGCCTAACCGCCCCATGGCCCCGCCGTCACGCGCTTGATGGAATCCCGACCGCGACGTTCAGCCGCTTCCCAGCTCATGATAGGCCCGCGTCGAGCCGATTCATAGCGCGATCGAGCACCGGAACGTCTGCGCGAGCGATCGCGCGAAGAGGCAGCCTCGGCCGAAAACACGAACGGCCCGCCGAAGCGAGCCGTTCGATTACTGTCTCAACCAGTGTGCGCCCGGAGGGATTCGAACCCCCAACCTTCTGATCCGTAGTCAGATGCTCTATCCGTTGAGCTACGGGCGCATAGGCTGTCGCCCGCGCGACATTCGCAATCAGGCAACCACGTAACTCTAACGCACCGGCTCAGATCTCGCCAATCGAGGGCCCTCGCCTCACCCGGTCACGTGATCGGGCCGCAGCGAGTCGAGCGCGGTGAGTTGACGACGGTTGGCGACCTGCCGGTACGAGGTCTCGATGAGCTCGGCGATGAGACCCCAGTCGGCATCATGAGCGTCGAGGTCGAGCCCGACCCAGTGGTTGCGGTCGTAGTAGGGCGGGCCGAAGAAGCGCGCGTCTTGCACGAGCGCGAGGTGCTCGACCGGATCGGTCTTCAGCACGATCGAGAGCGGGCGCTCCATCGACGCGCTCACATGCACGAAGATCGGCTTCGCCGCCCGGAACGTCGGCCGCCCCCATGCCTCGACCTCGACCGCTTCGGGCAGTTCGAGGCAGAGGGCGCGCACGCGCTCGACGAGCGGATGCCGCGGATCGACGACTCGAGGATGCTCCACGTCGCCCACGCTACGCCGCACCGCCGACACCACGCGAGCCGCAGCATCCGCTGCCCTCGCTGTTCAGCCCTTGACCGCGCCGCCGAGGCCGGCGGAGCGCAGGAAGACGCCTTGGAAGAGGAGGAACAGCACGACGGGGATGAGCGTCGAGATCGCGAGCGCCGCGAGGAACACATCGAGCTCGATCGACCCCTGCACCGCGGGCAGTCGCACCGACAGCGGCTGCACGGCGGGATCGGGCAGCACGAGCATCGGCCAGAGGAAGTCCTTCCAGGCGGCGATGATCGCGAACACCGACACCACGCCGAGGATGGGCTTCGACATCGGCAGCACGATCGACCAGAAGAGCCGGAACGGCCCCGCGCCATCCGTTCGCGCCGCCTCGAACACCTCTCGCGGCAGCGCGTCGAAGAAGCGCTTCACGAGCAGGATGTTGAAGGCGTTCGCCGCGGCCGGCAGCCACACCGCGAGGTAGTTGTTGAGCAGCGACACGTCGCCGAGCAGCGGCGGGTTCACGATCGTCAGGTAGAGCGGCACGAGCAGCACGACCGCGGGAATGAACATCGTCGCGAGGATCGCCCCGTTCAGCACCGGCCCGTACTTCGGCCGCAGCACCGACAGCGCATAGCCGGCCGTGGTCGCGACGAGCAGCTGGAACAACCACGACCCGGCGGCGATCACGATCGTGTTCCAGAAATACTGGTCGATGTGCACCTCGACCCACGCCGACTGCAGGTTGGCCCAGTCGATGCCGTTGGGCCAGAGCGCGAGCGGTTGTCGCAGGGTGTCCTGCGTCGGGGTCACCGCGGACTTCGCGAGCCACAGCAACGGGCCGAGCCCGGCGACGACGAGGCCGACGAAGAGCACGAAGTGCACGCCGCCCATGCCGAGGCGCACGCCCCGCTTCTTGCCGTCGAAGTCCGAGACGATGCCGCGGTCGCGCGCGTCGTCGGGTCGCGTCGCCCTGCGGCCCTTCAGCGAGAGCCGGGGCAGACGGATGTCCCGTGCGGTCGGTGTCGTCGTCATCAGCTGCTCCAACGGTTGGTGAGCCTGAAGTACAGCCAGCTGAGCAGTGCCAGCACGATCGCGAGCATCACGCTGAGCGCCGTCGCCTCGCCGTAGTCGCCGCCGAGGCTGTTCTGGAAGGCGTAGCGGTAGATGAGCAGCAGCACGGTGACGGTCGCGTTGTTCGGCCCGCCGCCCGTGAAGAGGAACGGCTCGAGGAAGACCTGCGCGGTCGCGATCACCTGCAGGATCAGCATGATGAAGAGGATGCCGCGGAGCTGCGGCAGGGTGACGTGCCAGATCTTGTTCCAGATGGAGGCGCCGTCGACCTCGGCCGCGTCGTAGAGCTCGGGCGGCACGCTGAGCAGCGCGGCGAGGTAGATGATGATCGCCCCGCCGGCGCCGGCCCAGGTCGCCTCGAGCACGAGCGACGGCATCGCTGTCGCCGACGATTGCAGCCACGGTTGGGCGGGCAGGCCGAACCAGCCGAGCACGGTGTTGAAGAGGCCGGTGGGGCTCGCGTCGTAGAAGACCTTCCAGAGCAGCACCGCGACGACGGGCGGCACGACGACCGGCAGGTAGGCGAGCGCGCTGTAGAAGCCCTTCGCGCGGCGCACCTCGCTCATCAGCACGGCGACGAGGATGGGCAGCGGAAAGCCGAAGAGCAGGGCGAGTGCGGCGAAGTACAGCGTGTTCAAGATGGCGGTGCCGAGCAACGGGTCGCTCAGCACGGTGACGAAGTTGTCGAGGCCCACCCAGGTGGGTGCATCGAGCAGGTTCGTCTTCTGCAGGCTCATGATGATCGACTGCACGATCGGCGACCAGCTGAAGATCGCGAAGACGACGAGCATCGGCGCGAGGAAGACGAGGGTCGAGAGGCCGCCGCCCCGCACCCAGGTGCGGAGGTTCCGCGGCCGCGTGCGGCGCGGCGGAGTCGCGGCAGGAGCGCTCTCGACTGCGGACTGAGCCGCAGCGGGCGGTTTCGCAGTGATGGTCATCAGGTTCCTTCGAGAGAGTCGCCGGTCGAGTAGCGCGGAGCGCGTATCGAGACCCGGGGGGAGGTCTCGATACGCGTCCTCCTTCGTCGGGCGCTACTCGACCGGCGAGTATCGAGCTACTCGTCGAGCAGGGCTTGCGCTTCGGCGTCGGCCTGCTCGAGCAGGGCGTCGATGTCGGCGTTCTGGTCGGTGAGCACCGCCTGCACCACGGGGTCGAGCAGCGCGTAGATCTCCTGCGTCTTGCCCTTCGGCTCGCCGACCGGGGTCTGCTCCCAGATGCCGTCGATGAACGGTGTCATCTGGTCGCGCGGCACGTTGATGAACGGCTCGATCCAGACGAGCGACTGCTCGTAGGCCTCGCGGTTCAGCACCGGCAGCAGCGGAGTGCCGACGGCCTGGTCGCTCGCGGCGAGCGTCTCGGCGTCGAGCACCGCTGCATCCTCGTTCAGGAGCTTCTGCATGTAGAACCAGTCGATCCACGTGATCGCCGCGGACTTCGTGCCCTCGTCGACCGTCGGGCTCACGACCGCGATGTCGCCGCCGCCGAGCGTTCCGCCCTCGTTCTCGATCGGAATCACCGTGAGCCCGTAGTCGTCCGGGTTCAGCGAGAAGTCGCGAACGAGCGCCGTGTAGATGTCGGAACCGGTCGTGTACATGCCGATGTTGCCGGCCGCGAACTCCTGGTTGATGGTGCCCCAGTCGAGCAGGAAGTTCGACCCGAGCGAGTTGTCCTCCCACCGCAGCGCCTTCAGGAACTCGAGCGATTCCTTCGTGCCGTCGTTCGCGATCGTCGAGGTGTACGTGCCGTCGCCGTTGTCCTCCTGGATGCTGCCGCCGCGCGCCGCGGATGCCGCAGTGAGCTGCCAGCCGCCCGTGTTGTTCTGGGTCATCTGCATGTACCCGGCCTTGCCGGTCTTCTCGGCGATGGTCTTCGCCGCGTCACGAACCTCGTCCCACGTGGTGGGCGGGCTGTCGGGGTCGAGCCCGGCGGCCTCGAAGAGCGTGCGGTTGTAGTGCAGGCCCATGGCGTAGGCCTGGCGCGGGAACCCGAAGATGCGGCCGTCGGCGTCGGTGACGCCGTCGAGCAGCACGGGGTTGAAGCTGTCGGTGTAGCCGAGCTCCTCGATCTCGTCGGTCACGTCCATGAGCTGGCCGTTCTCGAGCAGCGTCTTCGAGTCGGTGAACGGCACCGTGAAGACGTCGGGCAGGCTGCCGCCGGCGAGCTGCACGGCGAAGGTGGGGCCCTCCCATTCGTATTCGACGCCGATGACGTCGATGTCGGGGTTCTGCTTCTCGAACTGCTTCTCCTGCTCGGCGAACGCGTCGTAGGCGGCCTGGTCGGCGCCGGGCGGGAACGTGGCGACGCGGAGTTCGACCTTGCCGCTGTCGCCTCCCCCGGAGCTGCAGGCGGCGAGCGCGCCGACCATCGCGAACGCGGCGATGCCGGCGATCACGACCTTGCGTGGTGACTTCATTGTCCAGTCCTTTCGGTGCTGTGTTCAGGTGTGCTGCGGAGGTGCGCCGGGCGGGTGGGCGCCGCGGCCTCGACGGTCAGGCGCTGCGGTGCAGCCACGCCGTGGAGTCTGGGGGCAGCAGCCCGCCGTCGAGCGGGGCGCTCGCGAGCAGGATGCTCTCGTGTTCGGGAAGTGCGACGGAGCGGTCACCGAGGTTCGTGACGCTGACGAAGCGTTCGCCGCGGTGGAAGGCGAGCACGCCGGGCTCGGTCTCGAGCCAGGTGAGCGCGCCGTCGCCGAGCGCGGCTTCGCGCTTGCGGAGCCGGAGCGCCTGCCGGTACAGCCACAGCATCGAGGCCGGGTCGGCCTCCTGTGCCTGCACGGTGAGCTTCGCCCACTCGGCGGGCTGCGGCAGCCAGGGCGCGTCGACGGTGCCGTTCAGACCTGGCTCGGGCGGACTGAACCCGAACGGCGCCTCGGTGCCGCGCCAGGGCAGGGGCACGCGGCATCCGTCTCGCCCCGGGTCGATGCCGCCCGAGCGGAAGTGCATGGGATCTTCGAGCACATCACGGGGCAGCTCGGCCTCGGGCAGGCCGAGTTCATCGCCCTGGTAGAGGTACAGCGAGCCGGGCAGGGCTGCGGTGAGCAGGGCGGCCGCCCGCGCGCGCCGGATGCCGCGGTCGAGGTCGCTCGGCGTATCGAATCGCTTCTTCGCGAACGCGAACGAGGAGTCCTCGCGGCCGTACCGGGTGACCGGGCGGGTGACGTCGTGGTTGGAGAGCACCCACGTGCTCGGCGCGCCGACGGGCGCATGCGCCGTGAGCATCAGGTCGATCGAGTCGCGGAGCTCCGCGGCATCCCATGACCGCGACATGAAGTCGAAGTTGAACGCCGTGTGCATCTCGTCGGGCCTGAGGTAGGCCGCGAAGCGGGCGGCATCCGGCACCCACACTTCGCCGACGAGCACCCGGCTGCCCTCGTAGGAGTCGGCGATGCGCCGCCACGCGCGATACACCTCGTGCACCTCGTCGCGGTCCTCGGTGGGGTGCCCACCGGGCGCGACGTCGACCGGCACCTCGGGCAGTGCCGGATCCTTGATGAGCAGGCCCGCCGAGTCGATGCGCACACCCGCGACGCCGCGGTCGAACCAGAACCGCAGGATCTCCTCGTGCTCGCGGCGCACGTCGGGGTGGTTCCAGTTCAGGTCGGGCTGCTCGGGGGTGAAGAGGTGCAGGTACCACTCCCCCGGCGTGCCATCGGGATTCGTCGTGCGGGTCCACGTGTCGCCCTGGAAGTTCGAGACCCAGTTGGTGGGCATCAGGTCGCCGTTCGGCCCCTTGCCGGGATGGAACCAGAAGCGCTCGCGCTCGGCCGAGCCGGGGCCCGCCGCGAGCGCGGCCTGGAACCAGGGGTGTTCACTCGAGACGTGATTCGGAACGACGTCGATGATCGTGCGGATGCCGAGCTCGAGCGCCTCGGCGATGAGCTGCTCGGCGTCGTCGAGGGTGCCGAAGGTCGGGTGGATGTCGCGGTAGTCGCTGACGTCGTAGCCGCCGTCGGCGAGGGGCGACGGGTACCACGGGTTGAACCAGAGCGCGTCGACACCGAGCTCCTTCAAGTAGCCGAGCCGGCTGCGCACGCCGCGGAGGTCGCCGGTGCCGTCACCGTCGGAGTCGGCGAAGCTGCGCACGTAGACCTGGTAGATCACGGCGCTGCGCCACCAGAGCGGGTCCTCCACGAGTGCGGCGGGAACCGGGGCGGAGGCTTCCGTGAGGTGCATGGTCACGCTGCGTGTCTCCTCGAGTCGACGGGGCGGAGGCGCCGTGTCGAGGGGAGACAACAGCGTCGATGTCCGTCAACGTAATGAGAGCAACAGAATGATGCAACTATTCAACAAATCGACATCAGTTTGCGATGATTTGCGTGGAATTGCGGCATCGGCTTGCTTGAATCACGCAAGCGGCGCGCGGCGACTCAGCGTGGCGCCGGGGCCGTCGACCCGCGCACGACGAGTTCGGGAGCGAAGAACACCTCGTCGCCGATCGTGCGCTCGCTCGACATCTGCCGCATGAGCAGCTCGATGATGGTCTTGCCCATGGCCTCGATGGGCTGACGCACGGTGGTCAGCGGCGGCTCGGTGCAGTTCATGAGCGCCGAGTCGTCGTACCCGATCACCGAGACGTCGTCCGGCACCCGGAGCCCCGCCCGCCGAACCGCGCGGATCGCGCCGAGCGCCATCGGGTCGCTCGCGCAGACGATGCCCGTGACGCCCGCCGCGAGCAGCTTCGTCGCCGCCGTCTGTCCCGATTCGAGCGAGTAGAGCGAGTGCACGACACGGTCGTCGCCGAGTTCGATGCCGTGCCGCTCGGCCATGCGCAGGGCGGCCTCGTGCTTGCGCTGCGACGGGATGTGGTCGCGCGGGCCGAGGAGGATGCCGATGCGCTCGTGGCCGAGTTGCACGAGATGCCCGAACGCCTGCTCCATCGACGTCGCGTCGTCGCACGAGACCGTGGCGAACCCGAGCCCGTCGACCGGCGCGCTCACGAGCACCGTCGGCAGCTTCAGCTCGCGCAGCCGCTCGTAGTGCTCGTGATTCGCGTCGGCCTGCGTATAGGCGCCGCCCGCGAAGATGACCCCCGAGACCTGCTGGTGCAGGAGCAGCTCGACGTAGTCGGACTCCGAGATGCCGCCCGCCGTTTGGATGCAGAGCACCGGGGTGTACCCGTTCTGGGCGAGGCCGCCGCCGATCGCCTCGGCGAGCGCGGGGAAGATCGGGTTCTGCAGCTCGGGCATGACGAGTCCGACGAGTCGCGCGCGCTCACCGCGGAGCTTCGTGGGCCGCTCGTAGCCGAGCACGTCGAGCGCGGTCAGCACGGCATCGCGCGTCGAGGACGAGACGCCGGGCTTGCCGTTCAGCACCCGGCTGACGGTGGCTTCGCTGACCCCGACCTTGCGCGCGACATCCGCGAGTCTTCTCGACATGCCCAAATGCTACGGGAGCGAACGCAAGAACTCGACAAGCGGACCGGATGCCTCTTCCGAGGTGTCAAGCCCTTGTCGCGGCCGCGCGGGCGGCGCCACGATCGAAGCGTGCACCGAGGAGGCGTGATGTCGAGAACCCGCACCGAGACACGTACCGCTCCCGCTCCGGGCGTGGGGCGCTGGTTCCACGAGCACGCCCTGTTCCTGGTGTGCATGGCGATCTTCGTGCTGTGCCTCGCCGGCATGGCCGTGACCGGGCTGCAGGTCTACAACGAGGAGCAGCTCGAACACGGCGCGACGGCGATCCCGTTCAGCGACTACTTGCGCTCCGGCCACTTCATCGAGGCGACCTTCGAGAACTGGGAGTCGGAGTTCCTGCAGATGGGCGCCTACGTCGTGCTCACCGTGTTCCTCTTCCAGAAGGGGTCGTCGGAATCGAAGCCCATCGGCGAGCGCACCGAGCAAGACGAGGACCCCCGGCACGCGAGGATCCACCCCGACACCCCCTGGCCGGTGCGCAAGGGCGGATTCATCCTCGTGCTCTACGAGAACTCGCTCGCGATCTTCTTCTTCGTGCTCTTCGGGCTCTCGTTCTGGCTGCATGCCGTCGGCGGCGCCGAGGTGTACTCCGAGGAACAGATCCAGCACGGCCTGCCCGGCGTGGGCGTCTGGGAGTACCTCGGTACCACCCAGTTCTGGTTCGAGTCGATGCAGAACTGGCAGAGCGAATTCCTCGCGGTGGCGGCGATCGTCGGGGCGTCGGTCTACCTGCGTCAGCGCGGTTCTCCCGAGTCGAAGCCGGTGGCGACCGCCCATCATGAGACGGGCGCCTGAGCCGGGTCAATCCCCTGGCGGCGGCCGCACGGGCGTGCCTAACGTGAGACGAGCGGATGCCGCTGCACCCGCACACCCGAAAGGAGCCCCTCATGGGCGAGCCGCGAGGGCGGACCCCCGATACCCTCACCGATCCCGACCGAACCGACTACGACGACGTGGTGCGCCGACGCATCCGCGACCTGCCGCCCTCGAGCGGCGAGGGCCCGTCGCTCAGCGATCCCGACGCACGCCGACGTGACGGCGACCCGCTGGACGCGCACAAGCCCGGCCTGAAGCGCGACGATCCGCTCGATCCCGATGGCCATGTGATCTGAACCGGCGACGGGCCGCTCCCCTTCAGCTCCGAGAGAACAGGGTCAGGGCTTCAGCACGACCTTGATGCATCCGTCGGCCTTGGCCTTGAACTGCTCGTACATCTCGGGCGCCTTGGCGAGCGGCACCCGATGCGTGGCGAGATCCTCGAGGCCGAGCGGGTCGTCGTCGGCTTCGGCGAGCGGCAGCAGTTCGGGCAGCCAGCGCTGCACGTTCGCCTGCCCGAACCGCATCGTCAGCTGCTTGTCGAAGATCGTCATGAGCGGCATCGGGTCGAGATTGCCGGCGTAGACCCCCACCACCGACACCGTGCCGCCGCGGCGCACCGCCTCGATCGCGAGGTGCAGGGCCGCGAGGCGGTCGACGCCGGCCTTCGTCATCAGCGGCTTCGCGATGCCGCTGGGCAGCGCCCCGACGGCGTTCTGCGCGAACGCGGTCGCGGGGTTGCCGTGCGCCTCGAGCCCGACGGCGTCGATGACCGCGTCGGGCCCCC
Organism: Agromyces subbeticus DSM 16689; assembly: GCF_000421565.1. Taxonomy (GTDB): domain Bacteria; phylum Actinomycetota; class Actinomycetes; order Actinomycetales; family Microbacteriaceae; genus Agromyces; species Agromyces subbeticus. Next base: position 161,977 of record NZ_ATXG01000001.1, on the reverse strand, counting down.
GGCCTCGAGTCGCCTCGCGGATGCGACTCAGCGTCTCGTCGTCGAGATCGAGCACGGCCGCGCCGTAGCGCTCGGCCATGAGCCGTCGCTCGGGAACCGGATCGACCGCGATCACCTGCAGACCCTCGTGCACCGCGATGCGCACGACCATCTGACCGATGGGTCCGAGACCGAGCACCGCGACCGACCCGCCGGATGGCACGCTCGCGTAGCGCACGGCCTGCCACGCCGTCGGCAGCACGTCGGTGAGGAAGAGGTAGCGCTCGTCGGGCAGGTCCCGGCCCACGACCTGGGCGTTCGCGTCGGCGAGCCGAACCCGCAGGTATTCGGCCTGACCGCCGGGCACGCGCCCGTACAACTCGGTGTACCCGTAGAGCATGGCGCCGGTGCCGTGCTCGGTGTTCTGAGTGGTCTCGCACTGCGTGCTCAGGCCGCGGGCGCACATGCTGCAGGTGCCGCACGCGATCACGAACGGCACGATCACGCGATCGCCGACCAGCACGTGCTGCACCGCCGAACCCACCGCTTCGACGACGCCCATGGCTTCATGGCCGAGGATGTCGCCGCGGTGCATGAACGGACCGAACACGTCGTAGAGGTGCAGGTCGGAACCGCAGATCGCCGTGGAGGTGACGCGCACGATCGCGTCGGTGGGCTCGACCACCGTCGGATCGGGAACCTCGTCGACCTCGACGGAACGGGCGGAATGCCAGGTGACGGCTCTCATGCCTTGTTCTTAGTCGCGACCCCGCGCGAACTGCAGGGGCTTGACAGCGAGACAGTCGGATGCCGCCGTGCATGGGCATGCCGGCGGCGGCTAGAGTTCGGGCATGGGCAAGTTCATCTACAACTCCTCCTCGCGCGAGATCGAGATCGACGACCGTACGCTCGCCCACCTGCGCGTGGCCATCCTCAACAAGCTCCGGCGCTCCGAGAGCTTCGCGATGACCTGGGAACACGGGGTCGAGAACGGCAGCGGTCGCACGACGATCTGGCTGCACGAGTCCATCCCGCTGCAGTTCGTCTTCAGCGGCAATCGGCCGCCCGTGCTGAACCGGCTCTGGGTCGAGCAGATGCTGCTCTCGGCCAACAGCACCGCCGGTCTGCACTTCGTTCCCGAGCCCGCCGAGAGCGAGCAGTTCGAGGGCGAGTAGCCCACGGCCCGCTCTGATAGCAGCCGCCCCAGCACGGGGCAAGCCCCTCGCGGCTCGTGAACGGCCTGCCTACCGTGACTGGGTGGGCGCCGAACGCGCGCCCGAACGAGGAGGCACACCATGAGCACCACAGTGACCGCGACGACCGAGGTCGAGGCTCCGGTGCGGGTCGCATACAACCAATGGACGCAGTTCGAGTCCTTCCCCGAGTTCCTCGGCGGCGTCGACGAGGTTCGGCAGATCGACGACGCGCTCACGCACTGGGTCGTCTCGATCGGCGGGGTGAAGCGCGAGTTCGACGCCGAGATCGGCGATCAGGTGCCCGACGACCACGTGGCGTGGTCGAGCATCGGGGAGGTGGTGCACCGCGGACGCGTGCGCTTCACCCCGGTGAGTGCCGATCGCACCCGCATCGACCTCGAGATCGAGTGGGAGCCCGAGGGCTTCGTCGAGGCGGCCGGCGCCGCCCTGCAGCTCGACGACATGCAGGTCAAGCGCGACCTCGCTCGGTTCAAGGACTTCATCGAGGATCGGGACCGCGCGACCGGAGCGTGGCGAGGCGAGATCCACGGGGGCGACACGACCCCGACGGGTGGTCTCTCGGCAGGTGGAGCGATGCCGTCGGACGATGCGGTATTCGGAACCGATCCCGACCTGCGCCCGTAGGCGACGCGGCCGCGTCGTCAGGCTTTGACCGACGCGCTGCCGCTCTCGACCTCTTGCACATCGACACCGACCTGCACCGGCTGGCCATCGTTCGTCGGGATCGGGTCGGTGTCGAGCTGCTCGGGCACGAGCTTGATGCCGCCGGTGCTGTTCGCAGACCGCATGAGGTCTTCGATCCACTGCCGGCTGAGTTCGGGGCCCTCGGGCTCGTCGAACACGAATCGCAACGGAATGGAGGCGTGCAGCCACAGCGTGCTGCGACCCCGAGGCTGATCTTCGGCATGCTTCCACGACAGCGTGAATGACTCGCCCCGGCGAAGCCTTGTCGTGATGGCGATCTTCAGGTGCGCGAGAGCGCGGTCCTCGATGCCGATCGGGGTGCCGGAATCTCCGTAATACAGGGTGCCCACCCTGACAGCATACGGGCTGGACACACGAAACGGGCGGCCAGATGGCCGCCCGTCCGGTGCGAAGCTGCGCGGAGTCAGACCGTGCGGTTCCCGCCGATGTACCGCACGAGGAAGACGATCACGGCGATGACTGCCAAAGCGATGCCGACCCAGATGAGAAAGTTCAGCGTGGGCACGACGCCGCCGGTGATCAGCAGCACGACCGCGGCGATGGCGATGATGGCGACGAGGATGTTCATGATCACTCCTTCAGGTGTTCCGCCCCGTGATCGACGGGTACGGAGGACGGTTCGCACCCGGTAGGCAGAACCTCGAGGCGGGGCTACGCCTCGTGCCCTCGACGCTATGGGAGGCCGCGATCGCGCGGCTAGGGGTTGACCCTCGTTCGCGGGGCGTGGTACCCGAGCGTGCTCGCCGAGCGCTGCACCAATGCCTGTCAATCCCCTGCCACGGTGCGGTGCCGACGCGTACCGTGGCCGGTGATTCGAGGAGGATGCACATGACCGAAGACCAGCTGATCGATCCGACCACGAAGCACACGACCGACCCGTTCCCGAAACAGGAGCAACAGCCGCCAGGGCTGACCGATCGGATGTCACCGCTGCCCGATCACGGCGAGCAGAGCTACCGCGGAAGTCGCCGGCTCGAGGGCCGGCGTGCGCTCATCACGGGCGGCGACTCGGGGATCGGCCGAGCTGTCGCGATCGCCTTCGCGAGGGAGGGTGCGCACGTCGCGATCGCCTTCCTGCCGAGCGAGCAGGCAGATGCCGAAGAGACTGCCAAATGGGTGTCGGATGCCGGCACCGATCCGCTGCTGTTGCCCGGCGACCTGCGCAGCGAGGCGCACTGCAAGGAGCTCATCGAGCACACCGAGCAGGCGTTCGGCGGCATCGACCTGCTCGTGCTGAACGCCGCACACCAGCGCAACCGCGGCGGCATCGACGAGATCCCGACCGACGATTTCGAATCGGTCGTGCGCGTGAACCTGTTCGCGCCGGTGTTCCTGGCCCGTGCGGCGGTGCCGCTCATGGAGGCCGGGTCGAGCATCATCACCACGACGTCGATCCAGGGCTTCGACCCCTCGTCGGCCCTCGTCGACTACGCCATGACGAAGGCCGCGCTCGTGGCGTTCACGAAGGCGCTCGCCGAAGAGCTCGGGCCACGGGGCATCCGGGTCAATGCCGTCGCGCCCGGCCCGATCTGGACTCCCTTGATTCCCGCCACCGGGTGGCCCGACAAGCTGCCGGAGTTCGGGCGCAACACCCCGCTCGGGCGCGCCGGCCAGCCTGCCGAGCTCGCCGGTGCTTACGTCTACCTCGCGTCGGATGACGCGTCGTACGTCTCAGGCGCCGTGCTGCCGGTCACCGGCGGACGCGGGTTGTAGGACGCGAGTCGGAGAACGCGGGTCGGAGAACCAGGAACGAGAGGAGTACAAATGCCCGGACGCAAGAACGCATCGCTGAAGGACCCGGAGCTCTACGAGGAGCTTCGCGACGACGGAGCCTCGAAGGAGAAGGCGGCCCGCATCTCGAACGCGGCGGCCAAGCAGGGTCGAAGCGCCGTCGGTCGCAAAGGCGGCAAGCACGGCGATTACGACGACTGGACCGTCGACGCGCTGAAGAAGCGTGCGAAGGAGCTCGGCATCACGGGCTACAGCGGCAAGCGCAAGGCCGAGCTCATCTCGGCGCTGCGCAACCACTGAGCGCCGCCGGTGCCGCGCCTCAAACGGGTCGAGCCGTACGTCTCACCCGGGTTCACCCGGGTGAGACGCGGTCGCGGCTTCGGCTACGTGCACCTCGACGGCGGCATCGCCGGGCGCGCCGAGCGGACTCGTATCGCCGAACTCGCCATTCCGCCGGCGTGGCAGGAGGTCTGGATCTCGGATGCGCCGAACGCGCACATCCTCGCGGTCGGCGTCGATGCCGCGGGCCGGCGGCAGTACCTCTACCATCCCGCGTGGCGCGAGCGCCAGGACGCCGAGAAGTTCCTGCGCATGACCGCGCTCGCCGAGGCACTGCCGCGCGCCCGGCGCGGCGTCGCGCGCGATCTCGCGTTCGACGGGCTCGATGGGCGCGAGGCATCCGATGGTCTCACTCGCGAGCGAGTGCTGGCCGCCGCATTCCGCACGCTCGATCTCGGAGCGATCCGCATCGGTTCGGAGGAGTCACTCGCGGGCTTCCGCAGCCGCGGCCTCACGACGCTCCTGGTGCGCAACGCGCTGCTCGACGATGATGAGACGGTGCGGTTCCGCTTCCGGGCGAAAGGTGGCATCGCACAGAACCTGCGGGTGACGGATGCCTCGCTCGCCACGTTCGTCGAACGCGCAGGCGTTCGCTCGGCAGGCGCTCGGCTCTACGCCTGGGCCGAGGGCCGCTCAATGCGCGCAGCCGCTCCGGTCGACGTGAACGGCGACATCCGCGAGCGCACCGGCGGCGACTTCACCGCCAAGGACTTCCGCACGCTGCGAGGCACGGTCGTCGCCGCCGATCACCTCGCCGCCCTCGGGCCGGCAGGCACCGAGCGGGCGAGGCGGGCCGCGATCCGCGAGGCGATCGACGAGACGTCGCGCGTGCTCGGCAACACGCCATCGATAGCGCGGGCCAGCTACGTCGACCCGCGAGTGCTCGCCGCCTACGAGCGCGGCATCGTCGTGGCATCCGGCCCCGATCGTGAACGCCGGCTGCTCGAGCTGCTCGGCCCTGCCGACGACGACGTATGAACGCCGTGCCCCCAGCTCAGATGCCGAGCCCACCGGTGAACGTCTGCACGATGCCGATGACGCTCGCCACCGACATCACGCCGGCGGTGATCCACCCGAAGGTGCCCGCGAGCCGGCCGACCCGGTACCGGCCCATGATCCGGCGGTTCCGGGCGATGATCATCAGCATGATCAGGAACGGCGCCGCCACGATGCCGTTGATGAGCGCGCTGAAGACGAGCAGCGTCACCGCATCGGCCGAGATGAGGGCGAGCCCGACGCCGCCGATCGTGCCGACGCCGACGAGCGTGTAGAAGAACGGGTCGCGGCGCGGGCTCGCGGCGAGGCTCCACGGCTTGCCGAGCATCGCGGCGAGCGCGGCCGAGCCGGCCGTGATCAGCACGGGCACGGCGAGCAGGCCCGACCCGATGAATCCGAGGGCGAACAGCACGGATGCCGCGGGGCCGGCGATCGGCTCGAGGGCTGCCGCGGCATCCGCTGCGGTCTCGATCTTCTTCCCCTCCGCACCGAGCGTCGCCGCCGTCGCGACGATGATCGCGAACATCACGAGCACCGAGAAGACCATGCCGATGACGACGTCGAGGCGGCTGTCGACGAGCTGTCGCCGTGCGCTCCGCCCACTCCGTCGCCGGAGCGGCACCGGGTCGTCGCCCCCCTCGGGTGCATCGCGCATCTCCTCGAGCCGGTCTTCGCTCTGCCAGAAGAAGAGATACGGCGAGATGCTCGTGCCGAGGATCGCGACGATCATGCCGAGGTACGCGGGCGAGAACGAGAACTCGAAACCGGCGAGGCCGATCAGCACATCGCCCCAGTCGACGTTCGCGACGACGAGCACGCCCACGTAGGCGAACAGGCTGAGGCACAGCCAGCGGATCACCTTCGCCACCATCGCGAACGACCCGAAGAAGAGCACGGCGCCGATGCCGAGACCGGCCACGGCGCTCCACAGGTGCGCCGGGCCCGCGCGCAGCAGCTCCATTCCCTCCCCGACGGCGAGCAGGTCGGCGGCCACGTTCAGGCCGTTCGCGGCGAAGAGCGCGAGCAGCAACACGAGCACGACGAACCGACCGGCCCCGGTGAACCGGTCGCGGGCGAGCGCACCGAGGCTCTTGCCCGTCGCCGAAGCGGTGCGGTCGCAGATCTCCTGCACCGCGATCATGAGCGGCAGCACGAACGGCACGGTCCAGAGGGTGCCGTACCCGTAGGTCGCACCCGCCTGGGCGTAGGTCGCGATGCCCGATGGGTCGTCGTCGGAGGCGCCGGTGATGAGGCCCGGGCCGAGTAGGCGCAGAACCCGCTTCACCCCGCTGGGGCGTTCGCCGGCGTCATCGGTGGCTTCATCGGTGGCTTCATCGGTGGCATCCGCTGTGGCGTCGTCGCCGGCCGTCAGGCGGTCGCCGGAGTCGTCGTCGCCCGCATCTGCGTCTCGCAGCCCGTGTTCGCTCATCGGCATCACCGTATGACGCGGCCCCAGACAAGCCAACGGCTTGACTTCGCCTCGACCGGCGTGCTGTTCAGGCCTCGCGCACGACCTCGGACGGCGACTTGTCGGGCCGCAACCCCCGCCAGCGCGGGTGCCGCGCCATGCCGCTGTTCGTCCAGTCGCCGAGTTCGATCTCGCCGACGAGTTCGGGGCGCACCCACACCGCGTCGCGCACGTCGGCGGCCGGCACCTGCACGAACGGCGACTCGCGCTGCTCGAGCGGCTGCAGCGCCGCGAGCAGCCGGTCGAGCGCGATCTCGCCGAGGCCGGACCCCACTCGACCGACGTACTCGAGCCCGTGTTCACCGGGGATGCCGAGCAGCAGCGAGCGGATGCGGCCGGTGCGAGTGCCGCTGCCGCGACGATACCCGCCGATCACGACCTCTTGCGTGAGGGTCAGCTTCAGCTTCAGCCAGTCGGCGGTGCGAGCACCGGGCCGATACCGGGAGCCGGGGCGCTTCGCCAGGAGACCCTCGAGCCCGAGCCGTCGGCTCTCTTCGAGGGCCTCCTCGGCGGCGCCGGTCGCGGGCGCCGGCACCTCGACCGGAACGCCGCGCTTCATGCGCACGAGCCCCGCGAGGCGCGCGCGACGCTCGCGGTACGGCTCGTCGATGACCGCGGCGCCGGCGACCTCGAGCACGTCGAACACCAGCAGGCGGGCCGGCACGGATGCCGCGACCCGCTCGATCTCACGTGGCTTCGTGAGATTCATCCGCTGCTGCAGCCGCCCGAAGTCGGGCCGCCCGTCGGCGTCGAGCGCGACGATCTCGCCGTCGAGCAGGGCGTCGCCGCGCACGACGCTCGGCAGCGACGCGAACTCGGGATAGCGCGCGGTGATGTCGACGCCGTTGCGGCTCCGCAGCCTCATGCCGCCCGCCTCGACGCGAGCGAGCACCCGGATGCCGTCCCATTTCCACTCGAGGGCCCACTCCTCGCCGGCGAGCATGCCGAGGGTGCCCGCTGTCGCGAGCATCGGTCGCTCCTCCACCGCGGGTTGAGGAGCGACCGACGCACCCCCACCCCCAGCTGGTTGAGGAGCGCCCGACGAAGGAGGACGCGTCTCGAAACCCGCGCCCCCGTGTCCGCCACCAGGCGACTGATCTTTCATGCGATGCAGCAGCCACGAGCTCTTCTCGCCCTGCCCGTCGGTTCTGATCAGGACGAGCCGCACCCGCCCGCCGAGTGGGCCGCCGGGCTGCCCGTCGAGGTCGATGATGATCTCGTCGTCGCGCCACTTCTCGGTGTCGTAGGTGCCGGTGTCCCAGATCGTCATCGAGCCGGCGCCGTACTCCCCCTTGGGGATGGTGCCCTCGAATGTCGCGTACTCCATGGGGTGGTCTTCGGTCTGCACGGCGAGGTGGTTCGTGCCCGAGGTCTCCGGCACCCCCTTCGGCACCGCCCAGCTCTTCAGCACCCCGTCGCGTTCGAGGCGCAGGTCGAAGTGCAGGCGCCGGGCGTGGTGCTCCTGGATGGTGAAGATCGGCGCGCCCGCGCTCGGGCTGCCCCATGCCGACGCGGGCATGGGCTCGGGAGTCGCTCCGGTCTTCCGCATCGAGAGGTATTCGGCGAGCGGCCCGCCGTGCGAGCGCTCGGTGATGGCGCGCATCGGGTCGCCCGACTGCGCCACCCGTTCGAGCACTTCGGATGCCTCGAGCTGACGCAGATCCGCATCGTCGAGTTCCTCCCACGTGCGCGGCGCGGCGACCGTCGGGCGAGGTCGCCCACGCAGCGAGCACGGCGCGATCGTGGTCTTCTTGGCGTTGTTCTGGCTCCAGTCGATGAGCACGCGGCCCGTGCGCAGTGTCTTGCGCATGCTCGACACGATGAGTTCGGGGTGGTCGGCCTCGAGTGCTCGCGCGAGCTCGTGCGCGACCGCCGAGACCTGGTCGGAACCCTGCGAGCCGTCGAGCGCCGCATAGAGGTGAATACCCTTGCTGCCGCTCGTCACCGGCACCGCCTCGAGCGCCATTCCGGTGAGCAGCGAGCGCACGAGACGAGCCACCTCGGCGCACTCGGCAAGGCCCATTCCCTCGCCCGGGTCGAGGTCGAAGACCATGCGATCGGGGTTCGCCGGCTCCCCCGCGGCATCGAATCGCCATTGCGGCACGTGCACCTCGAGCGACGCCTGCTGTGCGAGCCACACGAGCGTCGCCCGGTCGCCGGCGATGGGGTACGCCTTGTCGCCATCGGAGTGGTGCTGGATGCCGCGGCGCACCCAGTCGGGAGCATGCTCGGCGAGGTTCTTCTCGAAGAACGGCGGCTCAGGGGCATCCGCCGTGCCGACGCCGTGCACCCACCGCTTGCGCGTGACCGGGCGCCCTGCGACGAGGGGCACCATGACGGGGGCGATCTCCGCGTAGTAGGAGATCACCTCGCCCTTCGTCATGCCCGTCTCGGGATACATGACCTTGTCGAGGTTCGTCAACCGCAGGCGGCGGCCGTCGACCTCGACGAGCTGGCGCGCGCCCTCAGCCATGCCCCCATCATGCCGCACCCGCATCGGGGACTATCGCGAGGGCGTGTGGCTGGTGTGTACTTGACCCATGCGAGCCGTCTGGAAGGGGGCGGTCACATTCGGCCTCGTCAATGTGCCCGTCAAGTTGTACAGCGCTACCGAAGACCACGACGTGTCACTGCACCAGGTGCACGACGAAGACGGTGGGCGCATCCGCTACCAGCGCAAGTGCGAGGTGTGCGGCAAGGTCGTCGACTACAAGAACATCGACAAGGCCTACGACGACGGCGAGCAGACCGTCATCATCACCGACGAAGACCTCAAGTCGATGCCCGCCGAGCGCAGCCGCGAGATCGAGGTCGTCGAGTTCGTGCCGAGCGACCAGATCGATCCGATCATGTTCGACCGCAGCTACTACCTCGAACCCGACTCGGCCTCGTCGAAGGCCTACGTGCTGCTGCGCGAGACGCTCGAGTCGACCGATCGCACCGCGATCGTGCAGATGGCGCTGCGCCAGAAGACCCGGCTCGCGGCACTGCGTGTGCACGGCGACGTGCTCATGGTGCAGACGCTGCTCTGGAGCGACGAGGTGCGTGCGGCCGATTTCGCCTCGCTCTCCGACCCCGTGAAGATCTCGGCGAAGGAACTCGACCTCTCGAAGCAGCTCGTCGAGAGCCTCGTCTCCGACTTCGACCCCGAGCAGTACGTCGACGAGTACCAGCAGGAGTTGCGCACCCTCATCACGGCGAAGCTCGAGCAGGGCGAGGGCGTCGACACGGCGGCGACCTTCGGCGAGGAGCCCGAAGAGAAGGGCGGCGAGGTCATCGACCTCATGGAGGCGCTGCGCCAATCGATAGCGTCCAAGCGCGACGGGGGCGGCAAGTCGACCGGCGGCACGTCAGCCGGCGGTTCGAAGCGGTCGTCGAGCGCGGCGAAGAAGAAGTCGGGTGCGAAGGCATCGTCGGCGTCAACCGAGAAGTCGGCGTCGAAGTCGGCCGCGAAGTCGGCAGGCACGAGAAAGCGCGCGGCCTCCGAATGATCGGATGCCGCGCGCTCGTCTCGTGCGTGCGCCGGCCGAGTCTTGCACCGGCGAACGGCGCACGACTCAGCCGACGATGATCACTCGGCCTTGCAGACCTCAGTGACCTTGACGGCAGCCGCCTGGATGCCCTCGGTCTGAGCCGACTGCGCCTCGGCGTCGATCTCGGCGCCGGCCTCGACGTCGGCCTCGCTCGGCAGCGTCTCGGCCCAGTCGCTGGCCGCGTCGAGCTTCTCGTCGAGCGCGTCGAGCGCATCGGAGACCGCAGAATCGTCTGCGGCCTCCTCACCCAGGGCATCGACGCGCTCGGAGAGCCCGTCGAGGTAGCTCTGCAGCTCGGCCGGGTCGCTCGCCGTCAGGATCGCGTTCTGCGCGCCGTTGGAGATGTCGCGCACCTCGACGCGAACGACCTCGCACGAGTCGGCTGATGCCTCGGCACCGGTGTCGCTGCCGGCGGCACAGCCCGAGAGGAGCAGCGCGCCCGCGAAGACGAGCGCCGTGGAAGACATGATTCGTTGCATGGTGGCAATTCCCCCTGATCGTGTAACCAGAGAAGTCTACTGAGGGCCGCCGACACTCGTCGAGCGGGCAGTCTTCGACGACGCTCGTCAGTCGTCGCGAGCGGCCGAGTCGGCGTGCCCGGCGATGATCTCGGCCACGAGGTCATCGGGTGCGGCTGCCGCGTCGAGCTCGACACCGCACTCGGCCTCGGCCAACGGCTCGAGTGCCGCGAGTTGCGACGGCACGAGCGCCGCGGGCATGAAGTGCCCCGGCCGGCTCGACACCCGCTCGAGCAGCACGTCGGCGCTCAGCAGCAGTTGCGCGAAGAAGACGTCGTCGGCGCCACGGCGAATGACCTCGCGATACGCCGACTTGAGTGCCGAGCAGGCGACGACGAGGCCGGTGCCGGACTCGCGCGCCGCGGAGATCTCATCGGCGATGCGATCGAGCCACGGGCGACGATCGTCGTCGTCGAGGGGGGTGCCGGCCGACATCTTCGCGACGTTCTCGGCGGGATGCAGGGCATCCCCGTCGATGAACGGCACCGAGAGACGCGCCGCCAGCAGGGCACCGATGGTCGACTTGCCACTGCCCGAGACGCCGCAGACGACGATGAGCGGGATGGTCGTGTCGGGTTGCGTGCCGTGGGTCATGTGCTCTCGGTCTCGGTCTCCGGGCGAGCATTCGAGTGTCGCACGCGCAGCGCTGCACGCACGGTGCAGGAAGCTGATCTGAAGAGCGGAGACGAGGGGATTTGAACCCCTGGTCCCCTTACGGGGACTCCACCTTAGCAGGGTGGTGCACTCGGCCGGACTATGCGACGTCTCCTCGTGAACGTTTGCACGCACACGCGAGAGCCATCATAACCCGCAGATGCCGCGGATGACGATTCGGGCGGGCGACGGCTACTGGTCGTCGAGTGTTCGCCCGGCGGAGCACCGGGTCTCGGCCGCCGTCTGGCCGGTGACGTCGCTCGGCAGGGCCTCGACGGTGGGCGCTGGAGCGGGAGCCGCCGGGTCGACCGGCGCCTCTTCGGCTGGCGCTTCTTCAGCCGGTGGCGCGACGGCGGCGGGGTCGCCGACGGACGCGAACGAGGTGTCTTGGGCGGTCGGGTCGAATGCGACCGGGAGGTCGTTCTGCAGGGCGTAGTTGATCGCGTCGGCGGAATCGGTCGGCAGCAGCGCGGCACCGCCATCGACGTAGCCGGTCGGGTACTGCACGAACGCGATCTTGTTCAGATCGGTGTCTTTCAGCGCCTTCGCGATGGAGATCATGCGCGTCGGGTCCATCAGGCTGTCGGAGAGCTGCATGTTCGCGAGAGCGGCCTTCGCGATCGAGTAGAGCTTCACGGGATCGGTCAGGGTGCCGTTCGACTGCAGCGTGCGAGCGAGCGCCGACATGAAGACCTGCTGATTCGAGATGCGGCCGAGGTCGCTGCCGTCGCCGACGCCGTGACGGGTGCGGAGGAACTGCAGCGCCGGCAGGCCCGACAGTTCGTGCATGCCGGCCGGGAGGTAGAGATCGGTGTGCTCGTCTTCGATGGGCTCGGCCACGCACACCGGCACACCGCCGACGGCCTCGGAGAGACCCGCGACGCCCATGAACTGCACGGTGCCCGCGAACGGAATCGTGACGCCGACGAGTTGCTCGACCGTCTTCACGACGCAGGCCATGCCGCCGAGTGAGAGCACGGAGTTGATCTTCACGCCGTACTGCTCGCTGAGCGGCTCGCCGGTCGGGTCGGCCGGGTCGGCGCACTCGGGCACGTCGACCAGCATGTCGCGCGGGAAGCTGAGCACCGACGCATTGGAGTGGTCTTCTGAGATGTGCATCAGCATCGTGACGTCGTTGAGCACGGCCGTCTCTTCGTCGGGATCCCCGAACCCGCCGCCCTGCCCCTCGCGGCTGTCGCTGCCGATGAGGAGCAGGTTCACGCCGCCCTCGATGGCGCCGACATCGGGCACGCCTTCGAGCACGTCTTCGTTGCCGAGCGTGACGGTGGGCTTCGCGGTGTTCGCCAGGTCCCAGCCGGCGTACGCCGCGACGGCGGTGCCCGAGACGAGCGCGACGCCGACGATGGAGGCAGTGATCTTCGCGACCGACCTCCAGGCGTTGCGTCGCTTCAGTCGGCCGTGACGCACCACTGGGGTCGACGACGCGGCCCGCCGGGCACTGCTACGAAGCTCGTCTGCCACGGTGTCCTTTCGTCTGGTCGTTTTCGCGCGGAGGGCGTGGGATTCGAACCCACGAGACATCACTGCCCACTGGTTTTCAAGACCAGCTCCATCGGCCGCTCGGACAGCCCTCCATGCCTGCAACGCCGCGTCGGTCGACGAGGCTGCTGCGGACAGGCCCCGATTCTAGCGGAAGCATGCTCCGACAAGGGTCGCAGGCCACCCTGAAAAGGTGCTGAGGCGCACGATCGAGCGACGCGTCAGCCCTCGTTGGCCGTCGCGCAACGAACCTCGTCGCCACGCTGCCCCGTGACATCCGGCGGCGCCTGCGTGGTGGGCGCTTCGGTCGCGGCCGGGTCGGGTACTGGCGCCTGGGTGTTCGGGTCCGCCTCGGTGCCGAACTCCGACTCCGACGTCGCCGACGGATCGAGCACGATCGGCTGATCAGCCTGCAGCGCAGCGTTGACGGACGCCGCAGAATCGGAGGGTTCGACGCCGCTGCGGTCATCGGTGTAGACGGTCGGATACTGCAGGAACACGATCTTCGACAGGTCGACGTCGGCGAGGGTACGCGCGATCGCCATGAGCTGGGTCGGATTCTGCAGCGCGGTCGAGAGCGTCATGTTGGACAGCACGGCCTTGGCGATCGAGTAGAGCTTCACGGGGTCGCTGAGGGTGCCGCTGCTCTGCAGCGTGCGCACGAGCGACGCGAGGAAGGCCTGCTGATTGGAGATACGGCCGAGGTCGCTGCCGTCGCCGACCGCATGCCGCGTGCGCAGGTACGCCAACGCCTGCATGCCCGAGAGGGAATGCTTTCCGGCATCGAGCTGCAGTTCGGCATCGGGGTCGTCGATCGGGTCGACGAGGCACACCTCGACGCCGCCGACGGCCTCACTGAGCGCGGCGACGCCGTAGAACTCCACGATGCCGCCGACGGGGATCTCCACGCCCGTGAGCTGCTGAACGGTGAGTGCGACGCACGGAAGCCCGCCGTATGCGAGCACGGTGTTGATCTTCACACCTGAGAGCGGCGAGAGCGGCTCGCCCTCGGGATCGGCCGGATCGATGCACTCGGGCACCGGCACCACGAGGTCTCGCGGAAAGCTCACCACTTCGACGTGCGAGTGGTCTTGCGACACGTGCAGCAGCATGGTCACGTCGTTGAGTTCAGCCGAGTCCTCTTCGGGGTCGCCGAAGCGACCGTCGGCGGGGCGCTTGTCGCTGCCGACGAGCAGGAAGTTGAGGCCGCCTTCCATCGCACCGATGTCGGGCACACCCTCGAGCATCTGCTCGCCCGCGAGCTCCACCGGCGGCTTCGCGTCCCCGATGAGGTCGACGGCCGCGTACGCCACGATCGACGTGGCAGCGACGGCGAGCACGGCGACGACGGATGCCGCGAGCTTCAGGTACGTCGACGCGGCGCCGTGCCGCGGCATCCGCCCGTGTCGTGGCACCTCGGTCGGCTCCGTGTCGACCTGCTCATTCGCGCTGCTCACCGAACCCCCTCCGATCCGCCGATTCTATGTCGGGCTGGCGAACCTCGGCGGGATGCGCGTGGCGGTGACGTCACGGCAGCGAGTCGAGCACCGCAGCGAGCCCGGCGTCGGCGACCGATGCGCCGATCTCGAGCGCCGCCGCGCGCACCTCGTCTGGCGCCTGGCCCATCGCGACCGATCGGCCGCCGGCACCGGCCCACGCGAACATCTCGAGGTCGTTGCGCCCGTCTCCGGCGGCGAGCACGCGCTCGATCGGCAGGTCGAGCCAGCCGCGCACGCGCTCGAGCGCGGTCGCCTTGTTGACGCCATCGGGGGCGATGTCGAGCCACGCGGTCCAGCCGATCGCGTAGCTGACGTGGTGCAGGCCCATCTGGTCGACGATGCCGAAGAACTCGTCGAGACCGTGCTCGAGGCTCGTGACGACGACGCGGGTCGCGCGGTGGTCGAGCAGCTCTTCGAACAGCACCTCGCGCGCGTTGTCGAGGTTCCACTCGGACATGCCCTCGGTGTAGAGGCGATAGCCGTCGGGCAGTTCGACCATGAACTTGCCGGCCGGCAGGAACGAACGGATGCGCTCCAGCACGGGCGTCGGGTCGAAGGTCTCGACGTGCCGACGAATATAGCCGTCGGATGCCGCGTCGTCGCGCTGCATCGTGATGGCGCCGTTGGCGCACACGACGTACTCGGGCGTGAGCCCGAGCCGACTGAGCACGGGCTCCGTCGTCGCCCACGAGCGTCCGGTCGCGAGCGTCACGACGTGGCCTCGGTCGCGGGCCGCGGCGACGGCGTCGGCGACGACGTCGTCGATCGAACCGTCTTCGTGCATGATCGTGCCGTCGACGTCGAGGGCGACGAACCACGGTTCGTCGACCACCGCCGGTCGAGTAGGCGCCCCAGCGCCGTATCGAGACCCCGTCTCGTGGTCTCGATACGCTCCTTCGTCGCTGCTCGACCGACGAGGCACTCGACTGCTCATGCGACGGGCTCGAGCACCGCGAGGCCGCCGAGGTAGCCCCGCAGCGCCTCGGGCACCACGACCGAGCCGTCGGCCTGCTGGTGCGTCTCGAGAATGGCGACGAGCCACCGGGTCGTCGCGAGCGTGCCGTTGAGGGTCGCGACCGGGGCCGTCTTGCCGCTCTCGGTGCGGTGGCGGATGTTGAGGCGACGCGCCTGGAACGTCGTGCAGTTCGAGGTGGAGGTGAGCTCGCGGTAGGCGTTCTGCGTGGGCACCCAGGCCTCGACGTCGTACTTTCGCGCAGCGCTCGAGCCGAGGTCGCCCGCGGCGGTGTCGATGACGCGATACGAGAGGCCGAGGTCTTGCAGCATGCCCTCTTGCCAGCCGAGCAGGCGCTCGTGCTCGGCCGCGGCGTCGGCGGGGTCGATGTAGGTGAACATCTCGAGCTTGTTGAACTGGTGCACCCGGATGATGCCGCGCGTGTCTTTGCCGTGGCTGCCGGCCTCGCTGCGGTAGCAGGTCGACCAGCCCGCATAGCGGATGGGGCCCTTCGACACGTCGATGATCTCGTCGGCGTGATAGCCCGCGAGTGCGACCTCGCTCGTGCCCGTGAGGTAGAGCTCCTGCTCGGGCAGGTAGTAGACCTCGTCGGAGTGCGCACCGAGGAACCCGGTGCCCTGCATGATCTCGGGCCGCACGAGCGTGGGCGTGATGAGCGGCGTGAAGCCCGCCGCGAGCGCCCGGTCGAGGCCCATGTTCATGAGGGCGAGCTCGAGCCGCGCCCCGATGCCCTTGAGGTAGTGGAAGCGCGCGCCCGACACCTTCGCGCCGCGCTGCATGTCGATGGCGTCGAGCAGTTCGCCGATCTCGAGGTGATCGCGCGGCTCGAAGTCGAACGCCGGGATCTCGCCGACCTCGCGGAGCACGATGAAGTCGTCTTCGCCACCCGCCGGCACGCCGTCGATGACGATGTTGCCGAGCCGCTGCACGGCGAGCGTGAACTCGGCCTCGGCGTCGTGCGCGGTCTGGCTCGCAGCCTTGACTCGGGCTGCGAGCTCTTGCGCCTCGGAGACGAGGGCGGCCTTGGCCTCTTTGGGCGCCTGGGCGACCTGCTTGCCGAAGGCGTTCTGCTCGGCGCGCAGGGCCTCGAAGACGGTGATCGCGGTGCGCCGAGCGGCGTCGGCCTCGACGGCCGCGTCGACGAGCGCCACGGACTCGCCGCGGAGCTCTTGCGAACGCTTGATGAGGTCGGGGTTCTCGCGAAGCAGCACGGGATCGATCACCCGAGCAAGTCTAGCCGCGGCATCCGACCGCCTGATCGGGGCTTGCGCGCGTGAACGGCGGTTTCCAGCGTGGATGCAATACCGTGGGCTGCGTGACGGCAGACGAGCAGGTGACGACGGATGCCGCGGGCCGGCGCCAGCGCGCGGCCGTGATCTTCAATCCGACCAAGCAGGGCGTCGACACCCTGCGCACGGCCGTCGCCGCAGCCGAGGCGCGCCAGCATTTCGCTCCCTCGCTGTGGATCGAGACCACCGCCGACGACCCGGGCAAGGGAATGGCGCACGAAGCCCTCGATGCCCGCGTCGACCTCGTGATCGCCGCCGGCGGCGACGGCACCGTGCGCTCGGTCGCGGCCGGCCTCCGCGGCAGCGGCGTTCCACTCGGCCTCGTGCCGATCGGCACGGGCAACCTCTTCGCCCGCAATCTCGACATCCCCGTGAACGATCAGGACGACGCCGTCGTGCTCGCCTTCTCGGGCATGGACCGCGCCGTCGACGTCATCGCCGCCGACGTCGTCAGGCCCGACGGCGGTGAAGAGACGCACGTTTCGCTCGTGATGGCCGGCATCGGCATCGACGCGGCCATGATCTCGAACACGAATGACGACCTGAAGAAGCGGGTCGGCTGGCTGGCCTACGTCGATGCCGGCCTTCGCGCGATCCCTGCGTCGAAGCCCTATCGCGTGACCCATCGAGTCGACATGGGGCGCCACCACCGATCGAAGGTGTCGAGCATCCTCGTTGCGAACCTCGGCTACCTGCCGGGCAACATCGAGCTGATCCCCGACGCCGAGATCGACGACGGCCGGCTCGACGTCGTCGTGCTGCAGCCGCGAAACCTGCTCGGGTGGTTGCTCATCTGGCGCAAGGTCACCTGGGAGAACCGGGTGCTGCGGAAATCGGCGCTGGGTCGCCAGTTCCTCGACCTCACGGGCGGCAAGCGCCGCAGCGAGATCGTCTACCTGCGGGGGCGATCGGTCGAGCTCGAGATCGAGGGAGCGGCCGAGGAGTTCGAGATCGACGGCGACGAGTTCGGCCTCGTGGTGTCTGCGCGATTCACGGTCGATCCGGCCGCGCTGATCGTGCGCGTTCCGCGCTGACCGCTCCGAGCACGAGAATGCCGAGCACGGCCCACACTGCCGCCTCGACGATCGCGTTGGACACCGTGCTGACCGTGGCCTGCAGCGCCATCAACATCACCTGGTCGCCCTCAGGAGGACCGCTCACCGCGACCAGGCGAGTCGCACCGGCGATGGTCGCGTACCAGGCGACGATGATGGCTGCACCGATGATCACGGTGAGCAGGGCGACGAACGCCGGAGTGCGGGTCACCGGCGGCCGTTCCCGCTCCGGCGGTACGGGATCGGGCCATGCGCGCCGCACCCCCATCGCCACGATGAGCGCGACGGTGCTGACGAGAGCCACTCGCACGAGCGCAGGTGCAACCACCCACGTGATCTCGCGAAGCCCGTTGACGTCACCCATTCCCATGTAGTACTTCGGATCGTTGTTCAGCGACCAGATCATCGACGTGCCGATCAGCAGGGACGCACCGAGCACCGACCACGCTCCGATGAGCCACGGTCGCACGCGATCGCCGATTGCGCCGTCCTGGGGCTGCGGGTCGGACCGCTGGAACGACTGCTCGAGCACGTCGACATCGTCGTTCGTCTCGACGTCGACGATTTGCCCGACGACCACCGGAGCCGCAGTGATCGACTTCGGCGGGTCGGGCACTCGCACCACCGACGGGCGGGCCGGCGGCGCGGCATCCACTGCACCCTCGCGGTCGACCGCACTCTCGCCCGAGTACCCGCGCTGGTACCGCGGATCGAATCGCGGGTCGATGCCTGCGGTCGCGCCGTCGCTCACGTGTGCTCCTCGGTTCGGGGCGACGCGATCAGGCGTCGGGCTCGCCGCTCAGCAGGCCGCGCAGCCAGTCGCGGGCCTCGATGAAGATGCCGTCATCGTACTTCGAGTGGTAGGCCACCTCTTGCTGGTCGGCCCGCGGGTACGAGCCGAGGAAGATCACCTTGGGGCTCGTGCGGCGGAGGCCGAGCAGGGCGTCGGCGACGCGCTCGTCGGCGACGTGGCCGTCGAAGTCGACGACGAATCGGTAGCGGCCGAGGGCGTCGCCGATCGGCCGCGACTGGATGAGCGAGAGGTTCACGCCACGGGTCGAGAACTGCTCGAGCATGGCGAGCAGCGCGCCGGGCTCGTCGTCGGGCAGCTCGACGATGATGCTCGTCTTGTCGGCCCCGGTCGGCTCCGGCAGCACACGCGAGCGGCCAACGAGCACGAAGCGCGTGACGGCGTTGGCGTTGTCGCCGATGTCGCGGGCGAGCACGTCGACGTCGAGGTGGTCGGTGATGCCGGGCGGCGCGACGGCCGCGTCGGCCTGGCTGCCTTCGAAGAGGGATGCCGCGGCGGCGACGTTGCTCGTCGCCGGGATGTGCCCGTGGTCGGGCAGCTCGCGTTCGAGCCAGCCGCGCGACTGCGCGTAGGCGACGGGGTGGGCGTTGACGATGCGCACGTCGGCGAGCGCGGTGCCCGGCCTGGCCACGAGCACGAAGTTCACCGGCACGAGGTACTCGCCGAGGATGCGCAGCCCCGGCACGGTCGCGAGGGCGTCCTGCGTGGCGGAGACGCCGCCGTCGACCGAGTTCTCGATCGCGATCATCGCGGCGATCGAACGGCCGTTCGTGACATCCGCGAGCGCTTCGCCGACGTTGTTCACGCCGCGCCAGTGCTTGCCGACCGCCTCTGGCACCTGCTTGAGCGCCGCCTCGGTGAAGGTGCCGGCCGGCCCCAGGTAGGAGTAGGTCTCCTCGGGCGGTGTGGGCGCGGCATCCGTCATGCAGGCCAGCCTAGCCACCGCGCACCGGCCGAGCCGCGGGCGCAGCACGGGAGTACCATGAGGGCGTGGCACGTCGATGGAGTCGGCCCGTCGTCATCGCGCTCGCCGCGATCGGCGTCTTCGTGCTCGCGCTCGTCGGCGTGAGCGCCATCTTCGTGAGCTCGGTTGCGCAGCGGTTCGACCAGGGCACCGAGAAGATCGTCGAAGCGTTCCCCGATGCAACGATGCGGCCGCCCGAGCCGACCGGCCAGGCGGCATCCGCCCAGAACATCCTGCTGCTCGGCACCGATTCGCGCGCCGACCTCGACAGCATCGACGATGCGGCCGGGCAGCGCTCCGACACGATCATGGTCGCCCACATCCCCGCCGACCGGCACGGCATCACCGTGATGTCGATCATGCGCGACAGCTGGGTGGACATCTCGGGCCACGGCATGGCCAAGGTGAATGCGGCGCTCTCCTACGGCGGAGTCCCGCTCGCGGTGCAGACCGTGGAGTCGCTCATCGGTGCCCGCATCGACCATGTCGCGATCTTCGACTTCAAGGGATTCGTCGGGCTGACCGATGCCGTCGGCGGCGTCGACATCGACAATCCGACCGAGTTCGAGAGCTACCACCTGCGCGGCATGACCTTCCCTCAGGGAAGGCTCCACCTCGATGGATCCCAGGCCCTCGCCTTCGCCCGCGAACGCTATGCCTTCGTCGACGGCGACTACACCCGCGTGCGCAATCAGCAGGCCTTCATCGCGGCGCTGCTCGACAAGGTGCTGAGCTCGGACACCGCCGTCAACCCCGGCCGGGTGAGCTCCATCCTCGAATCCATCACCCCCTATCTCAAGGTCGACGCCGGGTTCACGAGCGGATACGTCGCCGGCCTCGCGGTCGAGCTCCGCGAGGTGCGCCGAGAGAACATCACGTTCTTCACCATGCCGACGAACGGCACCGGCACGTCGGACGACGGGCAATCCATCGTGCTCGTCGACTGGGCGAGACTCGACCAGGTACGCGCAGGCTTCGCGAGCGACACGCTCGACGCGGCCGCATTCGCCGAGTGACTGCAGGGCGGGGTCGGCCTCTCACCGTCCGGTTGCGGCTAACGTCGACAACGAGCGCAACTGCCGAGCGTGAGGGGGCCTCGTGACCACGATCAACGAGCAGCGGGCGTCGACCGGTGAGCGGGCACGAGTGCCCACCGACGCCGAGCGGCTCGTCGCGCTTCGCCGCATGAAGCGTGTCGCGGCGGGGCTGCTCATCGTCGCCGCGATCGTGTTCGCCGTGTCGTTCGCCCTGCAGGAGCAGGTGCCGTGGCTCGGCTACGTGCGCGCCGCCGCCGAAGGCGCCATGGTCGGCGCGATCGCCGACTGGTTCGCGGTGACCGCGCTGTTCCGGCATCCGCTCGGAATCCCGATTCCGCACACCGCGATCATCCCGAACCGCAAAGACGAGATCGGCGCGACCCTCGGCGCGTTCGTCGAGCACGAGTTCCTCTCCGACGACGTCGTGCTCGGAAAGCTCCGTTCGATCGGCATCTCCCGCCGGCTCGGCGGCTGGCTCGCGACGCCGGCCAATGCCGAGCGACTGACCGCCGAGGCATCCGTCGCCGCCCGCGGCGTGCTCACCCTGCTCGGCGACGACGACGTCGAAGACGTGATCGAGCGGCTCGCCCGCCGCCACCTCTTCGAGCCCGAGTGGGCCCCGGCGATCGGCCGGGTCGGTGCGCGGCTCGTGGCCGCCGACCAGCAGCGCGGCGCTGTCGACGCCGTGCTCGAGAAGGCCGAAGGTTGGCTCGAGACCCATCCCGAGGCGTTCGGCAGCATGGTCTCCGACCGGCTGCCCCGCTGGCTGCCCGGCTTCGTCGACCGCATCGTCGACGACCGCGCCTCTCGCGAGGTGCTCGCGTTCGTGAAGGCCGTGCGAACCGATCCGGAACATCCGCTGCGCATCGCGATCGACCGCTACCTCGCCGAGCTCGCCGACGCCCTGCAGCACGACCCCGCGATGATCGCGCGCGTCGAGACGCTGAAGGCCGAGTTGCTCGAGAGCCCGCGCGTGCGCGAGTTCGCCGGTGAGGCATGGGCATCGGTCAAGGCGAGCCTCGAGGCGGCGCTCGTCGACCCGACGAGCGAGCTGCGGGCGGGCCTGACCTCGGCGGTCGTGGAGGTCGGGGCGCGACTCACCGCCGACGAGGGCCTCGCCATGAAGGTCGACGACTGGGTGACGGATGCCGCGGCCTACGTCGTGCGCAACTACCGCCACGAGATCGCGGGGGTCATCACCGAGACCGTCGAGCGCTGGGATCCTCGGGAGACGACCGAGAAGCTCGAGTTGCAAGTGGGCCGCGACCTGCAGTTCATCCGCATCAACGGCACGGTCGTGGGCGCACTCGCGGGCCTCGCCATCTTCACGATCGCGACGGGCGTGCACGCCCTCGTGTGAGCCGCGGCGGAGTGCCAGACTGGGAGGCATGCACGAGCGCGCAGGCACCCCGGCGACCGAATCCGACCTCATCGACGTGGAGGCGCTCGTCAGGGCGTACTACGAGCGGCAGCCGGATGCCTCGGAGCCGGCGCAGCGAGTCGCGTTCGGCACCTCGGGGCACCGCGGGTCGGCGTTCACGTCGAGCTTCAACGAGCACCACATCCTCGCCATCACGCAGGCGATCGTCGAGTACCGCACGGCGCAGGGCATCACCGGTCCGCTGTTCATCGGCGCCGACACGCACGCGCTGAGCGCCCCCGCGCAGACGACCGCGCTCGACGTGCTCGTCGCCAACCGCGTGCGCGTGCTCGCCGACGAGTTCGACGACTACGTGCCGACTCCCGCGCTCTCGCACGCGATCCTGAAGTGGAACAACGACCCGGCCAAGCGCGTAGAGGGCGAGGCCGACGGCATCGTGATCACCCCGTCGCACAACCCTCCCCAAGACGGCGGGTTCAAGTACAACCCGCCGCACGGCGGTCCCGCCGATTCCGACGCCACGAAGTGGATCGCCGACCGGGCGAACGAACTCATCGCCGGCGGCCTTCGCGACGTCAAGCAGGCCGAGCCGAGCGGCGTCGAGACCTACGACTTCCGCGGCGAGTACGTCGCCGACCTCGCGAACATCATCGACTTCGACGCCATTCGCGAGTCGGGCATCCGCATCGGAGCAGACCCGCTCGGCGGGGCGTCCGTCTCGTACTGGGGCGCGATCCGCGACGCCTACGACCTCGACCTCACGGTCGTCAACGAACGCGTCGACCCCGCCTGGTCGTTCATGACCCTCGACTGGGACGGCAAGATCCGCATGGACCCGTCGTCGCCGAGCGCCATGGCCTCGGTGCTCTCGCACGCGGGCGACTACGACATCCTCACGGGCAACGACGCCGACGCCGACCGGCACGGCATCGTCACGCCCGACGGCGGCCTCATGAACCCCAACCACTACCTGGCCGTCGCGATCGAATACCTCTTCGGGCACCGGCCGAACTGGCGAGCGGATGCCGCGATCGGCAAGACCCTCGTGTCGAGCTCGATGATCGACCGGGTCGCCGAGGCGCTCGACCGCCGCCTCTGGGAGGTGCCGGTCGGCTTCAAGTGGTTCGTGCCCGGCCTCATCGACGGTTCGGTCGGCTTCGGCGGCGAAGAGAGCGCCGGTGCCTCCTTCCTGCGCTTCGACGGCACCGTCTGGACGACCGACAAAGACGGCATCCTGCTGTGCCTGCTCGCGTCCGAGATCCGCGCGGTCACCGGACGCTCCCCGTCGGAGCTCTACGCCGACCTCGTCGAGCGGTTCGGCGACCCCGCCTACGAGCGCACGGATGCCGCGGCATCCACTGCGCAGAAGGCCGCACTCGGCAAGCTCGACGGCGACGCGATCTCGGCGTCGGAACTCGCCGGCCAGCCGATCACGGCGAAGCTCTCGCACGCACCGGGCAACGACGCGGCGATCGGCGGAGTGAAGGTCGAGACGGCCGACGCGTGGTTCGCGGCCCGGCCGAGCGGCACCGAAGACGTCTACAAGATCTACGCCGAGTCGTTCAGGGGGCCCGAGCACCTCGCCGAGGTGCAAGCCGAGGCGAAGGCGATCGTCGACGCTGCGCTCGCCGGCTGATCGCCGTCGAGGCGAACGAGGGCAGAGCGAACGGCGCCCGCTATGCTGACCCGGATGGTCAGGTTCACGGTGTCCCGCATCTAACGCTTCCGCGCGTTCCGCCCCTCGTCGCTCGCCGGCGCGGGGCGATTGCAGCACGCCGTTCCAGGTGTGCAGACCCAGCTTGCACCGCCCTCCGCTCATCCGATCGACGAGCGGCGAGGCCTCATCGCACCGGAGATCCTGATGTCCACCGAACCACCGTCCTATCGAGCCGTGCTGCGCACGGAACACATCGCTCGTGCCTTCCTCCCGAGCATCATCGGCCGTCTCTCACTCTCGACGTCGGGGCTCGCACTCGTGCTGCTGCTCGAACGCGCGACCGGCTCGTTCGCGATCGCGGGTGCGGTCACGGCGACGCTCGGCATCGCGAACGTCGTGGTCACCCCGTGGCGCGCGCGACTCATCGACCGGCGCGGTCAAGCGCTCGTGCTGACCTCGCTCGGACTCCTGCACGCCTCATCGCTCGTCGCACTCGGGCTCGCGCCGCACGCGGGGCTGCCGATCCTGTTGTGCCTGAGCGTGATCGCCGGGGCCTCCTCACCGCCCTTCGCCGCGAGCATGCGAGTGCTGTGGTCGGCGGCGTTGCCGCCCGGCGGACTGCGCGTGCGCGGGCTCAGCCTCGATGCCGTCGCCGGGGAAGTGACGTTCGCGGTCGGCCCGCTGGTCGCGGCACTGCTGGCGGTGATCATCGATCCCCTCGCGGCGTTGCTGCTCTCCGCCGGGTGCGTGCTCGCCGGCGCAGCGCTCTTCGTCTCGAGTCCGCTCTCCCGCCGGCAGCGCGGCTCACGCGCGGTCGAGCGTGCTGAGCCGGTCGGCCTCTCGCCGCTGCGCTCCAGAGGGTTTCCGCCCATGGTGCTCGCCATGGTTGTTCCCGGGTTGGTGCTCGGCATCGTGGAGATCGCCGCTCCCGCTCTCGCCGTCACCGAGTCGAACACCGTGCTCGCCGGCGTGCTGCTCGCGCTCTTCGCGGGTGCGAGTGCGGTCAGCGGCCTGCTCTACGGTCGCGTGCATGTGCGACCGGCGGTGGAACGCCAGCTCATCGTGCTCAGCCTCGCCCTGCTCGCGGTGCTCGCCGTCACCGGACTCGTCGGAGGCAGCATCGCAGCGCTCATCGGCTTCACGCTCGGCGGCCTCTGCCTCGCACCCGTGCTGATCGTCGGCTACCTCGCCGCTGATTCACGCACCGATCCGCGAGTGCGCACCGAGGCGAACGGCTGGATCGACACCGCGGTGAACCTCGGCGCGGCGCTCGGCGCGGCCGTCTTCGGGGCGCTCGCGGACACCGCAGGGCCGGGTCACGCCCTCGCGATCAGCACCATCATCGGTGTCGTCGTCATCGCGCTTTGCGCGCCGTTCCTGCTCCGTTCGCGGAACACACGGTCGTGACGCGCGGTTACTCGAGCGAGAAGTAGGTGACGGCGCCGCCGCCCGAGGCGAGGGCCTCATCGACGTTCCAGTAGTCGGCGTCCTTCGTGTGACCGCCGACCCAGACATTCGTGCCGGAGGCGGTGTGCTCGACCCGCGTGACGATCGCGGTGTGGTCGCGGTCGCCCGAGCCGTCCCAGTCGAACTGGGCGATGTCGCCGACCTTCACAAGCCCGCGCTGCGAGTCGTCGAGCGGCGTCGCGAGGTCGGGGCGGCCGTACAGCCAATCGCGCATCGCCGTCGAGCTCGCCCAGCTGGGTGACATCGCGCCCGTCGCGCGGTCGTAGTACCAGCCGGCATCCATCGCCCAGCCGCGGGCCACGAGCGACTGGCTCGCGAAGTTCGCGCAGTCGACACCGCTCAAGACGGTGTACTCCGCCGTGTTGTAACCGCTCCAGTAGGTGAGCACATATCCCACTTGCGCGTCGATCGCGGGGTTCGAGGTGTAGGTCAGCACGAGCGATTGCGTCGCCGCGTGCACGGCCGCCTCGTCGATCTCGGTCAGCTGCGTGGCGAGCGAGACCGGCGCGGAGGCACCGGCGACGGTCGCGGTGCCGGGCGCCGTCACGGCGACCGGCTCGCCCGCGACATCCGTGAATGCGACCGGCACACCCCCGAGTGCCGACTCGGCGACGGCGGGCACCTGGAACGTGAGCTGCTCGGGCACCGCGGCCACGATCGGCGCTTCGACGCCGCCGACGACGACATGGCCGACCTGATCGAGTGCGTCACCGGTGACGGTGACCTGGGTGCCCCCGGTGAACGGCGCCGCCGCGGTCGAGAGCGCGCTCGTGACGGCGGGCCGCTCGGCGATCTCGATCGACGAGGTGATCTCGTCGCCGGCTGATGCCGCGGCTTGCGGGGCCGCGGCGAGGTCGCTCGCCGCCGTGAGCGAGGCCTTGTCGTCGGCCGAGGCCGCGGCCACGGCGCCGAACGCGCTCACACCGAGGATCGCGGTGGCGCAACTGAGCGCCACGACCCGGCGCGGGGCACCGCTCGACGGGCGCCGGTTGCGCACTCGCTCGGCGCGGTGACGGGCGACGCGTGCGTCGAGACGTTCGGTTGCTGCGTCTGCTGCGGCCGCTCCGGCCGCGACTGTGGCATCGGACGTCGCGACCGTGTCGGCGATATCGGCACTCCGATTCACCTCGGCGTCGACGGCCGCGACGGAGTCGAGGGCGCCCTCGATCACCGGTGCTCGAAAGGTCGAACGGCGTCTCGCGGGGAGTTCAGAAGAGCTGGAGGCAGGCGTGAAGAAGTTGAGGCGCACAGGTATGGGGGATTCCGGGTCGGCATTCAGGGGGGATACGACACCACATCACGCCAAATTGTGAGGAACCCTCTGAACCACTGGGAAGCCGGTGAGAGCGCGCTCTCGGCCGAATCACGCGGCTAGGACGCCGCAACCACCCGACTCGCTCGCATCGCGCGCACCGCTGCCACCCCGAGCGGCACGAGCACGAGCAGTGCGACGACGTTCACTCCCGCGAATCCGGCGGCGCCGAGAACAACTCCGGAGAGGGCAGCGGATGCCGCGGCCGCGAGATTCATCGCAGCGTCGGTCGCGCCCTGCAGCGGCACCCGGACCTCGGGTTCGACGGAGGTCGTCAGCAGGGTGGAACCGCCGATGAGCCCGCACGACCAGCCGAGCCCGAGCAGGCCGAGCGCGAGCGGGATGAGCAGCATGTCGTCGGCCGGCGACAGGATGCCGATGAGCGCCGCGACGATGAGGATGCCGGCGCCCGTGGCGATCACGCGTGGCGGCCCCATCTTGTCGACGAGCCAGCCGACGAGTGGACTCGCGCCGTACATGCCGATGATGTGGATGCTGAGCACGACGCCGACGAGCGAGAGTGAGAGGCCGTGCGCGGTCATGTGCACGGGCGTCATCACCATGACGCCGATCATCACCGTGTGCGAGCAGACGATGGCGAGGATCGCGAAGAGGGCACGCGGATCGCGCACAGCCGTGCGGAGCGCCTGCCAGGCGCCGATCGGTCGTTCGGGAGCGGCGTGGGCTCCTTCGCCGGGCTCGAGGGACGGCGCCGGGGACTCTTCGGCGGGCGTAGCGACCGATGCGGAATCGAGAGGTGGAGCGGCGGCATCCGTCGCCATGGTGCCCGGCTTCGGCAGCCGCAGGAGCGTCGCCACGAGCAGGGTCGAGAGCGCGAACGCCACCCCCGAGAACAGGAACGGGCCGACGAGCGGCGGCAGGCCGAGCGCGATGCCCACGGAATCGCCCGTGGCTGCGAGCAGCGGGCCCGCCACCGAGCCGAGCGTCGTCGCCCACAGCACGAGCGACATGGATCGCGCTTCGAACCCTGCCGCGGCGATCTCGGTCGCGGCGAATCGCGCCTGCAGTCCAGCGGCGGCGCCCGCCCCGAACGCGGCGAGCCCGAGGAAGACGAGCAGCACCCAGCCGCTCGCGGCCGCGGCGACCACGAGCACGGCGCCGGCCAGCGCGAGCGCGTACCCCGTCGCGAGGGCGACGTGCCGGCCCGAGCGCACGGCGAGGCGGGCGAGCGGGATCGCGGTGACGGCGGCGCCGAGCACGCTCGACGACTGGGCGAGGCCCGCGAGCGCGACGGCGCCGGTCAGCTCATCGACGAGCAGGGCGGCGACGGCGATGCCCGATGCGACGCCGACCCCAGCGAGCAGTTGGTTGACGACCAGCACGGTGAGCGAGACGCCGCGCCGCGGCGGCGTGGCAGGGCTCAGCGCACGCCGGTCATTCATATTCGGGCGCCGCCGGCAGGCCGAAGAACTCCTCGAGCGTGGTGACGCCCGTCTCGTGCATCTCCGTCGCGAGCGGCACGCCGACGTAGCGGAAGTGCCACGGTTCGAACTCGTAGCCCGTGACGGGCGTCTTGTCGGCGGGATAGCGCAGGATGAACCCGAACCGCCACGCGTTGTCGCGCACCCAGATGCCCTCGGCGATGTCGCCGAAGCACGCGGCGAGCGAGCACTCGCCGCTCTCGGCGCCGATGTCCATCACGAGGCCGGTCTGGTGCTCGCTGAAACCTGGGCGCGCGGTCAGCAGGTCGTCGCCGTCGTAGACGGACTCCTGCGCGGAGTACGAGCGGAAGGCGCTGTTCGAGGCGAGCGAGAGGTCGGCCTCATCGCTTGCAGCCTGGAACATCGCGACGATCGCATCGGAGGCCTCTTGGCGCAGCAGCGGATCCCAGGTGTGCGGCACCGGCACGTCGACGAGGTCGCCGGGCTCGAAGTCCTGCGGGTTCAGCGGCCGGAGCTTGTTGACCACGACCCAGATGCTGTTGGGGTCGTCGAGCGAGTGGGCGGTGCGATCGAAGGTGTCGACGCTCGCCGGCGGCGGAGTCGCGCCGGGCGCCGGGCGAGGCGACTCACTGGGCGTAGCGGATGCCCCGCCTGCAGCCTGCCCGCCGGGCGAACTGCTCGAAACGGCGCCGATCACGACGACGGCGACCGCGACGAGCGCGAGGCTCAGCGAGCCCGCGATGACGAGACGCCGCCGCTGCCTCACCTGATCGGACGGCTCGCGACGTTCACTCGATGACACCCGATGAGTCTACGCCGGGCGGGTCGGGAGCCCGACGGCGCTCGGCTCCGGCAGTGGAAGGCGCCCCGGTTCCGGCAGTGGAAGAGGTCACGGCTCAGTAACGAACGACGCCCGTGAGAGCGCTCTCTTGACAACGGACCGCTCGACTGCATAGAGTCGCATCTCGAACCGTGAGAGCGCTCTCACGCGACGCGAAGAGAGCGCTCTCACACTGCGCACATTCCCGTCCACGCACACACAAAGGAGTGACCGTGAAGCTCTCACGCCACACGAAGGTCGCTGTCGCCATCGCCGGCGCGGCATCCATCGCCCTCCTCGCCACCG
The DNA here is from genome assembly GCF_000421565.1 of Agromyces subbeticus DSM 16689. Taxonomy (GTDB): domain Bacteria; phylum Actinomycetota; class Actinomycetes; order Actinomycetales; family Microbacteriaceae; genus Agromyces; species Agromyces subbeticus. The sequence goes on along the minus strand of NZ_ATXG01000001.1, from coordinate 133,363 downwards.
CCTGCTCCACCGGCGGCGGCGAAGAAGGCGACGGCGACATCACACTGACCGTCACCACGTTCGGAACATTCGGATACGACGACCTCTACACCGAGTACGAGGAAGCCAACCCGGGCGTCACGATCGAGGCGACCAACATCGACACGGGCGGCAACGCCCGCACCGACGCCTTCACCAAGCTCGCAGCGGGCTCCGGCCTCTCCGACGTCGTCGCGATCGAAGAGGGCTGGCTCGGCGCGATCATGGAGGTCTCCGACCAGTTCGTCGACCTCACCGACTACGGCATCGCCGACCGCAAGAGCGACTGGGTCGACTGGAAGTACGAGCAGGCGACCGACGCCGACGGCCGGGTCATCGGCTACGGCACCGACATCGGCCCGAGCGGCATCTGCTACAACGGGCCGGCACTCGAGGCCGCCGGCCTGCCGAGCGACCGCGAGAGCGTCGCCGAACTGCTGAACGGCGACTGGGCGCACTACTTCGACGTCGGACGCCAGTACCAGCAGGCGACCGGCAAGGCCTGGTTCGACCACTCGGGCTTCGTCTGGAACTCGATGGTCAACCAGATGCCAGAGGGCTACTACACGAGCGACGGCGAGCTGAACGTCGAAGACAACGCCGACCTCAAGGCGAACTTCGACCTGCTCTCGGGCGCTGTCGGCGACGGCCTCTCGGCCGCGCAGGCCGCTTGGGACTGGAACGGCGGCAAGTCGTTCGTCGACGGCACCTTCGCCACCTTCGTCTGCCCGGGCTGGATGCTCGGTGTCGTCGAGGGCCAGGTCGAGACCGGCGGCGGCGACGCCTCCACCGGTTGGGACTTCGCCGACGTCTTCCCCGGTGGCGCAGCCAACTGGGGCGGCGCATTCCTCTCGGTGCCCGAGTCGTCGGAGCACAAGGAAGAAGCGGCGAAGCTCGCGGACTGGCTCACGCAACCCGAGCAGCAGGTGAAGCAGTCGGCAGCGGCCGGCAACTTCCCGAGCACGCTCGGCGCGCAGGAGACCCTCGCCTCCGAGGCGACGCCGAACGAGTTCTTCAACGGCGCGCCCACCGGCGCCATCCTCGCCGCTCGCGCTGAAGGCGTCGTCGCCCAGTTCAAGGGCCCCGACGACTCCGTGATCCAGGAGAACGTCTTCGGCCCGGCGCTGTCGGCGCTCGACCGCGGCGAAGCCGATGGCACCGTCGCCTGGGACCAGGCGATCGAGCTGCTGCACGAGCTCGTCGGCGAGTAACCCGTAACGGAACGGATGTCCCTCGGGCACGCCGCCCGAGGGACATCCCTCCCCCGCCATCTCCCACGACTGGACTTCGCATGACCACGACCATTCGGCCCCCCGCGAGCGGGACCCCCACGCCACAGCGCCGAGCCGCGGCATCCGAACCCCTGACCTTCCGTCAGCGCCTCTCGCGCTTCGACGTCAAGGCGAGCCCCTACTTCTACGTCTCGCCGTTCTTCATCCTCTTCGCCCTCGTCGGGCTCTTCCCGCTCATCTACACGCTCGTCGTCTCGATGCACGAGTGGGACCTGCTGAAGGGCCAGGGGCCGTTCGTCGGCTTCGAGAACTTCGTCGAGATCCTCGGCGACAGCATGTTCTGGAACTCGATCGGCAACACGATCAGCATCTTCCTGCTGTCGTCGATCCCGCAGCTGACGATCGCCCTCATCGTCGCCTACCTGCTCGATCAGGGCCTGCGCGCCCCGACCTTCTGGCGCATGAGCGTGCTGCTGCCCTACATCGTGACCCCCGTCGCCGTGGCCATCATCTTCTCGAGCGCCTTCAACGAGGCCGACGGGCTCGTGAACAACCTGCTGAACGTCTTCGGCATCGCCGACCAGCAGTGGAAGCACGACACCTTCCTCAGCCACGTGGCGATCGCCACGATGGTGAACTTCCGGTGGACCGGCTACAACGCGCTCATCCTGCTCGCGGCGATGCAGTCGGTGCCGCGCGACCTCTACGAGTCGGCCGCGATCGACGGCGCCGGTGCCGTGCGCCGCTTCTTCTCGATCACGATCCCCTCCATTCGGCCGACGCTCATCTTCGTGATCATCACGGCGACCATCGGCGGCCTGCAGATCTTCGCCGAGCCGCGCCTCTTCGACGTGTCGACCGCCGGCGGCATCGGCGGCAGCGACCGACAGTTCCAGACGACTGTGCTGTTCATGTGGGAGCTCGCCTTCTTCCGCCGCGACTTCGGCGAGGCCGCCGCCGTCGCCTGGCTGCTGTTCCTGCTCATCGTCGCGTTCGGCCTCGTCAACTTCCTGATCTCCCGCCGTATCGCCACGGGCGGTGACCGGCCCAACCGCCGCACCCGCCGAGCGCGCGAGCGCGCCACCCGAGGAGGAGCGGCATGAGCACCCTGACCCCAGAACCCATCCCCGCAGTGATGGTCGACGACGTGGAGCCCGACCGGCCGGCGCGGCCCCGCTACGACGACGGCAGCGGCACCCCCGGCCGCCGCCGCCGACGCGCAATGGGCACCGCAGGCATCGGAAGCCGCCCGGGCTTCCTCACCTATGGACTGCTCGCCGCCTTCATCATCGGCGGCGCCTACCCCCTCTGGTGGTCGGTCGTCGTGGGCAGCGGCACGAACGCGACCCGAGGCGAGACGCTCCCCCTCATCCCCGGCGGCAACTTCTTCGTCAACGCCTCCAAGGTGCTCGACGCGATTCCGTTCTGGCTCGCGCTCGGCAACTCGATCATCATCTCGGCGGTCATCACGATCTCGGTCGTGACGTTCTCGACGCTCGCGGGGTACGCGTTCGCCAAGCTCCGCTTCCGCGGGCGCGACGGCCTCATGGTCTTCGTGATCGCGACGATGGCGATCCCGACGCAGCTCGGCATCATCCCCCTCTTCATGGTGATGCGCGAGCTGGGCTGGACGGGCACGATCGGCGCCGTCATCGTGCCGACGCTGGTCACCGCGTTCGGTGTCTTCTTCATGCGCCAGTACCTCGTCGACGTCATTCCCGACGAGCTCATCGAAGCGGCCCGCGTCGACGGCGCGAACCAGATCCGCACCTTCTTCAACGTCGCGCTGCCCGCCGCCCGCCCGGCGATGGCGATCCTCGGCCTCTTCACGTTCATGATGGCGTGGACCGACTACCTCTGGCCGCTCATCGTGCTGAGCCCGACCAACCCGACGCTGCAGACGGCACTCAGCCAGCTGCAGTCGGGCTACTACGTCGACTACTCGGTCGTGCTCACGGGCGCGATCCTCGCCACCGTGCCGCTGCTCGTGCTCTTCATCGTGGCGGGCAAGCAACTCATCTCGGGAATCATGCAAGGAGCTGTGAAGGGTTGAACGAGACCAACACCCCCACCGACCACCCGGCGTTCGGCCGCACCTGGCCCGCCGACTTCATCTGGGGCTCGGCGACCGCCGCGGCCCAGATCGAGGGTGCCGCGCACGAGGGCGGCAAGGAGGACTCGATCTGGGACGCCTTCGCACGCATGCCCGGGGCGATCGCCGGTGGCGACACCCCCGACCGCGCCGTCGACCACTACCGGCGCATGCCCGAAGACGTGGCGATCATGCGGTCGCTCGGGCTCGACTCCTACCGCTTCTCGACGAGCTGGGCACGCGTCGTGCCGGGCGGGCGCAGCGTCAACCACGAGGGCCTCGACTTCTACTCGCGACTCGTCGACGAACTGCTCGGCGCCGGCATCCTGCCCTGGCTCACCCTGTACCACTGGGATCTGCCGCAGGCCCTGCAGGAGCGGGGCGGCTGGGCGAACCGCGACACGGCGTATCGCTTCGCCGACTACGCCGAGGCCGTCTACGGCGCACTCGGCGACCGCGTGACGCACTGGACGACGTTCAACGAGCCGCTCTGCTCCTCGCTCATCGCCTACGTCGGCGGCGAGCACGCCCCGGGTCTGAACGACCCCGTCGCCGGGCTCGCGGCTGTGCATCACCAGCATCTCGCGCACGGTCTGGCCGTCGAGAATCTGAGGGGCCTCGCGGATGCAGCGGGGCGCGACATCCGTCTCGGTATCACGCTGAACCTCACCAACGCGGTGCCGAACGACCCGAGCGACCCCGTCGACCTCGAAGCCGCGCGTCGCATCGACGCGCTGTGGAATCGGATGTATCTCGAGCCCATGCTGCTCGGGGCATATCCCGCCGACCTGCTCGCCGACGTACGGGAATTCGGACTCGACTCGCGGGTGCTCCCCGGCGACCTGGAGCAGATCTCGCAGCCGATCGACTTCCTCGGCGTGAACCACTATCACGACGACAACGTCTCGGGGCATCCGCTGCCCGCCGATGCCGCGGCGTCGCTCCGGCCGACCGACCGGCCCGGCCGCTCGCCGTTCCCCGGCAGCGAGTACGTCTCGACGCCGTCGCGAGGGCTGCCGCGCACCGCGATGGACTGGGAGGTCAATCCCGCGGGTCTCACTCGCCTGCTCGTACGGCTGGGGGCGGAATACCCGAATCTGCCCCCGCTGTACGTGACGGAGAACGGTGCCGCCTACGACGACGTCGTGTCGGCCGACGGCGCCGTGCACGACGTGGAGCGCACGGCGTACATCCTCGACCACGTCGACGCCATCGGCGCGGCGATCGAGCAGGGTGCCGACGTGCGCGGCTACTTCGTGTGGTCGCTGCTCGACAACTTCGAGTGGGCGTGGGGCTACGAGAAGCGCTTCGGCATCGTGCGCGTCGACTACGACACCTTCGAGCGCACGCCGAAAGACAGCGCGAGAGCCTTCGCGGCGCTGATCGCGGCGACTTCGGCCGAGCCCACGGCGCACGTGGCGGGTGCCGTCGCGACGACTATCGTGGGGTGAACCGGAACACTGTGAGGGGGTTCGCCATGACGGGAGTGCCGGCCGGCCAGGCGCCGACCCTCGAGATGGTGGCGGCCCGCGCGGGCGTCTCGCGTGCGACCGTCTCGCGCGTCGTGAACGGGTCGCCGAAGGTGAGCCCCGACGTCGTCGAAGTGGTGCAGCAGGCGATCGCCGCCCTCAACTACGTGCCGAACCGCGCCGCACGATCGCTCGCGAGCCGGCGCACGCAGGCGATCGCGCTCGTCGTGCCCGAGTCCACTTCGCGCGTCTTCAACGACCCCTTCTTCGCGGCCCTCGTGCAGGGCGTCGGCCTCGCCCTCGCGAACACCGAGTACACGCTCTCGATGCTCATCGAGAGCGAGACGGGCAGCGAGAAGACCCGGCGATACCTGCTCGGCGGCAACGTCGACGGGGCGCTCGTCGCCTCTCACCACACGGGCGACCACTCGTACGCCAACGTCAGCCTCTCGCTGCCCGTCGTCTTCGGCGGGCGGCCGCTCGACCCCACCGAGAGCGTCAACTACACGGTCGACGTCGACAACCTGCACGGCGCCGAGCTGGCCGCCCAGCACCTCGTCGACCGCGGCCGCTCGCGCATCGCCACGATCGCGGGGCCGCAAGACATGCCACCCGGCGTCGACCGCCTGCGCGGCTTCACCTCGGTGCTCGAGCGAGCGGGTCTCTCGGCGGACCTCGTCGAGTTCGGTGACTTCAGCCCGGCCTCGGGTGCCACCGCGATGCGCCGCCTGCTCGAACGCGATGCGTCGCTCGACGCGGTCTTCGCGGCCAACGACCAGATGGCGATCGGCGCCTACTCGGCGATCGCCGAGGCGGGCCTGACCGTGCCGGGGGACATCGCCGTGGTCGGCTTCGACGACGACCGCTACGCGGCCACCGCGATGCCACCGTTGACGACGGTGCACCAGCCGTCGATCGAGATGGGCACCGAGATGGCCCGCACGCTCGTGCGCCTCATCGAGGGCGACGACGTGCCGCCGACGACCCTGTTGCCGACGAAGCTCGTGGTGCGCCAGTCGAGCTGAGCCGCCTCCAGCGCTCCCCGCTGCGCGCCTCCTCTCCTCCCGCCATGCGCCTCGTTCCGACGACGTTTCCCGCCCGGGAGGATGCGCGGCGCATGACCTCCCGGGCGGGAAACATCGTCGGTGACGAGAAGAGTGCGCGGCGCGGGAAGCGATCTCAGCCGAGTTTTCACGGTGCATCCGGAAGTTCTGTCGATTGACGGCCAACTTCTGCGCGTCGTATGCTGATCTTCAGTAACTCACAGGTCACACTTGCCGTTGGCATCGACGTATGATGACGCAATGCGCGATCAGATCGCGTGAAGAGATCCCGCCACAACCGCCTGTCAACGTCGACGGAGGAGCAGCAATGAAGCCCACCCCGACAACGGCATTCGCGCCCGGCGCAGGTGCGGTCACGGCGGTGCTCGACACTGCGTCGGTGAGAGAGACGAACGCATCGCTGACCGCGTCAGCGGTCGAGACGAGCGCGTCGCTGACGGCCCGGGTCGAGGAGTTCGCCCGCCGGGCACCGGCGATCACCGCCGCCCACTGGCAGCGAGTGCATGCACGGTGCGCCCCGATCGATCCCGCCATCGGCGAGCTGATCACCGAGGCCCGGGCATCCGACGGCGGCAAGCACATGCGGCCGCGACTCGTCGCTGCGGCCTTCCTCGGCCTCGGCGGCACCGATGACGCGCTGCTCGCCGAGGTCGCCGGCGCCCAGCAGTTGCTGCACCTCGGCCTCTGCATGCACGATGACATCATCGACGGCGATCGCGTGCGGCACGGCGTGCCCAACCTCATCGCGCGCTACGCCGACGCCGGCCTCCGCGCGGGTCTCTCCGAGCGTGCGGCCGAGCGACAGGCGCTCACCGCTGGCGTACTCGCCGGTGATCTCGCCCTCAACGCAGCGAACCTCGCGCTGCTCGGGGCCCCGGCGCCCGCGGCGGTGCAGCAACGACTCGCCGCCGAGGCATCCGCCGCCCTCGAGCTGACGATTGCGGGCGAGCTGCTCGATGTCAGATCCGAGCTCGTCGGGCCGGGCGACTCGTCGCCGCTCCTCGTCGCCGAGCTGAAGACCGCCGTCTACAGCGTCGCGCTCCCGCTGCGGCTCGGGGCGATCGCGAGCGGCGGCGCCTCGCCCGCCGAACTGACGTGCCTGCAGCAGATCGGCATCGCGTTCGGCATCGCCTACCAACTCGCCGACGACGAGCTCGGCCTGTTCGGGACGGCCGCGGCGACCGGCAAGTCGGTGCTCTCCGACGTGCGGCAGGGCAAGCGCACCGAGCACGTGCGCCTCGCGTACGGCCGCGCCGGGGCCGCCGAACGGTCGGTGCTCGAGGCGACCCTCGGGGCGGTTGCGGCGAGCGAGGCCGACGTCGACGCGGTGCGTGACATCGTGGCGCGCACCGGAGCACGCGAGGCGGTCTCGCGCACGATCGATGAGCACGTCGCTCGCGGCATCCGTCTCGCCGAGGCCGGGCTGCCCGCTCGGCTCGCCGGCTACCTCACCGATCTCGCGCGATCCCTGCGGGGGCGCACGAGTTGAACGACTCCACCGACCCGAGCCGCACCACCGACTCGAACGACACCACCGACACGACGAGCACGACCGACACGACCGAAGACACGACCTGGAGGAACGACGTGACGCACTCAGAGACCGCAGCGAACGCCATGAACGACGACGTGTGGCAGGGCGGCCGGGTCGGCGTCTGGCTGATCGGCGCACGAGGCTCGATCGGCACCGTCGTCGCCGTGGGCCTGCACGCGATGGTCGCCGAGCTCGCCCCGCCGACCGGCTGCACGACCGCGGGTGCGGCCTTCGCCGGCGTTCCGCTGCCGGCGTTCACCGACCTCGTGATCGGTGGCCACGACGTCAGCACGACGCCGCTCGTCGATCGGGCGCAGTCGATGGTCGACTCGGGCATGCTCGCCCACCGCTTCGTGGCAGGCACGAGTGAGACGCTCGCGCGTACCGACGCCGAGATCCGCCACGGCTACGACCGCCGGAGCCACACCGGCTCGCAGGCCGACGCGGTGCGCCGCATGGCCGCCGACATCGCCGACTTCCGCGAGCGCCACGACCTCGGCCGCGTCGTCGTGATCGACGTGTCGTCGACCGAGCCGATTCCCGAAGACCACGTCGAGTTCCACGACCCGGCCCTGCTGCTCGCGGCGATCGAGAACCCCGAGCTCGCCCTGCTGCCCGCGAGCTCGGTCGCCGCACTCGCCGCGATCGAGTCGGGCAGCGCCTACGCGTGCTTCACGCCGTCGGCGGGAATCGGCCTTCCCGCCCTTCGCACCCTCGCTGCCGAGCGCGGCATCGCCTTCGCCGGCCAGGACGGCAAGACCGGCGAGACGCTGCTGCGCACGGCGCTCGCCCCGATGTTCAACGCGAGGGGCATGCGCGTGCTCTCGTGGGCGGGCTCGAACCTCCTCGGCGGCGGTGACGGCGCGACGCTCGCCGACCCCGAGGCCGTGCAGAGCAAGCTCGCGACCAAGACCCGCGGGCTCGTCAGCCTCGTCGGCGACCACGTCGTCGCACCCCTGCACATCGACAACGTGCCCGACCTCGGCGATGTGAAGACGGCGTGGGACCACATCCACGCCGAGGGCTTCCTCTCGTCGCGCATCACCATGCAGACGATCTGGACCGCCTACGACTCGATGCTCGCCGCACCGCTCATCCTCGACATCTCGCGCCTGCTCACGCTCGCAGCGGCCGCCGGCCAGCGCGGCGTCGTCGCCGAGCTCGGCTTCTTCTTCAAGGAGCCCTGGGGCAGCGACGTGCACGACTTCTCGCAGCAGACGATCGCGCTGCGCGAGTGGGCGCACGCCACGGGGGCGCACCTGCTCGCCACGACCCGGTCGGCCGTGACGCCGGCATGACGTCGTTCGCCGACATCCTCGACCTCGTTCGCGCGCCCGCCGCACTGACGGTGATCGGCGACACCCTGGCGGGCGGCCACGCGGGCGGCGCTCGCTTCACCGGTCGGCATTGGCTCCTGCCCGCGGCATCCGTGCTGCTCTACAGCGGCGGCATGGCCTTGAACGACTACGCCGATCGCGAGCTCGACGCCGAGGAGCGCCCCGAGCGCCCGATTCCGTCGGGACGGGTCTCTGCGGGTCAGGCGATCGCGGTCGTCAGCGGATGCTTCGCGGCGGGCCTCGTGCTCGCGGGCGCAGGCGGCGGGCGGCGCGGGCTCGGCGTCGCGGTTCCCCTCGTCGGCGCGATCGTGCTCTACAACACCGCCGCGAAGTCGACGCCGCTCGGGCCGCTGTCGATGGCCGCGTGTCGCGGTCTCGACGTCATGATGGGCGCGGGCGGCGCCCGTCGGGCGCTTCCCGCCGCCGCGACGGTCGCCCTGCACACGGCCGGCCTCACGCTGCAGTCGCGCGGCGAGGTGCACGGCGGATCCGTCGGCGTCGCCGGCGCGAACCTCGCGATCACGGCGGCGAGCGCCGCGGCGGCCGTGGCCGGCGACCCCGGGGCCGTCACGGCGCGCTCCGCGGCGAGGGGCACGGATGCTTCGGGAAAGCCGTCGACCGCCTGGCGCATCGGATCGACGCTCGCGACGATCACGGCGACCGCCGCCTATCTCGCGGCCACGCTGCCGACGCAGCTGCGCTCGCTCGACGACCCGTCGGCCGGCAACGTGCGCACGGCGACCCGATCGGGCATCGGCGCGATGATCCCGCTGCAGACCGCCCTCGTCGCCCGTACCGGAGCCCTCGGTCCCGCTGCGGTGCTCGCGGGTGTCGACGTGGCCCGACGCGCCCTCTCTGCACGTCGCAAGCGGGGCGACGTGACATGAGCACGGGCTTCAGCATCGGCTACGGCACCAACGGCTTCGCCGACCACACCCTCGACGACACGCTCACGGTGCTCGAGGCCAACGGCTACGGCGCGCTCGCCCTGACGCTCGGCCACCCGCACCTCGACCCGTTCGCCGACGACGCGTTCGAGCGTGCCGCACGGCTGCGCACCCACCTCGACGAGCTCGGCTGGCCCGTCGTCGTCGAGACCGGCAGTCGCTACCTGCTCGACCCGTTCGTCAAGCACCGGCCGACCCTCGTCGACCTCGACGCCGAGCCGCGGCTGCGGTTTCTCGCCCGCGCCATCGAACTGGCCGCCGCGCTGCGCGCCGACTGCGTCTCGCTCTGGTCGGGCGTCGTGCCGGGCGACGTCAGTCCGGCCGATGCCTGGTCGATGCTCGTCGAGCGCATGGGCGGGATCGTCGAACTCGCCGACACCGCCGGGGTGCGCCTCGGCTTCGAGCCCGAGCCCGGCATGCTCGTCGAGACCGTCGCCGACGCGCTGCGCCTACGCGGCGAACTCGGCGCGCCCGCCGCGTTCGGCATCACGGTCGACCTCGGCCACTGCGTCGCGGTCGAGCCCGAGGGGGTCGTCGGTGCGCTCCGCGCCGCGGGCGGGCTGCTCGTGAACGTGCAGGTCGACGACATGCTGCCTGGCGTGCACGAGCACCTCGAGCTCGGGCACGGGCAGCTCGATCTCGCAGCGGCTCTGGCCACCCTGCACGAGATCGACTACCGGGGCGTCGCCGCCATCGAGCTGCCCCGGCACTCGCACGATGCGCCGGGCGCTGCAGCCCGCGGCATCCGTGCCATTCGCGACGCACTGGAGGAACGATGACGCACCCATGGACGATCGCGGCGGTCGACGACGTGACCGCCGAACCCCAGCGCATCTCGGCGCTGTTCCCCGCCGCCGGGCGCTCGGTCGGCCGCGATCCCATCGAGCCCGACGCCGACCCGCTCGGGCTCGTGCACGGCACCGATGACGATGCCGCCCGCGCCGCGCTCGTGCAGGCGCTGATCGCCGCCGTCGACGCCGAGACTGCGGGCGCGGCCCTCACCGACCTGTACCGCCACGGCGACGACGCCGAGCGACGCGGCGTGCTCTGCGGTTTGAACGCCGAGGCCGCGCTTGCAACGCCGGCCCGCACCGAGCCGGCCCTCGCCGAACCAGCCCTCGCCGAACCCATCGCCGCGGCCGGTCGCGAACTCGTCGCCGATGCCCTCCGCACCAACGACCCGCGCCTCGTCGCCGCGGCCCTCGGCGCCTTCGCCGCGGCGCACCTCGACCAGCACGGCTGGCGTCACGGCGTGCTGAAGGCGCTCTTCATGGGTATCCCGCTCGAGGCGGCCGCGGGCATCGACGAGCGCGGCGACGCCGAGCTCGCGCGAATGGCCGCCGCCCTGATCGCCGAGCGCCGTGCCGCCGGCCGCGACATCAACGCCGACATGACCCGACTCGCCACGATCCAGACCACGCCGGGAGGCTGACCATGCGCATCTTCGACCCGCACATCCACATGAGCGCGCGCACGACGAACGACTACGCGGCCATGTACCTCGCCGGCGTGCGCGCGGTCGTCGAGCCGTCGTTCTGGCTCGGGCAGCCCCGCACGAACGTCGGCAGCTTCGTCGACTACTTCGACGGGCTGATCGGCTGGGAGCGGTTCCGCGCGGCGCAGTACGGCATCCGCCACCACTGCACGATCGGCCTGAACCCGAAGGAGGCGAACGACCCGCGCTGCCGCGAGGTGCTGGACGTGCTGCCGCGCTACCTCTCGAAAGACGGGGTCGTGGCCGTCGGCGAACTCGGCTACGACTCGATGACCGCCGCCGAAGACGAGGTCTTCATCGCCCAACTCGCGCTCGCCCGCGACTTCGAGCTGCCCGCGATGGTGCACACCCCGCACCGCGACAAGGCGGCCGGCACACTGCGCACCCTCGACGTCATTCGCGACGCCGGCATCGCCCCCGAGATGGTCGTCGTCGACCACCTCAACGAGACCACGGTCGCGGCCGTCGCCGACAGCGGCTGCTGGATGGGCTTCTCGATCTACCCCGACACGAAGATGGACGAGGCGCGCATGGTCGCGATCCTGCGCGAGCACGGCACCGAGCGCATGCTGGTGAACTCCGCCGCCGACTGGGGCAACTCCGACCCGTTGAAGACCCGCAAGACAGGCCAGGCCATGCTCGACGCCGGCTTCACCGAGCACGAGGTCGACGTGGTGCTGTGGCAGAACCCGGTCGCCTTCTACTGTCAGAGCGGGCGACTGCACCTCGACCCCGTGCCGGGGTTCGACGACGGGGCGACGGATGTCTCGGGCGCGACGTTCGAGGGCAACTCCGTGCTGCGCGGGGCGAGGGCCTGATGGAGCTCTCGTACTGCACCAACGTGCACCCCGCCGAAGACCTCGAGGGAGTGCTCGAGCAGCTCGACGCCTTCGCCGGCCCGGTGCGTGGCCAGGCCGGTCTCGATCGACTCGGTGTCGGGCTCTGGCTGCCCGCCGAGCTGGCCCTCCGGCTCGCGTCGAGCGAGGCCGATCGGGAGCGGCTGCGCGAACGGCTCGACGCCAACGGGCTGGAACTCCGCACGGTCAACGCATTCCCGTACAGCGCGTTCCACGCCGAGGTCGTGAAGCTCGACGTGTACCGTCCCGATTGGACCGACCCGCGCCGCGCCACCTACACCCTCGACTGCGCGCGCGTGCTCGCCGAGCTGCTGCCCGCCGGGGCATCCGGCAGCATCTCGACGCTGCCGCTCGGCTGGCGCGAGCCGTGGACCGCCGACGACGACGCGCGCGCGACCGAGGCGCTCGTGCACGTGTCGCGCGAGCTCCGTGCGCTCCGCGACGAGACCGGCCGCACCGTGCGCCTCGCGATCGAACCCGAGCCCGGCTGCACGCTCGACACCGTCGACGACGTCGTGCGCTGGCTCTCGCCGCGCGTGGCCGAGGGCGTCGACCCCGAGTTCATCGGCATCTGCCTCGACACGTGCCACCTGGCTGTCTCGTTCGCCGACCCCGTCGCCGCCGTGCGGCAGATCGCCGAAGCGGGCCTCCGCGTCGTGAAGGTGCAGGCCTCGGCCGCGCTGCACGTCGAGCACCCGGGCGACCCGGCGAACCGCGAGGCCGTCGCCGCCTTCGTCGAGCAGCGCTACCTGCACCAGACCCGCGAGCTCTCGCCCGACGGCACGGTGCTCGCCGTCGACGACCTGCCCGAGGCGCTCGCCGAGCTGCCGGCCGACGGCCCGTGGCGCGTGCACTTCCACGTGCCCCTGCACCTCGCGCCGAGCGCGCCGATCTCGGCGACGACCGAGGTGCTGCGTGCCGCGGTCGCGGCCGTTCGCGGCATCCCCCACGGCGACGAGGCGCACCTCGACGTCGAGACCTACACCTGGAGCGTGCTGCCGGGTGGCGTCGACGACCTCGTCGCCGGCATCGCCGCCGAGGTGCGCTGGGCGGCCGACGAACTGCTCGGCGCCTCGCTTCCAGCTTCGCCCGCATCCGCTCCGGGCAGTGCCCCGGCCACCGTTCGCCCATCCTCGGAGGTGCTCTCGTGATATCCGTTCTGCTGCTCGACGTCGTCGGCCTGACCCCGCGCGCGCTCTCGCACATGCCGAGGCTCCGCGCCATGGCCGCGTCGGGCGCCCAGACCCGGCTCGGCACCGTGCTGCCCGCCGTGACCTGCAGCGTGCAGTCGACGATGCTCACCGGCCTCGCTCCCGCACAGCACGGCATCGTCGGCAACGGCTGGTACTTCCGCGACCAGGGCGAGGTGCATCTCTGGCGCCAGCACAACAGGCTCGTGCAGGGCGAGAAGGTCTGGGAGACAGCGCGAAAGGCACGGCCCGGGTTCACCGCCGCGAACGTCGGCTGGTGGTACGCGATGGGCGCCACGACCGACATCACCGTGACCCCGCGACCGATCTACCACGCCGACGGTCGCAAGTCGCCCGACGCCTACGTGCGACCGCCTGCGCTGCACGACGAACTCGTCGGCGCGCTCGGCGAGTTCCCGCTCTTCCAGTACTGGGGCCCGACCGCCACGATCGCCTCGACCCGGTGGATCGTCGAGGCGACGCGCAAGATCATGCGCGAGCAGCGCTCCGACCTTGTGATGGCCTACCTGCCGCACCTCGACTACGACCTGCAGCGCTTCGGCCCCGACGGGCCGGAAGCCGACGCCGCCGCCGCCGAACTCGACGCGGCGCTCGCTCCCCTCCTCGACGATGCGGCCGCATCGGGCGTCACCGTGATCGCGGTCGCCGAGTACGGCATCGCCGAGGCGCGGCATCCGGTCGACATCAATCGCGCCCTGCGCCGAGAGGGGCTGCTCGAGGTCTACACGCAAGACGGCCGCGAGCAGCTCGACCCGTGGACCTCTCGGGCGTTCGCCGTCGCCGATCACCAGGTGGCGCACGTCTACGTGGCCGACGACGCCGACCTGCGCCGGGTGCGCGAGGTGATCGAGGCGCTCCCCGGGGTGGACGAGGTGCTCGACCGCGCCGCGCAGGCACGCTACGGCCTCGACCACGAGCGTTCGGGCGAGCTCGTCGTGGTCGCCGAGCCCGGCGCATGGTTCACGTACTACTACTGGCTCGACGACGACCGGGCTCCCGAGTTCGCGCGCGGCGTCGACATCCACCGCAAGCCCGGCTACGACCCGGCCGAGTTGTTCTTCGACCCGGCCGACCGGTTCGCGAAGGCGAAGGCCGGGCTCGGCCTCGCGCGTAAGAAGCTCGGCCTGCGGTACGCGATGAACGTCGTGCCGCTCGACCCCTCGTGGGTACGCGGCACGCACGGGCGGCTGCCCGAGAGCGCCGCCGACACGCCACTGCTGCTCTGCTCGGATGCGAACCTGCCGTTCTGGGGGTCGGCGGGCGAGGTCGTGCCGGCGGCGAGCGTGCGCGACCTCGTGCTGCAGGCGTCGGGCGTGGTGTCGGCGGCTGCGTCAACCTCGGCGCCGGCGGCGCGGGTCTCGCCGTGAGCGCGTCGCCGCTCGGTGCGCCGCCCGCGGTCGAGCAGGTGGTGCTGCTCGACCCCGCAGGGGAACCGGTCGGCGTGATGGACAAGGCCGAGGTGCACACCGCCGACACCCCGCTGCATCTCGCGTTCTCGTGCTACGCCTTCGACCAGCGCGGGCGGATGCTGCTGACTCGCCGTTCGCTGCTGAAACGCACGTGGCCCGGGGTCTGGACCAACACGGCGTGCGGCCACCCGGCTCCGGGCGAGCCGATCGAGGAGGCCGTTCGGCGTCGGCTGGCCACCGAGCTCGGCCTGACGCCGATCGCGCTGCGACCGGTGCTGCCCGACTTCCGCTACCGCGCGGTCGCGCCCGACGGCATCGTCGAGAACGAGGTCTGCCCGGTGTACTTCGCCGAGCTCACGGGTGACCCCGTGCCCGATCCCGACGAGGTCATGGACTGGCAGTGGGTCGACCCTGCGGCATTCGCCCGCACGACCGTCGAGGCCCCCTTCCTGCTCAGCCCGTGGAGCGTGCTGCAGGTTCGCGGCTTGCTCGACGCAGGCGTTCTTCGCTGACCCCGCGCGCACGCATGCGCGCGGTCGGAGCGCTCGCTGGAGTACCCGATCGGCGTGCGAGGCCCCTGCATGCTCACAGGAACGCGCACTCCCGCGCTCATCGGGTACTCCGTCGGGCGGATTCGATCACGCCTGCTCGAACACGACCCCCGCGACATCCGTGAACCGGCCCTTCATGACGGCGATCGCCTCGGGGTTCTCGTCGACGAGCACGAAGCGCCGGCCGAGGGTCGCCGCGACGGCACCGGTCGTGCCCGAGCCGGCGAAGAAGTCGAGCACCCAGTCGCCCTCGCGCGTCGACGCCTGCACGATGCGCCGCAGGATCCCCTCGGGCTTCTGCGTCGGATAGCCGGTCTTCTCGCGACCGGTCGGCGAGACGATCGTGTGCCACCAGACATCGGTCGGCAGCTTGCCCAGCACGGCCTTCTCGGGTGTCACGAGGCCCGGCGCCATGTACGGCTCGCGGTCGACCGCCGTCGAGTCGAACCAGTACGCGGCGGGGTTCTTCACGTAGACGAGGATCGTGTCGTGCTTCGTCGGCCACTTGCGCTTCGCCTTCGCGCCGTAGTCGTAGGCCCAGATCAGCTCGTTGAGAAAGCACTCGCGCCCGAAGAGCGCGTCGAGCAGCACCTTCGCGTAGTGCGCCTCGCGGTAGTCGAGGTGCAGGTAGAGCGTGCCGTCGTCGGCGAGCAGCCGCCAGGCCTCGACGAGCCGCGGCTCGAGAAACCCCCAGTAGTCGTCGAAGCGGTCGTCGTAGCGCAGCAGGTCGCCGCGGATGCGCTCGTACCGCTTGCCGGCGAAGCCCGTGATGGTTCCGACAGCGCCCACGGAACCTGGCGCGGGCTCGGCGTCATCCGTTTCGGCCAGCCGCACGTGGCGGGTCGACTGTCGCGATTGTGCGCGCCCGGTGTTGAACGGCGGATCGAGGTAGATGAGCGTGAACCGGCCGTCGGGCAGGGTCGGCAGCACGGCGAGGTTGTCCGCATGGATGATGCGGTCGGGTTCGTCGAAGCTCACCCGCTCAGTCTGGCAGGCACGGCCGGCTGCCCGACGCGGCCGGCGGTGGCCGCGCCGGCGCCGAGCACCGCCGGCCGCAATCAGTGGTCGTGCACGTGTCCGTCGGCAGCACCGCCCGCGACCGCGACGGGGTCGAGATCGGCCGGGCCCAGCGCCTCCACGACACCGCCCGCCGAGTACACCACCTCGCCGCCGACGATGGTGAGCTCGGCGTGCTCGTCGAGCAGGGCGGCAGGGTCGCGATCGTGGGCCGTCAGGTCGCCCGACCACACGGCGAGGTCGGCGAGCATGCCGGGTGCGATGCGGCCGAGGGAGTGCTCGAGGTGCCAGGCCCGGGCTCCATGCACCGTGTACGCCTCGAGCGAGCGATCGACGCCGACGCGCTCGCCAGCAGTCCACGCGGCCGAACCGTCGAGACCGGCGCGCGTGGCCGCCGAGTAGAGCCCGACGAGCGGATCCATCTCGCCGACCTGCCAATCGCTCGAGAAGGCGACCGTTGCGCCCGACTCGAGCAGGCTCCTGAATCGCCAGGCGCGATCCCACCGCTCGTCGCCGACGTTCTCCATCCACGTGCCGGCCACGAGGTCGGGCGAGCAATGCCGCGGCTGCATGGCCGCCGTCACGCCCAGCTCGCGGAACCGGGGAAGGTCGTCGGGATGCAGGCATTCGACATGCACGATGCCGTGCCGCCGATCGCGGGTGCCGTTGCTGCGCGCCGCCTGCTCGATCGCGTCGAGGGCGAGCCGAATGCCACCATCGCCGGTGGCATGCGTGTGGGTCTGGAACCCGAGCCGGTCGAGCTCGCCGATGACGCCCACGAGCTCTCGGCCGGGATAGCTCGGCCGCCCGCGCGCCCCGGGTCGGTTCGCGTAGTCCTCGAGCATCAGGGCCGTGTGCGGCTCGATCACGTCGTCGGCGTAGAGCTTGACCGGGCCGAGCCGCAAGCGGTCGTCGGCGCGCGCCGAGTCGACGGCTTCGCGGAGCTGCGCGCGGAACGCGGCATCCGCCCCGACCGGGTGGAAGAGCGCTGCGATGACCCGCGAGCTCAGGCGTCCCTCGTTGCTCGCCCGACTGAAGAGTCCGAGCTCGGCGAGCGGCACCTGCGGTTCGACGACCGTCGTGATGCCGAGCGAGGTGGCCATGCGCATGCTCGCGCACAGCTTGCGGTAGCGGCGTTCCGGCGAATACATCGGGATGTCGCGTTGCAGCGCAGCGAGACCCGCCTCGGTCATCGCGCTCGTGTAGAAGTCGGTCACCCAGCCGGTCGGCTCGCCGGTGCGCGCGTCGCGTTCGGGCCGGCCCCACGGGATGTCTCCGCCGTCGGCGATGCCGAGCGCTCGCAGCGCGGCGCGGTTCAGCCAGACGGAGTGCTGGTCGTACGTCGTGACGAAGATCGGCCGCTCGGTGAGTCCGTCGAGGTCGGCCGCGTTCGGCCGCCGGCCGCCGACGATCGAGTACACCGCATTCTCGGCGCAGACCCAGTCGAGCTCGGGCCGGCGCCCGCCGAACTCGGCGATGCGCCGGCGCACCTCGACGAGGTCATGGGCGCCCTCGAGCGAGACGGCGTCGGCATCGAAGCCGAGCAGCAGGTGATTATGGCTGTCGATGACGCCCGGAGTCACCAGCCGCCCGGTCGCGTCGATCGTTCGGCGCGCCGCCGGGGCATCCGTCGCCGCGCCGACGAAGGCGATGCGATCGCCCTCGATGCCGACGGCGCCGGCCCACGGCATCGCCGGGTCGAAGGTGCGCACGCGAGCGCCCGTGATCAGGAGGTCGATCGTCATGCGTCGCGCCCTTCAGGGGTGGAGGCCGTCGTGTCGTCGACGCCGTCGGGGTCGTCGGATGCCGCGAGCAGGTGCAGCACGCCGGGCCGCTGCCGCAGGTACAGCACGAAGTACAGGAAGCCGGCGGCGACGATGCCGAACGCGATCGCGAGACTGAGCCACTGCGCCGGGTCGAGGATGCCGATCACGAAGATCGTGGCGATTGCGATGAGTGCGAGCACCGGCGGCGCCGGCCAGAACGGCATGCGGTACGCACCTGGCGAGGCCGGCGTGCGTCGCACGACGAACGCCGCGAGCGCGATGAAGCCGTAGCTGAAGGCCAGGGTCGAACCGGTGGCGTTCAGCAGCACGTCGAAGGGCACGAAGCATGCCGCCAGCGCGATGACGCCCATGGCGATGGTCGCGACGACGGGCATGCTGGTGCGTGGCGACACTCGGCCGAGCGGCCGTGCGAGTGCCGCCGGCATCGCCTGGTCGCGGGCGGCGGCGAAGAGCAACCGGCCCGACTGCAGGGCGATCGCGATGATCGCGTTGATGATGGCGAGCGCGATCGCGATGAGCACGACGACGGTCAGCGTGTCACCCGCACGGGCGGCGAGGAAGCTCTCGACGGGCAGTCCGGCACCGAAGAGCTCCTCGAGCGACTCGGCGCCGAGCAGCACGGCGGTGAGCGGCACGAGTTCGGCGATCACCGTGATGACGGCGCTCCAGAGCACGGCACGCGCGATCGCGCGCTTGGCGTTCCTGGTCTCCTCGGCGAAGTAGACGGCGCCGCCGTAGCCGTTGTACGAGAAGATGCCCTGGGTCACTGCGAGCACGAGGCCGGCGATGCCGAGCGGCGCGAGCCCGCCGGTGGCGGCGTCGAGGGCCTGCGGGTCGAACAGCTCGGTGATCGGCCGCTCGACGTGCACGAGGCCGAGCACGGCGAGCAGGGCGAGGGCAGCGAGCTCGATCATCAGGAAGACGCCGGTCACCCAGGCGTTCGTGCGGATGTTGAAGCACGCCGTGGCCGTGGCGAGCACGATCACGATGAGCGCCGTCGCGAGCGGGTCGAGCCCCGCGATGGCGACCCCGAGGTAGTCGGCCACGCCGAGCGCGAAGATGGCGATGATGAGCGGCAGGCTCACGAGGCCGATGAAGAAGACGGCCGCGCCGGCCGCCGGGCCGAGCACGCGACTGACGAGCGAGTAGTCGCCACCCGCGATCGGATGCCGCGACGCGAGTTCGGCGTAGCAGAACGCGATGAGGATGCTGATGACGCCGGCGAGCGCGAAGCCCCAGAAGACGCCGGTGCCGTAGCCGGCGAGCGCCGCGCCGCCGAGGATGAAGACGCTCGAGGCCGGCGAGATGCCCGAGAGCGTGATGAGCACGTTGCCGCCCACGCCGAGCGAGCGCGAGAGCTGCCCGCCGTGGGTGGTCGTCGCGGCGGCGTCGAGTGCGGGCGGTGCGGCGGCGGAAGCGCCGCTCGCGGGGTTCGGGCTGGACATGCTTCGGTCTCTCTTCGTCGGGGATCCGGGCGTTCGGTGGTTTTTTGACGATTGAGTCAAATAACTCCTGCAGTGTGGCACGACGATCGGATAGTGTCAACGACATGGCACGCCCACGCACGCAGGAAGCACGGCGGGCGGCCCTCATCGAAGCGACGTATGAGGCGGGGCGCACGCACGGGCTGCGCTCGCTGTCGCTGACGGATGTCGCGGCGCAAGCCGGCCTCACCCGCGGGGCGATCCTCTACTACTACGAAGACCTCGACGCGCTCCTCGTCGAGGCGCACGCGGCCGGAGTCGAACGGTTCTGCGACGTGCGCGATGCCACGATCGCCGAGCTCGCGGACCCTCGCGAGCAGCTCGCGGCTGCGATCGACGCCGGCCTGCCGAGCGGGCCCGACGATGCGCTGATGAGCCTGCTCTACGAGTTCGACGTGCTGGCCGGCAATTCGACGCTGCACGACGAACTCGTGCAGAAGCTCTACCTGCGCCAGCTCGAGACGTACCGCGGCATCATCGCCGCCGGCCGCGCATCGGGCGTCTTCTCCCCCGGCCTCTCAGACGACGACCTGGCGATGACCTTCGTCGCGCTCGAAGATGCCTACGGGCTGCACATCGTCGGCGGCAACGCGCTCATGACCGTCGAGAAGGCGGCCGCCGCGATGCGCGCGGTGGCCGGGCAGCTCGGCTGTCCGGCGGGCCTCCCGCGCGCCTGACGAACTCAGCCGCGGTCGACGTCGATGCGGATGGTGCCGCGGAACCGGTCGGCTCGAGCGGGCTCGGGCCGCGAGGCATCCGACCCGTCGTCGGCGAAGGCGATGCCCTTGTCGCCGTCTCCTGGCGCGGGCGCAGGCGCAGGCAGACGGCTCTGACGGTCGAGCTCGACCTGCGCCTCGTGCTTGCGCGGCGCGAAGACCTCGTCGCCGATCATCATCACGCCGCCACCGCCGCCGCCGCGCTTCGTCTTGTCTGAGAGGTCGATCCAGCCTCGTCGCACCGCGACCGCCACGAAAGCGGCGACGAGCACGGCGATGCCGAGCCAGATCCACCAATCCACCCGGCGATTCTAACGGTGATCGCTGAGCACTCCTCGCGCGTGCCGCTTCACCGGGCGCTCAGGGCACGCGGTAGAGCCACTCGCGGGTCGAGAACTTCGACTCGACGAGCTGCTCGGCCTCGGCGAGCTCATCGGCCGACACCGTGCCGGGCGTCGCACCGTACAGCGCCGTGAACGTCTGCTTCAGGCTCTCGATGATCGCGGCCCGCGACAGGCCGGTCTGCGAGCGCAGCGGATCGACGCGCTTCGCCGCCGAGGCGATGCCCTTGTCGCTGATCTTCTCGCGGCCGATGCGCAGCACCTCGAGCATCTTCTCGTTGTCGAGGTCGTAGGCCATGGTCACGTGGTGCAGCACCCCGCCGGAGCCGAGCCGCTTCTGCGCCGCCCCGCCGATCTTGCCGAGCGGGCTCGCGATGTCGTTGAGCGGCTGATAGCTCGCCTCGATGCCGAGACCGCGCAGCCCCTGCAGCACCCAGTCGTCGAGGTACGCGTAGGAGTCGGCGAAGCTCATGCCCTGCACGAGCTCGCCCGGCACGTAGAGCGAGTAGGTCACGACGTTGCCGCGCTCCATCATCATCGCCCCGCCGCCCGAGATGCGGCGCACGACCTCGAAGCCGTGCTTCTCGGCGCCCTCGGGGTCGACCTCGTTCTTCACCGACTGGAAGCTGCCGATCACCACCGCCGACTCGTCCCACTCCCAGAACCGCAGCGTCGGCTTGCGCCGGCCTTCGCCGACCCTCGTGGCGAGCACCTCGTCGAGGGCGAGGTGCGTGCGCGGCGGCACGGCCGCGTCGTGCACGATCTCCCATTCGTAGTCGGCCCAGCTCGTGGCATCCGTCATCGCCCGGCGCACCGCGACCGCGATCGCCTCGGCCGAGAAGCCGAGCATGACCGCGTCGTGGCGAAGGCCGGCGGTGAGCGCCGCGGCGATCTGCTTGGCGTCGGATGCCGCGGAGAGGCCGTCGAGCGCGGCGTCGAGGTCGCCCAGCGCCTCGTCGGGCTCGAGGAAGAAGTCGCCCGCGACGCGCGGGTTGCGGATGACGCCGTCGGTCACGTCGAAGTCGACGACCACGAGCTTGCCGCCGGGCACCTTGTATTCACCGTGCATGCGGTACAGCCTACGGATGCCGCGCCACGAACGCCGCCCGGGAGCCGACATCATCGCGCAGCGCCCACGATGCGGTGCGCCACCAGCCGAACGCGACGGCGATCATCGTGGCCGGCGTCGCGATGAGCACGAAGAATGAGCTCTGCGAACCAGGAAGCTGCATCGTCGCGGTGGCGATCACGCTCGTCGCGAGACCCACGACGAGCCCGAGCAGGGCGAAGGCGATGAGATGCCATCGCATCGCGCTCACCCGGCGCAGCGAACGGCCGAGCAGCCATGCCGCGGGACCGAAGAGCATGAGCGCCCCGATCGACCACGGCATCGCGTAGCCGAACGAGAAGACGAGCATCAGGGGTACGTACCCGATCGCCGACCCGAACGACCCGGATGGATCGGGTTGGGCGAAGGACGCGAAGGCCATCGCCAGGCCCGTTGAGGCATAGCCGACCGAGAAGAGCGCGTGGAAGCCCAACCACCCGAGACCCGCGCCGCGGGCGAACTCGCTGAAGCTGAATTCCATCGGCAGTTCGGGTGTGCGCAGCAGCATGCCGTAGCGCGAGGCGAGGCGGAGGTCTCGCGGATCAGGACCGTCGGCACGGTCGGATGCGTCGGCCGGCTCGGCTGCCCCGCTCATGCCCGCACCTCGCCGATCAGTTCGACGAGCTCGCGCAGCGGCTTGCGCAGCAGCGGCAGCCTGGCGAGCGGCAGGGCGATGCCGAGCAGCTTGAGCCCGCGATCGAGCAGTCGCAGCGTGCGCTCGCGCCCGGGTGACGAGTCGTAGACCCAGAAGAGGGCGAGCAGCAGGTAGCCGAGCCAGAACACCTCGGGCAGGGAACGGGCGAGGTCATCGGGCAGCGAGTGCCGCGCCCCGCCCACTGCGTCACGGAAGAGTCCGACGGACAGTTCGCGGGCCTCGGTCGAGTCGTCGCCGAGGGGGTTGATGGGCGAACGCGGCGACACCGCGGCCGACAGGAAGCCCGGAGCGAAGGCGTGGAACGGCTCGAGCGTCGCGAGGCCCGATCGGTAGACGATGCCCAGCCGTTCGATGAGCTCATCGGAAGTCTCGAGCAACGGCACGGCGACCGAACGGTGCTCGCGCTGCACCTCGACGTAGAGCTCCTGCACGAGGTGGTTCTTCGTCGGGAAGTAGTAGTACGCGTTTCCGAGCGAGATGCCCGCCTCGTGCGCGATGAGCCGCACGGTCGTCTCGTCGTAGCCGCGCTCGCGGAATGACGCGAGGGCCGTGTCGCGGATGAGCGCTCGCGTGCGTTCGGACTTCATACGCGGGGCATCCGTCTCATTTTCGAACATGTTCAAAACATAGCGGGATCGCGAGCAGTTCACCACTGGTTTCGAGACGGTCGCCGCGCTCCCTGCTCAATCCACGGTGGCCTGCGTACGCTGGCCGCATGACGACGTTCTTCCTGGCCAGGCACGGCGAGACCACGTGGCACGCCGATCATCGCTACGCGGGCAACTCTGATGTGCCACTCACACGCCACGGGCTCGGACAGGCCGCCGCGCTCGGTGCGTGGGCGGTCGACGCGCACCTCGACGCGATCGTCGCGTCGCCGCTGAGCCGAGCCCAGCGCTCGGCCTCACCCTCGGCCGAGACGACGGGACTGCCGCTGCGCAGCGAGGCGCGGCTCGTCGAGATCGACTTCGGCGCAGCCGAGGGGCTGACTCCCGACGAGCTCGCCGAGCAGTATCCCGCCGAGTGGGCGGCGTTCCGTGAGGCGCCGGCGACGAACGCGTTCCCGGGAGGCGAGTCGGGCCGGGCCGGCATCGCGCGTGCACTGCCGGCCCTCGACGAACTCGTCGAGGAGTTCCCCGACGGCCGGGTGCTGATCGTGGCGCACGCGACGCTCATCCGGCTGCTGTTCTGCGAGCTCGCCGGCATGGATCCCGACGGCTATCGCGACCTGCTGCCCGTGCTCGGCAACTGCAACGTCACGACGATCGTCTACCCGTGGGCGACCGAGTCGCGCGCCGCCCACCACCCGCGGATCCGCCTGCTCGGCTACGACGTGCCGCCGTGGCACGCCGGCCTGTAGCGCGCGACCAGAACGATCACTTCGATCACTTCGATCACTTCGATCACTCGCGATGATCGAATGATCATTTCGCGCAGGCGTCGGCCGCCGCAGTGCAGCGCCGCGCAGCGCCGCGCAGCGCAGCGCGACGCTCAGTCGACGGCGAAGCGCTCGTCGAGCCAGCGAGCGAGATCGGCGAGCACCTCATCGCGATTCGTCTCGTTGAAGACCTCGTGGCGCGCGCCCTCGTAGACGATGAGCTCGACGTCGACGAGTCGCGACCGCCGGGCGTAGGCGTTGGCGAGTTTCACCGCGCTCGCCTCGCCGCCGAGCGTGTCGTCGGAACCGACCATGATGAGCAGCGGCAGTTCGGCGGGCAGCCCGCGGGCCGGCCGCCCGAGCAGTCGCGCGGCATCGATCGTGCCGAACAGCTTTCGCAGCGGCACCTCGGTCGTGTACGGGTCGGCCATGAACGCCGCTGCGACCGCGGGGTCGCGGCTCAGCCACTCGACCGGTGTCGGTCCGAGGTGGCGGTGGCGGGCGTTGAGGTCGCCGCCGTTCATGTCGAACAGCGTGCGATAGGCCGTGCCGGTGAGCACGACGCCGTCGTAGTCGCCGGCACTGCGGTTCACGATGATCTGCGCCAGGAGCGAGCCCCATGAGTGGCCGAGCAGCACGAGCGGAAGCTCGTCGCCCTCGGCCTCGCGGATGACGCGGGTGAACGCTGCGACCGCATCGACCGCCGCCCTGAGCCCGCCGGGGCCGAGGCGACCCATTCGCGTGAGGTCGCCGCCGTGCTGCTCGAAGCCCGTCTGCCCGTGACCGCGATGGTCGTCTGCCCACACCGAGTACCCGGCGGCGTTCAACGCCTCGATGAGCCCGGCGTAGCGGCCGATGTGCTCACCGACGCCGTGCGCCAGCTGGATGACGGCCGCTGCATCGGGCACCCGCCACGACTCGTAGTGGATGTGGACCCCGTGCGCATCGGTGAACGTGGGCATGCCGTCATTGTGGCAGGCGTCGGGCCGCCGCGGGCGTCGAGCAGCGAGACATCCGTCGCCCGTGTCGCCGAGCTCTCGAGCAAATCACCGATTCGTTTCCGGAAGTACTTGACCGGAGTGACGAAGAAGTGATCTTATATGAGCGTTTGGCTCTTCTTCACGTCAACTGCAATCAATGGTGAAAGCGAGCACTGATGACCCCCGAACGCACGAGCCGCGCACGACGGGGCCAACGCGCCCCGGCGATCGTCGCGGCAGCAGCCATCGCCGTGCTGGCGACGACGGGCATCTCGCCCGCGTTCGCCGCACCTGAGCCTCCGGCGGCGGCAGCTGCCACCGCTGCCACCGCCTCAACCACGCCGATCACGCCGAAGCCCGTGACCCCCGAGGTCGGCGTCGACGCCGCAGGCACTCCCCTGGGCGCGATCAGCGCAGTGCAGCACGACGGTGCGAGCGTCACGCTCACGGCCGCCGCCGGCGCGATGCGGGTCTCGTTCCTCGACGACCGCACGTTCCGGCTCGAGGCCGACCCGAGCGGCAGCTTCACCGACCCGGCCAACACCCCCCAGAACGACCCGGCCCGCACGGCGAACATCGTCGTCGGCGCCGACAGCTTCGATGCCCCGGCCGTCACGGTGACCGAGGGCGACACGATCACCATCGCGACCGAGGCCGTCTCGCTCGTCATCGACCGCGCGACGGGCGCATCGACCGCGACACGGGCCGACGGCTCGGTCATCTGGTCGGAATCGGCGCCCATCACGTTCGGCGCGTCGAGCGCGACGCAGCACCTCGCCCCGATCGCCGGCGAGCAGTTCATCGGCGGCGGCATGCAGAACGGCCGCTCGGTGCACACCGGCGCCACCGTCAACATCGCCAAGAACTTCGACTGGGACGACGACGGCTACCCCAACGCGGTGCCCTACTACATGTCGTCCAACGGCTACGGCGTGCTCCGCAACACCTTCGCCCGCGGCAGCTACGACTTCGCGGCGCACACGACGACGCACGAGGAGAAGCGGTTCGACGCGTACTACTTCGTCGGCGACTACAAGGAGTCGCTCGAGTCGTACACCCAGCTCACGGGTCGCCCGATGATGCCGCCGGTCTACGGACTCGAGTACGGCGACGCCGACTGCTACAACCGCGGGAACGCGACGTACACGGCATTCAAGGACCCCACCAAGCTGCAGACGCCGCAGGCGCTGAACTTCGCCAAGGACTTCGTCACGAACGACATGCCCGGCGGCTGGATGCTCGTCAACGACGGCTACGGCTGCGAGTACACCGAGCTGCCCGCGACCGTCGACGCGATCGAGGCCGAGACCGGCCTCAAGGTCGGCCTCTGGACCCAGCGCTCGCTCACCAACCAGGAGTTCGAGGTCGGCGAGGCCGGCGTGCGCCTGCGCAAGCTCGACGTCGCCTGGGTCGGCCAGGGCTACCGCCAGGCACTCACCGGCTGCGAGGCTGCGCACAGCGGCATCGAGCAGTACTCCGACGCCCGCGGCACCTCGCTCATGGTGGAGGGCTGGGCCGGATCGCAGCGCTGCGGCATGCAGTGGACCGGCGACCACTCGGGCAACCTCGACGCCGTGCGCTGGCAGGTCTCGGCACTCACCGGTGCCGGCAACTCGGGCATGCCCTTCACGACCGGTGACGTCGACGGCATCTTCGGCGGTTCGCCTGAGAGCTACGTGCGCGACCTGCAGTGGAAGGCCTTCGCCCCCGCGCTCTACTCCATGAGCGGCTGGGCGCAGACCGACAAGCGGCCCTGGCTCTACGGTGAAGAGGCGACCGACATCAACCGGTCGTACCTGCAGCTGCGCCAGCGCCTCATGCCCTACATCTACACGCTCGCAGAGGAGTCGCACCGCACCGGTGTCGCGATGATGCGATCGATCGCGCTCGAGTACCCGAGCGACCCCGGCGCCTACAGCGTCGAGGCGAACAACGAGTTCCTGCTCGGCGAGGACTACCTCGTGGCGCCGGTCTTCACCGACTCCGATGTGCGCAACGGCATCTACCTTCCGGCGGGCGACCGATGGGTCGACTTCTGGACGGGCAAGGTCCACGAGGGCGGCAAGGTCATCAACGGCCACCCCGCTCCGCTCGACAAGCTGCCGATCTTCGTGCGCGCCGGCGCGGTGGTGCCGCAGGGCATCACCGCCCGCAACGCCTCACTCGTTCCCGAGGACTCGGCGATCACCCTGACGGCCTACCCGCAGGGCGACTCCTCGTTCACGCTCTACGAGGATGACAAGGTCACCCGCTCGCACACCACCGGCGAGGCGAGCCACCAGGTGTTCGAGGTCACGGCGCCGCAAGCGGCCGAAGCGGGCACGGTCACCATCGACCTCGGCGAGCGCGAAGGCGACTACGACGGCAAGGCCGCCGATCGCGCCTACAACCTCGAGGTGCACACCGGTTCCGAGCCCGACGCGGTGAACCTCGACGGCGAGGCGCTCGAGCAGGTCGACGACGTCGCCGCGCTCGAGGGTCGCACGGGCTGGGCCTACGACGGTGATCGCACCGGCGGCGTCGTGGTCGTGTCGACGGGCACGCTGGCATCGGATGCCACGGCTCACGTCGAGCTCACCGGCACGAGCGCCGTCGGCGGTCGCGATCAGGATGCCGCTGCGGCATCCGTCGATGTCACCCTCGAAGACCGCGTGTTCCAGGGCGAGCAGACGACAGCGACCGCGACCTTCACGAACACCGGCTCGGCTGCGAAGACCGGCGTTGCGCTCACCCCCGTGCTGCCTGAGGGATGGACCCTCGCGTCGGCCACCGGCGACAGCGCCGACCGGGTGGAACCGGGTGCGTCGATCACCGCCGAGTTCGTCATCGCGGTGACCGAGCAATCGGGTGCCGACCTGCAGACCCTCACGGTGAAGGCCGCCTACACGTCGGCCTCGAACCAGCAGGTCGAGGTGGCCGGAGCCAACCAGCTCTACGTCGCCTACGGTTCGCTGCAGGGCGCCTTCAACGCGGTGTCGATCACCGATCTCACGACGGCGACCGCCGGCAACTTCGACGGCGGCGGCAACTCCTTCTCGAAGGCTGCCCTCGAGACCGCCGGTGTCACCCCCGGTGGCACGGTCACCGTCGGAACAGGTGACTCGGCGATCGCCTACAACTGGCCAGAGCCCGTCGGCACGCCGAACTCGGTGACACCGGCCGGGCAGACCATCGCCGTCTCGGGTCAGGGCACGCACCTCGCGGTGCTCGCCTCGGCGGCGACGGGCGCCGGCGTCAAGCCCGAGCTCACGCTCAACTACACCGACGGCACGTCGAGCACGCAGAGCGTGTACTTCCCGAACTGGCTGCTGCAGGCCTCCGGCCTGCAGGGCTCGTCGGTGGCGATCACGTCGCTCGGGCGCAACAGCGCCTCGAACCCCGACGTCTACGAGTACCCCACCGGCAAGTACCAGGTGTACTCGAACCTCGTACGCCTCAACCCGTCGAAG
Source organism: Agromyces subbeticus DSM 16689 (assembly GCF_000421565.1). Lineage (GTDB taxonomy): Bacteria > Actinomycetota > Actinomycetes > Actinomycetales > Microbacteriaceae > Agromyces > Agromyces subbeticus. Next base: position 105,232 of record NZ_ATXG01000001.1, on the reverse strand, counting down.
GAGCTCGCCTCGATCGTGCTGCCGAACCAGGCCAGCATGAAGATCTTCGACTGGCAGGTCGTCGACCAGCCGCAGCCGCCGGTGCCGACCGGCTCGGCGTGGGTCTCCGACCTGCAGTGGCTGAGCGCCACCAACGGCTGGGGCGTCATCGGCAAGGATGTCGCGAACAAGGACTCGGCGTCATCGCCCGACCTGCCCCTGAAGATCAACTACACCGACCCCGCGACGGGCACCTCGCCCGTCTACGAGAAGGGGCTCGGCGTCCACGCCCAGTCGAAGATCACCTACTTCGTCGGCGGCGCCTGCACGGCGTTCACCGCCGAGGTGGGGCTCGAGTCGGGCTTCGGCGGCAACGTCATCTTCAAGGTGAACGTCGACGACGTGAACCGCTACCAGTCGCGCACCTTCACGCCGGGCTTCGCGCCCGAGTCGGTGAACGTCGACCTGACGGGCGTGCAGTACCTCGACCTGATCGTCGAGGCGCCCGGCAGCATCAACGGCGCCCACGGCATCTGGGGCGACGCCCGATTCGAGTGCGGATCGGCCGTTCCCGAAGTCGACGTCGACGTCGTCGCCGAGACCCGGTGCATCGCCTCGAAGGCGTACGTCACGGTGAAGGCGACGAACCGCGAAGACGAGGCGATCGCGGTGAAGACCACGAGCGCCTACGGCGAGAAGTCGTTCGCCACGGTCGCTGCCGGCAAGAACGCGGTCGCGACGTTCAACTCCCGGGCGGTGAGCGTCGCGGCGGGTGAGGTCACCGTCGAGGCGACCCGCATCTCCGACGGCACGGTCACCCCCCGTGTCGTGCCGTACGACGCCCGCACCTGCGGATGATCACCGAAACCCCGGCCAACCCCACCGAGTAAGGAACTGATATGAGCAGCATCACCACTTCCACCGCGTTGCGGGCCACCGCCGTGACGCTCGGCGCACTCATGCTGACCGCGGCCGGCGCCGCCGCGGCGAACGCAGCCGACCCCGTCGGCGACGACAGCTCGGTCGACGTGAGCGTCGAGGTCACCGAGTTGACCGAGCCCGGCGTGCTCGCGATGACCGTCGGCGGCACCTCGGTGTCGCTGGCCGAGTCGGGCTCGACCGAGCTCGTGCGCCAGTTCACGGGCACGCTCCCCACCGTCACGGTGACCGACACCCGTACTGCCGACGAGATCCCCGAGGGTGCCGCCTGGTACGTGCTCGGCTCCAGCACCGACTTCGTCGGCGACGCCGGTCAGCCTGCGATCGGCGCCGGCCACCTCGGCTGGGCCCCGGCACTGATCGACGGCGGCGAGTCGGGCCTGGTCGCCGCCGGCGACGAGGTCGACACGGTGGTCGATCAGGACGCCGACCCGGCGAACAACGTCGGCCTCGTCGACCAGGAGCTGCTCGCCTCGGCGTGGAACTCGGGCGAGATCGCCACCGAGGGAGCATGGACCGCGAACGCCGGGCTGTTCCTCCGCACCGAGAGCACGGTCGCGGCGGGCAACTACACCTCGACGCTGACGCTGTCACTGTTCGAGTAGCCCGCACCAGAGACCGGATGCCCCGGGCCCGCACATGCGGCCCGGGGCATCCGCTGTTCTGCCGGTTCGTCGACTGTGGCCCGCAGCGATTTTGCTTAGCAAGGCTAATGAGCTAAGCTAACTACCCTATGGCCACCATCGCAGAACAGAGCAGCGTCCTGCGATTGGCGACCTTCAGGCTCGCGCGTCGCCTCCGGGCGCAGAAGGCCGACCAGGCCCTCTCCGACGCCCAGCTCGCCGTGCTCGGCGAGCTCTACCGGCACAGCAGCCTGACCCTGACCCAGCTCGCCGACCGCGAGAAGGTCTCGGCCCCGTCGATGAACCGCACGGTCAACTGCCTCGAAGAGGCGGGCTACCTCGTGCGCACCGTCGACGAGGTCGACCGACGCAAGACCAATCTCACCCTGAACGACGCCGGCCGCGACGTCGTCAAGGCCACCATCTCGCAGCGAGATGCCTGGCTCACCAACCGCCTGCGCGAGCTGTCGAAAGACGACCGCGCCACCCTCGCCCGTGCCGCAGAACTGATGGGAGGACTCGCCACCCAGTGAGTGCCATGTTCCGTTCCCTCGTCCACCGCAACTATCGAATCTGGTTCATCGGCGCCCTCGTCTCGAACATCGGCGCCTGGATGCAGGCCACCGCCCAGAACTGGGTGGTCCTCACCGAACTCACCGACAACGACGCCTTCGCCGTCGGCATCACCATGGCATTGCAATTCGCGCCCCAGCTGCTGCTCGTGCCGATCACCGGCCTCATCGCCGATCGCTTCGACCGCCGCAAGATCCTCATGGTCACGCAGACGGCGCTCATGCTGCTCGGCCTCGGGCTCGGCCTGCTGCTGATCCTCGGCCACGCCGAACTCTGGCACCTCTATCTCTTCGCGCTCGCGCTCGGCCTCGTGAACGCCGTCGACAACCCCGCGCGGCAGACCTTCGTCTCCGATCTCGTGTCGAGCTCGAACATGTCCAACGCGGTCGCCCTGAACTCGGCGTCGTTCAACACCGCCCGCATGATCGGTCCGGCCGTCGCGGGCTTCCTCATCGTGCTCGTCGGCTCGGGCTGGGTCTTCGTGATCAACGCCGTGACGTTCCTCGCCGTGCTCGGCGCGCTCGCGATGCTTCGCGGCAGGCAATTGAAGCGGATGCCTCGCGCCCCGCGCGCCCGAGGGCAGTTCGTCGCGGGCTTCCGCTACGTGGCGGGGCGCCCCGATCTCGTGGTCGTCTTCGTCATGGTGTTCCTCATCGGCGCGTTCGGCATGAACTTCCCGATCTTCTCGTCGACGATGGCCGTCGAGTTCGGGCGCGGCGCCGGCGAATACGGGCTGCTGTCGTCGATCCTCGCGATCGGGTCGCTCACCGGAGCCCTCCTCGCTGCACGCCGCGAGCGGGCACGCATCCGGGTGATCATCCTCGCGTGCGCGTTCCTCGGCTTCGCGACGCTCGCCGCCGCGCTCATGCCCACCTACTGGACGTTCGCCGCCTCGACCATCCTCATCGGCCTCGGCGCGGTGACGATCCTCACGACCGCGAACGGGTACGTGCAGACAACGACCGAGCCCGCACTGCGCGGACGGGTGATGGCGCTCTACATGGCGGTGCTCGCGGGCGGCACGCCGATCGGGGCGCCCATCGTGGGCGCCGTCGCCGACGGCATGGGTCCGCGCTGGGCGCTCGGGCTCGCCGCCGTCGCGGCGGCCGTCGCCGCGCTCATCGGCCTCGGCTGGCTCGTGGTGTCGAGGGGAATGCGGCTCGCGCGGCATCCCGAGTTCGCATGGCGGCCGGTCGTACGCTTCTCGGATGCTCCGACGGCCGCGATCGCCGTGGTCGCGACGCAGGCCGTGCCGGTCGTTCGTGACGGCACCGACGAGCGCGCGGCCGAACGCCGTGGCCCTCTCCTGCCGACCGTGCCGAACGACCGTCTCGTGCCCGCCGACTTCTCGGAGCAAGTGGCACTGACGTCGCCGATACGGCTGCCGAAGCTCGCACCGCGCGAGTTCGTGCCGGCGCGGTCTGATTTCTCCTGAATCTGTGACCTTCGCGCATTCTCCGACATCTCTCAGGTAAGGAGGTGCGTGTGGACCAGAGTGATGGCACCGACACTGAGCTGCTGCAAGGCTTGGTGAGGGGCGACCAACGACCATTGTCGATCCTGTTCGATCGGCACGCGGCGGCTGTGACGAGATATGCCTGGGCCCTGGCACCAAGCCGTCAGGACGTCGAGGAGATCGTTCAGGACACATTCATGACGCTCTGGCGCAGGGCGGATGCAGTCAACGTCCCCGAGGTGTCCGTGCTGCCATGGCTGCTCGTGACGTGCCGCAACGTCGCCGCGAACCTTGCTCGCAGGCACCTTCGGAACCGCGCCGACGAACTGCCCGAAGAGTCCGCAAGCGACCATACGGCGCATGCGCGACGCGATGCGGAACAGGCGCGGGAGCAGTTGCGGTGGGTCCTCGACGAGATCGCGGCACTCGACCCGATCGACCGCCGCGTCTGCGAGCTCTGCCTGGTCGATGGAGTGCCGTACGCCGATGCCGCTCGACAGCTCGGATTGAGCGTTGGAGCGGTCAAACAACGAGTTCTGCGGAGTCGGATGAAGCTGAGGAAGGCGGTGACGGCCGATGAGAACTGAACCCCCGACCGGTGATGACCTGGGACGCCTGCTGGCGTCGATGAAGCAGAACGTGCTCCAACAGACCGCCGCTGAGCGCCCCGCACGGACCGGGCGCTCGTCGCTGGTCGACCGCCTGCTCGCCGTGCTCCTCGGCGCGGGCGTCCTGCTCGGCATCGGAGCCGGCGCGGCATTCGCGCTCGGGCTCGTGCCCGGCCCTGGCGGCACGCAGTCCGCGCCGGCGACCACGACCGCGACACCGACCGCGACTCCGTCGGTCACGCCGACGCCGACCCCGCCGGCGAGCGAGTACCTCGTCGAACCCGCGCCCGTGCCGATTGCGACGTCGATCACGATCTCCGCAACAGCGGTCACCGTGCTCACCGAGAACGGTGCAGAGCTCGCCGTATTCGACTACTTCCAGCCGGCCGACGAGATCGTCGCCACCTTCACTTCACTGTTCGGTCCGCCGGTCGTGACCGAACTCGTCTCACGGGGCGACGGCTTCACCGGCACCCGCTACGACTGGGACGGGATCAGCGTCAACGACGACACCTCGCCCGGTACCGTTCCGCACGATCCGGATTTCCATGTGTCCGTACTCCGTGCCGCTGTCGCGGGCCTGTCCATTCGCACGGCACCAGGGGTCGGCTCGAGCGGCGGGATCTCGATCGGAGATCCGGCAGCCGAACTCACCATCGGCGTCGAAGACGGCTCCGAGTCGACCGAGTATCAAACCGGACGAGTCACGCACTGGACGCGCATCGGAATCACCGACCCGCTCCCACCAGTGGATGACCTTCCGGGAGGCCCGTACAACTTCGGGGTCGGCGTCACGAGTTACACCGACACCGGACTTATCGAACGCTTCGGAGCACCGAGCCCGAACTGGGGGCCGTGAGGCCCCAGCCGCTCGCCGGGCGCCGCTCGCCTCAGATCACCCCGAGGGCGAGCATCGCGTCGGCCACTCGCGTGAACCCGGCGATGTTCGCTCCGGCGACGTAGTCGCCCGGCACGCCGTATTCATCGGCCGTCGCGGCGGTGCGCTCGTGGATGCCGGCCATGATCTCGGCGAGGCGCTCCTCGGTGTGCTCGAAGCCCCACGAGTCGCGTGACGCGTTCTGCTGCATCTCGAGGGCCGAGGTGGCGACTCCGCCGGCGTTCGCGGCCTTGCCGGGCGCGAACAGCACGCCGGCGTCGCGGAACACCCGGATCGCGCCCGGCGTCGTGGGCATGTTGGCGCCCTCGGCGACCGCGACGACCCCGGCCGCGACGAGGCGCACGGCCTGCGCCTCGGAGAGCTCGTTCTGGGTCGCGCACGGCAGGGCGACGTCGATGCGCTCGGCACTCTCGATGTCCCACACGGATGCCCCGGGCAGGAACTTCGCCCGACCGCCGCGCTCGTCGGCGTAGACCGAGATGCGCTCGCGTCGGCGCTCCTTGACGTCGCGCAGCAGCTCGAGGTCGATGCCGTCGGGGTCGTGGATGGCGCCCGACGAGTCGGAGGCACCGACGACCCGCCCGCCGAGGGCGTGCACCTTCTCGATGGCGTAGACGGCCACGTTGCCCGAGCCCGAGACGAGCACGCGCGCCCCGTCGAACGAGCGCCCGCGCGTCGCGAGCATGTGCTCGGTGAAGTAGACCGCGCCGTAGCCGGTCGCCTCGGTGCGCACGAGCGAGCCGCCCCAGGTGATGCCCTTGCCGGTGAGCACGCCCGACTCGTAGCGATTGGTGATGCGCTTGTACTGGCCGAAGAGGTATCCGATCTCGCGCGCACCGACGCCGATGTCGCCCGCAGGGACATCCGTGTACTCGCCGATGTGCCGGTACGCCTCGGTCATGAACGACTGGCAGAACCGCATGATCTCGCCGTCGGAGCGACCCTTCGGGTCGAAGTCGCTGCCGCCCTTGCCGCCGCCGATGGGCATGCCGGTGAGCGCGTTCTTGAAGACCTGCTCGAAGCCGAGGAACTTCACGGTGCCGAGCAGCACGGTCGGGTGGAAGCGCAGGCCGCCCTTGTACGGACCGAGGGCCGAGTTGAACTGCACGCGGAAGCCGCGGTTGATGCGCACCCGGCCCGCGTCGTCGACCCACGGCACACGGAAGATGACCTGCCGCTCGGGCTCGCACACGCGCTCGAGAATGGAGGCCTGCACGTACTGCGGGTGCTTGTCGATCACTCGCCCGAGCGAGTCGAAGACCTCGCGCACGGCCTGGTGGAACTCGACCTCACCCGGATTGCGGCGCAGGGTCTCGGCATAGACGTCTTCGATGGTGGTGCGGTTCGCCAACGCGCGGCCCTTCAGTCGAACGGATGCCACGTGGTGCATGTCGCGCGCGGCCTCTCCACAGTACCCAGTGTCGACGAAGCCACCCGACGCGTTTGCGAGGGCTCAGGAGCGGCTGGAGGTCGACTCGCGCACGACGAGTTCGGGCTGAAAGACGACGCGCTCGCGGGCGGTTTCGCCGTCGGCCTCCTTCAGCATCAGGTCGACCGCCGTGTAGCCGATGAGCGCGGCGGGCTGCCTGATCGAGCTCATCGGCACGACCGCTGCGGCGGCGAAGTCGATGTCGTCGTAGCCGATGAGCGCGATCTCGCCGGGCACGTCGATGCTGCCCTGCATCATGAGCGCCTGCAGCACCCCCATGGCGAGCAGGTCGTTGGCGGCGAAGATCGCATCGGGGCGATCGGATGCCGCGCGCTCGCGAATGGCCTCACCGGCGGCCCGGCCCGCGAGCACCGTGAGCGACTCGGTCTCGATGACCTCGAGGCTGACGCCCTCGGCATCGGCGGCGGCGACGGCGCGCCTCGCGCCGTCGAGCCGGTCGACGACCTGGCGGATGCCCATCGGCCCGCCGATGAACGCGATTCGACGTCGCCCGGTGTCGATCAGGTGGCTCACGGCGAGGCTGCCCCCGACGACGTCATCCACGGCGACCGACGAGAAGCTCTGGTCGGCCACCTCGCGGTCGACGAGCACGACGGTCGTGCCGCGATCCCTGATGCGCTGCAGGCGTGGCAGGTCATCGGCCAGCGGCGAGATGAGCACTCCCGCGACGCGCTGCTCCTCGAAGAGGTCGAGGTAGGCGCCCTCGCGATCGGTGTTCTCGTCGCTGTTGCCGAGCAGCACGGTCATGCCCGCTTCCGCCGCGCGATCTTCGGCGCCCCGGGCGACGTCGGTGAAGAAGGGGTTGCGCACATCGAGCACGACGAGCCCGATCGAGCGGCTGTGCCCGGCTCGAAGCTGCCGGGCGGCGTCGTTGCGCACGAAGCCGAGCTCGGCGATGGCGGCGGTCACCCGGGCGACGGTTGCCGGTGCGACCTTGTCGGGGCGATTCAGCACGTTCGAGACCGTTCCCACCGACACCGATGCCGCGGCCGCGACATCCCGCACGCTGACTGTCATGCGCTCCTCTTCCTCGATCGGGGCCACGTCAAGTATGTCCGACTCCGTGGCGGCCTGAAACGAATCATTCGGCCGCGTGTCGCGCCTCGGTCGGCCCGGTCGAGCGGGAGCCGGCCGGGCGCGGCGGAGCGGAAGGTCAGTTCGATGCCCGGGCCTCCGTCACGGCCCCCCTGCGCCGACCCATGACCATCCAGCTCGCGCCGAGCAGCAGGAGCACTGCCGCCGCCGCGAGCCATGGCGCGGGGTCGAACCCGGTGTGCGCGATGACGTCGGTGGGCACGGTGACGCTGCCGCCGCCGCTCTCGGACACGAGCACGAGTTCGTGCGCTCCGGCGGGCACTCCTGGTGGCACCACGGCCTGCAACGCGACGACGCCGCGCTCGTCGGCGGTGGCGATTCCCAGCACGACCGGGTCGGAGTGCAACTCGACGCGCACCACGGCGCCGGGTCCGAAGCCGCTCGCCTCGACGAGCAGACGCATTCCCGGTTCCACCGCCAGGGTGCCGCTGGAACCACCGCGTTCGATCTCGCCGGCGCCGCCGACGTTGCCGGCGACATCGACCGTGCGCAACGACAATCGCGTCGGCTCGGCGTCGACCGCCACGAGGGCGGTGAGGCTCGAGTGCCAACTGCGGCCGTCGAGGGAGTATTCGACGCGGTCGACACCGGAACCCCCATCGGAACCGATGGCGGTGACGCGACCGGATTCCGTGAGGCGCGCCCACGCCGACGGCGCGGTGCCGTCGACCTTGAGCTCCACACGCTCGCCGACGCTGACGTTGCCGGCGAGATCGATCGCGCGGTACTCGAACGCCGTGACTCCCGCGGGCGGATGGATCGGCGCGGTGTAACGCTGCCAGTCGCCGCCCGCCAAACGGAACTCGACCCGGTCGATGCCGCTCTCATCGTCGGCCGCGGTGAGCTGCACGGTCGAGTCGCCGCGCAACCAGCCGTTGTCACCGGGATCGTTGAATTCGTGCGCGACCGCGGGAGCCGTGGTGTCGGGGATCACGATAGTGCCCGAGATCGACTGCACCGTTTCCACGTTGCCCGCCGCATCGGTCGAGGCGTACTCCACCGTGAACGCGCCGCCACGATCGAGCACGACGGACTCCCCTGCCTGCCATGCTCCGTCGCCGACTCGGTATCTCGTCGTCGCGACGCCGGAGGTGGCATCCTCTGCGCTGAACTCGATCGTTCCCGATCCGGTCGCGGTGTCGCCGTCGAAGCCGTCGCCGAAGACGGCCTCAGTGACCGGGGCCATGGTGTCGATCTTCACGGTCAACTCGCGCTCATCGCTGCGATTGCCCGAGGCATCCGTCGCCCGATATCTCAGCGAAGTGCTGCCCTCCGCATCGAAGGCGAACGGGCCGTCGACCTCGGTGAAGTTCTCGTCTCCGACGGCCGCTTCGACGCCGGGTTCGCCGGTCCGGTCGTCGCGCGCCTCGATGACGGCAGCCACCGGAGCCGAGCGATACCAGCCGGTCGAACGGTCGGGCGCCGCCGGGTCGAGGGTCGCAGTGACCTGGGGTGCGGTGACATCGGCCGCGACTGGGAGCGTCCAGACGTCGGCGATCGACGGATCGTAGAAGCCGTGATCGTCGAGGTTCTCGAACTTCACCCGAACCGGCCCGTCGGGGGCGTGCCCGGCGTCGACGACGAGTTCGTAGGTCTCGGTGCCGACACCGCCCGTGTGGCTGAAGAGTCGCTCGGCCACCTCGACGCCGTCGACGTAGACCTTGTACTTCTTCGTCTGCGCCCGGTCGTACGTCTCAGTCACGCGGAGCACGAACGGCTCACCCTCGACGACGGCCGCGTCGAACTCGAAGTACGAGAAGTCGGTCAGGTGACCCGCGTACCGGCGGGTGAGTCCCGCCTCGGTATTCGTGCCCGACGAGCTCGACGCGGTGAGCCCGTGCGCCTGCTCGGACGCCGAATCGCCGAGGTCGACATGGTCGTACCCGGCAGGCGGGCTCGTGATCGGCTCGAGTCCGACGGTGAGCACGGTCGACGCCTGCGCGAACGTCACCCCGTCATGGGCGAACACTGCCGAGAGTTCGACGTCGTTCGGTGCGCGATCGGTGCCGAGTGGCACGAACACCGGCACCTCGAGCTGGGCGGATGCCCCGGGCGCCACGATCACCGTCTCACCGGGCAGCGGCACGACCCAGCCATCGGGCACGGTCGCCTCGATCCGACCGACGGCCGGCTGCTCACCCGCGTTGACGACGATCGCGCGGAGCGCGGTCGCGCCGCCGGGGAAGACGGTCGCGGGCTCAGCCTGCACCGTCATCGTGACCGGCGAGTCGACGACGATCGACAGGGCAGCGGATGTCTCGACACGCTGCTTCTCGAAGGTGTACCCGAAGCTCACGGTCGCCGGAACCGGACCCGGCACCTGATCGGCGGGCACCTGCAGCCCGAGGTCGACGGAGCCGGTCTCGTCGGCCTTCAGCCGTTCAGCGAGCTCTGTCGCTTCGGGCATCGCCGCCCAGCCATCCGCGAGGCCGGTGACCTGCGCGGTGACCGCATCGATCGCCGCGACCGAACCATTCCTGGCCGTGCCGGTGATCGTGATCGGTGCGCCCGGCTTGTAGCCGGGAGCGTCGTTCGCGACGGCGACCGAGATGCCGAGCAGCCCCGTGAGGGTCGCATTGGTCACCGAACGCACCGTGCCGGCGCGTTCGCCGAGTGCCGGAACGGCGTCGGCGAGCGCGGCGATCCACGCGTCGATAGCGTCGAGCTCCTCGAGCACGCGGGCGAGGCCCTTCGCGACCTGCGCCGGCGTGCCGTCGCCCGCCGAGGCGTAGGCGGACTCCGCACGGTCGCGCGTCGCCTCGATGAGCTCGGCCAGTTCGGCGAACTGCCCGGCACCGAGGTGACCGGCATCGCGCTCTATCTCGGCCTGCGACTGCAGGGCGTCGATCGCGTCGAGAATCGCACCGACCGAACCCGCGGTGGGGTCGACGTCGAAGGCGTAGTCACCGGAACCGATCGTGACGACGACCTCGCCGTCGACCAGCTCGACGGAGCGTACCCCGTCGACGACGTCGTCGAGGGGCTCGCCGCCTTCGGTCACGGCCCACACGTTCGACGCGGGCAGCCGCACCGTCGCGGTCGAACCGACCGGCACATGCGTCTCGAGCGAGAGTCGCTCCCCCTGCTTCTTCCAGTCGACGCTGATCGGGCCGAACGGAGTCGGCGTCGTCGCCTTCGCCCAGTCGAGCTGATCGGTCACCCGCGGGGCGATGCTCACGTCGCGGTAGCCCGTCAGTTCCGAACTCCGGATGCCGGCGACGTCGTGGAAGAACCAGTCGTCGACCGTGCCGAGGAAGTAGTGCCCGCGCGATCGTGCCTCGAGCGCCCAGTGCTCCCACATGGTGGTGGCGCCGTTCTCGATCATGAAGCCCCAGCTCGGGTACTCGGTCTGCACGGCAACGCGGAAGGCGAGATCCTCGTAGCCGTACTTCGTCAGCATCGGCAGCAGGTACTTCGACCCGATCGTTCCGGTGTTGAGCTTGTCGCCCTTCTCCGTGACGTCGGCGGCGAGGCTCGCCGCCACGCGTTCGGCAGTCGCCTCATCGGGGGTGAGCCCGAACGCGAGGGCGAGGGCGTTGTGCGTCTGGCGGTAGCCGCGATCGCCGGAGCCGCGGTAGAGGCCGGCGTCGACGTCGAGGAACTGGGTGTTGAACGCCTCCTTCACGGTCTCGGCCTGGGTCGCAAAGTGGGCTGCGTCGCCGGGCTGCCCCAGCAGCGACGCGGTCTTCTCCATCGACACGAGCATCGTGTAGAGGTAGGCGGTCCCGCTCACTCGCGCGTCCTCCGGAGCGTTGCCGCCGGCCGGGCTCGCCTCGGGACTCACCCAGTCGCCGAGCCTGTTCTCGCGCACGAGGCCGTTGTTCGAGCGATCGAACTCGAGATCGACGTACGCCTTCATGCCGTCGTAGTACTGCTCGAGCACGCGCACGTCGCCGCCGTACTGGTACAGCCACCACGGAATCAGCACGTACGCCGAGTGCCACACCGGTGCGACGCCCCATTGCCCCCACTGGCCCGAGCTCGGCGCGATGACGAGCGGTGCACCCGCTGCGTCGCGGCTGTCGTTGATGTCGCCGATCCACTTCTCGAACAGGTTCTGCGTGTCGAGGTTCATGAGGAACATCTCGGCGCCGACGGCGGCGTCGCCCGTCCACCCGTTCTTCTCGAACATCGGGGTGTCGGTCGGGATGCTGTGGATGTTGTTCAGCATCGTGTCGACGACCGCGCGGTGGGTCTGGTTCATGATCGCGTTCGCGCTCTCGAACGAACCGGTCTCCGCGGCATCCGTGTGCAGCACCTCGGCGACGAACGCCTCGGCCGGCGGGGCCGAATCACCCGGCCAGCCCGTGACCTCGATGTACTGGAAGCCCTTGTACGAGAATCGGCCCGCCCAGGTCTCGGGCTCGTCGGTGCCGGCGAGAATGAACCGGTCGGTCTGGAAGCCGTTCGCGAAACCGCCGTTGTTCGAGAAGTTCGGGCGGCCGTTCTCGAGGAGTTTCTCCCCGTACTGCGCACGAATCGTGGTGCCCGCCTCGCCCTCGGCCGTGAACTCGACCGTGCCGGCGATCACCCTGGGGAACTTCACGACGTAGACGCCATCGACGACCTCGTCGACGGACTCCGCCTCGAGGCGTTCGGTGATGCGGATCGGCTGCTGCTGCTGGTTGATGAGCGTGCCGGCGGGGCCGGCGACCTCGCTCGAGGCCACCCAGTCGCCGTCGTCGAACCCGACGGTGTCGAATCCGGACTGCACGCGATTCGCGTCGTAGGTCTCGCCCCCGAAGAGGTCGTCGAGCAGGGTCGGGCCGTCGTGGAGGTTCCACGTGCGGTCGGAGACGATGTCTTCACTCGTGCCGTCGGTGTACTCGATGCGCAGGAGCACGCGACCGACGGGCTCGTCGTGGAAGGGCGGCTTCTGCCAGTTCCAGACGTTGGGATTCGTCATGCCGTAGAAGCCGCGACCGAGCTCCATGCCGAGTGCGTTGTCACCCGGTGCGAGCTGATCGGTGAGGTCGGTGACGGTGTACTGGGCGTGATCGTCGTAGTCGGTGAACCCCGGCGAGAGGATCTCGTCGTTGATCGGCGCGCCGTTCAGGCTCAGGTTGGCGTAGCCGCCCGCCGCGACGTAGATCTTCGCCGTGGCGACGGCGCGATCGACCGTGAACTCCTTGCGCAGCAACGGTGCCGCCGCAGTGGGCTCGACGGGAAGTCGCACGCCGGCGCCCCATGGGCCGGTGCCGTACACCGCCTGCACGCGGGCCGGAGCCCACGCGGAGTCGTCGAAGTCCGGCTCCTCGAACCCGGCCGGGATGACCTTCGAGGCCTTCCACGCGGCATCCGTGCGGAAGAGCTGCTCGGACCCGTCGGCGTAGGCGACGCGGATCACGGCGAGGAGCCCGGCCGGGGAGCCCGGACCGTTCGTCGTGCGCACCGCGAAGACGTTGTCGTCGTCCTCGAGATCGACGCGGAATCGCTTCGAGCCCTGCCACTCGTTCGTCGCGCCTTCGGTCTGGCCGATGAGCGCGCCGTTGACCCACAGCTTGAACGAGTCGTCGGCGGTCAGGATGATCTCGGCCTTCACAGCCTCCGTGCCGCTCGGCGTCTCGAGCGTGGTTCGGAATGCGCGGTCCTCGGCCGGTGCGACCGGTGCGCCCGCCTCGGGGGTCCAGATCCAGTTCGCGCCGTCGAAGGTCAGGACGTCGCCACCGGCGTCGAGCTCGGGAATCGTGACCCGCCCGCCGTAGACGCCGTTCCGGTACAGGAAGTTCGCCTGGGCGTTCTGCCACGTCGAGTCGTCGAACTCGGCGAGATTCCATCCGCTCGGGGCATCCGCAGCGCTCGAGATGAGCGAACTGAAGCCGCTGTTCGTGACCACCTGCTCGGTCGTGCCGTCGGTGTAGCCGATGCGGAGCGAGGCGAGTACCCCGCCGTTCTGGCTCGTGCCGGGCGTGGTCAGCGCGAAGGCGAGCGCGTTCTCGCCGGGAACGGTCGAGAGGTTCACGACGCGCGCCGTCTGCCAGTCGTTGTTGCCGCCGGTGTTGGCCGTGACCTTCGTGCCGTTCCAGTACGCGTCGACCTGCTGGTCGCCGGTCATGGCGAGTTGCGCCCAAGCGACCTCCTTCGTCTCGGAGACGGTGACGGTCGTGCGGAAGAGCGTCGACGGGATCGGGTTGGCGGCGGAGGGGGTGCCGATCGGCGGGATGATCCAGGACGCCGTGTCGAAGGAATTGCGGGTGTCGGCCGACGGCTGCACCGGCACGGTCACCTGCTCGCCCCACGGGCTGCCGCCGTAGGGCGCTCGTGCGGTCGCGGCCACCCAGCCGGAGGTGTCGTAGCCCTTCGCCTGCCAGCCGGTCTTCGCCGATTCGCTCGAGAGCCAGCTCCCGTCGGTCACGATCTCCTGCACGCTGCCGTCGGTGAATCGAACGACGAGCTTGCCGACGACCGCGCCGTACGCCTTGGCGGCGTTGTCGAGCCGCACGGCGAGCACGTTCTCGCCGAGGAGCGGGAACGCCTGCACCCGGGTCGCGGTCTTCCAGGCGTCGGAGACCGAGGCGCCGCTCGCGATCTGCGTGCCGTTCAGGTGCGCCGAGAACCCCATGTCACCCGACATCACGAATTCCGCGCGGTCGACGATCTTGTCGCTCGGCAGGTCGAAGGTCTTCCTGAAGTATCCGGGCGGAGTGTTGCCGCCCGGATACGGGGGGTGGATCCAGCTCGCGCCGGCGAGCGAGAGCTCCATGCCGGTCGTGCTCTGCGGTCGGTCCCGCCCGATCCAGGCGCTGCCCGCCCAGTCGTCTTCGGCGAAGAGGCCGGTGCTGAAGGTCGACCCGGCGCTCGCCTCCCCGACGTTCGTCTCGACGTCGACCTGCCACCGGTAGTCGGTCGCAGGCGCGAGGCGCTCGCCGCCGAACTCGACCGCTGTCGACTCGGCGGACGCCACGACGCCGCTGTCCCAGACGGCGTCGTCGTCGATGTCGGCGCCGGCCGGCGCGACGCGCAGACGGTACGACGTCTGCTCCACGTCGCGCTCGTCACTCTCGACGACCCACGAGAAGCGGGGCTTCTCGACATCGATGCCGAGCGGCTCCGAGCGGTTCTCGACCTCGAGCGTCGACAGGGCGAGCCCCGGCGCCGCGGCGGCGGCCGGAGCTGCAGACGCCGGCTCCGCCGGAGCGATCGTGGCACTGAGCCCGCTCACGGCGAGGCCGATGCCGAGCACCGCGGCGATGACCGCGGTGCCACGCCGGCGAAGACGAGAACGGAAGGGAGAGGTACCAGGCACGAGCGGTTGTCCAATCATCAAACGGGGAGAAACGGGGCGACCGCGGCCTATCGGAGGTCGCCCGGAACAGAGTCGCCGCGGCGGCGGCGAACGACGAGCAGCACGAGCCCGCCGAGGGCGACGAGGCCGCCGAGCACCAGCAACGGTGTCGCGTCGACTCCGCTCGTCGCAAGATCGGACGTGCCCCCGTCGCCAGTGGTCGGTGCACCCGGCTTCACACCGGGATCACCGGATCCAGCACCGGGACCGCCGGGGTCACCGGGACCGCCGGGGTCACCGGGACCGCCCGGGTCACCGGGACCTGCCTCGGACACCTCGATGCTGACCGATGCGGACGCTTCGCCCACCGTCGCGGTGATCACGTGCGGGCTGGCGTGGGTGAACGTGACCCGGTCACCGGCGATCACGTCGCCCGGCTGGTCGCTCGTCAACACGGCCTCGGTCGTGAGATCCCCGAGATCGTTGCCGAACGCGTCGTCACCGGTGACGCTGATCCGAACGCTGCCGCCCACCGTCGACGTCAGCGAATCCGCTGACACCTTCAGCTCGGCAGCAGGCGCCGGTGCGACGACCAATGCGAGTTCTCGGCTGCTCGTGCCTGCCGCCGAGTCCATCCGAATCGTGAACGTCGTCGAGTCGGCAACCGTCGAGGTGCCGGCCAACTCCCCCGTGATCCGGTCGAGTGCGAAGCCGGCCGGGAGAGCGCCATCCGTCACGGTGTACCGCGCGCCATCCGTTCCCGCGGCACCCAATGGGGTCGAGTACGCGACGCCGGCGACCGCTGCAGGAAGCGAATCCAGCAATTGCGGCGCGGCGGCGCCGACCGCGACGGGCAGCCGGTCGAAGGCGAGCAGTCCGACATCGCGCGACGTTCGAATCATCGGGCCCGAGCCGTAGTGGGAGAGGTAGGAGATCGTGCCTTGGGCACCGATCGCTCCCGTCAGCGTGACGAGGAGCTTCCCTCCGTCGACGTACGTCACGTCCTTCACCCGCGCTGCGGAACCGCGCAGGACGAAGTCGCCCTTCGAGTTGATCGCAGCGTCGACGGTCAGAGCATCGGTCGTCGAGTCGAGCTGGATCGTGAATTCGGTGCTCGATGCGGATGACGCAGCCGCGGCGACCGGGTCGGGAGCGGCCACTCCATCATTCGGGCCTTCGTACAGATCGCGAAGCAGCACGGAAGTGGCCTGTTCGCCGAGCTTCTCATAGCCGTCCTGATATCCGAAGTGGCACCCGTCGTGGTTCGACAATCCGGTGGTGGAGAGCACCGTCACGCCGAGCGTGCGCGAGAGGTTCCGCTGCGCCTCGCGAAGGCCGATGTCGTCTTCGCGGGCGGCATCTCCGGCGCCACTGCACGAGCCTCGGATCTGGAATGCGTAGTACTTCGACCCGTCTGCCAGGTTCGAGCCCAGCTCGCTCTTCCAATCCTCGAGCAGCGACGTGAAGCCTGCGATGTGGGTGGCGGTGTCGCCGTACTCGGCCTGGCCCTGGTACCAGAGCACCGCTTTCACGTCCGCGAGCACGCCCGCGGCCTCGAGTCGCTCGCGGAGCCGGCCGTAGTTCGTGCCGGCATCGTTGGAATCGGCATCGTTGCGCTGGAAGAACCCGATCCGCTGGCCACCGTGCGCACCGTTGAAGATCGCGACCGGCACCTGCAGCTCCTGCGAGAGGATGCCGCCCATGCGCATGCCCCACTGACCGACCATTCCCGCATTGGTGACCTCGCCCTTGTTCGGCGACGTCATGTCGCCGTAGGCGTACTGCCAGGCGCGGTTGCCGCGAGACGTGTCGGAATTCCACGACGTCGTGCCGAACGAGCGCACCCATGGTGATTGGTTGCCGGTACTGGAATCCGAACCGTTCTCCCAGGCAGCGGCTTCCGCATTCGACTGGCCCTGGATCACGAAGACATCGCCCGAGACGACGTGCGTCCAGCGCCCGACCTCGCGCCAGTCGCCGTCGACCTGCGCCTCCAAGAGGAAGTCGTAGTCGTGCAGGCCCGCCGTGATGCGGGTGTCGAAGGAGAACGACGACTCCGAGCTCTCCTGCTGCACGGTCTCGCCCTCGCTGGTCGACGACAACCGCACGGAATCCACGGCGGCATCCGCGGCGCCCGCGATCAGCACGTTCGCGCCGTTGTCGGCGTCGCGCGCGATCAGTTGCCGATCCTGCGGCGCATCGGTCAGGGTGACCACCGCAGGACGCGCGAACACCGTCAGGGTGCGACTCGAGAAATCGCCGGCGTTCGCGGCGAAGGTCCAGTCCGCCTCGGTCGGTCCGCCTGCCGGGGCGTCGCCGAGGCCGACCGCGAGGGCTCCGGGGCCGGTGAAGTTGTTGACCGCCATGATGGTGCGCGGCGTCTCGTCATCCCCGGGTTGCTCATTCACGCGGTGGATCTGGAAGGAGCCGTGCCACCCGGTGATCGGCTGGTCATCGGCGTCGTATCGCCCGCTCGTCGCGCCCTGCACCTGACCGCTGCGGTGGGTCAGGTAGGTGTTCGGCCAGTGCTCGAGCCACCCGGTGAGGTTCTCACCGGTCGCCACGCCGGCGACGTTCGAGGCGACGTCGAGATCGGTGACGCGCTGCTGCGAGACCTGCCCCGGAATGGTGTGCAGACCGAGCAGGCTCGGATCGTCGGTGAACGAATCCATCCCCGCCCAGGCCCACCGATCGCCGGTGCCGCCGGCCGTCTCGAGGCAGTACCCCACTCGGTCGAAACCGTTCTGCACGGCGTCGAGACCGTCGAAGGCGTAGTCCGGGCGCCTGCCCGGCCACGTCGAGTCGACGCCGAGCTGCAGCTGCAGCACCGGCTGCTGACCATCGGCCACGGCGGCCGAGTCGCACGAGGTCGGTGCTGCGGATTCGCCGGGCGTGCCGGTGTCCGTCGTCGTCCAGGTGACGTCGTCGATCTGGAAGTGCGGCACCCAGAGCCGCGAGGTGCCGGGCGCACGGAACCCGATCTCGAGGCGGCTCACCGCGGTGCGCGGCGCCCAGTCGGAGACGTCGAGGGCCAGCGTGTTCCACGCATCGGGCGTGATCGGGAAGGTGTCGGTGAGTTCGTCGCCATCGGCGCCGGTCAGGGTGATCGTGGCCTCGTAGGTGGTGCTTCCGCCCAACCCGCCCCACGAGTCGAGCTGCGCCACCAGCTCGGTCGCCTCGCTGAGATCGAGCGGATGCGGCGGCTCGACGAACACCGATCGCATCGTGTCCGCGGGGACGGCGGCCGACAACGCATCCATCACCCGCTTTCCGGAGAACGGCGTCTTCGGACCGTTCGCGAAGCTGCGGGCCCACTCCACGGCTCCGACGCCCGAACCGGCCCGCCAGCCCTGGAATCCGTCTTCGAAGTCGTAGATCGAGAACGTCTTGGTCGCCGGCGAGGCGATGAGCGGCAGCGAGATGCTGTTGGCGATGGCCTGCTGACCCGCGACGTTGGCGTGCGTGCCGTCGCCCGTGTCGTACGGCGGGAAGATGATGTTCGGGCTCGCCCGATCCTTCAGCACCTCATCGAAGTCGAGCACGCCGTCGCACGTGCCGCTGCAGTCGCCCGACTCCCTGACGAAGGCGTTGACGGCGCTCCGCACGGCGTTCTGCGGGGCGGTGTACGAGGGTCGCGGGGTGATCGGGGTGACGTACACCTTGATTCCGGCGTCTCTGAGCTTGGCGAAGATGTCCTGATAGCTCGCGAGAATCGTCGCGCTGCTGCAGTTGTTCGACAGATCGTTCGTGCCGTAGTAGAAGATGACCGCGGTCACTCCGTGCAGCGCGAGCACATCGCGTTCCAAACGGTTGACGCCGTCGTTGCCGCCGCCTGCGCAGCTCGGTGCACTGGTCGTGCCGGCGATGCCCGCGTTGGCGACGGCGTACTGCGCATCGGCCGGGAGCTCGCTGTTGATGCGACGCGCCAACTCATCCGACCAGCGACGATCCGTGCCGGTCCTGGTGCATCCTGGTCCGCAGTTCTGGCTGCCCTCGCCGTCGACCACCGAGCTGCCGTACGGCACGACCGTGCCGAGCAGCTCGGTGTTGTGCACGTCGACGGCGCTCACGAGGTAGGTCCAGGCCATCTTCTCGGCGAACGGTGCGCCGGATGCGTCGGTGGTCTGGTTGCCCGATCCCGCGGCGGAGACGTAGTTGTCGCGGTACGGGTAGCTGTGCAGGCTCGGCACCGTCGGCGCCTTGAGGTACATGCTCACCGCGATGTCGTCCTGCGCCATCGTCTCGAGCTCGACGGAGTCGCTCCAGACCTCGCCGCCCGCCGGAATGGTCACGCTGGGCAGGCCGGCGAACGCCAGGGGGCGGTTCGTGCCATCCACCGTCGCCGCGCCCGCCGCACTCACCGCGACGGCCGCCGCATCGATCGTGATCGGCGCGGTGCCGTACTGGTTCTGGAGGCGGATCCGAACCGCGTCACCGCCCTGGCTCAGGTGCGTGATCATGCGGAAGGTCTGATTCGTGAACGTGTTGCCGGACCGTCGGTCCTGCGACTGCGCCCACGAGGTGAACCAATCGTCGTCCGCCGCGGCCGGGTCGGCCGCGTTGACGGCCGAGGCCACCCCGCGGTCGACAGCGGCCGGAGCGAGCGCAGCTGCCGGCGCGGTGGTACCGAGCACGGCGAAGCCGGCCAGGAGCGTCGAGGCGAGTACGACCGATACGAGCGGCCGGATGAAGGAGGGAGTCGTGAAGCGCACTGCATTCCAATCGTCGTTGATGGAGCGAACGTCTCTACAGCACCTATCGATTCGTCTCCTGCACTCGTGCCTCGTTCCGACGGCTGCGACGGACGAGCAGCAGCACGAGGCCACTGAGCGCCGCGAAGCCGCCGAGCACCAGCATCGGTGCCGCGTCGAACCCGGTCTTCGCCATGTCGGACGTGCTGCCGGCGCCGGTGTCGCTGCCCGCGCCCGGCGCGACACCGTTCGCGGTGACGCTCAGGGCGAATCGCACATCGCTGCCCGACTCCGAGCCGAGCAGCACGATCTCGTGGGCGCCGAGCGCCGAGGTCGTCGGCACCGTCACGGTCGCCGCGAACGTGCCGGCTTCGTCGACGACCACCGAGTCGAGCAGCACCGGATCGGAGTGCAGCTCGATGCGGACCGTCTCACCCGGAGCGAATCCGGCGCCCGTGACGCCGACGGTGTCGCCAGGCTTGACCGCATCCGCCGAGATGGTTCCGCCGACGAGCACGACCGCGAGCTCCTCGCTCCGGTGCCCGGCGCCATCCGTCACCCGCACGCGCAGCTCTTGCGAGTGCGTGCCGATCGTGACCGGGCCGGCGTAGCCGGTCCATTCGTCGGCGCCATCGGCCGCGTACTCGATGAGGGTGATTCCGGATGCCGCATCACTGCCGCCGAGCGTGAGCAGGCGCTGCGCCGAGAGCTCGACGGGAGAGACCGTGGGCGCCTCGCCGTCGGCCCGCACGGTCACGTCGCCCTGCACGCTCGCATTGCCGGCCTTGTCGCTCACGCGGTACTCGAACAGCGTCACGCCGTCGTCGACCGGGACCGGCGCGGTGTAGGCCTGCCACGCGGCGCCGTTCAGGCGGTACTCGACCGCGGCGAGTCCGCTGTCGTCGTCGGAGGCGAGCAGCGAGACTCGCGCGTTCTCCACGAGCCATCCGCCGGTGCCCGGTGTGCCTGAGACCTTCGCCTCGACCGCGGGAACTGCCGTGTCGGCGCGCACCGGTTCGCTCGCGATCGCCGAGACGTTACCGGCGACATCCTTCGCCCGGTACTCGAGCGCGTACTCGCCGTGCGGCAGTTCGATCGGGCCGGCGGCGGTCTGCCATGCAGCACCGCCGGTGCGGTACTCGATCGCCGCGACGCCACTCGTGGCGTCCGTCGCCGACAGCGTGGCCGTCGAGCCGAGCGGGAGCCAGCCGTCGGCAGTCGCCGGCGGCGTGATCGCGATCGCGGCGACGGGGGCCGCCTGGTCGATTCGCACCGGCACGGATGCCTCGGCGCTCGTGTTGCCAGCGGCATCCGTCGCCCGGAAGCTCACCTCGTGCACGCCGTCGTCACCGATCGCGACCGGCTCCGTGTAGGCGAGGAACTCCGCTCCGTCGACCGAGTACTCGATCTGGACGGCGCCCGGGCGGTTGTCCTGTGCGCTCAGTTCGACGGTGGCGGCACCGCGCGCCCAGCCCTCTGCACCGGTGACCGCCGTGCCGACCGAAGCGGAGACGACCGGAGCCTGGGCATCGGGTGCGACGGGCAGGATCCAGACATCGGCGACCGAGGGGTCGTAGAGTTGCTGGCCCGTCTGCGTCTTCTGCATGCGCACGGTCACCGACGTCGCGTCGGTGAGCGCCGGGTCGTCGACGAGCACCTGGTAGTCCATGGTGCCGACCGTGTTCTCGGTGCGCACGATCGTGCGGTTGTCGACGACGGTGCCGTCGACCGTGATGATGTAGTCCTTCGTCTGCGCCTTGTCGTAGGTCTCGCGTGCCCGGATCAGGAACGGTTGCCCCTGCTCGATGGCGACGTCGAACTCGAAGTACGAGCCGGGCGTCGTGACACCGGAGTAGCGGCGGGTCAGGCCCGCCTCGTTGGGCGCGGTGCCCGAGCTCGACGACGCCGCGATGCCGTGCTGCGCCTCGGAGAAGGAGTGACCGAGGTCGACGTGGTCGATCACGCTGACGGGCAGCACGTGCACGTCGGCGATCGACGGGTCGCCCTTTGCGTTGTCGGCGCCGCGCTGGAAGCGCAGTCGAACGGTTCCCGAAGCGCTGATCTCAGCGTCGTCGACCGTGAAGGAGTAGCCGACGACGCCCGGGCCGCTGGTGTGCTCGCGCGAGTGCACGGGCACACCGTTGGCCGAGATGGAGTACTGCTTGGTCGACGTCGAGCCGTAGGTCTCGACGAGCTCGACCGCGAACGGCTTGCCGGGCTCGACCGCGACGTCGAACTCGAACCACGAGCCCGGCACCCCGCCGTGCGAGTAGCGCCGACTGAGGCCGGCTTCGGTGCTCGTGCTGGAGCTCGGGTGGGCGGTGAGCTTGTGAGCGGTCTCGGATGCCGCGGCGCCGAGATCGACGTGGTCGTACTGGGCCGTGTCGAACGTGGGCACGAGGGTTGCCGAGCCAGTCGCCATCACGACATCGCCGCGCACCGCGGTGAGCGGCAGTTCGACGCGGTAGGCGCTCACGGTGATGGGCACCGCGACGTCGAGCACGAAGTCGAGCGTCGCGCCCGCCGGCACCAGTTGCTGGGCCGAACGCGGGGCACCGTTCCAGCCTGTGGGCACGGATGCCTCGACGGCGGTGAACACCGGCGATTCGCCGCTGTTGGTGACCGGCACGGTGACCGTGGCGAGGCCGTCGGCGGAGGCCGGGGTCGGGGTGACCACGGGGGTGCCGATGGTCAGCGGCGAGCTGAGCGCGAAGCTGGTCGTCGCGACGCTGAGCAGTTCGTCGTCACCGCGCACGAAGACGGTGGTGGCTCGCAGCGATCCCTCGTCGCCGGGTTCGGCGTCGTCGGGAACGGTCACCTCGAACGCGAGTGCGGTGGTGGCGCCGGGGGCGATCTCGGGTTCGAGTTCAGCCGAATCCGGTGTCAGGGTCCATCCCTCGGCCGCGACGATCGCCGCCGTGACGTCGTGCAGCGGCACGGTCGACGCGTTGTGCACGTCGAGTTCGACGGCAACGGTGCTGCCTGGGGTGGCGATCTCGGAGATCACGCGCAGTTCGGTGCTCACGCCGGCGATCGAGGCGACCGCGTCGCTCAGCGCGGCGCGGAGTGCGTCGATGCGCGTGCTGAGCGCCTGCTCGGTTGCCCCATCGTGCTCGTGCGCGCCGATCGTCGACTCGAGTTCCTCGACGCCGTGGATCATGGCGGCGAGGCTCGCGACGGCCTCGTCGAGGTCGCCGTCGCCCAACTGCTCGATGGCCTCGAGCGCGATGGCGGTGAGTTCTTCGACGGAGTCGCGGATGTCGCCCGCCTGCTCGCTCGTCAGGTCACCGGCCGCCTGCAGCTCTGCGACCGTCGCGGTCGTCTTCTCCAGCTCATCGAGGATCGCGCCCAGTTCGAGCACGTCGCCGTCGACCGCGAAGGAGTAGGTGCCGGAGCCGACCTCGAGCGAGGTGCTGCCGGCCTCGGAGCCCCCGAGGGTCACGCCCGGTGCATCCGTCACCGCTTGGCCGCTCTCGGTGATGGCCCACGGGGTTCCCGACGGAAGCACGACGGTGGCGGTGGTGTTCTCCGGAATCGTGACGTCGAGCGTGAAGTCCGTGCCGTTCTGCTTCCAATCGGTGGCGATCGTGCCGTAGACCGACTCGTAGGACCCGGTGGCGGAGCTGAGGCCTCCGCCGGGCTTCGGCGCGATGACCGAGTGCTTGTAGCCGGGGCTGCCGTTGGAGATCGCGCCGATGTTGCGGTACATCCAGTCGCCGATGGCGCCGTAGGCGTAGTGGTTGAAGGAGTTCATGCTCACGTCGCCGAAGCTGCCGTCGGGCTTGATCGAATCCCAGCGCTCCCACATGGTGGTCGCGCCCATGGCGACCTCGTAGCCCCACGAGGGGAAGGTGTCGTTCATCAGCAGCCGGTAGGCCTCGTCGAGATGATCGCTCTCGCTGAGCGCGGGAACCAGCCACGGGGTGCCGAGGAAGCCGGTGGCGAGATGGAAATCGCGGCGCTCGAGGGTCTCGAGGAACTGTGCGGCGACCGCTTCGCGCTGCGCGGCCGGAACCAGTTTCATGCCGAGTGCGACGGCATAGCCGGCCTGGCTGTCGCCGGAGATGGTGCCGTCGTCGGCGATGAAGCGGTCGGCGAAGACCTCGGCCCCACGGTCGGCCAGCTCGGCGTAGTGCTCGGCATCGCCGTCTTCACCGATCGCTTCGGCCATCTCACTCATGAGCTGCGCGACGTAGGCGTAGTAGGCGGTGCCGAGCACGTCACCGGGCGTCGGGTCGTCGAGGTTCAGCCAGTCGGCGTAGCTCGAGCCGCGCACCATCGTCGGATAGCTCGTGGCGAGGTAGTCCATGTACTTCGTCATCGAGGCGTAGCCCTCGCGGATCTGCTTGGTGCTGCCGTAGCTCTGCCACAGCACCCACGGCACCGTGATGCCGGCATCCGACCAGCCCGTGCCGCCGCCGCAGCAGGCGAGATTGCCCGTGTATGGCGCGACGCCGTGGTAATCGCCGTTGGCGGCCTGCCCATCCTGCAGGTCGACCAGCCACTTCGACAGGAAGTTCAGCGAGTCCATGTTGAACGACGCAGTGGGAGCGAAGACGTTGATGTCGCCGCTCCAGCCCATGCGCTCGTCGCGAGCGGGCGTGTCGGTGGGAATGGAGAGGAAGTTGCCGCGCTGGCCCCAGGTGATGTTGCTCTGCAGCTGGTTGAGCATGGCGCTCGATGTGGAGAGCTCGCCGATGAAGTCGAGGTCGGAACCCCAGACGACGCCGGTGACGTCGGCGAGTTCGGGCGCAGCAGTCACCCCGGTGATTTCGATGTAGCGGAAGCCGTGGAAGGTGAACTTCGGCTCGTACTCGACCGTGCCGTCGGCGGCGAAGGTGTAGTAGTCGGTCGCCTTGGCGCTGCGGAGGTTCGCGACGTACACGGTGCCGTCGGGGTTGAGTTCTTCCGCATAACGGATGCGCACCGTGCTGCCGGCAAGCCCGGTGAGCTTCATGTTCGCAACGCCCACCATGTTCTGCCCGACGTCGTAGACGTGGGCGCCCGGGGTGGGTTCGGTGCGCTCGAGTGCGGGGCGCGTGCCAGTGACGCGCACGGGCTCCTCGGTCTGGGGCTCGAGCTTCTCGGTCTCGGAAGGGGCGACCCAGGGAGTGCTCCACCCGCTGTCGTCGTAGCCGTTGGCGTTCCAGCCGGCACGGGAGTTGGCGGCCTTGTACGACTCGCCGTCGATGAGGTCGGCTGCGGCGTACGGTCCGCTGGCGGTCTTCCAGGTGTCGTCGCTCGCGATGATCTCGTGGCTGCCATCGGTGTAGTCGACGCGCAGCTGAGCGATCAGCGAGTTGCGATCGCCGTAGTTGTGGTTGCCGACGTGGGCGAGCCGGCCCGAGTACCAGCCCGGAGCGAGCATGGCCCCGATCGTGTTCTCGCCGGCTGCGATCTGGTCGGTGACGTCGTAGGTCTGGAAGGCGATGCGCGAGTGGTAGTCGGTCCATCCCGGCGCGAGCTCGAGGTCGCCGACTTTGGCGCCGTTGAGGCTGAGCTCGTAGATGCCGCGCGCGGTGGCGTAGACACGGACCCGGTCGACGGTCTTGTCGGCGTCGACCGTGAACTCCTTGCGGAGCAGCGGCTGATCGGTGTTCTGGGCGACCAGGAAGTCCTTGTTGCCGCTGACCTCGAGGCCGCCGGCGACGAGCGTTCCGCCGGCCAAGGGATTCCCGGTGCTGAAGTCGGTGTCGAGCAACGTCGCGGTGGGCGTCGTCACGGCGAGCGAATGCACGACGACTGATTCGAGCGCGGTCGTGCTGGCGCTCGTGCGGAAGCCGATGTAGCCCTTCGCGAAGCTCGAGTCCGTGCGGGTGTCGACCAGCACGTCGTTGATGCGGGTCTCGATCGTCGACCCGGTGACGGTGATCGCGACCGTGGCACGCTGCTTCAGCACGTCAGCCGCGAGGCCGCGCTCGGTCAGCCTGACCTCGGGTGTCGTGCTGTAGCCGCCGTTCGTCTTCTCGTGCGGCCGCAGGCGCGGAACGCCGGGCATCTCGTCGTTCAGCTGCCACATGTAGGCGTTGCCGTTCGAGCCGCTGCTTACTCCGGTGCCGCGGAAGTACACGCCGAAGGCGGTTCCGGGCTTGAGCGTGACGTCGGCCGTGACCGTGTAGTCCGTCCATCGGGCCAGCTCGCCGGCGGGGTCCGGTCCGCCGATCCAGTCGCCCGCCCACTCGCTGTTGTCGAGGATCCCGGTCTCGAACCAGCTCGGGGCGCTCCAGTCCGACTCCTCGCCGGCGCCGTCCCACACCCTGACCTGCCAGTGGTAGCGGGTCTGCGACTCGAGCGCCGGACCCCCGTAGGCCACTTCGACCGACTGGTCGGACTCGACCTTGCCCGAGTCCCACACCGTGGACCCGTCGAGCCCGTCGATGCTCGTGGCGACTCGCACCTGGTAGGCGCTCTGCACGACGCCGCGGGCGTCGTCATCCGCGTCGAGCCGCCAGCTGAGACCCGGCGCCTCGCCGCCGATGCCGAGCGGGGTCGCGCGGTTGTCGGTCTTGAGCGTGCCGACCGCGATGCCGTCGGCCGCACCGGCGGCGAGCGCGGTGACCCCGTCGGTGAGCACGAGGGCGAGCGCGAGTGCCGAGGCAGCTGCGATGGCGCCGAGACGGGCGAAGCCGAATCGGCCGGAGCCGGATCCGCCGGACTGAGCGGCCGGGAGTGTGGTGTCGGTGTGCACGGGGTGGGTTCCAATCGCCGTTGCAGAGGAGGGGTCTGGGTGGAGTGGGCGGCGCACGGGGCGCCGGTGGCCGTCGGTCACGATGTCGGGGCCATGGGCGCTGCGCCGTTCGCGTGCCGGCGGCGGCGGATGATGACGAGCGCGGCGCCCGCGGCCGCGAGCAGCAGTCCCAGCGTCAACGCGGGCGCGACGACGGCACCGGTCGTCGCGATGCCGCCGGGGAGGATCACGGTGTCGGGGTCGACGGTGATCGCGAACGAGATCGTCGATTCGGGATCCTCGCCCGTGAGCACGATGTGGTGCTCACCCGTCGCGGTGTCGCTCGGGATCGTGACTGAGGTGCTGAACGCACCGGCGTCGTCGGCGACGGCCTGGCCGAGGCGAACGGGCTCCGAACGCAACTCGATCGTGACGGTCTCACCGGGCGCGAAGCCCTCGCCGGTCACCGTGATGGTGTCGCCCGGCTTGGCGGCGGCCTGCGAGAGCGAACCGCCGACGACCGTGCGGGTTCCGGCCGCTCCGACGTTGCCGGCGACGTCGGAGGCGCGGAACTCGATCGAGTGCGCGCGGTTGTCGAGCACGACCGCGCCGGTGTAGCGCGTCCATTCCTCCGCGTCGTCGAGGCGGAACTCGATGCGATCGACTCCCGAACCCTCGTCGGTGCCGATGAGAGTGAGTGCGCGGCCCTTCATGCTCGCGCCGACCTCGGGCCGCGTACTGTCGACCTGGATCGTCTCGATCATGGTCTCGCCGACGTTGCCGACCGCATCGCTCGCCCGGAACCGCAGCTCGCTGATGCCCTCGGGCATGCCGATCGCCTCCGTGTACGGCGTCCACGCTCCGGTGCCGGTCGCGTACTCGACCGCGCCGATGCCGCTTTCGGCGTCGGATGCTGCGAGCTCGACCGTGGGCGAGACGAGATGCCAGCCGCTCGCTGCGGGTTCCGAGCTGCGCTCGGCGGTCACGATCGGGCCGACACCGTCGACGGCGAACTCCGCCGAGGTCACCGCACCGCCGTTGCCGGAGATGTCGCGGGCACGGTACTCGATGACCGTCGAGCCGAGCGGAAGCCCGATCGCGCTCGTGTACGCGGTCCAGGCGCCGGCGCCGAGGCGGTACTCGATCGCGGCGACACCGCTGCCCGCATCGCTCGCCGTGATGTCGAGGGTGGTGCCCGAGGCCAGCCAGCCGCCGACGGCATCGGCGCTGACGGTGTGGGCGGCAGCCGGTGCGGTGGCATCGATGCGCACCGTGGCCTGCTTCGCTTCGCTCACGTTGCCCGCGGCATCCGTCGCCCGGTACTCGATGGCGGTCTCGCCCTCCTCCTCGATCGTGAAGGGAGCGGTGTAGCCCGTCCACTGGGCGCCGTCGATGCGGTACTCGCTCGTCACCGTGCCCTGGCGTTCGTCGCTCGCGGTGAGCGAGACATCGACCGCACCGGTGAACCAGCCGCCGTTGCCGCGAGCGCCATGAGCGAGCGCCTCGAGCGCGACGCTCGGTGCCAGCTGATCGGCCGCGACCGGGAGCGACCAGAGGTCGGCGAGCGAGGCGTCGTAGTTGCGCCCGGTCTCGTTGTTCTGGAAGCGGATGCGGACCGTGCCGGTCTCGGTCAGGGCCACGTCGTCGACGACGAACTGGTAGGCGACGGTGCCGAGTCCACCGGTGTGCTCGTAGAACCGCTGGTGCACGAGCTCGCCGTTGACGAAGACGTCGTACTCCTTCGTCTGCGCGCGGTCGAACGTCTCGATCGTGCGCACCAGGAACGGCTCGCCGGGCGTGACCGCGAGATCGAACTCGAAGAACCCGTCGGGGTCCTCGCGGTTCGCGTAGCGACGGGTGAGACCCGCCTCGGTGTTCGTGCCCGATCGAGCAGAGGCCGTCAGGGCGTGCGCCGTCTCCGAGGCGGTGTTGCCGAGATCGACGTGATCGAATGCGCCCGTCACTGCGGGCAGCGCCACGGCGACCGTGCCGCTCGCGGTGCCGTAGACGACCTCGCCGCTGACGACCGAGACACTGACCGCGTTCGCTCCGGCGGTGGTGGCGAGCGGCACGACCACGTCGACGCCGAGCACCGAAGTGCTGCCGGCCGCGATGACCGTCTGCTCGCCGAGCACCGGCGTCGCGCCGTCGAACCCGCCCCTGGCCGACGCCATGACGTCGCGCGCCGAGTCGTTGACGACGTCGACGCTCAGGCGAACGACGTTCTCGGGAGCGGCCGTCGACGGGGTCGCCGTCAGGTTCGCCACGACGAGCGGGGAGTCGACCATGAGCGGTACCGACACCGGAATGCTCGCCGCCGTGCCCTCGAAGGTGTAGTCGAGCACAGCCTTTACGGTGACGGCGCCGCTCTTCTGGCGCTCGGGAACGAGGGCGGTGTAGCTGCCCGCGAGCGATGCCCCGGCGCCGAGCCCCCCGAGTTCGACGGCACTCGGCTCGAAGACCCAGCCATCCTGCGCGCTCGGGGTCAACGTCACGCCTTCCACGCCGAGCTCACCCGTACTCGAGACCCGTGCCGGGATCGCCACCGTCTCGCCCGGGAAGGCGCTCTGCAGTGGCGTCTCGAGCACCGCCGTGACTCCCAGCAGGCCGGCCGAGAGCGAACCGAGCTCCGAGCGGATGTCGCTCAGCGCCCCCTGCAGCGCGGCGCGCGCCGGCTCAACCGCGGCATCGGCCGTCTCGTCGGCCGCCGACAGCTCGCCGAGCGCCGCGTGCACCGCGGAGGCGCTCTGCGCGAGCTCCCCGGCCGTGTAGTGCTCGAGGCCGCTCGCCGCGAGGGTGGTCAGCGCTTCGCCCGCTGCGGTGAGTGCGGCGGCCGCGTCGCCGCCGATCTCGCTCTCGACGTCGTCGACGATGCCGTGCAGCGCCTCGATCGCGGCGATCAGGTCGCCGAACCGGCCGCGGTCGGCGTCGACCGTGAACTCGTAGCGGCCCGAGCCCACCTCGATGCTCGCGGTGCCCGCCTCGACGCTCAGCGAGTGCACGCCGTCGGCATCCGCTGCGGCGACGCCCGACTCCAGCACGGCGAGCGTGTTGCCCGCGGGCAGTTCGACGGTGGCAGTGGTGTTGGCCGGCACCTCGACCGTGAGCGCGAGTCCGTCGTCGGTCAGCTTCCAGTCGGAGGAGATGTGCCCGTACACCGAGTCGTAGCCGACCTTCGCGTACTGCAGCCCGCCGCCGGGAGTCGGCGCGATCAGCGTCTTCTTGTAGCCGGGCTCGAGCTGCTGGATGCCGCCGATCGTGCGGTACATCCAGTTGCCGACGGCGCCCGGGGCGAAGTGGTTGAAGGAGTTCATCGCCAGGTCGCCGAAGCTGCCGTCTTCGCGGATCGAGTCCCAGCGCTCCCACATGGTGGTGGCGCCGCGGTCGATCTGGAAGCCCCACGAGGGGTAGCTGCGGTTGAGCAGCAATTGATACGCGACATCCGACTGCCCGCCGGCACTGAGCGCCGGAAGCAGGTTGAAGGTGCCGAGGAAGCCGGTGGCGAGATGGCCGCCACGGGCCGCGACGGCAGCCGCCAGGTGTTCGCCCGCTTCGTCGATCAGGTCGTCGGGCACGAGGCCGAACGCGATGCTCGAGGTGTACGCCGTCTGGCTGTCACCCGCGATGCTGCCGTCGTCCGCGATGAATTCGTCCTGATAGGCGGCCCGAATCGTGTCGAACAGCGCGCGGTAGCGGGCGGCGTCCCCCGGTCGGTCGATCGCCTCGGCCATCTGCGCCATGAGGTTCACGCTCTGGGCGTAGAACGCCGTGCCGAGCAGGTCGGCGGGCGTCGGGTCACCGAGGTTCAGCCAGTCGCCCCACGTGCCGTACCCGGGGCGGATGCCGGTGGGTGCGATGCCCTCGAGGTAGTCGATGTAGTCGACCATCGAGTCGTAGTTCTCCTCGATCACATCGGTGTCGCCGTAGCTCTGCCAGAGGGTCCACGGCACCGTGATGCCGGCGTCGGCCCACCCGGTGGAGCCGCCGCCGCACGAGGAGTGCACGGCGGGGTTCTTGCAGAACTGCGGGGCGACCTCGGGGTACGCACCATTCGGCAGCTGCGCATCGCGCATGTCGCTCATCCACTTGGTGAGGAAGGTCTGCGAGTCCATGTTGAAGGTCGCGGTGCTGGCGAAGACGTTGATGTCGCCAGTCCAGCCGAGTCGCTCGTCACGAGCGGGGGTGTCGGTCGGGATCGACAGCCAGTTGCCGCGCTGCCCCCAGACGATGTTCGACTGCAGCTGGTTGACCATGCTGTCGGAGGTCTCGAAAGTGCTGCTGAACTCGGCATCGGTGTTCATCACGAGGCCCGTCACCGCAGCGGTCGTCGGCGGTGCGGAGAGACCGCTCAACTCGACGTACCGGAAGCCGTGGAACGTGAAGCGCGGCTCATAGCTGATCGTTCCGTCCGCCGCGAATGTGTAGGTGTCGGTGGCCTTGGCCGACCGCAGGTTCTCGGGGGCGATCGTGCCGTCGGCGTGCACGACCTCCGCGTGCCGCAGCGTCACGGTCTGCCCGGCGACGCCGCTGATCTGCAGGCGCACCTTGCCGACCATGTTCTGGCCGAGGTCGAAGACGTATCGGCCGGCCGTCGGCTCGGTCATGCTGAGCGGCACGACCTCCTGCGTCACTCGCACCGGCGGGTCGACCTGGGGAACCAGCGTCTCGGTGCCACCGTCGGCGACGACGACGTCGCTCCAGCCGCTCGGGCTGAACGTCGCGGTGTTCCACCCCTCCTGCTCGAGGCGGGCGTCATAGCTTTCGCCCATGAGCAGGTCGCTCGAGATGATCGGGCTCGGTGCACTCTGCCAGCTGTCGTCGGTGACGAAGGTCTCGCGAGTGCCGTCTTCGTAGTCGACCGACAATTGCGCGGTGACGCTCGGCAGCGAGCCGTACTGGCCCGGGCCGAACCAGCCGAGGTTGCCGGCGTACCAGCCGGGTCCGGCCATCACGCCGATCGCGTTGCCGCCCTGCTGGATCTGATCGGTGACGTCGTACGTCTGGTACTGCGTGCGGAGGTTGTAGTCGGTGAAGCCCGGCGCGAGCTCGTGATCGCCGACGCGCGCTCCGTTGAGGCTGAACTCGTAGACGCCCTGCGCGGATGCCGAGAGCCGGGCGCTCGCCACCGGCTTGTCGACGGTGAACTCGTCGCGCATCATCGGTGACGATGCTGCGCTGCGGATGACGGCGTTCGTGCCGCCGGCGACGACGACTCCCGAACCGGCGACGCTCGTGCCCGCCGTGAACGGGTTCACGTCGACCGCGAGGTCGGCGTCGAGCAGGGTCGCCTCTCCCGCGGTGGCTGAGACCCGGTGGATCGTGACCTGCTCGGCACCGCTCGTGCGGATGCCGAAGCCGCCGGTCGCGAAGCTCGAGTCGCTGCGCCGGTCGACCTGCACGTCGTTGACGAAGGTCGTGATCTGCGAGCCGGATGCCACGATGCGCAGTGTTCCGCGCTGCTTGAGCACGTCTGCGCCGAGCTCGGCCGGCAGCGGGATCTCGCCGAGAACGGCGTACGAACCGTTGGTGTTCTCGTGCGGGCGGAGCTTCGGCGTTCCCGCCGTCTCGTCGTTCAACTGCCACATGTAGGTGTTGCGCAAGGCGTCGTCGCCCCGGAAGTAGACCCCGAAGGCCGATCCCGGCTTGAGCGTGAAGTCGATCTCGGCCTCGAAGTCGCCCCACGGTGCCGGCGGCGCGACGCCGATCCACTCGGCCTCCCAGTCGTCGGTGGAGGCGAGGGCCGTCTCGAACCAGGCCGCCGCACTCCAGTCGGTGGATGCCCCATCGGCGGTCGTGACGCGCACCTGCCAGAAGTAGCGGGTGGACGGCTCGAGCGCGGCACCGTCGTAGGCGACGTCGATCGAGCGATCGGAGCCGACGACGCCGGAACTCCAGACGTCGTTCGAACCGAGCTCGTCGACCGAGGCCGCGACGCGAACCTCGTAACTCGACTGCATGACATCGCGTGCGGTGGAGGCGAGCTGCCAGCTGAAGCTCGGCTCGAGGGAGGTGATGCCGAGCGGGTTCACCGTGCTGTCGGTCTTCAGCGCCGTGACCTCGGCGGTCGCGGCCGCATACGCGGGAGTCATGGCGCCGTCGAACGCGACGAAGCCCGTCACGAGTGCGAACGCCAGAGCGGCCGACACGACCCGACGCGTGTCGAGCGCGTTGCGGCGCGGGCGCACACCGGTGAGGTTCGGCAGCGACATTGAGGTCTCCGGTCTCGTCTTTGAGAGGGCAGTGAAGTGTCACCCGCCGTTCGCCGGTGAACCCCGACAAGTTTTGAAACGATTCAAAAAGTGTCGGTTCGAGAAATCTATCACATCGGCGAGAGGCGGGCTCACGGGCGGCTCATCTGCAGTCGACAGCGAGCCGGTCCACGGGGTCGACGACGCGACGTTGCCGAGGCTTCGCCGGGAACCGGCGCGACTTGACACCACCGCGCCTTGGACGTACATTTTCTAACGTTCACGTGAAACGATTCAAACGATTCGCTTCCCCGATGCGGCGGTTCGCCGCAATTGAGGTCCAGATCAATGACGATTCCCCCCGGTGCTCCCGACCGCGCTCCGGCGCTCGAGCTTCGCGACATCCGCAAGTCGTTCGGCGCCGTCGTGGCCCTTCGCTCGGGCACCATCGAGGTGCACGCCGGCTCGATCCACGCCCTCGTCGGCGAGAACGGCGCGGGCAAGTCGACCCTCGTGAAGATCATCGCCGGCCTCTACCGCCGCGACGCCGGCGAGTTCCGGCTCGAGAGCGCAGATGTCGACTTCACGTCCACCGCCGACTCCAAGGCCGCGGGCATCGCCGTCATCTACCAGGAGCCGACTCTCTTCCCCGACCTCTCCGTGACCGAGAACGTCTTCATGGGGCGTCAGCCGACCGGGCGGTTCGGCCGGATCGACCGCAATGCCATGCGCACGGAGGTCGACGGCCTCTTCCAGCGACTCGGCGTTCGGATCGACCCGGATCGACCGGCCGACGGCCTCTCCATCGCCGATCAGCAGGTCATCGAGATCGCCAAGGCCATCTCGCTCGATGCGAAGGTGCTCATCATGGACGAGCCGACCGCCGCGCTCTCGGGCGTCGAGGTCGACCGGCTCTTCCAGATCGCCCGGAGCCTGCGCGACGAGGGCCGGGCCATCATCTTCATCTCGCACCGCTTCGACGAGGTCTTCGACCTCTGCGACACCGTCACCGTCATGCGCGACGGCGCCTACATCTCCACGAGCCGCATCGTCGATACGAGCGTCGACGAGATCGTGCGGCAGATGGTCGGCCGCGACGTGACCGAGCTCTTCCCGAAACAGGAGACCACGATCGGCGGCCCGCTGCTCGAGGTCGAGGGGCTCACGAGCGCCGGCGTCTTCCACGACATCTCCCTCACCGTGCGATCCGGCGAGATCGTCGGCCTCGCCGGCCTCGTCGGTGCCGGGCGCAGCGAGGTCGCCCGCGCGATCTTCGGGGTCGACCACTACCAGAGCGGCACGGTGCACCTGAACGGCAAGCCGGTTCCCGCGAAGAGCCCGACCGCGGCGATGCGCCTCGGCCTCGCACTCGTGCCCGAGGATCGCCGGAAGCAGGGCCTCGTGCTCGACTCGAGCGTCGCTCGCAACACGACGCTGGCGATCCGCGAGCAGCTCGCGAAGTTCGGCATCATCACTTCGGGCTTCGAGAACCGCGCCGCACGTGTCTGGGCGAGCCGCCTCGAGGTCAAGACGAACGCACTCAGCACGGTGGCCGGCACGCTCTCGGGCGGCAACCAGCAGAAGGTGGTGCTCGGCAAGTGGCTCGCGACCGAGCCGACGGTGCTCATCATCGACGAGCCCACCCGCGGCATCGACGTCGGCACGAAAGCCGAAGTGCACCGGCTCCTCTCCGAGCTCGCGGGGCAGGGCATGGGCATCCTCATGATCTCGTCCGAACTGCCAGAGGTGCTCGGCATGGCCGACCGCGTGCTCGTGATGCGCGAGGGACGCATCACCGCCGAGATCGACCGATCCGACGCGACATCCGAGAACGTCATGTTCGCCGCGACCCACGCCGAGGAGCAGCACTCGTGAGCACCGCGACCACCACCCCCACCTCCAACGTCACGAAGCGCCTCGGCGCGATCGGCAAGGCCCGCGAACTCGGCATCCTGCTCGCGCTGGTCATCGTCGTGATCGCGGCGACCGCTGCGAACCCGAACTTCCTGTTCAGCGCGGACGGATGGCGCGACCTGCTGCTGACCCCGTCGATCCTCGTGCTCGTGGCGGTCGGCCAGGCGATCGTGCTCATCACCCGCAACGTCGACCTCTCGGTCGGCTCGGTGCTCGGGCTGACGGCGTACCTCACCGGACGACTGTTCATCGACTTCCCCGGCATCCCGATCATCGTGGTCTTCGTCATCGCAGTGGCCTTCGGCGGAGCGCTCGGCCTCATCAACGGCGCACTCGTGGCGTTCGCGAAGGTGCCGGCCATGGTCATCACGCTCGGCACGCTCTACGCCTACCGCGGCATCAACGTGCTCTGGACCGGCAGCGACCGGGTCAACGCCTCCGACCTGCCGAAGAGCTTCCTCGCGCTCGGCACCGAGCAGTTCCTCACGATCCCGATCCTCACGATCATCGCGCTCGTCGTGCTCGTCATCGCGGGCTGGTACATGAAGAACACCCGCGGCGGACGCGAGTTCTACGCGATCGGTTCCGACCCCGCGGCTGCCGAGCTCTACGGCCTGAGGGTCACGCGCCGCCTGCTCACCGCGTTCGTGCTCTCCGGGGCGCTCGCCGGCCTCGGCGGCGTGCTCTACGCCGCCCGCTACGGCACGATCAACTCGCAGGCGGGCTCGGGCTGGGAGCTCGACGCCGTCGGCGCTGCCGTCATCGGCGGCGTCGCGATCGTCGGCGGCGTCGGCTCGGTCTGGGGTGCGGCCATCGGAGCGGTGCTCCTGCTCACGATCAACCGGGCACTGCCGATCCTCGGCATCCCCGACTTCTGGCAGCGCGCCGTGGTGGGTGTGCTCATCATCGGCGCCATCGTGCTCGACCGCGTGCTCGCGGTGCGGCAGAAACGCAAGCTCATCGAAGCAAGGGACGACAGCTGATGTCGAGCATCACCGAGACCACGCCCGCTCCGGCATCGGTGCGGCGGTACCGCGACTACGACCAGCCGCTCTGGAAGCGCGTGCTGCTCACGCGCGAGATGGCCATCATCGCCCTGCTCGTCGTCGTCGTGATCATCGCGACGATGACGATCCGCGGCTTCGGCCAGCCGATCACGCTGACGTACCTCATCCTCGACGTCACGCCCATCCTCCTCATCGCGCTGCCCATGACGCTCATCATGATCACGGGCGAGATCGACCTGTCGGTCGCGAGCGTCGTCGGGCTCTCGAGCGTCGTGACCGGCGTGCTCATCAACGGCGGTGTCCCCTTCGAGATCGCCGCGGTCGTCGCGCTCCTCGTCGGCGGCATCGGCGGTGCGATCAACGGCTTCCTCGTCACGGTCGTCGGCCTGCCGTCGCTCGCCGTCACGATCGGCACGCTCGCGCTGTTCCGCGGCCTCGCCGTGGGTCTCCTCGGCACCACCGCGGTCACCGACTTCCCGGAGTTCTGGACCGACCTCGCCAAGGCGAAGCTCGGAGCCACCAGCATCCCGCTCGCGATCATCCCGTTCCTCGTGCTGCTCGCGATCTTCGCAGTGCTCCTGCACTTCACGCCCTTCGGCCGCGGCATCTACGCGATCGGCCTCTCGAAGGAGACTGCGGCGTTCTCGGGCGTCGACGTGGGACGCACGAAGTTCATCCTGTTCGTGCTCGCCGGCCTGGTGTCCGCGCTCGCCGGCATCTACTACACGCTGCGCTTCGGCAGCGCCCGCGGCGACAACGCGACGGGCATGGAGCTGCAGGTCATCGCCGCCGTCGTGCTCGGCGGGGTGAGCGTGTTCGGCGGCCGCGGGGCGCTCCACGGTGTCATCGCCGGCGTGCTGCTCATCGGCGTGCTCGCGAGCGCATTGCGCCTCGCCAACGTCACCTCCGACGTCATCAACATCATCACCGGGGCCCTGCTCGTCATCTCGGTGGTGTCCTCGAGCCTCCTGGCCTGGCTGCGCACGCAGCGTCAGACCCCGGCAGTGAAGCCGAGCGCCGAATCCGGCGCAGCCGGATAACCAGACCGCACCACCGTCGATGCGAACAGCTCATCGACGCCATCCATATGAAGGGACGAACAACGATGTTGTTTCACAAGAAGACCCGCGTCGCGGCACTCGCTGCACTCGCGGTGAGCGTGGCGCTCGTGGCGACCGGCTGTGCTGCCGGCGACTCGGGCTCCGGCGGCGGCGAAGGCGAGGGCGACGGCGGCAACCTGTCGATCACCTTCCTGCCCAAGAACCTCGGCAACCCGTACTTCGACACCTCGAACGCCGGTGGCGAGGAGGCGATCGAGGAGTTCGGCGGCACGTTCGCCGAGGTCGGCCCCGCCGAGGCGACACCCGACGGCCAGGTCAGCTACATCAACACCCTCACGCAGCAGGGCGTCGGTGCGATCGCCGTTTCGGCGAACGACCCGAAGGCCATCTGCGACGCACTGAACGAGGCGCGCGACGCCGGGGTCAAGGTCGTCACGTTCGACTCGGACACCAACGCCGACTGCCGCGACCTGTTCGTGAACCAGGCTGACTCCGAGGGCATCGCCAAGGTGCAGGTCGACCTCATCGCCGAGCAGATCGGCGGAGCCGGCGAGATCGCCGTGCTCTCGGCTTCGGCCAACGCCACGAACCAGAACGCCTGGATCGAGCTCATGAAGGAAGAGCTCGCCGCGAGCCACCCCGACATCGAGCTCGTCGAGGTCGTCTACGGCGACGACGACGACCAGACCTCGTTCGACAAGACCGCGGCGCTGCTGCAGACGCACCCGAACCTCAAGGGCATCGTCTCGCCGACCACGGTCGGCATCGCCGCTGCTGCGCGCTACCTGCAGACCTCGGAGTACAAGGGCGCGGTTGCACTGACCGGCCTCGGCACCCCGAACCAGATGCGCGAATACGTCGAGGACGGCACCGTCACGGCGTTCGCCCTGTGGAACCCGGCCGACCTCGGCTACCTGGCCGCATTCGCCTCGAAGGCGCTCATCGAGGGCGACATCACCGGCGCCGAGGGTGACACCTTCGAAGCCGGCAAGCTCGGCGAGTACACGGTCGGGGCCGACGGCGTCGTGCTCCTCGGCGACCCCTACGTGTTCGACGCGGAGAACATCGGCGACTTCGACTTCTAGTCGCTCGCGGGGCTCTGCGCGGCGGTTCGTCGTGCAGAGCCCCATACCTTCCCCGAGCCCCGAGCCCCACCGCCGCAACGGGTGAAGTGCCGGTTCCCCTGCTTCCAGCAGTTGCGGAATCTCACGCCAAGATCTAGTATTGAAACGATTCATTCAGCGGGAAGAGCCGCGGATCGCTGGAGACCGGAGCAGACCATGAGCGAGATGAACGCCACTCGGCGAATCTGCTTCCAGCTGCAGGTCGACCCTGCTCGGCTCGACGAGTACCGCGCCCGCCACGAGGCCGTCTGGCCCGACATGCTGCGTGCCATCGAGGCATCCGGTCGGCGCAACTACTCGCTCTTCCTCCGCGCCGACGGCCTGCTCATCGGCTACTACGAGACCGACGACGATGCCGCGTCGCAGGCCGCGCTCGAGGTCGACCCCCGCACTGCAGCGTGGGAGGCCGACATGGCCCGGTTCTTCGTCTCACTCGGCGGTCGCCCCGACCAGTCCGCCCCACGACTTTCCGAGGTGTTCCACCTCGAAGACCAACTCGCCGCGCTCGGCTCCGAGCACTCCGCGACGCACGACAGAACACGCACCAGAAACCAGAAAGAGCCATCGTGAGCATCCTCTCCACTGAAGCACTCGGCCAACTCGAGCAGCAGGCCATCGAACTGCCGAGCTGGGCGTTCGGCAACTCGGGCACCCGCTTCAAGGTGTTCGCGACGCCGGGCACGCCCCGCGACCCGTTCGAGAAGATCGCGGATGCCGCGCAGGTGCACAAGTTCACGGCGCTCGCGCCGACCGTGGCGCTCCACATCCCGTGGGACAAGGTCGACGACTACGGCGTGCTGCGCGCCCACGCCGAAGACCACGGAGTGACCCTCGGCACCGTCAACTCGAACACGTTCCAAGACGACGACTACAAGTTCGGCGCGCTCACCCATGAAGACGCCGCGGTGCGCCGCAAGGCGATCGATCATCACCTCGAGTGCATCGACATCATGCACGCGACCGGCTCGCGCGACCTGAAGATCTGGCTCGCCGAGGGCTCGAACTACCCGGGCCAGGCCGATCTTCGCGGCCGTCAGGACCGCCTGCACGAGTCGCTGCAGCAGATCTACGCGCGGCTCGGCGACGAGCAGCGGCTCGTGCTCGAGTACAAGTTCTTCGAGCCGGCGTTCTACCACACCGACGTTCCCGACTGGGGCACGAGCTACGTGCAGGTCGCCGCGCTCGGCGACAAGGCGATGGTCTGCCTCGACACCGGCCACCACGCGCCCGGCACGAACATCGAGTTCATCGTCATGCAGCTGCTGCGCCTCGGCAAGCTCGGCTCGTTCGACTTCAACTCGCGCTTCTACGCCGACGACGACCTGATCGTGGGCGCGGCCGACCCGTTCCAGCTCTTCCGCATCATCTTCGAGGTGATCCGCGGCGGCGGCCTGAACAACCCCGACGTCGCGTTCATGCTCGACCAGTGCCACAACGTCGAAGACAAGGTGCCGGGCCAGATCCGCTCGGTGCTGAACGTGCAGGAGATGACGGCACGCGCACTGCTCGTCGACGGTTCGGCCCTCGCCGCGGCCCAGCGCAGCGGAGACGTGCTCGAGGCCAACCGCATCTTCATGGATGCGTTCTACACCGATGTGCGCCCGGCCCTCGCCGAATGGCGCGAGTCGCGCGGCCTCCCCGCCGACCCGATGGCGGCGTTCGCGGCATCCGGCTACCTTGCGAAGATCGCCGCCGATCGCGTCGGCGGCGTGCAGGCCGGCTGGGGCGCCTGACATCTCCGCACGGAGGTCGAGTGGGCGAACATGGCGAACACGAAGCCGAACCCGCGCCGGGATCGCCCACTCGACGTGAGACCGATCGATGAACGAGCAGGGAAGGTGAGCGGATGTCGCAGGTGAGCATGCCGTACGCAGCGGCCGACGGCCTCGTGCGGGTGTACCCGGCGGGCACGGATGCCGCGCCTGACGCCGCCGAGGCTGCACCGCGCTCCGCGCTCGTCTGGGCGCACGGCGGCGGTTTCGCCGGGGGCGACCTCGGCATGCCCGAGGCCGACTGGGTTGCGCGCAGCCTCGCCGAGCGCGGCATCACGGTGGTCTCGGTCGACTACCGTCACGCCGGACACGGTTTCCGCTACCCCGTGCCGTCCGACGACGTGCTGACCGCGTGGCGGTGGACGCTC
Organism: Agromyces subbeticus DSM 16689; assembly: GCF_000421565.1. Taxonomy (GTDB): domain Bacteria; phylum Actinomycetota; class Actinomycetes; order Actinomycetales; family Microbacteriaceae; genus Agromyces; species Agromyces subbeticus. The sequence goes on along the minus strand of NZ_ATXG01000001.1, from coordinate 65,594 downwards.
GACCACGCCGACGAGCTCGGCATCGACCCCGCGCGCCTCGCGATCGGCGGCGCGAGCGCCGGCGGCAACCTCGTGACGGGCGCCGTGCTGCGTCTGCTCGCCGATGCCACCACCACCACCACCGAGCGAATCCGGCCGCTGCCCGCGGGGGTGTTCCTCGCCTACCCGACCCTCCTCGACGCACAGCCGGCGCCGGATGCCTCGCTGCGCGCGCTGCTCGACGCGAACCCCGAGGCCGACCGCAGCCCGTCGTACGTGCACGACATGTACGAGAACTACTTCGGAGCCCCGGTCGTCGACGCCCCGCTCGATGTCGCCCCCGGCCGCGCCGCGGCATCCGACCTCGCCGAGTTCCCGCCCGTGCTCATGATCAACAGCGAGATCGACCACCTTCGCGTCTCCGGCGAGGTCTTCGCCGACACGCTCGCCGAGGCCCGCGTGCCGCTCGAGCTCTTCACCGAGCCGGGCGCACTGCACGGTCATCTGAACCGGCCCGGTGAGCGCGCGGCATCCGACTCGATCGAGCGCATCATGCGCTGGATCGCGCGCGGCTTCATTCCCGACGCGGCACCGACCACCACCCCGACCACCCTCCGCACCACCGAAGGACTCCCATCATGACGAACCAGGCAGCAGCCGACCTCATCGCGCGGTCGAACCGCCTCGGCGCCGACCCGAAGAACACGAACTACGCGGGCGGCAACACGTCGGCCAAGGGCACCGAGACCGACCCGGTCACGGGCGAACCCATCGAGCTCATGTGGGTCAAGGGCTCGGGCGGCGACCTCGGCACCCTCACCGAGCAGGGCCTCGCGGTGCTGCGCCTCGACCGCCTGCGCGCGCTCGTCGGCGTCTATCCCGGCGTCGAGCGTGAAGACGAGATGGTCGCCGCGTTCGACTACACGCTGCACGGCAAGGGCGGCGCTGCGCCGTCGATCGACACCGCCATGCACGGCCTGGTCGACGCGGCGCACGTCGACCACCTGCACCCCGACTCGGGCATCGCGATCGCGACCGCGGCCGACGGCGAAGAGCTGACCGGCAAGATCTTCGGCGACAAGGTGGTGTGGGTGCCGTGGCGCCGCCCGGGCTTCCAGCTCGGCCTCGACATCGCCGCGATCAAGGCGGAGCACCCGCAGGCGATCGGCTGCATCCTCGGTGGGCACGGCATCACGGCGTGGGGCGACACGTCGGAGGAGACCGAGCGCAACTCGCTCTGGATCATCGACACGGCCGCGGCGTACATCGCCGAGCACGGCGCGGCCGACCCGTTCGGCGCGGAGCTCGAGGGCTACGCGCCGCTCGAGGCATCCGAACGGCGCGCCAAGGCGGCCGCGCTCGCGGCGACGATCCGCGGGCTCGCGTCGCACGACAAGCCCATGGTCGGCCACTTCACGGATGCCCCCGAGGTGCTCGACTTCCTCGCACGCGCCGAGCACCCGCGCCTCGCCGCGCTCGGCACGAGCTGCCCCGACCACTTCCTGCGCACCAAGGTCAAGCCGATGGTGCTCGACCTGCCGGCCGACGCCGACGTCGAGGCATCCGTCGCCCGCCTGAAGGAACTGCACGAGGCCTACCGCGCCGACTACCAGGCGTACTACGACGCGCACGCGGATGCCTCGAGCCCCGCGATCCGCGGCGCGGACCCGCTCATCGTGCTCATTCCGGGCGTCGGCATGTTCAGCTACGGCGCGAACAAGCAGACAGCCAGGGTCGCCGGCGAGTTCTACATCAACGCGATCAACGTGATGCGCGGCGCCGAGGCACTCTCGACCTACTCCCCCATCAGCGATGCCGAGAAGTTCGCGATCGAGTACTGGGCGCTCGAGGAGGCCAAGCTCCAGCGCATGCCGAAGCCCAAGCCGCACGCGGGCCGCATCGCGCTCGTCACGGGCGCGGCATCCGGCATCGGAAAGGCCATCGCCACCCGCCTCGCGGCCGAGGGCGCGTGCGTCGTCATCGCCGACCTCGACCTCGACAAGGCACAGGCGGCGGCAGCCGAACTCGGCAGCGAGGATGTCGCGATCGGCGTTCAGGCGAACGTGACGGATGCCGCGGCGGTGCAGCGCGCGATCGACGACGCCCTGCTCGCCTTCGGCGGGCTCGACCTCGTCGTCAACAACGCCGGGCTCTCCCTGTCGAAGCCGCTGCTCGAGACCACCGAGGCCGACTGGGACCTGCAGCACGACGTCATGGCCAAGGGCTCGTTCCTCGTGTCGAAGGCCACGGCCCGCGTGCTCATCGACCAGAACCTCGGCGGCGACATCATCTACATCTCCTCGAAGAACTCGGTGTTCGCCGGCCCGAACAACATCGCCTACTCGGCGACCAAGGCCGACCAGGCGCACCAGGTGCGCCTGCTCGCCGTCGAGCTCGGCGAGTACGGCATCAAGGTCAACGGCATCAACCCCGACGGCGTCGTGCGCGGCTCGGGCATCTTCGCGTCGGGCTGGGGTGCGAACCGCGCCAAGACCTACGGCATCGAAGAGGACGACCTCGGCAAGTTCTACGCCCAGCGCACGATCCTGAAGCGCGAGGTGCTTCCCGAGCACGTCGCGAACGCCGTGATCGTGCTCACCGGCCCCGAGCTCTCGCACACGACGGGCCTGCACATCCCCGTCGACGCGGGCGTCGCTGCGGCCTTCCTGCGATGAGCGGGGCCGGCTCGGTCGCGGCGGTCGACCTCGGGGCGACGAGCGGACGGGTCATCCTCGGCCGGGTCGACCAGCGTGCCGGCACCCTCGAGCTCGATCAGGTCGCGCGGTTCGCGAACGAGCCGGTGCGCCTCGCGTCGGGCCTGCACTGGGATCTCACCGGCCTGTACGGCGCGCTCTCACGCGGGCTCGCCGAGACCTTCCGCCGCGACGCCGCGGTCGCCTCGATCGGCGTCGACTCGTGGGCGGTCGACTACGCGCTGCTGCGCGGCGGGCGGGTGCTCGGTGAGCCGTTCCACTACCGCGACGAGCGCAACGCCGCAGCGGTCGAGTCCGTGCATGAGGTTGTGCCGTTCGGCGAGCTGTACCGGCGCAACGGACTGCAGTTCCTGCCGTTCAACACCGTCTACCAGCTGGCCGCCGAGCTGAACGCCCCGGCCGGCTACCTCGATCTCGCCGATTCCCTGCTGCTCGTGCCCGACCTGATCGGCTTCCAGCTCACCGGGGCGAGCGTCGCCGAGTACACCAACGCGTCGACGACGGGACTCGTCGGGGTCGAGTCGCGGGAGTGGGACGACGAGCTCATCGAGCGACTCGGCTACCCGGCATCCGTCTTCGCACCGCTCGTCTCACCCGGCGACTCGCTCGGCGGTCTGCGGGCCGGTGCCGCCGCAGAGCTCGGCGCACCGAAGCACGTCGAGGTCGTGGCCGTGGGATCGCACGACACCGCCTCGGCGGTCGTGGCGGTGCCGATGCGCGCCGAGTCCGCCGCTTACATCTCGTGCGGCACCTGGGGACTCGTCGGCGTCGAGCTCGAGCGACCGGTGCTGACGGATGCCGCGCGCGAGGCGAACTTCACGAACGAGGGCGGCGTCGACGGGCGCGTGCGCCTGCTGCACAACGTCATGGGGCTCTGGCTGCTGTCGGAGTCGGTGCGGTGGTGGGAGCGCGACGGCGATCCGATCGACCTGTCGAGTCTGCTCGCTGCCGCGGCATCCGTCACCTCGCCCGTCACCGTGTTCGACGCGAACGACCCGCGCTTCATGGCCCCGGGCGACCTGCCTGGTCGCATCGCGGAGTGGTGCGCCGAGCACGGCGTCACCGCGCCGGCGACGCGAGCCGAGTTCGCCCGGTCGATCATCGAGAGCCTGGCAGAGGCCTTCGCCGGTGCCGTGCGCACGGCGTCGATCCTCTCGGGGGTCGACGTCGAGACGATCCACGTCGTCGGCGGCGGCGCGCTCAACGAGCTGCTCTGCCAGCGCACGGCCGACCGCTCCGGAATCCCCGTGCTCGCGGGCCCCGTCGAGGCGACCGCGATCGGCAACGTGCTCGTGCAGGCTCGCGCTCAGGGCTTCGCGAGCGGTGACCTCGAGTCGCTGCGGGCGCTCGTCGCGGCGGCGTTCACACCGCGGCGCTTCCAGCCCGGCGCGCGCTGACCCGGAGGCGCGACGATCGGCACACTCAGGCCGCCGCGCGCCGGCTCTTCAGGTGCTTCGCAAGCAGCTGAATGGCGACGCCCGTGATGAGCACCGAGAATGCGACATTCGACCAGAACGGGGTGATGGCCGTCGCGGTCAGCAACCCGAGCGGAGATGCCACGCACGCGGTGATGCCGACGAACGCGGCTGCCCGCACGTCGATGTTCCGACGGCGTGCGTTTCCGATGGTGGCCGAGACGGATCCCGGCACCATCATGAGCAACGATGTGCCCTTCGCGACGAGGTCGCTGGCGCCGAAGAAGAACATCAGCACCGGCACGACGACGATGCCGCCACCGACACCGAGCAGGCCAGAGAGCACGCCCGTGATGACGCCCACGACGCAGAGGGCGATGGCGGTCCACGGGTTGAGCGCGATCACGTCGTCTCGTTGCGGCACCACGATCCAGAGGCTCACGACCGTGATGACGAGGAACCCGATGAACGACCAGAAGAGCGGCCCCTTCGGGATCCTCGCGAGCAGGTAGGTGCCGATCTGCGCGCCCCCCACAACTCCGACCGCGAGCAGGGCGCCGGCGATCCAGTCGACATTGCCCGACAGTGCGTAGCTGATCGCTCCGACCACGGCGGTCGGCAGGATCGCGGCGACCGAGGTGCCGGCAGCGAGGCGCTGGGAGAAGCCGAGCAGCATGAGCGCCGGCACGACGACGATGCCGCCTCCGACACCGAACAGGCCGGAGAGGTATCCCGCAGCGAGACCGAGTGCGATCAGGGCGACAGCCGGGTACCGCGTGGCATCGGCGGGGGTTGCGTTGGATTCGAGGTGGCGCGTCATCTTCAGGTCTCGGTTCGTCGGTTCAGGAGGTGTTCGATGCGGATGCGGTCAGTCGGCGACGACGACGGCGGACCCATCGGAGCGCGGATCGCTGGCGGCGTCGTAACCCGAGGGCAGAACGCGGATCAGATTGGAGTGGCCGAGCCCCTCGTCACGAGGCTGCACGGTCTTCACACGCAGCCCGCTCTCCCGAAGCGCCTCCTGCGCCCGCCTCGGCACATCCGCTTCGACCGTGACCGTGCTCGCGGTGTCGCCGTCGTCCTGCACGCCCACCACCCAGCGAGGTGCGCTCGTCGCCTCGATCGCGGATGCCCCGGCGAGCGAGTTGAGCAGCAGGTGCGCGTGGATCTGCGGCTGCGCCTGCCCGCCCATGGTCGCCGCGGCGAATGCCAGCTCGCCGTCGCGTTGCACGAGCACGGGCATGAGCGTGTGTGGCGGCCGGCGGCCCGGCGAGAACGCCGCGGGATGCGCGGCATCGAGCGAGAACGAGGTTCCGCGGTTCTGGAAGAGGATGCCGGTCTCGGGCTCGAGCACGCAGGCTCCGAACGCCCAGTACACCGATTGCACGAGTGAGACGGCCCAGCCATCGGCGCTCACAGCGGTGAGGCCGACCGTGTCGCCGGATGCCGGTCGCGAATCGGCACCGATGAACTCGGGTGCATCCATGCCGACGAGCTCGTCGACGCCGATCGGCGCGGTGTCGGGGTCGGCCAGCCAACGGGCGCGCACGCGGTTGTTCTCACCGAAGACGGCCGCAAGGCGTCCGGCGTCGACGCCGAGCGGGTCGGTGACGCCCTGGTGCGCAAGGAAGCGCAGTGTGCGGAGCAGCGAGAAGCCCTGCGTGTTCGGCGGGCTCGTGAACACCTCGACGCCGAGCGCCTCGATCGAGACGGGTCGTTCGACGACCGCACGGTATGCGGCGACATCCGCCTCGCTGATGCGGCTGCCGAGCGCACGAAGCCCGGCGATCCATCGCGACGCGATGCGACCCGTGTAGAACTCGTCCGGGCCGTGCACGGCGAGCTGCGCGATCGTGCGCGCGAGCGCAGGCTCGCGCAACGTGTCACCCTCGCCGATCGGCGAGCCGCCGGGAAGGAAGAGGCCGCGGCAGCCGGCATCGGCTGCCAGGTCACGCCGGTCGATGCGCACGGCACGTGCGACGGATCGTGCGACCGGAACACCATCGCGCGCGGCGGCTCGCGCTCCGTCGAGCCGCTGCTCCCAGCTGAGCCGGCCACCCAGTTCGGCGAGCGCCTGCCAGCCGCGAACACCACCCGGCACGGTGACCGTGTCGATACCACGTGCGGGTAGCGCGTCACCGTGACGCTCGCGAAGCTCGGCGAGGCTCATTGCCGATGGCGCCCGGCCCGTCGCGTTCACGAAGCGCACGACGCCGTCGGGGCTGCGCACGAGGGCGACGAGATCTCCTCCGAGGGCGACGTTGTTCGGGTACACGACGCACAGCATCGCCGCGGCGGCGATCGCCGCATCGATCGCGTTGCCACCGCTGCGCAGCGCATCGGCGCCGGCTTCGGTGGCGAGGTAGTGAGAGGTGGCCACCGCGCCGCGGGCGGTGTTCTCGGGCGTCATGCGGGCGTCGACTCGGTGACCGACGACGAGGCGGCGGTTTCCGGATCCGTCGAGGAAGCCCGCAGTGCCGACAGCAGCACGGACTCGACGTGGGCCCGCGCCTCCGACTCCGCGGTGGGTCCATCGTGCGCGGCGATGGCTTCGAAGATGCGACGGTGCGCCGCACTCGACGCGATCCGTCGTTCGGGGGTCTGCAGGGCGCGTCGCCGGCTCGGGGCGATCTCGGAGGCGATGAGCTCGGTGAGCTGGGCGAGCAGGGGGTTGTGCGTGTATTGCGAGATGGCCTGGTGGAACGCGCGATCGAGCACGGCGTAGTGCTCGAGGTCGGTCTCGACCTCCATCTCCTCGACGAGCGCGCGGAGCTGCGCGATGTCTCTGGAGGTGACCCGGGTCGCGGCGAGTGCCGCGATCGGCGGCTCGATCACCGCCCGCAGCTCCATGATGCGGGCGAGCTCGGTGTTGCCCGCCGCCGTCGCATCGATGAGCGCCGAGAGCGCGTCTCCGGCGTGGCCGCCGCGAGACGCCGCGGAAACGACGATCGTGCCTCGACCCGGTCTCCGGTCGATGAGGCCCCGGCTCTCGAGCTCGTGCAGCGCTTGCCGGATCGACACGCGAGAGACGCCGAGGAGCTCACCGAGCTCGCGCTCCGGAGGGAGCCGATCGCCGGGTTTCAGCTGCCCGTCGATGATGAGTCGTTCGAGGTCGACGGAGAGTCGATCGGGCAGGGAGAGCGATTCCGATCTCCGAAGCGATGCCCATTCCATGTCGCGCCCCTTCGTTGGATGCCTGAGCGGGAGTGTCTCTCGATGCGAGAAGAATCCTCCCACTGAACAGATTGACAGTTGGTCCTACCAGCTGTCAAACTCTCCGAACACAGCGCAGTGACCCCCCGAACCTAGGAGTGATCGTGGCACGTTCGTTCTATCTTCACCGTTCCATCGGCGTGACCGCGGCCCTTGCGGTCGCTCTTTCGCTTGCCGCATGCGCGGGGTCCGGCGCTTCCGGCGCCGGATCGACGGATTCGTCGGCGGACTCGATCAAGCTCGTCTCCCCCGGAGCCTTGACGATCTGCACCGGCGATTCTCCGCCGAACATCTTCTACGACGAGAACAACGAGTTGACCGGCGTCGAGATCGACATCGCCGGTGCACTCGCAACCGAGCTCGACCTGGAACTGAAGCTCTCGGAGTACGCGTTCGCCGGCCTCATCCCGGCGCTCCAGGCTCAGCAGTGCGATGTGATCATGGGCTCGCTCTACATCAAGCCCGAGCGCGAGGAGATCGCGAACTTCGTGCCGTACCTCTACTCCGGCACCGCGGTCGGCGTCGCGAAGGCGAACCCGAAGAACGTCAGCGGGTTCGACGAGTCGCTCTGCGGCACGAAGGTCGTGGCCATCACCGGTGCCACGGGCGCCGTCGAGGCCGAGAACCGGTCGAAGGAGTGCACCGATTCCGGCGAGGCGCCGATCGAGATCACGCTCGTCGACGAGGGCACCAACGCGATCCAGCAGGTGCTCGCCGGACAGGCCGACGCATTCATCGACACCTCGGAGATCGTCGACTTCTACCACCGCGAATCCGACGGGGACTTCGAGATGACCGGGGAGCCGTTCGGCAAGATCGAGATCGGCGCGGCGACCCTGAAGAACAACGCCGCGCTCAACGAGGCGCTCGACGAGGCCTTCCAGACCGTGCTCGATGACGGCCGCTACCACGAGATTCTCGAGCAGTGGGGCGTGCAGAGCGCCGACATCGCTGCCGGCGCATAGTCGCGCCGCCCGGAAATCCGCACCCGAACACCGAAGGAGTCATCATGGCGTTCGACTGGACGTACTTCTGGCAGAGTCTGCTCACGCCGAGCCCGCAGTTCCTCAACGGGCTCGCGCTGACCGTCGTCATCTCCGTGGTGGCGATGGCGCTCGCCCTCGTGGTCGGACTCCTCATCGCGCTCATGGGCCGCAGTCGCTTCCTGCCACTGCGCATCTTCGCGAGCCTGTACATCTGGGTGATCCGCGGCACGCCGCTGCTCGTGCAGCTCGTGATCATCTACACCGGATTCGCCGCAGCAGGGCTGTTCCGCTTCGAGGACGTCGACCTGTTCGGGGCCCTCATCAAGGGCGCCGTGCAAGCGGCGATCGTCGGCCTGATGCTCAACGAGAGTGCGTACATCTCCGAGATCGTCCGTTCGGGTCTCGAGTCCGTCGACCGCGGGCAGAACGAGGCGGCGCTCTCACTCGGCATGACCCCGCTTGGCGCGATGCGCCGGATCATCGTGCCGCAGGCGATCCGCGTGATGGTGCCGCCGCTCGGCAACTCCTTCAACGGCCTCATGAAGAGCACATCGATCCTCTCGATCATCGGTGTGGCCGAGATGTTCCAGATCGGCAGCACGATGAGCGCCTCGACCTTCAAGGTGTTCGAGATCTACATCGTGGTCGCCCTCTACTACCTGCTCCTCACGACCGTGTGGACCTTGGCGCAGACCGGAATCGAGAACATGCTCAATGCCCAAGCCGGCCTTCCCCGTGCCGAGCCAGTGCTGAAGCGACTCTTCGGCCTCCGCAGCCGGAGGGCCGCTGCCGTGGCCGCCCCGGTCCTCCAGCCCGTCGACGCCGCGTGAGGAGCGAGCAATGACTCTCTACACCGCCCCGAACACGATCGACATCGAGCCCATCGTGCGAGCCGTCGGCGTGCACAAGTCCTTCGGCGACAAGCACATCCTGACCGGCGTCGACCTCGAGGTCGCGCGCGGCGAAGTGGTCGTGCTCGTCGGCCCGTCGGGTGCGGGCAAGACGACCTTCCTGCGCACGCTCAACCGCCTCGAAGCCATCGACGCCGGCGAGATCGCGGTGCGCGGCGAGCGCATCGGGCAGCGCACGAATCAGCGAGGGCGGCTCGTGGAACGCTCGGTGCGCGAGCTCGCGCAGCAGCGGGCCGAGATCGGATTCGTGTTCCAGCACTTCAACCTGTTCCCGAACATGACGGTGCTCGAGAACATCTGGCATGCCCCAGTTCACGTCAAGCGCGAGCCGAAGGCCACCGCCGTCGCCTATGCGAACGAGTTGCTCGCCCGCGTCGGCCTCGCCGAGAAGGCCGACGTTCGCCCGCGGTCGCTGTCGGGCGGCCAGCAGCAGCGGGTCGCCATCGCACGCGCGCTCGCGATGCGCCCCGCGCTGATGCTCTTCGACGAGCCGACGAGCGCGCTCGATCCCGAGATGGTCGGCGAGGTGCTCGCGGTGATGCGCGACCTCGCCGCTGCCGGCATGACGATGATCGTCGTGAGCCACGAGATGGGCTTCACGCGAGAGGTCGCCGACCGGGTGATCGTGATGGACGGGGGCCGGATCATCGAGTCCGGCTATCCGGACCAGGTCTTCACCGCGCCGCAGCACGAGCGAACACGTCAGTTCCTGTCGAAGGTGCTGTGACACGACGGCGACCGCGCGCGGCCGGTCACGCGTCGTGGGCGTACTGCTGCAGCACCACGACCGTGAGCCCGAGCGCGACGAGGGTGCCGAAGGCGAACACCTGCTGCCACCAGACCACCCCGGTGCGCCGCACCGCGAGGTAGCCGATCAGGCCGAGGGTCGCGACGTAGACGATCGACGCCGCCCACAGCGCGGCGTTGAGGCTGAACACCCCGAATGCGGCGAGCGCGAGCAGCACGAGCGGTACGCCCGCCGACGCGATCGCCGTGCCCGCGGTCCGCAGCATGCGGCCCATCTCGACGCGGTTCGGAAACGCCGCTCGCACGGAGAGGTGCGCGACGATATCGGCGACGTACCCCGCAGACGTGATCGCGACGATGCCGATCAACAGGGTGAGCGTCGCACGGGTCGCGTCGATGTGTTCGAGGTGCGAGTGCTGCACGAGCACGATGGCCAGACCCGTGTACGCCGCGTAGACGCGTTCCTTGACGGCCTGGCCGTCGTCTTCCATCGTTCGGCCGGCGCCGCGGCCCCCCACGCGTCCCATGCCAGTCAAGGTAGCAGCCGCCTCACGAGCACCCGGGTTCTGGAAGGATTGGCGCATGACGCAAGCCCGACTGCTCGTGAGCGTGCCCGGACCCACTCTGCGCGACGCCCTCGGTACGCCGCCCCCGGGCGCCGACGTGGTCGTCTGGGATCTCGAGGCGCCCGCGCCGGGCGATCACATCGATCTCGTCGTGCCGCCCTACATGAGCGCCGCGTCCCGCCTCGGCGCACTCGACGGCGTGAGCACTCGCCTCGTGCAGTCGCAGTCGATCGGCTTCGACGGCGTGCCGGCCGCGCTGCCACCCGGGCACGTCTTCGCCAATGCCGCGAGCGTGCACGAGACCTCGACCGCCGAGCTCACCATCGCCCTCGTGCTCGCGTCGCAACGCGGCATCCCCGACTTCGTACGCGCAGCGGGCGAGGGCCGCTGGGCCCCGGCCCGGCACGAGAGCCTCGCCGACCGCCGCGTACTGCTCATCGGCTACGGCGGCGTCGGTCGCGCGATCGAGGCCAGACTCGCACCGTTCGAGGTCGAGATCACGCGAGTCGCGAGCCGCGCTCGCTCCGACGAGCAGGGCTTCATCCGCGGCATCGATGAGCTGCCGACGCTGCTGCCGAACGCCGACATCGTGATCGTGGGCGTGCCGCTCACCGAATCGACCACCGGCCTCATCGGCGAGGCGTTCCTCGCCGCACTGCCCGACGGCGCCCTCGTCGTGAACATCGCGCGCGGCAAGGTCGCCGACACCGCCGCGATCCTCGCCGAGGCCGAGCGCGGCCGGCTCCGCTTCGCGCTCGACGTCACCGATCCCGAACCGCTGCCGGCGGGGCATCCGCTCTTCGCCCTGCCGAACGTGCTCGTCAGCCCGCACGTGGGCGGCGCGTCGACCGCGATGATCCCGCGCATGGCGCGGCTGCTGGGCGAGCAGATCGAGCGGATGCTGCGCGGCGACGAGCCCCTGAACGTCGTGTTCCGCAGCTGACGCAGATCCTCGAGAGGAACACCATGTCCGGCTTCGATCACGCCTTCGACTGGGCCCGCCGTCACGTCGACAGCGGCGCCCTGCCCACCGCGGTGCTCGGCATCGCCACGGCGGCCGGCGTCGTCGCACTCGAGGCCTTCGGCACCGAACGCGGGCGCGCGGCATCCGTCGACGACCACTACCCGCTGTTCTCGCTGACGAAGCCGCTCGTCGGCCTCGCTGCGCTGCGGCTCATCGAGCAGGGGCGCCTGACGCCAGACACCCCGCTCGTGAACGCCGTGCCGGAGTTCGGCGCCGGCCGTGACGACGTCGTGCGGCTCCGGCACCTCGTGAGCCACAGCTCGGGCATCGTCGAGCCGCCGATGGACACGCCCGGCCTGCGCTCGTTGCTGCTCGCGCCTGGGCGCGACTTCCCGGCCGGCGCCGCGACGCGTTACTCGACCATCGGCTTCGAGGGCATCGCCGCGATGATCGAGCACGCCGGCGGCACGTCGTGGTTCGACGCGGTCACCGCCGTCGGCCGGCGCGCCGGGGCCTCGGGCTTCACGCTCGACGCCTCGGCGTCCCCTCACGAGGTCGTCGACGCGGCCGCGCAGGGCGTCGACTACGAGCGCTTCGCCGCACTCGCCAGCCCCGGTGCCGGATTGCTGGGGCGGGCGGCCGACCTGCTCGCCGTCGGCAGCGCTCTGCTGCGCAACGACGGCACGGTCGTCGCCCCGATCACGGTCGAGGCGATGCTGCGGCCCCTCACGACGGGCATGGTGAAGCTCGAACCGTACGTCGCGTCGCGCGGCCAGGAGTGGGGGTTCACCTGGAACCTGCGGAACAACGCTCCGGGCCTGCTCGCCCGCGACTCCTACGGGCACGGCGGCTGGGCCGGGGCGGAATTCTGGGTCACGCCGTCACTCGGCGTCTGCTTCGTGCTGCTCACGAACATCGGCGGCGGGTTCCGTCGACTCGGCGTCGACGGCGACGAACTGCACAACGCGGTGGCCGCCGGCGCGTGAGCTCGCCTGCAGCGGGCTGAGCTCGTCGACTCCCGCCTCCGTCAGGGCTCGACGACCACGACCCGCAGCATCGTTCAGCCAGCAGCCGCGGCGTCGAGTGCCTGGAGCTCCGCGGCCGAGAGCACGAGCGACGTCGAGGCGAGCAGCGCGGGCAGCTGCCCCACCGTGCGCGCACTCGCGATCGGCGCGAGGACGGTCGGCTGCTGACGGAGCCAGGCGAGTGAGACGGATGCCACGTCCACACCGTGCTCGGCGGCGACCTCGTCGAGTGTGGCGAGCACCCGCCGGCCGCGGTCGTCGAGGTACTCGGCGGCGGCTCCGGCCCGCGGACTCGCACCGGGGGCGGCGACATCCGCTTCTCCCCGGTACTTGCCGGCGAGGAATCCCTTGGCGAGCGAGAAGTACGGCAGCACTGCGAGACCCTCGCGCTCGGCGCGTTCGCGCAGGCCGTGCTCGAAGTCGCGCTCGACGAGGTTGTAGTGCGGCTGCAGCGCGACGGGGCGGTGGAACCCGTTCGCGGCCGTGATCTCGAACCACTCGTCGATGCGCTCGGGCGAGTAGTTCGAGATGCCGAGTGCGCGCACCTTGCCGGCGTCGACGAGGGCCGAGAGCGCGTCGATCGTCTCGACCAGCGGCACGGACTCGTCATCGAAGTGCGCGTAGTAGAGGTCGATGCGATCGGTGCCGAGGCGCTGCAGCGAGGCATCGGCAGCGGCTGCGATGTTCGTCGCCGACAACCCCGGGAACTGCGGGTGTGTGCTCACCTTCGTGGCTATGACGACGTCGTCGCGGTTGCCGCGCGCCGCGAGCCATCGGCCGATGATGCGCTCGCTCTCGCCGCCCTCGTTGCCGGGCACCCAGTGCGAGTAGCCGTCGGCGGTGTCGATGAAGTCGCCGCCGCCGGCGACGAAGGCGTCGAGCACATCGAAGGATCCGGCCTCATCGGCGGTCCAGCCGAAGACGTTGCCGCCGAGCACGAGCGGGAACACCTCGAGCTCGGAGTCGGCGATGCGCTGGCGGGTGGCGGTGCTGGTCTCGGTCATGCTGCTCCTGCGTCTCGGAAACTGGTCGGCGAACTCGATCGGCGCTGCCGACACAGGAGGAGAACGACGAGCGGATGCGCCTATTCCCGCGTGTTCCGCCCGATGACGCAAGACCGCTCAGGTGGAGCCGAGCGGGGTGGGCATAGGCTCGACGCATGGCCATTTCGGCAGAACCTCGCGTCGCCCTGTACTTCGATTTCGACAACATCGTGATCTCGCGATACGACCAGCTGCACAGCGAGCCGGGCTCGCGCAGGACCAGCGCCTATCGCAAGGACACGTCGCCGGGCAAGGCTCCCGCCGCCGGATCCGAGACTGCGAAGAAGCTCGCCGAGGCGACCGTCGACATCGACGCCGTGCTCGACTTCGCCGCCACCTTCGGCACGATCGCCATCGCCCGGGCCTACGCCGACTGGTCGACGCCGATCAACGCGAGCTACCGCGGGCAACTCATCGACCGCGCCGTCGACCTCGTGCAGCTCTTCCCACTCTCGGCAACGAAGAACGGCGCCGACATCCGGCTCGCCGTCGACGCGGTCGAAGACATGTTCCGCATCGACGACCTTTCGCACATCGTGATCGTCGCGGGCGACTCCGATTACGTCGCGCTCGCCCAGAAGGCGAAGCGCCTCGGCCGCTACGTCGTCGGCATCGGCGTCGCGGGCGGCACGAGCCGCGCGCTCACGGCCTCGTGCGACGAGTACGCCGACTACGACACCCTGCTCGCCACCGATGTCGCCGTGAGCGACGACGAGGAGACTGATGCCCCCGCGCCCGCCGTCCGCGGGCGCGGCCGGGGCACGGCGGCAGCCGCCGCAGCTGCAGCCGCGTCAGAGCCCGCCGACGGCGAGGCCACCGAGGGCGCAGACGCCGCAGGATCTGCCGAAGCCGCCGGAGCCGAGCCGGCGAAGGCTCCCGCCCGCCGCCGACGGGCATCGACGAAGCAGACGACCGAGGCGGGCGCCGAGGCCGCGATCGAGGCGACCGCACCGGTCGAAGAGCCGAAGCGCGTGTCGGCGCGCGCACTGCAGTTCGTCGCACCCGTCGAGCCGGCTCCGATCGACGACGAGGTCACGGCGGGCAGCCCGCGCAACCCGGGCCGCCTGCTGCTGAAGGCACTCGAGCTGATGCGGGCGAAGAACGACGAGGAGTGGCAGTCGTCGACCGCGGTCAAGAACCAGATGATGCGCATGGACCCCTCGTTCCAAGAGCGCCGGCTCGGCTTCGCCTCATTCACCGAGTTCCTGAAGTCGCGCGGCGGAGTCGTCGAGCTCGACGAGGCCGGCCGGGGCCGCGTGCGCATCCGCCCGAAGAAGGACTGAGCTCGCTCGCTCCCCCTCCCTCCTGTGGTCTGACCACACGTGCTACTGTGGTCTGACCACACACACGAGAGGGCGATCGGCATGGGCGCTGCGACATCCGATGCTCCGCGCGCGTGGCGCACCGTGCTCGAGCACATCGAGCAGCAGCTGCTCGACGGCGCGCTGCGCCCCGGTGACCGCCTGCCCGGCGAGCGGGCCCTGTCGGCCGAACTCGGCGTCGGCCGCTCGAGCGCCCGCGAGGCGCTGCGCGTGCTCGAGGTACTCGGACTCATCCGCACCGCCGCCGGCTCGGGGCCGAACTCGGGTGCGATCATCATCGCGACCCCCGGTGGGGGCATGTCCGCCCTCATGCGGCTGCAGGTCGCCGCGAGCGGGTTCCCGGTGGCCGACATCGTGCGCACGCGACTGATCCTCGAGTCATCCGTCGCCGGAGACCTCGCCGACGCCGCACCCGCCGCCGACCTCTCCGCCGCCGACCTCCTCCTCGACGCGATGGACTCCCCCGACCTCGCGCCGACCGAGTTCCTCGCGCTCGACGCCGCCTTCCACCTGGCGCTCGCCGAGGCATCCGGCAACCAGGTCATCACCGCGACGATGGCGGGCCTCCGCAGCGGCATCGAGGGGTACGCCCTCGAGGGCGTCTCGGCCATCGCCGACTGGTCGGCCACCTCGACGCGCCTGCGCACCGAGCACCGCGGCATCGTCGAGGCGATCAGAGCAGCGGATGCCGCGACCGCACGCTCCCGCACCCACGACCACATCTCTGGCTACTACGCCGAGACCTTCCCGCCGTCCAGCCCGTCCGGCCCGTCCGCACCCACCGCCACCCCCAGCCCCGCCAGCACCACCCCCGAGTCGCCCGCATGAGCCCCACCACGAGAAGCCCCACCACGAGAAGCCCCACCACGAGAAGCCCCACCACGAGAAAGCAGAGTCGCACCATGGTCCAGCGCCAGTTCCCGAACCCGAAAGAGCTCGCCGAGCTCATGAAGTTCAAGAAGCCGACGCTCAACCCCACCGACCGTCGCCTCGACCGGGCGGTGACCATCGCCGACCTCCGCGACATCGCCAAGCGACGCACGCCGAAGGCGCCGTTCGACTACACCGAGGGTGCGGCCGAGGGCGAGATCTCGCTGGCGCGAGCGCGTCAGGCCTTCCAGGACATCGAGTTCCACCCGTCGATCCTGCGCAGCGTGCCCGTGGTCGACATGACCCGCGACGTGCTCGGCGGCCCGAGCGCGCTGCCGTTCGGCATCGCGCCCACTGGCTTCACCAGGCTCATGCAGACCGAGGGCGAGATCGCCGGCGCCGGCGCCGCTGCCGCAGCGGGCATCCCGTTCACCCTCTCGACGCTCGGCACGACGTCGATCGAGAACGTGAAGGCCGAGAACCCGAACGGCCGCAACTGGTTCCAGCTCTACGTCATGCGCGACCGCGAGATCTCGTACGCCCTCGTGCGTCGTGCCGCCGCCGCGGGCTACGACACCCTGTTCTTCACGGTCGACACCCCTGTCGCGGGTGCCCGTCTCCGCGACAAGCGCAACGGGTTCTCGATCCCGCCGCAGCTCACGCCCGCGACGATCATCAACGCGCTGCCCCGCCCGGCGTGGTGGATCAACTTCCTCACCACGCCCTCGCTCGAGTTCGCCTCGCTCTCGACGACGGGCGGCACGGTCGCCGAGCTGCTCGACCACGCGATGGACCCGACGATCTCATTCGACGACCTCGACATCATCCGCGAGATGTGGCCCGGCAAGATCGTCGTCAAGGGCGTGCAGACCGTCGCCGACGCCAGGCTCCTCGCCGACCGCGGCGTCGACGGCATCGTGCTCTCCAACCACGGCGGTCGCCAGCTTGACCGGGCGCCCATTCCCTTCCACCTGCTGCCGCACGTCGTGCGCGAGATCGGCTCCGACATGGAGGTGCACGTCGACACGGGCATCATGAACGGCGCCGACATCGTGGCCTCGGTCGCGCTCGGTGCCCGCTTCACGCTGATCGGGCGCGCCTACCTCTACGGCCTCATGGCCGGCGGACGGCGCGGCGTCGACAAGACGATCTCGATCCTCCGGGGCGAGATCGAGCGCACGATGAAGCTGCTCGAGGTCGCCACGCTCGACGAGCTCGGCCCGCAGCACGTCACGCAGCTCTCGCGATTCACGGCGCTGCCGAAGCCCGTGACGGATGCCGCGGAGCAGGCCGTCGCCGCGAAGCCGAAGACCGTGCGCGCGCCGCGTGCCGCCGGCTCGACGGCGAAGACCGCTGGCGCGAAGACGGCGGGCGCGAAGACGGCGGGCTCGAAGACCGCGGCCGCCGCGGCGAAGACGACCACGGCGAAGGCCCCGGCGGCGAAGACCGCGACGACTCGCAGCTCCGTCAAGAAGTGACTCGTCGCGGCGCGGCGGCCGGCGTTTCGGCCGGTCGCCTCGCCGTGCGATAGCGCAGGAACCACGTGAGCATGAGCACCGATGCCACGAGGTAGAAGCCGTGCAGGAACCAGATCGGGCCGAGCGGCAGGCTGAACACGTACACGGAGTGCACGGCGTTGCCGACGTTGGTGATCGCGAGGTTGCCGAAGCTGTACGACGACAGGTCCTTCGTGCGCGCGGCCTTCACCAGCATGGGCAGGTAGCTCATGGCGAAGAGGCCGGTCGAGAGAACGCCGGCGAGCACGGCGACATCCATGTGCTCGACGCTACGAACGGCGACTCCCTGCGGCATCCGGAGAATCACCCATTCGCGGGATGCCGCAGGGAGTCGCCGGCTCCGCCATCACGCCGGTACCGCCCTGACGTCAGATCAGGGTGTGCTCGTAGGCGTAGGCCGTCGCCGCCGCACGCGACGAGACGCCGAGCTTCGCGAACACGTTGCTGAGGTGCCGGTCGACCGTCTTCTCGCTGAGGTAGAGCAGGTCGGCGATGGCCCGGTTCGTCCTGCCCTCGGCCACGAGGCGCACGACCTCGAGCTCGCGAGGCGTGAGCGCACCGAACCGGGCGGGCCTGCCGGTGCGGGTGAGCGCGTCGACCTGAAGCACGTCGGGGGTGGCGCCCAGCTCGAGGAACTCCGCGCGCGCGGCGTCCAGCTCCATCGACGCGGATGCCTCGTCACCGAGCGAGCGCCACGCGAGCGCCGTCAGCACACGGCATCGCGCGGCCTCGAACGGCGCGTCGACCTCCTGCCAGCTCGTCCAGGCGGTGCGCAGCGCGGCGAGCGCACCCCGGGCGTCGCCCTCGGCGAGCTGCACGGCACCCGTCGATCGTGCCGTGACCGCCCGCCGCACGGGCTTCGCGTCGGTCGGCGTCGCGGCCGCGAGTTCATCGGCGGCCCGCCGGGCGGCCGCGAGGTCACCCGCGGCGAGCTCGATCTCGACGATCGCGGGCAGCAGCTGCTGCCGGGTTGCCGGGTCGACCTGTTCGGCGACGGGGCCGATGAGGGATCGAGCCGATCGCACATTGCCCTGCGCGAGCCGCAGCAGGGCGAGGCCCGGTTGCGGGGGCCAGCCCGTCTCCGCGGCTCGCAGATAGGCCGCTTCGGCAGGTTCGACCTCGCCGCGCAGGCGATGCACCTCGCCCTGCAGGTACCAACCCGAGAATGTCGCGTTCCAGTCGCCGCGTTCGGCCAACTCGACCGCCACGCGGGCCGATTCGAGGGCGTCGATCCACGCGCCGTGCAGGCAGTACAGCTCGGCACGGTGCGCCTGGCACTTGCCGGTGAACATCACCATCTCGGGCCGCTCGCCGCACCAGTGGTCGAGCGCCACCGTCCACTCCTGCGCGCGGCGCACGTCGAACGCGAGATGGCAGCTGCCGATGACCTCGCAGTACACGATTCCGGATGCCACGGGCGAGATCTCACCCGCGGTGACCGCGATCATCACGTCGTCGAGCAGCGCGAGCCCGGCATCGGTGCGACCGAGCATGATCTCGGCCTGGCCGAGCCCGAGATGGGCGAGCGCCATGACGTCTCGGTCGTGGAACCGCTCGCCGATCGCGAAGGCCTCGGCGAACGTGCGCGCCGCGCCCGCGGCGTCACCGCTGAACAGCTCACCGAGGCCGACGGGGATGCGGGCGAGGCCCCCGGCTGATTCGGCGCCGCGCCCGCCCGCTGCCACCCGAGTCGCACGCGCGAGCCAGCCGCCGCCGCGCGCCAGATCGCCCTTGCTCGTGAGGAAGATGCCGATCCACGCCGCACAACGAGCCGCGCCCGCGGGGTCGTCGCCGTCGAGAAAGCTCTCGTGCGCCCGGGTCGCGATGTCGATGCCGACGGGATCGCGACCGAGCAGCAGGGCCGAGGTGGAGAAGCGCTCGAGATCAGCCGCTTCGAGCCCGCCGTCGCCGTCAGCCGCTTCGAAGGCCTCGAACGCGGTCAGCCAGCGGTGCTCGGCGAACGCCGCGCGACCGCGATCGAGAGCCGTCGAGGAGCTCATGTGCCTCCCGCCGTCGAATGCACGGCACACCCGTCGGATACGGGTCACGGTACGCCTGCACCGTGACCCGGGCAAGCATGCGTCCCTCGGCCGCAATCGCCTCGCGGCGGTCGCCCGACCCGCACGAACTGCGGTGTTCCGCTCGCGCCACCGCGACCCGCATCACCCGGCGCCGATCATCTCCTCGAGGCGGGCGATCGGGTCGTACCAGCCGAGGTCGAGGATGGCCGTCTGCACGGTCTTGTCGAAGCCCGTGATCACCGCGAGCCCGACGAGGATGAAGAGCACCCCGATCGTGCGCCGGAACCAGCCCTCGGGGTTCGCGAGCCAGCCGAGGCGCCGCACGAGCCCCCTGCCCAGGAGGGCGACCAGCAGGAGCATGCCGGCGAGCCCCGCCGCATATGCCAGTACGTAGCCGAGACCCTCGACGAACGACACCGGCAGCACGGCGGCCACGATGAGCGCGTAGGTCGGGCTGCAACTCGAGAACACCGGACCGAGTGCTGCGCCGGTCAGGATGTCGCCAGCGAAGCTGCGCCGTGACACCGAGCGGTCGAGCATCGCGCCGCTGCGCGCCTGCAGGCCGAGTGCCATCGAGATGCGGGCCCAGAACGCCGGCACGAGCAGGTCGATGCCGAGCAGGATGACGATCGCGCCCGAGATGGCCTGCCAGAACTGCGGGGGCACCCCGAGCAGCGCCGTCGTGGCCTTGAGCAGCAGGGTGAAGGCCACCACGCTCACTGCGAGCGATGCCGCGATGACGTACGGCCGCCAGCGGGCACGGTGGTCGACCTCGCCCGTGCTGCGCACCACCGAACCGCCGACGATGACGGGCAACAGCGGCAGCACGCACGGCGCCGCCACGGTGAGCACTCCGGCGGCGAGGCTGAGCAGCAGCGACGCGGTCATGGCTCAGGGCATCGCAGCGACGAGCGCGGCGATCGAGGGGTCCTCGTAGAGCACCGTGCTCGAGATCTTCTCCCCCGCGTCATCGACGAACACCACCGTGGTCTGCAACGTCACCTCGTACTGCTGGCGAAGGTCGGTGCGACTGTCGTAGTCGACCTTGAAGACGGTGAGGCCGTCCAGTGCGCCCTGAGCTCGGAGTTCTTCGTCGAGCGCGCGGCACTTGGGGCACCAACTCGCGTGGAAGAAGAGCACCTTGGCCCCCTCGGTGGCCGCGATGACGCCGTCGGCGTAGTCGAGATACGCGCCGGGCGCGACATCCGGGCCGGTCTGCGTGGCCTCCGTCGCGGCCGGGGATGTCGGCGATGGCGCCGACGCCATGGGCGTTGATGCGGGTTCGTCGGTGATGAGCGCCCCGTTCGACGCGCAGCCGGTGAGTGCGAGCATCGCGGTGAGGGCGACCAGGGTCAGTGCCGTGCGCATCCGGGGCCTTTCGATCGCGTTCGTGCGTCGCGCTCGTCGGCGCGACCGGTTCCACGGTAGCGGCGTCGACTCGCCGCGCACGCCGCGAGACCTTACGAACCCGTGACGCCGTCACCACCCGCCGCACGAGCCTTACGGAACGCGAACGGATGTCCGGAACCTTCCGATTGCCGGGGGGTGGCGACGTACGCTGTCAACGTGTCTCCCGCTGCGCCGTCCTCCGTCGGCAACGAAGACCTGGTGGGTCGTCGCGTACTCGTCGTCGATGACGACCCGACGGTCGCCGAGGTCGCTTCGAGCTACCTGCGCGCTTCGGGATTCGTCATCGACGAGGCCCGCGACGGATTCGCGGCACTGCAACTGGCCGAACGCATCGATCCCGACCTCGTGGTGCTCGACCGCATGCTGCCCGGCATCGACGGCATCGAGGTCTGCCGCCGGCTGCGTCACCGCTCGTCGGTGCCCGTGATCCTGCTCACCGCGCTCGGGTCCGAAGACGACCGCATCGCCGGGCTCGAGGCGGGCGCCGACGACTACCTCGCCAAGCCGTTCTCACCGCGCGAGCTCGTGCTGCGCGTGCAATCGGTGCTGCGGCGCTCGATCGACGAGTTCACGCCACAGTCCGTGCTCGAGTTCGGCGGGTTCCGGCTCGATCCCTCGGCCAGGGTCGCCACTCGCGCTGGCGCCGAGATCGCACTGACCTCTCGGGAGTTCGATCTCTTCGAGTTCCTGGCGAAGCATCCCAATCAGGTCTTCAGCCGCGAAGACCTGCTGCGCACGGTGTGGGGATGGACCTACGGCGACCTCTCGACCGTGACCGTGCACGTGCGGCGACTGCGCGAGAAGATCGAGCTCGACCCGCGCTCGCCGGCCCTGCTCACCACGGTGTGGGGGGTCGGCTACCGATTCACGACGGGCGGTGCCCCCGATGCCATGGTCTGACCTCCTCGCGATCGCCACGGTCGCACTCACCGCGAGCGCCATCGTCGGCGGTGCCGGCGTGCTCGTGCTGCTCGCCCTGCGACGATCCTCCCTCGTGCTGCAGGTCTGCGTGCTCGTGCTCGCCGCCGTCGGTGCGGTCGTGGCGAGCATGATCGGCGTGGCCAATGAGATGTACCTCTCCGAGCACGACCTGACCGTCGCCGTCGCCGTCGCCGCGGTCTCCGGCGTCGTCTCGCTCGTGCTCGTGACCGTGCTCGGCCTGCTGGTCGCCCGCAACTCGCGCGACCTCTCGGCGGCGGCGCGGCGCATCGGCGCCGGCGAACGCCTCGACACAGCCGGCCGCTCGACGAACAGCGAGCTGAACGCACTCGCCGAAGAGCTCGTCGCGACGAGCGCGAAGCTCACCGAGGCTCACGAACGCGAGCAACGCATCGACGCCTCGCGGCGCGAACTCGTTGCCTGGATCTCGCACGACCTGCGCACACCGCTCGCGGGTATGCGGGCCATGGCCGAGGCGCTCGAAGACGACATGGCGCCCGACGTCGATCGGTACCACCGCCAGATCCGCATTCAGGTCGACCAGCTCTCGACGATGGTCGACGACCTCTTCGAACTCTCGAAGATCGACTCCGACACACTGCGCCTCTCATTGAAGGAGGTCTCGCTCTACGACGTCGTGAGCGACACCGTCGCCGATCTGCGCCCGGTCTCGCGCGGCCGGGAGATCCGCGTCGATGCGCCCCTCGCCCAGGGTCTCGTGGTGATGGCCGATCCCCGCGAACTGTCACGGGCCATCGGCAACCTGCTGATGAACGCGATCCAGCACACGCCCGAGGACTCGGCGATCACGGTCGGGGTCGATGTCGTCGGCGAGAACGCGATCGTCTCGGTCATCGACACCGGCGGCGGCATCGCCGAAGAAGACCTGGAGCGGGTGTTCGACCCCGCCTGGCGCGGGTCGCACGCACGCACGCCGTCGCTCGAAGACGGCCGCTCGAGCGGGGCGGGTCTCGGCCTCGCCATCGTGCGCGGCATCATGCGCGCGCACCGCGGCGACGTGGCCGTGCGCAACGTGCCGGGCGGATGCCGCTTCGACCTGCTGCTGCCGAGGGAGACGCCGCTCGGCGCGTGACGGCGAAGGGGCCTCGCGTCACACCTCGATGGCGCCGCCGCGCTCCTGCAGGTAGCGCCGCAGGGTGAGTTCGGGGTCGGATGCCTGGCGCGCACGATAGCCGGTGAAGTCGAGCTGCTCGCGCAGGCTCGCACCACCACGCATCCGCTCGGCCTGCGCCGTCTCGGTGACCTGGATGGCGCGGGCGAGCTCGACGAGTTCGCCGACTCGATCGGCCGGAACGACGAGCACACCGTCGTCGTCGGCGAACACGTGATCGGCCTCGGTGACCGGCACCCCGTCGAGCACGGCGCTCGGCATGCGCCGCCCGGCGGGCGGCACTCGACGGGGGCCGTAGGGGCAGGCGCCGAGGCTGAAGACGGGCAGGCCGATCTCGAGCAGCTGCGCCGAGTCGCGGTGCAGCCCCCAGACGACGAGCGCCGCGAGGCCGGCGCGTTCGGCCTCGAGCACCATCAGGTCGCCGACGCAGGCCTCGTCGAGGCGACCGCCGTTGTCGACGACCATGACGTCGCCCGGCGACGCGTCGTCGATCGTCTCGAGCAGCACGTCGACGCTGCCGAGGTGCGTCACCGGGCGCGCCCGCCCGCTCGCGAGAGCGCCGGGCACGACGGCGCGCAGCGCCACCGGAGCGGGTCGCGCCTCGATGCCGAGCCGCAGTGCGGCATCGGCGATGGCCGCCGTGGGCGGAGTGGAAACGGATGCCGCAGCAGCGTGCATGGTCGAACCTCCCGAGTCGTTCGGTTCGAGTGTGGCACGCACGCACACACCTCGTTCAGTGCGAGCCCCCGGCCTCGCTCGTCACGGACCGGCGACGGCGCTGCTTCGCCTCGTGCTCGCGCCGCTCCTGGTCGGTCGGCGTGATGATCGCCGCGGCGATCGTGTGCGCGGCCACGAACTTCGCCATCTTCTGCGCCTGCTTGGCCTGCGCCTGCCGGCGCTTGATGGTCTTCGCGCGCGCCTTCGCCGCCTCAGCCCCGGTGGCCCCGGGCCGACCGGCAGCGCCGGCACGCCCGCCACCGACGGATGCCGTGACCCGCAGCGACATCCGCTCGAGCCGTGCGGCCGCCTTTCTCGCGCGTCGCTTCGCGCGCCGCGGCCGCTGCTGAACCTGCCGCTCGGCCCGCCGGATCTCGTCGTGGATCGACGCGGTCGCCCGATCGAGATCAGCTCTGGCGTCGCGCGAGAGCACCTTCGCGAGCTTGTGCGTCTCGGCTTCGGCCCGCTTGGCGGCGACGACGGCCGCGGCGGCTTCCCGCCGGCGGTCGCGAGCGACGCGTGATGCACCGCGGCTCACGATCGCCCCTCGTCGTCGATCAGCTCGAGCAGCTTCTTGGCCGCGTCGCGGATGTCGTCGTGGTCGTACTGACCGGCGCGGCTCTCGAGCGAGATGACGCCGCAGCGATGCACCTTCTTGAAGTCGCCATACGGAAAGCTGTACCGCTGCTTCGTGTCGCGGTCGTCATCGTCGTCGACGCCGAGGTACCACTTGCCGTAGTCGGTCCAGCCCTCGTCGTCGATGAACGCGTTCTCGTCGTCGGCGCTCGGGGCGTGCTCGCTCCAGGCGTCGCGCTCATCGCGCACGACCTTGCCGTCGCGCACGAGCGATCGCGCGTGACGCAGCGCCGTCTCGTTGAGCTTCACCGTCATGTCGTCTCTCCGTTCGCTTCGGAAGCTTCGCTTCGGAATCCGCCGGGGCGTGCGCGCGCAAGCACCGACATCTCCGGTCTACGAGAGTCGACCGATCACGTCAACGGGGTTGCGGCCGGCCGCCCGATCGCTCGGGTGCGCGCCCGGCCTCACGATCGCCGGCGGAGGTACTCGGCGACGACGACGCCCGAGTCGTAGGCGGTGGTCGCGACCGGCGCGAACCAGCGTGCCTCATAGGCGCCAGGGGCGAACAGCGGTATGCCGTCGCCGAGCAGCACGGGGTTGACCTTCAGCACGAGCCGATCGATCTCGTCGACGAGCGCCGCGGCGAGCGCCCCGCCGCCGCACAGCCAGATGTCGGCACCCGGCTCGGCCTTCAGCACGCGCACGACCTCGACCGGGTTCTCGGCGGTCGTCGTCACGCCCTCGCCCTCGGCCGTGCGGGTGCCCGAGAAGACGATCTGGCGAAGGTGAGAATACGGGCTGGTCATGCCGTAGGGCAGCCCGACGGCGTAGGTGTTCCAGCCCATGAGCACTGTGTCGAAGCTCGACGCCGGCTGCGTGATGCCGAGCGCCTCGGCGGCGACGGTCGGCGCCGCGTCGGGGAACCGCGCCAGCATGGCGTTCATGTGGTCGCCCTCGGCGAGGAAGGCGTCGAATTGACCGGCAGGGCCGGCGATGTAACCGTCGAGGCTGACGGCGGCGTAGTACACGAGTTCTCGCAAGTTGGTCCCATCCACGATTAATGTAGTGGTTGAAGACTACAACACACGTAGTGGTTTGCGCTACTCTGGACGCATGGCGCGAAACGACGAACGACGAGCCGCGATCGCCGACGCCGGGTTGCAGGTGCTCGCCCGCGACGGAGCGCGCGGTCTCACGCACCGCGCGGTCGACACGGCGGCCGGGGTGCCGGCCGGCACGACCTCGAACTACTTCCGCAGCCGCGACGCACTCATCGCCGGACTCGTCACGCGCATCGGCGAGCGCCTCGCCCCGACACCGGGCGACCTCGCGCAGCACGCCGATTCGCCGCCGAGCCGCGAGCTTTTCGCCGAGTACCTGCGCGACATCGTGCGCCGCCTCAGCCAGAACTCCGAGGTGGCGCTCGCCCTCTTCGAGCTGCGGCTCGAGGGCGCCCGCCGGCCCGAGATCGCCGAAGTGCTCACCGCGTGGCAGCGCACCGCGTTCGACGCCGACGTCGCCTTCAACGAGGCCGCCGGCCTGCCCGGTGGACGGCGCGACATCGCACTCTTCCACTACGCGATCGACGGCCTGCTCTTCGACCGGCTCACGTCGCCGATCGACCCCGGCACGCCGACCGACGAGATCGTCGACGCACTCGTCGAGCGCCTGCTGCCGGCGAGCTGATCGCGCACACAACCGGCACCACGAACACAGCGGATGCCCCGAGCCGCAGTGGCTCGAGGCATCCGCCGTTCGTGGACCGCGTCGGCTACGCCTGGGCGTTCGCCACCGCGAGCAGCTGCTCGACCTGCTCGCGCCCCACCGGCATGCCGGGGAACGATGCGAGCCGCCCGATCGGGAATGACGCCATCATCTTGAACATCGACGGATCGGCCATGAGCGCGCCGGCCGTGCTCCCGTCGGCACCGTCGCCGCCGGCGAACGCCTGCTGCACGATCGGCCCGGCAACCGGGTGCGCGAGGATCTCGCCGATCGAGGACTCCATCGTGAGCGGAATGCCCGCCGCGTCGCCGTCGACGGCCACCGAGACGGTCTGACGGATGTCGCGGCTCGACGCCCCGATCTCGACGATGTAGGTGCCGCCCTCGACGAGCCAGCGGTCGACCCGCGTGTCCCAGTACGCGAGGTCTTCGCGACGCACGTGCACCTCGACCTCGCGCGACTCCCCCGCGGCGAGCACGACCTTCGCGAAGCCCTTGAGCTCACGCGGCGCGCGGGTGACGGTGGATCCCGGCAGCGACGTGTACACCTGCACGACCTCGGCACCGTCGCGGCCGCCCGTGTTCGTCACGGTGATGCGAACGGTGACGCCGTCGGCCGCCGCGACCACCGAGGCATCCGCGTACTCGAAGCTCGTGTACGAGAGGCCGTGCCCGAACGGGAACGACACCTCGAGCTCGCGGGCGTCGTACCAGCGGTAGCCCACGAAGAGGCCCTCGCCGTATCGCACGTGACCGTGCTCGCCCGGGAAGTCGAGGTAGGCGGGGCTGTCGGCGAGCCGAACGGGAATCGTCTCGGCGAGCCGGCCCGACGGGTTCACGACGCCGTAGAGCACCTCGGCGACCGCGCCGCCGCCGGCTTGGCCGAGCAGCCAGCCCTCGACGATCGCGGGCACCTGCTCGGCGAGCGTCGAGAGGCGCACGACGCCGCCGTTCGAGAGAACGACGACCGTTCGCGGGTTCGCGGCGACGATGGCCTCGGCGAGCGCGAGTTGGGCCGCCGGCAGCTCGAGGTCGTCGCGGTCGAAGCCCTCCGACTCCTGCGCTGCGGGCACGCCGAGGAAGAGCAGCACGGTGTCGGCATCGGATGCCGCGGCCACCGCCTCGGCGGTGAGCTCGTCGGAGCCTTCGCCGTCGTCGCCGTAGCCGGCCGCGAAGGGAACCTCGGCGCCGGCGGCGCCGGCGAGCACGCGGATCTCGTCGAGCGCGGAGTCGAGCCGGGTCGGGTTGATGAGCGAGGAGCCGGCGCCCTGGTAGCGCGGCGTGCGTGCGAGTTCGCCGATCACGGCGACGGATGCGTCACGCGCGAGTGGCAGCACGGCACCCTCGTTCTTCAGCAGCACGATCGATGCACCTGCCGCCTCGCGGGCGAGCGCGTGGTGGGCGTCGACGTCGTAGCCCCCCTCGTTCCCTGAGCCCGTCGAAGGGCGCTGACCCGCGACCGCCTTCTGCACGAGCTCGACGGCGCGGCGAGCCGCGGTGTCGAGCACCGACTCGTCGAGCGATCCATTGCGCACGGCGGCGACGAGCTCGGCGTCGGTGCGGCCCTGCGAGGCGGGCATCTCGAGGTCGAGGCCGGCGGCCACGCCCGTGACCCGGTCGTTCACCGCGCCCCAGTCGGAGACGACGAGTCCGTCGAAGCCCCACTCGTCACGCAGCACGGAGTTCAGCAGCCACGGGTCTTCCGAGGTGTAGACGCCGTTCAGCCGGTTGTACGAGCACATGACCGTCCACGGCTGCTCGCTCTCGACCACGCGCTGGAAGCCGCGGAGGTAGATCTCGCGCAGCGGCCGCGGATCGATGTCGGCCGACACGCGCATGCGGTCGGACTCCTGGTTGTTGGCGGCGAAGTGCTTGAGCGACGCGCCGACGCCCTGCGACTGCAGGCCGCGCACGAGCGCCGAGCCGAGCACCCCCGACACGATCGGGTCTTCCGAGAGGTACTCGAAGTTGCGGCCGCACAGCGGCGAGCGCTTGATGTTGATGCCCGGGCCGAGCAGAACCGCGACGCCCTCGGCCTGCGACTCCTCGCCGAGCGCGATGCCGACGCGCTCGAGCAGGCCGGGGTCGAACGAGGAGCCGAGCGCGACGGCAGGCGGGAAGCACGTAGCCGGCACGCTGTCGGCGAGGCCGAGGTGGTCGCTGTCTTCGCGCTGCTTGCGTACGCCGTGCGGGCCGTCGGTCAGCATGATCGCGGGCAGTCCGACGCGCTCGACGGGCTTCGTGGTCCAGAAGTCGGCGCCGCTCGTGAGCGAGGCCTTCTCTTCGAGGGTGAGGTCGGCCACGATCTCCGCCGCGGGGCGATCGAGGACGGATGCCGCCGCATCCGTCGGGTTCAGGGTGTCGGTCATGATGCTCCTTCGTGTGCCGGTGATGTGATCCTCCGCCGGAAGAGGGGCTTTCCGTAGTCCGCGCGCAGCAGCGGCGCGAACGCCCACCACAGCACGAGGGTGGCTGACGCGCCGCCGACGATGCCGAAGACGGCGTCCGAGAACCAGTGCGCGTTGATGAGGGTGCGCTGCCAGATCATGCCGACGGCGATGGCGCCGCCGACGCTCCACCAGACGTTGCGCTTCGCCGCCGGCAGCAGGGCCGCCACGGCGACGAGCAGGATGCCGGCGCTCACGGCGTGCCCCGACGGGAACGAGCCGTGGTCGACCGAGAAGAGCGGGCCGAAGAGGCCGTTCGCGAGATCTTCGGCGGGCCGTGGCCGGTCGACGAGGTTCTTCGTGAGCTGCGAGACGACGAGACTGCCGCCGAACTCGGCGCTCAGGAAGAAGAGCGCCGAGCGCCAGCGCCCGACGATGAAGAGCCACGCCGGGATGAGCAGGATCGTCAGCACCGCCCCCGGCAGCTCGCCGAGGTACTGAAAGAACATCGGCACCGCCCAGCTCGCCTGCCCGACGCCGGGCCCGCTGCCGAAGGCCGACCGCCAGGCGTCGTCGAGGGGCTGGGTCAGAGGATGCTCGACGTCGGCCACGACTGCGAACGCGAAGAGCACGAAGAGGGCGAGGCCCGCGACTCCGGCGATCAGCAGGCCGCGGGGCCGGTGACGCGTCGGTGCAGCGGATGTCCCTGGCCCGCCGGCCACGGTCGGGCGAGCGCTCGGCGGGGCGGATGCCGCGGCGGCATCCGCCATCACTTCACCGCCTTGATCGGCCAGACGGCGAAGGCGCCGAGAATGGCGAGCACGATGCCGACCGGGAACAGGGCGGCGTACCCGCCGAAGGCGAGCACGATCGCACCGCCGATGGCCGGCGCGAGGGTCTGCGGCAGCGTGGCCGCGATGTTGACGACGCCGAGGTCCTTCGCGTACGAGTCCTTCGAGGGCAGCACCTCGCTCATGAGAGCCTGGTCGACCGACTGGAACATGCCGAAGCCGATGCCCGCGATCACGGTGAAGATGAGCCAGCCCGTGTATGTGGGCATGACGAGCGGCACGAGGAACGCGACGCCGACGATGACCGACGACGCGAAGACGAAGACCTTGCGACGGCCGAGCTTGTCGGAGAGCGGGCCGCCGACGAGCATCGCGGCGATCATGCCGACGAGGCTGAGCAGGCCGAAGATCGGGATGGCGGCCGCGGCGCCCTCCTCACCGAGGCCGATATAGTCGGCGAGGATGTAGAGCTGGAACCCGGTGACGGCGAAGTAGCCGGTGTAGAGCAACAGCCTCCCGGTGAAGGCCCAGAAGAAGTCGGGGTGCCTGACGGGGTTCACCCAGAACGTCGAGAGGAAGGCCCGCATCGAGAACGGCGGGTTCTGCTGCTCGCGGCTCGAGTGGTCGGGGTTGAAGACGACGAAGAGCACGATGACGATGAGGGCGAGCCCGGCGAGCAGCAGGTAGGCGGTCGGAATGCTCGATCGCAGCATGGAACCCGCGATCTGGCCACCGAGCGCACCGAGCATGGCGCCCATGCCGGCGAGCGCCGCGAAGGTGCCGCGAGCGGCACGCGGCACGCGGTCGGGCAGGATCGCGCTCAGCGGGCCCTGAGCGAAGTTGTAGGCGATCTGCACGATGATCCAGGCGATGGCGATCTGCACGAGCCCGTTCGCGAGCGCCATGCCCACGAGGGCGAGACCGCCGATGAGCACGCCCGCGACCATCCACGGCGCGCGGCGCCCGAACCTCGAGCGGGTGCGGTCGGAGATCATGCCCGCGAGGGGCTGCGCGAGCATCGCGGCGAACGCGGCGATCGTCGTGATGATCGTGAGGTTGGCGACCTTGTTCGCCGGGTCGATGCCCGCGATCTGGAGCGGCAGCAGCACCGTGGGGATCGCGCCCCAGAGGATGTAGATCGAGAGGTTCGCCGGAATGATCCAGCCGAGCAGTCGCTTGACCGTGCCGTGCACGAGCGGTCGTGGTTCATCGATTCCGTCGGGTTCGACGGTGGACGCGGGGGCAGACGCCATTGTCATGTGTGGTCCTTTCGGGGCCTCAACGGTGAGGCGGGTGGCAAAACCATACATCGCTCGGTTTTCATTCGCAACCACACTTCCGTACCATGCAGGTATGGCGGCACCACGAGGTTCGTACGCGAAGGGCATTGCGAAACGTGAGGAGATCCTCACGGCGGCGCTCGACGTGATCGCGCGCAACGGCTATCGCCGAACGAGCGTGCGCGAGCTCGCCGATGCGGTCGGACTCAGCCAGGCCGGGCTGCTGCACTACTTCGCGTCGAAGGAGGAGCTCTTCCAGGAGATCCTGCGCAAGCGCGACGACGTCGACATGGCCAGCTACGGCATCGACACCGAGCAGTCGATCGACGGCCTGCTCGCCCTCGTCGCCCACAACACCGACGTGCCAGGGCTCGTGCAGCTCTACGCGCAGGTCTCGACCGAGGCTGCAGGCGACCCCGCGCATCCCGCGCACGAGTTCTTCATCGCGCGGTACGGCACGATCAGGGGTGCGTTCGCCGAACTCATCCGCCGGGAGCAGGCCGCCGGCCGCGTGGGTGCCGACATCGATGTCGACAGCACGGCCGCCCTCCTCGTGGCGGCCACCGACGGCCTGCAGACGCAGTGGATGCTCGACCCCTCCTTCGACATGGTCGAGCACATCCGCAGCTTCTGGAACCTCGTCACGCGAAAGCCCTGAGGATGCCGCGGCCCAGCCTCGTCTCGGGCGACGTGCGCCGACACAACCTCACCGTCGTGCTCGAGCACATCGCGAGCACCGGGCCGAGCGCGCGCAGCGAGATCGCCGACGCGACCGGCCTCACGCGCGGCGCCGTCACCGCACTGGCGAGCGCACTCACCGAGACGGGCGTGCTGGTCGAGACCGACCCGGTCGCGAGCGGCAAGGGCCGGCCGATCACGCGGCTCGAGCTCGTGGCCGCCGACGTCGCCATCCTCGTCGGCCAGCTCGACGCCGATGTCGCCACCGCCGTGCTCACGACGCTCGCCGGCGACGAGCTGTTCCGCGTCTCTGCGCGCCACGGTCGCCCGATGGGCGCACCCGACGCGGTGCTCGACGTGCTCGCCGACGTCACGGGCGAGGCCCTCGAAGCAGCCGCCGAACTCGGCCGAGTCGTGGCCGATTCGAGCGTCGTCGTCTTCGCCCCCGTCGGCGGCGATCCGGCGGTCGTGCTCGCCGACACCGACCTCGGCTGGGGCGGCGTCGACGTGCTCGCCGCGCTGCGCCGGCGATTGCCGTCGCTGCCCGAGACGACCACCCTCGCCTCCGACGGCTGGCTCGCGGCCGGCGCCGAGCGCGCGCGGCTGCCCGGCATCGACGATCTCGTCTACCTGAAGAGCGACTCGGGCATCGGCGGCGCGATCGTCTCGGGCGGGCGCACGGTCGAGGGCGCCCACGGCGTCGGCGCAGCGCTCGGCCACCTCGCGCTGGTGCCCGACGGCGAGCGCTGCGCGTGCGGCCAGCGCGGTTGCCTCGTCACGGTCGCGGGGCCCGACGTGCTGCTCGGGCGGGCGGGTCTCAGCGGACTCATCAGCGAGCGGGGGCTTGCGGCAGCTCTCGAGGAGCTCTCTGCGCGCATCGCCGCCGGGGAGCCGGCCGCCAGCGCCGCCTGGCGCGATGCACTGCCCTGGATCGGCCGCACCCTCCAGGTGCTGTGTCTCGCCACCGACCCGGCCGCGATCGTGATCGGCGGATTCTGGGCGGCGCACACGAGCTCGATCGAGCGTGAGTTCCGCGCGAATCGACCGGCGATCGCGACACCGCCGGCCGCGGCATCCGCAGTGCCGATCGTCGTCGCCGGCCGACTGGGCGCCGACGCCGCCCTGGTCGGCGCGGTGCGCGCCGCCCGCGACCGCTTGCTCGCCGACCCGGGCCGGCTCGGCGTCTAGCCGCGCCCCGCCCCGCCCCGCCGCGCTGCCCGAGGACCCGTTCGGTGCTGGAGTGCCCGATGAGTGTGCATGTACGAACCTCCACCGCACATCGGGTACTCCCGCGCGCCCACCATCCGCCCCATTTAGTTCAACGGTTGAATTCCTGGCGGATTCCGCGCATACTCATTGCCGAGCGTCATTCGGTTTTCACTCCGGCGCCCTGCAGCACCACCCGGCCGTTCTCAACGAAGAGGAGCCCCGTTGTCCATCCAGCCCCCTGCCTCCAACGACCCGACCACCCTGGTCGCCCCGACCGGCGCGATCTCCGCCGCGGCGCCGATGCCCGGCGAAGCCCCGCAGAGCCCGCCGCCGACGCGGGCGCTGCTGCCCGGCATCCTCGCCACAGCACTCACGCTCTTCGCCACCTACGGCGGGCTGATCGCGATCCTGCTGCCCACCCAGATCGCGCTCCTCGATGAGCAGAACAAGGTCGCGAACCTCGCGATCGTGTCCACCGTGTCATTCGTCTTCACGCTCTTCGCGCAGCCCATCGTCGGTGCATTCAGCGACCGCACCCGCTCGCGCTTCGGCCGGCGCACGCCGTGGATGGTCGGCGGCGCCCTGATCGGCGGCGTCTTCCTGCTCGGCCTCGGCTCGCTCACCTCGCTCGTCTGGATCGCCGTGTTCTGGGTCATCATCCAGGTCTCGCTGAACGCGCTGCAGGGTCCGCTCAGCGCCCTCACGCCCGACCGCTTCCCACGCGAGAAGCGGGGCGCTGCGAGTGCCATGTTCGGCATCGGCTCGCAGATCGGCATGACCGTGGGCATCATGCTCGCGGGCGCACTCGCCGCGAACATCGGCGTGGGCTACTCGGCCTTCGGCATCGCGGTGATCGTGGTGACCCTGCTCTTCGTGCTCGTCAATCGCGACTGGTCATCGAAGGAAGCAGCGGTGCCGACTTGGAGCTGGAAGCAGTTCTTCGCCGGCTTCTGGATCAACCCCCGCAAGCACCCCGACTTCGCCTGGGCGTTCGCCGCCCGGTTCCTCCTCGTGCTCGGCTACTTCGTGGTCACCGCGTTCCAGCTCTACATCCTCACCGACTACATCGGCATGCCCCTCGGCGAGGCGCAGGGCGCGGTCGTCACGCTGACGCTCGTGGCGTTCGTGCCGACCCTCATCGCGATCGGCCTCTCGGGCTGGTGGAGCGACCGGATCGGCCGGCGCAAGGTGTTCATCTACGCGGCATCCGTGATCATGGTCGCCGGTCTCGCGGCACCGCTGCTCATGCCGAACATGACGGGCATGATCGTCATGAGCATCATCAACGGCGTCGGGTTCGGCCTGTACATGTCGGTCGATGCGGCCCTCATGACCGAGGTGCTGCCCGGTGGCGGCGCGGCCGCGGGCAAGGACCTCGGCATCCTGAATGTCGCCACCAACATTCCGCAGGCGCTGAGCCCGGCGATCGCGGGCGTCATCATCGCCTCGTTCGGCGGGTACCCCGTGCTGTTCGTGTTCGGTATCGTCGCAGTCATCGCCGCGGCGCTCGTTCTCATTCCCATCAAGAGCGTTCGTTAGGAGCACAGCGTGACCGACACCACCACCGCCGTCACCTTCGTCGAGGTCGACACCATCGCCGGCCGGGTTCGCGGCGCATGGCGCGGCGAACCGGGCGGCCCCGGGGCATCCGCCGCCTTCCTCGGCATCCCCTTCGCCGAGCCGCCCGTCGGCGAGCTGCGCTTCGCAGCGCCGGTGCCGCGCGCGCCATGGCCGGGTGTGCGAGATGCACTCGAGTACGGCGCGACCGCGCATCGCGACGACGCCGAGCCCACACTCATTCCCGAGCCGGCGATCCCGGGCGACTCGACGCTCAACGTCAACGTCTTCACCCCGGCCCCTGCCTCGGGCGCCGCGCTGCCGGTGCTCGTCTACATCCACGGCGGCGGCTACTTCGCGGGCTCCCCCGCGAGCCCTTGGTACGACGGTGCGGCGTTCAACCGCGACGGCGTCGTCACCGTGTCGATCTCGTACCGCCTCGGCTTCGACGGCTTCGGCTGGATCGAGGATGCCCCGCTCAACCGCGGCGTGCTCGACTGGCTACTCGCCCTCGAGTGGGTGCGCGACAACATCGCGGCGTTCGGCGGCGACCCGGCGCGAGTCACGATCGCAGGCCAGTCGGCTGGCGGCGGGGCGGTGCTCACGCTGCTCGGCATGCCCAGTGCGCAGCCGCTCTTCGCCGGCATCTACAGCATCTCGGGCGCGGCCGCCGACGTCACTCCCGCGCACGCCGAGGCATTCGGGCGCAAGCTCACGGCCCTCGGTGGCGTCGAGCCGACTCGTGCGGGGCTGTCGTCGCTGAGCGAAGAGCGCGTGTTCGAGTTGCAGCAGCAGCTCAGCGGCCCGCAGCCGGGCGGCACGCCGATGGAACTGCTGCAGGGCTTCATCGACGACGGTCTCAGCCTCGGCCCGGTGATCGACGGGCAACTGATTCCGCACGCGACCGTCGATGCGATCGCCGCCGGCATCGGGGCCGACAAGCCGCTCGTGCTCGGCACCGTCGACGACGAGTTCTCCATGATCCTCGATGAGGCGAAAGACAAGTTGCGCTGGGTGCCCGCCGCGCTCATGCTCGGCAAGGTCGGACTCACCGGCCCGGTGCGCCGGGAGTACCTCGCCGCCAATCGCGATGTTCGCAAGCGCGGCACGGCGGCTGTCGTCGGCCGGTACATCACCGACCGCATGTTCCGCACGCTCGCGCTGCGCATCGCGGAGGCGCGCGGGCCGGCGCCCACCTGGCTCTACCGCTTCTCGTGGCGTTCGCCCAAGTTCGGCAGCGCCGTGCACTGCCTCGACGTGCCGTTCTTCTTCGATTGCATCGGCGCCGACCGCATCGCCGCACTCGCGGGCGATCACCCGTCGCAGGCGCTCGCCGACGACGTGCACCGCGATGCCGTCGCGTTCGTGCGCGACGGCGCGCCGTCGTGGCCGAGGTTCACGGATGCCGCGGGCGAGACGCGCATCTTCGACCTGCCGTCGAGCGTCGCGGGCGACGGCTACGCGAGCGTGCGCCCGTTACTCGCGGGGTGAGGATGGCGGCGCGGGAATGATCGGCGCGGCGCCGAGCTTGCACCTCTCATGAGGGCACCGGATGCTGCGACCACCGCCGTGATCGAACGCTGTGCCGCGACCGCGGCCGCACTCGCCGACGGCACCGACGCCGCGGTGATCAGCGCCGTGCTCGAGCGCCTGCACTGGCGCGTGCTCGAGTTCGGGCACCGTGAGCTCGCGGCGGGCGAGGCAGTGCACGATGCCGCCCGGCCCGGCATCCGCTTCCACTACGTCGCGTCGGGCGCACTCGAACTCCGGCGCTCGGGCGACGACCCCCTCAGCATGCAGGCCGGCGACTTCGTGCTCCTCCCCGACGGCGGCGAGGCGCATCAGCACGCGACCACGGCGACGATGCTGCTGAGCGGCTCGCTCGCCCTCGACGGCGGTGACGCGATCGTCGCCGAGGCGATGCCGCGGGTGCTCTTCACGTGCGGATTCCGCGTGCACGAGCCGATCTTCGCGTCGCTGCTCGATACGATGCACCGCGAGTCGTCGAGCGGTCGGCCGGGCAGTGGATCGGTCATCGAGCGACTCGCCGACATCGTGGCATCCGCTGCCGTGCGCATCTGGCTCGAGCGCGGCTGCGGCGACGCGCGCGCCTGGCTCGCGCCCGCCCGCGATCCGCATCTCGGGCGTGCGCTCGATGCGATCCACGACGATCCGGGTTCGCCCTGGACCGTCGAGTCCCTCGCGCGCCTCGCG
Source organism: Agromyces subbeticus DSM 16689 (assembly GCF_000421565.1). Classification (GTDB taxonomy): domain Bacteria; phylum Actinomycetota; class Actinomycetes; order Actinomycetales; family Microbacteriaceae; genus Agromyces; species Agromyces subbeticus. The sequence continues at coordinate 29,687 of NZ_ATXG01000001.1, read as the reverse complement.
AGCGCCTCGCGTTCGCAGTTCGCCGAGCAGTTCAAGGACGCCGTCGGCGACACCCCCGCGCGCTACCTCACGCGAGTGCGCATGGAGCGAGCCGAGGGGATGCTCCGCACCGGGGCATCCGTCACCGACATCGCCTACCAGCTCGGCTACGAGAGCGACGCCGGATTCAGCCGGGCCTTCCGACGCTACGCCGGCGTCGCTCCGAGCCGCTGGCGGCTCAGCGCTTCCGTGCCGAGCTGAGCACACCCGCACCGAGCACCGCGGCGATGCCGCCGCCGATGAGCGCCGCCTGCACGCCGACCGAGTCGACGAGCAGCCCGCCGACCGCCGCACCGATCGTGATGGCGATCTGGAACGCCGCGACGACGAGCCCGCCGGCGCTCTCGAGCCGGTCGGGAGCGACCCGCGCGATCCAGGTCTGCACCATCGTCGGCACCGCGCCGAAGCCCACACCCCAGACGAACACCGTCACGATGGCGAGCGCGAGGTTCGAGCCGAGGAGCGCAAACAGCACGGTGGCCGCGCCGATCGCGACAGGCGCCGCGATCACGAGCACCGAGAGGCGCCGGTCGGCGATCGGTCCGGCGGCGAGGTTGCCGATGAAGTTCGCGAGACCGTAGACGACGAGGAGCAGGGCGAGCAGTGCCGGGGTGAGCCCGTCGACAGATTCGAACGCGGGCCGCAGGTAGGTGAAGCCCATGAAGTGCCCGCCCGCGATGAGCGTGATCGCGAGGATGCCGAGGGCGACGACCGGGCGGCGCGCGGTCTGCAGCAGGGTGCGGAAACCCGGCGCACCGGTCGGCGGGATCGACGGCAGCGTCGCGAGTTGCGCGGCGAGCGTGAGCACCCCGGCGCCAGCGGCGATCAGGAACACTGCGCGCCAGCCGAGCAGCTCACCGAGGAACGCGCCGGCGGGCACCGCCGCGATCGTCGCGAGCGAGACGCCCGCGTTCACGACCGTCATCGCGCGGCCCAGGCGATCGGACGGCACGAGCTGCGCCGTGACGGCGAGCGACATGGCCCAGAAGCCCGAGATCGCGATGCCGAGCAGCAGCCGCGAGGCGAGCATGAGGCCGAACACCGGCGACAGCGCGACGAGCACGTTCGAGATGATCGCGAGCGTCGTGAGCCCGGCCATGACCCAGCGGCGGTTCACGCGCGGCAGGCCCGAGACGACGAGCGGGCCGCCGATGATGCCGATGATGCTGGTCGCGGTGACGAGCTGGCCGGCGGCGCCCTCGGAGATGCCGAGTTCGGCGGCGATCGGCGAGAGCAGGCTCGCCGGCAGGAACTCGCTCGCGACGAGCGTGAAGATGCCGAGCCCGAGCGAGACGACCGCGAGCCAGGCGGCCCGGGGCACCGGGGCCGGCGCGGTCTCGTTCGCAGACGCGGACGAGGATGCGGACGACTCCGGGGTGGTGAGCGTATTCGACGACATGGAGCTCCTTCTGGTCTGCTCCAAGCCTCACGCGACGAGCCGCAGCTCACCCGACCGATCGTCGCCGCGACCCGACCGATGCTCCGCGATCGAACCGGAGGCAGCGGCCGTCAGCTTCGCGACGGCTTCGTGGCCGGGTCGTCGGGCACGACCGGCTTCGGCACGCGGTGTCCGAACCGGCTGCGGATGCCCCAACCGGTGACGCGCAGCATCGCCTCCACGACGATGCCAGCGCTCATCTTCGAGCGGCCGCGCTCGCGCTCGACGAACGTCACGGGAACCTCGACGACCGTGAGCCCGGCTTCACGCGCGTGCCACAGCATGTCGACCTGGAATCCATAGCCGCGCGTGTGCACATCGTCGAGGCGGATGCGCCGCAGCGCGCCGGCACGGAACGCCCGGTATCCCGCCGTGGCATCCCTCGTCAGCAGTCGCAGCACCCATCTCGCATAGGCGCTGCCGCCGCGCGAGAGCAGCTGCCGGTGACGGGGCCAGTTCTCGATGGAGCCGCCGTCGATCCACCGCGATCCGATCACGAGGTCGACCGGGCCGGCGAGCGCGTCGAGCAGGCGCGGCAGTTGCTCGGGCAGGTGCGAACCGTCGGCGTCCATCTGCACGATCGGGTCGAACCCCTCGGCGAGCGCCCACGCGAAGGCGTCGAGGTAGGCGGCACCCAGGCCGTTCTTCTCGGTGCGGTGCAGCACGCGCACCGAGGCATCCGCTGCGGCCAATTCGTCGGCGAGCACGCCGGTGCCGTCAGGAGACGAGTCGTCGACGATGAGCACGGATGCCGCAGGCACCGCCGCCCGTACGCGGGCCACGATCGCAACGATGTTCTCGCGCTCGTTGTAGGTGGGGATGACCACCAGCGGTCGGGGCAATCCGCTCTCCGTGCTTCTCGGGATGGGCGTCGGGGTTACTCGGGATGGCGCGCCGGGCTGCTCGGCGCGAGCCATGGGCTCTCCGGCATCGTAGCGGGACGAGCCTTCCCCACACGGTATGCCAGTTCCGCCTCATCGATGAGGCAGAACTGGCATACCGTCGAAGCAGAGCGCACGCCCGAATTCGACGCCGCCCCAGTAAAAGCGCTCAGCGCACCCCGGCCATGAGCTTCAGCACGCCCCGGCTGCCGAGTGCGAGCCCGGCGCCGAGGAGGATCGCGATGCCGCCGAGCACGCCGAAGTAGACGATCTCGTTGTCGGCCGAGTAGAAGGTCGCGAGCTGTCCCGAGATCGCCGTGCCGAGCGAGACCGACAGGAAGAAGAGCGCCACCATCTGGGTGTGGAAGACCTTCGGTGCGAGCTTGGTCGTCACCGAGAGCCCGACCGGTGACAGCAGCAGTTCGGCGACGGTGAAGACGAAGAGGATGCCGACGATCGCGAGCAGCGGCGTCGAGTTGGCACCGCCGCCGGCGAACGGGATGAACAGCAGGAACGCGACACCCATGATCGCCGTGCCGAGCGCGAACTTGATCGGCGTCGACGGCTGGCGGGTGCCGAGCTTCGTCCAGATCGCCGCGAAGACGCCCGACAGGATGATGATGAAGATCGGGTTGATCGACTGCACCCACGAGATCGGCATGGTCCAGCCGAAGAGGTCGCGGTTCAGCTGCTCGTCGGCGTAGATCGTGAGCACCGTGAACTGCTGCTGATAGAGCGACCAGAACGCCACACTCGCGACGAAGAGCGGAATGAACCCTACGACCCGGCTGCGCTCGATGCCCGAGATGCGCCGGCTCGAGAGGATCACGATGAAGTACGCCACCGCGGCGACGACGACCGCGCCGATCACCCACGTGACGAGGTTGGTCGCCGTGATGAGACCGGTGAGCACGAGCACGACGATGACCACCACGGATGCCACGGCGACACCGATCATGAGTCCGATGCGATCGCGGGGCAGCGGGTTCGGCACCACGGATGCCTCGGGCGGCAGGCTCTTGCGACCGAAGGAGTACTGGATGAGGCCGAACGCCATGCCGACTGCGGCGAGGCCGAAGCCCCAGTGGAAGCCCGCCTCCTGCTGCAGCAGTCCGGTGAGGATCGGGCCGAAGAACGCGCCGAGGTTGATGCCGAGGTAGAAGATCGAGAACCCGGCATCGCGGCGCGGGTCGTCTTCGGAGTACAGGGTGCCGACGACGCTCGTGGCGTTCGCCTTGAGACCGCCCGAGCCGAAGGCGACGAGCACGAGGCCGACGCCGACACCGAGGAACCCCGGGATGAGTGCGAGGGCGATGTGCCCGGCCATGATGACCATGGCGCTGTAGAAGAGCACCTTCTCGCTGCCGAGCAACCGGTCGGCGATCCACGCGCCGAGGATCGTGGAGAGGTACACCCCTCCGCCGTACGCCCCGACGATGCCCGCGGCCTCCGCCTGGTTCATACCGAGGCCGCCATCGGCGACCGAGAAGTACAGGTAGATCAGCAGGATGCCCTGCATGCCGTAGAAGCTGAAGCGCTCCCACATCTCGACGCCGAAGATGTGCACGAGTGATCGCGGCTGCCCGAAGAAGCCGTGGTCGCCCCGAGTGTCGCGCGACGGGTCACCGTCGCCGGTTCCCCTCGGCTCGGGCGGCCCGTACTCCCCCGGGGCAGGTTCGGTGACGCTGCCCATGCCGGTCACCCTACTCCCCGGCGAGCCGGCGCATCGGGAATCAGCGGCGTTTCCACCTGAAGGAGGAGACCGCGAGGACGGCGACGAAGAGGATCAGCGCGGGAAGAACGGTGCCCGCGGCGGCCGACGCCGCGAGTCCCGCGAGAGCCGCGAAGATCAGCCCGTCTACAGCCCAGAGCACCCGGTTGAGCGCGGCGGCATCGCCCGCCGGCGTCGGGATCGGCACGAGCAGCGCGATGGGGAGCGGCGGCTTGAGCGCATTCATCACTCGGATCGCGACCACGCTGACGGCGAGCGCAAGCGCCGCCGCGATCGCGGTCCAGGTGGCCGTCGGGGCGAGGACGGAGAATCCGATCGCGCCGATCGTGACCGCGACGATCGTGACGAGGATCGGGAAGAGGACATGCGCAGCCAGCATCGCGAGGTCGCTCAGTCCGTAGAGCGGGAGTGCTGCCGCGGCCTCGATGGCGTGCCGGATGCCGTCGCTGACCGCCCCGACCGCCGCGTACGCCACGAGGCCGGCTGCTGCAGACAGCATCCACGCGGTTGGGACGGCAGTGGCGGCGAGCGTGACCAGTGCACCACAGCACACGAGCCCGATGACGCTCGTCGTGAGCCGTGGCGGCGTTCGAATCGCAGCGCGCGCGTCGCGAACGAACACCACCAGCGCGAGCAAGGGCGCCCCCCGAATGGCGAACCTGGACCGGCCGCGCCGTGGGAGCGGTTGGTAGGTGGCCGCTGAGGCGGAGAAGTCGAGGGTTCCGGCGTGCAGGCGCACACTCGCCCACTGACGGGATTGACGGACGACAGTTGCGGGGTTCAGTCGCGCAGTGAGTCTCGGCGTCAGCGCGAGGCCGAGCGCCGCCAGGCCCATGAGCGCGAATGCGGGGCCCGGTTCCCCTGCCCGCGCGTACGCCGCCATCACCCAGCCGACCGGGCTGAACACCCACGACGAGGGAAGGGTCACCGCCGCCACGAGCGACGTCGTCACCACCCCGACGCCGACGGCCAGCGCGCGGTCGCCGGCGCACTGACCGACGAGCCAGAGGACTGCTGCGAGAGCACCGCACGCCGCTCCCGCCAGCACCGCCGCTGACCCGCCGACTCCCGTCAGGGCGCCTGCCGTGTTCCACGCGAGGGAGAGGCATCCTGCGACGGCCGCGCCGATGGCGCTGCTCACACCCACGGTGATCGACACCGTACGCGCGAACGCCGTGCGCTGAGGAATCGGGCCGCCGGTGAGCACGTGAGCGAGGAAGGGCTCGAAGACGACGGGCCCACGCACATGACCGGCGACGAGTGCGACGACCCAGACCGATGCGACGACGACACCGGCGATCGGTGCGGCGGTCGTCGGCGCGACGGCCGCGGCGAGCGCAGCGTCGGTCGCCACGAGCCAGACCCCGCGCACGAGCGGTGCGATCGTCACCAGGGCGATCATGATGACGAGATACACGGTGTACGACGCCTCGGCGAGCGATCGATCGTGCCGGCTGCGCCACACCGCCAGCACCGTTCGCATGGGGTCGGTCACGCCGCCTCCGCGAGGTGCACCGGCGTCGCCTGCAGTTCGGTCACGACCCGATCGTCGTGAGTGGCGACGATGACCGTCGCGCCGTCTCGCTGGCGGCCCCGAAGGAGACGGAGCACGCCGCCGAGGCGGTCCTGATCGAGCCGTTGCTCCGGTTCATCGAGCACGATGACCTCACTCGGGCGCACCAGCGTCACGGCAAGACCGGCCAATTGCGTCTGGCCAGACGAGAGTTCGTGTGGAAAGCGGTCGACCAGTCGCGCGAGCCCGAGCTGATCGAGCACCTCCTCGGCCGCCGCGCGCGACGCTTCGACGCTCCACCCCCATGTCGCGCCTACGAGCGTCGCGTGCTCGCGGAGCGTGAGATCGCGCGCGAACGGAGGCAGCCCGATCATGCCGGCGATGCGCGCACGGAACGCCGGCTCGCGCGGGTCGGGCACGCTGCCGTTGACCGTGACCGTTCCGGTCGATGGCGAGAGCTGCCCCGTCAACAGCCGAAGCAATGTGGTCTTGCCCGAACCGTTCGCACCCCGGATCGCGACGACGTCGCCACGGCGCGCCTGCAGCGTCACCGGGTTGAGCATCGTGACGCCGTCGACCGCGACGCTCGCACCGATGACTTCGATCACGGATCCATCATCGCAGCGCCCTGCGAGGATACGACCATGACGATCACCGACGCGCCATGGCGGCCGCCAGCGACATCGACGGCACTCCGGCTCGAGCAGATCCAGCCGGCGCTGATCGATGCGCTGGCAACGGGCGCAGTCCTCGATGACCTCACCGGTAGCGAAGCCATCACGCCCTATCTCGCCGGCCCCGAGTGCGCGGGGCTCTGGCGCATGCGCAGCGCTCAGCTCGCGCACACGCCGGCGGATGCCCCGTGGGTCACGCGCTTCATCCTGGTCGACGGCGAGACCGCCGCCGTCGGCCTCGCCGGTTTCCACGGGCAGCCAGACGAGAACGGCATGGTCGAGATCGGATACCGAGTCGACCCCGCACAGCGACGACGCGGCTACGCCCGCATCGCGCTCGAGACGCTGCTCGCGGCCGCGGCTGACGACGCCCGAGTGCGGACGGTCCGCGCGACGATCAGCCCTGAGAATCACGCGTCACGAGCACTCATCGATCAGTACGGTTTCGTCGCCGTCGGCGAGCAGTGGGACGAGGAGGACGGCCTCGAGATCGTCCTCGAGGTCGCCGCCTGATCCGCGCTTCCGTCAGCCCTCGACGGCACCGGCCCGCGCGACCTCGCCGAGCCAGGCGAGGCTCGGCTTCGGCCGGCGCTCGAAGGTCTGCGGGTCCCAGCCGATGAGACCGAACGTCGGGCGGAAGCTGCCCCACTCGTAGTTGTCGAGCGCGCTCCAGTGCAGGTAGCCGCGCACGTCGACACCGTCGGCCATGGCCGCACCGACCGCCTGCAGTGCGCCCCGCGTGTAGTCGACGCGGCGTGCGTCATCGGCGGTCGCGATACCGTTCTCGGTCACGTAGACCGGCAGTCCGTTGCGCGCCCACGAATTACGGATGCCGTCGCCGATCGCCGCCGGGTAGTACTCCCAGCCGGTGAGCGTGCGCTCCGCGGCATCCGGAATCGGCAGAGGCCCGTCGGCGCCGATCTTCGTGCGCGTGTACGCCTGCACCCCCACCCAGTCGTCGCCGGATGCTGCGTCGAGGAACACGTCTTCGCGAGACCACCCGTAGTCTGCGGCCACCCGCTCGGCACCGGGCTCGGCCTGATACGCCTGCGTCGCCACCGACCAGCCGGCCTTGCTGCCTGCGCCCCGCACCAACCCGGCGGCGCGTTTGTGCGCCGCGATCAGTCGGTCGGTCACGTGCGGCACGCCCGGCGGAAGCCCGATCGACGGGAACCCGACCTCGGGGTCGGCGAGCACCGACACCATGTTGGGCTCGTTGATCGTGCAGACGAGGTCGACGCCGTCGATGATCGGCAGCGCGGCCTCGACGAAGCGAGCGAAGCGGTCGACCGAGGCATCCGTCAGCCAGCCGCCGTCGCGCGCGAACCAGATCGGGTTCGTGAAGTGGTGCAGCGTCACCATCGGCTCGAGGCCGAGGCCGCGCGCGGTGTCGACCATGCGCCGGTAGTGGTCGATCATCGCCCGCGAGACGAACCCCTCTTCGGGCTCGATGCGCGCCCACTCGATGCTGAACCGGTACGAGTTCAGCCCGGCATCGGCGAGCAACGCCATGTCTTCGGGGTAGCGGTGGAAACTGTCGGCCGCGTCACCCGAGGGCGACTCCACCGGGGCACCGGGCAAGTGCCCGTGCTCGCGCTGCCACCAGTCGGAGTTGACGTTGTTGCCCTCCACTTGGTGCGCGGCGGTCGAGGCACCCCAGAGGAAGCCGTCGGGGAAGCGGATGTCGGTCATCCAGGTCTCCTTGCTTGTTGCGTGTTGCTTGCTTGTTGCGTGGTCGCGGCCGAATCCGTCACTTGATTCCGGTGAGCGCGATGCCCTGCACGAAGTAGCGCTGCAACACCACGAAGATGAGCAGCACGGGCACGACCACGACGACGGCGCCCGCCATCATGAGGCCGTACTGCGCCGCGTTCTGGCCCACCGAGTAGAGCGCGAGCGCGACCGGCAGGGTGTACTTGTCTTCGCTCGTCGCGACCACGAGTGGCCAGAGGAAGTTGTTCCAGCTCGCGAGGAACGTGAGGATCGTGAGCGTCGCGACCGCGGGCCCGCAGAGCGGCATGATCACCCTGAGGAAGATGCGCCACTCGCTCGCGCCGTCGATGCGCGCGGCCTCGATGATGTCGTCGGGCAGGCTCAACATGAACTGCCGCATGAGGAACACCCCGAGCGGCGTGATCAGGAACGGCAGAATCAGCCCGGGGTAGGAGTTCACGAGCCCGAGGTTCGCGGTCAGCACGAAGAGCGGCACGAACGTCACGACTCCCGGCACCATGAGCGTCGCGAGCACGAGCACGAAGAGCAGGCGCTTGCCGCGGAACTCGAGCTTGGCGAGCGCGTAGCCGACCATCGACGAGAACACGATGTTGCCGAGGGTCACGAAGACCGCGACGATGATGCTGTTCGTGAAGAAGGTCGTGAAGTCCAGCCGACCGAACAGTTGCGTGTAGTTCTCGACGGTCGGGTCGATCGGCCAGAAGTTCGTCGGGTACTGGCGGATCTCGGCCGTGGTCTTGAACGAACCGAGGATCATCCATACGAACGGCATGACCATCGCGACGAGCCCGACGCTCAGCACGACGTAGAGCCACCACTTCGGGCGCGGTCGACGACGCCCGGTGCGGTTCGGCGGGGCAGCGGATGCCGCGGAGCGGGCGACATCCGTCACCGGGGCGTTGCCGGTGGTCGACGACATCAGTCCTTCTTTCCGAGCAGCCGGAACTGGATCAGCGACAGCGCCACGATCGCGAGGAACAGCACGTAGCTCGCGGCGGACGCGAACGAGTAGTTACCGAACCCGAACTGGTTGTAGGTGTACATCGCCGTCGAGAGCGTCGAGTCGAGCGGGCCGCCGCGAGTCATCACGAACGGCTCCTCCAAGAACTGCAGGAAGCCGATGCCCGTAATCACCGCGGCGAAGAGCAGCGTCGGCCGCATCGCGGGCAGCGTGATGTTGCCGAAGCGCTGGAACGCGTTCGCCCCGTCGACCATCGCCGCCTCGTGGTGTTCTTTCGGCACGCCCTGCAGGCCCGCCAAGAAGATCACCATGAGCGTGCCGATGTTGCGCCACACGGCCATGAGGATGAGCGACGGCAACGCCCACGTCGTCGACTGCAGCCAGTCGGGCCCGTTGATGCCGAACCAGCCGAGAAAGGCGTTGAGCAGGCCGTCGGGCTGCAGGATGAACCGCCACACGATCGCGATCGCGACGATCGACGTGACGACCGGCGCGTAGTAGCCGACCCGGAAGACCGTGCGGAACTTCGCGATGCCGGTGTTCAGCGCGAGCGCCACGGCGAGCGCGAGCGCCATCGTCACGGGCACGCCGACGATCACAAAGATGCCCGTGTTCAGCAGCGAGCGCAGGAAACGCGGGTCGTCGAAGAGCTTCGCGTAGTTCTCGAAGCCAACGACGTTGACGTTGAACGGCGTCTGCAGGTCGCGAGTCGTGAGGTCGGTGAAGCTCATCAGCAGCGACGCCACGATGGGGCCAGCCATGAAGACGAGGAAGAGGATCACGAACGGGGCGGCGAAGCCCCACGCGATGAGCGTGGCGCGCCGGCTCCGGCGCGATGCCGCACGGGCACGCGTCGGAGCCGACGGGGTGAGGGCGACCATCGCTACTGGCCGGTGCCGATCGACTCGGCCTGCTGCTGCACCGCGGCGAGCGCGTCGTCGACGCTCGTCTCACCGCGGGTGACCTTCTCGAGCTCCTGGTCGATGACCGCCGAGACCTGCGCCCAGGTCGGAATCGCCGGCGGCGCCTTGGAGTCGGCCAGCTGCTCGCCGAAGACGCTGAGGTACGGGTCATCCGCGAACACCGGGTCGTCCCACGCCGCCTGCACGCTCGGCAGGTCGCTCGAGATGTCGTACCAGGCGACCTGGGTCTCGGGCTCGCTCAGCCAACGCACGAACTTCCAGGAGGCGTCGCGGTTCTCGCTGTCGTCGAAGACGGCGAGGTTGCCACCGCCCGTGAAGCTCGTGCGACTGTCGGCGCCCGGCACCATCGCGACGGCGAACTTGTCAGCGAACTCAGGGCCGCCCTGCTCGAGCAGGAGGCTCACGTGGTACGGGCCACTGTAGAACGAGCCGACCTCGCCCGAGATGAACTTCTGCTCGATCTCGCCGCCCTCGAGCCGCACGGGCTCGGAGATGCCCTCTTCGAAGAAGCTCGCGTAGAACTCGAACGCCTCTTTCCATTCGGGGCTGTCGAGCGTGAACGTCGTGCCGTCATCGGCGAGGATGTCGCCGCCCTGCTGCCAGGCGAGCGGGGTCACGTACTGCCAGGAGTCGAAGCCGCCCGGCGGCAACGAGACGCCCGAAGTCGCGCCCTGCTGCTGCAGCGCCTTCGCGAAGGCCTTGTACTCGTCCCACGTCTCGGGCGCCTCGACGCCGGCCGCCTCGGCCAGATCGGTGCGGTAGTAGAGCACGCGGGTGTCGACGTACCACGGCACGCCGTAGGCCACCTCGTCGACGATCGTGGTGTCCCACGATCCCTCGAAGAAGTCGCCCTCGTCGACGAGGCCGTCGGGCGTCGGCTCGAACGCGCCGGTCGCGGCGAACTCGCCGACCCACGTCGTGCCGAGCATCGAGATGTCGGGCGTCTCGCCACCGGCGATCGACGTCGCGATGCGGTCGTGCGCACTCTCCCACGGCACCGCGGTGACGTCGATCGTGACGTCGGGGTTCTCCTCTTCGAACTGCTTCGCGAGCTCGCCGAGCACCTCGCCCTCGTTGCCCATCGCCCAGACTTCGACCGTGCCGGTCGCCGGCTCGTCGTTGATGGCGCCCTTGCTCTCGGGGCCGCCTGCGCCGCCCCCGTCGCCTCGCCCGCATCCGGTCAACATGATCGCGCCGGCCGCGACGACGGCGCCGGCCGTCGTCACCCGTCGCAACCCTCGGTTCGATCTCCATCGATTCATCGCTCGGCCTCCATTGGTCGCTTGCATTGCTGGCTTGGTGCGCCACCACCATAACTCAAAAACCTTACAACCGATAGGTTTTTGGCTCGGGGTGCGCTAGATTCTCCATATGGGACAGGCGGAGACGGATGCCGGGGGCGGCACGCCAGCCGGCGAGGCATCCGTCTCTCGACCCGTGCGCGGTGCGCGCGGCAGTTACGCGAAGGGGCAGGCCAAGCGCCAGGAGATCGTGGATGCGGCGCTCGTCGTCTTCGGTCGCAGCGGGTTCCACAGCGGCTCGCTGCGCGAGATCGCGAAGCGCGTGAACCTCACCCCTGCGGGGCTCATGCACCACTTCGCGGGCAAGGAAGAACTCTTCACCGAGGTGCTCCGCCAGCGCGACGCCCGGGTGCAGTCGGCGGCGGGCGACGTCTCGGAGTTCACGCTGCTCGAGCAGGTGCGCAAGGTCGTCGCCTACAACCAGACCACTCGAGGCCTCACCTCGCTCTACACCGTCATCTCGGCCGAGGCGACCGACAGCGAGCATCCGGCGCACGACGAGTTCGCCCGCCGCTACGCCGAGAGCGCGGCGTCGGCCAGGCAAGTGCTCGCCGACGCGCAGCGCGACGGGCTCATCCGCGCCGACATCGACACGGCACACGCGGCGCGACTCATCTCGGCCGTGATGGACGGCCTGCAGCAGCAGTGGCTGCTCGATGAGACCGTCGACATGACCGCGCTGTTCGACGAGTTCGTACGCGGCTACCTGCTCGAGCCCCGCGACTGATCCGTCGGGTCAGCCGGCTGTAGCCGCGATCTTCGACTTCGCGTAGTGCCTGCGCGCCTTCGCGCGATTGCCGCACGTCTCCATCGAATGCCACTTGCGGGCGTTCGCGCGACTCTCGTCGATGAGGAAGTGCTGGCAGTCGTGCGCCGCGCACGGCCGGATGCGGGAACCCTGTTCACCCTGCAGCGCCGCCCACTCGCCGAGAGCCCGCGCCCCGATCGCCCGCGCAGGGTCGACCTCGTCGACCCACTCGAGACCGCTCTCGCCGACGCGGGCGCGCTTGCGCATCGCACCGGCCCACGGTTCGAGCACCGCGGCATCCGCTTCGCCTCGAAGGAAGGGCACGAGCACGTCGCGCACCGCCCGGGCGTCGGCCACCTCGGCCGTCGAGCCTGCGGCACCATGCGAGTGCAGCCAAGCGGATGCCTCGGCGTCGTCGCCGAGCTCGTCGTGCACCTGGTCACCGATCACGAGCCGCGAATTCACGAGGTCGAGCAACAGGGAGGTGGACATGGGCTCTCGATTCTGAACGGAAAGTTATAACCATCATAACTCGGTAGACAGGTTGGAATGTTCGCGCTATGGTTTCGTTATAACCAACACACCGAGCCACACCGGTTAGGTAGAAGTCACGAGGAGCGAGACATGTCGACCATCACCGTCGGAACCGAGAACAGCACCCCGATCGAGCTGTACTACGAAGACCACGGCACCGGGCAGCCGGTCGTGCTGATCCACGGCTATCCGCTGAACGGCCGCTCGTGGGAGAAGCAGTCGGCGGCCCTCCTCGAGGCGGGCTACCGGGTCATCACCTACGACCGCCGCGGCTTCGGGCTCTCGAGCCAGCCGACCACCGGGTACGACTACGACACGTTCGCCGCCGACCTGAACACCGTGCTCGAGACGCTCGACGTGCGGGGCGCCGTGCTCGTCGGTTTCTCGATGGGCACGGGCGAGGTCGCCCGCTACCTGAGCACGTACGGCAGCGAGCGCGTCTCGAAAGCGGCCTTCCTCGCTTCGCTCGAGCCATTCCTGCTGCAGACCGACGACAACGCCACGGGCGTGCCCGCCTCGGTCTTCGAGGGCATCGAGCAGACCGCCAAGGCCGACCGCTACGCGTGGTTCGACGGCTTCTACCAAGACTTCTACAACCTCGACGAGAACCTCGGCTCGCGCATCAGCGAGGCTGCATTGCGCGGCAGCTGGAACGTCGCGGCCGGCGCGTCGTGGTTCGCCTCCTCGGCGGTCGTGCAGTCGTGGCTCACCGACTTCCGCGGCGACATCGAGAAGATCGACGTGCCGGCGCTCATCCTGCACGGCACCGCCGACCGCATCCTGCCCATCGACGCGACCGCCCGCGAGTTCACCAAGCGGCTGCCGTCCGCCGACTACGTCGAGATCGAGGGCGCGCCGCACGGACTGCTCTGGACCCACGGCGCCGAGGTCAACGAAGCGCTGCTCGCCTTCCTCGTGAAGTAGGGCTTGCAGCACGACTCCGGCAGAGTGAGCGGATGCTGCGGCATCCGCTCACGCGTGTGCGAACGGTCATGCGGGGGTTTTCCCCACGGCGCCGCGAGCAACGCGATGGATAGTCTCGAATGAGAGGCTGGCGAGGTGCCGGGCTCTTCGACAGGGGAGATTGAATTGCGCATGGCTGCCACACGACCGCGCGGATCAGCCGGTGCGAGACGAACGGCACGCGCCGTTCTCGCCGGAACGATCGCCGTGGCGACCGCCGCGGTGCTGAGCGGCTGCGCGTTCCTCTCCCCGCCCGAACGATTCAGCGACGACGCAACCCTGAGCGACCAGGTGAGCACCATCGAGATCGATGAGCCGGGCGGCAGCGTCACGGTGCGCGGCGTCGAAGGGGCGACCGGCATCGAGCTCTCGCGCACCGTCTCGTACCGGGGCGAGCGAACGGAGCGCGAGACCCACGAGGTCGATGGCGACGTGCTCGTGCTCAGCGGCTGCGGTCGCAACTGCACCGTCGACTACACGATCGAGCTCCCGGTCGGTGTCGACGTGCGCGGGTCGACCTCGAACGGCTCGATCGAGCTCACCGGGGTGAACGCCGTCGAGGTCTCGACGAACAACGGCCGGGTCGAACTCGACGACGTGACGGGCGGCATCGACGCCGAGACGAGCAACGGGCGCATCGAGGGCCGCGACCTCGCCGGCACGGGCGTGCGGGCGAGAACGTCGAACGGCGCCATCGACCTGCTGCTCTCGACGCCGCAAGACGTCGACGCCCGCACGTCGAACGGGGCGATCGAACTCGCGGTGCCGACCGACGGTGCCGGCTACCGAGTGGCGACCGACACGTCGAACGGCTCGGTCGACGTCGAGATCGCCGAGGATGCCGCCGGCGAGTTCCTGCTCGACCTCGCGACGTCGAACGGCGCGATCACGGTGACGGGCGACTGAGCGGCCCCCGCTAGAACACCAGCCCGTGCCGCTCGACCAGCGGCATCGTCGCCTCGAAGTCCACGTCAGCGCCGTACTCGGCCGCGAGCGCGGGAAGCGTGTCTGGTGAGTACTCGCCGCCGGGCTCGCCGAATCGACGGAACATCGCCTCGAGGCCGCCCGGCACGATGATCTCGAGCACGCGGAGCTCGTCGTCGCCCGCGTTCCAGAAGGTGTGCCAGCGTCCGCGCAGCTTGGTGACCAGGTCGCCCGGCGACGCCGTGATCTCGACTCCCTCTTCGATCACCCCGAGCGTGCCCGCCAGCACGAACGAGTATTCGTCTTCGCGGCTGTGCCGGTGAATCGGGGCAGCCAGCACCTTCGGGTCGAGCACGTGCTCGACGAGCGCGATGCTGCCTCCGGAGGCCGCGCTCTCGAGGAGGTATCGATCGAGCATTCCCGGCTCGACGGTGACGTCACCCTTACCCGCACGAAGGATGTGAGGGCCAGCTGAAGTGTCCATAGCGCCGATGATACGACCGCAGCTTCTGCGCCGACACCGCCGTTCGGCGGGAAGCTGCCGAACCGGAAGGGGCTACTCCCGCACGGCGAACTCGCCGAGCACCGCCTCGAGCTGCTCGACGGCCCAGTCGAGGTCAGCCTGCTCGACGACGATCGGCGGCGCGAGCCGAATCGTCGAGCCGTGCGTGTCCTTCGCGAGCACACCGCGACGCATGAGCGCCTCGCAGACTTCGCGGCCACTCGCGAGCGCGGGGTCGATATCGATGCCGGCCCAGAGCCCGGCACCCCGCACGGCGACGACCCCACGGCCGAGCAGCGCGAGCAGGCGCTCATGCAGGTGCGCGCCGAGTTCGCGTGCGCGCTGCTGCGGCTCGCCCGTCGCGAGCATGCGCACTACCTCGAGCCCCACGGCCGCCGCGAGCGGGTTGCCGCCGAACGTCGAGCCGTGCTCGCCCGGCTGCAGCACACCGAGCACGTCTCGGTCGCCGACGACCGCCGAGACGGGAACGATGCCGCCGCCGAGCGCCTTGCCCAGCAGGTAGAGGTCGGGCACGACGCCGACGAGGTCGCACGCGAACGTCGCGCCGACCCGGCCGAGCCCCGACTGGATCTCGTCGGCGATCATGAGCACGTTTCGGTCGGTGCAGATGCCTCGCACCGCGGGCAGGTAGCCGGGCGGCGGCACGACGATGCCGGCCTCGCCCTGGATCGGCTCGAGCAGCACGGCGACCGTGTTCTCGTCGATGGCGGTCTCGAGGGCGGCGGCATCGCCGTAGGGCACGGTGCGGAAGCCCGGGGTGAACGGCCCGAAGTCCGTTCGCGCGTCGGGGTCGTCGCTGAACGAGACGATGGTCGTCGTGCGGCCGTGGAAGTTGCCGGCCATGACGACGATGTTCGCGGCATCCGCTGCCACGCCCTTCACGCGGTAGCCCCACGCGCGCGCGACCTTGATGCCCGACTCGACGGCCTCGGCGCCCGTGTTCATCGGCAGCACCATCTGCTTGCCGCAGAGCGCCGCGAGCTCGGTGACGAACGGCCCGAGCCGGTCATTGTGAAACGCGCGGCTCGTCAGGGTGATGCGCCCGAGCTGCTCGCGCGCCGCCTCGACGAGCCTCGCGTTGCCGTGGCCGAAGTTCACGGCCGAGTAGGCGGCGAGGCAGTCGAGATACCGGCGCCCCTCGACATCCGTCACCCAAGCGCCTTCGCCCGACGCCACGACGACCGGCAGCGGGTGGTAGTTGTGCGCAGCGTGCTCTGACTCGATCGCGATGGCGGCCTCGCTTGCGGTCTCTGCGACCGTCTCGGGCGCGGTCGCGGCGGCGGCCGTCGTGATCGTTGACGTGTTCGTGTTCATCGGCGCAACTCCAAGGTGCAGCACTTGACGCCGCCGCCGCCGAGCAGCAGCTCGGAGAGGTCGACGCCGATCGGGTGGTAGCCGTGCTCGCGCAACTGCCGCGAGAAGTCGGCCGCGCGCGACGCGATCACCACATTGCGGCCGTCGCTGAACGCGTTGAGGCCGAGCACCGCGGCATCCGTCTCGGTGGCGATGATCGCGTCGGGGTAACGCTCGCGAAGCAGGGCGACGGATGCCTCGTCGAACGCGCTCGGCAGGTAGGCGATGTGCTCTTGACCGGGCGTGGCATCGAGCACGGCGACCGCGGTGTCGAGGTGGTAGAAGCTCGGGTTCACGAGGCGGAGCGTCACGACCTCGCGCCCGAAGATCTTGGTGAGTTCATCGTGCGAGCGCGAGTGGCTGCGAAACCCGGTGCCGGCGAGGATCGTGTCGCCGACCAGCAGGAAGTCGCCCTCGCCCTCGTTGACCTCGACCGGCTCGCGCACGTCGAAGCCGGCCTCCGCGAACCACTGCATGTAGGCCGGGCCTTCGGGCTGCCGTTCGGGGTGTGTGAAGCTCGCGCCGTAGGCGATGCCGTCGATGACGAACCCGCCGTTCGCGGCGTAGACCATGTCGGGCAGCCCCGTGATCGGGTCGATGAGCTCGATCTCGTAGCCCAGGCGCTCGTAGGTGTCGTAGAGCACCTGCCACTGCGCGAGCGCGAGGCTCGTGTTCGTCGGCATCGCGGGATTCATCCACGGGTTGATGCGATACGCCACGGTGAAGTGCTCTGGGCGGCACATCAGCACGCTACGGCCGGTGGCACGCCGCTCGGGCCTCGTGCCGGGCTGCTGCGCAGGGCGTTCGCCGGGCTGCTCGCCGGTCTCGACCACCGTCGACATCTCACTCCTTCGAGAGTTGAGCGGATGCCGCGGGCCGAGGCTCGCGGCATCCGCTGAGTGCAAACCGGCGGACCAGGTCGCTCTCCCGAGCCCCGACGACGACGTTCGGGTTTCGCCGCCGTCGAGACGCCTCTTCCAGTGTGGACGGAATCGCGGCACGGTTGGCGGCGTCGAGCGCAACTTTCGTGCTCGTTCGCCGTCTGCGCACCGTTTTCGTGCGAGGGAAGGCCGGCGGATGTCGCGACTCGAGCGTCTTCGGCGGGAGTTGCCGCTGACGATCGACTGAGGCATCCTGAAGACCGACCGGATCGCCGTCTCGATCGCGATCCGCCGGACGAACGACAGGGGCCGGCATGGCGGAGTCTGCGCACGACGATGAGGTCGGCCGAGACGAGCGCATCGCACGGCTGCAGCAACGCCTCTACGGCCCCGGCTCGTCGGCGTCGGAACGTGCCGGGGCCGCTGCCGAGCTCGCGAGTCTGCAGTCGGCCGCACCCGACCAGCAACCGGTCATCGCCGGCGAGGCCGCCGATGGGTCGAGGACTGCGGCGACCTCGATGGCATCGGCAGCTCGTGTACAGGCGGCGCCGTCGAGCAGGCCGCGCACTCACGAGCTGCGCTGGGTGATCGGCGCCGCGGCAGCCGCGCTCGCGGTCGGCCTCGCCATCGGCTGGCAGCTCGGCGGGCCGGCGGCGTCGGCGACGGACCCGACGCCTTCGGAGGCTCCGCTGACGGCAACCGCGCCGGCACTGCCGCCGGACATCTCCTCAGACGATGAGGCTGCCGGCGGCATGGTGGAGGTGGTGGATGCGCCCATGACAGCGGTGTTCGACCGTGCCGCGACCGACGCAGACCTGCTCGATCCGGCTTGGGCGGCGACGTTCGAACTCGATGCCGCAAGCGTGCGTCTGCTGCTCTCCCGACCCGACGGGCTTCTCGTCTACGGCGCGACGCGGGGTGCCGAGATCTGCCTGATCGCCCTCTACCCCGCCCCAGCGGGGATCATGAACGGAACGCCGACCTGCAGTTCTCTCGGGATGGTCGACAGCAGCGGCCTCAGGGTCATCGCGTGGAACGAGGCTGCAGCGGCACAGGCCGTCGTGCACTGGCGTCCGAACGGCACCGTCAAGCTCGGCGAGATGGGCTCGCGGCAGGAGACCCCGCCGACCCCCGAATACGACCCGGAGAACGAGCAGTGAAGCCCGAGAGCGATCGGCTCGCCCACCTGCAGCGCATCGTCTACGGCACCGGCACCGGCGCCTCCGACTCGGAGCGCGCCGAGGCCGCCCGCGAGTTGGTCGCGCTGACCTCACCCGGGCAGCCTGCGGAGACGGACGGAACCGGTGAGCTCAGCCCGGTTCGCCCGTCGACGAGCATGCCCGGCGATGCATCCGCGGGCACATCCGTCGACGCATCCGCCGGCACGACCGCCGGCAGTGCTGCCGACTTCACCGAGGGCCCCGCCGTCGAGCGCCCGTCGTGGGTTCGCCGCGCGATCATCGCGGCCGCCGCGGCACTCGTGATCGGTGTGCTCGCGGGCTGGCAACTGGGCGCGCGTGAGGCCGCGGCCGACGCCGATCGCGCCGCGTCCGAGACCGCAGCCTCGGCAACGCCCTTCCCGGGCCCGCGCACGCAAGCCGAGTTCCTGGCATCACAGCCGGTTGCAGCGGGGTCGGCCGCCGCTGCGGTGTTCCTTCGGCCCGCGACGGACGCCGACGTGCCTCCGGCCACCCTGGTTCCCGACTTCGGCAACGGTGCGATCGAGACCCGTCTGCTCGCGACTCGCTCCGATGGCTCGCGCGTCTTCGCCGGCCGCGATGACTCCGAGTACTGCCTCATCCTCACGATGGGCGGCGACCTCGGCGGAGCAGCGACCTGCACGTCAGACGGCCGGTTCCCGCATGACGGACTGAACGTGGGCTGGTCGAGCAGCGGCGCGACCCCGACCTTCGACGTGATCTGGCAGGCCGACGGAACATTGATCGTGTCGGCCGCCGGTTGAGTGGCCCGCGGTTGCGCAGCCGGCGGCTGCGCAACCGGCTCGCAGTGAGCGCTCAGCCGTTCTTCGCGTCCCGCCAGGCGAGCCAGCGCTTCACCGCGTCGAGCGAGTAGTCGGGCCCGCCGATTCCGATCGTGAAGAGACGCACGCCGGCCGCGAAGAGGGCGTCGGCGTGCTCGACGTCGACGCCGCTGCGGTCGAGCTCGTTCGAGACGGTGATCTCCGAGACATCCCGCCCGACCTCGTCGCCCCAACGCCGAAGAACGTCGAGCTTGTGCGCCAGCTCGGTGGGCTCGACGAAGGAGTGCCAGATGTCGGCGTGCTCGGCGACGATGCGCAGCGTCTTCTGCTCGCCCTTGCCGCCGATCATGATCGGGATGTCGCGCGTCGGCGCCGGGTTGAGCTTCTGCCAGCGCTCCTCGATGCGAGGCAGCGCCCCGGCGAGCGCCCTGAGCCGTGAACCCGGGGTGCCGAACTCGTAGCCGTACTCGTCGTAGTCGCGCTCGAACCAGCCCGCGCCCGTGCCGAAGATGAAGCGCCCGGTGCCGCCCTTCGCGCTGATGTGGTCGATCGTGCGGGCCATGTCGGCCTGCAGGTCGGCGTTTCGATACGAGTTGCAGCTGACGAGCGAGCCGAACTCGACGCGCTCGGTCTGCTCGGCCCACGCACCGAGCATCGTCCAGGCCTCGAAATGCAGGCCCTCGCGGTCGCCGCTGAGCGGAAAGAAGTGGTCCCAGTTGAAGACGATGTCGACGCCGAGGTCTTCGAGGCGAAGCACGGTGTCGCGAATGGCGGTGTACTGCGCGTGCTGGGGCTGCACCTGCACACCGAGACGCACGGGGGTATGGAGAGACATCCGCTCAGCCTATGGGCGGCGCGTTTCAGGCGCGTATCGTCGAGCGGACGCCGCGGCGCGAGGCCGCCTCCATGTCAGGCTGCCGCCCGCGTGCTGCGGTGCACCCGGCACGGGCCGCTCAGGCACGCACAACGGATCATCTGCGTCAAGGGGCGCATGAAAACTGCGTCATATCGCGCCTCGACGCAACCGATCGACATACAATCCGAGGATGGACAACCTCGACCGCGCCATCCTCGACCTGCTGCGGCAGAACTCCCGTGCCGGGTACGGCGACATCGGGTCGTCGGTGGGCCTCTCCGCTTCGGCCGTCAAGCGGCGCGTCGACCGCTTGGTCGCCGACGGTGTCATCCGCTCGTTCACCATCCAGGTCGACCCCGCCGTCGACGGCATGTCGACCGAGGCCTACGTCGAGCTGTTCTGCCGCGGAACCGTTGCGCCCGACGAGTTGCAGCGCATCCTGCAGGGCGTGCCAGAGGTCGTCTACGCGGGCACGGTGACCGGCAGCGCCGACGCCATCGTGCACATGCGAGCCCGCGACATCGCCTCGCTCGAGGACGCGCTCGAGCGGGTGCGCGTGGCCCCGAACGTCGACCACACCCGCAGCGCGATCGTGCTCTCGCGCCTGGTCAACCGCAACCGCGACTGACCCGGTCATCGGGCGAAGAGGCGCTCGAGCTTGACGGCGCAGGTTTGTAGTAATACATTAACAGCATGTCCCTCGAATCGGCCGAATGGTCTCTGCTCGGCATGCTGACGGCCTTCGTCGTCATCGGCGCCGCCACTCCGCTGTGGATGTCACGGCCCTCGAGCATCGGACGCTTCGCACGCACTGTCGGGCTGCCTCTCGACGGCGATGTCGAGCTCGAACGCACGATCGCCGCGCGGCTCCGAATCCGTGCGGGTTGGGGTGCACTCGGAATGGTCGTGGCAGCCGGCATCGGCGTGCTGCTCGTGCTGAACGGCGCTCTGACCGCCCAACACGCATGGGGTGCGACCGTCTCGCCGGTCTCCGGGCTCGTGCTCGCCGGGCTCGTGCTCGCCGGGCGGGGCATCGGCACTGCGATCTCGATCCTGCCCGCACCGCCCGAGGTGCAGCGCCACGGTGCCCGCATCGCACGCCTGCCTCGACCGACCGTGGCCGACTACGTCGCGCCGATCGAGCGTGTCGGGGCTCGCATCTTCGTGGGCTTCGGTGGGCTGCTGGCCGTCGCCGCCGCCATCATGCCGACTCCCCCGGAAACCCGACTGTTCATCGGCGTCACGGCCGCCGCAGCGATCGCAGCGCTGGCCGGCGCCGAGTGGGTCTCGTCGGCACTCGTGTCGCGACCGCAGCCTGCCGTGAGCGAGCAGCTGCTCCGCTGGGACGACGCGTTGCGCGCCCAGACGCTCCGCGACCTCGTCTCGGTTCCGCTCATGGCCGGCGGCATCACCGTCGTCGCATCGATCTTCGCCATTCCCGACTTGCCGGCGTTCGCAAGCACGATCGGGCAGGTCGTCGGGAGCGTCATCACATACGCCACGCTGATCGCGCTGATGGTCGTCGCCATCGTCTCGATCGCGATGGAGCCGGCTCGCTACTACCTCAAGCGCCTCTGGCCGGCGCAGTACGCCGAGACGAAGCCACCCGCATACGGTTCGGCGGCCGTGGCGCCACCGGCGCCCTCGCCCGAGGGCGCATGATGCTGCTCGAACTCGACCCCGAGTCATCCGTTCCGCCGTATGAGCAGTTGCGTCGGGCCGTGATCGACGGCGTGCGCGCCGGCACGCTCGTGGCCGGCGTGCGGCTGCCGCCCGTGCGCACGCTCGCGACCGAGCTCGGCCTCGCCGCCAACACGGTGGCGCGCGCCTACCGCGAGCTCGAGCGCGACGGCGTCATCGAGACGCGCGGGCGCAACGGCTCGTTCGTCTCGGCGACCGGGGACCCGACCGAGCAGCAGGCGCAGCTCGCGGCATCCGCCTACGCCGAACGCATCGCGCAGCTCGGCCTCGACGCCGAACACGCGCTCGCGATCGTGCGCGCCGCCCTGCGGCCCGGCACCTGATCCGACCGCCGTTCGCGGCGTCGGGCCGCCCTCACTCGTCGGGAATCGGCTGCTTCGGCAGCTTGCGCACCTTCGCCCGGCGACGGCGGCGCTCGGGGATCATCGATCGCATCTCTTCGAGCTTGCCGAAGCAGAGCAGGCGGTCTTCGCCCTCGAGCACCACGCCCTTGCGCGGGTTCGGGATGACGGTCGTGCCGCGGTGCAGCGTGAGCACCGTGATGTCGCGCTCCCAGAGGCCGGAGTCGCCGAGCGTCGTGCCCACGAGGTCGGCGTTGCCGTGCACGACGAGCTCGGCCACGCCGTAGCCAGTCGACACGGTGAGCCGCTGGCGCACGTCGATCTCGGGAAAGCCCACCTGGTTCGCGATGTGGTCGATGATCGCGCCCGCGACGTCGAGCTTCGTGGCCGATTCGATGCCCTGCAGCCCCGGCGAGGAGTTGACCTCCATCACGAGGGGGCCGCCGTCACCCTCGAGCATGTCGACGCCCGCCACCCGCAGGCCCATGATCTGCGCCGAGCGCACCGCCGCCTGCTCGTACTCGGGCGTCAGCTCGACGGACTCGACGGTGCCCCCGCGGTGCACGTTCGAGCGGAACTCGTCGCCGCTCGCGCTGCGACGCATCGCGGCGACGACCCGGTCGCCGACGACGAGGGCACGGATGTCGCGGCCGCGGCTCTCTTTGATGAAGCGCTGGATCAGCACGTTCTGCTTCGTCGAGTGCAGGGTCTCGATGATCGCCTCGGCGACCTTGACCTCGGGGGCGAGGATGACGCCGATGCCCTGCGTGCCCTCGAGCAGCTTGATGACGACGGGCGCGCCGCCGACCCGCTCGATCGCGGGGCGCACGTCGGCGCGATTGCGCACGAACGCCGTGGCGGGCATGCCGATGTTGTGGCGCGAGAGGATCTGGTTGGCCCGCAGCTTGTCGCGCGAGTTCGTGATGCCGTTGGCGGTGTTGGGCGTGTAGACGTCCATCTGCTCGAACTGCCGCACGACGGCGGTGCCGAAGTACGTGACCGAGTTGCCGATGCGCGGCAGGATCGCGTCGTAGTCGGAGAGCCGCCGGCCGCGGTACTGCAGGTCGGGCTCTGGCCCCGACAGGTCGATCGCGAAGCGCAGGGTGTCGAGCACCTTCACCTCGTGCCCCCGCTGCTGTGCGGCCGTGCGAAGCCGCTGGGTGGAGTACGCCTGAGGGGCGCGCGAGAGGATCGCAAGTTTCATCGTCAGCCCCTGCAAAGATGGTCGAGTGGGAGAGCCCGTCTATTCAAACACCATCGCGGGATGGCGCGAATGGGTGAGCCTGCCCGGAGCCGGGGTGCCGTGGATCAAGGCGAAGCTCGACACCGGTGCGCGCACCTCGTCGTTGCACGCGTTCGACCTCGAAGAGCTTCGCCGCGACGACGTGCCGAGCGTGCGGTTCGGCGTGCACCCGTGGCAGAACTCCGACGAAGACGCCGTCGTCGTCGAGTGCCCCGTGCACGACCGCCGCTCGGTGCGCAGCTCGTCGGGTCACACCGAAGAGCGCATCGTCGTGCTCATGCACGTCGTGCTCCTCGACCGCACGATGACCGCTGAAGTGACGCTCACGAACCGCGACGAGATGGGCTTCCGCATGCTCATCGGCCGCGAGGCACTGCGCCAGGGCTTCATCGTCGACTCGGCGCGCTCGTTCGTCGGCGGGCGCGCCCCACGGGGCATCCGTCGCCGCAATCGCGGCCGCGCCGTGCCACCGCCGGTCGAGTAGCGAGCGCCAGCGAGCGAATCGAGACCCAGTTCAAAGGGTCTCGATACGGCCGCGGGCGGCCTACTCGACCGGCGAAGTCGCCTCAGATGACCCCGTCGGAGATCGTCGTCGGGTTGCCGAAGCGGTGGTTCGTGATCGAGATCGCCTGCTCGTGCAGGAACGGCAGCAGCTCCACGCGACCCGAGGGTGTCACGGGGTGCGACCACACTGCGACATCCGGCGTGCCGCCGAGCGCCTCTGCGAGAGCGGATGCCCCGCCGCCCACGAGTCTCACGCGAGGGGTCGACATGCCGCGCTTCGCGGCACGCGCGAGCCACGCGGCGTCGTCTTCGCGCACGATGCGGATGTCGCGCGCCGCGAGCAGGGTGCGCACGCCTTTCGGCAGCTCGACCGCCGTCGAGACCGACAGCGCCGACTTCGCGAGCAACCCGGCCGCGATGACCCGCAGCCCCTCGGCGAGCGTCGCCTGCTGGCCGATACGCACGGTCACGGGCAGCGAGCGGTAGCGGAAGAGGTTGCGCTCGGCGCCGACGCCCGAGACGTCCTTCACGACGCCGTACTCCTCGGCCCACGCGAGTTCGTCGGAGAGGGCAGACCGGCGCAGCACGTCGAACGACTCGTAGTCGAGCGCTGATTGCGAGGCCTCGATGAGCTCGGCGACCCGCTTCTCGAGCCCGCGCAGGTGCAGCGTGCTCGACGAGGTGCCGTGCTGCGGCAGCCACTCCCCCAGGCCGAAGAGATAGTTGGGCCCACCCGCCTTCGCGCCGGCGCCGACGGCCGAGCGCTTCCAGCCGCCGAACGGCTGACGCTGCACGATCGCGCCGGTGATGCCGCGGTTGACGTAGAGGTTGCCCGCTTCGACCCGGTCGAACCAGGTCGCGAGCTCGTCGGGGTCGAGCGAGTGCAGGCCCGCGGTGAGGCCGTAATCGACGGCGTTCTGCAGGCGGATCGCCTCGTCGAGGTCCTTCGCGTGCATCACGCCTAGCACGGGGCCGAAGAACTCCGTGAGGTGGAAGTAGGAGCCGGGCGCGACGCCGGTGCGGATGCCGGGCGACCAGAGCCGGCCGCTGTCGTCGAGGCGCTTGGGCTCGACGAGCCACTCCTCGCCGATGCCGAGCTGGGTGAGCGCGTGCAGCAGCTTGCCGTTCGCGGGCTCGACGATCGGGCCCATCTGGCTCGTCGCCTGCTCGGGCCAGCCGACCCACAACGAGGTGGCCGCGTCGACGAGCTGGCGGCGGAACCGCTCGGACTTCGCGACCGAGCCCACGAGGATCACGAGCGAGGCGGCCGAGCACTTCTGGCCCGCGTGCCCGAAGGCGCTCTTCACGACGTCGGATGCCGCGAGGTCGAGGTCGGCCGACGGGGTGACGATGATCGCGTTCTTGCCGCTCGTCTCGGCGAGCAGCGGCAGGTCGTTGCGGAACGACCGGAACAGCTGCGCCGTCTCGTACGCGCCGGTGAGGATGACCCGGTCGACGGCCGGGTGCGAGACCAGCTCGCGGCCGAGTTCGCGCTCGCCGATGTCGACGAGGGTGAGCAGCTCGCGCGGGATGCCGGCCTCCCACAGCGCCTCGACCATGACGGCGCCCGAGCGCTGGGCGAGCTTCGCGGGCTTGATGATGACGCCCGAGCCCGCGGCGAGCGCGGAGAGCACGCCGCCGGCGGGGATCGCGACCGGGAAGTTCCAGGGCGGGGTGACGACCGTCAGGCGCGACGGCACGAAGATCGCGCCCTGCACGTGGTCGAGCTCGCGGGCGCGCTCGGCGTAGTAGTGGGCGAAGTCGATCGCCTCGCTGATCTCGGGGTCGGACTCGGCGATCGTCTTGCCCGTCTCGGCCGCCATGACCTCGATCAGGCGGTCGCGGTTCGCGGCGAGCGCGTAGCCGGCGCGGTGCAGCACGGCGGCGCGCTCGGCACCGGGAAGCTCGCCCCAGGCCCGGCCACGAGCGGCGACCGTCTGGATGGCCCGCTCGAGGGTCGCGGCGTCGTCGATGCGTGCCGCGGCGATCGTGTCGACACCGAGCCGCGAGGTGGGCACCCGCTCGAGAATGCGACGGCCCCACTCGCGGTTCGCCGCGAGAGCCGGGTCGGTGTCGGGTTCGTTGCGGAAGCCGGGCGTCGCGCCCGGGCCACCGAGGCCCGTCGTCGAGCGGTCAGCGGATGCCGCAGCATCCGTCAGTTCGGATGCATCGTCGCCGACGGAGCCGCGAGTGATGCCGAGCACGACGCTCGTGAGCGACGGGTCGTGCTCGTGCTCCGTGCCGGGTGCGGGCGCGTCGGGCACGTTCATCGCGGCGGCGAGCGCCTCGTCGTTCCATTCGGTGCGCCGGTTCTGCGTGCGGTTCGGCGCGGGTGCCGTCGCGACGGGCGTCTCGAGTTCGGCGAGCGACGCCAGGTAGCGCGCCTGCTCGCGTTGGAATAGGGGTTCGCTCGAGCTCAGCTCGAACACGGCCGACATGAAGTTGTCTTGGCTCGCGTTCTCTTCGAGCCGGCGGATGAGGTAGGCGATCGCAACGTCGAACTCGCTCGGGTTGACGACCGGCGTATAGAGCAGCAGGTTGCCGACGTCGCGGCGCACGGCCTCGGCCTGGCCGGTCGCCATGCCGAGCAGCATCTCGAACTCGACGCGCGACTCGACCCCGCGCTCGCGCGCGGTGAGCCACGCGTGGGCGACGTCGAAGAGGTTGTGGCCGGCGACGCCGAGCTTGACGGCATCGGTGCGCTCGGGGGTCATCGACCAGTCGAGCACGCGCTTGTAGTTCGTGTCGGAGTCCTGCTTGGAGTCGTAGGTCGCGAGCGGCCAGCCGTGCACGGCCGCGTCGACGTGCTCCATGGCGAGGTTCGCGCCCTTGACGACGCGCACCTTGATCGGCGCACCGTCGGCCGCGCGGCGGTTCTTCGCCCAGGCCGTGAGCTCCTGCATCGCACCGAGCGCGTCGGGCAGGTAGGTCTGCAGCACGATGCCGGCCTCGAGGCCGCGGAGCTGCGGCTGGTCGAGCAGGGTCGTGAAGACCGCGATCGTCAGGTCGAGGTCGCGGTACTCCTCCATGTCGAGGTTGATGAACTTCGGCGTGCGGCTCTTGGCGGCGAGCTCGTAGAGCGGCGTGAGCTTCGCGACGACCTTGGCGACGGCCTCGTCGAACGACCACATCGACAGCTGGCTGACGACGCTCGAGACCTTGATCGACACGTAGTCGACGTCGTCGCGGGCGAGGAACTCGAAGGTGCCCGAGAGGCGACGGTCGGCTTCCTCCTCGCCGAGCACGGCCTCGCCGAGCAGGTTGAGGTTCAGCCGGTTGCCCGACTCGCGCAGGGTCGCGATGGCGGGGCCGAGCTTGTCGGGCGTGGCGTCGAGCACGAGGTGGCCGACCATCGCGCGCAGCACCCGGCGCGCGATCGGAATCACGATCCACGGCAGCACCGGCGCGACCACGCCTCCGACCCGGATCGCGGCCTTCAGATACCACGGCAGGAACTTCGGCGTGAGCTTCGCGACCTGCTCGAGGTTGCGCCCGGCCACGCCGAGGTCTTCGGGCCGCATGACCCCGTCGACGAACCCGACGGTGAAGTCGAGGCCACGGGGGTCTTTCAGCACGCCGGCGAGCCGCTCGGCGGCGGGATCGACGGGGTGCTCAGCGCTCTCGGCGAGCCAGCGGCGCACGAGGGCGACGACGTGATCGGTGTTCGGCCGGGCGTCCGTGGCGGCGTTCGACATGGTCACGAGGGTACTGTCCTTTGCTTCGTGCGCGCCGGGGAAGCGCGCCTGTCGGGTTCAGTATGCGCCGGGGACATCCGTTCGGTAAAGCGAATGAATCTGAACGATACTGTTCGGAAGAACCGAAAGATCAGCGGATGCCGCGGAGGTGCCCATGCTCGACGTACGACGCCTGCGACTGCTCGTCGAACTGAGCGATCGTGGCACCCTCTCGTCGGTCGCCGAAGCGCTCTCGTACAGCCCGTCTTCGGTGTCGCAGCAGCTCAGCCAACTCGAGCGCGAGGCCGGGGTGCCGTTGCTCGTGCAGGTCGGGCGCCGGGTGCAGCTGACCCCGCAGGCCGAAGTGCTCGTCGGCCACGCCCGCGCCGTGCTCGACCGGCTCGAAGAGGCCGAGTCCGAGGTGGCGCGGTCGCTCACGACGGTCGGCGGCACGGTGCGCATCGCGGTGTTCCAGTCGGCGGCGCATGCCGTGGTGCCGCAGGCGCTCACCCTGTTGCGCGCCGAGCACCCCGCACTGCGGGTCGAGGTCACCGAGCGCGAGCCCGATGTCGGGCTCTTCGAGGTCTCGGCGCGCGACTTCGACCTCGTGATCGCCGAGCAGTATCCCGCCCACACCCGTGCGCACCGCGACGAGCTCGACCGCGTGCACCTCGTCGCCGACACCATCCGGCTCGCCCTGCCGCCCCATCCGTCGTCGCGACGCGCCACCCCCGCCGGTCGAGTAGCGAGCGCCAGCGAGCGTATCGAGACCTCGCTGCTGGCCGCCGCGACGATGCCCTGGGTACTCGAACCCGAGGGCACGGCATCGCGCGACTGGGCCGAGCAGCTCTGCCGCGAGGCCGGTTTCGAGCCCGACGTACGCTTCGAGACGGCCGACCTGATGGCGCACATCCGGCTGATCCGGTCGGGCAACGCGGTGGGTCTGCTGCCCGACCTCGTGTGGGCGGGCGAGACGCCGAGCGTGACCCTCGTCGACCTGCCGGGGCACCCCGAGCGCGAGGTCTTCACCTCGACCCGGCACGCCGCAGCGGCCCGGCCGGCGGTCGTCGCCTGCCGCGATGCGCTCGCTCGCGCGGCGCGCGCAACGGCCACGCCTTCGGGCCGGTGAACGAGCGGCTGGGTACGCTGTGCCCATGTCGCGAACGATGCATCGCTGGGCCGCCGTCGGAATGATCGTGCTCGCTACCACGGTGCTCGCGGCATGCGCGGGCAACGCCGGCCCGGATTCCCCGGCAGCGGCCGACCCCGCTGGCACGTGGGGCGACACCTCGATGACGAGCGAGCCCTCGCTCGTGCTGTCGGCCGACGGCAAGCTGACCGGCACCGACGGCTGCAACCGCCTGACGGGCTCGTGGAACGCGGACGAGCACACAGGAGATCACGCCGATGGCAGCCCGATCGCCTTCGCCGACGTCGCCTCGACCCGCATGATGTGCCAAGACGTCGACACATGGCTCTCGAACCTCGCGACCGGCACGATCTCGGGCGACACCCTCACCGTCTTCGACAAGTCGGGCGCCGAGATCGGGACCTTGCCGCGCACGGAGTAGCCGAGCACGGGCGACCGGCGAGCTACGCCCTGACGGATGCCGCGGCGATCCGCTCGCCCATCGCGGCGACGAGTTCGAGCACCTCGGGAGACGCATCGAGTCGGTAACTCACGCCGCGCGGGATCCAGATCAGTGCCATCGTCAGCGCTTCAGCGGTCTCGGCCTCGAGTGGCCAGGCGCACGTCTCGGCATCGATCGCGACAAGCTCCCGGCCGTACCAGCCGAGGTGCTCGGCGAGCGAGGCGCGCGGCAGGTCGACGATCGCCCGTGCCGTGACGTTGCGGCTCCGCCAGCGCAGTGCGGTCTCGACACGGTCGCGCGCCTGCTCATCGGTCATCGGCCGGGGCTCGAACTGCACCCGTGTCTGGAACAGGTCGCTGATGCGGTCGAGGCGGAAGGTGCGCCAGTCGTCGCGCTGCCGGTCCCACGCGAGCAGGTACCAGCGGCGGGCGACCGGCACGAGCCGGTACGGCTCGACCACTCGCGACGACGACTCGCCCGCGGCATCCGTGTACGTGAAGCGCAGCCGCTCGGAGTCGCGGCACCCGAGCGCGAGCAGGCCGAGCAAATCGGTGTCGATCTCGGGTGCCGGCCGACCCGAGCGTGCGGAACCGGGGCCGCCGACGCCGACGGCCGCGTGCGACTGCAGCGCCTCGATGCGCCGCCGGAGGGCGGGTGGCAGCACCTGCTCGAG